>NZ_CP170551.1:0-2400000 GCF_042694625.1 Herbiconiux sp. UC225_62 | reverse complement strand
GACGCGGGCAGCGTTCCGGCCAACTCGGCGAAGCGCTGCGACTGCTCCGGTTCGGCGAGCCAGGCCAGGAAGGCCTTCGCCGCCTCCGGCTGGTCGGTCTTCGCGGTGATGGAGAGCGTGGAGATCGGGCTGACGAAGAGGAACTCCTTCTCGCCGGCGGCGGGCGGGAAGGCGCGCACCTGCAGCTGGGCGTCGGGCATCGAGGCCGCGAGGTCGTTGGAGCCGGGGATGAACGCCGCGACGGAGGTGCCCTGGGCGAGGCCGTTGGTGATGGCGTCGAAGCCGCCGCCCTCGGCGCCCGGCTGGAAGCAGCCCGCTGCGTTCAGGTCGAGGACCTGCTGCAGGGTATCGGCCCATCCGGGCGTTTCCGCGAAGGTCACATCGCCCGCCGCGCGCTGGGCGTCCCAATCCGGGTCGTCGGCATAGACCCGGGTCGCCGAGATCGAGAGCGCCATCAGCCCGGTGTTCGAGGGCACCGCGCCGGCCAGTGCGAAGAACGAGCCGCCTGAGGCCGAGGCGGCGGCGCATCCGGCGATCAGTTCATCGGCATCGGAGGGAGCCGCGAGGCCATGTTTGTCAGCGGTGGAGGCCGCGTAGAGCATGCCGGTGGCACTGAGGTCGACGGGCTGGCCGTAGAGCTGCCCGTCGACGCCGTAGAGCGCGTCGCCGGGGTCGGTGCTCTCACCCAAAGGGAGCAGCAAGCCGGCCTCTCCGAGGGCCACCGCGGATTGCGGCTGTCCGCGACCGGGAGTGGTCTGCACGACGTCGGAGGCGTTGCCGCCTTGCAGTTGTGTGCGCAGCGTCTCGCCGTAGCGGTCGAAGGGCTGCGCGTTCAACTCGATCGACACCCCCGGGTTCTCGGTCATGTAGGTCTCGGCCATGACGGCATACGGCGACTCTGCCGTGTTCGCCACCGAGTACATGAGCGAGAAGGATGCCGTCGTACCGCCGGTGGGCGTGGACTCGCCGGGCGCGCTGCACCCCGCGAGAACCAGGACGGCGGAGAGTCCGGCAGTGCCGGCGATGAGGCGACGGGTCGGATGGGGTCGGTTCATGGTGAGTTCCCTTCGTTGGGTCGGTCAGAGTGAGAAGACGCGGGCGGCGTTGGTCTCGAACAGGGCGCGCCGCTGTGCTTCGTCGAGCGGCATGGCTTCGATGGCGGCGACGGCGGCACCCTGCTCCTCGAACGGGTAGTCGCTCGCGTAGAGCACCTTCCCGGTGCCGAGCACGTCGATGGCGAGTCGCAGCGGTTCGAGGAAGTTCATTCCGCTGGTGGTGATGGAGACCTGCCGATGGATGTATTCGGAGGGCAGGAGTTCGGCACGCCGCGGGCCGTGCACCGAGGCCAGGTAGCGGTTGTCGATTCGGGGGAGCCAGAACGGCAGCCCCTCGCCCATGTGGCCGACGACGATCTGCAAGCGCGGAAAGCGGTCGAGAACACCGGCGCCGATCATCCTGAGCACGTGGGTGCCGACCTCCACGGCGTACTCCCACACCGCGCCCTCGACGGCCGGGCCGGCGAGGAAAGGTCGCATCGGCGCCGGCGCCTCGCGCGGATGGATGTACAGCGGCGCCTCGAGCGCTTCGAGGGCCTCGAGCAGCGGAAAGCTCGCGGGGTCGTCGAGGTAGACGCCCTGGGTGTGGGAGTTGACCACGGCACCGCGAAGACCGAGCTCACGCACGGCGCGCTCGACCTCGGCCGCCGCCACCAGTGGGTCGTGGGGGGCCACCGCGGCGAGCGCCGCGAAGCGGGTTGGGTGCGAACGACACAGCTCCGCGAGTTCGTCGTTGACGTCGGCCGCGAGGGCGCTCGCATCGGCCGGAGAGAAGACCTGAACCCCAGGGGCGCTCACCATGAGCAGCTGCAGATCGATGCCATCCCGATCCATCGCGGCGAGGCGGGCGTCATGGTCGATGAGGCGCTCTGCGAGAAAGGCCGCCGGCCCGTCGAGGGTGAGCAAGGGAAGACCGATGTCTCCGAGCCGCGCATTCGCCTCGAGCAGAGTGCGTGTGGCCACGCCCTCCTCGCACGCGATCCGGCGGTAGCCGCGCGTCTGCTCAGCGGTGTCAGTGTCGACCACGGAAGGCTCCGATCATCATCGCCATCGATGACTTGTCTTCGCATCGATGCGCACCTTCGACGGTAGAGTCTGTTGCGACGAGGTCATAGGGACGGATGTGAATGGCAATCATCGACGTTATGGATGAAACGAGCGCCGGGCGCGCATCGGCCCGCCGAGCGCTCGCGGGTCTGGACCTCAACCTGGTGGTGCACCTCGACGCCTTGCTGACCGAGCGCAACGTCACGCGCGCAGCGGAGAGGCTGAGCCTCAGCCAACCGGCGATGAGCGCGGCGCTGTCGCGCCTGCGGGCGATCTTCGACGATCCGCTCCTCCTGAGGCGCGGGCGCATCCACGAGCTCTCGCCGCTCGGTTCCCGGCTCGCACCGGCGGCCGCAGACATCGTCGACCGCCTGCACGGGATGTTCGGCATGACGGCCGGCTTCGACCCGGCCGAGGAGGAGCGCGAGTTCGTCATCCACTGCTCCGACCATTCCGCCGCGGTCGTCGGGGCCCGCGTCCGTCGACTCGCGGCCGAGGCGGCACCGCGCGTGCGCCTGCGCTTCGTGCACCATGAACTCGGGGGCGACGAATCACCCGGCGACCTGCTCGCCCGCTCCGACGGCGCGCTCCTCCCCCATGGCGTGCTGCGCAACAGCCCATCCGTCGATGTCTTCGACGACCGCTGGGTCTGCATCGTCTCCGAGAGCAACACGACGGTGGGCGAGACGCTGAGCGTCGAGAACCTCGCCGCCCTCCCCTGGGTCACGACGCATCACGGTCCGGCGGTCGAGGTCGTCATCGCGCGCCAGCTCGCGGCGCTCGGAGTGGAACCGCGCGTGGGCGCCGTGGTGGACGGCTTCTTCGCCGTCCCGCACTTCGTCTCAGGCACCGACAGCATCGCCGTCGTTCAGCAGCGATTGGCCGAGCATCTCCCGCCCTCGCTCGGCGTGCGCACGGTGGCGACTCCGTTCGAACTCGAGCCGCACTCGGTCGCGCTCTTCTGGCACCCACTTCACGACGACGAGCCGGCCCACCAATGGCTCCGCTCGCTCTTCGTGCGCGCCTCCCACGACATCCCACCCCTCTCGGGGCCGGTGCCGTCAGTCGGATGACTGCCGGTCGCGGTGCTCGGCCAGGAGGGCCTTGATGCGTTCCATGGTTTCCAGGGCCTCGACCGTGGCCGAGATCGGACGGGTCGGATGCTCGAGCTCGCCGGCGAGGATGGCCGCGTTCACCTCGCGGAACATCGGCACGTAGCCGAGCTCCTCCGCCGGGAACTCGATCGTCTCACTCACCGGAGGTGCCGGAGGTCTGCCCGTGGTGACCCGGATGCTGCGGGGCGAGAACAGGGGCTCGTTCAACGAGATGCTGCCCTGCGTTCCCCCGATCCATCCGCTCGGCGGCACCAGGAAGGTGATCGACGTCACCAACTGGGCCGACGCGCCCGACGCGAAGTCGAGTTGATAGGTCTCGTGCAGATCGACCCCGTCGTCGCGCATCTCGCCGCGCACGGTGATGTCGGTCGGCGTGCCGAACAGCAGTTGGGCGAGGGTCACCGTGTAGATGCCCATGTCGTAGAGCGCACCGCCGCCGAGGGACGCATCCCAGAACCGCGGTGGGCCGTCGGCGGGCACGGGATAGCCGAGCCCGGCCTGCAGGAAGCGGGGTTCCCCGATGACACCCTCGGCGATGAGCTCTCGGGTGCGCCGCACCGCGGGCCCGAACGCCATCCACATCGCCTCCATCAGGAAGCGGCCGTGGCGAGCGGCGATCGCGCCGAGCTCGCGGGACTCATCGGCGGTCATGGTCAGCGGCTTCTCGCACAGCACGTGCTTTCCGGCCTCCAGGGCTGCCTTGGCGTAGGCGAAATGCGTGCTGTGCGGCGTGCCGATGTACACCGCGTCGACCCCGTCCGCGGCGCACAGCTCCTCGAAGGAACCGTACGCCCCCGCCAGGTCGAACTCGGCGGCGAAGGCATCCGCCGACGCCTGCGAGCGCGAGGCGACCGCTACCACCTCAGCGCCACCGCTGGCGCGCAGGTCGCCGACCGTGCGGCGCGCGATGCCGCCCGTGCCCACGACGGCCCAGCGCACCCGATCATTTGTTGCATCAGACATCACAGGCCGCCTACGCGTCGGTCTTCGTCGAGAACGCGGCGTCGAAGGCTGCGTGCGGAGGCGTGATCTCGGCGAGCTTCCGCACGAAGGCGAGGGCCTCGGGCGCGCCGACGAGTCGGTCCATGCCGGCGTCCTCCCATTCCACGCTCGTAGGCCCGTCGTACCCGATGAAGTTGAGCGCGCGGAACAGCGGCTCCCACTCCACCGCGCCGTGCCCGGTCGAGACGAACGTCCACCCGCGCCGCGGGTTGGCCCAGGGCAGGTGCGAGCCGAGCACGCCGTTGCGCCCGTCGAGGTTCGTCACCGACTCCTTCACGTGCACGTGGAAGATGTGCTCGGCGAAGTCGAGCACGAACGCCACGCTGTCCAGCTGCTGCCAGACGAAGTGCGAGGGGTCGAAGTTGAACCCGAACGAGGCCCGGTTGCCGATCGCCTCGAGGGTGCGCTTGGCGGTCCAGTAGTCGTACGCGATCTCCGAGGGGTGCACCTCGAGGGCGAACCGCACCCCGACCTCCTCGAACACGTCGAGGATCGGGTTCCAGCGATCGGCGAAGTCGGCGTAACCGCGCTCGATCATCGCATCCGTCGCCGGCGGGAACATCGCCACGTACTTCCAGATGCTCGAGCCGCTGAAGCCGTTGACGGTCGTGACGCCCAGGGCGGCAGCGAAACGCGCCGTGTCCTTGAGATCCTCGGCGGCGCGCTGCCGCACACCCTCGGGATCGCCATCGCCCCACACGCGGTCCGAAAGGATGTCGCGGTGCCGCTCGTCGATCGGGTCGTCGCACACCGCCTGCCCGGTCAAATGGTTCGAGATCGCGTAGACCTCGAGCCCGTTCACGGCCAGGATGTCGCGGCGGCTCTGCACGTACTCCGCGTCATCCCAGCGCGACACGTCGATGTGGTCGCCCCAGCAGGCGATCTCGAGGCCGTCGTAGCCCCACTCGCCGGCGAGCCGGGCCACCTCCTCGAAGGGCAGGTCGGCCCACTGGCCGGTGAACAGCGTGATCGGTCGTGCCATCGTCACTCCTCCTCGTGAGCGGCTGCGCCGGTGCGCACCCACCGTGAATCCTCGGCCGCGCTGGTCTCGACGGCGTCGAGAACCCGCTGCACGGCCAGACCTTCATCGAACGTGGGATGCGCCGCGACACCGGCGACGACCGCTTCCACGAAATCCTTGGCCTGGTGCACGAAACCGTGCTCGTAGCCGAGCATGTGCCCGGCCGGCCACCAGGCCGAGACGTACGGATGCACGGGCTCGGTCACCAGGATGTCGGTGAATCCCTGCACCTCGGCATCCGCTCCCCGGTCGTAGTAGCGCAGGGAGTTGAGCTGCTCGAGATCGAACGCGAGCGCGCCCTTGTCTCCCGAGATCTCCAGCGTGAGGGAGTTCTTGCGGCCCGTGGCGAAGCGCGTCGCCTCGAACGAGGCCAGCGCCCCACTCTCGAGTCGCCCCGCGAAGAGGGCGACGTCGTCGACCGTGACGTCACCGAACCCCTCGCCCGCCGTTCCGCTGAGCCCGGAGCCCGAGCCCTGCAGCGGGCGGCGCTTGACGATGGTGTCGACGACGCCCGACACCGACTCGATCCGCTGCCCGGTGACGAACTGCGTCATGTCGATGATGTGGGCGCCGATGTCACCGAGCGCACCCGAACCGGCGTGCTCCTTCTGCAGGCGCCAGGCCAGCGGCATCTCGGGGTCGACGAGCCAGTCCTGGCGGTACGCGGCGCGCACCTGCTGAACCGTGCCGATCCTGCCCGCTGCGATGAGGTCGCGCAGAAGGGTGACCGCCGGAACCCGGCGGTAGGTGAAACCGACCGTGGCCACCACACCACGGCCGGCGGCTTCGCGAGCGGCCTCGGCCATCCGCTCAGCCTCGTCGACCGAGTTGGCCAGAGGCTTCTCACACAGCACGTGCTTGCCGGCCGCCAGAGCCGCGAGGGTGATCTCGGCGTGCGAGTCGCCCGGGGTGACGATGTCGACGATGTCGATGTCGTCGCGGGCGACCACCTCGCGCCAATCGGTGGCGGCCTCGGCCCAGCCCCACTTCGCGGCGGCAGAGGTGACCGCCGGCCCGTTCCGGCCGACGATCACCGCCATCTCCACGTCGTCGGGGAGATCGAAGACAGCGGGCGCTTGACGCCAGCCGACCGAGTGCGCCGCACCCATGAACCCGTGACCGATGAGGGCGACGCGCAGGGTCATGCCAGCACGACCTCGCGCTCCACGGGAACCCGGTTGGTCACGTAGCGGCCGGGTGCGATCTGCATGTAGAGCAGACGCATCGTGAGCACCACCTCGACGGTGATCTTCTCACCGGGGGCCGGCACCTCGTCGAGCGAGATGACGACATCCGGGCGATCGGCCACGAACCAGAGGGTGTCCCACTGCTCGGGCAGTTCCTCGATGCGGTAGCTCTTGCCCGCCAGCTCGAAGCGCAGTCGGTCGGTGGGGATCTCGACACCGTTCACCGACGCGGCGACGTTGTCGACGGCCGAGAGCCAGAGACTCCGGTACCAGGGCAGCTGCACCGAGACCGCGATGCCGCCGTCGACGCGGCGCACATCCTTCTCGGCGAAGAGTGAATTGTGAGTAGCCATCAGTGCATCCCTACTTGAAAGTGTCTTCGAAGGTGTCGTGCGCGACCGGCGGAACCGGCTCGAGCTTCTGCACCGTTTCGGGGTCGTACGGGTAGTTGGGCTCCGGCGCCGGCTCGTCGGCCGGTGGCATGAACACGGCCTTGCCGTCGTCGCCGAAGTACATCAGGTCGAGGTCGAAAGCGCCCCGGTTCTTCAGACCGAAGCTCACCCAGTTCTCCTCGAACGGCGCACGCGCCAGTTCGTAGCAGCGGAACTTCCAGAACTTCCACTCGCCGTCCTGCTTCAGGAAGTCGATGGCGTACTTGCACCACACCCAGTGCGCCCACACCTTCTTGCCGAGAACCTCGTCGGGCGAGTACATCTCGGGGAAGCCCTTGGCCACCTCGGGATCGGTGAGGCCCGATTCGGTGCCGGCCATCATCCAGACGCCCTTGGCGGTCTTGCCGTCGGCGGCGACCTCGATCACGGGGGTGTTGGTGGCGTGCAGGATGAGCTTGCCCACCGGGTGCGGGCGGTCGCGGTGGTACCGGGTCACCCTCTCCCAGGTGGTGTACTGACCGGCGTTGGTGTAGCGAGCCCGGATGCCCTCGGTGCCCTCCTTCACCCACAGCGGGATGATCTGCTCGTCCTCGAACGCGTTGTGCAGGTACATGTAGCGGTTGAACAGGTTCTCGACCTGCCCGCGGTCCTCGGCGCGCTGCGCGAGCCGGGTGGCGGCGCCGAGCTCCTCGCGGAGACGGGCCACCTCCTGTGCGAGCTCTGCGACCGAGACCTCTTCTTGGATGTCTGTCATTTCGTGTTCCTCGTCTCTCAGGCCTTGACGGCCACAGCTTCTTCGATGGCACGACGCATGAGCGCGTGCTGCTTCTGAACCAGGTCGATCGGGTCGGCCTCGCCGAGGTCGGAGAAGGCGTGGCCCTCCCACTCGCTCGAGAGGTAACCCTGGTAGCCGCCCTTGACGAACTGCTGCACGATGCGCGGGATGTCCATCGCGGGCTCGTTGCCGTCGGCGTCGATGTCGTAGAACTTGGCGTGCACGTGGAAGATCTGCGGCATGATGTCGAGCCACTCCTCCGCGGGCACCAGTCCGTGCATGTTGAACGCGAGACGCGTGAACGGACCGAGGCGGGCGAAGTCGAAGTTCTCGCTGGTGAGGAAGTCTTCGAACTTCTGGTTGCGCACGTACATCGGCGTGGGCTCGTGCCAGATCTCGTTCATCACCGAGAAGTACTCCTCCGGCATCCCCATCTGGCGGAGCGTCCGCAGGAGGGTGGGCGAAAGGCTGTGCATCGTCGAGGAGAAGTCGGCGGTGAAGCCGAGGCGGTCGCTGCCGAGCTCGTCGTACACCTCGCGGATCTCGAGCACTTTCGGGTCGTTCGGCCCGGAGGGTGCGTGGATCTCGTAGCCCAGCTTCTGGTCGTACTTCTCGGCCAACGGCAGGAGGCTCCGCAGCAGCTCCTTGCCGGCCGAGCGGATGACGATCTTCTTGAAGCCGAGGGTGTGCGCCGACTTCAGCTGCCGCGCGAGGAACTCGTACTCCTCGTCGGGCGACATGTCCTGGCCCTTCTTACGGCCCATGTCGAGGTTGGTGCCCACCGCGCTGGCTTCCAGCCCGTACTTCTCGAGGCTGTCGAACCAGAGTTTCACGAACTCGTCGTCGACGTCGGGGTAGCTGCGCAGCATCTGGGCGAAGTTGAACTCCACGCCCGGACCGAGATTGTGGTCTGCAGCCGCCTTGATGAGTGTTTCGGGGGTGTAGAGCCCGGCCGCGAACTCGCTGGTGAGCGAGTAGAGCGTGATGCCGAGTTTGATGCCGGTACCGGCGATTCCGTCTGCCATGATGTGTCTTCCTTCGGGCTCAGCGGGTGGGCTGGGCGAGGTGGGCGGAGAGGATGGAGCGTGCTTCGGCCGGATCGGTGATCATCCGCGAACCCGCGTCGATCGCCGCCGAGCGCTGCACGGCCTGCTCACCGCGGATGATGTCGAACGGGCTCTCCCAGTAGTTCCAGTGCCAGCCCTCGTACTCGCTCGAGATCGCCCCGCTGTAGCCGTGGTCGATCAGGAACTTGACGAGGCCGCGCACGGGCACCGACGGCTCCTCGCCGTTCTCGTCGATGCCGAAGAACTTGCCGTGCACGTGGCGGATGAAGGGCGCGATGCCCTCCCAGGTGTCGATCTGAGCCGGGCCGAACAGGCCGGTGCCGTTGATGCCGAAGTCGACGCCGAGGTCCGGGCGACCGTACTGGTGGGCGAGCCGGATGAAGGCGCCGAACCGCTCGCCGTGGGCCTCCTGCGTTGCGGGTGGCCCCTCCTGGTAGGTGCGGTCCCAGAGCTCGCTGACGGCGGCGAGCAGTTCGTCGCTCGCGCCGCGCCGGCGGTAGGCCTCCAGCAGGGAGGGCGCGAAGCCGGTGACCGTGGCTCCCCAGTCGGCGGTGAAGCCGAGCAGGGGCGAGTCGATCTTCTCGAACGCGTCGCGTAGCAGGATGATGTCCTCGTGCAGGCCGTGGTGGTGCGCGTGCACCTCGAGGGCGAGCGTGACGCCCGTGCGCTCGGCGACCGGGAGGATCTTCTCGAAGAACTCCGGCGGGAGTCCGGTGGGCGTGATGCGAGCCACGGGGAAGCCGAGCTTCGCCGCGGCCTCGACCTGGGGCGTCATGTACTCGACCACCTCGTCGATGCTCATCATGCGCCGGGGGTCGACCGCCCAGTCGCCGTTTCCGGCGAGCGACGTCGGCACGAGGTCGAGCTCGGCCATGATGTCGCGGAACCAGCCCACGAATGCGTCGTCGACCTTCGGGAAGTCCCGGATGCTCGAGAAGCCGATCACCTCGACGCCCGGCCCGTACCCCTCGGCCGCCACCTTGCGCAGGAGGCCTTCGAGGTCGTATTCGCGAGCGTGGAACGCGCGGGTGAAGCTGTAGAGCGTCACACCCTGGATGGGGGTTCCGAGTTCGGTCGTCATGAGGCCACCGCTTCCATGGTCTTCTCGTTGTGCTCTTCGATGCGGAGCACGCCGTGGTCGGTCACGATGTAGGGGATGTAGAGCTTGAGGGCGACGCGCACCTCGTGCGCTCCGCCTGCCTCCAGCGGGATGTCGCCGGAGAGCACTGCCGAGTCGGTGGGGAACCACCACTGATCGATGACGCCGACCATCTCGTCGAGCGAGTAGGTGCGGTCGTTCATGGTCCAGCGGATGGACTCGGCGGGAGCGGCGACGCCGTCGACGCTGAACTCGACCTCGGAGACCGAGGCGGCCGGCAGGGAACGGTACCAGGGCAGGCGCACTTCGACGGTCGTCTTCTTCCCGTCCGTTTTCAGGGTGTTCTCTTCGATGATCCGATCAGGAATCACGACGACCTCCTCGTCTGCGTGCGAACCCCCGTGCGGGGCGACGACAACTTTGTCATTATTCAGCCATTCTATTGTTGGTTTTCGACGTAAGTCAACGGATTGCGGCGCGGGATGCGATCGCTCTGGCACCTTTGACAGCCAAGGCGACCGAGGTCAGCGTCGGGTTGCAGGCGGTCGAGGTGGGGATCACGTTGTTGCCGCCGAGGTAGAGCCCCTCGACGCCCCAGACCTCGCTGGTGGGGCTGACCACGCTCTCGCCGTCGTCTCTCTCGCCCATCCGCGTCGTGCCCTGGTAGTGCAGCGACGCGCCCAGCGGGAGCTGGAAGGGCTTGTCGTCGAGGGTCTGGCCCACAGCCCGACCCAGGGCCACGATCTCCTCCTTGGCGCGCTCGATCACCGCGCGATCGCGCTCGGTGAGCGAGTAGTGAACGCGGATGGCCGGCAACCCGTAGCTGTCGGTCGCCTCCTCACTGAACTCGAGTCGGTCGTCCCGCTGCAGGTCCTTGGCACAGAAGAGCCCGAGGCCCACGATCGAGCCCGGCACGACGGGGTCGTCGTCGGCGAGCGGGATGGGCGAGGCGTCGAGCTGCATGATCTGGCCGTGGAAGGGCATCTCATCGGTGAACGGAACCCAACTCACTCCGCTGGACTCGCTCAGCGTTCCACCCGTTCCGGGCACCTCCGCGACCTCGACGTCGTCGATTCCGGTGATGCGGGCAGCGAAGACCACCTGCGACTGGTCGTTGAGGTAGCGGCCCAGCGCATCCGGCCGGATGCCCGATGCCCAGAGCAACTGCGGGGTGCGCAGACCGTCGGCGGCGACCACCACGTAGCGGGCGCGCACCTCGTGCGACTCGCCGGTGCGCAGGTCGCGCACCTCGATGCCCACGGCGTGGCCGTCCTCGACGATCACCCGCGTGGCGAGCGTCTCGTCGAAGAGCGTGAACTCGGGGTTGTCGCGAGTCGCATCCCCCATCACCACGTCGGAGCCCGACCACACGAGCCGGCCGTCCTCGCGACGGTGCACGGCCAGCGGCATCCGCTGGACGCGGGCGGAAGGCGCGCGGCCCGCGTCGACCGCGGCGGAGAGACGGGACCGCAGCAGGTCACCGAAGGGCGCGCCGTCGAAGGCGTGGGTGGTGACGCCGAGCAGGCGCTCGCCCTCGGAGAGAAGCTCGTCGAGCTCGCCGGTGGCGTCGAGGAAGGCGATGCGCTCGCTCGCGCCCGGGCGCGGGCAGGCGGCCGTCCAGTGCGCGCCCATACCCCCGACGTTGCTCGACATCGCGGCCATCGGGAGACCGTCGCCGCTCGCGGCGAAGTCGCCGTCAGGCAGAAGGTACGTGCCGGGCCGGGCCCGCCGCCCGCCCTGCGCGACGGCGCGCGGGCTGTTGAGCGTCGCCTCGCCGACTCCCGGGCCCTCCGAACTCCGCTGCGCGGCGGCCCGGAGGTCGGCGTCGACGATGTTCTTCACATGGGCCCCCGCGGGCTCCGACACCGTCGGGCCCACCTCCACCATGGCGATCGTGAGACCGGGGGCCTCCTCGCTCAGGATGCGCGCGTAGGCCGACCCGGTCGGCCCGCTGCCGACGATGGCGACGTCGACCGCATCCGGATACCGGCCGCTCATACGCGTGCCGCCACCTCGCGGATGAGCGCGACGGACGCGTTGCTCTCCGTCGTCGGGTAGTACTCGAGGCCGATCGGGCCGGCGTAACCGGCCGCCCGGAGGAGGCCGAGACGCTCGTCCCAGTCGAGCGAGCCGGTTCCCGGCTCACCACGACCGGGAGCGTCGGCTAGCTGCACGTACTTGATGAGCTCGCCACCGTTTGCGAGCTCCGCGGCCATGTCCTCGCCCTCGACCGCCGAGTGGTAGATGTCGTAGAGCACGCCGAAGAAGGGCGAGTCGACGCCGCGGGCGACGTAGACGCCTTCGGCGGTACGGTCCAGCAGCGATCCGGGGTGATCGACGCGAACGTTCACGGGCTCGAGGACGAGTGTGATGCCTGAGCCGTCGATCTGCGCGATGGCTTTCTTGTAGATCTCGATCAGGTCGTCGAGCTGGGTCTGCCGCTTCGACCCGCCGAATCCGGTGCCGCTGCCCACCACCATGCGGGTGTTGCCGAGCTCCTGGGCGATGGCGACGCCCTCGTCGAGCTTCTTGAAGAAGACGGAGTGGTCGCGCGGCGGGATCATGAATTGGGTTCGCGGTTCGGCGAGCTGGGCGACCAGGGCGGTGCCGGTTTCCTCGAGCGCCGCCTTGAGCGCCGGGATGTCCTTCGGCGTTGCCGGAGCGTCCGCTCCAGTCGGCCCCCACATCTCCACAGCGGTGAAACCGGCCGCCGCGGCGGCGCGCACGCGGTCGTGATAGTCGCCGGCCTCGGTGAAAAGCAGTTCGATATTGGGCGCGAGCGTGTACATGAGGACTCTCTTTCGTGGATGGTGACGAGCGGATCGGGCGGCAGCGCGGGCGTCAGCCCTTGAGGCCGCCCGAGAAGCCCTGGATGAAGCGCTTCTGGGCGAAGAGGTAGAAGGCGAGGATGGGGATCATCGAGACGATGACGATGGCGAAGATCTGGTTCCACGACGACACCAGCGAACCGATGTAGTAGTACATCGCCACCGGGAGGGTCTGGTTCGCCGAGCCGCCGAGGAAGATCAGCGACGTGAAGAAGTCGTTCCAGACGATGAGGCCCGCCAGGATGGCGACGGTGCCGGTGGCCGGAGACATCAACGGCAGCACGATCCGGAAGAAGATCTGCGTGCGGCTCGCGCCGTCGATCGTGGCGGCCTCCTCGTAGTCCATGCCGAGCCCGCGGAAGAAGCTGGCGTACAGGAAGATCGACAGCGGCAGCAGCATCCCGGTGTACAGCAGGATCATGCCGAACACCGAACCGGTGAGCCCGATCGTGCGGGCGCCGGCATACAGCGGTACCGTGCCGAGCTGAGTGGGCAGCACGATCGCGATGAGGAACAGGTAGAACGCCAGTCGGCTCCACCGGCTGGTGCTGCGGGAGATCACGTATCCGGTGAGGGAGCCGAGCAGCACCAGCAACAGGATCGCGCCCGCCGTGATGATGAGGCTGTTCACGAGGCCGAGGATCACGTTCGAGTTGCCGGTGGCCGTCAGCACCTTGGCGAAGTTCGAGAGGTCGGGCGCGGCGGGCGGCGCGAGCACCGACGCCGTCAGCACCTCCTTGTCGGATTTCAGCGCCGTGGTGATCAGGAAGTAGAAGGGGGCGAGGAAGATCAGTCCGAGGATCCAGAAGATCACCTCGCGGACGGCGGTGAGCGGTGTGTAACGGAACATCTCACTTCTCCTTCGAGCCACCGGCCGCGGCGCGCTGCTGCACGATCGCGAACACGAGGATGATCACGGTCAGAAGCAGCGCGAGCGCGGCGCCGTAACCGAAGTTGCCGAGGGCGAACGACTGCTTGTAGACCTGGGTGGCCAGGGTCTCGGTCGCACCGGCGGGCCCACCACCGGTCAGGGCCATGATCTGGTCGAAGACCCGCAGGCCGTTCACGAGTCCGAGCGTCGTGGCGATGGCCACGGCGGGGCGGATGGCCGGCAGCGTCACGTTCCAGAAGCGCTGCCAGAGGTTGGCGCCGTCGATGGCGGCGGCCTCCTCGATCTCCACCGGCACGGCCGCGAGGCCGGCCATGTAGATCACCATGGCGATACCGGTGTTCTGCCAGACCAGCACGATGAGGATGGTCCAGATGGCGTACGTGGGATCGGCCAACCACGACTTGACGTACTCGTCGAGGCCGACGGCCTTCAGGGCGATGTTGATCGGCCCGTTGAAGTCGAAGATGAACTTCCAGATGTACGACACGGCCAAGGGGCTGAGCACCACCGGCATGAAGAACAGCACACGGAGGATGTACCGCGTCTTGAGGCCCCGGTTCAGGCCCAGGCCGAGAGCGAGGCCGGCGATGTTGCTGAGGATGACGGCGCCGAACGCCAGGAAGAGGGTGTTGCCGAGAGCGCCGATCTTGGTCGGGTCTTTGAAGATCGCGACGAAGTTGTCGAGCCCGATGATGTCGAAGCTGCCGATGCCCGTCCAGTTCGTGAACGCGAAGAACCCGCCGATGGAGGTCGCGACGTAGTGGATGGCGAGAACGAAGAGCACGCCCGGGAGCGCCCACCACCAGTGACCGAACTTCAACAGTCGGCCGCGTCGGCGGGCCACGGGTCGATTGCCGCGAGCGTCGTCGCGGCGATGCGGCCGCCCGCTGCGCGGGGGCTCGACCGGGGTGCCGGTCTCGATGGTGGGTGTGGTGGTCATGGTGTCCTCTTCGTCGTGGGGGTGGGCCGGGGAACTGCCCGGGGGAACGACGCTCCCCCGGGCAGTACGGCTCACTGACCCCAGGCGGAGTCGAGCTGCGAGAGCACCTGGTCGATCGTGTTCTGGCCGGTGAGGAGGCCCTGGACACCGGTGGAGAGGGCGTCGTAGACCGCGGGGTTCGGCCAGACTCCGGCCGGCAGCGGGGCGTAGTCGCCGTTCTTCAGCAGATCCACCACCGGGGAGTAGATGGTGTCGCTGAGGTCCATGTCCTGGTAGGCCGACACGGGCAGCTCGCCGGAGTACTCGAAGTACTTCTGCTGGGCTTCCGGGGTGGCGAGCCAGTCGAGGAAGTCGGTGGCCGCGGTGTTGTCGGCCGACTTCGCGTTGAGCGACATCGTGTAGTTCGAGCTCGCCAGCACCGCCGTGTTCTTGCCGTCGGGCGTCGGGAACGGCTGGATCTTGAAGTCGGCCTGCTCGGGAGCGGCTGCCGCGATCTCGACGGCGGCACCGGAGGGGATGAACCCGCCGATCGAGGTCTGGCC
Organism: Herbiconiux sp. UC225_62; assembly: GCF_042694625.1. Lineage (GTDB taxonomy): Bacteria > Actinomycetota > Actinomycetes > Actinomycetales > Microbacteriaceae > Herbiconiux. The sequence goes on along the minus strand of NZ_CP170551.1, from coordinate 2,385,038 downwards.
CGCGAGGCCGTTGGTGATGGCGTCGAAGCCACCGCCCTCGACGCCGGGCTGGAAGCATCCGCCGTCCTTCAGGTCGAGGATGGTCTGCAGCGTGTCCTTCCACCCCTGGGAGTCCGCGAAGGTGACGTCGCCGTCGGCGCGCTGCTGGTTCCAGTCGGGGGTCTCCGCGTAGACGCGCGTCGCCGAGATCGCCTGGGCCAGGAGGCCCGCGTTGGGCGCAGCGCCACCGGCTACGGCGAAGAACGACTTGCCCTGCGAGGTCAGAGCCGTGCAGTCGGCGTAGAGGGTGTCCATGTCGGTCGGGAACTCGGTGATGCCGTTCTGACCGGCGGTGCCCATCGAGGCGACGATGGCGGCGACGGTGAAGTCGAGCGGCTGACCGTAGGTCTTGCCGTCGAACTGGAAGACCGACTCGCTGCCCGTGGGGATCAGCTTCGTCGCGGTGTCGTCGAGCGGGGCGAGGAAGCCGGCCTCGGCCAGCGGCACCAGGCCGCGGGCGTCGCCCGAACCGGGAGTGGTCTGGATGACGTCGGAGGCGTTACCCGCGGAGAGCTGGGTGCGGATCGTCTCGCCGTACTTGTCGTTCGGGGTCGGGTTCGAGGTGATGGTGATGCCGGGGTTCGCGGCCATGTAGTCGTCGGCGAGCGACTCGTAGGGGCTCTTGAGGTTGTTGGAGGTGGCGAACGTGAAGGTGAAGGACTTCGAGTCGCTGTTGTTGGAACTGTCGCTCGATCCGGAGCATCCGGTGAGGATGAGAGCGGTGGCTGCGGTGGCGGCCACCAGCCCGGTGCGGAGGACGCGAGAGCGGCGTTGCTGTGGCATGTCCAGCCTTTCTGACTTCGTTGTCGGCACCCCGGTCATTCGAGGAGCCTGCTGTTCCGTCAGTATCGCATCGGTTGTGCTAGAAAAGCACATAAGTTGTTTCGATATGCGGCATAAGCCGGTGGCTAGACTGATCTCATCCTGACCCGGAGGTTCACACAGTCGTGGCCGACTACACGCTTCTCTCCCGACTCGACCTGAATCTCCTGGTCGCACTCGACGCGCTGCTCACCGAACGCAGCGTCACCCGGGCAGCCGACCGGCTGCACCTGAGCCAGCCCGCCCTCAGCGCCTCGCTCGCGCGACTGCGCACGCATTTCGACGACCAGATCCTGGCCAGGCGTGGCAACTCCTACGAGCTCACGCCGTTCGCCCTGCGCATCTCGGAGCACACCGCCACCGCCCTCGAGGCGGCTCGCCGGGTGTTCGAGAGCCAGGCCACCTGGTCGCCCACGCAGTCGACCCGCGAGTTCTCGGTGTACGGCTCGGACTACGGGTTCGCCACGATCGGCACCGTGGTCTCGAGGCTCGCGTCGGAGCGCACCGAAGGAGTGCACTTCCGCTTCATGCTGCACAACCCGGTGGTGGTCGAGGACGCCGCGAACCGGCTGCGCTCTGCCGACGCGATGATCCTCCCCCACGGTTTCGTCACCGACATGCCGTACGCCGATCTCTGGCACGACGACTGGCACGCCGTGGTCGACGAGTCGAACAGCGCGGTCGGCGACGAGCTGTCCATGAGCGACCTGGCATCCCTCCCCTTCGTGTTGACCTACGCCTCACGGAGCGCGTTCACGTCGGCGGCGCGCCAGATCCAGCAGCTGGGCATCGAGCCGAAGATCGACGTCGTGGTGGAGAGCTTCCTGTCGATGCCGTACTTCGTGCTGGGCAGCGATCGGGTCGGGCTGATCCAGGGCGCGCTCGTGCCGCTCGCGCAGAGCCTCGGCGGGCTCCGCATCGTCGGTCTGCCCTTCGCCGCCACCCCCATCACGAACGCGCTGTGGTGGCATCCGGTGCACAGCAGCGACCCCGAGCACGCCTGGATGCGCGCGCTCTTCACCGAGGCGGGGCGCATCGTCGAGGAGACGGTGCACCGCGCCTCCTGACAAGGAGTGGCATGAATCACGAGACCTCGGATCTGATCCGGGCAAGCCTGCGCGGGGTGGTCGACGTCGAGGTCGGCGCGACCGGGTTGACCCCGATGCGATTGCCGTCGAGGGCTCGCGCGCAGTCCGACTCGGACTGGATGCGGGTCGCCGCGGAGCAGGCCTCCGGGGTGCGCTGCGAATTCCGGACCGCGGCGACCTGGATCGAGCTCACCGTGGAGACGACCGGCCTTCACCTGCCCTGGATTCCCGAGCACGTGCGCTGGTCGGTGTTCTCCGCGGTCGTCGACGGCGAGCCCGTCGGCGACACCCGCGTGACGGGTGGTTCGGAATTGCACCTGGCGGTACCCGGCGGACCCCGATTCGTGAAAGGCGAGCCGTCGGTCGTGCGCTTCGACCTCGGCGGGTCGGGTGCCGAGGAGCGACGGGTCGTCGTGTGGCTGCCGCAGACCGATACCGTCGAGATCCAGGATGTCCGCGCGGATGCCCCGGTTCGGCCCGCCGAGCCGCTCGACCGGCCGCGGTGGTGGCATCACGGCAGTTCCATCAGCCACTGCATCGAGGCCGAGACGCCTCTCGGCGTGTGGCCGGTCGCCGCGGCCGAGCACCTGGATCTGGATGTCACCAATCTCGGCTTCGCCGCCAACGCCCATCTCGATCCGTTCACGGCCCGAGCGATGCGCGATTCGGGTGCAGATCTCTTCAGCCTGAAGATCGGCATCAACATCGTTGGCGGCGACACCATGAAGCGACGAACGTTCATACCCGCCGTGCACGGATTCCTCGACACGATCCGAGACGGAGCGCCGACGGCACCGATCCTGGTCATCTCGCCGATCCTCTGCCCCATGCACGAAGACACACCGGGCCCGACCGTCACCGACCCGAGCACCGGCGAGCGGAGGGGCACGCCGAGTTCGGCGACCGATGTCCTGGAACCACCGCTCACCCTGCGCTCGGTGCGTGAGATCCTGAGGCAGACCGTCGAGGCCCGTTCGGCGGAGGACGGCGCACTGTTCTATCTCGACGGTCTCGATCTCTTCGGCGAGGGCGACCTCTCAGAGCTCCCCGACGGGCTGCATCCCAGCCCTGCCGGATATCTGCTGATGGCGAAGCGGTTCGCAACGTCGCCCGCGGTCGCCGAATGGGTCGCGGCGGGGCGACGCTGAGCGCCGCCCGATGACGTAGCGGTCGGAGGGCGTTCAATCGAGGCGCGACGCCACGCTGCGCATCAACGAGTGCTGCCGACGCACCTGCTCGATCGACCGCCAGGGGGCGCGGTCGCCCTCGTACTCGCTCGAAAGGTATCCGGTGTAGCCGGCGTCCTTCAGTCCTTGCAGCACCGGTTGCCACGGGATCTGCTGGTCGACGAGATCGTCGTCGATGTCATGGAACTTCGCTTGCACGAACACCACGTACTCGCCGATGGCGAGGAGGTCGGCCGGGTCGACTCCGATGCCGTCGAGGAAGGCCGGCCGGGTCTCGCGCGTCTCGCCCGGGCGGAGCGGGATGGGGCGGTCCTGGAAGATGCCGGTGTCGATGAGCAGGCCGAAGTGCTTCGTGCCGGTGCGCTGGATGAGGTCGATGTAGTCGTCGACGACCGGATGCTTGATCGGCGTCGGCGAGTGGATCTCCGGAGCGATCACCACATCGAGCTCGGCGGCGAGGTCGAGGCTGCGCTCGACCGACTCCGTCCAGATCGGGTCGGGCACGAGGTCGCTCGACACGACTCCGATCTTCGGGCGCACGAAGGAGAAACCGAGCTGCTTCGCCAGCCGGAGGTCGCGTTGGAGGGCTGCCGCGCCCTCCTCCGGCGTCATCCGCCGCGCGTTCGGGCCGCTGGAGTGCAAGCGGGTGTCGATCCAGGAACCGTAGTTCGCCGGAGTGAGCGAGTAACGCTCCAGCAACTCGAACCACCGGTCGAGCCAGGCGCTCGTGGGCTCCGGATAGCGCGCGACGTGGGCCTCACCGAGGATCTCGACGCCGGTGGCACCGACGTCGGCGACGTGGGCGAGCGCCGTCTCCAGGTCGAGCACGGTGCCGAAGTCGTGCATGAAGCTGTAGAGGCTGACGCCGTACTGGAACGGCCCGCCGTCCTCCGTCGACCGCAGCGTGATGCGCCGGGTCTCGCGATACACCGAGGGCTGGTGCTCTTCGGGGATGTACGACATCCGCAGTCGCAACTCGACCGAGACCTCGTGCACGCCCTCCGGCAGTCCGCCGGGGAAGGGCACCGTGATGATCGCAGCGTCCTCGAGCGGCCAGCGCACGCCGTCGGAGTCCCACAGCTGCTGCAGCGTGTAGGTGGCGCCTTGGAGCGTCCACAGAGGAACGTCGGCCGGCACGTCGACCAGGTCGCCCACCCGCACGGCCACCCCGTCGATGAGCGAGGCCGCCATGCCCCGGTAGGACTGCATCCGCAGCCCGAGTTGGAAGCCGGTGACCTCTCCCCCGTCGCTGACGTTGCGGAAGCCGATCGATTGGATCAGATCGCGTTCGAGAAGCATCGTTACTCCCTATTCATGTGTCGTGGTCGGTTCGTCGGCGGCGAAGACCTCGCCGGCGACGCGGAAGGCGGCATTGGCGGCGGGCACGCCGGAGTAGATCGCGGATTGGAGGATGACCTCGCCGATCTCGTCGACGGTGAGGCCGTTCCGCAGGGCGGCGCGCAGGTGCATCGCCAGCTCCTCGAGGTGCCCGTGGGCGATGAGGGAGGTCAGCACGGCGATCGAGCGGGAACGGCGGTCGAGGCCGGGTCGCGACCACACGTCTCCCCACGCGGTGCGGGTGATGAAGTCCTGCCAGTCGGCGGTGAACGCGGTGGTGGAGCGGATGGCGCGGTCGACGTGCTCGTCGGAGAGCACGGCGCGGCGCACGCGGAATCCCTGCTCCCGGCGGTCGGCGTCGGTCAGGTCGTGCTGGGGCTCTGTCATGGGCTGGTCCTTTCGAGCCGGGTGAAGAAGTCACGAAGTGCGGCTGCCGTCGCCTCGGGCTGCTCGGCGGGCGGAAGGTGCGCGGCACCCTCGATGACATCGACCGAGCCGTGCCTGACCGCGGCCGCCACCTCGTCGGCCTTCGACTCGGGGGCGACCGTGTCGTGTCGACCCCACAGCGCCAGCACGGGCTGGTCGACGTCGCCGAGGCGCTCGCGCAGGTCGAATCGGGCCAAGGCCTCGCAGCAGAGGGCGTAGGACTCGTCGTCGGCGTTTTGCAGGGCGTGCAGCAGGCGACCCGAGAGATCCGGATGCCGCGCCATCGAGTCGGCGGCGAACCAGCGCTGCGCCGATCCGATGATCACGCTCGAGGTGCTCTCGGCCCGCACCTGAGCGGCGCGGTCATGCCAGGCGTCGGGATCGCCGAGCTGCGCCCCCGAGGCGAGGATCGCCGCAGCCCGCACCCGGGCGGGATGCCTCAGCAGAAGTGCGAGGCCGGTTGCCCCGCCCAGGGAGACGCCGGCGTAGAAGAAGGAGGGAACGTCGACGGCCTCGGCGACGGCGTCGGCGAGGTCCGCCACCTCGAACAGGTCGGTCGCCGGCTGCGATGCGCCGTGCCCGGGCAGATCCCAGGCCAGCAGTCGGAAGCTGTCGGCGAGGAAGGGTGCCGCGCTCTCCCACAGGATCGTCGAGGTGCCCAGCGAGGGACCGAGCACGAGAACCGGGAGGCCCTCGGCTCCGCCCAGATGGCGCACGGCAACGGAGGGGACGGTCATGCCGGATCCTCGATCCGGTCGACGATCGCCCCGGATTCGCCGGTGTAGGCGGCGGGATCGAGGAGCGCGTCGACGTCGAGCGAAAGGGCCTCGGGGAGCGCTCGGACGAGCTCGCCCAGATCGGTGCCCGCCGCCGCGGCGGCGACCAGTTGCGACATCCGATCACCGCCGATGAGGGGAGTGAACACGATCGAGAGCCGCTCGGCCAGGATCAGACCGCCCGACAGACCGAGATTGCGGTTCACAGCCTGTTCGTCGACGCGCAGTGACGACGCGAGCCGTTCCGCGTGGGCGCTGGCGCCCAGAGCGATCCGGAGCAGGTCGAGCAGGGTCGGCCACTCGGCGTGCCAGGCCCCCGCGGGTCGCTCGTCGGCGGCGTCGGCTGCGGCGAGATGGAGTGTGGCCGCGAGCTGTGGTGCGCGCAGTGCGGCCGACCGGATGAGCACCGCCCGCACGGGATTCTGCTTCTGCGGCATCGCCGACGAGCCCCCGCCGTCGCTCACCGCGAGCTCGGCGATCTCCGTGCGGGTGAGGGTCACGACGTCCGTCGCGAACACGCCCAGGGCATCCGTGGTCTGGGTGAGGGCGTCGCCGAGCTCGGTGACGGGCCAGCGGGTGGTGTGCCACGGGGCTCCGACGTCGTCGAGGCCGAGCGCCTGGGCGAAGCGCGCGGGGAGGTGGGTGGCCGCGTCGCCGCCGAGTTCGTGGAAGGAGGCGCGCGTTCCCGCCGCGCCGCCGAGCTGGGCCGGGAGCACGAGTCCGCGCAACCGAGCGCTCGCGCGGCGGAGCCCCGCCAGCCAGACCGCGGCACGCAATCCGACGGTGGTCGGCACCGCGTGCTGGCCGAGTGTGCGGGCCGCCGCGACGAGGTCGCGATGGTCGCGCGCGAAGGTGGCGAGCACCGCTTCGGTGGCGTCGAGGCGGGCCAGCACCTGGTCGACGGCAGAGCGGGCCAGGAGCATGAGGGCCGTGTCGACGATGTCCTGGCTCGTGGCTCCGCGATGCACCCAGCTGCGCTGCTCCGGCGGGAGTCGCCGCTTCAACACGGGCACGAGCGGGATGACGGGGTTGCCGCCCGCGATGCCCTCCTCCGCGAGCGCGGCGGCATCGATCCCGTGATCGACGGCGCGCCCGGCATCCGCATTCCAGCCCAAGGCCACGGCGATCGAAGACGCGTCCTCGTCGCTCAGGGCGCCGACCTCGGCCCACGCGCGCACCAGGCCGACCTCGGCCCGGACGAGCGCCTCGAGCACGGCCTCCTCGGAGACCGCGTCGACCAGCCCCGTCGTGAGAGGCGACAGCAGCGCGTCAGAAGACAAGGAACACCGTCTCCTTCTCCCCCTGCAGCCGGATGTCGTGTCGCAGTCCGCCGTCGGGCATCCGTTCGGCGATAAGGGTGGCGCGGTCGTCGGTGGAGAGGTCGCGCAGGAGCGGGTCGGCGGCGAGCGCCGCGCTGTCGTCGGGGAGGTAGATGCGGGTGTGCAAGCGGTCGGGCAGCCCGCGGGCGTAGACGATGGCGGCGAAGAAGGCGGCTCGACCGGTACTCGCCCCCGGGTTGCGGGTGAAGAACTCGTAGTTCCCGTCGTCGTTCGTGAACGCCCGCCCGAAGCCCGTGAAGGTGTGGTCGTCACGACGGAACGATCCGCGTCTCCGCGGCACCGTCCCGTCGGAGTCGGCGCTGAAGATCTCCACGAAGGCGTCCGGCACAGGCGCCCCCGCGCCGTCGTACACGGTGCCGCCGAGCAGCACGGTGCCGGGCGCGTGCGGGTACGCGACCTGGTGCATCCGGTCGTAGCCGACCCCGTAGGCGAAGAAGGGCCCCACGGTCTGACCGGGGGTCGCGCGGAGGGTGCGAGGGGGCACGGTCATGGTCACTCGCTCTCGTTCTCGAACCAGGTGGCGTCGGGTCCGTCGACCACGATGTCGAATCGGTATCCGGTCGCCCATTCCGGCGACGTGAGGTCGTGGTCGTAGACACCGATCAGGCTCTCGCGGTCTTTCTGACGCCAGATCGTGTTGAAGATCGGGTCGAGCGCGAACAGCGGGTCGCCGGGGAAGTACATCTGCGTCACGAGGCGGTGGGTGAACGAGCTGCCGAAGACCGAGAAGTGGATGTGCGCAGGACGCCAGGCGTTCACGTGGTTCTTCCACGGGTAGGGGCCCGGCTTGATGGTGGTGAAGAGGTATTCCCCGGCGTCGTTCGTGACCGCGCGCCCCGCGCCCGTGAAGTTCGGGTCGAGGGGAGCCGGGTGCTGGTCGCGCTGGTGGATGTAGCGGCCCGCGGAGTTGGCCTGCCAGATCTCGATAAGCTGGTTCGGCACCGGCCGGCCCCAGGAGTCGGTGAGGCGGCCGCGCACCGTCATCCGCTCGCCCAGCGGTTCCCCGGCGTGCTGGATCGTGAGGTCGGATTCCACCGCCGCCACGTCGCGCTGCCCGAAGGCAGGCGAGAGAAGTTCGACGGTCTCGGGGTCGGCGAGCTTCGGGCTCTTGGTCGGATGCCGCAGGAGGCTCGAGCGGTAGGGCGCGAAGTCGTAGACGGTGGCTGGGAGTTCTTCGCCGGAGCGTTCGCGGCGCTCGAGTTCAGCGTGCAGGGATTGGATCTCGCCGGTGATCTGCTGCTGGCCGGCCTGATCCGGAGCCGCGAGCAGCCTCTCCGGCGCGGCAGCGGTGGGTGCTGTCACGGTGTCTCCTTCGACGGGGGCTTCCGACAATGGTGCGAGATCGCATCCCCGCAGAATCGACGACTCCCGTTCAATGGGAGTGCGATTGCGGAAGTGGGAAGATGAGCCATGGCCAACTCCCCTTCCGGCGACTCCGCGACCGAACGGCTGGTGCGCATCCTCGACACCTTCACTCCCACCCGCACGGTGCAGACCGCCACCGAGATCGGGCGCCGCTCGGGGCTGCCGAGTTCGACCGCGCACCGTATCGTGAACGAACTGGTCGGCGCCGGATTGTTGGAGCGCGACGAGGACCGCCGGGTGCGGGTCGGCATGCGGTTGTGGGAGCTCGCGACCCGCTCGTCGCACGCTCTCCGCCTGCGGCAGGCGGCGATGCCGTTCATGGAGCGGGTGCAGTCGCGGGTGCGGGAGCACACGCAGCTCGCCATCCTCGAGCAGGACGAGGCGCTCTTCCTCGAGCGCCTGAGCAGCCCCGAATCCGGAGCCAACATCACCCGGGTGGCGGGCCGGCTGCCGTTGCACGCCTCCAGCTCGGGTCTCGTGCTGCTCGCCTTCGGCGACGTGGATCTGCAGGAGCGTGTGCTGTCGTCGCCGCTCGCGCCCCTCACCCGCGCCACTCTGTCCGACCCCGCGGCGGTGCGGCGCAAGCTCGCCGAGGTGCGGGCGCTCGGTCATGCCATCGCGCCGGGGTACATCGAAGAGGTCTCGACGGGCATCGCGGTGCCGATCCGCGACGAGACCAGCCGGGTGGTGGCCGCCCTCTCGGTGGTGCTGCCGCGGGACGCGGAGACCGATTTCGCCGTCGTGGAACTCCACCGCGCGGCTCTCGACATCGCTCGATCACTCGGCTTCCGTCGATAGGCGGCTTCCCGTTCATCGGGAACTCGCGGACGCGACGGGTCGACCGGCTCGCACAATGGCGACACACGAGCCACCGCGGCACCCGTCGAAGGAGACGCCATGACCACCACCGTCAGCACCCAGGTCGCCATCGTGGGCGCCGGGCCCGCCGGCCTCACCCTCTCGCATCTGCTGGCCGAGGCCGGGATCGAGTCGATCGTGATCGACCGGCGCTCACGCGAGGAGATCGAGTCCACCATCCGTGCCGGCATCCTGGAGCAGAACACCGTCGAGCTCCTGCGAAGGATCGACCCCGCCACCCGGGTCGACACCGTGGGCCAGAAGCACGAGGGCATCGAGCTGCGCTTCGACGGCGAGGGGCACCGCATCGACTTCACCGCACTGGTCGGCCGGAGCGTCTGGCTGTATCCGCAGCACGAGGTGCTGAAAGACCTGCTAGCCCTGCGCACCTCTCTCGGGCAGGACATCCGGTTCGGCGTCACGGCCCTGCGCGTCGACGACGCCGAAACCACGACTCCGCTAGTGATCGCGACGGACGCGGAGGGGCAGCCCCTCGAGATCTCCGCGGCTTTCGTCGTGGGCGCCGACGGCTCGCGGAGCGTGGTGCGCACCGCTGTCAGCGGATCGCACGGCAGCGGGTACTTCCGGGAGTACCCCTTCGCCTGGTTCGGCATCCTTTGCGAGGCTCCGCCGAGCGCCGAGGAGCTCATCTACAGCAACTCGGCCGAAGGCTTCGCGCTGATCAGCCAGCGCAGCCCCGAAGTGCAGCGCATGTACTTCCAGTGCGACCCCGAGGCCGACCCGACGGCGCCGAGTGACGCGGAGATCTGGCGCATCCTGCAGGCCCGCGTTCCCGGCACGGAGTTGAACGAAGGACCGATCTTCCAGCGCGACGTGCTGCGCTTCCGCAGTTTCGTGGCCGAGCGGCTCCGGGCCGGCCGCACGGCACTCGTGGGCGACGCGGCCCACACCGTGCCGCCGGCCGGAGCGAAGGGCATGAACCTCGCGATCGCCGACGTCGTGCTGCTGGTCGACGCACTCGCCACCCTGCTTCACGACTCCGATGAACGGCTTCTCGACTCGTACGAGGAACGCGCCCTGTCGCGCATCTGGAAGGCTCAGCACTTCTCCTGGTGGATGACGAGCATGATGCACGTCGCACCCGGCGCCAGCGAGTTCGACCGGCGCCGGCAGCTCGGAGAGCTCCGGTCGGTGGTCGAGTCGGAGGCGGGCAGCGCCTACCTCGCCGAGGCCTACACGGGCTGGCCGTTGTAGACCGGGCGCGGACGTACGGCCGACGCCCTAGCGGATGACGGCGAACCCCCCGTTCCAGCCGATCTTCTCGCTCGCCGCGAGGGTGAGCTGGAGAAATCCGATGGCCTCGAGCTCGCGAGCGCGGCTCAGTCCGCCCGCGTCGAGTGCCGAGACGCCGCCGGCCGTGATGGCACCGAGCAAGGCCGTCTTGGCATCCGTGTCGTCTCCGGCCACGAGGACGGTGGTCGGGACTCCGCCCAGCTGCTTGGACGCAAGGGTGGCGGCGAGGGTCGTGTTGAACGCCTTCAGAACGTGGCTCTCGGGGAGCTTCGCCTGGATCTCCGCCGCGGCGGAACCGTCGGCGGGGACGACCAGCGAGTCGAAAGTCGAGAAGTCGAGGGGGTTCGTGATGTCGACGACTGTCCTGCCGGCCAGCTGGCCACCGAAGGCATCGAGGATACCGGCGACCTCCGGATAGGGGACGGCGAGAACCACGATGTCTCCCGAGATGGAGGCGTCGGCGTCGCCGCGCAGGACGTACTCGACGTCGCTGCCTCCGGCCGCGAACACTCCTCCGATGGCGTTTCCCATGGAGCCCTTGCCGATGATGGTGATCCGTGACATGACGATCCCTTACCCTTCCGATGATTCACTTGGACACGAGCGGTGCACGCTCATCGTCGGCTGCCACCCGTTTCGAGGTGGTCGTGCACCATCCTGACGACGCTCGCGCCCTCGCCGACCGCGGCCGACATCCGCTTCACCGACTGGCTGCGCGCGTCGCCGACGGCGAAGACGCCGGGAACCGAGGTCTCGAGGGCAGGCCTGCTGGAACCCGATCGTGTCGTGCCCGCTCCCGTGACGAGGTAGCCACGCTCGTCCCGCGCGAACTCCGGCCCGAGCCACGACGTCGCCGGTGTCGCTCCGATGAACACGAAGAGGTGCGTCGCGGCGATCTCGGTTCGCGCACCGGACGGCACGTGCTCCACGACGACCGACTCGAGGCCGGCGCCGCCCTGCGCGTCGGCCACGACCGTCTGCAGATGCACCGTGATGCGAGGATGCTCCTCCACCTGCACGATCAAATAGCGCGACATGCTCGACTCGAGATCCGGGCCGCGAACGACCAGATGAACGTGCGAAGCGGTTCCGGCCAGAAAGACGGCGGCCTGCCCGGCCGAGTTCCCCCTCCGACCACGACCACCGGTTCTGCGCCGCACTGCCGCGCCTCGTTGATCGTGGCGGCGTAGTAGACGCTGGTGTATTCGAAGCGATCGAGGGTCGCGACCTCGAGACGGTTGTATTTCATCCCCGATGCGATCACCACGGTTCGTGGGGAGAGGATCGTCCCGTCCGAGAAGCGGACCACCAGCGCACCGTCATCGGCGGCCAGGCTCTCTGCGGCGGAGGGCGCGAAGAGGGTGGCGCCGAACTTCGCGACCTGGAGAGTCGCGCGCTCGGCGAGTTCTGCGCCCGAGATCCCCGAGGGGAATCCGAGGTAGTTCTCGATCCGCGCCGATCGCGCCGCCTGACCGCCCGTCGCGACGGCGTCGGAGAGCACCACGGAGAGTCCGTCCGAGGCCGCGTAGACCGTGGCCGCGAGACCCGCCGGGCCCGCCCCGACGACGAGCACGTCACTGGTCGTCGGCGGCCGGGAAGTCCGCATGCCCAGCGCCTGCGCGACCTCCTCGACGGACGGGTTCCGGAGAGTGCGCGATCCGCCCACGATCACCACGGGCACGTCCGAGACGCCTAGCCCCGCCCGCCGCAGGATCGTCTCCGCGCCCGGGTCGCGTTCCAGGTCGAGGAGCCGGTGCGGCACCCGGTTGCGTGCGGCGAAGTCGAGCAGTCGGCGGGTGTCCGGCGAGAACGGCGATCCGATGATCCGCAGGCCGGCACCGAAGCCGATCGCCATCGACCGGCGGATCAGGTACGCACGCAGGATGACGTCGCCGAGCAGCGGGTCTCCGGTGACGATCCTCTCCAGCTCCTCGATCGGCACCGCGAGGATGATGCCGTCGTCCACCGCGGCGATCGTGGTGAACGACGGTTGTCCTTCCAGCAACCCGATGTCCCCGACGAAGCGGCCGGGGCCGTGGATGTCGACGCGCTCCCCCTCGGAGAGGGCGAGCCCACCCTCGAGCACCACGAAGAACGCGGCGGGCGGGTCGCCCGCTCGGGCCAGCACCTGACCGGCGGAGACGGGCACGCGCGTTCCCACCCCGCTCAACGATTCCAGCTGCACCGGTGTGAGGCGCGGAAACGCCCCGAGCGTGTCCGGCGTCTCAGCGACGATGCTCGCCGATCCAGGGCTTCTCGTCATGCGAAGTCCTCGTCGATGTAGCACCAGCGCCACGTCTCCCCCGGTTCGAGGGAGCGGACGATGGGATGGAGGTCGTGCAGGGCGTGGGCCCGTGCGTGTCTCATCGGTGAGGAATCGCAGCATCCCACCTTGCCGCAGGTCAGACAGAGCCGGAGGTGGACCCACGGTGTGCCGAGGGCCAGGCAGTCCTCGCAGGCGCCCGGTGTGCGAGGGGAGACTGCTCGGACGGCGGACAGGTGGGGGTCGGGATGCACGGTCATGAGGGGCCTCCTTGCTCGGTGCCCGGGGAGGCACTCTTCCGGTCTCGCGCATCCTTCTCCATCGCCTCGTCGAACCAGCGACGCAGCACGGCCACCGGCGCAGCACCCGCCTGCCGCGCGATCACCCGCCCTCCGTGGAGGACGAGCAAGGTCGGCACGGCCTGCACGGTGAACCGCGACGACAGGGCGGGCGCGCGATCGACATCCACTTTGACGAGCTTCACGTCGCCGGCCCGCTCGACCGCGAGTTGCTCCAAGACGGGGCTGACCATCCGGCACGGACCGCACCAGGTCGCCCACATGTCGACGATCACCGGCGGGTCGGCCTTCTCGGCGACCTCGCCGAAGGTGTCGTCGAGTGCGTCGACGATCCAGGGAAGAGGCTTGTGGCAGTTCCCGCAGCGCGGCCGCCCGGACCCGGCAACGGGCACGCGGTTCTTGTGACCGCATTCACGGCAGCGGATGATCGTGGTCGCCGTCGTCATGTCACGACCTCGACATCCGCGTCGGCCGCCGCACGATCCAGGTCGACGACGAGGTCGCCCTCCCGCGCGTCGATGCGCACGACGGAGCCCTCCGCCACCGATCCGGAGAGGAGCGCGCGGCCCAGCCGAGTCTCGATGTCGTGCGAGATGTAGCGCCGCAGAGGCCGCGCCCCGTAGAGCGGATCGTAGCCGCGCTCGGCGATCAGACGCCGTGCCTCCGGGGTGAGTTCCAGGGTGATCTGCCGCTCGGCGAGACGGCGGCGGAGGTCGCCCATCAGCAGTTCCACGATCGATTCGATCTGCTCGAGTCCCAGAGGCGCGAAGACGACGATGTCGTCGACGCGGTTGAGGAACTCCGGGCGGAAACGGCCGCGCAGCTCGGCGAGCACCCGGTCGCGCACCTCCTCGGTGATTCCTCCGCTGCTGTCGCGAACGCCGGTCAGCAGGTGCTCCGCCCCGATGTTGGAGGTCATGATCACGACGGTGTTCCGGAAGTCGACCGTGCGCCCCTGGCTGTCGGTGATGCGGCCGTCGTCGAGCACCTGCAGCAGCGTGTTGAAGACATCCGGATGCGCCTTCTCGATCTCATCGAAGAGCACGACGCAGTACGGTCGCCGCCGCACCGCCTCGGTGAGCTGGCCGCCCTCGTCGTATCCGACGTACCCGGGAGGGGCCCCGACCAGCCGGCTGACGGTGTGCCGCTCCTGGTACTCGCTCATGTCGAGCCGGATCATCGCCGACTCGCTGTCGAACAGGGCGCTGGCCAGGGCCTTCGCGAGTTCGGTCTTGCCGACGCCCGTCGGCCCGAGGAAGATGAACGACCCGATGGGCCGCCGGGGGTCGCGGATGCCCGACCGGGCACGGATGATCGCGTCGGCGACCAGACGCACGGCTTCGGGCTGCCCGACCACCCGCTCCTCCAGCACCTCGTCGAGCTTCAGCACCTTCTCGCGTTCGCCTTCCTGGAGACGTGCGACGGGGATGCCGGTCCAGGCGGCGACGATCTCGGCGATCTCCTCCTCGGTCACGACCTCTCGCAGCATCCGTTGCGGCCCCTGCTTCGACCGGAGCCGCTCCTCTTCGGCGGCGAGCTGGCGTTCGAGTTCGGCGAGCGTGCCGTACCGGAGTTCGGCGGCGCGGTCGAGGTCGTAACGGCGTTCGGCGTCCTCCGCTTCCCGCCGCACGCGCTCGAGCTCGCTGCGCAGCTCCTGCACCTTGCGGATCGCCTGCCGCTCGGCTTCCCACTGCGCGCGTTTCGCGTCGGCGTCGGCCCGCAGGTCCGCCAGCTCCCGGCGCAGCTCCTCCAGACGGAGGCGGCTCGGCTTGTCCTTCTCCTTCGCCAGCGCGGCCTCCTCGATCTCGAGACGGGTCACTCGGCGCGTGAGCTCGTCGAGTTCGGCGGGCATCGAGTCGATCTCGGTGCGCAGCCGCGCGCAGGCCTCGTCGACGAGGTCGATGGCCTTGTCGGGTAGGAACCGCTCGGTGATGTACCGGTGCGACAGGGTCGCGGCCGCGACGAGCGCGTTGTCCTGGATGCGCACCCCGTGGAAGACCTCGAGCCGCTCGCGCAAGCCGCGCAGGATGGAGATGGCGTCCTCGACGCCGGGCTCCTCCACCAGCACGGTCTGGAAGCGACGTTCGAGCGCGGCATCCTTCTCGATGTGTCGGCGGTACTCGTCGAGTGTGGTCGCACCGATGAGGTGGAGTTCGCCGCGCGCCAGCATGGGCTTCAGCATGTTGCCCGCGTCCATCGCCCCCTCGGTCGCCCCGGCACCCACGAGCGTGTGCAGCTCGTCGATGAACAGAAGGATGCGACCGTCGGACGAGGTGACCTCCGCCAGCACCGCCTTCATTCGCTCCTCGAACTCGCCTCGGTACTTCGCGCCGGCCACGAGGGCCGCGAGGTCGAGCTGGAAGACCGTCTTGTCGCGAAGCCCTTCGGGAACGTCGGTGCGCACGATCCGCTGGGCCAGACCTTCGACGATGGCCGTCTTGCCGACGCCCGGCTCGCCGATCAGCACCGGGTTGTTCTTCGTCTTGCGCGACAGGATCTGGATGACGCGACGGATCTCGGTGTCGCGGCCGATGACCGGATCGAGCCGCCCCGCGCGCGCATCGGCGACCAGGTCGCGGCCGTACTTCTCCAGAGCCTCATAGGTCTGCTCCGGTGTCGCGGAGTTGACGTGCTGATTGCCGCGAACGCTGGTGAGCGCGGTCAGGAAGCCCTCCCGCGTGACACCGTCGCTCTGCAAGAGGCGCGCCGTCGCACTCCCCGGGTCGTCGGCGAGCGCGAGCAGCAGGTGCTCGACGGAGACATAGGAGTCCTTGAGCCGATTCGCCTCCCGCTCGGCGCGATCGAGCGTCGCCGCGAGGGTCTTCGAGAGGAACACCTGGCCTGGTGTCGCCCCGGGTCCGGTCGTGCTCGGTTTGCGCTCGACCGCGCGCTGCACATCAGCGAGCAGAACCGTGAGATCGACTCCGGATGCTTCCAGCAGTCGCGGGATCAGTCCCCCTCCTGCGTGAGCAACGCGAGCAGGAGGTGCTCGTTCTCGGTCTCCGTCTGTCCGTTCCGGCTCGCGATGCTCTGCGCTTCCTGGAGGGCTTCCTGGGATTTCTGGGTCAGCTTGTTCATGTCCATGGTGGTGTCCCCTTTCCGAACTGGATCACCCATCGTCGGTTCTCGAGCACGTCGATCCGGTCCAGCAGATCGATGACGAGGGCGACAGCGGCGTAGTTGAGGGAGAGATCGGCGTGCAACCGCACGATCCGCCGCACCAGTTCGGGCGCGCCCCGGTCGAACCAGAGGCGCCCGCCCGCGTCCCGGCGGGCGGGCACGAGGCCGAGCTCGACGAACCGTTCGATCAGCTCGGGGTGGGTGCCGGACGCGACGGCGACCATCTCGATGTCCATCCGTGGCGGGAGCGCCGGAAGCAGGGGGGAGGTCATGACGCACGCCTCGGGTCGAAGGCGGATTCCCGTTGGAGTTGCTCGAAGAGCTCGCGTTCCCGGTCGGTCGGGTGCGGGGGAACCATGATCTTGACCTTCGCGAACAGGTCGCCCGGCTTTCCTCCCGGCTGCGGCATCCCCTGACCCTTCAGCCTCAGACGCCGGCCGCTGGAGGAACCGGGCGGAACACGCACGGTGATCGGGCCGCCGGGCGCCCGGGCAGAGACGCTCGCTCCGAGTGCGGCCTCCCAGGGCGAGATCAACAAGTCCATCTCGATGTTCTTGCCGTCCAGCCGGAGGCGGCGGTCGGGCCGCACCCGGAAGGTGATGACGAGATCGCCGACCCCGCCCTCGTCTCTGCCGGCGCCACCCCCACCGGCGACGCGCATCCGTTGACCATCCAGAACGCCGGGCGGGATCTGGAGGTCGAGTGTCTGACGGCCGCCGTCCGGACCGGAGACGACGACCGTGCGGGCGCCGCCGCGGAAGGCCTCCTCGACCGTGAGTTCGAGGGTCAGCTCGTGGTCCATCCCTCGCATCGAGCCGAACACGTCGCCGAAGAGGTCACCCCAGTCGACCGAGGCCCCACCCGGTCCGGCCCCGCCTTGAGCGCTCGACCAGGTGAATCCGGACGGGCCGGGCCGGGCGCGGGTACGTCCGCCGCCACCCGCCGCGGCGCCCTGGGTCTGCGACGCGTACTCGCGTTCGGCTCCCGCGTACTGACGGAACTCCGGTCCGAAGCGGTCGTACTGGGCGCGGGATTCCGGGTCGGCCAGCACATGGTAGGCCTCGCTGATCTGCTTGAAGCGATCTTCGGCCCCGGCGTCCTTGTTGACGTCCGGATGATACTTCCGGGCCAGTTTGCGGTAGGCGCGCTGGATCTCCTTGGCGTCCGCCGACCGCGAGACGCCGAGCAGTCGGTAGTAGTCCTCGGCGGCCACGGTGTCACTCATCCGCCGCGGTGACGATGACTCCGGCGGGGCGCAACAGCCGCTCCGGAGTCCCGAACCCGAGGCGGGTGACGGCGACGACCGTCTGCGGTGGCTGGTCACCCCGCTCGACCACCGACACGACCTCGTGAACGCGGGGATCGAAGGGCACGCCCACCTCATTGATCCGCGGGTAGCCGAGGCGCTCGAGCGCGGCGATGGCTTGTTCCCGGATCGACTCCATGCCTTCGGCGAGTCCGGCGTTCCCGGCTCGGGCGTACGCGACCGCATCCTGGAGGCCGTCGACCACAGGCAGGAAGACGGCTGCGGCGCGGGCCCGCTCCGCGTCGAGCGCGACCGAGAGCTCACGAGCCGCGCGCTTGCGGACGTTGTCGAGATCGGCTGCCGCACGCTTCCAGCGATCCTCGACCTCGGCGAGACGTCGGTTCAGGTCATCCGTCGGGTCTTCCGTGACGTCCATGTCGTCCATGTCGTCCATGTCACGGTCTCTCAGCTTCGATCGAACTCGGCGTCGACGACGTCGTCGGAATCATCGGCATCGATGTCGTCCTGCGATGGCGACGAGTCGGACCCCCGGGCGACCGACAGGGCGGCCTCCATCTGCTGCAACTCGCTGGTCAGTTCCCGGGCCTCGGATGCCGGAACCTCGCGCCCGACGGCGTCACGCGCCTGCCCGATCAGCATCTCCGCGCGGGCGCGTTCATGTTGCGGCACGGACTCGCCGCGCTCCGAGAGCGTGCGCTCGACCCGGTAGGCGGCGGCGTCGAGCTCGTTGCGGGCATCGATGTCTTCGCGCAGATGCTGGTCTTCGGCACGGTGCTGCTCGGCCTCCTGCACCATCCGCTCGATCTCGGCCTGATCGAGGTTCGTCGTGCCGCTGATCGTGATCCCCTGCTCGGCGCCCGTGTCCTTGTCGCGCGCCTTCACGTTCAGGATGCCGTTCGCGTCGATGTCGAAGGTGACCTCGACCTGCGGTTCGCCGCGCGGCGCGGGCCGGATGCCGGTGAGGGTGAAGCGGCCGAGCACGCGGTTGTCGGCGGCTCGTTCCCGCTCTCCCTGCAGCACGACGATCTCGACGGAGTCCTGGCTGTCCTGAGCGGTGGAGAACACCTCGCTCCGCCGCGCCGGGATGGTGGTGTTGCGTTCGATGATCTTCGTCATCACCCCACCGCGGGTCTCGACGCCCAGCGAGAGCGGAGTCACGTCGAGCAGGAGCACGTCGCTGACCTCGCCCTTCAAGACGCCCGCCTGGATGGCGGCGCCGACGGCGACCACCTCGTCCGGGTTCACCGTCATGTTCGGGTCTTTGCCCCCGGTGAGCCGTTTGACGAGGTTCTGCACGGCCGGGATCCTGGTCGACCCACCGA
The DNA here is from genome assembly GCF_042694625.1 of Herbiconiux sp. UC225_62. Taxonomy (GTDB): domain Bacteria; phylum Actinomycetota; class Actinomycetes; order Actinomycetales; family Microbacteriaceae; genus Herbiconiux. The sequence goes on along the minus strand of NZ_CP170551.1, from coordinate 2,366,274 downwards.
CCAGGATGACCTCGTCGATGTCGTTCTCGGTGACCTTCGCGTCTTCCATCGCCTGACGCACGGGTCCGAGGCAGCGCTCGACGAGATCGGCGGTGATGTTCTCGAAGGTGGCGCGCTTGAGGGTGGTGGTCAGATGCTTCGGCCCCGCGGCATCCGCGGTGACGAACGGCAGGCTGACCTGGGTCTGGCTCACGGTGCTGAGTTCGACCTTGGCCTTCTCGGCGGCCTCGAAGAGGCGTTGCAGAGCCTGGGGGTCGTTCCGGAGGTCGATGCCCTCCGCTTTCTGGAACTCGTCGGCGAGGTAGTCGACCACGCGACGGTCGAAATCGTCGCCACCGAGATGGGTGTCGCCGGCAGTCGAGCGCACCTCGACCACGCCGTCGCCGACATCGAGCAGGCTCACGTCGAAGGTGCCGCCGCCGAGGTCGAACACGAGCACGGTCTCGTGCTCCTTCTTGTCCAGGCCATAGGCGAGCGCGGCCGCGGTCGGCTCGTTGATGATGCGGAGCACTTCCAGGCCCGCGATGCGGCCCGCGTCCTTCGTCGCCGTGCGCTGGGCGTCGTTGAAGTAGGCGGGAACGGTGATCACCGCCTCCGTCACCTTCTCTCCGAGGAACTTGGCCGCGTCGTCGACGAGCTTGCGCAAGACGAGCGCGCTGATCTCCTCCGGCGCGTAGAGCTTGTCACGGATCGTGAACCGGGCTTCGCCGTTCGGACCGGGCACGATGTCGAATCCGACCGCCTTCGACTCCTCCTCGATCTCGTCGAACTTGCGACCGATGAAGCGCTTGGCCGACGAGATCGTGCCCTTGGGGTTGAGGATCGCCTGCCGCCGTGCGAGCTGCCCGACGAGTCGCTCCCCGGTGTCCGTGAACGCGACGACGGAGGGGGTCGTGCGGGCGCCTTCCGCATTCGGGATGACCTTCGCCTCTCCACCCTCCCAGACCGCGATCACCGAGTTCGTGGTGCCGAGGTCGATGCCGACTGCCTTGGCCATCAGAGATCCCCTTTCATCGTGCCGTCGGGTCGTGCACCCGGAGGCGTTTCGTCCGGCGCGGAGCGGATCTCCACGCGCCTCGGCTTGCTCGACTCGTCGACCGGGACGTGCAGCGTCAGCACGCCGTTCCGGATGTCGGCCGAGAGCTTCGAGCTGTCGAGACTGTCGCCGAGGAAGAGCTGTCGCACGAATTCGCCGCGCGGACGCTCGTCGATGAGCAGCACGTCATCCGTCCGGAAGGTCGGGCGTCGTTGCACGGTGACGGTGACGACATTGCGCTCGACGCGCACATCGACATCGGCTGGGTCCGTGCCCGGAACGTCGGCCACCACGAAGTAGTCATCGCCCCGCCGGTAGGCCTCGAGAGGCACCGCGCGGGTGCGTCGATTCGCGCCCACCGCCTGCTCGACAGCGCGGTCGACGTCGTCGTACCGGTCGAATCCCATGAGGGTCATGACGCCTTCCTCACTCCTGCGGAGACGGTGTCCGCCCAGGCCGATTGTGCTCCTGCGGACACGCGGTTCTCTTCGGCCCCGCAGAGCCAAAGAAGTCCATGTCGTTGCGCTGTCGGGCCGAGGTGAAAGCGACTAGCCTGGCCTGGCGGAGTCCACCATGATGTGCGCACTGAACGATCCCCTGTTAGTCGCGCAAGCCGACCTCGATGCCCAGGCACAGTCGGACCTGTTCGACCTCTCCAGAGCGGGCTCGATGATGTTCGAGCAGCCCACCATCCGTCGCACGTTCCGTCTCACGTCCGCCGCGGTCAAAGCGATCGCGGGGTGCTCGGTTCTGGCGGCGTACGTCGCGGAGGGCGAGCATCTCGCCCGCTATTCGGGCAGGACCAACCGCCGACTCGATCTCCAGGTGGAGGACCGCGCCGGATCGAGCGGAGTGCTGGAGTACGGTCCGGTCTGGCGCTACGCGCTGTTCTTCCCCGGGACCAAGGCCGTCAGAGGCGCGTTCGTTCTCCAGGCGACGATCGAACCATCGCGCGAAGTGGTGTTCCTTCTCCTCGCGCTGGCAGCATCGACCGGCGCAGCGCTGGCCGCGGCCGAACTGATCGAGCGCGAACGCGAGCAGGCGGGTGAACTGCGGCGGCTCGGCGAGGCCCAGGAAGGTCTGAACCGCCAGCTGGCGGCGACGATCCTGCGGCTCGACACGCGCCAGCGGATCCGGGACTCCTTCGTCGCGGCGGCCGGGGCCGGGAACGGCGAAGCGCAGATCGTCGATGCGTTGAGTGCGATCACCCGACGGTCCGTGGTGCTCCAGGACTCGTTCGGCATCGAACGCGCGTTCACGCACGTCGATGGCTCGGCCGCACCGTCCGACATGCGCGCCCCTGTCGACATCCGCCCCTCGACCACCCTCCGCACGAACGGATGGCGGTCCACGGAGGTCCGGTCGGGCGACGAAACGATCGGGATGATCGGCATCTACGACCCGGACGACGAGCGGAGCGACGACGATCGCTTCGCCGTCGAGCATGCAAGCGCGATGATCGCCGTCGAGCTCGTCCACCACCGCAGCATCGCGGAGGTCGAGATCCGCTTGGGTCGCGACCTCGCCGACGACCTGGTCATCGGCGCCGACGTCGTCGACGTCTTCGCCCGGGCCGAGCTGCTCAAGTTCGATCTCAGCGGCGCTCACCGCGCGGTGCTCGTCTCCTGGGAGGAGCCGACGCCCAACGGGATCGACATCGACACGGCTCTGCGCCACGAACTGGCGGCCATGCGCGTGCAGGCCCTCACCTCGCGCCGAGCAGACGCAACGGTCCTCGCCATCGTCGCCGATGGCGACGACCTCTCGACCCTCTACGAGCGGCTGTCCTCGACGGTCGTCAGCACCCGAGGCACCATCGGTGTCGGTGGACGCGGCATCGCGGATGAGCTCCCCCGTTCCTTCGTCGAGGCCGGCCGCGCCCTGCAGATACGGGTGGAATCGTCTCTGCCCTACGGCCTCTCCAACCACGACGACCTCGGTCTGCTCCGCATCCTCGACACGTCGAATGACAGGGTCGAGCTGACCGGTTACCTCGAGAAGTGGCTCGGCCCGTTGGTCGAGCACGACCGGGATCATCACTCCGAGCTCGTCCACACGCTGAGTGTCTACCTCGACTCGGGCGGCAACTACGATCGTACCGCCCAGGCGCTGACGATCCATCGCAGCACACTCCGCTACCGTCTCGGACGCATCCGAGAGCTGAGCGGTCGCGATCTCGCCGACCCGGACACCCGGCTCAATCTCCACATCGCCGTCCGCGCCCGCGCGGCTCTGCGAGACGGCCTGCGCGGATCCGCGCCAGCCCGGTGACGCAACGAAGGAGGCACGTCCGTGACATCCGACCCGCACGAGGCAGAGTTCGTCGGACAGGGGCGGCGAGGGATCGTGGCCGGCCTCCTCGACGCGTTCGACCGGGCACGAACCGACCAGCGACCCGTCTGGGTCTCGTTGGAGGCACCGACCGGCTGGGGCAAGACGCGCATCGCGCGGGAGTTCTACTCCGCGTTGGCGCAGACCCAGACCGAGCCGCCGTACTGGCCTTCGACGATGGCCGCCGCTCGTTCGAAGGTCTCGGAGCGTCGCAAGATCATCAACCCGCCCGACTTCGAGCACCTGCCGATGAGCCGGCCGGACTACCTCTGGTGGGGAATCGCCTGCGGCAGACGCAACGGCACCGCCACAGAGTCCCTGCTTCAGGACGTCGCTGTGCTGCGCAAGCACATCGACCATCTCGAGAACGCGTGGTGGTATCGAGCGGGCTTCGTCGAGAAGTTCGCCTATCCCGCGTTCGCAGCGCTCCGCGCGAAGGTTCTCGAGGAGGGTGTGGCTGCGGTCGTCGATTTCGGGGTCACGAAAGCCGCCGAGATGGTCGGGGGCGCGCTGCCGGGCTTCTCGGCGATGAGCTGGCTGGTCCGGAAAGGAGTCTCGGAGGGCAAGGCCGCACGCGCCCGGAGCAAGAATCTGCGGAGCGCCGAGGAGATCGTGTACCGGCCCTCCGAGGTCGACGAGGTCGAGTCCTTCCTCGCCAAGATCGCTCCTCTGATTCCCGTCGTGCTCTTCGTGGAAGACGTCCACGACGCGGACGACCTCCTTCTCGAGCTGCTCCAGCGCCTGATCCGGCGTGATGCACCGGTGATGATCCTCACCACGGGATGGCCGGGAGTCATCGATGCCAACCCCGGCGTCGCGCGAGCGATGGGCAGAGCAGGTGAGCGGCTGATCCGTGTCGATGAAGAGATGACGACCCTGCCTTCGCCGTTCCCTCCCGAAGCCTCGCTCCAGGCCTTGGACACCGACGACCTCGCGTCGATCATGGGATCGCATGTCGCGCAGGTCAGTCCGGCGACACGGAATGCACTGGTGTCCGCCTACCGGAACCCGTTCGCTCTCGAGTTGGTTCTCGAGACGTACGGCGATCCCGACGGAGACGTTCTCGACATCGAGTCGGCCGACGTCGAACGACTCTCGGGCAAGGTGGAGGACGTCTACAAGTCGGCCTGGGAACGACTCGACGAGGCGGATCGGGAGCGGTTGACCCTGGCCACCCTCGCCATTCCCGCCATCGTCTCCGCCCGCGCATCCGACAGCCAGTCCTGGGACAACGTGATGTTCGACGCGGCACTCTCGCGTCTCGGCCAGCACGGGACCGATGCGCAGGCGGAGAGGAACGCCGTCGAGCGCACCTGGGTGCGCTCCGTCGACGAGTACCTCTGCCAGTTCCACGACGCGGCTCAGATGAACGTCGCCGCCGCCGAGTTCGCCACGGCGACACGACGGCAACGCGTGCGGGAAGCGCTCATCGACGAGGCCAGACACCTCATCGCCGATCACTCGACCCCGGCGGATCGATCGGCGCAGGCCAGTCGCCTTCTACTGGCCTACGGCGCCGAGATCGACGAGCACGATTTCGCCGACGCCACACGCGCGCTCGTGGGTGTTCTCGGCGAGCTTCACCAGGAGACGGATGCGATCGCGCGCCTGGGCGACGACACCGACCTCCGACTCGACCTGGGCGACCAGCGCGACCGCGACCTCCTCTGGACCTTCGCTCAGGCCCAGAGGGAACTGGGCAACCCCAAGCGGGCGATCGAACTGCTCGAAAAGCTGCTGGAGGCCGAACGGAAGGTCTACGGCCGGGATGCTTCCGAGCTTCTGGGGACTCGACGCGCGATCGCGAGCGCCGTGGCGAGCGACGGGCGGCCGCAGGCGGCAGTGGAGATGCTCGAGGACGTGCTCGCTCAGCAGCTGACCACGCACGTCGCATCCGATGCCGACGTGCTGGACACGCGGGCCGAACTGAGCCTCGCCTTCGCCGATGCCGACCGCCCGCAGGACGCCATCCGCCTCAACGAAGACCTTCTCGTCACGCAGGCGAAGACCTTCGGCGACGACAGTGCCGAGCTCACCGAGACCCGCCGCCGGCTGGCCGCCGTCATGGCCGAAACAGGCCGGCCGGAGGACGCCCTTCGGATCTGGGAGCAGATCGCCGCCGACATCTCGGCGAGGTCGGGCCGAGACAGTCCCGACGCCCTCGCCGCGAGATCCCGTCTGGCGATGGCCACGGAGGACGCCCTCGGTGCGGAAGAGGCGATCGGTCAGTACACCGCACTGCTCGCCGACCAGCGGCGGGTGCTCGGACCGGACGCTCGGGACGTCCTCGTCACGAGCGCGAACCTCGCGCGAACCTCGGGGGTGCCGGCGCCATGACAGAGCACGACGACGACCGACCTCGGCAGCCGGGACGCACCGTGGCCCGTTCGGATCCCGGGCGAGCGATGGCCTTCAGTGATGCGGTCATCGCGATCGTCATCACCGTGCTGGTGCTCGACCTCCGCCCACCCGACACGGAGCCCGGGGGGCTGCTGGCAGGCCTGCTGGACGAGTGGCCGACCTATCTCGCGTACGCGGCCTCGTACGTGTACCTGGCGGTGATCTGGCTGAACCACAAGGCCGCGTTCACCCGTATCCGCGAGATGGACATCGGGCTCCAGTGGGCGAACCTCGGCATCCTCGCCACGCTCGCGCTGGTGCCCTGGCCGACCGCGGTGATCGCCAACACGGCCAGGACAGGCAACCTCGCCGACGAACGCGTCGCCGTCGCGCTCTACGCGATCATCGGAGCGCTGCTGTGCCTGTCCTGGCTCGTGTTCTTCTCGTACCTGGCGCGTCATCCCGATCTCACGCATGATCACGTCGACGATGACTACTTCGCTCACGAACGGCCGCGCGCCCTCATCGGCGTTCTGCTGTACCTGGCTGCGGGAGCGGCGGGCGTCTTCATCCACCCGCTCGTCGCATCCGTGATCTTCCTCGTGCTGCCCGTGTTCTACGGGATCACCAGCCACGGCTACGACCAAGGGCCGTCGTTCCTCCGCCGTGGTGCGGGGTCGGCGAAGAGCAGCTGACCGAACCGCCGACCGGTTCGACCGGCGGTTCGATCGGTCGCCCTAGATGTCGTCGAAGGACGGACTCGACGTCGGGTTGTACGACCCCGGGGTGGCGAGCAATCCACCGTCGACGGGAAGGGTGACGCCCGTGACGAACGACGCCTTGGGTGAGCTCAGCCAGATGACGGCCTCGGCGACCTCCTCCGCCGTGCCGAAGCGGTGCAACGGCTGCGGCGCGAGCATCATCTGCTGCAAAGGCTCCGGCGCCGACTGCATGAGCGGGGTCCAGATGGCGCCCGGCGCGACCGCATTGATGCGGATGCCGAGGTTGGCGTACTCCCCCGCCGACACCTTCGTGAGCCCCACGACGGCGTGCTTGCTCGACACGTAGGGACTGGTCAGCGCCGTGCCCACCAAGCCCGAGACGGACGCGGTGTTCACGATCGCGCCGCCGCCGTGGTCCTTCATGTAGCGCAGCTCATATTTCATGCACAGCCATACGCCTTTGATGTTGACGTCGAAGACCCGCTCCCAGGCATCCTCTTCCACCTCGGCGGTGAAGCCCTCGGCCACGGTGCCGGCGTTGTTGTGGGCGAAGTCGAGCCGGCCGTAGGTCGCGACGGTCGCGTCGACCAGGTGCTCGACCTGATCGGCCTGGCTGACGTCGACGGCCACGAAGGTGGCCGTGCCTCCGGCCTCGGTGATGAGGCGCACCGTCTCCTCACCTCCGGCGCGCGAGCGCTCCAGGTCGCCGACCACGACCGAGCCGCCGGCCGCAGCGAACGCCAGAGCGCTGGCTCGGCCGATTCCGCTCGCGGCGCCGGTGACGAGCCCGGCTTTCCCGTCGAACCAACGCGCCTCAGACACCGTTCGCCTCCGCCACGTTGTCGAGACTGATGACGGTGCCCTTGATGTTGATCAGCGGCGGCAGCTCGCCACCCTGCTTCGTCAGGATGTCGTAGGCCGCGTAGATGGCCTGCGTGCTGAGCGCGTCGGAGTCGAGGAAGTAGCTGAACGTCACAGCACCGCTCTCGATCGACTCGACGTCACTCACCGAGCCGGCGTTCATTCCTGTGATGATCTTGCCCTTGGCGATGTTTCCCGCCGCGATCGCGGCCAGCGAGTTGTAGGTGAGGATCGCGTCGACATCCGGGTACTTCGTGAGGATGTCGTTGGCCGCGGTGGCCGCGCCTGCCGGGTTGTCGGTCTGGGCGTCGACCCGGCCCAGGAACTTCAGTCCGAACTTCTCGCCCCAGTATTCCTGCCGGTCTCCCACGTACTGCAGCGACGGGATGGGCAGACCGACGTTCAGCACGGCGAACGTCGCGCCCGGCTTCTTCTCGGCGACCGCTCGCACGATCGCGTAGGCCTCGTCGTCGTAGGCGTTGCCGATCGAGGCCGAGACGCCCGCGATCGGCTCCTGGGTGAAGTCCCACGGAGTCGCGAACGCGATCACCGGCACGCCCGCGTCGTTGGCCTTCTTGATGGAGTTGCTCCACGACTCGGGGTTCAGCGGGTAGCCCACGATCGCGTCCACCCCTTGGGTCAGCAGCTCATCGAATTGGGTGACCTGCAGTTGCGCGTCGAGGTTGGCATCCTTGGCGATCATCGTGCCGCCCAGCTCCTCCGTGACCTTCTGCGCGACCTCCTGCTGATAGTGCGTGACGGGGTAGGCGTCGAACGGGCTGAGGTAGCCGACGGTGAACGACTGACCGGGAACCTTCTCGGGGGTGGGGAAGCTGTCGGGGAAACCCGCCTCCGGGCCGTCGTAAGGCACGTCGACGAACTCGGAGGTGGAGGCGTCGCCGGTGCCGGCGGGTGCCGCCTCCGTGCTGCACGCGGCCAGGGAGACGCCGATCGCGGTGGCTGCGATCAGGGCGCCGAGACGGACGTGGCGTGGTCGAGTCATTGCATTCTCCTCATTGAGTGGTGACACGGGTGGTGACGCCTCACGGTAGGTCAGCCCCGACTGAAAGCACTATGAGATAGTTCGACCGCCTTTGATAGCCGAATTCGTAAGGATGGGCGAGGCTGTCCCATCGCTGTTCAGCTATCAGTACGTGAAGAATTTCGAAAGAGACCTCAGGGTGCTCTTCCCATACAGTCGGTCCAGCAGCATCACGCTGGTCGACCTCACGGGAGAGAGCGAATGAGTCACCTGAGCCTCACGGGCGTCATGAAGTCGTTCGGCGGCGTCCACGCTCTGCGCGGCGTGGACGTCCAGCTGTCCGAACGCGGGAGCGTGCACGGCCTGATCGGAGCCAACGGCTCCGGCAAATCCACGCTGCTCGGCGTGCTCTCCGGGCAACTGACGCCGGATGCCGGCACGATCACTCTGCACGGCGAGCGCGTGGAGTTCCGCGATCCCGCCCACGCACTCTCGCATGGCATCGCGATGGTCTCGCAGGAGTCCGCCCTGGCACCGCATCTCTCGGTGGCCGAGAACATCCTGCTCGGCCGCCGCCTGAGTCGCACCTGGTGGGGCATCGACTGGAAGTCGACGAATCGCCGCGCCTCCGAGGTGCTCGCACGCCTCGAGCTCGACTACGACCCGACGATCGCGGTGTCGCGCCTACGGCCCGATCAGCGGCAGATGGTGGAGATCGCGCGGGCGCTCTCGATCGAGACGTCGGTGCTCATCCTCGACGAGCCCACCAGCTCGCTGAGCGACGACCAGGTGCGGTCGCTCTTCGCCGCGGTCCGACGACTGAAGGGGCAGGGCGTCTCGACCGTCTTCGTCAGTCACCGCCTCCCCGAACTCTTCGAGCTGTCCGATGAGATCACGGTGCTCCGCGACGGACTCACCGTGGCCACCGGCCCCACCGGGGCGTTCGACCAGACCACCCTCGTGGATGCGATGGTGGGCGACGCATCCGCCCACCGCCCGTCGGTTCGGCCGCCGCGGCGCCCGACGGCGCCGGGAGCTGCACCACGGATCGAGGTGCAGAAGGCGAGCTCGCCCCGCGCCTTCACCGACGTGAGTCTGACGGTGCAGGCCGGCGAGATCGTCGGCCTGGCCGGACTCACCGGCGCCGGGCGAGGCGAGCTTCTCGAGTCGCTCTTCGGAGCGCGTGCGTTCACCGGAGAGGTGTCACTCAACGGCAAGCCGCTGGGCGGCTCGCGACCCGAGGAGGCGATCTCGGCGGGTGCCGCCTACCTCCCGCCCGACCGTAAGACGGACGGGGTGGTGCTGCAGCGCAGTATCGTCGACAACCTCTTGATGGTCACCACCCGTGATCGTTCTCGGCTGGGCGCTCCCCGCACGGCCGACACCGCGCTGGCCTCGAAGCTGGCGAAGCGGATGTCGATCAAGGCACCCGACCTCCGCTCCCCCGTCGGGTCGCTGAGCGGCGGCAACCAGCAGAAGGTGGCCATCGGCAAATGGCTGGGCGCCGACAAGACGGTGCTGCTGCTCGACGAACCGACACGCGGCGTCGACATCGCCGCGAAACGCGAGATCCACTCCCTCCTGCGCGACGCCGCAGACCAGGGAGCCGCCCTGCTCGTGAGCTCCTCGGAGACCGACGAACTCCTCGAACTCTGTGATCGCATCCTCGTCATGCACGCCGGTGTCATCGTCGCCGATGTCGCCGCGGCGGATGCGACCGAACCCTCGATAACTCGCCTGGCTGGAGGCCACCTATGACCATTGAATCGACCACCTCCGGGCCGTCGCCCCTCTCCCGCGTCTGGGCGGGGACGAGACTCTTCCGGCCGGTGCTGTTCCTCGTGATCGCCATGCTCGTGTTCTTCGCCATCACGCAACCGGTGTTCTTCACGGCGGGCAACATCTTCAACGTGCTCACCGCGGCGGCACCGCTCTGGGTCGTGAGCATGGGCATGACCCTGGTTGTGATCACCGGTGGTGTGGACCTCTCGGTCGGCGCCACCGCCGCTCTGGCCGGCATCTTCCTCGCGAAGACCATCGAAGCGGGGCTGCCGGCCTGGGTCGCGCTCCTTCTGAGCGTGGTGTTCGGCGCCGTGGTCGGCGCTCTGGCCAACGGCCTCTTCATCGGCTGGCTGCGGCTGTCGTTCTTCGTGGTGACCATCGCCTCGATGACGACACTGACCGGCATCGTCAACCTGTGGTCGAACAGCAGGTCCTTCTATCTCACCGACCCGCTGTTCTCGCAGATCTCCGGCGGCGCGCTGCTCGGCATCCCGTACCCCGTCTGCGTCATGATCGTCGTGTTCGCCCTCTTCCTCTACCTGGAGCGCCGCACCTTCTTCGGCCGCGACGTGTTCGCGGTGGGCGGCAGCTTTTCGGCCGCCCGTCTCTCCGGCATCAGGACCACCCGCACGATCGTGCTCGTCTACGCGATCTCGGGCGCCCTCGGAGCGGTGGCCGGCGTACTCTCCAGCTCCCGGGTCGGTGCCGCGACCCCGCAGGTGGACCCGAGTCTGCCGCTGCTGGCCGTGGCCGCGGTGCTGCTCGGCGGCACGAGCCTGCTCGGCGGGCTCGGCAGCGTGGTGGGCACGGCGCTGGGGGTGCTCTTCATCGGCCTCCTGCAGAACGGATTGAGCATCGCGGGAATCGCGAGCTTCTGGCAGCAGGTCATCACCGGTGTCATCCTCGTCGCCGCGGTGCTGGGCGACCGCATCTCGGCCCGGCGGCGGCCCTCGCGCCGGCAACGCGCCGCGGATGCCCGGGCTCAGGCGGATGCGCAGGCTGAAGCCCGCGCGGAAGCGGCCGCCGACCCGGTGCTCGCCGCTGGTGCCGAGACCGAGGCCACGGGGGCACGATGACGATCCGGTCCGGCGTGCTCGATCGCGACGAGCTGACCTCGGCCGACTACGACCGCATCTTCGGCGTGCTGGCCGACTGCGATTCCGCGCGCGACCTCCGGAGCTTCCGCGAGGCGCTGTTGGAGTCGCTCGGCCTGCGGTTCGGGTTCACCACGACGACCTTCTTCACCGGGTCGTCGTTCGCCGCGATCTGGACCGACCCCGATCCGTTGGAGACGCGCAGCTCCGCCGGCATGCTCGCGCCGTATCAGGACGGCTGGTACAAGAACGAGGTGTTCTCCTCCGCCGCGGCGGTGGCCCTGCTCCGCCGCACCCGGGTGGCCGGGCTCGGCGAGCTGAGCCGGCTGCCGCATCCCGCGCAGGACTACCTCGACCGCTACCTCTATCCCGGCGGCTTCCACGCAGCGACCGCGCTGCATCTGGATGCCGGAGGCGGACGCCGGGCGGTCGTCGGCATCTTCAAGAGCAAACCGTCGGTGCGCGAGCAGCAGGAGATCGCCGCGCTTCGCCGACTGGCCGGACCGTTGAACAGCCTCAGTCGCGCGCTCGCGCCCGACGAGCCGGACTCCTCGGGCGATGCGTTCTCCGCCTTGGCCCCGCGTCATCAGGAGGTGGCGCGTCTGGTGGCCGAGGGGCTCTCGAACGCCGAGATCGCAACCCTCCTCAACCTCACCGAGGGCACGGTGAAGAAGTACGTCAGCGCGATCCTGGCCGCCACCCGGCTCCGCTCGCGCACACAGCTCGCTCTGCTCGTCAATACCCGCGGCGAGCGAGCCGCCCAGCCACACTGGTAACTTTCGACCACTTCTGCGACCTGGCCCGACCATCCGACACTGAAGACCCCACGACGACGTGAAGAAATGGAGTCACCATGACGCGCTTGCGTTTCGGAATCGTGCAGACCCCCCTGCACTCCTCGAAGATCAACCCTACGCTGGCCATGCGCCAGGACATCGAGCTGATGCAGCACCTCGACCGCCTCGGCTTCGACGAAGCCTGGATCGGCGAGCACCACTCCGGCGGCAGTGAGATCATCGGCAGCCCGGAGATCTTCATCGCCGCGGCCGCCGAGGTCACGAACCGCATCAAGTTCGGCTCGGGCGTGACCTCGATCAGCTATCACAACCCGCTCTGGGTGGCCGACCGCTTCGTGCAGCTCGACCACCAGACCCGTGGCCGGGTGATGCTCGGCGTCGGTCCCGGCTCCCTGCCCTCCGACTCCTCGATGATCGGGCTGACCCCCACCGACACCCGGGAGCTGCTCTCGGAGAACATCGACATCATCCTGCGCCTTCTGCGCGGCGAGACCGTCACCGCCACCACCAAGACCCACACCCTGGTCGACGCGCGGCTTCAGCTGGCGCCCTACTCCGAGCCCCTGTTCGACATCGTCGCCGCCGGCGTGGTGTCGCCCACAGGCCCGCGGCTCGCGGGGATGCACGGCCTCGGCCTGTTCTCGATCGGCGCGACGATGACCTCCGACGGATTCGACGCGCTCGCCCACGCCTACGGCATCCAGGAGGAGCGGGCCGCGGAGTACGGCCAGACCGTCTCGCGCGACCAGTGGCGCCTGGCCACGCTCTTCCACCTCGCCGAGACCCGGGAGCAGGCGTACAAAGACGTCGAGTACGGCATCGAAGAGTGGTTCCGCTACTGGCAGGACGTCGTGGCCTTCCCGCAGATGGCCGTCGAGGGCGACAACGTGCGCGAGATGATCGACTTCATCAACGACAACGGCATCGGCGTGATCGGCACCCCGGATGACGCGGTGAAGCAGATCGAACGCCTCGAGAAGCAGACCGGCGGCTTCGGCGCCCTGCTCGTGTTCGGCAACGACTGGGCGAACCGGGCGGCGACGTTCAACTCCTACGAGCTCTTCGCCCGGCACGTGATGCCGGCGTTCCAGGGACACCTCGCGGCCGCGGCCGCCTCGAAGGCGCACACCGCGGCCATGCGCGAGGAGCAGACGAAGCAGCACTTGGCGGCGATCTCGCACATGACCGAGAAGTACGACGCCGAAGTCTCCGCGAAGGCCTAGCGGCGATGATCATCCGGATCGGGAGCCCCCTGGATGCGGCCGACGTGGAATTGATCGACGCGGAGGTGTTCGATCGATTCCACGTGGAGGCCGAGGAGGGCACCACACACGCAGAGATCGACTCCGCCCTTCGGCGCGCATCCGCCGGATCGTTCGACGATGGCACAGCGGAGCCCGTCATCGACTCGTCGTGGGTTCGGCGCCACCGTGCCGGCGACGCCGCCTGGATCGCATCATTCGACGCGATGCTGGCTTTCGCGGAATCGAAGGGCTGGTACTCCCCCGAAGCGGGCACCGTTCAGGCGCACGTCGAGTACGGGCGGCGGGCGGCCGGGCTGAGCGCCGACGAGTTCCGCGCGGCGTTCCGTGGCCACCCGGCCGGCGTCGCCGTCATCACGGCCGACGACGGTTCGGGCCCCGTCGGCCTCACCGCCACCTCGGTGTTCTCGGTGAGCGCCGAGCCTCCGCTGCTGGTGTTCTCCGTCTCGCACATCTCCTCGAGCACTCCGACGATCACCGCGTCGGAGTCGGTCGTCGTGCACCTGCTGGGCTCGCGCGACCTCTGGGCGGCGAAGCTCTGCGCCACGAGCGGCATCGACCGCTTCGCGGACACCTCGATTTGGAGCCGCCTGCCGACCGGCGAGCCGTACTTCCCGACGGTCTCCCGGTGGTTGAGGGCGGAGGTCGTCTCGACCGCGGTGGCGGGCACCTCGACGATCGTGGTCGTGCGGGCCGTGGAGAGCGGATCACGCCCCGACGACGACCAACTCGACGAGGCACCCCTGGTGTATCACAACCGCACCTGGCACGCCCTCACCGAGCACTCCGAGCTCGAGGTGCGCGCGGGCTGACTCCGCGACGTCCGCAGCTCCCTCACACGACGATGGCCGCCTCTCGACGAGGCGGCCATTGTCGTGTGCGTACCCGAACCGGGCATCCGTTCACGGGTGGACGAGGATCTTCACCTCGGTCGCGTTGTTCTCGATCAGCCGCTCGAAGCCCTGTTCCACGACGTCGTCGAGGGCGATCCGGCTCGTGATGAGCGGCTCGAGGTCGATGGAACCTTCCTGGATCAGCGCGATCACGGCAGCGTGGTCGTGGGCGTAGGCCATCGATCCGCGCAGGGTGATCTCCTTGATCACGACCCGCTCCATGTCGACGGCTGCCGGCGCCATCCAGACCGAGACGTTGATGATGGTGCCGGTGGGCTTCACGGCATCCATCAGCATGTCGAGAACGGGCTGCACGCTCGTGCACTCGAACGCGACGTCGGCGCCCTTGCCGCCCGTGCGGCCGCGCACCTCCTCCGCGACATCCACCTCGGTCGGGTCGAACACGGCGTCGACGCCGATCACCCGCGCCTTCTCCTTGCGGGCCGGGTTGATCTCCGAGACCAGCACGGTCAGGCCCTTGGCCTTCAGGATGGCGGCGGTCATCAGGCCGATCGGCCCCGCGCCGCCCACGATGGCGGTCTGCCCCGGTTGCGCGCCGCTGCGCGTCACCGCGTGGTGCGACACCGCGAGTGGTTCGATGAGAGCGGCCTGGTCGAGCGGGATGTCGCCGATCGGGTGCACCCATTTGCGGTCGGCGACGACCTTCTCGCTCAGCCCGCCGCCGCGGCCGGCGAGCCCGACGAAGTTGGTGTCGGGCGAGAGCTGGTACTCGTCATCCGGCCCCATCGGCACGTCGTCGCGGATGATGTAGGGCTCGACGACGACGTTCTGCCCCACGACGAGGTCGGTGACCCCCTCGCCCACGGCGCTGATGGTGCCCGAGAACTCGTGCCCCATGATGATCGGCGGCTCCTCGCCGGAGATGGGATGCGGATGGCCGGGGTGCGGAATGAAGTTCGGCCCCACGAGGTACTCGTGCAGGTCGCTGCCGCAGATTCCGCACCAGGCGATGTCGACCATGACGGCGCCGGGGCGGAGTTCGGGTTCGGGAACGTCTTCGACGCGCAGGTCTCGCGCGGCGTGGAAGCGGGCGGCTTTCATGGTGTCTCCATTCGGATGTCAGGACGGCTGGTCGGTGAAGTCGAGGCGGGCTGTCGCTTGGGGGAAGACCCGGAGGAAATTGCGCCACATGATGTTCTCGAGGTCGTCCTGCGGCATGTCGGAGGCCTGCAGCTCGTGCAGCACGGAGGGCGTGTTGTAGAGCAGCGGCTGCGCGTAGGAGTCGGTGCCGAAGAGGAGTCGCTCCGATCCGAACCGGGCCACGAACTCGTCGAGCGGGCGCAGCAGGGGGAAGCAGATGGCCGTGTCGAAGAGGACGTTCGGGCAGCGCTCGGCGATGTCGAAGAGGTAGCGGATCTGTGTGGCACCCGAGAAGCCGTCGAGCGCGACCAGGGTGGCATCCGGATGCGCCGTCGCCAGGTCGAGGAGCGACCACGGTGCTTCGAGACCCGATTCGCTGAACAGGTGCAGGTAGCAGGGCAGCCCGCGTTCGGTGGCCAGATCGATCAGCACGTGCATCCGTCGGTCTGACAGAGCCACCCCTTGGTAACGGGTGTGCCAGGCCAGGCCGTCGATCTGCACCTCGTCGACGAGCCTCGTGATCTCGGCGCGGCAGAGCGCCTCACGGTGCAGCGGCTCGATCGTGCCGAGCGCCACCGGGAACCGGCTCGGCAGGCTGTCGCGGTAGGCCGCGATGCCGTCGTTGAGCGCGCGGGTGTTGGCGATGCCGTCGCTCCGGTCGTACTGGAAGCCGGGGATGACGCAGGCCGCGGCCAGGCCGAAGTGGTCGAGCATGGCGGTGTGCACCTCGACCGGACGGATGCTCGTGCCCTCGGCCGAGGCCCCCTCCTCCCCCATGCCCAGGGCGAGTTCGCCGACGTGGTGGTGGGTGTCGATGATGTGGGCGGTGGTTCGGGCGGGGCTCATGGCCGCTCCTTTCAGGCGATACGGGGGTTGCGGAACACGGCCGTGGCCGAAGCGATCAGTCGGTCGCCGCAGGTGATCTCACCCGAGACGAAGCTCATGGTCTTCGTGCGCGCGGTCACCCGCGCTGAACCGAGCACGGTCTCGCCGAGCGACGCGGCGCCGATCATGCTGCTGGAGAGCTGGATCGTGATCGGATGCCCCTGCTGGCCGGCGCCGAGCGATCGTTCGACCTCGGCGCCGAGGGTGAAGTCGAGCAGGGTCAGGATGAGCCCGCCGTGCACGGTGCCGTTGGGATTCACGTGGGCGGGGCGCACTGTCAGGCGGATGCTCACCGCATCCGGCTCCACGCGCCATTCGATGCCGCCGACGTGGTCGAGGAAGGTGCCCTCCTGGCCGATCGGGCCGTACTCGTTCGTCGGGCTCTGCCCCATCATCGGGGTGGGCTGGCTCATCGGGAATCTCCTTCGGTGATCAACACGATCCAATCGGCCACCATGGCCGGGCGATCCGAGCCCTGCCGCTCCAGCAGGCAGCCGAGCACGAGCCGGAATCCCGTCGTCGTCTCCTCCAGCGAATCGAGCGTGAGCTCGAGCCGGAGGGAGTCGGCCGGGGTGACCGGCGCCGTGAAGCGCACCCGGTCGAGACCGTAATTCGTCCAGCGCTCAGCGCGCCGCACCTCGTAGCATTCATTGGCCAGGCCGGTCACCAGGCTGAGCAGCAGGAAGCCGTGCGCGAGCACGTCGCCGAAGGGGCTGTCCGCCTTGGCGCGCTCCCGGTCGACGTGCACCCAGTGCTCGTCGCCGGTCAGGGCGCCGAAGGCGGCGATGCGTTCGGCAGGCATGGTCACCCAACCGCTGTGGCCGAGCACGGTTCCCACCCGTTCGGTGAGTTCGCCGGCCGAGTCGACGGTGATCATGAGGGCTCCTTCGCCAGGACGGGTTCGGGTTGATAGAGAGCGTCGATCAGATCCGCCGACGCCGAGCGGAAGAGGGCGGGCTTCAGCAGGCCCTTCGGGGAGAGCAGCTCTGCAGCCGGCTCCCCGGGCAGAACGGTCGCCGCGCGTACCAGGTTGGTCTGGCCGGATGTGGTCGCGTTGTGCGCCCGGATGACCGCGTCGACATCGATCTGCACACCATCGCCCAGCCAGAACACCGCCACCAGATGCGAACGGTCCGGCCCGGCCACGACGACGTCGCGCACCCCCGTGCCGCCGGCGGCGAGCAGGCTCGAGCGGAGCCGATCGACGTTCACCCAGGAGCCGTTCGCCAGCTTGAAGTCGTCGGCGATGCGCCCGTCGAAGCGGATGCCGCGACCCGGGTCGTTCTCGTCGACCAGCACCCCGGCGTCGCCCGAGCGGTAGAAGCCCTCTGCGTCGAACACCGCTGCGGTGCGCTCGGGCTCCCGCCAGTAGGCGGGCATGACGCTCGGACCCTTCACCCGCAGTTCGAGTTTGTCGGCCACGGGCACGAGCCGGACGGTCACGCCCGGCAGCGGTGGTCCGACCTGGCCGGGCTCGCTGTCGGCGGTGTGCACGGTTGTCGCCGCCGGCCCGACCTCCGTCGATCCCCAGCCGGTCAGTACCGGCACCGGGCTCTCGCGCACGGTGAGGGACAACTCGCGCAGCCGGTGGAAGGTGCTCATCGGCATCGCCGCGCCGGCCGAGAACAGCGCGTCCGCGCGGCCGAGGAGCGCTCGGCGGAACTCCGGGTCCGCCTCGAGCACCGGCAGGAGTGCCTGGAAGGTGGCGGGCACCGCGGCGTGGAAGGTGGGCGAGAACTCCTTGATCGCGGCGATCGTGCGCCCGAGGTCGGCGGGCCGGCCGTGGGCGTCGTCGATGTGGATGGTGCCGCCGCCGAGCAGCACCATGTCGATGTTCGCGTTGCCACCGAAGGCGTGGTTCCAGGGCAGCCAGTCGACCAGCACGGGCGGGTGAACCGTCACGAACGGCCACACGTCGACGGTGGCGCGCATGTTGCTCACGAGCATCCGGTGCGTGTAGACGACGGCCTTCGGTGTGCCGGTCGACCCGGAGGTCAACAGCAGTTTGACGGGGTCGTCGCTCTGCGCCGCTTCGAGCAGCTGATCACCCACCTCATCGGTGAGTGCCGCGTCGAGCTCGGCCACGGAACGGACGTGCGTCAGAGCGACGCGACCGTCGGGAAGGCCCGCGTGCAATGCGGGGTCGGGCACGACGAGGAGGGCGGGATCGACGAGGTCGAGCACACCGGCGACACGTGCGCGGTCAGCTCCGGGGCGCACGTACTGCGGCGCCATCGGCACCCAGACCGCCCCCGCCAGCATGGCGGCATGGCCGGTCACGAACGACTCGATGCTGTTCACCCCGATCACGACGACCCGATCGCCGCGCCGTATCCCCCGCGCCCGCAGGGCTGACGCGATCTGCACGACGGACGACCAGGCGCTCGCGTAGTCGAGGGAGCGGCGAACCCCGTTCGCCGTCACCTCCGTGAGGAGCGCGGCCTGCGGCGTCCGCCGCGCCCAGTCTCGCAGCCAGTGCAGGGTGGTGACCGGAGCATCCGACAGCCGACGGCGGGAGCGGAGCTCGATCACCCCGCCGGGCAGCCGATCGACCGCGATGTCGGGTTCGCTGAAGGGCGGCACGCCGCCGGACGTCGTCCGAGAGCTCACCGAGCGGCCTCGCCGGGAACCGGCTCTGCTGCTCCCGCGTGACGCGCCGTGGCCACATCGGCCACCTGGGCGGGAGTCTCCTCCGTCGTGGTGCCGCTGACGCCCACCGAAACCGGCGCCTCCACCGCGCGCTCTTTCGAGAGCAGCAGCGCGACGATGCTCAGCACGGCGACCCCGGCGATGAACCACACGATGGGCGATACGTCACTCGGGTTGCCGGCGATGAGAGCGGTGAGGATGAGCGGCCCGAAGCCGCCGCCGATCGTCGCGGCGATCTGGTAGCCGAGCGACAGGCCGGTGAAGCGCGACCCGGTGTGGAACCGCTCCCCCATGAAGGCCGCCAGCGGACCGAAGGTGGCGCCGATGGCTACTCCGTTGATGAGAGCGAAGGCGAGCAGAGCGCCCCAGGCGGTGCCCGTCTGGAGCAGGGCGAAGAACGGCCAGGCGAGCACGGCACCCGCGATCACACCACCGATCATGACGGGCCGACGGCCCACGCGGTCGGAGAGCGCGGCGAAGAAAAGCTCCCCGACGATGCAGACGAGCGACCCGGCCGACGAGATGAAGAGCACGCTCGATGTCGTCAGACCGTGGGTGGCGCCGTACGTGATCCCGAACGCACCGGACAGCGTGAACGAGAGGAACGGCGCCAGCAGTGCCACGAAGGCGAGGATGAGGATACCGGGTCGACGCAGCACCTCGATCAGAGGGGCGCGCACCTTCTCGGTCGTCGTCTCCCGGCGGCGCTTCTCCTCGACGAACAGGGGCGACTCCGAGACGCGAATGCGAATCCAGAGACCGAAGACCACCAGCACGGCGCTGAGGGCGAAGGGCACCCGCCAGCCCCAGCCCAGGAACTGGTCCTCGGGCATCAACGCGAAGAGGGCGAGCACGACGCCGGCCAGCAGCGACCCGGTCGGCTGGCCCGCGGTGGCGAAGACCGCCGCGAAGCCTCGGCGCTGGGGGTTGGCGTGCTCGAAAGCCATCAGCGCCGCCCCGCCCCACTCGCCACCCACCGAGACCCCCTGCACGATGCGCAGCACGATCAAGAGGATCGGTGCGAGCACCCCCGCTTGATCGCGCGTGGGCAGCACGGCCATCAAGGCTGTGGCGATCCCCATCATGCTCATGGTGAGCACGAGCACCGATTTACGGCCGACCCGGTCGCCGAAGTAGCCGAAGATGATCGCCCCGAGCGGCCGCACCACGAAGCCGACGGCGAGGGTGGCGAATGCGGCGATCGTGGCGATCGCCGGCGGCAGGTCGTTGAAGAACAGCCGGTTGAAGATGAGTCCGGATGCGGCGGCGTAGAGCACGAAGTCGTAGTACTCGATCATGCTGCCGACGTAGCTCGAGGCGAGCACGCGCCGGAGCTCCCGGCCGTCTGTTCCGATGTACATCGGAACCTTCGCTTTTGTCGTGCTCATTGTGATGTCTCCTTTGATCTCCATGAGCGGATGGTGCAGGGGTGAACGATCACGCCACGCCGACTTCGCGGTCTTCCCGGGCAACGGTGCGTCCCGCTCCGAGCAGCCGTGCGAACACGGCCTCCAGGTCGTCGGGATGCTCGCCGCTGTAGGCGATGTAGAGGTCGGGCCGCACGAGAACGGTCGGCACGTCGATCACACCCTCGGCCTCCTCGGCGTCGAGCTCGAGCACGGTCAGCGCGACCCCGGCCCGTTCCGCGGCGGCGAGGAACGCCTCGGGGGCGGCATCGCCCACGACGATCAGCGTCCAGTCCCGGCCGAGCGCGTCGAACAGCGACGAGCCATCCGTTCGCCACACATGGGGCAGACGGGACCCGGCGCGCACCGACGGGGTGTAGCTGTCGATGGCGGCGATCGCGGTGGCGTCGGCGGACTCGGGCGGCACGATCCCGGCCGAGTGCTCGTACCGCGAGCCGAACTGCACGCCCTGGCTGTGCCACTGCTGGCGATCGATCAGCTGGATGAGCCGCCCGGCCTCGGCGCGGAGGGCCTCCCCGCGGTCGCTCTCGGCGTGCAGCTCGGGGTCACGGCCGATCGCAGACATGTCGCGATCGATCTTCAGAGCCGCCCGCGACGTCGCCTCGCCCACCGACTGCCGCTCGACCTCGTAGTCGTCGAGTAGGGCATCCGTGCCCGCTCCGGAGAGCAGGGCGGCCAGACGCCACCCCAGCCCGACCGCATCCGCGATGCCGGTGTTCATGCCGAAACCGCCGAGGGGCAGCCAGAGGTGCGCCGCGTCACCGGCGAGAGCGATGCGGCCCTTGCGGAAGGAGTCGGCCACCAGTCGGCGCGGCGTCCAGCGGATGACCTGGAGTTTCTCATGGGCGATCGGGCGGCCGATCGCGGCCTCGAGCACCCGATCGGGATCGAGATCCTCGGGCTCCATGCCCTCCGGAACGCGGGCGTGGCAGAGGAACAGGGACTCGCCGTCGAGCTGCAGGAATGATCCGCGCAGTTCGGGCCCGTACCACCAGTACATCCAGCCCGGATCTTTCAGCAGCGGCACCAGCTCCTCGGAGCGGAAGTAGATCGAGAGGCGACGCTCCGCCGCCTCCGAGTCGCCCTGCAGGCGGGCACCGATGGCGCGGCGCATCACGCTCGTCCCTCCGTCGCAGCCGGCCGCATACTGGGCACGCACCGTGCGCGTTCCGCCGGTGGCGGTCTCGGTGAGCGTGATCGAGACTCCGTCGGCGTCCTGGTCGGCGCTCGACGCCTCCCAGCCGCGGAGCACAGTGACGCTCGGCAGTTCGGCGAGCCGCTCCGCGAGCAGCGGCTCGAGGAAGATCTGCGAGATGCGGTGCTGCGGCTCCGGCGTCGGCCACTCCGCGAACTCGGGGGCCGTGCCATCCAGCACCGCCTGGCTCGACGAGAACGGAAAGCGGGTCAGCTCGTGGGAGTCGAGCGTCGTCACGTACACGACATCGGTCGCGTGCTCGAGCGGCAGCCCGGCCCGACGGATGCGATCGGCGCTGCCCTGCCGACGGAAGTACTCCATCGAGCGGGCGTTGGTCGTATTGCACCGGGGGTTGGTCGTGGTCTCGGTTGCCTTCTCGACGACGAGCGTCTTCACTCCGCGGAGGCCGAGTTCGGTGGCGAGCGTCATTCCGACCGGGCCCGCCCCGACGACGACGACGTCCCAGACCGGTGAAGCGGACTCGGCAGCGAGTGCGCTGATGGATGAGGTGGGGTTCTGGCTTGTCAACACCGCATCACGGTAAGACGCGGTCGGCCGATAGCACTATGACGTAATCACACCGTCATCGATAGCCGAATCCGTAAGGGTCGTCTCGCCGAGCCGCTCGTGGATGACGGAGCGCAACTGGTCGAGGAGGCGTTTCTGCAGCGGCGTGAGCCGGTTGCCGGAGCGCCGCACGATGAACAGCTTGTCGCGGATCGGCCGCCCGCTGACGTGGACCTCACGCACCGCGCCGGCCTCGATGTCGGCCTGCACCGACGCGCGCCAGAGCATCGCGACCCCGATGTCGGCGGCCACCGCCTGCTTGATCGACTCGGCACTGCCGAGCTCGATCTCCACGCGACGGTCGGTGACACCGATCGAGGCGAGCGCGTTGTCCTGACTGCGCCGGATGGCCATCCCACCCGGCGGGCACACGAAGGGCAGCTTCGCCAGCTGCTTCGGCGTGACCGTGTCGGGGATGGTGGTGTTCGTCGCAGCCGCGATGACGGCCCACGGCGGCTCGGCGACGAGCTCGGAATCGAACGCGCGCGAGTCGAGCACGGCGCCGGTGGCGACGATCGCGAAGTCGTGCCGACCGAGCCGCGCCTGCTCGAGCGCCGTCTCGACCGCAGAGATCTCCAACCGCACCGAGACGCTGGGGTTGGCGATCTTGAAGTCGATCACGGCCGGGGTGAGGATGCTGTTGCCCACGGTGATGCTCGCCCCCACCGACACGAAGCCCGAGAGCCCGTCGGAGAGATCGGCGAGGTCCTTCTCCAACTCGACTCGGCCGCGCAGCACCTCGTTCGCCCAGAGCAGGGTGCGCTCGCCGGCCTCGGTCAAGGCGATACCCCGCCCTTCGGGGTGGAAGAGCTTGGCGCCGACGCGCTGCTGCAGCGAGCGCAGGTGCGCGCTCACGACCGGCTGGGAGATGTAGAGCTCCTCGGCCGCCCGGCGCACACCGCCCAGTTCGGCGACCTTGCTGAAGACTTCGAGCTTCTGCAGTGAGATGCGGTTGTCGGGTGACATGGGGCCTCCTCGCCTCGGCTGACATCAATAGTCGATTGACTATACGACCTCGCAGATCTACGTCATAGATCAATCAGTGCCCCGACCGTAGCGTGGACGGAGTCGCAGCAGAAGCAGTGCTGCGCCGAAAGGAGTCCAGCGTGGTGCACATCGAAGAGGCGGTCGCCCGCTTGCGCGCCGCCGCGGAAAGCGGGAGGCCCTGTCCGCCGATCCGCGAGCTCGACGCCTTCTCGATCTCCGATGCCTACGCCATCCAGGAAGACGTGCTGGCGCGACGGATCACCCCGACGAACCCGCGGACCGGCCGCAAGGTGGGGCTCACGTCTCCCGCCGTGCAGAGGCAGCTCGGCGTCGACCAGCCTGACTTCGGCGTCCTGCTCGCCGACATGGCGATCGCCGACGGCGGGGAGATCCCGGCATCCGCCCTGCTGCAGCCGCGCATCGAGGCCGAGATCGCCTTCGTGCTGGGCGCGGACGTTCCGGACGCACATCCGGCTTCCGTCCGGCGAGCCGTCGCCCACGCGGTGGCCGCGCTCGAGATCGTGGACAGCCGAGTCGCCGACTGGGACATCACGATCGTCGACACGATCGCCGACAACGCCTCCAGCGGCCTGTTCGTGCTGGGCGCAGAGCGGCTCGGGCTCGACGAGGTCGAGCCGGCGGCGGTCTCCATGACGATGCGCCGCAACGGGGAGGTCGTCTCCTCGGGCACCGGGGCCGACTGCCTCGGCGACCCGCTGAACGCGCTCGTCTGGGTGGCGGAGACCGCGATCCGGCTCGGTCGGCCCCTGCGGGCCGGGGAGATCGTGTTGTCCGGAGCCCTCGGGCCCATGGTGCCCGTGCGGCCCGGCGATCTCTTCGAAGCCGAGATCAGCACCCTCGGCTCCGTCTCTGTTCGAGCGGCCTCCCCCGTCTCCGGGGCATCCACGGATGCACCCTTCTCCAGAAAGGACTCCTAATGGCCAAAGCGGCGATCATCGGGTCGGGCAACATCGGCACCGACCTCATGTTCAAGATCATGCGACTCAGCGAAACCCTCGACATGGGCGTGATGGTGGGCATCGACCCGGCCTCCGACGGGCTCGCCCGCGCCGGCCGGCTCGGCATCCCCACCACGGCCGAAGGGGTCGAGGGTCTCATCGCCCACCCCGACTTCGATCAGATCGAGGTGATCTTCGACGCCACCAGCGCCGGCGCCCACCGTCACAACGCCGAGCGGCTGCTGCCCCTCGGTAAACGGCTCGTCGACCTCACCCCCGCGGCCATCGGACCTTACGTCGTGCCGTGCGTGAATCTCGACGCCCACCTCGATGCGCCCGACATCAACATGGTGACCTGCGGGGGGCAGGCCACCATCCCGGTCGTGGCCGCCGTCAGCTCCGTGGTGCCCGTGCACTACGCCGAGATCGTGGCGTCCATCTCGTCGCGCTCGGCCGGGCCGGGCACGCGGGCCAACATCGACGAGTTCACCGAGACCACGGCGCGGGCCATCGAAGAGGTGGGCGGCGCGGCGCGCGGCAAGGCGATCATCGTGCTGAATCCGGCGGAGCCACCGATGATCATGCGCGACACGGTGCAGCTCGTCGTCGACCGCCTCGACGACGCCGCGAAGCAGAGCGTGCTCGACTCGATCGAGTCCACGATCACCGACGTGGCCGATTACGTGCCGGGCTACCGCCTCAAGCAGCGCGTGCAGTTCAGCGACGAGGGCCCTGAGCTCGATGGTCTGCTCCCCGCACCGGCCGGCGGTTCGTACACGCGCGTGACCGTGTTCCTCGAGGTGGAGGGCGCCGCTCACTACCTTCCCGCGTACGCCGGGAACCTCGACATCATGACCTCGGCGGCGCTGCGCGTGGCCGAACGGATGGTCGCGGCCCGTCTCGAGGTGAGCGCATGAGCACCTCCCTCTACCTTCAAGACGTCACGCTCCGCGACGGCATGCACGCCCTGCGGCACCGGATCACGCCGGCGACGATCGCCGAGATCGCGGCCGGACTCGACCGGGCCGGCGTCGCCGCCATCGAGGTCTCGCACGGCGACGGCCTCGGCGGCAGCAGTCTCACCTACGGGCCCGGCAGCAACACCGACTGGGAGTGGATCGAGGCCGCGGCCGGCGTCGTGCAGAACGCCGTGCTCACCACGCTCATCCTCCCCGGCATCGGCACGCTGCACGACCTCGCGCGCGCCCGCGACCTCGGCGTGCGCTCGGTGCGCGTGGCCACCCACTGCACCGAGGCGGATGTCGCCGCCCAGCACATCGGTGCGGCTCGCGAGTGGGGCATGGACGTCTCGGGCTTCCTGATGATGTCGCACCTGAACGACCCGGCCTCGCTCGCCCAGCAGGCGAAGCTGATGGAGTCCTACGGCGCCCACTGCGTCTACGTCACCGATTCCGGCGGACGCCTGACGATGTCTGGAGTGCGTGAACGCGTGCGCGCCTATCGCGACGTGCTCGACGCATCCACGCAGATCGGCATCCACGCCCACCAGAACCTCTCCCTCTCGGTCGCGAACTCGATCGTGGCGGTCGAGGAGGGCGCGCACCGCGTCGACGCGTCGCTCGCAGGCCTCGGTGCCGGCGCCGGCAACACGCCGATCGAGCCCTTCGTGGCGGCCGCCGAACTGCAGGGCTGGGAGACCGGCGCAGACCTCTTCGCGCTGCAAGACCTCGCCGATGATGTGGTGCGACCCCTTCAAGACCGCGCCGTCCAAGTCGATCGAGAGACCCTCAGCCTCGGCTACTCCGGGGTGTACTCCAGCTTCCTCCGCCACGCCGAGCGGGCCGCAGAGACCTACGGCCTCGATGCGCGCGAGGTTCTCGTGGAGGTGGGCGCCCGCCGCCTGATCGGCGGCCAGGAGGACATGATCGTCGACGTCGCGCTCGACCTCGTCGCGGCGCGCAAATCGCAGAAAGCAGGATCACGATGATCGAACGCCCCTACACGAGCGTCTGGAGCGACCTCAACCAGGTCGAGTTCAGCCAGGGATTCCTCGACGCCGGCGGCTACCGCACGCGCTATCTGCACGCCGGCAACTCCTCGAAGCCGCCTCTCGTGCTGTTGCACGGCATCACCGGTCACGCCGAGGCCTACGTGCGCAATCTGCAGTCGCACGCCGAGCACTTCGACGTGTGGGCCATCGACTTCATCGGTCACGGCTACAGCGCGAAGCCGGAGCATCCGCTCGAGATCCCCCACTACCTCGACCAGGTCACCGGCTTCCTCGACGCCATCGGGGCAGAGAAGGCCTCGTTCTCCGGCGAGTCGCTCGGCGGGTGGGTGACCGCTCGGTTCGCCCAGCTGCATCCGGAGCGGGTGGCAGCGCATCGTGCTCAACACGATGGGCGGCACGATGGCGAACCCCGAAGTCATGGAGCGGTTGTACACGCTGTCGATGGATGCCGCCCGCGACCCGAGCTGGGAGCGCGTGCGCACCCGGTTGGAGTGGTTGATGGCCGACCCGACGATGGTGACCGACGACCTCATCCGCACGCGGCAGATGATCTTCCAGCAGCCCGACTGGCTGATGGCCTGCGAGATGAACATGGCGTTGCAGGATCCCGAGACCCGGGCACGCAACATGATCTCCGACGACGATCTCCGCGCCATCCAAGCGCCCGCGATGGTGCTCTGGACCACCAAAGACCCGTCAGGACCGGTCGACGAGGGGCGCCGCATCGCGTCGCTCATTCCGAACGGGCGGCTCGCCGTGATGGAGAACTGCGGTCACTGGCCCCAGTACGAGGACACCGAGACGTTCAATCGTCTGCACCTCGACTTCCTGCTCGATCGAGCCGCTGCCGTCCAGTAGCACCCAGCCAGCCATAGACAAGGAGTCACCATGCCGGTCGCACTCGCCGCCATGTCGCACAGCCCGTTGCTCGAACTCGTCGACCCCGGGCCCGAGACCACCGAAGCCGTGGAAGGCGCGTTCGCCGCCGCGCGGGCCTTCGTCACCGAGTTCGACCCCGAGCTCATCGTGAGCTTCGGGCCCGACCACTACAACGGCTTCTTCTACGAACTGATGCCCCCGTTCTGCCTGGGCTACGAAGCGGTGAGCATCGGCGACTACGGCAGCCAGGCCGGCGCGCTGGACGTACCAACCGGCATCGCCCGCGAACTCGCCGAAGCCGTCCTCGATCGGGGGGTCGACCTCGCCGTGTCGCTGCGGATGGAGGTCGACCACGGCGCTGTTCAGCCGCTTGAGATCCTCTACGGCTCCATCACCGCGAAGCCCGTCATCCCGATCTTCATCAACTCGGTTGCTCCGCCTTTCACCCCGCTGTCGCGGGTGCGGGCGCTCGGCACCGCCATCGGGGAGTACTTCGCCGGCACCGACAAGCGCGTACTGTTCCTCGCCTCGGGTGGCCTCTCGCACGACCCGCCCGTGCCGCGCATCGCCACCGCCACTCGCGAGCAGCGCGAGTTCCTCCTGGGCGGCGGGCGGCACCTCACGCCCGAAGCGCGCACCGAGCGGCAGCAGCGCGTCATCTCCGCGGCGCACGCCTTCGCGGCCGGCGAGGCCGACATCATGGACTTGGCGCCGGAATGGGATGAAGCCTTCCTCGACATCATCGAGCGCGGCGACCTTCCGGCACTCGACGCCTGGAGCCCGGGATGGATGACCGAGACGGCCGGCAACTCCTCCCACGAGGTGCGCACCTGGATCGCCGCCTACTCAGCCCTCGCCGCGAGCGGCCGGTACCGCCTCGACACCCGCTTCTACCGGCCCATCAAGGAGTTCATCGCCGGGTTCTCCGTCACGACCGCCGTTCTCGAGTAACCGCGCGGCGCTCCACTAATCTGGGGCGCACCGAATCCGAAGAAGGAGTCCGGATGGCATTCATCCAGTACATCGGCCGCATCCAGTTCGACGACGGCGCACGTCGCACGCTCACCGATGAGGTCGTCCGACTCGGGCTCCAGCGCCCTCTGATCGTCTCTGATCGGGGCCTTGAAGCCAACGGCGTGCTGGCCATGGCGCTGGAATCCCTCGCGGGCTGGGAGGCTCTGCCGACCTTCCTCGACGTGCCGAGCAACCCCACCGAGGCGGCGGCCCGCGCTGCGCTCGAGCTCTACCGGGCGAGCGGATGCGACGGCGTGATCGCGATCGGCGGAGGCTCGCCCATGGACTGCGGCAAGGCCGTCGCGCTCCTCGCCACCCACGACCAGCCGCTCGAGGTCTACCTCGCGAAGTCGGGCGGCGAGGCGCGCATCACCCGGGCCGTGGCACCCGTCATCGCCATCCCGACCACCGCGGGCACAGGCAGCGAGATCGGCCGCGGCGCGGGACTCACGCTCGCGAACGGCGAAAAGGAGGTCTTCCTCAGCCCGAACCTCGTGCCGCGCGTCGCGATCTGCGACCCCGAACTGACCCACGGTCTGCCGCCCCGTCTCACGGCCGCGACCGGCATCGACGCCTTCACTCACGCGTTCGAGGCCTACCTCTCCCCTGCCGTCAACCCACCCGCCGATGCCATCGCACTCGAGGCTCTGCGACGGATGCGCGCCTGGCTTCCGGCGGCCGTCGCCGACGGCCGTGACCGCGAGGCGCGCTGGAACGTCATGATGGGGGCGCTCGAGGCGGCGATGACCACCTGGAAGGGCCTCGGTCTCACCCACGCGCTCTCCATGCCGTTCGACGACCTGGGGCTGCACCACGGCACGGTGGTGGGCGTGCTGCTCCCGCACACGGTGGGCTTCCTCGCCGAGGTCGTGCCGACCGAGCGGATCGCCGCGGTTGCGGAGGCGCTCGGCTCCACACCGGCGACGCTGGCCGACGACCTGGCTGCGTTCACGGAACAGCTCGGACTCCCGGCCGGTCTCGCCGCACTCGGCGTCGATCCCGACCGCCTGGCGGAATTCAGCGTGCTGGCCGCCGGCAGCGCGTTCAATCAGACGGCGCCCGGTCGGGCGACGGCCGACGACTACGAGCGGATGGCGCACTCGGCGATGGCGCCCCTCGAGCGACGGCTCGCCTCACGCTGAGGGCCGCGCGCGCCGAGATCGATAGCTCAACAGCTATCGATCCACACCGATCTTCCTGTTAGTGCACACCGACTCCTGTTCTTAGGCTGAAAATCATGACGAACTCCGCAACGACGCACCCGTCGCCCCTCGGCGATTCCGAGCCGACCCGGGCCCTCTGGGCCCGCAATCCCCGCACCGGCGAGGTCGACTACGTCGTTGTTCCGCCGACGCCCGCCGAGGTCGGCGAGCTGGCAGGCGCTCTCCGGGCCGGCCAGCGCGCGTGGCGCGACCTCGGTCTCCCCGGCCGCACCGCCGCGATGCTGCGCTGGGCCGATGCGATCGAGCGGGATGCGTCGCTCATCGCCGAGGCCGAAGGAACCGACACGGCGCGGGTGCGGGTCTCCTCCGAGGTGCCGTACATGGTGGCCGCCGCGGTGCGGGACTGGTGCGCGAAGGCGCCCGCGATCATCGAAGCGGCCACGCTGGAGGGCCGCTCGAGCGTGATGAGCGACGTCACCTACACGACACAGCTCGAGCCCTACGCCCTGCTCGGGATCATCAGCCCCTGGAACCACCCCCTCCTGCTCTCCTCCACCGACGCCATCCCGGCCCTCCTGGCCGGCTGCGCCGTTCTGGTGAAGCCCAGCGAGGTCACGCCCCGCTTCATCGAGCCCGTGATGGCGACCATCCGGAGCGTGCCCGAACTCGCCTCCGTGTTCGCGTACATCCCCGGGGCGGCGGATGTCGGCCAGGCCGTCATCGAGAACGTCGACGCTCTCTGCTTCACGGGCAGCGTTTCGACCGGCCGCCTGATCGCGGCGGCCTGCGCCGCGCGGTTCATCCCCGCCTTTCTCGAACTCGGGGGCAAGGACGCCGCGATCGTGACGGGTTCGGCCGACGTCCCGTCCGCCGCGGCCGCCATCCTCAAGGGGTCGGTGCACAACACCGGTCAGCTCTGCTTCTCGACCGAACGCATCTACGTCGACCGCACCATCTACGACCCCTTCGTGGCCGAGCTCGTGCGGCAGTCGGAGTCGCTCGAGCTGAGCTACCCCGACCCGACGCACGGCCACATCGGACCGTTCATCCTCGAGCGCCAGGCTGAGATCGTCGACGACCACCTGCAGGACGCCGTGGAGCACGGCGCGACCGTGCTCACGGGCGGCCCCAGCATCGAGCAAGGCGGCGGGCGATACATGCGCCCCACCGTCGTCATTGACGTCGACCACTCGATGCGGCTGATGACCGAGGAGACCTTCGGCCCGGTGATGCCGATCATGCCGTACGACACGCTCGACGAGGCCGTCGACCTGGCCAACGACTCCGACTTCGGCCTCTCCGGAGCCGTCATCTCGGGCAGCGCCGACGAGTCCGACGCCATCGCGCGCCGTCTCGACGCCGGCGCGATCAGCCTGCAGGACACCTCCTTGACGATCGGGATCATGCGCGATGTCGAGAAGGTGGCCTTCAAGAGCTCCGGGCTCGGCGGTTCTCGGATGGGTCCCGCCGGACTCCTCCGCTTCTTGCGCAAGAAGGCACTCATCCTCCGCACCGGCCCCGTCGTCTCGATGGACTCGCTCGCCGAGCACGCCCGCCCCCGCTGACGGCGCGCCGGCCATCGGGCTTGGCTATCGTGGTGCCATGCCCGAAATCGACCCGGAGGCCGCCGACGCCGACATGATGGCCGAGCTGGGGCGCAAGATCAGCGCCCGGCGCAAGCAGCACGGTCTCACTCTCGTGAAGCTCGCCGGCCTGACCGGACTGTCGCAACCCTTCCTCAGCCAGATCGAACGCGGGCGCGCCCGCCCGAGCATGGCGTCGCTCCACCGCATCGCGCAGGCACTGGAGACGGCAACCCCGGTGCTGCTCTCCTCTCCGGGCGGGGCTGAGGGCCAGGCGGCGCACGTCGAGATCGAGTCCGAGCGGGTCAGCCTGGTGCGCGCCGACGAGGGGGCGATGGTGACGCAGGACACCGGACAGGCCAAAGCGCTGGTCGCCGGCTCCCGGGCGATGTACCCGATGGAGTTCGTGACCCGGCTGCCTGACTTCGAAGAGTATTACGAGCATCCGCATCCGGAGTTCATCTACGTCATCGCCGGCTCCATCGAGGTCGATCTCGCCGACGACGGGATGCACGTGCTCGGCCCCGCCGACACCCTCTACTTCGCCGGTGGCGTGAGACACCGCTGGCGGGCACGAGGCCTGTGGCCGGCGCGGCTGCTGGTGACCCAGGCGGGCACAACGCCCGACCTGCACCGCGACACCCCCGCCTGAATATTTGCGTCAGCAATATTTCTTCACGTCACCGTAATGAGTAGGTAACACAATGCCCTCAGGATATTGAACACATCAATATTCCTCGGAGGACCCGTGCCCCAGCCCCTTGTCACGTTCGATGACGTCTCGATGACGTTCCCGAACGGCACCGTCGCCCTGAGCGATGTCGACATCACGATCGACCGCGGTGAGTTCATCGCGCTGCTGGGCCCCTCCGGCTGCGGCAAGTCGACACTGCTCCGCCTCGCGTCGGGCCTGGAGAGCTCGACCGGCGGCCGCACCACGGTCGACACCCGCCAGGTCGGCTACGTGTTCCAGGATGCGACGCTGCTGCCCTGGCGCACGGTGCGTAAGAACGTGTCGCTGTTCGCCGAGCTCGATCACCTGAGCGCCGACGAGACCCGTGCGCGGGTCGACCATGCACTCGGAGTCGTGGGACTCAGCGACTTCGAGGGCCACCGGCCGCACCAGCTCTCCGGCGGCATGAAGATGCGCGTCTCCCTCGCCCGGGCCCTGGTCAACCGCCCGGAGCTCTTCCTCTTCGACGAGCCGTTCGGCGCGCTGGACGAGTTCACCCGTGAGCGCCTGAACGACGACGTGCGCGGCCTGTTCGTGCGCGAGCGGTTCACGGGCGTCTTCGTCACCCACTCCATTCCCGAGGCCGTCTACATGGCGACCCGGGTGATCGTGATGGGGGCCCGCCCCGGCCGGGTGATCGGCGAGTTCGCCGTGCCGTTCGGCGACGAGCGGGGCGAAGAGGTGCGCTACTCGAGCGAGTTCGCCGAGCTGGCCGCCGAGATCTCGCACTGCCTCAAGGCGGCGATGGCATGACCGCCGGAGTCGGAACCCCGGTGCCGCGCCGGCCGCGCACCAGCCGTCGCTCGCTCACGATCATCCTGCCGATCGCGTTCGCCGTCGTCTTCATCGGCCTCTGGTACGTCACCAGCGCCTTCCTGCTCTCGCCCACGCGGCAGTTCATCCTGCCGATGCCGCACGAGGTGCTGATCGACGCCTTCCTCACCCCGAAGAGCCTCGTCGCGCTGCTCGGCCCGCTCTGGACCTCGACCGTCATCGCGATGGTCGGGCTCGCCATCGCGACCGCGATCGGCGTGATCACCGCGGTGCTGATGAGCCAGGCGAAATGGGTCGAGATCACGCTGTTCCCCTACGCGGTGGCGCTGCAGAGCATCCCGATCCTGGCCATCGTGCCGCTCATCGCGTTCGCGATCGGGTACGGGTTCGAATCGCGCATCCTGGTCGTCGTGCTGATCAGCCTGTTCCCGATCATCACCAACACGCTGTTCGGCCTGCAGTCGACGAGCCCGCAGATGCGCGAGCTGTTCACCCTCAAACGGGCGAGCCGGTGGACCGTGCTCACCAAACTGCAATTCCCGGCAGCCCTCCCCGCGCTGTTCACGGGCCTGCGGATCTCGGCCGGGATGGCGGTGGTCGGCTCCATCGTCGCCGACTTCTTCTTCAGAAAGGGCGACTCGGGCATCGGACTCGTCATCGACACGTATCGCAACCAGTTGAACGGCGAGATGCTCTACGGCGCCATCATCCTGGCCTCGCTGCTCGGGCTCGTCGCGTTCTGGGTCTTCGGCCTCCTGGGTCGCCTCTTCGTCGGCTCGTGGTATCGCCCCGACGCCCGCTGACCGCTCTCATTCCCGCACCGCACCACTCCCGCACCACCTCACCGCACCCCCACCCTCAGAGGAGACACCCATGCCCCACCGCACCCGAACCCGCGTCACGGCCCTCGCCGCGGCCGCCGCATCCGGTCTGCTGCTGCTCTCGGCCTGCAGCAGCTCCGCCCCCGCGGCGCAAGACGCCGAAGCCGCCGGCGGCGACGGCGCGCTGAGCGCCTGTCCCTCCACCGTCGTGCTCCAGACGAACTGGTTCCCCGAGCCCGAGCACTCGGCCGCCTACGCCCTCATCGACCCGGCGAACGCCACGATCGACGCGGATGCCGGCATCTACTCCGGCCCTGCCATCGCCGACCCGAACATCACCATCGAGGTGCGCGCCGGCGGCCCGTTCATCGGGTTCCAGCAGTCGACCGCCCTGCTCTACTCCGACGATTCGATCATGCTCGCGATGATCGACACGGACGAGTCGGTCAAGCTGTCGAAGGATCAGCCCACCAAGGCGGTCTACACCCCGCTGCAGAAGAACCCGCAGATCCTGCTGTGGGACCCGACGAAGTACGACTTCGCCGACCTGGCCGCCGTCGGCACGAGCGACGCCACGGTGCTCTACTTCCAGGGCGCGACCTACATGGACTACCTGATCGCCCAGGGCGACGTGCGCGCCGACCAGGTGGACGGCTCGTTCGACGGATCCGTCACGCGCTTGGTCGCCGGCGAGCCGGTCGTTCTGCAGGGCTACATCACCCAGGAGCCCTACCGCCTGAAGCACGAGTTCACCGATTACGGCCGCGACGTCGACTCGCTGCTGATCGCCGACTCGGGCTACGACATCTACCCGGCCGCCTGGTCGGCCAAGCCCGACGTGGTGACCGCGCAGTCCGACTGCCTCGAGCAGCTCGTGCCCGCGATGCAGACCGCCCAGATCGACTACATGGAGTCTCCGGATGCGCTCAACCAGGCCATCTCGGACTACCTCGTGCAGATCGACCAGTTCTTCCAGATCTCGCCCGAGGCCGCGGCCTACGTGCACGACGTGATGCAGGACGACGCTCTCGTGACGGACGGCACCGACGGTGTCTTCGGCTCCTTCGACGCCGACCGGATGACGCGGATGACCGACCTGCTGAAGGGCATCTACGCCGGCACCGACGTGGAGGTCGCCGACGGTCTCACCGCCGACGACATCTACACCAACGAGTTCCTCGACCCCTCGATCAGCTACGCAGAAGGCAAGTAACGACCGTGCGCATCACCTCCCTCACCCCGCTCCCGCTCCGGATGACGACCGACTACTCGTCGATGTCGTACTTCGTGGTCAGGATCGAGACCGACGACGGCCTCGTCGGCTGGGGCGAGAGCTGCGACTGCTTCGGCATCTCGCATCCCTCGATCCTCCGGGCCGTCGTCGACGACATCTACGCGCCGGCCGTGCTCGGGAAGGAGCTCGGTGAGGCGGTGAGCGCACTCGACGAGGTGCACTGGGCCACCCGGCGCACTCTCGGCGACCAGTTCAGCGCCGCCCAGGCCCGGAGCGCGATCGACATCGCGCTCCGGGATCTGGAAGGGCGCTCGCGCGGCCTCTCCGTCTCGGGGATGCTCGGGCGGGTCAAGGACTCGGTTCGGGTCTACGCCGGCAACAGCCACTTCCTCAATTCGCGCGAGGCACCGGAGCACCTCTCGCTGCTGTCGCCGCTGCTCGCCCGTGGCGTCTCCATCGTGAAGATGCGCATCGGGGCCGACTGGCGGAACTCGCTCCGCGTGCTCGGCGACCTTCGACGCGAGCTCGACCGCATCGACGAGACGATCGAGATCACGGTCGACGGCAGCGAGTTCTTCACGGTCGCCGAGTCGATCGAGATCGCCGCCCGGCTCGGCGAGCTGCGGGTCGGTTGGTTCGAGGAGCCGGTGCAGAGCTACCGGCTGGGCGCGATCGCCCAGGTGGTGCGCTCCTCCCCCGTGCCCGTGGCCTACGGGGAGCACTTCTTCGGTACGGAGTACGCGCTCGACGCGATGGAGCTCACCGGCATCTCGGTCATCCAGCCCGACGCCTCGATCTGCGGCGGAATCGGCGAGGCGCACCTGCTCGCCCGCACCGCGCGCCTCAAGGGTGCCCGGGTCGTGATGCATCTGCACGGCGGCCCGATCTCGTTCGCGGCCAACCTGCACGTCGCGGCCTCCGTCGCCGGGGTCGACGTGATCGAGTACCCGTTCCATCTGTCGCCGGTGATGAACCGGGTTGCGGCGGAGGCCGGCTTCGGCATCGACGCCATCGTCGACGGCCGCATCGCGGTACCATCGGGGCCCGGCCTCGGCATCGAGGTCGACGAGACCGTCATCGAGGAGGCGCATCGCGCATGGCAGGCCTGAAAGTCCTCGTCACCGGAGCGCGCGGCAAGGTCGGCCGCGCCGCCCACGCCGCCCTCGTCGCCGCCGGGCACGAGGTGCGCGCCACCGACATCGTGCGCCCCGTCTACGACGCCGACGAGTCGAATGCCGTGCCCTACGTGCAGGCCGACCTCACGAACGGGGCGGATGCGTTCGCCGTGGTACGCGGGATGGATGCGGTCGTGCACGCGGCCGGCATCCCCGAGCCGTCGAAGAACACCCCGAACGCCGTCTTCCTCACCAATGTCACGGCGGCCTTCAACGTCGTCGAGGCGGCTGCGCACTCGGGCGTGCGCCGATTCGTCAACCTCTCGAGCGACTCGGTGTCGGGCATGACCTGGGCGACCCGGCCCTTCACCGGCCTCGCCTGCCCGATCGACGAGACGCATCCGGATCTCGCGCACGACGCCTACGGCCTGTCGAAGCGCGTTTCTGAGGTGCTCTGCGACGGTCTCGTCGGGCGATCGGATGCGACGGCGGTCTCGATCCGCCCGACCTGGGTGCTGACCCCCTCGAGCTACGAGGCGAACCTCCGACCGTTCTTCGACGACCCCGACCTGCCCACCGCGGTGTTCTGGGCGTACATCGACGTGGCCGACCTCGCCGACCTGATCGTGCTCGCGGTCGAGGCCGAGACTCCGGGGCATGAGGTCGTCTATGCGGCAGCGGCCGACAACATCGGCGGGCGCGACCTCGCGGCCGCCATGGCCCGGCTGCACCCGGAGGTACCCGTGGGCCCGCTCGACCGTGTCGACGCCTCGGGCATCAGCTCGCGCAAGGCGCGGGAGCTGTTCGGATGGATGCCGATGCGGTCGTGGCGCGACCACCTCGACGAGAGCGGCCGGGCGCGGGGCTGAAGCGCGGCATCCGGTTCACCCGCTCCGGCCGGGTCAGGCAATCGAACGGTCGTGCAGCGCGGTGTAGATGGCCGAGACGTCCTGCCCCGCCAGCGGGGTTCCGGATGCGGCGGCCTCGCTCCAGAGCGCAGCGATGAGCTCCGAGACGGGCAGGTCGAGCCCCGCTCCCGCCTCGACGGCGAGGCGGGCGTCTTTGGCGCCGAGGCTCAGCGCCATCTCGGTCGAGTGGTCGCCCGACCCGATCTTGCGGAGCTTCGCGGCCGCGTAGGGGGTGTCGAGCGGGCCGCCGCTGAGGGTGTCGGCGATTGCCTGCGGGTCGATGCCGAGCCGGTCGGCGAGCAGTGCCGTCTCGGCGATGCCCTGCATGACGTGCACGAGCCAGGTGTTGACGACGATCTTCATCGCGCTGCCCGCGCCCGTGGGGCCGAGCCAGACGGTGCGCCGGCCGATCGCGTCGAAGACGGGAGCGAGACGTGCGCGGAGCATCTCGTCGTCCGCGTCGCTCGACGCCAGGATGGTGACCGCCCCCTGCTCGGCGGGGACCTTGCTGCCGGAGACGGGGGCGTCGACGAAGACGAGGTCGGGTCGCGCCGCGGCGAGCGCGCGTGCGAGCTCGCCCACCTCCGCGACCCCGATCGTGGCGGTGTTGACGACGATCGCGCCCGGCTCGAGGGCTTCGAGCGTCTGCGGGGCGAGGAGCACGGCGGTGGTGGCCGCCGCATCCGTCAGCATCACGATGACCACACCCGCGCCCGCGACGGCGGTGGCCGCGACGGTGCTCACCGGCAGGGCGAGCTCCTCCATGTCGGCGCAACGCGTGCGGTTGTAACCCGACACCGCGAAGCCCGTCGCGGCGAGGTTCACCGCGAATGCGCGCCCCATCGTGCCCAGCCCTAGAACCGCCACCCTGTCGTCGCTCATCCGTCACCCTCACAAAATATTGATGTCATCAATATACGTCATCGGCCGAACCGTCGACCCGGTCGCGACAAGGGGCGCCCACAGCGCGCCTGGGTCGGGGTCACCGAAGGCCAGTTCACCCGCCGCAAGCCGCGAACCGCGTCAGCGGGGCGCGAGGGCGGCGGCCAGGAACGGCGCCGTGACACTGGACCGAGAGGCGGCGACCTCGCGGGGTGTGCCCTCGGCCATCACCCGGCCGCCCGCGTCGCCCGCACCCGGGCCGAGGTCGATCACCCAGTCGGCCTGCGCCACCACCCGCATGTCGTGCTCCACCATGATCACTGTGTTGCCGCCGTCGACCAGCTCTTGCAGATGCTCCAGCAGGCGATCCGTGTCGGCCGGATGCAGCCCCGACGTCGGCTCGTCGAGCAGGTACAGCGTGTCTCCGCGCTGCACGCGACGGAGCTCCGAGGCCAGCTTCACCCGCTGCGCCTCGCCGCCCGACAGCTCGGTGGCCGGCTGTCCGAGGGCGACGTAGCCCAGCCCGACATCGAGCAGAGCGTCCAGGTGGCGCACCGCCTCGGCGTCGTCAGCGAACAGGTCGCGGGCCCGGGAGACGCTCAGACCGAGCACCTCGGCGATGGTCATGCCCTCGAACCGCACTTCGAGCGTCTCGTCGTTGTACCGGGCGCCGTGGCAGGTGCTGCAGGGCGCGTGCACCGTCGGCAGGAAGAGCAGCTCGACCTCCATCGTGCCCTCGCCCTTGCACGTCGGGCACCGGCCGCTCGGCAGGTTGAACGAGAATCGGCTCGCGGCATACCGGCGCTTCCGAGCCTCAGGCGTCGCCGCGAACAGGGAGCGGATGCGGTCGAACAGGCCGGTGTAGGTCGCCACGTTCGATCGCGGCGTGCGCCCGATCGGCTTCTGGCTGACCTGCACGACCCGCTTCAGCCGATCGGCCGGGCCGGAGGCGTGCCCCCTGGTCACTGCGGGTGCCGGGGTGAGCAGGAGATCGTCGGCGGGCGCCTCCGCAGCAGTCTTCTCAGCTCCCGAGCCGCCGTCCCTCTCGTCGACCTCACTGGCCAGGCTGGCGCGCAGCAGGTCGGGCACCGCCTGGTTCACCAGCGTCGACTTGCCCGACCCCGAGACGCCCGTGACTGCCGTCAGGCAGCCCAGCGGAAACGACACCGTCAGTCCGTCGAGGTTGTTGCGGGTCACGTCGGTGAGTTCGATGCGGCCGTCGGCGACGCGCGGCTCGGATGCTCGTGCCCGCGTCACGGCGGAGGAGTCGCCGTCGCCGAACAGGTAGCGTCGCGTCACCGACTCCTCGGCCCCGCGCAGGCCCTCGAGCGGGCCCGAGTAGACCACCCGTCCGCCTGCCGCACCGGGGCCCGGGCCGATGTCGACGATCCAGTCGGCTTCCCGGATGACGCCGAGCGAATGCTCCACGAAGAACACGGTGTTCCCGCTGTCCCGCAGCCTTCGGAGGATGCCGAGCAGAGCCGTCGTGTCGGCCGGATGAAGTCCCGCCGACGGCTCGTCGAGAACGAACACCACGCCGAATAGCTGCGAGAGCACCTGCGTGGCCAGCCTCATCCGCTGCAGCTCGCCCGAGGAGAGCGTGATCGTGGTGCGACTGAGCGACAGATAGCCGAGGCCCAGATCGGTGATCGGGGACAACCGGGCGAGCAGTTCTTCCACCAACCGCTGGGCAGCCAGGCGCTTCTCCGGAGGGAGCGGACCCGCCCCGAGCGGCTCCCAGTCGGGCGCCAGCGTGACGGCCATCAGTTCGGAGACCTCGTCGAGCGGCATCGCCGCGACATCGGTGATGGTGCGACCCTCAAAGGTCACGGCCAGGGCCTCGGGCTTGAGCCGTCGGCCGCCGCAGGTCGGACACAGCACGCTCCGCATGAACGAGGACGCGCGCTCGCGCATCCGTGCGCTCTTGGAATTGGCGAAGGTGTCGAGCACGTAACGCCGCACCCCGAGGAAGGTGCTCATGTACCGGGGCGACCGCCCGGCGGCGACGGCCTTGCGCACCTCGGCCGGAGACCGGTCGGTGAAGATGGGCACCTGCGGCGACTCGTCGGTGAACAGCGCCCAGGTGCGCTGCTCCTCGGAGAGGTCGCGCCAGGGAACGTCGATGTCGTAGCCGAGCGAGATCAAGCTGTCGCGCAGCTGCTTGCCGTGCCAGGCGGTCGGCCAGGCGGCCAGGGCGCCGTCACGGATGCTCAGCGAGTCGTCGGGCACCATGAGTTCCAGCGGCACGTCGAACACACGGCCGATGCCGTGGCAGGTCGGGCAGGCGCCTTGCACCGTGTTGGGCGAGAAGTCCTCGGCGTAGAGCATCGGCGCCCCGGGCGGGTAGGTGCCCACCCGCGAGAACAGCATGCGCACCACCGTGGAGATGGTCGTGGCGCTGCCCACGGTCGAGCGCGCGCTGCCTCCCGTGCGCTGCTGCGGCAGAGCCACGGCCGGCGGGAGTCCTTCGATGGAGTCGACGTCGGCCACGCCCACCTGGTCGATCAGACGACGGGCGTACGGGGCCACCGACTCGAAGTACCGGCGCTGGGCCTCGGCGTAGAGCGTGCCGAAGGCCAGCGAGCTCTTGCCCGACCCCGAGACGCCCGTGAAGGCCACGAGGGCGTCGCGGGGCAGATCGACGTCGACGTCCTGCAGGTTGTGCTCGCGGGCGCCCCGCACCTGGACGAGATCGAGGGGCGTTCGGGTGGCGCGGGAGTCGTTGGCGGTCATTCCCCCCAGTCTGGCCCCGGGGGACCATTCTGCACCGCGCGCTCCGGCCACGGACTCCAAGGGACGCGGCACCGGCACTGCCCAGCACCTCGCTTCTAGGATGGAGCCACACTCAGTTAACTCAGGAGGGTGACGATGGGCCTCGAGTTCGAGCATCGTTCGTCCGAGTCGCCGTGGATCGAACGCGTCTGGCGCAGCCGGAGTCTGGGCACGACGACGATGACATCGGTCGCGCGGTCGCAGTGGGACTTCGTGTTCTGGGAGGGCCCGGATGGCATCTTCGCCGGGGTCAAGGGACCGGAGTCGCGCGCGTCTCAAGCGCCCGTGCCGGCCGACGCCGATTTCCTCGGGATCCGTCTCGCCCTCGGCGTGGTCATCCCTGACCTTCCCGGGCGGGCTCTCGTCGACCGTTTCGTGGATCTCCCGACCGACGGCTCCTCGTTCCACGTCGCGGGAAACCGACTACGCACTCCGCGCTTCGACGACGCGGAGGTGTTCATCGAACATCTCATCCGAGCGGAGCTTCTCCTCAGCGCCGACATCCAGGACAGGTCAGTGACCGAGCGCACACGCCAGCGTCGATATCTCGCCGCGGTCGGGCTCCCACAGCGCACCGTGCTTCAGATCGAGCGCGCGAGCGACGCCGCCGTTCGACTCAAAGAAGGACAGCAACCCGCCCTCGTCGCTCAGGAGTCCGGTTACTTCGATCAACCCCACCTGGCGCGGTCACTGCGTCGGTTCATCGGCCCGACGGCAACGGAGCTCGGCCAGGAGGCGGAGAACGCCCACCCTCTGTCGTTACTGTACAAGACGAGCGATTCCCACCACCGATAGGTTCCGAGCAAAGGGCCGATCGAGGTCCGAGACGAGGAGGAACCGTGAAAGACGCCCCAGCCGCACCCACCACTCGACGCGTCGTGCTGTACGCACTGATGTCGCTCGACGGCTTCGCCGATGACCCGGGCCGGAGCGAATGGTTGGTTGACACAGGCACCATGATCGGAGATTTCCTCGCCGAGACGATCGCGACGCAGGATGCCGTGCTTCTGGGCCGACGCACCTACGAGATGTGGGCGTCTTACTGGCCCACCGCCCAGGCACTGCCCTTCGCCGATTTCATCAATTCGACCCCGAAACACGTCTTCGCCTCCTCACCCCGGGAGCTGGAGTGGACTCAATCCATGAGGGTCGCCGAGCCGGCGGCCCCGTACGTCGCAGCACTCAAGACCCGATCCGGGGGCGACATCGGAATCCACGGGAGTCTCTCCCTTGCGCGTACGCTGCTCGCGGCCGACCTCGTCGACGCGCTCCGCATCGTGCTCGCTCCGAGCCTTGCGGGCCACGGCAAGAAGCTGTTCGGAGACGACGACACGGTGCACCGCTTCGAGCTCGTCGAATCCGAACGCTCGGGAGGATGTCTCCTCCTGCACTACCGAAGCCGCCGCTGACGAGGCACTCTCGCCAGTGCCGAGAACGCCGAGTCGCCTAACTCGAGAGCTCGGCTCGGAGGAGATCCGTCCCGGCGCTCAGCGCGGCGAGCTTGCCGCGGGCGACGCTCCGGGGAAGGGGTGCCATACCGCAGTTGGTGGAGGGGTAGAGCTTGTCGGCATCGACGAACGGGAGCGCCCGCCGCAGAGTCTCGGCGACGTCCTCAGGGGTCTCGATGGTGTCGGTGGCCACGTCGATGGCGCCGACCATCACCTTCTTCCCCCGGATCAGCTCGATGAGATCGATGGGCACATGCGAGTGGTGGGACTCGAGCGAGACGATGTCGATGTCCGACGCCTGGATCTTGGGGAAGATCTTCTCGTACTGACGCCACTCCGAGCCGAGGCTCTTCTTCCAGTCGGTGTTGGCCTTGATGCCGTAGCCGTAGCAGACATGCACCGCGGTCTCGACCGTGAGCCCCTCGATCGCCCTCTCCAGCGCGGCCACGCCCCAGTCATTCACTTCGTCGAAGAAGACGTTGAATGCGGGCTCGTCGAACTGGATGATGTCAACGCCCGCGTCCTGCAGCTCCCGGGCCTCCTGATTGAGGATGGTCGCGAACTCCCAGGCGAGCTTCTCACGGCTCTTGTAATGGGCGTCGTAGAGGGTGTCGACCATGGTCATGGGGCCGGGAAGGGCCCATTTGATGGGGTGGTCCGTCTGTTCGCGCAGGAACCGTGCGTCGTCGACGAAAACCGGCTTCTCCCGGGTCACGGCACCGACGACCGTCGGCACGGACGCGTCATAGCGGTCGCGAATCCTGACCGTCTCGCGCTTCTCGAAATCCACTCCGTCGAGGTGCTCGATGAAGGTGGTGACGAAATGCTGTCGGGTCTGCTCGCCGTCGCTCACGATGTCGATGCCGGCTTGTTGCTGGTCCGCCAGCGAGAGGCGCAGAGCGTCCCGTCGACCCTCGGCCAACGTGTCACCGTCGAGCTTCCAGGGCGACCAGAGCTTCTCGGGCTCCGCGAGCCACGAGGGCTTGGGCAGACTACCCGCGGTGGATGTGGGAAGCAGCTTGCTCATGACCGTCCTCCCCGCAGATCGAATTGATGAGCCGTGAAGTCCGCCGACCATTCCTCGAGGGCGGCCTTGTGTGGCTCGATGAAGTGTTCTTCCGCGAACGTGCCCTGCTCGACCGCCAGCCGACTGCGCTCCTCCCGGTCGTACTCGATCGACGTCGGCGAGAAATCCGGATTGGTCAGGCTCGCCTGATACGACGCCCCGGCTCTGACGTTGGCCGTGTAGATCTCCGGCCGGTAGATCTTCTGGAAGGTCTCCATCGTGGCTATCAGAGCAGCCAGTTCGAGGTCGGTGTAATCGGCGAGAAGCTCACCGAGGTGATAGAAGGCGAGAGGGGCCGCGCTGCCCGGCGGCATGAAGAAGCGCACGCTGAGGCCCATCTTCGCGAAGTAGGCATCCGTCGGCGAGTAGTCGCTCTGGCGGTATTCGACGCCCAGAACCGGATGCTCGTTCTCGGTGCGATGGTAGGTCCTGCTGGTGGAGACGCTCAGGCAGATGACGGGCGCCTTCGCGAAATTCTGCGCGTAGGCATCCGACGCCAGGAAGGCCTTGAACAGGTTTCCGTGCAGCATGCCGAAATCGTCGGGCAGGCCTTCGGCGTTGAGCCTCTTGTATGCCGGGAGCACGATGCTGAAGTCGTAGTCGCGCACGTACGAGGAGAAGTTGTTGCCCACGATGCCGGGGGTGCGCTCACCGGAGCTTCGGTCGATGATGGTGGTCTTCAGCACCTCGATCAGCGGCACGGCGTCGCGGACGCCCTCGCCATCGATGTCGACGCTGACGGAGATGATGTCGAGCTCGACCGAATACCTGCTGCTGCCTGCATTACTCGTCGGCGCCAGTTCGTTGAACCGCTCGTCGATCATCGAGAACGTCTTCCGCAGATTCTCCAGGCGGTTTTCGCCCCGGGCGAGATTGGCG
The DNA here is from genome assembly GCF_042694625.1 of Herbiconiux sp. UC225_62. Taxonomy (GTDB): domain Bacteria; phylum Actinomycetota; class Actinomycetes; order Actinomycetales; family Microbacteriaceae; genus Herbiconiux. Next base: position 2,323,161 of record NZ_CP170551.1, on the reverse strand, counting down.
AAGTTCGTCGTGATGCGGGTGTTGGCGAGCGGGCGGTAGTCCTCGTCGAAACGAGCGCTCCCGATCGAATAGGCCAGACGTGTCATCGACAGGACCGGGCCCGGGCGAGAACGGGGTCTCCCCCGACGATGCGGGTGTTCACGGTGGTGACCATAGCGGTGTGCTCCTCGAGAAGGGAAGCCGCAACAGTGCGACTCCACGGATAGAGATACTGCAGGCGTGCCCCTGATCGGGACGCGAGGCCTCGTTGTGCGCACTGCCCTACCAGGGTAGAACGGCATCGCCCGACGTTCCACCGAATGTCCCCACATTACGCCGGCCGCTGCCGGAGATCGCCGACGCCTTCGGGGTCGCCCGCCCGACCGTCTCCCGCATTCGTTGCAACGACAAGCCGCGTCGTTCTCTATCATGACCCGCGTCGCACCGCGGCAAGCCACAAAGCCGTGCAACGAGCGCCCCGTCCCGCCGCTGGGGCAATGACAGTGGACACGGACGCAGACCGTAGTCGGACAACGACAAAACCCCCTGACTTCCGCCTATATAAGGGGAAGTAGGGGGTTCATCTGTGGCGGTACCGGTGGGATTTGAACTCTAAGCTCGACCACGGCGTCTTAGCGCTTCGAACGTGTATTCCGCGTCATCTCAACGAATCCATAGCCTGGGTGATCATCTCGGCCTCTGTTGTTTCTGACTCCGATGTAGTCAAGGTGTAGTCAGACGGCCAATTCGCTTTTCTGCTGTCTGCCTGATGTTGTCAGGGCCACGACCCGATAGGCGAATGACTCTAGCGTTGCGAGGAGTTGCCAGGCTATCGGCCCGGCTCCGAGACCGTTAGGACACGAGACCTCGTGACTGAGCCCATCATCTTCACCAGGGTGAGCCCCGCCGTTGCGAGTATCACATTCGGAAATCCGCCCGTCGGTCTAGTGGTCGGGGGGATGGTGCAACGACTCGCGGAGATCGTCGACGAACTATCGCACGACCAGGACCTTCGAGTTCTCACCTTCGACAGCAGCGTCCCCGACTTCTTTCTCAACCACTTCGATCTCGCACAGCTCGGCTCATTCCCCGGATTAGACGAAGCTGCGGGTATCTCCACGTGGACCAAGATCACCCTCAAGCTGACGAAGGCACCGTACATCACGGTCGCCCGCATTCGTGGCCGCACGAGAGGGGGAGGAAACGAATTGGCTCTCGCACTCGACCTTCGCTACGCAAGCCTTGAGAAGGCGCAATTCGGACAGCCCGAAGTCGGAACAGCTGTCGTGCCCGGTGGCGGTGGTACAGAGCGGCTGCCTCGGACGATCGGGCGGGATCGTGCCCTCGAGGTCATCCTGACGTCCGCGGACTACGACGCGGCGACGGCGGAGAAGTGGGGCTGGGTGACCAGGACGCTCCCCGACGCAGAGCTCGACGCCCATGTCGACGCCATTGTCTCGCGCTTGGCCTCGTTCGATCGAATCGCTTTGGCAACCGCAAAACGGATGGTCAACCGAGCGACTCTGCCCCCGCGCAAGACCTGATCTCCGCCTACAGCGAGTTCGTCCACATGACGACTCTGCCTGCCTACCGAGCTTTGGCTTCGCTCCCGGCTCCGTCGCCAGAGGACGGGTTGAAAATGGAATATCGGCTGGGAGAGTTCCTCGGGATGGCTGCACGCCGACGGTCGGAGAGCTGAAGGAGGACCGGTCCGACCGTGCGTTGACGTTCGAGTACCACCCGAGCTGCGACCAAGTCGACTAGCGCCGGGAGTCCAGACCCTCGAGCAACTCGTCGATCTCTGCGCTCCACCAGGAGGGCGCGTAGGAACGCGCCATCCCGACCGCGGTCTCCAGGTCGGCGCGCGCACGATCATGCATGCCGAGAGCCGCTTCGGCGAATCCCCGGTGCCGATACGCTCTCGCCAGGAAGTCGGGTTCGTCGGCGAACCTCGCGGCCTCGTCGACGAACAGTTCCGAGGCGGCCAAGGCCTCCTCCCAGGATTCGATGGCCACCAGCGATCGTGTGACGGCGTTCAACGCGAGCACTCTCGTGATGGCACTCAATTCCACACCGTCGAGCAGTGCGAGGAGGCTCCGGCACTCGCGGAGCGCCGCCGACGGGTCGGAGTCGGGAAGCTCTGTGAGCAGGATCTTTCGCGCACGCGCCTCGAGTTCGACATCGCCGAGGGTCTGGAGGATCTCGCGCCCCCGGATGCCGAGGGCGTGGGCTTCATCGTGATCGCCCTCGCGGCTCATCGCGGCCGAGAGTCCGATCAGTGCGCGGGCGAGCTCGCGATCGTCTCCGACCCCTTCGGCTATTCGCACCGCCTCTTGCGCGCTCGCCCGAGCGAGCCCGACATCGCCGCGTATTCCGAGCTGCCAGTCCGCACGGGCGTAGTGGAGTCTCGCAAGGGTCGCCGACTCTCCCAGGTGTGCGGAACTCGTCGCCCCGAGTTCCAGCAGAGCCCACCAGTCCAGGCCGGCGACCTCCCGGTCCGAGAATTCGAGCAGGGCCACGACGAGGTCGCTCACCTCGCGGTAGCGACCCAGGCTAGCGGCCTGATGAATCGCGTCGATCCAGTAGGCGGACTCGGCTAATAGCCACTCGCGTGCGGCGAGGTCGGGTCGATAGCTTTCGATCCCCGTACTGGTCGCGTCACGGGAATACGACCGGGCCATGGCCATCGTCGTCTCGAGGATCCACTCCAGGAGGCGGTTGCGCTGGGCAGCGATGGAGTTATCGGCCTCCTCTCGCCGCATCTGGTCCCCCGCGAAGATGCGCAGGAGATCGTGGAGGCGGTAACGATCACCCATCAGGCTCTCTACCAAACCGAGGTCGACAAGTTCGTCCAGGAAATCAGTGGATTGAACCGGGTCGTACCCGTGGACAGCGGATGCCATGCGCGCACTGAACGAGGAGCCTCTCAGCAGGGCGAGGCTGCGGAAGAACTCGCGGGATCGTTCGCTCAACGCCCGGTAGGAGAGCGCGAACGTCGATTCGACGTTCAGGTCTCCGGCGACGAGCTGGCGAATCCTTCCGTCCTCGAGGCGCAACCTGTTCGCGTAGTCCTCGACCGTCCACTGCGGCCTCGACGCGAGGCGCGCAGCGGCGATCCTCAGGGCAAGCGGCAGATCAGCGCAGAAACGCGCGATCTCATCAAGGTCTCCGACGGCCGCCTGTTCGTCGTTGATCGAGCGGCGAAGCAGTGCGATGCCATCCTCGCGGCGCAGGGCACCCAGAACGATGCGCCGCGCACCCTCGAGACCCGCCAGGGTGCGTCGAGACGTGACGATGACCTGCACCGCGGCATCCGTCGCCAGCACAGGGCGCACCTGCGCCTCCGACGCGGCGTTGTCGAGCAGGACGGCAATCGGGGACTGGATCTGCAACCCGCGCCACGCGAGGGCGGCGTCGCCCATGGTCAGGACCTCCGTATGGCCCCCGGTCGCCTGGCGGAGGAGCGCCTGGAGGATCTGCAGCGGGGTGAGCGCGGCCACTTCGAAGCCCTGCAGATCGACGAAGAGAATCGTGTCGTAGGGGACTTCGCTGAGGGTCTCGAGAGCGAGAGCGGTCTTTCCCACGCCCGGCGGCCCGCTCACGATGAGCGCCGCCGGAGGAGCTGTCGGAATGGAGGCATCCAGGAGCAGGGTCGCGAGGAGGGCTCGCTCGGTCGATCGTCCTGTGAAGTCAACGACTCGATTCGGACGAGAGTTCAGTATCGGATCCGACGGGATTGAGCCAGGCCTTCCCGCACGCGCGGCCGCGGTGAATTCAGATCGCTCCTCGGCGGAGAGCCGAAGCGCATCGGCGAGGGCCGCAACCGTGCGCTGTTGCGGACCGGCACTGACCCCGCGCTCGATGTCGCTGATAGTCCGCACGCTGATGCCCGAGGTCTCGGAGAGGTTCTCGATCGTGAGGTCACGCTGTTGGCGATAGGTGCGCAGAAGCAGTCCTACTGCGCTCTGCTCGTCTGCGGCGGCCACGCGTTGAGACTCGCAGAAACCGACCAAGCCCCGCAACTAGCGCGATGGTCGCCTACTCGAATGCGAGGACGATCTTGTCGTGCGTTTCGCCTGCCTCGAGGAGGCGGTGCGCTTCGGCTGCGGCTGTGATGGGCAGGATGCGGCGTCGCTTGAGGCGGAGACCTCCGGAGGCGAGTAGTGGCATGGTGACCGCCAGCGCGTCGGGTGCACGGTCCGGGCTCGGGTGGGACAGGAGAGCGCCGGACGATGCGACCTCCGGGCCTCCGGTCAGGGTGACCACCCGGCTGGGGTCGCCGACAGCGGTCACCGCTCGCGTCAGCTCACCGTGGCCTGCAGCGTCGATGACGGCGTCCACGTGGGTGTCGATCCGTTCGAAGAGTCCGGCTCCGAAGGCGACGAATTCGCCGCCGAGCTCGCGAACCGAGCCGGCCGCCGGTTCGCTCGCCACTCCGATCACATGGATGCCCTGTGCCCGCGCCAGTTGCGTGATGATCGAACCGACCGCACCGACAGCGCCGAGCACGACGATCGTCTCCCCCTTGGCGGCGCGGATCTGTCGCAAGGTTCCGACAGCGGCATCGGCCGACGCGGGGAGGGCCGCCGCGGCGTCCCAGCTCACCGAAGCGGGTTTCGGGTACCAGACGGCCGTGGTGACGAACTCGCCGTACCCACCCTGAGCCGGCAGAAGCGCAGCGACTTCCTCGCCGACGTGAGCACTGGCACCCTCGCCCACTGCCTCGATCACTCCGGCCGCCTCGAAGCCCAGCACGTCTCCTGGGCGTTGCGGGAATACTCCGGTGAGATCGCCCGCACGGATGTGGAGATCGGTGGGGCCCACGGCTGCCGCCTTCACGCGTATGAGCACCTCACCCGGTCTCACGTGCGGGAATTGCACTTCCCGCCACTGCAACACGTCCGGCCCTCCGAACTCGGTGATGACGATCGCACGTGACATGTTCTCTCCGTTCTTCAGAGGTGCATCTGCCGGCAGTTCGATACGCGCCCGCGTCATGCGCCCTCAATTGAGTTCTCGATTCCCCGTGTCTTCTCGATCCGAGTTGTGCTTGCGCTTCCTCTTCGGGTCAGCTCTGCAGGGCCTTCTTTGCAGCGCCCCAGAGCGAGCCCGGGTTCACTCGATTCCCGTGCTTACGCATCATGCTGTCAAAGAGAGCTGCGGCATCGGCAGACCGGCCGACTGCCGCATCGAAGTCACGGAGATATGTTGCCGTGTCATCGATCACCTCGGGGCCCACGATTCGGAGCCGGCCGTGGCCGGGGACGATGGTGGTCGCTTCAAGCTCCTGGAGCGTGTCCAGGGCCGTCAGCCAAACCTGCCGACTGCCGGCGTCTGTCTCTGTGAGATATGGATGGGTGTCGTCGTAGACGACGTCACCTGAAACAAGGAGTTCGATTTCTGGCACCCACACCGAGGTGGTGTTTTCCGTGTCGGTGAACCCGGTGTCAATGACCCGGATTTCGCGTCCCTCCAAATCCAGGCGGGCGTCCCGGAGCGGGAGAGGGAGAACGATCGGGTCGGGAATCTGACCCGGGAAGAGCTTGCCCCAGAAGGATTCGACATACGCGTCGCTGGCTTGGAACGCTGCGGTCGGAAGCCCTGCAGGCGCGATGACCAATTCTGCCTGCGGGAAAGCCCGCTGTAATTGTGCGAGGCCGAAGAAGTGGTCTCCGTGACCGTGTGTGATGTACACCGCTTGGAGGCGCCTCCCGAAGGACCGCACCCATTCGACCAATTCATCGTTCTGATCGATCGTGGTGAAGGTGTCGATCAGAATCGCATCTCGCTCGCCGTAGATCAGTGTTGAGCTGTTCGCAACCCATCTGAGTTCCTCGCGTCCGTAGGGCAGATCTCGTGTGACCCCCGATCGCTTGACGTGTTTGACTGCGAAATTGAGCTTGCTCATGGCCTTGACCTTTCTGTTCTCGGGTTCTGGATTCCGACGAGTGAGACGAGGCCTCCGGCAGCGAAGAACAAGGCAGACACGAAGATGACTCGGTGGAATCCCGCGAGGTCGAGCACCGCGGCGCCTGCGATGAGGCTGGCCAGGGCGATCGCGACGAGCCCGGCGACGCGGGACACGGCGTTGTTGACGGCCGACGCGATGCCCGATCGTGCGGGCTCGATGGCTCCGAGGATGGCCGAGGTCAGAGGTGCCACCGTGACCGCCATGCCGACTCCGAACACCACGATCGCCGGCAGCACCTGGGTGAGATAGTCGGCGCGCTCGTCGATCCGCAACATCAGAAGGAAGCCTCCCGCTGCGAGGAGCGGGCCGACCGTCATGAACAACCGTGGTCCGAAGCGACCGGCGAGACGTCCGAACAGAGACGACAACCCGATCAGCAGCAAGCTCGTAGGAATCATCGTGAAGCCCGCCTCGGTGGCGCTGTACCCGGCCACCTGTTGGAGGAACACGGCGATGCTGAAGAACCCCAACGACAGCGCCCCGTAGATCAAGAACGTCGCCACATTGCCCACGGTGAAGTTGCGCACGCGAAACAGCGCGAGAGGCAGCATCGGTTGCTGGGTTCGACGTTCGAACAACACGAAGGCAACGAGCGCGACCGCGCCGATGACGAGTGGGACGATCACGACCAGAGATGCCCACCCGAAGTTCGCCTGCTCGATGAGCGCGAAGACGGGCAGTCCCAGTCCGACGATGCCGAGGATCGCCCCAAGCACATCGATCCGGGCTCCAGGCTGGCGGTGGTGGTCGGGCTCGAGCTTGGCGAGCAGGAGCAGCGTCACTGCGATCGGCACGACGTTGATGCCGAAAATGAAGCGCCACGAGAGCTGATCGACGAGCACGCCGCCGAGTATGGGCCCGGCGATGTTCGCCACGCTGGTGAACGCTGTCCACGTACCGATTGCACGGCTCTGCGCGGGGCCGGAGAAGTTCGCCAAGATGATCGCGAGCGACGACGGCACAAGGAGTGCCCCGGCGATCCCCTGCAGCCCGCGTGAGACGATGAGGAACTCGATCGTCGGCGCGAGGGCACACAGCAGTGAGGTCACACCGAACCCGACGAGTCCCGCGGTCAGCACCTTCTTGCGGCCGAACACATCCGACAGCGACCCCGCGAGGAGGATGACGGAGCCGAGGCTGATGAGGTAGGCGTCGACTACCCATTGCTGCGACGTCAGCGCGCCTCCGAGGTCGTGACTGATCGCGGCCAACGCCACGTTGATGACCGATCCGTCCAAGAATGATACGAAGGCAGACAGAATTGCGACAGCGAGGACGAAGCGCTGCGAAACAGTCATTTTTGCAACCATGCGCACAGTCCATCGCACGTCCGCCGAAACAGCGTGGCCCCCTCAGGGACGGCTGACCAGCCGCTCGTATCGAGGCGAGAACGTGTCGAAAATTGGCTCGTTGCTCCCTGTGATTCCTGGCGCGCCACGGCTAGCTTCGTGCCTGCCCGGCCATCGAGCCGGAATCCCGAGGAGCCATTCATGTCGGCCAAAGACATTGTTATCGAAGCAACAGAGCAGCTGTTCAACCGCAAGGACACCGCCATTGTCGACCAGGTGTTCGGGGCCGTGTACGTGCAGCACTCAGCCCTCGGGGCCGATGGCGTTGACGGGCTGAAGGTGCTCGTCTCGAGCCTCCCGGAAGCGGCCGGGTACACGCTCACACGAATCCTCGCTGACGGCGATCTCGTCGTGACGGAGGGCGAGTTCACCGGATTCGCGCCCGTGCCACTGACTGGTTACGACGTGTGGCGGGTCGTTGACGACCGGATCGTGGAGCACTGGGACGCTCTGGGCGCTGCAGCAACCCATACCGCGACCCTCGACGTTCAGACGGGCGGCGACACGGTTGCCGCAAACCGAGCGCTCGTCGCCGAGTGGGTTGCTAAAGCGCTCGTCAATGGCGACCACCGCGCGGATGAGGACTATCTCGCGCCTGGCGCCGGGATGGCATACGACAAGGACCTGGTCTACCGCACCGTCCACGCTGTCATCGCCGACCAGGACGTCGTCTACACGCGCTCCGAAGGCGAAAAGAACGGCCCGGTCATCATCAACGACATGTGGCGGGTGTCCGACGGCCGCATAGTCGAGCACTGGAGCCTCGTGTCCCCCGTTCCGGAGAGCCTCCCGCACGGCAACGGCTCCTTCTAGCAGCCGTGGCCCCTTGAGTGTGGGGCTGAGAGGGCCACGATACGGCGCGAGCGCGCTCCTACCTTGAGAGCACCGCCTCCACCCAGGAGGTGCTCTCAAGGAGTGGATCACATGTCAGAGCTCGACGATCGACTGGCTGCACTAGGGATCGCAATCCCCAACCAGGCCGCAGCGCCGGCGGGCGTGTACGTGCCCGCGGTCATCAGCGGGAACCTCGTGTTCACGGCAGGCCAGCTACCGTTCGTAGACGGCGAACTGCCCACCACCGGCAAGGTGGGAGCTGAGGTCACGCCGGACGACGCGAAAGCTCTCGCTCGCACTGCCGCGATCAACGCTCTCGCCGCGGTCGCAGCAGTGATCGGATCGCTCGATCGAGTGGCACGGATCGTGAAGGTCGTGGGCTTCGTGTCCTCTGACCCGTCGTTCTTCGCCCAGCCCGGAGTTTTGAACGGCGCCTCCGAGCTACTCGGAGAGATCTTCGGCGACCTCGGTGTGCACGCCCGAAGTGCCGTGGGAGTCGCCGTACTTCCGCTGAACTCACCGGTCGAGGTCGAACTGACCGTCGAATTCTCCTGACCGTTCCCACCCTCCTAGCCAACCCATACGAAAGAGAACATCATGACTGAACTGACCGTTGTACTGGTGCACGGCGCCTTCGCCGAATCCGCAAGCTGGAACGGCGTCATCGCCGCCCTGCACAACAAGGGCGTGACGGCAATCGCCACACCAAACCCTCTCCGCAGCGTGACGACCGACGCGGACAACGTCCGTCGTGCGGTCGAGGCCGTCGGCGGCCCTGTCCTGCTCGTCGGCCACTCATACGGAGGCGCCGTCACCACCGAGGCAGCCGTTGGAAGTGACGCGGTCAAGGGCCTCGTCTACGTGTCGGCGTTCGCGCCCGACCACGGCGAGACATCCCTCGGACTCACCGACAAGTTCCCCGGCAGCACCCTCGGCGAGACGGTCCGACCGATCCCGCTCGGCGACGGCACCAACGACCTCATCGTCGACCGCGAGCTATTCCCCAACCAGTTCTGCGGAGATGTTGCCTTGGCAGACGCCAAGATCGCTGCATCCACGCAGCGCGCGGTACGAGACTTCGCTCTCGGAGAGCCGCAGCCGGCAGAAACCCCGGCCTGGAAGACGCTGCCATCGTGGTTCGTCTTCGGATCAGCCGACAAGAACATCCCGGCCGCCGGCCTCCGGTTCATGGCCGAGCGGGCCGGTTCGCTGAAGACCGTGGAGATCGAGGGCGCCTCCCACTCGAGCATGGTCTCGAACCCCGGCATGGTCGCCGGTCTCATCCTCGAGGCAATAGCCCACCTGTCCTGAACAGGGTCGAACCTCTCAGAAGGAGAAACTTCATGACCGAATTCCTGGCCGACAAAGCCGAGACACTCTTCGTCGACGCTCCTTCAGCGCGGTTCGCCTACCGGCGGCTCGGGCGACCGAACGGGGTGCCCCTCGTGATGGCCATGCGCCTCCGCGGAACGATCGACCACTGGGATCCAGCCTTCCTCGACGCGTTGTCGGCGACCCGCGAGGTGATCATCTTCGACAACCGTGGCATCAACCTCAGCACCGGCACTCCGGCATCCTCCATCACGGAGATGGCTGAAGGGCTGATCGAATTCACGACCGCCCTGAGCTTGGAGAAATTCGACCTTTTCGGCTGGTCGATGGGCGGGATGGTCGTCGCGACCGCCGCCCTCGCTCGGCCCGAACTGGTGGGACACCTGGTCTTCTCGGGTAGCACCCCTGGCATCATCGAAGGACAGCCGCTCGCGCAACCGAAGGTCTGGCAGGTTGCGGGCCGAGGCGCCAATACCGAGGAGGACTTCCTGTTCCTCTTCTATCCCGAGACGGAGGCCGGAATCCGTCATGGCCGAAGCCAGCTGGATCGCCTGCGAACGCGCCTCGACGTCTCTGAAGCGGTGGTCTCTGCCGAAGCCTCGGCGGCGAGCATCGAAGCGATCCGTGCTTTCGGGGCCGGCGTTTTCGAGCGGCTGCCCGAGCTCACCATCCCGGTGCTGATCGGCGTGGGCCTGCACGACGTGATGGCTCCCCCGTACTCCAGCATTCAAGCGGTGTCACAGCTCTCGCGCGGCAAGCTCGTCGTGTACTCGGATGCGGGGCACGGGTTCCTCTTCCAGTACCACGCCGACTACGCCGCGGAGGTGACCTCGTTCTTGAGCTGGTGACCGCCGGCAGTGCGCGACGGTCGGAAAGTGTGCCGGTACGCCATGGGAGAGACTCCCAGGAGAGCGCCGAGGTGGTTGCGCAACGACGTTGCGATGGCGTATCCGACCGCCGTGGCGATCGCGTCGATGCCGAGATCCGTCGTCTCGAGCAGACCGCGAGCGACGGCGAGCCTCTGCTGCGTGAGCCAGCGCCGCGGCGCCAGACCGGTCTCGGCGAGGAAGCGTCGGCAGAAAGTGCGCTCGCTCATGTGGGCGTGGGCTGCCATGTCGGCCACCGTGAGGGACTGATCGAGCCGATTCAAGGCCCATTCGCGTGTCGCCCCGGTCGAGGCGTCCGCACCTGCAGGAACGGGGCGTTCGATGAATTGCGCCTGCCCACCATCTCGGTGCGGCGCCACCACACATCGTCGAGCAGCTCGCGTTGCGAGCTCGGAACCGAAGTCTTTCCGGATCAGGTGGAGACACAGGTCGATCCCGGCTGCGGCTCCCGCAGAGGTCAGCACCTCTCCCCCATCGACGAAAAGCACGTTCTCGTCGAGTTCGATATCGGGGTACCACTTCTGGAACACGGTCGCGCACTGCCAATGGGTGGTCACGCGCTGATCGTCGAGGATGCCGGCCGCGGCCAGCGTGAAGCCGCCCGTGCAGATCGAGACCACGCGAGCACCGGGCCGGATCATGGTGAGTGCGTGACGGACGTCGTCTCCGAGCTCACGCTTCAGGCAGTAGGGGTCGATGGGCGTGACGATGACAGTGTCGGCTTCAGCGAGGATCTCGGGCCCCGCGGAAGGGAGCACGGAGAATCCCGCGTTGGTCTCGATCGCTTGGCCGGTCGGAGTGCACAGCGTGACGGTGTACGCACCATCGGTGGCACCGAAGATGCGTGCCGGAATGCCCATTTCGAAGGGGTACGCGCCGTTCTGCGCCAGAACGACGACCCGATGCGGTTCGGTGGCCATGCTGGCAAGGATATGTCGAAGAATGACGTTCCTGTCATTTCCGGCGAGGACATCCATGCCTAGCGTTGATGGCATGGCGGAGACGATGCGGGCAATGATCCAGGACGAGCTGGGCGGACCGGAGGTGTTGCACGAGACTGCCCTCCCGATCCCGACACCGGGGATCGGGCAGCTGCTCGTTCGCGTTCGCGCGGCCGGCGTGAATCCGGCTGACTTCATGAACCGGCAGACGGGCGCGTTCAGCGGCACTCCCCCGTTCGTCCTCGGATGGGACGTGGCCGGCGTCGTGGCAAGCGTCGGCCCCGGCGTCACGCTCTTCGAGCAGGGCGATGAGGTCTTCGGGCTGCTGCCCTTCCCGCGCGGGGCCGGCGCCTACGCGGAATACGTCCTGGCACCGACGCGCGCCCTGGTTCGGAAGCCTCGATCGCTCAGCTTCGTCGAGGCGGCAGCACTACCTCTGGCCGGGCTCACGGCCTGGCAAATGCTGGCAGAGACCGCGCAGATCAGTGACGGGTCGACCGTGCTCGTCACGGGCGCAACGGGAGGAGTGGGGCATCTCGCGGTGCAGATCGCGAAGGCTCAAGGCGCTCACGTCACCGCTGTCGTGTCTGCTCGCAACGCCGAGCTCGCACGCAGCTTGGGGGCCGACGACGTCATCGACTACACGTCCACCGACTTCAGCAACGAGGTCGAGGGACTCGATGTGGTCTTCGATGTCATCGGAGCTGACTACCCGTTGCGCGCGCTCGACGTCCTGCGCCCCGGCGGCCTGCTCGTTTCGACGCTGCCCCAGTCACTGGGGCCGGCCCGAGCGGCGGCGGCGGAGAGGGGCCTCCGAGTCGCGGGCGTCTTCGTCGAGTCGGATCGGCTCGGCCTGATGGCGATCACGGACCTTACGCTGCGTGGGAAGTTGACACCCCTCATCGCCAAGACCTTCCCATTGGAGCGCGCCGGCGACGCCCACGCCTTCAGAGACGGCCGAGGAAAAGTCGTGCTCGAAGTGCCCCAGACGACCTAGTCCTATTTACCTGACGCGTCAGGTATGTGATACGATTACTGACATGTCAGATAAAATGAGTTCGTTCGAGCTCAGTACCTGGGAAGCCCTCCACACGGTGACCGAGACGCTCAAGCGGGAAGTGGGCCGAGACCTGTGGGCTGACGCCGAGTTGTCCGACACCGAGTTCACGGTTCTGGCGCATCTGCGGCTGAGTCCTGAAGGCGTTCGGCCCGGCGCCTGCGCGCAAGCGATCGGCTGGGATTCCAGCAGGCTGTCCCACCAGCTCCGCCGCCTCGAGAAGCGCGGCCTCATCCGACGACGAGCCGACCCGTCCGACGGGCGCGCTGCCGTCTTGGTGATGACCGACACGGGGCAAGAGGTCTATCGCAAGGCGATCGGCCCGCACTTGCGATCCGCGCAGAAGTGGTTCGCTGCCGCACTCACCCCCGCACAGCTGGAGGGTCTCGCCGAAGGTCTCACCGCCCTCCAGGCTCACATCGACACAGTGTCCGCAACAGCGTCAGAGGAAAGATCATGACAATCACCACCCCCCAGCCCCGATGGGCGCAGACGGAAACAGACCTGAGCGGAAAGACGGTCCTTGTCATCGGCGGTGGTGGCGGCGTCGGCGAGGGCGTCGTCCGCACCCTGTTGGCGTCCGGTGCGACAGTCGTCGCGACAGGGCGGAACGAAGAGCGGCTCGACGACTTCGCGGAACGAATCGGCGACACGTCCCTCCACGTGTCGACCCTCGACGGCCTCGGCGTCGACCTGGACGAGAAGGCAGCAGCTCTTGCGGCAGAGTTCGGGCCGTTCGACGGAGTCGTGGTCAGCATCGCGTCGTGGGGTGAACAGGGAAGCAAGCCGCTTCTCACCATCACTGACGACGAGTGGAGAACTCTCGTCGAAGACAACCTCACCGCCGTATTCCGGGTGTATCGCGCCTTCACCCCGACCCTCGCACCCGACGGGATCCTCCTGCAGCTCAATGGCCTCAGCGCCGACCTCCCGTTCCCGGGGAACGGCGTCGTCGCCCTCGGCGCCGCAGCCGGCAAGTCCCTCACCCGCACTCTGGCGGCCGAGCTCGAGGGAACAGGCATTCGTGTCTACGAAGTGATCCTCGGGGTCGTCCGCACCCGCGCGCGCCAGCTCGCCGGCATCGACAACCGGAGATGGATCGACGGCACCGAGATCGGCTCGCACATCGCCGAGCTGGTCGCGGGCACCTCGCCTCTGACCGGTGAGGTGCTCCACTACTTCGTCGACAAGGCGACCGGCCCTGTCACCACTCGCCCCCAGGTCTAAGGACACGTACATGCTCGACATCGTTCGCGCAGCCGACCCCGACTACGCATCCCTTCAGCACGTCTACGGCGCCACCGGCGCGCCGGCGGCGATCCTCCGCCCTCGCACGGCGGAAGAGGTCGCCGAGGCACTCGCACTCGCTCGCGAAACAGGCGGTGAACTGGCCATCCGCAGCGGCGGACACGGCATCAGCAGCATCTCGACGAACGTCGGCGGCACCGTGATAGACCTCGGCCGGCTCAACGGCATCGAGCGTCTCGACGACACCGTGGTGCGGCTGGGCCCGGGTGCCCACTGGGGCCATGTCGCCGCGGAGCTCTACCCCTGGGGACTCGCCATCAGCTCGGGAGACTCCGGCGACGTCGGAGTGGGCGGACTCGGCACGACCGGCGGCATCGGTCTCATGGGTCGGGCCCACGGGCTCACCATCGACCGACTGCGCTCTGCCGAGCTCGTGACCGCGGACGGCGTCCTGCATCGGGTATCCGCCTCCGAAGAGCCAGAGCTCTTCTGGGCCGTGCGCGGTGCCGGCGCGAACATCGGAATCGTGACCTCGTTCGAGTTCGAAGCGGCCGCAACGCCTGTGGTCGCCCAAGCCACGATCGCGTATCAGCTGAACGACGTTGCCGGCTTTCTCGAGAGCTGGGGCGAGCTCGTCGAGCAGTCCCCACGCGAGATCTCAGCATTCCTCTATATGGGTGCCGGCTCGGTCCCGTTCGCGCAGGCCACGGTCGTCTTCGCATCCGATGATGCTGACGCGGCTCTGGCCGCGCTCACGCCCTTCACCGAGTTGCCGGGGATGGCCGGCCAGCGCGCTCAGATCGTGCCGTACGCCGCAGTGCCACTGACGACGGACGCCCCTCACAGCGGGCAGCAGAGAGCGTTCACCCACACGGGTCTGGTCGATCACCTCGACCGAGCCGTCGCGCGCAGACTTGCAACACTGCTGGCAGAAGGCAGCACGCAGATGGTGCAGATCCGTTCAGCCGGTGGAGCGATCAACGACGTTCCGTCTGAAGCGACGGCCTACGCCCACCGCCATCAGAACTTCTCGGTGACCGCCATCGCGGGAGCGGATTCGCCACGGTTCGCCGCGGCGTGGGAACCCGTCCATGCGCTCATGACGGGGATGTATCTGAGCTTCGAATCCGGTCGCGACCCCGGTCGCATCATGGAGGCCTTCCCGCCCGCCACGTTGAGCAGTCTCCGCGCGATCAAGGCGGAGTGGGACCCCGATGGGGTGTTCAACCAGAACTTCGACGTCACCCGTTCTCGTTTGGAGCCAGCACGGTAGCCAGCTGAGACCGTCGACTGATTCCCAATTTGGCGAATGCGCGATGCAGGTGTGCCCCGACGGTGCGATGGGAAAGGTAGATCTGATCGGCGATCTCGCGGTTGGTCAGGCCCTCGGACGCGAGCTGCGCGACGACAAGCTCCTGGCCCGTGAGGAGCCGATCGGCCTCGACGCGGGTCTGCCCGACCCTGTTCGAATCGACGCCGCCCGCTGCCCGCAGCTCAGCCGATGCTCTGTCCACGAGGGGACGGATCGACTCCGCCTCGAACACCCGAAGCGCCTCCCAGAGTTCAGTTCGCGCTTGGACGATGCGACGCTCTCTCCGCAGACGCTCCCCGAAGTACAGGCGCGCCTTGGCGAGTTCTACTGTGGAACCGGCTCGAATACCTGCGTCTATGGCCGCTTCGAAGTGCGCGGTAGCCTCAGCACCTTCGCCCAAGAGACCCCGAGAGCGTTCGACGATCACTCGGAGGTGATCGGAGTCGGTGTCTGCAATGGCTTGGTCCGCTCGCTCGAGCCACTCGTCCAGCTCAACTCGACGTCCCGTCCGCGCGCTCAGTTCGGCGAAGTCTCCCCCGGCCCAGAGAGCGATCGGCTCATTCACTCGCGTCTTCACGAGCTCGTCGATCGCGACGTCGGGACGGCCCTCATCGATGGCAAGCTGCGCAGTGGCCCAGGCTGCGGTTGCCGCGATACGCGCAAAAGGTTGGGGGCCGGCCTGCTCGAGCACCACCCGGAGTGCCTCGCGTGCAAGCGTGTCCTCACCCCGCATCGCGCGGGCCCGCGCGATGAAGGCGGCCGCCATTCCGCCGACGATCCCCAGGTTCAGATCCGTGCTGAGGTGCAACGCCTGCTCCGCGTCAGCAAGCCCACTCGTCAGGTGTCCTGCGATGATGCGCAGTCCGCCCCGGCCGCACAGCCCCGTGGCTTCGTCGCTGGTTCGAGCGGCCGCGTGGAACGCTCTCGTCGCAGCGTTCCAGACGATCTCGGCCGCCCGGAGGTCATTCATCTCCTCGGCGCTGAAGGCAAGACAATTCATGAGCACGGAGTCCGTCGGACGCAAGCGACCCTCGAACGCCCCGAGCGCGAGCTCGACATCTCCAGCACCCCGCCCCGGCTCCATGAGCGAGAGCCCGATGCGCTGGAACACATCCTCGCCGCCGGGGTCGAGCTGCCACAGCTCGCGAGCGATCGTCGCCCGCAGCTCAGCTGGTTCGCCGAGAATGTATGCTCGCACGGCCGCGAACACCAGGGCTTCGATCCGATCGTCATGGTCATGGAGCCCGGCCGCGAGCTCCACCAGGTCGCGTGCGCTACGGCCTTGATGGGCGGTGGTCTGGCTCAGCATCCACTCGGTTCGAGCAAGGCGAAGCACATCCTCGTCGCCCTGGGCGAGAGGGATCGCTTCGGCGATCAGAGCCGCGGCAGCGTCGGGAGCCCCTGCCTGTCGGGAGACCTCTGCAGCCAGAGCGATCCGGTGAGCACGGTCGGCGGTGACGGGTGACAGATCGGCAGCTCGCTGCCATGCTGCGGCCGCCTCGATCCGTGCGCCCCGTCGTTCTTCTGTCTCGGCCGCCGCGTCGAGCTCTCGCGCGACACCCTCGTCCCAACCCGATGCGGCGGCCGCTCGATGCCAGGCTGCGCGGGTCGGGTCTGTGACAGATGACGCCAGTGCGGCGTGCGCGTCAGCTCGGCTTCCGGAGTCACTTGCGTTGTAGAGCGCAGAACTCACCAGTGGGTGTCGGAAGTCATACTCGCCGTCACGCAGCCGGATGAGCCGGATGCGCTCGGCCGGCACGAAATCGCGCTCCGCGAGACCCAGGACGGCAAGGGAGGTGACGACCTCTCGAAGATTTGCCCCCTGTCCGGCTGCTGCCACCAAGAGCGCCCGGCGGGTGGCGTCTGGAAGCTCATGGATCTCCGACAGGAACGTCTGCTCCAACCGCCCGGTGAGCGGCAACCGGTCAGCCGATCGTGCGGGCGCAGCGTCAGTCGCTGCCGACGCCGCGAACTCCGTCAGTGCCAGAGGATTCCCGAGCGAGCTCGACACGATCAGATCGCGCAACCGCGGCTCGAGTGCTGGCGATTTCTGTGCGATCAGCGCGACCGAGTCTGTCTCGCTGAGCGCTCGCAGAGGAAGGTGATCGGCGAAGAGAGGACCGAAGTCGATCGCTCCCTGGCCTGGCCGGGCGGTCGCGACGAGAAGCACCGGGAGCCCGGTGATCCGGCGGGCGAGGAAGCCGACGACGTCGGCACTGGACGAGTCGAGCCAGTGGAGATCTTCGACTGCCACGAGCAGGGGCGACTCCGCAGCGGCCTCCTCGAGCAGGCCGAGCGCACCCAAGCCGAGAAGGAGGCGGTCGACATCGCCCTCATCGTCCATCCCGAACGCCGTCCGGATGGCACCGGCCTGTCGATGAGGAACAGCATCGAGGTGCCCCAGTAGTGTCTGCAGGAGCTGATGAAGCCCCGCGAAACCGGCAGAACTCGCATCCCTGACGCCGGCACATTCGATGACCGCGAAGCCCCGCTCGAGAGCCTGTTCTCGAATGACTGCAAGGGCGGCGGTCTTGCCGAGGCCTGCTTCGCCTTCCATCAGGAGCGCTCCACCCCGACCGCCTGCTGCTCGATCCAGGGCAGCAGCGACCACACCGATCTCGGTATCTCGCCCGATCAGACGGGTGGTCGATGGCAGGCTCACACTCAGAGGGTATCCTCCGTGAACACGATCAGCAGTAGCCCATCGGTGCCGGGTATCTCGAAGGTGTTGCAGGTCGCGCGCGACCGTGGCGAACCATCCACACCGACCCGCATACGACCGTGCGGAACGGGCCGCGCGTCGTGTCGCGCCCACAGTCGCCGGAAGTCAGCGTCCCTGATCGAGAGTCGCCCCACCAGTTCTTGAAATCGACGATCGTACGGATTGCCGTGATACCGCAGGGCCCCCAGAACCCGGCCCGCCCCGTCCTCCCAATCCGGCTCATCACGTCCTCCATCCGAGAAGACGGACTCGACGAGGTTGAGGCCCTGACGAAGCCGACGATCGCCGAGTTCCGCAGCCGCCTCGTTCACCAGGACGACATCGAAGTTCCCCGAGATCACCATCGCCGGCGTGCTCGACCACCCCTCGAGCAGCTGCGCCACCCCCTCGGTCGCTTCGATCCCGCCCTGCTCGGGAACGGAGTAGGGCGAACGCAGCTGAATTCGCCGCAACCGCAAGAGATGCTGCTCCGCGCTGGCATCCAGCAGCAGCGCCTTGGCGATGCCCCGCAAGACCTGATCCGACGGCTCTCGATCATGCCCCTGCTCCAGCCGCAAGTAATATTCCGGGCTGATCGAAGCCAGCTTCGCGACCTCTTCGCGGCGGAGCCCTGGCACTCTGCGGTTGGGCTCGCGGACGAGACCCACCGCTTCCGGCTGGACAGCAGCGCGGCGAGCCCACAGGTACTCGCCCAGAACCGTGGCCGACCGGGTTCCCGATCTCACATCAGTCACCGTCGGCCTCCGACAGTCCGAGCGGCAGACGAAACGGCCTGGTGATCCTGCGATGGGGAACCTCCACCCGCTCCGAGGCCGCCGATCACCACGCCTTCCGGGTCGAGGATCGGAACCCCACCGGCCACGAATGCCAGACGCACCTCGGACGAGGTCGCAATCGTCGCCAGCGGCCCTCCCGCGGCCGCAGCGGCGCTGAGATCGGACGTGGATGCAGCGAAGTGCACCGCGGTGCGGGCCTTGGCGATGGAAGAATCGATCGACCCGATCGCGGCGCCATCCATCCGCGTGAGCAAGACCAGATTGCCTCCGCCATCCACCACGGCGATGCAGGAGGGGATTCCGCGTTCCTCCACGTTCCGAATCGCAGCGGCTGTCAGCGCTCGAGCAAGCTCGATAGGCAAGATGATCGGGGATACAACGGCCATGTCCATGGTCACACTCTGCCGGAGCCGTCTCGCCCTCGGCATCGGTCGAATGACCACATTCGGTACGCTCATCGACCCAGCACCATCACTTATCCGACGAGGCTCGCAAGTTTCGTCGCCGACTCCTCGTCGGCACCGGTCCACACCACAAGGGTGTCCTCCGATCCGCCTCCGAGCGGCAACTGACGTTGATGCAGGCGGAGTTCTCCGGCCTCGGGATGACGGATGAGTACGTCGATCTGTCCGGGGTCGGCGGTGTTCGCAGCCCACGATCGCGCGAAGACGTCGCTGCGAGCCGTCAGCTCCCCCACCAGGTCGAGAAAGGCGCTGTCTTCCGGATGCCGACTCAGCGACGACCGAAGCGCCGATGCGATGAGATCCGCCTTCTGCTCCCAGTCACGCAGGTCGCGGTTCACCTTTTCACTGAGATAGGTGAAGCGAGCGATATTGGTCCCGGGTAGGTAAATCGGATGCAGCGCCTGCGCCTTACGGGTGGAGCCGATGACATCGAGGTGACGGTCGTACGCCATCATGGCGACATCCGGCAGCGAATCGAGAACGTCCAAGACGATCGGTCTCACGTCATGAACCATGAGATGCTCCACGCCGGCGTACCCTCATGCTGTCGCCTGCCGGTCACCATGACCGGAGCGCGTATCGACCGAAGCGTGAGCCACTCGTAGCGACCTCACGGCGTCCGCCGCAGCCGAACCCGCTTCGGCGTGCAGAACGGTGAGGAGGTGGTTCTCATCGCCGGCCGGCCTGAGGCTCTGCAGCGAGAATTCGACCCGGCCGTATCCCGCGACGTCCAGCTGCAGCGCGCCTGAATCGAGAGGGGAAGCAACGTGGGCGGCCCAGATTCGGCGAAAATCCTCATCCCGCATCGACAGCAGCCCGAGGATGTCGTGAAGCCGGGGATCGAACGGATCGGCATGGAAGCGCAATGCAGCCAGAAAGCGATTGGCCGTGGTCTCCCAATCGAGGTCGGAAGCACGCCAGTCACGACTGAAGATCTTCAGCACCACGTTGGTACCCGGTTCGAATTCCCCCGGGAGGATCGCCCGCGCAAGCTCATTGACCAGGACCACTGTTTGATTCCTGTCGACGAGGAAAGCGGGCGTCGCCGACCATTGGTCGATCATCGGACCGAGGCTGGCCTCGACGAGGTGCTGCCGCTCCTCGACGGTGCGAGGAGAGCCGGACTCTATTCCGACCAGGCGCGACATGTAGTGGATGGCATTCGAATCGAGCTTCAACGCTCGTGCAAGCGAACGCAGCACCTGATCGGAGGGTTGATGTCCTCGGCCTTGTTCGATTCGCAAGTAATACTCAGGACTGATGCCAGCGAGCTGGGCAACCTCATCGCGTCGGAGACCCTCTACTCGGCGCCCCGACATGCTCCGAAGGCCCACGTCCTCGGGCCGGAGGCTTGCCCGCCGCACCCTCAAATACTCCCCCAGCGGTGAGTCCACCATCCACCTCGCATCCTTCACGCCAAGCCCGGTCACACAGTCCGTGTAGGACACAACTGTGCCCACTCAGCCGTCCTGCGTCCATGCAGAACACAGGCAGATACGAGCAGGAAGAGGCTGATTGGCGCGGATGTGGCGATCTTCGGCAAGCGCGTAACGCTCCAGCGCGCCGGAATCAGCCTCCGAATAGCTGTCCCCGTGAGGGCCACGTGCTCCGGCCCGTCGGATTCGTAACGTGGGGGCCGTCACATGACGACCGACGAGACCACTTCAAGGAGACAGATCATGCCGTACTTCACCACGTCCGAGGGCATCGAGCTCTACTACACCGACAACGGGGCAGGCCAGCCCATCGTGTTCAGCCACGGCTGGCCCCTGTCCAGCGACGCCTGGCAGGTCGAGTTGAAGGTGTTCGCCGACGCCGGCTACCGCACCATCGCCCACGACCGCCGAGGCCATGGCCGGTCGCAGAAGACCGACACGGGCAACGACATCGACACCTACGCCCGCGATCTCGCCGAGCTGATCGAGCACCTCGACCTGCGTGATCTCGTCATCTGGGGCCACTCGACCGGCGGCGGTGAAGCGGTCCGCTATGCGGCCCAGTATGCCAACGGCCGCGTCTCGAAGGTGGTCACCGCAGGTGCCATCCCGCCGGTGATGCTCAAATCCGACAAGAATCCGAGCGGATCGCCGATCGAGGTGTTCGACGACATCCGCGCCGGAGTGCTGAAGGACGCATCCCAGTTCTGGATCGACCTCGCAGAGGGACCCTTCTACGGCGCCAACCGGCCCGGGAGCTCGGTGTCCGAGGGCGCCAAACGCGACTTCTGGCGCCAGGGTGCGCTGGTGAACCTGGCCGCCGCCTACGACTGCGTCAAGGCGTTCTCGGAGACCGAGCAGTTCGACGACCTGAAGGCGCTCGACGTTCCCATCTACATCGCGCACGGCTCGGACGACCAGATCGTGCCGATCGCCGGCGCCGCCGAGCAGAGCATCAAGCTCGTCAAGTACGGCACGCTCAAGGTGTACGAGGGAGCCCCGCACGGGATCTACGGCGACTACCAGGACGAGCTCATCAAAGATGTGCTCGCCTTCATCAAGGGCTAGCGCATGCGAACACTCCGCCCCCGACCGCCGTTGAACACCTTCGGCATCGCCTTCGGGCTGACCGGGCTGGCCGGAGCCTGGACTGAGGCGACGCGAGCACTCGCGTCGCCTCAGTTCATCGGCGAGGCCCTCTGGGGTCTCGCTCTTCTGGTCTGGCTCATCACGCTCACGCTCTACGTCGGCCGGCTTCATGGATGGAAGGAGCTCGCGGGCGACCTCACGAACCCGGTACTCGGCCCGTTCGCCGCGCTGATCCCGATTCCACCGATGCTCCTGGGTGCCCACCTCGAGCCGACACTGCCCGAGCTCGGCGTACCGCTCGTGTGGGTGTGCGTGGTTCTGTCGGCTGCATTCGGGTCGTGGTTCATCTCGCAGTTGCTCACCGTTTCACGAGGATTCGGACCCGTCCACAGCGGATACTTCCTCCCGACGGTCGCGGCCGGCCTGCTCACAGCACAATCGCTGGCGATAGTCGGGCAACCGAAGCTCGCCGTCGGCGCGCTCGGAATCGGGATGCTCTTCTGGCTCTTGATCGGTGGGGCTGTGATCGCCCGGTTGATCTCCGGCCCCGACTCGCTGCCGGCGCTGATGCCGACCCTGGGCGTCTTCTCGGCCCCGCCGGCCGTGGCAGGGAACGCGTGGTGGATCATCAGCGGTGGCCAGGGCGGCATGATCAGCGAGCTGCTCGCCGGAGCGATGGCAGCCGTCATCGCACCACACCTGTTCCTCATCCGGAGGTACGTGAAGCTGCCGTTCGCCCTCGGGTTCTGGGCTCTCACCTTCACAGCGGCGGCCAGCGCCACGTTCACGATCCGTCTCCTCTCGCTCGAGAACGCGACGTGGGCGACCGTGGCCGCGTGGGTCGTGCTTGCGGCCGCCACCCTCTTCATCGGCGCGATCGGCGTGCGATCGTTGGCACTCCTGAGGCCGCGACAATCAGTCCGATCGTGAGACACAGTCCAGTCACTGCCAGCAGTGGCCGGGCGTCGAGATAGACGGCCGACTCACGACCCGATGCTGCCAGCACCGCGAGTTCGGCACCGACCGTGACTGCCAGGGCGACCGCGGCCACCAGGGTCGCCGTCGTCACCCCGATGACGACCTCCCACAATCGCTGAAGCACCATCACAGGGAGTCCGGCTCCAAGCGAATCGAGAACCCCCGTCTCCCGTCGACGCTGCACGGAGCGAAGGAGAAGTGACGCTCCGCCGCCGACCGCAGCGAGCAGCACCGGTCCGAAGAGCACGAGCACCGTACCCGACGTCGAGCCATTGCCGGGCGTGCCGCTCGCGCTCGACGCGATCGAGGTGCCGGCGAGAAACGTCACCGGAAGGCCGATCGCCACGACGAAGGGGGTGATCGGTGCCGCACCATCGGGACTGCGTGTCACATCGGCGCGCGCCAGCAGGACTGAGGTCGACCAGCGAGTCGGTACGACCGCCGTCCACGCCCGAGCCGCCGCCGCCATCGCCCTCCGACCCGGCAGGCACAGCAGTGCGACCGCCAAGGGACCGATCAGGAGCGGCTGTGAGCCTCCGGTATCGATCGACGAGGGAAGAGAGATCAGCAGCCGGTAGAGCAGAAGCCCGAGAAGTACCGCGACGATCGCTCTTCCCCACACGAAGCGGCCTCCACCGCTCCGCGGCCGGGAGTCGACGACGTCATCACCGCCGAGGAGCCGAATGGGTGGAGTGCCCGCAGCCCGCCGAGCCGCGGGAACAGCGGCAGCACAGATGAGCAGTGTGACGGCGACGACCGCGACCACGGCCCCCGCAAGGCCCGCGTGCGCGTCGAACGCACCCAGCGACCCGGTGAGGGTGGTCCGTACGAAGACCGGGCCGAACCAGAGACCCAGGACGGCCCCGGGAACGGCGCCGAGCACCCCGACGGCGACCACCTGTACGAACACCACCACGCCGACCTGACCTGGCAGCACCCCGCTCACCTGCCACAGGCCGAAGGTCGGCCGCCGCGCGTCGATCGTGGCACGGGCAACCGAGACCATCACGATCACCAACGAAACCGCGGTGAACGCGATCACGGTGCCGGCGATGGCGAGCAGAGCGAGCGATGTCACGTCGGTGACCGGTAAAGCCGACTCGATCAACGTGGCGGGCACCAACGCGATGAACGAGCCGGCAGCCGCCACGATCGCGGCGGCCAACCACAGAACACGTGAGTCGCGCAGATCGTGCAGCGCGAGTCGCGCGATCATGCTGCTTGCTCCACGGCGCGGAAGACGTCGCGCGCGCTCGGCTGCACCATCTCGCGGTGCACGCGACCATCGCGCATCACCAGAACCCGGTCTGTCTTGGACGCCGCTTCCGGATCATGGGTGACCATCACCACTGCCCGCTCAGAGGTCACGGTCTCTCGCAGCAGACGAATCACCTCGGCGCCGGCTACCGCGTCCAACGCGCCAGTGGGCTCGTCTGCGAAGAGCACGCTCGGACGAGCGACAAGCGCACGGGCGATCGCGGTGCGCTGCTGCTGGCCGCCCGAGAGGGTGCCCGGGTGGGCGCTCCCATACGACTCAAGGCCCACGGAGCGAAGGCTCTCGTCGATCTCGGCTCGTGGCACACGACGCCCCGCGAGGCGCGCCTGGATTTCGACGTTCTCGCGCACACTGAGGGAGGGCAGCAGGTTGTAGGCCTGGAACACGAAGCCGACATGGTCGCGCCGCAATCGGGCGGTGCGCGAGCGGCTCAGAGTCGCGAGGTCGCTCCCGGCGAGACGGACGGATCCGCTGGTGACGGGTTCGAGACCCGCGAGGCAGTACAGCAGCGTCGATTTCCCGGATCCGCTCGGCCCGACGACCGATACGAACTCGCCCGCCCGCACCCTGATCGAAACGTCGTGCAGCACCTCCACCGAGGAACCGCCATTCGCTGCCCGATAGCTCTTTCTCAGGTTCTCTGCCACAACGAGCATCCAGCTCTCCCTCCAGATCGTCCTGGTTCAGCGTAGAAAGCTGCACCGTGAATGAGGGTGGCCTCCCTGGGAGCAGCCCCACGGGCTGCCTGTCCGTGCAAGGGCCATGACCACCCCTGTCGAGTCTCCGTACCGTTTCACCGAGGCCAGCTGATCGGAACGGAGTGTGAGCCATGCAATCACGTGCAGACAATCTGCTGCAGGAACTCCGAGCACTCGGAGTGCGACGGATTCACGTCGCCGATGGCGGAACGATGGCACACATCACGGTCGCGGCCACCCACACGAAAGAGCTCCCCCAGCTTCTGCTGTCGCATGCGGGCTGGGCCGCCCCAGCCGCCGCCGGCGAGGCTGCGGTCACCGGACAACTCGCCGTATGTGCCGGATCGATGGAGCACGCCGGCTTCCTCGATGGCGTGGAGAACGCGATCAGCACCGACGCCGCGGTTCTGGCCATCCTGCTTCTGCCGGATGAGAACGGCAACGAAGTCGCGACTGATCGCATACAAGCACTAGCCGACGGAGGCGCCCGCTGCGAAGTCGTCGACGGCCGGTCACCGCTGCGGGACGCCATTGCGCGAGCGGCAGGTATTGCCCTCGAGGAGCGTTCGATCACCGTCGTCGCCATTCCCATTTCTCAGCTCGCGCTGCCGGAGCTCGCCGGCCCGTTCGGGCTCACTCCCCGAACCACGGTGTCGCCACCAGCGAGAAGAGTGCCTCACGCCGACGACGTGAGCCGGGTGGCACTTGCCCTGAGCGCGGCGCGGAACGTGGTGCTCGTGGCAGGGGGCGGAACCGCAGATGCCCATGACGAGGTTCTGGCGCTGGCCTGCACCCTGCAGGCACCGATCGCACACACCCTTCGTGGCAAGGAGAACCTCGAGTGGGGAAATCCCTACGACGTGGGGCTGGCGGGCGACTCCGGCCACTCGGCTTCTCGCGAAGCCATCGCCCGTGCAGATGCCGTCGTCCTGCTCGGAACTGATTTTGCGTACCCGCAGCTGATACCGCCGAGCGCGACGGTCGTTCAGATCGACCGCGATGCACGCCGGATCGGCCGCCGCACGGCGGTGCACTTCGCCCTCGTCGGCGATGTCGGCGGAACCCTCACCGCGCTGACATCCCAGCTGTCGCTGCGCACCGATAAGGCGTTCATGGTCGAATCCACGGCTCGTCGGCGGATGGAAGACGACCGGCTGCGTTCCGAAGCGGTGACCGCCGCCTTCGACGCAGAGAATGTCGCGGCTCTGCTGAGCGACGTCGCCGGCTCCGATGCCGTGTTCGCCGTCGACATGGGGCCGGAGTGGCACCGCGGCGCGCGTCATTTCCGCACGAACGGAAGCCGTCGGGTGATCGGCTCGATGAGGCACGGTGCGCTGGCCGACGCGATCGCGCGGGCCGCAGGGGCACAGTCCAGCGACGTGGAGCGCCAAGTGATCGCACTGGTGGGGTTACGCGGGGCGGCGCAGCTCGGCGAGCGGCTGAGCGCTCTCGCACGCCTAGGCCTCCCGGTGAAGACGGTGCTGCTGAACCCGTGCCCAGCCACGACGTGGCTATCCGACGATCTCAGCGGAATCGATGTCACACACCTGAACCTGTTCTCGGACGCGCGGTCGGCCCTGACGCGCCTGCTCGCCTCTCGCGGCACCGCCGCCGTCGAAATCGCCCTGGGCGTCCCGGACCAGCGAGATCGGAATTTCCCGCTCCGAAAGCTGACAACCGATTTCACAAACGATCTCTGTTCTCGCCCGGCGGGCCCCCGCCGAAGCGATCACCCCATGAAAGGAAGAACATCATGAGCACCACCACACTGACCGCACCCACGCTTTCGGTCGCTGCTGCGAACGGAGAGACCTACGCCTACCGGCGCTTCGGCAGCAGTTCCGACGACGTTCCGATGATCTTCCTCCAGCACTTCCGCGGCAACCTCGACAACTGGGACCCAGCGCTGATCGACGCGATCGCCGTGCAGCGCGAAGTCATCCTGGTCGACAACACGGGCGTGGGCGGGTCGACCGGCCGCGTTCCGACCACCGTCGCTCAGATGGCACGTGACATCACGGCATTCACCGATGCACTGGGCATCGCCCGGTACGACCTGTTCGGCTTCTCGCTCGGCGGCTTCGTCGCCCAGGAGCTCGCCCTCCTGCGGCCGACCGCAGTACGCTCCCTCACGCTCGCCGGAACCGGCCCCTCCGGCGCACCGCGGATGCACGGCTGGCGCGAAGACATCCGTCGCGAATCGCACCATGACCAGCCCACCGCCGAGAGTCTGCTCTACATCTTCTTCGCCCACACCGACACGAGCCGAGCCCTCGGCGGCGAGTTCCTCCGCCGCATCTTCAGCCGCACCGAGGACCGGGACGCCCCGACCACGCCGGCCGTTCGTGACGCGCAGTACGATGCCGTGCTCGACTGGGGCATCCCGGGTCTTGGACGCCTCGAGCGCCTTCTCGGCATCAGCCAGCCGACCCTTGTTCTGCAGGGCGACGACGACCTGATGATCCCGACACCGGGCTCTCATCTCCTCGCCGGCCTGATCCCGGATGCACGCATCCACATCCTCCCCGACGCCGCCCACGCGTCGATCTTCCAGTACCCGGCCGAGGCCGCGGCCCTGGTCAACGACTTCGTCGACTCGACGAACATCTAGAAATCGGAGAAAGAACATGGGAACGCTACTGGAAAAGATCATTGACGCGCATGGCGGAAGACGCTGGAGCGAGGTCGACCACATCTCGGCCACACGGCACTTCGGTGGAGCGTTCTGGTCGCTGAAATCCGTGCCGGGGATTGCGGAGGAAGGTCGATTCACCGTCGACCTTCGGCGCGAGCACAGCCAGTTGTACAACTTCGGTGACGCGAATCTCCACACCGACTTCACTCCCGACCGGGTCGCGATCGTTCACGCAAACGGAACGGTCGTGAAGGAGTTCCTGCACCCCCGGGCAGCGTTCGACGGTCACGAGCTGATGACGCCGTGGACCGATCTGCACCTCGCCTACTTCACGGGGTACGCCATGTGGACGTACAACACGGAACCGCAGTCGTTCACTCTCGAGGGAGTGGTGACGGAGGAGCTCGGTCCGTGGACCGAGGAAGACGGACAGATCTGGGACCGGCTGCGGGTGACGTACCCGAGCTCACTGGCCACCCACACACCGGTCCAGGTGGTCTACGCCGACTCCGACGGGGTGCTTCGTCGCCGCGACTACTCGGTGGACATCGCAGGGGGTTCACCGGCCGTGGAGTACATGACCGAGCAAGCCACCTTCGACGGACTGGTGCTCCCCCGGCACCGGGAAATCTACGTGCGGGACGACGCTGGTCGGGCCGTACGAGAGCCGCTGCTCGTCTCGATCGACATCGACGACGTTTCTGTCAGCTGAACGCGATCCGTTCGACAGGTCAGTCCTCCCGAAGCCATCAGGCCTCGGGAGGACTGACCTGTCGCAGCAGCTCCGCTGACATCTCGTCTGCCGGCTGCCAGGTGACAACGGCGTCTCCGCTTCCATCCGAGACGGAGGTGCGCTCGTAGGTCAGCGCCATCCTGCCCGCATCATGGGCGAGAAAACGGAAAGTCCCGGTTGCTGTCGGCGGCGCATTCCTCGCCCAGACGCTGTTGAACTCAGGGCTCAATGCGGCGAGTTCCCCCACGATCAGAATGAACTCGTCATCTTCTCCGTGGCGGTCCAATGATGCTCTCAGCGCGGCGGATACGTGTTCACACGCGAGTCCCCAGCCCGCGTCGAAGTGCCTGGGTTCGTCGCCGAGAAACACTGAACGGGCAAGGTTCGCCCCGACGGCGACGGTGGGCATGACAGCCGTGGCAAGCCTGTTCGCAGCGAAGATCGTCAGGTGCTTGTCCAAGCCGAACGCCGGAACGCCCGTGAGGGACTCGATGAACGCGGTGCCCTCAGCACGATCGCGGATTTCCTGACGCTGATTGGGCATGATCTTCAGGCTAACCGCCCGGGGACCGCTGGAGGTGTTCCTCGCAGGGCCAGCCTGCGTCGTCTCGTATCCTGACCCCGTCCGAGCCACGACGCGGCTGCCGCAGATCATTACTTTCAAGGGCATGACCGAATTCACTTCCGCCGACGCGGGCGCGGCGCATCCGATCCTCTCCCTCGCACACATGTCGAGGCTGGCTGCCTACGGCGAACTCGCTTCTGTGACCGCGGGCGAATCCGTCTTCGGTTCGGGTGACACGTCGCCTGACCTCATCCTGGTTCATGACGGCGCGGTCGATGTCGTGCAGCCGGCGACGATGCTGGTCGAGGAGTCGATCGTCGATTCGTTCGGGCCGGGCGAGTTCATCGGTGAACTCAACCTCCTGACCGGGCAACGGATCTTTCTGCAAGGCCGCGTGACGAAGGACGGCACCGTCACGAGGATCGACGCGGCCGGATTCCGCAAAGTGATGGCTGACGATCCTGAATTGTCAGATCTCATGCTTCGTGCGTTCATCAGCCGGCGGCTTTTCCTCAAAGGCGGACAGGGGGCACGAGGTGTCGAAATCGTGGGGAGTGCTCTGGATGCTCGAGCTCTCAGACTCCGCACCTACGCGGCGCGCCAGAGGATCGCGCACTCGTGGATTGACATCGAAAGCGCCGAAGGAGCCGCCGTGGCGCGCGAGCTCGATCTCGGTGCCACAGACCTGCCGGCGGTGCTGGCACCAGACGGCACTCTCAGAAATGCAACTCCCGGCGATCTCGCAGTCCATCTGGGACTCACCTACCGGCCACGCGCAGAGGCCGAGATCGTCGACCTCGCTGTGATCGGAGGCGGACCCTCCGGGCTGGCAGCGGCCGTGTACGGAGCCTCCGAAGGCTTGGACACGGTGTTGCTGGAGGCTGTGTCATTGGGCGGGCAGGCTGCGGCGAGCTCTCGGATCGAGAACTACCTCGGCTTCCCGTCAGGGTTGAGCGGCGAAGAGCTCACCGCACGAGCGATGGTGCAGGCCGAGAAGTTCGGGGCACATCTCTACTCGCCGTGCGAGATCAGGGCACTGAGCACGTCAGGTCCACTGCTCGAACTGGCGCTGGAGAACGGAGCCACGATTCGCGCCAGGGCCGTCATCGTCGCAACAGGTGCGCGCTACAGGTCGCTTCCCATCACCAATTGGGCGGAATTCGAGGGCGCCGGCATCTACTACGCGGCCACGGAGATCGAGGCGAGGGATTGTGGGCAGAGCAGCGTCACTGTGATCGGCGGGGCCAATTCATCCGGGCAAGCCGCGCTCCATCTCGCGTCACGCGGCGCAGCCGTCACGATCGCCGCCCGACGCGCTGACCTGCGCGAAACGATGTCCTCCTACCTGGTCGATCGCCTTGAGGCGCATCCGCTCGTCGAGATCCGCACGCGCACGGAGGTCGTGGGGCTGAGCGGCGGCCGCCATCTTGAGCGAGTCACGTTGACCGATCACACGAGCGGACTGACATGGTCGCAGGACTGTCGCGGCCTGTTCTGTTTCATCGGCGCTGAACCCGCAACGGGATGGCTGCGTGACAGCGGGAGCTATGAACTGCTTCTGAGCTCCGACGGATTCCTGCTCACCGACACCGACTTGCCACCCTCGGCGGTCGGCGCCTTCGATTCATTGGGAAGGAGCCCTCTGCCGTACGAGACGAACCTCCCGAGGGTCTTCGCGGTGGGCGATGTGCGGCAGGGTTCGATGAAGAGGGTCACGGGCGCGGTCGGAGAAGGAGCGAGCGCGGTGCGATCCGTTCACGCTGCGATAGCGGACTACTAGGCGAACCGAGCCAAGTCCCTCAACGTGCAGCTGAATTGTAGTCAAACGCAGATCAGGGGCCTTACGAAAAGGACCCCTGACCAGGCATTTCACTGGCGGTACCGGTGGGATTTGAACCCACGGTGGAGTCTCCCCCACACAACTTTTCGAGAGTTGCACCTTCGGCCGCTCGGACACGGTACCGCAGACGAGTGTACGCGAGCGGGGCCGGTCTCGCCAATCGGCGGCGGGCGCTAGTCTGGCGAGATGGAGATCTCGATTTCCGTGGTCATCCCTGCCCGAGATGACGCCGAGTTCCTGCGGCGCGCACTCGAGGCCCTCGCCGCGCAGACCCGCCCCGCCGACGAGATCATCGTGGTCGACAACGGCAGCACCGACGACACCGCGGATGTCGCCCGCACGCACGGCGCTCGCCTCATCGAAGAGCCCGTACAGGGCATCCTGCGCGCGACCGCCGCCGGATTCGACGCCGCGGAAGGAATGATCCTCGCCCGCATCGACGCCGACTCGGTACCGCTGCCCGACTGGCTCGAACGCGTCGAGAGCGTCTTCCGACGAGCGGATGCCCCCACCGCCTACACAGGCCCCGGCCGCTTCTACGACATCAACGCCGCGGGCGCGTGGGCGGGCAAGACCTTCTACCTCGGCGGCTACGTCACCTGGATGACGCTCTTCCTGGGCCACGCGCCCCTCTTCGGAAGCAACATGGCGATGCGGCGGGATGCCTGGATGCGCATCCGCGACACGGTGCACCGCACCGATCGCCGGGTGCACGACGACCTCGACATCACCTACCACCTGCTGCCCGACATGACCGTGGAATACGACGCAACCCTCGTGATGCCGATTTCGGGGCGCCCGTTCCACAGTTACAAGGGGTTCATGCGGCGGCTCGGCTGGGCCTTCCGCACCATCGGCGTGAACCTGCCCGGACAATGGCCGTGGCGGCGCTGGCGGCGCCGGCGAGCCGCCCGCAAAGCGGCAGCGCGCCGAGTTTCGGTGCATCTGAGCGAGACCGACGCCGCATAGGGCCTCGGTGCTCCTGAATTGCACCGTTACTCGGCGGACGCCTTCGCGTACAGCGCCAGCAGGTCGCCGCTCAATTCGTACGGCGCGTCTTCGCAGGGGCTGTGACCCGTCCGATACACCGAGATGGAGGCGCCGATCGCCTCCGCGAACCGCGCGTGCCGCGCCAGCGGCCACAGGTCGTGCTCGCCCACGGCGACGGCTTTCGGGATGTCGACCGCCGCGAGTGCCGCCTCGAGGTCGGGCGCCCGCATCATGATGTCCATGATGTCGCGATGTGAGTCGCGCCGGGTGAGGTGGAAGCGGTCGCGCACGAACTTCAGGCGGCCCGGGCGCACCCGCAGCACGTTCGCCTGCACACCCCAGCGCATCAGGTTCGCCGCCGCAGCCGGCGTCGCGAAATCGGAGAAGCGGCCGATCCGGCTCACCCCGGCGAAACTCTGGCCCGGATCGGGCGGCGTGCCCAACAGCGTCAGACTCGCCACGAGGTCGGGCCGCGACGTCACGACGACCTCGGCCACCACCCCGGCGAACGAGTAGCCGAGCAGGTGCACCGGCGTCGTGCCGGTCTCCAGGAAGGCGATCATGTCGTCGACGAAGAGGTCGAGCGTGTAGTGCTTCCGCGGAGGGTCGAGGTTCCACGGGCCCGCCGCGTGCGACTCGAACTGCCCGGCCAGGTCGTAGCTCTGCACGTAGTACCCGGCGGCCACGAGCTCGGGCATGATGAAGTGGAAGTCTTCCTTCGACCCGGTGGCACCCGCCACGAGCACGACGCGCGGATGCGACGGGTCGCCCAAGGAGACCACCGCGAGTCGGCCGCTCGGCGCGTGGAAGGTGGACGTGACCGCACCGGCGGGCGGGGTCACCCAATCGATGTCTGGGAGGTTCTCGTCGCGGCTGACCGCCAGTCGCTTCGCCTCCAGGGCCGGGTCCAACACGCACCCAACTTACTCTTTCCGGCGACTGAACCGTGTGTCATCCTGATGCCGACCGAGGAGACGGGCATGACGAAGGACGAGAGCCGACGCCGGCGCTGGGAGACCACCACGTCGGTTCCTCTCGTGGTGCTCTCGATCGTGTTCATCGTGCTCTACACGGTTCAGGTGCTGACCCCTGAGATGGCGCCCCAGGGAACACTCGCCCTCAGCATCACCCTCTTCGTGATCTGGCTCAGCTTCGCGGTCGACTACGTCGTGCGCCTGGTGCTGGCCACCGACAAGGGCGCCTTCTTCCGCTCGACACCACTCGACCTGCTCTCGGTGCTGGTGCCGGTGTTCCGTCCGTTCCTCCTCCTGACCCGGTTGCGCGACATCCCGTACTTCCGGCGGCGGAGCGGAGGCTCCGTGCGCGCGACCATCATCATCTACGCCGCCCTCTTCGTCGTCCTCTTCGTCTACTCGATCGCCTTGGCCGAGCTCGCCGCCGAGCGCGGTGCTCCCGGCGCCACCATCAACAGCTTCGGCGACGCCATCTGGTGGGCCTGTGTGACGATGACGACCGTCGGTTACGGCGACTACGTGCCCGTGACGGTGCTCGGGCGCGTTCTCGCCGTCATCCTCATGTTCGGCGGCGTCGCCATCCTCGGTGTGGCCACCGCCACGATCGTGTCGTTCATCAACGAGAAGATCCGGCCCCGGGCTCGCGAGCACGAGCACGACGACACCCCCTAGAACTGGGGGTGTCACCCCAAGCCGCACCCGACCAGACTCGATTCCCGGTGCGACTCGCCAGCCGGCGTCACCCAAACGTTCACTTTCGCGTGCTTGAGTCGTAGCAGCACCACGGACGGGCGACACCCCTGGAGCCCGCACCTCACCCGAATGGAAGTCTTGTGACTAACAGAACGGCCGAGTACCCGAGGCCGAACCATTTCCTCCTTCACCTGAGCGACACGCACCTCCTCGCCGGTGGCGGCAAGCTCTACGGCACCGTCGACAGCGAGGCGCACCTGCGCGAGGTGTTCGCCGAGCTCGAGGCTTCCGGGGGCCGTCCCGAAGCCATCGTCTTCACCGGCGACCTGGCCGACAAGGGCGAGCCGGATGCCTACGAGCGGCTCCGCGCGATCGTCGAGCCGGCCGCCGCGCGGCTCGGCGCCCAGGTCATCTGGGTGATGGGCAACCACGACGACCGCGCCGCCTTCCGCGAGGAACTCTTCGGCGAGATGCCGAGCGACCGCGCCGTCGACCGGGTCTACGACGTCAACGGGCTGCGCGTGATCACGCTCGACTCCACCGTGCCGGGCCACCACCACGGCCAGGTCACCGATGCCCAGCTCGACTGGTTGGCCGAAGAGCTGGCGTTCCCGGCACCGCACGGCAGCATCCTGGCCATGCACCACCCGCCGGTGCCGAGCGTGCTCGACCTCGCAGTAGCCGTCGAGCTCCGTGACCAGAAGGGGCTCGCCGAGGTACTAGAAGGCTCCGACGTGCGTTCGATCATCGCCGGGCACCTGCACTACTCCACCACCGCCACCTTCGCCGGCATCCCGGTGTCGGTCGCGAGCGCCACCTGCTACACCCAGGACCTCAACGTGGAGATCGGCGGCACGAAGGGCCGGGCCGGCGCCCAGGCCTTCAACCTCGTGCACGTCTACGAGCACACCGTCCTGCACTCCGTGGTGCCGGTGGGCAGCTACCCCGCGCTCGACCACATCACGGCGGAGGAGACCCGACTGCGGCTCGCGACGCTGGGCATCACGATCGCCGACGCGGTCAGCCCGCGGGTATCGCCAGAGCCGCCGATGACGATGCCGATCCTGCTGCCGACGGGAGTGTGACCTCGGTCTTCTCCCACGGGGCCGGGAACGGGAAGTACCGCTCGAGGAACGAGATGACGGCGGTGGTGCGCTCCTCGACCTCGATCTCGGGCTTCGATCCGTCGTTGAGGCAGAACATGTCCATCGACCGCTTCTTCAGCAGCACGTCCATCTCCTTGAGGGCGGAGCGGAGCGTGGTCTCGATGTACTTGACCTTCGCCTCCGTCTGCACCACGGCGCGACCGGTCATCAGCGCGTAGTAGTGGTAGAAGGAGTTCGTCACCGAGATGTCGGTGGCCGAGCGGAACGGGCTCGCAGCGGTGCGCACGAAGGCGTCCGAGAACTCCTGCTCCATCTCGAACAGCACGCTCTTGCGCAACGGGGCCGCACAGTGCTCGAGGTGGCGTGTGGTGACCCGGCCGAAGCGCTGCTGCAAGAGCTCGCGGTTGACGCGCGCCGCGTTCTCGAAACCGCTGCGGTGCAGGGCGTTCGCCCCGAGGCCGATACGGGTGTCGGCCTCGACGAACTTCGTGATGCCGCCGGGCGAGAAGAACAGGTCGGGCTTCACCGGACGCCCGAAGAACATGTCGTCGTTGGAGTAGAGGAAGTGCTCCGAGAGCCCGGGGATGCGGTGCAGCTGGGCCTCGACGGCGTGCGAGTTGTGCGTGGGCAGATCCGACGGGTCGCGGAAGAACTCCTCGCTCGGCATGATCGTGACGCGCGGGTCGTCGGCCAGCCAGGCGGGCCTGGGCGAATCCGTGGCGATGAAGATGCGGCGCACCCACGGAGCGAAGGTGTAGACGCTGCGGAGGGCGTACTTCAACTCGTCGATCTGGCGGTAGCGCGCTTCGGAATCGTCGCCGTCGCCCACCACGTAGCTCGCCATGCGCTTCGCGCGGGCACGCTGGAACTCGATGGCCGTGCCGTCCACCCAGGAGAACACGATGTCCACGTCGAAACCGATGTCGCTGGCCAGCGCGTCGAACATGCCCGCGATGGTCGTCCAGGTGCGACCGAAGAGATCCACCGTGGTCTCGGTCATCTCCTCGCGAGGAATCAGTCGGCGGGTGAGCGAATTCTCCACAGGGGCCTCGACGACATCGCCGTTCTCCCGCCAGAACTCCAGTTGCACCGCCGAGCCGACGCCGTAGCGAAGTCGGCCGATCGGCTCGATGCGCGGTCGGAACAGCCGCATGACACGGGCCTTCGGGTCGCGGGAGAGCTTGCCGTCGGCCACCAGCAGCGCCGGAGCGCCGGGCACCTTCGAGTAGAACGGCTCGCCGGCCATGCTCTCCAGCAGCGCAGCCTTGGCGCGCTTGCGATCGGCCCAGCGCACCGCGAGCACCGGGCGCTCGTCGTTGCCGCGCACGAGAAGGAACGGCACGTGCGCCGCGTCGAGGGCGTCGGCGATGAAGAGGAGATCCTCGATCATCGACTGGCGCGGCGTCGCGTGCCCGTTGATGAGGGTCAGTTGGCCTTTGCGCAGCACCAGGTCGCTGCGATCGAACGCGATCGGATGCGACGACGCGGTGCGCAGAACGGATTCGAGGTGGGGGGCTCCAGATACGTCATCGGTCAAAGTCGCCTCCTTGGGTCGAACGGGTGGGTCTGCTGGGGGTGTCGGTGCTCCTGCCGTCGTCGCCAGTCGTCTCAGTTTACGTCGATCCGGCGTGTGCGGCTCGCTTGTCCGCTCACAGCGCGCGCACCGAGTTGTTGCGGGCGTCGTGGGTGAGCTCCACCAGCCCCAGCTGCTCGAGCAAGGGCGGGAGGTACATGCCGAATCGCCCGCGATAGCCTTTGCGCAGCCCGTACCAGCCGCCCACCGGATTCTGCTCCGAGCGACCCCAGGCCTCGACGGTTCCCTCCGCCGCCGGCTTCTGCTCGTCGGCGGCGCCGAGCGGTACCCAGTCGCCTCGCTCCTTGAGCCAGGCGTGCAGGTCGTCGATGGCGCGCAGCTGGTACTTCAGTGTCGTCGACCCCACCTGGCACACCAGCGTGGGCGGATCGGCGGCCTCGTCGCGGTACATGGTGTAGGCCGACGTGCCGGGAGCGGTCGTCAGCTGCCAGGGGTCTTCAGCGGTTCCGGATGCCATGGATCGCATTGTCCTCCGCGCAGAGCACCACCGGAAGTGCAGGAGGACTTTCGTCCCCCTGTCGGGCCGGATGCAGCGTGTTAGCCTTACCTAAGTAGAGCCTGTTAAAACGCGCTTGTTCTCTTACTGGAAGGGCCCATTTCCCCGATGAGCTACGTTCGATCGAAAGCATTCGACGAGACCGGTTACGTCGTTCTCGACTCCTACGACCAGGCGGCCGATCCGAAGGAATGGCTTGACCTCGAATACGTCGACTGGAAGTCGTCCGGGGATACCCGTTTCGCCCCGCTCACGAGCGCTTTCGGCGACATGGAGTGCAATGCCTTCTGGAACCACACTCCTCCGCGCACCGACAAAGACGGCGTGTGGGTTCAGGCGAACGTCGAGAAGGCACCCATCCTGAAGGCGCGTGCCGAGGAGCCCGGTGCGAACATCGGCCGCTGCCGGGTCATCGAGCTGCAGCCCGACACCTACCCGACGGCGCTGTACAACCTGCACCAGGACGACAACAACCGCCTCAACCCGGATGGCACCGGCTGGATCGTGCGCGGATTCTTCAACCTCTCCGACGACCCGGAGTCGTACCTCATCCTGCGCGAAGACCGCTTCGACCCCGAGACCGAGGTGCGTATCTCGCTTCCCGCCGGTCGCCAGGTCATCGTCGACACCCAGCGCTTCTGGCACGCGGTCTGGCAGAAAGGCCCCGAGCCGCGCTACTGCCTCATCACCTCGTGGGAGTCGGGCCCCGAGCTCGACGCCTACATCGAGAAGTACCACGGCGACCCGCACTTCCCGAGCGCCCCCCTCGATCCGCGGTTCGTCGAGGAAGCGCAGGTCGAGGTGCGCCGCCGCCTCGCCGAGCGTGCCGCCACGCTCGCCGCTCGAGGCAAGGCCGGCCAGGTGCTCGTCGACTTGGATCTCGACGACGACGACTGAGGCGCATCCTCTCCTCCCGCGCTGAACGAACGACGCTGGTTCCGCACACCTCGCGAGGCGGCGGCCGGATGTCGGTGGTCGCCTCTACTGTGGTGCTCATGGCCACCAGAACTCCGAGCGCGTATCGCTGCACCGAGTGCGGATGGCAGACGGCGAAGTGGGTGGGGCGCTGCGGTGAGTGCCAGTCCTGGGGCACCGTCGTGTCGTCGGCCGAGAACGAGGGCATCTCACGCGCCGTGCGGGCCACGGTGCTCGATCAGGCGCGGATCGCGCGGCCCATCACCGAGATCTCCTCCGACGTCGCGGCGCACTGGGCCACGGGCATCGGCGAGTTCGACCGAGTGCTCGGCGGGGGTCTCGTGCCCGGGGCGGCCATCCTGCTCTCCGGCGAGCCCGGAGTCGGCAAGTCGACGCTGCTGCTCGAAGTCGCGGCGAAGGCAGCCGAAGAGAACTTGCGTGTGCTCTACGTGTCGGCCGAGGAGTCGGTGTCGCAGGTCAAGCTCCGCGCCGAGCGGACGCATTCCCTCTCTCCCACGCTCATGCTCGCGGCCGAGACCGACCTGGCCACCGTGCTCGGCCAGATCGACGCGGTGCAGCCCCACCTGGTCATCGTCGACTCGGTGCAGACGGTGTCGTCGTCGTCGCTCGATTCCGCCGCCGGGTCGCCCACCCAGGTGCGCGAAGTGGCGTCCTCGCTCATCCGGGTGGCGAAGGAGCGGTCGCTGCCGGTGCTGCTGGTGGGGCACGTCACCAAAGACGGGTCGATCGCGGGGCCGCGGGTGCTCGAGCACCTGGTCGACGTGGTGTGCCAGTTCGAGGGCGACCGGCAGACCTCGCTGCGCTTCGTGCGCGCGCTCAAGAACCGCTTCGGGCCCACGGATGAGGTGGGCTGCTTCGAGATGACGTCCGACGGCATCGCGGAGGTGCCCGATCCGAGCGGATTGTTCCTCTCGCGCGGGTCGGATGCGGTATCGGGCACCTGCGTCACGGTCGCGCTCGAGGGGCGGCGGGCTCTGCCCGTCGAGGTGCAGGCGCTCGTGGTGTCGACACCGTCGCCCAATCCGCGCCGCGTCACGAACGGGGTCGACTCCTCACGGGTGGCGATGATCCTGGCCGTGTTGGAGCGGAGGGCGCGCATCAAGCTGAGCGAGCAAGACGTCTACGTCTCCACCGTCGGCGGGGTGAAGCTCACGGAGCCGGCCGCCGATCTCGCGATCGCGCTGGCCCTGGCTTCGGCGTCGAACGACCGGCCCCTGGCGCACGACCTCGCGGCCTTCGGCGAGATCAGCCTGGCGGGGGAGGTGCGGCCGGTCTCGTCGAGTCGCACCCGCACGTCCGAGGCCCGGCGCCTGGGCTTCACCACGATCATCGACGACGACGTGCGCCAGCTCGTGAAGGCGCTGGGCCGCGCCTTCGGCTGAGCGCCGTCACGAGATCCGCCCATTTCGATGGAGGTTTCGGCGAGACGCGCCCCAGTCTCCATCCAGATGTCCCATTGCCTTGAAACTCCATCGAGATGGACAGGTCACGGCGCGTATCGCCTCGGGTGGATCGCCAGGGGGGGCGGGTCAGACGTGGGGGACGAAGGCCTGCCAGGCCAATCGGCGCGAACCACGCGGGTCGGGCTCGACGCGGTCGGTCGCGTCGATGACGAGCGTCAGCCGCTCCTCCTCGTCGTAGCGCGGCCATTCGGTCTCGTCGACCCGGCCGTCGCGGGCGAAGGCCAGCCAGTGCGCGCGCATGCGCTTGCTCGCGGCGAGGAAGGCCCGCCGCCCGCCGAGCACCGTCATGGTGCGGCCGAACCAGCCGTTCATCCGGTCGAACACGGCGTAGAGCTCGAGACCGTGTGTGGCGTCGAAACCGGCGAGGCGCACGAGCCGGGGTGCGATGTCGAAACGGTAGAAGTGCACCGGCTGATAGCGGGCGTGGCGCTCGGCGACCTTCACGGTGGGATACCAGAAGGCGTAGTCGCCTCCGAAGTCGGCAGCCGGGCGCTTGGCCGGCAGGCCCGGGTACTCCGCCTTGATCGCCTTGCGCGCGCCCTTCTTGGTGCGCGAGAAGATGGCGCGGATGCGCTTGGGCGTCGTCGCCAGGATGTCGAGACGGCCGGTGAACAGCGATCCCTCGCGGTCGTTGGTGCCGATGATGAGTGGCACGGGGGCGGCACGGCCCTCCTTGAACGCGTCGAGCGGGCGCTCGGGCAGGCAGTCTCCGTCGATCACCGGGGAAAGGACGATGGTGCCCGGATGCGCATCCGGGGTCTTCAGCGTGAGCGAGACCGCCGCCTCCACCAGCTCCGTCGCCGCGGCATCCGCCAGCACCTGCCCGGCGATGTCGTCGGAGGTGGACTCGACACCGTCGGTGTCGATCGACTCGGTGAGGAGTTCGACGAACTCCTGCGCCCAGACGGCGGTCATCTCGGGGAGGTAGATCGCGTTGGCCGGGGCGCTCTGCGCGATCGCCCGGGCGAAGAGACCGCGAGCCGCGGGTGTTGCCATCAGCGTCGTCACGGCGTTGCCTCCGGCGGATTCGCCGAACAGGGTCACGTTCGCCGGATCACCGCCGAAGGCGGCGATGTTGTCGCGCACCCACTCGAGAGCGGCGACCTGGTCACGCAGTCCCAGGTTCGACTCGAGCGGCCGCTCCGGGGTCGAGAACCGGGTGAAGTCGAGGTAGCCGAGCGCACCGAGCCGGTAGTTGAAGCTCACGTAGACCACCCCGCCCTCGCGCACCAGGGCTTCGCCGTTGCGCGGGTACTCGGCCGAGGAGCCGACGCTGTAGGCACCGCCGTGGATGAAGACCATGACGGGCAGCCCGTGCGCCGCCGTCGCCGGCCGCAGCACGTTGACGGTGAGGCAGTCCTCCGACATCGTGGCGGTGCGCGAGGCGCCGATGAAGTTGCCGTTGCGGGACTGCATCGCGATGGGCCCGAACTCGGCGGCGTCTCGCACACCCTCCCACGGCACCACGGCCCGCGGCGCCCGGAAGCGCAACGATCCGACGGGTGGTGCGGCGAACGGGATGCCGCGCCAGTGCCGCAATCCGAGCCGCCGCCGCTCGACGCCCCGCACGATTCCGCCCGTCACCTCGACCTCGAGCGCGGGTGGTGCAGACGTCGTGACGGTCACGGCTGAATGCTACAGCCGTCGGGTGAACGCCACCCCGTTCGCGCCGCCGGAACGGTACTCCGAGCGGATTCTCAGGGCTCGTTCACACGCCCGTCACCCGCCGGATCGACGGCGAGCGTAGCGTCACATCCGTGCCCTCGACGAAGCGACGTCGCCGAGAGCGACGCATCCACCGCCGCTACTACCCCACCGCTCGCCCGCGCCTCCGCCAGGCCGGGATCATCGCCCTCGTGCTCGCCTTGTTCGCCCTGGCCGGCATCCTGGTCTGGGCCGCCCTCTTCTACAAGTAGCCTCTCAGCCACCCCGCGGAAGTGCGCCCGACTAGTTGAGGATGAACTGCTGGGAGTCGGCGGAGTCGATGCCGGCGACCTGCACGTTCAGGTGGTACGACGCGCCGCCGGCCGGAACCTGGGGGCGGTCGGTGGCCGAGCAGGTGTCCTTCGAGGAGCGCGTGCGATCCCAGGTGAAGGGCGTCGACGCCACCGCGACACCGGGCTCGAGCACGGCCTCGGTGTCGGAGGGATCGGTCTGGCAGTCGGTGGAGACCCAGTAGGTCTCCTCACCGCTCGTGATCGTGTAGATCTGCTGCGAGGTGCCCGCGTTGATCTTGCAGGGCTCCGAGCCGGTGTTGGTGATGGTGAACGAGAGCTGGGGCTTCGTGGCGGCGTGGTAGTTCGCGGCATCCGTCACGGGGGAGATCGTGATGTTGCCGGCGGCACAGGCCACGACCTCGCCGGGCGGGGTGGTGGAGGACGCGTCGACGGCACCGGGCGTGGACGTGGCATCCGTGTCTTCGGCATCCGTCGCGGCCGCGCTCGGCGGCGGACCGGTGTGGATGACGCCGTTGCTCGCGTCGGCCGGGCCCGACCCGGGTCGCACCACGATCAGCACCACGATGGCGATGATCGCGAGCGCCAACAGCAGCACCACCAGACGGCGCCGCCAGTACACCTTCTTGGGCTGAGGCCCGACCGGATGCCTGATCGTCGACATGCCCCCAGGTTAACCAGCGGAGACGCGAACGGGCGCTACACCGCTCCGTGAGTCGCGAGGCCGAAAGCTTCGAGTTCCCTGTCATCGAGCATCCGGGAGCGGATGAGGAACCGTTTGCCCTCCGGCGCCTCGATGGAGAAGCCGCTGCCCCTCCCGTCGACGATGTCGATGGTGAGATGGGTGTACTTCCAGTACTCGAACTGCGAGCGCGACATGTACACCTCGATCGGGTAGGTGTCCTCGACGTGCAAGGTCCCGATCAGGATGTCGGAGGCGCCCACCCGGAACATGCCCACCGGGTAGCACATCGGCGACGAGCCGTCGCAGCATCCGCCCGACTGGTGGAACATCAGCTGCCCGTTGGTGGCGGCGAGGTGCCGCAGCATGTCGGCCGCGGCATCCGTCACGTCGACCCGGTCGAGGGCGGGAGCCGCCGCAGCGACCCCCTCCCCCGAGCCCGAGCCCGAGCCCGAAACCGTGTTCGGCATCAGAAGAATCCCATCGGCCCGTCGGCGTAGGAGACGAGGAGGTTCTTCGTCTGCTGGTAGTGGTCGAGCATCATCCGGTGGTTCTCCCGGCCGATGCCCGACTGCTTGTAGCCGCCGAACGCCGCGTGCGCGGGGTACTGGTGGTAGGTGTTCGACCAGACGCGACCGGCCTGGATGGCGCGGCCCGCCCGGTAGAGCTGCGACCCACTCCGCGACCAGACGCCCGCTCCGAGGCCGTAGAGGGTGTCGTTGGCGATGGAGATGGCGTCGTCGTAGTCGTCGAAGCTCGTGAGGGCGAGCACCGGCCCGAAGATCTCCTCCTGGAAGATGCGCATGTCGTTGCGCCCCTCGAACACGGTCGGCTGCACGTAGTAGCCACCGCTCAGGTCGCCACCGAGATCGGCGCGCTCTCCGCCGGCGAGCAGCTTCGCGCCCTCCTGCTTGCCGATGTCCATGTAGCTGAGGATCTTCTCGAGCTGGTCATTGGAGGCCTGCGCCCCGATCATGGTCGACACGTCGAGAGGGTTGCCCTGCTTGACCTTCGCCACACGGTCGAGGCCGTCGGCCACGAACCCGTCGTAGATCGACCGCTGCACGAGGGCGCGCGATGGACAGGTGCACACTTCGCCCTGGTTGAGCGCGAAGAAGGTGAAGCCCTCGAGTGCCTTGTCGTAGAACGAGTCCTTCTGGTCGGCGACGTCGGCGAAGAAAACGTTCGGGCTCTTGCCGCCGAGCTCCAACGTCACCGGGATGAGGTTCTCGCTCGCGTACTGCATGATGAGGCGGCCCGTGGTCGTCTCACCGGTGAACGCGATCTTGCGGA
Source organism: Herbiconiux sp. UC225_62 (assembly GCF_042694625.1). Classification (GTDB taxonomy): domain Bacteria; phylum Actinomycetota; class Actinomycetes; order Actinomycetales; family Microbacteriaceae; genus Herbiconiux. The sequence goes on along the minus strand of NZ_CP170551.1, from coordinate 2,280,857 downwards.
TCTTCGGATGCGACGCCAGCGGCGCCCCCGCCTCGATGCCGAACCCGTTCACGATGTTGAGCACACCGGCGGGAAGCAGGTCCTTGATCAGGTCGAGCCAGACATGGATCGACGCCGGTGTCTGCTCGGCCGGCTTGAGCACCACGCAGTTGCCCGCGGCGAGCGCCGGGGCGAGCTTCCAGGTGGCCATGAGGATGGGGAAGTTCCACGGGATGATCTGCCCCACGACCCCCAGCGGCTCGTGGAAGTGGTAGGCCACGGTGTCGTGGTCGAGCTCGGAGATGCCACCTTCCTGCGCCCGGATGCACCCGGCGAAGTAGCGGAAGTGGTCGATGGCGAGCGGGATGTCGGCGGCCAGCGTCTCACGCACCGGCTTGCCGTTCTCCCAGGTCTCGGCCACGGCAAGAACCTCGAGGTTCTCCTCCATGCGGTCGGCGATCTTGTTGAGGATGACGGCGCGCTCGGCGACGCTGGTCTTTCCCCAGGCGTCGAACGCCTTCCACCCCGCTTCGACGGCACGATCGACATCCGCAGCGGTGCCGCGGGCGATCTCGGTGAAGACCTGGCCCGTCACGGGCGAGGGGTTCTGGAAGTACTGGCCGTTCGCGGGCGGAACGTATTCGCCGCCGATGAAGTTGTCGTAGCGCGGCTTGAACGACATGACGGCTCCGGGAGTTCCCGGATTCGCGTAGACGTTCGGGGCGGAGGGGGCCGCTGCGGCGGCCTCGGGGCGATCGGTGATGGTCATGAGTGGATGCTCCTTCTCGACGACGGTGTCGGACAGGCTGAACGCTACGCGTCGGAAGGTTGCACGTGATTGCACGAGGTTGCCGGGGCCCATTCCGCGGACGGGCGGGGAATGCGGATGTGCCTTTGCGCCTTGAAGGTAGGCATGACACTCGTCGCTACCGCGGCAGACCCGCATCCGCTCTCCGAGTTCCTCGCGCGCTTGCGACTCACCGCGACGGCCCTGCAGGCGGAAGAACTCGCCGCCGGCGACCGACGGATGTTCGAGGCCGAGAGCGTCGTGGTGCATCACCTTCGGTCGGGCTCGGCGGCCGTCGCACGACTCGGCGAGTGCGCGATCGTGCGAGCCGGCGATGTGGTGGTGCTGCCGCACGGCGGATCGCACACGGTGACAGCCCTCGAAGACGGACAGCTCGTGACCGCCCGTCTGCGGGTCGACGGCGCGACAGCGGCCACGTTGCTGTCGGCGCAGGGCTTCCCCCAGCTGATGATGGCGTGCGGACTGGCTCTGAACGATCCGGTGGTGACGGCCGTTGCCGTTGCCCTGCGCACCGAGGTGCAGTCACGGCGACCGGGATCGGCCACGCTCGCCCAGGGCCTCGCCGCGGTGCTGGCCGCCGCGGTGATGCGCAGCTGGGTCGAGAACGGATGCCTCTCCGCGGGCACAGACCTGGCGCTGACCCTCCGCGACCCGCACATCGCCCGCGCCGTGGAGGCGATCCACGCCGAGCCCGGCGCACCGTGGACCGTGGCGGGACTCGCCCGCCTGGCCCAGTCGTCGCGATCCGTCTTCTCGGAGCAGTTCCGCCGCGCGGTCGGCGAGCCGCCGCTCGGCTATCTGGCCCAGGTACGGATGGACCGCGCCAAGGCGTTGCTGAGCGACGAGGGTCTGAGCGTCGGGCAGACCGCGGCGGCCGTGGGCTACCGCTCCGACGAGGCGTTCAGCCGCGCGTTCCGCCGGCATACCGGCACGTCGCCCACTGCCTGGCGCCGCGGGGAGTGAGCCGGGGGGCGGGCCCCGCAGCGCCCACCCCCCGCACGCTCCCTTGGCGCCGACGTCTCAGCCGCGGCGGTTCCTCAGTGTGCTGAGGAGTACCGCGCCGACGAGCACGGCGACCCCTCCGCCCACCAGCGCGGCGCCGACACCCACGCCGTCGACGAGCACGCCGCCGACCACCGCGCCGGCCGCGATCGCCACCTGGAAGGTCGCCGCCTGCAGCCCTCCGACGCTCTCCAGCCGGGTCGGCTCGGTCCGCGCCATCCAGGTCATCAGGGTCGTCGGCGCCCCGCCGAATCCGAAGCCCCACAGCGCGACCGCGGCGAGCACGCCGACCGTGGTCGCGCCCGCGACGGCGAAGACGAGCATCGCCGCTCCGAGCGTGAGGGGGAACAGGAGCACCGCCAGCCGCATCCGACGGTCGGCCACGGGGCCGGCCGCGAGGTTGCCTGCGAAGGCGGCGAGGCCGTAGACCAGCAGGAGCAGCGCCAGACCCGAGGCCTCGATGCCGCCGATGCTCTCGGCGGCGGGGCGGATGTAGGTGAATCCGGTGAAGTGACCGCCGGCGATCAGCGCCGTGGCGAGCAGCCCCAGCAGGATGAGGCGTGAGCGCAGGGTGGCGAAGAGCGGACCGAATCCGGGGTGCCCCGTCGGGCTTCACCGACGGGAGCACGACCGCCTGCACCACGAAGGCGAGCACTCCGACGCCGGCGGCCAGCGCGAAGACCGCACGCCACCCCCAGACCTCCCCGAGCCAGGTTCCGAGCGGGATGGCGGCGACGGTGGCGAGCGAGACGCCCGTGTTCACCACGGTCATGGCGAGTCCCAGTCGCCGGGCGGGCACGAGGCGCGCTGTCATGGCGATGGCGAGTGCCCAGAAACCACCAAGCGTGATGCCGAGCAGCACGCGCGCGGCGAGCAGCACCGTGTAGTTCGGGGCGAGCGCGACGAGGAGGTCGGAGGCCACCGCCAGCGCGGTGAGCCCCAGCATCACCCGGCGCCGGTCGAGTCGCGGGAGCAGAACGGGCAGAGTGATGCCGGCCACGGCCGCGACGATGGCGGTCACGCTCACCGATTGTCCGGCGACGCCTTCGCTGACGCCCAGGTCGCCCGCGATGCGCGAGAGCAGGCTCGCCGGGAGGAACTCGGCCATCACGATGGCGAACACGCCGAGACCGAGCGACACGACACCGGCCCAGGATGCGCGCTCCGGCTGTCCCGGCGTGGCCGATGGCGTCGGCGGCGTGGCCGAAGGCGTCGGCGCGGGAGTCGAGGTCGCGGTCGTGGGGACGGCGCCGGTGGGCGCGCCGGCCGGGGAGAGGTCGATGCTGTTCATGGGGGATGCAACGCACGCCGCACCCGGCGCCATCCGACCGATCGTCGGCTGATCCGTGCCGATCGTCCGGACGGGAGGGATCGAGCACGCCTGGCGGCCCGTACGGTCAGCCGCGCTCCGGGCCGCTGTCGGCTTCGAGCCGCTCGAGGTGCAGCATCACGCCGGCTCGTCGCGGGGAGCGGGCGGGCAAGAGGCGGAGGGCGGCGGTCCAGACCTCGACGTCGTCGACGCCGTCATCCGTCGCGGCGTAGTCGAGGAGGACGTCGACGGCGGCGTCGCTGAGGAGGGCTTCGCGCAACCGCACCCGGAGGTCGCCGCGCAGGCGCGCGACGCCCGGCGCCTCCGATTCGGGCAGCAGCCGGCCGCGGTAGGCGGCGAGCGCCACCCGGTGCGCCCCTCGGTCGAGCAGCGAGACGACGTGGTGCGCGTCGAGCTCCACCGTGGTGGAGAGGCGGTACGGCCGGGACTCGAGGTCGAGCCCGACTCCGCTGGACCGCAGCAGCCGTCGCAGTCGCACGATCTCGGCGCGCAGCGTCACCGTGGCCGTGTCGTCGCCGTAGACCTCCTCGGCCAGCCGCGCGGCCGAGAGGCCTTTGCGATGCCACGCGAGCACGGTCACGATGTCGGAGTGCCGCGCGCTCAGCTCGATCGAGCCCGCCGGTCCGGTGAGTTCGCCGGTCTCGCGGCCGAGCACGTGCATCGACAGGCGGGGGGCGGGTCGGTGCGAACCCGGTGATCCGCACAGGTGCCGGGCGGCTTCCTGCCGTGGCGCCGGCAACTCCGCCGACGCCGGGACCGTCGCCGCCCGATCCGTCCCGGAGCGCCTTCAGCCGCAGCACCATCAGCTCGGCTTCGGCTGCTGCAGCGGTCGCCTCGATGAGCGGGAGCGTGTGCGGGTCGACGGCCCGGGCATCCCCGGTGATGTCGATGACGCCCAGGATGCGCCGGGTCTCCGGATCGTGCACCGGCACCGCCGTGCAGCTCCAGCCGTGCACCAGCCGGTTGAAATGCTCCTCGTCGTGGATCTGGATGCCGTGGTCGAGTTCCAGGGCCGTGCCCGGGGCGGAGGTGCCGACCTGCTGCTCCGACCATCCGGCGCCCTCGACGAACCGCATCTCCTCGGCTCGCCGTTTCGCGGCATTGTCGCCCTCGACCCAGAGCAGCCGACCCATCTCGTCGCCCACGGCGACCAGGAGTCCCGAACCCTCGGCGTCGCGCACGAGGAGTTTGCGGATGACGGGCAGCACCGGAGCGAGCGGATGCGCGAGCCGGAAGTCGACGAGGCTGTCCTCCGCGACCTCGAGAGCGGGGAGCAGGTGCTCGGGATCGAGTTCGCGACGGCGGGCACGCTCCCACGACTCGTGCACCACCCGGCGCGTGCGGGCGGGCGCGCGATCGCCGGGCTGGGCGAGCCAGGGGCTGGTCATCGTCGTCCGCCAATCGTCGTCGATCGTGGGGCGTCCCGCGCCGCGGTCCGCGCACTCAGTATCGCTCGCCAGCCTCCGACCCGCCAGAGTGCGGCGCTGCTGCGCGGTCCCTCACCAGGGCAGGCGCAGCACGTCGACTTCAGAGCCCGCGGCTGCGCCTTCGTGCGGCAGCACGAGCACGCCGTCCGCCTCGGCGAGGCCGCGTAGCATCCCGGCACCGTGCCACGCGGTCGGATGCGCCTCGCCCGCCACGAGACGATACGGCCGCAGCGTCGTCGGGGATGTGCCCGGCGGCAGATCCGCGGCGATGCGGACGCGGCCGAGCGCGGGCATCCCTCTCCCCTGCATCGCCGAGACCAACGGATGCGCCAGCGTGAGCAGGGCGAGCATCGCCGCGAGCGGGTTGCCCGGCAGCCCGATCACCAGTCGGCCGTCGGGGAGGCGCGCGAGCAGGGCCGGCGCGCCTGGCCGCACGGCGATGCCGTCGACGAGGAGTTCGGCGTGGGCGGCCCGGAGCGCCGGCCGCAGGTGGTCGGCCGGGGAGTCGCCGGTTCCTCCGGTGGTGACGATCAGGTCGACGGAGCGGGCCGGCGGCGCGGCGGACGATCGCCCCGTTGCGTCGGCCGCGAATTGACCGGGCTCGAATACCGCGAGCGTCGCGGCAAGGTCGTCGCCGACCCGCTGGCGAGCGACGACGTCGGCGCCGAGCGCGGCCAGGATCGCCGGGAGCGTCGGCCCGAAGCTGTCGCGCACAGCGCCGAGGCCGGGAATCCCGCTCTCGACGACCTCGCCGCCGGTGAGCACGAGTCCGACCCCTGGTCGCCGCACGACCGCGATGTCGTCGTGCCCGCATCCGGCCGCCATCGCCACGTGGGCGGGTGTGAGCAGATCGCCGGCGCGGAACACCGTCTCCTCTGCCGCGGCCTCCGTTCCGGCGGGACGGATGTGCTGGCCGTCTCGGGGCTCGCCCGGGACTCCGCCGGGGCGTACGGAGAGGAGTGCCGCGCCCGCGTCGTGACGGTCGTCGCCGGACGTGGGGCTGACGGCGCCGGAGCGCATGGAGTGCTCTGGTTCGTGGCCGCCGAGGCTGTCCTCGCCGGTGGCGAGCCCGGGCCGGACCACGCCGCGTTCGCTGCGGAGCACGCCCCGTGTTCCGGGCGGGATCACCCCGCCCGTGACGATCGGTACGGCCTCCCCCGGCCGGAGGAGGACGGACGCGGCATCCGCACCGTCGCCTCTCTCGTCATCATCGGGCTCTCCGCCAGGATCGGATCCGAGGTTCAGGAGGCGCCACGGGCCGTCGCCAGCGACCACCCAGCCGTCCATGGCCGAGGACGCGTAATGCGGAACAGGTGTCAGGGCGAGAAGGTCGTCGGCGAGTACGCGGCCGACGGCGTCCTGGAGCGGCACCCTCTCGGAGGTCAACCTCGAGCCTGCCTCGTGCGCGCGTCGGCGCGCCTCGTGCCACGAGACCGCCGTGGCGCTCACGTCGCGCGCGGGACGTCGGCCCCGGGGTCTGCGGCCGCCGCCGGTCCGTCGTCGTCGCTGTGCGGCCGTTCCGTCCGGCCACCGGTCCCGTCGGCGCTCGTCTCTGTGGCCGTGGCGACTTCGGCACTGGCCGCTCGGGTCGATCCTGCGCCTCGGTCTTTGCTGGTCTCCGTGCGGGCGCCAACCTCGCCCTTCAGCGCGCCCTCGGCGTGGGTGCCGGGGCCGGGGCCTGACGACCGCGGCTCGGCGCTGTCGCTCTGCGGCGTGACGTCCGCGACGGCGGCGTCGGTGGCGGATCCTGACCCCGGGTCGTCGCTGTCGTTCTGCGGCATGACGTCCGCGGCATCGGCGGCAGCGTCCGTGGTGTCGGCGTCGGCGTGGGCGTCCGCGTCCGCGTCCGCGTCCGCGTCCGCGGCGGATTCTGACCCTGGGTCGGCGCCCGCCAGGCGCCGGGCGATGTCGCCCGCGCGGGTCGCGGCCGCCGCGGCATCCGTACCGTCCGCCGCCGCGAGGCCCGCGGCATAGCCGACCACGAACGTCGTGAGGGGCGCGGCCGGACGCCGTACAGCGTGCGCCGCGACACCGGCGAGCCCGAGCACCTCGTCGACGTCGACCTGCAGCCCCTCGAGCCCGAGCTCGGTCGTGAGTCGGGAGACCCACTGCTCCAGCACCGCGCGCTGCTCCGCGTCGTCTTCGGCAGTCCGCACCTTCGGCCGGCGCGCGCCGCCGTCGCCGTCCTTACCGCCGTCGCCGTCCTTACCGCCGCCACCGCCTTCACCGGTGTGGGCGGCGCCCGCCACGATGCCGTGACGCGCGGCGTCCGCCCAGGTGTCGACGTCGTCGGCCGACCCGCTCGGCACAGCGACGACGCCGAGGCTCAGCCCTTCGAGCAGGCGCCGCACCGGCAGTCCGTCGAGATCGCCCGTCGCGTGGTGCCGTTCGACCGTCACCGAGAGCGCCGCCGTGCGGTACATCGCGAGGAGGTGCTGCTGCCGCCCCTCGTCGTCGATCGCGACGATCCCGTCCGCTCCGTCGACGGCGTCCAGCCGATCGAGCCGCGCATGCTCCCCTGCGGCCGCCAGCAAGGCGCCCACCGCGCCGTCGACCTCCGGCAGGTCGCACGCCAGCACCAGCACGAAGTCCGAATCCTCCTGCCCTCCGGATGCGCTCTCCAGCGCGGCGAAACCGGCCGCGATCCCTGCCGCCGGGCCCCCGAACGGCGGCTCCTCGCAGGCGACGATGATGCGCGCGCGGTCGACGTCGTCGTCACCGGCTGCCTCGGCACCGTCCGTGTCGTCACCGGGCAGGCGAACGGTCGTGACCTCGCCCCCACCATCTGCCGTGTCCGACCCCATCCGGCCGGCGTGTTCGTGCTCGAGTGCAATTCCCACGTCGGCGGCGATCTCCGCGACATCCGCCGCGCCGACGACCACGACCCGCCGCGCCCCGCGCGACACCGCGCTCGCGACCGTCGCCGCGAGCAGCGAGTTCCCAAGGAACCTCAGCCCCGCCTTCGGCGTCCCGCCGAGACGCGACGACCTCCCGCCGGCCAGCACCATCGCATCGAACAACACGCCTCCACCCTAGACGGGCTCACGAGAGCTCGTCCTCTCCCCCACAAATCACCCAGTCCGTCGATCCCTCCACAATCGGAGCGGTCGATTGCCCGGCGGCATAGCCCATGCCTACCCTGAAGCCATGGGAAGAATCACCGCTCGACGCCGGGTCACCCGCATCACCGTCGGCGAATCACGCGTCATCCGCGAAGACACGCTCGCGGTCGAGGAGCCGCTCGAGATCCGGGTCGGCGGCCGCTCGCTGGCCATCACGATGCGCACTCCGGGCCACGACATCGACCTGGCGGCCGGCTTCCTCGTCTCCGAAGGCGTCATCCGCCATGGCGACGACTTCGCGGCCGCGCGCTACTGTGCCGGCGCCACTGACGAGGGCCTCAACACCTACAACGTGCTCGACGTCACTCTCGCGCCCGGTGTTCCAGCGCCAGACCCGAGCCTCGAACGCAACTTCTTCACCACGAGCTCGTGCGGTCTCTGCGGCAAGGCCAGCATCGACGCGGTACGCACCCTCTCCCACTACGAGGTGTCGACGGATGCGCTCACTCTCGATCCCGCGCTCCTCGCCACGTTCCCCGAGCGGCTCCGGGCGCACCAGGCTGTCTTCGAGAAGACCGGCGGGTTGCACGCGGCCGCCCTGTTCGACGGGCGCACCGGCGAACTCCTCGTGCTGCGCGAAGACGTGGGGCGGCACAACGCCGTCGACAAGGTGGTCGGCTGGGCGGCGAAGGAGAATCTGCTCCCTCTCCGCGGAACGGTGCTCATGGTGTCGGGCCGCGCGAGCTTCGAGCTCACCCAGAAGGCGTCGATGGCCGGCATCCCTCTCCTCGCCGCCGTGTCCGCACCCTCGTCACTGGCCGTCGAACTCGCGACCGAGCTGGGCATGACGCTCGTCGGGTTCCTGCGCGGACCTTCGATGGTGGTCTACAGCGGGGCACACCGCCTCGCGGAGGCCAGGTCGCCGCGAGACGTTCCTCCTGAAGACGGCGCCGTCGCGACCGCCGCACCATCTCCCTCCGTCGGTTCGCAGGCGGTCCGCGCATGACCCGCAAACCGCCCGTCGCCGACGCCACCGACGCTCTGATCAAGGTCACCCTGCCCGGACACGCGGCGGCCGGCATCCCGGGAGTCGTCCATTCGATGGGCCCGGCTCTCGCACAACTCGGCCCTCGCCGCACCCTGTCGCTCTTCACGTCGATCAACCAGAAGGAGGGCTTCGACTGCATGAGCTGCGCGTGGCCCGATCCCGATTCGCGCAAGACCCTCGAGTTCTGCGAGAACGGGGCGAAGGCGGTCATCTGGGAGGCGACGCCGATCACCGTTCCCACGAACTTCTGGGCCGAGCACTCGGTCGACGACCTCGCGGGTAAGTCGGAATACTGGCTCGGACTTCAGGGCCGCCTCACCGAACCGGTCTACAAACCGGCAGGGGCCGACCACTACCGCCCGGTGAGCTGGGACGAGGCGTTCACCATCGCCGGCACCGCTCTCCGCGAGCTCGAGAGCCCCCACCAGGCGGCGTTCTACACCAGCGGCCGAGCCTCCAACGAGGCCGCCTTCGCCTACCAGTTGTTCGTGCGCGCCTTCGGCACCAACAACCTGCCCGACTGCTCGAACATGTGCCACGAGTCCACCGGCTCGGCGCTCTCCGAAGTCATCGGCATCGGCAAGTCCACCGTGAGCTACGACGACTTCGAGCAAGCCGATCTCATCATCGTGATGGGCCAGAATCCCGGCACCAATCATCCGCGCATGCTCACGGCGCTCGAAGACGCCAAGCGCGCCGGCGCCTCGATCGTCTCGGTGAATCCGCTCCCGGAGGCGGGGCTGCAGCACTACAAGAACCCACAGACGGTACGGGGGCTCATCGGCAAGGGCACGGCACTGGCCGACCAGTTCCTGCAGATCCGGTTGGGCGGAGACATGGCGCTGCTGCAAGCCCTGTCCAAGCGGGTGCTGCAGGCGGAGGCAGCCCACCCTGGAACCGTGCTCGACCACGAGTTCCTGGCCGAGCACTGCGTCGGGCTCGACGAACTCACCGCTCACCTCGCCGATCTCGACGAGACCGAGGTGCTGACCGCCACGGGTCTCACGAGCGCCGAGATCGATGAACTGGCCGAACGTTACATCAGGGCCGATCGCGTGATCATCACTTGGGCGATGGGTCTCACTCAACACAAGAGGGCCGTGGCCGGCATCAAGGAGATCATCAACCTGCTGCTGCTCCGAGGCAACATCGGCAAGCCCGGTGCGGGAGCCTCGCCCATCCGCGGGCACAGCAACGTGCAGGGCGACCGCACGATGGGCATCTGGGAGCGCATGCCCGATTCCTTCCTCGACGCTCTCGAGCGGGAGTTCGGCTTCGATCCACCGCGGGCGCACGGTGTCGACGCGGTGCACGGCATCCGCGCCATGCAGCGCGGCGAGATCAAGCTCTGGGTCTCACTCGGCGGCAACTTCGTGGGGGCCATCTCCGACACCGCGGCCGCGGAGGCCGCCATGCGCGGCACGGAGCTCACGGTGCAGATCTCCACGAAGCTCAACCGGTCGCACGCGGTCACCGGGGCCGCCGCACTCATTCTCCCCACGCTCGGCCGCACCGAGATCGATCGGCAGCAAGCGGGCGTGCAGTTCGTCACCGTCGAGGACTCGGTCTGCGCGGTGCACGCGTCACGCGGCCGGGTCGAGCCCGTGGCACCCGATCTTCTCTCGGAGGTCGCCATCGTGTCGCGGCTGGCGCGTGCCACCCTGGGCGCAGAGAGTCCCATCGATTGGACCGCCTTCGAGAACGACTACGACGTCATCCGCGACCACATCGCGAATGTCGTGCCGGGATGCGCCGGATACAACGAGAAGGTGCGTCGCCCGGGCGGCTTCGTGCTGCCGAACGGTCCCCGCGATTCGCGCACCTTCCCCACGGCGGTCGGAAAGGCCATCCTCACGGTCAACGAGCTGGAGCCGATCGAGTGCCCACCGGGCCGCCTGCTGCTGCAGACGCTCCGCTCGCACGACCAGTTCAACACCACGATCTACAGCCGCAACGACCGCTACCGGGGGATCAAGAAGGGTCGCGACGTCGTGTTCGTGAACCCCGACGACCTGGCCGACCTGGGGCTGGAAGACGGGCAGACGGTCGACGTGTTCAGCGAGTGGCCGGGGCAGCCCGACCGCGAACTGCGGGGTTTCCGCGTGGTGTCGTATCCGACGGCGCGCGGCTGCGCGGCCGCCTACTTCCCCGAGGCGAACGTGCTCGTGCCCCTCGACAGCACCGCGGAGGGGAGCAACACGCCGGTCTCCAAGGCCGTCGTGGTGCGCCTGGAGCCGGCCCGAGAGCCCGCGCGCGCCTAGCCGGCCGGGAGCAGCGTGGGGTCGTGGAGTTCGTGCTCGGACACGGTGCGGCAGTCCTCGCCGAAGGTGAAGTCACCGAGCACCCGGCCTCCCGCGAGCACGGTGGGCAGCCAGTACTTCGCGTCATCCCACATCTCGTCGAGCGGGAGCTCGTCGATCGGGTACCAGGCAGGCGCGACCTCGTCGGACTCCTCCGGTTCGCCCGTCCAGCGTGAGCCGACGAACACGGTGGAGTCCTGGCTCCAGTTCTCGCGATACGGGAAGGCGAACTTCACCAGTCCCGCCTGCCGGAGATCGGCGGGATCGACCAGCAGGCTCGACTCCTCTTCGATCTCCCGCACGATCGCCTCGCGCGCCGTCTCCCCCGGCTCGATCTTGCCGCCGAGGCCCACGATGTTGCCGGAGCCGAGGCCCGTCTTCTTGCGGCCGAGCAGCACTTCGGTGCGCCCGTCGGCACCCACGCGCGTCAGGAACGCGACGCAGACCTGGTACGGGGACACGGGAGACATCTGTGGATGATATCCCCCGCATGTTTTCGGCATGTTTCCGGGTGCGCGGGGGGAGGCATCCGTCGTCCGCGCTGCACTGGGAATTGTCGGGGGCCCGGCGTACCCTCGGAGGCATGACCGATTTCATTGATCCCCTCGAGCCCGGTTCGTTCGAACACAACGGCCAGCGGCCCGAGGTCGACGAAGACGAGCAGCAGGATTCCTTCGACAAGCAGGTCGAAGAGGAATTCAAGGAGTACATCGGCGAGGCCCAGGCCACCGACGGCCCCGCTCCGGCGGGCTGACGACGCCCGAGAACGCGTATGCCGCGCCGATCGAGGCGCTGACGCAGCTGCGCGCAAGCACCCTCGACGACATCGCGACGCTCACCGACGCGATGTCGTCGCTGCGCCTCCTGCGGGAATCGTCGTCGGACGACGACGAGCACGACCCCGAGGGCCCTACCCTCTCCAGCGAGTGGTCTCGCATCCGTGGTCTCCTCATGGAGGCCGAGGCCCTGTTGGGCGAGACGGATGCCGCGTTCGCCCGTGTCGACGCCGGCACCTACGGTCTCTGCGAGAACTGCGGCCGCCCCATCCCGCCCGCGCGCCTCGAAGCGCGCCCCGCGGCGCGCCTCTGCGTCCCCTGCGCCTCCCGCCTCACCTGACCCACCCCCGAACTTCTGGACCCTAACGGCCCCAAAATCGAGATTTTGGGGCGCTTGGGGGCAAAAAGTCGGAGCGCGAGGGCGAGAAGTCAGTGCGCGGAACCCCTCGAGCCGGGCGTGTCAGGCGGGTCGCCTCCGAGCTCCCACGGGAGCGGGCCCTCGAGCTCCACGGGCTCGTCGGGCGGAGTGTCGAAACCGCCGGGGCGCTGCACCCGCCCGAAGAACCCCATCTGGTTCGACTTGGGCAGCACCGACTCCGCGGGTCCGTCGAAGTCCGCCGACTCGTCCGCCGACCGACGGCGCCCGAAGTACCGTGCACGCAGCCGCTCGTTGAACGACCGCTTCTCCTCCGGCGATCCGCCGATCTCGTCCTTCGCGTTCATCGGAGGTGCTTCAGCATGCGCGTGTTGCCGAGCGTGTTCGGCTTGACGCGGGCGAGGTCGAGGAACTCCGCCACACCTTCGTCGGGCGAGCGCACGAGCTCGGCGTACACCTCCGGATCGACGAGCGACAGCGGTGACGCCGTGTACCCGTTGCGCTCGAAGAACGGCACCTCGAAGGTCAGGCAGAACAAGCGCGAGAGGCCGAGTTCGAGCGCATCCGCCTCGATCCGCTGCACCAGCGCGCGGCCGATGCCCTGACCCAGCCAGTCGTCATGCACGGCGAGAGTGCGTACCTCGCCGAGATCCTCCCAGAACACGTGCAGGGCGCCGCAGCCCACCAGCTCGCCGTTCGGATCCTCGGCCACCCGGAACTCCTGAACCGCCTCGTAGAAGACGACCGCGTCTTTACCCAGCAGAATTCGTCGCTGCACCAGGGGCTCCACCAGCTCTTGGATACGGGGGACGTCACTGGTGCGCGCCCGCCGAATGGAGACGGGCGACTTCTGGGGTGTCATCGAACCAGCGTATCTCGCGCTCGAGGGACCCCTTAACGACCGAGATCCGTCACTTCCGGCCCTTCCCGAAGGAATTCAGGGCCGCAAGTGACGGATCTGGTGGTGTGACGCGGGTGAGGCTAGTCGAGGTCTCCCAGCGCGGCGGCCGCGGCGGCTGCCGAGACCTGCTCGTCGGTGCCGGCGCCGATGGCGACCGGCTCACGCGAGGACTGCAAGAACGTGAACTTGCCGTCGACGAAGTCCACGTGGACGTGGTCACCGGCGTTCAACTCACCCTGCAGGATGCGCTCCGACAGCTGGTCTTCGACCTCGTGCTGCATCGCGCGGCGCAGCGGGCGCGCACCGAGCGAGGGGTCGAAGCCGACCTCGATCAGGCGCTCCTTGGCGGCGAGCGTGAGCTCGATCGTCATGTCGCGGTCGAGCAGGCGGTCGCGGAGGCGCTTGATGAACAGATCGACGATCTGCAGCAGCTCCACCTTGTTCAGCTGCGGGAAGACGATCGTGTCGTCGACACGGTTGAGGAACTCGGGCTTGAAGCTCTTCTTCAGCTCCTCCGAGACCTTCGCCTTCATCCGCTCGTACGACGTCGACTCGTTGCCCGTGGCCTGGAAGCCGATCGGGGCACCGGTGATGTCCTTCGTGCCGAGGTTCGTGGTCATGATGATCACGGTGTTCTTGAAGTCGACCACGCGACCCTGGCCATCCGTCAACCGGCCCTCTTCCAGCACCTGGAGGAGCGAGTTGAAGATGTCGGGGTGCGCCTTCTCGATCTCGTCGAACAGCACCACGCTGAACGGCTTGCGGCGCACCTTCTCGGTGAGCTGGCCGCCCTCTTCGAAGCCGACGAATCCGGGAGGAGCACCGAACAGTCGCGAGACCGTGTGCTTCTCGCCGTACTCCGACATGTCGAGGGAGATGAGCGCGTTCTCGTCGTCGAACAGGAACTCGGCCAGCGCCTTGGCCAGCTCGGTCTTACCGACACCGGTGGGGCCGGCGAAGATGAACGAACCGGAAGGACGCTTCGGGTCCTTCAGACCAGCGCGGGTGCGGCGGATCGTGCGGGAGAGCGCGATGATCGCCTCGTTCTGGCCGATGACCCGCTGGTGCAGGGCCTTCTCCATGAACACCAGGCGAGCGGACTCCTCTTCGGTGAGCTTGAACACCGGGATGCCCGTGGCCTGGGCCAGCACCTCGGCGATGAGCCCCTCGTCGACGATTCCGGAGGTCTGCACGTCGCCCGACTTCCACTGCTTCTCGAGGCGCAGTCGCTCGCCGAGGAGGTTCTTCTCCTCGTCGCGCAGCGATGCGGCCTTCTCGAAGTCCTGGTCTTCGATCGCGGCTTCCTTCTGGCCGCGCACCGCGGCGATCCGCTCATCGAACTCGCGGAGCTCCGGCGGCGCCGACAGGATCGACAGACGCAGGCGCGCACCGGCCTCGTCGATCAGGTCGATCGCCTTGTCGGGCAGGAAGCGGTCTTGCACGTAGCGGTCGGCGAGGTTCGCGGCGGCGACGATCGCGCCATCCGTGATGGACACCTTGTGGAACGCCTCGTACTTGTCGCGCAGGCCCTTCAGGATGTTGATGGCGTGCGGCAGCGACGGCTCGGCGACCTGGATGGGCTGGAAGCGGCGCTCAAGCGCGGCGTCCTTTTCGAAGTGCTTGCGGTACTCGTCGAGCGTGGTGGCGCCGATGGTCTGCAGCTCACCTCGGGCGAGCAGCGGCTTCAGGATCGAAGCCGCGTCGATCGCGCCCTCGGCAGCACCCGCGCCGACGAGGGTGTGGATCTCGTCGATGAAGGTGATGATGTCGCCGCGGGTGCGGATCTCCTTGGTGACCTTCTTCAGGCGCTCCTCGAAGTCGCCGCGGTAGCGGGAACCGGCGATGAGCGAACCGAGGTCGAGCGTGTAGAGCTGCTTGTCCTTCAGCGTCTCGGGCACGTCGCCGCGCACGATCGCCTGGGCGAGGCCCTCGACCACGGCCGTCTTTCCGACGCCGGGCTCACCGATGAGAACAGGGTTGTTCTTCGACCGGCGGGAGAGGATCTGCATGACCCGCTCGATCTCCTTCTCGCGCCCGATCACGGGGTCGAGCTTGTTGTCGCGCGCCGCCTGCGTGAGGTTGCGCCCGAACTGATCGAGGATCTGCGAGCCCTTGTCGGGAGCCTGGTCGTTGCCGCCCACAGCCACCTGCTCCTTGCCCTGGTAGCCCGAGAGGAGCTGGATGACCTGCTGCCGCACGCGGTTCAGGTCGGCGCCCAGCTTCACGAGCACCTGAGCGGCGACGCCCTCACCCTCGCGGATGAGACCGAGCAGGATGTGCTCGGTACCGATGTAGTTGTGGCCGAGCTGAAGTGCTTCGCGGAGCGACAGCTCCAGCACCTTCTTCGCGCGCGGCGTGAAGGGGATGTGGCCGGTCGGCTGCTGCTGACCCTGGCCGATGATGTCTTGCACCTGCTCGCGCACGGCGTCGAGCGAGATGTTCAGCGACTCGAGGGCCTTCGCGGCCACGCCCTCACCCTCATGGATGAGTCCGAGCAGGATGTGCTCGGTGCCGATGTAGTTGTGGTTGAGCATCTTGGCCTCTTCTTGGGCCAGGACGACGACGCGACGGGCGCGGTCGGTGAATCTCTCAAACATGTCTGTCTCCTTGGCCGCCAGGGCAGGATGACGGCCGATACGAAGAGACTAGCCAGCGAACAGGGGCCCAGCAGCCCCTGTTCGCCGTGGGCGTGACGAAACTAGATGCGCACCGCGTCGGCGCGCGGGGTCTCGGCGCGCGGGCCCTGGTAGACGGCGCTGCCGAAGGCGATCAGCGGGTAGCCGATGAACTGCAGCCAGTAGAGGAGGAAGAAGCCGTACGCCCCACCCTTGCCGAAGTTGCGGGCGACGTTCACCGCCACGATGATGCCGATGATGATGTTCACGATCGGGATGAGGTACCAGATCCACCACCAGCCCGGCTTCCCGGCCACCTTGCACAGCGTGTAGATGTTGTAGAACGGGATGATCGCCGCCCAGCCGGGGCGCCCGGCCTTGATGAACGTCACCCACATCCCGATGATGATCAGCGCCGTCACGATCAGTGCGAAGACCGACGACAGCGGGTCGAAGGAGTAGCTGTAAGAGAACGAGTTCTCGGCGACGGTGGATGCGATCATGGAGCCCCCAAGGCATGTCGATGGGCGGGCAATTCCCGCCGCGGCGCAAGCATATTGGAGATTAGGATGCGGGCATGAGCAACCTCGAGAAACGGCCCGCCGAGACGTGGGTCGAGTGCGATGCCGAGGTCTTCGGAACCCCGGGCGCTCCCGAGATCATCCAGGCCCGGGAGGTGCCGCTCGGCGGTCCCCGCGCCATGACCGTGCACCGCACGCTGCCGAGCAAGCAGCGCACGATGATCGGTGCCTGGTGCTTCGTCGACCACTACGGTCCGGGCGACGTCGCGGAGACGGGCGGGATGGTCGTGCCGCCGCATCCGCACACCGGCCTGCAGACCGTCAGCTGGCTCTTCGAGGGCGAGATCGAGCACCGCGACAGCGTCGGGAGCCACGCCTTCGTGCGCCCCGGCGTGCTCAACCTGATGACCGCCGGACACGGGATCTCCCACTCCGAGGTGTCGACTCCCGCCACCACGATCCTGCACGGCGCCCAGCTCTGGGTGGCGCTGCCCGAGGCGAGCCGCCAGGTCGACCCGTTCTTCGAGAGCCACACCGCGGTGGCGACCCGCATCGACGACGCCGAGATCAGCGTGTTCGTGGGCGAGTTGGCCGGCGCATCCGTCGGCGCCACGACCTTCACCTCCCTGTCCGCCGCCGAGATCCGCCTCCCGGCCGGCGGCAGCGCCGTGCTTCCCGTGCGCCCCGACCACGAGTACGGCGTGCTCCTCGACACGGGCCGCGTGACCGTCGATGGCGTGGCCGCCGAGCGCACCGATCTCGTCTACACCGGAACCGGGCGCGAGACCCTCACCATCGCGGCATCGGCCGACGGGCCGGCCCGGGTGCTGCTCATCGGCGGCGAGCCGCTCGACGAGCAGATCCTGATGTGGTGGAACTTCGTGGGCCGCAGCCACGAGGAGATCGTGGAGTACCGCGCCGAATGGCAACGCGAGTCGGGCGCCGGTGCGGCGGTCGGCGAGACGGATGCGCTGCCGCCCGGACTCGAACCCACCATGCGCCGCTTCGGGGACACCGACCACCACTTCGAGGGCCCACCGTTGCCCGCTCCCGTCCTCCCGAACGTGCGCCTGCAGCCCCGCCGCCGCTGAGCGGAGGCTGCACCCGCACCGCCCGAGGGGGCACCCGCCTACTGGATGGCCGAGGTCAGACGCGCGAGGTTGTCGAGGATGGTCGAGCGCAGCGGCTGCTTGTGCCACGCGTCGAGCGTGAGCTCGCGGCTCACCGCGCGGTAGCCGTCCTCCACCGCCCGCATGGATTCCACGAACGACCGCCCACGCACCATCAGCGACACCTCCATGTTGAGGCTGAACGACCGCATGTCCATGTTGCTCGACCCGATCACGGCCACCTCGTCGTCGATCGTGAAGTGCTTCGAGTGCAGGATGTAGGGCGCCTGGTACATGTAGATCCGCACGCCTGCCCGCAACAACAGCTCGTAGTACGAGCGTTGCGCGTGGTACACGAGCGCCTGGTCGCCGATCTCCGAGACGAACAGCTGCACCTCGACGCCGCGCTGGGTGGCGGTGGTGATGGCGTACATCATCGCGTCATCCGGAACGAAGTACGGGCTCGTGATGATGATGCGTTCCTGCGCGTTGTAGAGCAGCGCCAGGAAGAGCCGCAGGTTGTTCTCACCCTCGAACCCGGGACCGGAGGGCACCACCTGCATGTCGAGCGCATCCCTCTGCTCGTCGATGATGTCCTCGGTGATCGCGCGGGTCTCGCGCAGCAGCAGCTCGTTCGACTCGCTGTACCAGTCGGTGATGAAGATGGCGTTGATGCCCGCCACGATCGGGCCTTCCAGCCGCGTCATCAGGTCCTGCCATTTGAGGCCGCGCTTGATGTTGCCCTTCTTGTTGTAGCTGCGGTCGACCACGTTCTGCGACCCCATGTAGGCGACGTCGCCGTCGACCACGAGGATCTTGCGGTGGTTGCGCAGATCCGGCCGCTGCCACTTGCCCTTCAGTGGCTGCACCGGCAGCATGAAGTGCCATTTGGCGCCCATCTGATTGAGCATCTTCACCGTCTTCTTGTGGCCGGGCGCGCGAACGGATGCGATGTGGTCGAGCAGCACCCGCACCGTCACGCCCCGCTTCACCGCCGCCGCGAGCGCCTCGAAGAACGGTTTGGTCGTCTTGTCGTACGACAGGATGTAGAACTCGGCGTGCACGTAGCGCTGGGCGTTCTGGATGTCGGTGGTCATCTGACGGATCGCGTCGTCGTAGTCGCCCACCAGCGTGGCGTCGTTGCCGCCCACCAGGGGCATGGCGCCGAGCGTGCGGTTCAGCTCGACCACGTTCTTGAACCACGGGGGCCACGGATCGTCGTCGCTGACCTGCTCGATTCCCTCGGTGGTCTCGATGATGAACTCGTTGATGGCGTACTGCTTGTCGCGCCGCGACTTCGGCAGCTTGTACGAGCCGATGAGGAGGAAGAGCAGGAAACCGATGTAGGGCAGCACGAAGATGGCCATGAGCCAGGCGATGCCCGTGGAGGGGCGGCGGTTGCGGGGGACGACGATGACCGCGGTCACACGGATGGCCAGATCGATCAGCAGCAGGGCCAGCGTGATGAAAATGGCGACGTCAGCACCCGACACTGCGGCCTCCCCCGATTCGATGTCTCAGGGATACCGTATCGGTTCGGACTATTCGGTCGTGACCTTCTCGAGCGGAAGACCGAGCTTGGCGCGCTCCTCGGCCTCGATCTTCGCGAGGGCCTTGCGTTCCGACTTGTCGGAGCGGATGAGGGCGCGCATGATGAACCAGAACACGAGCCCGATCAGAACGGTCGGGGCCAGTGCGAACACGGCGGGCCAGAAGTCATCCATCAGAGCAAGGATACCCGCTCAGTGGGTGAGGACGCCGTAGAGTCCGCTGCCGATGAGGTAGAGACCCACTCCGCCCACCACGATCCAGATCACGATCCGCGCGTTCGACGGCCGGGTCGGCTGCTTGTCGCCGTCTCCGCCGTCTCCGTCGCCCGACCCTTCACTCTTCTTGCCCGGGCCGTCGGGGAACTCGTCTTTCTTGCCGAAACCGAACATGCTCATCCGTGCAGCCTCATTTCACCAGCGGGAACAGGATGGTCTCGCGGATGCCGAGGCCCGTCAAGGCCATCAGCAACCGGTCGATGCCCATCCCCATGCCGCCCGACGGGGGCATTCCGAATTCGAGTGCGCGCAGGAAGTCCTCGTCGAGGCGCATCGCCTCGTCGTCGCCGGCCGCGGCCTGCTTCGCCTGTTCGACGAAGCGTTCGCGCTGGATGACCGGATCGACGAGCTCCGAGTAGCCCGTGGCCAGCTCGAAGCCGCGGATGTAGAGATCCCACTTCTCCACCACACCCGGAATGCTCCGGTGGGCGCGGGTGAGAGGACTCGTCTCCACCGGGAAGTCGAGCACGAAGGTGGGTCGTACTAACGAGCCCTTCACGAAGTGCTCCCAGAGCTCCTCGACGAGCTTGCCGTGGTTCGGCAGATGCACCGACACGCCCTCGCGGTCGGCGATCGCCTGCAGTTCGGCCACGGACGTCTGCGGCGTGATGGGGATTCCGGATGCCTCCGACAGCGACCAGTACATGCTGATCCGGTCCCACTCGCCGCCCAGGTCGTACTCGGTGCCGTCGGCCCAGGTGACGACGTGCGATCCGGCCACGGCGAGCGCGGCGTTCTGGATGAGCGACTGGGTGAGCTCGGCGATCGACGTGTAGTCGCCGTAGGCCTCGTAGGCCTCCAGCATCGCGAACTCAGGACTATGCGTGGAGTCGGCGCCCTCGTTGCGGAAGTTGCGGTTGATCTCGAACACCCGGTCGATGCCGCCGACCACGGCGCGCTTGAGGAAGAGCTCGGGCGCGATGCGCAGGTAGAGCTCGGTGTCGAAGGCATTCGAGTGCGTCACGAACGGCCGGGCCGCGGCACCGCCGTGCATCGTCTGCAGCATGGGCGTTCTCGACTTCGAGGAAGTCGCGCTCGGTGAAGGTGCGACGCAGCGACGCCATGGTCTCGGCTCGGGTGCGCACCATGGTGCGGGCCTGCTCGCGCACGATGAGATCGAGGTAGCGGCTGCGCATCCGGGTCTCCTCCGAGAGCTCGGAGTAGACGTTGGGCAGCGGGAGGACAGCTTTCGACGCGATCTTCCACTCGGTGGCCATGACGCTGAGCTCTCCGCGGCGCGAGGAGATGACCTCGCCGGAGAGGAAGAGGTGATCGCCGAGGTCGACGAACTCCTTGAACGCGGCGAGCGACTCCTCGCCCACGGCGGCGAGCGAGATCATGCCCTGGATGCGCGTGCCGTCGCCCGACTGCAGCGTCACGAAGCAGAGCTTGCCGGTGTTGCGGAGGAACACCACGCGCCCGGCGATGCCGACCGTCTCGCCCGACACGGCGTCGGCCTCGAGCCAGCCCCACTTCGCGCGCACGGCGGGAATGGTGGTGGTGACCGGAACGGAGACCGGGTAGGCCTCGACGCCCGACTCGTTGAGCTTGTCACGCTTGGCCAGGCGCACGGCCTTCTGCTCGGAGACCTCTTCCTCGGTGGGCTCGGCCGGGGCAGTGCTGGGCGCGGATGCGTCGGTCATGCTGAACGGGTCTCCTCAAGGTCGCCCTTAGTTTACCGACCGCTGAGCCCTGGCCCGCCGACCCGTCAGTTGGTGCCGCTATCAGCGCTCCAGAGCGACAACAAGTGACGGGTCGGCGACGCTCACTCCGCGTCGCGGGCGGACGCGAACCAGCTCGCGATCTCGGCGCGGCGGGTGGCGCCGAGCTTCGCGAGGATGTGCTCGACGTGCACCGACGCGGTCTTGGGCGAGATGGTGAGGGCATTGCCGATCTCGCGATTCGTCGAGCCGGCCGCCACGAGCCGGGCCACCTCGAACTCGCGCGCGGTGAGTGGGCCGGCCGAATCCTCGTCTCCCCTTCGCTCGGCCTGGCGCGCCAAGCGGAGCAGCAGCCGCGCCCCTGCCCCCTCGGCCCGTCGTCGAGCGTCGGCCAGGAACGCGTCGCACTGCGCCGGCCGCCGTGACCGGGAGGCGCAGCGGGCCTGGTCGAGGAGCACCTGGGTTCCCTCCCAGAACCGGCCGTGGGCATCCCACGACGCCGACACACGGCGAAGGGCCGCGCGGGCGGCATCCGTGCGGCCGTCGCTCAGCTGCAGGAGGGCGTCGGCGTGGTCGAGGGCCGGGAGGGTGCCCGGGATGCCGCGGAGCTCGAGCAGAACGCGGCACCGTTCCAGCCAGTCCCTGGCTGCGGCGGGGTCGCGAGCGGCCAGTCGCGCCCTCACGCCGGGGACCACGAAGGGGAACAGATAGGCCGCGTCGGCGACCTGCGCCGACGACTCGTACGCCCGCTCGGAGAGCGCGACCGCCGCCGCGGTGTCGCCCCGCGAGAGGGCGAGTTCTGTGAGACCCCAGAGCGCCGGCGAGAGCCGTTGCAGCTCGCCCATGCGCTCACCGATCTCGAGAGCTTCGGTCAGCAGCTCTTCCGCCTGCTCGGGTTCGTCGCGGCCCACGGCGAGGTACCCGAGCACGTGCAACGCGGTGATCCGCGTGGTGATGCCGCCACCCTCGGCGAGCGCGCGCCGGGCGAGCGGCTCCGCCTCCGCCCAGCGGCCCTGCGCCCAGCGCACGTGCGCGAGGTGGGCGGTGAGGTAGTGGTGGTCGTTCCAGTTCTCGGTGGTGGCGGCGTAGCGGATGCCGTCGGAGAGCATCCGCTCGGCCCGCGGATAGTCGACGAGCACCGACGCGGAGCTGCCCACCATGCGGTAGGCGCGGGCCGTCTGCGGCTCGAAGCCGGCGGCGGCGCCTTCGGCAACGGCGTGCTCGAGCAGAGCCCAGCCCTCCTCGCCACGGCCGGCGAACACGAGGATCGCACCCAGGGTGGAGTCGATGTCGACGCAGAGGCAGTCGTCTCCGACGCTGCGGGCGAGGCCCTGCGCTTCCTCGCCGAATGCGAGACCGGTGTCGAGCCGGCGATCGAGCATGTGGGCTGCGGCCAGTGCCCCCAGAAGCTCCGCCCGCACGGCCGGTGGAGCACCCTCGGGCAGGGCGTCGAGGTCGTCGAGCGCCGCCTGCAGCAGTGCGCAGCGCGCCTCGCGCGTGTCGCCGAGCAGGTGGCGAGTGGCCGCGAGCTGAGGCACCAGGCGCGCGGCCGAGATCGGATCGCCCCGCTCGCGGTACAGCTCCACGGCGATGCGGAAGTGGTCCGCAGCGGCCTGGATGTCGTCGACCGCGGCGAGCTCCCGCGCGAACTCCGCGTGGATGACCGCTTCGTCCGCCGCACGCGCATCGGCACCGTCATCCAGTCGCCGAGAATTGTCGGAATCAGGCGGCTCATTCCGACCGTTCTCGGCGACTCGGTCGTGGTCGACGCTCGGAAGGGTGCGCAAGGCTCGGGCGTAGAGCTTCGCCGACTCGCGGTGGGCCGAGACGCGAGCGGCCAGGCGCGCCGCCTCCAGCGCGAACGGATGCGCGCGGTCGGGCAGCTGCGCCAATTCGTACTGCTCGGAGATGTAGGCGGGCCGCGCATGCCGCACGATCGCGGCCTTCGCCACCTCCTCGTGCAACGAGCGTCGGCGGATCGGCGGCAGGTCGTCGTGCACGACGTCGCGCACGAGGGCGTGTCGGAACTCGAAGCCCGCGTCGGTCTCGACGATGAAGTAGCGGTCGAGCAGCGACTTCATCGCGCGATCGACCACGCGGTCGTCGTCGCCGACGAGGTCGGTGAGCAGCACCAGGTCGAAGCGGCATCCCACGATGGCGGCGGCGGACAGCACGTCGTGGGTCGACGGATCGAGCGAGTCGGCCCGCGCACGCACGGCATCGGCCAGGGTGTCGGGCACGCGGTCGCCCACGCCGGCCACCAGCAGTTCCTCGATGTGGAGCGGGATGCCGTCACTGCGGCTGTGCAGGAGCTCGACGAACTCCGACGACAGTACGGCGCCGGTGAGCGCGGTCACGAGCTCGCCGGTCGCCGCCGGGTCGAGTCGCGGTACCCGAACTTCGTCGGCCAGGCGCTGGGCGAGCAGGCGGCCTCGCCATTCGGCGAGAGCGGTGCCGGCGTAGACCTCGTCGGTGCGGTAGGTGCCGATCACGAGACCCGGGGTGGTGAGGAGTTCGGGCGCGAGCCGGGCGAGCACGTCGAGGCTGAGCTCATCCGCCCAGTGCAGGTCTTCGAAGCGCAGCACGGTGGGCGCGTCTCCCAGCACCTCGAGCAGCACGTCGACGAGGTCGCGCAGCAGCACCCGGCGGGCGAGGGCGTCGCTGTCGTCGCGGGAGCCGAGCAGGAGCGACCGCAGGTGCTCGGCGTGCGCCGGGTCGCCGTGGCGTCCCAGGTCGTCGGCGAGGTCGAGCAGGATCGAGCCGCCCACCTGCGCGTCTTTCGGCCAGAGGGAGGCGCCGAGGATGCGACCCGACTCGCCGATCCGCGCCGAGAACTCGCGCACCAGCCGACTTTTGCCGATGCCCGCCTCACCGGCGAACAGCAGCAGGCGCCCGTCGCCCTGCACCGCGCTCTGCCAGCGCCGGAACGCCAGGTCGACGAGCCCGCTCCGGCCCACGAGTGACCCGTGCCCCACGGCCACGCCGTGGTCGGCCCACACCGTGCCGATGCCGATCACGCGAATATTGTAGATCCGCTCGCGCTCCAGGTCACGGGGTGGCGGCTGCCTCCTAGTTCTGGGGGAAGCCGAGGTTGATGCCGCCGTGCGAGGGGTCGAGCCAACGGGAGGTGATGGCCTTCTCCTGGGTGAAGAAGCGGAACCCGGCCAGACCGTACGCCTTCGAGTCGCCGAAGATCGAGTCCTTCACCCCGCCGAAGGAGTGGTAAGCCACGGGCACAGGTATGGGCACGTTGATGCCGATCATGCCCACCTCGACCTCGTTCTGGAACCGGCGCGCCGCCCCACCATCGTTCGTGAAAATCGCCGTCCCGTTGCCGTAAGCACCGTTGTTGATGAGATCCACCCCGTCTTCGTAGGAATGCACCCGCACCACCGACAGCACCGGACCGAAGATCTCATCCAAATACACCTTCGACGTGGTCGGGACCTTGTCGATCAGGGTCGGACCCAACCAGAACCCGTCCGCCTCCCCATCGACCTCGACACCGCGCCCATCGACCACCACGGTCGCCCCGTCAGCGGCAGCGACATCGATGTAGGAGGCGACCTTGTCCCGGTGCACCTCCGTGACCAGCGGGCCCATGTCACAACCGCGACGGCCGTCACCGATCTTCAGGGTCGCCATCCGCTGCTTGATCTTCGCCACCAACTCGTCAGCGATGGGCTCGACCGCGACCAGCACGCTGATGGCCATGCACCGCTCCCCCGCCGAACCGAAGCCCGCGTTGATCGCCGCGTCGGCGGCGAGATCGAGATCGGCGTCCGGGAGCACCAGCATGTGATTCTTCGCCCCACCCAACGCCTGCACCCGCTTCCCGTTCCTCGCCGCGGTCTCGTAGATGTAGTGCGCGATCGGCGTCGACCCCACGAACGAGATCGACTTGACGTCGCGATGATTCAGCAGGCCGTCGACGGCCTCCTTGTCGCCGTGCAGCACATTGAACACCCCATCCGGCAGACCCGCCTCCTGGAACAAGGCGGCCAGCCAGTTCGCCGCGGACGGGTCCTTCTCGCTGGGCTTCAGCACCACCGTGTTGCCCGCCGCGATCGCGATCGGGAAGAACCACATCGGCACCATCGCCGGAAAATTGAACGGACTGATGATCCCCACCACACCCAACGGCTGCTTCGTCGAATACACATCCACCCCCGTCGACACGTTCTCCGAATACTCACCCTTCAACAGGTGCGGGAACCCGGTCGCGAGTTCCACCACCTCCAAGCCACGAGTGATCTCCCCCGCCGCATCCGACAACACCTTCCCGTGTTCGCTCGTCAGGATCTCCGCAAGCTCACCCTTCCGCGCATTCAACAACTCCCGGAACGCGAACACGATCTGCTGCCGCCGCGACATCGACAGATCGCGCCAAGCCGGGAACGCGTCGTGAGCCGCCGCGACCGCAGCCTCGATCTCCGCCGGGCCGGCCAGCGCGACGCTCTTGGTCTGCACCCCCAGCGCCGGGTCGTACACGGGAGCGGAGCGGCCGCTCGATCCGGGGAGTTCACGGCCGCCGATCCAGTGCGGGAGTGTGGAGAAGAATTCGTTCATGGCGATGACTTTCAGGGTTCGAGGATGACTTCACGGACGAGCGCTTCGAGCTCGGCCCCGGCTTCGAGGAATTGACGCAAGGTGATGACGGACGCGCCGAACGAGTCGAACTCGTCGAGCGACAAACCGTGCTCGTCGTAGGCGCGGGCGAAATCCGGGACGCGTCGCAGGAGCTCCTCGACGATCGCGGGGTCGACAGGCACGTCGATCCGGTCGACGACCGGCAGACGGTTCTCGGCGATGCGGAGTTGCCAATCGAACGGTGGGGAGACGACGAGGTCGCCGCCCTGGAGTTCCGACCACTGGAAGTGGTTGCGGAAGGCGGCCGACAGCACCCGGGAGCGGAATGCGCGGGCCTGGAAGATCGAGTAGGCCTTCTTGAGAGCCGCCACCCCGGCCCACTCCAGGATGCCGGGATCCACCAGCACCCGATCGCGCTTCGTCGTGTGTTTCAACCAGTCGTCCAGCCGACCGCCCATGATGGTGACCACCGAACCGAACTCGTGCTCCGGCAGTCCCTCCGCAGCACGTCGATCGAGACCGCGTTCGATCGCTTCGGCCGCAGCCACTGCCTGTGCCACCGTGAAGGAGACGGTGGCGTTGATACTCACGCCTCGGAACGTCGCTTCCTCCATGGCCGCGATCCCGACGGCCGTGGCGGGGATCTTCACGATGACGTTCGGCGCGAGCCCGGCGAACCGCACCGCCTGGTCGACCAGCGCGGCGGAATCGCGGTGCAGACGCGGGTCGGTCTGGATGGACAGTCGCCCGTCGCGTCCGCCGGACGCCTCGAAGGCCGGCTCGAGCTGACCGGCACCCTCGATCGAGAGCTCCTCCACCACCTGCCAGGCGATGTCGGCGTCGGTGGCGGAAGCATCCTCGCTCGCGATCTCGCGGATGCGCTCCGACCATCGCCCGAGGTGGCGGCGCACGACGGCGAGGGCGATCACGGGATTGCAGGTCGCGCCGACCGCGCCGAGCGCGATCGAACGGCGGAGCTCATCGGGGTCGGCGGAGTCGTTCCAGAGTCGGGTGGGTAGATCGTCGGAGACGAGGCGATCCAGGGCGGGGCCGGGGAGCAGGTCGGTCATGATTGTCATTCCTCTTGTTCGGGTTGCGCGGGCCGGCCCAGGAGAGGGCGCTGCCGGGCACGGCTTCGGTCGTAGTCGACCCGGGCCGCGCGGGTCGTGGCGAGCTCGGAGACTTCTGCCACCGGCACGTCCCACCAACCACCGCCGTCGGGCGCATAGATCGTGGGGTCGCTCTCCACGTGGATCAGCGTCGTCGTCGTTGCCGCCTTCGCCCGCGTGACGGCTCGGCGCAACTCGGAGACGGCATCCGGACCCGGTGGGATCTCGATGACGTCGACTCCGTAGCTCCGTGCGTTCGCCGCGAGATCGACGGGCAGGCGCCTTGCGTCGTCATCGCGATAGCGGTACTGCGTGCCGAACCGTTCCGACCCCACGGTCTCGGAGAGGTGCCCGATGGAGGCGTAGCCGTGATTCTGGATCAGCACGACGATGATCTTGAGGCCCTCCGCGACGGCCGTGAGGAGTTCCGTGTGGAGCATGAGATAGGAGCCGTCGCCCACCATCACGATGACGTCGCGGTCGGGAGCGGCACGGCGCACCCCGAGTCCGCCCGCGATCTCGTAGCCCATGCAGGAGAAGGCGTACTCGACGTGATAGCCGAGTGCGTCGCGCACACGCCACAGTTTGTGTAGGTCGCCCGGGAGCGAGCCGGCCGCCTGCACCACGACGTCCCGCGGCTCACTGGCCGACTGGACCGCACCGATCAATTCTGGCTGGCCGGGCAACGAGAGCCCGGAGGGCTCGAAGGCGTCATCCACCGCACCGTCCCATTCCCGCTTGAGCCGGGCGATCCGTTCCCCGTACTCGCGGACGATGCGGAATAGCTCGAGGCCGTCGCCGAGAGCGTCGAGTGCTTCCCGCGCATCGGCGACGAGGGGCAGCCGGGTTCCGTGCTTGTAGGCGTCGAACGACGAGACGTTGACGTTCACGAACGCCACGTCGGGGTTCTGGAACACGGTGCGGCTCGCCGTCGTGAAGTCGCTGTAGCGCGTGCCGACACCGATCACGACATCGGCGGTGGCAGCGATCTCGTTGGCTGCGCGCGAACCGGTCGCGCCCACTCCGCCCAGATACTGCGGGTGGTCCCACGGGAGAGATCCACCTCCCGCCTGGGTGGTGGCGACCGGTATCCCCGTCGTCTCCACGAACCGCCGCAACGACTCCTCGGCACCGGAGTACAGCACGCCGCCGCCCGCCACGATCAGCGGCTGCGTGGCGGAGCGGATGGCGGCCAGCGCCCGGGCGAGCGCGTCACGCTCCGGAAGGGGTCGCCGCAGGTGCCACTCCCGATCCTCGAGGAACTCGAGAGGCACCTCGACCGCTTCGGCCTGCACGTCCTCAGGCAGAGCGATCGTGACCGCGCCGGTCTCGGCCGGATCGGTCAGCACCCGCATCGCGCCGAGAGCGATCGACCAGAGCTGTTCGGGTCGCTGCACGCGGTCGAAGAAGCGCGACAGCGGCCGGAAAGCGTCGTTGACGGTGACGCCGATGTCGTGGGGCAACTCCAACTGCTGGAGCACGGGGTCGGCGACTCGCGTGGCGAAGGTGTCACTGGGTAGCAGGAGGGCGGGCAGTCGATTGGTCGTCGCGAGGGCGGCCCCCGTGAGCATGTTGGCGGCGCCCGGCCCGACGGACGCAGCGCTGGCGAAGGTGCCGAGGCGGCGGCGCATCCGCGCGTACCCCACCGACTGGTGCACCATGGCCTGCTCGTTCCGGGCCTGGTGATACGGCATGAGGCCAGGCTGCTCGACGTCGAGCTGCTTGAGGGCTTGACCGATGCCGGCCACGTTGCCGTGCCCGAAAATACCGAAGGTGCCCGCGATCGTGCGCTCGCGGTGAGCGCCGTCCACCGTCCATTGGCGGGCCAGGAACTCGATCAGCGCCTGGGCGACGGTCATGCGCCTCGTGGTCATCTCAGGTGTCCTTCCCTGCCGAGCGGCAGTCTGGGGTCGATCTCCTGGTCGATCCAGGTGGTGCGTATCCAGCTCTGCCCCGGATCGTCGGAGATCAGCCACGACCGCTCCGGACCGACCATCACGTTGAGGTAGTACAGGTCGTATCCCGGTGGCGCCACGGCGGGACCGTGGTAACCGAAAGGCACCAAGACGACGTCCCCGCTCTGCACCCGCGCGGTGAGCTCGATCTCCCCCGCGGGCGAGGTGGAGACGGTGAACAGCCCGAACGGCTGGGCCGACTCGGTGGCCGGAGCAGATGCCGCGGCGTCCCGCGCGAGCGCGGTCTCGAAGTAGTAGATCTCCTCGAGCTCGGTCTCCTGGCCGGCGACGGCGGTGTCATGCTTGTGAGCCGGGAAAGACGACCAGTTCCCGGCGGGTGTGATGACCTCGCAGACGATGAGTCCACCGGCATCCAGTACGCCGGGAACGCCGAAATTGTGCACCTGGCGGCTGGATCGGTCCGCCCCTCGGAGTTCGACGGGCACCTCGGTGCGCGAGATGTGGCGACTCGGATGCACGTCCTCCGTCGGGGCCTCGGCGATCGCCACCCGGCCGGGTCCGATGATCGCGACGACCGATCGAGTCGGGAGATACAGCACGTCGGTCGGGCCGTCGAAGACGGATTCGCGACCGGCCAGCAGCGTTCGGCGCGTCACGCCGTCCTGCCCGTGATCCACCGTGAACGATCCCGAGAGCGGCACCACGATGCGCTCCCGCGACTCGGCGTCCAGGCGGAGTTCCTGTCCGGGTGCGATGTCCGCGATGCGGAGCCCGGTGTGCCGCCAGCCGGGAAGCGACTCGTCGACGATCGTCTGCCACGGGCCGTCGGCCAGTTGGCCCGCTCGGAAAAACCACGCGTCCGCGTTCATCGGGCCGTCCCCCTTCGCATACGTTCGGAGCCGCTTGCACGGTGGTAGTCCCCGATCTCGCGACGTATCCGATCGAGCACCGACAGTGTTCGCAGGGAGTTCGCGAGCGGTCGGAGAGGCGATTCCGTGCGCCCCTCGGCGATGCACCGCGCGACTTCGGCGGCTTCGAAGTGCAGGGCGGCGTGGCGCACCTCGGGTTCGGAATGGGACAGGCTCCGTCCGCTTGTCTCGCGCAGCTCGAAGTTGCCCGGCAGATAGAAGTCGCGATCGAAGCGGATGCTGCCCGCCTCGCCGGCGATCACGGCCGCGACCGGAGTGTCGACCGCCAGCGACGTGTGGAGCACCGCCTGCCCGAGCGGGTATCCGAGCACCGCCGCCACCTGGGCGAACACTCCAGCGGGGTGGCGCACGCCGCGGGCCAGCACCTCGTTCGGTGCGCCGAGCACCTCGGTGGCGAGGAAGACGGGATAGGTGCCCAGATCGAGCAGCGGTCCGCCGGCCAGCGCGGGATCGAAGATGCGATGCCCGGCCGGCAACTGCTCGCCCACGTCGGCGACCACGGTCTCGACGCGGCCGAGCACGCCATCGGCGAGCAGTTGGCGCACCACGTCGAACTTCGGCAGGAACGCCGTCCAGAGCGCTTCCATGCAGAACACGCCCGCCGCCGACGCGGCTTCGCGGATGCTCTCGGCCTGGTCGGAATCCAGACCGATCGGCTTCTCCACCAGCACGTGCTTACCGTGTCCGATCGCGCCGAGAGCCGCGTCATGGTGCTCCGGGTGCGGGGTCGCCACGTAGACGACATCGACATCACGGGCGGCGTAGAGCTCCTCGTATCCCTCGACCGCCCGGCCCGCGCCGGTTCGCTGCACGAAGTCCTCGGCGCGCCGGAGGTCGCGCGACGCGACCACGGTGACCCGCTGGCGCGTTCCGGCCAGCAAGGCCGCGACGAAACGCTCGGCGATCCAGCCCGTGCCGACCACACCCCAACGCAGCGGCGGCGCCTCCATCGAGTCGGGCGTGCGGGGAGTCGGGAGCGAAGACGGGAAACTAGACATCGATCGAGACCGTTCGTCCTCCGGAGCGCATGGATTCGATCGCTGCGCGGGCGACGGCCGTGGCGACCAGTCCGTCGTGGGCCGACGCGAGCGGCGACGGCTCGCCCGCGATCACCGAGTCGATCCAGGCGGCGAGTTCCAGCCGGTACGCGTCTTCGAAGCGGGGCCGCCAATCGGCGGCGTAGCCGAGCGAGCTCGATCCTGCCGCGTTGCGGTGCAGGCGTGCGGGATTCCGCAGCACCAGTGTGCCCGTCTCGCCGATCACCTCGCACAGGATGTCATAGCCGTAGCGAGCGTTCAGGAACGTCTCGAGCGTGCTGAGTACGCCGTCCGCGGTTCGGATCAGCATCACCTGCGGATCCTGCAGCCCGGTGTCCAGGCTGGTGCTCTTCGGAGCATGCCAGCTGATCTCGGTGATGGGGCTGCCGAGCAGCCACGGCACGGTGTCGAACTCATGGATGGCCGATCCGGTGATGCTTCCCTCGCTCGTCGATCCGGGTGCCGATGAGACGCCGCGACTGATCGCATGCACCAGCAGCGCGTCACCGGCCTCGCCCGCGCCGAGGGCGGCCTTCAGTTCGGCGTAGGCCGGGTCGAATCGGCGCATGAACCCGACCGAGACCAGCCGGCGACCACTCTTCGCGGCGGCGGCGTCGGCGGCCACGACTTCGCGGCAATCCTCGATGGTGGGCGCCAGGGGCTTCTCGCAGAGCACGGCCTTGCCGGCATCGATGCAGGCGAGGGTGAGGGCGGCGTGGGTGGAGTCGTGCGAGGCGATGATGACGGCGTCGACCTCCGGATCGCGGATCAAGGCCAGCGCATCGGGGGCGACGCGGGCGTCGGCCAGCGTGGCTGCGACAGCGGCGGCCCGGTCGGCGTCGACGTCGGCCACGACGCGAACCACGGCCTGCCCGAGGTGCGTACTGATGATGCGGGCGTGGTCGGCGCCCATGATGCCGGTGCCGATGATCCCGACGCGCAGAGCGCCGTATCCGCCCGTCATCGCGTCACCTCATCGGTCTCGATGCCTTCCCAGCGACCGGAGACAGCCGACGCGGCCATCGCCTCGGCCACCCGGGCCGCGCGCACCGCGTCGTCCAGCGTCGCACCGGTGACCGTTCCACCCGAGATCGACCGCAGCAGCTTCGCGGCCTCGATGACCTTGAGGTCGTCGTAGCCCATGCTGATCGCCGCCCCCGGCTGGAAGGCGGCGTAGTCGCCGTCGCCCGGCCCCACGTATCCCGTCGCCACCGGCAGATCCTGGTACCCGGCGCCCTGGCTGACCTGCAGCTCGCCCATGCGCCGGAAGCTCCAAGCGACGCTGCCGCGCGTGCCGTGCACGGTGAAGCCGTAATCGTTCTGCTCGCCCACGGCGATGCGGCTCACTTCCATCGTCACTCGCGCGCCGCTGGTCAGGCGCAGGATGCTCGCCAGGTAGTCTTCGTTCTCCACCCGGCCCAGGGCGCCGCCCTCGATGCGCTCGTGGCCGCTGGTGGCGCCGGTCGGCACGGCACGCTCACCGATGAAGACGTGAGTATCGGCCGTCACCTCGGCCACGTCGCCGAGGAGGTACCACGCCAGGTCGATGCCGTGTACCGCCAGGTCGCCGAGCACGCCGTGACCGGCCGTGGCGAACGCGTAACGCCAGGAGAGCGCCCCGGCGGGGTCGGCGGCGTAATCGCTGAGCAGCCGGAAGGTGGCGTGGGTGACGGATCCGATCGCTCCGGATGCGATGAGCTCGCGGGCGGCCTGCACGGCGGGCGGGTTGCGGTAATTGAACCCGACGGCGGCCATCACGCCGGCCTCGCCGACTGCCTGGCGCACGGCGACGGCGTCGGCCGCCGTGTTCCCGACCGGCTTCTCGATCCAGAGGTGCTTGCCCGCCTCCGCCACGGCGACGCCGATCTCGCGGTGCAGGAAGTTCGGCGCGGTCACGCTGACGAGCTCGACGTCGTCGTCGTCGAGCAGGGCGCGCCACGACAGGTGCGCCCGCTCGAATCCGTATCGGGCGGCGGCGGTCTCCGCTCGGCCTTCCACGTCGTCCGCCACCGCGACGAGGCGAGGCACGACGCCGAGATCGTCGAAATGGTGCGGCACGCGGGAGTATGCCTGCGTGTGGGTGCGGCCCATCCAGCCGAAACCGATGACCCCGACACCGAGGCTGGGTCGGGAAGGGGAGCTACGCTGCGTGGCAGCGGTCTGGTCGGTCATCCGAAGTCCTTTCAGAACCAGGTGCGGAGAACGTCGCGATTCACGGCGTGATCGCGGGTGAATTGGTCGGCGCCGTGATCCGGCCCGGGCATGACGTCCTGCTCGATCACGATCCAGCCCGAGTATCCGGACTCGGCGACGGCCGTCATGAGAGCAGGGATCTCCAGGTCGCCCTGCCCCAGTGGAACGAACACGCCGCCCGACCAGACCTCGAGCATCCCGCCACCGGTGGCGACGATCTCGTGCATCCGCTCGACGCGCACGTCTTTCAGGTGCAGGTGGTCGATACGGGGCGCCCAACGCCGCCAGGCCTCGAGCGGATCGCCTCCTCCGAGCAGCAGGTGCCCGGTGTCGAAGGTGAGCCCGATGTCGGTACGGGCGAGCAGCTCGTCGATCTCGTCGGGTGTCTCGACGTAGGTGCAGGCATGGTGGTGGAAGGTCGGTTCGAGGCCGCGCCCGCGCACGAGCTCGACCGTCCGAGCGAGGTTGCGCTCAAGCACATCCCATCGGGCTGCGCTCAGCCGGAGCTCCGGCGCGCCTCCCGGCCGGGCGCGCCTGCGCTCGTCCCCCGAATCGGCGAGCGTCGGCCTGGGCGCGAGCGCGGCCTCGGGCAGAGAGCCGTCGATCATCACGTCGAGGGCGTCGTGCAGTCGGCCGAGGGAATCCTCGAAGGCCCGGTCATCACTGAACGGGAGGTCGATCCAGCCCCCGGCGAGCGCGAGGCCGTGCGTTCGCAAGCGGCCGCGCAGTTCCTCTCCGCGACCGAGGTATCCCACGGGCCCGAGGTCGATCCCCCCGTAGCCCGTCTCCTGCAGCACGGCGGCCATCGAGTCGGGTGATATCACCTCCGCACCCTCGGGGGTCAGTTCGAACACCCCGAAGCTGACGGGGGCTCCGGCGACGAGTGGAGGCATGGTCATCCTTTCGACCCGGCGAAGGAGAGCCGGTCCTGGAGTTGGCGATTGAGCAGGCCGTACACGAGCAGCGGCGGCCAGACCGCGACGAAGATCGCGCCGACGAGGTAGCCCCAGTAGGTGGTGTACGAACCCTGGAACTGCGCGAGCCCGAGCGGCACCGTGAA
The DNA here is from genome assembly GCF_042694625.1 of Herbiconiux sp. UC225_62. Lineage (GTDB taxonomy): Bacteria > Actinomycetota > Actinomycetes > Actinomycetales > Microbacteriaceae > Herbiconiux. The sequence goes on along the minus strand of NZ_CP170551.1, from coordinate 2,247,282 downwards.
GTTGTCGGCCGACTGCAGGTAGACCAAGGGGAAGAGGAAGTCGTTCCAGATCCAGAGCGCATAGATCGTGCCGACCGTGGCGAAGGCCGAACGGGTCATCGGCAGGATGATGCGCCAGAGGATCGTGAACAGCCCGGCGCCGTCGATCCTGGCCGCCTCCTCGAGCTCCTTGGGCACGGCGAGGAACGCGGCCCGCAGGAAGAGGATCGCGAATGGCGCCCAGCTGAGGTATTGGAGCATGAGGGAGACGAGGGTGTCACTGAGCCCCATGGCCGAGATCTGGAGCGCCGAGGGCAGGACGATCACCTGCGAGGGCACCAGCTGTCCGGCGACGAAGACGGCGAACAGGATCACCATGCCCTTGAACTTCAGGCGCGCGAACGCATAGGCGGCCGCGCCCTCGAAGATGAGGATGCCGGTGACCGACACGACCGTGATGATGGCGCTGTTGAGGTAGCGACGGCCGAAGTCCCCCTGCTCCCACGCGGCAACGATGTTGTCGAGCGAGAAGCTGGTGGGAAGACTGAACGGGTCGCCGACGATCGAGTTCGAGTCCTTGAAGACGCTCAGGGTGAGCCAGGCGATGGGAAAGAGCACGATCAGCGCGAGGCCGATCAGCCACACGTACGAGGCGACCTTCGCCGGGAGGGTGAACCGGGCGAACTTCATGCCGAGACCTCCTTCTTCTCGCGGGTGAAGCGCAATTGCACGAGGGCGATGACGCAGAGGATGAGAAACAACGCCACACCGATCGCGTTCGCGTAGCCCACCTGGTTCCCGCCGAACGCCGTGCCGTAGAGGTAGGTGACGATGGTGTCGGACGCGTGGTACGGGCCACCGCCGGTCATCACGTAGACCGTGTCGAAGAGTCGGAACGAATTGATGAAGCCCAGCAGCACCACCACCGAGGCGATCGGCTTGATGGTCGGCAGCACGATGCCCCAGAGGATCCGCCCCTGCGACGCCCCGTCGACCTCGGCCGCCTCGCACATCTCGTCGTTCACCTGGGTGAGCGCGCTGAGGAAGAGGATCACCGAGAACCCGAAGTTCTGCAGGATGTAAGTCATCGTGACCGACGGCAGCGCCCACTCGCTGCTCCCCAGCCACGGCTGGGCGAGATCGCCCAGCCCGATCCCTCGCAGGGCCTCGTTGATGAGGCCCTGCGAGGGGCTGAAGAAGAAGATCGCCAGCATCGCGATCGCGACCGAGGAGATCACGACGGGTGCGAAGAAGACGATCCGGAAGAAGGCTCCCCCACGGATGCCGGCATGCACGATCGCGGCGATCAGAAAACTCCCGACCGTCATGAACACGAACACCAGCGCGGCCACGATGAGGTTGTGCAGGACGCTCCGCCAGAACAGTTCGTCCTGCGCCAGCCGCACGTAGTTGTCGAGACCGGTGAACTCGATCCGCGAGAGGTTGATGCCGTTCCAGGAGGTGAAGCTGAGGGCGAACGCGCCGAGGATCGGAACCAGCTGGAACAGTGCGTAGAGGATTCCCGCAGGAGCGATCAGCCCGTATGCCTGCCAGGTGGTGCGAGTCGCGGCGCGCATCGCTCAGCCGTTCGCCTTCTGCGCGTCGACCGTGGCCTGCTCGAGCTGCTCGGCCAGTTCCTTCGGCGTGATCTCGCCCGACATGAGGCCGACGCTGCCCTGCCAGATGTACTTCTGGTAGATGTTCACATCGATCGCCTGGTCGTTGAACAGCGCCGCGCCGCCGTCGCCTGCGTCGCTCGCGAACGCGTTGATGGCGTCCCATTGCGGCGCGATGACATCGGGAACCGTGCTGAGCGACGTGTCGATCTTGTAGGGCATGATCTTGCTCGTCGCGGCACCGAACTTCGCCGCGACGTCGGGACGGGTGAAGAACTCCAAGAAGGCCTGAGCCGCTTCGGGGTCGGCATCCGCCGAGACCATCAGGGAGTCGTTGCCGAGAGTGACCTCGGTTCCCGACCCTTCGCCGTCTTCGAGCGCCGGGAACAGCATCACTCCGGGCTTGAAGTCGGGGTTCGCGTTCTGGATGGCGGTGAGGAACCAGCTGCCCATCTCGTAGAAGCCGACGTCGCCGCCGAGGAAGAGGCTGTCGGCCGTGGCCTGGGCTTCACCGAGGAAGCCGTCCTGGAACAGCGGCTTCATGTCGACGTAGTCCTGGAAGGCCTGAACGACTTCGGGATCGGTCCACTTCGGGCTGTCCGGCTGGCCGGCCTTGACGGTGCGGTCGTAGAGGGCCGTGGTCTTCTCGGAGCCGAGGGCGCGCTGCACGAAGTCGTTGAGGTAGTGACCACCGGGCCACTGGTCCTTCGCGCCGAGCACGATCGGGGTGCCGCCCGCATCCTTGATCTTCTGCATCGCCGCGATCCACTCCTCGTAGGTGGTGATCGTCGAGGCGTCGACCCCGTACTCGGCGAGGTAGTCGGGGTTGTACCAGATGAGGTTGCCCACGACGGCGCCCGCGCTGATGCCGTAGATCTTGCCGTCGTACTCCTCGCCCGAGGTGGCTCCGGCCGTCGAGCGGTCGGCCAACGTCGAGTTGAAGAAGTCGGTGATGTCCAGGATGGCGCCGGACTTCGCGAACTCGAAGGTGTCGGGTCCGGCGTTGTCGACGGCCAGACTCGGCGCGTTGCTCGACGAGAGCGCCGAACGCACGGCGGGCTGATAGGTGTCGCCGCTCGAGGGCTGGGAGTTGTTCTTGACCGTGATGCCGGTCTCGGCCGTGAAGGCGTCGAACATCTCCTCGGCCGCGGCCTTGCCGATGGGGTCCGACCACCGGTTGATGATCGAGATCTCCTTGGCGCCGTCGCCGCTGCCGCCGCCGGACGAGCAGCCGACCAGGGCGATGCCCACGGCACCGATGGTGAGGGCGGCCGCGGCAGTGCGGCCGAGGGCCCGGAGGCCCCTCCGGGAGAGGCGGGGGTGCTGAGTGCGTGACGTCATCGTCGTGTTCTCCTCTGTGACTGTCGGGACGTTCCGAGGGGTGCTCGGAACGGGTCGCCGGAGCACGCAGGATCGACCGGCGGATGCCGGCGGTTGCGCGATTCGGGCTGGTGCGTCAGGACGCGGGGATCGGGTCGGGTGGGGAACCCAGGAGACCCATCACCGACTGTCGTTCCGAACGGTACGACGGCCAGGTGCGGTATCGGGAGCGGTATTCGGTGGGACTCATTCCGCGCTCCCGGCGGAACTCGTTGGTGAGGTGGCTGGCGTCGTAGAACCCGGTGCGGGCGCTGATCGCGCCGACGCCGAGCGTCGTGGTCGCCAGGAGGTCGCAGGCCGCCATCAGACGCACCCGCATGAGGTATTTGTACGGGGTGACGCCGAAGTGCTGTTTGAAGAGCCGGCTGAAATGACTGGTCGACATCAGCGCGTGCCCGGCGAGTTCGTCGACCTTGATGGGCCTGGCGTACTCGCGGGAGATCAGTTCGACCGCCGGGGTGAGGCTCAGGAGCTGGCCGGCCGCGCGGTCGCGGTGGGTCAGGCTGCGGGTCACCCCCATGATCCCCACGCTCCGGCCGGATGCGTCGGTGATGGCGGTCTTCGTGCTGAGGAACCAGTCATAGGAGCCGTCGCGATTGCGGACGAGTTCTACGAGGTCGATGAGAGGATCTCCGGTGCGGAGGATCGCCTCGTCGTATTCCCGGTAGTGCACGACGAGGTACTCGGGGGAGAGATCCTCGTCGCGCTTGCCGATGATCTCGTCGGCCGAGTCGAAACCCATCAATGCGGTGAAGGGCTCCGAGCAGGCGACGAACTCCCGGCGGGCGTTCTTGACGAACACGAAGACATCGGGAACGTGGTCGAAGACCGACAGCAGGGCTGCGCTCGTGGCCAGGATTCCCTGGTCGTTCTCATCCGACATTCCACACCTCCTCGTGACGCCACCATCATCGGCACACAGCCGACCCCAGCGCAATGGCGAACGGGCCACCGGAGCAGGATTTTGCAAGTATGCGAGCGAATCCTCCAAGCCTCCCCAACGCCTGTCTGGTTAGCGTGGAGGTACTCGCACTGCAAAGGATCCCTTCATGGACGACGACGTCGCAACCGCATCCACACCTCGTATCGCACTGGGGAGTTGGGCTTTCACCTTCGGGCCCTTCGAGAAGGCTCCCTGGAGCTGGGAGCGGTTTCTCCGTTACACCGCGCAGTCCGGATATGACGGCGTGGAGATCAACGGATTCCGCCCCCATCCGCACGACGAGGACTACGACTCGGCGGCGGCCAGAGACTTGGCCGGTACGATCAGCGGGCTCGGTCTCGGAATCTCGGCCTACGCTCCCGATCTCTCGGCGACCCCTCCCGGCATCGCCGATCCGGCCGAGTACCTCGGCCGGATGGCCAGCATCGCGCGATTCTGCGATGCCCTGTCGATCACCACGGTGCGGGTCGACACGATCACGCCGCCTCCCGGCCCCCAGAGCGACCCTGACGGCGCCTACCGCAGGCTGGTCTCCACCTGGCAAGCGTCGGCCGACCTCCTCGCGGAGCACGGCATCGAGCTCGTCTGGGAGTTCGAGCCCGGGTTCTGGATCAACCGTCCCTCGCAGATCCGGAGACTCGTCGATGACATAGGCCGGGAGAACGTGGGCATCCTCTTCGACACCTCGCACGCGACGTCGATCGCAGCGCACGGGGCACGGCAAGGGGTGGACCCGGAGTTGCTGCCCGGTGGCGCCGTCGGTCTCGCTGAGCTGGTCGGCGATCGCGTGCGGCACCTCCATCTGATCGATGGCGACGGTTCCTTGCACAACGGCGAGACCAGCGAACATCTGCCCTTCGGCACCGGCGAAGTCGACTTCCCCGCCGTGCTCGACACCCTCGGCGACTCCGTGGCCCGACTGGCCTGGTGGACCGTCGACTTCTGCTTCTGCCCGACCACCGAGACCGATGCCGCACTCGCCGTACCGATCGTGGCGGCCCTTCGCGACCGGCTGCTCGAGCGCCGAGCGGAGGTGGCGCGATGAAGGCGGCGGCGATCACCGCACCCGGTGTGGTGGAGATCGTGGAACGACCGGAACCCGTCGCGCACGACGACCTCGTCGTGGTGCGCATCCTGGTGGCACCGATGTGCACCGAGCACAAGGATCGCAAGGCGGGTAACCTCTCCGACTCGCTCGGCCACGAGGCCGCGGGAGTCGTGGTCGACGCGGGGCGTTCTCACCGCGTCGCCGTGGGCGACCGGGTCGTGGTGATGCCCCAGTTCGGCTGCGGCCGCTGCCGCTACTGCACCTCCGGCGAACACATCTACTGCCCGTTCCCGCGCGACGTTCTCGGGGAGACCGGACAGAGCTACGGCACCGCCACCTACACCGAATACGTGCTGAAGCCCGACTGGCTGCTGCTGCCCGTGCCCGACGGTATGAGTCTCGCCCACGCCGCCGCCGCGTGCTGCCTGCTCGGCCCGAGCTTCACCGCGCATCAACGGATGAACGTGCAGGCCACCGATTCCGTTCTGGTGGCCGGTTGCGGACCGGTCGGGCTCGGCGCCGTCATCCACGGTCGCGCCCGAGGCGCCGAGGTGCTCGCCTTGGAGACCCATCCGTATCGTGTCGAGCTGGCCGAGAAGCTCGGCGCGCGAGTGCTCGACCCGTTCGATCCCACGCTCTCGGAGACGGTGCGGGAGCTCACCGACGGGTGGGGCGTCGACGCGTCGATCGAGACCAGCGGCGTGGCGGCGAACCCGTCGGTGCTCGCCGGACTCTCCGCCCGCCGTGCCCGGATGGCGGTGATCGCCTGGGGCAACGAGATCACGCTCCCTCCACTCGTTCCGCTGGGCCTCGAGATCCACGGATGCTGGCATTGGAACCACCAGGTGCACGCCCCCCGCATGCTCGCGACCATCGCCGCGAACACCACCCTGCTCGACACCGCCATCACCCACCGGTTCGCGCTCGAGGACGTGTCCGCGGCGATGGACCTGCAGGACACCGGGCGCTGCGGCAAGGTCTTCCTGCTGCCGTTCGGGGAGGAGGAGCTGTGACCCGAATCGTGGCGCTCGCCGGGGACGGCGAGTACGAGTCCGACCGCACGATGCGGCCGATCGCCGAGGGGATTGCCGCCGACATCGGAGCGAGCCTCGACTACCGCACCCCCGACGTGCTGGAGGACTACCCGGAATTCCCGGAGTCGAGTTTCGGGGGGCTCGACACTCTCGAGCGCGCGGATCTCCTTCTGCTCTACACCCGATTCCGGGTGCTGCCCGAAGGGGAGATGCGCGCACTCGAGTCCTACTTCGCACGGGGCGGGAACCTCGTGGCCCTGCGCACGTCGAATCACGCCTTCCATCCGGTCGTCGGCCGAGCCTCGGCCGACTGGGCCGCCCGCTTCGCCGCCGAGGTGATCGGGTCGCCCTGGAGCCGGCACCACGGGCACAGCTCGACGACGACGGTGACCCGGTTGGGCGAGCATCCGGTGCTCGCCCACGTCCCCGACCGCTTCTCGGTGACGTCGTGGCTCTATGTCACCGACCCGCCTGCCGACGCCTCCGTGCTGCTGCACGGCGAGCCCGTGAATCCCGAGACCGAGCCCGCGCCGTCGGCCGTGGCCTGGGCCCGTGAACGTGGATCGCAGCGGATCGTGTACACGAGCCTCGGCTCTCAGGACGACTTGGAGCAGCCCGAGGTGCGGCTGCTGCTGCGCAACGCGGCTCGTTGGTGTCTTGGCCTCCCCACCCCCGGAACCGATCGATGACGGTCGTACCGGCGTACAGCGAGCACGGAGACGGGCCTCCCCTGGTGCTGCTGATGGGTCTCGGCGCACCGGCTTCGGCCTGGCTGCCGCACAGCGAACACTGGGCCCGCTCTCATCGCTGCCTCCTCTTGGAGAACCGAGGGTCAGGCGGAACCCCGCTCGGTGCCGTCCCGGCGAGTACTCAGGACTATGCCGACGACGTCGCTTCGCTCCTGGAATCCCTCGGCACCGGCCCTGTGGCCGTGGCCGGCATCTCGATGGGCGCGTGTGTGGCCCAGGAGGTGGCCCTGCGGCATCCGCAGCTCGTCTCACGTCTGCTCCTCGTGGCCCCGTGGGCGCGCGTCGACCCGGCGACGGCGAGCACCCTGTCGGTGCTCGCGCGCGCCCGGGCCGGTGGCGATGACCGTCTGCTCAACGAGATGCTGCGGAATCTGGTGTGGACTCCCGAGTGGGTGAACCGGCACGCCGCTGAGATGGCGCCCGGGCTCGACCTCCCCCCGACGCTCTCGCCCCAGGCCTTCTCCGCTCAAGCCGATGCCTGCGCCACCCACGACTCCCTCTCGCGGCTGGCTCAAATCGCCTGCCCGACCCTGGTGACCCTCGGAGAGCAGGATGCGTTCATCCGACCGGAGCTCTCGGTCGAGGTCGCTGACGCCATCCCGGGCGCAGAACTCCGGCGCTTCGCTTCCGGGCACGTGCACCACTGGGAGGAACTCGACGAATTTAATCGCACGACCGAGGAGTGGCTCGCATGACCGTAACCCTTCGCTTCGCCTGCCAGAGCTACAGCTGGCAGATGAGCATCGACCGCTACCGAGGAGAGGTCGATCACATGATGCACGTGGTGCACGAGTCCGGGTTCGCGGGTTTCGAGCCCGAACTCGTGATGCTCGGCGATGATTGGAGCATCGATTCGTTGCGCTCGGCGCTCGACGCCAACCCTGGGCTGCGACTGGCTGCTCTGGTGGTGGCCGAATCGTGGCGACGGCCGGAGGAGGACGAACACGAACGACGCCGCGCCGACCAGGCGATCGAGGCGGCCGCGGCTCTCGGAGCGCGACTGGTGCTCGTGCCTCTTCCTGGGCCGGACCGGGAGTCGCTCGATGAGAGGCAGCGTGCCATCATGTCGTGCGTGGAATCCGTCGCCGACCGTGCCTCCCGAGCGGGTGTCGCATCGACCTTCCACGCCAACTCCCCCGACGGATCTGTCTTCCGCACGCCCGAGGATTACGGGCGCCTGGCCGAACTCCTTCCACCCACTGTGGGGTTCACCCCCGATCTCGGACATCTCGCCAGAGGCGGTCTCGACCCCCTCGAAGTCGTGCGGGAGTGGGGCGCGCGGGTCGACCACGTCCACGTCAAGGACGTCGGAGCCGATGGTTCCTGGGCGCCCACCGGAGAAGGGATCGTGGACATCGACGGCGTTCTCCGCCATCTGGAAGGGATCGGATACGCGGGCTGGGTGACGTTCGAAGACGAGTCGCCCGAGGCGGAGGCCGACCCCGACGCCGCCACTCGCCGCAACGGCGCCTGGATCGCCTCGTGGGTCGCGGCCCGGGAGCTCGCCCGATGAGCGCGGCTCAGGATCTCCCGATCGCGGTCAACACCTTCGTGTGGCACTCGCCGCTCGACGACGACGCGCTGGCGGCGACCATCCGAGACATCTCGAGCTGGGGATACGAGGGCATCGAACTGGCCCTCGAGAACCTCGGGGACTGGGATTCCGAAGCGGCCGCGGCTCAGCTCCGCGATCACGGCCTCGTCTCGGCGATCGGCGCGGTCTTCGGCCCCGGACGGGAGCTCGCCGCCGCGTCGGACGACGTCATCACCCACACGCGCGACTACGTTCGAGGCGCGATCGACACCGCGGTGGCTCATGGCTCCGCACTCGTCATCGGCCCGATGTACACCTCCGTCGGTCGCTCCTGGCGATTGGATGCCGACGAGCGCCGTGCCGTCGTGCAGCAGCTGCGCGAGTCGTACCGTCACCTGGGCGACTATGCCGGAGAGCGCGGCGTGCGCCTCGCGATCGAGCCGCTCAATCGCTACGAGACCAGTGTGGTGAACACCGCGGAGCAGCTCATGGACATCATCGATCCGCTGCCGGCCGAGACGATCGGCGTCAACCTCGACACCTACCACATGAACATCGAGGAGGCTTCGCTCACGGCCGCCTTCCAGATGGTGGGCGACCGTCTGTTGCACCTGCAGGTGTGCGGAAACGATCGCGGCGTTCCCCTGCGCGACCACATGGACTGGGACGCGATCCGCGCCGACCTCGTGGCCATCGACTACTGCGGCATGCTCGGCTTCGAGTCGTTCACCGCTGACAACGCATCGATCTCCACGGCGGCGTCGATCTGGCGCCCCTTCGCGCCCACGCAGGACGACCTGGCGAGGGACGCCCTGACCGAGCTCCGCCGCTGGCGGTCGGGCTGGCCGACTCCTTGACCCGGAGCCCTCGTGATCCAGCGTCGCCGTATGGACGGGATCAGAGCGTCTCCGAGCCCGTTCGCGCCCAGTCGGAGTTGCGGTCGAGCCGCGACTCGATGTCCTGCAGCGCCCGGAGTGATCGCCCGAAATGGTGGTGCGGATCGCCCCCGACGCCGTAGGCCTGGATGCCCAGCGTGCCCGCATACCCGGATTCTCTGAGCCGCCCGATGAAGGCGAAGTTGTCGAAGTCTCCCTCGCCGATGGACTCGATCGTCACCGGGAAGTATTGACCGGCCAGCCGCCGACTGCCGTTCGTGTTCACACCGGCCAGGTGAGGGACAGCCGCGTCGAACGCGGCGTTGAACCCCGAGCCCTCGAGGGCGTAGACGTGGAACGCGGGGAAGGTGATTCCGAGACGCGCGCCGTCGAAGCGGTGCACGAGTCGCAGCGCATCCGCCACGCGCTCCATCCAGAACGAGAAGTGCGGGTAGAGCCGTAGGTCGGCCTCGCCGCCGGAGACCTCGATGGCGCGCTCGATGAAACGGGCGGCCTCGTCGTCACCCGCGGGATCGGAGCGTGACAGCCCGCCCGAGACGGCACTGAAGGTGAGCTCGACGGGGGTGTGGCGGTGGGTGGAGATCATCTCGAACACGCGGCGGTTGGCCGGCGAATCGAGTGACTCCGAGAGGTCGACCGTGACGTAGAGCGACGCCACCGAGAGACCGGATGCCTGCGCTGCGCTGGTGAGTCCGTCGAGCTCGTGCCAGGCGGCCTCGCTCCACAGCGTGAGGTTCGTTGCGTCGAAACCCAGGTCGGCGAGCATCGCGCACCGGGTGGCCAGTGGGTAATGGCCGGTGTGGCTGTAGAAGCCGACATCCATGCCGTAGACGGGCCACCTCATCAGCTCGCCCGAGCCACGATCGTGTCGTCGCGGGTCAGCACGACGGGCTGCCCGGAGGCGGCGGAGTCGAGAATGGCCCGCACCCAGTCGAAGCGGAACACCGCGCCGTCGGTGACGGCGGTCGGGTCCTCGCCCTCCCGCACGGCGCGAACCATCCTGGCCAGCGGCCGGGCGTGGAATCCTGTCGCGGGCGGCGCATGGCGGGTCACGGCCGAATCCGGCCGGCCGTCGATGTCGCGGGTGAGGCGGACGGCGCCAGTGCCGTCACCCGACCAGTCGAGCCAATCCCACGAGACGGCGCCGAGCGATCCCTCGATCTGTACGGCCGACCGCTCATCACCGTGGGTCGCTGCAGCGCGCTCGTAGCTGACCGGAACGCGCAGCCCGTCGCGACGCTCGACGATCATCGAGGCACCGACGTGCTGGTCGAGCAGAGTGGACTCGGCCTCGAACGGCCCTCCCGTGCGCGGCGCGCTGGCCCAGGCGTGAAGGATCTCGACCCGCACCGGCTGCAGCACCGCGTCGAGCACGGCGATGTCGTAAGGCCCCCAGTCCATCATGACCCCGCCCCCACTGATCGACGGGTCTCGGAACCAGCCGGATTGCGCGAGGTGGTCGTAGCCGCTCCGCGCTCGGCGCGCCGTGTTGGCGAAGGTGACGTGATAGACCGCGCCGAGCTCCCCGTCGTCGACCAGACGTTTCACCTCGTGCGTCGCGGCGAGTCCGGTGAAGCGGATGTCGCAGGACTCCAGGATGCGCCCGGTGCGCTCCGCGAGAGCTGCCGCCTCGTGGGCTTCGACCGACGACATCATGAGCGGCTTCTCGCAGAGCACGTGCAGCCCGCCCCCGAGCGCAGCCATCACGAGGGCCGCGTGCGTCACAGGAGGCGTCGCGATGATGGCGATGTCGTCGGGATCGCCGGCGGCCGCGAACAGCGCGTCGACGTCGGGGTGCGCGACGACACCGGGAAAGCGAGCGACGAAGTCGTCGAGCACCGCCGAATTAGAATCGGTCACGTGCAGCTCGACGCCGTCGGGAACGACCTGAGGGTCGAACGCAGCAGCGGCGTGCTCACGGGCGATGTAGCCCGCTCCAACCAAGAACAGCCTTGTCATGGTGCAACTTTCTTTCGCAAAAGTATCGTGGTCGACAATAATAAGCTCACGGGGTTCGAGTCAACGCCGTCGAACGAAAGGGGGGCACGTCGAATGAGCCAGACGACCGGGTCCGGGCGCGTCACGATCGCCGACATCGCCGAGTTGGCAGGGGTTTCGGTGCCGACGGTGTCGAAAGTGCTGAACGGGAAACCCGGCGTCTCCGACAACACCCGACTCCGCGTGTCGGCGATGTTGCGGGAGCACGAGTACGAACCGCGGCGCTCCACCGCGAGCCACGTGATCGAGTTGGTTCTCGGCGAATTGACCAGCCCCTGGTCCACCGCGCTCGTGGTGGCCGTGGAGGAGGCGGCCTTCGAACGCGGTCTGGCTGTGGTGCTCTCCCGCATCCGACCCGGCGACGACACCTGGCTCGAGGGCATCGCCTCGCGTTCGGGCGACGGAGTCGTCTTCGCGGTCGTGCGGCCGGAGGGTGAGCAGAAGCGCCGCTTCGAGGAGACCGGACTGCCGGCCGTCGTGATCGATCCAGGCGATGCCAGCGACAGTGGCAGCATGGCGACCGTGGGAGTCACGCACTGGCGCGGGGCCTATACGGCGACGGAGCACCTGCTCCGGCTGGGCCATCGACGCCTGGCGATGATCGCCGGACCCAACGACGTGCTGTTCAGCCGCGCACGCGCCGACGGATTCCGCGCAGCGGCCCTGGCGAGTGGCGTGGACATGACCGCCGACCGGCTCATCTTCGCCGAGTTCGGCTACGACGCCGGCCTGGAGGCCGGCCTGCAGTTGTTGCGCGCCCCCGAACGCCCGACCGCGATCTTCGCTGCCAGCGACGAGCAGGCCCTCGGCGTCTACGAGGCAGCACGCCAATGCGATGTGCGCATCCCCGCCGATCTCAGTGTCGTGGGATTCAATGACGTGCCGATCGCCCAATGGGCCGCACCCCCACTGACCACCGTGCGTGAACCGATCCTCGACATGGCGAGGCACGCCCTGGACGTGCTGCTCACGATCGCAGCCGGGCGCCCGCCCGGACCCGTCGTCGAGATCGCGACCGAGCTCGTCGTACGTCAGAGCACGGCCGCACCACCCGCAGAACGATAGTTTCAAGTAAGTTTCGCGAAATGTCTTGACAGAGTCGTGATGTTCTGTGAATCTGACGGCACGGCGCGAGAAAGAGCTCGCCCCCGTACCGAGAGGTTGTGGCAATGAAGGCACCTATGAAAGCTGCCTTGGCGGCATCGGCCACGCTCACCCTGCTCCTGGCAGGCTGCGCGTCCGGCGGATCGGCCGCTGATGGAGGCGACGAGAAAGTCGTGCTCAACATGTGGGGCTTCGCGGACCTGTCGCCCGCGTTGGTGGAGCAGTACGAGGCAGAACACCCCAACATCGACATCCAGTCGAAGATCAGCGACTACGACGCAGCCCATCAGACGCTGCTGACTTCGCTGATCGCCGGCCAGGGTCCGGACATCGCTCAGATCGCCGTGGACTACATGGGCGAGTTCGTCGACAACTCCGGAGCGTTCAACGACCTCCGCGACTTCGGCGCGGAAGACCTGTCGGGCGACTACCTCGACTGGCGCTGGAAGACAGGCGTGGCATCCGACGGCAGCATCGTGGCCATCCCCACCGACGTCGGCGGCATGGCGATCGCATACCGCACCGACTTGTTCGCGCAGGCGGGTCTGCCCACCGATCGCAACGAGGTCGCCGCGCTCTGGCCGGACTGGGAGGGCTACATCGCCACGGGCGAGAAGTACGTGCAGGCCACCGGCAAACCGTTCGTCGACGCCGGCAAAGCGATCTATCGCGCCGCCTCGAACCAGGCCGACGAGAAGTACTACGACGCCGACGGCAACCTCATCTACCAGGACAACCCCGCCATCAAGAATGCGTGGGATCTCAGCGTGCAGGCCATCGACGCCGGGTTGTCGGCCGACCTGGCAACTTGGTCGCCAGAGTGGCTGGCCGGAATGGCGAACGGTACGTACGCCACCATCCCGGCGCCCGCGTGGCTGCTCTCCACCATCAAGCAGCAAGCGCCCGACACCGCAGGCAAGTGGGACGTCGCCACCCTCCCCGGAGTCTCCGGCAACGACGGCGGCTCGTTCCTCGCCGTGCCGAAGGCGTCGAAGCACGCGCAGGAGGCGTACGACTTCATCACCTGGCTGGAGGCGCCGGAGCAGCAGCTCGCACTCTTCGAGGACAACCGCACCTTCCCCTCGACCCCGTCTCTCTACACCGACGAAGCGGTCACCGGACTCACCGATCCGTTCTTCAGCAACGCTCCCCTCGGTGAGATCTACATCGACAGCGTGGAGTCGCTGAACGGCTACCCGATCGGCCCGGACTCCCGGGTGGTCGAGCAGCAGTTCGAAGCCGGCGTCGGCCGCGTCGAGCAGGGGCAGGACGCGCAGCAGTCCTGGAACGAAGCACTGGAGGGCGCAGCCCGCGAGACCAAGGGCTGACCCACGCGGATGTCCGCCCGGTTCCGCATGACGGGACCGGGCGGACGACCGACCATCGAAAGGAACGCTCGTGACCGCTGCGACCGTAGAACTGCCCGACACCCGACGCCGGGTGCACCGGCGGATCGGACTCCGCGAGAAATTCGCACCCTACGCGTACATCGCACCTTTTTTCATCATCTTCCTCGCCTTCGGCGTCGGCCCGCTGCTCTTCACGGCCTGGGTCTCACTGCACGACTGGGCGCCGCTCGAGACCGAGCACGACTTCATCGGCATCGACAACTACACGGCGATGCTGGCCGATCCCCGGTTCTGGAAGGCCGTCGGCAACACCTTCTCGATCTTCCTGCTGTCCACCATCCCCGGCATCATCCTGGCCCTCATCATCGCCTCGGTGCTGAACAACCGGAGCCTGCGCGCGAAGACCTTCTGGCGGATGGCGCTCCTGGTGCCGAACATCACTCCGCTGGTGACGGTCAGTATCGTGTTCTCGTCGTTGTTCAGCCGCGACTACGGCCCGATCGCCTGGCTGCTGCAGGTCTTGGGACTCCCGCCGATCGCGTGGGACGCCGATCCGTTCACCACGCAGCTCGTGATCGCGATCATGGTGATCTGGCGCTGGACCGGCTTCAACGCGCTCATCTTCCTGGCGGCGATGCAAGCTGTGCCGGCCTCGCTCTACGAATCGGCCGAGATCGACGGCGCCGGGCGCTGGCGCACCTTCATCAGCGTCACACTCCCCCTCATCCGCCCCACCATCCTCTTCAGCGTGGTGACCTCCACCGTCGGCGGCATGCAGATCTTCACCGAGGCCCTGCTGTTCACCGACGCCATGGGCGGCAACAACGGGCAGGGCCTCACCATGACACTGCTCGTCTATGGCCAGGCGTTCAACTCCTTCCACTTCGGCTACGCCTCAGCGATAGCGATGTCTCTGCTGTTCATCGTGTTGCTGGTGGCCGGCATCAACTTCCTCCTCGCCCGACTGATCAGGAGCGCCTGATGACCTCCACCATCGCCCACACCGGCCGGGACTCCGTGCGCCGCCCGCCGTCGCGAGCCGCGCTCCGATCGAACCGCACCGCACCTGAGCGTCGCCGTCGGCGCAAGTCGTCACGCCAGCGGATGAGTTGGATCGGCTACCTGGTGCTCATCGTCGGCGTGCTCGGCGCCATCGCCCCGCTGTACTGGATGTTCGTGGTGGGCTCGAACACGAGCGCCGCCGTCTCGCAGTTCCCGCCCACCTTCGTACCGGGCGGCAACTTCCTCGACAACGCGTTCTATGCGCAGGGCCGGGTGCCGTTCGCCCAATCGATCCTCAACAGTGCGATCGTCGCGGTGTCGGTGGCGGTGTTGCAGATGTTCTTCTGCAGCCTCGCAGGCTTCGCCTTCGCCAAGCTGCACTTCCGCGGCCGCGGCCCACTGTTGATCGCCGTGATCGCGACCATGGCCATCCCGAGCCAGCTCGGTATCGTGCCGCTCTACATGATCATGGTCAACCTGGGCTGGGTGAACACCCTCCAGGCCCTCATCGTGCCAGGCGCGATCTCGGCGTTCGGCGTGTTCTGGATGCGCCAGGTCGTGCTCGCCTCCATCCCCGACGAGCTCGTCGAGGCGGCGAAGATCGACGGCTGCGGCACCTTCCGCACCTATTGGTCGATCGTGCTGCCGAACATCCGTGGATCGGCGGCCGTCTTCGGGCTGTTCGCTGCGATGGGGGCGTGGAACGACTTCCTCTGGCCGCTCATCATCCTCAACTCGCCAGACATGTTCACCTCGCAGGTGGCCATCCAGCAGCTGCGCACGGCGTACTCGATCGACTACTCGGTCACAATGACCGCCTCCGTCATCGCGACGCTGCCGCTCCTTCTCCTGTTCCTCGTGGCCGGCAAGCAGCTGGTGGCCGGGATCATGGAGGGCGCCGTCAAGGGGTGAGAGCCCCCTCCGTCCCCGCTCTCGATCGCACTCACTCTCAGGAACCGCTATGACCGTTCGCTCCACCCTGCCCATCGACGTCGACGCCCTCATCCGCGAAATGACTCTCGACGAGAAGCTCGCCCAACTCATCGGCCTCTGGCTCGACGTGTCCGGCGCCTCCGGAGGCGACGTCGCCCCCATGCAGCACGAGATGCTCTCCAAGGTCGGTACGCTCGACGACTACATCGGTCACGGCCTCGGCCAGTTCACCCGTCCGCTGGGTAGCCGCGTCGTCAGCGCCGGCGAGATGCAGACCGGCCTGCGGGCCATCCAGGAGAGGGTGACCGCGAACAGCCGACTCGGCATCCCTGCCCTCGTGCACGAGGAGTGCCTGACCGGACTTCAGCTCTACGGCGCCACCACCTACCCCTCACCCCTCGCTTGGGGAGCGAGCTGGAACCCGGCGGCCGTCGAGGAGATGGGGAGGCGGATCGGCCGGTCGATGGCCGAACTGGGCATCCACCTCGGCCTTGCGCCCGTGCTCGATCTCGTGCGCGATCCGCGCTGGGGTCGGGTGGAGGAATGCATCTCCGAAGACCCCTACCTCGTCGGCACCGTCGCGAGCGCCTACGTCGGGGGAATCCAGTCACAGGGCCCTGGCGCCACCCTCAAACACTTCCTCGGGTACTCCAACTCGCAGGCGGGCCGCAATCTCGCCCCGGTGCACATCGGCCGGCGCGAACTGCTCGAGCAGTTCGCGGTGCCCTTCGAAATGGCGGTCAAACTCGCGCGCCCTGCCGCCGTCATGCACTCGTACGCCGAGATCGACGGAGTGCCGGTCGCTGCGGACCCCACCCTTCTCACCGGACTGCTCCGCGACCGCTGGGGGTTCGACGGCACTGTCGTCGCCGACTACTTCGGCGTCGCGTTCCTCCACACGCTGCACGACATCGCCGCCGATCTCGAGGACGCCGCAACCCAAGCCCTGGCGGCCGGCGTGGACGTCGAGCTGCCCACCGGCAACGCCTATCTCGAACCCCTCAAGCACGCGATCGCGTCGGGACGTTTCGACGAGGCGCTGGTCGACCGTTCCCTGGAACGTGTGCTGCGCCAGAAGGTCGATCTCGGCGTCTTCGACGCGCCGGAGGCTCCGACGGAGATCGACCTCGACCCGGCCGAGTCGCGGGCTGTGGCGCGCTCGATCGCCGAGCAGTCGGTGGTGCTGCTCCAGAACGCCACCGGCCTCCTGCCTCTGGTCGGCACCCCGCGCCTTGCCGTCATCGGCCCGAACGCGCACTCCGCCGAGGCGATGATGGGCAACTACAGCTTCACCAATCACGTCGAAGTTCCCCCGGGCACGCCGCTCGGCATCCGCGTGCCCACCGTGCTCGACGCCCTGCGCGAGGAGTTCGGCGCCGGGCTCGAATTGGAGCACGCCACCGGATGCGCGGTGCGCTCCGATCACGAGTCGGAAGCGGATGCCGAGGAATCGATCCGGCTGGCTGCCCAGATGGCCGCGCGCAGCGACGTCGCCGTCGTGGTGGTGGGCGACCGGGCCGGACTCTTCGGTCGCGGAACCGTGGGAGAGGGCAGCGACACCGACGACCTCGAGCTGCCCGGTCGGCAGGGACACCTCGTCGACGCCGTCCTGGCGACCGGGACCCCGGTGGTGCTGGTGCTCGTGACCGGGCGACCCTATCCGCTGACCCGCTGGGCGGGTCGCGCGGCCGCCGTCGTGCAGGCGTTCTTCCCCGGCGAAGACGGCGCTTCCGCGATCGCCGGAGTGCTGAGCGGCCGGATCAATCCGAGCGGCCACCTCCCGGTCAGCCTGCCGCGCGGGTCCGGTGGCGAGCCGTACTCCTACCTGCATCCCCGACTCGGCGGCGACAACCCGGTCTCGAGCGTCGATCCCGCCCCGCTCTACGCCTTCGGACACGGGCTGTCGTACACCCGCTTCGAATACGGCGCGCCCACCGTGACAGCCGACCGTTGGGACACCTCCGGCACACTCACCGTCGACGTCGTCGTGCACAACAGCGGCGATCGTGACGGCGCCGACGTCGTGCAGCTCTATGCCCGCGACGTGGTCGCCAGCGTGACCCGTCCGCTCCGGCAGCTCCTCGGATTCGCGCGAGTCGAGCTGGCTCGCGGCGAAGCCGTGCGCGTCGTCTTCACCGTGCCGAGCGACCGCCTGGCCTTGGTGTCACGCGAACTGCGCTGGCAGGTCGAACCTGGTGACTTCGATCTCGTGGTCGCGCAATCGGCCGACGATGCCGGCGCGACCGAGCGCATCCGTCTGGACGGCGAGGTCCGCGTACTCGGAGAAGACCGGGGCCTCCTTACCGACGTGCACTTGGTGGCTGTCGAGAGGGCGACTGTCTGATGCTGTTCGGTGCCAGCTACTACCCGGAGTACGAGGCTTCGCCGAACGTGGCCGACGACCTTCGGCTGATGGTCGACGCGGGCTTCACGGTCATCCGGATGGGCGAGTCCACCTGGGGCAGCTACGAGCCGGCCGAGGGGCTTCTCGATCTCGACCCCTTCGCCGATGTCGTCGATCTGGCTCACGCGGCGGGCTTGCAGATCGTCATCGGAACCCCGAGCTACGCGGCTCCCGCTTGGCTCGCCCGCCGTCACCCGGAGGTGATGGCCCGATTGCCCGACGGCACCGTGCTGCCCTACGGCGCGCGTCAGAATCTCGATTTCACCAGCCCCGTCTACCGTCGGCACGTCGAGCGGGTCGTGCGCGCCCTCGCGGAACGGTTCGGACGTCATCCTGGCGTCATCGCGTTCCAGGTCGACAACGAGATCGGGGTCCACGAGTTGGCAGGGCCGGTGCTGATGCAACGCTTCCGCCAATGGGTGCTCGACCACGTCGGCGACGTCGATGAGATCAACGCCAAATGGGGGCTGTCGTACTGGAGCCACCGTCTGCAGTCGATCGACGATCTCTGGGGGCCGGCGGGCAACACGAACCCTGGCTACGCGCTGGAGTGGGGCCGCTTCCAGGCCGCGCTGACCGTCGAGTTCGTCTCCTGGCAGCGCGACATCCTGCGGGAGTCCATCGACCCCGCGAAGCTCGTGGTGCACGATGTCATCGGTGGCGACAGCGGTGGCAGTACGGCACCGCGCGGTATCTCCGAGGCGCTGGACCACACGGCCTCGAACGTGTACTTCCCTCTGCAGGACGCGATCGCGCTGCCGGATGCCGATCCGGCCGTCACCCGTGGGCTCGCGCCCTGGTGGCTGATCGATCGCGGTGCGTCGACCATGCTCTGGCGCGCCGACACCGCCTATTCGTTGCGGGGTGAGCGTGGATCGTCCTTCTGGGTGAGCGAGGCGCAGGCGGCGTCCATCGGCGAACACGCCACGAACGTGCCGCCATATCCGGGCCAGCTCAAACTCGTCGCCCACGCCATGCTCGCGCGGGGCGCCGACCTCCTCGCCTATTGGCACTGGCACACCCTCCATTACGGCGCCGAGACGTACTGGGGTGGCGTCATCGGCCATGACCGGGAGCCGGGCCGCATCTACCGGGAGCTGGCAGAGCTGGGCCGAGAGCTTCGCGCGCTCACCCCCGCCGTCACAGGACTCGTGCCCGACGCCGACGTGGCCCTGCTCGCCTCCCGCGACAGCCTGAAAGCGTTGCAGTTCTCGCCGCCGCTGCTGGAGCCCGGAACCGACCGAGCCGATCCGCACAGCTACCACCGCATCCTCATGCGGTGTTACGACGGAGCCCTCGGCGCGGGCGCCCAGGTACGGATCGTGCACGAGGACAGCGACTGGAGCGGCGAGGCGGTTCTGGTGGTACCCGCCCTGTACATCGCAGACGACGCGACGCTCGACCGTTTACGCGCTCACGCGGCTTCCGGTGCGCACGTCATCCTCACCTTCCGCTCGGGGTACGCCGACGAGTGGGCGCGAGCACGCTCGACCCGTGCCCCGGGCACGCTGCGCCACGCGGTCGGCGCGAGTTATCAGGAGTTCACGACGCTGACCGTGCCAGTGACGCTGAGCGGCGGCACTGCCGGAATCGTCGACGAGAAATCGTCAGGCGAGGGCTGGGCCGACCTGCTGGAGACTGAAGGGGCCGATGTCCTCGCGGGCTACCAGCATCCCTTCCTCGGCGAGTACGCCGCGATCACGTCGAACCGAGTCGGTTCCGGCCGGATGACCTGGATCGGCACGTTGCCCGACCGCGACACGATGGCACGCCTCCTCAGCTGGGCGCTCGACGAGCGGGGCCACCGCCCGATCACCGCCGCGTGGACCGAGCGTCCTCCGAGCGTGTCGGTCTCCTCGGCCGGTCTGCCCGACGGCAGCCGACTGTGGTTCGTGGCGAACCACTCGTGGGGCGCGGTCTCGGTCTCACCGCCGGCGCCGGTGATCGATGTCGCCGACGGCACCCGCTACGACGCGAGCGTCGCTCTCGGCGCCTGGCAGAGCAGGGTTCTCCGCGAACGGGATCCGCGAGAGCCGTCGTGATCGAGAGCCGGATCTCGCGCGTGCGCTCCTTCGTCACCTTCGGCGGGGTGCGCAACTGGATCTTCGTGCGCATCGAGACCACCGACGGCCTGCACGGCTGGGGCGAGGCGTCGACAGAGCTCTGGGAGGGCACCGTGCGTGCCGCCGTCGATGAACTCGGCGCGCGGCTCCTCGGTGCCGACGCGCTCGCCGTCGAACGGATCTGGCAGGAATCGACCCGGCACGGATTCTGGCGGGGCGGTGTCGTGCTCGGCAGCGCCGTCGCCGCCGTCGACCAGGCACTCTGGGACATCAAGGGCAAGCGACTCGGCGTGCCGGTGCACCGTCTGCTCGGCGGACCCCTCCGTGATCGCGTCGAGACCTATCGTCATGTCGGCATCTACGACGCTGCCCGCACGGCCGAGGAAGCGCGGGAGCTGGTCGCCTCCGGTGTGCGGATGATCAAGACCGGAGCCTGGGTGACCGACAGCGTGCTGCCGGAGCGGGAACGTCTGGCCCGTGCGGTCGATCGGCTCACGGCCCTCCGCGACGCGGTCGGGGACGAGGTCGACATCCTGCTCGACCATCACGGCCGTGCCCGGCCGGACGAGGCCATCCGTCTGATCGCAGCCATCGCGCCCTTCCGCATCCGGTGGCTCGAAGAGCCCATCGGTCCGGAGAGCCCCGAACTCATCGCTCCGGTGGCCGCAGAAGCGCGCCGCAACGGGATTTCCGTCGCGTTCGGTGAGCGGCTCTTCTCCCGATGGGAGTTCCGTACGGTGCTCGAGCGCCAGCTGGTCGACATCGTGCAGCCCGACCTCTGCCACGCCGGTGGCATCAGCGAAGTGATGCGCATCGCCACGTTCGCCGACACCTACCGTGTCGCGCTGGCGCCGCACAATCCAGCGGGCCCGGTCTCCACGGCCGCCTCGGCGCACGTCGCCATGGCCGCCCCCAACTTCAGCGTTCTGGAATTCTGCCCGGATGAGCCGCGTCGCTCCGAGGTCTCGATCGACCCTTGGCTGTTCAACGCCGACGGCTTCACCGTGCCCGACGCGCCCGGTCTCGGAATCGATCTCGACATCGAGGCGATCCTCGATGTGCCGCCTCGCCCGATCGCGGTGCCGAGCCGCGCCTACGCCGGCGACGGGTCGGTGGCGGACGTCTGACCGACGGTCTCCGAAAGGAAATGTGAAACATGCCCAAAGCAGTGACGATGTGGGAGTTCTCCTGGCTCCTACGCCGCAGCGGAGCGCAACGCGAGTACGCCGACATCGAACGCGTGCTGGACGAGCTCGTCGAACGAGGCTACGACTGCGTACGGATCGACGCCTTCCCGCATCTCATCGCCGCAGATCGGGCCGGCAATCGGCAGAGCGGCTTCGCGGTTCACCCTCAGCCGGATCATTTCATGTGGGGGCCGCACGGTCGCAAGGTGGTGGTGGAGCATCCAGAGGCCTCTCTCGCCGCCTTCGTGTCGGCCTGCCGCGATCGCGGAGTGACGGTTGCCCTCTCGAGCTGGTTCAACGACGACGACGAGCATCGGCGACTCGGTATCGCGACCCCGGACGACCTCGCGCGGGTGTGGTACGAGACCCTCGAGTCACTCGAGGCGGCGGCCGTGCTGGATGCGATCGAGTTCGTCGACCTCTGCAACGAGTTCCCCCTCGACGACTGGTTGCCGGCTGCCCACGAGTCGATCTTCGGTCGGCCCGAGCACACGGAACCGAGCGTTCCCGGGCAGGCCGTGGAAGGCGGGTGGGTGTGGACTCCCCCGCAGCGCGCGGTGATCGAGTCGTTCTTCGCCGCCACCGACCTCTTGCGGGCCCGATGGCCGCGTCTGCGGTTCACCTACTCGTTGGCCCCCGTGAGCGAATCTCTCTTCGACCTGGACTACCGGTCACTCGACGTGATCGAGACCCACATCTGGCTCTCCAGCAACGTCGAGGAGTATGCCTCCCAGACGAACTTCTCACTCGAGGAGCACGGGTTCCCCGGCGCGTGGCAGAAGCAGGTCGACAGCCTCGATGAGGTCTACTGGCCGCAGCGCGAGCGCTGGCACGCCCAGTTGGAGGCCCAGATGGCGCGGTGGTCGGCCGTGGCGAAGGCTGCCGGAGTGCCGCTGTGGACCACCGAGGGCTGGTCGCACATCCTGCTCGACGACTTCACCGCGCCCAGCGGTCGCACGGCGTGGGAATACGTGAAAGACGTGGCCGAGTTCGCCGTGCCCGCGGCGCTCCGCCTCGGTTGGGAGGGCGTCTGCACCTCGAACTTCGCAGAGCCGCATTTCCCGGCCCTGTGGGCAGACATCGAGTGGCACCGGCGCCTCACGACGATGATCAAGTCCGGTACCGGTGGGATGCTGTGATGCGGGCGGAGAGGATCACGGGCGCCGTCTGCGAGCACGGGGAAGGCCCGGCCGTCTCCCCTCGCTGGAGCGGACCGCGCTTCGTCGACATGCTGCGCGGCGACGTGCTCGAGCTCCAGCCCGGCGGCGAGCTGCGCCGACGCCGGGTGGGCACGGTCGCGGCTTTCCTTCGTCCCCGGGCGCGTGGAGGGTGGGTCGTCGCTCTCGAGCGGGCGATCGCGGTCGCGGACGAAGACGACCTGGATGCACCGCTCGTGCAAGGCACCGAGCTCTGGAGCGCGGCAGGAGTGCGCAGCAACGATGGGGCGTGCTCGCCCGACGGATGCCTCCACCTCGGCACCATGCACGTCGAGGAGTCTCCCGGCGCCGGCTTCCTCATGCGGCTCACCCCCGACGGCGGCACAGCGATCGAGGTCGAGCACGCCACGATCTCGAACGGCCTGGGCTTCACGACCGACGGCGCCGGCGCGTTCTACGTCGACTCCGCGACCGGGTGCATCGACCGCTTCGACTGGTCCACCCGCACCGGCCTCGCGGGCCGCCGTCCGTGGGTCACGCGCAGCGACGGGCCGGGAAGTTTCGACGGACTCGCCGTCGACGCCGAAGGCGGAGTCTGGGTCGCGGTCTACGGAGGCTCGGCCGTACACCGGTACTCGCCCGAGGGTCGTCTCGACGAGGTGGTCGATCTCCCCGTTCGCCAGCCCACCGCGGTCGCCTTCGACGGTGCCGCGCTGCTCATCACGACATCCCGCCACGGCTTGGGGGCAGACCCGGAGCCGGAGGCGGGCGCTCTGTTCCGCATCGACGACACCGGAGTGCGGGGCGCCCCCGTGCATCCGTTCGCCGGATGACCGCCACCCAGGGGTCGGAGGCGGCCCGTACCGTGCCCGCCACCATGGTGGCCGCGCGCCTGCACGCGCGCCAGGACCTGCGAGTCGACCGAATCCCCGTGCCTGCGCCGTCAGCATCCGAAGCGCTGATCCGCGTGCTGTGGTGCGGCATCTGTGGCACCGATCTCGAGGAGTACCGCGACGGCCCGGTGACCGTCCCGATGGGGACTCCGCATCCGGTCAGCGGGCGTCTGGCACCCCTGACGCTCGGTCACGAGCCGGTGGGAGTGATTGCGCGGGCCGCCGCTGACGGCTCCGGACCTGCGGCCGGGACCGTGGTCGTGCCTGACGTGGTGAGCGGCTGCGGCACGTGCTGGTGGTGCCGTCGCCACGACGAAGGTCAATGCCAACGCCTCGTCGTGATCGGACAGACCACCGATGGCGCGTTGGCACACTACCTCGTCGCTCGCGCCGACCGGTGCCTGCCGGTCCCCGACGGCCTCGCTGCGGAGACGGCAGCTCTGGCGGAGCCGACCGCGGTCGCCGTTCGCGCCCTCGCGAAGCTCGGCGCGGCGCCACAGGCGATCTCCTCCCTGGCCGTGCTGGGTGGCGGCACCATCGGGCAGCTCGTCGCACGGGTCGCCCGCTCCCTCGGCTGCCGATCCGTGACTCTGGTCGATCCCGTGCCCGAGCGGCGCCGGCTCGCCGAGCGCACCGGCATCGGCACGGTGCATCCTTCAGAACTCGCCCGGTTCGCGGCGACCCTTCCGGAGCCGGGTCTGGATGCGGCGATCGAATGCACCGGACGACCGGGCGTGATTGCGGACGCGCTGCGGAGTGTCCGGCGCGGCGGCGAGGTGGTCGCTCTCGGCCTGCGCGCGGCCCTCGACACCTTCCAGCTCGACGATTTCGTGCTGGGCGAGAAGCGGCTGATCGGGAGTGCTGCCCACATGTGGGATACCGATTTGGCCTCGGCCCTCGACCTGCTCGCTTCCGGTCGACTCTCCGTCGACGGACTGATCACTCATCGCATTCCCCTGGCGCAGACGACCGACGCGCTCGAGCTGCTCGGCGACACCCGCTCGGGCGCCGTCAAGGTGCTCGTCGACTGCAGCTGACCAGGCCTTTCCACTCGTGAACCGCACCCCCTTGTTCGCCTGGCTCGTGGCGGCCGCCTTCACCGTGCTTCTCAACGAGACCACGGTTGGCGTCGCTCTCCCCTCGATCATGCGGGCATTCCAGGTGAGCGCCACGGCAGCCCAATGGCTGGTCTCGGCGTATCTGCTGACCCTCGGATGCGTCCTCCCACTCACCGGGTCCCTCGTCCAGCGCCTCGGCACCACTCGCACCCTGGGCGTCTCCGCCCTCATCTTCCTGGCCGGCAGTGTTCTCGCCCTTGCCTCGACCGAATTGTGGATGCTCGTCCTCGCGCGGGTCGTGCAGGGAGCGGGCGGGGCCCCGCTCATTCCGTTACTGACGACCACGGCGATGCGCGACAGCCGTCCCGAGCACCGCGGCCGAGCTCTGGGCATCGTGTCGCTCGCGATCGGAATCGCCCCGGCAAGCGGTCCCGTCGTGGCGGGCCTTCTCCTGTCGCTCGGCGACTGGCGCTGGCTGTTCGCGCCCTCCGTACTGCTCTGCTCCGCTGTGCTGATTCGTACACTGCTCGCCTGGCGTGGCGGCGGCGACGACCGCACGAACCTGCTGGGCGGCATCGACGCTCCCTCGGCCTGCTTCGCCGCGTTGGCGGTCGGTGGTTTCATCGTCGCTGCCGACGGGACACTCGGTCGGGGAATCCCGCTGTGGGCCTGCGTCTGCCTGGGCGCCGTCGCAACGACAACCGGATGGGCTTTCCTCCGCCGTCAGAGATCGTTGACCGCCGCCGGGCGTCCTCCTGTGCTCGACCTCCGGGTCTTCGGGTCGCCGGGTCTACGACGAGGGGCGGCATCCCTGGCCACCGGAATGGCCGGGCTGTTCGGGGTCTTCACTCTGCTTCCGATCGTCGCGGGAACGACTCTTGGCATCGACCCGTTGACGGCAGGGCTGCTCATGCTCCCGGGCGGACTGCTGATGGGCCTGCTCGGGCCAATCGTCGGCCGGATGGCCGACCGCGTCCCGTCGGCGCGGCTGACCGTCCCGGGGCTCGCCCTGATGGCGGTGGCGGCCACCGCTTTCGGTGTGCTCCGGCCCGGCCAGTGGGGGCTGCTTCTCGCCCTGCACCTGGTGCTCTCGGCCGGGTTCGGTCTCATGATCACCCCCCTCTATCTCGACGCTCTCGGAGAGCAACCAGCCGAGCTGGTTCCCCATGCGAGCGCGATGATGGGCACCATCCAGCAGGTGACCGCTGCGCTCGGCACCGTCGTGGTCGTGGCGGTCGCGGCTCTGGGCGAGTCGTCCGGATTCTTGGCGGCGGGTCTTCTCCTCGCATCGGCAGTGGTCTTCCAGGTCGCACCGGGCCTCAGCCGACGCTGAACGTCGCGCCGAGACCGCAGTCGACGGCGTACACCGCTCCGGTCACGGCTCGCGCCTGCGTTCCGGCGAGGAAGGCCACCACGGAGGCCACGTCGTCGGGCTCGGCGATGAAGCCGAGTGGATGCGCGTCGTTGACCGCACGCATCGCCGCTGCGGGGTCGGGCTGCCGGCTGAGCCACTCGTCGACGAGATGCGTCCTCGTCCAACCGGGCGCGACCGAGTTGACACGCACCCCCCGGCGCGCGTAGTCGACGGCGAGGCTGCGGGTGAGGCCCTCGACGGCCGCCTTCGCCGCGGCATACGGGAACATGCCGGCCGTGGTCAACCGAGCGTGGATCGAGGAGACGTTGACGATGGCGCCGGTTCCACTCTCGATCAGGTGCGGGAGCGCGGCTCGGCAGACCAGCCAAGCGGCCTTGAGGTCGACGCTGAACATGTCGTCCCATTCACCCTCCGTCATGCTGACCGCGTCGTGGTACGAATTGCGCCCGGCATTGTTCACCACGACATCAAGGCGGCCCCACTCCGCGAGCACGGAGGCGACGGCAGTGTCGACGTCCGCGCCGACGCTGACGTCACACCGCTCGAATCGGCAGCTCTCCCCGAGCTGAACGGCGAGCCTGCTGCCCGCGTCGGCATCGATGTCGACGATCGACACGCGGTAGCCGTCCCCGATGAATCGTGTCGCCACGGCTTCGCCGATGCCGCGCGCGCCACCGGTGACGATGGCCACCCGCGAGTCGGGACGAATCGTCTCCGGCGCGGTCACCAGTCGGCCACCGCTCCGTCGCGATCCCGGGTGGTGATCTGCACCTCCGGCCGGTACGGATGCTCCGCGGCCGCCTCCTCGTCGACGGTGACACCCCACCCGGGCCCGGAAGGAAGGCCGATCGATCCGTCGACGATCGGAAAGGTTCCGCTCACCACGTCGTCGCGCCAGGGTACATCCGAGCGCATGACCTCTTGGATGATCACGCCCGGAGTCGCGAACGCGACGTGCTGATTGACGGCCGTGGCGATCGGTCCGAGCGGATTGTGAGGCGCCAGCGGAATGCTGTGGCTCTCCGCCAAGGCAGCGATCTTCTTCAGCCCGGTGGGTCCGCCGACATGGCAGATGTCAGGCTGCAGCACGGCGCAGGCACCGAGGTCGAGATGCTCACGGAACTCTTGCAGGCTGATGAGCCGCTCGCCCGTCGCGATCGGAAACGGGAGCGCCTCGGCGACCCGCACCAGGTCACGCGGATTCCCGGGCGCGCACGGCTCCTCGAAGAACCATGGACCGTACGGTGCGAGCGCCTGCCCGTAGGCGATCGCGGCTGCCGCCGTCGTGCGACCGTGCAGGTCGACCATGATGTCGACGTCATCGCCGACGGCGCCACGAACCGCCGCCATGAGGGCTGCCGCTCCGTCCAGGTCCGGCCTGCTCGGCAGCCCGTTCCCGCTCGGCACGGCGAGGATCTTGAGGGCCGTGAAGCCGTCGGCGACGGCTCGGCCGGCTGCAGCTGCGAATCCCTCGACGCTCGCCTCTCCGTAGACGACCGAGCTGTCTCCGCCTCCCAGATGGTCGTACATGCGTAGCGAATCGCGAACCGCACCCCCGAGCAATTGGTATGCCGGCACGTCGTGGAAGCGCGCGTTGACGTCCCAGAGGGCCTGGTCGATGCCCGACAACGCACTCATGGTGACCGCTCCCCCCTTGAAGAAGTGGTCGCGGTACATCGCCTGCCAGAGATACTCGATCCGTCGCGGATCTTGGCCGACGACGATCTCCGCCAGATCGGCAACGGCACCTGCGACGGCTCGCGCCTTCCACTCCAGTGTGGCCTCACCCCAGCCGACGAGCTCGCCGTGGTCGACGGTGACCTTGACGAAGACCCAGTTGCGCAGGATGGCATTCACCGTGACGGTCTCGACGGCCGTGATCTTCACGTCAGAGCCCCTTCGACGGGGAGTCGTCGCGAACCCGCTGGAAGTGACTGACCGACACGGCGATCAGCTGCTGCATCCGCGCGTCGGCCTCGGCCGAATCGCCGGAGGCGATCGCGCGAGCCACGTCGCGATGCAACGGAAGGGTGTCGGCGACCGCCCCCTCCGCAGTGGATGTCGTCTCGAAGCTCGCCTGCAAGGCCACCGACAAGGGCTGATTCAGAGCACCGAGCAGGGAGTTGTGAGAGATCCGTAGGAGCACGTGGTGGAACTCGACATCGGCTCGGGTGAATGACTCGAGGTCTCCTCGGGTGCTCGCGCGCGCCATCCGTTCGTAGGCATCGAGAAGCTGCTGCTTCTCCCCCTCGGTCGCCCTCTCGGCCGCGAATCGCGCCGCGCCGGGCTCGATCAACCCGCGCACCTCGGTCAGCTCGGTGATCAGGCGCCCCCGGTCGCCCTCCTTGAGCCAGAGCAGCACGTCGGTGTCGAGCACGTTCCATCGTTCGCGAGGGAGCACGCGGGTGCCCGTGCGTGGCCGGAGTTCCAACAGTCCCTTGGCCGCCAGCGCCTTGACTGCCTCCCTCAGGGCGCCGCGACTGACACCGATCTGCGCGCAGAGCACGGGTTCCGGAGGCAGGATCGCATCGGACGCGAGGGCACCGCTGACGATCTGCAGGCCCAACGTCTGGATCACTTGTTGGTGGATGGTCTTCAGGCGGGGTGGTACGAGGGGGGTCAGCGCGCTCATCCGCCAATCATTATATGATTCGGTGAATCCGTCAATCGATGACCACGACCAAGGAAGTTCGATGTCCGCCATCCTCACGGGAATCATCCCTGTCGCTCCCACCATCTTTCACGACGACGAGTCGCTCGATCTCGACGGGCAGCGTCGCGTGGTCGATTTCCTCGTCGACTCGAAGGTCGACGCCCTCTGCATCCTGGCCAACTACTCCGAACAGTTCTCCCTCGAGGACGACGAGCGGCGACGCGTCATCGACGCCACTCTCGAGCAGGCCGCCGGCCGCGTCCCCGTCATGGTCACCACAAGCCATTACAGCGCCCGCGTCGCGGCCCGCCGCACGCGCGAGGCCGCGGAGGCGGGAGCTCGGCTCGCCATGCTGATGCCACCGTTCTTCGGAGCCACGATGTCCGTCGGCGAGGACCTCGTCCTGGACTACTTCGCGACGGTGGCCGAGCAGTCGGCGATCGACATCATGGTGCAGGATGCACCGCTCAGCACCACGCCGCTCTCGGTGGCCCTGCTGGCCAGACTCGCCACCGAGATTCCGCAGGTCAAGTACGTCAAGGTCGAAGTCCCCCGGGCCGCCGCGAAGATACGAGCCCTCCGCACGATCGCGGGAGCAGACCTTCCCGGTGTGTTCGACGGGGAGGAAGGGGTCACTCTGATCCCCGATCTGCACGCGGGGGCCATCGGCACCATGGCGAGTTGCACGATTCCCGATGTGTTGGGCGAGGTTGTTCGCCGATTCGGCTCCGGAGATATCGACGGCGCCACCCGGGCATGGAATGCCGTCCTGCCGCTCATTCATTTCGAGAACCGGCAGTGCGGGTTGCAGGCGGCGAAGGCCCTGCTCAAAGAGGGGGGCGTCATCGCCAGCGATCGTGTGCGAGCCCCCCTGGCGCCCCTGCCGGCATCGACTCGTGCCGAACTGCTCGCGCTGGCCGACCGCGCTAGGGCGTCCGTTCTGGGCTGGGCCCGCTGACGCCCGGTTTGGGAACGCGGGTCCCATCCGATTCCGCTATCGTCATGCCCAGAATCGCACGACGCGACGGGGGTGGCGGATGTCTCACGGTTCGATACGCGAGGCGGCGCGGCTCGGGACGCTGCCAGCCGCTGCGGTCGTCATGGCGGTGCTGCTCGCCGGATGCGTGATCGGTGCAAACAGCGCCGGATCGTCCGAGACGACACAGCCGGCCGATCCCTCCCGCCCGGTCGAAGAACTGCCGACTCGCTCACCCACGCCCATCCCTGACCCCGACCCGATCCGTGTCTCGGGCGAGGGACCAGGAACGGTCGACATCCCGAACCCCTATTTCCCATTAGCCCAGGGTCGCGATCGTCTGAGCTTCGATGGCCGCTTCACTTGCGACGGACCGGGCGCGTTCCATGTGCAACTCCTGCCCGAGTCGACCGATGTCTTCATGGGCAGTTCCGTATGCGACGGCACGGGCGGCGGTTACCAGATGCCGATCGAGCGATCGCAGCAGGTCTACACGGTGGAGATCACCGTGGAGCCGGGCACCACGTGGACCTTCGCGGGACAGCTCTCCCGATGAGGCGTCTGTCCCTGAGGGTGCGATCGGCGGCGACAGCGACGGGCCTGCTCGTGCTGCTCGCGGGATGCGCGAGCACGCCGGACAGGACCGGCGGCGATGAGCCGGTGATCAGCCGCCCGCCCTCGTCGTCTCCCGTCCCCTCTCCCGCCCCGGCGGCCGTCCCTGCGCGCTGGGCGCCGGTTCCGGTGCCCCCCGGTTCGGTGCTGGGCACCGGCACGCTGACATCCCCGAGCGGCGCCCTCACGGGCACCGTCGACGTGACGACCGACCACGACGGCGGGGTCGAAGTCATGCTCTCGAGCTTCGCGACGAGCGACCCGCGGATGCTGCAGGCCACGTTCTACTCGACGCCGAGCGCGACCTTCGGCTGCTACAACCCCGAGGGCTACGCGTTCGCCCTTCCGACTCTCGGACCCGAACCCGACCAGGAATTCCCGATGGGGCGGCTCCGCGACCTGCCGTCCGCCGACCCCAGCTTCCTCGACAGCCTGGTGGTCTACGCGGTGCCGGACCCCTCCGAGGTCGGAGTGGACGGATGCTACGGCGACATCCTGGCGATCGCCGAGATGCAGTGGAACAGCACCCAGGAGATCCCACCCGCGGTCGACACCGGGGCCCACACCGGGGCATCGGGAACCCTGGAGCTCACGGCTGCGGGAACTCCGGCGACCTACCGGGTAGCCGCCGGCGACACCCTCGGCGACATCGCCGAGCGATTCACCCTCGATCCTGCGGTGATCCTCTACCTCAGCGCCGGCCGCATCAGTCCGCAGGGCATCGTCGATGACGAAGCCGTCTACGCGGGCGAGGTCCTGAAACTCGACGCCTCGGCCCGCTGAGCCGACCGGGTCAGCCGAGGTACAGGGCGGCGTTGTCGATCAGGCGGGTGTCGCCGACGCGGGCCGCCACGATGGCGCGCGCGGGGCCGTGGTAGTCGTCGTCGACCGGGAGGAAGGTCTCCGGATGGACGATCGCCAGGTAGTCGACCTCCACCAGCGCCTCACCCATCGCCGCCGACTGCGCGGCCGCCAGCACGGCGTCGATGCCCCGATCGGCTGCCGACTCGGCGGCCTCGAGCATGTGCGGCAGCGTCAGCGCCGCACGCCGCTCGCGCGCGTCGAGGAAGCGGTTGCGGCTCGACAGTGCGAGCTCGTCGGGATCGCGCACGGTCTCGACCACCTCGACCTGCACGGGCATGTTGAGGTCGGTGATCATCTGCGACACCAGGAAGACCTGCTGCGCATCCTTCTGACCGAACAGGATGCGCTGCGGCCCGACGGCGTTGATCAGCTTCGACACCACGGTGAGCACGCCGTCGAAGTGCCCCGGGCGGCTGCGCCCCTCGAAGAGCGTGCCGACGCGCCCCGCCGTCACACGGGTCTGCACGTCGCCGCGCGGGTACAGCTCGTCGACGAGTGGGGCGAACACGATGTCGACGCCGTGGCCCGCCAGGGTGCGCAGGTCGCCCTCGAGGTCGCGCGGGTAGCGCTCGAGGTCGGCCGGGTCGTTGAACTGGAGGGGATTCACGAAGATCGACACCACCACGACGTCGGCGATCTCGGCGGCGCGGTCGACCAGGGCGAGATGCCCGGCGTGCAAGGCGCCCATCGTGGGCACCAGGGCCACGCGTACGCGACCGGATGCCGGCACAGCGGCGCCCGAGGCATCGGTCGCCTTGCGCGTCGCCGCGTCTTCGACCTCGCGGCGGACATCCGCCACCGTCAGAGCGACGATGGGAGTGTCGGCGGCGAGGGCATCCGTAACGGCTTCGGCCACCGGAACTCCTTCAGCTGCGCACGTGCTCGCGGTCGCCGTGGGGCGCGACCGCCAGATCGATGCTACTCGGGAACCGTGCCGCCCGTGCGCGCCAGCGCGTTCTCCACCGACGAACGCATCAGCGGCGCGAGCACCCGGCCGGGAAGTTCGATGCCGATTCCGGCCAGGAGCCCGGCCGCCTGATCGACGATCGCGGTCGAGAAGGTGGTCGCGGTCTCGATGGCCTCGGCGTAGGCGGCGCGGTCGCCCTCGGCCACGACGACCGGCTCCCCGCCCATCTCCACCACCAGGGCCTGCGCGATCGGCAGCACGGGAGTCGGGGCGGTGACGGCGAAATAGGTTCCGGCCAAGCGCGCGAGATCGACGCTCGTGCCCGTGAACGCCATCGCCGGGTGCACGGCGAGAGGGATGACGCCGGCTGATCGCGCCGGCGCGAACACCTCCGCGCCGAACTCCGGTGCCGTGTGCAGCACGAGCTGACCCATCTGCCAGGTACCGGTCTCGGCGAGCCCCGCGATGAGCGTGCCGAGCTCGGCCGAGGGCACGGCCAGCACCACGAGCTCGCTGCGTTCGACGAGCTGCGGGATGGTGAGGATCGGCACTCCCGGCAGCATCGCGTCGGCCCGCTCCCGGCTCTCCTCGGAGATGGCGGCGATGCCCACGATGGCGTGCCCCGCACCGGCGAGCGCGGCTCCGAGCACCGGCCCGACCCGGCCTGCGCCGATGATGCCGACGCCGAGGCGTCCGGTTCGTTCGGCGGGTCTCATGAGGTCTGTCCTTCCGCCCAGCGATGGGAGTGATCGGTGGCGCCGGCCTCGACGACGGCCGCAGACCAGCGCCCGAAGGCCGCCGTTCCGCCTGCCCGATCCGCGGCGGCCAGGGTCGCCCGCACCGGCCCCGCGACCGTGTGGACGGTGAGTTCGACCAGGTCGAGCACCCGTTGCACGGGCCCCTGCGAGATGCGCAGGCTCTGCACCCGCGCCAGGGGCACCACCGTGAGGTGCCGCCACACGAAACCGGAACGCAGCAGGATCGCGTCGTCGGTCTCCGCGTACCCCGTCCGCTTCCAGGAGAGCGGGCGGAGCGGCCAAGCCCGGCGCGGCGCATCCGTGAACCCCGATCCCGACTTGGCCACGAGCCCGGCCAGCAGGAGCTCGCGGGTCTGCTCGCCGGCGAGACCGGGTAGCAGCAGTCCGAGCACCTTGCGCACGTCGTCGACGGTTCCCACGGGCAGCATGAGCGTGCTGGTCTGCGCCGAGCTCTGCCCGGCCGCTCCCGCGCGATTGATGCGGATCATCCACCATTTCGCCGGCCGCCACAGCAGGGGCTGGCTCACCTCGATGGCGTGGATGCGCCCGGGCGGCAGGGTGTCGTTGCTCGTGGAGAGCAGGCCGTAGCCGATCCGCACGCCGTCGGCCGTACCGGCGATGCTGAAACGCAACGACTTCGTGAAGCGGTTGAAGTAGTAGCCGATCGCGGCGAGGATGCCCGGCAGGATCAGGAAGATGAAGAACTCGCGCCGCCCGAGCAGCGACATCACCACGATCAGCGCCGCCACCAGCACGATTACCACGGTGAACCCGCTCAGCACGAGCGAGAGGATCAACCGCACCGGTGGGATCTTCACCACCGACTCCGGCGGAGCGATCGAGGGGTCGAGCTCGGGCGCGAGCAGTTCCCGCACACGCTGATTGACCAGACCCGGAACGACGGATGCCGCGGGCGCGGCCGTGACCACACCCTCGTTCGCGGCATCCGGAGCGACCGCCGCCTCTCGCGCGCCCGAGGCGAGCACCAGCACGTCGTGACGCAGCCGATCGGCCTCGGAGCCGCGCAGATAGGCCAGCTGCACCTTCGCATCCTGGCCCGCGACGCTGATGTCGAGTTTCGCCGCCCCGAACACGCGCGCGAAGATGGGCCGACTGATGGCCACGCCCTGGATGCGGTCGAGCCGCGCCCGGCGATGCGTGCGGAACAGGATGCCGCTGCGCACCTCCACCACGTCGTCACCCACGCGGAAGGTGTGCATGCGCCACGACGCGTAGAACACGACGATGCCCACCACGAGCCCGGCGATGACGATCACGATCGCCCAACCGAGCTGACCGCGCTCGTACGCGGTCTGCAGCGGGTCGCCCGGCAGCTCGGGAGCGCCGAAGATCCAGTCGATGAGCCGCTCGCGGAAGTTGGCCAGCACGAAGCCGAGGATGGCGACGAGCACGATCCCGCCGCGCAGCAGCGGAGTAGCGGGGTGGAGCCGATGCCACTCGCCGTCGGTGAGATCGACCGGGCCGGCGGGGCCCTGCGGAACGGCGGATGCGCCCGGCTGCTCGGCAGGCGCGCCCGGCACGCGCGGCTCGCTCACAGCCCGACGCGGCGGGATTCGGCCAGGCCCACCAGGTGGTCGCGGAGCGCGTTCGCCTCCTCGTCGACGAGGCCGGGGATGGACACCCCGGTCGAGGCCGCCGCGGTCACGAACTTCAGTTCGGCCAGGCCCAGGGCGCGGGCGACGGGCCCGCGGTTGATGTCGATGAGCTGCATGCGGCCATAGGGCACCGACACCACGCGGTGGAACATGATGCCGCGCTTGAACACGAGGTCGTCGGAGCGCAGCTGGTAGCCGATCGAGCGCACCCGCCGCGGCGCCAGCACGAGCATGACCACTCCGATCACGACCGCGGCGCCGAGCGCCCACCAGCCGAACCAGGTGCCGACCACGATGAACACCACGGCGACGGCGCAGAGCACGAGAGCGCTGATGATGCTCGACACGACCTCGACACCGAGGTATTTCGGGCTGACGCCGTGCCATTCGCCGTCGACCACGAGGCGGCGTGAACCGGCGTCGGTCTCCGGCTCGGGCGCGTTCAGCGGGGCGATCTGATCGTCGGGGCTGGACACTTCGGGCTCACTTCGCGTCTGGTTCGTCGGGTGGCAGGGTGCACAGCCGCTCGGCGACGAGCCCTGCCGTGAGGAGCACTGCCCCGGCCAGCGCAGCGGTGATCCCCGGCCACAACGAGCCTACATCGGCCACCACGGGCCGGGTCAGGAGAAAGGCGATGACCCCGATGCCGAACCCCGCGATCAGGCTGCCGACCAGAGCGGAGGCCTTCGCGAGCACCACGATCCGCATCGCCCGGAAGGGGTTGATCTGCGTCTTCGACGTGCCTCGGATGGCGCGGCGGATTGGCACGGCGAGTGCCACCACGATCACGGCGGCGGCCACCAGGGTGATCGCCAGCGTATAGGGCGGGATGAGCACCGGCTGCCCCGTGGCCGCGAGCGCGACCTCGAGCACGAATCCGGCGGCGATCCCGACCACACCGAAGATCACGACGGTCAGCGGATGCGTGTGCCTCACCGCGACTCCCCCACGTACGGTCGCAGCGTGGTCTGCGGGATGCTCCGCACGAGCTGGTCGACCCGCCCGCGCTTCGGGAGCACGGCGTCGGGATCGACCTCGAGCCAGGGCACGAGCACGAAGTCGCGCTCCGCGGCCCGGGGATGCGGCAGCGTGAGCCGCTCCGTGTCGCGCACCACCGAGGCGAAGGCCACGATGTCGACGTCGAGCGTGCGGTCGCCCCAGCGCTCGGCGCGCACCCTCCCGTACTCGTGCTCGATGTGGTTCACCACGCCGAGCAGCTCCTCGGGGTGCAGGCTGGTGCGGATGAGCGCCACCGCGTTGAGGTAGGCGGGCGCGTCGGGATCGACGCCGTCGGGCTTGACCGCCGTCGTCTCGTAGAGCCGCGACACCGCCGTGACCTCGATGCCAGGGGTCGCACGGAGGTCGTCGAGAGCACCCAGGATGGTGGCCTCGCGGTCGCCGAGGTTGCTGCCGAAGGCGAGCACGGCCGGCAGCCGGATGATGCGGCGGTCGACGCTGTCGATGGGGCGGGCGTTCATGCGGCGGGTACCGATCTCGATCTCGTGATGCCGACGCTGACGTCGGTGAAGGGAACGGTGATGGGCGCGTCCGGCTTGTGCACCACGACGCGCACGCGCTGCACCGGTTCGTTCGCGAGGACGACGCCGGCGATGCGCTCGGCGAGCGTCTCGATCAGGTCGACGGGATCGGTGGACGCGGCCTCGTTGATGGCCTCCGCCAGCTCGCCGTAGTGCACGGTCTTCGCGAGGTCGTCGGAGCCCGCGGCGGGCGCGGTGTCGAGCCAGAGCGTGACGTCGATGACGAAGCGCTGACCCTCGGCGCGTTCGAAGTCGAAGACGCCGTGGTTGGCGAAGACCTCCAGGCCCGTGAGGGTGAGAGAGTCCAGTTCGGGCTCGTCGTCCGTCCGGCCGGTCATCGAGTCCTCCCTCTGGCCCAGGCGTCGGTCACGTCGAGTGCCGCACGCGTTCCCGTCACGTCGTGCACGCGAACCCCCCAGACTCCGTTGTGCGCGGCCAGCGCCGCGATGACGGCGGAGGCGAAGTCGCGCTCCCCCAACTGTGCCCCACCGGGCATCAATTCCCCGATGAAACGCTTGCGCGAGGCGCCGATCAGCACGGGTAGCCCGAGCCTCTGCAGACGGTCGAGGTGCGCGAGCACGGTCCAGTTGTGGTCACCGTTCTTCGCGAAACCCAGCCCGGGGTCGACGATGAGCTTGTCGGGCGAGACGCCCTTGATGATCAGTTCGGCCACGCGGTACTCGATCTCGCCCACCACCTCGCTCACGACATCCGTGTAGCGGGCCCGGTCGTTCATCGAGTCGCTGTGGCCGCGCCAGTGCATCACCACGAAGCGGGCGCCGGAATCGCGCACCACGTCGTCCATCTCGGGGTCGGAGCGGCCGCCCGACACGTCGTTCACGATCTCGGCGCCGGCCTCGAGGGCGGCGGCCGCCGTCGAGGCGTTCATGGTGTCGATGCTCACGGAGATGCCGCGGGCGACGAGTTCGCGCACCACGGGGAGCACGCGGCGCTGCTCCTCCGAGATCGCCACGCGGGCCGCGCCGGGGCGGGTGGACTCGCCGCCGACGTCGATGATGTCGGCACCGCGGGAGACCATCCCCTCGGCGTGGCGTACGGCCGCGTCGCGGTCGAGCCAGAGTCCGCCGTCGCTGAACGAGTCGGGGGTGACGTTGAGGATGCCGAGGATGCGCGTCACCGATCGACGCCCCAGTCCTGGCCGTCGCTGCGGGGTGCGGTGATCAGGGCGGTGATCTCAGCCCGCGCCGCGGGCTCGGCCAGGGCTCCGCGCGCGGCGAGGGTGAGGGTGGTGCTGCGGGTCTGCCGGGGCCCGCGGGCGCTCACGCAGGCGTGCTTGGCATCCACGACCACGAGCACGCCACGGGCCTCGAGGCCGCGTTCGATGGCATCGGCGATGTCGTCGGTGAGGCGCTCCTGCAACTGGGGCCGGGAACACGCGGATTCGACCACCGACACGATCGAGCCGAGGCCTGCGATCCGGTCGCCCGGGACGTAGGCCACGTGCACGATCCCCTCGAACGGCAGGAGGTGATGCTCGCACACGGAGCGGAAGGTGATGTCGCGGATGAGCACGGGCTGATCGCCGGCATCCGCTACCGAGCCCTGGCCCGCGGCCGCCTGTTCTGCGACGGGTGCCGCGAACACCGAGCTGAGGGCGTCGGCCGGGTCGTCACCGACACCACCGAAGAGCTCGGCGTACAGGTCGGCGACCCGGCGCGGAGTGTCGCGCAGACCCTCGCGCTCCGGACGCTCCCCGATCGCGGCAAGGATCTCGCTGACCGCGGCCTCGATCCTGTCTCGGTCGACGGACACGTCGCGCCCTACGCGGTGGCGGGGCGGGGCTTGATTCGCGGAGCGCGCTTCGGCTTCGACTCGGGTTCGGGATCGGAGTCGACACCGCCGTCGACGGCCTGACCGTCGATCGGGGCCTTCTGCACGGGGAACGCCACGGGCGGCAGCGTCGACACCGGGCGGTGTTCGCTCGAGAGCCACTGCGGCCGGAGCGGGAGCTTCTTGACGCCCTGGAAGATCGCGGCCAACTCGTCGTGGTCGAGGGTCTCCTTCTCGAGGAGCTCCGCGGCCAACCTGTCGAGGATCTCGCGGTTGTCGTTCAGCACCTGCCAGGCCTCGTCGTGCGCCGCCTCGATGAGGCCGCGCACCTCGGCGTCGACCTGCTGGGCGAGGCTCTCGGAGTAGTCGCGCTCGTGGCCCATGTTGCGGCCGAGGAACATCTCACCCGAGGCGCTGCCGAGCTTGACGGCTCCGAGCGAAGCGGTCATGCCATACTCGGTCACCATCTTCTTGGCCGTGCCGGTGGCCTTCTCGATGTCGTTGCTCGCGCCCGTGGTGGGGTCGTGGAACACGACCTCCTCCGCGACACGGCCGCCCATGGCGTAGGCCAGCTGGTCGAGCAGCTCGTTGCGGCTCACCGAGTAGCGGTCTTCGAGCGGGAGCACCATCGTGTAGCCGAGGGCGCGGCCGCGGGGAAGGATGGTGACCTTCGTCACCGGGTCGGTGTAGTTCATCGCCGTGGCCACCAGGGCGTGGCCGCCCTCGTGGTAGGCCGTGACCAGCTTCTCCTGGTCGCGCATGATGCGGGTGCGGCGCTGCGGGCCGGCGATGACGCGGTCGATCGCCTCGTCGAGGGCGCGGTTGTCGATCAGCTGCGCGTTGCTGCGCGCGGTGAGGAGCGCCGCCTCGTTGAGCACGTTCGCCAGGTCGGCGCCGGTGAAACCGGGCGTCTTGCGGGCGACGACCTCGAGGTCGACGCCGGCCGCGAGCGGCTTGCCTTTGCCGTGCACCTCGAGGATCTTCTTGCGGCCGTTGAGGTCGGGCGCGTCGACGCCGATCTGCCGGTCGAAGCGGCCCGGGCGCAGGAGCGCGGGGTCGAGGATGTCGGGACGGTTCGTCGCGGCGATGAGGATGACGTTCGTCTTCACGTCGAAGCCGTCCATCTCCACCAGCAGCTGGTTGAGGGTCTGCTCGCGCTCGTCGTGACCGCCGCCCATGCCGGCGCCGCGGTGGCGGCCGACGGCGTCGATCTCGTCGATGAAGATGATGGCGGGCGAGTTCTCCTTGGCCTGCTGGAACAGGTCGCGCACGCGGCTGGCACCGACACCCACGAACATCTCCACGAAGTCGGAACCCGAGATCGAGTAGAAGGGCACACCGGCCTCACCCGCGACAGCGCGGGCGAGCAGGGTCTTGCCGGTTCCGGGAGGGCCGTACAGCAGCACGCCCTTCGGGATCCGGGCACCGACAGCGAGGAACTTGGCCGGCTCCTTCAGGAAGTCCTTGATCTCCTCGAGCTCCTCGAGTGCCTCCTCCGCACCCGCCACGTCGTCGAAGGTGACCTTCGGCGACTCCTTGGTGACGAGCTTGGCCTTCGATTTGCCGAACTGCATGACGCGGTTGCCGCCGCCCTGCATGCCCGAGAGCATGAACCAGAAGAAGGCGCCGATCAGGATGATGGGGAGCAGCAGGCCGAGCGCCGAGAGCAGCCAGTTGGGCTGCGGAACCTGGTCGTTGAAGCCGTCGGAGGGATTCGCATCCGTCACCGCCGACACGACCTCGGGGCCACGCGGCGCGACGTAGTAGAACTGCACCTTCGAGCCGTACTTCTCGTCGGCGTTCGCGAGCGTCATGTCGACCCGCTGCTCACCGTCGATGATGGTGGCTTCGGAGACCTTGCCGCTCGAGAGGAACCCGAGGCCCTCCTGCGTGGTGACCTGCTGGTAGCCGCCACCGGTGAGCAAGCTGAAGCCGATCCACAGCGCGATGGCACCCAGGAGGATGTACGGAATGGGAGATCGGAAGATGCGTTTCGCGTTCATGTCTCTTCATCGCTTCGGTGCCGAAGGGGTCGGCACGGGTGCTTTAGTCGTGGTGC
The DNA here is from genome assembly GCF_042694625.1 of Herbiconiux sp. UC225_62. Taxonomy (GTDB): domain Bacteria; phylum Actinomycetota; class Actinomycetes; order Actinomycetales; family Microbacteriaceae; genus Herbiconiux. The sequence continues at coordinate 2,207,806 of NZ_CP170551.1, read as the reverse complement.
AAGGGTACCCGTCGCGGACTGGGCGCCGCCTCCATGTTCCCCGTGGGCGTAACGAGTGTTCGCCCTCAGGAGTAGACGTGCGGCGCGAGCACTCCGATGGACTTCAGGTTGCGGTACTTCTCGGCGTAATCCAGGCCGTATCCCACCACGAAGGCGTTCGGGATGTCGACGCCCACGTATTTCACGTCGAGCTCCACTTTCACGGCCTCCGGCTTGCGCAGCAGTGCGCAGATCTCGACCGAGGCGGCGCCGCGCGTGCGCAGGTTCGCGAGCAGCCACGAGAGCGTCAGCCCGGAGTCGATGATGTCCTCGACGATCAGCACCTTGCGACCCGTGATGTCGGTGTCGAGGTCTTTCAGGATGCGCACCACGCCGCTGGACTGCGTGCCCGACCCGTACGAGGACACCGCCATCCAGTCCATCGTGAGGTGGATGCGGAGCGCCCGGGCGAGATCGGCCATCACCATCACCGCACCGCGGAGCACGCCGACGATGAGGAGGTCGTCGTCATCGCTGTAGTCGGCCTCGATGCGCCGCGCGAGGTCGGAGATCGTCTGGGCGATCTGCTCCTCGCTGAGCAGCACCTCGGTGATGTCCGACTCGATGTCCTGGATGTCCATGCGACCCTTTCCGATCAGGCCCGTGAGAACTCGACGCGGCCGCCCTGCCGCACCACTCTAATCCCTGGCAGGTCGACGCCTTTCTGCCCGTGCCAATCCGTCACCAGCGCGGCCACCGCGAGCGTCTGCGCGCGGCTCAGGGAGACGCCGAACTCGCTGAGCACGACGTAGCGGATGATGCGGTTCCGCAGCGCCGCCGGATTCGCGGCCAGGGCGCCCGCCGAGATCGCGATGCCCGCCTCGGCGTGCTCCACGAGGTCTTCGATGGTCTCGGTGGCCATGTCGTGCAGGGTGTCGTGGTCTTCCCGCAGCTGCTCGGCCGTGCGGGCGAGCGCCTCGGCGATGCCGGGGCCGAGCTCGCGTTCGAGCAGGGGAAGTACGGTTTGCCGCACGCGCACGCGGGTGAACTCGGCGCTCTCGTTGTGGGGGTCGTGCCAGGGCTCGAGGCCGGAGTCGGCGCAGAACTGCTCCGTCTGCGCGCGGCGGATGCCGAGGAGGGGACGGATGCGCGTGCCCGGGGCGACGCCGGTCGTCTCGTCGTGCGGGTGGTGCGGGTCGACGTCGGGCGGGGCGGCCTGCGGCGCCATGCCCGCCAGGCTCGCTGCGCCGGCGCCGCGGGCCAAGCCGAGGAGCACGGTCTCGGCCTGGTCGTCGAGGGTGTGGCCGAGGAGCACCGCGCGGGTTCCGGTAGCGGCGAGAGCGGCGTCGATGGCGGCATAGCGGGCGCTGCGCGCCGCGGCCTCCGCGCCCCCCGTGACCGAGGCGGCACCCGTGGCGACCTCCACCCGGGTGACGAGCACGGGATCGAGGCCGAGGGCGCGCGCCTGGCCGGCCGCCCGCTCGGCCACCGCATCCGACCCCTCCTGCAATCCGTGGTCGACGATGATCGCACCGGCACGGATGCCCGCCCGCGGCGCCTCGAACGCGGTGGCCGCCGCGAGCGCGAGCGAGTCGGGCCCGCCGCTCAGAGCGACGAGCACGTCGGGCGACCCGGCGGCATCCAGGGCCTCGCGGACGGCGCGGCGGATGTCGGCGATCGCGGGGGTGAGGCGCGGTCGGCGCTCCTCCATGTGCATCCAGTAACGTTATTGCAGTTTCGCGGCGCCGTTCTCGGGTCGCTTTCAACCATCACCGCCAGACACGAGGGAGCACCACCATGGCCGAGTACGACGTCGTCGTCGAGATTCCCAAGGGAAGCCGCAACAAGTACGAAGTCGACCACGAGACCGGTCGCGTCTACCTCGACCGCGTGCTCTTCACGAGCTTCGTCTACCCCACCGACTACGGGTTCTTCGAGAACACCCTGGGCCTGGACGGCGACCCCGTCGACGCCCTCGTGCTGCTCGAGTACCCGGTGTTCCCGGGGGTGGGCGTCAAGGTGCGCCCCGTCGGCGTGCTCAACATGAGCGACGAGGCCGGCTCCGACGCGAAGGTCGTCGTGGTGCCCTACAAGGACCCGCGCTGGGCCCACATCCAGGACATCTCGGATGTCCCGGAGCAGACCCGCAAGGAGATCGAGCACTTCTTCGCCCGCTACAAGGACCTCGAGCCCGGCAAGTGGGTCAAGATCGAGGGCTGGGGCGACGCCGCCGAAGCCGAGGCCATCGTCGAGGCCGGCTTCAAGAAGCTGGCCGACGAGAGTCACTAGTTCACCTGTCGGGGTTCCGCCTCGCCGCTCTTCGGGCTCGCCCGGCCTTCGGCTGGGCGGGCCCTTCTTGCTCGCGCCGCCGCTTCTGCGGCGCGAGGCGACATGTGACGGTGAGGTCGCTGACGCGGCCTCGCCGTCACCCTGGGTCGTCGAAAAAGGCCCGCAGCTTGCGATCTCGTTTCCCCAGCACTTGGGGACGTGAACTGTAGGCTGCGGGCCTTTTTCGACGCCCCAGGGTGAGCGTGAGGCCGGAGGGCCCGACCGCAGGCCGGGTCCTCCGACCTCACGCGAACATGTCGCCCGGCGCCGCAGCAGCGGCGGCGCCGGCAAAGAGCGCCCGACCGACCGAAGGCCGGCCGGGCGCGGGAAAGCGGCGAAGCGGTACCCTCCCGCTCCTAGAAGTTGACGAAGTTCCGGGGGTTCTGGGGGGCGCCGTCGACGCGGGTCTCGAAGTGGACGTGGCAGCCGGTGGAGTTTCCCGTGGTGCCGGCGCGGGCGATGAACTCGCCGCCGCCGACATCCTGACCGCGGCCGACGCCGAGCGAGCTGTTGTGGCCGTAGACGGTGGTGACGCCGCCGCCGTGGCTGATGGTGACCGAGTAGCCGAGTCCACCGTTGTAGCCGGCCTGGATGACCGTGCCGGCGGCCGAGGCGTAGACCGGCGCCCCGCAGGTGCCGCCTCCGCCCTGCACGAGATCGATGCCGGCGTGCAGGCGGTAGCCGCCGTCGACGGGGTTCACGCGCATGCCGTACTCGTCGGTGATGCGCCAGGAGGACAGCGGAGCGCCCCACCCGCCCGAGGCGGGCGGCGGTCCACCGGCAGCGGCTGCAGCGGCGGCGGCGGCCGCAGCCGCTGCCGCGGCTGCCGCCCGCGCGGCCTCCTCGGCCTTGCGCCGCTCCTCGACGCCCTTCTCGTATTCGGCCACCGTCTTCGCGGTCGCCGCCTGCAGGGCCTCGAGTTGCGCATCCAGCACGATCTTCTGCGCCTCGTGCTCGGCGAGCAGCGCCTCGGCTGCCGCCTGCGCCTCGACGGCGGCGTCGAACGCCTGCTGCGCCGCCACCTTCAGGGCCTCGAGCTCGCTCTCCGCGATCTCGGCCTGCTTGGTGAGTAACGTCGCCGTGTTGCGGTCTTGCGCCGCCTGTTCGTAGAGCTGTCCGGTCTTCTCCGAGAGCTTGCTCATGGCGCCCAGCTGGTAGAGCAGGTCGTCGGACTCCTCGCCGGAGAGGATGAGGCTGAGCGTGAGGTCGCCGCCGCCCGCGCGGGTGAACTGGGTGATGAGCTGCCCTGCCTGCGCATTGGAGGCATCCGCTCGTGTCGTCGCTTCCGCCGCCTGCGACGCCAGCTGATCGGCCCGGAACACCGCCGTGTCGTACTCCTCTTGCGCGAGGGAGTACTCGTCGGCCTTCTGCCGGGCGAACAGTTGAGCCGCCTCGACCTCTTGCTGGGCCGTGTCGATGAGCGCTCGGATGTTCGCGACCTCAGCACTCTTCGCCGATTCGCTGCCGCGCGCGGCCAACACGTCCTCCCAGGACGGGTAGTCGACCGCCGACGCCGACTCGGCACCGCGGAGCAGGTCGACCGCGAGCAGCCCCACGGCCAGCGTGAGGCCGGCGAGCAGCCTCGGCACGGCCCGGCGCGGAGATCGTGCGGGTCGGGTGTCGATGCTCATTCGTTCTCGCCTATCCGAACTCGATGCCCTGCGCGGCCATGAACGGACGCGGGTTGATGGCGGTGCCGTTCTGCCGCACCTCGAAGTGCAGGTGGCATCCGGTGGAATTGCCCGTGGTGCCGGCCAGGGAGATGGGCTGACCCACCTGCACGTAGTCGCCGACGCCCACCAGGAGCTGGGTGTTGTGTCCGTAGGCGGTGGCGATGCCACCGCCGTGGTCGATCTGGATGAAGTTGCCGTAGCCGCCGTTCCAGCCGGCGAAGTTCACGATGCCCTCGGCCGCCGCGTAGACGGTGGCGCCGCACGTGCCGCCGCTGTAGACCAGGTCGATGCCGGAGTGCAGGCGGTAGCCACCGTCGACCGGATTGACGCGCATCCCGTATTCGTCGGAGGAGAACGCCCCCGGGAACGGGCTCGCCCAACCGCTCGCCGCGATGAAGGGCAGCGTCGACAGACCGGCTGCCGCAGCCGCGCGGGCGGCCTCGGCACGGGCCTGGACGCCCTTCTGGAAGTCGGCCTCCGTCGCCGCCCGGTTCTCCTGCAGCACCTGCAGCTGGGCCTGCAACTCGACCTGGTGGTCTTCCTGCTCCTGGAGCGCCGCCTCGGCGGACTGCTGCGCCGCGACTGCCTCGTCGCGGAGTCGCTGCGCCTCGTCGGCCAGCCCCCGCAGCTCGTCACGCGCGACGGTTGCCTGCGCGGTGAGCGCCGTGGCGGTGTTGCGATCCTGCTCGGCCTGGGCGTAGATCTGCGACGTCTTCTCGGTGAGCTTCGACATCGCGCTGAGCTGGTAGAGCAGGTCGCTGGAGAGCTGGTCGCCGCCGACCAGGAGGTTGAAAGTGAGGTCGTTGCCGCCGGTGCGGGCGAGCTGGGCGGCGAGCTGACCCGCCTGCTTGTTCGAGGCATCCGCCCGCGTCGAGGCGTCGGTGGCCTGGGCCTCGAGCTGGGCGGCCACGAAATCGGCCGTGTCGTACTTCTCCTGCGCGGCCTGGTATTCGGTGCCGCGTTGGGTGGCGACCGCCTGTGCCTCGGCGACCTGCGCGTTCATCGACTCGATCAGGCCCTGGATGCGCGCCACTTCGTCGTTCTTGGCGGATTCGCTGGCCTGTGCGTTCTTCACGTCGTCCCAGGTGGGATAGTCGTCGGCGTAGGCCGGGCCCGAGAGCACGCCGGCGGACACCACGAGGAGCACCGTGGCGATCATCGTCGACACCGCGTTGCGGATCCGTCGGAGGGACTTCCGCGATCTCCCGCGGCCCCCGGCTTTCTCGGTGGTGCTCATGCTCCTCGTACTGCTCTTCCCCTGGACGACTTCGCATCCGCCACATCTGTCACAGTGCTTCCGGCGAATCTAACGCGCGGGCGGGCAGAATGCACGGACATTCCCGTGGTTGGGCCCAACTCGTCGCCGATTGGCGAGTGTGCGGGGGATGTGGCATACTCGATGAGTTGTCGCCGCGGCCCCATCGTTTAGCGGCCTAGGACGCCGCCCTTTCACGGCGGTAGCACGGGTTCGAATCCCGTTGGGGTCACAAGCTCTGGCAAGAAGGCACGTGGTCACGAACCAGGGGTCGGCAACACATACAATAGGAACACCAAGTAAGGCCCTGTAGCGCAGTTGGTTAGCGTGCCGCCCTGTCACGGCGGAGGTCGCGGGTTCAAGTCCCGTCAGGGTCGCCAGGCGCGAAGCCCTTCCACATCGGAAGGGCTTTTCGCTAGAGCGGCATCCATACGCCCGCTCGGCTCTGTAGCTCAGTTGGTAGAGCGCACGACTGAAAATCGTGAGGTCACGGGATCGACGCCCGTCGGAGCCACGGGAACCCTCGCCTAGCTTCTACATGGCGGGGGTTTCTTTATGTCCGGGGCCCTCCTCTCGTCGTTCTAGCTCACGGCAGCAATCGCCGAGTCGATGCGCGCAGACATCACGGCGATGCTCAGCGCGTCGGCACCGTGCGCCGCCGCGTGTCTGGTCAGCCGGTTCAATTCGGGCTTCAGTCGCCGCAGAAAGGCCTCAGCGGCCGACTCTCGCACCCCGAACAGACCGAGGGCATCATTCGCCATGAGTGCGTCCAAGCTCAACTCGCCGTCTCCGAAAAGGGCGAGTTCGTGACCGTTGCCGTCGCCGAGCGGCCGGGGGTTCACGTCGAAGGCGGGAGCGAGAAGCCACGCCGGACCGCGGCGAAGGAACCCATGGTTGCAAAGGTGATCGTCGAGATTGCCGACCAGACAGCCGAACACGGCCCGTCGCCACAGTTCGGCCGGGTCGGCGCCGCTGAGCCGTGCGAAGTCGACGACGTCGACCCAATCGCCGCCCTGACCGTCTGTGGCTTCGAGGGCAGTCATCGCTGAGATGTAGGGGATGCGGACCCCGTCATCCGTTCGGTCGAATCGCCTGAGAAGGAGCACAGTGCGGTCGACGCCGTCGACGACGATTCGCTTCGTCTGGTGCTGCGGGGTATCGATACCCACCCCACTCATCCCATCGAGCATGGCCGCCTCCCAGGCCATCACGTTCCAGTCGTCCCCCACGGGTTTCGGGAACTTCGCCAGCCACAAGTCGGCTCCGATCTTCACGTTCGCCTTGGGCCGCGCACCCCCCAACGAGCCCGTCGCCTTGAACAGCCGACGGAGCGCGAGGTTGTCGATGTCCGTCTCACCGCGCTCGATCTGGTCGGCGATCTGCATGATCTCGGTCAGCTCCGCTTCGACGGGAACGCCATGCCCCGGCGCCACTGCGGCTCCGGAGGCCCAGAAGCGCGTGGCGCCCTGGCGCCCCTCGTCGTTGACGCCGAACAAGAGAGTGAGTTCATCGAGCGTTCGGCCGGCCGCGCGGTTCTGCACCTTGCGCCCCCACGTGTCCGGTGCCGAATCGCTGAACGGGTTGATAGGGAGCAGTGGCTGCGCTCCCGGGAACAATCCCAGAGCCGGCGCGAGGGCAAACGCCTCCCGCGCACGCAAGTAGGTGGTGTCGTACTCGAATGCACCCGAGGTCCGGGTTCGATAGATCCTTCCCGCTAGCACCTCTGTTCGACCGAGGACCGTCGTCACCTCATAGGTGTCAGTCATGATTGCGCACCCGTACCCGTTCCGGGAGCTTCTCGTCCACCAGGAGCCGTCCACGTTCGGTATCGAACGGATCGGTCGCCGCGACCACGGCATCCATGAGCCCCAGGACGCGCAAGACGCGCAAGGTGATCTCGAGACTCGTGCCATCGCCGTTCTCGAGCTTGCTGATGGTGGGCGGCGTGGTTCCGGCCCGCTCTGCGACCATCCTCGCCGTCAGTCCCAAGAGCTTTCGCTGGCTTGCGATGTTCTGTCCGATGGTGCGCAGGGATCGCTTGACAGGGATCGGAGTGGTCGACATGGCACGATTTTAGAACAAAAAACCTTTATCTAAAAGTCGTTTACGCAAACATTACTTAGTCTTAAAAGTGGCGCGTGATCGGCGGGCGCCTCACTCCTTGCGTCGGACCGGGGCCTCGATGGCCGAGAGGTCGGGCTCGACCGCGACATCCGGGAGTCCGGCGTTCACCCGGTCGAGCTGGCGCTGCACCTCGCCCACATCGTCGGCCACCTCGTTGAGCACCCGCGCCACCATGGAGCGCAAGCCCACCTCGGGTGTCTCGTTGCCCGTCAGCGCCCATTTGTTGAGGCCGATCCAGGTGAGCGCCTGGTCGAGCTTGTTCTCGATGCGGTAGAGCCTCATCACCGCGTCGACCATTCCCCGGTTGGTGGCCTCGGCCAGTCGCCGGTCGTCGTCGTTGAACATGTCATCCTCCATGAAGAGCCGGAATCCGCGGAACGCGGGCGCGATCACCGCGGGTGAGCCGATGTAGTGCCAGTGCCACGGCTCGCCGTCGACGTCGTCGTCGAAGCCGTAGGCGTGCATGACGCCGCTGAAGGTGCGGAACAGATCGGTCGAGCTGTCACCGTAGGTCGACCAGTCGTTGATGTCGACGGCGGCCGCCCGACCGTGATTCGACGTGCCCGGCACGGCCGCCCGCGGCGAGCCGTACATCTCGAACCAGTACCACTGCGTGTTCACGGTGCCGGCGGCCAGATCGCCCGGGGCGCCCAGCGGGCGGTAGCCCTCCGATGACGAGCCGGGCGATCCGGTCTGCGAGGTGTAGTCGGCGATCGCGCCACGGTACTGCGCCGCCGCCTCGGGGCGCAGGTAGATACCGGGTTCGACCTGCGTCAGCGTGGCGAGGTCGTAGCGCCCGTTCGGCACCGCGTCGAAGTCGACCATGCCTGCTCCTTCAGAGGCGAGTGAAACTTCTGACGCCGAGCGTAGAACTCCGCCGCTCCGGCGTAAAGGGCCCGAATGACCGAACAGCCGACGGGACGAGCGGTCGGCCACGGATCACCTCCGGGGAACCGGACCCGTCGTTCCGCGCACGATCATCTCGACCGGCAGGGCGACCGACTCGACGCCGCTCATGCTGCCCGCGTCGAGCCCCTCGATCAGCAGCTGCGCCGAGCGCCGGCCGATCTCGAGCATGTCCTGCCGCACCGTGGTGAGCCCGGGCGTGATCACGCCCGCGATGTCCACGTCGTCGAAGCCGACCACGGACACGTCCTGCGGCACCCGGAGCCCTTCCTCGTGCAAGCGGCGCATCGCGCCGACCGCCATGTAGTCGTTGCAGCCGAACACCGCCGTGAACTCCACGCCCTGCGCGAGCAGTTCGTCGACCCGGTCATAGCCCGACTGCACCTCGAAGTCGCCGTGCACCACGACCGCGTCGGGGAACGACTCACGGATTCCGGCGATCCGTTCGATGGTGGAGTGCAGACCGGCGAACCCGGCAACGATGACGGCGCGGGTGTGTCCGAGACCACGCAGATGGCGGCCCAGCTCCCGGGCCCCCGCCGAGTTCAGCGAGGTCACCGAGGGAACCCCGCTCAGCCCGGCCACGCCCTCGTCGGCCAACACGATCGGCGACGACGACGCCGAGATGCTCATCAGCTCGTCGGTGGGAGAGATCTCGCGACTGGCGGTGTAGATGAGACCCTCGATCGATCGCGTACGCAGGAGGTTGAAGTAGCGCTTCTCACGCTTCGGGTCGCTGTTCGAGGTGCTGCAGATGATGAGTCCGTAGTCGTGGTCGTTCGCCATCTCCTCGACTCCGCGAGCGATACGCCCGAAGTACCAGTGCGAGATGTCGGGCACCGCCAGGCCGATCATGCCGCTCCGCCCCGACTTGAGTCGCCGCGCGCCGGCATCCGGAACGTAGCCGAACTGGTCGATCAGACCCCGGATGCGCAGGGCCGTCTCGCTGCTCACCGGTCGCTTCCCCGAGAGGGTGTGCGACACGGTCGTCACGCTCACGCCGGCGGCAGCGGCGATCTGCTGCATCGTCCAGGGCTTCGAGGAGGCGTCGGTCACCGGTTCAGAGTAGCCGAAGATGCAAAACGAGTTGCAATCCGCTAATCCAAGGATCTTCGTGGCTTTACACGGAGGTAACAGGGCGAAACCGATTGGAAACAGAGTGCCCGTAATGTCGTGCGCACACCAAGACGCAAAACGGTTTGCTCACGCATCCCTCTTCCGGCTCCATCCCGATCGCCCCAAGGAGAACGTCATGACCTTCCGCCTCACCCGCCGCCGCAGCCTCCGCGCGGCCGCCACCGCCACGGCGTTCGCCGCCTCGGTCGCCCTGCTGGCCGGCTGCGCCACCTCGTCGAGCGGCGACACCGCCGACGGCGGCAGCGACGCGCTCACCCCACTCACCCTGCAGACGTCCTGGATCCCGCTCGTGCAGTTCGGCGGCAGCTACGTCGCCGACAAGGAGGGGTACTACGAGAAGAACGGCGTCGACGTCGACATCCTGCCCGGCGGGCCCGACGTCGACTCGATGGCCGCCGTGGTCTCGGGCCAGGCCGACATCGGCATGGGCAACGCCGACACCGTCGCCCGCGCCAACGAGCAGGGCGCCGACCTCGTGATCATCGCCGCCGGCTTCCAGAAGAACCCGCTCGCCATCCTCTCCAGCCCCGACAAGCCGATCACCGACCCCAAGGCCATGGAGGGCATGAAGATCGGTGTCCCGTCGGGCGACGAAGCGGCGCAGGACGCCATCATCGCCGCCAACGACGTCGACGCCTCGAAGGTCACCTCCGTGCCGGTGGGCTTCGACGTCGCCCCGCTCGTCTCGGGCGAGGTCGACGGCCTCTGGGTCTTCTACTCGGAGCAGCCGATCGCCTACGAAGAGTCCACGGGCAAGAAGGGAACCGTCTTCCTCACCGCCGACTACGGACTCGACGTCTACGCCCAGGTCTACGCCGTGAAGAAGGAGACCCTGGAAGACCCCGACAAGAAGGCCGCGATCGAAGGCTTCCTGAAGGGCGAGATCGAGGGCTGGCAGAACTACGTGGCCGATCCCACCGAGGCCGTCGACCTGACCGTCAACGACTTCGCGAAAGACGGCGGCCTGACGATCGAGGAGCAGACCAAGCAGGCCGAACTGCAGATGGACCTGCTGGTGACCGACGAGACCAAGGAGCACGGCCTGCTCTGGATCTCGGATGACGGCATCCAGAAGAACATCGCCACGCTCGAGTCCCTCGGCATCACCGGCGCCGACGAGTCGCTCTTCGACACGTCGCTGCTGGAAGACGTCTACGCGGGCAAGAACACCATCGAGTGACCCGCGCTGCGGCGTGGGGCCGTCCTCCTCGGCCCCACGCCGCCTCCGCGTTCCCCACCACCCCCTCAGACACCACCCCGGAGGCCTCGTGAACGGCTCAGGTTTCACCCTCACCAACCTGACGAAGGTCTACTCGTCGAAGAAGAGCGACGTGCTCGCGCTCGACGACATCTCCCTCGCTGTGCCCGAAGGCTCGTTCACGGCTCTGCTCGGACCTTCCGGGTGCGGCAAGTCGACCATCCTGCGCATCCTCGCCGACCTGGAGTCGTACTCCGCCGGAGAGGTCACGATCCACGGCGAGAGCCCCGCCGCCATCCGCAAGGCCCACCGCCTCGGACTCGCGCTGCAGGACCCCTCCCTCCTCCCCTGGCGGAGCGTGCGCGACAACATCCGCCTTCCGGGGCAGGTCATGCGCACCGCCATCCCGAAGAAGCGCATCGACGACCTCATCACGATGGTCGGCCTCGACGGCTTCGCGGATGCGCGGCCGGCCCAGCTCTCCGGCGGCATGCGCCAGCGGGTCGCGATCGCGCGGGCGATCGTCGCCGAACCCGAGATCCTGCTGCTCGACGAGCCGTTCGGCGCGCTCGACGAGATCACCCGGCAGCGCATGAACGAGGAGCTGCAGAAGCTCTGGAGTGCGACATCCGCCACCGCCCTGCTCGTGACCCATTCGATCTCGGAGGCCGCCTTCCTCGCCGACCGGGTGATCGTGATGTCGCCGCGCCCCGGCCGCATCGTCGGCGACCTCACTCTCGACTTCCCCCGCCCCCGGCGGCGCGAGCTGCTCTCCACCCCTGAGTTCCACGCCGTCTGCGACCAGTTGAGCTCGATGCTGCACGCCGGCACCGACGGCGACGACGACCTCGTGAGTGACGGCGAGCTCGCCTCCGTCGGCTCCCCGGAGGCGTGAGGATGTCGGCCACCACCGCCTCCGGCACGGGCCGCGACGCCCTGCGCGCCTCCGCGATCGCCACCGAGCGCGCCCGCGCCGGCCGGGTGGCGCGACGATCGGCCGTCAACGGCTGGGTCACCACCGTGGTCGTCAGCCTGGTGCTGCTGGTGTTGTGGGAGATCGCGGCCGACCTGTGGCTGACGCGACTCGGCGTGCTCGCATCGCCGACCGCGATCGTGCAGAGCCTGATCGAGAACCCACAGCTGTACTGGGGCGCCTTCACCACCACGGCCTGGGTGGCCGTGCGCGGCTGGTTCTGGGGCAACCTGGCCGCCATCGCGGTGGCCATCCTGTTCGTGCAGGTGCCCGTCTTCGAGTCGCTCTTCCTCCGGCTGGCGCTGGCGCTGTTCTGCCTGCCGCTCGTCGCCGTGAACCCTCTCCTCCAGCTCACCTTCGACCCCGACACCGCGAAGGTCGTGCTCGCGGCCCTCTCGGTATTCTTTACCACTCTCGTGGGCACAATGCTCGGGCTCCGATCCGCCGACGGCGGTCCGCTCACGATGGTCACGGCGTGGGGCGGGCGCAGCATCAGCTCGCTGCGTTTCGTGCGACTGCCCTCCGGCACGCCCGCCATGCTCACGGGTCTCCAGATCGGTGCCGCAGCGGCTGTGCTCGGCGCCATCTTCGGCGAGTTCATCGGCGCCAAGGCCGGACTCGGCGTGCTGCTCATCAACGGGCTGATGTCACTCGACCTCGCTCGCGTGTGGTCGGTGGCACTGCTGGCGACGGTCATGGCCGCCGTTCCCTACGGCGTCTTCGGCCTGCTGCGCCGCTGGCTCACGCCGTGGTCGGCGTCGATCTCGAACGCGCAACAGCTCTCGACTCCCAAGCGCGGATCGGTGGCCGGCCGTCTCGCGAGCGCCGTGGCCTGGACCATCGGCTCCATCGTGGTCATCCTGCTCGCCTGGTGGGCGTACCTGATCGTGTTCGACATGTCGCCGTTCGTCGGCAAGAGCCCCGTCGACGTGTTGAACTACCTCTTCGCGTCCGAGGATGCCGCGGCCAACCGGCAGGTGATGCTCGACGCTCTCGACGTCACGCTCGTGCACGCCGGCGTCGGCTATGTCGCCGGCCTCGTGATCGGGATCGCCATGGCCGTGGCCTTCGTGACCTTCCCCGTGGTGGAGCGGGTGCTCACGCCGCTCGCGGTGGCGCTCCGCTCGGTGCCGATCATCGTGCTCATCCCCGTGCTGATCCTCGCGCTCGGCCGCGGTCTCGGCGGGGTGGTGGCCATCACAGCGATCGTCACGTTCTTCCCCACGCTCGCCAACACGCAGGGTGGACTGAAGCGCGTGCCGAACGACGCCTTCACCCTCATGCGCAGCTACGACTCGTCGACCTGGTCGACGCTGTGGCGGCTGCAGCTGCCGTACACGCTGCCCGCGATCTTCGCGTCGGCCCGCATCGCCGCTCCCACGGCCGTGCTCGCCGCCACGCTCGCCGAATGGCTCGCGACCGGCGACGGACTCGGGCACGTCATCGTGAGTTCGCGCGCGCACTCCGACTACACCGGACTCTGGGCGGCGGCCGCCATCCTCACCGCGGTCTCGCTCATCTTCTACAGCCTCGTGAGCTGGGCGGAACGCGTCGTGCTGTCGCGCTATGCCCCCTCGCAGCTCGGCTGACAACTCCCCATCCACTCGAGAGGAACCACGATGGCAACACCCCACATCGGCGCCGAGCCCGGCGACTTCGCCCCCGACGTGCTCATGCCCGGCGACCCGCGCCGAGCGAAGCTCATCGCCGAGACCTTCTTCGACTCCCCGCGCCTGGTCACCGAGGTGCGCGGCATCCTCGGCTACACCGGCACCTTCAACGGCAAGCCGGTGTCGGTGCTCGCCTCGGGCATGGGCATGCCGTCGATGGCCATCTACTCGACCGAACTGGCGCGCTTCTTCGACGTGAAGCGGATCGTGCGGGTCGGCACGATCGGCGGCATCGCGCCTTACCTGCAGCTCGGCGACGTGATCGCGGCCTCCGCTGCCCACACCAACTCCGCGATGACGAGCGAGTGGGTGCCGGGCGTGACGCTCAGCCACGCGCCCGATTTCGCGCTGCTGCGCAAGGTGGTGGAGCACGGCGAGACCACCGGCAAGCGCCTGCACGTGGGGCCGCTGTTCACCACCGACAGTTTCTACAACCCCGACACGACCCTCGTGCCCGGACTGCTCAAGTACGGCACGATCGGCATCGACATGGAGGCGGCGGGGCTGTACGCCGTCGCCCGCAAGGAGGGTTTCGACGCTCTCATGGTGGGCACTGTGAGCGACCTGCCGGGGGCGGAGATGACCGCGGCCGAGCGCGAGGCGACGTTCGAGAACATGGTGTCGTTCGGGCTGGCGGCCTTCCAATGAGCGGCGCGGAGGCGGCATCCGCTTCGCCCGCACCCGGCGTGCCGGTGTTCGCAGGGTATCCGCGCTGGTCGCAGCCGTCGGAGCCGTATGCGACGTTCCCCAAGGTGACGTTGCACGATCACCTCGACGGATCGTTGCGGCCCGAGACGCTCATCGAACTCGCCGGCCGGCAGGGCGTGACGCTGCCCTACGACGACCCCGAGAAGCTCACGAAATGGTTCACCGGGGAGATCACGGTGCCCACCATCGAGAACTGGGATGAGAAGTTCGGTCTCACCACGCGCGCCATGCAGACTGAGGAGTCGATCGTGCGCGTCGCCCGGGAGTGGGTGCTCGAGGCGGCCGCCGACGGCGTCGTCTACGGCGAGACGCGCTGGGCGCCGGAGAAGCACATCCTGGAGGGGTTGCCGCTGCGGGTCGCCGTCGAGGCGGTGGCCGCGGGGCTCGCCGAGGGGGAGGCGCTCGTCGCTGCGGCGGGCGGCTCGATCCGTGCGCGCCAGCTGATCTGCGGGATGCGCACCTCCACGCTGAGCTTCGAGATCGCGCGACTGGTGGTCGACACGTACGGTGAGTGGGGCGGCAGCGTCGCGGGCTTCGACCTCGCCGGCGCCGAGGACGGGTTCCCGGTGCGCCATCACCTCGACGCGACGACCCTGCTCGAGCGGGAGGGCATCCCATTCACGATCCACACCGGCGAGGCCGACGGCGAGCACAGCGTCTGGGAGACGGTTCATCTCGCGCACGCCCTGCGGCTCGGTCACGGAGTGCGCGTGATCGAGGACGTCACGCTCAACGGCCGTCCGCTCGGCGTGAAGACGGCGGTGCGGGATGTCGCGGCCGCGCGCTCGGCCGGCGGCGCGTCGCTCGAACTCGGCCGCACCGCGCAGTGGGTGGTCGACCGGCGCATCCCGCTGGAAGTCTGCGTCACCTCGAACGCCGGAGGTGTGGTCGACGGCGTGGCGAACCATCCCATCGACCTGCTGCGCGAGCTCGGCTTCACGGTCACCGTCAACCCCGACAACCGGGGCATGTCGACCACGTCGATCAGCGCCGAGATGCGCACGATCGAGGCCGAGTTCGGCTGGGGCCCGGCGGAGTTCGCCGAGGCCGAGTACGCGGCCGCTGAGGCCGCGTTCCTCCCGCGCGCCGAGCGCGACGCGCTCCTCGCCCGCGTGGAGGCGGGCGTCGACGCCTTCGTGCGCTGACCGCATCCCCTCCTCCCCTCCCGACCCGTCACTTTCTGCCGGAATGAGCCCTTCATTCCGACCAGAAGTGACGGATCGATTCACTCCACAGAGGACTTCCATGTCGATCGCCCCTGCCAATCGTCACGCCGCCGGGTTCGAGCTGGCCGCCGTCGAGCTGCCGGTCTACGAGTTGCCCGTCGAGCAGCCCGTCGTGCCCGCCGCCACGTACGAGGCGCGCGTCGCCGCGGCGCTGGATGCCGCCACGGCGGCGGGGCTCGACGCTCTCGTCGTCTACGGCGATCGGGAGCATTTCGCGAACATCGCCTACCTCACCCGATTCGATCCGCGCTGGGAGGAGATGCTGCTGCTCCTCGTGCCCGGTCGCACGCCCGTCGTGCTGGCCGGCAACGAGAGCATGGCCTACGCCGCATCCATCGCCATCGAGGCCGAGGTTCTGCGGTTCGCGAAGTTCAGCCTGGTGGGGCAGCCCGATCCCGAAGGGCTGAGCCTCGCCGACGCCTTCCGGCTGGCCGGCTTCTCGGCCACGACGACACCGCGCGTGGGCACGGTGGGCTGGAAGTTCTGGGACGCCCCTGGCTACGAGAACTGGATCGAACTGCCGAGCTTCATCGTCGACGACCTGCGCGGCGCGGGCTTCGAGCTCAGCAACGCGAACGCGCTGTTCACCGGCCACGGCACCGGCCTGCGGCTCGTCAACGACGTCGACCAGATCGCCGCGTTCGAGTTCGCCGGCTGTCACAGCTCCGAGTCGCTGCGCCGGATGATCACGGGCGTGACGGCCGGGATGACCGAGCTGCAGGCATCCGTTCTCTACGGCCCCACCCTGCTGCCCTTCTCCTACCACCCCACGCTGCTGAGCGGCGAGCGCGCGGCCTACGGCGTCGCGAGCCCGAGCGGCCGGATGCTCGAGGTCGGCGATGCGATGAGCGCCGGGTTCGGCCACTGGGGCAGCAACTCGGCGCGCGGCGGTTTTCTCGTGGCGTCGGCCGACGAGCTGCCGACGGGCGCTCACGACTACGTGACAGCTCTCGTCGCGCCCTACTTCGCGGCGGCGGTGGCGTGGTACGAGGCGATGCGCATCGGAGTCACCGCGGGCGAGATCTACGAGGTGGTGCAGGGCGTGGTCGACGACCCGTTCTACGGCGTGTACCTCAACCCCGGGCACCACATCCACCTCGACGAGTGGCCGTCGTCGCCCGTGGCGGCCGGCTCTCCGGTGGTCTTCGAATCGGGCATGGCGTTGCAGCTCGACATCATCCCCTCCACCGGCACCGTCTACGGCTCGTCGAACATCGAAGACGGCATCGTGCTGGCAGATGCCGCGCTGCGCTCGGCGTTGGCGGAGGCGTACCCGGATGCTTGGGCGCGCATCCAGAAGCGACGCGCGTTCATGGCCTCGGTGGGCATCGCGCTCGACGAGTCGGTGCTGCCGATGTCGAACATCGCGGGCTGGCTGCCCCCGTTCTGGCTGGCGCCCGAGCTCGCGATGCGCCGCGTCTAGCGCGCGCGACCCCCGCATCCGTCAGTTTCGGCCCCAAAGCCCACCGGGAAGGGCCGAAAGTGACGGATGCGGGGAACGGACGGGCGTCTACGCGCGGGGCGAGAGGGTTGCCACGAAGTCGGCGAGCACGTCGAGCGAACCCTCGACGGTGGCCGCCAGGATCTGCTCGCCCTTCTCGGCCGTTGCCGACGACGGGTCACCGAACACGCCCGACTCCGAAAAGGGGTGCAGCTGCATCGGACGGGTGCCGAAGTCGCTCGGGAACGACGGGTACGACGAGACGTAACGGTCGATGCGCACGGCATCCGGATCGATCGCGAGCATGATCGAGGTCTCGATCTCCTCGGCGTGATTGAGTCCGGGCGCGGCGGCCGGGCTCTCGCGCACGCGCTCGATGGCGGCATCCATGCCCGGGTAGTCGAGCGCGATCGCGGGCAGCACGCCCTCGGCGTTCAGGATGCGTACCGCCGAGTAGAGCGGCTGCCGGTTGCCCCAGTCGCCGTTCACGATCACGAGCCCCAGCGCACCTGAGCGCACGAGCGCACGCCCGATGTCGACCGCGATGGCCGTCACCGTGGCCGCAGACAGCGACACCGTGCCCGGGTACCCCGCGTTGTTCCACGTGTCGCCGTAGTGCACGGGCGGCAGGAGCACGGCGTCGACGCGCTCGGCCAGGCGTCGGGCCACCTCTGCGGCGGTCGCGGTGTCCGTGCCCAGCGGCAGCTGCGGCCCGTGCTGCTCCAGCGCGCCGAACGGCAGCACCGCCAGGCCGGATGCCGGCGCCCCCTCGCGAGCGCGCTCGAAGTGCGCGACCACATCCGTCCACGGTGTGCTGTAGGCCTCGATCACGGCGCGTACTCCTGGATCGAGCCGCGCGAGCGGTCGGTGAGCTCCGGGATGCGCCGGGCCAGTTCCTCGGCCGCGGCATCCGTGTCGATCGTCGTCAGTCGGCCGTTCTCCACCAGCACGCGCCCGTCGACCAGCACCGTCGTCACGTCGCTGGCCCGGACGCTCAGCACCAGGGCGGCCGCGAGGTCGTGCATCGGCTGCAGGTGCGGTTTCTGCAGGTCGATCAGCACGATGTCGGCGCGGAATCCCGGCAGCAACGAGCCGAGCGAATCCTGCAGCCCGAACGTCGCCGCGCTCTGCCGGGTGGCGAGGTCGAGCGCGTGCGCCGAGGTGAGCCAGGTGGCGTCGAGCAGGGCGTCCTTCTGCTTGAGTGAGAGCATCCGCATGCTCTCCAGCACGTCGAGGGTGTTGTGCGAAGCCGGCCCGTCGGTTCCGACGCCCACCGTGATGCCCGCGTCGTGCAGCATCCGCACCGGCGTGGTGGTGTGCGCGTGCTTCATGTAGACCTTCGGGCACGACGCCACCGCCACGCGATCGGCGTACGGCACCAGCCACTCGAGGTCGCTCTCAACGATGCCGGCGCCGTGCGCGATGATCGCCCCGGTCTCGAGGATGCCGGTGTCGTGCAGCACCTGCACCGGGGTGATACCGCGCTTGGCCAGGCTCGACTCGGTCTGGCCCAGGCTCTCGGCGGCGTGGATGTGGGTGCGCACGCCCAGGCGACGCGCGTGCTCGGCGGTGGTGGCGAGGTCGGCATCGTTCACGGTGTAGGTGGCGTGCGGGCCCATGGCGGTGGTGATGCGCCCGCCGGCGGCGCCGTTCCAGCGTTCGGCGAACGCGGCCGAACGCTCGATGCCGGCCTGCCCCTGCGACGAGAAGAAGGTGGAGGCGAGCAGACCGCGTGCGCCGCTCGCCGCCACGACCTCGGCGATCGTGTCGGTCGAGAAGTAGTGGTCGGCGAAGTTCGTCACGCCGGCGAGCAGCATCTCGCCCACCGCGAGTTGGGCGCCGAGCGAGACGTCCCGGTCGGTGAGGTTCACCTCCATCGGCCAGATGTGCTTGTTGAACCACTCGTCGGTGGGCACGTCTTCGGCCGACCCGCGGAACATGGTCATCGGCGAGTGCGTGTGCGAGTTCATCAGCCCCGGAATGGCCACCTGCCCGTGCGCGTCGATCACGGCGGCCTGCGCCAGCACGGCCGGCTCGACGTGGTCGCTCGGCACGACCCAGGCGATCGCCCCGTCGCGGATGCCGATGGCATGATCGGCGAGGAACGTCGCCGTGCCGCGCGCCTCCGTGTCCTCGCGCGGCAGGGCCGGGTACCCGGGTGCGGGGCGCGTGGTGTGCGTGAGCACGGTGGCGTGGATGATCACGGTGTCGATGACGTCGACACCCCCGGCGATGGTCACCGAGTCGACGGTTGCCGAGTCGTCGCTCATGCGAGTTCCTCCCCCGCGAGCCAGCGCACCGTGCGGTCGAAGAGGGGACCGTAGCCCTCCCACCCCACGAAGCCCGGCGGAGCCCAGTGCGGCGCGATGTCGGAGGTGAACGCACCCGACCGCCCCGCGCCGAACCCGCCGACCACGAGCAACGGATGCCCCGCACAGCTCGCCAGCTCCGCGGCCGACTCGCGCACGGTCACCTCGTTCAGGCCGAGCAGCGCCGGCCACTCCCCCGCGAGCCCGGCCGTGATCGGATGCTCGGCGACCGTGGTGGGGGCGGCGCCGGCCGGCAGTTCCACCCGGTCGTCGCGGTCGAGAATGCGCACGGGCAAGGCCTCGGCGAGCGCGGTGCGCCCCCAGCGGGCCTTGGCGTCGATGCCGGAGAAGGTCATGTAGCCACCCACCATCAGCAGGCCGCCGCCCTGCTCCACGAAGTCGCGGAGGGCATCCGTGCGGTCGGGCTGCGCCTCGGAGCGGGTGAAGGTGGCGGCCGGGAGCTGGAAGGTGTTGGCTCCGACATCCGACACCACGATCACGTCGGCGACGTCTCGCAGCTCATCGGCCGTGCTCGGCACGCGCGTCGTGATCTCGTGGCAGGGCACGTGCGTCACCTCGTGGCCGGCTGCCCGGAGGGCAGCGACGAACTCGACACCGCCGAGCGTGAACTCGGAGGTGGTGAAGGAGTCGAACCCCTTCTGGTGGATGGAGTGGACGAACCAGGATTCGCCGAGCAAGAGCACTCGCGTCACAGGTGGGCCTTTCGGGTGGAGGGAGGGGGAGGCTGGCGAGGTGGAGCGGCGGGGCGTCGGAGCGGGCGCCTCAGACAGGAGATGCGGCATCGGGCGCACGAGGTGGCGCCGTGCTGGCGCGCGGGACGAGCTCGACGGGGCACGGCGGCACGGGCGACGGCGCGTCGCCTGCCACCAGTTCGAGCAGCGTCTGGGTGGCCTGCCGCCCGATCTCGTCGACGGCCTGCCGCACCGTGGTGAGGGCGGGGGTGATGCGACGGGCGAGTGCCACGTCGTCGAAACCGACCACCGAGACATCCCTCGGCACTGTGAGGCCGACGGCGGCGAGCGCATCGATGACTCCGAAGGCCGCGAGGTCGTTCGACGCGAAGATCGCGGTGGGCAACGGATGCCGCGTCGCAGCCTCGTGCCCCGCGGCGACCAGCTCGGTCGTGCGCTTGAACGCGGTCTCCTCGCTGAAGTCACCGGCCAGAACCTCGGTGTCGGGAAACACTTCCTGGAACCCCGCCACCCGCTCCTCAGCCGAGCGCAGCCCGCGCGGCCCGGCGAGCACGGCCACCGAGGTGTGCCCGAGGGCGCGCAGGTGTTCTCCCACGAGGCGTCCACCGGCACGGTTGTCCGAGGCGATCAGCGGGATGCCGTCGAGCCCCTCGACCCATTCGTCGGCGAGCACGATCGGGAACGAGAGCGCCAGCTCCGCCAATTGATTGTCGCGCCGGAGGGCGCCGGCCACGTAGATCAGCCCATCGATCGATCGCGATCGCAGCAGGTTGAAATAACGGGCATCGCGCGCGGGTGCCCCGTTCGAGCTGCTGAGCACCACCCCGTAGTCGTTCTCGTCGGCGGCCCGCTCCACCGCGACCGCCAGGCGCCCGAAGAAGGGGTCGGAGACGTCGGGTACGACGAGACCGAGCATGAAGGTCTTGCCGGCCTGGAGAGTACGGGCCGCGGAGTGCGGTACATACCCGAGCGCCTCGATGGCGGCCTGGATGCGCTCAGCCGTCTCCGCATTCACCGGGCGCTTCGCCGAGAGCGCGTGCGACACCGTGGTCATGCTCACCTGGGCGACGCGAGCGACGTCCTTGATCGTCGCCGAGCGGGGACGTTCCGAAGTCATGGTAGGACTCTACCTACTCACAAAACGTTTTGCACCCAGGATTTCCGCACGCTAGCCTGCTGAGATGAACCGCATCACCGACATCGCTCTCTGGGACGGCGAAGCCGCCCTCGGCATCAGCACCCTCGAGTGGGCCCTCGACGGAACCGACGGCGTCATCACCGACGTGCGGTCGTCGGATGCCGCCTCCTCGACCGCAGCGGAGTTCGCCGTCATCCCGGGCCTCATCGACACGCACGTGCACCTCGTGGGCAACGCCGGTCCGCGGCCGGCCGACTTCCTCACCTGGCCGCTCACCACCCGGCCCGAGGAGCAGACCCTGCACGGACTCGCGAACGCGGTGGCCGCGATGCGCGCCGGAGTCACCACGGTGCGCGATCTGTCGGCCGACGACATCCAGTTCTCGCTGCGGCGCGCGATCGACGACGCCGTCGTGGCCGGGCCGCGTGTGCTCGCGCACGGCATGGTGAGCATGACGGCCGGGCACGGCGACCTGTTCATCCCGCCCGCCTTCCCCCTGCGCAAACCCCTTGCCGACGGCCCCGACGAGTGCCGCAAGCTGGTGCGGCACTGGGCGCGCGCCGGCGCCGACGGTGTGAAGATCGCCACGAGCGGCGGCGTGCTCTCGGTCGGTGACAAGAGCGCCTGGCGCAACTACACGGGCGCCGAGATCGACGCGATCGTCGACGAGGCGCATGCCCTCGGGATGCGCGTGGCCGCCCACGCGCACACGGAAGCCGGCATCGATGCCGCCCTCGACCACGGCGTCGACTCGATCGAGCACGGAACCCTGCTCACCGCCGAGCAGGCCGCCCGGATCGCGGCTGCCGGGATCACGGTGGCGCCGACCTTGCTCATCAACGACCGCATCGCCGCCGGCGAGAACGGGGTGTCCGCCGAGCAATCGGCGAAGGCAGTCGAACTGGTGGAGCGACGCGACACCCTCATGCGGGCGGCCGCGGACGCCGGCGTCGATTTCGTTCTGGGCACCGACGCCAACGGCCATCACGTCCGCTTCGGCGACCAGATGGCCGAGGTGCGCCTGATGGCCTCGATCTTCGGCTGGGCGCCGGAGCGCGCCCTCGAGGCGGGCACCTCGAGGGCGGCACGGGCGATCGGTCGCGAGTCGCAACTCGGTCGGCTGGCACCGGGGCACCTCGCGGATTTCGTGGTGCTGCGCGGAGAGCCCTGGAACGACATCGCGGCCCTCGACACCGCGAACATCGTCGCGGTCGTCTCCCGCGGCCGCGTGGTCGCGGGAGCGCTCCCCGTCGGCTAAGGGCTGTCCGGTCTACGCGCGAGCGGGTGTGCGCACCACCAGTCCGGCGTAGGCGAAGCCGCCGCCGAATCCGAAGAGCAGCGCGGGGGCATCCGCCGGGATCTCACCGCGGTGCCAGGCCTTCGAGAGACCGAGCGGCACGCTCGCCGCCGAGGTGTTGCCCGACTCGACGATGTCGGTGATCACGATCTTGTCGCTCAAGTGCAATGCCTCGGCGAGCGGCTCGATGATGCGCAGGTTGGCCTGGTGGCTCACCAGGATCTCGATGTCGCCGAGCTCGAGACCGGCCGCCGCGACGGCGCGCTCGGCGTGACCGGCCGCCTCGGTGATGGCCCAGCGGAACACGGATCGGCCCTCCTGGGCGAAGTACCGGGGCTCGCCCGGCGCGCCCTCGATGCGCACACCGTCGAGCAGGTGCGGCACAGAACCCCACACGGTGGTGCCGACCGTCGGCTGATCGGTGACACCCAGCACGAAGGCGCCCGCGCCGTCGGCCGTGAGGATGCAGGTGGAGCGGTCGGTGTAGTCGGTGAACGCGCTCAGCTTCTCCGAGCCGATGACGAGGGCCGTGGTGGCCGAGCCGGCGCGGAT
Source organism: Herbiconiux sp. UC225_62 (assembly GCF_042694625.1). GTDB lineage: Bacteria > Actinomycetota > Actinomycetes > Actinomycetales > Microbacteriaceae > Herbiconiux. The sequence continues at coordinate 2,185,179 of NZ_CP170551.1, read as the reverse complement.
CGCCATGTCGGCCACGCCCAGCGCGTACTCGAAGCCGGAGCAGGCGGCGCTGAGGTCGAAGATGCCCGGGCCCGCCATGCCGAGCTCGACGGCGACCCGGCCGGCGGAGCTGGGGCTGCGGTCGTCGCCGGTGACCGAGGTGACGATCACGAGGTCCACAGCGGTCGCCGCGACCCCGGCGTCGGCGAGGGCCATCCGGCCCGCCGCGATCGCCATCGACGTCACCGTGTCGGTCTCGCTCGCGATGCGGCGGGTGCGGATGCCGGTGCGTGACGTGATCCACTCGTCGTTCGTGTCGACGAGGAGGCTGAGCTCCTCATTGGTCATGACGCGCTCGGGCTGGTAGTGGCCCAGTCCGAGCAGTCGGCTGCCCCTGCGTTCTCCGGTCATGGGATGCCTCTCGCTCGTCGTGCTCTCGCGTGCTCGTGGTCGGGTCGCCGGGCGACCCTCGCCGAGACTAACCCCGCGAGCATGCCCGAAGCGGCATGGATGTGGGACGAAATATGTCGGACGACAGTTGCCGAATAGTGGTTGGGTATGCGATATTGAAGTCTCAAGTTGCAAACGGAATCGGGACCGGTTGCAACTTCTCGTCTGACTGGGGCGGGGGGATGGATGCGGCGCCACGGATCACGTGTCGCCGCATCCTCTGGTTAACGGCCCTTGTGGTTAACGGCCATCGCGCCTCATCCGGCTGGTGCCACGCCTCTCTCCGGATGTTCACCCGGACGTGGGTTGCGCATCGCAGGGGCCGTGCTCGACTGGAGGAATGGATGCGCTCGGTTACGATCCCGGATTCCTCGCCACCCCCTGCCCGCTGCCGGCCACGGGTCCCGGCCGCGACATCCGCGAGCTCGCCTACACTCATTTCACCGTGCTGCTCGACACCGATCGGCGCCTCGCCGCGGCGACCGGGGTGAACATCGACGGTGCCACGCTGCTCGATCTCGGCCGCGGCGACGACTGGCACCTCGACGAACGGGTGTCCGCCGACCAGCAGACCGGCCCCGAGGTCTACGCCCGCAACGACCTCGATCGCGGACACCTGGTACGTCGCCGCGACCCGTTGTGGGGTGATGCGCAGACGGCGAGCGCGGCCAACGTCGACACGTTCTGTTACACCAACGCCGCCCCGCAGGCCGCGGAATTCAATCAGTCCAAGGAGCTCTGGAACGGGCTCGAGGACTACGTGCTCGCCTACGCCGAGACCCATCGGCAGCGCCTGAGCGTCTTCACGGGGCCGGTGTTCGGCGGGAGCGATCCCGAATACCGCGGGGCGCGCATCCCGCTCCGCTTCTGGAAGATCGCCTGCTGGGCGACACCTCCTGCGGTCACGCCCGGCGGTGGCGACCCCGCGGCCTCTGCGCCCCACCTGGCCGCGAGCGCCTACCTGCTCGACCAGTCGCCGCAGCTCGACGGCATCGACCTGGAGGCCGCGCTCGCCCAGGCGCGCGCGGCGGACGCGCCACCTCCGCTCGGCCCGTACCGCACCTTCCAGCTCCCGGTCGCGGATGTCGCGACCCTCACCGCTCTCGATCTCGGCCCCCTCGAGGCGGCCGACGTCTACGAGCCGGTTCCCGCCGCATCCGGCGCCCCGCCCGGGCACCCCCTGTGGCGCGAACTCACGTCAGCGGCCCAGCTCCGCTTCTGACGCGGCTCGCCGCGTGCGGCCGTCGCGCTGCCCCTCCCACTCTTCGAGCAGTTGCGGCATCCGCACCTCGAGGAAACGGTAGAAGTCCACCATGTCCTGTACCCGCTCGGCGGCCTCCGAGCCGGGATCGCCGAGGGCATCATGCACCGACTCGGCCAGGCCCGCGAGCGTGCCGTAAAGCGGGCTGTTCTTCAGCGACGCGGTGTACCAGGCGTCCTCGACGAGCTCGTAACGATCGCGCCTACTGCCGTGCTGCGCGACGCGGTGCAGGGCTCCGAGGGTCTGCAGGTAGCGGACCCCGCCCGAGACGGCGGCGGCGCTCACGCCAAGGGTCTGAGCGAGTTCGGCGGCGGTGAGCCCCCCGGGCTCGGCCACCAGCAGCGTCATCAGGAGCCGCGCCGGCATCTTCGGGAACCCGGCGGCGGTGAGCGTGGCGGCCGACTTCTCGACCGCCGTCCGCAACGCCTGCTCGTCTCGCGCCATCCCCTCAGCCTCTCATGCCGCTCGGGCGAACGGCCGCGCTCACGCCGTGCTCACCTCGCGCCGGCGCATCAGCACGACGGAGGCGCCCACCGCCACCACCGCGATCGCCCCCATCCACACCGCCCCGCTCCAGTCGGTGGTCGAGCCCGTGATCACGGGCGTGTGCGTGAAGGGCGACAGGTCACGTAGCCAGTCGGGCATCCCGATCAGACCGCCGAAGTTCCCCACCACGACCCCGACAGCCACGAACGCCCAGCCGACCGCGATCATCGCCTTCGGGAGGAGCACGAAGAGAAGCGCGAGCACGCCGAGGTAGATCAGAGCGGCCGGCATCTGCGCCGCGGCGGTGGCGAACACGTCGCCCGCGCTCACCGTCGCGTCGCCCGAGGCGGCGAGGCTCAGCGCGGCCACGGCCGCGGAGGCGGCCAGAACGATCGCGATGGCCACAAGCCCGAGCACGAGGTAGTCGACCAGCCATCGCACCCGCGACACCGGCGACGAGAGCACCAGCTCGGCCGTTCCGAGTGCTTCTTCCTGACGCATCCGGATCACCGCCTGGGTCGCACACGCCGCCGCCAGCACGCCGACGAAGCTGAACATCGCGGCCACCAACGTCTGCGTCATCGACCCGGCGCTGCCGACGATGCTCTGCAACGACTGCTGGATCGACGGATCACTCGCCGCCGCCTGTTGCACCAGGGTCGACAGGGATCCGGCCAGCAGACCGAACGCGGCGCCGCCCACCGACCAGCCGAGGATCGTGCCCCACTGGAGCCGCCAGGCCAGCCCGAAGGAGCTCGAGAGAGCGGCTCGGGCGCGGCTACGGCATGGCGCTCGTGCACGTCATCACGAAGGGCGACCGGATCTCGTCGAAGCATGTCGGCACCGACACCGCCCACTCCGACCCCAACGACCACCTCTGGCTCGACGGCCTCGCCACCAAGCCCGCCGGCTACTAGCCCGCGGGCTCATCTGCCGTAGGGCGGGAGTTGCCCGATCAGCTTGGCGGCCGCATCCACGATCTGGGCAGCCGCGTCGCGGCCCGCGATCGCGTCGTCGACAGATGCGACCGGTCTATCGACCGACGGATACTCACTGTCGTTGCGCAGCGGACGCATCCACCCGAACGCCCGGAACACAGAGCCGAGGGGCGGATCGAATTGGGCGAGCACGGCCTCGTAGAGCGCGAGGTGGCCACCGACGGAAGTCGGCCGAAGGCCCTGGACGATCAAGAGCGAAGCGAGGCCCTTGCGAGCCGCGTCATACGCAAGCTGGAATTCCCCGACCGGGTCTGTCCCCGCGACAGCGGCCGAGGTGCGCAGATGGGCGCTCGCCTGCGAAAGGTACTCGTCGGCAAGGTCTCGATTGGCCGTGACCGCCTCCAGGTGGCGCCGAGCCAGGAGAGAGTCGACTCGGTCGCGCCCCTTCTCCCAACGCAGCATCACCCCGCATCCGTTTCGTGAAGTGGAAGCGGTACCAACGGCCTGGCCTGCACCGTGCGGAGGAAGGCACTGTCGCCGGCATCCCATGCGGACCGCGAGACGACGCGAATGCTGAGCTCACGGCCCAGCGCGCTGCTGCCTCGGCCCGCGGCTTCGAAGATCGCTTGGCGATCCGGGCTTCCCACGACGATCACGTCGACGTCATGAGGGTCGCTCCCGACCTCGCCGGTCAATCGAGCTGCCCACGACCCGTAGACGTATGCCTCCTCGATCCCCGGGATGGGGATGAGCAGTCCGGGGATCACCGCCACCGGGCCGTATGAGTACCTCAGTATCTCGGCTACCGGAGCGTAGAGCGGATGTTCCTGGTTGACGCGGATGTAACGATTGCGCCCAGAGAATCGTTCCATGAGATAGCCCATCGGAACCATACGATCAAGCTCTCGTAAGACGGTCGGCAGGCTGGTCTCGGCATCGTGCGCCAGTTGCGATGCGGTACGTTCTCGGTCGGGAAACAGATAGAGACCGGCCAGCAATCGTCCCTGAGTGTCCGATCGCAGCAGTGGAGCCACCAGAGGCACACTGGGTTTCATAAAAGCTACGATATCCTACGGTTATTGAAAGTAAAGGTCGAGCGCGACGCATACGTCGAGCATAACTCACTAACTATTGGGCGGTGGTGCGCTCGATGCTCATGACGAGGATGACTCGGTCGGTCGAGTCCAGCGGCGGGGTCTGGTGCGGATTGCCATAGCGGCGACCGAGGGTGACGTAGAAGGCACCCGTGGGGTCGGCCTCGACCGCGATGAGCCGGCCGCGCACCTCGAGGTAGCGGAACGGGTTGTCGGGGTCGATCACCGAGAGGCTCATCGACGGGTTGCGCTGAAGGTTGCGGAACTTGCCGCGCTTCGTGGTGTGCGTGAAGCGCAGGGTGTCACCGTCGCGCAGGAACCACATGGGATTGACCTGCACGGTGTCGTCGGGGCGTACGGTGCCGAGATGTCCGTAGTTGGGTTGCTCGAGCAGGTCGGCGTAGTCGGCGGGGATGGAGTCGGTCATCCGTTCATCCAATCATGCGGATCAACGCATGCGGGGCTCAGCGCGACGCGACCGTCAGCGTCGGCGCGCGCGGGGCCGCCGTCGCCGCGACCTGGAGCCCGACGCGCACCGACTGGCCCGGTGCCAGGGTCGACGCCCAGTCGCTCCCGGCGCAGGTGATCGACTTCTTCGGGACCAGAGTGCAGTTCAGGCCCCAGGAGTTGACGATGGCGGTGGCGGTGGTGTCGGGCCACGTGACCGTCCACCCGGACGCCTTGGCCCCGGCCGTCACCACGAGCTCGGCCACGTAGCCCTCGCCCCAGGAGCTCTGCAGGTTCCAGCTCGCGGAGACGGGACCGGCGCCGGCCGGTGGCGTGGGAGTCGGCGTCGGCGTGGGCGTCGGCGTCACGGTGGGCTTCGGCGTGGGTGCGGCCGTCGCGGTGGGCTTCGGCGTCGCCGTGGCGGTGGGCTTCGGCGTCGCCGTGGGTTTGGGCGTGGCGGTGGGCTTCGGCGTGGCGGTCGGTTTCGGCGTGGCGGTGGGCGTGGGCGTCGCCGTCGGCTTGGGCGTCGCCGTCGGCGTCGCGCTCGGCGCGGGGGTACCGCCCGCCGCTCCGAGCAGCGGCCGGAGCGCCTCGAGCTTGGCCGCCTGCGGCGTCACCCAGTCGTCTTTCACCAGCCCTCCGGTGTCCCCGCTGTTGGGATTGAACGACCAGTACGCGAAACCCATCTTCTTCGCCCCGAGATACCCCACGAGCGTCGCCAGCCACTGCTGGTCGCTCGCCGTCTCGAGCTTCGTTCCGAACTCCCCGAGCAGCACCGGCGCGATGCCCTTGGTGGCGATGAAGCCCCAGTTCCTCTCCCACAGCGCCGCCAGATTCCGCGGATAGTCGGATGCCTGGAACCAGCTCTGCGCGAAGACCGTCGACGGGTAGTCGTGCGGCGAGTACACGACCTGGTTCGCCGCGGCGAGCTTGACCGGCTTGGCCGCCACCCCAGCAAGTCCCCCGCCCCACCAGGTCGAGCTCCCGTCGGGCTGCCGTTCGACGCCCTCCACCACGATCAGCAGCCGCGGATTCACGGCCAGCACCGCGTCACCGGCACGCGTGGCCGCCGCCTGCCAGTCGGTGGCCGGATCCCCGCAACCCCAGCACGCCGATCCGTGCGGCTCGTTGTGGAGATCGAAGCCGATCACCGAGGGCTCGTTCGCGAACCGCGCGGCGAGCATCCGCCAATCCGCGATCCATCGCGCCTCGCTGTACTGCCCGGTGTACCAGAGCTCCGACTGCGAACCCGAATCCGGCCGGTGCCGGTCGAGGATGACGTTCAGCCCATAGGCCTTGGCCCGCGCCACCACCCGATCCAGCAGCTCCAGCACGCTCAATGCGCCCAGCCCGGGGTTCACCTGCTCGTTGATGGAGTTCGGATGCGCCTGCGCCAGGCATTCGTTCGAGAACGGTAGCCGGATGGTGTTGAACCCCATCGAGGCGATCTGGGCGAGCCCGGCGTCGAGCGAGATGGTCCAGAGTCCGTGTGGCGCGCAGTTCGAGGTCTCCATGCCGAACCAGGCGGCGGCCTTGATGACGTAGTCGGCGCCGGATGCGGTCTTCACCGAGGCGCCGCTGGTGTGCAGCCAGCCGGGCAGAGTCGCCGCAGCCGAGGCGGGAGCCGGCGCCGGAGGCGTGACCACCGCACCGAACACCAGCGCGAACGCGGCCAGAGCGGCGACGGATGCGGCGGCGAGGCGACCGCGGACGGCACGGGTCAGACGATGGGCGACGCGCGGAGGCATTCCTGATGCTAACCGATCGGCGACATCCGCCCGCAACCGCTGCGTCGGCGACGAGCGGCGTCAGGCCTGGCTGATGCGCACCATGTTGCCGGCCGGGTCGCGGAAGGCGGCGTCGCGCACACCCCAGAACTGGTCGGTCGGCTCCTGCAGGATCTCGGCATTGCCGGCGGCACGCACCTTCTCGAAGGCGGCGTCGAGGTCGTCGGAGCGGAAGAGCACACCGGGGAGCTCGCCCTTCGCGAGCAGCGCCGCGCGGGCATCGCCGTCCTCCTTCGAGACGCCGGCGTGGGGCTGCGACAGCACGATCTCGATCTCGGGCTGATCGGGGGTCGAGAGCGTGATCCAGCGGAATCCGTCGTTCTCGATCTCGTTGCGCACCTCGAGCCCGAGGGTGTCGCGGTAGAAGGCGAGTGCCGCATCGGGGTCGTCGACGAGCACGTGTACGTGGCTGAGTGAGATTGTCATGGCACCGACGCTAGCGCGCGGCCACCACGGATGCTTCTTCGATCCTGCTCGATCCGAGATCGTCGGATTCGGCCTCGACGGATGCCCGACCCGCCTCGGAGGGCGGCGTGCGCCGGGCGCGGCCCAGCACCATGGAGGCGCAACTCGGGATGGCGATGGTCTCGCCGTGGTCGCGGGCGCGGTAGGCGCTCGGCGTCTCGCCGACGAGTTCGGTGAAGCGCGAGCTGAACGACCCGAGGCTGGTGCAGCCCACGGCGAAGCAAGCGTCGCTCACGCTGATGTCGCCGCGGCGGAGGAGGGCTTTCGCGCGCTCGATCCGACGGGTCATCAGGTGCGAGTAAGGCGTCTCGCCGTACGCCTCGCGGAACTTGCGGCTGAAGTGCGCGGTCGACATGAGGGCGGTGCGGGCGAGCGCGGGCACATCGAGCGGACGGGCGTATTCGCGATCCATCAGATCTCGTGCCCGGCGCAGGCGGCGCAGTTCGTCGAGGTCGGCGCTCATGCCCTCATTATCCCGCGGCAGACCTCCCTGCGACCCGTCGGGTTTTCAGGCGACAGGGCAGTGCAGCTGCGTGCGCTCCCCCGAGCGATCGATCTCGTGCAGAGCCATCGGCCGGCCGCAGAGGGGGCAACGAGGGTCGGCTGGCGGAACGTAGGGTGCTTCGGCGCGGCCGATGCCCACCTGCGCGGGGCCGGCGTAGCTGTAGACGATGCGGTTGATGTTGTTGAACAAACCGCGCTTGCCCTCCCACGGATTGAGGGGGTTCACCTTCCGCTCACTCTTCTTTCGTGCCATAACCATTAGTGTACTATCTAATTATGTCGAATGGGACGCTCGAGACCGAAACCGACCTTCTCGCGCTGGATCGTCAGCTGTGCTTCGCCCTCGCCGTCGCATCGCGCTCGGTGATCGGCGCCTACAAGCCGATCCTGGAACCGATGGGGCTGACGCATCCGCAATATCTCGTGATGCTCGCGCTGTGGGAGAGCGAGCCCCGCTCCCTCTCCGCCCTGGCCGAGCTGCTACGGCTCGAGCCCGCGACGCTGTCGCCGCTCGTGAAGCGGCTCGAGGCGGCCGGACTCGTGACGCGCGAGCGATCGGCGGATGACGAACGGCAGCTGGCGGTGCGGCTCACCCCCACGGGCCGGGCACTCCGCGCGAAGGCGGAGGACGTGCCTCCCCAGGTGGTCGCGGCTCTCGGCGTCGACATCGACGAGCTCATGGACCTGCACGCCCGGCTCACCTCGATCATCCAGCGGATCGCGCCCCTCCCCGCCTGACGACCGATGCCGGCGTTGCCGTTTCGGCACGGGATTTCGGCGGGGCGGGGTCGAGCGCCAAGCTGGAGGCATGAGCGAGAACACCGAGACGGATGCGACGGCCTTCTGGGAGGGTCGCTACCGCGAGCGCGACCAGATCTGGAGCGGACGACCCAACCAGGCTCTGGTGGATGTTGTCGAACCACTTGCCGTGACGCCGGGGCGCGCGCTCGACCTCGGGAGCGGGGAGGGCGCCGATTCGATCTGGTTGGCCGAGCAGGGGTGGCAGGTGACCGGGGTCGACATCTCGGCCACGGCGCTCGCTCGCGCCGGTGTGCACGCATCCGATCGCGGTGTCGCCGAGCGGATCGACTGGGTGCAGGCGGATCTGGCGACCTGGATTCCCTCGCCGGGCTACGACCTCGTGTCGGCGTGCTTCCTGCACTCTCCGGTCGCCTTCCCGCGCGAGGAGGTGCTGCGGAGGGCCGCGGCGGCGGTCGCGCCGGCCGGGTACCTCCTCGTGGTGGGGCACGCCAGCTTCCCACCATGGTCGCGGCATGCCGACAACGACGAGGCCGACGAGGCCGCGCCGGGGCACGCGCACGCGCACGCGCGAGACGAGTCGCGAGGGCACGAGCACGACGACGCGGGCGAGGCCGCACCCGGGCACGCCGACGAATACGACGAGTCGCGACGGCGCGAGCACGACGACGCGGGCGAAGCCGCGCCCGGACACGCGCACGAGCGGCGAGGGCACGAGCACGACGACGGCGAGGCTGCGCCTGCGCACGAGCACGGGCACGACGACCTCCCGACACCCGAGCAGGTGCGCGAGTCGCTCGCTCTGCCCGAGGGCGCCTGGGAAACGGTCATCGCCGAGAGCCGCTCCCGCGCTGCCACCGGTCCCGACGGCCAGAGCGCGGTGCTCGACGACGCGATCCTCCTCCTCCGCCGACGCGTCTGATCGCCGGCGCCGGCCCTTCACTCGAGCGGCGTCGCGATTTCGGGAGGAGGAGACGCGAACCGACCCCGTATTCGACCCTGGTTCGCTTCTCCTCCTCCCGAATCGCACACCGGAGCGTCAGGACGAGCGCCGCAGCGCCGTCGCTGCCGTCATCGGGATTGACGGATGACGCGGATCTAGTCGTCGACATCCCGGTTGCCCATTCGCCGGACAGCATCGTGCCGAGGCGCAGGGACCGATGTCGACGCCGGCGCGGCCGAACAGGTTCGCATCGCCCGACCGCTCGAGACGCCAGCAGTGCCCCCTTCGCCGACGGCTCCAAAGCGCGATATCCTGATCGGCTTGCCGCGCGGCGGTGCACGACGAAGGGACGAACCATGGACGACTACCTCGACACCAACCGCGCCAACTGGGACGACCGGGCCGCTGCGCACGCCACCCGCACCGCCGGCCACGGATACGGCGTGCAGCGCTACATCGACGACCCGGCGCTGCTTTCCGAGGTCGTGCGCTTCGACCGTGAGCGGCTCGGGGACATCGCGGGCCTGCGCGCCGTGCACCTGCAGTGCCACATCGGCACCGACACCCTGTCGCTCGCGCGCCTGGGCGCCCACGTCACCGGTCTCGACTTCTCGTCCGTCGCCCTCGCCGAGGCGCGGGCGCTGGTGCAGGAGAGCGGCGACGCGGTCGAGTTCGTGGAATCGGATGTCGACGGGGCCCTGAGTGTGCTCGCACCGGCATCCTTCGACCTCGTCTACACCGGGATCGGCGCGCTCTGCTGGCTGCCCCGCATCGACGACTGGGCGCGGGTGATCGCCGGGTTGCTGAAGCCGGGTGGGCGGCTGTTCCTGCGCGAGGGCCATCCCATCCTCTGGACGATGGATGAGACGCTGGACGACGACCTGCACCTCCGTTTCCCCTACTTCGAGCAGAGCGAGCCACTCGAATGGAACGACGAGAATTCTTACGTCGAGACGGATCGACCCCTCACGGCCACGAAGACGTACGAGTGGAACCACGGCCTCGGTGAGATCGTGACCGCCCTGCTCGACGCCGGACTCGTGCTCACGATGCTCGTCGAGCACGACAGCGTGCCCTGGGAAGCCCTGCCGGGGCAGATGGTGGAGCGCCCCGACGGCGAGTTCGCCCTGGGCGCGCGGGCCGGCGTGGCGCCGTTGTCGTACACGATCCAAGCCGTGAAGCCGGCGTGATCCGTCCCTCCTAGAGCCCCTCCGCGATCTCCTTGATCGCGGCCAGACGCCGATCCCACTCGGCCCCGATCGCGTCGAGCCGTTGTGCGGTGGCGCTGAGGGATGCGCCGACCACGCGATACCGCACCTCCCGCCCCACGCGCACGGGCTCCACGAGCCCCACCTCCTGAAGCACGGCGAGGTGCTTGGCGATGGCCTGACGGGTCACGGGCAGCAGCCCGGCCAGAGCCGACGCCGAGGCGTCGCCCTGGCCGAGTGCCGTCAGGATGCTCCACCGCGTCTCGTCTCCGAGCGCCGCGAACATCGGAACCAGCGTCTCCGTGGTCACGAGCCGCTCTCGAGCAGGGCGACCAACTTGTCGAGCTCGCCGTCCCACCCTCCGCGGTGGCTCTCGAGGTCGGCTGCGGGATCGGAGGTGGTCTCGAATCCGGTCTCCACCACGGTGAGTTGCGTGCCGTCGGTCACGGGCTCGAGCGTGAAGGTGAAGACGGTCGAGTGCGCCTCGTCGATCTCGGTGGGCACCGGCTCGCCGAGGCAGGGGTTGCACCAGCGGTAGGACACGCGATGCGGAGCGTCGACCGCCTCGACGCGCACGGGGACCGGTTCGCGCTCGGGCCAGGTGATTGTTCCGAGCGCTCCGACGCGGGCGGCGCCCGACGCCCCGGTGAATCTCGTGATTCCGAACCACCGCGAGATGAGTTCGGGCTGGGTGACGGCCGCCCACACCTTCTCGAGGGGAGCGTCGATGCGGATCGTGCGCCGGACGGTGAACTCGCCCTCGTCGACGACGGATGCGGGGTTGACGGTCATGCTCATGACGATATTCCTTTCCTCGTTGTATCTGCAACTCCATAGTTGCACTTGGACCTACGAAATGCAACCCACGAGTTGCACTAGTTGACTCGGCGAAGCAGACCCTCATACGGACATCGACGGCGGGTATAACTGGACTGTGAGTCTTCGCTTCTTCCTCGGCACCGCTTCCTTCCAGACCTCCGACGCCTTCGCGGCACTCGACGCCTACTTCGAGGCGGGCGGCCGCGACATCGACACCGCCCGGATCTACGGGCGGAGCGAAGAGGTCGTCGGCGCCTGGATGGCGGAGCGCTGGAACGCGGGCGAGCTGCGACTGCTGACCAAGGGCGGGCATCCGGACACCACCACCTGGGCCTCGCGCCTCTCGAGGGCCGACCTGCTCGCGGATGCGCGCACGAGCCTCGAACTCCTCGGGGTGTCGCGGGTCGACGGCTACCTCCTGCACCGCGATGATCCCTCGCGTTCCGTCGACGACATCGCCGAGACCCTGAGCGCTCTCGTGGCCGATGGCATCGCCGCACGGATCGGCGTCTCGAACTGGAGCGCCGCCCGCGTCGCGGCCCTCGTCGACGCCCTCGGGCGGATCGACGGGCCTCCCCTCACCTGGGTGAGCAACTACTTCGGCCTGGCGGCCGCCTCGGGGACACCCGAGTGGGCGGGGGTGCAGACGGCGGGCCCCGAGCTGTTCGCTCTCGCGCACGAACTGGACTTCACGCTGCTCGCCTGGAGCTCGCAGTCGAGCGGATACTTCGCCGGGCGCGACGACGCCGGTGACGGGGCATTCCACACCGCCGAGAACCGGCGGCGCCGAGAGGTGCTCGATCAGGTCGCGCGGGAGCACGGGGTGTCGCCGGTCGCGCTGCTCGCCCGCTGGTTGGTGACCACCGACTCCCGGCTGGTGCCGGTGCTCGGCAGCAGCCGACCCGCACACCTGACGGAGCTCGCCGCCGCGACCACGGCGGTCTCGCTCGATCCCGCCGTCGCGACCCTCGAGGCCGAGCTCGGCGCGGCGACCCGCGACCCGGGCGCCTGGACCGAGGAGCTCAGCACCCGCTGATCCCGCACTCGCCTCACAGGTGTCGCGATCAGTGGACGGCGAGGCGTTTCGGACGTACCGTGTGTCAACGACTCTCGTCACCGCCCAGACCCCGCCTCACCTGAGTCGCATTCGGCAAGGGGCGGACGGTGATGGACGGCGAACGAATCCACGACACGGCTCGGCCCGCGCGAACGCGAGCACGGGTGGGCGCCTGCGAGGTCTCGCTGCTCGACCTGCCGGGAGGGAGGAACCTCCCTCCCCGCCGCCCTCCGGTGTCGATGCTGGAGGTGATCGCCCCGCTCGAGGGACCCGTGGCGGTGCACCTGGAGCTCGGAACCCCGCTCGCCGTGCGGGAGAACGAGGTCGTCTATCTCGCCGGTGGCCACCGCTATGTCATCGGCGGGCAGACGGCCGGCAGGGTCCTGGTGGTCGCCGTGCCGGAATCCGTCGTGATCGACTACATCGAGACGGAGTCGCTGATCGGATCGGTGCACGAATCGGCCGTGCTGCAGCCGGTGAAGAGGTTCCTCAGGGGGCTTCTCGAGATCGCCGAGCCGCTGGGTGCGCTCCCGGAATACCTGATCGAGACCTTGCTCTGGGAGATGGTGGTCTCCATCGTGCTCGAGGGCCGCAGCGCTGACGCGCTCGTACGGCCGCGGGCGACCTGCCTCGACCGCGCGACCGCATACATCCTGGCGAACCGCGCTGATCGAGCGCTCACCCCGGCCACCGTCGCCCGCGCCGTCGGGGTGTCGCCCCGGCAGTTGCAGCGGGTGTTCATGTCGGCCGGCACGACACCGTCGGGCGAGATCCGCCGGCAGCGCGCCGAACTGGCCCGGTCGATGCTGCAGAACGACGACTTTCGCGGGTTCACCGTCAACCAGATCGCCCACCACAGCGGATTCGGCGGAGCGGCCGAGTTGCGCCGCGTGTTCTCCGCGCTCGGTCACCCGGCGCCCCGCTCGTTGCGGCTGCGGTCGACACCAGTGTCGGTGCGGACTCCCGAGATCGTCAGTGCAGGGAGAGCTCCGTCGGCTGCAGGATGACGTCGACCAGCGCGCCGTTCCGCCACACCGTCATCTCGATCAGGCGGTCGATCGCATTCTCCACCATGAGGCGTTGTACGGCCGTGGCGCTCACGATCTTCTTGCCGTCGAGCGAGATGACGATGTCGCCCCGACGGATGCCGGCAAGCGCGGCCGGACTGTCGGCCACGACGGTCGCGACCTGCATCCCCTTCGCCGCGCCGACCTTCGCGGCGACCTCGGCGGGCAGCTGGATCTGCACGCCGGCGATGCCGAGCCAGGCCCGGCGCACCCGGCCGAAGGCGATGAGCGAGTCGATGATCTCGCGGGTGGTGGAGTTGATGGGCACGGCCAAGCCGAGGCCCACACCGGCGACGGCCGTGTTCACGCCGACCACGGCACCCGATCCGTCGGCCAGCACACCTCCGCTGTTGCCGGGGTTCAACGCGGCATCCGTCTGGATGACCTCGTCGATCACGCGTCCGGCACTCGTCGGAAGGGAGCGCCCGAGCGCCGAGACGATGCCGGCCGTGACGCTCCCTGCGAGACCCAGGGGGTTGCCGAGGGCCACCACGAGCTGACCCACGCGGAGCTCGGCGGCGTCTCCCAGCGTGAGCGGCGCGGGGGTACTCCCCTCGGCGCGCAGCACGGCCAGGTCGGAGAGGGCATCGGCGCCCACCACGTGCGCGTCGGATGAACTCCCGTCGGAGAACGCCACTTCGAGGGACTGGGCACCCGCGACGACGTGGGCGCTGGTGAGCAGGAGACCGTCGCCTCCGATGACGGACGCGCTGCCGGCTCCGGCACCGCGTCGGGTCTCGACCGCGACACTCGCGACCGAGGGCAGCACGAGCTCGGCCACCCCGATGACCGTGCGCGAGTAGGCGTCGAGCGGATCACGATCGTTCATGCACCAATTCCACCTCGCCCCACCCCCGCTTGCCCCCCGATTCGCTCAGAGCGCACACCCGAGCCGGGCGACGGAGGCGGGTGCTCTAGAGGGCGCCGTTGGCGGGGCGTTCGGTGACGTGTGGGGTGCCGTCGAAGACGAGGAGGCGGTCGGCGAGCTTGTCGACGAAGAAGCGGTCGTGCGAGACGACGAGCACCGCGCCCGGGAAATGGGTGAGTGCACGCTCCATCACCTGGGTGCTCGTGATGTCGAGGTGGTTGGTGGGCTCGTCGAGCACGATCACAGCGGCACCCGAGAGCAGGCACTGTGCGATGGCGACCCGTGCGCGCTGCCCTCCGGAGAGGTTGCCGATCTTCTGCTGCAGGTCGGCATCCGAGAACTGCAGCATGGCGAGGAAGCGGCCGACGCTCTTCTTCGTGGCGCTGAAGGCGAGCGAGTCGGGGTACGCGTTCACCGCGTGGCCCACCGAATCGGTGAGGTCGAGCTCGGCATAGACCTGGTTGTAGGAGATGAACCGGGCGCCCTTCGCCCACCGGATCTGCCCGGCATCCGGTTCGGTCTCGCCGGTGAGCACATCCAGCAACGTCGACTTGCCCGAGCCGTTCGAGCCGAGCACGGCCACGCGGTCGCCCCGGTGCAGGCTGAACGTCAGGCCCTCGAAGAGCGGCGAGCCGCCGAAGCCCTTCGTGAGCTTGACGACCTCGAGCAGATCGTTGCTCACTCGGAGCCCGCCGTAGATGTCGGTGATGATCTGGTCGATCGGCCGCGGTGCCTGCCGCTTCTTGATGTCGGCGAGCCGTCGCGCGACCGCGTTCGACGGATTCCGCGCGGCCTCCCGGCGAGCGGCGCTGGCGGCCTGCTCATAGGCCAACAGCTCCTCCTCGTGCGCGAACTGTCGCTCCAGCATCTTCAGCCGTGACTGCTTCGCGTGGACGTAGGCCGAGTAGTCGCCCTCGTACTCCTGCAGACGGTAGTTCTCGATCTCGACGATGCGGGTCACGACGCCGTCGAGGAACTGCCGATCGTGCGAGACCACGAGAACGGCCCCGAGGTAGCGTGCGAGCCAGTTCTCGATCCATCGCACGCCGTCGAGGTCGAGGAAGTTGGTGGGCTCGTCGAGCAGCAGGACGTCGGGAGACTGGATGAGGATCCGCGCCAGGGCGGCCCGGTTGCGCCATCCGCCCGACAGCCGGTCGACCGGGAGGTCGCGCCGCGACTCGTCGAAGCCGAGGCTGGTGAGCACGGTGTCGATGGTGTTCTCGTACGACCAGCCGTCGATGGCATCCATCCGCTCGAACAGTTCGCCCTGTTCCGTGAGCAGCGCGGTCATCGTGTCGTCGGCCATCGGATGGGCGAGCTGCTTCCCGATGGCGTCGAGACGGGCCTGGGTCTCGTGCACGGCGGCGAAGTGGTCGCTCAACAGCTCACGGATGCTCCGGTCGCCGTCGAGCTCGGAGAATTGCGAGAAGTACCCGATCGTGGTGCCGAGCGTGACGTCGACGGTGCCGGAACTCGGCTGCAGACGCCCGAGGATGAGCTCGAGAAAGCTCGTCTTGCCGGTGCCGTTCTTGCCGATCAGTCCGATCCGGTCACCCGCCCGCAGTTTGAGGAAACCCTCCCTCACCACGGGTCGCCCGTCGAACTCGATGCTCACGTCGTTCAGGCGGATCAGACTCACGGGGGCCAAGCCTACCTTCGGCCGGAACGCCGCTTCTCCGAATGTCAAGCCTGAGCCGGAATCGCCCGACCGTCGTAGGTTCAGGCATGACGCACTGCGAAAGGTTGCATCATGACTGCCCTCCCACCCGACGACCGAGCGCGCGACGACACCCGCGCCGTTCCCCTCGACGACACCCGAGCGGCGGGCTCCGTTCCGCTCGAAGACCGCACCACCCTGCGGCAGGACGTGGTCGAGCGGGAGCGCCAGGCCTTCGGCGGCTTCAAGTTCGGGTCCGCCTTCTTCGGCTGGCTGGCCGCCACCGGCACCGCCGTCATCCTCACCGCCCTCGTCTCCGCGACCGGTGCCGCCATCGGCCTCGGCGTGACCGGCGGCGACGCCGACGCGAGCGACGTGGATGAGAGCCAGGCCGCCACCATCGGCATCGCGGGCGCCATCGCGATCGTGGTCGTGATCTTCGTGGCCTACCTCGCCGGCGGATACGTCGCCGGTCGGATGGCGCGCTTCGACGGTGTGAAACAAGGGCTCGCCGTGTGGCTCTGGGCCGTGGCGGTCGCCGTCGTGGTGGCGATCATCGCTGCGATCGCCGGCAGCCAGTTCAACGTGCTGGCGAGCATGAACGGGTTCCCGCGCATCCCGGTCGACGAAGGCAGCCTCACCACGGTGGGCGTCATCACCGCGATCGCCGTCGCACTCGCGAGCCTCGCCGGCGCGCTGCTCGGCGGCCTGGCCGGGATGCGCTTCCACCGCAAGGTCGACCGCGCCGGACTCGGAAGGTAGAGACGATGCTTCCCTCCAACAACATCCAGAGCATCGTCGGCGCCACGCTCTACGGGAGTGACAAGGCGAAGATCGGCCGGATCGACCAGGTTCTCGTCGACGCGGCCGACGGGCATCCGACCTGGGCCGTGCTGCACGGCGGCATCTTCGGGCGCAAGAGCCTCTTCGTTCCGCTCGAGGACGCCACCTGGGAGCACGACGACGTCTTCGTCGAGCTCGAGAAGGACGACGTGAAGAACGCCCCGCATCCGGACGCGGAAGGCGGGCTCAGCCCCGCCGAGGAGCAGGAGCTGCGCGCGTACTACGCCGGCCACCGCGACGACCTGGCCGCTCCGGCGGCCGCCACGGCGGGAGCGCACTTCGACGCGCGACTACCTGACGATGGACGGGACGACACGGACGAGCGCCAGGACGCCGACGTGCGTCGGGACGTCGACGGGCGTGGGCACGACGACACCGCACGCGTCGACGGGAAGCCTCAGGACGCCCGGATCGCTTCCGCGGCCGAGCTCCGCGACGCCGCCACGCCACGGGACGACGACGCGCCACGGCACGCCGCCGGCGCTCCCCTCGACGCGGCAGACGAACGGCGCCCCATCAGCGACGACCGCCCCGGGCGAGACGACCCCGACGATCTACACCCCGGTCCCGACCGCGTCGTGATCTGAGCGCGCCGCACGGCACCAGGCGCAGCAGTCGGCAGAGGAAGTCCATGACACCGGACGACGACACCGCGCGCTGGCTCGTGATGGGCGGCCGGCGGTGGCGCCGCACGGATCCCGCGCTTCCGTCGGAACTCGCCGACGCCCTGAGGTCGCACCTCGGCAGCGCGCGCTCGATGGTGGGCGTCGCGAAGCGCGGCGGCGACCGGGAACGGATGGCGGATGCGCGACGCCGGGTCGATCTCGCCAAGCACGGGCTCGGAGAACGCGGACCCCGCTGGTGGGACGAGCCCGAGGCGGCGCGCCTCGACCGCGCCCAGGCCGCGCTGGAGCAACTCGACCGCACCGCTCACTGAGGCCGTGGGTCCGCGACGTCAGGTCTCGCGGAGCTCGCCTCGACGTACCAGCGCCCGCACGGTGTGGGCGTAGCCCACGATCTCGTGCCCCACCACCTCCACCACGGTGCTGAGCGCCACCAGTGCGATCACGGTGACCAGCGCGGTGAGGTCGGAGCCGTCATGGGGGTCGAACGGCGCATCCGTGCCGGCGATCGCGGCCACCACGACCGCGGCGCCGAGCGGCACCAGGGTGGCGACGAGCAGGGGGATGTGCGTGAGGTCGTAAGAGCGGACGAGCATGCTCCACAACAGGAAGACGAGCACGATCACCGCGCCCACCGGAACGACGAGTGCGACGGCGATCCCGAGCAGCGTGAGTTCGCCGCCCTCCAGAGCCTCGGCGGCGAGACGGAGTCCGACCCCGACGGCCGGGATCGCGGCCCAGACCAGCAGGTGCGTGTACCGCCAGGCGTAGACCCGCTCCGGCTGCCGCAGGAGGATGGCGCCTGAGGGCACAAGGTAATAAGCCCACCACAGGCCGGCGGCGAGCACGAGCCCGGAGGCCGCGATCATCACCGCGCCCAGCGACCACCCCTGCTCCTGCGTCAGCACCGCGACCGTGCGGGTGGTCGCGGCGACCACCTCGCCGAGCGCGATGAGCGTGAGCAGCCCGAACCGTTCGGCGATGTGTCCCGGCTCCCAGGGGGTGCGGCCGAGCCGCTGTTCGATCAGCACGCGCACGACCATCTCGCCCGCCACCAACGCGGCGAGCGCGACGACGGCGACGAGTGCCGGCATCGGGATGACGGCGGTCAGCAGCCAGCCCACTTGCGCGACCGCCACCGTGATGGCGTAGGCGACAGCGGAGCGACGGTGCTCCTCGTCGTAGCGGGCGGCCCGGAGCCAGAGCAGGATGAGCGGAACGCGCATCACGAGGTAGCCGACAGCGATGAGCAGGTTGTTCGGATTGTGGCCTTCGGCGGCGTCGTGGAAGCTCTGCGGCAGGCCGAAGACGAGCACCAGGACGCCCACCATCTGAACGATCGTCGCGACGCGGAAGAGGGCGTCGTCGTTGCCGTAGGCCGACGCGTACCAGGTGAAGTTCAGCCACGACCACCCGACGGCGAAGATCGCGAAGAGGTAGGCGCCGATGCCGGCGGCCACGTGCCCCTCGGCGATCGACGCGGCAACCTCCTCTGCGGCGGCCGCGAACGCGATCACGTAGGTCAGGTCGTAGAGCAGCTCCAGCGGCGTCACCTGCCGGGTCCGGCCGCGCGGCACGATGTTCGTCAGCGGACGCAATCGGTGCCGCAGGTCGTTCTTCAGCTCCGACCTGAGGTGCGCATCGTCGTGGCTCATCCCGACCTCCGAAAGCGTGTGCAGACATTGCACCACACCGGTCCCGCACGAGTCGATCACCGGCCGCCGCGGGCCGACGAGCCCTACTCGTGCAGGAGGGTGCGGAGAGCGCTGATGCGGCCGTCGTGGACGGTGATGATGTCGATGCCGCGTGCGACGGGGGCGCCGCTCGGACCGAAGGTCCAGGCCAGAGCGGCGGTGTCCGATCCGGTGTAGGCGAGGCCGTCGTCGGCGAACACGAAGTCGGCCGGGGCACCGTCGATCAGCCCGGCGGCCTTCGCCTCCAGTGCATCGCGCCCGGTCACCGTCTCCTCGGGGTCGGTGAAGGCGACGTCCTCGGTGTAGGTGGCGTCGATCGCTGCGCGACGGGATGTCGCATCGCGGTTGCCGAAGACCTGGTGGAGGTTCGCGGATAGCAGTTCGGCGATCGTGGCCATGTCATCTCCTCGGAGTCGGGCACGGCCCGGCAATCAGCCGCTCAGCAGCGACTCTACCCAGCGGCCGACGGATGCGCCCCGATGGCGTCGAAAATCGCACGCGCGGCCTTACAGGGCGCGGAGCTCGCCGCGGACGATGGAGTCGCCCGAATGGGTCGGATCGCCGTTGTCGGCCTCGGCCGACACGTCGACGAGCGCGTACTGGGCGAGGTCGATGCCGGCCGGGATGTCGAAACGACCCGAGGTGCCGTCGAGGAAACCGACACTGATCAGGCCGGTCCCGTCGGTGCGGATCAGCCAGACCTCGCGCAGCGGAGCATCCGGCGACCCGGAGTCGGCGGCCGGGTCGACGTCGACGACCACCTGACGCGTGCCGTCGGGTCGTTGCTGCACCACCGCGCTGCCGCGGGCGTCCGGCCACTCAGGGAACGGCTCGAGCTCGGCTTCGGCGAGCGTCGACCCGGCCTCGGCCTGGCGCGTCGACTGCCACCACACTCCCGCACCGACGCCCCCGACGAGCCCCACCACGAGAGCGGCGGCCGCGAGCGGTATCCAGAACCGCGGTCGGCGCGCACCACGGAGAATCGCCACCGGCGGCGCGGGCGCGGCTTCGGGCTCCGGACGGAGAGACGGACGAGGGACGGCGGCAGTCGGCATCACCGTCTCGCTGAGCCCGAGCTCGCCCTGGATCCGCGCCCACACCTCGGGCGGCGGCGCGATCAGGTCGACCCCGCGGGCCTCCTGCGCGAGCTCCAGCGCGCGCTCCGACTCCGACAGGTCGGCGGCGCAGACAGCGCACTCGGCCAGGTGCGCCTGCTCGGCGCCATCCGGTTCGTCGTCCGACATCGCGAACGACGCCAGGCGATCAGGATCGATATGCGTCATCATTCACCTCCAAACGTGTTCGTAGCCGAAGGAGACTTCGGCGGATGTGACTTTTCACGGTGCCCAGGGGCAAGCCGAGGATATCGGCGATCTGGGCATGCGTGAGGTCGTCGTAGAAGGCCAGCCTCATCACCTTCTGCGGGATCGGCTCGAGGCGATCCAACTCGTCGGCCATCATCACCCGGTCGGCCAGATCGGCGACGTCGGCGGCGTCCCGCACCCCGGTGCTCAGCTCGGCGGCGTACGCCTCCTCGCTGCGGCGACGGCGGGCGCGTGCCTCATGGGCGTCCGCGATGCTGTGGCGGGCGATTCCCACCAGCCATCCACCGAGGCGGGCCCGCGACGGGTCGTATCGCTCGCGGCCGCGCCAGGCCGCCACGAAGACCTTCTGCGTCACGTCTTCGGCCTCGTGCCCGTCGCCCAGCGACCGCAGGGCCAGCGTGTGCACGAGCGGCGACCACCGCGCGTAGGCGTCGGCGAGCGCGCTCTCGTCGCCGGCGCGGAATGCGGCGGCGATGCTCTGCTCATCGGTCGGAACGTCTGTCACGTCGGTGTGGAACCTCCTGCTCCGGGGCGCGTCGTCGCGATCCGGCTGCGCCTGGTGGGCGTCGGCGCCGGTCGGCACCTTCACCGTGTTGAAGAGCATACGGCGGCCTCCCGTCACCCGGTCGGCACGGCGGTCACGATCACGTTGCTGCGGTAGTGACCGGTGTCGTAGTCGAATTCCCCTCCGCAGGTGATCAGCTCCAGGCGCACCGGTCCGCCGCGGTCGAACACCTGCGACCAGTCGATACCTGCCTTTTCGGCGACCACGACCTCCTGCACGGCGAACTGCGCGACCCGGCCGTCGGCGGCCGTGACCGTGACCGGTGTGCCGGGTGGCGCATCCCGCAATCGCGCGAAGGAGCCGAGACCGTACTCGAGCGAGTCGACGTGCGCCGCGATGACGGTGGCGCCGGCGGAACTCCACGGCGACGGTCCGAAGCGGTACCAGGAGGCGACGGCGGGATCGGCCGGCAAGGCGAGTGCCCCCTGGTCGTCGAGGGCCTCGGCCGCGACCACGACGTCGATGCCGAGCGACGGGACCTCGACGCGAACGGGCGGCACGGTCGGAGTGGACGCCATGGCCGAGAGGTCGGCGTCGGTCAGCGGCACGGCCGGCACCGGCGTCCCCTCCGGGAGCACCGTGGGCGTGGGCTCGGGCGAGGACGTCGGCCTCATCGCGGCCCCGGCCGGGTTGGGCGAGTCCGATCCGGCCACCATCGATGCCGTCGTCGGATCGAGCGGAGCGCATCCGCTCAGCAGCACGGCGCAGCTCAGGGCGGCCACGCAGGCGATGAGCACACCCGTGGCCGCCTGTGTCCGAAGGAGAACCACGGCAGGGGCGGCGGTCGCCTCTGCCGTGGTCCGTCGGGAGCGCATTCGGATCAGCGACGCGACTTCGCGACCGCGCGCTGCCGGACGAGGAGACCGCTGAACGCGGCCGCCATCACGACGGCGACGGCACCGATCCAGAGCGGAGTCGCATCACCGGGGCGATTCGTGGCTGCGAGCCCCGCGTTGCCGGCGGGGATGCCGCCCGGGTTCGAGTGCAGACCGTCGATGGTCTGCACCGCGAGCGCGAGATTGCCGTCTTCCAGGCTGCCCCAGGCGTAGACGATGGTGCTCACACCCTCGGCCACGGTGACGTCCGCCGGCCCGATCACCGGATCGGTGGTTCCCGTGGCGGCCACCGATGCCGACACGGTTCCGGCCGGAAGGGTCAACACGGATTCGCCCGGATTGGCCAGGTTCGTGATGACGGGAGCGCCGCCCGCGAGCACGTCGACGGCGGGAGCCGCCGCGTCGTGGCGCACGGTCAGCCTGCCTTGACCGGCGGGGATGACGGACGTGTCGTTGGTGTACAGCGTCGCGGTCGGGGTGCCGGATGCGTCGAGGTGCGCCACCGCGGTGTAGTTGCCGTTCGCCGCCAGCGGCAGGTCGATGGGCCCGATGATCGGCGAACTGGCGTCGGCGGCATCCGACGCGGTGATGGCCACCGAGTAGGTGCCCGGGGGCAGGGCGAGAGGCCCGGCCAGGGTACCGGGCGTGAAGTCGTCGAGCGTGAGCGATCCGTTGACGTAGACATCCACCGTCACCCCCGGAACCGCATGGAGAACCGACAGTGAAGCGTCGCCTTCGGCGGCGCTGGCGGGGATCGCCGCGCCGAGGGCGATGAGGGCGCCGGCTGCGATGCCGGCGACGAGGGTCGTGCGCATGAGTACCTCCTGATCGGGCCCGAGGGCCGGAGAAAACTGCTGACACCCCTACTTCCCCGCCAGACCCCTCGTTGGATGCACCACTCTCGAAATTCACCGAGACGACCTGTGCAGTATTAGCTAGACAAACTAGTATCCAAATCATCTAGGATCAGTCGGCGATCAGAAAGCAGGCCGTGCATGGGAATCCAGACGTCACTCGACGAGCTCTCGGGGGCCACCCGCATCGTCGAGGCCATGCGACTGGCCGACGACGTCGCGTTCGAGGCCAGCCGTGAACCGGGACTGCGCACACTGCGGGTGCTCGCGTCGGCGCTGCAGGGCGACGACGACGTGGCCGCGATCGCCGCGACCCACGCCCTGGGTCAGATCGTCGACGACTCCGCCGATCGGGCCCTCACCGGTCTCCTCTCGAACGACCGCGGCTTCCTCCGCGAACACGCGGCCTGGGTGCTCGGTGCTCGGATCCCCCCACGTCGACGCCGTCGGACGTCTCATGGGGATGGTGGTCGACGGCGGCTTCGGCGGCATGATCGCCCAGCGATCGCTCGAGCAGTGGGCGAACACCGCGCCCGAACCCGTCGCCGTCGGACTCGAAGGCGCCTTGCTGGGTGTGGACGAACCGGAGGCGCGTTACCGCCTGATGGAGACCCTCGGGCTGATCCGCGGCGACGGACCCGACCGCCGCCTCATCGCAGCGGCTCGCGACGGCGGCGAACACCCGCTGGTGCGCTCGGCCGCCGTCGCAGCGCTCGGTCAACGACGCGGGGACGACCGGGTCAGCCGCCTGCTCGACGAACTGACACGCGACTCCGATGCGGCCATCGCCGACGTCGCCCGGCTCGCGCTGATCGACCTCGCCGCCGGTCCCGTGCGCACCCGCGTCGGCTCCGGCCCGCTGACCGTGGCCCAACTCTTCCTGCACGCCGACGTCGACGCCCGACTGAGCGCTGCGGGAAGCGGCGACAACGGCGGCGTCGCCACTCTGCTCGTGCGCCTCGGTGACGCCCTGATCGCGGGCGGGGAAGACCACGCCGCTCCGTCCCACGCCGCCGAACCGGCGGTGAACCGAGTCGGGCGCGTGCTCACCCTCTCGCGTGGCTCCGTGCCCGACGCGATCGACAGCGTCGCCGACATCGCCGCCCACGCCTCCGGTCACCGCTACGGCCGCATCCCGCTCGTCACCCCCACCGTGAGCTCGGCGGCCGCGTGGCCGCAGCGGGTCGCCGCCCGGCGCGGCATCCGTCGCCTGCTCCGCGCCGCAGGGAGCGTCGATCTGCTGCATCTCCGGATGGCGGAGGTGGGCAGCCTGGCGGCGTCGGACGTCGCGCGTGAGCTCGACATCCCGGTGGTCTTCACCGTGGCCCCCGATCCGCACGCCGTGATCCAGTCGATGGATTCGGCCGGATCGCTCACCCGCGCCACCTTCGGCGCCGCCGACGAGCGCGAGCACTTCTGGTTCCGCGCCCGGCTGGTGCAGCGTCTCGCCTCGAACGCGAACCACACGGTGCTCTTCCCGCGCCCGGAACTGCGCCGCGACATGCGCGTCCTCGTCGGCATCGACATCGACTCGCATCCCGAACGGCACACGATCGTGCCGGAGGGGATCGACCTGCGCGTGGTCGACCAGGCCGTCGAGGAAGCGCGGAACCACGCTCGGGGCGCCGAAGCGGTGCCCGCGCTCGTCGAGCTGCGCGCCCTCGTCGAGTCGCTGCCCGCGGAGCGCCGCGGTCTCCCCTTGCTCGTGAGCGTCGGGCGGTTCCACCGGGTGAAGGGCATGGCGGCGATCGTGAACGCCTGGCAGGGCAGCACGGCCGCCCAGCGCGCGAACCTGCTGCTCATCGGAGGCGATCTGAACCATCCGTCGGCCGACGAGCGCGAACAGCTCGACGCCATCGATGCGATCGTGCCACGAGCCCGGCAGCGTGAGGCCGGGCTTCTGCTGCCGGGACACCAGCCGAACGACACGGTCGCCCGGTGGGTCGCCGCGGCCCGGCTCGGCCTGCCCGGCCTGTCCGCCCCCAACGGGGTGTATGTCTGCGGCAGCCTCAAGGAGGAGTTCGGCATCGCGCTGCTCGAGGCGATGGCAACGGGCCTGCTCGTCGTGGCGCCCGACGGCGGCGGGCCGGCGACCTACGTCGACCACGGCGACACCGGATTCCTCACCCGCACGTGGGATGCGGCCGCCCTCACCGCGGCGATCGACGGAGCGCTCACCGCCGCCGCCTCCGAGACCACGACGGATCGGGCCGCCCGCTCCCGCGCCGTGGTGGAGAAGAGCTTCACCATCCAAGCGATGGCCACGGCCCTCGCCGAGGTCTACGACGGGGTGCGCCGCGAATCCGTCGACACCGAATGGCCGGTGATCGCAGCATGACGCTCCTCGTGATCAGCCCTGATTACGCCTCGCACCTGCTGCCGCTGGCGAGCATCGCCACGGCGTGGCAGAGCCGGGGCGAACGGGTGGTCGTGGCCACAGGCCCCGCCACCGCCCCGATCGTGAAGCGTTCCGGTTTCGAGCACGAGCCCCTCCAGCTGGGGCGGGGGTCGAACCCGGGTGTCATCAAGACCGAGGAGCAGCCGCTCGACGAAGATCTCTCGCTGCGCGCCTTCTTCGGCGCGACGAGGAAGGGCATGATCGCCACGCTGCACCACCAGGCGGCCGAGCGTCTGACGGATCTGATGTGGCAACCGGTCTCCACGGCGAGCGCGACGATCGACCTGGTCGAACGCGTGCAGCCGGATGCGATCGTGGTCGACCATCTCGCCTTCAGCGCTCGTCTCGGACTGCGGGCGGCGGGCATCCGCTACGCCGACGTGGTGCTCGGCCACCCGTCGGCCCTTCCCGTGGGGAACGAACTCTACGGCTTCCCCGCCGCGTGGCCGGCGGCGTTCGCGCCCGACGGGCGGCAGCTGGCCGAGCTGCGAGCGCTGTGCGAACGCGTGGACGCGCGCTTCACCGCGGAGTGGAACACCGCCCTGACGATCCTCGATCCGGCGGCGCCTCCCTCTCGCTCGGCGTTCGCGGAATCGGGCGAACTGCTGCTGTTCAACTACCCGCGCCAGCTCGCCGAACCGGAGCGGTCCGCTCTCCTTCCGGCGCATGAGCACCTCGGATCGACTCCCCGTGACGACTCGGGCGACCCCGAGGTGGAGGGGTGGATCGCGGCCGGCGACGAGCCGTTCGTCTACGTCAGCTTCGGCAGTTTCCTGTCGGTGCGCGACGACGTACTGACCCGCGTGGCCGGAGCGCTGCGCCGGGCGGGGCTGCGGGCGGCGATCGCGACGGGGACCGGTGATCCGGCTCTCCTCGGGCCCGTGCCCGCCGACTGGCTGGTGCGCGAGTACCTCCCTCAGGTCAGCCTGCTGCGCCACGCGACTGCGGCGGTGACCCACGGCGGCAACAACAGCGTCACCGAGGCCGCGACCTTCGGGGTTCCGTTGCTCGTGCTGCCCTTCTCCACCGACCAGTTCGCCGGCGCCGCCGCCCTCGAGCGCGCCGGAGTCGCCGAAGCGCTCGATCCGAACACCGCCACCGAGCCCGAGCTCGCGGACGCGATCCTGCGCGTGACGGATGCATCCTTCGCCGGACGCCGCCCTTTGCGCGTCATCGCGGCCGAGCTCGCCGCACGACCCGGCCCCGAGCGGGCCTACGCCGCTGTTCAGGGCGCAGGCCCCTCGCGGCCCCCGATCCTCCCCGCAGCCGCGGGGACAGCGCAATGAAAGGAAGACGATGATGTCTGATACGACAACCACCGACCTCTTCGGTTCCCCCGACGGCCCCGAGGGCCGCTCCATCGCCGACTGGACGGACCTCGGCCGCGAGATGTGGTCGTACCTCACCGGCCGCGGCGCCGCCGTCGACTACAGCTTCATCGACATGACCGTGGAGGTTCCCCGCGACATCGGGCCGGACGCCCCGCGCGCCACCTGGAAGCTGAACGGCACCCTGCGCGTCACGACCAGCGAGAACGGTGGCGGCACCACCACCCGCGATGCGACGGATTCCGGGTCGTGAGATGGTCCGCTTCGACATCGACCTGGCCTTCTCGTCGACGGATGCGCCGGGGCCGGACGACGACGCGACCGCACCCGAGTTCCACGGCCGGGTGACGGCGGCCGGCTCGAGCGTGCACGTCTACGTGAGCGATCCCAGTCGCTTGCCGCGCAGCCGGCGAGGCGCCCTCCGCGACCTGAGGGTGGTGGCCGCCGCGCTGGCCGCCCGAGGGGTCGAGGTGTGCGTGGAGAGCGACGCCGGCACCATCGTGCGGATCGGGGCCGTGAAGCCCAACCCGTTGCAACGCCTGGTGACCTGGTCGCCCCACGTCGCGATCGGGAGCCCCGCGGCGCTGGCGCCGGTCATCGGTCGGCGAAAGGAGCGGTCCCCCGTGCCTTTGCCGCCGTCGACCCTGTTCCCGCTCGTGCCGACGGTCGCACGCGGCGTCCGCCGGCGGCCCACCACGACCCATTACCTCCCGGGTTCGGGACGTCCGCGACTGCTGTTCACGGTGGGGTCGGAGACGTGGGACGGCCGGCCGCCGCGCGAGTTCGACCTTCTCCCCGACGTCACCACGATCGGCTCGGGCCCCGATGCCGACCTGCGGCTGCCCGGGATCGAGGCGCTCCACGCCGAGATCCGCCACGACGAGAACGACGAGTACGTGCTGCACGCCTGGGCGCCGGTGGGCGGCGGATCGGGCTGGCCGGGGGAAGGAACGGACCAGGCACGCCCGCCCGGTCGCATCCTCCGCACCGGGGCACGCCTGGACATCGGTCCGTGGCGACTCGCCTACTTCCGCGAGGAGTTCGCCGACCATGGTCGCCCGTTCGGCGGCCGATTGGGCGGAGAGCTCTCCCATCAGAAGCCGCAGCCGCCTCGGCCGAGCCGGCGACCGACCTCGGACGGACCGGAGGTCACTGACCGCGGCCGGTGACCTTCTGCAGCCGCTCGATGTGCTCGGAGGCCTCGGCCTTGGTGAGGTTCGCGGGCAGTTCCTCGCCGGCTTCGCGCAGCAGCGTCTCGAGGTAGCTCTTCTGCGGACCGGTCATCGGCTCGTCACCGGTGACCCAGTCCTCGGGATCCTTGACCGCTGACGAGCCCGTCGGGTCTCCGGATGCCGCGCCTGTGGCGCCGAGCATCTCGACCTCCGAGTCGCCGTCGGTTTCGGGCACGATCTGCTCGTTCTGCGCGAAGCTCTCCCGGGCGTCGGGTCCGTTCGGGTTGTCGGCGGAGTCGGTGCGGTCGGTGTCGTCGTCTCGGATGTCGCTCATGGCCAGGAGCGTACGCCCGCGGTCGCGGGGCCGCCATGGCTGCCCGGGTCACCCGAAGGCGAGGGAGGGCTCGTCACTCACGGCCAGGGTGAGCACGGCCTTCCCGATCAGTTCCTCCTGCTCGAGATCCGCTTCGAGCCGGCGCAGCTGCGCCGCCACGCCGTTCTCAGGCTCGTCGCCGACGAGATCGACGGCCGCCACCAGGAAGAGCATTCCCGGGCCGCTGAACTCGAGGTAGAGCGAGGTCACCCGGTCGATCTCGGGATGCGCGAGCAGCGTACGACCTACCTGCTGCCGGAACGCATCCGTCGGTCCCGCGCCCAGCAGGTAGCGACGGTTGCGGCTGATCAGGATGAGCGCCACCGCGCCGAGCAGCACGCCGATCGCGATCGAGCCGAGCGCATCCCACATCGGATCACCGGTCGCCTGATGCAGGCCGATGCCGGCAGCCGCGAGCACCAGCCCGATGAGCGCGGCGGTGTCTTCGAAGAAGACCGATCGAAGTGTCGTGTTCGATCCGTTCACGACGTAGTCGAAGAAGCCCCGCTGGTAGCGCCGAGCGGTGCGCCGACCTTGCCGCACCGACTGCATCAGCGAGAAGCCCTCGAGGAGGAACGCCACCGCCAGCACGATGTAGTTCAGCGTGTAGTCCTCGACGGCCTCGGGAGCGCTGAGGCTCTGGATGCCGTGGTAGATCGACACGACGGCGCCCACGGTGAAGATCCCGAACGCGGCGAACAACGAGAAGATGTACGCGTCGCGACCGTGACCGAGCGGATGCGCCGCGTCGGGCTTCTTCTCCGCCCGCCGGTCGGCGATCAGCAGGAAGATCTCGTTCCCCGCATCCGCCCACGAGTGCGCCGCCTCGGCGAGCATCGACGCCGACCCGGTGAGCCCGGCCACCACCGACTTCGCAAGCGCGACGAGGATGTTGGCGACGAACGCGATGACGACGGTCATGCAGTGAATCTACGCCGCCGGGAAGTCGATCCGGATCGGCTGGGTCGGGGAGCTCGCATCCACGCCATGCACGCGTATGCCGTGGCCGGTGACCTCGGCGGTGAAGGGGCGGCCGTCGGAGAGCTGTGCGGATGCCAGGTCGACTGCAGTGGGGTCGAGGGTGAGCTCGAAGGGGGCGCCGGGGGTGGAGCCGTCGCCGTCGGCCCAGACGAAGGCGTGCAGGGTGTCGGCCGAGCGGGTCCAGCGCACCCAGGGCGTTCCGTCGGGAGTGCCCGTCGCGGGGTCGCTCGGTGCGGCGAGCCGGCCGGCCGGGCGCGACCCGAAGATCGCTGCGCCGTGCTCGGCGTTGAAGGCGCCGAGCGCTTCGAGGGTGCGGCGCTGCAGCTCGGGCACCAGGCCCTCTGCCGTCAGGCCGATGTTGAGCAGGAAGTTGCCGCCCCGCGCGACCACGTCGACGAAGTGCCGGATGGCGGCCGGTCCGGTGAGCGACGTGCTCTCGTCTTCGAGGCGGTTGTAGCCGAACGAGTAGCCGACGCCACGGCAGTTCTCCCAGGCATCCGCCCCTTCCACCTCCAGGCCGTTCTCGTACTCGCTGGTGCGGAAGTCCCAGTGCGTCTCGCCCCAGCGGTCGTTCACCACCCCGTCGGGCCGGGCCGCGTAGAACAGATCGAACATCTCCACCAGGCTCTTCGGACCCTCCGGCTTGCCGGCGTCGGGCCACTCGATGTCGCCCCAGAGCACTTCCGGCCGGTAGCGCGCCACCAGGTCGGCGACGTGGTCGAAGGCGTAGGCGGCGTACTCCGCATCCACGGGCCGGGTCTCCGGCAGGTCGTCGGCGGTGATCGGCGGATTCTGCCCGACGTGCCAGTCGAGGCCCCCGCTGTAGTAGACGCCGAAACGCACCCCGGCCGCTTCCGCCGCCGCGCGGAACTCCTCGATCAGGTCGCGCTTCGGGCCACGGTGCACCGTGTTGCGGTCGCCGGTGCCCGGCGCGTCCCACAACGTGACGCCGTCGTGGTGCTTCGTGGTGGGCACGAAGTAGCGGGCTCCTGTCGCCGCGACGAGCGCCATCACGTCGTCGGCGTCGAACCGGTCGGCCGTCCATGCGTCGAGGAAGTCGTCGTAGGGTGCTCCACCGTAGACCTCCTGCTGGTGCTCGCGCGCGGGCGCCCCTTCGATGCGGATCGTGTTGTAGTACCACTCGGCGTAGGGGTTGTGGCGGAACCAGTACTCCTTCTCGATGGTGCCGAGCGCGCCGATGGGCTCGGCCCAGGCGGGCACCGAGTACGGACCCCAGTGCACGAAGATGCCGAGCTTCGCGTCGAGATACCACTCCGGCGTCTCGCGCGCGAAGCGACGGTACTGGGGCGGGCGCTCGGGGTCGGACTTGAACATGGCCACGAGGAACTCCTCATCGAGTGGTGGGCTTAACACATTTCCTACAGGAAACAGCCTATTGCATTCAGAGGCCCTCGCCCGGTTCTCTCAGGTGCCCGTCGATAGGATCGGAGCGACATCCGACGCCCGAGGGAGACCCGTGACACCCCGCCGCCTGTTCCAGTCCTTCGCGATCGCGGAGGCGGTGACCTGGGCGCTCCTGCTGACCGGGATGCTGCTGAAGTACGTCGCGCGGGTGGGCGATTGGCCCGTCAGCGTGGCGGGCGCACTGCACGGGTTCGTGTTCATCTCCTACGTGATCGTGGTGGTGGTGCTCGCCGTGAACCAGCGATGGCGCCCGGCTGTCGCGCTGTTGGCCGGCGCCAGCGCCATCGTTCCGTTCGCGACGATCCCGGTCGAGATCGCGTTCGCGCGGCGAGGCCTCCTTGCCGGCCCGTGGCGGCGAACGGCGGGAGATGATCCCCGCGACCGGCGGATCTCCGACCGCGCCCTTCGAGCGGCCCTGGCCCGCCCGGCCGTGACCGTGACGCTCCTGGCCGTCGCAGCCGCCGGCCTCTTCGCCGCCCTCCTGGTGGCCGGCCCTCCCGGCGCCCCCGAGTCCTGACCCGCGCCCTCCCCCCGCCTTGACCTACAGCTGTAGCGCTGTGCGTGGCAGACTGAAATCATGACTTCGCGGCGCAGACCGACAGCCAAGGCGGCCTGCGCCCTCGGCATCCTCGCCGCGGCGTGCTCGCTCGCCCTGCTCTCCGGATGCGTGCCGTCCACCCCCACGGCGACCGCGGCGGAGGCCTTCCCCGTGCTCGAGCGGCCGGTGACCGATGCCGACGCCGTTGTCGGCGAGCAGAACGATCCGCCGCTCTACGATCCCGACACCGTGCGCTTCCTCGCCGAGCACGACGGGGACCGACTGTGGATCGCCGCAACGGACAAGGGTGGCGTCTGCCTGCTGGTCGGCACCAATGCCGTCTCGACGAGCTGCGGTGGACCGCCGGTGGCGCAACCCGGGCAACTGCAAGCCGGCATCGAACTCGCCTACGGCGGGTCGGAGTACCGCTTGCTCGCCGCAGGGACGCCGGCGATTCCGCTCGACGGGTTCGAGCAGCTCACCGAGAATCTCTGGGTGAGCACGGAGTCGCGCTGACCGCAGACCGGGGCGAGCGCACCCGGGTCAGTCGTCGTCGAGGCCGGCCGACATCCGCTCGTAGGAGTTCGTGATGTGGGCGAGCATCGCCGCCTCGGCGGCCTTGGCGTCACCGCTCCGCAGGGCCACCAGCACCGCTTCGTGCTCGCCCGAGGTGTCCTCGGCGATGCCGTGCTTGAAGTAGAGCCGGTAGAGGTGCATGTGCGAGCGCAGCCGCACGATCGCGTCGACGAGCAGCGCGTTGCCGGCGTGCTCGGCGATCAACCGGTGGAACTCCGCGTCGTGATCGGCGAAGTCCCGGTAGTCCTGGAACCGGTCGCCTCCGGTCTGGGACGCCTCCCCGCTCACGTGCATCGCCTCGGACAGCCGGGTGAGCTCCTCGAGCGCCTTCGGCGTCATGTGCGCGACCGCGAGCCCCGCCGCGGCGGGCTCGAGCAGTCGGCGCATCTCGTACAGCTGCCGCAGCCCCTCGGCGTCGAGCAGCGGCGACGCCGTGTAGCCCTTCAGCGCCTTCTTCACCACGAGCCCTTCGGACTCGAGCCGCGCCAGCGCCTCACGCACCGGCGTGGGCGACACGTCGAGCTGCCGGGCGATGCCGTCGATGCTCGCCCGCGCGCCGGGCTCGATCACCTGATCCATCAGCAGTCCGAGCACGGCGTCGTACACGTCGTCGACGAGCGCGCGCCGGGCCGGGAGTCGACGGAAGACTTCACCCGGGGTGCTCATGCGGTCAATGGTATTCATGGCTTGCCCCCATCAGGCGCTCCGAATCGCTGGCGGATGCAGGAAGTAGGCTACAGGATCGGTTCCAGCAGCCCTTCCTGCTCCAGCTCGGCCCACACCCCCTCGGGGACCGGCACCGCGAGCAGAGCGGCGTTCGCGGTGATCTGCGCGGGCGTCGCCGCCCCGAGCACCACGGTCGAGACGGCCGGATGCCGCAGCGGGAACTGCGCGGCCAGCTCCGGCAGGCGCACCCCGTGCCGCTCGGCGACGTCCGCAAGCCGCGACGCGCGCTCGAGCACCGCGGCCGGCACCGCGCCGTAATCGAAGTGCGCGGAGGCGGACGGCCGGTCCGTCGCCAGCAGTCCGGAGTTGAAGACGGCGGCCGCGATCACGGCCACGCCCCGTTCCAGCGCCGCCGGCAGGAGATCCGTCGCCCCCGACTGATCGAGCAGCGTGTAGCGGCCCGCCAGCATCACCACGTCGAGATCGGTCTCGCGCACGAAGCGCGTCAATGCCGCCGACTGGTTCATCCCCGCTCCGTAGGCGCCGATCACGCCCTGCGACCGCAACTCGTCGAGCGCGGGGAACGCCCCCTCCAGCGCCTCCTCCACGTGATCGTCGGGATCGTGCACGAGCAGGAGGTCGATGCGGTCGAGTCCCAGCCGCTCGAGACTGCCTTCGAGCGAGCGCAGCACCCCGTCGCGCGAGTAGTCGAGCACGCGGCGACGGGTGGCCGGCACGTCGAAGAGGTTCTGGATGTCGGTCTCCCCCGCGTATCCCGGATTCGGTTCGAGCAGCCGGCCGACCTTGGTCGACACCACGAACTCGTCCCGCGGCCTCCCCGCCAACGCCTCCCCCAACCGCTCCTCGGCGAGGCCCAGCCCGTAGTGCGGCGCCACGTCGAAGTAGCGGATGCCCGCGTCCCACGCCGCAGGCACGCACTGAGGCCACAGCTCGTCGGGCACCGCCTCGTACAGGTTGCCGAGCGCCGCGACGCCGTAGCCGAGCCGCCCGAGGTCGGGCCCGGTCACGACACCCGCAGATTCTCGAGCGCGTCGAAGTCCCAGTCGATGCCGAGCCCCGGCTCGGACGAGGGCACGCCGTTGCCGTCGACGATCGTCATCTCGCTCCGCGTCACCGCCCGCAACTGCGGGATGTGCTCGAGGTAGAGCGAGTTCGGCACGGCGCAGGTGAGCGACACGTGCAGCTCCATCAGGAAGTGCGGGGCCACCTTCACATTGAATGCCTCGGCCAGGTGCGCCACCTTGAGCCACGGCGTGATGCCGCCGATGCGCGCCACGTCGACCTGCACGATCGACGCCGCCTGCGATTGCAGGTACTCGCGGAACTGGCCCACCGAGTACATGCTCTCCCCGACGGCCACCGGGATGCTGGTCGAGCGCGCGAGCGCCCGGTGCCCCGACATGTCCTCGGCCGGCAACGGCTCCTCGAACCAGAAGATGTCGAGCGGCTCGAAAGCGGCCGCCCGCCGGACGGCCTCGGCCGAGGTCATGGACTGGTTCGCGTCGATCATGATGTCGAAGTCGTCGCCCACCGCCTCCCGCACGGCGGCGAGCCGCTCCACGTCTTCGTGCCCCTTGGGCTTGCCCACCTTGATCTTCACCCCGTGCATCCCGGCCGCTCGCGACTCCACGGCCTGCGCCACCAGCTCGTCGGCGCTGAAGTGCAGCCATCCGCCCTCCGTGTCGTAGAGGGGGATCGAGCTGCGTGCGCCTCCGGCGGCGACCCACAGCGGCATCCCACCCGCCTTGCAGCGCGCATCCCACACCGCGGTGTCGACCGCGGCGAGGGCGAGAGCGGTGATGACGCCCACGGTGGTGGCGCGTGTGCTCGAGAAGAGGGCCTGCCAGACCGCCTCCGGACGCATCGCGTCGAGCCCGACGAGCGCGTCGAGCAGGCTCGTGCGCAGCAGACTCAGCACCGCGGGGCCGCCGGTGCCGATGGTGTAGCTGTACCCCACGCCTTCGATGCCCGATGCGGTGCGGATGCGCACGAAGATCGTCTCCTGCTTCAGGAACGACTGCATCGCATCCGTTCGCACCGTCTCGACCGGGAGGTCGCACAGCCACGCCTCGGCGCTCACGATGTCGGTGCCGGTGCGGCCGGTGGTCAGAACAGGGGTCGAGAGTGTCATGGTTTCCTCAGTGGAAGACGGGATGCTGCCGACATCAGCGGCCACCGAAGCCGCCGAGGGCGACTCCCTTGATGAGCTGACGCTGCAGCACCGCCACGATGATGAGCGAGGGGACGACGGCGATGGTGGATGCCGCCATCAACAGACTCCATTGGGTGCCGTGCTCGCCGGTGAACATCGAGAGCCCGAGGGGCACCGTGGCGAGTTCCTGGGTGTTGATGATGATGAGCGGCCAGAGGTACGAGTTGTAGTAGCCGATGAAGGAGAACACGGCCAGCACCGACAGCGGCGCGGTCAGCTGGGGCAGGAGCACCGACCAGAGGGTGCGGAAGCGCGAGGCGCCGTCGATGAGCGCCGCCTCCTCGTACTCGATGGGGATGGTGAGGAAGAACTGCCGCAGCAGGAAGGTGCCGAACGCGGTGAACGCGAAGGGCACGATCAGCGCGAAGTAGCTGTCGACGAGGCCGAGCTTGTTCATCATGATGAACAGCGGCACCACCAGCACCTCCTGCGGCAGCACGAGCGTGAGCACGTAGAGCAGGAAGAGCCGGTCGCGGAAGCGGAACTTCAGCCGCGAGAACGCGTAGGCCGAGAGCACGGCGACGATCACCGACAGCAGCGCACCGAGCGTCGCCACCAGGAAGCCGTTGAAGATGAACCGGCCGAACGGCACGAGGGTCCAGGCGTCGGCGAAGTTCTGCCAGCGCACTTCGGAGCCGATGAAACTCGGATCGGGTGAAAAGACCTCGTCCTCGGGCTTCAACGCCGAGAAGAACATCCAGATGAACGGGAAGGTGAACACCAGCGCCACCGCGGCCATGGCGGCCGTGTTGAGCCAGGTCTTCGTGACGGTTCTGCGCTGCGCGGGGCGGAGCTTCGGCCGCCGCCGGACGGTCTCACTTGTCATAGTTCACCCACTTCCGCTGACCGGCGAACTGCAGCGCCGTGATCAGCATCACCACGAGGAACAGGATCCAGGCCAGCGCCGAGGCGTAGCCGAGCTTGTCGAACACGAAGCCGTTCCGGTAGAGGTAGAGCACGAAGGTGTTGGTGGCCTCGCCCGGACCGCCCTGGGTCAGGATCTGCGGCTGCACGAACACCTGGAACGCGCCGATCATCGTCATCGTCATCGTGAAGAACAGCGACGGCGAGAGCATCGGCAGGATGATGTGACGGAGCCTCGACCAGGCGCTCGTGCCGTCGACCCGGGAGGCCTCGAGGATCTCCTTCGGGATCGACCCGAGACCGGCCGAGAGCACGATCACGTTGTAGCCGAACGACTGCCACACCGACATCGTGATCACCGAGATGAGGGCGAAGTTCGCATCCGACAGCCACGAGGGGCCGTCGATGCCGACGCCGGCGAGCACGGAGTTCACCAGACCGTCCTGCGACAGCAGCAGACGCCAGATGAGCGCGTTCGCGACCATCGGCGTGATGGCCGGCAGGAAGAAGATGACCCGCCAGAAGCCGGCGAACTTGATGCGGGTGTTCAGCCAGAGCGAGATGGCGAGAGCGAGGGCGAGGTTCAGCGCCGTGTACACGAACGCGAAGATCACGGTGTTCAGCAGCACCGTGTAGAAGGTCGGATCGCTGAACAGCTTCGCGTAGTTGCCGAAACCGATGAAGGTCGGCGTGCCGAACAACGGCCACTCGAACAGGCTGATGACGAGGGAGCCGATGAGGGGCACCAGGATGAAGAACGCGAAGCCGGTGAGCCCGGGCCACAAGTAGGCCAGGGCCACGAGCCCCTGCCGGGACTTCTTCTTGCCGGCGGGGGCGGATGCCGCGGGGGGCGCCGGGGGCGCCGCCACCTCTTTCGAGGTGACAGCGCCCAGGCCGGTGACGGTGACCATGCGGTTACTCGCCCACCGAGTTCTGAATCGTCTCGAGGATCTCCTGGGCGGTCTTGTCACCCCTGAAGCCCTCGACGCCGTACTGGGTGAACAGCGTGTCGACCTGGTTCCAGCCGGGGGTCGTGATCTGTGCGGTCGCGTTGGCCAGCAGCGCATCGACCACGGCCGCCGCCTCGGGCGACTTGCCCTCGGCCCAGGCCGGCACGGCCTCCGAGCGCGCCGGCACGATGCCGCGCGTCTTCGCCTGCGCCTCGAGCACCGGAGTGGAGGTGAGCTCGGTGATGGCCTTGAACGCGGCCTCCGGGTCGTCGCAGGTGTTCGCGATGCCGAAGCCCGAGCCCGCGGTCATCGCCGCGGCCTCGCCGCTCGTGGAGGGCACGATCGAGATGCCGAGGGTGAAGTCGGCGGCCTCGTCGAAGGTGCCGTACATCCACGGACCCTCGATCAGCATCGCGGCCTTGCCGCTCGTGAACGCCGCCTGCGAGACATCCGAGCCGTCCGCGGCCTCAGGGGCCGGGGCGACGCCGTCCTTGCCCACCAGGTCGAAGAAGCTCTGCACCTCGTCGACGAACTCCGGGTTGGTGAGGTCGAGCTTGCCGTCGTCGTCGACGGCGGCCACACCGTCGGCCAGGGCCCACGCGTTGGGGATGAAGATGCCGGTCGAGATGGCCAGACCCTGCTGATCGCCCGTGGTGAGCGTCTTGGCGTCGGAGATGAACTGCTCACGCGTGTACGTCGTGCCGGGGGGCGTGAGCCCGGCGGCCTTGAACAGGTCGGCGTTGTAGAACAGCACCACCGGCTCGGCGTCGTAGGGGATGGCGCGGATGGTGCCGTCGACGGTCATGCCCTCGAGCATCGAGGGATCGATGTCGGAGGTGTCGAAGTCGCTCTCGGCGATCAGGTCGTCGAGCGGCTTCAGCAGCCCCTGGAGTTCCTGGGCGCGAGCCGCCTGTGTGGTGAGCAGGCACGGCGGGTTGCTGCCCGAGAGCCGGGTCTTGACCTTGGTCCAGTAGTCGGCGAAGCTCGGCCCGTCGATCGCGACCTTCAGGTCGGGATCCTGCTTCTGCGCCTCGCTCACGAACGACTCCCACTGGTCGCGGTCGCTCTGACTGCTGACCCAGGTGTAGAGATCGAGTGTGCCGTCGGACTGCGTTCCGCCGCTCGACGACCCGGCGCATCCGGCCAGGGCGCCGAGCGCTCCGACCATCGCGACCGCCGTGGCCACTTTGACTGCCTTGCCTCTGGTGCTTTTCACGTGTTGTGCCTCCTCCATTGGATTCACGTTGCTGATGGGAACTGCTGGTGCTCCGCGCTCAGGCGAAGTCGATTGCCACCACGTCGACCGCGGCCCCGGAGGGCTCCGGCGCCGGGATGCGCAATTCACCCGAGGGCTCGTCGTCGTGCGAGGCGAGCTCGTGCACTTCGAAGCCGACGGTGTGGTCGAGGGGCTGCCCGGTGGCGAGCAGACGGATGCCGCTGACCCGCCGCACGGGTAGGCCGCGCACGATGATCTCCTCCACCGGCCGGTTGACCAGGTGGAGATAGACGGTGCCAGGGCGCGCGGTGGTCGGGCCGTAGAAGTCGACCCCGACGGTGGGCGAGACACCGATCACGCTCTCCCGATGCCGGTCCATCCACTCGCCGATGCTCTCGAGCCGCTCGACCTGCACCTCGTTCAGGCTGCCGTCGCCCTTCGGGCCGATGTTCAGCAGCAGGTTCCCGCCGCGGCCGACGACCTCGATGAGGGTGGTGACGAGCGAGCGCACGCTCTTGTTGTTGATGTCCCCGGGACGGTACGCCCACATGTCGCCGATGGTGAGGCACAGTTCCCACGGCCCGGCCGGCGCGACGATCGGGAACGCCTGCTCGGGGGTCTTGTAGTCGCCCTGGCCGAGCAGCCGCTCGTTGATCACGACGTCGGGCTGCAGACCCTTGATGAGCGCGCGGAGGCCCGCGGTGTCCCACTCCTCCTCGTTGCGCTCCCACTCGCCGTCGAACCAGAGCAGGTCGATCGTGCCGTAGTTCGTGAGGATCTCGGTGAGCTGGCCGCGCAGGTAGCTCTGGAACCTCTCCCACTGCTCCGGGGTGGCGCGACGATGGCGGTCTTCGCGGATCGGCTTGCCGATGTTCTCCTCGAGTCCGGCACCGGGCCAGTGCTCCTCCGGGTAGGGGCGATCGGTGTCCTCGAACGCCGGGTAGTCGGGGTGGTGCCAGTCGGGCAGGGAGAAGTAGATGCCCACGCGGATGCCCTCGGCGCGGATGGCGTCGACGAACTCCCGGGTGATGTCGCGGCCGAACGGTCCGTTCTGCACGCCGAAGTCGGAGTATTCGGTGTGGAACATCGAGTAGCCGCCATGGTGCCGGGCCGTGAACACGACGTACTCCGCGCCGGCCCGCTTGGCGAGGGCGGCGAGCGCCTTCGCGTCCCACTCGATCGGGTTGAAGGTCGCGGCGCTCGAGTAGTACTGCTCGGTGGTCACGGAATCCTCGACCTCGTCGACGCCCGGGATGATCGAGCGACCCACGAGCGGCCAGGAGATCTCGATCCCCTGCTGGCTCGCGTGGTCCCAGTGCACGAAGAGGCCGAGGCCCGCCCCGATGAACCACTCCCCGCCGGGCAGTGTGAAATCGGAGGGCCGTATGAAGGTGTCGATGTCGACGCCGGCTGCCAGTGTTGCCACGAAAAGCTCTCCTTTGAGATGTGACGATTTCCTATAGGTTTCACTCGTTTCCTATAGGATAGATGCATCGCTGGAGAGAGCGCAAGCGCCCGATGGAGGACGACCGAATGCACGACGACCGCTCGATTCTGGAAGGGCGGCTCGCGCGAGTGCTGCGCGACCGCCTCCGGCCCGCCGCCACGACGGTGCTCGCACCCCTGGAGCTCACGGCCTGGCACGTCGTCGGCGGCCGCGGGGAGCCCGTGCCGCCGGCCGAAGCGCTCTCGCCCACCGCGGCCACTCGCTTCGAACCTTTCGCCGCGGGGGACTCCTGGGGCCCGGCCTGGGGCACCAGCTGGTTCCGCCTGCGCGGACGGGTTCCGGATGCCGCGCCGCTCCCCCCGGGCCACCGCCTCGAACTCGTGGTCGACCTGGGCTGGCGCAACGACTCCTCGGGTTTCCAGGCCGAGGGTCTCGTCTACCGCCCCGACGGCGTGGCCGTGAAGGGATTGAACCCCCGCAACCAGTGGATCCCGGTCACGGAGGGGCCGGGAGCCGAGATCGACCTCTATCTCGAGGCCGCGGCGAACCCGCAGGTGTTCGACCGTGACGACCGGGCGTTCTGGCCCACCGAACTGGGTGAGAAGGCGACGGCGGGAGCCGAGCCGCGCTACCGGCTGCGGCGCGCCGACCTGGTGGTGGTGGACGAGACCGTGGAATCGCTCGTCACCGATCTCGAGTTCCTCGGCGAGCTGATGGCGGCACTGCCCGAGGGCGACACCCGGCGCTGGACCGTGCTGCGCGCGGTCGACGGAGCCCTCGACCTGATCGATCCCGACGATGTGGCCGGCACAGCGGGGGCGGCGCGCGCCGCACTCTCCGGGGTTCTCGAAGCTCCGGCCGCGGCATCCGCTCATCGGGTGTCGGCGGTGGGGCACGCCCACATCGACTCGGCGTGGCTGTGGCCCACGCGCGAGACCGTGCGCAAGGTCGCCCGCACCACGGCGAACGTGCTGAACCTCATGGAGTCGCGGCCCGAGCTCGTGTTCGCGATGTCGAGCGCTCAGCAGTGGCAGTGGCTGCGCGACGACCGGCCGGAGCTGTTCGATCGGCTCAGGGCCCGCGCACTCGAGGGGCGCGTGGTGCCCGTGGGTGGCATGTGGGTGGAATCCGACACCACCATGGTGGGAGGCGAGGCGATGGTGCGGCAGTTCCTCGAGGGCACGCGGTTCTTCGAGGCGGAGCTGGGGCTCCGGAGCCGAGTGGTGTGGCTGCCGGACAGCTTCGGCTACTCCGCCGCCCTCCCGCAGATCGTGCGGCTCGCGGGCTTCGACTACTTCCTCACGCAGAAGATCTCGTGGAACCAGGTGAACGTCTTCCCGCACCACACCTTCTCGTGGGTGGGCATCGACGGCACCGAGGTGTTCACGCACTTCCCACCTGCCGACACCTACAACGGCGACGTGAGTCCGGCGGAGCTGCTGCATGCGGCATCCAACTACCGCGAGAAGGGGTCGGGATCGCGGTCGCTGCTGCCGTTCGGATTCGGCGACGGAGGCGGTGGGCCGGTGCGCGAGATGCTCGACCGGGCGCAGCGCTCGACCGATGTGGAGGGGCTGCCGCGAGTGCGGATCGAGACTCCCGAGGAGTTCTTCGACGCCGCTCGGGCCGAGCTGCCCTCGCCGGCGCGGTGGTTCGGTGAGCTCTACCTCGAGCTCCATCGCGGCACCCTCACCAGCCAGGCCGCCATGAAGAGCGGCAATCGGCGGAGCGAGCACCTCCTCCGCGAGGCCGAGTTGTGGGCGGCGACCGCGAGCGTGCGCGTCGGACTCCCCTATCCCGCCGACACGCTCCGCGAGGCGTGGCAGACGGTGCTGCTGCAGCAGTTCCACGACATCCTCCCGGGCTCGTCGATCGCGTGGGTGCATCGCGAAGCGCGGGAGCGTTACGCCGAGGTGGCGGAGGTGCTCGAGGGCGTGATCGCGGCGTCGCTGGAGGCGCTGGCCTCTGCGCCCGAGGTCGGGACGGACGGCGCGACCGTCGTGTTCAACCCGCGGCCGCACGCCGTGGACGGCGTGCCGGCCGGGGGCGCCGGGGTACCGCAGGCAGCCCCTGACGATGCACGAGTGGTCGCGGCATCCGATGCTCCGGGCTGGGTGCTCGAGAACGGACTCGCGCGCGTGCGGCTGGATGCGACGGGCAGCATCGTGTCGGTCGTCACGCTCGCCGACGGCCGGGAGTCCATCGCGCCGGGCAGCCGCGCGAACCTCCTGCAGCTCCATGACGACAAGCCCGTGCAGTGGGACGCGTGGGACCTCGACGGCTACTACCGCAACACCGTCCACGACCTCGACGCCGTCGACGCCGTGGAACTCGACGGCGGCTCGCCCGAGTCGCCGTCCGTTCGGGCGAGCGTGCGGGTGCGGCGCTCGTTCGGGCGTTCGACGGTGGAGCAGGAGGTCACCCTGCGGAGCGGATCGTCATCCGTCGAGCTCGTGACGCGGATCGACTGGCAGGAGCGCGAGAAGATCCTGAAGCTCGCATTCCCGGTCGACGTGCACGCCGAGCGCGCGCGGTTCGAGACGCAGTTCGGGCACCTGGCCCGGCCCATCCACGAGAACACCTCGTGGGACGCGGCGCGGTTCGAGGTGGCCGCCCACCGCTGGGTGCACGTGGGCGAACCGATCGGGGTGGCG
The DNA here is from genome assembly GCF_042694625.1 of Herbiconiux sp. UC225_62. Taxonomy (GTDB): domain Bacteria; phylum Actinomycetota; class Actinomycetes; order Actinomycetales; family Microbacteriaceae; genus Herbiconiux. The sequence goes on along the minus strand of NZ_CP170551.1, from coordinate 2,143,829 downwards.
CTCGCCAACGACGCCACCTACGGGCACGAGGTGCGCCGGGTTGCGCGGGCCGGGGGCGGGATGGCGGCCGTCGTGCGGGTGTCGTTGCTGCGTGCGCCGCTCTATCCCGATCCGGAGACCGACCTCGGTCGGCACGAATTCCGGCACACGCTGGTGCCGTCGGCGACGGTCGCGGACGCCGTGCGGGCCGGTTACGACCTGAATCTGCCTCTCCGCGTCGCCGGTGCGGCTCCGGTCGCACCGCTGGTTGCGCTGGACGGCGACGAATCGCTTCGGATCGAGGCCGTGAAGCTCGCCGGCGACGGGTCGGGCGACGTGATCGTGCGCCTCTACGAGAGCCTCGGCACCGGCGGCACGGCGCGGGTGCTGCCCGGGTTCGCGGCGACGGGGATGGAGGAGCAGGACCTGCTCGAGCGGCCCGTCGGCGGGTTGACCCTCGAGCGCGAGCCCGCGTTGGAGGGGGACTCGGTGACGCTCCGGCCGTTCCAGATCGTGACGCTGCGGATCGGGCGCGCGTGAGCCGCGCGGAGGCGGGGGCGGTGGATGCCTCGGAAGGCGCACAGGCGACAGTCGATGCCCGTGGCCCGAGGACGGTGTGCCGCGCTGCTGACATGCCCGGCACGTCGACCGGCGCGTCGACCGGCACGTCAACCGGCGCGTCGTCGGGCGCGTCGGTGGGCGCAGAAGGACCCGGCACGGCGACCGCATCCGCGGCACTCGTCGCGTACGACGCCGAGTTCGCAGAGGCGCCGCTGTACCTGAACCACGCCTCCTACGGTCCGCCGTCGCGCGCCGTGGAACGCACGGTGCACGAGCTCGTCGCGGCAGCCGTTCGGGGAGCCCCCGCCGGCGACCTGCACGCCGAGGACGACCGGGCCCGCGCCGTCATCGCCCGCCTCACCGGCACGGCGCCTGAGCGCGTCGCCCTCACCACGAGCACCTCGCAGGGCCTGCTGCAGACGGCGTTCGGCCTGCGCGGCGAGGTGCTGGTGAGTCTCGACGAGTTCCCCGCGAACGTCTACCCGTGGCGCCGCGCCGAAGAGGCCGGGCGGCTGCGGCTGCGTGCGCTGCCGTCGTCCGGCGTCGAGCCGGCTCCGGTCACGCCCGAACGGGTCGCGGATGCGCTCACGCCGGCCGTCAGCGCACTGGCCGTCAGCGCGGTCGACTTCCGCACGGGCTACCGGGCCGACCTCGCCGCCCTGCGCGAGGTGATCGGGCCCGACCGCCTGCTCGTGGTCGACGGCATCCAGGGCTTCGGAGCGACCGACACTGACTGGTCGCCCTCCGACGTGCTCGCCGTCGGCGGCCAGAAGTGGCTCCGCTCCGGGTGGGGCACGGGCTTCCTCGCCTTCTCGGAACGCGGGCTCGCAGCGGTGGCTCCGGCACTCGGGAGCTGGGCCGGCGTGCTCGATCCGGTCGACTACGACGGTCTGCCGCATCCCGCTCGCCCCGATGCCGGGCGGCATGCCATCACGAGCCTCTCGCCGTTCGCCACCGGCGCCCTCGCCAGCGGCTTGGAGCTCCTCGAACGCACCGGGGCGGCGCTCGTCGCCGAGCGGGTCGCGGATGCCGCTTCACGGCTGATCGATGCCGTCGACGCCGCCGGTCTGCCGCTGCTGTCACCCCGCGAGCCGCAGCGCCGGGCGGGGATCGTGGTCGCCGGGTTCCCCGACGGCGGAGCGCCCGGCATGCACGCCCGCCTGGCCGCCGCCGGGGTCACCGCGACGCTGCACGGCCCGACGCGCATCCGCTTCTCGCCGCACGCGACCACCACGGCGGACGCGATCGCACGGCTCGCCGAGCTGCTGGCCCGCGAGACCTGAACGCCGCTTTCGCCCGATCGGTGGTTCAGTGACGTATGGGAACCTCATCCGCACTCCGGGCCGTGCTGTTCGACATCGACGGCACGCTGATCGACTCCAACTACCTGCACGTCGACGCCTGGACGCGCGCCTTTGCCGATGTGGGGGTCGCGGTGGACGCCTGGAAGGTGCACCGCTCGATCGGGCTCGACTCGGCGAAGCTGCTCGACGCACTGCTCGGCGACCGGGCGGAAGCGCTGGGCGACGAGGCGAAAGAGCGTCACACAGCGCACTACGAGGAGCTCCATCCGCGGCTGCGCCGCTTCGAGGGAGCGCGGGAACTGATCGAACGGCTGAGCGAGTCGGGCGTGCGCGTCGTGCTCGCCACCTCGGCTCCGCCCGAGGAGTTCGAGGTGCTCCGCGCCTGCCTCGACGTCGACGACCTGCTGCACGCGGCGACGACCGCCGACGACGTGGAGACGGCGAAGCCCGATCCCGACATCATCGGCGTCGCGCTGGAGCGGGCCGGCGTGCCGGCGTTCGAGGCGGTCATGATCGGCGACACGCGCTGGGACGCGGAGGCCGCCGGACGGGCGGGCGTGGGCTCGCTCGGTGTGCTCTCGGGTGGGATCGGTTCGGCCGAACTGCTCGAGGCGGGCGCTGCGGAGGTTTTCGACGACGTGGCCGCGATCCTCAAGGCCGTAGCGGACGGCGGCCCGGAGCGGCTCCTGAGCGCCGGGTGACGCGCGGGCGGATGACGCCTGCCGGATGCCGCGCCCGGACTGATGTCCGTCGATCTCGCCGAAGGCCGGTGCCGAATCCGGGAACGGGCGTAGCGTCGAGCGCAATCGACGACACGACGCAACCGAGGACACGAGGAGAGACGCGCATGAGCGATCCGAAGCCCGAGCACACCACACCTGACGAGGTGGACCCCGACGAGGGAACCGCACCCGATGGCACGCCCGTCGAGAACCCCTCCGGCTGAAGACCCGGCCGTCGACACCGACCGCCGCCTGGAGGTCGCCATCCGCGACCTCCTCGCGCGGCGTGCTCCCACCTCGACCATCTGCCCCTCGGATGCGGCGCGCGCCGTGGGCGGCGAGGAGTGGCGCGACCTCATGGAGCCGGCCCGTCAGGCCGCCCAACGGCTCGTCGAACAAGGCGAGGTGGTCATCACGCAGAAGGGCGAGACGGTGGATCTCGCCACCGCTCGGGGTCCGATCCGCATCCGTCGCGCGTCCTCCTGAAGGCGCGCGCGCCGATACCCCGAGCCGGCACTTGACCCCTCGCCCGCGGAGGACTTGACTGGCCGCACGATCCCAGAGAAGCGACTCGAAGGGGAGGCGCATGATGGACACGGCAACCTACGCAGGCACCGACATCGCGGGCCTGATGCACGCGGCGCGGGCGGAAGCGCGACGGGTGATGGAGGCCAACAAGGGCGACATGGTCAGCGAGCACAAGGCCATCCTCGACCGGCTCGAAGCGGCCGATCTGATCTCCGACGAGGAGGTGAAAACACTCCTCGAGCTCTACCGCATCGGCTACGAGGCGGGCGAGGGCAAGTCCGACGTGCAGCGCGCCTTCTTCGAGTCGCGCGCGATGTACGACCGGATGGCGGCGACCGGCAAGGCCAGCCCGGTGGCGATGGTGGTGGCGTCGGCGGCCGTCGGCTCGTTCGAGGTCTCGCCGGGCGATGACGGTTCGACCACGGTCACCATCGCGAAAGTGAGCTATGGATCGAGCCTCGCCGGCATCGGCGCGGGCATCGGTTCACTGCTCGGCGGACCGGCCGGCGGCGTGCTCGGCGGCGCCATCGGCGGCCTCCTGGGCGGCATCGTCGACGACAAGAAGAGCAAGAAGTAGGGGACCTCGGGGCACCCGCGCGCGAGGTGGGTCAGTGTTCCTCGGGGTCGCGGCCCTGGGCGGAACGGCCGCCGTCGACGGGGAGCACCGCACCCGTGATGAAGGCCGCCGCGGGCGAGAGCAGGAACGCGACCGTTCCCGCGACCTCGTCCGGGGTGCCCACGCGGCCGAGCGGATGCAGTGCCGCCATCTGCTCGTCGATGTCGGGATGGTCGCGGCGGTACGCCTCGTAACGCGGCGTGCTGATCGACCCGAGGGCGACCGCGTTCACCCGGATGCCGTCGGGCCCATGATCGACGGCGGTGGCGCGCGTGAGACCCTCGATCGCCGCCTTCGCCGTGGCGTAGGGCAGCGCGCCGCGCACGGGGCGCTGCGCCTGGTGCGACGAGACGTTGACGATCGCACCCGGTCGGCGGTTCCGGAGGAAGTGGTTCACGGCCGCGTGCGTCCCGGTGACGGCGAGCCGCAGGTTTGTGGCGATCAGCGCGAGCACGGCGTCGGGAGCGGATGTCGCGAACCCCGCATCGCGCAGCACGGCCGCGTTGTTCACCCATCCGCCGAGCGGCGCCATCGCCTCCGCCACGGCGATCGCCTCGGCGGTCACCTCCGGATCGCCGGCGTCACCGACCACGAACTCGATCGGCCCGGCGGCCTGGCGCAGATCACCTCGTCCGTCCTGGACGTCGATGACGATTACAGGCCCAAGGGTGCTGAGATGCTCGGCGATGACGCGCCCGACCCCCTGGGCGCCGCCGGTGACGACGAAGGAGGTGCGGGCATCCGCTTCGGTCATGCGTCAAGCCAACAGCAGAACGCCGCCGCGCGCCAGGCGCCGCTTCCCGTCAGAAGGAGCCGAAGCGGCCCGATCCGGAGCGGTGGGCGAGGCTGACCGCGGCCATCTTCTGACCCTCCTCGTGCAGGCGGCCGGGCTGATCGCGGGAGTCGAGCCGCTCCTGGTAGTCGCCCGCACGCCGCTGCCGGATGCCCATCGCGGTTCCGATGCCGGCCACGATCGCCGCGAGGGCGCCGATGGTGATCCAGAGTCCCATGAGTTCCTCCTCGTCGTCGGGAGTGGTGCTCCTATTCTCCGGCGCCGTCGTCGACAGGTGACGAACATCCATCGGATTGTCAGGGACGCTCAGCCGATGCCTGTGAGTCGCGTCCCCGCCCACGACACGAGGTGACCGCCGAGGAAGTCCCACGACTCACCGGAGGCGGCCGGGATCGTCCAGAGCACCTCGCCCGTGGCGGCGTCGTACGCTGAGCCCGTTCCCTCGGCGACCCCGTAGACGTTCGCGACGCCGGCCGCCTCCCAGGCGTTCTCCGGGATCGCGGGGCCTTCGCTGAGTGATCCGGTGGCCAGATCGTACGAGCAGGCGGCCGCCCCGCCCGACCCGGGCAGCACGACGGTGGCGGCCGGCTCGTTCAGGCGGAACGAGAATTGCGGGAGCTCGGTGTCGGCGCCGCATCCGGTCGCCACGGTCCACGCTTCGACGCCCGTCAGGGCGTTCACGAGGGTGAGCGACTGCGGTGAGTGCACCATCAGCCATTCGCTCGGCGCATCCGAGCGAAGGCGATTGGCCAGCGCACCGGGGACCCCGTCGGACGTGAGCACCGGATCGATGCGCGTGCCGACCGGGAGCTCGCGTTCCCAGAGGTGGTTGCCGTCGGCGTCGAGGCCGACGACGGATCGGTCCGCGGTCGAATCGGTGAAGCGCAGCGCGTAGTCGGCGGCGTATCGGTAGTACGTCGTCGCTGGGCGATCCGTCACCTCTCCGGTGTTCACGTCCACGATCGCGATGTGCGAACGCAGATCGGGTCCTTCCGCACCCGTGAAGTAGTCGAACGGGACGAAAGTGGCGGGATAGGGGGTCTCGGCCGAGCGGCTGATCTGCCCGAAGGTTCCGGCGAGCGTGGTGCTCCACACCGGCCGATCGAGGGTTCGGGGATCGACCCGCTCCACGATCCCGGAGCCGACCAGGCCCGCGCCATCCGGCCCTCTCGCTTGCAACCCCAGCACGATCTCACCGGAATCGCCGGGCACCGTGGCGAAGGAGTACTGCAGGTCGCCGGCGCCGTCGAGGTGCGGCGCGAACGCGGCGAGGGTCTCACCCGTGGCGACGTCGATGACTTCGTTCACTCCCTGGCCGAGGTTCTGCGTGCTGACGAGCGCGCGACCCGAGGTGCCGAGCAGGGTCACGTCCACGGGATAGCCGGGATTCACGGCATCCCACTCCCGCGACCACACGATGGTCCCGGCCGCGGTGTCGACGAGCGTCAGCGACATCCGGGTGGCGGTGAAGTCGCAATCGGGCCCGGGCGCGTCGCTCATCTGGTCGGGCCCCGCCTGGAAGAGGGCGAATCCGTCCGCGATGTCGTAGGCGTTCCGGATCTCGCACTGCCGACCGCTGCCCGGCAGATCGAGCTGCCAGGCTCCGCTCGAGGAAGCCGAGTCGATGTCGTGCGGAGGGATCGGGTCGCCGGTCACCACGGGCCCGGCGACGGGCGTCCCGGGCGTCGACGTGGGCGTCGCCTCGGGTGTCGACGTCGGGGTCGGCGACGCCTCGACGACCGGCGTGCCCGCCGGCGCGGGGAAGATCGGCCCGCCCGTCACGGCCAACGCCACGCCCCCGATGCCGAGCGCGCCGGCGAGAGCCGCCACGATCGCGAGCACGGCGATGCGGACGTGGCGCCGGTGGTCGCGGCTCGGGGACTGTTCGACGTTCTCGATCAGCATCGTGCGGATGGCGTCACTGCGCCCCTGGTCGAATCGTGGTGTCGTGTTCATCGGGCACCTCCCGCAGGGCTCGTGGACTGGCCCAACAACTCAGTGGTGTGGGCGGAGAATCGTTGCTTGGCTCGCGAGAGACGCGATTTGACGGTGCCGACCGGGACGCCGAGCACGGCGGCCGCCTGGCCGGTGGTCAACTCCTCGAGCACGCACAACGTGATGACGTCCTGGTCGGCCTTCGCCAGCCGCGCGAAGGCCGACCGCACCTTGGCGTCGCGATCGGCGTGGTCGATCCGCTCCCCCACCACCTCGGCATGGTCGGGTGCGTCGTCGGTCAGCGATGGCCTCGGGATGCGCTCCAACAGCTCCCGGTGTCGCCGCCGGCTGCGCGCCAGGTTGCGCACCACGTTGTTGGTGGTGACGAGAAGCCAGCCGATCACGGAGGCGTCGACAACGCGCACCGAGTCACGTCGGCGCCAGGCTTCCAGGAAGACCAGGGCCGTGACGTCTTCGGCGTCGTGCGGCTCCCGGATCAACCGGAGCGCCTGGCCGAAGACCCGGTCGCGGTGCGCGTCGAAGATCGCCGCGAAGGCCGAGGAATCGCCACCCCGGGCCGATGCCCAGATGGCCGCCTCGTCGAATTGGTCCGTCCCCATATCCTCTAGTGTCCGCTCGCCTCGAAAGGGTTCCATCCTCCCGTCACCCGAGGGCTCGGTGCACGGCGAGGGACTCGAGGCGACGGGGATCGGCCAGGACGTGGAGGCCCACGATGCGGTTGCCGGCGAGGTCGAAGGCCATGATCGAGACCACGCGATCGTTCAGCACGGCCGCCACTCCGGGCAGGCCGTCGATGAGCACCGGCGTCGAGTGGGCGGCGAGTCGGGCCGAGAGCACGGCCTGCGACGCGATCGAGGCGGCACCCTCGATCCGCTGCGTGCTCGTGCCGAAGTCGGCGTGCAGCACCGCGTCGTCGTCGAGGAGGGCGAGGAGTGCGGTGAAGTCGCCGGCTTCGGCCGCGAGCAGCCAGGCGTCGACGATGCGCCGGCCGGTCGCCCGGTCGACGGGTGAGGGGGTCGCGGATGTCGCATCCGTCTCGTCCACCTGACCCCTCACCCGCCGGCGGCCGCGCGACGCCAGCTGCCGCGCCGCATCCGGCGAGCGCTCGAGCACCTCGGCGACCTGGTCGAAGGGTTGCCCGAACACGTCGTGCAGCACGAAGGCGATGCGTTCGGCCGGACTCAGTCGCTCGAGCACCACGAGCAGCGCCACGCTCACCCCGTCTGCTCCCGCCGCGACATCCGCCGGATCCGGTGTGACCGCCACCGGCTCCTGGGCCCATGACGTGACCTGCCACGACCGCTCCCGCGTGCGGCGCGGCGCCCGCAGCAGGTCGAGGCTCACGCGCGACACGACCGTGGTGAGCCAGGCCTCCAGGTTGCGGATCTCGCCGTCGTCGACCCGCTCGAGCCGCAGCCAGGTCTCCTGCACCGCGTCGTCGGCGTCGGCCGTCGATCCGAGCAGCTGAGCGGCGATCGCCCGCAGCCGCGGCCGCTGCTCCTCGAAGCGTCTCGCCAGGTCCGTCCGGTCGGTCATGTCACATCTCCCCGCGTTCGATCGTCACCCTCTCGACGAACCCCCGCACGCAGTTGTGACATGGAAGGAAGCCAATCATGAACGCCCCACTTCTCGTGACCGGCGGCACCGGCACCATCGGACGCCGAGTGGTGCCACTGCTGGTCGACGCCGGCCGCACCGTCCGAGTACTCAGCCGCCACCCCGGCGCCGACTCCCCCGGCATCGAGCAGGTCGAGGGCGACACCGTCGCGGGCCGGGGTCTGGATGCCGCGCTGTCCGGTGTCGAGGTCGTGCTGCACCTGGCCGGCGGCGCCAAGGGCGACGACGTGGCCGCGCGGAACCTCGCCACGGCCGCCCGCGCCGCCGGGGTGCGGCACCTCCTCCTCATCTCGGTGATCGGCGCCGACCGGATGCCCATCGGCTATTTCCGAGCGAAGGCCGGCGCCGAGCGCGCGGTCTCCGAATCGGGACTGCCGTGGACGGTGTTGCGGGCCGCTCAACTGCACGACTTCGTGCTGCCGGTCGCGCGCGCGATGGCCCGACTTCCGCTGCTGCCGGCGCCGACGGGCCTCCGCTTCGAACCCGTCGACCGCGACGAGGTCGCCGCGCGCCTGGCCGAACTCACCCTCGGCGAGCCCTCCTGCCGCGTACCCGACCTCGCCGGGCCGGAGGTGCTCGACCTCCCGCACCTCGTCGCCGCGTTCGGGGAGGCGCAAGCCGGCGGTCGCCTGCGCCGACCGCGTCGGCGGGTGCCCATCCGCTTGCCGGGCGCTGTCGGGCGCGCCTACCGAGCCGGCGACAACCTCGCGGCCCCCAGCGCCCAGCGCGGTCTGATCACCTGGCAGTCGTTCCTCACCCGCCGAGCTGCGGACAACTCGGTTCCCGCGCGACGATGAACTCGCGCGCCGGCCGCGCCGGAGAAACACAGGGTTCTCGATTGACCGGCAGCGCGCCGTAGGCTGACCGCATGGCCGACGAAGGCGATCGTCTCTCCGAGGATGACGCGCGCATCCTCGCGCTCGAATCCGCCGTGCTGGCCGGCCACACGCTGAAGCTCATGATCCTCGCGCCGGGAACGCCGCTCGACCTCGAGGCGCTTCGCCGCTCTGTGTCGGCCCGGCTCGCCGAGCAGCCCCGCGCGACCCAACGCGTCGTGACCGACAGCGCCGGCGAAGCCCGCTGGGTGCCCGCCATCGGCTTCGACATCACGCAGCACGTACGGCGCCGGGCGGGCACGGAGTGCGCCACCCCGGACGACCTGCGTCGCATCCTCGGCGACCTGATGTCGGAGCACCTCGACCGCTCGCGCCCGCTCTGGACGCTCGACCTGATCGGACCCCTCGCCGACGGCACCGAGGCGATCGCCGCCCGCCTCCACCACGCGATGGTCGACGGGATCGCCGGCCTGCGCTTCCTCGAAGGCATCCTCCTCGACCCGCGGGACGCGCCGATGCACCCGGTGGGGACACGTGCGTCGGAGGACGAGGACGCCCGACGCGACGAGTGGCGACGGATGCCGGGCGTGGTCGTGCGCGAACTCGTCCATCCGGGATCGCGGTCCCCCTTCGACCGACCGATCACCATGGCGCGGGAGGTCGCCTTCACCGCGGCGCCGCTCGACGGCCTCAAGGCGATCGGCGCCTCCCGGCCGGCCCACGCCACGGTGAACGACGTGCTGCTGGCCGTCGTCTCCGGCGGGCTGCGCACCTGGCTGGACGAGCACCACCCAGGCCTCGACCTCCGGGCCCGGGTGCCGGTGAGCCTCCATCACCGCGACGAAGACACCACGGCCCCCGGCAACCGCGACTCCTTCATCGATGTCGACCTGTTCCTCGCCGAACCCGATCCGCTGCGCCGACTCGACCGCATCAGCGCTCGCACGCGCACCGAGAAGCAGCGCGACGACGCCGCACTCCTCTACGACCTCTTCCACGCGCTCGGGCGTCTGGGCCGAGCGGGCGAACTCGCCGAGCGGATGGCCGGCAGCGCTCGCGAGTTCAGCGTCGCGATCTCGAACGTGCCCGGCCCTCGTGACCCGGTCGCGGTGGCCGGTCGTCGTGTCGAGCAGCTCTTCTCGTCATCCGAACCGGCGGCACACCACGCCCTCCGCGTCGCTGCGATCTCCAACGCCGGCGAGGTGGGCATCGGCTTCTGCACCGACCCCACCGCGCTGCCCCGCGTGCATGCCTTGGCCGACGCGGTCGCCGCCTCCTACCGCGACCTGTCCCGAGCCGCCGCCTCCACTCCCGGAGCTTGACGCACCCCGTCGGCACTGAATCGCGCGTTTTGGCGGATTCGAGCTTTGGGGTAGCGCCAAAACGCGCGGCTCAACAGAGTTTCTCGGATGGACTCGCCCGAGCCACCGCCTCCGCCCGCCCGCCCGCCCGCGACACCCTCACTGAACCGCACGTTTTCGCGGATCCAAGGTCCGATGTGGCGCTAAAGCGTGCGGTTCAGCGGAGTCTTCGGGTGGACTGGTCCGAACCACCACCTCGGGTGGCGCGCGACACACCCGCGCCGTCGGCGCTGAACCGCACGTTTTGGTGGATTCGAGGTCTGGGGTAGCGCCAAAACGCGCGGCTCAGTGGAGGTCTCGGGGGGAGGGGCGGACGGATGGGCGTCAGCGGCGGAAGAGGTCGCCGAGGCCCGGGATCTCGAAGCCCGACGCCAGGTCTCGCACGTGATCGCCGAGACCCGCGACCTGGTCACCGAGGCCCGAGACGGTCTCGCCCGCACCGGCCGCCAGCTCATCGACGCCACCGGTGAAGCCGTCCACGCCACCAGCGACGCCCTCGACGCCACCCGCGAGCCCCTCGACACCGCTGGTCAGACCCTCGACGCCATCCGTGAGGCCGCCGGTGACACCTTCGATACCGCCGTTCAGATCGCCCGCGAGGCCCTCGACGCCCCCGGTGAGCGCCTCGAGGTCGACCCCAGCGGCCAGCGCGTCGAAGTCGACGCCCAGACTCGTGGCCTGCTCGAGCAGCGGACCCGCCACCGAACTCACGACCGCGCCGCCCGCGACCGCCGCGAGCATTCCGCCGGCGGCGAGCCCGGCCCCCGCGACGGCACCTCCCGCCAGCGCACCGCCGGCTGCTCCGCGCATCCCGGTCCGCGACCCCAGCGTGCCGCCCGCGACGGCACCACCCGCCGGGGCAGCCCCCGCAGCTCCTGGCACCCCGGGCCGCGACCCGAGCACCCCGCCGCCAACGGATGCACCTCCGCCGGGCGCGCGCGAGGAACCCTGCGCCCCGCCTCCCACCCGGGCAAGCAGCCCACGCAGGAGTCCGGGCCGGCTCATCTCGGTGCGGGTCGCCGCGCGAGCCAGGTCGTCGGGCTGCGACGAACGGGGCTGCTCGTGCGCCGGGAGTTCGGCCCGCATCCGCTCGTCGATCTGAGCGCGCTGCGCCGGCGTGAGCCGCTCGAACGCTTCGCGATGCACCTGCTCGATCTGGTGCGGGTCGGCGGTCTGCAGCAGGTAGTCATAGCGGGCGATCGCCGCACGATCCGCGGGGTCTGCTGCCGCGGCCGTCGCACCGGCGCCGACTTCGGAGGTGGCAGCGAGGGGCGCCGAAGGCGTCCCAGCGGGCGACGCGGAGGGCGCTGTCCGCCCCGAGGACGTCGTGGCCGGGGACGCGGAAGGCGTGTTCCGCCCCGAGGACGTCGCGGAAGGCGCTGTCCGCCCCGAGGACGTCGTGGCCGGGGACGCGGAAGGCGTGTTCCGCCCCGAGGACGTCGCGGAAGGCGCAGGTCGGACCGGCGATGTTCCAGCGGGCGCAGGCGATGCGCCGGCGGGCGCAGGTGACGACGCCGACGCCGCACCATCCCCTGTCAGCGCGCCGGCCGCGTTGCGCACGACGGAGCGCCAGTCGCTCCCCCCGCCCCGCGCATCCGGAGTCGACGATCCGGTCTTGTCGAGGGCCTTCTGAGCGAGGCCAAGCAATCGGCTGAGGTCAACCATGGAGTGCCTTTCGTTCTTCGTCGAGGTCGGGAGTCGTCGGAGTGGCGCGGCGCCGGGTCGCCACGAGGCTCGCCACGGTGGCCACGGCGATGGTGGCGCCGATGAAGAGCAGGGAGAACCAGATCGGGATCTCGGGAATCCACGAGATGTGCTCTCCGCCGTTGATGAACGGCAGCTCGTTCACGTGCAAGGCGTGGAAAACGAGCTTCACGCCGATGAAGGCGAGGATGACGGCAAGCCCCTGCGAGAGGTAGACCAGTCGCTCGAGCAGCCCGCCGATGAGGAAGAACAGCTGTCGCAGCCCCATCAGCGCGAACGCGTTGGCCGTGAACACGATGTAGGCCTCGCTGGTGAGCCCGTAGATCGCGGGGATCGAGTCGACCGCGAATACGAGGTCGATGAACCCGATAGCGATGATGGTGAGCAGCATCGGCGTCACGAAGCGCGTGCCGCTCTTCACGACCGTGAGCTTGTCGCCGTGGTACTCGTCGGTCACCGGCAGGTGACGACGCACGAAGCGCATGAAGCGCCCGTCGGCGGGGTTCGAGTCGTGCGACCCGAACGCCTGGCGCCAGGCCAGAAAGAGCAGCAGCGCGCCGAACAGGTAGAAGATCCACGAGAAGTTCTCGATCAGCGTCGAACCGGCCGCGATGAAGCCGCCGCGCAGGATGAGCGCGATGACGATGCCGATCATCAGCACCTTCTGCTGGAACGCCTTCGGCACCGCGAAGGCGCCCATCACCAGCAGGAAGACGAAGAGGTTGTCGATCGACAGCGCCTTCTCGGTGAGGTAGCCGGCGAAGTACTCGCCGCCGTACGTCCAGCCCGAGAAGACGCCGATCCCCACACCGAACAGCAGGGCGAGCCCGATGTAGAAGGTCGACCACCGCGCGGACTCGGCGATGCTGGGCTCGTGGGGCTTCCGCACGTGGGCGAAGAACTCGTAGACGAAGAAGAGGATCGTAACGGCGATCGTGACGATCCAGATCAGGGGCGTGACCTGCATGGAGACTCCAAGGGGTAGGCGTGAGCAATGACGCCAAGGTCTCCTCCGCTCCGCCTGCGCGGAACCGGTGGCCCGAGATGCGAGTGCATCCGTATTGACGAGCCGACCGCAGTCGGGAGTACTCCCCTTGTGACTCCAACGCTAGCGCAGCCGGCCCCCTCGCTCCGAACCCACGACCGGATTCAGACGATCTCTTCAGGGACGGCATTCCACGAGCCCGCGCCTAGGCTGGCAGACATGGCCACTGTCATCCTCGTGCGGCACGGACGCACCACCGCGAACGTCGAGGGCGTACTCGCCGGGCGGGCGCCGGGCGTCGAGCTCGACGCCGTCGGGCGGGAGCAGGCCGCCCGCACAGCCGAGCGCCTCGCCGTCGTGCCTCTGGTCGGCGTGGTCTCGAGCCCTCTCGAGCGCTGCCGCCAGACCGCCGGATTCATCCTCGACCGACAGAGCGGCGAATCGGATGCGCCGCTCGGCATCGACGACGCCCTCACCGAATGCGACTACGGCGACTGGCAGGGTCGCACCCTCCGCGACCTCGCGAAGGAGAAGCTCTGGTCGGTGGTGCAGACGCAACCCTCGGCCGCCGTGTTCCCGGGTGGGGAGTCCCTGGCGGGCATGCAGGCGCGGGCGGTCGCCGCGATCCGCCGCCACGACGCCGCCGTCGAGGCCGAGCACGGGCCCGGCGCCGTGTGGGTGGCGGTGAGTCACGGCGACGTCATCAAGTCGATCCTGGCCGACGCGCTCGGCATGCATCTCGACCTCTTCCAGCGCATCAGCGTCGGTCCGGCATCCGTCTCCATCGTGCGGTACGGCCCGAACCGGCCCGATGTGGTGTCGACGAACACCGACTCGGGCGACCTCTCCTGGCTCCGCGCCGCGCCCCCGGCCGCGGACGCACCGGTCGGCGGCGGCGCAGGACCGGCCACGCGCGCCGGCGACGTCGGCGACGCCACCGACGCCGATCCGGCCTCCACTCAGCCGCCCGCGGCCGAGCGCTCCTAAAATATCCCCATGCCCACAATCGCTCACGAGTTCGACTGGCCCGATCGCGTGGTCATCGGCACGGTCGGCAACCCCGGATCCCGCACCTTCTATCTGCAGGTGCGCGACGGTCGCCGCGTCGTCAGCGCCGCACTCGAGAAGGAGCAGTCGGCCCTGCTGGCCGAGAAGATCGACGAGATCCTCGACGAGCTGATGGTGAACGAGGGCAACCCGTTCAGCGTGCCGGCCACGACCCCCGTCGAACTGGTCGACAACGATCCGCTCGACCAGCCGGTCGACGAGCAGTTCCGCACCGGTGCGATGGGTCTCGGATGGGATCCGTCGACCGCCCAGGTGGTGCTCGAGGCCTATCCGCTGATCGTCGTCGACGCCGACGAGGTCGACGCCCTCGAGGAAGACGACCTCGAGCCCGAAGAAGTGCTGCTGGTGCGGATGCCGGTGGGCACCGCCCGCGCGTTCGCCAAGCGCACCCGCGAGATCGTGGGCGCCGGTCGTCCCCTGTGTCCGCTCTGCGGCACCCCGATGGATCCGGAAGGCCACGTCTGCCCCGAACCTGACGACCGGTGATGACGGAGGCCGAAGCGATCGACGGCGAGCTCGAACTCCTCGGGCGCATCACGACGGCCTCGAACGCCACGTTCCTCGGGCGCATCGGCGACACCGAGGTGGTCTACAAGCCGATCGCCGGCGAGGCGCCGCTCTGGGACTTCCCCGACGGCAACCTCGCCCATCGCGAGGCCGCGGCCTATCTGGTCTCGGAGTCGTTCGGCTGGAACGTCGTGCCCCGCACCTGGCTGCGCGACGGCCCGTTCGGCCGGGGCATGGTGCAGCTCTGGCAAAACGTCGACCCCGATCAGGATGCGGTGGACCTCGTCGCCTCCGAGGCCGTGCCCGAGCAGGGCTGGCGCCAGGTCTTCGACGGCCGCGACGAGAGCGACCGCCCGGTCACTCTCATCCACGAGGATTCGGTGGCGCTCCGCCGGATGGCGGTGTTCGACGTGGTCGTGAACAACGCCGACCGCAAAGGCGGCCACGTGCTGCCCATGCCCGACGGCCACCGCTACGGCGTCGACCACGGATTGACCTTCCACGTCGACCACAAACTGCGCACCGTGCTCTGGGGCTGGCTCGGCGACGATCTCACCCCCGACGAACTGGCCGCGATCGAGCGCGTGCGGGCCGACGTCGTCGGCGAGCTGGGCGCATCCCTCTCGGCCCTGCTGACCGACTTCGAGATCGGCGCGTTCGCCGCCCGCCTCGATCGCCTCCACGCCCGGGCCGTGTTCCCCGCCCCGTCCGGCGAGATGCCGGCGATGCCCTACCCCCTCTTCTGAGCGACGGAGACCGTCGTCAGCTGTGCGGCGGGCGGAGCCCTGACCAGGGTCGCGCGCGTTCGAAGGCCGCTGCCGCACGGAGCACCCGCGCGTCGGCAAGATGGCCGCCCGCGATCTGCAACCCGACGGGCAGCCCGGCCTTCGTGACGCCCACCGGCACGGACACCGCCGGTGTCCCGGTCAGGTTGGCCGGGTAGGTGTTGATCCAGCCCAGGATGCGGTCGCTGAGCGGGGTGCCGTCGAACTCGGGCGGCCCGAAACGATCCGCCGGAAATCCCGGGATGCGCACGGTGGGGCTCACGAGCAGGTCGTGGTCTTCCATGAAGGTCGCGAACGCCCGGTACACGGCACTGCGCTCGAGGTCCGCCGACGCGATCGCGGCGCCGGACTGGCGGGCACCGGCGCGCACGAGTTCGGCCAGCTCCGGATCGACGCGGCCGGTGCGTTCGAGCTCGGCCCAGTCGTAGGCATCCAGGTCGGGGGCGTAGGCCGGGAGCCACACACCGTTCCACATGGCACGCTGCGGGTCGCTCCACCGCGGGGAGGCGTCGACGACGGCGGCCCCGAGCTCGGCGAACGCCGTCACCGCGGTCTCGCAGAGGTCGAGGATCTCCGGATCGGTCGCCTGCTCGCCGAAACCGAGATCCGGCGACCAGGCGATCCGCCATCCGGCCAGATCGCCCTCCAGCGCGGCGGCGTAGTCCACGCCGTCGCCCGGCAGACTCAACGGGTCGACCGCATCCGGGCCCGCCTCCACGCTCATCATCAGGGCGATGTCGGCGACCGTGCGGGCGAGGATGCCGTGGCTGAGGAAGGTGGCGAACCGCGTCGGCAGCAGCTCCTGCGGGATGCGGCCGGTGGAGGGCTTGAAACCCACGATCCCGCACATCGCGGCGGGCACCCGGATCGACCCGGCCCCGTCGCTGCCGTCGGCCACGGGGGTCAGCCCGGCCGCGACGGAGGCGGAGGCGCCGCCGCTCGAGCCGCCGGGCGAGCAGTCGAGGTTCCACGGATTACGGGTGGCGCCGTAGAGGTGGTTGTCGGTACCGCAGTGGTACCCGTTCTCGGGCAGGTTGGTCTTGCCCATCAGAAGACCGCCCGCAGCGGCGAGCCGCGCGGCCACGACGGAGTCGTGATCGGCGACGTGCCCGGCCATCGCCGCCATCGCCCCGGTGTGCGGAAGCCCGGCCACCGCGGTGCTCTCCTTGAGGGAGTACGGGACGCCGGCGAGCGGACCCACGTCGTCGCCCGCGGCGATCCGCCGGTCGAGGTCCCGGGCGCGCTCGCGCACCTGCTCCTGGTCGACGTACACGAACGCGTTCAGATCCGGATCGAGCCGCTCGATCCGTTCGAGGAAGTGCTCGGCCACCTCCAACGCGCCGAGGCGCCGGGTCGCGACCTCCCGGGCGATGTCGGTGGCACTCATCCAGGTGAGTCCCGTATCGGTCGCGCTCACGCGGGGCCCGCCGACACCACGGCCATCGCGGCTTCCACGCCGGCACCGAGGTCCACGTCGACGCCGAGGTCGCGCAGTCCGCTGCCGAGGGCCGTCAAGCCGATGATCGGATACAGTCCGGTCGCCGTCGGTCCCATGTGTGCGATGTGGATGATGTTGCCCGCCGTGAGGCCGGTCGAGAGCATCACGCCGTAGCGCTCCCGGATGTGGGCGCTGAGCTCCGAGTGCACCACGCCGTCCGGTACACGGACCGCGGTGATCGGGTTCCCTGCTATCGCATCGGAAACCGGCCAGAGTTCGAGACCCATCGCGCGCACCCCGGCCCGCGTCACCGCGGCGGCGTGCGCATGCCGGGCGATGGCGTTCTCGATGCCTTCTTCGAGCAACGCATCGAGCGCCGCTTCGAGGCCCACGACGTCGGTCACGGAGGGGGTGAACGGGAAGGTGCCGTTCTCCAGCCACGACGTCTTCCAGTCGATCAGCGACAGATAGGAGTAGCGCGGTGCGTGCTCGTTGCCGAGGATGCGCTCCCACGCGGCCGGACTCACCGAGCACATGGTGATTCCCACCGGGCCGCCGAGGCACTTCTGGCCACCGGAGATGCAGACGTCGAGCTGCCACAGATCGGCCTCGAACTCCACGCCGCCGATCGACGACAGAGCGTCCACGAGGGTGAGCGCGCCGTGGCGACGGGCGATCGGGCCGATCCGCGAGCAGTCGGAGAGGGTGCCCGACGGTGTCTCCGAGTGCACCACCGTCACCAGCTCGATCTCCGGATGCGCCCCGAGATAGGTGTCGACGTCATCCGGATCGACGGCGTCGTCGTAACCCACCTCGATCTCGTGCACCACGCATCCGTAGCTCGTCAGCCACTGCCCCATTCCCTTCCCGTAGATGCCCTGCACGAGGTTGAGCACGTGCATCCCGGGCCGGGTGAGCGATCGGGCGGCACCTTCGAGTCCGAGGATGCCTTCGCCCTGCAGGAGGAGCATGTCGTTCTCGGTGCGGAAGAACGCCGCAGCCTTCTCGGCGGTGCGCCTGAACGTCTCGAGGAAGGTGGGATCGAGGTGGTACACCAGCTGCGACCCCAGAGCATCGAGCGTGCGGGCCGACGCGGGTGTGGGCCCCGCCGTCAGAGTGAAGTCAGGGGCTTTCACGCGGATTCCTCTCAGAGAAGCTCGAAATCCTTCTCACGATACAAT
This sequence comes from Herbiconiux sp. UC225_62, assembly GCF_042694625.1. Lineage (GTDB taxonomy): Bacteria > Actinomycetota > Actinomycetes > Actinomycetales > Microbacteriaceae > Herbiconiux. The sequence continues at coordinate 2,125,888 of NZ_CP170551.1, read as the reverse complement.
CCGACCGTCGCATGATGTAAACACTTGCGGGCGATGTAACACACTGTTCACACCCGCGATGCGCCCACCGCACAGTGGGGGTGGATCAGCCCCAGCGACCCCAGCCGCGGCCGAACATGTCGTCGAAAGAGCCGCCGGAAGCGCCGAAACCGTCGTCGCCGCGCCGCGAGCCGAGATACGACCCCACCACGGCCGCGCCCAGGTCGTCGAGCTCGGGTGCCACGACCGTGCCGCCGACCCGCTTCGCCATCGACGCGATGAACCGAGCCAAGCCGGGGTCCTCGCCCAGGCGGAAGAACGTGGTCTTCGCACCCAGGCGCATCGAGTTGTCGAGTTCACGGACGGCGTAGGCCACGGTGAGCGGATGCGGCGGGTAGGTGAAGTAGACCTCCCCGTTCGCCTCGAGGTGCGAGGTCGGCTCGCCATCGGTGACGATGAGCAGCACCGGCTGGGCGTTCGGATGCTTGCGGAAGTGGCGGTTCGCCAGCAGCAGAGCGTGGTGCAGGTTGGTTCCCTTGTCCCATTTCGCCTCGAGGGCGGTGAGCTGCTCGATGTCCATCACCTCGGCGTGCCGACCGAAGCCGATGAGTTGCAGGTCGTCGCCCCGGAACCGGCTCGTGATGAGCGTGTGCAGGGCGAGTGCCGTGCGCTTCATCGGCACCCAACGGCCGTCCATCGCCATCGAGAAGGAGGTGTCGACCAGCAGCGCCACGCAGGCCTGCGTGCGGTCTTCGGTCTCCTGCACCTCGACGTCGCCGATCTCGATGCGGACGCCCGCGCCGGCTCCCGCCACCCGACCCTCGCCCGCGGCGCGGGTGACGGCGTTGGTGATCGTGCGCGTCACGTCCCACGGCTCGGTGTCGCCGAAGGCCCACTCGCGCGTCGCGCCGGAGAGGTCGCCCGCGGCGCCCGCCTGACGAAGATCACGGGCGCCCTGTCGGCCCGACATCCGCTCGGCCACGTCGCGCAGCAACGCCTTGCCGAGCTGCCGCATGGCCTTGGGGGTCATCTTCAGCTGCCCGTCGGAGCCGCGCTTCATGGTGCCGGTGTCGCGGAGCGCCTTCTCCAGCTGCTGCAGGGTGCGCGCGTCCACGGCCGCCTCGTCGCCCAGCTGGCGGGCCAGTTTCTCGAGATCGAGGTCGTCCATCCGCGACCCCTCGTAGGACTGCGAGAGCTGCTCGGAGAGCTGGTCGAGGTCGGCGAGGTCTTGGAAGACGCCGGTGCCGTCGCCGAGGCCGAGACCCTCCGCGCCCTCCATCTCCTCCGAGCCGCCCCAGTTCTCGCCCGGGCGCAGGTCGCGCAGGTTGCCGTCGAGCTGGGCGAGCGACTGCATCAGCTCGGGCGAGCCGAAGGCCTGCTGGGCGAGCGCGTCGAGTTCGTCGCGCTGTTCCTGGGTCATCGAGTTGCGCATCCGCTGCGCCGCCGCCGCGCGCTGGGCGAGGGTGTCGAGCAGTTCGTCGATGTTCTGCGGGTTCTCGGGGAAGTACTGCCCGTGCTTCTCCATGAACTCGTCGAACTGCTCCTGCGTGTCGTCGCCGCGTTTGTGGGACTCGAGCAGGGCGTTGAGATCCTGCATCATCTCGGTGATGGCGGCCCGGTCCTCGTCGGTGGCGTTCTCGAGGGCGTCCTTCATGCCGGCGAAGCGCTGGTCGAGCATCTCCCGCCCGAGCAGGTCCTTGATCTTCTCGAAGTCGGCGCGCGCCTCGCTGCTCTTCCAGTCGTAGCCGTTGAGCTCGCTGACCGCGGCGGCCGGGGACGGCGGCAGGTTGTCGAGCTGCATCTGCGCCAGCGCGCGGTCGCCTTCGTCCATCAGGGCGTCACGGGCGAGCTGCTTGCGCTCGGCGAGGACGGCCTTGTCGAGCAGCTCCTTGATCTCGCGCAGCGTGCCGTCGAGGTTGTGCTTCTGGGTGAGCTCGCGCCGGCGCTCGGCCACCCGGCCGGCCAGATCGTCGAGTCCGGACTGGTCGCGTCCGCCCCGACGCAGGAACTCGCGCAGCGCCTGCTCGGGCGAGTACCCCGCCATCACGTCTTCGCCGATGGCGTCGAGCGCCTCCTTCAGGTCGACGGGCGGCGCGAGCGGATCGGGCCCATCGACGTACTTGCCGTACCGCGACGCCCGGGTGAGCCGCCGATTCACCCTAGCCATAGACCGTCTCGCCCCCGGCGCTGTCCTTGCTGATCTTGCGGGAGAGGTAGAGGCCCTCGAGAGCGAGCTCGATCGCGCCGGCCCGTTGCCCGTCGTTCGTGGCGCCGAGGCGGTCGCCGATCTCGTCGTACAGTTCGGATTCGCCGAGCGACGGCAGCCCCGCGAGGAAGTCGCGCGCGGCCACCTGCTCCCCGGTGGTGACCATGATGCCGCTCTCCATCGCATCCACCAGCAGCGAGAAGTCGATGCCGCGGAAGTGCGCCCGCACGGTCTCGGCGGTGGCGGTGCGCAGCAGGTGGTCGAGGATCTCGTCTTCGCGCCCCTCCTCGCCCGACTCGAACTCGATCTTGCCGCCGAGCACGTCGACGGCGGTCTCGAGGTCGACCGGACGGGCCACGGCCTCGGCCTCACCCTGCCGGGTGGCACGGTGGATGGCGGCGGCCGCGATGGTCTCGGCACCGGCGATCGCGAACCGGGCGCTCACGCCGCTGCGCTGGTCGACCGCGTTCGACTCGCGGAGGGCTCGGGTGAAGCGGGCGAGGATCTCGACCAGGTAGTCGGGCACCTCGGCCACCAACTCTGCCTCCTGCCGGATGACGGCCACCTCGTCGTCGAGCTCCGTCGGGTAGTGGGTGCGGATCTCGGCGCCGAACCGGTCTTTCAGCGGCGTGATGATGCGGCCACGGTTGGTGTAGTCCTCGGGGTTCGCGCTCGCCACCACGAGCACGTCGAGCGGCAGGCGCAGCACGTAGCCGCGGATCTGGATGTCGCGCTCCTCCATCACGTTGAGCATGGCGACCTGGATGCGCTCGGCCAGGTCGGGCAACTCGTTGATGGCCACGATGCCGCGGTGGCTCCGCGGGATGAGCCCGAAATGGATGGTCTCGGGGTCGCCGAGCGAGCGGCCATCGGCCACCTTCATCGGGTCGACGTCGCCGATCAGGTCGGCCACGCTCGTGTCGGGGGTGGCGAGTTTCTCGAAGTAGCGCTCCTCGCGCGGCCGCCAGTCCACCGGCAACTCGTCACCGAGCTCGGCGGCACGGCGACGGCTCTCGCTGGTGATGGGCGAATACGGATGCTCGCCCAGCTCCGACCCGGCGATCACCGGCGACCACTCGTCGAGCAGTCCGCTGAGCGTGCGCAGCAGACGCGTCTTGCCCTGCCCGCGTTCGCCGAGCAGCACCACGTCGTGCCCGGCGATGAGGGCGCGTTCCAGCTGCGGGATGACGGTGGACTCGAAGCCGTGCAGCCCCGGCCAGGGGTCTCGACCCTCGCGGAGGGCGGTGAGCAGGTTGTCACGGATCTCGGCGCGCAACGTCTTCTCGACGTGTCCGGAGGCCCGGAGTTCGCCGACCGTTGCAATGGTTGGACGCATCACCTCTGCAACGATACGCCGCGATTTCGGGGTCGATGTCACTCTCGGCGAATGCTCTGCCAGGCCTCACGCGGCACACTGGAACGATGGCGGGCGCGAGCGGATTCCGGAGCCTCCTGCACCTGGACGGGGCGGGATGGCGGTGGCCGGTCGCGCTCCGGGCGGGGCTCGCGGTGGCGCTGCCGATCGCGGTGTTCGCGCTGCTGGGGCACACCGCATCCGGACTCCAGGCGAGCGTCGGCGCGTTCACGGCGATCTACGTCGCGAACGCGCCGGTGGTCGAGCGGATGCGCGTGCTTCCGGTGGTCGGTTTCGCCCTCGTCCTCTGCGCGGCCGGCGGGGCCGCCGCCGCCGTGTCGGACGTGCTGACCGCGGCCGGGCTGCTGCTCGTGGCGGCCGCGGCGAGCATCCTCTGCTACGGATTCCGGCTCGGGCCGCCCGGCCCCGTGTTCTTCCCGCTGGTGTTCGGAGCGGCCGCGCACATCACCGCTCCCGTCGACGGCGCACGGCTGGTCGACCCCGTGACGTTCGTGGCGCTCTTCGCCGGCGGGTGCGCGCTCGCCTATCTGCTGGCGATCTCGCCGATCGTGCTCCCTCGGGCACGGCGGGCACCGGCGAAGACCCTTCGGCAACGCTTCGCCGGGCCGAGCTTCGCCGAGCCCGTCCGCACCCTCATCCTGCGCTCGGTCAGCGTCGCCGTCCTCGGTGCCGCCGCCTCGTTCGTCGTCGACACGGAACGGGCGTACTGGATCGTCTGCGCCGGACTCGCGATCGTGGCCGGGGGAAGCGGCCGGCAGCTCACCCTGACGCGCGGGCTGCATCGAGTGGTGGGAACGCTGGCGGGGGCGTTCCTGTATCTGGCCGTGGCGGGGCTCTCGCCCGCCGGACTGTGGCTCGCGGTCGTGCTCGGGGTGCTTCAGTTCGCCGTCGAGATCTTCGTGGTGCGCAACTACGCGCTGGCGCTGCTGTTCATCACGCCGCTCGTACTCATCATCACCGGCTCGGCGGCGGGCCCGAACGCGAATCCCGTGGGCTACGCCGCCGAGCGCGTGCTCGACACCGTGGTGGGGGCCGCGCTGGCCGTGCTCGTGACCCTGCTCTGGCACGAGCACCGCCGCCCGGAGTCGTGAGGCCCGGAGCGCCCGCCCTTCTTTCGACACCCGTAGCTCTCGCATTCGCGAGAACGAGCCGCTATCTTGAATTTCGACGTTTCGTACCACTCAATCGACGAGCACCAGGGCGAATACATGACCGCAGGGCAGGTGGGCTCTCCGCCTCCACGCCCCCGCGCCTGGCCCGTCGTCCGCTGGATCCTCCGCGGCCTGCTCGCCGCCGCCCTGGTCGCGCTCGTGGTGCTGATCGTGGTGCGGCAGACCACCTCGACACCGCTGGCCTCGCCGGAGACCACGCCCGCCACGACGACGGCGCCGAGCGCGACACCCAGCGCCACCCCCAAGGCGACGCCGACGCCCACGCCCACACCCACACCGGCGGAGACGACACCGGCCGACCCGGGCACGGCCGGCGGAACGGGAGGCGAGGGAGCTCCTCCGCCACCGGCGAATCCGGCACCGGTCATCACCTCCTTCGGTGGCACCAACGCGGTGATCTGCCCGACGCCCAGCGAAGCGCCCGCCCCGGGCGCCGGTCAGGTCGAGCCGCCGACGGTCAGCCTGTCGTGGACCGGCACCGGCGCGGACAGCGCCTTCTTCGGCATCGGCACAGAAGACGCCCAGGCCGAGCCGTTCTCCGGCGTCGGCGTGAACGACTCCATCGCCGTGGACTTCCAGTGCCCCCAGGGCAGCCAGATCTACACGATCACACTGGTCGGACCCGGCGGCGCGACCAGCCGCACCGTGACGGTCAACAACAACGGGTACACGGGATGACCCGCGCCCCCGCCACCCCGCCGCGCCTGGCCGGATTCGACTACCTCCAGACCATCGGATCGGGAGGATTCGCCGACGTCCACCTCTACGAGCAGCACCTCCCCCGTCGGCGGGTGGCGGTGAAGGTGCTGGCCACCGACGCGCTGGACGATCGCGCGGTCGAGCACTTCCGCGACGAGGCCAACCTCATGGCGCAGCTCTCGACGCACCCGTCGATCGTGACGATCCACCAGGCTGGAATCGCCGAGTCGGGCCAGCCCTACCTGGTGATGGAGTACTGCGCACAGCCGAACTTCGGGTCGCGCTTCCGCACCACGCCGATCCCGGTCACGGAGGCTCTGGCGGTGGGCGTGCAGATCGCGGGCGCCGTGGAGACCGCGCACCGCGCCGGCATCCTGCACCGCGACATCAAGCCGGCGAACATCCTGGTGACCGACTACCACCGGCCCGCCCTCGCCGACTTCGGCATCGCCGGAACGCTGGGTGGGGCGCCGACGGTCGATGCCCTCTCGGTTCCCTGGGCCGCTCCCGAAGTGCTGACGGAGGAGGCGACCCTGCGGGTCTCGTCCGACGTCTACGCCCTGGGGGCCACGATCTACAGCCTGCTCGCCGGCCGGGCCCCGTTCGAGATCCCCGACGGCGACAACGCGCCCGAGGCGATGAGCGAGCGCATCCGTTCCGCGAGCCTTCCCCCGATCGGCCGCGCGGATGTCCCGCCCGCGGTCGAGGACGCGATCGCAGTGGCCCTGTCCTCCTCTCCGTCTGCGCGCTATACCTCGGCGCTCGCCTTCGGCCGCGCCCTGCAGCGCGTGCAGGAGCAGCTGGGCTTCTCGGTCACCCCGATCGATGTCACCGACGACGCGTTCACCCGGGCGCCGGGGTTCGAGGACAGTCGGTCGCGCTCGGTCGACACCGGTGGTGTGCCCGCCACGGCCGCGGTCGCCGCGACGGCGCCCACCGCCGTTCCCCCGTTCCCGACCGGAGCACCGGCCACGCCGATCCCGCCCGTGCCGACGGGGAGTCACCCGGCATCCGCGGCATCCGCGCCGCCACCGCCCGCACCGGCGACACCGTCCGCACCTACGGCGGCCCATACCGTTCCCCTCACCGCGCCGCTGGAATCGACGGTGCGACGTCCGGCCGCCACCGCCCCCGTCTACACCGCCCCGGTGGTGAAGAAACCCGTCTGGCCGGGGGTCGTTCTCGACGCCGTCCTCGTGGTCGCGGTCGCGGCAGCAGCCGCCGTCTACCTGATCGGCGGCTGAGGTGCGCCTGAAGTTCACCCTGCTGCGGGGCTCGGCGCCGGCCGCCGACATCGTCGTCACCACGGATGCCACCGCCTCGGTCGGCGACCTCGCCGCGGCCGTGGCCGACGCCGATCCGCTCGCCACGGGGCGACGCGCAGGAGCCGTGACGCTCGCGGTGTCCCCACCCGCCTTCGCCCGCGAGTCTGTGCTGGCGCCCACCACACCGATCGGCGAGGCCGAGATCGGGTCGGGGTTCACGGTGCGCGTGACCGCACCGACCGACCCGCGCGCCGCCGATCCGGAGATCGCACCCGGTGGCGTCGCCTCCGAGACGCCCGCCGTGATCGCCCGCGTGATCACCGGCCCGGACGCCGGGCGGGAGTTCCCTCTCGCCGTCGGGGAGAGCACGATCGGCCGCGACCCGGCCTGCACGATCGTGCTCACCGATCCGCTCGCGTCGAAGGTGCACGCGAAGGTGCTCGTGGGAGACGTGATCGAGGTGGCCGACCTCAACTCGGCGAACGGTCTACTGATCGACGGCGGCATCGTGACGCGGGTCACCGTCGACCAGCACCAGTCCGTCACGATCGGTGACTCCGAAATCGGCTTCCGTCGGGTGGCGCGTCCGCAGGGCGCGGGCGCTCAGCCCGAAACAGGCGCCCGCGGCCCGGTCGAGCGGGGCGGGGTTCTGCCCTTCAACCGGGCGCCGCGCGTGGAGAGCCGCTACCCGGGTCGCGAGTTCCAGGCACCCGTGCCGCCCTCCGAGCCCGAGAAGATGCGCTTCCCGTGGATCTCCCTGCTCGCCCCGCTCGTCACCGGCGCCGCGATGTTCGCGCTCTTCCAGAGCGCATTCGCGCTGCTCTTCGTGGCGCTCGCCCCCATCCTCGTGCTCGGCAGCTATCTCGACGGCGGAATGAACCGGCGGCGGCGCCTCGGCGCCGACACGGCCCGATTCGACGAGGAGTTGCACGACCTCTCGGCCGAACTGGCCGCCGAGGTCCCCACGGAGCGAGCGGTGCGCAACGCGGAGGCACCCACGACGGCCGAGATCTACGCCGACGCGATGCAACTCGGCCCGCTGCTGTGGACCCGTCGGCCCGAGCACTGGTCGTTCCTCAACCTGCGCCTGGGCACCGGCACCCTCCCCTCGCGCAACACGGTGGGCCGCGCCGACGACTCCGGGCGGGCCGTGCCCGAGCTCGGCCGCCGCGTCGACGAGGTGCTGGCGCCCTTCGCCGACATCGCCGATGTGCCCCTCGTCGAGAATCCGCGATCGAGCGGCGGAATCGGTGTGGTGGGGCCGGATGCCGTCGTCGCGGATGTCGCGCGAGGCCTGCTCGTGCAGGTGGCGGGCCTGCACTCTCCCGCCGAGGTGGTGCTCGCGGCCATCACGAGCGCGCGCTGGTCCCCCGAGTTCGCCTGGCTGGGCTGGCTGCCGCACACCTCCTCACCGCAGTCGCCGCTCGGCGACCAGGTGCACCTGGCCGACAGCGCCGCCACCGGCACCACCCTCCTGGCCTCCTTGGAGGCGCTGGTCGAGGCACGCGGCGGCAACGCAGTCGAACCCGCCTCCCGTGGGGCGCTGGGCGAGAACGACGACGTGAGTTCGGCCGGCGGGCGGGTGGGCCAGCCCGGTGGCGGTGGCTCCGACGCGTCGTCGATGCCGCGGAGCACCACGATGCCCGCCGTGGTGCTGCTCGTCACCGACGACGCGCCGGTCGACCGGGCACGCCTGGTGCAGCTCGCCGAGCGCGCGGCCGACGCGAACGTCTTCCTCATCTGGGCGGCGCCCTCCGCCCGTGACCTGCCCGCGGTCTGCCGGAGCTGGATCGACCTCGCGGCGGGTGCCGCGGGCTCCGCCGGCTCAGCGGGGGCGACCGGAACGGCGGGGGCGACCGGCGTGGCTCAGCCCCGCGGAGCATCCGTCGCCCTGGTTCGGCTCGGTCGGGCCGTGCCGGGCGTGCAGTGCGAGCGGATCGATCTCGCGCAGGCCACGGCTCTGGCGCGTCGCCTCGCACCCCTGGTCGACTCGGGCGCGCGCATCAGCGACTCCAGCGACCTGCCGCCGACCGTGTCCTTCCTCGCGCTCGTCGGCACGGAGTTCGCCGAGGCGCCGGCAGCCGTGATCGACCGATGGCAGCAGAGCCGGGCCGGCAGTCTGCGCGCCCTGGTGGGCAACTCCGGCGTGGACGCGATGCACCTCGACCTGCGCGCACAGGGCCCGCACGCCCTCGTGGGCGGCACGACCGGCTCGGGCAAGTCGGAGTTCCTGCAGGCGTGGGTGCTCGGCATGGCGGCCGAATACAGCCCCGACCGCGTCACCTTCCTCTTCGTCGACTACAAGGGCGGTTCGGCGTTCGCGGAGTGCGTCAGCCTTCCGCACGCGGTGGGTCTCGTCACCGACCTGAGCCCGCACCTGGTGCGCCGCGCCCTCACGAGCCTGCGCGCCGAACTGCAGCACCGTGAACGCCTGCTCGGCCGCAAGAAGGCGAAGGATCTGCTCGAACTCGAGAAGCGCGGAGATCCTGAGGCCCCGCCGGCGCTCGTGATCGTGATCGACGAGTTCGCCGCTCTCGCCACCGACGTGCCCGAGTTCGTCGACGGCGTCGTCGACATCGCGCAGCGCGGGCGCTCGCTCGGCATCCACCTCATCATGGCCACGCAGCGTCCCGCCGGCGTCATCAAGGACAACCTGCGCGCCAACACCAACCTGCGCGTGGCGCTCAGGATGGCCGACGAGCACGACTCGACGGATGTGATCGGCGAGAAGACGGCGGCCTTCTTCCACCCCGCGTTGCCCGGTCGCGCCGTCGCCAAAACGGGGCCGGGCAAAGTCACTCCCTTCCAGGCCGCCTACGTCGGCGGATGGACGCACCGCGGCCCGGAGCGCGCAAGCGTGAAGGTGGCCGAACTGCGCTTCGGTGCCGAGATCGTGTGGGAGCCGCGGGTGACCGACTCCGCCGCGCTCCGTCACGACGAGACAGGGCCGAACGACGAGTCGCGGCTCGTGGCCACCATCGGCACGGCCGCCGCCGTCGCGGGGGTGCCGGCGCCCCGGCGCCCGTGGCTCGACGAGCTCGCGGCGAGCTACGACCTCGCGGCCCTGCCGTCCTCCATCGGTGCCGATCTCGTGCTCGGGCTCGCCGACCTGCCCGAGCGTCAGGCGCAGGAACCGGTCGCGTTCCGCCCCGACGCCGACGGCCATCTCGCCGTCTACGGCACCGGCGGTTCGGGCAAGACCGTGACCCTCCGGACGATCGCGGCCGCCGCCTCCCTCGCAACCGACGGGCGCGTCGAGATCCACGCCCTCGACTTCGCCGGCGGGGGACTCCGGATGCTCGAACAGCTTCCCACCGTCGGGTCCGTGATCGCCGGCGACGACCCCGAACGCGTCTCCCGCCTGCTGCGCATGCTGGCCGAACTGCTCGACGACCGCGGCCGTCGCTTCTCCGCGATGAACGCCGGGTCGCTCGACGAGTACCGCGTGCTCGCGGGCGCCTCCGAGCTGCCGCGCGTGCTGCTGCTGATCGACGGATTCCCGGCGTTCCGAGCGGAGTGGGAGACGGCATCCGGCCGCCTGGTCCGCTACGGCGAGTTCCAGCGGGTGCTCGCCGAAGGCCGCCGGCTCGGCGTGCACGTGGTGTTCACGGCCGACCGGCCGGGCAGCGTGCCGTCGTCGGTGAGTTCGGCCGTGCCGCGCCGCGTGGTGCTGCGGATGTCGGACGAGTCGTCGTATCTCATGCTCGACACCCCCGACGACGTGCTCGGCCCGGCCTCACCCGCCGGTCGAGCGGTGATCGACGGACACGAGACGCAGATCGCGGTGCTCGGCGGCTCACGCAACGTGCTCGAGCAGGCGGGTGCCCTCGAACGTCTCGGCGCCGAACTGCGGGCCCGGGGCGTCGCCGACGTGGCGGCCGTCGGGTCGCTGCCCACCGACATCCCGCTCGCCGAACTGCCCGTGGAGGTGGCCGGCCGGCCGGCGCTCGGCGTGGCCGACGACGACCTCGCGCCATTGGGGTTCGATCCGATCGGGCTGCTGCTGGTGGCGGGCGGGCCCGCGAGCGGACGCACGAACGCGCTGCTCGTGCTCGCGCAGTCGCTGCGCCGGTGGCGCCCGGGCATCGCGCTGTACTACCTCGGCCAGCGCCGGTCCGCGCTGGTGGGCGCGGTGCCGTGGACCGAGACGGCCACCGATCCGGATGCGGTCGCCCAGCTCGCGCGCCGTCTCGCCACGGAGATCGCGGCCGCGGAGGGTGCAGCGGATGCCGCCGCATCGGGCGCCACCGCCGCCGACGCCACCACCGCCGGCCCCCTGGTCGTGGTGGTGGAGAGCATCGCCGACTTCCTCTCCACCCCCGCCGATGCGGCGATCGTGGAACTGATCCGCGCGGTCAAACGCAGCGAGCACCTGCTCGTCGCGGAGGCCGAGACCAGCACGTGGAGTTCGTCATGGCCGCTTCTCGCCGAAGTCAAGAACGCGCGCCGCGGCATCCTCCTGCAACCCGAACCCGTTGAAGGGGAGACGGTGCTGCGCACCGCCCTCCCGCGCGCCGCCCGCTCGGAGTTCCCTCCGGGCCGCGGCTACCTCGTGGCCTCAGGGAAGGCCACGAGGGTGCAGCTGCCTCGCGCCGCCGCACCCACCGCCAGCACCATCGATCCGGCCGCCGACATCGCGGCCCGTTCCTGAAGGAGAAGCCGACATGGCGAACCTCAACGTCACCTACGAAGAGATGAACGACGCCTCCCACCGCCTCGACGCGGGCCGGGACTCCATGACCAACACACTCACCGAACTCAAGAACCTCATCGACCAGCTCGTGGCGAACGGGTTCCAGACCCAGCTCGCCTCGGGTGCCTTCCAGGACACCTACGAGCAGTTCACCTCGGGCACCACCCAGGCGGTGAACGGGCTCGACGGTATGGCCAAGTTCCTGCGCGGCGCCGCGACGGCGATGCAGAACACCGACGAGCAGCTCGCTCGCGCCATCCAGCAGTGACATGGCCGGTGTTCTCAAGGTCGACACCGACACCCTGCGCGAGCTGGACTCCTCGCTGCGGCTGATCGTGACCACGCTCGACACCGCGGGCGGTATGAGCCGCTCGACGGCCGACGCCTGCGGCGACGGTGATCTGGCCGGCGTGCTGATCGACTTCGCCGACGACTGGGAGGACACGAGGGAGGACATGCTCGATGCGGTGCGCTCCATCAGCGACGCGGTGCACATGATCTCGAGCGCCTTCGACGAGGTCGACGGCAAGCTGCTCGAAGCACTCGAGAAAGCGATGGGCTGACGCCGATGGCCGAACTGGGACCCCTGCCGGGCGACCCGGACACGGTGCTTCGTGACGCCACGCAGTACCAGCGCACCGCGGAGGCCATCGCCTCGGCCGCCGATCAGCTCCGGCAACTCTCGGGCGAGAACTACCGCTCCGACGCCGTCGACGCGATCATCTCCACCGCCTCGGATGCCGCGGGCACGATCACGCAGGCCCACACCCGCTATTCGGAGGCCGCGCAGGCCCTGCTCGACTACGTCACGCCGATGCGCGAGGCGCACGACCGCGCGAACGCGCTCACCGCGGCGAACCGCGACCTCGTCGACCGGGCCGCGAGCATCCGGCCGCAGCTGGAGGAGTACGAGCGTCAGGCGCAGATTCCCGGCCCTCAGCAGCAGGCGGCTCAGGTCGCGCTCGAGCAGCTGCGGGGCGAGTGGGACTCGCTGCAGGCGCAGATGAGCCAGGCCGAGGCGGAGTGGCACGCCGCCCTCGACCGGATGCGCCGCGCTGCGGCCGTCGCGGCCGGGCGGGTGCACCGGGGCAACGAGTTCGGCGACCTCAACGACAGCTTCTGGGACTCGCTCGGCGACTTCTTCGACATCGTGAAGCTGGTGGCGAGCATCGCGCAGGTGGTGCTGAAGATCGTGTCGCTCGTGCTCACGGTGCTGGCCGTGGTGTTCGCTGCGCTGGCGGTCGTGGTGCCCATCCTCGCGGTGGTGTCGGCGCTGCTCTTCCTCTATGCGCAGGTGGTGAACATCGCGATCGCGGTGCTGGCGCTGCTGCAGTTCGTGATGAACGGGTTCCACATCCTCGACCTCGTGCTCGTGGGCGTGGCCGTGCTCGCCGCTTTCGGCGGTGGAGCGCTCGGCAACGCGCTGGGCGCGGCGGCGAAGTCGGCCGCGGCCGGTGCCACCACGGCGCTCGGCGAGGCCGCGAGCAAAGGCATCGGCGAGCTCGCCCAGGAGGCCGTGTCGCACGCGCTGGAGGCGGCGACCGATCAGGTGGTCGACGGCATCCTCGATCTCGGCGACGACGCCCACTCGCTCTACGACTCGATCTCCGGGGTGGGCAGCGACTTCCTCGACACGACCTTCGGCGACGACGTCTCGGCTTTCACCGACACGATGGAGGGGCTGGGCGAGAAGGTGGGCGCCGACTTCGCCGAGGGCGTGCAGGCCAGCGGGTTGGGTGCGGTGATCGACACGGCGGGGCAGCTCGGGCGGGCGGGCGCCGGCATGCTCGGCCAAGGGTATGACGCGGCCTACTCGGTGGCCACCCAGGTAACCGATTCTGTGCAGACGGCGGTGTCGTCGATCGAGCAGTCGATCGACCAGGCGTCGCGCAGCGCCCTGGGACCGCTCCTCGGACAGGGGCTCGACGGGGTCTCCTCGCAGCTCTCGCACGACCTCGGAGGTGTGCTCGGCGGCCCCGACACGGGCGGGAAGGTGAGCGACTTCGTCTCGTCCCAGCTGGGCGATCTGGTGGGTTCTGTGCCGGGTGCCTCCGTCGTGGTGCAGCCGATCGCCGATGGTTTCGGCGATCTGGCGCAGCGCGCGTACGACGCCTCGCAATCACCCCACGTGGGTGCGGGCACGAGCGGGGGATCGCGGCATGGCTGAGCGGGTGGCCTTCGAACTGGCGCTGCCGGCGGGATGGGTCGAGCTGAACGGCTCGGCCGTGGCCGACGCCGTGGCCGCGTCGGCAGAGGAGCCTGTGCTCGCTGCCGAGCTGGCGCGGGCTTTGGAGCAAGCGGAGCGGCAGGGCCGTCCGGGGCGCGTTCGCTACGTCTATGTCGGCACGGAGGGAGTCCCGTCCGTGCGGGCGTGGGCTCACCTCGAACTCGCGGCACGCGACGGCGCGACGCCCGACGAGCTGCTGGCCCGGGTGCAGGGCGAGGTGACCGTGCCGGGTTGGACGCCGACACCGGGCGGAGGCGCGGGCACCGCTGCCGCGACGGGGAGTCCGGCTAGCGGCGCACCGTCGCCTGGCGGATCCGGCACTGGCAGTTCTGGCGTGCGCCCATGGCGGCGCGAGGTGGCGGCGGCGCGGCTCGCCGGCCTGCCCGCCGTCGTGGTGGACGACCTGCTCGAGGTGCCGTCAGCTGCCGGGCCGCGCGTGCACCGACGCATCCTGGTCACCCTGTTCCCCGGCGTGCCGAGTGCGCCGGACGCGCCTGGCACGTCGAGCTCGCCCGGTGAGTCGAACGTGCCCGGGGTGCCCGGTGCTCCGGGTGCGTCCGATGCGTCGACGGCGCCCGGTGCGCCTGGCGCGCCTGGCGCCGATGAGGGAACCGGCATTGGCGACCCCGGCGCCTCCGACTCCGTCGTGCAGTTCCAGCTCTCGACACCGGATCTCCTTGCGTTCGATGACCCCCTCACCGTGGCTCTCGAGCTCGCCGGGTCGTTGCGGCTCACGATCGGCGCGGTGGACGCCGCATGAGCACGACTTCTGCCGAGAACGGCTTCGACTTCGCGCTGCCCGGCACCTGGTGGCTCGTGCCGGTCGACGACCCCGAGGTGGCAGCGCGCTCGATCACGCGGGCGGTCGAGCAGGCGGTGGGTCGCCGCGACGCCGACGCCCGCCTACGCGCCGAGCTGCGCGGGCGTTTCACCGACGTGGCCGACCGGGCGCGCACCGCCGGCGCCGCCCAGGTGCACCTCTGCCACGAGATCGTCCCGGGGGTGCCCCTGCCGGCGACACTCACCGTCTACTGGCCGCGGATCGCCCTCCGGGCCAGCGGCGAGAGCGACCCGGCTCTCGCCCTGCGCGCCGTCCTCGGGCCGCCGGACAGGGAGGGCGACGATCTGACCCTCGACGACCTGCCCACTGGTCCCGGCATCCGTCGCACCCGCGTGATCACCGGATCCGCCGCGCCCGACGGCTCGGCGCCCGACGTCACGACCGTCGAGGTCGACTACTGGCTCGCCACCCCCGGCGGACGGGTGCTGCTGCTCTCCTTCGCCTGCGGCATGCCCCTCCTCGCCGACCAGCTCGTCGAGCTCTTCGATCTCGTGGTCCGCACCACCACCTGGCGCTTCCCCTCCTGACCTGGTCCGGCAGGCAGCCGTCAGGCCGTGCGGTCGAGGGCCGTCAGCAGCCGGCCGACGGCACCGCCGAGGTTCCAGTCGTCGGCGAGGCGTTCGAGTTCTGCCCGATCGTCTCCGGTGACCGGGTGCAGCTTCGCGCCCGCCTCCTCGAGGCTCGGCAATTCGAGGTCGCGCACGACCTTCACGACCGTCGGGGCCACCGCGAGATAGTCGGCGGCCGCTTCGAGCTTCAACCGCACGGATGCCGACACCCCGCCCTGCGCATCCGTCGCCGCCGCGAGCAACCCGTCGAGCGTGCCGTACTCGCCCAGCAGGCCCGCCGCGGTCTTCTCGCCGATACCGGCCACGCCCGGTAGGCCGTCACTGGTGTCGCCACGGAGGGTCGCGTAGTCGGCGTACTGCTCCGGGAGCACGCGATACTTGCCCACGACGACGGACTCGGTGAGCACCTCGAGGTTCTTCATGCCTCTCGCGGTATAGATCACCCGCACATCGCGCGAGTCGTCGACGAGTTGGAAGAGGTCGCGGTCGCCGGTGACCACGTCCACCGGCAGCTCGGCCTGACTGGCATAACTGCCGATCACGTCGTCGGCCTCGTGCTCGGCCGCCCCCACGACCGCGATGCCGGCTAGCGCGAGTGTCTCGCGGATCATCGGTATCTGCGCCTCGAGCGGATCGGGCACCACCTCCACGTCGGGTCCGGCCGCCACCAGCTCGGCCACCCGGTGCGCCTTGTAGCTCGGGATGAGGTCGACCCGCCACTGCGGCCGCCAGTCGTCGTCCCAGCACGCCACGAGATGCGTGGCGCCGAAGTCGGTGGTGAGCCGCGCGATCATGTCGAGGAGCCCCCGCACCGCATTCACCGGAGTGCCGTCCGCCCGCCGGATCGAGTCGGGCACCCCGTAGAACGCCCGGAAGTACAGCGACGCGGTGTCGAGCAGCATCAGTCGATCGGCCATACCCGATCCTGACACGGATGCCCCCACTCGCGCTCGCGCGCACGGCAGACTAGGGACATGACCGGTGCCGCGCCCACGTCCACGCTCGACGGGTGGGTGCGCTCCCCGTTCTCCGGCGGGGGCAGTACCTACGATTGCTACGAGAAGGGCTCCGGGCCCGGGGTGGTGCTCATCCCGGAGCTGCCCGGCATCACCCCGGAGGTGCTGGGGCTCGCCGAGCACCTCGTCGGCGAGGGGTTCACGGTCGTGGTGCCGTCGCCGTTCGGGGTGCCGGAGAAGGAGAGCTCGCCCGGGTACGTCGCCCGCACGCTCGCCCGCATCTGCGTGAGTTCGGAGTTCCGGGCTTTCGCGGTGAACGCGAAGCGGCCGATCGCCGGATTCCTGCGCGCCGTCGCCGCCGACCTCAACGCCCGCACGCCCGGCACCGGAGTCGGCGTGATCGGGATGTGCTTCACCGGCGGATTCGCACTCGCGACCGCCGTCGACGACGCGGTGCTTGCATCCGTCGTCAGCCAGCCGGCAGCTCCGTTCCCGCTCGGCAAGGCGCGGCAGGCCGATCCCGGACTCTCGGACGGCGAGCTCGACCAGGTCGCCGCGCGGGCCGCCACCTCCGGGTTCTGCGCGCTCGGCCTGCGCTTCTCGGAAGACGGCAACTCACCCCGCCCACGCTTCGACTCCCTCGCGCGCCGGCTCGGTGATGCCTTCGACGTGATCGAGCTCGACTCCTCCCCCGGCAACCCCGGCGGCTTCTCCCCGCGCGCGCATTCCGTGCTCACGAGCGAGGTCCGTGACATCCCGGGCCACCCGGCCCTGCTCGCCCGAGCCCGCGTGGTCGCCTTCCTCCACAAGCAGCTCACGCCCTGAGCATCGACGGGGCTCAGAGGCTCTGGCCGATGTCCCAGAGGCGGTCGGTGCGGCCGTTCAAGGCTTCCGCCACCGCGATCGCCTGGCCGTCGGACAGCGAGGCGACGTAGTCGATCACGCCGCGACCGTGGCCGAGGCGGCGGAGGGATGCGGGCGAGGTGTCGTCGAGCAGGTACGGGCGCTCGGCGGCGAGCCGCTGGTAGCCGACCGTCGCGAGATCGACCATCTCGATCAGCCGTCGTGGCACCCGCTTGCGGTCGTAGTCGTCCTCGAGCCAGTCCGAGAACGCGCTCACGAGACTCACCAGCACCTGGCTCAGCCCTCGCTGGTACATGGCGATGTCGGGCCGGTTGAGGATGAAGTGCTTGTGCACGAACTTCAGCACCTTCACCTCGTGCCAGGCGCGACGGTTCAGCGTGATGATGCCCGTGCGCGGGGTGTCGGGCGGCGCTGCGACGATCGAGCGCTCGAAGTGCGCGATCCACCGGCTCGTGAATGACGACAGTCGGCGCTCGGCCGCGATCGACCCGTCGAACACCGTCGAGAGCAGGCCCTCCACGAGATCCTCCGAGACCACAGCCACCGCGTCGGCGAAAGCGTCGTCGTCGGCGATCCACGGATCGTCGCGGTGGATGCGCCGCCGCAGCGCCTCGATGCCCTCGCCCGCATGGTTCCGGATGCCCTCGACCTCGAGCTCGGGGGCCGCGAACAGCCGGAGCGCCGCCGAATTCTCGATCCAGCCCTTGAACTCGCGCGACACCGCCACCTGGCTCAGGATGCCCGCCCGGTAGAAGTCGTCGACGTCGTGGATGGAGTAGGCGATGTCGTCGGCGATGTCCATCACCGAGCACTCGAGCGACTGCTCCCAAGGCTTCAGCGCCGGCGCCGAGGCGCGCGCCTCGATCAGGTCGTCCTGCTCGAGGAAGTACGCCGAGTACTTCCTCGCCACGATCGCGTCGCCCTCGCGCTTGATGCCGCGCGGGATGTCGGTGGAGTCGTAGACGCGATCGCGGTCGAAGGTCAGTCCCTCCATCTGCGGCGTCCACGGGTACTTCGCGACCGCCGCCCGCACCGCCGCCGTGAGATTCAGCCCCGCGGATGCGCCGTCGCAGACGTCGAGCACCGTGAGGATGCGGTAGGTCTGCGCGTTGCCCTCGAATCCGTCACGGAGGCCCAGGGTGTCGCGCGCGATGCGGTTCAGCACGTTCTCGCCGAGGTGACCGAAGGGCGGGTGCCCGAGGTCGTGCGCGCTGGCGGCCGCCTGCACGACCACGGCGTCGCATCCGCCGGGCGAGATATCCGGCGAGAGGGCCGGCGTCGTGCCGACGAGTGTGTCGTCGACGGTGACCGCGATGGCGCGCGCCACGGCCGTCACCTTGATGGAGTGGGTGAGGCGGTTGTGGATGAGAGGGCTCGCGCCGGCCTGCGAGATCACTTGGGTGACGGCGGAGAGACGCGAGAAGTAGGGGGAGAAGCGCACGCGTTCGAGGTCGATGCGGAAGTCGGGGTTCTGGTCGGCGAGCTGGATCTCGTCGAGCACCTCCGGCTGGCGGCGCTGCAGGCGCGGGTCGTCGGTCACACTCACTCCTCGGTCGTTCGCCCCATTCTGCGCCACGGCGCGCCGATCGTCACACGCGCGGCGCCACGGACCCGCCGAGGCCGACGCTCTTACCGCCCCGGATGCGGGTCGCGGGGTAGCGTGTCGGGAGGCGTCCGTTCGGCGAAGGGGGAGCATCCGTGCCACCGCGACTCGGGTCGAAACAGCTGTTCGTGGGCGGACTCCTCGTGGTCGCGCTGGGTGTGCTCGCGATGACGTTCTCGGCGCAGCTCGTCTACGCGATGATCGGCAACGACGCGACGGCTCTCGGGATCGTGGGCGGGATCGCCGGCGCACTGTCCCAGGCGATCCTGACGCTCGGCGTCGTGCTCGTGGGCGTCTCGCCGATCGCCCGGATGCTCGAGCGCCCGCTGAAGAGACTGGACGAACGTACCGTGCTCATCCGCGAGAGCCTCGACCGGCGTGCCCGGGCGAGGCGGCGACCCGGCTCGTGACGCACGGCGGGTAGCCTGGGGGCGTGGACATCAGCCAGCTCCGGCACTTTCTCGCGGTCGCCGACGAGGGCGACTACTCGCGCGCCGCGAACGCGGAGCACGTGTCGCGGGCGACCATCCAGGCATCCATCACCCAGCTCGAGGAAGAGCGCGGCGAGACTCTCGTCGAGCCCGACGGCACAGGGGTGGCACTGACCGAGGCGGGCCTCGCGTTCCGCGCCGAGGCCCGCGGCCGCGTCGCGAGCGCTCCCCCGCCCGCGCCGAAAGCCGGCGGCAAGGCCAAGGCCTCGAAGGGCAAGGGCCGCGCCCCCACCGTCAAGGGCGAGCCCCTCCCTTACAAGAAGCGCCAGGGCCGCTGACGTTACGAGGTAGCGCCAAGTGCGAGTTCTGGGTTCTCGCACCCGCACTTGGCGCTACCTCGTAACGCGTGCAGCCGCGAGGGCTCGGGAGATGCGCGCGATCGTGCCGGCGGGATCGCCGTAGAGACCCGAACTGCGCACCTGGATGACGGTGTAGCCGGCCTCGCGAATGGCCTCGATGCGACGGAGGTCTTTCTCGTATTGGCGAGGGTCGGTGCGGTGCTGGTCGCCGTCGTACTCGATCACGAGGCGCGAGGAGCGGAAGAGCATGTCGACTCGTGGCGGTCGCATCCCCCGCACGTCGTGGAGCGTCTGGTTGAGTTCAGGCTCGGGCAGTCCCGCGCGAGCGATCAGGAGCCGGAGATGCGACTCGGGGCGCGACTCCGAGCCCTCGCGCACGTCGCGGATCGCGCTCCGCAACGCCCGCCCGCCCGGTCCGGCGAAGCGCTGGGCGCGCTCAGTCAGGTCGGCCAAAGACACGAATGGCCTCGTATCACTGTCGGGCACGACCGGCCGGAGCACCAAGTGATCCCCCGCGGCGACGAGATCGTCGTGGCCGAGGACCGTTCCCAGCTGACACCACGCGGATGCGGCGTCGACGACCCGGAGCCCGTACCGCTCTCGGACGCGCACATCCGCGTCGCCCAATCGGTGCCCGCGAACGCCCGCCGCTCGCGGCACGCCGCGCGGTTTGCCCACCGCGACGTCGAGCACGGACGATTCACCGAGTTCTCGCGGCAGGGGCACGTGCCAGAGCAGGGCAGCGGTGACGTGACTGAAGACGTGCGACACCGGCGCCCGACGGGCATACGCACCGCACAGCCCGACGAGTGTGACCGGGATGCGCGCCTCGACCCGCACTCCGCGAAACGGCCGCGCCAGATCCGAGGCCCTGACCCGGCTCCGGCTGAGGCCCGCCGCCCGGCCCTCGCCCACGCTGAAGGCCCGGTCGGAGAACTCACCGGGAAGGGGCGTGCGGCGTGACATCCGCCCATCCTGCCGATTCGGCCCACATTCTGCAGAAGTTATCCACACCCTCCGCGGCGCACCTCTGCCGGGTAGCGCTAAGTGCGACTCGCGGGGTTCGGAACCATGCTTTTGCGCTACCTCGCGTAGAGCGGGAGAGAGGGGGAATGTGACGGAATGTGGCGGTCCGGTGGACAGGGTCGGGATGCGGCGCCGAGCATGGGGGCATGACCAAGCAGATCCGCTTCAACGCCTTCGACATGAACTGCGTCGCGCACCAGTCCTCCGGGATGTGGCGCCACCCCGACGACCAGTCCTGGCGCTACAAGGAGATCTCCTACTGGACCGAGCTCGCCAAGCTGCTCGAGAGCGGCTCCTTCGACGGCATCTTCATCGCCGACGTGCTCGGCACCTACGACGTCTACGGCGGGTCGAACGAGGCCGCCATCCGCCACGGTGCGCAGGTGCCCGTGAACGACCCGGTGCTGCTCATCTCGGCCATGGCGGCCGTGACCGAGAACCTCGGGTTCGGGGTGACCGCGGGAACCGCGTACGAGCATCCGTACCCCTTCGCCCGACGGATGTCGACGCTCGACCACCTCACGAACGGCCGCGTGGGCTGGAACGTGGTGACCGGCTACCTGCCGAGCGCCGCGCGCAACATGGGCCACGACGACCAGCTCGAGCACGACCAGCGCTACGACGTGGCCGACGAGTACCTCGAGGTGCTCTACAAGCTCTGGGAAGGCTCATGGGAGGACGACGCGGTGATCCGCGACCGCCAATCCGGCGTCTTCACCGACCCGGCGAAGGTGCACGAGATCGGGCACTACGGCGAGCATTTCACCGTTCCGGGCATCCACATCGCCGAGCCCTCGCCGCAGCGCACCCCCGTCATCTACCAGGCCGGCGCCAGCCCGCGCGGCATCGCGTTCGCCGCGGGCAACGCCGAGGCCATCTTCGTCGCCGCCCCCACGAAGGCCGTACTGAAGGGCACGGTCGGCAAGATCCGCGACGCGCTCGAGGCCGCCGGCCGTGACCGGAACTCGGCGAAGATCTACACCCTGCTCACGATCATCACCGACGAGACCAGCGAGAAGGCGCACGCCAAGCACGCCGACTACCTGCAGTACGCCAGCGAGGAGGGCGCACTCGTGTTCATGTCGGGCTGGATGGGCATCGACCTCTCGCAGTACGACCTCGACGAGCCGATCGGCAACGTGAAGTCGAACGCCATCCAGTCGGCGGTGTCGAACTTCCAGTCGGCCAACGAAGACGGCAAGGAATGGACCGTGCGCGACATCGCGAAGCTCGGTGCCATCGGCGGCCTCGGTCCGCTGATCGTCGGCTCGGCCGAGGAGATCGCCGACCAGCTGCAGGAATGGGTGGAGGAGACGGATGTCGACGGCTTCAACCTCGCGTACGCCATCACTCCGGGCACCTTCGAAGACATCGTGACCTTCGTCATCCCGGAACTCCGCAAGCGCGGCGCCTACCCCGAGGGCTACGCCCCCGGCACCCTGCGCAACAAGCTGCATGGCCGCGGCGATCGCCTGCCGGCCGAGCACCACGGCGCGCGCTTCACGGTGGGTCAGCCCGTGCAGGCGTAGGGCCGTTGCCGCACCCCGTCCGCCGGGAGCACAATGAGGCATGGGCTCGCATTCGAGTGACCCAGCGGCCGACCCCGACCCCGTTCCCCCCTCGGTGCGCGCACAGCTCCTGGCCACCGAGCACTGGGGCCTGCTCGCGGCGCGCGGGACCGCCCAGAACGAGGTGCTCACCCGGATCGCGATCTTCTTCACCCTCGTCTCCGCGGGCTTGGTGAGCTTGGCGCTGATCGGTCAGGCCACCGGCTTCGCCGAGTCGTTCTCGGGCTTCTCGCTGGGCATCATCGGATTCGTCTGCTTCGTCGGCTTGCTGACCCAGCTGCGCGTGTTCGCGGTGGGCATGGAGGACCTCATGTACGTGGTGGCGATGAACCGGCTGCGCGGCGCCTACGACGAACTCGACCCGGGCATCGCGCAGTACTTCATGGCCTCGCGACACGACGACCTGGCCGGGTCGCTCCAGACGTACTACTTCTTCCTCCCTCGCCGCAGCGACATCGCCCAGGTGCTGGCGAGCAGCATGATCTTCGTGGCCGTGGTGAACGCCGCGCTCGTGGGCCTGTTCGCGGGAGCGGTCACGATGTCGCTGGGCGCGCATCCGGTGGCTGCGATCGCGGTGGGCGTCATCGTCGGATTCGTCTGGCTGGCGACCTCCGCCGTGCTCGGCGAGCGCCACTACCGCGCGGTGTGGAAGGGGCACGTCCCCCTGTTCCCGAGCTGAGGATCAGGCCAGGCGGGGTTCCCGTCGCCCGTCGACGCGGCGGGCACGGATGCGCGAATAGGCCACCGCGAGCGCCCCGAGTCCCACGAGCACGCCGGTCAGCGCCACGATGTACACGAACACGCTCAGCCACCCGTCTGTGGCCGGGTCGAGGAACGGGTACGGGTAGATCTCGCCGCCGCTCGCCGCCGCTCGGATGAAGGTGTAGACGGCCCACGCGACCGGGTAGATCGGCACGATCCAGAGAGCGCGCCAGGGCAACGCGGGGCGGCCGGGTGCCAGCAGCCAATCGAGCAGGAGCAGTAGCGGCACCCAGACGTGCACCACCTCGTTCGGCCAGTCGAGACCGGGATACCCCGTCGGCGGGATGTTCCGCAGCAGCACGTTGTAGACGGCGGCCGTGACGATCGCATAGGTGAGGGTCGCCATCCGCACGGTCGTGAACAGCGTCGGGTCGCGAGTGAACCGGAGCGCCAGCACGCCGCCCACCAGCAGGACGACGATGTTGAACAAACTCGTCTCGATGGTGAAGTAGCTGAAGTACTCCCACGGGTCGAAGGCGTTGTTCGCCACGCGGTCGCCGATCTGGATGCCGATGGTGACGGCGAGCCCCACCCCGGCGATCAGCCTCACCAGCCCTGCGACGCGCCTGCCCATGGAAGTCGTTCGCAGCGGCGGCTCGGATGGATTGCGACTGACGGCCATCGCCTCACCCTACGCGGGCTGCGGCTGCCGCAGCTGGGTGAACATGACGTCGAGCGCCGATTCGAGGTGTTCGGTCCTTCCCGTCGACCGCATCACGACGACGCCGCCCTGGATGGCGGCGATCATCGCGCCCGCGAGCCGGTCGGGATCGACGTCGGCGTCGGCGCATCCGGAGGCCTGCATCGAGCGGATGCCGGTGGCCAACGCTCCCTGCCACTGCACGAGCAGGGCGCGCACCACGTCGACCGCGCCCGGGGTCGATCCGATCTGACCCATCAGGGTGTTGAGCGGGCAGTGCGTGCCCTGTGCCCGGTAGCGGGCGACGAGCACCTCGCGCCAGGCCTGCCAGGCGTCCCACGTGGAGAGATCGCCGAGGTGCGGCTGCTGTTCGGCGAGCACCCGGTCGGCCTCGTGGCGCATGACGGCGAGCAGGAGCTCGTCTTTGCCGTGGGGGAAGTAGTGGAAGAGCTGGCCCTTGCTGGTGGCGGTCACGGCACGCACGTCGTCGAGGCTGATCTCGCCGAACTCGTTCTCGCGCAGGAAGGCGGCGGCGCCCTCGATGATGCGGTCGCGCGTGGCTCGGCCTTTGGCAGTGATGGGCATGACTCCACGATACGTCCATTCTGGACTTGAGAGTCCAAAAATGCGGACATAGCGTGCCTTCCATGACTCAACGACTCCTCGGCAAGACCGCGCTCGTCACGGGCTCCACCAACAACATCGGACTCAGCATCGCCCGGGCTCTCGCGGCCGAGAGCGCCCACGTCGTCGTCTCCGGACGCGACTCGACGCGAGGCGCCGCGGCAGCCGCGAGCATCCGCGACGCCGGCGGACGGGCCGACTTCGTGCGCGCCGATCTCGACGGTTCCGCCGCCCGCAGCCACGCGCTCGCCGACGAGGCGGCCACCGCCCTCGGCGGACGGATCGACATCCTGGTCAACAACGCGGGCATCTACCCGCCACACAGCACCGGCTCCGCCGACGAGGAGCTGTTCGACCGCATCTACGCCGTGAACCTCAAAGCTCCCTTCTTCCTCACTCAGGCGATGGTGCCGGGCATGATCGCGGCCGGTGGCGGAGTGGTGGTTAACCTCGGATCGTGGATCACGCGACTGGCCGTGGCCGGCAGCCCGCTCTACAGCTCCTCGAAGAGCGCGATGGAGGCGTTGACCCGCTCTTGGGCGGCCGAGTTCGGCCCGCAGGGGGTGCGGGTGAACGCGGTGTCGCCCGGCGTGATCCGGGCGCTCGATCTCGCCCCCGGAGCGGATGCCCCGAGCGAGCACATGATGCACGGCACCCCGGCCGGACGCACCGGTCTTCCCCACGAGGTCGCCGCGGCGGTCGTGTACCTGGCCTCCGACGACGCGTCGTTCGTGCACGGCACGACGCTCGACGTGGACGGCGGGCGCGTGGCCGCGGCGGTGGTGCGGCCGGCGGCCTGACGCTCCATGTCGATGGCAGACGCCCGGCCGCAGCGGTGGTGCAGGCGGCGAGGGCCTGTGCGTCACGGGGCGGAGGTCGGCCCGTACGGCGCCGTGCCCGCGGCGTGGCGGCCGAGGCGGAACGCCGGGCCGGCCGCGAGTCGGAAGTGGCGCAGCGCCCGGCCCCAGAAGGTGAACGGCCGCAATCCGCAGGCGCGGAGGGCCGGGCCGTGGTCGAGGGCGACGACCGTGGCCGCTCCCACCGCGACCGTCCAGGCGGCCGCCGCCGCGAGCATCCGCCCGACCGGCGACACCCGCTCGAACCCCACCCGCAACTGGTCGATCTGGAAGCGGATGTGCTCCACCTCGTCGGTCAGCACCCGTTCCGCCACCCCGTGGATGACCGGATCCAGCGACCGGTGCAGGGCACCGAAGTACTCGAGTGCCACGGTCTCGGCGACGAGGAACAGGGTGATCTCGGTGCGCAGGCCCATCAGGCGGCGCAGCACGACGAAGGCGCCGTCCGACCAGTGGGCCGCGAGCGGTTCGACGCCGAATCGTTTGAGCGCCCGGGCGAACAGCGCCGAGTGCTTCTGCTCCTCTTGCACGAAGAGCACCAGGGCCGCGTCGTAGTCCGCGTCGCCGCGGGCCGCCGCCTTCGACATCAAACCCGTGCCCTCGCCGCGCTCACCGAGTTCGAACCGCTGCAGCGACTGCGAGGTCGCCACCCGGGCGGCGCTCGGGAGGGGTGACCGGGAGGCCCACGGGATCTGGGCGTCCAGCCGAGCGTGGCGGACGAGGTTCGCCTCGAAATACTCGCCCCACACGGCGAAGGTACCGGGGCCGGCACCCTGCCCGGCCGGCTCGCTCGTGCTGGTCTTCGACATCTCCTGCTGACGCATCCTGACTCCTCCGTTCGGCTCGCGACGGTTGTCCCGGTCGCGTTCGAGCGGCATCGGCGAGGCCGCGGCCCGGCGCCTCGCGGGCCGCGCTCGCGTCCTGGTTCTGCTCGGCCCCGAACCGGAGCAGCAGGTCGCCCCGGTTCTCCGAGGCATTCGAAAGAGCGGCCCGGCCGACGTCCACTACATCTCCGCCGATTTCACCCGCCTCACCGAGGTGGCTGGAGCTGCACGGGAGATCACGAGTCGGGCGCGCCGGATCGATGTGCTGATGAACGACGCCGGCGTGCCCGGCGCGCCCACGCGCATCCTCACGCCCGACGGCTTCGAGCGCACCCTGCAGGTGAACGCTCTGGCGCCGGCCCTGCTCACCCGCCTCCTGGTGCCATCGCTCTCGTCGCGGGCGCGCATCGTGAACGTCGGCTCCTCGGCTCACCACGTCGAGCGGTTCGACTTCGACGACGTCGACCTGGAGCACCACTATGCGCCGGTCTCGGCCTATGCACGGGCCAAATTGGCGATGGTCACCTGGTCGTCGATGCTCGCCGAGGAGGAGGCGGGCTCGGGCGTCACCGTCGTGGCCCTTTGCCCCGGGCTCAACGACACCCCGCTCAGCGCGGCGATGATGGGCCGGATCGGCGGACCGCCGTCGGTCGGTGCGGCCCGCGTCATCCAGGCGATCAGCGCGGATGTCGCGTCGGGCTCGTATCTCGAAGACGGCCAGGTCGCCGCCCTCAGCACCGAAGCGCGCGACCCCGGGAATCGGGAACGGCTCGCCCGGCTCTTCCGGGCCCGTCTAGGGGGTCTCGCCGTTGGCGGCGGCCTCGATCCAGTCGACGCCGGCGTCGGAGAAGAAGAAACCTGAGGCATCCGATTCGCCGAACCACCACGCGGTGGGATCGACGGCGCCGGCCGCACGCTCGATCTCGGCCACGATCTCGGGCGTCACCGCGTCGCCGTTGTTGTCAGCCAGCCACTCCCGCGTCGCGGGCGAGAGCTTGGGCCACCACTGCTCGATCTCCATGACGGCAGTATCCCCCTTCCGCAGTTGAGCAGCCAGATTGTCGAGCAGGTTGGCCCAGCCGAGTTCGAGCCCGGCCAACACCGGGGCGGCTTCGGCGACGGCGTCATCGACGCGGATGGTGAGCAGCAGATCCGTGCCGCGCGCGCCCACGTCCGCGGGGCCGGGTTGGCCGACGCCGGCTGTCCCTGAGCCGGCAGGCTCCACGGTCGCGAACTCGGCCCGGTAGACCGCAGTGAACAGCGGCGCCCCATCCGGACCCAGGGGTGCGAGCTCGAACTCGAGGAGACGGGCCGGTTCGGCCGCGAGCATCCGGCCCGTCGACGCATATTCGGTGCCGTCGCCCTCCCGTAGCCCCACCGCCACCGTTGCGCCGGGTGCCGGGGGCAGATCGAACTCCGTCACGGTGAAGTGGTTGGGCGCCCACCACCGTCGCGCCTGGTCGGGCTCCGTCCAGGCCGCCCACGCCGCCTCGGGCGTGGCGGTCAACCGACGGTGCAGTGAGATCGACCGCACCGCGCTCCCGCTCGCCGCCGCCCGCTCCGTCTCCGCCCGTACCGCGCGCGCGTAGTCACCCAATGCGGCGTCGTCGGCGCGCGGCACCCCGAGCTCGCTGAGCTGCTCCGCGAGCAGACGCAGCGTGTCGCGTTCGAGCGCGGCGAGCCTCCGCCGGCCGAGCCGGTGCACAGTGATCACTCCGGCCGACTCGAGCGTCTGAAGGTGCTTCGTTGTCTGCGGCTGCAGCGCCGAGAGAGCGGATGCGACCTCCCCGACCGTGTGCGGCCTCTCGGCCAGGAGAGTCACGATGCGATAGCGCTGGGGCTCCGCGATGGCCGCGAGCACCTGCTGGACATCCATCGGAGTACGCATGAATGAGCTCCTTGACATATTCGTTTAGGCGAATATAACGTGATCGCAAACGAAAGGAAAGGACGAAAGACATCATGCACACCATCGAACGCATCATCTCCGCCACCCCCGAGCGCATCTGGCAGCTCTGGACCACGCCGGAAGGAATCGGCAGCTGGTGGGCCCCCGAAGGGTTCCGGACCGACGTCGACGAACTCGACCTCCGCGAGGGCGGCGAACTCGTCTACACGATGACCGCTGTCGCGCCCGAACAGATCGCTTTCATGGAGCAGTACGGGATGCCGCTGGCCACGCGGTCGCGCAAGACCTTCACCGAGGTCGACGGCCCTGACCGACTGGCCTATCGCTCGCTCATCGACTTCGTGCCCGACCACGAACCCTACGAACAGCTCACGGAGGTCGACTTGGTTGAGGCCGATGGCGGCGGCACGCGCGTCGTGATGCGCGTGGAGGAGCTGCACGACGAGGTCTGGACCGAGCGCCTCCTCGCCGGCCGCGCCAACGAACTCGACAACCTCGAGCGCCTGGTCACCGCGTGACTTCTCGACAGCCGTAGCCTGGAAGCATGAGCACGATCGCGCATCCGACCGCCACCTACGACCACGCGCTGCGTGTCGCCCCGGCCTGGTGGCGCGGAACGCTCGCCATCCTCTCGCTCGTCGCCGCGTACTTCCTGGTCTCGTTCGTCTTCAGCGTCGGCGCCCTGGCGGTCGACCTCGCCACCGGCCAGTACGGCTTCGACGAGCTGGCGAACGGATCGCTCACCTTCACGCCCGCGCTGATGCTCGCCAACAATCTCGCGCTCGCCGCGATGTGGCCGATCGCGATGCTGCTGCAGTGGGCGTTCTTCGGCGTGCGACCGCGCTGGCTCTCCTCGGTGGTGGGGCGGTTCCGCTGGCGGTGGCTCGGGCGACTGGCGCTCGTGATCGTGCCGGTGTGGATCGTCTACGTGGGCGTCTCGCTCGTGCTCGGCCCGCTCGATCCGATCGACCTCTCCGGATCGGTGATCGCGATGGTGCTGATCGTGCTGTTCACCACCCCACTCCAGTCGGCGGGTGAGGAGTTCGGGGCGCGCGGGCTCATCCAGCGGTCCGTCGGATCCTGGTTCGGCAGCCCGATCGCGGCCTTCGTGGTGGGCACGATCGTGTCGGGCGCGCTGTTCTCGGCGGCGCACGCGGTCGCCGATCCGTGGCTCATCGCCTACTACTTCGTGTTCGGCGCCTCGGCGTCGTTCGCCGCGCGGGGCACGGGCGGGCTCGAGGCGCCCATCCTGGTGCACGCCACCAACAACGTGCTGCTGCTCGTACCGACGGCGCTGATGGGCCAGACCGACCAGGTGTTCGAGCGCGGCGAGGGAGCCGGCAGCCCCTTCCTGCTGCTGCCGATGGCACTCTGCGTGGGCGCCGCGCTGTTCAGCACCTGGTGGGGGCGGCGGGCCGGAGTGGTGACCGCTGCCCCGTACCCGCCGTCGCGGGCGACGCGCATCGTCTCCGGACCGCAGCCCACCCCGACCATCGACGCCGGATAGACCACCGCCTCCGCGCTGCAGCCGCCGGGCGCGATCGTCTCGTCACAACACGGACGCCCGCCTGGTCGTAGCTGGGGAACGACAACCCCAGCTCCTCAGCGAACGAAAGGCAACTCTCATGAAGATCGTGGTCATCGGCGGCACCGGACTCATCGGCGGCCCTCTGGTCGAACGACTCCGCCAGGCGGGGCACGAAGCGGTGCCCGCCTCCCCCTCGACGGGCGTCGACACCATCACTGGCGAGGGACTCGCCGAGGTTCTGCACGGGGCCGACGTGGTGGTGGACATCCCGAACTCCCCGTCGTTCGACGACGCCCCAGTGCTCGAGTTCTTCCAGACCTCCACCCGCAACATCGTCGAGGCCGCCACCGCCGCCGGCGTGCGCCACCACGTCGTGCTCTCGATCGTCGGCGCGGATCGGATGCCCGACATCGGATACATGCGCGCCAAGGTCGCGCAGGAGCAGATCGCCTCGGCCGGCCCGATCCCCTTCAGCATCGTGCGCGCCACCCAGTTCTTCGAGTTCATCCCGGCGCTGGCCGAGGGTGGCGCCGACGGCGACATCATCCGACTCTCCTCGGTGCTGATGCAGCCGATCGCCGCCGCAGACGTGTCGGCCGCGCTCGCGGAGGTCGCCACGGGCGAGCCCATCAACGGCGTCATCGAGCTCGCCGGGCCGGAGCCACTGCGTCTCGCCGAGCTGGGCACGCGGGTGCTGGCGGCGAAGGGCGACCCGCGCACGGTCGTCGTGGCCGACGAGACCGGGTACTTCGGCGGAACCGTCACCGACCAGTCGCTCACCCCCGGCAACGACCCGCGCGTGACCGTGCAGCAGTACGGGCCGACGCGGTTCGCCGACTGGCTGACCGCGTCGTTCGGAGCGACGGATGCCGCGGCCAAGCCGACCGTCGTGCTCGTGCACGGGGCGTTCGCCGAGTCGGCCAGCTGGAACGGCGTCATCCGCATCCTGCACGAGAACGGGATCACCTCGGTCGCCGTGGCCAACCCGCTCCGCAGCCTCGCGGGTGACGCGGCGTACCTGCGCGACGTGATCGCGGGCATCGACGGCCCCGTGGTACTCGTCGGGCACTCCTACGCCGGCATGGTGATCACCGAAGCCGCAGCGGGCAACGACTCGGTCGCCGCCCTGGTCTACGCGTCGGGGTTCGTGCCGAAGCAGGGCGAGAGCGCCTTCGATCTGTCGAACAGCGCCCCCGGGGGAACGCTCGGCGATGCCCTGGTCGCGTACCCGGTGTCGTCGGGCGGCAACGAATTCGCCATCCGTCGTGACCTCTTCCACCACCAGTTCGCGGCGGACGTCTCGGCGCAGGAGGCGGGCCTGATGGGTGCCACGCAGCGTCCGGTGACGCAGGCCGCGCTCTCCGACGGGCTGGTCACGGATGCCCCCGCCTGGACCACGACACCCGCCTGGTTCGTCTTCGGCGACCAGGACCTCAACATCCCGGTCGCCGTGCACCGCGCCGGCGCCGAGCGGGCCGGGTCGCGCGGCACCCGCGAGGTCGCCGGGGCGTCGCACGCCATCAGCGTGTCGCAGCCGGAGGCGGTCGCGGCCACCATCCTCGACGCGATCGCCGCCATCTCGGCCTAGGCTCCGCTTCGGCATTCGACCTCCGGGTCCCGAGGGCGCGTACGCTGGAGAGGTGAGCATCCACCTTTCCGCCGCTACGCCCTCGGGGCGATCGGAGGTCGTCGGCGCGTCGTCCGCCGGCATCAGATAGTCGCCACCACCTCGATTTCTTTTTCTCCGCCCGCGACGTGCGTCGTTGCG
Source organism: Herbiconiux sp. UC225_62 (assembly GCF_042694625.1). Lineage (GTDB taxonomy): Bacteria > Actinomycetota > Actinomycetes > Actinomycetales > Microbacteriaceae > Herbiconiux. The sequence goes on along the minus strand of NZ_CP170551.1, from coordinate 2,095,143 downwards.
ACGTGCCGGTGCGGGCCGAATCGATTGGCGACACCCATGCTCTCTCTGAGTGAAAGCACCATCCGCGCATCGTTCGTGAACGCGACGCGCAAAGAACTGAACGACCTCACCCTGCCCGCCGATTTCGACGAGATCGACTGGACGAAGATCGACTACCTCGGCTGGCGCGACCGCAAGAACCCGCGGCGTGCCTTCGTGGTGGTGCCGGTCGACGGCTCGCCCGTGGGCATCATGCTGCGGCAGGCCGAGGCGACCCCGCGCACCCGGGCGCAGTGCTCCTGGTGCCGCGACGTGCACCTGCCGAACGACGTGGTGTTCTTCAGCGCCCGTCGATCGGGCGCGGGCGGTCGCAACGGCAACACGGTCGGCACTCTCGTCTGCTCCGAGTTCGAGTGCTCGGCGAATGTGCGCAAGACGCCGCCCGTGGCCTACGTCGGCTTCGACGTCGAGGCAGCACGAACGGAACGGATCGAGAACCTCCGGATGCGCGCGGCCGGGTTCGCGGCCGAGGTACTGATGGCGTGAGGGCTCGGACTTCTCCAATCGAGATGGCGTCCGCGATCCCCTCCGGTGCCGCTCGGCGTTTCGGTTGGAGAAGTCCGGCTACGACGATCTAAGCCGTCAGCGCGCGGAGGGCGGCGAGGGAGTCGCGAATGCAGGCGGGGAGGTCGGGGGCGTCGTCGTTCGACACCCAGCGCTCGAAGCCCAGCCGGAAGACCGCGACACCGGCCTCCGCTGCGATCGCGGCAGCGGGCGACGACACTCCCCGCGCGTGCAGAGCCGTAGCGACCGCGGAGCCGAGGGTCGCCATCTTGAAGAGTTCGCGCTCCTGCAGACTCGGATTCGCGGCGATCGCGGCCGCGCGCTTCCGCGCGAACTCCCGGCGGTCTTCGAGGAAGACCCCTGCCCGCTCCATCGCCGCACCCACGACCTCGAGCGGCGGCAGGTCGGGGGGAGCCGCGGCGACGGCGGCCACCACGGTCTCCTGCAGCGCGTTCGACCGATCGAAGAGCACCTCGCGTTTGTCGGCGAAATGCCGGAAGAAGGTGCGCTCGGTCACACCCGCGCGCTCGGCGATGTCGAGCACGGTCGTCTGCTCGTACCCGCGCTCGGCGTAGAGCTCCAACGCCGCCTGCGCGAGGCGGCCTGCTGCGCCCGGTTCCCATCGTCCCACGCTGTCCATCCTAGTGATGTCACTCACTGACATTGAGTGGTACAGTGATGTCAGTTGCTGACATCAAGACAGAAGATCACTCCCATGCGTGTTTTCGTGACCGGAGCATCCGGCTGGATCGGCTCCGCCGTCGTTCCCGAACTCCTCGCCGCCGGACACGACGTCGTCGGGCTGGCCCGCTCCGACGAGTCGGCCGCCGACGTTCGCGCGACCGGCGCCGAGGTGCAGAGAGGAAGTCTCGACGACCTGGTGAGCCTGCGCGCCGGCGCCGAGGCATCCGACGCTGTCATCCACCTCGCCTTCAAACACGACTTCTCCGACTTCGCGGGGGCGGGCCGCACCGAGCGAGCCGCCATCGAGACCTTCGGCGACGTTCTGGCGGGTTCAGGTCGGCCGTTCCTCTTCGCCTCCGGTGTCGCGATGATCACACCCGGTCGCGTGGTCACCGAACGTGACGCGAGTCAGGCCGGCGGGCCCGACGCGCCGCGCGGCGGAGCCGAGCCGTTGGCGCTCGCATTCGCCGAGCGCGGCATCCGGCCGGTGAGCCTGCGGTTCTCACCGACCGTCCACGGCGAGGGCGACCACGGATTCATCGCCACCATCGTCGGCGTGGCGCGCGCGAAGGGCGTCTCGGGCTACGTCGGTGACGGATCGAACCGCTGGCCGGCCGTGCACCGCAGCGACGCGGCCCGGATGGTGACGTTGGCGCTCGAGAAGGCACCCGCGGGAGCGGTGGTGCACGGCGTGGGCGAGGAAGGCATCCCGACCCGCGACATCGCGGAGGCCATCGGGCAGCAGCTCGGTGTTCCGGTCGCGTCGGTCGCTCCGGATGCCGCCGCCGAGCACTTCGGCTGGATCGGCGCGTTCTTCGGCCTCGACATCCCCGCGTCGAGCGCGCTCACGCAGGAACTGCTGGGCTGGACCCCGACCGGCCCGACACTCCTGGCCGACCTGGGGTCGGGGGCGTACACCCGCTGAGCGCGGACGCGGTCGTCTATCCCCGGCGGCTCGTCCACTCCAGCAGCTGCGGCAGTTCCCACGTCGTGACGATGCGCTCCGCGGGCACTTCCAGCGCGACCGCGCGCGCGGCACCGAGGTCGAGGAACGACAGGTGGCCGGGGGCGTGCGCATCCGAGTCGATGCTGAAGAGGCATCCGGAGTCCACGGCGAGCCGGATGAGGTCGTCGGGCGGGTCCTGGCGCTCCGGGCGCGAGTTGATCTCGACGGCCACCCCGTTCGCCGCACAGGCCGCGAACACGGCGACCGCGTCGAAGTCCGACGGCGGGCGGGTGCCCCGCGAGCCCTCGACGAGCCGGCCGGTGCAGTGCCCGAGCACATCGGTGTGCGGGTCGTCGATGGCGGCGAGCATCCGCTTCGTCATCGTGGCCGAATCGGCGCGGAGCTTCGAGTGCACGCTGGCCACCACCACGTCGAGGCGGTCGAGCAGGGCCTTCTCCTGGTCGAGCGATCCGTCTTCGAGGATGTCGACCTCGATGCCGGCGAGCAGCGTGAAGTCGGGGCCGGTCGCGTCGGACCCGTTCAGCTCGGCCACCACGTCGAGCTCCTCCTCGAGGCGCTCCGGCGAGAGCCCGTTGGCCACCGTGAGGCTCGGTGAGTGGTCGGTGAGGGCGAGGTAGCGGTGGCCGAGAAGGCGGGCCGCGGCGACCATGCTCGGGATGTCGGTGGTGCCGTCCGACCAATCGCTGTGCGCGTGGAGGTCGCCCCGCAGCTTCCCGTGCAACTCCGCGACCTCGGCCGGCAGGGTCGTGGCCGTGCGCTCGCGTAGGTCGGCGAGGTAGTCGGGGACGCGGCCGGCGAGCGCCTGGGTGATGATCTCGAAGGTACGCGATCCGATACCCTTCGTGGCCTTCAGCCGACCGTCGGATGCTCGCGCCGCCAGCTCCTCGGGCGTCCATTCCCCCACCACCGCGGCCGCGCGGCGGAACGCCTTCACCTTGAAGCCCGGGGCGAGTTCGCGCTCGAGGAGGAACGCGGTCTCGTTCAGGGCGTCGAGGGGATCCATGCTCCGATTATGCCCGGAGGCCCTCGGAGCCGGGTCGGTCGTCCGGATGATCGCGATCGATCCGTCGGGCGAGTGCGGCAGCCGGCGCCTCTGCTGAGAGGATTGACGCATGTCCGACGCCCCCTCCGACCCGGCCGAGCGCCCCACCGAGCCCACCGCACCCTCCGCTACAGCGCCTGCCCGCACCCGTCGCCAGAGGTTCACACGCTGGGCACCGCTGATCACGGCGGTCATCGCGATCGCGACCATCGCCGCCGACCAGCTCTCCAAACTCTGGGCCGAGGCGGCGCTCTCGACCAGCGAGCGCATCCCGCTCCTCGGCGACCTGCTCGGGCTGCAGCTGATCTACAACCCGGGCGCCGCGTTCTCGATCGGCGAGCAGTACACCTGGATCTTCGCGGTGCTCGCGGGCCTCGCCGCCGTCGCGGTGGGCGTCATCGCGTATCGGACGAGGTCGCTCCCCTGGTCGGTGGCCTGGGGACTGCTTCTCGGCGGGGCGGTCACGCACCTCGCCGACCGACTGTTCCGCGAGCCGGGCTTCGGCATCGGCCACGTGGTCGACTTCATCGCCTACGGCAACTGGTTCATCGGCAACATCGCCGACGTCGCGATCTTCGCGGGCGCCGTGCTCCTCCTGGTGCTCTCCTTCCTCGGCCTCCGAATGCGTCCGTCCGCGGCGGCCGCTTCGCCCGGAGACGAAGACGCTACCCGCGCCTGACCCCTGCTTCCTCCCCGAGCACGTCGCCGGCGAGCGCATCGACCAACCGGCGCGCATCCGGCAGCGCGGCGCGCTCCGCCTCGGGCAGGGACTCGTAGGAATACGTCGAGACAGCCATCGGCGCCGTCGACCCACTCAGGGCGTACCGCACGGTGTGATCATTGCGGCCACCGCAGATGAGGATGCCCACGGTCGCGTCGTGCGCCGGCCTCTTGAGTCGGTCGTCGACCAGCGCCACGTAGAAGCCGAGTTGACCGGCGTACTCCGGCTGGAACTTCCCGGTCTTCAGTTCGATCACGACATACCTCAGCTGCTCGACATGGAAGAACAGGAGATCGAGGTAGAAGTCGTCGCCTCCGACGTCGAAATGCACCTGCCGCCCGACGAACGCGTACCCGGCGCCGAGCTCGCGCAGGGTCTCTACCAGGCGATCCATGAGCGCTTGTTCGAGTTCACGCTCGGCGACATCGTCGGACAGGTCGAGGAAGTCGAAGACGTACGGGTCTTTGGCGAGCTGACCCGCGAGCTCTGAATCCGTGGCGGGGAGTCGCGCCTCGAAGTTGGACAACGATGCGCCTTGACGCCCTCTGGCGTTGCTCATGATCTGGTTGAGGAGAACGTTGCGTGACCATCCGTTGGCGACCGCTCGCTCGGCGTACCAGGAGCGCTCGTCATGGGCTTCGAGCTTGTCGAGGATGACCATGAGGTGGCCCCATGGCAAAAGTCCAGCAACGTGCTGGACTTTTTCCTGGACGTGTGCTCCCAACTCAGGCCAGGCCTGAGCGAATGATCGCATGTAGAAGAGATTCGACCGCGAGAACCCTTTCATCGATGGAAACTCGGAACGGAGGTCTTCGGCGAGCTTGCCCACGACCGCGTTGCCCTAGGACGTGCGGGCAAGGATCGTCGCACCGATCGACCAGTACAGCGCGATCAGTTCGGCGTTGACCCGCCGGCGCGTCATGATCTGAGCCGAACGCACCTGATACTTCAGGTCATTCAGCGTGGAAACGTAATCGCTCGGTGCAGGGCCTGTGGGATCGTTCACAGGAACGACACTAGACGATTATGAGCAATCTTCGCCTCACGGTCAGAGGAGTTTGCGCTCGAGGGCCCAGGCCGTGAGCTCGTGGCGGTTCGAGAGCTGGAGCTTGCGGAGGACGGCCGAGACGTGGGTCTCGACGGTCTTCACCGAGATGTAGAGCTCTGTCGCCACCTCGCGGTAGGAGTAGCCGCGGGCGATGAGGCGCAGGACCTCCTGCTCGCGCTGCGAGAGCCGGTCGAGCTCGTCGTGCGTCGCCGCCGTCTCGCCGGACGCCGCACCGAAGGCATCCAGCACGAAGCCCGCGAGCCGGGGGGAGAACACCGCGTCGCCGTCGGCCACGCGGCGAGCGGCATCCGAGACCTCGGCGCCGGAGGAGCTCTTGGTGATATAGCCACGCGCTCCTGCGCGGATGACGCGCACGACGTCGTCCGCAGCGTCCGAGACGCTCAGCGCGAGGAACAGCGTCTCGGGCGACGAGGCGGCCGAGCGCTGGATGACCTCCGCGCCGCCCCCGCCGTTGCCGCCCGGCAGGTGAACGTCGAGGAGCACCACGCGCGGCCGGACCGCCCCGACGAGTGCGATGGCCTCGTCGACGGTCGACGCCTCGCCCACGACCTCCAGGCCGGCATCCAGCTCGGCACGCAGCCCGGAGCGGAAGATCGAATGATCGTCGACGATGGCGATGCGCAGCTCGGTCATGGTGCTCCATTCTCTCGCTCAGCAGCGGATGGCGCGGGCTCGCGTGAGGCAGGCTCGGCGGGGGCGGGCACGGTGGGCGCAGACGCCGCGGGGTGGGCGGGTACGGCAGACGCAGCGGATGGTGCGGCCACGGTGGGGGCGGGCGCGGCAGACGCAGCGGATGACGCGGGCACGGCGGGCGCTGACGCCGCGGGTTGAGCGGGCGGGGCGGGCGCGGCTGATGCAGACGCAGCCGCCGCGGACGGGGTCGACGCGTGCCCCGCCTCGGGCGCGAGCGGCCCCGCACCCTGCGGTGGCGCGGCCGCCACCCCGACCGGGAGGGTCAGCCGCACCTCGGTTCCCGTGCCCCCACGCCCCGGCCCGATGACGGCCGTGCCACCCGCGCGCTTCAGCCGCCCGATGATCGACTCGCGCACGCCCAGCCGGTCGGCCGGGATGGAGTCCAGGTCCATCCCCGGCCCGCGGTCGGTCACGATCAGCTCGATCCGCTCCCTCCCCACCTCGAGGAAGATCGAGACGTCACCGCCCGCGTGCCGAGCCGCGTTGAGCATCGCCTCGCGCCCGGCCGCGAGCAGGCTCTCCGGCGCCGGCACGGAGGCGCCGACGGTCACGAGTTCGAAGCGCACGGCGTGATCCTCCTCGATCACGGCGGCGAGCCGTCGGAGTTCGCTCGCGAGATCGCGGTCGTCGGCCGGAGCGGTGTCGAAGAGCCAGTCGCGCAGCTCCCGCTCCTGGGCGCGCGCGAGCCGGGCGGCCTCGCTCTGCGCCCCCGCCTTCTGCTGGATGAGCGCGAGCGTCTGCAGCACGGAGTCGTGCAGGTGCGCGGCGATCTCGGCGCGCTCCGCGGCGCGTTCGTGCGCGGCCCGCTCCGCCCCGAGGTCGCGGGAGAGCCGCACCACCCACGGCAGCGCCACGAGCCCCACCCCGAGCAGCACCGAGACCGCCGCGACCACGACGGTCCAGACGTTCGGCGCATCCCCCGTGATGAAGAAGAGCAGGATGCCGGTGGCCACGAGCACGAGCGCGCCGAGCGACCGCACCACGAGCGTCGGTCCCGCGGCGGTGCTTCCGGCACGCAGGTCGGCGAACTGGCGCCAGGCGAGCGCGACGCCCGCGAGCACCACGATGCCGGGGATGACGACCGCGAGCGGAACCTCCACCCCGAGTCGGCTCGCCACGAGGGCACCGCCCGCACCGATGAGGGCGAGTCCGAGGAGGATCTCGGTGACGGGCGCGCGTCTCAGCTGTTCGGCGCGAGACGCGCCGCCCGGCGCGGACGACCCTGCGGGCGACGTCAGGCTCTCCCTCATCCGCGGCTCGCGCGCCACCTCCGCGACCGGTGTCGTGGCCCAGAGCCAGGCGTAAAGCAGGATGCCCGCTCCCCCACAGAGCGCCAGGAGCACCGTCACCGTGCGCACCACCGTCGTCGGCACGCCCAGGTGGGCAGCCACTCCCGCGCACACCCCGCCCACCACGCGCAGGCGCGGGCGCACGATGGTGGCGGTGGTCTCCATTCCAGCATCCAAGCAGGTCGCGCACCCCGACCACACTCTCCGGGGCCGATCTCAGGGTCGAATCAGGGTCATCCCCGATATCGGCACCTGCCACCTGATCGACAGAATCGGAACATGTCCATGCCACCTCCTCCTTCCGCCCCTCCCGCCCCGCCGCGACCGGTGGGCGCCTCCTTCTTCGCCTGGATCCGCAGCCTCGGCATCACGCGCGGCGACGACGCCTGGGTGGCCGGCGTGTGCTCCGGCATCGCGGCGCGCACCGGTCTCGACGTGCGGCTCGTGCGCGGCATCGCGATCGTCATCGCCATCCTCGGCGGTCCCGTCTTCCTCGCCTACGCCGTGGGCTGGGCGCTGCTGCCCGACTCCCGCGGCCACATCCACGCCGAAAGTGCGGTGCACGGCGTGTTCACCTATCCGATGATCTTCATCGGCATCGCCGCCATCCTCACCTTCCTGCCCTTCATGCGGGGCATCTGGTTCGACGCCACCCCCGAGCTCTGGGGCATGCCGGACTGGCTCGAGATCACCCTGCGCACGCTGTGGGTGCTGGCCCTCATCGCCGGCGCCATCTGGCTTACCGTGGTGATCGCGCGGAGCGTTCCGCGGCCGCCGGCGACAGGCGGGCCGGGCGCCGGCGCACCGTACGCGGGTGGTTTCACCGCCGCGGCGGCTCCCGCGACGGAGGCCCGAGGCGCGCAGACCCCAGCGACGGAGGCGCCCACCACCCCGACGACACCGGACGCCCCGCCGATTCCGGATGCCGCGACCGCACCCGGTGGAACGGAACCCGACCCGGTCGCCGCCTTCGCAACATCCGCCCCCGCGACATCCGTTCCGCCGACCAGCGCCTGGTCGCACCAGGGCTGGACCGATCACGGCGCGAGCCGCGAGCGCCACGAGCGGGCGCGCGAGGCCGCCCAGGCCCGCGCCGCCGCCTGGCGGGCCGCGCATCCGCACCCGCGCGGGGCGGGAGCGGCGTTCTCCTCGGTCGTGCTCGGCATCGCCCTCGTGGCGGCGGCGGTCGTGGGCATCGGCTACGGCTCCGTGGTTCCCGACGGCAAGCTCGTGCTGGTGGTGTCGATCGCGGCGCTCGTCGTGATCGCGGTCGGTATCGTGGTCGCGGGCATCCGGGGCCGCACGAGCGGCGGCCTCGGGCCCTTCGCGCTGCTGCTCGCCGCGGTCGTGGTCGTCACGGGAGTCCTGCCCGCCGGAACAGAGGTGCAGCCTTTCGGAACCCAGACCGTGAACGTTAGTCAGGCCGTCTCCGGCGGCCCCGACAGCTACCTGCTCATCGCCGGGAAGACCGTGGTGGATGCGCAGGACCTCTCCCGCACGTCGCCCGATGGCGCCGTGGACGTCTGGCTCGGCGCGGGCCAGACCGAGGTGCTGCTGCCCGAGGGCGTGCCGTTCGTGGTGGAGTCGCACGTGTTCGCCGGCACCGTCACGTCGACGCTCGGCACCGAGCGGAGCGGAGTGCTCATCAGCGACGAGCGGTTCTTCCCGGCATCCGGATCACCCACGGGCATCGCCGGAGGGTCGGATGCCGACCGCGTCGCCGCCGCCAGGGCCGCGGGTGTCCCGGTGGTGCGGGTGTGGCTGCTCGCCGGAACCGTCACCCTCGTGCCCGAGAACGAAAGGTAGAACGATCATGACCGACGCGACGTCCGAGGGCGCGGAAGCCGACCAGGCTCCGACGACGCCTCCCGCATCGACCACCGGAACGACTCCGCCGTTCCCCGCGCCCGCGGTCGCTCCGGCACCCGGCACGGCGACGTGGACCTCGGCCACCGCGGCTGCGGCCCCGGCGCCGGCGGACCAGGCCGCGCGCCCCCACCCGGCGCAGTTCGGCACCATCGTCTGGGGCATGCTGCTCCTCGGGCTCTGCGGCTTCGTCGCGCTCGCCCAGTTCGGTCCGGGGATCGACGCCGACCGCTACCTCTGGGCCTTCATCGCGGTCATCGCCGCGGGGGTCGCCCTCGTCGCCGTGGGCATCGTGGCCGCCTTCCGTCGCTGACGCGCCCCGAACCTGCCCCACCCGCCGAATCTGGTGGAAAGGCGCCACCTGGCCGCAGAATGGCAGCATGAGCGAACCACTGGCCGCGGTCGTCGCGGTCGTCGTCGTGACCGGGGCCAGCGCGCTCGGGGCCGCCGTGGTGGGCGGTGTCTTCTTCGCCTTCTCCGGGTTCGTGATGCGCGCGCTCGGCGAGGCCCCGCCCTCTGCGGGCATCTCCGTCATGCAGGCCATCAACCGCACCGCCGTGCGCCCACCGCTGATGATCACCCTCTTCGGCACCCTGCTGGCCGGGCTGGCCGCGTGCATCCTCCTCGTCGTCACGCCCGCCGGGCAGGCGCTCTGGTGGGCGGTGGCGGGCGAGGCCGTCTACCTCGTGGGCGTCGTGGGCCTGACCGTGGGATTCCACGTGCCGCGCAACAACGCCCTCGACCAGCTCGACGCCGAGTCGGCGGATGCGGTGCCCGCGTGGCGCACGTACCTCACCGAATGGACCCGCGGGAACCACGTACGAGCCTTCGCGGGCGTCGCCGCCGCCGTGCTCTTCGGCATCGCGACGGGCCTCGCCACCACCCTCTGAGCCCGCGAGCCGACGCTCCGGGGCGCACCACGAGCACAGGCGCGGCCTGATCTCCACCCGGTCTCCACCCCCGGGTGGTGCCGCCGACGGCGTCCGGCGAGGAGCCTGGAACCACTCGGCCGACATCCTTCCGGCCCCCGTTCAGAGAGTGACCCCATGTCCTACGACGTCGTCATCCGTACCGTGCTCATCGTGCTCGTGGTCGGCTGGATCTGTTACCGGCAGACCCAGTGGCGGGCGGTCGCGATCCCTGCGATGTGGCGCACAGCGCTCCTGTTCGCCGTGATCGGACTCGTGCAGATCGGAGGCACCACCTCGCTCGGAACCATCTCGGCGTTCGACCTCGGCGTGATGGCGATCGAGATCCTGATCTCCCTCGCAGTCGGAGTGGTGATGGGGCGGATCGCTCATTTCCGGCCGATGAGCGATCAGGCGCTGGCGGCGTGGAAGGTGAAGGCGGGATCGCGGGGACGGTCGGCCGCCGACGCGATGGCGCCGATCGTGGAGAGCCGCACCGGGTGGTGGGGAATCGGATTGTGGCTCGTGTTCATCGCGGTGCGCATCGGCATGGACGTCTGGGCTGGGGCTGCCGGGTCGCAACTGGCCGTGACCGTCGGGGCCATCCTCATCGTCGTCGCGGCCAACCGGGCGGGACGCACGCTCGTGTTCATGAGCAGGATCGAGCGGATGCGCGTCGTCGCCGCGTGAGCGGGATGATGGAACCGTGATCCCCTCCCCCGACGGCAGCCGCTCCTGGCTGAGCCGAGCGCTCACCCTGCTCGGAGTGGCCGTGGTGGCGTTCTTCGTCTGGCGCGACACGCCGCCCCAGGACGATGCCTGGGTGACGGTGTTCGCCGCCCTGAGTTTGGCCTGCTGGGTCGCGACCGTCTTCGTGCCGCGCCAGCTCACCGCGGTGCAGATCGCCCTGACCGCCGTGATGGTGCTGAGCGGTGCCGCAGCGGTCGTACCGAGCAACGGCGTGCTCGTGGTGACGGTGGCCGTCGGGCTGGTGCTCACGGTGGTCGATCTCGCAAGACCGCTGTGGCACGGACTCGCACTCGGTGTCGTCGCCGCGGCCGTCGTTCCGCTTTCGGCTCTGTCCGCGCCCATCACCCCTCTCGGCATCCTGTCGATCGAGGCCGGTATCGTCGTGGCGCTCCTGGCCGGACTGAGTCGTCGGCAGTTCCGCGCCTCGGAGAAGCAGGCGCGGCAGTTGCTCGAGGAGCGTGTCGCCGCCCGGGAGGAACTGGCGCGGGCCACGGTGCTCGCGGCGCGGCAGCAGGTTGCTCGCGACATCCACGACGTCCTGGCGCACAGTCTCGGCGGGCTGGTGATCCAGCTCGACGCCGTCGACGCCCTGCTGGAGGCCGGACGCACGGCAGACGCCGCGGGACGCGTGCGCGATGCCCGCGAACTCGCGGTCTCGGGACTCGCCGAGGCCCGCCGAGCGGTCGACGCCCTGCGCGACGTCGGCGAGGCGGATGTCCCCCCGAGCGGCGGCCCGTCGCGGCACACGGTCGGCGAGCTGGTGAGCGAACTCCTCGCGCTGGCCGACGCCCACCGCGCACTCGGAGGCACCGTCGAGGTCACCGTGATCGGCGCGGACCAGCCGTCACAGTCGGCGCGGTCGCTCGGAGCCGACGCGGCCTTCGCCCTGCGGCGGGCGTTCCAGGAGTCGCTGACGAATGCCCGCAAGCACGCGCCCGGTTTGCCCGTGACCGCGGAGCTCCGGCTGGCGACGGAGGGAGCGCTCGAACTCCGTGTGGAGAATCCCCTCCCCCTCGCGGTGCCGTCCGCCGCTTCGACATCCCTCACCCCCGCCGGTCATGGCCTCGAGGGCATGGCCGAGCGGTTCGCCGCAGTGCCCGGCGGGAGCGTCCGAGCCGGCGAAGTCGACGGACACTTCGTCGTGCTGGTGCGGCTGGAGACCTCATGACGTCGACTCCATCCCCCCGCGATCCCGGTGCAGCCGGGGACGGCATCGCCCCGACACCGGCACCAGGCGAGGAGCGGCGCGTGCGGGTGCTGGTGTGCGACGACCAGGCGATCGTGCGCGACGGGCTCGTCACCCTGCTCTCGCTGCTTCCCGACATGGAGGTGGTGGGCGAAGCCTCCGACGGCGCGGAAGCGGTGCGCCTCGCGGCGGCGGAGCAGCCCGACGTCGTGCTGATGGACCTCCGGATGCCCGTACTCGACGGGGCGGCCGCGACCGCAGCCATCCTCACCCACCGCCCGACGACGGCCGTGCTCGTGCTCACCACCTACGCCGATGACGAGTCGATCGTCGGAGCACTCCGCGCCGGGGCCCGCGGCTATCTCACGAAGGACGCCGGGCGCACCGAGCTCGCCGCCGCCATCCGATCGGTGGCCGAAGGCCAGTCGACGTTCGCGGCCGAAGTGGGCGCACGATTGGTCGACACCCTCACCGGACGGGCGGATCCGCGCGCCGCGACCGGCACCGCCCGATCGCCGGGAGCCGGGGGCGCGGTGTCTCCCGACACGCTTCGTCTCCGCTTCACCTCCCTCACCCCACGGGAGGCCGACGTGCTCGCCCTCGTCGGCGAAGGACTCTCGAACGCCGAGATCGCAGCCCGGATGTTCGTGAGCATCGCGACCGTCAAGACCCACATCAACTCCCTCTTCGCGAAGCTCGGGGTGCGTGACCGGGCACAGGCGATCGCGCTCGTCCGTTCCTGACCCGCCGACGCTCAGGGGCGCACGACGAGCACCGTCTTGCCCGGCTTGTGCAACCGCGGCCCTTCCTCGAACGCCACACGGCCCTCGGCCAGCGGGAACGTCTCAGCCACGATGGGCCGCAGGCTCCCGTCGTCGACCAGTTCGGCCAGCCGCCGCAGTTCCGCCGGGTCGGGCCCCACCACGAAGAAGGTCGCCGTCACGTCCCGCCCCTCCGTCAACTCCGGCGGGGGCGGCGCCGTCAGGGTCACCAGCCGCCCACCGGGCTTCACGAGTTCGAACGCCCGGGCCAGGGTGGGCCCCCCGACCGTGTCGATCACGACATCCGCGGGCAGCAGCACGTTGTCGTCGGTGACGTTCGCGTGGTCGATGACGAGGTCCGCCCCGAGGTCGAGCACGAGGTCGAGGTCACTGCCCCGGGCGGTGGCGGTGACACGGGCACCGAGGATGCGCGCCAGCTGCACCACGTACACGCCGACTCCGCCCGAAGCGCCCCGCACCAGCACGTGCTCCCCCGGCTGCACCCGGGCGTGGTCGACGAGCGCCTGCCAGGCCGTGAGGGCCGCGAGCGGGAGTGCCGCGCTCTCGACGTGATCGACCGAGTGCGGGCGGATCGCGGCATCCGCGACCTCCATCACGACGTAGTCCGCGGCCGCACCGTCGCGATCGAAGCGGATGCGGCCGTACACCTCGTCGCCCACCGCGAACTCCGTCACACCCTCGCCGAGTGCGGTCACCACTCCCGAGACCTCGTGCGACGGGATGATCGGGGTGCGGTCGGACCCGTCGGCGTTCTGCCAGGTCTCGTCCCAGGTGAGTTCGGCGAAGGTGATGGCGGCGGCGTGGACCTCGACGAGGATCTCCCCCGGTCCGGGAGCCGGCACCGGCGCGGTCTCGAACACCAGGGTCTCGGGGCCGCCGCGGGTGTGCGATCGGAGCGCCTGCATCGTCGTCATGTCGTCCTCCCGTCGGGTCGGCGGGCGCCACTGCCCGCCTGCCTCCACTCTGCTCGCCCGACGCCCCCTCTGTCCACGCTCGTTCCGACGCGGCGTCGGTGCTCGCGGGCATACTGGGCGCATGGCGAAATCGGCGACGGCCGCCCGTGCTGAGGCGCGCGAGCTGATGCAACGGCGGCTCGAGACGCAGTGGATCGCGCCGCCGGTGCGGTCGGCCGGCGCGAGCGGCGGCCCGGGCATCGTCGAGGTCGCCCAGCACCTGCTCGCCCTGCAGGCCCAGGACTTCGGGCAGGCGGTCTGGGCGCTCGGCCTCCGGTCACCCGGCTCCACCCGCGCCGACGTCGCGGCCGCGCTCGACAGCGCCCAGGTGGTGCGCTCCTGGCCCATGCGCGGCACCCTGCACTTCAGCACGCCCGACGACCTGCGGTGGATGCTCTCCCTCACCGCCACGAAGACCGTTACCGGAGTCGCCGCCCGGCACCGCCAGCTCGACCTCGACGACTCCGTCTTCGCCCGGGCCGGACGCATCGCGGAGGCCGAACTCCGCGGCGGCGGCTCCTTCACGCGCGAGGAGTTCTTCGCCCTGCTCGAGGCCGACGGCATCTCCACGACGGCCCAGCGCGGCGTGCACATCATCTGGTGGCTCGCCCACGACGGCCTGCTCTGCTGGGGTCCGACCCGCGGCACCCAGCAGGCGCTCGTGCTGCTCGACGAGTGGGCGCCCCCGACGCGTGATCCCCATCCCGACCGCGACCAGTCCTTGGCCGAGTTCGTCCTGCGGTACGTCACGGGCCACGGCCCCGCCACCCTGAAGGACTTCTGCTGGTGGTCGAAGACGACCGTGACCGATGCGCAACGGGGCCTGGCCCTGGTGCGGGACCGACTGGTCGAGACCGAGATCGACGGTGTGAGCTACTGGATGCGCGACCCGGCCGGCGCCCCGCCGTCGCCGCCCCGGAAGTCATCCGCGGTGCACGCCCTCCCCGGTTTCGACGAATACCTCCTCGGCTACCAGGACCGCTCCCACGCCCTGCCGGCCGAATTCGCCGGCCGCATCGTACCGGGCAACAACGGCATGTTCCTGCCGATGATCGTGTCGCGCGGCACGATCGTGGGCACCTGGCGGCGGAATGTCGGCGCGAAGAAGGCGCAGGTGACGGCCGAGCCGTTCACCGCTCTCAGCGGTGCTGAGACGAGCGGATTCGCCCGGGAGGTCGCCCGCTACGGCCGGTTCCTCGGTCTGCCGGCGAGCCTCGTGGAGCCGGCATGACCCTCACCACCACCGTCCTGCACCCGAGCGGCGCACTCGCCGAGATCACCCCCGATCCGCTGGTGCCCGACTCCTTCCTGCTCTCGATCGGCGGCTCCGTGCAATCGCACGTCTCGCTCGGCGACCCGGGGACCCTGTTCTACGACTACGTACGGCGCATCGGCAACGCGATCGACCGCATCCGGGTGCCCGGCGAGCCGATCACCGCCGTGCACCTCGGCGCCGGCGCGCTCACCCTGCCGCGCTACGTGCAGGTCACCCGGCCCGAATCGGAGCAGCACGTCGTCGAGCTCGAGGAGAACCTCGTCGACTTCGTCACCGCCCACCTACCGCTGCCCGCGGGCACCGAGCTCGCGGTGCATCCGGGTGATGCGGCCGAACGCGTCGTCGATCTCGCGCCGTTCCTCGGCGGCCAGGCCGACCTCGTCGTCGCCGACCTCTACCAGGGCATCACGACTCCCCCACACCTGCGCACCTCGGCGTTCTTCGAGCGGGCGGCCGACCTGCTCGTGCCCGACGGCGTGCTCGCCGTGAACGTGGCCGACGACGACGGCCTCCCGGCCCTGCGCGGCCAGCTCGCCGCCTTGGAGCCGGTGCTGCCGCACCTGCTCGTGGTCGGTCCGGCCTCGGTGCTGCGGGATGCGCGCACCGGCAACGCGGTCGTGCTCGCCTCCCGCTCGCCGGGACTGCTCGACTGGGCCGATCCGCTGCGGCTCGCGGGGCCGCATCCGGGCGCCGTGCTCTCGAGTGCCGACGGATCGCTCGGTCGACTCCGGCACGCCCTGGGCGAGACCGGCACGGGTGTCGGTGGCGGCGACTAGCGTAGAAGGAGAAAGCAGACCCCGCGACCAGGAAGGCGGTGCGGAATGTGCGGCCGATTCACGATGAGCGCCGAGACCGATGAGCTCATCACCGAGTTCGTGGCGCGCGGCGGCAAACTCGAAGACTGGCGGCCGTCGTACAACGTGGCGCCCACCGAGACCTCGCCCATCGTGCGCGAGCGCCTGATCGACGGCGAGCTCGTGCGCGAGATCGACTCCGCCACGTGGGGGCTGCGGCCGGCCTGGGCGAAGCAGGGTGGCCCGTCTCCGATCAACGCACGGCTCGAGAGCGTGGCGACCAACGGGCTGTTCCGCAACGCCTTCGCCCAGCGGCGCTGCATCGTGCCGATGAACGGCTACTTCGAGTGGGAGGCGACACCCACCGGCAAGCAGCCGCACTACATCCACGCTCCGGAGAGCATCCTGGCGGCAGCCGGCCTCTACGAGCTGAAGAAGGAAGACGACGGCTGGGCGCTCTCGTTCACCATCATCACCCGTGAAGCAGCGGATGCCTCGGGCGAGGTGCACGATCGCATGCCGGTGTTCCTCACCCCCGACACCTGGGACGAGTGGACCGAGCCGATCAAGGTGGAGGAGCCGTCGGCCAAGGAGGGCCTGGTGGCGATGCTCGATCGCTCCTCCCTCGCCGTCGCCCGCACGATCACCACCTATCCGGTCTCGAAGCGCGTCAACAACGTGCGCGACACCTCGGTGCCGAAAGACGACCCGACACTCATCGCGCCGATCGAGCTCTGACCTCTAGCCCGCGTAGGGGCGCACCGCGGCGCCGCGTACACCACTGGGGGCGGAGAACACGGAGCCCGCGAGCGGCTGCTCGCCGTCGGCCACGTTCTCGCGCGACGTCGTGATGTAGAGGACGTCGAGTCCGGCACCGCCGAAGGTGCACGACGTGACGTTCGACGCCGGCAGCTCCACGACGTCGGCGAGCACTCCGGATGCGTCGTAGTGGTGCACCGCACCACCCCCGTAGAGCGCAACCCACACCCCGTCCTCGGCGTCGACCCAGAGTCCGTCAGGGTCGCCGGCGCCCTCCGCCACCTGCACGAACGGGCGCCGCTCACTCAGCTCGCCGTCGGCGTAGTCGAACACGTCGATGCGTCGCGTCGGCGTGTCGACGTAGTACATCCGGGAGCCGTCGGCGGTGAAGCCGAGCCCGTTCGAGATCGTCGATCCGCCGAACACCCGCTCGATCGATCGGTCGACGCCGAACCGCCACAGGGTTCCGGCCCCCGGGATCATGTCGTACGACATCGAGCCGCAGAGGAGGCGTCCTTCCGGGTCGCATCCACCCTCGTTGAAACGGATGTCCCCACTCGTCTCCCACACGGGCTCACTCGCCCACTCGCGCCGGCCCTCGGCACCCCACAGCGTGAACTCGCGCTCGGTCACGACGACGAACCCTCCGGCCACCCGCGGACGCACCATGGCGGCGATCGTCGACCCCGTGGCCATCCGGCCCACCGATCCGTCGGCGCCCAGAGAGAGCACGTCTCCGCGGAACATGTCGACCCATTTCAGGCCGCCCCAGGCCTCGGACCACACGGCCCCTTCGGCGTGGAAGGCGATCGGATCGGTGACCTGTTCGGCGCTGACCATGCTGTGTTCTCCCTGTCGTCACTCCATCTTGGCAGGAGCCTCCGAGGCATTCGCACCCGCGGTGGTCGCACCCGCGGTCGTCGCATCCGTTGTCGTCGCGTCCATCAGGGTCGCCGCCCACCCGTACTCCTCCGCGCGGCGGCGGAAGGCCTCGGCGTTCGCCGAGCAGCGCGACACCGCGTCGGCGGACGGATACAGATCCTCGATGACGACCGGCGGCACGAAGCGGCCGCCGAGGCCCGAGCGGAGTTCGCAGCGATCCGTCCACCATCGATCGGTGGAGCGCCGCACGGCCGTGCGCGCCGGCACCTCCGCCCGTAGCACGACGAGGGCCTCGTAGCCGTGCTCGTCGAGTTCGCCGAGCAGCGCCTCGAGATGCTCGGTGCTGGAGAGGGTGCCCAGGATGACGACGTTCTCCTGTTGCTGCAGGCTGCGCCGACGCATCCGGTTGGCAACCGCCGTCGATTCGGCGTGCACGAAGGCCGAGAGCTCGCGCACCGACACCGGGCGCCCGTCGGAGAGTTCACGGGCCATCCAGCGGTCGAGCCGGCCGCTGTCGCGCGACTCGACGAGCAGTGGGTCTTTGAACGCATCGGCGTCGATGTGCCGGTACCCGGCCAGGTCGGCACGAGCCGCGATGGCCGTCGACTTGCCCGCCCCGGGAGGCCCGGCCGTGACCACCGCCGTCAGCGGCCCCCTCCGCTCGGCCTGCATCTCGGCCAGGGCGGCGTCGATCAATTCGTCGTGGAAGCGGAGGCGCGCAGGCTCGTACAGCTCGCCGTCGGTGGAGAAGAGCGTTCGGGTGGTGCCTCCGGCCCTCTCGGTCCACGGATCGGTGAGTCCCGATTCCTCGAGGTGGAGCGACAGCTCCGCCGCCACCAGATCGGCGCTCACGACGACCCGGCCGCGACCGTCTTCACGCCGCCGCGCAGCTGGTCGTACTCCTTCTCCGTCAGCAGTCCGTCGAGGTACGCCTGCCCGAGCTGCGCCGCGGTACCGGACGCCGAGACCGCGCCGTCGTGGGCGGCATCGGCCGAGGGCGTCGACGACGTCATCGTCATCGCCAGCAGTCGCTGCATCATCTGCTCGCTCGTACAGTCGCCGACCGCCCGGTGGAGGATGATCTCGCGCGGCGATTCCTCGAACGACGCGAGCCGTCGGCGCTTCAGCCGCCGGCTCACCTCGGGCTGCGAGAGCCCGACGAGCTCGGCGATGGTGCGCTGCGACAGGCCCTCGTCGTCGAGCCGCAGGATGTCACGCCGGAGATGCAGATCGGCGAGTTCACGCTGGCTGCGCGAGAGCAGGGCCCGCTGCACGGCGGGAAGGGCAAGCAGTTCCGGAGTCATCTGACACACCTCTGATACCAAAAGTATCACCCCTCTTGTCACGGCGCGCGAGGAGGAGGACCCTAGGTGCCAGGAACAGACAGAGGGGTTTGGAAGGCGGTGAGATCGAATGCGCGTCAATGCCGTTCTGTGGTGGATTCTGGCCGCGTTCTTCGTGGTGGTGGACGTGGCCTACCTCGTCTGGAACCTGGTCTCCTACGGCGCGGTGGAGTGGTCGGGCACCGTGGCCCTCTCCCTGGCCGCGATCGCCTCGATCTTCCTCGCCTTCTACCTCACCCGAGCCCATTCCGCCGAGCACGGCGAGCTCCCTGAAGACCGCATCGACGGCGAGATCGACGAGGGCGATCCGGAGATGGGCTTCTACAGCCCGTGGAGCTGGTGGCCGATCATGCTGGGCTTCTCGGCGGCGCTCTTGATGCTCGGTCTCGCCGTGGGGTTCTGGATCTGCTTCATCGGAGCGGCCCTTCTCCTCGTCTCGGTGGTGGGCTGGGTGTTCGAGTACTACCGCGGCTACTTCGCCCGCTGACGCGCGGTCCGGCTCGACCGCTGCGGGCGAGCGGATGTCTACAGTGAGTCCATGAAAGCGTTCCTCGTCACGTCCCCCGCAACCGGCTCCGTCTCCGACGTCGAAGCACCCGAGCCCGCTGCCGGGCAGGTGGTTGTACAGATCGATCACGCGGGCATCTGCGGCACCGACGTCAGCCTGTTCCGCGGCGATCCGGACCGCCTCGCCCAGCTCGACCTCACGTTCCCGTTGCGGCTCGGCCACGAGTGGAACGGTCGGGTCGTCGAAATCGGGGCGGGCGTCGATCCCGTGTGGCTCGGCAAGCGCGTGACCGGCGACACGATGCTCGGTTGCGGTCACTGCGAGCGCTGCCTCGCCGGCCGTCACAACGTCTGCGCGGAGCGGTACGAGATCGGCGTGCGGGGGAACTGGCCGGGCGCTCTCGCCGACCGCCTTCTGGTGCCGGTGACGGCCCTGTACGAGCTACCCGACTCGGTCACGCCGCAACTGGGGGCGATGGTGGAGCCCGGAGCGAACGCGCTGCGCAGCGTGCAGTCGGCCGGGGTGCAGGCCGGGTCGCGGGTGCTCGTGCTCGGCACGGGCACGATCGGGTTGCTGAGCGCTCTCTTCGCTCTGGCCGAGGGCGCCGAGGTGCACGTGCTCGGACGTGACCGCGAGGCGCTGGAGCTGGCCCGTTCGCTGGGCGTCGCGGGCGCGTGGACCCGGGACGAGCTGCCGGCGCTCGTCTGGCACGCCGTGATCGACGCCACCAACGCCGCGGACATGCCGCGGTTCGCCGTGGACGTGGTCGAGCCCGGAGGTCGAGTGGTGCTCGTCGGCATCTCGGGCGACCCGAGCCTCATCGACACCCGGGTCGTGGGAGGAAAGGACGTGACCCTCGTCGGGATCCTCGCCGGCTCACCCGCTCTCCAGGCCACGATCGACGCCTACGCGAGCGGGCGCGTCGATCCGCTCCCGCTGATCTCGCGGGTGATCGGGCTCGACGAGGTGGCCGACGCGCTGAGCGGCGCGCGCCCGATGAAGTCGGCCGGGGCGCCGAAGGTGCTGGTCGACGTGGCGCGCTGACCGCGACCGTGTGCGCACCCCGGGTAGCGCGTGAATTTCGGGAGGAGGAGAAGCGAACGACCCCCGTATACGACCCTCGTTCGCTTCTCCTCCTCCCGAAATGACCTCGCACGCCTGGCAGACTGGCCGGGTGGAGATCGCCGGGCCGCCCATGGTGCCGCCGCCGGTGCCGTCTGCGGTCAAGGCGCTCGCGAGCGACGACCGCATCCGGGCTGTCTGGCTGAACGGCCTGGGCGGGCTGACCTTCGAGTTCACGGCGCCGGACGCCACGCGGAGGTTCGCGAAGTGGGCGCCGGCCGGGTCGGGGCTCGACCTCGACGCGGAGCGCGTGCGGATCGAGTGGGCGGCCTCGTTCACCGCCGTGCCACGAGTGCTCGCCGCTGGTTCGGACGCCGATGGCCAATGGATGCTCACGGCCGGTCTCCCGGGCGACACCGCGGTCGGGGCGTCGTTCCAGGCTTCACCCGAACGGCGGCTGCTCGCCGTGCGGGGCATCGCGCGCGGACTCCGGATGCTGCACGACACGCTCCCGGTCGATGCCTGCCCGTTCTCGTGGTCGGTCACCCACCGGCTCGCAGAAGCCCGGGCCCGGGGACTCACCCCGCCGACCACGCTGGACACCCCGCCGGCCGTCGACCGTCTGGTGGTGTGCCACGGCGACGCCTGCGCGCCGAACACGCTCCTGGCCGCCGACGGCACGGTCACCGGACACGTCGACCTCGGCTCGCTCGGCCTCGCGGACCGCTGGGCCGACATCGCCGTCTCGGCCTGGAGTACCGAGTGGAACTACGGCCCCGGATACGAGTCCGCGTTCCTCGAGGCCTACGGCATCGCCCCCGATACTGAACGCCTCGCCTACTACCGCGCCCTCTGGGACGCCACCTGAGCGCGCGTTCTCAGCCGCGAGCATCCGCTCAGTCGAGGATGATGCTGCGCAACTCCTCGATGGGCAACTTCGGTGTGCGGTCGGCATAGAGCAGACCGTTGGTCTCCTGGCCGGTGTCGGTGAGCTGCGTGTAGCAGAAGCCGGCAAGCAGCGGCGAGGAGGAGACAGCCCGCACCTGGGCGCGCACCTGGGCCTCGAACGCGACCGGATCGTGCACGGAGCTATATCCCCACGATCCTTCGATCTGGCCGTCGGCGTAGCTGGCACCGCCGAACTCCGTCAGCATGATCGGCTGATCGGCATCCTGTTGACCGGCCGAGATGCGCCGACCCGCGGTGCCGAAGCCCGCGATGAGGTCGGCCAGCGCCTCAGCCGACCCATATCGCTCCGCCAGGGCGCCGGCATCCGCGTCGTAGTCGTGGATGGTCCAGAGGTCTGATGCCGTGTGCTCCCAGCCGTCGTTCGAGATGACGAGCCGGGTGGAGTCGAGGGCGCGGGTGAGGTCGGAGATCGCGCGGCTGAACGCCCGCTGCTGCGGGTCGTGGGAGATGTGCTGCACGCCCCAGCTCTCGTTGAGCGGAACCCAGGCCACGATCGACGGATGCGACCGGTCGCGTCCCACGAGCTCCATCCACTCGGTGGTGAGTGCGCCCACCGCCCGCGCGTTGAACTCGTAGGCGCTGGCCGTCTCGGCCCAGATCAGCAGGCCGAGCCGGTCGGCCCAGTAGAGGAATCGAGGGTCTTCGGCCTTCTGGTGCACGCGGGCGGCGTTGAATCCGAGCGCTTTGATGAGCTCGACCTCGCGGCGCAGAGCGCTCTCGTCGGGGGCCGCCAGGTGGGACTCGGGCCAGTAGTTCTGCGAGAGCACCGAGCGCATGTAGAAGGGCCGGTCGTTCAGCAGGAACCGGCGGTTCGCGGTGCCGACCGAGCGCAGCCCGAGGTAGCTCGAGACGGCGTCGAGGATCGTGTCCGACCGTTCGAGAGTGATGGTGGCGTCGAGCAGGCGGGGATGCTCCGGGCTCCAGAGGAGCTCCTCGTACTGCTGACCGTTGCGCTGGCGCCCCAGGCTGAGCCGGAGGTGGGAGGTGCGGTCGAGCAGGTTGAAGCGGGCATCGCCGAGCACCTCGTCGCCGGAGCGGAGGGTGACGCGAGCCCAGGTGTCGCTCTCGGGATGCCGGCTCAGCGTCAGTTCGAGATCGACGGTGGCGCTGGGGGATCGAGGTCTCCCAGCTCAGCTCGGCGACCCGCGTCGGCGGAACCGCCTCGAGCCAGACCGTCTGCCAGATGCCGGTGGTGCGGTGATACCAGATGGAGTGCGGGGCTTCCTGCCAGTCCTGCTTGCCCCGCGGTACCGACACGTCGTGCGGATCGTCGACCGCACGCACCACGAGCGAGCCCGCGCCGCCGTGCGGGAGCGACTCGGTGATGTCGAAGGAGAAGGGCGACTGGCCGCCCTCGTGCCGGCCGAGGAAGGTGTCGTCGAGCCACACGTCGGCCGCCCAGTCGACCGCACCGAAGTGCAGGAGCACGCGATCGCCATCGCCCCGGAACCCGGCCTCGACCAGGTCGTCGGCCGAGAGCGCGCGCCGATACCAGGCGACCTCGTGGTAGCCGGTGTCGCCGATGCCCGATGCAGGCGATTCCGGGGGGAACGGGACCACGATCGTTCGGTCGAAGACGGCCGAGGCCGGCGGCTGGGTCGGATGCGTGCCGAAGCCGAACTCCCACTCGCCGCCGAGTTCCCGCCAGTGCGACCGCATCATCTGCGGGCGCGGGTAGCTGCCATCCTGCGTGGAGGCGACGGGGGTGGAGGGAATCGTCATGCGCTGGCTCGTCTCACGATCTGGAACGGGATGGTCGTCTCGGCGATGGGCGCCTCCGGCTGCGCGCCCGTGCTCTCCGAGCCGCCAGGGCCGTCGGGTGAGAGCAGCAGATCGAGCGCGGCGCGGGCGATGGCGTCTTTGTCGGGCGAGACGGTGGTGAGCGAGGGAGTGGCGAAGCGTCCCTCCTCGATGTCGTCGAAGCCCACCACCTTCACGTCGTCGGGCACCCGCACGCCGTGGCCGATCAGGGTGTGCATGGCACCGAGGGCGAGCAGGTCGTTGAACGCGAAGACCGCATCGAACTCCGCTCCGCCGGCCACGAGGGCATCGGCGGCGGCCGCTCCGTCGGCGCGCTGGAACTCGTCGACCACACAGACCAGACGGTCGTCGGGCTCGATGCCGGCCGCCTCGAGCGCCGCGCGATAGCCGGCGAGACGCAGATCGGCGGTCTCCTTCGGAGGTACTGTCTGCGCTCCGATCGCGGCGATCCGGCGGCACCCGAGCGACAGCAGGTACTCCGTCGCGGCCCGCGCGGCAGCTGCGTTGTCGACGGCCACGTGGGGAAAAGGGCTCACGCCGATGTGCTCACCCAGCAGCACCAGCGGCGTCGAGTCGAGCCGGCTCGTGAGGTCGTCGACCCCCAACGCGAGGGCGCTCAGGATCAGGCCGTCCATCACCGGGATGCCGACACCGTCGCTGATGCGGCGCTCGGCATCCGCCTGGCCGTTGGTCTGGCTGATGAGCACGGTGATGGAGCGCTCTTCGGCAGCCCGCACCAGAGCCGAGGCGAGCTCGGCGAAGTAGGGCTGCGACAGATCGGGCAGCGCCAGAGCGACCATGCCGCTGCGGCCGCTGCGCAATTGGCGGGCGGCGGCGTTCGGGCGGTAGCCGAGCTCGACGACGGCGGCCCGCACACGGGCCTTGAGATCGTCTCTGACCCATCCGGTGCCGTTCACCACATTCGAAACGGTCTTCGCCGAGACGCCGACGTGATCGCCGACATCCTTCAGGGTCACCTTCCCCACGTGCGCATCCTCTCCACCGCCGGCGCCGTCGGCCCGGCTTATTCAACGATTACCATGCCAGAAAAGATAGTCCTTGTCCAACGATTACCGGTCGGGGTATAAATGAAGGCATTCAGCTCGTTCAACGTTGAACGAATACCAAGGGAGAATCACATGACGAGATACCTGAGCCATGCGAGCCGGCGCCGGTCGGTGGTCATCGCCGGCGCGGGAATCGCGGCCGCGGTGGCGCTGGCACTGAGCGGATGCACGGGCGGAGGCACCCCCTCAGGAGGCACGGCCGACCCCGACGCGAAGGTGACCCTCGACTTCTGGAACGGCTTCACCGGCCCCGATGGGCCCGCGCTGCAGAAGGTCGTCGACGACTTCAACGCCTCGCAAGACCGCGTCACGGTCAAGACCAACATCATGCCGTGGGACACGCTCTACCAGAAGGTGCTCACGGCGGCCGCCGGCAAAGACGGGCCCGACATCGTGGCCATGTCGGCGTCGCGCCTGCCCCAGTTCATCGACGAGGGGCTCTACCAGCCGCTCGATGACTACTACGAGAACCCCGACAACCAGGCCGACGCCCTCACGCAGGCGGCCGTCGACGCATCGATGTACGACGGCAAGAACTACGGCGTCCCGGTGAACATCGCCACGATGCTGATGTACTACAACAAAGACCTGTTCTCCGCGGCCGGTCTCGACCCCGAGAAGCCGCCGACCACCTGGGACGAATTCGCCGCCATGGTTCCGAAGCTCACGGTCGACGACAACAACGACGGCAAGCCGGAGCAGTACGCCATCGCATTGGCCGACCACGAGACGGTGCCGATGTACCAGCCCCTGCTCTGGAACGCCGGTGGCGGCGTCGTCTCCGACGACGGCAAGACCTCCGAGCTCGGCTCCGACGGCTCTCTCGAGGCGCTCAACTTCTGGGTCGACCTCGTGCGCGACCAGAAGGCGTCTCCGATCGGCCTGGCCGGAGCGGATGCCGACAAGCTGTTCACCACCGGCAAAGCGGCGATGGAGATCGTCGGCCCCTGGATGACCTCGGGCTTCACCGATGCCGGGCTCAACTTCGGTCTCGCGCCCACCCCGGCCGGCCCGGCGGAGCAGACCACCCTGGCCGACGTCGTCTCGATGTCGGTGCCGGCATCCGCCGACGAGACCACGAAGCAGGCGGCGTACGAGTTCTTCGCCTACTGGAACTCCGAAGAGGGTCAGAAGACCTGGGCCGAGGGCTCCGGCTTCCCGCCCACGCGCTCCGACGTCGCCGACCAGATCACCGGCAACCCCTTCCCGTCGGTCTTCGGAGCGGCCGACATCGTCGACAACTCGAAGGTGTACCTCGCCGGAGTCGCCGCGGGCGGCACGATCACGACCACCATCTTCGAGCCGGCGCTGCAGAAGGCGCTGAACGGCGAGGGGTCGGTCGACGACCTGTTCACGGAAGCCTCGAAGCAGGTCCAAGCCGAACTCGACAAATAGCCGAAGTCTCCTCTCAGCCGGTGGGGCTGCGCACTGCGTGGCCCCACCGGCCCCGACCGAAACGAATCAATGACGACTGCTACCCGAGCACCACGGCGACGTCTCTCGCGCAAGGCCCTGACGGCTTGGCTGTTCCTCGCCCCATCCCTCATCGTGCTGGCCGCCTTCACCCTGTATCCGATGATCCAGGCGGGCTACCTCTCGCTCACCGACTACAACCTCATCCGCGCGGCGCAATGGGTGGGGCTCGACAACTATGCCGAGCTGTTCGCCGACCCCGCATTCTGGAACGCGTTCTGGAACACCGTGCTCTACGCCGCCGTGGTGACCCCCGTCACCATCGTGCTGGCCCTGGCGCTCGCCGTCTTCCTCGACCGGCAGTTCATCGGGCGCGCATTCGTGCGCACTTCCATCTTCTTGCCGTTCATCGTCTCGCTCGGGATCATCGCCATCGCCTGGGCCTTCCTGCTCGACCCCAACATCGGCCTCCTGTCGTACTGGCTCTCGCAGGTGGGCTTCGTCGCGGAGCAGGGCGTGCTGAGCGATCCGTTCTGGGCGATGCCCGCCGTCATGGCGGTCGGCGTGTGGAAGAACGTCGGGTTCTACATGGTGATCTTCCTCGCCGGGCTGCAATCCGTGCCCGGTGAGTTGCGCGAGGCCGCGCGCCTGGACGGCGCGAACGCCTGGCAGCGCTTCCGCAACGTGACCCTTCCGCTGCTGTCGAACCAGACCATGCTGGTCTCGGTGCTGGCGCTCATCGCGTCGCTACAGGCGTTCGACCAGATCTACGTGATGACCCACGGCGGCCCCTTCTTCCGCACCGAGACGCTCGTGATGCTGATCTACCGCGAGGGCTTCCAAGAGCTGCGCTTCGGCTACGGGGCCGCGATCTCATGGGTGCTGCTCGTCTTCGTCTTCATCCTCTCGATGATCCAATACGTCTTCTTCCAGCGCCGGCAGGTGAGGTACTGATGTCCACCGCCAGAACCCGCTCCTACGTGAGCACGCAGAGCATCGTGAAATGGCTCACCCTGGCCGCCGGAATCGTCATCGCCCTCGCGGTGCTGCTGCCGATCATCTGGATGGCGTTCACCGCCTTCAAACCCGAGTCCGACATCGTCAGCTTCCCGCCGACGCTCTGGCCGCGCGAACTCACCCTCGACCACTTCGTCGAGGTCTGGAACCGCATCCCCTTCGCCCAGCTCTACCTGAACACGATCGTGTTCGCGGGGTCGGTCACGATCATCTCGCTGTTCTTCGACTCCATGGCCGCCTATGCGCTGGCCCGACTGGAATTCCGGGGCCGTAACATCGTGCTCGTCGTCATCCTGGTGCTGCTCATGCTGCCGTTCCAGGTGACCCTCATCCCGCTCTACGACCAGCTGAACAGCATCGGCCTCACGAACACGCTGCCGGGCCTGATCATCCCGAGGATGACGAACGCCTTCGGCATCTTCTTCCTGCGCCAGTTCTTCCTGTCGCTGCCGAAAGACCTCGAAGAAGCGGCGCGGGTCGACGGAGCCAGTGAGTGGCGCATCTACTGGCGGGTCATCATGCCGCTGGCGAAGCCCGCGCTGCTGACGCTCGGCCTCTTCCACTTCCAGTACAACTGGAACGACCTGCTCTGGCCTCTCATCATGTCGGCCGACGTGCAGTCGGCCACCCTTCCGGCGGGCCTTGCGCTGTTCATGGGCCAGCACGTGGTGGAGTACGGGCTGTTGATGGCCGGATCACTGCTCTCCCTGTTGCCCGTGATCGCCTTCTTCCTCATCATCCAGCGCAGCTTCGTCTCCGGAATCGCGACCACCGGTCTCAAATGAGCGCCGAAACCACTGAACCCACCAGAAAGGATGCCGTGTCCGCACAGCATTGGATGAACGACGGCTCGCTGCACTTCGGTGTGGGCATCGAAGACACCTTCGTGCCCCAGGAGCGCATCGGCCAGCGCCGGCTCGACGAGTACGAACTCACCCAGCACTACGAGCACTGGCGCGAAGACCTCGCACTCGCCGCGGAATCGGGCGCGGAGTTCTTGCGCTGGGGCATCCCGTGGTTCCTCGTCGAGCCGCGGCCGGGCGAGTTCGACTGGCGCTGGCTCGACCAGGTCGTCGCCTACACCCAGGAGATCGGCCTGCGCGTGGTGGTCGACCTCATGCACTACGGAACACCGCTGTGGCTCGAGAACGAGTTCCTCAACGCCTCCTACCCCGAGCGCATCGCGTCGTACGCCCGCGCCGTCGCCGAGCGGTACAAGGGCGTCTGGAATGACTTCACTCCCCTCAACGAGCCCGTGATCAACGCCATCTACTGCGGCGAGACCGCGACCTGGCCGCCCTACCTCTCGGGCCAGGACGGCTTCGTGAAGCTCATGATCGCGCTCACCCGCGGAATGGTGCGCACCCAGCAGGAGATCCTCGGCGTGAATCCGGATGCCCGCATCGTGTCGGTCGACGCCGGCTTCCGCTGGGAGGGCGACGAGACACCGGTGCCCCTCGACATCCTGCTCGAACGCCGCTTCCTCTCGCTCGACCTCACCATGGGCCGGGTCGACGACGCGCATCCGCTGCACGACTACCTCGTGGAGCACGGTGTCACCGACGCCGACTTCGCGTGGTTCCGGGCCAACGCCGTGACGCCGGATGTCGTCGGAGTGAACTACTACCCGGGCTTCACGACGGTCGAGTACGTCGACGGCGCCACCGTGCCCGTCGAGGCGGGAACGACCGGGTTGCGTGAGTTGCTCACCCTCTACTCCGAGCGCTATCAACTCCCCCTCGCCGTGACGGAGACGTCTCGCGGCGGCTCGGTGGAGTCGCGGGTGGAGTGGCTGGGTGAATCCATCGCCGAGGTCGACGCACTGCGGGCCGAGGGGATGCCGGTGGTCGGCTACACCTGGTTCCCGTTCTTCACCCTGGTCGACTGGCTGTGGCGCAACGACCTCTCGACGCCCGACGATTGGTTCGTGCACATGGGGCTCGTCGACCTGCATCGCGGCGCAGACCGCATCCTGGAGCGCCGTAAGACCGAGGCGTTCTCCCGTTTCCAGGAGGTCACCACTACGAGGTCGTGACCACGGTCGAAAGGATCGTACTTGTCGAGATGGCTCGGCGAGCGCGCAAGCGCGCCACCTGAAGGAGTCGGCTCATTCGGCAGGTGCGAGGTGCTTCTCGAGCTCTCGCTGGACGGCATCCGTGACGCTGTTGCGCCCGCCGAGGATGACGATGCGATGGGGCTTCAGGCGGTCTAGTTCCGCCTTCACCGATTCGGGCACACTGTCGGTGCTCACCAGCAGGACGGGCGAGCCTGTCCGGATAGCGGCCGCCGACCCGGACAACGCATCGGGGAACGTGACGCCGGATGCGACGTAGGCCGTGAGCGAGTCTCTCGGGGCAGTGAACAACGCCTGGGAGATGTTCGCCGACACGGTGAAGCGATCCGCACCGGCGATCCTCGTCGCGTTCGGATCGAACTCCTTCAGCGAAGTCATCACCGACTCCGAGATCGTGTCCGTGCCGCCTAGAACGCGGATCCTTCTGGCCTTGAGCCGTTTCAGCTCCGCCGCCACGGCGGGCGGCACGGCATCCTTTGTTACCAACAGCACCGGGGCGCCGAGCAGCCCGGCGGCGGCCGAGCCGGCCAGTGCGTCGGGAAACCCGGTTCCCGACGCGATGACCACATCGCCGATGCCGCTGAACCAGTAGACGGTGGATGAAATCGCGGCTGAGAGCTGGAAACGATCGGGCGCAGCGATTCTCTCGACCTTCGGGGAGTAGGCGGCAAGGGCGGACTCGACGGCGGCACTGACGGTCACAGTGCCACCGAGCACGACGATGCGCTCAGGTTGAAGCCTCGTCAGCTCGGCTCCGATCACGGCCGGGATGGAGTCTTTGGTGACAAGCAGCACGGGGCCGCCCTGAGCGCCGGCCACGGCCGACCCGGAAAGTGCGTCGGCGAACACGGTCCCTGACGCCACGTAGGCCACGGGCGCGTGCGGAGCGAAGGCGGACTTCGATACCGCGGCTGCGACCGCGAACCGATCGGCGCCGTCGATCCGGTCGACACGCGGCTGCTCGTCGAGGTTGCGGACGTACACCTGGGACGAGACTCCCGAGGCTCCAGCCACGAGGTCGGTTGAAGTCGATACCAGTGCGACGCTCCCGCCACTGTTCGCCAGCGCGGGGTAGGCGGACGTGCCGTCTCCCCCGTTACCAGTAGGGGTGCTGCTTGCGAGTACCGTCTTTCCCGAGCTCAGATGCCGCACGAAGACCTGCCATTGACCGTTCACGGCAGGGGAAAGGAGATCTGTCGCCGCACTCTCGAAGGCGAGGTCATCGCCGTAGCGAGAGAGTGAAGGGTTGTAGCAGTCGGAGTTCACTCCTGCCGTGCCCTTGTCGTTGTAGCTGGCGAGCCGCGTGGCCTTATGACCGAGGTCACGGACGAAGATCTGCCGGTGACTACCCGTGGGGTCGCTGGTGAGATTGCCCGAGGCGCTGGCGAACGCGACCATCAGTCCATCGCGCGAGAGCGACGGCGAACCCGCGTCGCTCTCTGCTGCCCCCGTGCCCGCCTGGTCGACCGACACCATGGCGAACGCGCCCCGGCCGTACACGTAGACCTGCGACCGACCGCTCGGATCGGGAGCGTCCGACATCAGACGCGCCTTCGAGACGAACGCGATGACGCTGCCCGATTCGGAGATCGATGGAGACGTCGCATCGCTGGGCGAGCCGTGGCCGACGGGACCAGTGAGGTCAACACTGACCAACCGCGTGTCATTAGAGGGAAGGTAGCGAGAGAACACCTGGATCACTCCGCGGGTGTCGTCGCTGGTGAGGTTCGTCGCCGAAGTCGCGAAGGCGACCGTCGTTCCGTCACCGGAGATCACTGGATGATTCACCGTCGCATTCGCGCGACTGGGGGGCTCGCCGCCACCGAGGCTGACCACGCGACTCGTGCCCGTCTCCCGCGACCACAGCATCGCCTGCGGGATGCCGCTCGGGTTGAGGTTCGGCGCAGTCGAGACGTAAACGATCCGGCTGCCATCATCGGAGATGGACGGGTGCTGCGAGTCACCGTCGCCGGCCACACCTGCGCTCGTCGCACTCACGAGCTGAGTCGATCCGCTCACGGTGTCTCGGACATAGACCTGCCAGGTCGTCGTCGGACTAGTGGACAGGTTCGTTGCCGCAGACTCGAACGCGACATAACGGCCGTCGGCCGAAATGCTCGGATTGCGCGAATCCCTGCTCCCCTCGACCGGAGGCATCGTGTTCGAGACGCTGACCAGCTGGGTCTGGCCGGGAGCCGGAGGAGCTGCGGTTGCGACATCCGTCACGCCTACCGTTGCCAGGACAGCAATGACGATTCCCAGCCCGGTGGCGGCAGCACGAATCCAAGTCATTCTCTGAGCGTATCTCATTTAATGAATCATGCTCAATGCATCGGCACTCAGGACGGAGGTGGTCGTCCTCGAGGGTGTTTGCTTCGCGTCAGGGCAGACGCGACACGGTCCAGGCGATGAAGAGCGCCGGCACGGTGATCCCCAAGATCAGGCCGAAGACACCGATGCCGATCCCCGTCATGGCCTGACGCCGACCTGAATCGAATCGGCCCGCGAACGGCGGGTGGTCCGAACGGTGCAGGCCGACGATTCCGAGCACGATGGCCGCGATGCTCACGAGCAGCAGCGGGTTGAACAGCACGGAAACGATGGCGCAGATGCGAGCCCACCGGGCGACCTCGTTGCGGGGCGCCGGCTGCCCAGGAGCCGATCGGGGTGCTGGCAGCGGCGGCCGCCCGACCCCGCTCACAGGGATAGCGCCAGTGCCGGCAGCGGTATCGGTCACCGGTGTCCCGGTCGGCGGCGCCCACCCTCCGCCCGCGTCGGCATCCGCGGCATCCGCGGCATCCGTTCGTGTGTCCATGTCTCCCCCTCCGCGCCCCCGCGCGGCTTCCACCGTACCGCTACGACGCCGGGGCCGCGGACGCGGCGGCGACCGGCTCGGGCTTGGGGTCGGGAGCCGGGGCGGGGATGCGGCCGGGGCCGTACTTGATCGAGCGGGCGATCACGAAGGCGCCCGTCGCGGCGACCAACCAGCCGCCCAGTACGAGGTAGGGCTCCGCGTGCGGGAAGTCGGGGAAGTAGGTGAGGTCGCGCAACGCGCGCACGGTCGCTCCGGTGGGCATCCAGCGCCCCATGAATTCGTAGAACGGCGGCAGCAGTTGCGGCGCCACGGCCCCACCCGACGAGGGATTGCTGATGAGGATGAAGAGCGCCCAGGTGGGCACGAGCGCCCATCTCCCGCCGATCACCACGCGCCAGAAGCTGTACACCGCGCCCGCGACGAACACCGAGCACGACAGCACGCCCCACACGGGCACGATCGGGAAGGTCTCGAACCCGAAGATCGGTCCGGTGGTGAGCGTGATGACGAGACCGACCAGGATCGCGCGCCCGGCGTCCCAGAGCAGTTCGCCGCCGAGGGTTAGTCCGGCAGCGTTCACCCGGGTCTGGATGGCTCCGACGAAGCCGATGATCGTCGCGGCGAGCGCGAGGTAGAAGAGCACGAGTCCACTCGGATCGCTCGGGCTCAGCGGATGCAGGTCGGTGACCCTGATGCTCGCGCCCACCTTCTGGCCGAGCTCCGTGGCATCCGCGTCGATGAGCTTCGCGATGGACGCGCCGGACGCGCTGGAGATGTAGAGGTCGGCGCTCTTGCCACTGCCGGTGACCAGGGCAGCGTAGATCTCCTGCTGGTCGATCGCCTCCTTCGCCACTTCGACCGACGGATAGGAGTCCACCACGAACGATGCACCCTCGACGTTCTCGATCCCCTGCTGCAACTGCGCCGCCGTCACCGTGTCGGAGACGATGCCGATCGGCACGTCGTGCGGCTGCGGATTGCTCATCGCGAGGCTGTAGGAGGTCACGAACAGCGCGGCGAAGAGCGAGACCAGCAGCGACACGATGAGAGCGGGCTTGTTCGGCCCGGTCACGGCGCGCTTGGCAGCACTGAGGCCGCGCTGGACCGGGGTGGAGTCAGGGGCAGCCGGGGAATCTGACGACGACATGGTTTCACGCTAGCGGCAAGCGGTCGCGCAGCCCGTCATCGCACTCCGGAGCGCCCGGCGGACGAATTAGCTAAGCTGTTTAGCGAAATCGATCCACCCGACCGAGGAGAGAACGATGACCAGCAGCGTCGCCACGACCACGCCCCTTCCCGCCGACCGCGTTCGGCAGGTGGTGGTCGCCGCCAGCGCCGTCGTCGCCGTGATCGGGTCGTTCGTCGGCTCGGGGGCGGCCGGGGGAACGCCGATCCAGGATGCCGCGGGCGGAGCCCTGAGCGCCGACGCGACCCTCATCGCCCCCGCCGGCCCGGCGTTCTCCATCTGGAGCGTCATCTACGCCGGCCTCCTCGCCTACGCCGTCTGGCAGTTCCTTCCACGCCAGACCGCGAGCGCGCGCCAGCGCCGACTGGGCTACCCGATCGCGGTGACGCTGCTACTGAACGCCGCCTGGATCTTGAGCGTGCAAGCCGGCCTGCTCGCGGTCAGCGCCGTGGTGATCGTCGTTCTGCTGGCGGCTCTCCTCGTGACGTTCGTCCTCGTGGTGCGCACCCGGCGAAGTGGACAGCCGTGGGTCGAGTCGATCGTGGTCGACGGGACGGTGGGCCTCTACCTCGGCTGGGTGTGTGTGGCGACCGCCGCGAACCTCACCGCGGGCCTGATGGTCGCCGGTTTCGACGGCTTCGGCTGGTCTCCGGATGCCTGGGGCGTTGCGATCGTCATCGTCGCCGGTCTCGCCGGGCTGGCTCTCGCCGTCTACGACGCCGGGCGGCTGGCACCGACCGCCTCGCTGGCGTGGGGGTTGGTGTGGGTCGCCGTCTCCCGCATCTCGGGCGAGCTCGTGTCGCCGCTCGTCGCATCCGTCGCTCTCGTCACGGCGATCGCGGTGGTGCTGGTGACGGTGATGATCCGCACGGCCCACGCGGCGCGGAACAGGGCGTCCCAGAACCGGTAGGCGTCGCACCGCACAGGTGCACCTGCCCGGAGACGTCTGTTTCGGGAGGAGGAAACGCGAACGAAGGCCGTATACGGGGGTCGTTCGCGTTTCCTCCTCCCGAAATGACGCGGGGAGGCGGATCAGACGCGAGTCGGCTCGGAGGGGCTGACGGCGCCATCGATCGGCGCTGCGCTTTCGCGCGCGGGAGATGGGGACGAGATGGTCGGCTCCGCGCAGGCCAAGCGCACCGTGAACGTGGTGCCGGCCGGAGTCGACGCGACCTCGATCGCGCCCGCGTGCGCTTCGACGATGGACGCCACGATCGCGAGCCCCAGGCCCGTGCTGCCCGCCCGGCGGGACCGCGAGGAGTCGCCGCGGGCGAAGCGCTCGAAGAGCTCCGGCACGAGTTCGGGCGCGATGCCGGGCCCGTCGTCGGCCACCTTCAGCTCCACCACGACGTCGTCGGTGCCGCCCGGCGCCTGCTGCACGAACGCCACCCGGGCCGAAACCGCCGTGCCCTCGGGCGTGTGCACGGCCGCGTTGGACAGCAGGTTCAGCACGAGCTGATGCATCCGCTCCCGGTCGGCGTGCACTCGAGCCGGGGCATCCGGAACGTCGACCGTCCAGCGATGACCGGGGGCCGATGCCTTCGCGTCGCTCACCGCGTTCACCACGATCTCGCCGAGATCGACGTCGTCGAGGTGCAGGTCCTGCCCCTCGTCGAGCCGCGCCAGCAGGAGGAGGTCGCTCACCAGGGAGTTCATGCGCTGCGCCTCCGACTCGATCCGCGCGAGCGCGTATTCCGTCATCTCCGGCAGTTCGGCGCTCTGCTGCCGGGTGAGTTCGGCATAGCCCTGGATCGCGGCGAGCGGGGTGCGTAGTTCGTGACTCGCGTCGGTGACGAAGCGCCGCATCCGTTTGTCGGTCGCCGCCCGCACCGCGAGCGCGTCATCCACGTGCGCCAGCAGGTGGTTGAGCGCCTCGCCCACCTGCCCCACCTCGGTGCGCGGATCGGTGTCCGACTCCTGCATCCGGGTGGTGATGGCCACCTCGCCGCGATCGAGCGGCATCGCGGCCACGTCGGCGGCGGTGGCCGCGACCCGCTCGAGCGGGCGGAGCGCGAGTCGCACGATCACGATCACCCCGAATCCAATGATGACGATCGCCACGAGGGCCAGCACGACCATGGTCGCGGTCTGCTGCGCCGCGGAGGCTTCGGCGGCGGCCATCGAGACCCCCGTCACGAGCAGGGCACCTCGGCTGTCGGTCTCGGTGGCGATGCGGTAGCTGCCGAGACCGTCGAGAGCGATGGTCTCGCGCGCGCCGTCGGTGAGCGCATCCGCTTCGAGCTGCTCGACGACCGAGGGCGGTAGCGCGGTCGCATCCCCGTCGGTGAAGCGCGCGGAGTCGACCACGGTGCCGTCGTCGATGAGAGCGACCACGGAGCCCGGCCCGTTCCCCGTGTACTCGGCGAACGGCTTCTCGGGATGAGGATCGATGTGCCGCAGACCGTCGAGACTCTGGAAGTTGCCGTAGCGGTACTTCTCCACCGAGAAGGCGAACGACGACAGCGATCCGGTCAGCTGCGTGTCGACGACGCGCGTGACCGTGGCGTTCAGGATGAGGATGCTCGCGATACCGATCGCGACCAGCACGCCCGCGACGACCGCGCTCACACCCACCACGAGCCGCGACCGTAGCGTCCACGGACGCCGCGCTCGTCCGGACCGGGCGCCGGCGGCGCCGCGCCCACCGGAACCCGTCTCGACGGGCGTCATTCGGCGGGCCTCAGCACATAGCCGACCCCGCGCACCGTGTGGATCATCGAGGGCCGGCCCACGTCGATCTTCTTGCGCAGGTACGACACGTAGAGGTCGACGATCGACGCCTTGCCGGCGAAGTCGTAGTTCCACACCCGGTCGAGGATCTGCGCCCGCGAGAGCACGCGGCGCGGGTTGCGCATGAGGTAGCGCAGCAGCTCGAACTCGGTGGTGGTGAGCTGGATGGCGTCGCCGCCGCGGTTGACCTCGTAGCTCGTCTCGTCGAGCAGCAGGTCGCCCACCACGATCCGCGAGTCCTCGTCGGAACTCGTGGTGATCGACCGGCGCAGCAGACCGCGCAGGCGCGCCACGAGCTCCTCGAGGCTGAACGGCTTGGTCATGTAGTCGTCGCCGCCGGCGGTGAGGCCGACGATCCGGTCGTCGACCGAGTCGCGGGCGGTGAGGAATAGGGTGGGCGAACTCTGCTCCACCTCGCGCAGCTGCCGGAGCAGACGGATGCCGTCGGTGTCGGGCAGCATGATGTCGAGCACAACGACATCCGGCCGCTCGTCGCGGTATTTCTGCAGCGCGGTGGCGCCGTCGTGGGCGATGTCGACCACCCAGCCCTCGTAGGCGAGGGCCAAGCTCACGAGGCTGGTGAGCACCACCTCGTCGTCGACCAGGAGCACGCGGATGGCCGATCCGTCGGCCCGGTACATGCGCGGCAGCTTCGCCAGAACGGCGCGACGGCGCCCCGACGTCACGAGTTCGTCGGAGAGCGGAGAGTCGGCCACGTTTCCATGGTCGCCTCCCCCCTCGTGGAACTCCACGGATCGATGCGGATTCATAGAGACCTCAAATGTTTCCACACCGCTCACCTGAGGGGCGCGCGTACGGTCACCGCATGACTCACCCGAGAGCCCTCGACCACCCGGCCCGCTGGGCACCGGTGCGCCACGAACTCGCGTCGGCCCGCCCTCCCATGCTGCGACGCATCCGCGATCGCCTGGCGTCGGCGGGCGTGCGCCGACCGCGCCTGGTGCGCGGCGAACGCACCGAGATCCCGTTCGACGCTCGCGACATCCGCACGTCCCGCCTGCTGCTGCGACCGCACCGGATGTCGGATGCCGCCGACTGGTTCGCTCTCCAGTCGGAGCCCGCCGTGCGGGAGTTCCTGCCCTGGCCGGAGCGCGACGCCCGGGGCTCGGCGCGACACCTGCGCGACCGCACCCGCCACACCCGGCTCTGGCAGAAGGACGACTTCTTGGCCCTCGCCATCGAGCGGGACGGCGGCCTCATCGGCGATGTCTCCCTGCACCTGCGTACTGTGGCGGCGGCGTCGCGCTCCGTGGAGATCGGATGGGTGCTGCATCCGCGGTCCGGCGGTCACGGCTACGCCACCGAGGCCACCGAGGCCCTCCTCGCGTTCGCCTACGACGTGGTCGGGGCCCGCCGGGTGACGGCCGTGACGGATGCCCGCAACGCCCCCTCCCTCGCCCTGGCCCGGCGGCTCGGCTTCGTGGAGGTGCGCTCCGACGGCACCGACCTCGTACTGACCCACCAGCGCTGATCCGCGCGTTCTGGCGCTACCTCGCGGGGCGGTAGCGCCAGAACGTGCGGATCGATGCTGCGGCGCGGGGTGCTACGCCGCGGAGGTGCGGGTGACGCGGGTGGGCGGGTTGTGGCCGGCGCAGATCCACTCGACGTCGGTGGCGGCGATCCGCTCGTTCAACACGGCCTCGCTGGCGACCGCGAGCGACTTGTCGCTGATCAGCGGGCCCATCGAGAACTGCTTCAGGGTGCCGTTCTTCGCGACGCTCACGGAGTCGCCCACGAACAGCACCGGCCCCCACTGCAGGGCCACATGGCCGGGGGTGTGCCCTGGGGTCGGGATGACGACCAAACCCGGGAAGATCTCACTCTCACGATGGGGCTCCCCCGTGGGCGTCGACAGCTCGCGCACCTCGGCGGGGTTCTTCACGCGCGACAGAGCGTTCATGACGCGGCGCACGCCCGACGGCGCCTCCTTCTCACCGCGGAGGATCGCGGCATCCGCGGCGCCGATCCACACCGGCACGTCGAGTTCGCGCTGCAGGCGGGCGGCGGCACCCGCGTGGTCGGGGTCGTAGTGGGTGAGCACGATGTCGGTCACGGGTCCGGTCTGCGATTCGGAATCGCGCAGTTCGGTCACGAGTTTGGCGAACCCGGATGCGAGACCGGGGTCGATCACGGCGGCCCGGCCCTCGCCCACCACCACGTAGCCGTTGGCTCCCCTCGAGTGGTCGAGCTGGAAGCAGCGATCGGTGATGCGGCGCACGGTTCCCCCTAGTGTCGTCTTCATTGAAGCACGGTCGCGTAGCGTTGCCTCATGACGCGTTTCGCAGCTCTCCTCCGCGGAGTGAACGTCGGAGGCATCACCATCACGAGCGCCGACCTCGCCGACGTCTTCCGGTCGCTGCGGTTCGACGGCGTGAAGACGGTGCTCGCCTCGGGCAACGTGCTCTTCGAGACGGATGCGCCGGCCGACTCCGCGAAGGGCGCGGCCGCCGTCAAGTCCGCGATCGAGGCGGGGCTGCGGGATCGTTTCGGGTACGAGGCCTGGATCGTGCTGGTCGAGCACTCGGATCTCGCGGGAATCGTCGAGGATTTTCCGTACGACGAGGTCGACGAACGGCAGCCCTACGTCGTCTTCTCGTCCGACCCCGCCGTCACCGCCGAGATCGGCGCCTTCATCGACGGGCTCGACCCATCCGGCGAGCCCGCCGAGAGGGCGCGGGTCCGCGATGAGCGCGTCGTCTACTGGGAGGTTCCGAAGGGCCACAGCCTCGACACGGCGCTGGCCAAGTTCTTGGCGAAGTCGCGCTTCACGTCGGCCACCACGACGCGCAACCTGCGCACCTTGCGCAAGCTCCTGTAGGAGTCAGCCCGCGCGGCGCTTTCGATAGGCCATCACGTTCATGCGGTTGCCGCAGTTGCCGACATCGCAATAGCGCTTCGAGCGGTTACGGGAGAGGTCGACGAGCACAGCCGCGCAGTCGTCGGCCGCGCACTCATGGAGGCGGTCGAATTCGTCGGTGCGGATGACGTCGATGAATGCCATGGCCACCTCCACACGCATCCGGGTGGCCAACGGCGCATCGGCCTCGGTCGCATGCAGGTGCCAGTCCCAATCACCGTGCCGCACGAGCTGCGGGAGGGCGTTCGAGTCGCGCAGGATGCCGTTGACCAGGCCCACGGCGGTGTCGCGATCGACCTCCCAGAAGCGCCGGAACTCGGCCCGCAGAGCCCTCACCTCCTGGAGCTCGGCGTCGTCCCGATCGCGCCGGCCCGAGTACTCGTGCTCCTCGAGCAGCTCTTCGAGCGCCGCGACGTCGGCGAGCTCGTCGTCGCGGGAGTTCGACGCGCCCTCGCCCGTGTTCACCAGCGCGGCTGCGAACGCGAGCGTCGCCTCAGTGTCATAGGCAAAGAGCATGTTGACTCCTGACAACTCGGATCGATAGTGTCACTAGCGTAACCGCATTCACTCCTGACACGAAGGATGCCCGATGAGCTCCGCCGCCGCTTCGCGCGCACCCCGCGCCACCCGTGGCGCCGCGCTGCCCGGAGCCTCGCACCGCGCCTCAGGACTCGTCTTCGCGCTCGCCGCGGCAGCGGCTTTCGGCACCAGCGGTCCCTTCGTGAAGCCGTTGCTCGACGCCGGATGGTCGCCGGTGGCGGCCGTCGCCGTGCGCGCGGGGGCGGGCGGGCTGGTGCTGCTGATCCCGGCACTGCTCGCGCTGCGCGGTCGGTACCGGCTACTCCTGGCCTCTTGGAAGCTTGTGCTCGGCTACGGTTTCGTCGCGGTGATCGGCGCCCAGGTGTTCTACTTCGCCGCGATCGGGCGGATGCCGGTGGGCATCGCGTTGCTCATCGAGTACTCGGCCCCGATCCTGCTCGTGCTGCTCGCGTGGGCGCGCACGCGCATCCCTCCTGCCCTGCTGACGATCATCGGAGCGGTGCTCAGCATCGCCGGGCTCGTGCTCGTGATCAACCCGTCGGGGGCAGGCGGGCTCGACGTGCTGGGCGTGGTGTTCGCGTTGGCGGCCGCCGTGTGCCTCGCCGGGTACTACCTGATCTCCGCCCTGCCGTCGAACGGGCTGCCGCCCGTGACGCTCGTGAGCGTCGGACTGCTCGTGGGCGCGGCCGGACTCGGCCTCGTCGGTGCGACCGGGCTGCTGCCGTTCACGATGTCGTTCGCCGACGTCGCCCTGCCCGTGGTGGGCGAGGTCTCGTGGATGGTGCCGATGGGCATCGTGGTGCTCGTGGCCACGGCGTTCGCGTATCTCGCCGGCATCCTCGGCACCGTACGGCTCGGATCGCGGGTGGCCTCGTTCGTCGGCCTCGTGGAGGTGCTGTTCGCGGTGTTGCTGTCGTGGCTGCTGCTCGGCGAGGTGCCCACGCTGCTGCAAGGCGTGGGTGGTGCGCTGATCGTGGCGGGCGTCGTGTTCGTGAAGCTCGAGCGAGAGGCGGCACTGGGTTCGCCCGAACCGATAGTGCCCGACCCGGGTGCCGTGGCGGTCGATCGCGCCGGTTGACCGGGGTCGAGCATCCGCCGCGTCGGAATATTCACCCTCCGCCCGCCGCCGGATCGCGACAGGATGGGGGCAGTTGTCCGTCTGCCGAGGGAGACCACGTGAGCCAGCCGCCGCCCGACCAGCCCGTCACCCCGCCGTACCCACAGGGGCAGTCCGCCACCCCGCCGGAGCAGCCCGCCTACCCGGGGAGTCAGCCCGCCGCCCCGCAGGGCCAGCCCGCGTACCCGCCGTACCAGGCGCCGAATCCCGCCTTCGCGCAGCCGGCGCCGGCGCCCTACCAACCGCAGTACGGCGCACCGGGCACCTACCCGCCCGCGCAGCAGCCCCACCCTGGCTACGGTGCGACACCTCCCGCCGGCGCACCCCCGCGCCATCCCGGCTACGGACCGAACCCGCCCAGCGCGCCCGGCCCCCAGCCGACCGCGGGCGCCGGCGCACGCAACCCCCTCGGTCTCGCCTCGCTCCTCCTCGGGGCGGTAGGGCCGGTGCTCGGCTTCCTGTTCCTGTTCATCCAGGCGGCGGTCTTCGCGTCGGGTGCGCCCAGCGACTACGCAGCCGTCTCGCTCGTGCAGACCGTTCTCGTGGGCCTCACGGCACTGGCCGCGGTGATCCTCGGCCTCGTCGCCATCAGCAGACCCGGCTCACCGAAGGCCCTCGCCTCCGCCGGCCTGGCACTCGGCGCAGCAGGCCTCCTCGGCACGCTCGGCGCCGTCATCTACCCCGTCATCGCCTCACTGATGTACGGCTGATCAGTCGCCCATCGCATAATTGAGTAATCGTTGTGAAAGGTTTCTGTACTACAAGAGCGTGAGGTGACAAATTTGTTCATCGGCCCTTCCCGAGACGGGTCGCAGTTGCTTGAAGTCTTCGCTGAACCCACCCCACCCGCGACGATCTTCATATTCCACGTGATGCCGGCGCGGCAGAAGATCATCGATCGCGCCGAAGGAGCGCTCTCATGACAGCACGACCCGATTCGATCCACGAGGACGAGGAGCGCGCATCCAGAATGAGCGCAGAGGTCGGCGCGCCCGATTTCGACCTGGCGCCAGGTGCACGCGTGCACCGCAGCACCGGGCCGGGCGCGGGCCGGGCGCTGCTGAGTGATGCGCTCGGCTCCGAAGCGGCCGTCGATCGCGCACTGGGCAGACCCGCGCTCGACGGGAGCGTCGGACAAGGCCCGTCTCCCAAGCGTCAGGTGCGTCTCACGCGCGAGCTCGACGAGTTGCTGATCGCGCGCGCCGCCAGCGAGCGTCGCCGCCCGAGCGACATCATGCGCGAAGCCCTCGTCGAGTATTTGCACAAGGCATCGTGACTCTCGAGAGAGACGAGGCGGATGGGGTGCTGCTGTTCTCGTATGGGACGTTGCGGCAGCCGGAGGTGCAGCTCGCGACGTTCGGGCGTCTGCTCGGCGGGCGCGAGGCGGCCGTGGTGGGGTACCGGCTCGACTGGCTCACCATCACCGATCCGGCCGTGATCGCCACGAGCGGCAGCGACCGGCATCCGCTTCTCGTACCGGATCCAGCCGCCGCTCCGGTGTCGGGCACCGTGTTCGAGATCACCGTCGACGAGCTGCTCGCCGCCGACGAGTACGAGGTCGACGACTACGCCCGCGTGCTGGTTCCGCTCGACTCGGGCGAGCAGGCCTGGGTCTACGTGTTCGCCGGCTCCGGCGACAGCGCCGACCGGTCGTAAGGCGCCCTAGGCGCGCTCCCGGATCGTCGTCACCACGTCGACCAGGCTCGGCTCCCGCGGCGCGGACCCGAAGCCGAACCGCACCGGCGGGTCGAGCTGGGCGAATCCCCCGAGGTCGGTCCCGTCGAAGCGCGCCTCGGCCCACACGATCCTCCGCACGACCGTGACACCGTAGAACTCCCGTCGCCCCCCGCCGGCGCTGCCCGCCGTGCGCACACCCGGCTGGAGCCTCCGCGCCACCGGATCGATCGCCCGCAACCAGCCCGGATGCGTCGCGAGCCGCGGCGGCACCGATCGCAGCACCCGCCCGAGTGGGGAGATCGGACCGATCCGGAGTCGAACCGCGAGGCCGGGGGCGTCGAGCGCGAGTCCGCCCGCGATCCGACGCCGCTCGACCGGCAGCACGCGCACCTCGTCGAAGGCGTAGGTCGCGGCGATGAACGCGGCGACCTCGTCGGACGGGGCGAGCAGGATGCGGTGCCCCCGCGCATCCTCGATCATCGCGTCGGCGAAGCGCCCGAACGGCGACGAGTCCCACAACCCCAGCACCATCCGGGTGCCGGATGTCGTGCCGAAGCCGGCGATGCGGCCCTCGAACCGAAGATCGCGGCCAGGGCGGGAGCCGGAAGGAGGAGCGGATGAGTCGAAGGGCATGATCCGAGGCTAGGCCGCGCATCCGGAATCCGCCCGTCGTCGACGACGCCCGCGATTGACTTCGCGCCTCCACGCGGGCAATGTGGACGGTGTTCACAAGCGAGGGAGCCCCGATGTCCGAATTCGTGACCTCCGCCGACGGCACCCGGATCGCGTACGACCGCGAAGGCGACGGCCCCGCGGTGATCTTCGTGGCATCGGCCTTCAACTTCCGGGCCTTCGATCCGTCGACGGCCCGGCTCGCGCACCTGCTTGCCGAGCGCGGCTTCACCACCGTCAACTACGACCGACGCGGCCGCGGCGAGAGTTCCGACACCCTCCCGTTCGCGATCGAGCGGGAGATCGACGACATCGCCGCCTTGATCGAGGTCGTCGGCGGATCGGCGGCCCTGTTCGGCAACTCCTCGGGCTCGGCCCTCTGCCTCTGGGCGGCCGCGGCCGACATCGGGGTGTCCGAGCTCGCGCTCTGGGAGATCCCGCTCGACCTCGAGGGAGAGGGCGACGGCGGCGTCTGGCTCCGCGGCCTGCAGGAGCGGCTCGGAGCCGGCGATCGCGAGGGCGCCGTCGAGTTCTACATGTCCGACATGCCACCCGAATGGCTGGCCGGAGCGAAGAGCAGCCCGGCGTGGCCGGTGATGGTGCAGAACGCACCGACGCTCGAATACGACGCTGCCGTGCTCGAGCGCGCCCAGCACGAACCCTGGGCCGAACAGTGGGCGGGGGTGACGGTGCCGACCCTCGTGATGTACGGGAGCCAGACACTGCCGATCTTCCCGCCGGTCACCGAGGCGTTGGTGGCCGCGCTTCCGGATGCGCGCAGTGCGGTGATCGACGCGGCCAACCACGGGTGGGCGCCGGAGGTGATGGCGGCGGAACTCCAGGCGTTCCTGCGCTGAGCCGCGGGCTCAGCGCCCGGCGCGCCGATCGGGCTCGGTCTGCGCCCGCACGTGGATGCGCTCCCCGTCGCGACTGAAGATGCCGATGATCTCCACGGGCCGGTCGTCGGCGCTCCCCAGCCAGTGCGGCACCCGCGTGGAGAACTCCGCCGCCTCGCCGGGTTTCAGCACGATGTCGTGCTCCCCCAGCCGGAGCCGCAGCCGACCGTCGAGCACGTAGAGCCACTCGAAGCCCTCGTGGGTGCGCAGCTCGGTGTCGTCGTCGCGCCGGTGCAGCACCATCCGCACCGTCT
The DNA here is from genome assembly GCF_042694625.1 of Herbiconiux sp. UC225_62. Lineage (GTDB taxonomy): Bacteria > Actinomycetota > Actinomycetes > Actinomycetales > Microbacteriaceae > Herbiconiux. Next base: position 2,052,000 of record NZ_CP170551.1, on the reverse strand, counting down.
GCATCGTCGAACCCTCGCGCGACAGCATCTCGACCTCGGCGCCCCACCGCTTCGAGATGCGGGGCCGCACCCGCGGATCGGGCACCGCATCCGACACCAGCTCGTCGATCGTCACCTCGAGAGCCGCCGACAGCGGGATGAGCAGCTCGAGGTTGGGCTGCCGCTTGCCGCTCTCGAGGCGCGAGATGGTGCTGCTCGAGATGCCGGTGGTGGCGGCGAGTGCCGCCAGCGTGAGGTCGCGGTCGAGGCGCGCTCCTTTGAGGCGCGCGCCGATGCGGGCGCCACGGCTCTGCGTGGTGGATGCGTCGGCGTTCGTCTGGGGCACGCGTTCCATCTTGCCATTTCAGCACATCACTTTGCCGAATCGAATCGCCGCGCGACAGTGGAGTCATGGACAACGAACCCTGGGATGTCATCATCGTCGGCGGCGGAGCTGCCGGACTCAACGCGGCCCTCGTGCTCGCCCGCGCCCGCCGACGCGTGGTCGTGATCGACTCGGGAGAGCCGCGCAACCGCTTCGCCCCGCACATGCACGGCTTCCTCAGCCGCGACGGGATCTCGCCGCTGGAGCTCCTCGAGATCGGCCGCGGCGAGGTGCGCAGCTACGGCGGCGAGATCGTGAGCGGCCGGGCGGTGGGCGTGACGGGCGAGGCCGGCGCCTTCACCGTGGAAGTCGACGACGGGCGGATGCTCGCGAGCCGGCGACTCGTGATCGCCACCGGTCTGCGCGACGAGCTCCCCGACCTCCCGGGCCTCACCGGCCAGTGGGGGCGCGGGGCTGTCGCCTGCCCGTACTGCGACGGCTGGGAGTCGCGCGACTCGCGCATCGGCGTGCTCGCCACCTCGGCGATGAGCGTGCACCAGGCGAGCCTGCTGCGGCAGTGGTCGTCCGACGTGACCTTCGTCGGCCCGCTCACCGCCGAACTCGACCCGGAGACGCGGGCCGGGCTGGAGGCGCGCGGCGTCCGCATCGATCCGCGATCGGCGACAGCCGTACTCGAAGACGCCGAGGGTGTCCTCACCGGGCTGACGCTCGACGACGGCACCACGCTCCCCCTCGACCGGCTCTTCGTCGGGCCGCGTCTGGTGGCGAACGACGATCTGCTCCGCCGGCTCGGGGCCGATCGGGCCGAGACGCCCCTGGGTGAGTGGGTCGCCTCCGATCCGTTCGGTGCCACCTCGGTGCCCGGTGTCTGGGTGGCCGGCAACTCCGCCGTTTCGCACGCACTCGTGGTCATGGCGGCCGCCTCGGGCGCCGCCGTCGCCACGCAGATCAACGCCGACCTCGTGGGCGACGACACGCGGCGCGCCCTGGCCGCCCGCTCGGTGCGCGCCTGACCGGCTGCGCGGCCGACGGGGCGCGCCGGGCCGGCGACCCTCGCCGGCCGGACGCGGCTGCGGTGATCAGTCGCGCGCGAACGCCATCGCCGCCTCCCGAGCGAGGTCGACGAACGGCTCCCCGCTCACGTCGATGATCACGCGCGAGATCGTCCCGCCCTCCAGCGGCCACGGCGACGTCCCCGCGTAGTCGTCGGTGACGGGCTCGGCCGAGTCCTTGCCCACGTTGAGCCCTTCGCCCGCGATCGAGAACTTGCCGGGCTGCGTCTTGATGGTGGCCGAACCCACCTCGGTCGCGCCCACCCGCAAGGTCAGCGTTCCTTCGGCCGGCCGGCTCCCGGGCCGCATGTCGAAGCTCGCCGACACGATCGACCTGCCCACCGCGAGCGGCTCGGTCGACTCGACGATCTGCTCGAACATCCCGACCCAGTTGTAGACGTACTTCAGCCGGCCCTCCTTGAGGTACAGGGCGTGGCCGCCGAAGCGGGCGCCGTGCGAGAACAGCACGCCGTTCGCGTCGGCCCGGGAGAGATCGAGCTCGACGGCGATCGTGTACGAGCGGTTGCGGATGTTGGGCGCCACCGACTCCGGCACCTCCGAGCCGCCGGGGTAGTACACGTACCGGTCTCGCGGCAGCGCGATCTGCGGCCGTTCCGTGCCGAGGATCTCCACGACCCCGCGATTCTCCAGCGGCAGCGCGTTGTACTGACCTGCCTGCGCCCACCAGAGCGAGATGAGCTCTTGCAGGATCTCCGGATGCTCCGCCGACACGTCATGGCACTCGGTGGGGTCGGTGCTGGTGTCGAAGAGCTCCCACTCCTGCGTGGCGTAGTCGGCCCAGGCATCCGGGGCCGCGGGAGACAGGGCGGCCGCCTTCCATCCCGCGTGCCAGATGGCGCGGGTCCCGCCCATCGAGTAGAACTGCGTCGCCTTGCCCGTGTCGGCCGACGCGTCGTCGAACGACGCGGTGAACGGCACGCCCTCCAGCGGGAATTGGGTGTACCCCTTCAGCACCTCGGGCGCCTCCATCTGCAGGCATTCGTAGATGGTGGGGACGATGTCGATGGCGTGCGTGTACTGCCGCCGCACCCCGCGCTCGGTGATCCGCTGCGGCCAGGAGACGATCATCGGATCGGCCGTGCCGCCCTCGTAGTTTGCGTACCTCTTCCACAGCTTGAAGGGGGTGTTGAACGCCCACGCCCAGCCGGTGGGGTAGTGGTTGTACGTGAGCGGGCTGCCGAGCACGTCGAGGAAGCCGAGGTTGTCCTCGATCTCGTCGGGCAGGCCGTTGAAGAGCTTGTTCTCGTTCACCGAGCCGTTCGGTCCGCCCTCGCCGGAGGCGCCGTTGTCGGAGACGAGCACGATCATCGTGTTCTCGAGCTGGCCGCTCTCGTCGAGGTAGTCGAGCAGTCGGCCGATCTGGTCGTCCATGTGGCTGAGGAAGCCGGCGTACACCTCCGCCATGCGGGAGAAGAGTCGCTTCTCGTCGTCGTTCAACGAGTCCCAGGGACGCACGGTGTCGAGCTCGGGCCAAGGCTTCCCCGAAGCGCTGGTGCGGTCGATGTAGGGGTTGATGGGCGAGAGCTGCGCGTCTTCGGGGAGCAGGCCGAGCTCCTTCTGCCGCTCGAAGACCTGCTCCCGATACGCCTCGTAGCCCATGTCGAAGACTCCGGCGTATTTGTCCGACCACTCCTTCGGGGCGTGGTGCGGTGCGTGGCAGGCGCCGGGGCAGTAGTAGAGCAGGAACGGCTTGTCGGGCGCCACGGCCTTCGCATCGCGGATGAACGAGAGCGCCTTGTCGGTGATGTCGACGCTGAAGTGATAGCCCTCCTCCGGCGTCGACGGCTGCTCCACCGGGTGGTTGTCGTGCACCAGATCGGGGTACCACTGGTTCGTCTCGGCGCCGAGGAAGCCGTAGAACCGCTCGAACCCGCGCCCCAGTGGCCACTGGCGGCGCACGGAGGCCAGGTTCATCTCGTCTTCGGGGGTGAGGTGCCATTTGCCGACGGCGTAGGTGTTCCACCCGCGCTCGCCCAGCACCTCGGCGATGTTGCCGCATTCGAACGGGATGTGCCCGCTGGAGTTGGGGAACCCGGCCGCAGCCTCGGTGATGCTCGCCATGCTGTTCGTGGTGTGGTTGCGGCCCGTGAGCAGGCAGGAGCGCGTCGGCGAGCACAGAGCCGTGGTGTGGAAGTTCGAGTAGAGCAGGCCCTGATCCGCGATCCGGTTGATGTTCGGCGTGCGGATCAAACCCCCGAACGGCTCCATCGCCGAGAACCCGACGTCGTCGAGCACGATGTAGAGCACGTTCGGAGCACCGTCCGGTGCGACGGGTTGGGCGTACGGACCCCAGTCCGGCGTCGATTTCGTGATGTCGACGTTCACCACGCCTTTGAACGGAACAGCCATGACGAGCTACCTCCCACTTCGCGCAACGGTCAGAAGGATGCGCGAATCCGGTCGGTCGATCCGCCCCCCTCGCGGCACCACGCCTTTCACGATCCTCCCGACCGGCGCGCCGTGTCAACAGCGCGACCGGCCGGCCGAGTGCGCCTATCCCTGGGCGAGCTCGGAGACGTCGTTCCACTTCTCCCAGGTCTCGATCCGCGAGGCGTAGTCCGCTTTCGCGATGCCCAGCGGCGCCGTGCCGAAGAACACCCGCAGCGGCGGCTCCTCGGCATCGACCACCCGGAGGATCGCCGCGGCCGACGCCGCGGGATCGCCGGCCTGCCCCAGCCGCGAGCGCCGGGCAGCCGCGACCTGCTCGTGCACCTCGGCGTAGTCCTCGAGCGGTTCGGAGGTCGACGACGACGAGCCCGCCCAGTCGGTGCTGAAGCCGCCGGGCTCCACGAGCGTCACCTTCACGCCGAACCCGGCCACCTCCTGCGCGAGCGCCTGTGAGAAGCCCTCGAGCGCCCACTTCGACGCGTGGTAGATGCCCACGAGCGGGAACGCCGAGATGCCGCCGATCGACGAGACCTGGATGATGTGCCCACTCCCCTGCTCACGGAGGAAGGGCAGGGCGGCCTGGGTGATCCACAGCGCGCCGAACAGGTTCGTCTCCAGCTGTGCGCGGGCCTCCTCCTCGGTGATCTCCTCGATGAAGCCGAAGTGACCGTAGCCGGCGTTGTTCACCACGACGTCGAGTCGCCCGAAGTAGTTGAACGCCTCCGTCACGGCGGCGAAGTCGGCCTCGCGGTCGGTGACGTCGAGCTGGAGCGGCAGGATGCGCTCGCCGAAGCGGTCGACCAGCTCCGCGAGCGTCGACGTGTCGCGCGCGGTGGCCGCCACGCTGTCGCCGCGCTCGAGAGCGGCGGTGGCCCACTCCTTGCCGAACCCGCGCGATGCGCCGGTGATGAACCAAACCTTCTGAGCCATGGGGGATCCCTTCTCAACGGGTCGCGGGGGACGCGATCTCTTCGGAATCGAACGTAGCGCGGGCCCCCGGACTTCCCCAATGGGGGACTGAGGATGCGCGCACCGCCGCCGCTACACTGACCCCGACGGTGAGCGGGAGGGGCACGATGACCGACGACGTGGCGACCACGCGAGCACCCGACCGCCGCCTGCTGATCGCCATCCTGCTGGGCGTCATCCCGCTCAGCCAGTTCCCGATCGACGTGTACACCCCGGCTATCCCCGACATGATCCGGGAGTTCGGGGCATCCGCCACCCTCGTGCAGAACTCGGTGTCGGCGTATGTGCTCGGCATGAGCATCGGGCTGCTGCCGGTCGGCATCATCGCCGACGCGCGTGGGCGCAAACCCACGCTGCTGGTCTGCCTCGCCCTGCTGTTCGCGGCGAGTCTCGGCATCGCCGCTACCACCGACATCGGGCTGCTCCTCGTCCTGCGGTTCGTGCAGGGCCTGGGGGCGTGCGCCTGCATGGTGGTGGTCTACGCCATCGCCGCCGACACGCACCGCGGGCGGGAGTTGACGGCGCTCTCCGGCTGGCTCGGCGCATCCTGGGGGCTGGCGCCCGTGATCGCCCCCGCGATCGGTGGACTGCTCGTGCAGTTCGTGAGCTGGCGCGGCATCTTCGTGCTGATCGCGGCGCTGGCCGCCGTCGCGGCCCTCGTGGTGTGGCGACTGCTGCCCGAGACGCTCGCGTCCGACAAGGCGGAGCCGATCCGACCGCGTCTGATCGCGCGGGTGCTCGGCACCACGCTCCGCCGCAAGCTGTTCGTGGGGCTGACCCTGGTGTTCGCCGTGTTCGCGAGCGCCCAGCTGCTCTTCGGCGTGGTGGCACCACTGCTCTACGAGACACAGCTCGGCCTGCCGCCCGCCGCCTACGGCGGCATCGCCCTGCTCGTGGGCGCCGCGAACCTGGGCGGCGAGCTGGCGACCGGCTCGCTGGCCACCCGCATCTCCTCCCGACTCCTGGGCTTCTCGGCCCTGGCGTCGTTCACGGTCGGTGCGGTCATCCTCACCGTGAGCGGGGTCGTGATCGGTCCCGACATCCTGTTCATCACGCTCGGCGGCGTCTTCGTGATGCTCGGCTGCGGCGCCCTCTGCCCAATGGCCTACGGCCTCGCGCTCGGCCTCTTCGACCGCAACCTCGGTCTCATCGGCGGACTCACGAGCGCCGTCTGCTACCTCTTCGTCGCGGTCACGATGGGGGCGGCGGCCACCCTCCCCGACGACAGCCAGACGCCGATCGGCGTGATCTACCTGGGGTGCGCCGTGCTCGGTGGAGTGCTGCTGGCGCTCTGCCTGCCGAGCACCAGGCGGGCGATCGCGTCGACGAGCCAGGCCTCGTAGCGCTCCTTGCTCCAGCCGGACTGGGTCACGAGCTGCTCGTGGCTCTCCGGCGAGACGAGGAAGGAGAGGATGTCGGCAAGCTCACGCCTCTCCCCGTCGTCGAGCCCGGGACCCACCATCCCGCGGCCTTCGAGAACGTCCACCGACGCCAGGAAGTCGGCCCGGCGCCGCTCGAGCAGATCGTCGAGCTCCTCCTTCACGAGCGGATCGGACGACGCGGCACTCAGGAACCCCGCCCAGAGACCGCTGGTGCGCCGATTCGCCTCGGCCACGAAATGCACGAAGCCGGGCACCAGCGCCTCGTCGTCGAGTTGCTGGATGCCCTGTCCGATGTCGCGCTCGGCGATGGTCTCGCGACCCTCGCTGCCGGCGAAGGCCTGCTCGAAGGCGGCCAGCAGCAGCGACCTCTTGGGACCGCTCAACTTCACCGTCTCCACCGACACCCCGGCCTCGCTCGCGATGTCGGCGAGCGAGGTGCCGGCGTATCCCGAGCGCGCGAAGCAGGCGGCCGCAGCGTCGAGGATGCGCTGGCGGGTGTTGGCGGCCTGTTCGGCTCGCAGCGTCGAGTTGTAGCTGCGCACGGCGGACGTTCGACTGTCGGGCATATTGACTTTCCTAGAGGGGTAGTGAATACTTCATCGGTATAGCCAAGCTTAACCCCCTTCGGTCCCCTCCAGGAAAGTTCCCTACGATGTCCTCACTCCTGCTCTGCAGCACCCCCGTCCACGGCCACGTCACCCCGCTCCTCGCGGTGGCCCGCCACCTCGTGGCCGCCGGCCACCGCGTGCGCTTCCTCACCGGCGCCCGCTACCGGAACGCCGTCGAGGCCACGGGCGCCGCCTACCTCCCCCTCCCGGCCGAAGCCGACTACGACGACACCGACATGGATGCCGCTTTCCCCGGCCGCGTCGGACTCAAGGGCCCGGCCGGCATCCGCTACGACATGAACACGATCTTCCTGGCCCCGGCCCCCGCTCAGCTCGCGGCCGTCGACGACGCCCTCGCCGCCGAGGCCACCGACGCCGTGCTGGTCGAGTCGCTCTTCATCGGCGCCCTGTTCCTGCTCACCCGACCCGGGGCATCCCGCCCGCCCGTCATCAACCTCGGCATCGTGCCGCTCGGCATCGAGAGCCGCGACACGGCGCCGTTCGGTTTCGGCGCCCCGCCTCTGCCGGGTGTTCGCGGCCGGCTGCGCAACCGCCTGCTGAAGGCCATGGCCGAGAAGGTGGTGTTCCGCCCGGTGCAGGAGCAGGCGGTGCGGATGATCCGCGAGACCACCGGAGGCGAGCTCACCACCTTCTTCCTCGGCTCGGCCGCGCTGGCCGACGCGATCGTGCAGTTCACGGTGCCCGCTTTCGAGTACCCCCGGAGCGATCTGCCGCGGACGGTGCACTTCGTGGGACCGGTGTCCCGCACCGCGCCCTCGACCACCCCGCTGCCGGAGTGGTGGGGCGAGCTCGACGGGTCGCGCCCGGTCGTGCACGTCACCCAGGGCACCGTGGCGAACAAGAACTACGACGAACTCATCGCGCCCGCCATCGCCGGGCTGGCCGGCGAGGACGCGCTGGTGGTGGTGAGCACCGGAGGCCGCCCGCTCAACACCCTTCCGCATCCGCTGCCCGCCAACGTGCGCGCCGCCACGTACCTGCCGTACGACCGGCTCCTTCCGCTGACGGATGCGTTCCTCACGAACGGCGGCTACGGCGGCGTGCACTACGCGATGGAGCACGGCGTTCCGCTCGTGGTGGCGGGGGCCACCGAGGACAAGGTCGAGGTCACGGCGCGAGTCGCCTGGTCGGGCGTCGGCGTGAACCTCAAGACGAACGAGCCCTCGCCCGAGCGCATCCGGGCCGCCGTGCGCGAGGTGCTCGCCGAGCCCCGCTACCGGGAGGCGAGCGCGCGCATCGGCTCCGACATCCTCGCCTCCCCGGGCCTCGCCGGCCTCGACGCCGTCCTGGCGGGTCTCACCCCGACCCCCGCCCACTAGCCCCTACATTTGGAGGCGAACACGACGACACCGACACCAGGGGGAACAGCGTGAGCACCGTCGACGACCTGAACCGGATCCTCAGCCAGGGCGACCTCGAGATGAACGAGACCAAGCGCAGTTCGATGCTGCGGCACCTCAACGTCGATCCGCGGTGGGAGCTCTCCGACAAGAACTTCGCCGTGATCTCCGAGGCCCTGCAGCTGATCGCGCAGCGGATCGACGCGCTCGAGAACCGCTGACCCGACTCAGGTCGCGAGCAGCCGCGCGCGCTGCTCGTCGACGTCGTAGTCGGCCGGTGGCCAGTCGAGGTCGAGGGCCTGCAGCGCCTCGTCGAGGATCTGCTGCACGGCGAGGGCGGAATACCACTTCTTGTCGGCCGGGACCACGTGCCACGGCGCGTGCTCGGTGCTCGTGTTGGTGAGCATCACCTCGTAGGCGTCCTGGAAGAGCGGCCACAGAGCGCGGTCGTCCACGTCGCCGGGGTTGAACTTCCAGTGCTTGTCGGAGCGGTCCAGGCGCCGCAGCAGCCGATTCTTCTGCTCGTCGCGGCCGAGGTGCAGCATCACCTTGAGTACCGTCGTGCCGCCCTCGACGAGCCGCTTCTCCCACTCGTTGATCTCGGCGTACCGCTCGGTCAGCTCCTCCGAGGAGATGAGCTCGTGCACGCGCGGCACGAGAACGTCTTCGTAGTGCGACCGGTCGAAGATGCCGATGTGCCCGGGTGCCGGTAGCTCCTTCTCCACGCGCCAGAGGAATGGATGCGCCAGCTCCTCCTCGGTCGGCTTCTTGAAAGCGTGGTGCGTGATGCCCTGGGGGTCCATCGGCCCGGCCACCCGCTTCACCGTGCCGCCCTTGCCGGCGGTGTCCATCCCCTGCAGCACCAGCAGCACGGAGCGCTTCCCGCCGGACAGGCTGTCGGCGAAGAGCTTCTCCTGCAGTTTCGCGAGGGAGCGGCTCGTTCCGTCGAAGATCTCCTCCGCGGCATCCTTGTCGAGCACGCCCGGCGTGCCGGAGGTGTCGATGGCTCGGAGATCGACCGCGCCGTGAACGCGCAGCCGGTCGCTCCAGTCGGCGGAATGGGTGGAGTGCTTGGTCACACGATCTCCTTCGCGAGATGCCGGACGATCTCGGCGGCACTGCCGGACCGGATGGATCGGAACCCCGCCCCGGCCCACACGTTGATGGCGTGCGGGTCGCCCGCCGCCGTCGCGGCAGCGCGGAGGGGCGTGGTGAGCTGGTTGACCTCGGGGTAGCCGAGCGGCGCCGTCGGTTCGTGCCGGCGCATGAAGTCGTTGACGAGTCCACGCGCCGGTCGGCCCGAGAAGGCGCGCGTGACGGCGGTCTCGGTGAACTGCGGGTCGACGAGGGCCGCGCGCTGCACGGGGTTGGTGCCGGCTTCGCGGGCGAGCAGGAACGCCGTTCCCGCTTGCGCGGCCACCGCACCGCGAGCGAGCACGTGGGCGATGGCTTCCGGGGTGGTGAGGCCGCCGGCGGCGACGAGCGGCGCATCCGTGTAGTGGTGGATGCGGCCGAACAGCGTGTCGAGATCCTCGTCAGGCGGCGGGGCGGCGGGATCGAAAGTGCCGCGGTGGCCCCCGGCGAGTGGCCCTTGCAGCACCAGCGCGGGCACCCCGTTCCCCAGCGCGATCTGGGCCTCGGCGAGCGAGGTGACCGTCACGACGGCGAGGATGTCGGCATCCCCCAGTCGCCCGATGGTCTCCGCGTCGGGACTGCCGAAGGTGAACGAGGCCACGGCAGGCCGCAGGGCGAGCAGCACGTCGAGCTTCTCGGCCCATCCGTCGTCATCCGGGTGTGGGACGCCGGGCTCGACGCCGTAGCGGGCCGCATGCGGCGCCAGCTCCGAGGCGTACACAGCGAGCGCCTCCTCCGTCGCGACGGAGGGTTGCGGCACGAAGAGGTTCACACCGAAGGCCTCGCCGGTGAGCAGGCGTGTGCGGTGGATCTGCTCGTCGAGGTCGGCAGCGCTCCGGTAGCCGGCGGCCAGGAATCCGAGCGCCCCGGTGTTGCTCACGGCAGCCGCCAGCTCAGGAGTCGAGGGGCCACCGGCCATCGGCGCCTGCACGATCGGAACGCGGAGTGCACGGAAGTCGAACATCGCTTTCACCCTACTCGCGCAGCGGGGCGGGACTCAGAGCGGTTTGGCCATGTTGATCGCGGTGATCTCGTAGCCCAGCGAGGTGTAGAGATTCCGGGCCACGGTGTTGTGCCCGAACACGTTGAGACCGAGTTTCACGGCGCCGTGCGCACGCGCTTCCCCTTCGGCGAGCAGCATCGCCTCCCTGCCGAGCCCCCGGCCGCGGTGGGCCTCGTCGATCTCGATGTCGAACACCCACCAGTCGTCCGGATGCCGCGGCGACATCGGGCCGAGCCAGAGCATCCCCACCGGCTCGCCGTCAGCCGCCACCACTTCGAAGACGAGCTGCCCCGGCGCGGGCGCTCCGTCGGGGAAATACTGCGCGTTCGACTCGGCCGCGCGCTCCCGGGCGTACTCGGCGGAGTCGCCTGCCGCCATCCGCTCCCGCACGTACTCGGCGCTCTGGCGCTCGAGCCAGGCGGCGAGCGCCTCCGCGGGCAGGGGTCTCAGTGCAGCACTCATCCCGCCACGGTACTGCGCAGCCCGTCGATCGTCACCAGGCCAGGCGCGAGGTGCTGCGGTCGGCGGCGCGGGCCGCGACGGCTCGCACACGGGTGTGCAGCTGTCGCGAGGCCTCGGCGGCGAGCGGATGCACGCTGCGACCGTTCTGCGACACGAGCCGGCCGCCCACGTACACCTGCTTCAGGTTGCGCAGGCTCATCGCGAAGGCGTAGTGGGCGTGCACGTCCCAGACCGGACCGGTGTCGGGGGCGGTCGGGTCGACCACGAGGAAGTCGGCGAACTTGCCCACCTCGAGCGAGCCGATCCGGTCCTCGGCGCCGAGCACCTCCGCGGAGCCGAGGGTGTGCATCCGGAGCATCTCGCGCGGGCCGAGGATGCCGGCGTCCTGATGAACCGCGCGCTGCGTGTACACGCCGATCCGCACGTTCTGGAAGGGATCGGAGACGTCGGTGCACGACTGGTCGTCGAGCCCGACACCGATCGGCAGGCCGAGCTCGCGGTAGTGCGGGATGTCGGCCACTCCCGATCCGAGCCGGCCGTTCGATGTGGGCTGCCACACCATGCCGGCCCCCTTCTCGGCGGCGATGCGGGACATGTCGGCATCCGGATGCACGAAATGGCCGAACAGGAATCCGGGCCTGATGGCGCCCGCCTCCTCGTACCAGCGGAACTTCTCCCGCTGCTGGTCGAGGGCCTCACTCGTCTCGAGGAAGTGGGCCTGGTTCCCGATGCCGTGCGCATCCATCGCCCGCACCTCGTCGCGGGCGGCCTGTGCCGTGGCCGACCACTGCACGGCGCCGAACACCGAAGCGCCCAGGTCGAGCGCCTCGGGGACGTTCTGCTTCACATGGTCGACGGCTCGGGCGAACACCTCGAAGGCCTCGTCGACGGGCTGGAACTCACTGTCGAGCCGGATCGCGTTCATGGTGCGCAGGCCCGCGTCACGGGCGGCGTCGATCTGGCGGAAGAGGTACGCCTCGGGCCGGATCGCGAAGATCTCCCGACGGTCGGTGGTGGCGTCGTATTTGCCCACCACGCGCGAGTCGGTGAAGTTGTAGGCGCTCGTGACGCCGTTGCCGAGGAAGTCGAGGCATCCGTGCAGGGTGAACCAGTAGACGTCGTCGGCGTCGGCCGCCGAGATGAAGGTGCTCTGCTCCCCCACCCAGCCGTAGAGCGGCTCGCCAGGCGTCATCCCGCGCATGCCCGAGGTGAAGAGGTGGCTGTGGGCCGAGACGAAGCCGGGGGCCACGAAGGCGCCGTGGGCGTCGACCACGCGGGCGGCGGCGCCGGAGCCGCCCGCTCCGGTCGCGCCTCCGCCTCGTGGCGGCTGGCCTTCGCCGAGCCCGGTGATCCGCCCGTCGGCGCCCACGGTCATCCACCCGCGGAACCAGTCGCTCCCGTCGGCCATCGGGATGATCACGGCGTCGACGACGGTGAGGGCGCTGGGGGCATCGGTCATGCCGCCATTTTCCCGGGTGGACGTTGCGGCGAGATTGCCGTGGCGTTTCCGGCGATCGTCGTTCGGGCCGCACCCTTCCGCCAGGCCGATATTCTGGTCAGGGCCCCGCCCGCAGGCGGCCCGCCTGCGCTTCCAGCCGATGAGGACCCATGACCGTTTCCGACGAACCCCGCTCCGACCTGCCCTTCGAGGTGCCGGGGGCGATCGTGGTCGACCAGCCGAAAGCGGTACCGGCCCCGCGCGTGGTGCTCGTGCGGCACGGCGAGACCGAGTGGAGCGTCACCGGGCAGCACACGGGGCGCACCGACATCCCGCTCACCGCCAACGGGGAGGAGCAGGCACGCGCCGTGGGCCGCGTGCTCGCCGGCAAGAAGTTCGGGCTGGTCCTGACCAGCCCGCGGCAGCGCGCCACCGCCACTGCCGAGATCGCCGGGTTCGGTGCGCAGGCCGAGGTCGATCCCGACCTGGCCGAGTGGGACTACGGAGCCTACGAGGGTCTGACCAGCCCACAGATCGCCGAGCGTTTCGGCGAGCCCTGGAACCTCTGGGAAGACGGGGTGGAAACGGATGCCGAGGGTCGCGGCGAGCAGGCCGCCGACCTCCTGCGCCGCAACACCGCGATCATCGAGCGCGTGCGCCGCACCCTCAACGGCGGCGACGACGTGCTGCTGTTCTCCCACGGCCATTTTCTCCGCACGCTCGCGGTGACCTGGATGGGGCTGCCGATCCGGGCCGGCGAACTCGTCGTGCTCGACACGGCATCGATCAGCGTGCTCGGTTTCGAACACGGCAACCAGGTGCTCCGCAGCTGGAACCGCACCCCCTGGACCGACTAGCCCCCCTCTTCAGCGGGTGACGCGGTGCTGGGCGATCAGCTCCGCGCAGGCCGAGATCGCGCACCACGATGCCGAAACGCTCGACGACCTGCAGGTACCGTTCGCCGGGAACGATTCCGCGAAAGCCAGGCGGGCGCGGCAGTAGTTAAGACGCTGAACGGCGTCTCACCTTCTCGCTTCATTCCCAGGAGAACTCTGTGCCCACCGACCCGATCCACCCCCCGGTCATCACCTCGGCCGACGCCGCCGTCGACGCGCTCGCCGGCCTCGCCGAGAGGTTCGCGAGCGTCGCGGCGGAACGCGACCGCGAGGGCACGGCGCCCTTCGCCGAGGTGGCCGCGTTGCGGGCGACCGGCGTCCTGCCGGCTCTCGTCTCGCGAGAGTTCGGCGGCGGCGGGCTCGACTGGCGCACGGTGTTCACGGCGCTGCGCCCGGTCATCCGCGCGGACGCCGGACTCGGACACGTCTTCACCTATCATTTCGTGAACTCCTGGCGCCTGCAGCTCAACGAACGGCAGGACGTCATCGACGACCTGCAGCGAGGACTCGCCGCGAACCACTGGTTCTGGGGCGGCGCCGGCAATCCGCGCGACGCCGGCCTCGAGCTCACGCCCGTCGACGGCGGGTTCACGGTGTCGGGCCGAAAGTTCTTCGCGACCGGCGCGCAGGTCTCCGAGCGCATCACCGCCAGCGGCACCCGCGTCGACACCGGCGAGAGGCTCGCGATTATCATCGACGCTACGCAGCCCTCCGTCGTGCACCACGACGACTGGGACAACATCGGGCAGCGCCTCTCTGCCTCCGGATCGGTGTCGTTCCACGGGGCGTCGGTTCCAGATGCGCACGTGCTCGGCTTCGGGGAGCAGTCGGGGCCGAAGTACCGGCCGTTCGCGTCGCTCTCGATCCTGCTGTTCCAGTTGGCGCTCGACCACATCCACGTCGGACTCGCCGAGGGCGCGCTCGCGGCGGCGGCGGACTACGTCGCGACCACCACGAAGGCGTGGTCGACCAGCAGCGTGGAACGCGCGGTCGACGACCCGTACATCCGCGAGCTCATCGGCGACCTCACCTCGGCCACCCGGGCCGCGGATGCCCTCACCTGGCGCGCGACCGACGCCCTGGTCGCAGCCGCTGACCGCCGGTGGGATCTCACCGACGCGGAGCGCGGCGAGGTCGCGGTCGAGATCGCGGCCGCGAAGGTCGTGAGCACGAAGACCGTACTCGAGGTGACGTCGCGGCTGTTCGAACTCACCGGAGCCCGCGCCACCGGCACCTCCTACGGCTTCGACCGCTATTGGCGTAACGCCCGCACCATCACCCTGCACGATCCGGTCGCCTACAAGTCCCAAGAGGTCGGCGATCACGCCCTGCAAGGCCTCTTCCCCACCCCTTCGGGCTACAGCTAGCCGTTCTTCAGCGGATGCGCATCAGCAGTGCGTCGGTGCGCGCCCGCTCGACCTCGAGGTCGGCGCGGAGGCGGAGGTCGGCGGCGTGATCGCGGTGCACGGCCTGGCGGGCCGCGCGCTCACGTCCCCAGCGCTCGAGCATCGAACCGACGCGGATGGCGAGCAGGTCGATCCCGCTCGGTGTGGCATCGAGGGCGGTCATGGGTTCACTCCTTCGTCTCGTCGGCCGGTGAGGCCGTCTCCTCGGCATCCAGCACGGGGAATGCACTCAGCTGGATCTGCACCGGCCGCGAACCGGCGACCGGGTTTCTGGTCTGTGCGCGGTAGCGGGTGACGAATTCGTCGGTCACCCGGAACAGCTCGCGCGTGAACTCGGCCAGTTGCTCGCTGGTGACCCGCACGTTCGACGTGTCCATCAGCGAGGCGCCGATCCACTCCCGTGACAGCTCCTGGTCTCCGCGGCGAACGAAGTCGGCCAGCAACGCCTCACGGCTGCGGTGCCACTCGTTCGTCACGATTGCATTCGCCGACCGTGCGGCTGCCGTCGGCGGCAGTTCGTTCGCCTCGACCGCGATTCCGCCGGGCACCCGCTCCCACCAGCGCTCGCGCGCGTTTCCGCGATCGGGCACCTCTCGGATGAAGTCGTGCTGGGCGAGCTGCCGCAGGTGATAGCTCGTCGCCCCCGACGACTCCCCGAGACGCTCCGCGAGTCCGCTCGCCGTCTGCGGCCCGTAGGTCGAGAGGACGTCGAGGAGTCTCACGCGCAGCGGATGCGCGAGCGCCTTCAACGAGGTCATGTCGAGTGAGCGAACCGGCAGCGGGGCGGATTCATCGATCTGAGCCATAACGCAAAGATACCTTTGCAAACGCAATTATGCAACCACTTCTTTGCAATTCTCGGTCTTTCGCTCGCGACGGGAACGTGGTGGGCTGGGAGGAGGCCGCGCCGTCGGCCGCGAAGGAGTGTGACCGTGAGCGAAGAGATGGGCGACGATCCCCGCCCGTTCGACGAGGCGGACGAGATCGTGACGAACGACGCCGTGGGCGGCGAGACCGTGTGGCCGGGTTCCGGCGACGGCAACGACGGCCCGACGGGCGGCTCGCCCGCCGAGGGCGAGCCGGATTGGGAGCACTACGCGCCGGAGCGCAGCGGCCCCGACGAATCCCAGCCCTTCGGCGACAAGGCCCCCGACGACCTGCGCACCAGCGACGAGTGACCGTTCCCCGAGCGGCGACGAACCGCTAGCGTGAACCCATGAGCCAACCCGTCATCCTCGTCCTGCCCGGGGGCGGGTACAGCACACTCGCGCCGCACGAAGGGGAACCGGTGGCCGACTGGCTGCGGGGTCTCGGCTGGGACGCCCGCGTCATCCTCTATCCGGTGGCGACGCGGCATCCGGGCCCGCTGACGGTGGTGCAGGACGCGATCGCGGCCGCCCGCGCCGAGGGCGCGCCCGCGGTGGGTGTGCTCGGTTTCTCCGCCGGCGGGCACCTCGCCGGGCACGCGGCGCTCGTGCCCGAGGCCCCCGAGGGTGCCCGGCCCGATTTCGCGGTGCTGGGCTACCCCGTGGTCTCGATGCTGACGCCGACGCATGCGGGGTCGCGAGCCCAGCTGCTCGGCTCCGACCCCTCCGATCAGCTCCGTCGCGCGACCTCCCTCGAGCAGCTGGTGACGAAGGATGCGCCGCCCGTCTTCCTCTGGACCACCGCCGAAGACGCCTCCGTACCCCTCGAGGAGCACACCTATCCCCTGGCCGCCGCGCTCGCCGCCGCGCGGGTTCCGCACGAGGTGCACGTGTTCGAGAACGGGCCGCACGGTCTCGGCCTCGCGGAGGACTACCCGGCCGCGGCCTGGACCACTCTCGCCGCCACCTGGCTAGCCCGCCGCCACCCCTGAGCCGCTTTCCCGACCCCCGTTTCGGCGACTCGAAATTCTGTGAGTCGCGGCGCTGAGCCTCGTGGGCGCCTCCCCGGCTGCCACAATGGAGGCACCGAAGGGGAGTAGTTCCAGCGCCACGAATCCGTGGCAGCGGACCTGTCGACACACTGGCCATCACGATGATCGGCCCGGCAATCCACCCCGGCGCGCGCTTTCCACGCGTGGCGCCGAGGCGAACGAGACCTTCGATCGACACCGCCGAGCGCCAGCGCGCCGACCGCCGATCAGGAGCCTCATGAACGACACACCCACGCCCGCCGCAGCCGCACCCACCTCCGCTGAGCTCCGCCGCTGGCGCCAGTACCTGGCCGACGAGCGTGCGGAGGCCCAGGTCTACCGGGAGCTCGCCCAGCGCCGCACGGGGTCGGAGCGCGAGATCCTCGAGGCCCTGGCCGAAGCCGAGGGCCGGCACGAGAGCCACTGGTTCGACCTCCTGGGCGACGACGTGGGCAAGCCCCGCCAAGCCGACGTCCGCACCCGGATGCTCGCCGTGCTGGCCAAGCGCTTCGGCTCGGTGTTCGTGCTCGCCCTGATGCAGCGCGCGGAGGCGCGATCGCCCTACGAGACGGATGCCGACGCCACGCCCGCGATGGCGGCCGACGAGCGCATCCACGGCGAGGTGGTGCGGGCGCTCGCCGCGCGCGGCCGCAGCCGTCTCTCGGGTACCTTCCGCGCAGCCGTGTTCGGCGCGAACGACGGGCTCGTCTCCAACCTCGCGCTCGTGCTCGGCATCGGCGCCACCGGTGTGGCCCCGAGCGTCGTGCTGGCCACCGGCATCGCGGGCCTGCTCGCGGGCGCCCTCTCGATGGGCGCGGGCGAGTTCGTGTCGGTGCGGTCGCAGCGCGAGCTGCTCGCGGCATCCACCCCCGACCCCGACGCGCACACGGCGGTGCCGCGGCTCGATGTCGACGCCAACGAGTTGGCGCTGGTCTACCGGGCCCGCGGGATGTCGGAGGAAGAGGCCGAGGCGAAGGCTCGCGACGTCTTCGGCGGCATCACCACCACGACCTCGGCCATCCGTATCCAGCGTGTGGGGGATGCCGGCATCACCGCGCCCGAGCTGCCCGAGGGTGCCGGCTCCCCTGCCGACGAACACGAGGAGATCGGCACGGCCTGGCAGGCGGCCCTGTCGTCGTTCTGCTTCTTCGCGTCGGGCGCGATCATCCCCGTGCTGCCCTACCTTTTCGGGCTCTCGGGCCTGGCCGCCGTGGCGATCTCGGCCGGACTCGTGGGCCTGGCCCTTCTCGGCACCGGTGCCGTCGTGGGCCTTCTGTCGGGCGGCCCACCCCTCCGGCGCGCCCTCCGGCAGCTCGCCATCGGATTCGGCGCCGCCGCCATCACCTACGTCCTGGGCCTCGCCTTCGGCGCAACCGTCGGGTGACGCGCTTCTTGCCCCTTCCGGCCCGAAAAACCCCGATTGGAGGGCCGGAAGGGGCAAGAATGCGGCGGGATCAGGCCGAGACGGACGCCAACTCCTCGTAGGTGGCGAACTTCGTGGCGACGTCGCTGCCGGTGAAGTTGCCCACCCAGCCGTCGTCGTCATGGAAGAAGCGCACGGAGACGTAGTCGGGCGTGGTGCCCATGTCGAACCAGTGCGTGGTGTCCTTCGGCACGGAGAGCAGGTCGCCGGCCTCGCAGAACACCGCGTGCACCTTGCCGTCGACGTGCAGGTAGAAGACGCCGGAGCCGCGGGCGAAGAAGCGGTCCTCGTCGTCGTCGTGCTGATGCTCGCTGAGGAACTTCTGGCGGGCGGTGGCGGCGCTCTCGCGGTACTCGTCGCTGTCTTCGGGCGTGATCTGCACGACGTCGACGAGGGAATAGCCGTGATCGGCGTTCACCTGTTCGATCTCGGCACGGTAGGCGGCGAGCACCTCGTCCTGCGTCGGGTTCTCGGGGAGCTCCTTGAGCTCCCAGCGGCTGAACCGGGCGCCGAGGCCGGCCAGCACCTCGCGGATGGTGTCGGCATCCCGGGTCTGGAGCTCCGGAGTCGAGGGGTCGTTGTCGTTCCACACGGTGAGCAGGGTCATGCAACCATGCTATTCCTCCACTCCTGCACAATCTCCCTCGTGCGCGCGCGAGGTAACAGAGTGCAACACAATTCGTCGGAGGCCACGCAGAGGGCGTTGAATCGACCTTGCGATCACAGCCGCCGCCGGCCTCCCTCCGGCGTCACACTCTTCCCGAAACGGAGCCTTCCATGGCCATCATCCGCCGAGCCGCCGCATTCACGGCTCTCGCCGCAGCGGGCATCCTCGCCCTCTCGGCGTGCGCGCAGTCGAGCACCTCCTCCGAGGGTGGCGAGAGCACCTCCGCCGCCGTCACCGCGTCCGCGCCCCTGCCCGCACCCTTCGACGGCGACCCCGTGAAGGTCGCCCTGGTGCGCCAGAGCGGCGCCGGCGACTACTTCGAGGCCTGGGGCGCCGGCGCCCAGGCTCAGGCGAAGTTCGCCAACATCGACCTGCAGGTGACGGATGCCCGCAACGACAACGCGAAGCAGGCCAGCGACCTCGAGCAGGCCATCGCCTCGAAGCCGGACGCGATCATCATCGACCACGGCCAGACCGACACCCTCCAGCCGCTGGTCACGAAGGCCGTCGACGCGGGCATCCCGGTCATCGTCTACGACCTCGCCCTCACCGACTCCACCGGCGTCATCACTTCGAGCCAGTCCGACGAGTCGATGGCGTCGGGCGTGCTCGACCAGCTGATCGACGACGTCGGAGACGGCGCGAAGGTCGGCTACGTCTCGGCCGAGGGCTTCGCGGCGCTCGACCGTCGCGCCGTCGTGTGGAACCAGTACGTGAAAGACCACAACCTCGACGTCGTGTTCTCGACCGGCAAGGTCAGCGAGTCGACCGCCACCGACAACATCCCGCTCGTCGACGCCGCGCTCAAGCAGAACCCCGATGTCCAGGCCATCTTCGCGCCCTACGATGAGATCACCAAGGGCACGGTGCAGGCCGTCATCCAGAACAATCTGCAGGACAAGGTGAAGGTGTACGGAATCGACATCTCGAACGCCGACATCGAGGTCATCACGGCCGACGGCAGCCCCTGGGTCGCCACCTCGGCCACCGACCCGGCCGCCGTGGGTGCCGGCGTGGTGCGCGCACTGGCCCTGAGCCTCGCCGGCCAGCTCGACGACACCGACGTGCAGTTCCCGGCGAAGACCATCACGCAGCAGTTCCTGGCCGACAACAAGGTGACGAACGTCACCGAGCTCCGGGCCGCCGAGCCCACGCTGAAGCTCGACGACGTCGTGGTCGCGGATTGGCTGCCCGCGGTCTCCGAATGACCTCCGTTCCCACCGCTCCGGTCGAGGGGCACGACGTCACCGTCGTGTCCCTCGTCGGCGTCTCGGTCGCCTACGGATCGAACGTGGTGCTGACCGATGTGGGGCTCGATTTCCGGGCCGGGGAGATCACCGCACTCCTCGGCGCGAACGGAGCGGGCAAGTCCACGCTCATCAAGGCCCTTTCGGGGGCCAACTCGCGGTACAGCGGCGAGATCCGCATCCGGGGCGAGCTCGTGCACCTCGGCTCGCCCGTGCAGGCGCGGCAGCTCGGCATCTCGGCCGTCCACCAGAAGGTGGCCGACGGCATCGTCCCGGGCCTGTCGGTGGCCGAGAACCTCACGCTCGACGACCTGGCGCAGGCGTCGCGGCATCCGCTGCGCAACCGCCGGGCCGCTGTCGCCGACGCCCGGGCGGCTCTCGCCACGCTGGGCCTCGACTGGCCCGATGCCGTGCTGTCGCAGGATGCCGCCCGCCTCGCCATCTCCGATGCCCAGTTACTCGTGCTGGCGCGCGCCCTGCGCACCACCCCGCAGCTGCTCATCCTCGACGAGCCGACCTCCGCGCTCACCGCCGCCGAGGCCGAGCGCCTCTTCGGCGTGCTGCGCGCGCTGCGGGCGTCGGGACTCTCGATCATCTACGTCTCGCACCGCTTCGGCGAGATCGAGGCGCTGGCCGACCGGGTGGTGGTGCTCCGCGACGGCATCGTGCAGTCGACGAGCGAGCGCCCGTTCGAGTGGCACGGCATCCTGCACGACATGCTCGGGCGTGCCACAACGCTCGATCACGACCGCGGAGAGACCCACCGCGGCACGGCCGAGGCGGCGTCGCTCGACGGCGTGCGGCTGTTCCCCGAGTCGGCGCCGGTCGACCTGACGATCCGGTCGGGCGAGGTGCTCGGCATCCTGGGACTGATCGGGGCGGGCAAGACCGAGATCGCCGAACTGCTCGGCGGGCTCGCCACCCCCCTGGCCGGCTCCCTGACACTGCAGGGCAAGGCGTACGCACCGCGGCGTCCCGGCGACGCGATCGCCGCGAAGGTCGTGCTGGTTCCCGAAGACCGGCAACGGCAGGGCATCCTGCCGGGCTGGTCGGTGCTGCGCAACATCAGCCTTCCGTTCCTCCGCGAGTCGAGCGTGGCCGGGCTCGTGCGGCGGCGCTTCGAGCGCTCCCGCGCCGACTCCGTCATCGACACGCTCTCCGTGGTGGCCAGCGGGCCGGATGCGTCGATCGACGACCTCTCCGGCGGCAACCAGCAGAAGGTCGTGGTGGGGCGCTGGCTCTCCGCGGGGCCGGCGCTCGCCATCCTCGACGAGCCGTTCCGCGGCGTCGACATCGCCGCGCGACGCGAGATCGGCCAGCGTCTCGCCGCTCTCGCCGCCGAGGGCGCCGCGGCCGTCGTGCTCTCGAGCGACGTCGACGAGATCTTCGAGGTGGCCGACCGCATCGTCGTCCTCGTGGGCGGGCAGATCGAGCTCGACCGCTACGCCGACGAGGTCGACCGATCGACGGTGATCGGAGCGTTCCTCGGTCAGTCGCACGGCGCATCCGTCTCCACCGGGGCATCCACCGGTGGTGTATCCACTCCTGGCGCACCCACGCCGAGCCCCGAGCCCTCTCCCGAAAGGCCCTCGAATGTCTAGCCCCAGCGTGGTCTCCACGAAACCCTCGACGGGCGAGCGCGCGGCCGCGTTCGTGGTGAAGTGGGGCTTCGTGGCGGTGACGGTCGCCCTCATCCTGTTCTTCGTGATCACGGAGCCGAGCTTCCGCACCGTCGACAACATCTTCGGCATGTTGAAGTTCATCGCGCCCACCGCGATCGCGGGGCTCGGCGTCATGCTCGCCATGACGGTGGGCGGCATCGACCTCTCGGTGGGAGCGAACGCCGGGTTCGCGGTGTCGATCGCGGCCTGGACGATGGTGATCGCCAACCAGGTCGGTGGAGTCGCCGTGTCCGTCGTGCTCGTGTGCGGGCTCCTGATCGGGGCGCTGAACGCGTTCCTCATCGTGGTGGCGCGCATCCCCGATCTCCTGGCGACCCTCACCACGATGTTCGTGATCGTGGGTCTCAAGCTGATCATCGTCGACGGCAAGTCGATCTCGTCGCAGATGACCCTCTCGAACGGCACCACGGCGCCGGGCAAGTTCACCGCCGACTTCCTCTGGCTCGATCGCGGGAGCGTCGGGCCGGTGCCGGTTCCGGTCATCATCTTCCTCGTGATCACCGTGCTGCTGTGGTTCCTGCTCGAGCGCACGCGGTGGGGACGGGCCCTGTTCGCGGTGGGCACGAACCCCGAGGCGGCGCGGCTCTCCGGCATCCGGGTGCAGTGGTATCGCACGCTGGCCTACATGGGCTGTGGGCTCCTCGCCTCCGTCGCCGGCCTGCTGCTGGCGGCCCGGATCGGCCAGGGCGACGTGAGCGCCGGAAACTCGCTGCTGCTGGATGCCGTGGCGGTGGCCCTGGTCGGCGTGTCGGTGCTCGGCATCGGGCGCCCGAACGCGTGGGGCACGGCGCTCGGTGCGGTGCTCATCGCCGTGATGGTGACCGGATTCACGATGCTCGGTCTGCCCTACTACGCGCAAGACTTCGGCAAGGGCATCGTGCTGCTGGTGGCACTGCTGTTCAGCTTCACCTTCTCGCGTCGCCGCACCGTGGTGACCGCCGGATCGACGACATCGAGCTCCTGATGACCGACTTCTCCCAGCTCCGCTCCGAGTCCATCGCCGCCTACCTGGCCTCGCGGCCGGCCCTCGCCGACCGGATCGACGCCGCGCGCATCGCCTCCGTCCGGGAGGTGGGCGACGGCAACCTGAACCTCGTGTTCATCGTGCACGACGCATCCGGGTCCTCCCTCGTGCTCAAGCAGTCGCTGCCGCACGTTCGCACCGACCCGTCGTGGCCGATGACGCGGGAGCGCTCGGCGCGCGAAGCCACCGTGCTCTCCTGGCACGCGAGGGCCGATGCCCAGCACGTGCCGGCCTTCTACGACTTCGATGCCGAGCACTTTGTGCTGGCCATCGAGAACCTCTCCGATCACCGGGTGTGGCGCAACGAGTTGAACGCAGGCCGGGTGCACGGCTACGCCGCCGACGAGCTCGGGGTGTACATCGCGCGCACGGCGTTCGCGACCTCGCCGCTCGGTCTCGATCCGCTCGAGCACAAGCGCCTGATCGCCCGGGCGATCAACCCGGAGCTCGGCCAGATCACCGAAGACCTCGTGTTCACAGAACCGTACGTCGAGCACGAGCACAACGTCGTGCTGCCGGGGAACGCCGCCGACGTCGCCGAGCTCCGCGCCGATGCCGCGCTCGTGCGCGAGATGGGTCTCGCGAAGTACCGCTTCATGACGACCGCCCAGTCCCTCATCCACGGCGACCTCCACACGGGCTCGGTCTTCGTGCGCCCCGCGGCCGCCGCAAGCACACCTCTCGACGCTGATCCGCACGGATTTGCGGAATCGGATGCCCTGGTAAGCGCCAAAACGCGCGGATCAACGACCGCACCGGCTCGCGAGGCGTCAGTTCGCGCGTTCGACAGCGAGTTCGGGTTCGTCGGACCGACCGGATTCGACCTCGGGGCACTCTGGGGCAACTCCATCATCGCCGCGGCCCGGGCCGAAGCGCTCGGCGAGCCTGACCGCGCCGAACTCATCCTCACCCTGCCCGGGCGTCTCTGGGGGAGCTTCGAACGGGAGCTGCGCACGCTCTGGCCCACCCGGATCGACCCACGGGTCTGGCACGAGGAGACGCTCGAGCGGCTGCTCGCCGACATCCGCGACGACGCCGCGATCTTCGCCGCGGCCAAGGCGATCCGCCGCATCATCGGCTTCGCGAAGGCGAGCGACATCGAGTCCCTCCCGCCCGCCCAGCGAGAGGGAGCCGCCCGCGGCGTCCTCCGCGCCGGTCGCGCCCTCGCCCTCACCCGCCACGGCATCCCCGACGTCGACGCCCTCGCCACCGAATCCCTCCTCACCCTCCGCACCACCTCCACCCCCTGACCCACCCCTCTCCCCCACCACAGCGCCCCTTCCCCGAAACACCGCGGCAGCGACCCCTCCCCTCCCACCACCGCGGCAGCGGCCCACCCCGAAACGCAGCCGTGGCGGATCGTTCGGATGGCTCCGGTGTGGCGGGCGTCTACGGGCAGAGCCGTCCGAACGATCCGCCACGGCGTCCCCACCCGACACCCCCGACCCGACGACAGGACCATCAACAGAAGGCACACGCACCCCAACCCCGGAGTTTCAGGGAGACTTGATGCAGCACACGATGGAGGTCAGCAGATGGTGGACGAACGGATGGGCGACCTGGTCGTGTTCCTCGACGAAGGCGCGAGCGGCCCCGTTCCCCTGCCCGACGCGAGCATCAACGTCGCCGACCTCGCGGTCACTCGCGGCGACGGCATCTTCGAGTCCATCGGCGTGATCGACGGCCGCTTCATCGAGCTCGACCGTCACCTCGCCCGCCTCGAGCACTCCGCGAATTTGCTCGACCTCCCCCGCCCCGACACCGCCGCCTTCGCCGCGGCCGCCCGGCGCGGTGTCGCCGCTCACACGAGCGAGCCCGAGCTGCTCGTCAAGCTCTTCTTCAGCCGCGGCATCGAAGGCACGGGCACCCCGAGCGGCTGGGTGGAGGTGCTCACCGGAGACGACCACAGCGCCGCCCGCAGTACGGGCATCCGCGTGGTCACGCTCGACCGCGGCTACCGGCATGACATCGCGCAGACCTCGCCGTGGCTATTGCAGGGCGCCAAGACGCTCTCCTACGCGCTCAACAAGGCGGCGCTCCGTGAGGCGGCCCGGCGCCACGCCGACGACGTGATCTTCGTGAGCACCGACGACGTGGTGCTCGAAGGCCCCACCTCGAACGTGCTGGTTCGGCACGACGACCTGTTCCGCACCCCGCGCACCGACCTCGGCATCCTGGCGGGCACGACGCAGGCAGCCGTCTTCGAGACGCTCGCGTCACGGGGCTTCGAGGCGGTGGAGGCAGCGCTCTCGGTGGCCGATCTGGCCTCCGCCGACGCCGTGTGGTTGCTCTCGAGCGGCAGACTCGTGGCGCCCGTCCGTGAGCTCGACGGGCAGAGCCTCACCGTCGACCGCGATTTCACGGCCGGGCTGCTGACCGAGACTTTCGGCGTTCCCGCGATCCCCTGACCACCGTGCATCCCTGACGACGAGGAGCCGAGCGTGAGCGACCAGTCCCCCGCGCATCCGTCCACCGATGACAACCGCTCGAACGGGAGCGGCGGGCACCCGGCGATCACCGCGCTGGGAAGCCGGCTCCGCCGGATGACCGGCCGCGACCCCGGCGAACGGCACCGCGCCGCCACTCCGCTCGAGCTGCTCTTCGACCTGGCCTTCGTGGTCGCCTTCAGCCAGGCAGGCGGACAACTCTCGCACTACCTCGCCGATGCCGAGTTCGGCCCGGCGATCGGCGGTTTCGCCTTCTCGATGTTCGCGATCTGCTGGGCCTGGATCAACTTCTCCTGGTTCGCCTCGGCCTATGACACCGACGACTGGTTCTACCGCATCACCACGATGGTGCAGATGACCGGCGTCGTGATCGTCGCGCTCGGCATCCCGCCCCTTTTCCATTCACTGGCCGAGGGCCACTATTTCGACAACACGATCCTCGTGGCCGGCTACGTGGTGATGAGGATCGCGATGGTGGCGCAGTGGCTGAGGGCGGCACGGCAGGATCCGTCCCGGCGCCGCACGGCACTCACCTACGCCCTGTTCATCACGATCGCGCAGATCGGCTGGGTGGGCATGGCGATCGCGCACATGACGGTCGAGGTCGCGCTTCCGCTGTCGCTCGTGCTCTTCGCCGTCGAAGTCGTGGGTCCCTACATCGCCGAACGGCGCAGCGGCACCGGTGGCACGCCCTGGCACGCGCACCACATCGCCGAACGCTACGGACTGCTCACGATCATCGCCCTCGGCGAAGGGGTGTTCGGCACGGTGACGGCGGTGTCGGCGGTGGTGGAGGAGCATGACTGGACCACCGAGGCCGCGCTCCTCGTGACGGCGGGCATCGGGCTCACCTTCGGGCTGTGGTGGTCGTACTTCCTGGTGCCGGCGGGTCCCATCCTGGAGCGCTACCGCGGCAAGTCCTTCGTCTGGGGCTACGGGCACATGCTCGTGTACGCCTCGATCGCCGCGACGGGCGCCGGCCTGCACGTCGCCGCCTACGTCATCGAGGGTGTGGCGCACATCGGCACTGTGGGTGCGGTGCTCGCCGTGGCCGTCCCGGTGCTGGTGCTCTGCCTGTCGATCTTCGCGCTCTACGACTACCTGGTGGAGCAGATCGATCCGTTCCACTTCTGGCTGATGGCCGGTACCGCTGCGCTGCTCGCGCTCTCGGTGCTCGCCGCGCTCTGGGGCGCCTCGCTCGGGGTGTGTCTCGTGCTCATCACGCTGGCGCCGTTCGTCGTGGTGGTCGGCTACGAGACGGTGGGCCACAAGCACGAGGCGGAGGTGCTGGCGCGCCGCCTGGCCTAAGGTCAGCCCAGCGGCAGGAACCTGCTCCACGCCTCCCGACGGGCTGGACGCGGGTCGGATTCGACCCGGTCGGAATCGGCGATGATCATCGTGCGGCGATCGTGCTCGGTGTACGACGGCCAGCTCTCGGGGAGGGTGCCGGAGGTCGCGAAGTGCAGCCAGCTGTCGCGCATCCGTTCGCCCGCGCTGCTGAACGGCTTTCGGCCGCCGAGGGCGGTCATCGCCCGGGCGACACGAGCGTCGGCCTGGTCGAACAGGGCGTACATCTCGAGTCCGTGGGTGGCGTCCAGCCCCACCCACTTCATCAGGCGCGGTGCGATGTCGAAGCGGTAGCAGTGCACCGGCGCATAGCGCGAGTGGTAGTCGGCGACCTTCACGCTCGGGTACCAGAACGCGTAGTCGCCCGCGAAGTCGGCGGCACTGCGCCCGGCCGGCAGTCCGGGGTAGGCGTCACGCATCTCCAGGCGGGCGGATTCGGGCACGCTCGCGAACAGGGCGTCGATGCGGGCCGGCGACCGCGGCAGGATGTCGATCCGTCCGCGGAAGATCGTGCCCTCGCGATCGTTTGTCCCGATGATCAACGGAACCCGGTGCGCCCGGCCGGTGCGGAAGGCGTGCAGCGGATGTCGCGGCAGGAACCGCCCGTCGATCACGGGCGCGAGGCAGAAGGTGCCCGGGTGCCGGTCGGGGGTGCTTGCCTGGATGCTCAGGGCCGCGGCCACGAGGTCGGCGGCCGGGGTCTCGGTGAGCAGAGCGACGGCCTCCTCGTCGGACAGCGCGCCGGGGCGTCCTCCGCCCTTCCGGCGACCCACCACCTCCACGAACTCCTCGGCCCACACGGCGGCGAGCTCGTGCGGATAGACGGCGCTCGGCGGCGAGCTCTGCGCGATGGCGCGGGCGAAGAGCCCTCGGGCCGAGGGGGTCGCCATCAGGGTGGTGACGGCGTTGCCGCCGGCGGATTCGCCGAAGACCGTGACGTTGCGCGGATCACCACCGAACGCGGCCACGTTGCGGTGCACCCATCGCAGGGCGGCGACCTGGTCGCGGAGCCCCAGGTTGCTCTCGAACCGGCGGCGACGGGTGGAGTAGCGCGAGAAGTCGAGATAGCCGAGCGCGCCCAGCCGGTAGTTGAAGCTGACGTAGACGACCTGCCCGGTGCGCACGAAGCTCTCGCCCTGGCCGGTGAACTCGCGCGACGACCCGGCGCTGTAGCCCCCGCCATGGATGTACACCATCACGGGCATACGCCGATGCGGCGGCAAGGCCGGGGCGATCACGTTGAGCGTCAGGCAATCCTCGCTGGAGGGCACCTCCGGCGGCATCCCCCGGAACTGCCCCTTGTAGGCCTGCACGGCCACGGGCCCGTAGTCCGACGCATCCCGCACCCCGCTCCACGCGACCACCGGATACGGGGACCGGAACCGCAGCGCCCCCACCGGAGGAGCGGCGTAGGGGATGCCGCGCCAGGCGACGGTGGCCCCCTCGCGAACACCGCGGACCACCCCGCCGGTCACCCGGACATCCGTCGACACGATGGCCGCCATGGAGCTCCGCTCCCCCTTCCGAGGTCTGGGGAAGGGTTGCCCGATTTTAGCTCCGCGGCCCGTGCAGCGCCACGACGAATCAGACCTGGGGCTTGAGCTCGATCTCCACGAAGACGATGCCGTCGTGGTCGGCGGTCACGGTGTGCGCGAGGCCGGCCACGCCGGTGTAAGGAGCACCCGCCACCTGGGTGAGCGTGCGGCTCGAGCCGTCGACAGTGGAGACCGCCGTGAGGGTGCCGCCCGTGACCGGAACGAGCACGTAGTCGAACTCGTGCACGTGCGGGCCGGTCGTGTCGCCGGCCTTCTCGAAGGTGTAGGTGGTGACACGGACGCGCTCGTCATCGACGGTGATCTCGCTTCGGGCGACGGACATGGTTGCTCCTCAGGCCAGGGTGGGAAGGATGTCTCAGCGGGTGGCGAGTGCGATCTGCAGCAGCGCCTCAGTCAGCTCCAGGTGCCAGCGCGCCTGCTTCAGGTCGGCGCCCCAGGCATAGATCCCGTGGCTGGCCACGATCAAGGCGGGCACCTCAGCGACAGATGCCGTTCGGGGAATATAGACACGCGCGAAGTCGTCACCCAGCACACGCATGTCCTGATGGTTCTGCACGACGGGGATCACGACCCGCTCCCCGTGCGCGCTGTGCCCGATGCCCTTGAGCATCTCGAGGTCGTGCAGCAGAACCCCCTCGGGCCACGCGGCTCCCGCGCGCACGGCGGCCAGCGCGTGCACATGGATGACGGCTCCCGCTCCGGTCACAGCGGCGATGCGCGCGTGCAGCCCGGCTTCGGCCGAAGGGCGGGTCGCGAGGCCGAGCTCGGCGGTGAGGCGTGAATCGTCGGCTCCGACGTCATCCGGAACCCACTCGCCGTTCTCGTCGACGAGCACGATGTCGGTGGCCGTGAGCTCGCCCTTGTCGAGCCCGGATGCCGTCACGGCCACCCGCAACGGACCGCGCGCCAGCGTGACCGACAGATTGCCGGCCGTTCCGGGCATCCAGCCCAACCCGGCGAAGCGCGCCGACTCGGCCGCCAAGTCGGTGCCGGCCGCGATCAGCGACCCCGCCGTCACCGCGCCGTCACCGAAGACGTTCCCCGCCGACGGCGCGGTGGGGTGCGAGGGAGCGACGCCTTCGCTCACGGCAGCACGACCTCGACGTCGTCGAAAGTGGAGACGACGGATGCCCCCCCGAAGTCGGCCTCGAAGAACGGCTCCCCCTCGCGCGAGAACGCCACGACCTGCCAGCCCGCGCTGAGCGCCGCCGACACCTCGCCCGGGTTGTCGGTGAAGAACACGAGCTCCGCCGCCGGCACGCCGAGGGCCGCGGCGATCGCGTCGTACGACGCCGCTTCCTTCTTGGGCCCGGCGCTCACGGTGTCGAAGAAATCGGTGATGAGCGTGGTGAGGTCGCCGTCGGGCGAGTGGCGGAACCACGGCACCTGCGACGCGATCGATCCTGAGGAGAACACGGCGAAGCCGATGCCGTGCTCGTGCCACTCCCGCAGCTTCGGGATGACGTCGCCGAAGAAGTGCGAGGAGATCTCGCCCCGCTCGAACCCCTCGGCCCAGATCTGGCCCTGCACGGTCTTGAGCGGCGTGGCCTTCACGTCCTGCTCCATCCACTCGTGCAGCACGGCCACGATCGCGTCGGTCGTGGCATCGCCCGGTAGATTCGCGTCGGCGATGACCTGGCGTCGCGCCTCGGCGATGTCCGGGTCGTCGGCGTGATCGTCGAGCCAGGCGGCCAATCGGGGACGGGCGTAGTCGTACAGGTCGCCCAGGATGAATCCCGCGGCACTCGTGGTGCCCTCGATGTCGACCACCACCACCCGGGCCGACACGGCCAACGGGTCGGGGGTGGGGTGCGGCTCGGGTGTCGGCGATTCGGTCATGGGGCGCTCCTTCGG
Organism: Herbiconiux sp. UC225_62; assembly: GCF_042694625.1. GTDB lineage: Bacteria > Actinomycetota > Actinomycetes > Actinomycetales > Microbacteriaceae > Herbiconiux. The sequence continues at coordinate 2,022,411 of NZ_CP170551.1, read as the reverse complement.
GGATGCGGGCGTCGGTCGGTTGGGGCGCCGGTTCAGGTGCCGGGCAACGGCACGGTCGCGGCGGGGACGAATCCGGCACCGCTCGCGGCCCCGGACGCTCCCGGCACGGCCGTACCGGTCAGGATGTGGTGGCGGGCGGCGTCGAACAGGCGCACCGAGGCATCCGGGACCAGGTCCGCGGGGAGCGTGTCGATGTCGGCCGCGTGCGAGAACCCCGCCGCGCGGCGCATCGACTCGACGCCCGCGAACCGCCAGGCGTCCCGCTCGATGCCGGCGAGCGATGCGTCGTCACCCCAGGCCGCCGCGAAGGCGGCCCAGCTGCTCGCCACCGCCGAGTAGCGCGCGGCGGCCAGGTCAGGCAGACCGGACACGGCGGCCGCGATGGCTCCGAGCTCGAGATTCGCCCAGAACAGACCGAGATCGAGGCCGATCGGGCCCACGAAGCTGAACTCAGGATCGAACACCTTCACGACCTGGGCTCCGTCACGCCGCCCGACCATGACCGATCCGGTGTGCAGGTCGCCGTGCAGCAGCGCCTCGTGCCGTGTCTCGAAGACCTCGCGGATGTCGTCGACCGCGTCGTGCACGGCCGTGTCGGCGTACAAGGCCCGCACCCGCTCCTCGAGCGCCGGATGCCAGTGGTTGTGGTCGTGTTCGCGGTAGGGCTCGTCGAGCACCACGTCGAGCGTCATCTGGCAGAGCTCGGGATTCGCCGCCAGCTCGACGAGCCGCTCGTGTTCCCGGACGCCGAGAGCCGCCGACGAGGTCGACGCCGAGAGCTCGCCGACGAAGCGGCCGACCACGGTACCCAGCGCGGCGTAGTCGATGTCGAGCCGGGATGCCGCACCCTCGGCCACCTCGCGCACCAACGCGTCGCGCAGCACGTCGAGATCGGAGAGGTCTTCCATCACGAGCACGAAGCGGCTCTCGTCGAACGCCACGATCGTCGGGATCGACTCCGGAACCCGCGCGGCCAGGCGCTCGTAGGTGCGCGCCTCGGTGGTGATGCGCGAAGGATCGACCGGCCATTCCGGCCCCACCACCTGCACCCACGGCGGCGCCTGCTTCACCGCGAGGCTGCCGAGCGGTCCCCGGGCCACGAACACGCGGTTCATGTTGCCGGCGGTCACCTCGTCGACCTCCACCTGATCGGCGGATGCCGCGAGCCGGCCGAGCAGGCCCTGACCGGCCAGGTAGTCGGTGACGTCGACGGCCGTGCTGAGGAGGTCGTAGGGACGGTCGGCGCTCATGCGTAGTACTCCGCCACACGATCCGGGGCGAACGCCCCGCGGTCGGTCACGATACGGGTCACGAAGCGGGCCGGCGTGACGTCGAAGGCCGGGTACCAGGCATCCGTCACGAGTGACGACGCCGTGCGGCGACCGAGCGTGTGCAGCACCTCGGCCGGGTCGCGCTCCTCCACCACGATGTCGGCCGCCGTGGGCGCCTCGCGGTCGGGCGCCTGCACGAGCGCGTAGAACGGCACGTCGAACGCCGAGGCGGCCACGGCGAGGCCGAGCGTGCCCACCTTGTTGACCACGCTGCCGTCGAGCGAGACCCGATCGGCAGCCGTGACGAGAGCGTCGATCGGGCCGAGGCCGGAGCCCGGCGCGAGGGCGGCCGCGCCCATGCCGTCGGTGATGAGGGTGACGTGCTCGCCGAGCTCGGCGAGGGTGTGCGCGGTGAGGCGCGCCCCCTGCAGGTAGGGGCGCGTCTCGGTGGCCACCCAGTCGAACCGCTTGCCGGCCTCGCGGGCCGCGTGCACGAGTTCGATCAGGTAGGTGTCCATCCAGCAGTGGGTGAGCAGGCGCGCGCCGTCAGGGAGCAGCTCCACGGTCGCAGCGCCGAGCGCGTGGCTGCGGTCGCGGTAGAGCTGCGCACCGGAACGGGCGGCGTCGACCGCGGCGTCGACGAGCTCGGCGGTCGTGGCCGAGTCCTCGATGGCCCCGAGCACGTGGGCGACGGCTTCGCGGGGGTGGTTGTTCGTGGGGCGGGCGGACTGGATGACGGCGCCTGCGGCACGCATCCGCTCCCTCGCCGCGTCCGGAGCGAGGTCGGCCACCTGCAGGGCGGTGATCTCGAGTCCGGCGTACGCCGCGAACAGCGGGCCCGAACTCTGTGTGATCATGGCGGCGATGGCCGCCGCGACATCTTCGGCGTCGCGCGCGTCGACCCAGGCCACCGTCTCGGGAAAGACCCGGCGGTCGAGGATGCGGACGACGCCGCTCTCCACCCGAACCGAGTCGTCGAGCACGGGTGTGTTCCCGATGGCAGTCGTCATGCTTTTCCCGTCGATTTCCCCCCACGAGAATACCCTGTCCGTACCCTAGGCTTGCCGCAGCGAGTGCGAAGGAGACGCAGTGAGCAACGCCGACGGAAACCAGACGACGCCCGCGGGATGGTATGCCGATCCCGCCGGATCACCGCAGCTGCGGTGGTGGGACGGCGGCGCCTGGACCGACCACCTGCAGGCGCCCGCCCAGGCCGCCCCGGTGGCTCCCGCCTACGCGCAGGCTCCTGCGCCCCAGTACGGTTACCCCGCGGCATCCACCCTTCCTCCGGTCCCCGCCGGCACCCCGGCGTACGGCCCGTTCATCTGGGTCATCACGCTCCTCCCCCTGATCTCGTTCCTCCTGATCCCGTTGCTCCTCCCGAGCCTCGAACAGCAGATGCGCACCTCGATCACCGACCCGTACGGTCAGCAGCTCTACGGCGACTACTCGATGTCGGGGCTGGTGGTCCAGGGCGTCGTCAACCTGCTCAGCCTGCTGCTCTATGCCGCCACCGTCGTGCTCGCCTACTTCGACCACCGCTGGCTCCTGCGCGCCGGGTACGTGCGCCCGTTCCATTGGGCCTGGGCGTTCCTCAACCCCGTCTACCCGATCGGGCGCTCCGTGGTCGTGCGACGCCGCTCGGGTCGCGGGATCGCGCCGATGTGGGTGAGCATCGCGATCGCCGCGATCGGTCTGATCATCGCGATCGTGCTGATCGTCTGGGTGTTCAGCTTCACGTTCTCGATGATGTCGTCAGCCGGCTACGGCAACCTGAGCTGACCGGTCTGCTCGCCGTCAGGCGACGATCGCCAAGAGTTCGTCGAGCGTTCCGATGACGTGCGCCGCGCCGGCCGCGCGGAGCACGTCGGGGCTGCAGTAGGCATCCGTCACGCCCACCGCGGTGTACCCGGCGGCCGAGGCGCAGCGCATGTCGTCGGCACTGTCGCCCACGTAGAACGCGTACGACCGCTGCGGGCGGTGCCGCAGCAGCATCTCGAACTTGTCGCCGACGGAGGCGTCGACCGAGTTCCACACGGCCGGAACGGCCAGTGCGCGCTGGTCGAAGCGCACGGCGGCGGCCGAGGCGGCCGACACAACCCCGAGCCAGGCGCCGGCGCGGGAGAGCGTGGACAGGCATTCGGCCGCGCCGTCGCGGAGGCGGGCGTGGGTGTCGGCCATCTCGACGTTCCACTCCTCCTCGGCGGCGGCGTGGTCGCCGGCCGGAAGGCCGAGCCGCCCGAACAGCTGCCCGAGCGGCAGCCGGAAGCGCACCGAGAACTCCGCCTCGCCGAGCACCGGAAGCCCCCGGCGCGCGAGCACCGCATTCAGGGCCGCTCGGGCGCGATCGGCGTCGACCACCACCGTGCCGTTCCAGTCGAAGAGCACCATGGTCTCGCCGAGTGTCGCCACCGGCCGTTCGTCACCCCTGACCACCGTGTGTCCGTTCTGTCCCCATCCGATCTCCGGATGTGCGGTTGCCGCGCATCCGGAGGTGCACCTCTGCCGAGGCTTCTGCACATCTTCTGTCGCCGAGGAGACGGCCCGGCGGCACTCCCGCCGAAGGTCCGGTGAACGGAGCGTGAAGAGACGGGGTCAGCAGTTGTCGTCGACGTGACCCGGGTCGCCCGCCGGCACCAGGTCGCGGTCGCGCAGCACCGTGGCGTGCGGCGTCTGCGGATCGGCGCACACCTCCGCGAAGCTTCCGCGCAGGTCGTCGGTGTACTCGATGTCGATCACCTGGTCGCCGTAGACGTCGGTGTAGGAGGCGCACTCGTCGAAGCGGTGGCACTCCTCGGTCACGGCGAAGTCGAAACCGATCTCGTCGCGCCCCCGGTCGCCGAGCTCACTCGTGTTCTTCTGGCCCGCGGCGAGTCCGGCCGCGTGCGCCGAGGCGACGAGCTTCGTGGCGAACGCCACTGCGTCGTCGAGGGTGAAGGCGTCCTGCGAGCGCGTGTACGAGTCGAGGTTGTCGAACTCCACGGCCTGGAACCCGTCGGCCGCGCATCCCTCGATGGTCGGCACGAGCATCCGGGCGACCGCGTCGCGGTTCTCGGCCGTGCTCAGGTCGAAGAGGTGCTCGTCGGGCCATCCGGGGTCGACGAGCAGGGCTCCGGATGCCTCGTGCAGCAGCAGCTGGTCGGGCCACTCGGCGCCGGGCTGGGTCTGGAAGCCGTTGACGTAGCAGATGGAGTACAGGCCCGGCGCCGGATCGTCGGTGCTGTCGCGGGCCACCACCGTGACGCCGGGGGCCGGGTCGTAGCCGCCCCCGAGCTGGTAGTCGGGCACCGCGTCGGCAGGGAGCGCTGCCGGGGCGCCGGGTTTGCCCGAGGCGTGGGCGGTGGCCGGGGCGCCGGTCTCGGGTGCCGCCCCTGTTTCGGGAGCCGCTTGCGCGCATCCGCTCGCTCCGAGCAGCACGACGAGGGCGAGGGTCGCCACCCGTGCGCGCACGGTCAGCGTGCGGCGAAGGTGTCGGTGGCCGTGACGAGCGCGTCGAGGATTCCGGGCTCGTCGTAGGCGTGGCCGGCGTCCGCGATGAGGTGCAGCTCGGCCTCGGGCCAGGCCTGGTGCAGGTCCCAGGCGTTGTAGGCCGGGGTGCAGAGGTCGTAGCGGCCGTGCACGATGACACCCGGGATGTCGCGCAGCTTCGAGGCGTCGCGGATCAGCTGCTCGGGCTCGAGCCAGCCGCGATTGACGAAGTAGTGGTTCTCGATGCGGGCGAAGGCGAGGGCGTAGCTCGGCTCGGCGAAGGTGGCGATGAGGTCGTCGCGGGGGATGAGCGTGATCGCCGAGGCCTCCCAGGTCGACCACGCCACGGCCGCCGGCCCGTGCACGGCCGGATCGGGGTCGTTGAGCAGACGGTGGTAGGCGGCGATGAGGTTGCGGCGCTCCGCCTCCGGCACCGGCGCGAGGAAGCCCTCCCAGCGGTCGGGCAGGATGGCAGCCGCCCCGCCTTCGTAGAACCAGTCGAGTTCGCTGCGGCGCAGGGTGAAGATGCCGCGCAGGATGAGCTCGGTGACGCGGTCGGGATGCGTCTCGGCGTAGGCGAGGCCGAGGGCGCTGCCCCACGATCCGCCGAGCACCTGCCAGCGCTCGATGCCGCGCGCCTCGCGCAGCCGCTCGATGTCGGCCACGAGATTCCAGGTGGTGTTGGCGCTCAGGTCGGCATCGGGATCGCTCGCGTGCGGAAGGCTCTTGCCGCAGCCGCGCTGGTCGAAGAGCACGATCCGGTAGTGCTCCGGGTCGAAGAGCCGCCGGTGCTGCGGCGTGGTGCCCCCGCCGGGCCCACCGTGCAGGAACACGACCGGCTTGCCGTCCGGGTTGCCGGATTCCTCCCAGTAGAGGCTCTGGCCGTCACCGACGTCGAGCATCCCGCTCGCGTACGGCTCGATCTCGGGGTAGAAGCTGCGCATTCCTCGAGCCTAGGCCGACCCGGCCCCGTGAGCCATCCGCTGCAGGCATTCACCGGCGGAGGCGAGACGCTGTCATTCCTGCAGGCAGGCGATGAGGCCATCCGGCCGCTGATCTCGACGATGCGCGGTCTCGGCAATGAAGCGTTGGAGGATGATTCGCCGGCAGTCGCGTGGCTTGCCGACTGGGAGCTGATCAGCGACGGGCGCCGCACACGTGCCGGGGACCTCTGGACGGATCCGACAGCATCCTTCGTGACGCCGCAGACTTCCGACGGCTATGCAGTCGCGCCCCGGAGGATACTGGCTAGTGGTCAGCCGTGTGACACCGCCTCACGCTCGCGACCGCACCCTGAGCGCGCCAGATCGGGCCGGCGCCCCGCGTACGACCATTCCCATGAATTCCCGAATCTACGCAGGTCATCGTCCGATAGTGGAGCAAACGGACTGCCCATCACCTTTCTGATGCAGGCTTGCTCTCAACAATCCGCAGACTGCCCATAATGCCCGCATCGCCGATGCACTTCCACGTCGTCACCACATCAGGATCATCCGCAAAGAAGTGAGTAGTGCGCCCGGTGATGACGAGCTCGGGATAACCAGAGTCGTCCACCTCAATCTCGTCAGCGACAACGTTAACCCCATAATTCGACGTGAAAGTCGCCTTACCGCACCACCCGACCTCCGCCTCGTACGCGCCCGCATACGACACGCGATTCGGCGGGTCCAGATCGAAGAAGTCGGCGCATCCCGCCGGCCCCACAACGGTACCTATGGCAAGCGCCGTCGCACCCACGGACCGGTGCCACCTTCTGGTCATTGTGGAACCATACATGCACCCCTCTGAACACAGCGCCAAACAGCGGTGAACGAGTAACGAAGGCGTCTCGATAACAGTTCCCGCATCGCGCTCCTTGCAGGAAGGTAGGCGATCAGGGGCGCAGAAGTCGGGCCATTTCCCTACTTTGCTCGGCCACCGGCGCCTCGTCGCCACCTACTAGGGGGCCGTCGCCGATAGTGAGCGTTATGTCAATAGTGACGGATTAGCCCTCAGCGGGCACCTGGTTGCCGAGGTCGCGTAGGAACTCCCCCCAGCGCGTGTCGGCTTCGGATCTGGAGTCGAACTTGCCCAGCCATGCGTCGAAGGCCGGCCTGCCGACGAGCTTGATCTCGACCTGCAGGATGTGATGGGTGCCATCCCGGTGGACTTTCGGAACGAGCAACACGACGGGCTCGAAATCGATCCACGTCCGCGCGCTGCCGACAGGGATGCACGTCCGGATGTCTGGGATGTCCGGCCCTGGCTGCGGGGCGCTGGATGCGCATGCTCCCGAGACTGAGGTCATCGCCTCATTCGGGGTGATGTCGAGGGGCCCTCCGGCTCCGTACCTCAGCGAGGAAAGCAAATCATGTCCGTCATCTCAGTGGGTAAACAGAACAGCACGTCGATCGACCTGTACTACGAAGACCACGGAACGGGGCAGCCGGTCGTCCTGATCCACGGCTACCCGCTCAGCGGCGCGTCCTGGCTGCCTCAGACGCGGGCGCTTCTCGCGGCCGGCTACCGGGTCATCACCTACGACCGTCGGGGGTTCGGCAAGTCGAGCCAGCCGAGCGTCGGCTACGACTACGACACCTTCGCCGCCGATCTCGATACGGTGCTGACGACTCTCGACCTGCGCGACGTCCTGCTCGTGGGCTTCTCGATGGGTACGGGCGAGGTGGGCCGCTACACCGCCACGTACGGGACGGATCGCCTTGCGAAGATCGCCTTCCTCGCTCCGATCGAACCGTTCCTGCTGAAGACCGACGACCACCCGAACGGACTTCCGCAGGAGGCCTTCGACGGTTTCGTCACGGCCGCGAAAGACGACCCGTACGCGTTCTACACCGCGTTCTACAGCGACTTCTACAACCTCGATGAGAACCTCGGCAGCAGGGTCAGTCAGGAAGTGGTCACCAACAGCTGGAACGTGGCCACCGCCGGCTCCATGCGCGCCGCGTGGGCCGTTGTGCCGGCCTGGCACGAGGACTTCCGCGGAGACATCGAGAAGATCCGCGCCAGTGGAGTCCGGAGCCTCATCATGCAGGGCACGCTGGACCGCATCCTGCCCATCGATGCGACCGGTCGCGCCTTCCACGCGGTCTTCCCGGAGAGCGAGTACATCGAGATCGAGGGAGCTCCGCACGGCTTCGGCTGGACCCACTCCGCCGAGGTGAACGACCACCTGCTGCACTTCCTCGCGTCCTAGGGATCTGCGCGCAGCATGACGATCACCCGATCGAACCCGCGCCGGCTTCACGCGGCGCGGGTCTGACCGGCGGCGGAGGAGAAGCGGCGCTGATACACCGACGGCGGCACCGACAGATGGGCGATGAAGGCGCGTCTGAGAGATTCGGATGTGCCGAAGCCGGAGTCCTCCGCCACGCGCGTGACGGTGTGACCCAGATCGAGAAGCGACTTCGCCTTGTCCACCCGCACGATCTCCACGTACTTGCCCGGAGTCGTCGCCAGCTCGTCATGGAACAACCGAGAGAGGTGCCGAGGACTCACCCGAGCGATCGCCGCCATGCTCGAGGCGGTGTGCTCAGCTGACGGGTCGGCCATCACCGCGCTCACCACCACGCGCAGCAGCGACGCCTCCCCCACCGGAGCGAGCAGACTGTCCGAGAACTGGGTCTGACCACCGTCCCGCCGAAGATAGACGACCAAGGCGCGAGCGACACCTCGCGCGACCTCGGCGCCCTCATCCTGCTCGAGGAGCGTCAAGGCCAGATCGATCCCGGCCGTCACACCGGCCGAGGTGTACGTCGCGTCGTCCTCCACCACGATGGCGTCCGGCTGAACCCGTATGCCGGGATAGCGCCGGGCGAGCTCCCGTGTGTGATGCCAGTGGGTGGTGGCTCGCTTGCCGTCGAGCAGGCCGGCCGCAGCCAAAACGAACGCCCCGGTGCAGATCGACGCTGTACGGGCTGCGCGTTTCGACATGCTCACCGCTGCCGATGCCAGAGCTTCGGTGACCTCGCCCGCGGGAAACGCCTCGCCGCCGGTGACGACCACCGTGTCGAACGCCCCCCGCGACGCGGCCGAGGAGTCCACGGGAATCCTCATCCCCATCGAGGTCCGCACATCACGGCCGTCGACCGAGACCATGCTCATCCGGTAGTCGGCACCGAAGTGATTCGCCTCAGCGAAGACCTCGGCCGGCCCGGCGAGGTCGAGCAGCTTCATGTCGTCGAACACGAGCAGGGCTACTCGGTGACCAGAACTCGACATGGTCGGCCTCTCGTGTGCTCATCAGGCGGTGCATCGTCAGAATGACCGACCCGTCACACGCACAAAGCGAATGCACACGGTGGGAGCAAGTAAAGCACGAGCGCGCACCGCCATCAACGCCCCCGGTCAGACATCGGCGAGTCACACCTATCTCAAAAGTCCGAAGGTTTCGAGACGTCTCAGATCGCCGTCGGAAGGCCTACACAGCGTGCTGTTGATAACTGCCTCGCGATTCGCGAGGGAGCGCTACACGATGACCGGGCGGAATCCTCGATGATGACGGTCAAGTGCGGTTGGGTTGGCGCATCCATTCCGGGAGAAGGGAATGCGCCACCCGAGCGATCTCGTCAGCGTCTTCGTTGCCTCGAGCACCCGTCGAGAGCACGGCGTACAGCCCGGCGGCAGCGTAGGTGATTTCGACTTCCGCTGTGGCCGAGACGTTCCCGCTGTCCTTCCAGACGAGGCGGGTTTGAACGCGGAAGATTTCGCCTATTCCACGGAGGTCGGAGCCGTTGTCGTAGGTATCCGCCAGATGGAAGAGCTGCGGTTCGGCGCGCAGCAGCTCGACGATGAGCCGAAGGTTCTCGATCGCCGCGACCCTCAACTGGATGCCCTCGTCACGTTTCTCGAATGCTCGGGCGATGAGGTGGTCGAAGCTGTCGAGGATGGCGAACCATGCTGCTTCCTCGAAGATGTCGAAATGGTTGTAGAAGGTTGCTCGAGTGACGCCGGCAGCCTCACTCAACGAGGAGATGCTGGTGAGCTCTCCGGCCCGCGCCTGAGCGTGCAGGGCGTCCAGGATCTGCTGGCGTGATTTCTGCGACCGTGGGTCGGATGAGATCGGACGTGCTCCCATAAGCAGGTTTGCTCTTTCGGTGGATCGGATTGCTGTGTTGGTTCGTTGCACAGATCCTTGGTGTTGATGAGCGGGGGCGGTGCCACAGATCCCGCTTGGAGAAGCTGCCGAGAGCGGCATCGTCTGAGGTACCGCTCTCGGATCAGATCTCGTCGGGCGAACTGTGCAGCGCGGATGGACCGGAGGCGGGCTGGGGTATCTATGCCCAGCTCTTCTTCACGATCTCGAACTGGTTGCCGTCGAAGTCGGTGAAGTTGGCTGCGTAGTAGCCTTCAGCGAATTGGGGACGCGGGCCGGGTGTACCGTCGTCGTTCCCGCCGGCGGCCAACGCGGCAGCGTAGGTCGCATCGACGGCGTCTGTGCTGTCTGCGGCGATGCCGAGGTAGATGCCCTCGATCGAGTCCTTCTTACCGGGTCGAAGCCAGATGCTGTTTGCCCCGTCCGCGAGACCCCAGGTGTCGACGGCAGTGCCCGGCCCGCCGGAGCTGAACTGCCCGAACTCCTCCCATCGAAGCGGCTTCAAAGCCGAGACGAGAAATCTGAACGAACGTTCCGGGTCGCTAGCTGAAATGTACACGTGATCGATCATGGTGGTCTCCCTGTTCAGGTTCGGCGTTCTTGCCGGTAGCTCACGCGGTGAGCTTGGATCAGTGTGGCACATCATTGACAGATGTCAAAGATGTTCTTTACAACCGTCTAAGACAGCCAGTAGCGTCATCAGCACGCCGCCACAACAAGGCCGTGCGCCCAGCGGTAGACAAGCTCGCGGCACAACGATGCGGGGACAAGGACATGGGATACATCACCGTTGGACGAGAGAGCTCGACGCCCATCGAGCTCTACCACGAAGACCACGGCGCCGATCAAGCGGTCGTGCTCGTATGCGGATACCCCTTCGATGGAAGCTCCCGGATCGACGGAGCCCCCACAGCACGTCTGCTGACAGACGACCCGGGTTCGTCAACACCCTGACAGGAAGCGCCGCCCATGCCCGTCACCTTCGTGATCGACTACACGATCGATCCAAGCAAGATCACGCAGTTCGAAACCTACTCAGCCCGATGGATCGAACTCGTCGAGCGTGAGGGCGGGGTGCATCACGGCTACTACCTGCCGTCGGAAGGTGCCAGCGACAAAGCTCTTGCGCTCTTCACCTTCGAAAGCCTCACCGCCTACGAGGCATACCGCGAGAACTTCGGCGTCGACCCCGACTTCATTGCCGCCGACCGGCTGCGCACCGACACCGGCTGCGTGCTGCGCTGGGACCGCACCCTAATGCAACCACTCCGCCGCAACACACAATGACCCGGCGCATGCGCTTCGCGCACGCAATCCGGCCGCCCGCCGGATACACAACTGTTGCGATGCCCATAGCCCCGGCAAACTACCACGCAAGAGTGCCGCATATCGCGAAGGCTATTGCCTCAGAAATCTAAGGCGAGCTCAACCGGGGTGGACACGGCCGGCCACTCCCCTTCTGTGAATCGCAGCGCTAAGTGGCCGCGTTTTCACAGCGCTATTTCGTCATCCCCGCCGCACGTTAGCCGATCCCTCAACGGGACCATTAATGCTCGGGAACTGAGTGACTGTATGCCGACCTCCTTACCCCTGCAGTCAGGGGAACGTCAGAAGAAGACGAGGATCGCATGAACGTCGTGCGGCTCTGGCCCGAGTGGGGCCCACGGGATCTCACAGGTCCCCTGCCGATCTCGGATGAACTTCGTCTGCGACTGCGGAAATGGAATCAGATCTGGCAGACGGTGCTCGATCCCGTAGAAGAAGTTCGGTGGCCGGATGCCGAAGTCGGCCGGCAATGGACTGCCGAGGCGAAAGGTTGGTGCGTGACCTGCAGGTCGAACTCCCGCAGTTTTGCGTGGTGGAGGGGTTCAGAGCCCATGACCCGGACGGAGAACAGCCGCCCGGGCAATGACGCCGCGGCGGCAGTACCCGCCCCACCCGCCCATTGCGGGATCCCTCACCGCTCAACGTTCAATCGAACCCGCAAGTAGCTAGAAGCGGTATCCGCTCTGCCCGGAGTCGATCTGTGCCTGCAGCTGACGAAGCTCGCTCGCGAAGGCAGGATCAGATGCCGATAGGTGGTCGGCGCGCCGACCGACCCCATTCTTCTGACGAAGGAGGGCGGCTACGCCGACGAATGCCGCAGCGAGACCAATTGATCCTGCGGCCACAGCTGCGATGACGATACCCATGAGTACGTTCCCTCCATTTGGTTCTGCAAAGGCTAACTTCGACAGCCGATGATTACCAGTGAGGCCACCAGTAGAGAGCGACCGCTAGAGGGTCGATCACTGAAACCCTCGCGATCCGACTCACGGCCACAGAATCCGTGGGATCGGGATGTGGCACAGAGCCTGCCCGATTTGTTGCCCGGTGTAGGCCCCCTAAATGCAGCACCTCTCAGATGGCACTGCCAACGTCAAGCCTGGTCCAGCAGAGACATGCGCCGGTACAACGTCGCCCGCGAGATCTTCAGCTCCTTCGCGACCTGCGCGATTGGTTCGCCCTGCCCAACCAGCATCGCAGCACTCCGAATCTGAGAATCCGTAAACGTCTTCCGCCGGCCACCCAGATCCTTCCCTGCCGCTCGGCGCTTGGACACCGAGTCGCCGACACGTTCACGTTTGATGTCGAGCTCCATCTGCGCAAGCGCGGCCATCACCGTGAACACCATCGCTCCCATCGGGGTTCCCGTGTCGACATCACCGCCACCTAGGTTGAGCACCCGGAGGCCGGCGCCTCTTCCCCGGAGCTGCTCTGCGAACACGAGCATGTTCTGCGTCGACCGCCCCAACCGGTCCAACGTCGCGATCACCAACGTGTCGCCGGCCTCGAGTGCGTTGATCGCTTTATCGAACTCCGGGCGAGACGCCCTGGCTCCAGAGACACCCTTATCTATATAGAGGTCATCTCGGCGTGCGCCGGCAGCAATCAGGTCTGCGATCTGACGGTCAGTGTTCTGCTGCTTGGTCGACACTCTGGCGTACCCGATCAGCTTTCCCATGCACAACCCGTCTCACAACTCAGTTCGTTTACACGATTCTAATCACCCACTTGAGATACATAGATGCGAGAACCGCGGACCCAGCAAACCCGGGAGGCCATCTCCGCAACTTTGCGCCCGGACGAGACATCTCGTATCCCTAGGGTTGCGAGACGTCGGCTGCGTAGAAGAATTCGAGGTGACCGGCTGAACAGCTCTGGCGCAGGGTCACAGGTTACCTGCGACGAAGCCCCCTGGGGGTGCCCACGATGGTTTCCCACAGAGCGAGCGTCAAGCATTGCATAAGCGACGGCGGCGATCCGCTGGCGGACCGGTCGAAACGACCGCAGCACGGCGACAATCATCAGGACCATACTCAACGGGGAGCTGGCAGTGAAACGGTTAGAGCTGACGGCGGCCGGCGTGGTGCCGGCCCACGCACCACGCGAACGGGCACTCAATCCCTGGTGGCTGTCGGCAAGATCGTTCTTGAGTGTCTCCAAGTTCCTCCTGTTTTCCTGAGGGTCCGAGTCAACGGGTCGGACGGATGGGACGGAGGAATCGGAGTTCGTCCTCGATGTTCCCTGTCGTGAGCTCGAGCAGCGGCGGGATCAATTCCGATATCCAGGGAGACTCCGTGTGCCGACGGAGGGCCTCTCTGCTCACCCACCGCTCGTACACCACGAAGGTTCCCGGACGCGCCTCGTCTTCATGGACCTCGTAGTCGATGTTCCCCTCGTCGTGGCGTGCCGGGGTGACAACGCGAGCGATGAGCTCCCTCACCTCGGCCTCCCTTCCTTCCTTCGCCTGAGCCACCCAGAGGGCTGCAATGCTGGTGCTCGACTCGGTCATCGTGATCCTTCCTTACAGGGTGCGGTGTTCGGGCGGGACATCAGCGCAGAGTCGTTCCGCCGTTGACGACGAGAACCTGTCCGGTCATTGCCTGCGCACCATCGGAAGCGAGGAAGGCCACGGCGTTCGCGGTGTCCTCGGGAACGAGGCGTCGCTTCATCGCCTGGGTGGCGACGACGGCATCGAACTGGGCGGAGTCGTTGACGCTTCGGGCTATCGGAGTGTCGGTGAGACCGGGTGCGACCATTGTGACCGCGATTCCGTCGGCCCCGAAGTCGACCGCGAGTGTGCGAACGACTCCGAGTAGAGCGCCCTTGGCTGCGACGTAGGGAAGGAACTGGCTGCCGGGCGGCGACCACAGCGTATCCGAACCCACCATCACTATCCGGCCGAATCGGCGTTCGGACATTCCCGGGGCGAATGCCTGCGCCAGCCAGATCGCTGACTCGACGTTGACCGCCAGGAGACGGCGCCACCGGTCGGCGTCCAGTTCGTGCAATGCCATCGGGTCGATCACGGCGGCGGCGTGAACGAGCACGTCGACTCGCCCGTACTCGTGGAGCACCTGGGCCGCTGCCTGTTTGGTGGTGGCCTCCGAGGTCAGATCGGCGCGCACGTCCCCGCCGCGCCGACCCATGACCACGGTCTGGTACCCGCCGGCGCGGAGGGCCGTGACGATCGCATCACCGATGGCTCCGGTGCCTCCGGTGACGACGGCGACTCGTTTCTGGTCGGTCATGAAAAATGTCCTTTCTGGAGCAGGTCTGGGGGCTTTAGGTCGTGGCGCTCAGCCGTTCAGGTCCGCCGAGGAACGGCGAACGGATGCACGGCGATCGGATCCGTTTCCTTCTGCCGGTGCGAGCGAGGACGAGGCGAGCAGAGTCAACTTCTCTGCGTCTACCGACGCTCGGTCGGCGTGATAAATGACGAGCGTCATCCCGTCGGTCCCACTGATCGCCAGCCTCTCGCGATGGAGTGTGATCAGCCCGACCTGCGGATGATCGAACAGCGCTGGACCGCCGCGCTGAGAGCTGACGTCGTGGCGGGTCCACAGGTCGCGGAAGCGAGTGCTGGCGAGCGACAGCCGACCGACGAGTTCGATGAATCGGCGGTCGTCCGTGTCGGGACCGATCGCGTGCCGCAGACTCGAGACGTAGCACCGCAAGGTGCCGTCCCAATCACGGTGCAGCGACTGTTCCGCCGGGTCCAGGAACACGTCCAGCAGCTGATTGCCCCCCACGGACAATCGAGGAGACAGTGCTGAAGCCATAGGGTTCGCCGCCAGGACGTCGAAATAGCGGCCCTCCACGAAGGCGGGATAGGGCAGGGTGGACAGCATGGCTCGAGTTCCGTCGGGCACGATCTCCGCACGGACCTTGCGCCCCCGGTGTCGTGGTTTCTCGGCGGCGAGGCTCAGCAGATGGTTCAGGTGCTCCTCGTCGAGCTGGAGAACGCGGGCGAGGGATTCCAGCACCCCCACCGAGGGGTGCAGATCGCGCCCGCGTTCCAGACGGAGATAGTACTCGGCACTGATTCCGGCCAGCAGGGCGACCTCTTCACGTCGCAATCCGGGCACCCGGCGTCTTCCCGCCTCGACCACTCCAACTTGCTCAGGAGAGACGAGATCGCGGCGCGCTCGGAGGAAATCACCCAGGGTGTTCGGCTGCTCGGTCATGTCAGTACCGTAAGCCGCCTTTTCCCGACCAGGGAGTGCCCTCTCGATACAGGGGATACGAAGAGCACTGGCTGCGTCCGGATGCCCGCTGTTCTCTGGCAGAGCGGCATGACAACACCCCACGAAAGGAATGCACATGAGCACACAGGTGAATCGAAAGATCGTTCTGGTGGCACGACCCCACGGCGACCCCAAGCCCAGCGACTTCGAGATCCAGAAGGAGGAGGTACCGACCCCGGGAGAGGGACAGGTTCTCGTTCGCAACACCCTGGTGTCGATGGACCCCTTCAATCGCATCCTGATGGGGAACGCGAACAGCGACCAGGCTCCGATCGAACTCGGAGACACGATGTTCGGCTTCACGGTCGCCGTGGTGGAACAGAGCAACCACCCCGGCTTCGCCGCCGGTGACCGGGTGACGGGATTTCTCGGCACCACCGGATGGCAGGACTTCGCCCTGTCCGATGGATCCGACATCCGGCTGGTCGACCCCGAAGCGGTGCCCCTGACGTCGTACCTGGGCGCCTTGGGAGTGACCGGCCTGACCGCCTGGGTCGGCCTGACGAAGGTGCTCAATCCGAAGCCCGGCGGGACTCTTGTCGTCACCGCAGCAGCGGGCGCCGTCGGCTCGGCCGCGGCGCAGATCGGCAAGTTGCGGGGATATCGGGTCGTCGGCATCGCCGGCGGCCCTGAGAAGACCCGCCACCTGCTCGAGAACCTCGGCGTGGACGCCGCCGTCGACTACAAGGCCGACGACTTCGAGCAGAAACTCGCCCTTGCGCTGCCCGACGGGATCGACACGATCTACGAGAACGTCGGGGCTTCCCAGTTCCCGATCCTGCTTCCGCACGTCAACCTGGGTGCGCAGATCGCCGTCGGCGGCGTGATGTCGCAGATCACCACCACGGGGGCCTTCGAAGGTCCGAACACACTGCCGGATGTCCTGCGGGCGATCTTTTACAAAGACCTGACCGTCCGCGGATTCAACGTGACGAAGTTCTACGACTTCTACCCGGAGTTCCTGGCGGAGCTGACCCCAGCTGTCGCCGACGGGAGGCTCCTCTCCACCACCCACGTCATCGAAGGGCTCGAGAACATCCCGACGTCCTTCCCGGACATGTTCACCGGTCGCGTGGCCGGAAAGATGATCGCCAAGATCGCCTGACGAGCGGATCACAGCGGAAGGGTATCCCGCCCGACGGTAAACCTTCCGCTGTGCCCTGCCCGGGCAAGGCACTTGACATCGCCCCATGATCTCCCCAGCATATGACATACAGGTGAAAGATTTGACAATGTCGTCGTATTCACTGGGAGAGCGAGATGTTATGCATGACAGACAACTGATGGTCCGATCCCCTTTCGAGATCGATTCGAGGTCCGCCGGATGACCGAGGAGAGTTCGTATCGCCTCGCCGGCCGGACAGCCTTCGTCACGGGTGGGGCCTCGGGAATCGGCTCCGCCACCTGCGACGTGCTGGCCCGTCAGGGTGCGGCGATAGTGATCCTGGACGCGGATGGCGACGGCGCGGAACGGAAGGCCTCCGAACTCCGGGACAAGGGGCGCACGGCAACCGCCTACACAGTCGATCTGGCCCGCTCCGAGGACATCCGCACCGTGTTCTCGGCGGCGATCGAGTGGGCCGGCGGAATCGATTTCCTGATCTGTTCCGCAGGCATCATGGGCCCCCCGTTCGGCGTGCTCGACGTTCCTGAGGACGTCATCGAGTTGGTGCACCGAGTCAACCTCCATTCGAATTTCGTGCTCGCGCGTCTCGCTTCCGAGCGGATGATCGCCGATGGGGTGAAGGGGCGCATCGTGTTCCTCAGCTCCAGCTCGGCCTTTCGCGCAGAGATGTCGAACCCCGCGTACTCCACCACCAAGGCGGCGATCACGCAGCTCGCGCGGAGCCTGGCTGCCGAGATCGGCCTGCACGGTATCAACGTCAACGCCGTCGCCCCCGGGCCCACGCACACACCACTGGTGCGCTGGGACCGCGACGGCCTGAACGAACAGATGCGCTCCGGGCCGCTGAAGAACCTGATCGGGCGCGCATCGGAGGCCAGCGAGGTCGCCGAAGTGATCACCTTTCTGTGCATGCCCGCCTCCAGTGCCATCACGGGACAGGTCGTGCACACCAGCATGGGCGCCATCGTCTGATGGCCGTCGTCGACGATCGAGGAGAGATGTATGGGCCTGTTCGCAGTGCAATATGAGTATTCGACCGCGGACGTGGAGGGGCGTCAACTCGTGCGCCCGGATCACGCCGCCTATCTGAGGGGTCTCGAGGCGAGACGCATCCTGGTGTTCAGCGGACCCTACCCGGATGGGACCGGGGCGCTGCTGATGCTGCGTTCCGAGACGGAGGACGAGTGCCGCAGCGTGCTGGACTCCGACCCCTTCGCTCGGGCCGGGCTCGTCCACGGGCGGCGGATCAGTCCGTTCCTGGTCGGTCTCGGCCTTCCGGAAGAGACCGACCGGGTCGCGCCGGCCTCGGGCACTCCGGTCACGCCGCCGGGCACTTGACACAGGATGGCGCGCATCGTACCTTTTGACGAATGAGTCGAATCACCTACATAAACGATGATTTGGCTGACCCGAAGTCTACAAGGAGGTAAGACTGTGGAGAGCTCTGAACGAGCGCGACGAATCGTCGGCCGACGGCGAGTACGTCAGCTGGCTGCGATCGCCATCGCGGCACTGGCTTTGACCGGATGCACAGGAACGGTGGGAGAGGTCGCACCGACCGCCGGCGGCTCGGACGTCATCGTGGACGCGATGAATCCGGTCACCGAAGTACAGGGGCCCACGGAGGCGTTCACGCAACCGGCCGACAAGCACATCCTGATCCTGTACTGCGGCAGTTCCGGACAAGGATGCGTCGCCGAGGCTAATGAGACCAAGCAGATCGCCGAGTCACTCGGCTGGACGGTCGACATGCTCGACGGAAAGCTCGACCCCACCGTGTCGAATCAGCTCCTGAAGCAGGCCGCTCAGACCGGGGTGGACGGGATCATCGACATCTCCGCCGATCCGAACCTGATGGCCGACGCCATGGCCGTCGTCGCAGAGAAGAACATCCCCTTCGTCCTCACCGCTCAGGTGCCGACGGACGCCGACGTAGCGGGAGTGGACACCTACCTCGGGAGCGACCCGGTCAAGGGCGGCGAGGACATCGCCGACTGGATCATCGCCGATTCGGACGGTGCAGCGAATGTGCTCCTGCTGGATCTCCCCGGCTACTACTCGGCCGAGACGAGGATCGCGACCGTCGCCTCCAAGCTCGCCAGCGACTGCCCGGACTGCACGGTCGATACGGCCGACATCCCGGTGCAGACCATGGGGACGAGCCTGGCACCGCTGGTGACCTCGCGACTGCAGCAGAATCCCGACACGACCTACCTGGTCTCCCCCGACGACTGCTGCCTCAGCTTCGTCTACCAGGGCATCCAGCAGGCGAACAAGACGGGAAACGTCAACGTGGTCTCGGTGCAGGGATTCCCCGATCAGTTGGCGAACGTCGCCTCAGGAACTCTCGCGGCAGACCTCTCCACACCCATCCTGTACGAATCGTGGTTGTCGGTCGACAGCCTCGGCCGGCTGATGTCGGGACTACCGACGGAGAAATTCTGGGTCATGCCGCAGAGGCTCTGGACCACCGCGAACATCGACGACGCCTCCGATGACGTGTACGAGTCCGGCTGGAACCTGGACTTCGATTACGAGGCGATGTTCCAGAAGCTGTGGGGTAAGTCGTGAGCGGCCTGAAGGAATCGCCGACGTCGACGGGCACCGTCCCACGCGGCAAGGACGCAAGGGTCGCCGAGTCCGGACCTCGATCCCGTTCGACGGGTCGCGGACCGGCGCTGTCGGACCTCACCTCGAGGTTCGCCCTGATCGGCGTGCTGGTGCTTCTCTGGGTGATCTTCAGTCTGCTGAACCCCTCCGTGTTCGCCACGGTGTCCAACCTCCAGACGATCCTGTCGGTGCAGGCGACGACGGGATTGTTGGCACTGGCCGTGGTCGTGCCGCTGGTGGCCGGACACTTCGACCTCTCCACAGGATTCCAGCTGGGCCTGGCCCAGAGCCTGTGCGCAGTGCTCGTGCTCCGCGAGCACTGGCATCCACTGCTCGCGCTGCTGGTGGTCCTTCTCGTCGGTGTGGTGATCGGCGTCGTCAACGGTCAGCTGATCACCCGGCTGGGTCTGCCCTCGTTCACCACGACGCTCGGCACCGGAATGCTCGTTCTCGGGCTCACGGAATGGCTCACGAAGAACCAGGTGATCACCGGCACCGCCGCGGCCTGGTTCTTCGACCTGGGCCGCCAGAGCATCGCGGGCATCCCGTTGCCGTTCCTCTACCTGGCGATCGTGGCCGCCGTGTTGTTCGTGCTGCTGGAGTACACGGTCTGGGGAAGGCGCGCCTACGCGATCGGGGCGAACGTGGTGGCCGCACGCCTGTCGGGCATCGCGGCCGACCGCCAGGTGCGCCAGTCCTTCGCCATCACCGGATTCCTCTGTGCACTCGCGGGATGCATCTCGATGATGAGCCTAGGTGGCTCCTCACCCGTGATCGGCCTGGGTTCGCTCCTCCCGGCCTTCGCAGCGGCGTTCCTCGGTGCGACCTGCATCCGACCGGGCCGCTACAACATCCTCGGCACGATCATCGCGGTCTACGTCATCGGGGTGGGCATCACCGGCCTGCAGCAGCTGGGCGCGGATGTCTTCGTGCAGGATGTGTTCAACGGATCTGCACTGCTCATCGCCCTGACGATCGCCACGCTGACGCGTCGTCGTCGAGCGCGAGGCTGAGACCTCGTCGCACTGCCACTGGAAGACCTCTCGGCCCGGCCGCATCTTTGCAGCCGGGCCGATTGCCGTCCACGGCGAGAAACCCCACGCCTCCCCTGCGGGTCAGAGTGGATCGGTGAGCATGCCCTCAATCCGGTCGATGTCCAGCCGGAGACTGCGCAGCACGTCGAGGGGGTTGCTGGAGGTCAACCGCCCGTCCTCTGAGGCAAGACTGCGAACCGCCATCTCCGCGAGCTCGATCGAGACCGCTTCGAGATCGAGGTTCGAGTTGGGGTGGTACCACCAGGCGACCCAGTTCACGATGCCCAGGGTGCCGAACGCCGCAATGGACGGCGTGACCGTTCGGAACTCGCCGAGCGCGATGCCCTCTTCGATGACCCGCGTGATCGAACGCAGCACGGCTCGACGATTCGCGTCGTACGAATCAGAGACGGAGTCGGGCAGATCCGCTTCGGAGCGCAGGAGAAGCCGGAAGCGTTCGCCGTGCTCACCCTGCTGACGCACAAGATGCCGCATGATGTCCCGAACGCGTTCGGTCGCCGATCGTTCCTCGCGCTGAGCGAGCTCGGCCACCTCGGTCGCGGCCGACACGGTCGTCTCCGCCACGAGTCGGGCGAGTAGATCGTCCTTGCTCTTGACATAGTAGTAAAGGGCCGGGCGGGTCAGCCCTACGGCGTCGGCGATGTCCTGGAAGCTCGTGCCGGAGAAACCTCGCTGTGCGAAGAGCCGGGTGGCTTGATCGAAGATCTCCTGCTCAACTAGGCCCCGACGCACCCCCGACTTGCTCATCGGCGGCTCGGGTCGTTTGTCGCTCATACGCCCTCACTCTACAGGGGGCTCTGACAACTACGTCAACGGTTCTATCTCGCCGTCAGGGTTGCCTCGGCGGCCCGTGCCCGGAGCTGCTTCTTGTCCACCTTGCCGACGGGGGTCATCGGCAGCGATGAGACCCATTCCAGGCGCTCGGGCCACTTGAACTTCGCCACGGACAATGCGTCGAGGTGCATTCTCACATCATCCAGGGTGAGGGGTTCGCGGGCAGCGACGAGGTAGGCGCAGGCGCGTTCGCCGAGGCGCTCGTCCGGCATCGCGACCAGTGCCGCACCGACGATGCCCGAGTGGCGAAGGAGCAATCCTTCGACCTCTTCGGCGCTGATCTTCTCGCCACCCCGGTTGATCAGATCTTTCAACCGGCCCTCGATCGCGATGCCGCGTTCGCCGCCGAGCTGCCGGACGGCCACCAGATCCCCGGTCCGGTAGAAGCCATCCGAGGTGAAGGACGCCGCGTTGATCTCGGGGGCGTCGAAGTAGCCGTGGATCGTGTACGGGCCCCGGCAGACGAACTCGCCGACGGCCCCATCCTCGACCTCGGACTCGGTGCCGGGTTCGAGCACACGGAATTCGTCGAGAGATGAGATGGGCACTCCGACGGTCTGCAACCGATTCTCGGTCGTCGCCGTGGGCGTCGACATGGTGAACAGCCCCTCGCCCATTCCGAAGGTCTGCCCGGCCCACACCCCCTGTCGTTCGAAGGCCTCGAAGACGCGCGGCGGCACTTTCGCGCCGGAGAGCAGAACCCGTCGCATCGATGTCATACCCTCGGCGAACCTCTCGTGGTCGACCACGGAGAAATGCCCGTGGCCGATGAGGGCATCGGTCGCACGCTCGCGGGCCATCAAGGCGAGCGCCTGGTCCAGCACCGCAGTGGCCAGTATCAGTGTGCCTCCGACACTGTGAACGGCGTGCAGTGCGCAGGAGATGCCGGCGTTGTGGATGATCGGAATGAGGTGCGCTGCGCGCGTCTGCTCCGACCAGCCGCTGGCATGGGCGAAGGCGAAGGCGTTGTACCAGTACTCGGCGTGCAGCCGAGGGATCAGTTTAGGGATCCCCGTCGTGCCTCCCGACAGCTGGAACGCGACGACCTCGTCAGGGTCGATGATCTTCTGGATCTCCGCCACCCGGTCGCGAGCCAGCGCGGCATCCGTGTCGGCGATGAGCTGTTCAATCCGCACGCCGGGGGAATCCTCCGATGCACCGGCTGTGAGGATGTGACGCAGCGTCGGATGATCGCGCCGAATGTCGATCGCGAACGAGATCAGGTCGAAGGAGGACGGCGTCGGGGCCGACTCCACCAGGTGCGCGACGGCGCCGACCTTGCGGCTGATCGCGCCGATCTCGTGGGCGCGGTGGGCGGCCAGGGTGCAGACTGGAATGAGGCCGGCCTTCAGCAGGCCGTACCACGCGACGACGGACTGCAGCCGGTTGGTGAGTTGCACCATCACCCGATCGCCTGGCAGCAACCCCAGCCCGGCCAGTCCGGCCCCCAGACGGTCGGTGAGTTCGTCGAGCTCTCCGTAGGTGAGCGATCCCTCCTCGGCGACCACGGCGCACCGCGCCGGATCCCGTCGAGCAACCCGGTGGAACTCCTCACCGATCGAGCTCGAGCCCCACAGACCCGCCGATCGATAGCGTTCCGCGAGGTCGGCGGGGAATGGCGTGATCCGTCCGTCCCAATTGATCACCAAGGGGCCTCCTGTCGACATTGACGTGGTCGTCGAAATGATAGTACGAAATATTCATCGACAGCGTCAAGCATTAGACGTTATAGTAAGGGGGCAGCGTTGCGGCGACCCCGACGGGTCTGGGAGAGGTGGGCAGGATGGCACGCGAAAGCCAATCGGGAGCCGAAGCGGTGATCGTCTCGACGGCACGATCGCCGATCGGGCGGGCCACCAAAGGAGCTCTCGCTCAGATGCGGCCCGACGACCTCTCGGTGCAGATGGTCCGGGCGGCGCTGGACAAGGTGCCCGAACTGGATCCGCACGAGATCACCGATCTGATGCTCGGCTGCGGCCTGCCCGGCGGAGAGCAGGGCTGGAACATGGGCCGGAACGTGGCGGTGCTGCTCGGCTATGACCACCTGCCGGGCACCACTGTCACCCGCTACTGCTCGTCGTCTTTACAGACCATCAGGATGGCGTTCCACGCCATCAGAGCGGGCGAGGGCGACGCGTTCATCTCCGCCGGCGTGGAGACGGTGAGCCGATTCTTCAAGGGCACCTCCGACTCCACCGGCGACCCGAGCATCCTCAACCCGGCGTTCGCTGACGCGTCGACGCTCAGTGCCCAGCGAACCGAAGCGGGCGCCCTGCCCTGGCACGATCCACGCCGAGACGGGCGACTGCCGGACGTCTACCTCTCGATGGGTCAGACCGCCGAGAACGTGCAGCAGGTTCTGGGCATGAGTCGAGCCGAACAAGATGAGTTCGCGGTCCGCAGTCAGAACCTCGCGGAGGCGCAGATCGCCTCGGGATTCTGGGCGAGGGAGATCACCCCGGTGATCCTGCCGGACGGATCGGTCGTCTCCGCCGACGACGGTCCGCGTGCGGGCGTGACCTTGGATGCAGTGAGTCAGCTCAAGCCGGTGTTCCGCCCCGATGGGACAGTGACGGCGGGCAATGCCTGCCCACTCAACGACGGCGCGGCCGCTCTGGTCGTGATGAGCGACTCCAAAGCCCGCGATCTCGGGTTGACCCCGCTGGCACGCATCGTCTCGACGGCCGTAAGCGGTCTCTCGCCGGAGATCATGGGCCTCGGCCCTATCGAGGCCATCCCCGCAGCGCTGCGGAACGCCGGCCTCGGGTTGAGCGACATCGACCTGTTCGAGATCAACGAGGCCTTCGCCGTGCAGGCTCTCGGCTCCGCACAGCGACTCGGCATCCCGATCGACAAGCTCAACGTGAACGGCGGGGCGATCGCGGTCGGCCACCCGTTCGGCATGACCGGCGCCCGGATCGCCACCACCCTCATCAATTCCCTGCAGTGGCACGACAAGCAGTTCGGAGTCGAATCGATGTGCGTCGGCGGCGGGATGGGCATGGCGATGGTGCTGGAGCGACTGTCGTGACCGAGGGTGAGCGCCTGAGCACGCCGCATCCGTCGGGTTCGCCCCGGATCGCCCTCGTGACCGGCGCGGCCCGTGGGATCGGCGCGTCGATCGCCCTCCGATTGGCGCAGGACGGCCACGCCGTCGCGGTTCTGGATCTGAAGGCAGCGGAATGCACGGAGACCGTGCGGACGATCGTGGCCGGCGGTGGGATCGCACTGGCGGTGGGCGCCGACGTGACCTCGGAGGACGAGGTCGCGCAGGCTTTCGCCGCCATCGAGGCCGAGCTGGGGTCACCGACCGTCCTCGTGAACAACGCCGGGATCATCCGCGACAACCTCCTGTTCCGAATGACCGTGGACGATTGGGACCAGGTCATGGGCGTGCACCTTCGTGGTGCTTTCCTGATGAGCCGGGCCGCCCAGCACTCGATGACCCGGCAGGGTTTCGGTCGCATCGTCAACCTGTCCAGCACCTCATCGCTGGGAAATCGGGGCCAGGCGAACTATGCCGCCGCCAAGGCCGGGATCCTCGGATTCACCCGGACTCTGGCCCTCGAGCTCGGGCGCTTCGGCGTCACCGTCAACGGCGTCGCACCGGGTTACATCCAGACCGAGATGACTCGCGTGACCGCCGAGCGCCTCGGCGTTCCCTACGAGGACATGCTCCAGCAGTGGGCGGCCCGGGCATCGGTCGGCAGGATGGGCCAGCCCGCCGACGTGGCCAACGCGGTCTCGTTCTTCGCGAGCGAGGAGTCGGGATTCGTGTCCGGCCAAATGCTCTATGTGGCCGGCGGGCCGGCTCTTGAGCTCTAGCGAGAATCACGCACCAGAGAGCGCAGCAGCCGCCCCAACACCATTGCTCGCAGCCGAAGATCTGACCGTGGGTTCGTCGATCGACCTGGGGAGCTACACGGTCGCCCTTGAGGAAATGGTGCAGTTCTCCCGGCAATGGGACCCGCAGGAGTTCCATACCGACCCCGGGGCCGCGGCCGCCGGACAATTCGGCGAGATCATCGCCAGCGGAGTGCACACCCTCGCGGTGTTCCAACGACTGGCCGTTCTGGGTGCTTACCACTCCTGGGACGTCGTGGCGGGTCGTTCGATTCGCGATGTGCAGCTGACCAGTCCTGTGCGGCCGGGGGCGGAGCTCTTCGCAGCGCTCACCATCGACGAGATCACGTTCGGCCGGCCGGATCGTGCACTGGTGTCCGCTACCGGCCGGTTGCGCACCGCGCAGGCCCTCGTGCTGAGCGTGTCATTCGACTCGTACGTTCGCCGCCGTCCCGACAGCGCGGATAGCGCATCCGGGCATATTTGACTTATTCGTTGACAAATCATCGTCAGCGTCAGATTATGGTCATGAAAGGAATCACATGTCACACGTACGTATCGGTTTGGTCGTCCCCAGTTCGAACACCACGGTGGAAACGGAGATGCCCGCGATCCTCAGCCGTCACGAGTCTGCGGAATTCACCTTCCATGCGAGCCGAATGCGCATGGCGCGGGTCTCGCCGGCTCAACTCGCGGCGATGAATGCTCAACGCGAGCGGTGCATACTCGAGCTGGGAGACGCTCGGCCCGACGTGATCCTGTACGGCTGCCTGGTGGCCATCATGGCCTCAGGCCTCGGGGAACATCGGCGAGTCGAGAGCCTGGTTGCCGAGCAGCTCGCGGCGGGCGGCTCTGAGGCGATGGTGCGCTCCAGCGCCGGTGCGCTGATCGAGGCGGTAAACTCGCTGGGCGCGAAGCGCATCGCGTTGGTGACTCCCTACATGCGTCCTCTGGCCGAGCAGGTCGTGGCCTATCTCGAGGCCGAGGGCCTGGAGGTCGTCGACTGGCGGGCACTCGAGGTCGAAGACAATCACGAGGTCGGCCGCATCCCCGGCGACCGCGTGCTCGAGGCCGCTCGCTCGCTGGACCTCGGCAACGCCGAGGCCCTGATCATCTCGGCCTGTGTGCAGATGCCATCGCTGGACCTGATCGAATCGGCAGAGCAGGAGTTCGGTATCCCCGTGCTCTCGGCTGCCACGGCCGGCGCCTACTCGATCCTGCGCTCGAGGGGCCTGCCCGTCGACATCGCGGGAGCCGGGTCGTTGCTGCGGGCCGACTCGGTGGGCGTATCCGCGCACCACCTCACCACAACCGAAGGAGAGATCTGATGCCAACTTTCGCCGACAAGCACCTCGTGAGAGGCGTGGATCACGCCGCGTTCCCCACGTTCGACCCGGTCGCCACGGTGCAGTTCTACCGCGACACCTTGGGATTTCCGGTCGTACACTCGATCTGCGCCGCAGGTTGGGGACCGGAGGACCATCCCGACTTCATCCACTTCTTCTTCGACATCGGTAACGATGATCGCATCGCCTTCTTCTATTACTTCGGGCTGGAAGCGCCGGAGACCGGTCGGGGCAAAGGCGACGTGTACGCCCGCTTCGGCGCGGACACCCCCGAGTACTTCGTGCGGTCACGACACATCGCGCTGCACGTCGAATCCGAGGAGCACCTGCTCGAATACCGTCGCCGGCTCGACGCGAGCCAGTGGCCGGTCGAGATGCAGATCCAGCACGAAACGATCGAGTCGATCTACACTCACGATCCGAACGGGTACTTCTTCGAGATCACGCGCGCGCTCCGACCGGTCACCCCGCAGGAAGACCTGGATGCCAATCTAACGATCGATGCGCTCGTCGACGTGCTCCAGCAACCCGGGGCCTCGATGGATGCCCTCCTGGTGCGCAAGGCCGAACTCATCCTGGAGCGCGCCGAACGCTGGCAGGACGAGCGTGACACCGAGCGCGAACTGATTCCGAGCCCCGAGGGCCCGGTGCGGCGATGACGTCCCGCCTCTTCGTGCTGGACGTTCCGGAGAACGTTCCGATCGTCGACATCGCCCGCGATCACCCCGGCGTCGTACTGGAGAAGGTCGGGCCGTACTTCGTGCTCGCGGCGGACGGCGAGGTGATCGTCGACCGGCGCTCGACCGGCGCTCGACACGCGGTCTGGTACAGCTGGGTCAGCGGCCTCGCGGGGTGGCGGATCGAGCAATGGGATCGTGACGCGTTCAGGCTCGTACCGCGGTGACGGATCCACTCGTCTCCGTGCACGAACTCGTGACGGTGGATCGTGCCAAGGTCTCCGGGGTGCTGCGGGTCCCGCACGGGGCCCGCAGCGTGGTCTGGATCATGCATCCACGCCAGGACGTCACCCACCACGCCCTCGTGCCGTTGCTCGTGGCCGACGGATTCGCAGTGTGGACGCAGGGGTCACGCTCACCCAACAACGATCTCGCCCTGATCCACGAGCAGACACTCCTGGATGTGGCCGCCGGACAGGTCTTCCTGCGTGAACAGGGCTTCTCCCACGTGGTGATGCTCGGGCACTCCGGCGGCGGCACACTGGCCGCGTTCTACTGTTCCCAAGCCCGGCTGGCACCGGCTGCCCGGCTGACGAAGACGCCTGCCGGTCGCCCCGTGCCGCTGGCGGAAGCGACCATGCCTCTGCCCGACGGCGTGATCTTCTTGGCCCCTCACCCGGGGCAGGGGGCGCTGCTCCAGAGGGTGATCGATCCTTCCGTGACCGACGAGCTCGACCCGCTCTCGGTCGATCCGCAACTGGACCCCTTCGACCCTCGGAACGGGTTCGCCGAGCCGGGCACGTCGAGCACCTACTCGCCGGAATTCATCGAGCGATACCGCCTCGCGCAGCGCGCGCGAGTCCACCGGATCGATCGCCTGGCACGGACTCACGTGGAAGAGGCCGACGCGGCCGGTCGAGCGTTCGAGGAGGACGGCGATCCCGGCGATCGCCGCCGCGCCCTCACACCTCGTCTGATCGTGGTGCATCGAAGCGATGCCGATCTGCGCAACATCGATCTCCGCATCGATCCGAATCAGCGCCCCTACGGTTCGCTGTTCGGCCGCCGCCCCGATCTCACGAACTATGGACTCGTAGGGTTCGGGCGGCTCTCGACAGCCGAGGCGTGGCTCTCCACATGGTCTGCCACCACGACCAACGCCGACTTCCTGCGCTGCGCCCCCGGCGTCACGATGCCGGTTCTCCTGCTGGAGTTCACCGGAGATCAGGCCTCCTTCCCCGCCGATATCCAAGCCATGGCGGCCGCGATGGGCAGTGCCGACGTGTCGGTCGACGCCGTGGCAGGTACGCATTTCGGCGGGCCGTTGCACCGGGGCGGCGTGCCCGGCGCGGTGCCGGCCGCCGAGCGGATACGGAGCTGGCTAACCGCACGCTTCGACTGCGGCAGCCGATGAACACGCGGGGCGCGCAGCCGCGATGACAGTCATCACGAAGGTCGGAGTCGTGGGCCTCGGGCTCATGGGCAGCGGCATCGCCGAGGCCTGCGCGCGGGCGGAACTCACGGTGACGGCGGTCGAGTACGATGACCAAGCGGTTGCCGCGGGACTCGCCCGGGTGCGCGCATCCTTGGCCCGGGCGGTGGCGAAGGGCAAGCTCGATCACGACGAAGCTCCGGCGGTGATGCAGCGGATCACCGCGACCACCGACTACACCCGACTCGCGGATGTCGACCTCGTCATCGAGGCTGCGACGGAGAACGAAGACGCCAAGCTCGCGATCTTCCGCCGGCTGGACGAGACCGTGCACGAGAGCGCCATCCTGGTGTCGAACACGTCCTCGATTCCGATCGCGCGGATTGCGGCGGCTACGCGTCGTCCCGACCGCGTCATGGGCATGCATTTCTTCAATCCAGCGCCCGTGCAGCGCCTGGTCGAGCTCATCCCGGCGCTGACGACATCACCGGAAACGATCGCATCGATCGATCAGTTCACCTGGGGCCGACTGGGCAAGAGCGTGATCTACGCCCAAGACCGAGCCGGCTTCATCGTCAACGCACTGCTGGTGCCGTACCTGCTCTCCGCGATCCGGATGCTCGACGGCGGTCATGCGAGCAGAGAAGACATCGACGCCGGGATGGTGCAAGGCTGCGGTCACCCGATGGGGCCGCTGACGCTGGTGGACCTGATCGGGCTCGACACCGTCAAGGCGATGGCCGACGTGCTGTTCGGTGAATACGGCGATTCGCAGTTCGCCAGCCCTCCGCTCTTGGCCCGGATGCTCGAGTCCGGCCAAGTGGGGCGCAAGAGCGGCCGCGGGTTCTACGACTATCCGGATGTCTCCCAAGTCTGAACACCGGCGCCGGTTCGCGCTGCGCTCTTGACAATTTTACACATTCGTCTGAAACTGAACACTATTGAAAGCAGGGCGATGGAGCCTTGCGCCTGGGAGGTTGCGGCCATGGCCGATGAAGAAGCTGACGTGACCGGAACGAGTCCGGCACTGCGATTCTCCGGAGTCTCGAAGAAGTTCGGGCAGAGCCCGGTTCTCCAGGACGTCACCTTCGACGTCGAGCCCGGAGAGATCCACGCCCTGCTCGGCGCGAACGGGGCGGGCAAGTCGACCCTCATCAAGATCCTCGCCGGAGTGCATCGTCTGGATTCCGGATCGATCCAGGTGCACGGGGAGCTCCTGGAGGCGGGCCACACCGCCGCCGCCCGAGCGGCCGGGATCGCGTTCGTGCACCAGGATCTCGGACTCGTCGACGATTTGAGCGTCGCCGACAACATCGCACTCCAGGTGGGGTTCGAAAAGCGGTTCGGGCTGGTGGACGATCGCGCCACGTCGGCCCGGGTGCGTCGTGTGCTCGCCGCGGTCGGGGCCGACCTGGCCCCCGAACAGCTCGTCAACACCCTCACGCGGGACGAGCAGGTGCTCTGCGCCGTAGCCCGCGCGCTGGCTCTGGAACCGAGCATCCTCGTTCTGGACGAAGTGAGTGCGAGCCTTCCCAAACCGGAGGTGGACCGGCTGGTGACCGCGTTGAAGCGCATGCGCCGTGGCGGAGTCGCGTTCATCTACGTGACGCACCGGCTCGATGAGCTGCCGGGACTGGTCGACAGCGTCACCGTGCTGCGCAACGGCAGGAAGGTCGTGACCGCGCCGCTCGCGGACATCTCTCATCGAGACCTGGTGCGGTACATCGTCGGCTCAGACCCTCTCGTCACCCAGCCGAACCTGCGTCCGCAGGAAGGTGGCGCCGGTGAGAGCGGCACCCCGCATCTGGTCGTGCGCGATCTCACTACGAGCGACCTCACGGAACCGATCTCGTTCGATGTGCGAGCGGGCGAGGTGCTGGGAATCTGCGGCCTCGTCGGCAGTGGCACCCGCGAGCTCGCGCAGGCCCTCGCCGGAGCACGCCGGCCCACGGGCGGCTCGGCCGTCCTGAGAGGTGAAGTACTCCCCCTGGGCAGTCCGGAGGCGATGGCACGCCGAGGATGCACGGTGGTGCCCGGGGATCGCCAGCGCGAAGGGATCATCACTGGGTTGGGGCTGCGGGAGAACCTGCTTCCCACCCGGCGGGATTTCGGTGCCTGGACCCGTCTGGGCTTCCGGGCGCCCGGTCGTGAGACGTCCGCGGTGCTGCAGACCTCGGCGAGATTCGGAGTCGTACCCCGAGACCACCCGGATCGCGACGTCGCGGAGTTCAGCGGGGGAAACCAGCAGAAGATCGTGTTCGCACGAGCCCTCGCCGACCATCCGGCCGTAGCGGTGCTGGAGGACCCGACCGCGGGCGTCGACATCGGCTCGCGAGCGGTGCTCTACGAGCTCATGCACGAGGCCGCCCGCGCCGGCACCGCCGTCGTGCTGATCAGCACCGATTTCGAGGAGGTGGCTGCTCAGTCGCATCGCGTGCTCGTTCTCTCGAACGGGCGGGTGGCCGAGGAATTCCCCGATGCCGGAGCCGTCGACGCCAACCGGCTCGCCGAGGCCAGCTATGCCGTCACGACTCCGTGACGGCGGATCGCCGCAGTCCGGGCGAACATCACGCAGTACCCCTAGAGAAATGGAGCATCGACCATGGGTCGACTTGACGGAAAAGTAGCGTTCATCACCGGAGCCGGTCGAGGCCAAGGGCGGGCGCACGCGATCCGGCTCGCCGAGGAGGGAGCCGACATCATCGCGCTGGACATCCTCGCCGACATCGACGGGCTCTCGTACTCGATGGCTTCGACGGCAGATCGCGACGAGACCGTCGCCGCAGTGGAAGCTCTCGGCCGGCGCATCATCTTCGAGAAGGCCGACAATCGCGATCTGCAGCGGATGCAAGAGGTCGCGGCGATCGGCGTCGCCGAGTTCGGGCACATCGACATCGTCGTCGCCAACGCCGGTGCCGCGGCAACAGCTCTCGTGTACGAGATGAGCGAAGAGGAGTTCACGGGCACCATCGACCGGTTCCTGACCAGCACCTGGCGCACCGTCCGCGCCGTGGCACCCCACATGATCTCAGCAGGCCGTGGCGGCTCGATCATCCTCATCTCCTCCACCTCTGGCCTGGTCGGCGTAGCGAACATGGCGCACTACGTCGCAGCGAAGCACGGCGTAGTCGGATTGATGAAAGCCTGCGCCATAGAGCTGGGGCCTTTCGACATCCGGGTGAACTCGGTCGCATCCTCTAAC
Source organism: Herbiconiux sp. UC225_62 (assembly GCF_042694625.1). Classification (GTDB taxonomy): domain Bacteria; phylum Actinomycetota; class Actinomycetes; order Actinomycetales; family Microbacteriaceae; genus Herbiconiux. Next base: position 1,990,885 of record NZ_CP170551.1, on the reverse strand, counting down.
GTCAATACGCCGATGATCCGCAACCCGGCGATTCGCAAGGTCTGGACGGGTGATCCCGATGCCAGCGACGAAGAGGTCGTGCGCGTGATGTCCGCGATGCACATCCTCGACGTTCCCTGGGTCGAGCCGAGCGATGTCAGCCAGGCCGTGCTGTGGCTCGCCTCCGACGAGGCCCGATACGTGACGGGGTCCACGATCCCGGTCGACGCGGGCGCTCTGGCTCCGTTCAAGATCGCGCATCAGCACTGATCCGGCTCCAGCACCGACACGCACGAGAGGAGGCCCTGACGAATCATCGTCAGGGCCTCCTCTCGCGCGTGTCGGGCGTCAGAGCCCGGTGTTCAAGAGGATTCCACCATCCACCACGAAGTCGGCACCAGTGATGTACAGCGCCGAATCCGACGCGAGGAACAGTGCCATCTCAGCGATCTCCGACGGCTCCGCCAGACGCTTCAGGGGAATGCGCTCGACGAGCCAGGCGCGCCGCTCGGGTGAGTTGGCGTTGCGCTGCATCGGGGTGTCCGCTCCCCCGGGATGGATCACGTTGACACGGATGCCATCTGCTGCCAGCTCGGCCGCGGCGACCTGAGTCATGCCCCGCACCGCGAACTTGGTGCCCGAGTAGATGACGTGCTCCGGTTCGGCGCGGATCGCGGCAGCCGAGGCGATGTTGATGATGCTCCCGCCGCCGGCCCTGCGCATCGGAGCAATCACCGAGCGCATGCCCAACAGCACGCCTCGCTGATTCACGCGCACCATCAGGTCGAAATCCTCCAGCGGAAAGTCCTCGATCAAGCCCGCCCGAGAGATCCCCGCATTGTTGATCAGGATGTCGACACGCCCGTAGGAGTCCTCCACATACGTAACGAGCGCCCTCCACTCGCTCTCCTCGCCCACGTCATGGTGCCGGAACTCGGCGCGCGCTCCCAGAGACTCGGCGAGCGCCACCCCCTCGTCGTCGATGACGTCGGTCAGCACCACCGTCGCGCCCTCGGCGATGAACAGGGCCGCCTCCGCGGCTCCCATCCCTCGAGCGGCACCGGTCACGATGGCCACCTTGCCGTGAAGTCGTCCGGTGTCGGTCAGCTCCATGGCGAGTCCCCGTCCACCTCGACGATGTAGCGGCGGATGGCCGAGACGTCGAGGAAGTTCTCTTCGTCCGCCTTGATCTGCGCTCTCAGCTCGGGATCTGCGCTCTTGTCGCGGAAGGCCTCGAACGACTCCCAGTCCTCGAAGAAGACTTCCGCGATCGAATCGAAGTCCGTTTCGGGCACGTACTCCGCGCAATTGCGCCCCGTGAGCAGGGAACGGTCGTAATCGAGGTAGTTTCGGCGGTATCGGAGGACCATCGGGTAGTGACCCTCCGCGAGGGGGGCATGGGTCGATTCGTAGTACCGGCGGAACTCCTCTCTCGATACGCCCTCTTTGCGCTTGTTGAAAACGAGCAGCTTGATCATGGGTGCTTCCTCCAGACCGTCCGGACGGCAGTGCTTCTCTACGGCCATGTAGAAGAAGTTGACGGTTACGTCAATCATTAGACACCACCTCGGGATGCACTGTCAACGGCTCGCACGGCCAGGCGCCCGGAGCATTGACATCATGGGAGTCGACCTGCATGATTAGACAAATTTGTTGAATAGTTCACTTCAAAGTAGAGGTGAGCTCGTACGGAAAGGACCGCCATGAAGACGTGGCACGTCGGCTCGTTCAAAGTCACCGAGATACCGGAGTTCCCGATCGCTGTGGGCCTGTTGGACGGGGTCATCGCCGAGGCCACCCCGGATGTCGTGCGCGGCATCGACTGGATGCGTCCCGACTTCGCCAACGAGCAGGGGCAGACGCTCTGGGATGTGCACTCGTATGTGGTGGACACCGGTGACCAGATCATCCTGATCGACGGCGGCTGCGGCAACGGGAAGAGCTACCCGATGCAGCCCAGCTGGACCGACCTCGACACGCCCTTCCTGGACCGGCTGACCGAGGCGGGGTACTCCCCCGATGACATCGACATCCTGCTGTGCACCCACCTTCACCTCGACCACATCGGCTGGTTCTCGATGAAGGACAGCGCAGGCCGATGGGTGCCAACCTTCCCGCACGCGCGACTCGTTCTGGTGCGCGACGAGTACGAGCGCCATCTCGCCCAGATGCTCTCACCGGAAGACGAGGAGTCGGCCGCCGGAGCGGGCGCCGACGACGATCCCATCGCCCGGGCGTTCCTGGCCGATTCGGCGAGCCTGTCGAAGCAGACGAAGCTGATCCAGGAGGAGACGTTCGATCCCATCGTCGAACAGGGGCTGCTCGAACTCGTGCCTACCAACGCGGAGGTCGTGCCCGGCGTCCGATACGAGCAGACCCTCGGACATACGGCAGCACACCACAGCGTGCGGCTGTCGTCCGAGGGCCGGTCCGCGTTCGTCACCGGAGACTTCATCCACCACCCGATGCAGATCGCCCGCCCCGAGTGGAGTTCGCAGGGCGACTGGGACGGCGCGACGACCGGGCGGAATCGGCGGGCATTCTTCGAAGCGGCCGCCGGAACCGACCTCTTGATCCTGGGCACCCACTTCACCGGCGCGGGCGCGGGGTACATCGTCGAGGACGGCGAAGGCTTCCGTCTCGCGAACGCGCCCGCCTAGGCGCTCGGTCGGGCCGGCCGGGGCCGGACGGACGGGGCGGTCAGCCCGCGTCCGGCTTCTCTCCCTGGCCGGTGAGCGAGAGCAGCACGCGTGTGAGCTCGCGCCCGGACTCCTCCGGCACCGTCGGCGTCCGCCAGCCGACGAAGGAGTCAGGCCGGATCAGGAGAGCGCCACCGAGACGGAGGCCGCTCAGCTGGGCCCAATTGCCCATCGAGTCCTCGTAGTCGCCACCGGTACCGATCGTTACCAACTCCACCGGCAGATCGACCCTCTCGGCGGCCTTCGCGATCGCCTGCAGCCAGGCACCGCGCCCGGCCGGATCGGTCACCAGCACGAATCGGTCGAGCTTCGCCAGGTCGATGGTAGAAGACCGCGTGCCGGCACGGTCGATCCAGGCGTGCGGCAGGCGGTGCCCCGGCCGCGCCTGGGCGATGTAATGCACGGCCGGGTCGGGATTCTCGGCGGCCTGCGTGCCGTCGGAGACGACGGCGCCGCTGTCGTACTGCTGACCGAGCTCGACCCCGAGCATCCGTACCCCGTAGTTGCCCTCATCGAAGGCCCGGGCCATTTCGGCACGCATCGCCTCGCCCTCGGGGGTGCGGGCGTAGAAGCGCTCGAATGCCGACCATCCTCCGGCACCCGGCTCGATGCCCTCGATGACCCGGGCGATCTCGCTCGTGTGCCGCATCAGCGCCGCCGAAGACTGCGCCACGACGTTGCGGGCGACCGGATGGCGCTCGTCATGATACGACCGCAGCAGCGAAGGGTGCGCGTGGCCCTTGATCACCTGCGCCACCTTCCAGGTGGCGTTGTGAGCATCGGCGATGGCGGTGTTGGCACCCAGCCCGCCGACCGGAGAGTGCTGATGAGCCGCGTCCCCGAGCAGCAGGACCCGGCCGACGTGCAGGCGCTCGGCGAAGGAGCCGCCGACGCGCCAGCGGCCGACCGAGTGGATGACGGGTTCCAGGTCGGCGATGCCGAGGGTCTTGCGGATCGTCTCCACCACCACGGCCTCGTCCTGCGGGATCCCCGGAGGGGAGGCCACATGCACCACCCATTCCTCGGCGTCGGTGCCCCAGCGGTGCGGTCCCATCTTGACCAGCGCGCCGCCCCACATCCCGAACTCCATGTTGTCCGGCGAGACGAAGATGGTGATCCCGGTTCGGGGATCCTTGATCCACGGGTGCAGCTGGGCGGAGAAGTGGACGATGAGGATGTGGCCGAGGTCGCGCTCGCCGATCCACTCGACCCCGACTGCGGGTCCCACCGAGCGGCCGCCATCGGCCGCAAGCACATAGTCGGCCTCGATGGTCCATTCCGCGCCGTCGGCGACGTCCCGAACCTGGGCCGTCACACCGGACTCGTTCTGCGTGAGCCCGAGGAGTTCCTGACCGTACCGGACGCGTCCGGGAGCGAGTCGCCCGGCCTCCTCGTTCAGCAGCGGTTCGGTCTGGATCTGGGCGAGGTTCGTGTAGGTACTCGGCGTCGCCGCCGAGTACCGCACGACGTCGTCACCGCCGCCCCAGGCATCCACGTGTCCGATCTCACGGCCGTGCAGGGGCGTGGGGCCCGCCAGCGAGGTCATCCAGTTGAAGCGCGAGATCGTCTCGACCGGTCCGCCTGCTCGGTATACCTTCTCGTCGAGACCGAGCTGGCGGAAGATCTCCATCGTCTTGGCGCTCAGGATATGGGCTTTCGGCAGGCCGTGGACGCCACGACGGCGCTCGATCACCAGGTGATCGATGCCCATCTTGGAAAGCATGATCGAGCTGGCGAGCCCGGCCATGCCGGCGCCGACGATCAGCACCGGAACGCGACGGGATCGGGCAGTTATGGTGGCGTGCTTGGTCGCCGTTCCGGCGGATGTCGAGGAATCGACGTGTGGATTCATGGTGAAACTCTTCCTTGAGAATCGGACGATTGGTGGGTTCTGCGTGCGATGGGTGTCGACGACGCGGAGTTGCTCACGCGGAGGTCGTCGGCAGGAGCTCGTCGCGCGCGTCGGCGACGGTCGCCACGCCCCGGTTCAAGTCGTGCGCGATCGTGACGGCCCGCGAGACCAGCGGGCTGTTCCCATCGGAGAGCTGACCGCGACCGACGTACAGGGCGTCCTCGAGGCCGGCACGGGCGTTGCCGCCGAGCGCGAGGCCAATCGTGGTCAGTTCGAGATTCTGCCGGCCGATGGCGATGACCTGCCAGACGCTGTCGCCGGGAAGCCGATCGACGATCGAGAGGAGATTGTTCGCGGTGGCGGCCATGCCGCCCCGGACGCCGAGCACGATGCTGAACTGGAGCCGGCCGTCGAGAAGACCCTCGTCCTGCAGGCGCAGGCACTCGTCCAGGTGTCCGGTGTCGTAGATCTCGAGTTCGGGTTTGACTCCGATCTCCTGCATGCGCCCTGCGAGACGGCGGACGTCTTTCGGAGGGTTGCGGAACTCCGCCGACCCGAACGACATGCTGCAGGGATTGAGCGTCGCCATCGCCGGGGCGAGCTCGACGAGGGCCTCCCGCTCCTCGAACGGAACGCTCAGCCCCACACCGGTGGAGAGCTGGATGAGGATCGGACAGCTGTCCTGGATCAGACCGATCGTGCGTCGAGCGATCTGCAGGTCGGCCGTGGGGCGATCGCGCTCGTCCCGCAGATGGACGTGCGCGACCGCGGCTCCGAGTTCGTACGCCTCCGCGACCGCCTGCGCGATCTCCGCCGGCTGGGTGGGAAGGCTCGGATTGTCCTGTTTCGTCGCGATCGGGCCAGTCGGCGCGACGGTGATGATCGCGCTCACGCGCGGGTCGCCGTGCGTTCGGTGTTCCGGGTCACGGCCCACGGGTTGGCGAGTTCGGCGGCCAGCGCCGGCGGGGCGCCGTCCTCGGTCGCGGTCTTGCCGTCGGCGGCCGGGAACGCCTCCATCATCGAGTCGGGCATGCTCCAGTTGCGGAACATGTCGTTCGCTCCCTCGGCCGGACGCCAGGTGCGCGGCCGCCAGTCGGGAACGTAGTTCCGGTATCCCCCAGAATTCACCTCCACCCGCAACGAGCTCGGCTCGCGCAGGTAGAGGAAGTTCTGCTCTCCGATGCCGTGGATCGAGGGTCCGTACTCGACGGGTACTCCGTTCTCGGTCATGATCTCCGCCGTGCGGACCAGATCCGCGGGCTGGTCGACCCAGAACGCGATGTGGTGGACACGCCCCCGAGTGCTGGACGTGTCGATCACGATGCCCAGATCGTGGGACTTCTCGTTCGTGGTGAGCACTCCGAACACCACCACGGGCGCATCGTCCAGCCGCGTGTAGGCCATGATCCTGAAGCCGAGCACGGTGGAGTACCACTCCGCGAACGCCGTCACGTCCTGGGCGGCGATCGTCACGTGATCCAGGAATCGCCCGGCCGCGGCATGCGTGCTGCGCTTCTCGGGCCGGTCGGGATAGACGGACGCGTGTTCCGCGTCCGCGACGTACTCCTCGGCTTCCCAGAACAAGGTCATATTGTGTCCTTGCGGGCCGTCGAAGCGGTAGCTCCGGCCCTTTCCGAAGGGCCCCTCACCCCAGGTGCCGGTCACCTCCCCACCGACTCGACTCGCTCGACGGCCTCGTCCAGCGCCGCCGCGCTGCTGGTGCGCCAGCCCATCGTCTTCAGCCGCGCGTCCTCCGCCGGGCTGAGCACGAGGCTGTATCGATAGTGGTCGCCCCAGCAGCGCAGGAAGTAGACCTCGCCCTGCTGCTCCACGATCCTCATCCCGAACTTCTCGACATAGAACCGGGCCGATGCCGCGGTATCCGGACTGCCGATCTCCAGGAACCCTAAGTGGCTCAACGGGGTTGTCATGTGTGGGTCTCCTCTAGCCTGACAATCCGGCAGCATCGATGCTGCCGATTGCTTCTCACGCTAGAGCCGAAGATTCGGGGTATCGATACCGCGGTTGCGATACAATTCATCGACCCCATCGATAGGAAACGCGTGCGCCTGGCGAACTTCGACCTCAATCTGCTGCCCGCCCTGGATGCGCTCCTGAACGAACAGAGCGTGAGCCGGGCGGCGGAGCGCCTGCACATCGGTCAGCCGGCCATGAGCGCGACTCTGGCCCGGCTCCGGTCGGCCTTCGGCGACCCGCTCCTCGTTCGCTCCGGGCGGGGCCTGCGGCGATCGGGTTTCGCGGACTCCCTGCAGGAGCCGGTGGCCGAGATCCTTCGAAGCGTCGGACATCTGCTCGAAGCCGGCGAGGAGTTCGACCCGGGCACGTCTCACCGCACGTTCACCATCGTGGCCAGCGACTACGTGGCGCTGATCCTGCTGCGGACTCTGCTCGAACGGTTGAGCGTGATCGCGCCGAACGTGGGGGTCCACGTCACTCCGGTGGGCGAGAAGATGATGGACAACCTCGGACGAGGTCTGGTCGATCTGGCGATCTATCCCTCCGAGATGCTGTTCGACCTGAAGTCGTTCCATGCCGCCCCGCTCTTCAGCGACGACTTCGTCTGCGTCACGGACGCGGCGAACCTCGGCGTCGGGGAGGTTCTCTCCCTGGAGCGGCTCAGCACCCTCCCGTATCTCGCGGTGCAACAGGGCGAGTTGTCTTCTGTCATCGACAAGCGGCTCGATGAAGCCGGTGTCTCACGCAACACGACGATGACCGCACAGTCGTTCGTGATGGCGCCGTTCATGCTGCCGGGCACGCGGATGTACACCATCGTCCAGCGCAAGCTCGCCGAACTACTGATGCCCGAGGCGCACTTCCGGATGGATGAACCCCCGGTTCCGGTGGGGACGATCAACGAAGTGATGGTCTGGCCGCACAGGCGCACCGTCGATCCAGGTCACGCCTGGCTCCGCGATGAACTCACGGTGACGGCCAGGCAACTCCGGCTCACCTGAGCTCCGCGACCGTGCTCATTCGGCCTTCAAGACGGCGAACCCTCCGTCGATGTTCAAGACATGACCGGTAATGAAGCCGGCTTCGTCACCGAGCAGGAAAGCGATCCCGGCAGCCACCTCTTCCTTTTTGCCGAGCCTCTTCATCGCCGCCAGGGACGCAGCGACCGACGTGTCCACCAGCCCGATGCGCGCGACTTCCTGCATCATGGGCGTCTCGATGTAGCCGGGAGACACCGCGTTCACCCGGATACCACGGCCTGCCCACTCCACCGCGAGAGTCTTCGTCATCGAGTGCACCGCCGCCTTCGCCGCCGCGTAGGCGATCCGGCGCGGATGGCCGAACTGACCGGCGATCGACCCGATGTTGACGATGGCGCCGGGTCGGCCATCCAGCATACTGGCGAGGTGCTGACACCACAGGAGGGTTCCGTCGACGTGAACCGCCATCAGTTCGCGAAAGGCCGTCAGCGGGATGTCGATGCTGTCGTCGTTGCGCACCGTTCCGGCTCCGTTGACGAGAGTGTCCGCGGGCGGCATGTCATCCCGTATCCGCTCGGCGATGACCGCCACGCCGTCGGCATCCGTGACGTCACCCTCGAACAGTCGCACCCGGGGCTCGAAGTCCCGGAGGTCGTGGGGAAGGACGGAGGTCGTGCGATCCACCAGCGCCACGTGACGCTCATCGGAGGCCGTCAGAAGCCTTCGCGCCGTCGCGGAACCGATTCCGCCCGCGCCTCCAGTAATGATCGTGGTCGACGCGGTCATGCCGGGACTGCCTGTCCGGTCACGTCGGTCTGGCTCTCGAGCGACCTGACGGTCTGCTCGATCCAGTCGCAGATGTAGTCGCGCACCACCGGCACATTGTCGATGCTGCAGTGCTCGACGCCGCCCTCGCGATCGGTGAAGATCTTCAGTTCCCGTGAGGGCGAGTTGATCAGGTCGTCATAGAGCAGCTGGGCGTAGCGCACCGGGATCTGCCGGTCGTGTTCGCCGTGCACGACGAGGAAGGGCACTCGGATGCGGTCCAGGATGCCGCGCAACGTCACCCGGGGAGCGATCTCCAGGAAGTCGTCGAGGCTGTCCGCTCCCCACACCCACCGCACGTGTTCCCAGTAGTGAGGCACGGGTCGATCGCCCTCGTTCCTGAGCCGCTGCAGCTGCACCTCTCCCCAGTCGTAGTTGGCTCCCCAGGCAACGCCGAAGCTGATCCGCGGCTCGAACGCAGTTGCGCGCGGGCCGTAGTATCCCCCCAGCGACCAGGCAAGCATCCCTACTCTTCTGTCGTCGATGTCGTCACGCATTTCGAGGTAATCGATACACGCTGCCGCCCAGGTCTCCGACTCCGGCACGGCTGTCAGGCCACCGAGGCGCAGAGCTTCCCCCGCACCGGGCGTGTCGACGATAAGCGTGGCGATGCCGCGGCGTCGCAGCTCCTGAGCGGTGCCCGTGCCGTAGATCTGCTCCTTGGTGCTGTCGAGACCGTTGAAGAACAGCACACAGGCGACGGGCTCATCCGTCTCCGGCCGGACGAGGATGCCGGGCAGTGAGGTCTCGCCGAACGGGATACGAACGAGCTCCCCGGGTTCGCCGGACAGCTCCAGGAATCGCCAGAACGCCCTCAGGGCCTTCCGATAGGCCTCGACGCGAGGGGCGTATCCGTGCGCCTGCATCCTTTCAGCGGTCTGGTAGTAGACAGACGCTCGGGCGTGCTTGAGGCCGGCGCTTCGGAACCGGCCCGCACGCTCGTCCTCGTGCGCGAGTTCGGTGACTCCATCGGCGAGGGCGCACCAGGTTTCGAAGAAGGCCAGCGTCGCGGCATCGTCGTCGTCCCCGATCCGGTCGGCGAGGGATCGGACGGCTCGGTCGACCTCGCCGATCTGCCCCCCGACGGCGAGCGCCAGGCCCACAGAGAGGTTCCATACGTATTTTCCGGGAAATGGCTCGAACACGTCGTACTTCCTACTTGATCGCCACGGCAGCGACGGGCGAACCGGAACCGCCGGTGAGCGGGAGTGGTGAGGCGACCAGCATGAACTCGTCCACGCCGTCCTCAGCGCAGTCCTCAGCCAGCGCCTCGAGATCGAACATCTCCCCGAACACGATCCCGCCGTGGACGAGGGACACGATGTGCAAGGGCTGGAAGTAGCCGATCTCGTTGGGACGCACTTCGACACCCCAGGTGTCGGTGACCACCGCGGAGATGTCGTGGCGACGCAGCCAGGGCGCCATGTGCAGCGAGAGGCCGGGAGCGTCACCGCCGGCGAAATCACCCCACGTCCCGCGCCGTGCCTTCAAGAAGCCCGTGCGCACGAGTAACGCGTCTCCGGCACCGACCTCGACTCCCCGGGAACTCAGGATCGCGTCTATCTCCTCGGGCAGGATCGCTTCTCCGGGCGCGAGGGACTCCACGCCACGATGGGCGGCCACATCGACCAGCACGCCCCGCATCACGACTCGGCCGGTCAAGTTCTCGATGCCATTCGCCGCCGCTCCCTTGCTGCCGACCAGACTCGCCGGCCGGTCGTTCCACATCCGGCCCTCCCAGAAGATGTGGGAGAGCGAGTCCAGCTGGGTGCCGGATTGCGTGGGCATCACGAGCACGTCGTCCGAGAAGCCGAATCCCCGGGCGGCGCCGAAACCGGCCGGAAGCGGATCCTGGGCTCCGGAGGTGTGGTCCGTACCCGAGGCCGTGACGAAGATCTGCGGATTGCTGCGGAACCCACCCGGTTGAGGGCCGTTCTGGTCGTAGGGCAGCGTGAGGGTGATCGAGATTCCCTTGCGGATCGTCCGTGCGGCGGCGATCCGCTCGGCCGGGCCGACCAGGTTCATGGTGCCGACCTCGTCATCGCTCCCCCAGCGGCCCCAGTTGGAACACTCAGCGATGTACATCCTCAGCAGATCCTCATCGTGCGCGTGCGACGGAGTGACCGGCGGGATCTGCTGTTCCGGCCCCGCGTTCGTGTTGTGCTGAACCACTGCGTCATCCTCGTTTTCTGCTGGAGTTGCTGGAGTTGCCGAGACGCGATGAGCGCACGCGGCGCCGCCGTCTCCGCATCCACAGTGACTGCGGAGCCAGCGGCCGACAAGGACCTCGCTGCGATAGCCACTATCGATGCCGTCGATGAGATCGCGGCACGCGGCGGATTGGTTTGTGACTAGTGTGTTAAGAAATCAACGCATTAGTCGGTCAGCTGTCTGGCTAGCTGGCTGGCTGACTGCGCAGACGCTGCGATGAGGCAGCGAACGGAGAAGGATGTCAGACCTATTGAGTGGCAAGGTCGCTCTCGTGACGGGCGCCGGCGGCGGCATCGGTCGCGAAACCGTGAAGGCGCTCGTCGAGAACGGCGCCCGAGTGGTGGTGGCAGACCTCTCCGAAGACCGGGGTTGCGAGACCGTGGAATACGCGGGCGGCGGGAGCGAGGTTCGTTTCGTGCAGTCGGATGTGACCGAATTCGGCTCCATAGAGCACCTTCTGCAGCAGACCGTGGAGTTGTTCGGCGGGCTCGACATCGCGCACAACAACGCCGGCGTCGAGCTGGCCGGACCCGGCCTCGCAGACACCTCCGAGGAACAGTTCCAGCGACTCTTAGGGGTGAACCTCACGGGAGTCTTCCTGTGCATGAAGGCGGAGATCCCGGAGATGCTGAGGCGGGGTGGCGGATCGATCATCAACACCTCCTCGTCATTCGGCGTGGTCGCCGCATCGGGCCAATCGGCCTACATCGCTTCCAAACACGCCGTCATCGGGCTGACGAAGGCAGCCGCGATGGAGTACTCCAGCCGCGGCGTGCGGGTGAATGCCGTGCTTCCCGGGCTGATCCAGACACCCCTGGTAGAGGGCATCGAAGCACGCGAGCCGGGGTTCATCGCGAAGGTGGTGCAGCAGCATCCGATCGGCCGGATCGGTCAGCCCCGCGATGTAGCCGAGGCCGTCGTCTGGCTCGGTTCCGGATTGTCCTCCTTCGTCACCGGCGCGTCCATCCCGGTCGACGGCGGATTCCTGGCCCACTGAATCACACGAGAGAAGGCGAGCGCATGAGCATCGAAGCTCCTGGATCGGGCACCGTCCCGCTGGATTTCTGGTCGGGTTCGATCCGGAACCGGCCCTTCCGCGAGCAGGTGGACGCCGCTGCGGCGGGCGGGTTCTCCAGAATGGCGGTCTCCCCCGAGAATTATGCCGATACCGTCGCCTCGGGCATGGTGGCCAAAGACATGCGCCGCTACGCTGCGGATCGCGGCGTAGCGTTCGGGTTCCTGGACTCCCTCTGGTCGTGGGCGCCGGTGTCCGGACGTCTGGACGACCAGGTCGACGAGGGGCTCCGGCGGCGCTGGGCCACGACTGTCGACACCTCGCTGGACATCTGCGACATCCTGGAGGTGGGCTCGATCGTCGTGTGCGCCGGGTACGACGCGGACACCGTCGAGCAATCGCGGCTGGCGGACTGCTTCGCTCAGCTGTGCGCGAAGGCGTGGACGCGAGACCTCCGGGTGGAGATCGAGCCGATGCCGTTCTTCGGCTGCTGGGACGTCACGGACGCCTGGAGACTCATCTCCGATGCCGAGCTGCCGCGGAACGCGGGAATCATCCTCGACGCATGGCATTTCTACCGGGCCGGTTCGACGCCAGAGATGCTCGCCTCGATCCCGGGCGAATTTCTGCAGACCCTTCAACTCGTGGACGCCGGCGCGAAGCCGGCATCCGTGAGTCTCATCGATGACTGCATGAGGTATCGCCTCTTTCCTGGTGAGGGCGAACTCCCACTCACCGAATTCGTTCAAGCCGTCCTGGCGAAGGGACACGTCCGGTCGATCGGCCGGAGATCTTCACCGATCGTGCGGAGGAGATGACGTCGGAGGAGTATGGCCGCATCGCTTCGGCGACATCGTCGGCCCTCCTGCGCGAAGTCGGTTTCGGTGAGGGGATGACCCTGTGATGCGGCGCACGATCGACACTGTCGAGGTGAGCGCGATCGGACTCGGTGCGATGCCGATGTCCATCGAGGGCCGCCCCGACCGAGGCCGCGCCATCGCGACCATCCACTCCGCTCTGGACGCCGGTGTGACATTGATCGACACGGCGGATGCCTACCATCTCGGAGCGACCGAGGCCGGATCTGACGAGACTGGCCATAATGAGGCCCTCATCGCCGAGGCGCTTCGCTCCTGGGGCGGGGACAGCCAGAGCATTCTCGTGGGCACTAAAGGTGGCCACCTCCGTACCCCTGATGGCAACTGGATCCTCGACGGCAGGCCCGATCACATCAAGCGTGCGGCCCGGACGTCTGCATCGCGACTCGGACTGGACGCCATCGGTCTCTATCAGCACCACCGCCCCGATCCCTCCGTCCCGTATGAAGACACCATCGGAGCCCTGGCAGAACTGATCGAAGAGGGGGTCATCCAGATGGCCGGAATCTCAAACGCGGATCCAACTCAGATACGGACAGCCAACCGGGTTCTCGATGGGCGCCTGGCCTCGGTACAGAACCAATTCTCACCTGCGTTCCAGACGAGTCGCGCAGAACTCGATCTGTGCGCCGAGCTCGGGATCGCCTTTCTTCCCTGGAGTCCACTGGGCGGCATTGGGCGGTCTAGTGACCTCGGCGAGAAGTTCGCGCCATTCGTGGATGTGGCCTACCGGCACGAGGTCAGCCCGCAGCGAGTCGTTCTCGCTTGGGAGCTATCGCTGTCCCCGACCGTCATCCCGATCCCGGGCGCCTCCCGCTCGGAAAGCATCCTGGATTCAATTCGCGCAGTTGACTTGAGCCTGTCTGAGGACGACATTGCCTATATTGGTGAGCATCTGTGCACAGAGTAGGTGGCGCCGCAGGTTAGTCAGCCTGTCCAGGCGAATCAGTAAACGGCGAGGTATGACTACTTGCAGCCATCAAGGGATGAGATTGGTCACCAAAGCAATCTGATCCAGCTGTTACAAGACTGTATTAGTCCAGCACTTGCGGCAAGGTCGGACCGCGGCAATGGTCATATCGTGGTGTCGACCGGCCGGATGACCTTAGACCGGATACGCTACGCAGCGATCTTGTCGCTGGCGTCGCCGTCGTCGACGATCGATCAGGGCGCTTCCCCGCCTGTGGGAGGAGTTGCTCCCCCTCCTGCATCGACGATCGAACTGACCGTCAATGGGGAGGACTCTCGTGCGCATTCGATGACGAGCCCTCCGATACCAGCGACCGCCAGTTCGTTGCACTACATCTCGGCTTTTTCGTGGCCGGTGATGACCAGATAAGGATTCAGCATTGGCTCCATTCCTCGAGGACATCGAACGCGGTGTATGAGGCGGATTAGTGGATGGCGGCGGTGCCGGGTTAGGCATGCCTGTATCGCAGATATGTTGAGGAGCTCCATGCTGCCGCCCATGCCGGTGCCGCGGCTGATCAGCCGGTCGAGCAGGTTGAGGCAGGTGCCGGAGCCGTCGACGGCGACATTGATCGGCTCGTGCGTGTAGGCGCGGGCTAGCTCGGCCTATTCGCCCCCTCCCCGCGATCCTGCTTGTCCTTGTCGAAGGTGCATGCCGGCCGTCTGTTTAGTAGCAACGGCCGGACAACACAGGCGCTCTTCGTCAGTGCTGGCGTCTAGCCTCAGCCGCAAAGGCGCAGGAAATCGTCATGACGACGTTTAGTTACGCGAATGGTGTCAAGAACGCTGACCGCACGACCAACAGTACTGTCGCGCAACCTCGGTGTGTCGCAGCCCTAAGGTTGCAAGACATGCTGAGCAGGTATCAAGCCGGCCGCGGCTTCACCGTGGTGTTAACTGGTCGTCCAAGACTGGGGGGCATGATGGCGAGCATCTATGGGCGATTCGAGTACGACGACTCCCTGACCCCGGGTAAATCTGATGACGGCGGTCTCAGCCAGCTGCTATTTGACAGCGAAGGAAAGCTCGCCGACCACGCCACGTTCTTCCCGGAGAACGAGGACGACTCGAGCGAGGAGCCGACGTACACGGAGTCCACGGCCCCTGACGACCAAGACGACGGTGACGCCGGCGCCCTCCTGGTGTTGGCTGTCCTCGCGGCGAGCACGGCAGTGGCTATTGGCGGATATGTCGCTGTCAGAAAAGCAGCCCCTCATATTCAACGCCTAGTCAAAGAGCGCGCGATTCCCGCCGTGAAGTCTTTTTGGAATCAAGTCCGCGGGCAGAAGGGCGACTCTCTCCCACCCGAATCGGTTCACCATCGAGTTACTGAAACTCCGGTGCTGATTGTTGACGAAGCCACGCCCGGCTCCGACCTTGCCAATCTGAAACCAGTGATGAATGCAGAGGAATGGTATGCCCGGTTTAGGGCGATGGTTTCCGGGCTGTCGATAGCGGAGGAACAGTGGCGAGTCCTCTCCTCAGTACAAGTCCCTAACGATGAGGCCGTGCAAGCATTGCAAAGCCAGATGGCTCAACAAAGCCCGCTCGAGGTGATGGAGCAGGTCACGCTCATGATTGAAGCGACGGCCGCGAGTGACGACGACCTCAACGACGAAGGCGACACGCAAGAGCCGCTTCACGTCGAGGCGAGTCACGACGAGGGCCGCCGGCACCAGTTCCCAGAGAACTGAGTGCCGAGGGGCCGTCTCGTACATCCCCCCATCACCGGAATCTATTCGGACGGGTCAAATGAGACCCACCGCGGCGGCGTGTCGATGTGTCTAGGCGGCGTCCGGTGCACGATCCCCTATCGGGACGCCTCGGCACTCATCGCTCAGTAGACGAAGGCTTGCGCGAGCACGACGATCACGATCACCAGCAGTGCCACGACTGCCGCCACGATCTGTAGACCACGTTTGGTCAGGCGGGCCACCGCGAATCCCGCCGCGAAGGGGAGAGCTGCGAGAAGGAGCGCGATGATCCACCAGAATGCCTGGAACCCTGTACGGCCAGCGTCATCCAGCGCATCGCCGAACAGCCGCTGAGTTCGTGGATGCGTCGCGAACGCGACCGCTGCAGAGAGTGGGTAGGCGATCAGCGCGGCGAGGATGATTCCGGCAAAGAGCCCCCACCAGCCGCGCTCTCTCATCAATGCGTTCTCGGTCATGTGCCATCCGTTCTCGCGCGCCGACCGCCCGTCATTACGAGAAGACCATGGGCGGCTCGCGTGCACCTCACCCGGTTGGGGCGATACCGCGATTGGATGAACTTCTCAGAGGTCTGACCAGCCCGGTGGTTGTCTAGGCTGGCGCTGTGGCTCTCACCGAACTGGTCGCTCTTGCTGGCGGCGCCTTCCGCATGGGGTCGGACGCTCACTATGCCGAAGAGAGCCCGCAGCATCTGCGCGAGGTGGGCCCGTTTGCGATCGAGAAGCGTCCGGTCACCAACGCCCAGTACGCCTCGTTCGTCGCGGAGACCGGATACATCACCGTCGCCGAGCGCGAGCTTGACCCGGCCGACTTTCCGGGCGCCGATCCGGGGGATCTAGTGCCGGGATCGCTCGTGTTTACACCAACCACGGGCCCGGTCGACCTCGGTGACTGGCGCGCCTGGTGGCGCTGGCAGCCCGGGGCGCACTGGAGCGCGCCTACCGGCCCAGGCTCGACCCTCGACGGTCTGGACGAACATCCCGTCGTGCACGTCGCGTTCGAGGATGCCGAGGCGTACGCCGTGTGGGCGGGCCGGCGACTCCCTACCGAGGCGGAGTGGGAGTTCGCGGCACGGGGCGGGCTCGACGGCGCCGAGTACGGATGGGGCGACGAGCGGATGCCCGCGGGCGAGGTGATGGCCAACACCTGGCAGGGTGCCTTCCCCTACCGCAGCACCGGGTGGGGCGGCACCTCCCCCGTCGGGTCATATCCTGCGAACGGCTACGGGCTCGTCGACATGATCGGGAACGTCTGGGAGTGGAGCAGCGACCCGTTCACCCCGCGGCACGTGCCCCCCGGCATGGTCGTTCCCGAGCGCGGTGGTCGCGCGGCGCTCCTCGACACAGGCGGCGATGCGGCAACGACCCGGGTCATCAAGGGCGGATCTCACCTCTGCGCCCCGGAATACTGCCGCCGCTACCGCCCGGCCGCCCGCTCCTCCCAATCGATCGACTCCGCCGCCACCCACATCGGCTTCCGCTGCGCCAGCTGACCCCGGAGTCAGCCCGCGGGGAAGACCGATGCCCAGTCGTCGCGCACGCTGACGACGGTGAACCCGGATGCGGCGGCGGCACCCAGGGCCAGCTCGGTTCCCTTGTCGTAGGGCTGGTCACCGCGGCCGGTGTCGTCGTCGTGGTGCACGAGCAGGCTGAGTGAGCGCGGGTGCGCCTGCACATACCGGAGCATCGGCACGTCTCCGTTGGAGTTGCCGGCGGCGAGCACAGGGCGGCGGCCGACGCGGCTCCAAATGCGCGCGGGTTTCTCGGGTCCGTCGTCGAGGAAGCCGAAGGTGGTGCCGTAGCGCACATCGTTGCTCGCCTCGTCGTAGCTGAGGCCGACAGCCGATCCAATGACCCGTTCGGGCGGGATGCCGTAGTTGGCGGTGCTCATGGGCCGCATGAAGTCGCGGTCGCCGCCGGACACGATGTAGCACCTGAACTCGTGTGCCTCGAGCAGCCGGAGCAGCTCCACCATCGGCTGATAGACAACTTCCGAGTACGGCCGATTCAGCACCGGGTGCGCCGCGTCGCGATAGAAGGCGGCGACGGTGCGCTGGTAGTCGTCGACGCTCACTGAGGCGGTCGTACCGAGGATGGCGGCGATCATCACCTGCAGGTCGGAGTCGTCGCCGGCGTAGTGTTTGTCGATCGCTGCGCCGAGCCACGCGAGATCGCCGGAGAGCGCGGCCCGGTATGGCTGCTTCTCAGCCAGCGCCGGATCGGCACGAGCGGCCGCTGCCCACTGCTGCACGATGAAGTGCAGCTGGGTTGGCATCGGTTTCTCGGTCCAGAGCGTGCCGTCGTTGTCGAACACCGCCACCCGCTCGGCCGCTGGCAGCGCCTCAGGCCCGACGGCGATCGCGTCGACGAAGTCGAGGATCGCGCGCCGGGTCGAGGTATCCCGCCACGACGGCAGGTCCGTGTCTGCTGTCACTGCTTCAGCATCGCCACGGCGAGTTTGTGCTCGTTGTCGATGAGGTGGGAGTGGTCGTCATCGCCGAGGTCGATGCGCACCCACTCGAGCGCGCCCGTGAAGGCGTTGCCGGTGGCCCCGTAGTCGGGTGAGACCGGGGAGCCGAGATCGAGCCCCACGTCGACGGTCTCGTCGAATGTGAATTGGAAGGGGATGGTTCTCTCGACGCGGCCCTCGCCGATCTTCTCGTCGTCGACGAACAGGGTGACGGTGCCGCCCTTGGCCAGGCCCCCGCCGTCGTAGGCGAAATGCGCCCGTAGCTCGTGCTCCCCCGAGGGGACCGGGCTGTCTGATCGCACGATGTCCACGGCGATGCCGAGCAGGTTGTAGGCGAATGCGAGCTTGCCGTCGGTGGCGTAGAACGACCATCCGCCGTACGCACCGCCCTGGGCGATGATCACGCCCTGCGCTCCCGCGTCGGGGATGGTCGCCTGGGCGGAGACCGTCCACGACTTGTTCTTGATGTTGATGGTGGTGTTCTCGCTGAGCCGCTTCATGCCGGGATAGAACTTCTGCGAATTGCTGAGATCCATCGTGGGGCGGCCAGCGAGGTCGGGATTGAACCGCTCGGCGGTGCGGATGTCGAGCGGGAGCACGTTGAAGCGAGCGGCCTGGATGAGGAACAGCTGCTGCAGGTGGGCGAGTCGCTCCGGTTCCTGGGCGGCGAGATCATTCGACTGCGTCCAGTCCTTCTCGACGTCGTACAGCTCCCACCGGTCGTCGTCGAGGCCGTGGTCGGAGCCGAGCCAGGGGTCTTTGTGCTTCGCCACCGCGGTCCAGCCCTTGTGGTAGATGGCCCGGTTGCCGACCATCTCGAAGTACTGGGTGGTGTGCCGCTCCTCAGCCTCCGCATCTGCTTCGGTGAAGGTGTAGTTCATCGCGGTGCCCTCGTAGGGCCGCTGCGTGACCCCGTTCACGGTCGACGGCTCGGGGATGCCGGCGGCCTCGAGCACGGTGGGGGCGACGTCGATGACGTGGGTGAACTGGTTGCGGATGCCGCCCTTCTCCACTCCCCCGTTGGGCCAGCTCACGATGGTGCCGTTGCGGGTGCCGCCCCAGTGGCTGGCGACCTGCTTGGTCCACTGGTACGGGGTGTCCATGGCGTGCGCCCACCCGACGGCGTAGTGGTTGTACGAGCGCGGGGTGCCGATGTCGTCGATGTGGTCGGCGACGTACTGCTCGGTCTCGATCTCGTTCATGTGGTTGATGGTGAAGCCCTCGTTGGTCGTGCCGTGCATCGACCCTTCGGCGCTGGCGCCGTTGTCGCCGATGATGACGTAGACGAGGGTGTCGTCGAGAATGCCGAGCTCCTCGTAGGCATCGAGCAGCAGGCCGACGTGGTGGTCGGCGTAGTCGAGGAAGCCTGCGTAGACCTCCATCTGGCGGGCGAGCGCGGGCTTGATGAGGTCGCTCATCTCGTCCCAGGCGGGAATGCCTGGGCTGCGCTCCGTGAGCACCGCGTCGGCGGGGATGACACCCTGCTCGAGCTGGCGGGCGAAGGTCTCCTTGCGCACCTCGTCCCAGCCCTGGTCGAACTTTCCTTTGTACTTGTCGGCCCACTCGACGGGCACGTGGTGCGGCGCGTGGGTGGCCCCGGGCGCGAAGTAGACGAACGACGGCACGTCGGGGGCGAGGATCTTCTGCTGGCGGCCCCAGGCGATGGCCTTATCGGTCATGTCGCCCATGAAGTGGTAGCCCTCCTCGGGTGTTCCCCACGGTTCGACCGGGGTGGTGTTCTCGTACAGGGCGGGGTACCACTGGTTGGTCTCGCCGCCGATGAAGCCGTAGAAGTGCTCGAAGCCGTTGCCGGGGCTCGGCCACCCGTTGAACGGGCCGATGGAACTGGCCTGCCAGACCGGTACCTCGTGGCATTTGCCGAACTGGGCCGTGTTGTAACCGTTGAGCTTCAGCGTCTCGGCGAGCGGTGCGCAGTTGTTGGGGCGCACGGAACTGTAGCCGGGGGCGGCGGTGGCGATCTCGGTGATGCCCCCCATGCCGACTGTGTGGTGGTTGCGTCCGCTCAGCAGCGCGGCGCGCGTCGGCGAGCACAGTGCCGTGGTGTGGAAGCGGGTGTACTTCAGACCCGCGGCGGCGACCCGCTCGAAGTTCGGGGTGTGCACCGGCCCACCGAACGCGCTCGAGGCACCGAACCCGGTGTCATCGATCAGGATCACAAGCACATTGGGCGCACCCTCGGGCGGCCGCACCGGGGTGATCGGCGGAAACTTGGTGTCGGGATCGGTCGCGTCGTAGGTGACCGTGCCCGTGTAAGCCAGATCGGGGATCGGAAGACTGGAACGCTGCAGATCGGACATGACACTCCTCGACGTGTACGGGGCGCACCGACGCGGAACGCCTTTGGTCCTTGTCTAATGCCGGCCAGCAGCCGCGGACACACCCGTTGTGGGTGAGATGAGGCCAGGAACTCGGACGGTCAGTCCTTCGGGTTCGATCCAGGCGCTCACCGCGTCGGCGGTTCCGAAGCCGTCGCCGTCGATCTCGACTCGGTGCGGTTCGTCGAGCCGGATGTCGATGCGACGGCCGAGTCGATACCGGAGCGAGCGCACCTCGTGAACGGCACCTCGATGCTCAGGAGCGGTTCGGCGCCGGGCTCCGTTCTCCCAGAACACCTTCGCCATGATCTGGGCCCATCCCCATGGGCTGGTCGGTCGCAGCAGCACCACCTCGAACAGTCCGTCGTCGACCTCCGCGTCGGGCAGCAGCAGGATGTTGGCCGGCAGGAGTCCGCAGTTGCCGATCATGATGGTGTTGGCACGCACTCCGCGCGGCGGCGCTCCGTCGAGCCGGTATCGGCCGGTGAGCTGCCGGGTTTGGCGGAGCGCGGCGGCGACCGCTCGCGCGTAGGCCAGCCATCCCACCCTCTTCTTGAGCACGTCGTCGGTGTCGTCGATCATCCGCGCATCAATCCCCAGCCCGGTCATCACAAGGAACACGTGTTCGGTCACGATCCCGTCGTCGGCGAGCTTGACCAGTCCGAGGTCCACGGGCCGGCTTTCGCCGGTGAACGCGGTGGCGATGGCGCCGGTCAGGTCGTTGAGGGTGAGGGTGAGGTTGCGGGCGAACAGGTTGCCCGTGCCGGCCGGCACGAGACCGAGCGGCACTCCGCTACCGCGGAGCCCTTCCGCAACCGCCCTGATCGTTCCGTCACCGCCGACCGCGATCACCACAGCGGCGCCGGAGGGCACGGCCGTTCGGGTGACGCCCTGGCCGGGGCCGTGGATCGCGGTCTCGAGCCAGAGCGACGGCCCCCACCCGGCCTCGGCCTCCTGGGCGTCGACCGCGGTCCGGAGCGCCGTTAGGTCGACTTTGGTCGGGTTGTAGACGATGGCAGCGATCGGTGGGGCGGTGTTCACGTATCGAGTCCTTCGTCCACGTCGTGTCGGGTGTGATGGCGGATAACGGCGTCGTCCACCGTTGGCGCCGCCCTCTCTTCTGACTCGATGCTGCGCCACCAGGAGGTTCTGCGAGCCAGGGCGAGTGCTGCCGGAGGCAGTGCGACGATCTCGAGCCGCGCTCCGGTCTCGGCGAGTTCCCGGTCGAGGTCGCGGAAGGCGTCGAGAACGGTGACTGAGGTCACCTGCAGGATCGAGGCATCCAGGATCACCGTCGTCACCCCGCCGCGCGACTCAGAGGCGTCGCGGATGGCCGCGAAGGTGCTCAGGACGTTCGCGGTGTAGAGCGGCGACAGCAGCGTCACCACGATCACGCCTGGCTGCGGGTCGTCGGTCCGGATGCGGGGCCGGTTCAGCTCGCGCAGCACCAACCCGAGCGTGATCACGACGCCCGCGAGCACGGCGGCGAGCAGGCCCGCGGCGAGGCCAATCAGCGCGACGACGACGGCGATCCAGAACTCAGCCCGGTTAAGCCGGGCCAGTCGGATGAGTCCGCGCACGTCGATCAGGCCGATCACGGCGATGAACACCATGGCCGCGAGGGTGGCCTGGGGCAGGAGCCCGAGCACGGGGGCGAGGAACACCGCGACGAGGATGGCGAGGGCTGCGGTGACGATGCCGGCGAGCTGCGATTTCGCGCCGGCGCTTTGGCTCACGGCGCTCTGCGAGAAACCGCCGGCAGCGGGAAGGGTCTGGAAGAACGACCCCACGACGCTTGCCGCTCCCGTGGCGAACAGCTCGCGGTTGCTGTCGACGTGGGGCTCGCCGGCTTGCCGGATGCCGCGGGCGACCGACGCGGACTCCAGGAACGCCATCACGGCGATCGCGAACGCGCCGGGCAGCAGGGCGCCGATGTTGTCGAGCGCCGGCAGAACGGGGAGCGGCAGCCCGGTGGGCACCGGATCGATCAGTCGAACGCCGGCATCGTCGATGTGCGCGAGCCCGGTGAGCAGGATGCCGGCCGCCACCACAATGAGCGGCCCAGGGACGCGCGGGACGAATCGCCGGATCAGCACGAGCGCGGCGAGGCTCCCGAGCGACAGGAGCACCGTAGGCAGATTCATGTCCGGTACCGCTTCGACGGTGGCGATGACGGTGCGGATGAAGCCGCTGCCGGTCGGTTCGATGTCGACCCCGAGC
Organism: Herbiconiux sp. UC225_62; assembly: GCF_042694625.1. Lineage (GTDB taxonomy): Bacteria > Actinomycetota > Actinomycetes > Actinomycetales > Microbacteriaceae > Herbiconiux. The sequence continues at coordinate 1,968,763 of NZ_CP170551.1, read as the reverse complement.
AGTTTCGGCACCTGGCCGAGCGCGACGGTGGCGCCGAGGCCCACTTTCAGTCCGATCAGGGTGGCCTGGTTGATGTTCTCAACCAGGCTGCCGAGCTTCAGCAGCCACGCCAGCACGAGGATCACGCCCACCAGCAGGGTCAGGGTGATGAGGTCGCGCGGCGGGTCGGACGAATCGGTCGCGACGCCGGCCGTGACAAGGGTGGTGGCGGTGAGGGTGGCGATGGTCGATGTCGTCGAGACGCTCATCGCCTTCGATCCGCCGAGCGCCGCATAGACGAGCATCGGCAGGATGCACGAGTAGAGCCCGACTTGCACGGGCAGGTTCGCGATGGTCGCGTAGGCCATCGCCTGGGGCACCACCACGGCTCCAGCCGAGATCCCGGCGACGAGATCGTGGCGGAGCCACGACCGACGGTAGCCGTGCAGCGTTGGGGCCAGCCAGGCCAGCCGCGTGGGGGTGGCGGCTGGCCTGGCTGGGGGCTCGGAGAGCGTCATCCGACTCGATCGATCGACGTCGTGGGGGTCGTGCTACTTGGCGCTGTCGAGGTCGTGGATGAGGGCCTTCTCGTCTTCGGCCGAGAGCGAGGTCTGCACGACGGTGCCGCCATAGGGCGCGATCGCGGCGGCGAACTTGTCCTCGGTCAGCTTGGTGGCGTACAGCACCACGGCCGACTTTCCGGCGGTGACGGTGCTCTTGACGCGGTCGCGGAACTCAGCGTTCAGGCCGGTCTTGTCGATGCCTGCGAACAGAGCGCCGAACAGGCCGCCGAAGACGAGGCCGACGAAGGGGATGAAGAACAGGATGCCGATGAGGGTTCCGAAGAGCGCTCCCCCGGCCGCTCCGAGGCCGATGTTGCCGACGGCGCCGGGGTGCTCGACGTGGGTCTTGCCCTCTCCGTCGACCTTGACCAGGGCGAGGCCGGCGAGCTCGACGACGAGGTCGTTCTGCAGCACTTGGATCTCGTTGTAGGCCGCTTCGGCCTGGGTCTCGGAGTCGAAGGAGATGACGATCAGATCAGCCATGGTGACTGGTTCCTTTCAGATTTCGGCGAAGCTTCGCCTGGTCGGTTTCGGTTTTCATGAGTAGTTTGGTCTCGGAGAAGTCGCCGATGACGGGGCGCCACCAGCGCGCGGCAGGGTCGGAGTCGATGAGGAGGGTGCGCACCAGCAGGGTGAGCGGGATGGCCAGGATCGCGCCGATGGGCCCGATCACCACCGCCCAGAACAGCACCGAGACGAAGGTGATGGTCTGGCTGAGCGCGACCGCGTTGCCGACGATCCTCGGCTGGATGATCGACTGCACGACCGCGTTGATGACGCCGTAGATCACGACGATGGCGATCACGGTCCCCCATCCGCCGGTGAAGTACCCGAACACCAGCGGCGGGACGATGGCGATGAAGTAGCCGATGTTCGGGATGAAGCTGCACAGGAATGCCAGCAGGCCCCAGAGGAACGCGCCGGGCACGCCCAGGATCATGAGAGCCACCCAGTTGAGAACTCCCTGCGCGATGCCCAGTCCGGTGGTGGCGACCATGTACTTGCGCACCCCACCGGCGAACGACTGCAACGAGGTGATCATCGCCGGCCGCTCCGCGTCGACCTGCCGGAACAGGGTGGGGATGAACGTCGCATCCATCGCCATCAGGATGAGGGTGGTCAGGATGATTACCAGCGCGAAGCCGATGTTCGTCACCGAGCCGAGGATGCCTCCGACGAACGCGACCAGCCGGCTCGGATCGAGGTTCGCCACGACGGCCTGGATCTGCTGCTGATCGAGTCCGGCCACTGCAAGGGCATCGGCGATGCTCTGCCCGATTGCCTGGATCTGCGGCGCGTACTGCGGGAGCAGAGCGGCGAACTGCGCGAAGGCGATCACCAGCGCCGCGACGAATGCGGCGAGCAGGATGAACACGGCGGCGATGACCGTTCCGGTGGCGATGCCTTGGGGAGTTCCGCGGCGCTCGAGGGCGCGTCGGAGCGGATGCACGCAGATCGTGAGGATGAGCGCGAGGAACACGGGGGCGAAGAAGCTCTGGATGGCGAACAGCCCGAACGCCGTGACAGTCGCTCCGCCCAGACCGGCGAGGATCATGGCCGCCCGATACGGCTTAGCGGGTGGATTGACCGGCTCTGCTACGGCGGGCGGAGCGGTTACCGGAGACAGCTGGGGGTCATCCCTTTTGCGCCACCACGCCATCTCGCTCCTCCACACCGTTCGGTCTGCCCAGTATCAGCGGGGGCGCCGTCGGGCATATCACCTCTTGCGGGCGATGTTCCGCGACCGGGTGCGAGCGAACCTGGTTTCATCGCCTGAGCGGCGATCCTGACGAGAGGACGGACACGTGTCTGATGAGTACGGCCCGATCGAGTTCGTGGTGATTCTCATTCCGGACGACAGCGCTGTTGCCGCCGTGCTGTCGGTGGTGGGATCGCAGCTCGATTCCAGCGGAGTGCGCCTCTTGGACGTCGTCGTGATCGACCGTGCGGTCACCGGCGAGCTCACGTTCGCCGAACTCTCTGACGACGACCTCGGGGCACTGGTCCTCGCCGCTGAGGGAATCACCTCCGATGAGGATGCTCTGCACCTCGCCGCGGCCCTGCCCGCTGGGGAGAGCGCCCTCCTCTTGGCGATCGAGTCGGTGTGGCTAAAGAATCTCACCCTCGCTGCCGGCGCTGCGGGTGGTGAGGTCATCCACGCCGACCGCATTCCCGCCGACGTCGTCAACGCCGCCGCCGCGACCATCAACTAAGGAGTTCTCGATGCCATTGTTCAGACGATTCGGCCGACCGGGCCTGCTCGGCCTCGCCGCCCGCACCGCTGTCGTCGCCGGCACCGCGACCGCGGTCTCCGGCGGCCTCATGCGCCGCTCACAGCGCCGCGCTCAGGAGGACGCCGAGCGCGACCAGTACGAGGCGCAGCAGCAGCAGGCGCAGATCGACCAAGCGGCCGCGACCGCCGCCGCCCAGTACCAGTCGGCGACTCCCGCCCCGCCAGCCGCCGGCGGGTCCTCTGATCTGATCGTCGAACTACAGAAGCTCAGTGCTTTGCACGCCCAGGGTGCGATCGATGATTCGGAGTATTCCGCCGCCAAGGCCAAGCTGCTGGCATGACCGCCCCGGCGACCGCCGTCGCAGGATGACTGGGGCCCCCGGCGCGACGGCCGGCTTCTCGCCCGCCGGTCGCACTCTTGTCGTTCTCGCGGCGGCGGCCATTGCCGTGATCGGGTTGCATCTCGGACGGGATGTGCTCGCCCCGGCACTACTTGCCCTTGTGGTCGTGGTGACGGTTCATCCTGTTCGCCGGGCACTACTCGCGCGGAGATTCCCGAACGGGGTGGCGATCGGTGCGGTGGTGGCCGTCTCTTGGCTGGTGCTGGCCGGGATTCTGGCACTGGTGGTCATCGGCCTCGGCCAGTTTGATCGGCTAATCAGCGACTACAGTGACGAGCTTGCCGATGCCGCGAATGCGGTCACGTCATTGCTGCACGGACTCGGATTCTCGATCGACGAAGGTTCGATCGATCCTCGCTCGCTCGCGTCGGCTGTCGCTGGTCTCAGCGGCGTGCTGTTCTCGCTGGTGGTCGCGCTGGCCTTCGTCTTCACGTACATCATCTTCATGGCCGTAGACGCCCGCCTCCTCGACGACATCGCCGACCGCTTCCGCACTCGGTTGCCCCTCCCGATCGCGGCCTTCGCGGGATACGGGTCATCGGTTCGCCATTACTACGTGATCAACACCGTCTTCGGGGCGGCAGTCGCCCTTCTCGACGGGCTCGTGCTGTGGGGGCTCGGAGTTCCGGGAGCACTCGTGTGGGCGGTACTTGCGTTTGTCACCAACTACATCCCGAGCATCGGCTTCGTCATCGGCCTCGTTCCTCCGGTGCTGCTTGCGCTCGTCACGAGCGGGTGGGGAACGGCCCTCGTGGTGCTGGCTGCGTACTGCGTGATCAACGTTGTTCTGCAGACGTTCGTGCAACCGCGGTTCGTCAGCCAGGCCGTGCGGCTGAACCTGACTCTCACGTTCTTCTCTGTGGTGTTCTGGACGGCGGTACTCGGCCCGCTCGGTGCGATCCTGTCGATACCGATGACCCTTCTCGCTCGGATGATCCTGTTGGAGTCCAACGATCGGGCCGCGTTCGGCCGCTGGTTGACCGGCGATCGGAGACCCGAATGAGCGGCCTGGCCGCGGTCGGGGCGCTGATCCCGATCTCTGTCGCCGCAGCGATCAGCACCGTGCCGCTGCTGGCCATGATTGCGTTGCTGCTGTCAGGGAAGAAACGGGGGTCCGCGCTGGCCTACCTTCTCGGCTGGACAGTCGGACTGTTCATAGTCGCGGCTGGGTTCAGCCTCGGCCTCTCCGCGGCATCACCCTCACGATCGGCCGTGACCGTGCCCCTTCTCGGTGCAGCGGAAACGGTGATCGGCGTCGTTCTCGTGGCATTCGGTGTGGTCGTGATCGCACGGAAGACAAAACCGGCCACATCCCCGGGATGGACCGACAAACTGACCGGTATCGGGTGGGTGCCCGCTGCCGCACTGGGCGTCATCCTCAACTTCCGGCCCAAAGCCCTCCTCCTCGCTGCCGCGGCGGGCATCGCGATCAGCGCCCCACAACCGACCGTAGGAGAAGGCGTGATCGGACTGGCGATCTACACGGCAATCAGCTGCTCCTCGGTGGCAGTGCCGGTGATCCTCACCTTGGCGCGCCCCGCAACAATGGAACCGCGGCTCCGACAAGCCCGCGGGTGGCTCCAGCGAAACCAACGCATCATTACCGGCGTCGTGGTGATCATGGTCGGCGTGGTCATCGTCGGGAACGGGCTCACCCATATGGCTGGATGACGAACTACCCAACTCTCGGAAATCCGCTGGTGATCCGGTGAGTGTCAGCGCTAACCTGGCGTGGCGTACCCGAACGCACCGGTCATCGACGTGTTTGGGGGACTCGTGGCTCAACAGCAAGAACAGATACGTGTCTCGGGAGTTCGGCCCCGTTCCGTTGCCGGTCAGGTCATCGATCGACCTCGTATGACCGCCGCCTCTGACGCTCTGAGGGGCGCGGAAGTTCGTGCCCTCGCTGTGTGGAGCGGTGCGGGAACCGGCAAGACCACCCTCCTCGACCAGTGGACGCGAGAGTTGCGGGACACAGGTCTCTCCGTCGCCCGGCTGACCGGTGACGACCTTGCCGGCCAGGTGGAGGAACTCACCGCCCATCTCGGCGACCACATCATCGTCGTTGATGATTTCCATCTCGTGCCCGCCGACATCGCGGATGCTCTCTTCGACTCACTGCCCAGCCACGATCGACTGAGATTGATCGTCGCGGGGCGATTCCAGCCGGGTTCCAGCTTGTCCCACCTCGCGGCGACCGGACTGCTGCTGGAGCTCCGAACCGATGACCTGGCGTTCACGACCGACGAATGCAACGAGCTGGCCGCCTCCCACGGGGTCATGCTTCCGCCAGCTGCGATCGACTCTCTGACGAACCGCACCGGCGGCTGGAGCACGGGGCTGGTGCTGGTGCTGCCGTTGCTCGCGGCGTCGCCGGACCCGGCCGCTCAACTCGAGCACTTCGTGGGAGACAACCGAGCCATCGGCGACTACCTCGCATCCGAGGTTCTCGGCATGTGCTCGGCGAGGGAGCAGAGTCTCCTCCTTACCGCTGCCGTCGACGGACGCGTTCCGTTGGAGCTCATCGCCGAACTCACTCGTGACACCGGTGCCGGCCTGATACTCGACACCCTCTCGCGCCGTCTCCAGCTGTTGTCGATCACAACCGGCGAAGTGACATTCCACCCTGTGCTGTTGAACTTCCTCCAAGCAGAGGCACGCAACCGGGACCTCCGCACCGCCCGGCTCAGCCACCAACACGCGGCGCGGTGGTTCGCCCGCCGCGGTGACGGGCAGGAGGCGTTGCAGCACGCCGCAGCATCCGGTGACGTCAATCTCCTGAAGAGTGTGATCGGCACCTTCGCCATCGACCTCATCCTCACCGGTCACAGCGCCCCCGTGCTTGCCGCGATTCACGCGTTGCCCTCCGCAGACCAGGGGTTGGCAGAACACACCAGCCAACTCCTCATCAGCATCCCGTTCGCCGACCGATACGCTTCCGCCCGCACCTTCCGGCTGGCCGATGCTGCAGACCGCGATTCCGCCGATACGGGCTGGTCAACCTTGCTCACCGCGCTGCACGTACTGGCCGCAACCACTGCCTCGGAAACCGCACCATATCGGACCCGCCTGGACTCGCCCGTCAGCACGATTGCGCGCGAAAAATGCTTCGGCCTCGATCTGCTCTGCATAGCCGCCGAAGGGTGGGTACAGAAGCTCAGTGGAAGCACCCGAGCTGCTATCGACTGTTTCCACCATGTCGCCGACTCGGCACACACCGCCGGCTATGTGTGGCTCGCGCTGCAAGTTTCCGTGTTCGCCGCCGACGCCGCTTCCGCTGATGGCTCCTGGGAAGAAGCCGCCCTCATCGAAGACACCATGACCGATCGCGCCCAGCAATTCAGCCGGTCACTGATCGATCGAGCGCGAGCAGCCGCCACCGTCGTCGCAGCCTCTCGGCAGTACCAAAGGTGCCTTCCCCTGCCCGCAGACGAGCTCACCGGCATCGTCGAGACAGATAGCGCCAGCGGGTCGCTCGGACTCCGTGCTCCTGCCCGCGCACTGCAACTGCTCGAAGCCTTGGACAGTGGCGATCCACGGGAGGCGGCCGATGAGCTCGATGACCTTCTTAGAGCCTCCGGACGCGGGTACCCGCGTCTGGTCGCCGCCTCGCTCCTGCGTCTAACGAGCATCCGACTCGAGCTCGACGGGCGTTCCGCAGCACGCGACTTCGCCGCGTTCGCTGAACCACTCCTCGGCTCCACATCTCTGGAGCTGCAGCTTGCCCGGTATCTCCTCGACCCCGCCGTGCGTGCCACCGACGACCGGGAGCAGCGTTTGCTCTCTGCGACCACCGCGGGGCTGAAATCGTGGCATGCCGGCGCGATGGTCGGAGCTTGGCTTCTGCTTGCGGCGCACGCTCAGGCGACCGGGAAGCGCGTCGAGGCCGACCGCCGCATCACTGCGGCCGCCGCGCACGCGAAGCGCTTCCGCACCATCCGGCCTTTTCGAGCTCGCCACGACGAAGGCGCGACCCTCCTCGCATCCCGGTCCGGGCACTTCGGGCATCTAGAGGAATTCGCGCAGCTCGTCATCAGACGAATCGGCGCCTACTCCCCCGTTCAAGCGGACTCTCCACTCTCTGTCCGGTTGACCAGCCGTGAGCACGACATCCTGAGAGAGCTCCCCGCCCACCAGTCCCTAGCCGAGATCGCCCGCCGCCAGCACCTCAGCGCCAACACGGTCAAAACCCATGTTCGAGCTATCTATCAAAAGCTCGGAGTCACCGAACGCAGTGCCGCCGTCAGCGCTGCCCAAAGATTGAATCTGCTGTGACCGGGCGAGGAGTCACCCGCTGTAGGTGAGGCGCCGACGCTCGGCAGTCTCCACAATGGCCTCACGGACACGACGGGAGGCGCGGTGTGAGACGCTACGAGATCCGGCTGCCGTACGCCCGCTCCGACAATCTCGCGGCTGCGTTCCCCGAGATGACCGCCGTCGAGATCAGCCCCACGATCACCCTGCTCACCGGCGTGCTGCACGACCAGACCGAACTGCACGGCCTGCTCCACCGCATCGCCGACATGGGTCTCGAGATCCTCGAGGTCCGGCAGGATGCGTGAGCGTCACCCATTCGCACACCGCGCACGATGCCGTGTTCAGGACGGATACCATGGCCGATTTGATTCTCTCGCTGATCCCCCTCGCACTCGGGATCGTGATGAGCCCGCTCGCGATCATGGCGCTGGTTGCCGTGCTCCTGTCCCGACTCGCCCGGGCCAACGGGATCGCGTTCCTGGCCGGCTGGATCGTGGCCGTGGCGATCGGCCTGGGAGCGTCGTTCTGGCTACTCGGGCTGCTGGAACTACACGAGCTCGATGCCCCGCCTGTCTGGGTGCCGATCGTGCGCCTGCTCCTGAGCCTGCTGCTGGGAGTGGCCGCCTGGTGGACCTACCGAAAGGGCCACGCCCGCACCGTCGCCATGGCGAAGGCGACCACCCCAACCGAGGTGACCGCTGCCGCTCCGCAGCTCCCGGGCTGGCTGAAGAGTATCGACGCCTTCACCCCGGCGCGCTCGTTCGCGTTGGGCCTTGGCATCTTCATCCTGAACCCGGTCGACCTGTCCTGCGCCGTGCTGGCGGCCCTGGACCTGCGGCTCGCGGCGCTGAGCACCGCATCGAACGTCTGGGTGCTTGTGATCTTCGGTGTGATCTCGGTGCTGCCCATCGCGGTGCCCGTCATCCTCGTGCTGGTACGAGGCGAGGCGGCGGCTCCGGTGCTCGGCCGGGTGCGCAGCTGGATCGCCTCGCACACCAGCGTGCTGAACGCGGCACTGATCCTGGTGATCGCCGTGCTGCAGCTGCAGAAGGCGCTCTCGACCCTGCTGTCGTACTGAGCGCCGGCCTCGGACGGAGGGTCTGAGGCGGTGAGCACGATTCCCCCGGAGGTGAGCGACTTCCTCGCATCGCCCACGATCAGCGGCTGGGACCTCGCGTTCGCCGCGGCGTCGATCGTGATCGCCTGGATCGTGTCGGTCTTCGCCAAGAAGGGCACCCTCGCGGTTCTCCGGAAGCTGCAGGGCATCACCGAAGGCGCCGCCATCCTCACCGCGCGCATCGTCCGCTACGCCATCCTGCTGATCGGAATCGGGATCGGCTTCGCGTTCCTCGGCGCATCCATCCAGCCGCTGATCGCCGTCGCCCTGATCGTCGGCGCGGTCATCGTGCTGGCGCTGCGTGGTGTCTCGAACAACTTCGCCGCCGGCATCGTGCTGCAGACCCGCCACCCCATCAAGGTCGGCGACGAGATCGCCGTCGCCGACTACGTAGGAAGCGTGAAAGAGCTCAACGGCCGCAGCGTCGTCATCGTCACCCGTGACGGCCGCACCGTGCACATCCCGAACGCGCAGATGCTCGAAAGTCCGCTCGTCAACCACTCCGAGCTGGGGCACCGCCGCTCCGACATCCAAGTCCGCGCCGCCGCTCCTGTCCGCCGCCTCGACGAGCTCACCGCCGTCATCGTCGACGCTGCCCACGCCGTCGAGGGCGTCCACAAGAGGGAGCCCGTCGCGGTTCTGGTTCAAGGAGCTGAGGCCGGCCGGATCACCCTGCTGGTGCGGTTCTGGCACCACCCGCTCACCGCCCCCACCATCGTGTCGCCCGTGATCACAGCCATAGCTTTGGCGCTCGACAAGGCCGGAGTGCGATCGACCGTGACATCCGAGATCCCGACACCACCCCTCACCCCGTCTGCGGAGGTCTGACATCAGGTCTTCACACCCCATACCCCGACTGAGCCGGCCCCTGGCCGGCCTCACCTGGCGGAACGCAGCCACCGAGACCATCGCCGGCGTCACCCTGCTGGCCATCGCCGTTCCGCTGAATATCGGCTACGCGCAGATCGCCGGCCTGCCCCCCACGGCCGGCCTGTACGCGCTTGTCGTCCCGGCGATCATCTACGCCCTGGTCGTGTCATCGAGGCAGCTCGTCGCCTCCCCCGACGCGGCCGCGGCCGCGCTGGTCGCGTCGTCCATCGGTGGCCTCGCCGTCGCCGGCAGCGCCGACTACGTCACCATGGCCCTGGCACAGGCGATCATCTCTGGGGTGCTGTTCGTACTCGCCGCGGTGTTCAAGCTCGGGTTCCTCGCCAACTTCCTCTCCAAACCGATCCTGGTCGGGTTCGTCGGCGGCCTCGCGCTCGACATCCTGGTCAGCCAGCTCGCGAAGATGCTCGGGGTGAAGATCGACTCCGGCGGTGAATTCGTCGAGAAAGTCGCCGGCCTGATAGGGGGCCTGCCGACATTGAACGGCTGGTCGGTGCTCATCGCCGCCGTCGCAGTCGCCGTCCTCGTCGTCGGTCGGCGGATCGCGCGGGCGGTGCCGTGGGCGCTGATCGTGCTGATCGCCGCCACCGTGATCGTCGTCGCGACCGGGCTCGAGCAGGAGGGCGTCGCAGTGCTCGGGCCCGTCGAAGCCGGACCGCCGACGCTGACCTGGCCGATCCTCGACTGGGGCACCTGGCTCGCCCTCATCCCCTCCGGCATCGCCCTCACGATGGTGACGATGGCAGAGGGCCTGCTCGTTGCCCGCAGCTACGGCGAGAAGCGCGGCTACTCCACCAGCCCGAACCGCGACCTGCTCGCGTTCGGCGCCGCCAACATCACTTCCGGCGCCACCGGCGGGTTCGCCGTCGGTTCCTCGACGTCGCGCACGGCGGCGATGGATCAGGCCGGCTCCCGCACCCAGCTCCCCAGCCTGGTCGCCGCCGTCGGCACCCTGCTCCTGCTCCTGTTCGGCACCGGGCTGCTCGAGCACATCCCCTCCCCCGCGATCGGCGCCATCGTCGGCATCGCAATCCTCCCCCTGCTCGGTGTCGCGGACTTCCGGCAGCTGTGGAAGCAGGACCGGTTCGAGTTCGTCATCGGCGCCGTCTGCTTCCTCGCCACGCTCTTCATCGGCGCGATCCCGGGCATCGTCATCGCCTTCGTGCTCGCCCTCATCAACCTCGCCAAACGGGCCTCCTCCCCCGCGATCGACGTCCTCGCGGCCGACGACGAGCCCGGCTCGTCACTCCTCGACCCGGCACCCACCGGCACGGCCACGGCACCCGGCGTGATCGTCATCCGGCTCGCCGCGCCCCTGTTCTTCGCCAACGGATCGGTGTTCAGCGACGCCGTGAAACGCGCCGTGAGCACCACACCCGACGTGCAGCACGTGGTGCTCGACCTCGAAGCCGTCACCGACATCGATGTCACCGGCGCCGAGGCCTTCGAATCCCTCATCCACTGGCTTGCCACCGAGCGTGTCCAGATCGCCTACAGCCGGCCCCGCCAGCAGATCGTCGACCGGATGCGTGCCCTCGGCCTCCTCACCGACGAGCCCGTCTACCGCACCAACCGCGAAGCACTCGCCGCACTGTCCACCTCATCGGCCGTCACCGGTCAGCCCGACACGAAAGAGTAACCGCCATGGGACCGGTCATCGGAGAGATCCTGCCGCTCGGGTTGGGCATCGCCATCAGCCCCATCCCGATCATCGCCGCGATACTGATGCTGCTCTCACCCCGAGCCCGCACGACCAGTCTGGGCTTCCTGGCCGGCTGGGTCGTCGGCATCGTCATCGCCGTCGTCGTCTTCACCCTGCTGTCCTCGATCCTCCCCGACAGCGACTCCGACGGATCGAAACCCGTCGCCGGAGTCATCAAGATCATCCTCGGCGCACTGCTGCTCCTGCTCGCCGTGAAGCAGTGGCGCTCCCGCCCCCACGGAGACACCGAACCGGCACTGCCCAAATGGATGACCGCGATCGACTCGATGACCGCCGTGCGCGCCCTCCTCCTCGGCTTCGTGCTCTCCGCGCTGAACCCGAAGAACCTGCTGATGGGCGTCGCCGCAGGACTCGCCATCGGCGGCGCCACTCTCACCGTTGGTGGCGACGTCGTCGCGATTGTCATCTTCACGGTCCTAGCCGCATCCACCGTCGCCGTTCCGGTCATTGCCTACCTCGCGGCGTCGTCGAGGCTGGCCGGTCCCCTCGAAGCGCTCCGGAAGTGGCTCGTCCACAACAACGCGACCGTCATGGCCATCCTGCTGCTCGTGATCGGTGTCGTGATGATCGGCAAAGGCATCGGCAGCTTCTGATGCCCACCAAACCCGTCGCACGACGCATGCCCAGGCGGCCGGCGTCCGCGCTGGCGGAGCACTGGACCCGCATCGACGGGGTCGACGTCTTCTACCGCGAATCCCCCACCCCTCCACCAGCGCGTGCACCCGCAACATGCAGTCGGGTCTCGAAAACCTAAAGATTCCCGAGACACCCCGAGCCGCTAGGTTCGGCAACTCCCCTCCCCGAATCGCAGCGTCACAGGATGTCTCGCGAAGTCGTCTCAGCGGTCTGTGCGTCTCAGCGCTGATCTGCGGACTTTACGAGACCTGATTGCGGCTGGGCCGCCGGCGGGCGGAGCGTCAGACCAAGCCCACGGAGTAGGCGAAGATCACCGCCTGCACGCGATCACGGAGTTCGAGCTTCATGAGTACGCGGCCGACGTGCGTCTTCACGGTCGACTCCGAGAGGTAGAAGCGGGCAGCGATCTCGGAGTTGGTGAGGCCCTCGGCCATGGCGACGAGCACCTCGCGCTCGCGCTCCGTGAGGGTGGCCAGGCGAGCGGATGCCGCCGACGCCGCGGGGTCGGCGGAGCCCGCGTTCCCGGACGCGCCGGGTCGCGCATCCGTCGCTCCCACCGTTCCGCCCGCGGCGGCCGGCAGTTGCGGGCCGAAGAGCTCGAGCAGCTTGCGCGTCACCCGCGGGGACACAGCCGCATCGCCGCTCGCCACGGCGCGGATGGCGGTGGCGAGCTCGACCGGTTGCGCGTCTTTCAGCAGGAACCCGCTCGCACCGGCATTGAGCCCCGCAAACGCATACTCGTCGAGGTCGAAGGTGGTGAGGATGATGATGCGGCTCTCCGGATGCACCGCCACGATCGCGCGCGTGGCCTCGATGCCGTCCATGCCCGGCATCCGCACGTCCATCAGCACGACCTCCGGCCGGAGACTCTCGACGGCGGCGACGGCCTCCCGCCCGTCGCCGGCCTCGCCCACCACCTCGAAATCGGGCTGGGCTTCGAGCACCATACGCATGCCCATCCGAATGAGCTGCTGGTCGTCGACGAGCAGCAACCGGATGCGCGGGGCGGCGTCGGTCATAAAGTCTCTCCTTCTGAGATGTCCGGGTACGACGGCGCGGGCAGAGGCGCCGCGGGGGCGGGAGTCGTGTTCGGAGGGGCGAGGGTGGCGCGCACGCGCCAGCCCCGGGTTCCGGCGGGGCCCGCGGACACGGATCCGCCGTAGACCGCCACGCGCTCGCGCAGACCGATGAGGCCACGACTCGAGCCGACCGACGCGGCACCACGACCGGGATCGACCCCGTCGTCGGAGACCTCGACCGTGATGTCGCCGGGCCCGTAGTGGAGCACCACGTCGACCGCGGTCGCCTGCACCGCGTAGCGGAGTGCGTTGGTCAGCGCCTCTTGCACGACCCGGAACACCGTGAGCTGCACGAGCGGATCGAGCGGCGGCGTACCCGTCGCCGTCACCCGCACCGGAAGCCCGGCCGCGCGGTACGACGCGATCATCTCGGGCAGGTCGTCCAGGCCCGGCTGCGGCATGAGCGGCGCGGGTGCCGACGCAGCGGACGCGGACGCGCCGGCTCCGGAGCCGGCGAGCGCGACCGACGCACCCGTACCCGCTGCCGCACGGACGCCGGCACTAGCGCCACCATCGCCGCCCGCGCCTTCCGACTCCCCTTCATCTGGCTCCGTCAGAACTCCGAGCGAGAGCCGCATGTCGGTGAGCGCCCGCCGCGCGGTGACCGCCGACTGCCGCATCGCCTCCCGCGCCGTGGCGGGCGATCGCTCGACACTCGCCTCCGCGCCATCCGACAGCGCCACGATCACGGTGAGGCTGTGCGCCACGATGTCGTGCATCTCGCGGGCGATGCGCGCACGCTCGGCGGCGGCGGAGAGCCTGGCTTGCTGGTCGCGCTCCCGGGCGAGTTGCTGCGCCCGATCGAGAAGAGCCTGGATGTAGCGTCGCCGGTTGCCGAAGGTGATGCCCACGAGTGTGGCGATCACCAGGGCCATCGCCGAGAGCAGGCCGTAGCCGATGATCCCGGCGAGGTCGAAGGGGTCGTAGAGAACCGTGGAGACGATGCCGGTGCCTGCGGCGATCGCCGTCCACACCCACGCTGACCGCGTTGAGCGGTAGACGGCGAGCGCGTAGAGCGCGAACATCATCGGAACGACGTCGAGCTGCTGCGAGGTCGCCCCCGAGATCAGCAACGACGCGGCGCAGATGGCGGCCGTGATGACCGGGACATAACGCCGGAAGAGCAGAGCCACGGTCACGGCGGTGGCCGTGTAGAGCAGAGCCACGCCGAAGAACGGGGTGCTGCGCCATCCTTCGTTCTGGAAGTCGAACGGGGTGGCCCCGAACAGCGACGAGACGAACACGAGCAGCGCCACCACGCCCGAGGGAACCGCGTAGCTCCCGGCGATCAGCCCGTCGAGCAGCCACGGGTGCCGGTTGAAGTAGGAGCGGATGAACCCCGGCGGTTTGGGCAGCCGCAAGTCCTCGGCGCCGGACGGGTGAGCCGCCGGCGCCGAGGTCGTGATGCCGTAGCCCCCGACGGGGCCGGGTGTCGCCACTGTCAGGCGTCCCTCCGTTTGAGCAGAATCGCTGCGGGGATCGCGACGACCGCGATCCACCCGAGCATAACCAGCACGGCCTGCCACGGCTCGAAGATCTCGCTGCCGAAGAAGAGCGACTGACCGACGACGCCCGGCAGCCACTGCCCGATCACCGTGACCCAGTCGGCCTGGATGAACGAGAGCACGGTCGGCACCACGAGCAGCAGCCCGAGCGCCGCCGCGATCCCGCCGGCGGTGTGCCGCAGCACCGCGCCGAGGAAGTAGGCGAGGAGCCCGATCAGGGCCAGGTACCCGGCTCCGCCCACCAGCGAACCCCACAGCGCGGGGTCGGTGATGTCGGATGTCACGCCGCGCGCATCCAGCATCGGCCAGGTCACGGCGTACGCGGCGAACACGGCCACGAGGCCCACCGCGAAGCTCGTCACCCCGAACACGAGCGCCTTCGCCCAGAGCACCGGCAGCCGCTTCGGCACCGCCGTGAGACTCGAGCGGATCTGCCCCGTCCCGTATTCTCCGCTGATCACGAGCACGCCGAGCACCGAGATGACGAGCTGCCCGAGCATGATCCCGAGGGTGGACGGCAGCACGGCCGCCTGGTTCGCCGCGCCCGGGGCGCTGGCGAATCCGTCACTGGCGAGCACGAAGACGACCCCCATGCCCACCTGAACGAGCACGAGGATGGCGTAAGCCCAGAGCGTGGAGCGGAGAGTGGTGAGCTTGATCCACTCGGAACGCAGCACGCCGGTGAAGCGCAACCGGGCATCCGGAACCAGCTGGTGCGAAGCACGGACGGCGGGAACGGTGGTGGTGACGGTGCTCATCGGGCGATCCCTTCGGCGAGGGCGGCGTCGGGGGTGACCGTGGTGCGGTACTCCACTTCGTCGCGGGTGAGGTTCATGTAGGCGTCTTCGAGCGACCCCTGCACGGTGGTGAGTTCGTGCAACGCGACGCCGACCGAAAGGGCCGCGTCGCCGATCACGTCGGCGGGCAGGCCGCGCACCTCGATGACGTCGGCGTCGACGCTCGTCACGGTGACGTCGGGCTGCGTAAGGCGGCGGGCCACCTCATCGATGCGGGGACTGCGCACCCGCACGAAGGTCTGCGTCGATCCGACGATCTCGGCCACCGTCGCATTGGCGATCACGCGGCCCTTTCCGAGCACGATGATGTGGTCGGCCGTGAGCGCCATCTCGCTCATCAGGTGGCTGGAGAGCAGCACGGTGCGGCCCTGCGCGGCGAATTGCCGCACGAATCCGCGCACCCAGAGCACGCCCTCAGGGTCGAGCCCGTTCACCGGCTCGTCGAGGATGAGCGTGGCCGGGTCGCCGAGCAGCGCCGCCGCGAGGCCGAGGCGCTGCCCCATGCCGAGCGAGAAGCCGCCCACGCGCTTGCCGGCCACCGAGTGGAGGCCGGTGAGATCGATGACCTCGTCGACGCGGCGGCGCGGGATGCCGTGGGTCGCCGCGATCGAGCGGAGGTGGTTGCGTGCGCTCCGCCCGGTGTGCACGGCCTTCGCCTCGAGCAGGGCACCCACCTCGCGCAGGGGCGCCTTGTGCTCGGCGTACGGCTTGCCGTTCACCAGCACCCGACCGGCGCTCGGGCGGTCGAGCCCCACGATCATGCGCATCGTGGTGGACTTGCCGGCGCCGTTCGGGCCGAGGAACCCGGTCACCTGACCGGGTCGCACGGCGAAGTCGATCGAGTCGACCGCCGTCTTCGCTCCGTAGCGTTTGGTCAAGGATGTGGCCTCGATCATGGATCTCCCGCTTTCGTGTCTGCTGCGCTCTCTGCGCATTCCACACGCTACGGATCGGCACCGGCGGGCCCATCCCCCGCCGGTGCCGTCCTGCCAGGTACTCCCCTCATACCTGGGTACCATCGCCTCGGCGCTATGAGTCCTGTCGGGGGTCGAGCGCCCGGCGAACCGCGTCCTGCTGCGCTCGCTCGAACGCCTTGAAGCTGAGTTGCGGATCGCTCTTGTCGAACCGCGCCTTGCCCGAAGCGGCGTCGAACTCGACCCCGATGGTCTTCCCGACGATGGGCTGCAGGAAGTCGGTGAGCATCCGCGGATCCTTGAGCATCGCCCGGAAGGCGGCTCCGTCGACCGGGTGCACCTCGACCGCGTAGTCGTAGGTGATCATCGCTCCGTCGCTGTCGGTGCCCGCGATGGTGCGGGCCAGCACGGTGCCGGTCGCCTTCTGCCAGGTCTTCATCTTGCCGAACATCGTGGTGTCCTCTCGGTCGCGGGTCTGGGTGGGTCGACGTGGTGTCAGGATCGGCGACTGCGGCGGTGAGCCATCGCGGCGATCACGATGCCGACGGCGCCTGTGAGCAACAACAGGAGGGACAGTGCCAGCGCGCCGTCGGGCGCCGCGCCAGTGAGCGCGAGCTCGCTGGAGGTGTCCGTCGCGGCGGTGGGGCCGGTGCCCGCGGACGCCACGTCGGCATCGTCGGATGCGCCGGCATCCGGGTCGCCCTGACCGGCGACGCCACCCGCACCCGGCTCGCCCGTCACGAGCGGAACCGCTGCGGCGACCGTGATGCGCACCGTGCCCACGTCGAAGCTCTCGGCGGACTGGTCCATCACCTCGTAGACGAACTCGTCCTCACCCACGAAGCCCGCCGGCGGAGTGTAGGTGAACCCGCCGTCGTCCGTGCCCGCGACCGTTCCTCCGTGCACACTGGCGGTGCCGTACGGGACGGCGGGGATGATCGAGCTGAGCGGGTCGCCGTCGGTATCGAAGTCGTTGATCAGCATCCCGTTCGCCGCAGAGACCACGAGGGTCGTGTCGGGCGTCGTGGAGTAGTGGTCGTCGGTCGCGACGGGCATCGAGTTGCCCGTGGCGTCGGGGTCGGTGACCGTGATCCAGGCGACCGCGAGCCCGTGCCCGTCGAACACGTCGCCGATGTTGTAGGAGAATCCGTCGACCCCGACGAAATCGGCCGGCGGGGTGTAGCTGAACGAGCCGTCGAGACCCACGTTCACGATTCCGCCTGCCTCAGTGGCCATGTCGGGCACGGCGAACTCGATGGAGAACGCATCCTGATCGGGGTCGCTGTCGTTCGCGAGCAGGCCCGCCGCCGCGCCCACTCCCATTCCGGTGTTCTTCGGCGTGGTGTAGTGATCGTCGATCGCGATCGGCTGCGCGTTCGCGAAGGCTCCGACGTCGATCGTCACCGTCGCGGTGACCGGCAGGTTGTAGCTGCCGTCGGTCACCTGGTACGTGAAGGTGTCGGGCCCGAGCGTGTCGTAGTAGTGCGAGGCATAGCTGAAGCTGCCGTCACTGTGCAGGTACACCGAGGCACGGCCGGTCTCGAGCATGAACGGCACCACCACGCTGATCGGGTCGCTCGCGTCGGAGTCGTTCGCGAGCAGACCGTGCGCGGCATCCACGGTGAGCACGCGGTTCACGGGCGTGGCGTAGTGGTCGTCGACGGCCACCGGCGGGAGGTTCGCCCAATCGCCGACCTTGATCGTCACGGTGGCGAGACCACTCTCGAGCACGCCGTCGGTGATCCAGTAGGTCACGGTGTCGTAGCCGACGAATCCGGGGGCCGGGATGTACGTGAAGCCACCGGTGGACATCCAGTCGACGGTGCCGCCGTTCGCACTGCTGATCGCACCGGCTCCCGCCAGTTCCGAGACGACCGCGACCGCGTTGCCGTCACCGTCGGTGTCGTTTCCGAGCACCCCGGCGCCTGAGACCACGAGGCTGGTGCCCGCCGGAGTCGAGTAGCTGTCGTCGTGGGCGACCGGGGCGACATCCGTCGTGTCGACCACGGTGAAGGTCACCGGAACGGACGTCGCCGACATCGATGTGTCGTCATAGACCCAGTAGCTCCAGGTGTCGACGCCGACGAAGCCGGCGGCCGGCGTGTAGATCACGGAGCGATCCCAGAGGGTGGCGACGTGCCCGCCTTGAGTGGTGCCCGTGTAGCCCTGCGTCGTGCGGAGGAAGTCACCCTCGGCGTCGTAGTCGTTGCCGACGACGCCAGGAGCGGCGATCGTCAGCACCGTGTCGACCGCGGTGGTGTAGTGGTCGGCGACACCGACCGGCGGGGTGTTGGCGAGGGCGACCGGGTCGCCGAGCTCGCCGACGCCGGGCCCGGCCGGGCTCGGCGCTGCGGTGGCCTGCGTCGGATCGGCGGACTGCGTAGGAATCCCGGTTCCAGGCGCGTCGGACGCACCTGGCGCCTCGATCGCCTGAGCGGGATCGGCCGCACCGGCGCCGGAAGCCTCGGGCCCGGTCGCGTCAGACGGACCGGGCGCCTCGGTGGCCTGGGTCGGGTCGACCGCCTCGGCGGGAACGGGTCCGCTCGCATCCGACGGGCCCGGCGCCTCGGTGGCCTGCGTGGGATCGACGGGCACGTCGCTCGGCGCCTCGGTCGCCGGTGCCGCCTCCACGGGCGAATCGGCGGGGGGAGCGGATGCCTCCTCGGCGCTCCCGGGCCTGGTGACCTCGATCGCATCAGCCGCCTGCGCATCGGCCGCCTGCGGTTCGGCGGAAGACGAGACCGACGACGGGGCGGATGCCGCATCGCCCATCTCCTCGGCCGAAGCGACCGCAGCGCCTTGGGCGCTCAGCGCCACCAGGCCGGCCACCGTGATCGTGGCGAGCACCGGCATCCGACCGGCCCTCCCCGAGGATCGGAGATCGCGGCGGCGCACCGCACGGGGAATCTGGAACATGGTCAGCTCTTTTCGTCAGGACAACAGAAGTGGATGGGCGCACCTGTGCGCCTCGGATACTCTGCCCACCGCCCGGAGCAGAGTCCTGAGTAGTGGCTACCTACTTCGTTGGGCGGGATTGCTCATCCGGCGTTCTCCGTTCGCTATGCTCGGAAAACATCGCCGGTGGGGGCCGACGACGTCAGCGCACCAGCCCGGGGGAGATCCATCGCCATGACGACCGGCACGACGGAGCCAGGGCCCCTCGCGGAGCGCGAGTGGGCGTTCGAAGGCCGCGACGCACTGCTCGACCGCGTAACCTCGGCGATCGAGGCCACGCCGGCGCTCGCCGTGGTGCTGGTCGGTCCCACCGGTATCGGCAAATCGCGCTTGGCGGCCGAGAGCTCGGCCCGGCTGAGCGCCACCGCCTGGTCGGTTCTTCGTCTCTCCGGGCGGACCAGTGTCACCTCCCTCCCGCTCGGCGGCCTCTCACCTCTGTTCGCGTCGTCGGGGACTGCGGATGCCGTGCCGGCGGTCGACCTGGCGACGCTCGCAGCCGACCCGCTGAGCCTGCTCACGGCCGTCACCGCGCGCATCCGCTCGCTCGGCGGCACGGGACGCATCCTGGTCGTCGTCGACGACTTGCAGGCCTTCGACGAACTCTCCATCGCCCTGCTCACCCAGCTCGTGCACTCCCGAGTGGTCAAGCTGGTCGCCACGATCGGCGATGGCGCCCCCATTCCGGACGCTCTGCTCGCCCTGTGGAGCGAGAGTGCGGCCGTGCGCATCGACGTCCCCCCGCTCGACAGCGAGGCGAGCGAAGCGCTGCTCGCCCGGGCGCTCGACGGCTCGGTCGCGCGGCGGACGGCCGAGGAGCTCCACCGCGCCGCCGGAGGCAACCCGCTCTTCCTGCGCGAGCTCTGCACGGGAGCCGTGCGCGCCGGCACCCTCGTGGTCGAGTCAGGGGTCTGGCAGCTCATCGGAGAGCCCGTGGGCACGCCCGCCCTCGGGGAGGTGATCGCGCGCCGGCTGCGTTCGCTCACTCCGGACCAGCGCGACGTGATCGAACGCCTGGCCGTCTGCCAGCCCCTCCCCGTCCGAGAGCTCCGCACCCCTGGCGCTCGGGCCAGCGTCACCGAACTCGAGCGCGCGGGTCTGGTCTCGGTGCGCGAATCCGGTGGGCGGATGGTCGCCGAGCTCGCGCAGCCGCACTATGTGGGCGTCGTCCGGAGCACTCTGTCGATGCTGCGGGTCGAAGACATCCTGATCGAGCAGGCCGACATCGCCGCCGAGTCCGATCCCACCACCGACGACGCCTTCCGCGTGGCGGTATGGCGTTTGGATGCCGGTCAGCCGACGTCGCCGGATCTCCTGCTCACGGGTGCCCGCCTCGCGCAGCTGACCCACGACCACGCGCTCGCCGCGAAGCTCTCCCGGGCCGCCATCGATGCCGGCGCCCCGGACGGTCTGCCCCACTTGATCCTCGCCGACGCCCTCCGGCGCATCGGAGACGCGGAGGGAGCGCGATCCGCCGCAGAGGACGGGTCGGCCCGCGACCGGAGCGCCCCCGCCTCCGAGTTGCTCTCGGTGCGCATCGCGAGCACTCTCGCCCTCATCCGCCACGATCAGCCCGGCGGGATCGTGGACGCCCTCGAGCTGCTCTCCGAGGCCGACGAACGCTTCCCCGGATACTCCGCCGTCATCGCGATCACGCGCTCCATGATGCTGTTCACGGTCGAACGCACGGGCGAGGCGCTGGCCGCGATCGAGCCGCTGCTCCACGCGCCGGGCCTGCCCGCCGAACTCCGGGAGATGGCGGCCATGGCGGCGGCGATGCCCCTGGCCGGTGCTGGGCGATGGTCGGAGTCGCAGCAGGAGGTCGAACGGCTTCTCAGCGGCGAGGCGATCGCGCGCGACCGGGCCTTCGCGTTGTTCACCGCCGCCTCGGCCTCGCTCGTGGGCGGATCGCTCGACGTCGCCCGGCGGCGGGCGCTGGAGGCGCTCTCGGAGTCGGTGCAGTTCGACGACGAGGTCTCCACCCGCTACGCCGAACTGCTCCTCGGGCACGTGCTGCTGCAGATCGGCCAGGTCTCGTCGGCGTCGCGCTGGCTCGGCGACGCGATCGCGGGCGCCAGCGTCAAGGGCCCGAGGAACCTGCACCGGGTGGCACTCGGCACACTCGCCCTCGCTCACATCGCCGCCGGCGAACCGGATGCCGCGGAGGCCGTGCTGCGCTCCCTCCACCTCGACGCCCCCGAGGGCAACTTCCATGTGCGGCTGGCCGAGGCGCAACTGACCGCGCTGCGCGGGCAACCGGCCGCAGCGATCGAGCGGCTGCGTGCCGACGCCGAACATCATGTCGCTTCCGGAGCGATCTATCTGGCGACCACCCTGCTGTTCCACGCCGCCCGGATCGGTTCGCGGGCGAGCGGCGCCCTCCCCGCGACGGCGCTCACCGCCACCCTGCGATTGATCGCCGACCGGATCGCCGAGCTCGCGGCCTCCGGTGACAGTCCGCTGTTCGACGCCCGGGCCGCCCATGCCCGGGCCATCGCCGAGCCCAGTACCAGCGGATTCGTCGAGGCCGGCGAGCGCTGGCTGGAGCTCGGCGCGACGTCATCGGCCGCCGAGGCCTTCGCGTCAGCCGGACGTGCCGCGCGCGACGGCGGCCGCGCCCACGAAGCGGCGGCTCTGCACGACCGTGCGCTCGAACTGATGGCCCTGTGCCCAGGAGCTGACGACAGCGGCATCCGGGATTCCGTTCCCGACGTCTTGACCCGCCGCGAGCGCGAGGTCGTCGACCTGGCGCGCCTCGGACTCACCAGCCAGGAGATCGCGACGCGCTTGTTCCTCTCGATCCGAACGGTCGACAACCACCTCCAGTCGAGCTACGGCAAGCTCGGCATCGGTGGTCGCCGCGATCTCATTGCCCCGAGCGGTTCGACGTCGGCGCCGGCGCCGGCTCCGGGATCGGCGAAGGCTGCACGATAGCGTGCCGCAGGCCGCCGACCGTGGCGAGCACCTCGGCGGTCGCCGTCGCGGGAGCGCCGACGTCGACGAGTGCGAACTCGAGATGCTCGACCATGCGGTCGAAGGCCCCGTCGGTGATCGCGAACGCGACGTGGGCAGCCGGCAGGTCGCGCCCGGCGAACGCCTGCGGACCCCCGAGCACCCCGGAGAGGAAGGCCACCTGGTGAGCGCGGAGCCGTTCGAGGGAGATGCCGGCGAAATAGGGCGCGAGCAGGGGATCGGCCACCACGCGGTTGTAGAACACCACGACAGCCAGCTTCATGGCGGGGTGACCACCGATCTCGTCGTACGCCGTCATCGGCTCCTCCTCAGTTCGTAGACCCACTCTCGCAGCGCGGCCACCCGCGCGCCTGAGCAGTCACTACTCACTTTTCGCGCCCTCCCGCGTCGTGGGGAACGGACGGATCAGCGGGAGCGGGCGGGCTTCTTCTCCGGGGCGGGGAGGGTGCCGGCAGCGCGGGCCGCGCGGTAGTAGTCGCGCGCCTCGGTCTGTCGCGCCTTCTCGGCGCCGGTGGCGATCGAGGCCCGCACGTGCTCCGGGCCGTAGCCGAACGCCCGCACCAGGTCTTGCGCGTGCGGCCGGATGCGCGCCGACAGCCGCTCGGTGTAGAGCCCCACCGCCTGCGCCCGCTTCGGCGAGAGTCGTCCGTTCATCAGGTACCAGGCGAGGTGCTTCTCCACCAGTCCGAGCCCGAAGAGGTCGCGGAGCCAGGTGAGCACCACGCGGGTTCCGTCGTCCATGCCCGAGGTGAGGCCGGTCGACCCCTCGAGCGCCTCGGTGAACGCCTCCCACTGCAGGAGTTCGGCGTGAGCGCGGGCGGCCTCGATGATCTCGGTCTGGTGCAGGTTGAACAGGTCGGCGGCCGCCTTCTGCGACAGCTTCGACGCCGGCCGGAGCTTCGCCGCCACCTCCCCCACCATCGTCTCGACGCGGTCGGTGAGCAGCTGGCGCTGAGCGGATGCCTCGCGCAGCTGACCGACGGAGCGCGCGGTCGACCCGAAGTCGGCCACGGTCTGCGCGAGCGAGCGGAGCCCCGATCCGTTCACCGTCTTGTCGGCCGCCTGCTCCACCACATAGCGGGCGAGCACGCCGAAGTCGGCCTTCGCGAAGCGGCGCGAGTAGTCCGAGAGCAGGCGCTTGGCCACCAGCTGCAGCAGCACGTGGTTGTCACCCTCGAAGGTGGCGTAGATGTCGAGATCGGCGCGCAGGCCGACGAGGCGGTTCTCGGCCAGGAAGCCGGCGCCCCCGCAGGCCTCGCGCGCCTCCTGCAGGGTCTCGAGCGCGTGCCAGGTGCTGAGCGGCTTGAGCGCGGCGGCCAGGGTCTCGAGGTCCTGCCGGTCGTCGTCGGTGTCGGCGCGACCGGAGAACACCTCGTCGAACTTCGTGAGCAGCTGCTCGTGCGCGAAGCTCGCGGCGTAGGTCGTGGCGAGCTTCGGGATGAGCCGCTTCTGGTGCAGCTGGTAGTCGAGCAGCACCTCCTCGTCGGTGTCACTGCCGGCGGTGAACTGGCGGCGCTCGTTGCCGTAGGTGATGGCGATGGTGAGTGCCACCTTCGCCGCGGCCACCGATGCCCCGTCGAGCGACACGCGCCCCTGCACCAGGGTGCCGAGCATGGTGAAGAAGCGGCGCCCGGGGCTCTCGATGGAGCTCGAGTAGGTGCCGTCCTCGGCCACGTCGCCGTAGCGGTTCAGCAGGTTCAGGCGGGGTACGCGCACCTGGTCGAAGTGCAGGCGGCCGTTGTCGATGCCGTTCAGCCCGCCCTTCAGGCCGTCGTCCTCTCCGCCGACCCCGGGCAGGAATTCGCCGGTCGCCGCATCCCGGATCGGCACGTAGAAGGCGTGCACGCCGTGGTTCACGTTCTTGGTCACGAGCTGCGCGAACACCACGGCGGCGAGGCCGTCGACGGCGGCGTTGCCGAGGTAGTCCTTCCACGCTCCGCGGAACGGCGTGTGCAGCACGAACTCGCCGGTGGCCTCGTCGTAGGTGGCCGTGGTGCCGATGGCCGCGACATCCGACCCGTGTCCGGTCTCGGTCATCGCGAAGGCACCGGGCACCTCGAGGCTCATGATGGCGGGCAGGAAGGCCTTGTGGTGGTACTCGGTGCCGAGGTGGAGCACCGCGGCACCGAACAGGCCCCACTGCACGCCCGACTTGATCTGCAGCGACGGATCGGCGAGCACCAGCTCCTCGAAGCCGGCGATGTTGCCGCC
Source organism: Herbiconiux sp. UC225_62 (assembly GCF_042694625.1). Taxonomy (GTDB): domain Bacteria; phylum Actinomycetota; class Actinomycetes; order Actinomycetales; family Microbacteriaceae; genus Herbiconiux. Next base: position 1,944,535 of record NZ_CP170551.1, on the reverse strand, counting down.
GTGGTCGTCGGCGCCGCCGACCGACTCGGGGAAGGCGCGATGCACCTGCCCGTGCTCCACGAGCAGCTTCAGCTGGCCCGAGACGCGGGCGCGGTGCTCGTCGAGCGTCTGGCCGTCGATGCGCTGCAGGTCGGGGCGAGCGCTCAGCTCCCGGGCGCCGAGGCGCACGTCGGCCCAGGTGCCGAGCAGGTAACGGCCGAGCCACTCCACGTCGGTGCGGGCCACCACCACGTCGCTCGTCGACGCGCGGCCCGAGCGCTTCGGGATCCGGGCGGAGGCGTCGAGCTCGCTCTCGATCGCGTCGGCCTGCACCGCATCGTCCTCACGGCGAGCGGAAGGGGAGTTCGTGGTGTCGACCGTGTGCGTCATTGTCGTCCTCATCGTCGTGGCACGCCCCACCGGGGCACGCCGAGCCGATTCCTACGCTAGAACGCGGGCCGGGATCGGCGACAATCCGCCGTTCGCCGCCTACAAAAGAGTCCGAAGACGTGCGAAGTCGCACTGTGGACATCCCACAGTCAGGCGGACGTTTGCACTGCCGAGGCCGACAATGCGGATCCGCGACGCCGACCCACCGCGAGGTCCACTGCGGAGAGGGTGACCGCCCCCAGTGCCAGCACGGCCACCAGGGGCGCCAGCAGGTCGACCGCCGGCCCGAGTCCGAGCGCCGTGGCGAGAGCACCCGCCCCGATCGCCGTGATCGCCTGCAGCAGGTAGGAGAACAGGTAGAGCATCGAGAGCGTCGCGCCGCGGTGGTGAGCGGGCGCGGCGCGGTTCACGAGGCCGAGACCTCCGGTGAACGCGAAGGAGTAGCCGACGCCGCCCACCACGCACCAGGCCAGGAAGAGGGCGATCGATCCGGATGCCGCGGCTCCCGCCATGAGGCCCAGGCCCGCGAGCGAGACCACCCCGCCCACGATGATCGTGATGTGCGCCGGCACCCTACCGAGGAGGAGCGCGGTGACGCCGATCGCGATCGAGGAGATGCCGAGCAGCGCGCCCACCACCAGGAGGTTCGTCGTTCCGGTGAAGTCGCGCGCCATCTGGGAGCCGAGCGAGAGGAAGATCGCGCCCACGCTGTAGGCCAGCGACACCGAGGTGGTCGCTGCGATGAACGCGAGCAGGATGCCGCGGGGCAGTCTCAGGGGCTTCGGCCGCCAGGTCGGGCGGCCGAGACCCTCGGTGTCGGAGGGCGTCAGCCAGACAGCGAGGAAGGCCACGCCGGCGAGCACGAAGAGCACGGCGAAGCTCAGGAACAAGGGCAACGGCGCATACTGCGCGAGCACGCCCGACACGAGCAGGACGAGCGTCAGCCCGGTCGCCGTCGAGGCAGTGGTGAGAGTGCTGGCGATGCGCGGGTTCGAGGAGGTGTTGTTCTCGACCAGGGCGGCACTCGCGGCGCCGAGGGCGAAACCGGTACCCACGCCCTGCAGCACCCGCCCGAGGTAGAGCCAGCCCACGTTCGGCGCGAAGGCGAAGGCCAGTGCGGCCACGGCGATCAGCCCGATGCCGAGCAGCATGGCGCGACGACGACCGATGCTGTCGGAGAGCCCGCCGAAGAAGAGCAGCACGATCAGGAGCGCGAGCGGGTAGGTGCCGAAGACCGAGGTGGTGACCACGGCGGGCAGGTGCCACTCGGCTGCGTACACCGGGTAGAGCACGCTCGGTGCGCCGCTGGCCCAGAGACAGAGGGCGAGCACGGCCGAGGCCGACCAGAATGTTCCGCGCCGCGACAGGCTCCACTTTTTCGTCATGCGCGCCACAGTACGCCCTCTCAGTTGGAATTTCCAATTTAGAAGTTTTCGACGTACCCTGGGGCGCATGGGACAGCTGAAGGATGCGCAAGCCGGCTCCGACTCCGAAGCCCGCTGCCAGATCGTGCGCGCGCTCGACATCGTCGGCGAGAAGTGGTCGCTGCTGATCGTGCGCGACGCGTTCCGCGGCAACACGAGGTTCTCGGAGTTCCGGGATTCCCTCGGGGCGCCCAGCGACATCCTCACGACCCGGCTCGCGAAGCTCGTGGAGGCGGGAGTGCTCGAGAAGCGGGCCTATCGCGAACCCGGATCGCGCGAGCGTTCGAGCTACCACCTCACCGAAAGCGGCCGTGGGCTCGCGCTGGTGATCGGCGCGCTGGTGCAGTGGGGCGACGAGTTCAACCCCTACTCCGGCGGCGCGACGTCCCGCATCGTCGACTCGCACGACCGGGAGCCGGTGTCGCTCGCTTTCGTGACCCCCTCGGGTGAGACCCTCGGCCCCGACGAGGTCGCCTTCGTCCCCGGCCCCGCCGCCCGCGTGACCTGGTAACCCCTCCCCCGCCCCGTCCCCGACTTCTTGCCCCTAAAAGCCCCAAATCGGCCGGGATAGGGCCGGAGGGGGCAAAAAGTCGGAGGGTCAGCTCGGGTCGTTGCGGTGCAGGGCCCGGCGCATCCGCTCGACCACGTTCGCCGGCGGGGGTTCGTTGTAGGCGCCCGCGAGTTCTTGGCGCGACATCGCGCCGATGGCGGCCATCACGTCGTCGGTGAGTCGTCGACGGGCCCTCGCCGAGGATGCTTCGCCATAAGTGGATGCGTCGATGGGCTCCCCGAACTGGACGGTGACGGGCCGGATGCGCGGAATCCTCGATCCGACCGGGAGCAGCTCCGGGGTTCCCGTCAGGGCCACCGGCACGATCGGGCAGCGCGTGGTCAACCCCAGCCAGGCGACACCCGTGCGGCCCTTGTAGAGGCGGCCGTCGCGGGAGCGGGTGCCTTCCGGGTAGATCGCGAATGCTCCGGCCTGCTCGAGCACCTCGCGGCCGCGCTCGAGCGAGTCCTGAGCCGCGGTGTTGCTCTCGCGGTCGACGGGGATGGCGCCGATCGACTCGAAGAACGCCTTCGAGAGCGCACCGCGGGCGCCGGAGCCGGTGAAGTACTCGGCCTTGGCGAGGAAGCGGACGTCACGCGGCGCGACGACCGTGATCACCACGCTGTCGATGAAGCTCAGGTGGTTGCTCGCGAAGAGCACCGGGCCTTCCCGAGGGACGTTCTCCGTCCCGGTGATCGTGGGCCGGTAGACGAGCTTCGACACGGGGCGAACCACCGCTCGGGCGACCGTCTTGAACATCCCCCGATCCTCACACGGGACGTATGCCGGTTCGGCTATGGCGGGCCTCGTTGCGCATACATGGATCTTCCAGGCATCCTGGAGATAGTTGTAGCGTCAACTCCCCTGCTCGCCGCCATCGAAATGAGAGCCGTGCCTCCCCGTTCCGATCCCCCGCGTCCGTCGAACTCCGTTCCGCCGAAGGCGAAGGAACAGGCCAAGAAACTCACGGTCAAGCAGGAGCGGGATGCCCGCCGCGCCGAGAAGGTGGCGGCGATGGTCGCCCAGCAGAAGCGGCAGCGACGTAACCGCCTGATCGGCTGGATCATCGGCGGCGTGGCCGGTGTCGCGGCGATCGCCCTGCTGGTCACCTTCGTGGTCACGAGCAACACCCCGAAGGCCGATCCGGCGGCGATCTCGATCGAGGGCCTGCAGACCTACCCGGGTCTCACCGCGAATCACGTCGACGGCACGGTCGACTACCCCCAGACCCCGCCGGCCGGCGGCGACCACAACGGCGTCTGGCTCAACTGCGGCGTCTACTCCGAGCCGGTGCCCAACGAGAACGCGGTCCACGACCTCGAGCACGGCGCCATCTGGGTGACCTACGACCCGACCAAGGTCGATGCCGCCGGCGTCGAGACCCTGCGCTCCCAGCTGCCCGACACCTATGCCGTCCTCTCGCCCTTCGACGGGCTGAGCTCGCCCGTGGTGGCGTCCGCCTGGGGCAACCAGGTCTTCCTCGACGGTGTCGACGACCCGCGCCTGAAGGACTTCGTGACGAAGTTCTGGAAGTCGGCCGACGCGCCCGAACCGGGTGCTCCGTGCACCGGGGGCCTCGACGCCCCCGGCAAGGTCGCGTGACGTCCGGCGAGTTCGACGCCGCGGCCGGATCCGCGGAAGCGGTCGGCAACGTGGGGCCCGCGGCATCCGCCCCGACCCCACGATCCCGCGGCCGCCTCGCGATCGCTGCGGTGCTGGCCGCCGTCGTCATCGCCCTCGTCGCCTTCGCGGCGGGCTGGCTGACTGCGCCGCGCCCGGATGCGCCGGGCGACACGAGCGTCGAGGCCGGCTTCGCCCGTGACATGCAGCAGCACCATGATCAGGCCGTGCAGATGGCGATGATCATCCGGGAGCAGACCGACGACCCCGAGATCCGGCAGCTCGCGTACGACATCGCCACCACGCAGGCGCAGCAGTCGGGGCAGATGTACGCCTGGCTGAACGCCTGGGGCCTGCCGCAGGCATCCTCGCAACCGGCGATGACGTGGATGACGCTTCCGACGCTCTCGGGCGCCGGGTCGAGCGAGCACGATCACGGCGGCGCCGCGGCGACCGGCGGAACGGATGCGCTCCCCGACGGCATGAGCCCCGGCGATCCGATGCCCGGCATGGCCTCGGCCGACGACCTCGCGCGACTCTCTCAGCTCACCGGCGTCGACGCCGAACGCCTCTTCCTGCAGCTCATGATCGCCCACCACCAGGGCGGCGTGGAGATGGCGGAGGCGGCCCTCGATCGCACCACGAACCCGCTCGTGACAGACCTCGCGAACGGGATCGTGTTCACTCAGACGGGCGAGATCGACTACATGCGCCAGCTCCTGTCCGCTCGAGGCGGCGCGTAGCGGAGGCCACGCAAAGCACCGAGCGGGCGTCAGGCCGAGTGGGTCACCTCGGGAGCGCTCTTCGACGCGGCGAGTGCTTGCTCCACCGCCTCCTGCACCCGTGCGTCTTCACGGGCCATACGGGCGGCACGACCGCGGCGGCGCAGGATCACGGCGAGCACGATGAGCGCGGCCAGCACGAGCACGAGGATGACCAGCGTCCACGGCACGGCCCAGCCGTTCGCGGTCGCCGTCACGGGGTCGAGACTGGTCGTCGACCCGGATGCGTCGAGTACGACCGGTCCGACCGTCGCGGTCGCGGTCAGCAGGAACACCGGCGGCACGTCGGTCACCGGGACGCTCACCGCCCACGACTCGCCTGGCAGCAGCTGCGGCGGGGCCTCCACCTCGCCCGCATCGCTCGGGAACCAGCCGAACGGACCGGTGACCGCGGCGGCCTGCTGCGCCGTGATGACGGCGTTGCCGGTGTTGTGCAGGGTGTAGCCGATCACGGCATCGCCCGCCGCGAACGGCAGCCACCCGCCGTCGTAGTCGACGTGCATGTTCTCGATGGCGAGCGCCGGAGCGAGATCTCCGCCGACGCGGAGGGAGATCTTGATACCGAGGCGCCGATCGACGTTGATACCCTGCGCGTCGTCGGGCTGGGTGAGCGAGGTGACGATGGCGCCCGCGTAGTCACCCGGGGTGGCGTTCTGCGGAACGGTCAGGGAGAACGGCAGGTCGGCGGTCGCGCCGGGCTCGAGGTGCACCGTCGGATTCGCGGTGTGCACCCAGGCGCCGACGGCGGTCGACTCGGCCCCGCCCACCACCACGTCGAACTGGCCGCTGTCGGTGGTGTAGCCATCGGCAGCGTAGACGCCGAGGTCGAGGGGGGTGGTGCCGTGGTTCACGACGACGAGCGTGTCGTCGACGGATGCGCCCGGATCGAGCGCGAAGGTGTAGCTCGTGCGGTCGGTGCCCTGGTCGGACGTCGCGGTGCGAACCGCCCAGTCGGCGTCGCCGTCGGCCGCGTGAGCCGTCGTCGCCGGCAGGAGCACCGCGCCCAGTGCGAGGGCTGCGGTGGCGGCCAGGGTGAGAGCGGCACGGGTGGAACGGGCCAGGGACACGGTCATGGAATCCTCGTCGAGTGGGTTGTGGGGGTGGAACGGGGCGTGCCGGATGGCGCGGGGCGGGGAGCCTCCGCACCATCCGGCACGTGGGTCACGCCTAGCTGCTCAGCGCAGTGAGGGTGAGGGTGGCGCGGTAGCTGCCCGAGTCGACCAGACCGGGGATCTTCAGCTCCAGGTCGGCACCCACCTTCGCGGTGCCGCGTTCGTGACCCTCGTCGGCGAACGACAGGCCGCGGGAGACCGACAGGCCCTGTCCGCTGTCGTAGCCCGACGGGATCGCGGCGCCGGCGGTGGCGCCCGCACCCTGCTCGATCACCTTCGGGGTCCAGCCGAGGTACTTGCCGGAGAAGGTGTTCGTGCCGTCGCGGAAGTCGCCGACCGAGGCCGAGATCGACCACGGGGCGAGCGACTGACGGGTGTCGGTGACGACGATGGGGTTGATCTGACCGTTCGCCTCGAAGTAGTCACCGTCGTGGTCCACGGCGGTCCCGAGGTCGACGAGCGAGTTGCGGCCGTCGATCTTCCAGCCGAACTCACCGGGGGCGGCCGTGGGCACGGTCACCGCGATCTCCTGGTTGTCACCGTGGTTCTGGTGGATGGTGACGGCGTCGACCACGGAGCCGACCGGCTGGGCCGGGGTGGCGCCGCTGTCCGGCCCGCACCACGGCACGTTGCCGAGCTCGACCGCCGCGTTCGGAGCGTCGCACGTGCCGCTGCGGATGTTCTCGACCACGAGCTGGTCCTTCTGCACCTGCACCTTCACGTAGCTGCGCACGTGCTCCTGGTTCTGCACCGAGTTGTACCAGTAGCTCTGCGGGTTCAGCGGGTCGGCACCGTTCCCGGCTCCCGAGGTTCCGCTGTCGTCGGGGGCGGTGATGTCGTAGTACTTCGAGCCGGAGGCCGAGTTCGCGGTGACGTAGATGACTCCGCCGGGGCCGGGGAAGACCTCGTTCTGGCCGGGCTGCTCATCCGGGTTCGCCTTGGCGCCGTTCTTGATCTCGTAGCTGCGCGAGTAGCTGTGGTCGTGGCCCTGGAGCACCAGGTCGACACCGAGGTTCGAGAACACGGTGGGGAAGTCGATCTTGCGCTGCTTGTTGTCGCCGTCCTTCGCGTGCGAGGCCGGCGAGTAGATCGAGTGGTGGTACACGAGCACGGTGTACTTGGCCTCAGCGCCGTGCTGGTTCACGACGTCGGTGACATAGCCGACGTGGGCGTCGTCTCCGCCCCCGCCCTGCGAGGTCTTGTAACTGTTGCTGTTGAGGTCGATGAACAGCACGTCCTTGTAGATGTACCAGTAGTCGCCACCGGAGGTGTTCGAGGTCGGCTGGCCGTTGGAGTAGTAGGCGGCCGAACGGTCGGTGTTCGGCGTGAACAGGTGCTGCTCGTACGCCTTGCCGCCCACGTCGTGGTTTCCGATCGTGGCGGCCCAGGGGTACTGGCGCAGCTTGTCGGGGGCGAGGAAGGCATCCCACTGGGTCTCGGTGTTGGCGGTCTCGACCTGGTCGCCGCCCGACACGAGGAGCTCGGCGTTCGGGTTGGCGGCCAGCGACACGTCGAGCGTGTCGGTCCACCCGGCCTGGTCCTTCGAGAGGTCGCCCGACGAACCGATCTGCGGGTCGCCGTAGAACAGGAAGTCGTAGTCGCCGTCGAAGGTCCGGGTGGTGAAGGTGTACGCCTGCGACCAGCCGTCCACCGAGCCCACGCGGTAGGAGTACGCGGTGTTCTCGGCCAGATCGGTGATGGTGGCGTGACGGTTGAAGCCGCCGCTGGACGCGATGTTGGCTGCGCCGAGAGCCGAGAAGGTCTTCGCGTCGGCGGGGAATGCGCCGTTCGAGACCGACGCCGTCGGTGCGACCTGCACGACCTGCGTCGTGTCGGCCGAGGAGTACCAGGTGACGATGCGCTGTGATTCGTCTGCGCCGACGCCGAGGATGATGCCGGTCAGGTTGACCGGATCGGCGGCGTGTGCCGGGGTGGCCGCGAAGGCGCCCACCAGGGCCGAGGTGCAGAGCGCAGCTGCCGCAAGCCACGCGGTCGCGCGGGTGGCCGCGCGCCGGGGTCGTGCAGATGCAGTGAGAGTTGACATTCTCATCCGTTCTCGTGATCAAGATGTCCCACGGGGCGTGGGCGTTTCACATGATTCGCCCGGGAGGAGAATTCGACGTGAACGTCGCCTGCCGTACGCGTTGCCGACCCGGGAATGGTTCTCGGCGAATTCTCAGCTTTATGAGTTTGCTTCATGTGCAGCAACTTTCTAGCCGATCCCGAGAATGCGCTGCACGAACCAGATCAGACCGGCCACGGTCACCGAGACGGCCAGTGCTCCGGTGGCCCAGAGGCCGAGCTTCGGCGCGCGCCGACGCAGCAGTACGAGCAACGGGAACACGATGGCGATGATCGTCAGCTGCACCACCTCGATGCCCACGTTGAAGACCAGCAGCGACCAGAGCAGCGTCCACGACCACGGCTGGTCGATGCCCAGCGCGCTCGCGAAACCGAGCCCGTGCACCAAGCCGAAGGCGAAGACCACGAGCAGCCTCAGCCAGCCGGCGCGGTCCAGGCCCAGGGGTCCGCTGGTCGAGTCGAGCTCGGTGGCGGCGGCACCTCGGCGCCACAGCCGCCAGAGGTACCAGGCGGCCACGATCGAGATCGAGATGGCGATGATCGGTTCGATGATCGCGGCCGGCACCGTGACCACTCCCGTGGCCGCCAGGATGAAGGTGACCGAGTGCGCGATCGTGAACGCGGTGGCGGCCAGCACGACCTCGCGCAACCGACGCGATCCGGCGATGAGTGCCAGGAGGAAGAGGATGTGGTCGATGCCGGTCAGCAGGTGCTCGGCCCCGAGATGGAAGAACTCCCAGAACCGCTCGAAGAAGCTCTGCTCGGTCGAGAACGAGGGTTGCGCGGCGTCGAGCGAGGCGCTGCCCGTGCGGCCGTCGATGTCGTAGGAGACGATCGTCTTCGTGCCGGTGACGTACTGCTCGGAGTCGGGGAACAGGTCCGAGCGGATGACGTGACCGTCGCCGTCCTGCGCGCAGCTGAGATCGAGCGTGAGCACCGCGTAGGGAGCACCCTCCTCCTCGGTCATGCTGATCGGCTCGGCCACCTCGGTGTGGCACACCTGTCCGGACGGTGTCGCCACCGTGAACCGCTCGTCGACGTACGCGAGCACGGAGTCGAGGTGGTCTTCCAGGGCCACGACCTCGGCCTCGGGATCGCCGGCGTCGAAGGCGTCGGTTCCGGCGCGGAACAGGGGGTCGTCCTCTTCGGCGTCCGCGGCCGAGACCACGAGCAGGTCGTACTCGAGCCGCAGTTCGGCCTGGAGGTCTCCGGCGTCGTCGGTGCCGAGATCGATCAGCACCACCGACGAGAAGCCGTGGGCGGATGCCGCGGCCGGTGCGCCGAGGAGGGCGGCGAGGCCGGTCAGAACCGCCGCCGGGAGGAGCAGCCATCTGCTCGCGCGCTTGCTCATGGGTGCCCTTCTGCCGATCCGCGACGTTCAGGCTGACCTCAGGTGGTGAACGGATTGCCGACCGAAGGGGAACGTCGCGCGAACACTCGACGCTCGGTGGGAGAGGCCCACCGAGCGTGCGCCAGGCTGGGATGCGGCGATCCGCTGCTGTTCCCGCGGTACGCCACCGTCCGGTCCCGTCCGCCATCGGAGGAATACCCGTTGCGCCTGCACCCGAAGACCATCGCGTCTGTCACGGTCACGCTTCTGCTCGCCGCGTTCCTGACCGGATGTTCGGCCGACGACTGGAGTCAGCCGCATGCCATGCCGACCGCCGTCGGCGCGCTGGGAGACGGATTCCTGCCGACCGATCCACCCAGCCCCGAGGCGACCATCGACCCCGAGGAGGGCTCGTGGGACGACGTGCATCCCTCAGGCGGATTGCGGGTCGTTCTGCTCCGGAAGGGTGACGACGACCCCGAGGCCGCCATGACCGGGGCGGTGCGCTCGTGGGCCGACGCGGAGAAGGTCGACCTGCGGGAGGTCGAGGCGGGGGCGAATCCCATCGACTCCATCGTCGAAGCCATGCAGATGCATCCCGATCTCATCATCAGCGCGGGGAACGACCTCGTCGACCCGCTGGCCGCCGTGACGCCGAGTCACCTCGATCAGCAGTTCCTCGTCATCGGGGCGGAACTCGCCGAGCCCACCGAGAACGTCACCGCCGTCGACTGGACCGGCGCAGCGTTCCGCGGCGAAGGACTCGGCGCCTCGTCGCACTACGATCCCGCGACGTTCACCCCGGAGCGGTGCGCGGCTGCGGTGCGGGCGGGCACGGCCGCGGTGCTGCACGACCAGACCGGCATCGTCATCTGGATCGACTGACGTGTGACGCCTGAGGCGCCCGAGCGGCAGCCCGGACGGCGGCGGCCTCAGTGACGATCGAAGCGGGCGCCCGCGGGATCGGGACCCAGGAGGGTGAAGACGAGGAGGATGATGCCGCCCACGAACGGGACCAGCGCGATGAAGATCCAGCCGGCGCTGCGGTCGGTGTCGTGCAGACGGCGGGCCAGGAGGGCGAGCCCCGGGATGATCGTCGCCAGGGCCCAGATCCCCCACAACACGTACACGACCGTCGCCCCCGCGCTGGGTGTGTTGTAGGTGCCGTCGAGCTGGTAGCCGTAGCCGCCGAGCGTGAACGCGAGGATGTTGAACACCAAGTTCACCACCGCGGCGACCAGGTACCACCACCAGTACTCGCTGCGGCTGGCGCGCCCCGAGAAGGTGGCGTACTTCTTCCAGAAGCGGGCGACGGCGGCTCCGAGCGGCGCACCGTAGAAGGGGGCGTCCAATGGAGGCTGTGTGGTTGCGGCTGAGGTCACGGGAGGGTCCTTTCGGTGGGTGACGATGTCAGGTGGACGAAGGAGGTAGGCGTCACGACGCACCGACGGTGATCGCCACCGCGCCGATCATGATGAACCACGGGATGAATCCGGCGTAGATGAGACGTTCGAACAGTCCGAGGAGGTTCTGCCGTCGCACGATCGCGCCGATGAGGAGACCGACGGCGCCGATCGCCCCCACTCCGCCGAGTACCGACGACCAGGTGGCGACCTCGGGATAACCGGCGTCGTGCAGGAATCCGCCGGCGACGAACGCCACCGCGATCGCGGAACCGAAGGCGGCGAAGGCCAGAACCGTGTGGATGCGTCCGACAGTGGTGACGCGCGACCCGGGCGGATCCATCCGCAGGAACGGGATGAGCGCTCGCGCCACGACGAACACGCCCAACAGCACGTCGGACACGACCGCCGAAGGACCGACCAGGTCGGTCAACGCGAGGATCGCGCCCACGCCGGAAACGGCGGCACTGAGCGTGGCCACCAGGATGACAGGACGGAAGCGTGTCAGATGGTACTGACTCACCGGGTCACGGAGCGGCGCGATTCCCGTCGGAAGCAGATGCACGGCGATCAGCCCGGCGAGCGAGACCGCCATGAACACGACCGCGATCCACCCGCCGGCAACCCCCACGACGTCCCCCCGCCCGTTCGACCTGCCGCGAGAACGCGGCCCCGCCTCCACGATACCGAGTGGCGGCGCGGTGACGCCCTCCCGACTTCGAGGGTCACCAGGTGACGCCGGCCGGCGGCTTGTGGTTGCCGACAGGACGAGCTGGTCCGCCCGCGACGCCCGGCAGGCCACGGCCGGCGGGGTCGCCGCCGACAAGATCACCGCCGACAAGGTCACGGCCGGCAGTCGAGGGCGCGAAAGCGACGACAACCGCCGGAGGTCAACCGCGCGCGGGCGACGACACGAAGGCGACGCCCCATGCGAACCAGGCAACGGCCGGCACGTGACGGCCGGCAGGACGACGGCTCGGTCAGCGCCCGAACGGATCGTCCGGCGGGAAGTCGTCGAAGGGCGGCGCCTCGTCGTCGAAGAACGGAGCATCGGCGTCGGAGTACGCCGGGCCCGGATCGACGGTCGACGCCTCGCCGCCGAATCGCACCGTGACCTGAGCGGGCCGACCGGAGCCGCGCGTACTGTCCCGCTTCGGTGCGCCTTCGCGTGGCGACGCATCGGCATCCGGCGTGAACTCGCCCGCCACGATCGTGGCGATCAGTCCGGGACCGTACGACTCGCGCTTGCGGTCGCCGATCCCCGAGATGCCCTCGAGCTGCGCCACCGACGTCGGGCGCATCGCCGCGACCGTGGCCAGCGTCGCGTCGTGGAACACGACGTAGGCCGGAACGCCCTGCTCCTTCGCCGTCGCCGCCCGCCACGCGCGCAACTGCTCGAACAGCTCCGCGTCGTCGGCCGAGAGCTCCGCCTTCGCCGCCGATGCCCGTCCGCCCCGCGACCCCCCGCTGCCGCTCCCGCCACCCGAGCGGCTCGACGCCACACGTTCTGGTTCGCGTCGCAACTGCACGACCCGCTCACCAGCCAGCACCGACCCGCTCTCGGGCGTGATCACCAGCGTTCCGTAGCCGTCGTCGTTCACCGCGAGCAGACCCTGTGCCAGCAGTTGACGCACCACACCACGCCACTGCTGCTCACTCAGGTCGGTGCCGATGCCCCAGGTGCTCAGCGAATCGTGCCCCCACTGGCCCACCCGGTCGGTGCGCTTGCCGCGCAGGATGTCGACGAGGTGCCCGGCGCCGAAGCGCTGGTTGCGCTCCCGATCAAGGCGCACCACGGTGGAGAGCAGCTTCTGGGCCGGAATCGTGCCATCCCACGACTCCGGCGGGGTGATGCAGGTGTCGCAGTTGCCGCACGGCTCGCTCTTCTGCCCGAAGTAGCCGAGCAGGTTCACCCGCCGGCAACTCACCGTCTCGCAGAGGGCGAGCATCGCGTCGAGGTGCGCCGACAGCCGGCGCCGGTGCGCGAGGTCCCCCGGGGATTCGTCGATCATCCGTCGCTGCTGCACCACGTCGTTCAGCCCGTAGGCCATCCAGGCGGTCGACGGCAGACCGTCGCGCCCCGCGCGACCGGTCTCTTGGTAGTACCCCTCGACCGATTTCGGCAGGTCGATGTGGGCCACGAACCGCACATCCGGCTTGTCGATGCCCATGCCGAACGCGATGGTGGCGACGATCACCACCCCCTCGTCGCGCAGGAACCGCGCCTGCGTGCGAGAGCGCACCCGCGCATCCAACCCGGCGTGGTACGGCATCGCGTCGATGCCGTTCTCGGCCAGGAACTGCGCCGTCTTCTCGACCGTGTTGCGCGAAAGACCGTAGACGATGCCCGCATCGCCCTGATGCTCCGACCGGATGAACGACAGCAGCTGCTTGCGCACCTCTCCCTTCGGATCGATGCGGTACTGGATGTTCGGGCGGTCGAAGCTCGCCACGAAGTGCCGGGCGTCGCCGAGCGAGAGCCGCTGCGTGATCTCTTTGTGCGTGGCCTCGGTGGCCGTGGCGGTGAGCGCGATGCGCGGCACGGTGGGCCAGCGCTCGGCCAGCTCGGCGAGCGCCAGGTAGTCGGGCCGGAAGTCGTGCCCCCACTGCGACACGCAGTGCGCCTCGTCGATCGCGAACAGCGCGATCTCGCCGTTCTCCAGGAACCGTTTTGTGCTCTCGGCGGAGAGCCGCTCCGGCGCCACGTAGAGCAGGTCGAGCTCGCCCGAGAGATAGGCCTGCTCGACCTCGGCCCGCTCGGCGGAGTCTTGCGTGGAGTTGAGGAACGCGGCGCGCACCCCGACCGCTTTCATCGCCTCCACCTGATCGTGCATCAGCGCGATGAGCGGCGAGATCACCACACCGGTGCCCGAGCGCACGAGCGACGGCACCTGGTAGCAGAGCGACTTGCCCGCACCGGTCGGCATCAGCACCACGGCGTCGCCACCGGCGATGACGTGATCGATGACTTCGGCCTGATCGCCCCGGAACGAGTCGTACCCGAAGACCCGGCTGAGGGTGTCGAGAGCGGCGGAGGCGGATGTCTGAGTCACGTGACGAGCCTAGTTCGCGCTGCCGACATCCGGTCGCTGTCCACAGCAACGCGCGGCATCCGCCATCCGTGCCGCGGTTGTGCAGGAGTGGATGCCGCCTGCGCCGGAGTCAGCGCGACAGCGCCACCTCCACGATGCTCGGCCCGGCGGGCGGTGAGGCCAGCACCGACTCGAGGTCGGAGCGGTAGGCCACGAGGCGGTGATCCCAGCCGTATGCGGTGGCGAGCGACGCGAGTGACACGTTCTGCGGGGTGTAGAGCACGCGGTCGAAGGCATCCGGGTCGGCGGTCGCCGCCACCTCGAGGCTGTCGAAGATGGTGCCCCCGCCGTCGTTGCCCACGACGAGCTGGATGCGCGGCCGCACCTCCCCGGGCGCCAGCAGCAGTGCGCCCACGTCGTGCAGCAGCGTGACGTCACCGAGAAGCACCCGGGTCGTGCCCGCTCGTGCCCGGGCGGCGCTCGAAGCCCCCGCACCCGTACCCGCGGACACCGAGTCCGCCCCTCCGCCGGCCGCCACCTCACCGTCAGCCCGTCGCCGCGGCGTCTGGCTGGCGAGCGCCACCCCGATCGCGGTCGAGACCGTGCCGTCGATGCCGGCCAGCCCGCGGTTCGAGTGCACGCTGACCTTCTTGCCCGGGGCCGCGGCGTCGAGTTCTCGGATCAGCCGCGATGCCCCCAGCACGAGTCGGTCGTGCGGCCAGGTCGCGCGCCACACGGCGAGCACCAGCGACCGGCGCGTGATCGGGGCACGCAGGGCGGCCAGCTCCGCGCGGGCGAACTCGCGCTGTCCGGCGAGGTCCCCGGGAGCCCCCGCGTCGACGAGGGGAGCGGCGACGTCGTCGGCCGCCTCCTCCAGCAGCTCCCGGCTGGCGAAGACCCATTGTCCGGTCCAGGCCCGCGCCGCGCGGTCGGATCGGTCCTCCGGTTCGGCGGTGAGCACGTCGACCACGACGACGTCCGGATGCGGCAGCACCGGTTCGCCGGGCCCCCGCACCACCACGACCTCGACCCCCTCGCGGCGTAACAGCGCCGGGATCTGACGGCTGAGCGTCGGATGCCCGAACACGACCGCCCGTTCGACTCGCCCGCCGAACTCGGCGTGGTCGAGCAGGTCACGGTAGACCGCCACGAGGTTGGGGCCGAAGCGCACACCGCTCGACACCTCGGCGAGCAGCGGCCACCCCGCGGCCAGCGCGAACTCGTTGGCGGCGGGCCCCGCATCGGCACCCGCGATCACGACCGTGCGCGGCCCCTGGGCGAGATGCAGCGAGGCGGCGGCAGAGCGGGCGGGGCCGCCGGGGCGCTCCGATACGCCCCGCTCGGCGGAGGCGTCAGTCTCGCCGAGTGCGCCTGGTTCGGGAGCGTCGGATGCACCGGGCTCGGTGGCCGCGCCGGCGCTCCCCGATGCGGCGCCCGCGGTCCGCGCATCCGGCTCGTCCACAGTCCCGGAGAGCGGCTCCACGAACTGCAGGTTCAGATGCACCGGGCCCGAATCGGCATTCGTCGCCGTCGCGAACGCGAAGGCGGCCAACTCCCGCGCATCCGGAATGCCGCCCGGCGTCGGCAGCGGTGCCGGGACGTCCCGCTCGGCGCGCACGAAACGGCCGAAGAGGCCCGGCTGCCACGTGGTCTGGTTCGAGCCCGTGCCCCGGAGGGCGGCCGGCCGGTCAGCCGTGAGCACGATCATCGGAACCCCGGAGTGGTGCGCCTCGACCACGGCGGGCAGGAGGTTCGCGGCAGCGGTGCCGGAGGTGGTCACGACCAGGGCGGGCCTGCCGCTCTCCCGGGCGATCCCGAGTGCGGTGAAGGCGGCGACGCGCTCATCGATGCGCACGTGCAGCGTGATCCGCCCCTGCTTCTCCAGCTCGGCGAGCGCCAGCGCGAGTGCCTGCGATCGCGAGCCCGGAGAGACCACGGCGTGCTCCACCCCGAGCGCGGCGAACGCGCGCACGAGCCGGGTGGCGAACGTCGCGGCCGGGCTGGCCGTCACCGCTCGGACTTGCCTTTGTCCTGCTCGTCGTCGGTCTCGGCGAGGCGCTTCTCGAGTTCGCGGATGCGCTCGTCTTCGTTCGGGTCGTGGATGGGCCGCATGGTGCCCAGGAAGTCGGGATCGTCGTCGGGACCGATCGCGCGCACGGCTGGAGTGGTCGCTCGGCGACCGCGCCCGATCAGCAGCCAGAGGATGCCGCCGATGGGGGTGAACAGCAGGATGATGAAGAACCACGCCACCCGCGGAAGGGCTTTCACCCGTGCCTTCGGAAGCATCAGACAGTCGACGAGCGCGTACACCGTGAAAGCCACCACGATGATGACGAGGGCAAGGAGTACGCGAGCCATGGAGTAACTGTACCCCCGGGATCCGGGAGTCGGCCGCGTGTTTCCAAACCGCAACCTGAGTGCCGGGAGACGCTCAGATCCGGGCCACGACGGGCTTCCGAGGCCACCGGATCCGCTGCTTTCGAGGGGGCGGTCAGGATGCGCGCCGTAGACTCGATGCTGTGAAACCCGGACGCACTTGGCTCGTGTACACCCTCATCCGATTGGGGTTGTTCGCCGGCGTCCTGATCCTGCTTCTGCTGCTGCAGATCACCCCCTGGCTGGCCGCCGTGATCGCGGCGCTGATCGCGCTCTGCATCTCGATCATCTTCTTGCGCAAACCGCGGGAGGAGGCGTCGAAGACGCTCTACGAGGCGCGCAACAACCGGGGCCAGGCTGCGAGCCGGCCGTCCGCGTCGCGTGAAGACGAGAGCGTCGAAGACGACGCGGTCGACCACGCCGCCGGCGACGAGCAGCGCCCCTAGACGATCCCACCGATCCCCCCGCCGCATCCGAATCCCCGATTCCCGCAAGGAGAAACAATGTCCGCACACTTCGACGTCGTCGTTCTCGGAGCCGGGCCCGGCGGCTACGTCGCCGCGATCCGCGCCGCACAGCTCGGCAAGAGCGTGGCGGTCATCGAGCGGCAGTACTGGGGCGGGGTGTGCCTGAACGTCGGCTGCATCCCCTCGAAGGCGCTGCTGCGCAACGCCGAGCTGGCCCACATCTTCACGCACCAGGCGCAGCAGTTCGGCATCTCGGGCGACGTGAGCTTCGACTTCGGCGCCGCGTTCGACCGGAGCCGGCAGGTGGCGGAGGGGCGCGTCAAGGGCGTGCACTTCCTGATGAAGAAGAACAAGATCACCGAGTACGACGGACACGGGGTGTTCACGGGTGCGGGCTCGCTCGAAGTCTCCTTGGCCGGCGGACACACCGAGACGGTCACCTTCGACGACGTCATCATCTCGACCGGATCGACCGTGCGGCTGCTCCCCGGCGTGGAGCTGAGCGACAACGTGGTGACGTACGAGACGCAGATCATGACCCGCGACCTGCCCTCCTCCATCGTCGTCGTCGGCGCGGGAGCGATCGGCATGGAGTTCGCCTACGTCCTGAAGAACTACGGCGTCGATGTGACGATCATCGAGTTCCTCGACCGCGCTCTGCCCAATGAAGACGCGGATGTCTCGAAGGAGATCGCGAAGCAGTACAAGAAGCTCGGCATCGACATCCTCACCTCGACCAAGGTCGAGACGGTCGTCGATGACGGCTCCTCGGTCACCGTCACCTACACGGCGAAGGACGGAAGCACCGGCTCGATCTCGGCCGCGAAGGTGCTCATGTCGATCGGGTTCGCTCCCCGGGTCGAAGGCTACGGCCTCGAGAACACCGGCGTGGCCCTCACCGAGCGCGGAGCGATCGCCATCGACGACTTCATGCGCACCAACGTGCCCCACGTCTACGCGATCGGCGACGTCACGGCGAAGCTGCAGCTCGCGCACGTGGCCGAGGCCCAGGGCGTCGTGGCGGCCGAGACCATCGCCGGCGCCGAGACCCAGTCGCTCGGCGACTACCGGATGATGCCGCGCGCCACCTTCTGCCAGCCCCAGGTCGCCTCGTTCGGGCTCACCGAACAGCAGGCCCGCGACGAAGGGCACGACATCAAGGTGGTGTCGTTCCCGTTCCAGGCCAACGGCAAGGCGCACGGACTCGGCGAGCCCGTGGGTTTCGTCAAGATCGTCGCCGACTCGCAGTACGGCGAGCTCCTCGGCGCCCACCTGATCGGACCGGATGTCTCCGAGCTCCTGCCCGAGCTGACGCTGGCGCAGAAGTGGGACCTCACCGCGACCGAACTCGCGCGCAACGTGCACACGCATCCGACGCTCTCCGAGGCGCTGCAGGAGGGCTTCCACGGCCTCACCGGCCACATGATCAACTTCTGATCAGCGGCGCCCCGCCGGCGCTCTAGTAGCCGAAGGCCAGGCCCAGACCGATGCCGTAGAGCAACCCGAAGAGACTGGTGAGCTGCAGTACCGTGACGAACTCGCGCGGCTTCTTCGCCGTCAGCATGATGACAATGGCGGGGCCGGTGAGCAGCAGGGTGAAGAACACCAACGGCGCGAGCGGGAACAGCAGCGTGAAGAACCAGAGGATCGCGTAGGCGATGGCGATCCACACCACGTAGACGATGCGCGACGCCGTGCGGCCGATGAGCACGGCGAAGGTGCGCTTCTTCACCAGCTTGTCCTGCTCGATGTCGCGGATGTTGTTGGCCATCAGCACCGCGCAGGCGATCGCGCCGGCGGCGATGCTGGCCAGCCAGCTCTCGTCGTTGACCTCGCCGGCGAGGATGAACGTGGTTCCGGCGGTGGCGACCAAGCCGAAGAACACGAACACGAAGACCTCGCCCAGGCCGTAGTAGCCATAGGGATGCTTGCCGCCGGTGTAGAACCAGCCCGCGGCGATCGCGGCCGCACCCACGGCGAGCAGCCAGTACTGGCCGGTGATCACGGTGATCACGAGGCCGGCGATCGCGGCGAGCGCGAAGAAGACGATCGCGGCGGCGAGCACCCGCTTGGCGGGGACCAGGCCGGAGCCGGTCAGGCGCGGCGGACCCACCCGGAAATCATCCGTTCCCCGCACGCCGTCGGAGTAGTCGTTGGCGTAGTTGACGCCGATCTGCAGGAACACCGCCACGACCAGGCAGAGCGCCACGAGGAGCTTCGAGATGTCGGCGGTGTCGATCATCGCGGCCCCGGTGCCGAGCGCCACGGGAGCGATGGCGAGCGGGAGGGTGCGGAGGCGCGCGCCCGCGATCCAGGCGCCGGCCGCCGACTTCGGACCGGCGGGCTTGGTGGCGGTCGCAGCGCCGCGCGCGGCGTTGACCCGGGCAGGGTGGCCCGAAGGGCGCTTCTTCGTTTTCGACATCGGGGCTGATTCTAGCCAGCGCGGCCTTGGAGCGACCTGGCGATCGCCAGGCGGTCGGGCTTGCCCGAGGAGAGTCTCGGCAGCTGCTCCACGTGGTGGATCTCGACCGGCGCCGCCGCGCGGCCGGCCGAGTCGATGACGGCCGATCGCACCCGCTCGAGCGAGTCGTCCGAGACCGGTGCGTCGGTGACGACCACGCTCACCTGACCCCACTCGGTGCTCCGCTGCGGAACGACGACCGCCTGCTCGAAACCGGCGAGCGCCTGCACCACGCGCTCCACCCGATCGAGCGCGACCTTCACGCCCCCCGAGATGATGACGTTGTCGAGCCGACCGGTCACCCGCACAACCCCGTCGACCACGGTTCCACTGTCGGCGGTGCGATACCAGCGCACCCGGTCGTCGACCCGGAACTTGCGGGCCGTGAGCTCGTCGTCGCCGAGATAGCCTTCGGCCAGGGTGGGCCCGGAGAGCTCGATCTCGCCGCCGCTCTCGCGCGCCACGGTCTGACCGATGGCCCGCCCGTCGTACACGCAACCGCCGGCGGTCTCGCTCGACCCGTAGGTGCGGACGACGCGGAAGCCGGCCGCTTTCGCGCGTTCGTAGAGCGCCGGAGGCAGCGCCTGCCCGCCGATGAGGATGCTGTCGAAGCGGGCGACCGAGCGGCGGATGCCCTGATCGGCTTCCGCGGCCGTCACCAGACGGGCCAGCTGGGCGGGAACGAGCGAGGTGAAGCGCAGCGGCGCATCCAACTCGTCAGCGAGGGCGGCGAACGCCGAGGCGGAGAAGTGGCCTTGAGGCTGCACCACCGGCGTGGTGCCCGCGACGATGGAGCGCACGAGCACTTGCACCCCGGCGATGTAATGCGTCGGCAGCGCGAGCAGCCATTGCCCTTGCCCGCCGAGTGCGACCTCGACCGCCGCGGCAGACGCGAGCAGCGCATCGGTGCTCAGGGCAACCCGCTTCGGCGCGCCTGAACTGCCCGACGTCTCGATGACGAGGGCCACGGCCCGCGGCACCTCGGGCGGCACGGGTGCGTCGCGTGCGACCACCGGGTCGCCCAGTGCGGGCGTGGCGTGCCGCCCACGGCCCGTGCCCCCCTCCCGCGGCAGGATGGCAGGCCCGTCGTTCGACAGGGCAACGCGCAGAGCCGCACCGACGGCGGCGGTGTCGGCACCGTCGAGAACCTCGAGCGATCGAGTCATGGCCTCACCTTAGACGCCGTTTCCCGCCGCGGCCCGTGCACTCTCGATGGAGTTTCGCGCCCCTGTACCGACCGGATGGACCCACGCGCCCCATCCAGCCGAACGTCCATCGAGATGGCACGCCGACTGGCGGACGCACGACCGTTCATCAGAAGTGGTACGGGAACGCCGACCAGTCGGGTTCGCGCTTCTCGAGGAACGAGTCCCGGCCCTCGACGGCCTCATCGCTCGCGTAGGCGAGCCGAGTCGCCTCCCCCGCGAAGATCTGCTGGCCCACGAGACCGTCGTCGACCGCGTTGAACGCATACTTCAGCATGCGGATGGCGGTGGGCGACTTGCCCAGGATGACCCGAGCCCAGCGCAACGCCTCCCGCTCGAGCTCCGCGTGCGGCACCACCGCGTTCACCGTGCCCATCTCGTAGGCACGCTGGGCGCTGTACTCCTCGGCGAGGAAGAAGATCTCGCGCGCCACCTTCTGCCCCACCTGGCGTGCGAGGTACGCGCTGCCGTACCCTCCGTCGAAGGAGCCGACATCCGCATCCGTCTGCTTGAAGCGGCCGTGCTCCTCGCTCGCGATGGTGAGGTCGCAGATGACGTGCAGCGAATGGCCCCCGCCCGCCGCCCAACCCGGCACCACCGCGATGACGACCTTCGACATGAAGCGGATGAGCCGCTGCACCTCGAGGATGTGCAGCCTCCCGGCCCGCGCGGTGTCGATGCCCTTCGCAGTCTCCCCACTGGAGTACTTGTAGCCGTCTCTCCCCCGGATGCGCTGATCGCCCCCGCTGCAGAACGCCCACCCGCCGTCTTTCGGGCTCGGACCGTTGCCGGTGAGGAGCACCACTCCCACCTGGGGGTTCTGCCGCGCGTCGTCGAGCGCCGCATACAACTCGTCGACCGTCTTCGGCCGGAAGGCGTTGCGCACCTCCGGGCGGTCGAAGGCGATGCGCGCCACCCTGCCCTCCCGGTCGAGGTGATAGGTGATGTCGGTGAAGCCCTCGGAGCCGGGCGCGACGACCCATTCGGCGGGATCGAAGATGTCGGAGACGGTGGTGCGATCGGTCATGCTGCAAGGTTACGCGGTGGGCGCATCCGGGCCCCGGCGAGCGGTGAATTGTGGATAAGGACTCGCGGGTCGAGACTTGTGGAGTGATAGTCGACGACGCCGTGACGCTGCCCGGACTCGATGAGATCCTCGAGCGGATGCGCGTGGTCGCGATCCCGCTGCACACGCGGTTCCGCGGTCAGACGGTGCGCGAGCTCGCACTCTTCGAGGGCCCGGAAGGCTGGACCGAGTTCTCCCCCTTCCCGGAGTACGAGGATGCGGAGGCGTCCGCGTGGCTGCGCGGCGCGATCGACTTCGGCTGGCGCCCGATCCCGACGTCGTCGGAGGGCCGCACCGAGATCATGGTCAACGCGACCCTCCCCGCGGTTCCGGCCGATGAGGTCGAGCGGGTGCTGGCGCACTACGACGGCTGCCGCACCGTCAAGGTCAAGGTGGCCGAGCGAGGCCAGACCATCGACGACGACGTGGCCCGCGTGCGGGCGGCCCGCACGGTGCTGGGGGCGGAGGGGCGCATCCGGATCGACGCGAACGGCGCGTGGAACGTCGACGAGGCCGAGCACGCCATCCACCAGCTCTGCGAGTTCGACCTGGAGTACGTGGAACAGCCGTGCGCGAGTGTCGAAGAACTCGCCGAGATCCGCCTCCGGGTGAAGTACATGGGCATCCCGATCGCCGCCGACGAGAGCGTGCGCAAGGCGAGCGACCCGTTGGCCGTCGCCCGGGCCGGAGCGGCCGACATCCTGGTCGTCAAGGCACAGCCGTTGGGCGGGGTCGCCCGGGCCCTCGCCATCGTGCGGGAGGCCGGACTGCCTGCCGTCGTCTCGTCGGCCCTGGAGAGCTCGGTCGGCATCGCGATGGGCGCCCACCTCGCGGCGACCCTTCCCACTCTCGACTACGACTGTGGACTAGCCACGGTCGATCTCTTCGAGGGCGACGTCGTCGCGCCGGCCGAGAGCCTGGTGCCCCGTGGCGGCCGCATCCCCGTGCGCCGCCCCGAGGTCGATCCCGACCTCGTGGTCCGCTTCACCGCCGGCGCCGAGCGAACGGAGTGGTGGCGTTCCCGGCTCGTTCGTTGCCACGAGCTGCTGGCCGAGGATTCCTGACGTCACTCATCCGCACGGATTCGCGCCACCGAGTCGTGAGGAAGCACCGATCCCTGCGGATCAGTGAACGCGGTCGCGACCTACAGGCCCGAGTAGGCGTGCAGCCCCTTGAAGAACACGTTCACGATGCCGAAGTTGAACAGCACCGCCGCGAAGCCGACGATCGCGAGCCAGGCCGACCTTGAACCGCGCCACCCTCGGGTGGCCCGCGCGTGGATGTAGCCGGCGTAGATGACCCAGATGATGAAGGTCCAGACCTCTTTCGTGTCCCAGCCCCAGTAGCGCCCCCAGGCCCGCTCGGCCCAGATGGCGCCGGCGATGAGCGTGAAGGTCCAGAGCACGAAGCCCACGATGTTGACCCGGTAGGCGAGGCGCTCGAGCGTCTCCGAGTCGGGCAGCGTCTTGAGGAACCGCAGACGCAGCGCCGACGCGATGCGCGAGACGGAGTCGCCCTTGGTCTGCAGCAGCTGGATGACCGACAGGGCACCGCCGAGCGAGAAGAACGCGGTGCCGACGATGGCCACGAGCACGTGGATGACGAGCCAAGCCGACTGCAGCGCCGGCGGCAGCGGCGAGACACTCACGTAGTAGTTCACGGTCGAGATGCCGAGCAGGACGAGCACGAGACCGGTCACGAACGTGCCCAGGAAGCGCAGGTCTTCGCGAATCAACAGCACCAGGAAGACCGCCACGATCAGCAGCGTGCCGGTGATGGAGAACTCGTACATGTTCGCCCACGGCACCCGTGCGGCCGCGATACCGCGGAGGATCACGCCGCCGAGCTGGATGATCCAGGCCAGGATCGTGAACGACACCCCGAGTCGGAGCGCCATCGACCGCTTGCCCGCCCCGTCGACTCCGGCCAGCGACACCAGGCTCGCCTCGTCGGCAGCCGCGGACCCGGAGCCCGAACCCGGAACAGCCCCAGAGGCAGCAGAGCCGGAGGCAGCAGAGCCGGAGCCGGCAGCCCCCACCGCGGCGGGGACTTTCGCCTCCACGCCCTCGGTCGCCTTGCGCACCGTCGACGACCGCCGCGCCAGGTCGAGCGCGAACGCCACGAAAGCCAGCGCATACACGCCCATGGCCGAGTAGATGAGGATGAGAGAGATCTCGTCGAGTGCTTGCGTCGTCACAGCTAGAGCCTAAGCCTTCGGATCGGTCGGGGAAGAGGGGGAGACAGCAGCGGGGGAGGAATCACCGGAAGCCCCCGTTGTGGAGGAGGAGTCCGTCGGCGACACGGCCGAGAACCCTGCGGCATGCCGTTCGGCCAGCGCCGCCAAGGCCTCCACGAGCCGCGGATCGTCGCCGCGCGCGAGCCCCGCGTACTCGACGTGCACCGTGCCGTCGGCGCGCGTCGCGGCCTTCACCCACACCCGGCGGCGCGGGATGAACAGCGAGGTCAGCAGGCCGCCGAGCACCAGCACCGCGAACAGCAGCACCCAGCCCTGGGTCGGATCGTGGTGCACCTCGAACGACGCGAACCGCTTCACGCCGTCGAGCGACACCGTGCCGAGTCCGTTCGGCAGATCCGTCGTCTCCCCCGGCTTCAGCTCGATCGAGTCGACCCCGGTGTCGCCGCCGGTCAGCTGCGTCATCGCATCCGTGTCGAGCGTGTAGACGGACGCGGGCACACCGCCGTCAAGTCCCAGGTCGCCGTCGTAGACGTTCAGCGTCAGCACGGGGTACTGCAGATCGGGGAACGAGGAATAGTAGACGCCGGAATCCGCCTGCGCCTGCGTCGGGTAGAAGAAGCCGATGAGGCCCACCTGGTCGGGCAGCCCGTCGGGCACCTTCACGACCCCGAGCGAAGTGAGCGAGGCATCCTGCGGCAGGAAGGGCACGGAGTCGGTGAACACCACGTCGCCCGCCGGGTTCCGGATCGTGATCGTGGGCGCGTAGCCGTTGCCCAGCAGGTAGACGTCGGTGCCACCGATCTTCAGCGGGCTGTTGACCTTGATGTCGCTGGTCGAGGTGTCGCCCGAGGCATCCGTCGTCGTCACCGCCGCGGTGTAGTCGAGCGGCTGGCCGAAGGCCTTGAGCGACTGCGTCTCGTAGCTCGCCGAGAAGGAGTCGAGCGTGATGGCGTAGGGCGAGAGCTGGCTGTCGCTGAAGAACCGTCCGGGGTTGAACGAGTCGTAGGCGAGCAGCGTGTTCACGAAGGTCTGCCCCTCCACCACCACGCGGTTGCCGTTGTAGCCGAAGCCGCCGCCGACACCCACGGTGATGAGGATGCCGACCAGCGCCGAGTGGAACACCAGGTTGCCGGTCTCGCGCAGGTAGCCGCGCTCGGCCGACACCGACACGGTCTCGCGGCCGGTTCGCGCATCGACGCCGGTGAACACCACGGTGCGGTAGCGCTGACGCTTCAGCAGGGTGCGCGCCGACTCGACGACGGACGCCGGGGTGACGGATACGCCATCCACGCTTCCCTGGAAGTCCCGCGTCGTGAAGCCGGCGAGCCGCGACAGCCGCGCCGGCGTGCGCGGGGGCTTGGCGCGCAGGGCCTCGAAGTGGTGTTTGGTGCGCGGGATCACGCATCCGATGAGCGAGATGAACAGCAGCAGGTAGATCGAGGAGAACCACACCGAGGTGTAGACGTTGAACGCCTGCAGCTTGTCGAGGAACGGCGCCAGATCGGGGTTGTCGACGAAGTACTGCGTGACGCCGTTCGGGTCGGCCGCCCGCTGCGGAACGAGCGAACCGGGCACGGCCGCGAGCGCGAGCAGCAACAGCAGGAACAGCGCGGTGCGCATGCTCGTGAGCTGCCGCCAGAACCAGCGCAACCAGCCCAGGAAGCCGAGGCGCGGAAGCGTGACCTCCGCGGAGTCGAAGTGATCAGATGGGCGAGACAAAGCCGTTGATCACCGCCTGCATCTCGTAGATCCAGATGGTCCAGAGGCCGGAGACCATGAGGATGCCGATGGCCACCAGAACGACGCCGCCCACGATGTTGATGGTGCGGATGTGTCGCTTCAGGAACTTCACCGAGCTGGTCACCCAGTTCAGTCCCAGCGCGACGAGGAGGAACGGCAGACCGAGACCGATGCAGTAGAAGAGGCCGAGCAGCACGCCGCTCCAGGCCGATCCGCTGGTCAGGCTGAGCGCCTGGATCGCGCCGAGGGTCGGGCCGATGCAGGGCGTCCAGCCGAGGCCGAACACGACGCCGAGGATCGGAGCGCCGGCCAGGCCCGTGGCCGGCCGCCAGCTCGGCTTGAAGGTGCGCTGCAGGAAGCTGAACTGTCCGATGAACACCAGGCCGAGCGCGATCACGACGACGCCCATGATGCGGGTGACGAGGTCCTGCCACACGATGAGCCAGGTGCCGAGCGCGCCGAACGCGGCCGAATAGGCGAGGAAGATCACCGAGAAGCCGAGGATGAACAGGGCGATGCCGAGAAGCATCCGCCGTCGACCGGCCTTGCGCCCTGATGCGTCGGTGCCGGCGTCGGAGATCCCGCCGACGTAGGCGAGATACCCCGGCACGAGCGGGAGCACGCAGGGCGATGCGAAGGACACGAGACCGGCGAGCAGCGCGATCGGGATGGCGAGGAGCAGCTGACCGCTCAGCACGACCTCGGCGAAGGGATTGCCCACGGCGTCAGCTCGATCCGTCGGAGGACGACGTGGACGCAGGCGTCGCGGCGGGCGTCGGGGTCGCGTCGCCCGGCTCTCCGCTGTCGCCGCCGGGCAGGTTCGACTTGATCAACGTCTCGAGGATCGACGGGTCGGTGAGCTGACCCAGGATGCGTGCCGCGACCCGGCCCTGCGGGTCGAGCACCAGGGTGGTCGGCACCGCGTTCGGCGCCACCGTGCCCGAGAAGGCCAGCTGCATCGCACCGTCGGTGTCGACGACCGAGGGATAGGAGACGCCGTACTTCTCGGCGAAGGAGATCGCGGTCGGCGCCTGATCGCGCACGTTGACACCGAGGAAGGAGACGCCCTTCCCCTCGTACTCGCTGTTCAGCTTCTCCAGCGCGGGCGCCTCAGCCCGGCACGGCGCACATCCGGCGTACCAGAAATTGAGCACCAGAACCTGACCGGTGTAGTCGCTCGCCGTGACCGGATCGCCGTTCTCGTCGGTTCCCGAGAACTGCACGGCGGCGCCGCGATCGGCGAGCGGGACCTCGGTGATCGAGCCGTCGCCGGAGATGTAGTTCTTGTTGCTGCCCTCGAGGTACTGCTGCGCCAGCGGGTCGTTCGAGCACCCCGCGAGCAGCAGCGCGGTCGCGGCGAGAACGGCGGCGGCCGCGATGCGGAACCTGGTCGGCCTGCGGGTCACACTGCCCCCACGTCGGTGGCGGATGCCGCGAGCGCCGCCGCGGGGTCGCTGTAGCCGACCTCGACGAAGCCGTCGCCCCGGCGTTCGAAACTGGTGATGCTGGAGAGAGCACAGCGGCGCTTGCGTGGGTCGTGAGCGAGGCGCTCGCCCGCGATGGTGCGGTGCGCCATCCAGATCGGCAGCTGATGACTCACCATCACGACGTCTCCGTCGTCGATGGAAGCGTGTGCGTCGGTCATGGCGGCGAGCATCCGCGCCGAGATGGATGTGAAGGCCTCACCCCAGGCCGGCCGCCACGGGTTCCAGAGGAAGCGCCACATCCGAGGGTCGCGCAGGGCGCCACCGGGACCGCGCATCCGTCGCCCCTCGAACGCGTTCGTGGGCTCGATGATGCGGTCTTCGATGGCCGGGGTCAGTCCGAGCGCGCGGGCGATCGGCTGGCCCGACTCGCGCGCACGCTGCAGGGGAGAGGTGTAGAGGGCGCTGATCGGGCGGTTGCGGGCCACCAGGTCGTCGGCCGCGGCCTTCGCCATGCGGTGCCCCAGATCGGAGAGGCCGAAGTTCGGCAGTCGTCCGTAGAGCACTTCATCGGGGTTGAAGACCTCACCGTGACGGACGAGGTGGATCTGGCTGGCGGGCACGATACCCAGTCTACGAGCGGCCCAGCCGCGAGAATGCCGAGAGCGGCTCTTTGTGTTAGCTCAGCTACACCGATCCTTTAGAACTATTCGATTGTGCTGAACAGTTCCGCGAGGTGAAATTGATGTCAGAAAGGCTTACTCATGACCATCATCACGCTCTCCATCTTCGCCGCCGTCGCCACCTCCGGAATCGTCGCCACCATCGCCGCCATGCGGATGGACGGCTACCGCCGCATCCCCACGCGTCGGTCCTGATCCGGAACGCCTGAACCGGGACGGGCCTGATCCGGAACGCACCTGATCCGGAACGGACCTGATCGCCTGATCTCCGGCTTCGCCGCGAGGCGTCGCAGGTAGACTCTCTACCCGTGACCGAACGCACCCTCGTCAAGAACCTTGCCGCACTGCCCGATGGGCCCGTCGCCGTCTCCGGCTGGGTCGATACGGTGCGCGATCAGAAGAAGGTGCAGTTCGTCGTCCTCCGCGACGAGTCGGGCGCCGTTCAGCTGGTGAACCCGCGAACGGACGAGACCGAAGAGGTCGCCGAGATCATCTCCGGCCTCGCGCAGGGCTCCTTCATCACCGTCACCGGCGAGCTCAAGCACGACGAGCGCGTGAAGCTCGGCGGCATCGAGGTGAAGCTCGCGACCCTCGTGGTCGAGACCGCCGCCATTCCCGAGACGCCGATCGCGGCCGACTCGGGCATCGACAAGCGCATGGACTGGCGCTTCCTCGACCTGCGTCGCCCCGAGCAGAACCTCGTCTTCCGGGTGCAGACCACCCTCGAGCACGCCTGGCGCACCTACTGGGTCGAGCACGACTTCATCGAGATCCACACCCCGAAGCTCATGGCCTCGGCGAGCGAGTCGCGCGCCGAGCTCTTCGAGGTCGAGTACTTCGAGACCAAGGCCTACCTCTCGCAGAGCCCGCAGTTCTTCAAGCAGATGGCGCAGCCGGCCGGCTTCGGCAAGGTGTTCGAGGTGGGTCCCGCGTTCCGCGCCGACCCGTCGTTCACGAGCCGGCACGCCACGGAGTTCACGAGCGTCGACGCCGAGATCTCCTGGATCGACTCGCACGAAGACGTCATGCAGCTGCACGAGGAGCTCATGGTCGCGGGCCTCCGCGCGGTGAAGGAGAAGCACGGCGAGGAGATCAAGGCGCTCTTCGACGTCGACATCGAGGTGCCCACGCAGCCCTTCCCGCGCATCCCGCTCGCCGAGGCGAAGCAGATCGTGGCCGACCGCGGATACGTTGTGCCGCGCGAGGACGACGACATGGACCCGGAGGGCGAGCGTCAGATCGCGGCCTACGTCAAGGAGACCTACGGGCACGACTTCGTCTTCCTCACCGACTACGCGTCGAGCATCCGGCCGTTCTACCACATGCGCAACGCGGCCGACCAGACCATCACGAACAGCTACGACCTCATCTACAACGGTGTCGAGATC
Organism: Herbiconiux sp. UC225_62; assembly: GCF_042694625.1. GTDB lineage: Bacteria > Actinomycetota > Actinomycetes > Actinomycetales > Microbacteriaceae > Herbiconiux. The sequence goes on along the minus strand of NZ_CP170551.1, from coordinate 1,915,824 downwards.
TCGACGGGAGCCCAGCGCGAGCACCGCGTCGAGATCCTCACCGAGCAGGCGCGCGAGAAGGGGCTCGACCCTGAGGAGCTCGGGTTCTACCTCGACTTCTTCCGCTACGGCGTCCCGCCGCACGGCGGGTTCGGCATGGGTCTCTCGCGCGTGCTCATGCTGATGCTGCACCAGACGAACCTCCGCGAGGTCGTCTACCTGTTCCGCGGGCCGACGCGCCTGCTCCCCTGACGCTGGTAACTACGCAAATGAAGAGGACCGACCCCGTATAGGGCGTCGGTCCTCTTCATTTGCGTAGTTACTCGTCGCCCAGGTCGGCGGCGAGCAGCCGATACCGCACGTGCGGGCGGAGGGGCGACCCCTCGGGCACGCGGGGGTGCTCGAAGAAGTCGGCCCGGCGCATCCCGATCCGCTCCATCACGGCGCGTGAGGGCTGGTTGATCACCGCCGTGATCGAGTCGATCTCAGCGAGCCCGGCTTCGTCGAATCCGATCCGCACGGATGCCCGCGCCGCTTCGGTCGCGTACCCCCGGCCCCAGAACCCTCGCGCCAGCCGCCAGCCCACCTCCACTCCGCCGGCGCCGGGCACGCCCTCGGGCATCGGTGCCAGCCCCGTGAATCCGATGAACTCGCCCGTCGCGCGCAGTTCGAGCGCCCACAAGCCGTAGCCGTGCGAGTCGAAGAGCGCGTCGGCGCGCACCGCCAACGCGTCGCTCGCCTCGCGGTCCAGCGGCGCCGGGAAGTAGCGCATCACCTCGGGGTCGGCGGTGAGAGCAGCGAACGGCTCGAGGTCGTCGTGGCGCCACCGACGCAGCAGGAGGCGGTCGGTGAGCAGCTCGGTCACGACACTCACGACACCTCCACCGACATCAGACTTCGATGTCGACCGAGGCGCGCTGGACCACGAGGGCCTTGATCTGCGGCACGACCTCGAGGTGCGCCGGATGCGTCTGGTAGGCGTCGAGACCGGCGAGGTCGTCGTAGTCGGCCACCAGCACGACATCCCAGTTGGCCTCGAAATAGGCCATGTTCGGGCCCACCGCGAGCGACACGATCGAGGGCACGACCCCGACCAGACCCGAGAGGAGTCGCGTGATCTCGGCGGCGTCGGCCGCCTTCTGCGACGGCTCGGTCGCGGCCAGCTTCCACGCGACGACGTGACGGATCATTCGGATGCCTCCAGGAGAGCGGTGCGGAGGCGAGCCGGTTCGACCCGCCAGATCGTGTGCACCCGGCCGTCGAGCATGACCACCGGGATCTCCTCGGCGAACTCGTCCATCAGCGCGGGGTTGTCGAGGATCGACAGCTCCGTCACGTTCACCTCGACCGACGGCACCGACGAGTCGGCGGCCAGGTCGTCGAGCACTCCCCGGATGGCGTCGCGCGCGTCGTCGCAGAGGTGACACCCGGGCTTGCCGATGAGCGTGAGGTTGACGGTGGGCACGGTCTCAGCCTACCGAGCGGCCGACGGAGGGCGGGAACGCGGTGACGCCCGCGGTCACGGCGTGAAATCGCGCTTCACCGTCCAGGCCGTGGCCTCCTCCAGCCGACCGAGCAAAGCCAACGCGCTCATGGCGGCGTGCTCGAAACCCAGCCGGGAGTACACGTCCAGGGCGAGGGGCGGCGGCTCGCCGAACTTGGGGATCTCGATCTCGACCCGCGCACCGCCTTCGAGCTCGATGTGGGGATGCATCGTCCCCGCGCCGATGACCGGCCGATCGACGGCGAGCGACACGATGGCGAGCGCGTCGAGCTTGGTCACCGCGTCGCGGACGACCAGGGTGGCGCAGTACTCCTCAGGCGCGTCGTTCATCGGCAGCGAAAGCAAAAAGCGCCAGACGTGGTGTCTGGCGCTCTGCTCGCGTAGCGAGACCTAGGGTCTGACGCTACTTCTTGTTGCGACGCTGGTGGCGAGTCTTGCGAAGCAGCTTGCGGTGCTTCTTCTTCGCCATGCGCTTGCGACGCTTCTTGATTACAGAACCCACACAAACCTCACACGTATCAGGATGACCACGCCGAAAACCGGCGGCCGGCCAAAGGGCCTCGGAGAAGTGTACCAGTTACTCTCAGGCCGAATCGGCGGCCCGGTCTGCCACGTGGTTCTCCACCGCCGACGCGACGGCCGACTCGGGCACCCGGAACGAACGGCCGAAACGGATCGCCGGAAGCTCACCGGAGTGCACGAGACGGTACACGGTCATCTTCGACACCCGCATCATCTCGGCCACCTCGGCGACCGTGAGGAATCTCACATCATCCAGGTCCGCAGCCATGGCGAAACCATAGCGGCTGCAAGGCCTCACGAGCAACAGCAGTCACTCGGGTCTCACGCCGCTCAGCGCCGGAGCTTCGACACCAGGTCGTCGGCCACCGACTTCACCGCGTGCGACGTGGCCGCAGCCCGGCGCCCCACGTTCTGACCGAAGGTCGCGGCGGCCGACTTGACGGCGTCGGACGCGTTGTCCCAGAGCTCGTCGGTGGCGGCCTCGTCGAAGTCGGCGGAGAGGAACGGGATGATCCAGTCCTCCACATCCTCCAGCGGCGACACGTCGATCTTGTAGAAGCGGTGCTGACCCTCTTCGCGCACCACCACGAGCCCCGCATCCCGCAGCACCTTCAGGTGCTTGGAGACGGTGGGCTGACTGAGTTCGAGCTGCGACACCAGCTCCGAGACGCTGAACTCCCCTTCGCCCGCACCGGATGCGCTGGGGCTGTCGGAGGAGACGTAGCGCTCGAGCAGCAACGACAGGAGCTGACGCCGAGTGGGGTCAGCGATCACTGAGAAGATGTCGGCCATGCGTCCAGGGTAGTGGTGCACCCCCGCATCCGCGCCACCCCGGGTAGCATTGGGGCGTTCACACAGGGGTACCGACACGGCCCGCCGTAGCGAGGATCAGGGATGAGCATCGGCAACACGGCGTTCTCCCGCAATCCGCTGTTCCGCAGCCGCACCTGGTTCGGCCGCGCGCGGGCCGCGATGCGGGAATTCTCCGAGCGCTCGCCCTCGCGGTTCGCGATCCTCATCTTCGCCTCGCTCGTGCTCATCTTCACGGTGCTGTTCTCGCTGCCGATCTCCAGCGCCACGGGTAAGGCCACCGGCCTGGCCGACTCCCTCTTCACCGCGGTCTCGGTCATCTGTGTCACGGGACTCTCCACGGTCGACATGGCCACGCACTGGTCGGTGTTCGGCCACGTGGTCATCTACATCGGTGTGCAGATCGGCGCGCTCGGTGTGCTGACGCTCGCCAGCATCCTCGGGCTCGTCATCTCGCGCCGGCTCGGTCTCCGCGCGCGACTCATCGCAGCGAGCGACACCAACCCGCTCCGGATGCACCACGGGCCGGTCGCCGAGGGGCAGGCGGTGCGGCTCGGCGAGATCGGTTCGTTGCTGGCCACGGTCGCGATCAGCGCCTTGGTGATCGAGCTCGCGCTCGCGATCCTGCTGCTGCCCCGGATGCTCATCGACGGCATCCCGGTCGGCGAAGCCGTGTGGTTCGCCCTCTATTACTCGGCGATGGCGTTCACCAACACCGGATTCGCGCCCAACGCGGAGGGTCTGACGCCGTTCGCGAACGACTACTTCTTCCTCACGATCCTCATGATCGGCGTGTTCCTCGGCAGCATCGGCTTCCCGATCATCTACACGCTCTCGCGCAGCCTCAAGGGCTGGAAGCTGCGGCGCCGGCACAGCAGGATGAACCGGCCCCCGCGGTGGTCGGTGCACGTGAAGCTCACGCTGGTGACGAGCGCGCTCCTGATCGTGTTCGGAGCGGCTCTCTACATCATCCTCGAGTTCGACAACCCGAAGACCTTCGGCGAACTCGGGGCGGGCGACACCGTCTTCCAGAGCTTCTTCCTCTCGGTGATGACGCGATCGGGCGGATTCTCGACCATCAACATCCCCGATCTCAACGGGTCGAGTCTGCTGGTGACCGACATGCTGATGTTCATCGGCGGCGGATCGGCATCCACCGCCGGCGGCATCAAAGTCACGACCCTGGCCGTGCTGTTCCTCGCGGCCTTCGCGGAGGCGCGCGGAAACCAGGAGATGGAGGCGTTCAGCCGGCGCATCCCGAGCGACGTGCTGCGATTGGGTGTCTCGGTCGTGCTCTGGGGGGCGACGACGGTGGCCGTGTCGAGCATCCTCATCCTGCAGATCTCCAAGGCACCGCTCGACTTCGTGCTCTTCGACGTGATCTCGGCGTTCGCGACCTCGGGCCTCACCACGGGGCTGACGGCATCGCTGCCCGATCCGGGCGTCTACATCATGGCCGCCACCATGTTCTTCGGGCGCGTTGGTACAGTGACTCTCGCCGCCGCCCTGGCCGCGAGCCAGCGGCAGCAGCTCTACAAGCGCCCGGAAGAGAGGCCCATCGTTGGTTGACCGGATCAAACACGACGCCCCGGTTCTCGTGATCGGGTTGGGCCGCTTCGGAGCGGCCACGGCCGGCGAACTCGACCGGCTGGGCCGCGAGGTGCTCGCGATCGACGAGAACGAAGGTCTCGTGCAGAAGTGGTCGGAACGGGTGACCCACACCGTGCAGGCCGATGCGAAGAACATCGAGGCGCTGCGGCAGATCGGGGCATCCGAGTTCCAGATCGCGGTGGTGGCGGTGGGCTCGTCGATCGAGGCATCCGTTCTCATCACGGCCAACCTCGTCGACCTGCGCGTGCCGCAGATCTGGGCGAAGGCGATCTCGCGGTCACACGGCAAGATCCTCGAGCGCATCGGCGCCAACCACGTCATCTATCCCGAGGCCGAAGCGGGCGAGCGGGTCGCGCACCTGGTGTCCGGTCGAATGCTCGACTTCATCGAGTTCGACGACGATTTCGCCCTGGTGAAGATGTATCCGCCGAAGCCGATCCGCGGCCTCAACCTCACCGAGTCGGGCGTGCGCACGAAGTACCACGTGACCGTGGTGGGCGTGAAGAGCCCCGGCAAGCCGTTCACCTACGCGACGGAGTCGACCGTGGTCTCGAACCACGATCTGATCATCGTGTCGGGCAAGTCGTCCGACATCGAGACGTTCGCGGCGCTCGGCAACTGAGGTCTCGTCCCCGCGAGTCATGCGGCGGTGGGATGATCGCTCTGTGACGCTGTTCGAGGATGACGGGTCGCGGATCTTCCGCGAACCCGGTGCGGGGCAGGGTGGACGGAAGCCTCGGAATCGAGTGGCATTCTGGATGAGCGTGCTCGCGGTCGTGGCGACCGGCCTCTTCGTGCTCACCACGCTCCCCTCGAACCCGCTGTCGTGGCTCACGCACTACTCGATGTCGGCGGAACTCACCGAGGTGGCCGACCAGATCGGGTTCACCGACGAAGGTCTCGCGATCTTCGAGGACACCGAGCCCGAACTGCTCTCGGATGCCCCGTTCCGGGAGGCGTGCGTCGACGACAGCGAGGCCGGCGACGACGGTGATGGATCGGGATCGACGGTGGGCTGCTACTACGGCATCGGCGACACCGGCCGCATCGCGATCTTCGAGCCCTCCGACGACCGGCTCGCCGATCAGGTGGCGGTGACCGCGGCGCACGAGTTCCTGCACGCCGCGTACGACCGGCTGACGAGCGGCGATCGCGACCGGCTCGACGCCCTGCTCGACGATCGCTGGGCCGAGCTGCCCGCCGACGACCCGCTCCGCGGCAACCTGGAGATGTCGGCGCAGGGTCACGCCGATGCGATGGGAACCGAGGAGTTCGCCTACCTCGGCTCGGAGATCGCGGATGCCGGGCCCGAGCTCGAGGAGTTCTACGCTCCCTACTTCCGCGACCGTCAGGCGGTGGTCGCGATCGACGCCGCCGACGAGGCGATGTGGGCGGGTGTGGACGCCGCGTACCGGGCCGCGCTCGACGCTCTCGACGCGGCCACCGACGAGTCGGAGGTGTCGGCCCGGCGGGCGGAGGTCGATCGGCTCGACGCCGACTACGAGGCGCTCATCACGGCGTCCACGCCGCACTAGGGCCTCAACCGGCGGCGAGCTCCTTGGCCCGCGCGAGGGCCGCGTCGGTCGCCTTCGTGAAGAGGGCGGGGAGGTCGGCGTCCTGGAGCACCGCGAGCGCCCGTTCGGTGGTGCCCTTGGGGCTCGTGACCTGGATTCGCAGCTCGGTGGGGGTCTTGCCCGACGCGACGAGGAGTTCGGATGCGCCGGCGAAGGTCCCGTTCACCAGCTCGGCCGCCTGCTCCGCGCTGAACCCCTTCTCCACCGCCGCCGCCGTGAGCGCTTCTATCAACAGAAAGACGTACGCCGGCCCCGAACCGGAGATGGTGCTGAGAGCATCGAGCTGTGATTCCGGAACTTCGACCACCGTCCCCACCGTCTCGAACAGCGAGCGCACGAGCGCGAGGTCGGCCGCGCTCGAGCGTGTTCCGGCCGAGAGCCCCGTGACGGCGCGGCCCACCACGGCGGGCGTGTTCGGCATCGAGCGCAGCACCGACACCGTGCTCGGCAGGTGCGCCTCGAAGGTCGCGACGGTGACTCCGGCGGCGACGCTTACCACGATCGCGCCCGGCTCGAGCGACGACGCGATCTCGTCGAGCAGGTCCGGCACCATGGCGGGCTTCACGGCCACGATCACGATCGCGGCACCGGCGACGGCATGGCGGTTCGCCTCCGGGTCGTCCTCGGTGGCGAATGCGGTCACGCCTGGGGTGCCGTCGAGTTCGGCGGCGCGCGACGCCGAACGGTTGGTGACACGGATGCCGCCGACCACCTCCACGGTCGGAGCGAGAAGTCCGCTCAGCACGGCCCGGCCCATCGAGCCGGCGCCGAGCAGAGCGATGGACGGAAGCTGGGTGGAGTCGGCGTGGGTCATCAGTCCATCCTAGGATTGGCCGCAGCGGCGCAAGGGAAAGAGGGCACTCGTGAGCACTTCAGGTGGCAACAAGGCGATCCTCGCGGCCCTGGGCGCCAACCTCGGCATCGCGGTCACCAAGTTCATCGCGTTCGTCTTCTCCGGCTCCTCCTCCATGCTCGCCGAGGGCGTGCACTCCCTCGCCGATTCCGGCAACCAGCTGCTCCTGCTCCTCGGGGGTCGTCAGGCGAAGAAGAAGGCCGACAAGGAGCATCCCTTCGGCTACGGGCGCGAGCGCTACGTCTACGCCTTCGTGGTGTCGATCATCCTGTTCTCCGTCGGTGGCGTGTTCTCGATCTACGAGGGCATCGAGAAGCTCGCGGAACCGCATCCGATCGAGAACGCGTGGCTGCCGATCCTCGTGCTGGTCATCGCCATGGGCCTCGAAGGGTTCTCGTTGCGCACGGCCGTGCGCGAGAGCAACCACTCCCGGGGCAAGCAGAGCTGGGTGCAGTTCGTGCGCCGTGCCAAGGCGCCCGAGCTGCCGGTGGTGCTGCTCGAAGACACTGCGGCGCTGCTCGGTCTGGCCTTCGCCTTCGTGGGCGTGGTGCTCTCGGTGATCACGGGCAACGGCGTGTGGGACGGCATCGGAACCCTGTTCATCGGCGCCCTGCTCGTGGCCGTGGCGGTCGTGCTCGGTATGGAGACGAAGAGCCTGCTCGTGGGCGAAGGCGCGAGCGACGCCGACACCGCAGCCATCGCGCGTGCGATCGAGGGCACCGCCAACGTCGATCGGCTCATCCACATGAAGTCGCTCTACCTCGGTCCCGACGAGCTGCTCGTCGCGGCCAAGATCGCTCTGCCACCCGAGATCGAGCTGCGCGACGTGGCCGCCACCATCAACCAGGTGGAGGAGAACATCCGGTCCGCCGTGCCGATCGCGCGCGTCATCTACATCGAGCCCGACGTCTACGTGCCGCCGGTGGAGATCGAGACCTCCACCGAGGCGATCGTCATCAAGAGCACCGACTGATCGCCACCGCAATGCGCGCTGCAGTCATCCGGCACGAGCGGATGGTGTCGCTCGGCAACTTCGATTCCGTCCTGCGGGCGCACGGCTACGACATCGAGGTGCTCGACGCCGGTCTCGCCTCCTCGGCGCCCGGTGAGTTCGCCGCGGCATTGGCCACCGCAGCCGACGCCGATCTGCTCGTCGTTCTCGGGTCGGCGCGGGGCGTCTACGAAGCCGACCGGCACGCCTTCATCGCACCCGAGATCGCCTTCGTGCGCGAGCGTCTGGCATCCGCTCGCCCCACTCTCGGCGTGTGCTTCGGTGCTCAGCTGATCGCAGCGGCCCTAGGCGAAGAGGTGCGGCCGGGCGCCACGGTCGAGATCGGCTACCGCGAGGTCACACCGACGGATGCCGGTCTCGAATCCCCCGTGCGCCACGTCGCCGGCGTGCCCGTGGCGGAGTGGCATGGCGATACGTTCGACCTGCCGCGCGGTACCGAGCGCCTCGCGTCGTCGGCCGCCTACGCGAACGAAGCCTTCGGCATCGGCGACTGGATGCTCGCCGTGCAGTTCCATCCCGAGCTCACCGACGAGATGCACGAGGAGTGGCTCGTGGCCGACGCCGCCTACGTCGACGCTGCGGGCTACGACCCCGAGGCGCTGCGGGCCGAGCGCGCCCGCTACGGCGAGGGAATGCAGGCGGTCTCGCAGCGGATGCTCGCCGAGTACCTCGAGCACCTGCCGGGGCTCCATCCGTCGCCGGGTCGCGCGACGTAGGCGATAGGGCGTCCGCCGGAGCGACTTCGCGCTACTTCGCGCGTCGGTGGCTCGGCCCGGCGGGTGGGCGGGCCCAACGGGTGCGGCGGGCGCGGTCAGCGCGTCGAGATGGGGCCGCGCCCGTCGCGGAAGAAGGCGGTGAGCAGCTCACCGCAGGCCTCCGCCTCGACCCCCGCCACCACCTCGACGGTGTGGTTCAACCGCCGGTCGCGCAGCACGTCGTAGACCGAGCCCGCCGCGCCCGCCTTCTCGTCCCAGGCACCGAACACCACCCGAGGGATGCGGGCGGAGAGGATCGCGCCCGCACACATCACGCACGGCTCCAGCGTCACGATCAGCGTCGCATCCGTGAGGTGCCAGTCGTCGAGCTTCCAGGACGCCTGGCGGATGGCCACCACCTCCGCGTGCGCGGTGGGGTCCTGCCGCAGCTCCCGCTCGTTCCGACCCACGCCGATCACGGCGCCCGATCCGTCGACCACGATCGCGCCGACCGGCACGTCCTCGGTCTCGAGAGCGGCACGCGCTTCGTCGAGCGCGAGGCGCATCCAGTCGGTCAGTACTCCCGGTGCGGGTAGAGGGCTGGGCGACGAATCGGCCACGTCACATCCTCTCGTCTTCAGGCGTAGGTTATATCGTCCTGCGGCAGGGCCGGTCGAGTCCAGTAGATTGACCCTATGCGAGTACACGTTGCCGACCACCCGCTCATCACCCACAAGCTGACGGTCCTCCGCGACGTGAACACGCCGTCGCCGACTTTCCGGTCCCTCGCCGAAGAGCTGGTGACCCTGCTGGCCTACGAGGCCACGCGCAACGTGCGGGTGGAGCCCGTCACCATCCAGACACCGGTGGCCGAGACGACGGGGGTCGCGATCAGCAGCCCGCGCCCGCTGGTCGTGCCGATCCTCCGCGCCGGGCTCGGCATGCTCGAAGGCATGGTGAAGCTGGTGCCGAGCGCCGAGGTCGGTTTCCTCGGCATGGTGCGCAACGAGGAGACCCTCGAGCCCACCACCTACGCCGAGCGCCTGCCCGACGACCTCTCCGATCGCCAGTGCTTCGTGCTCGACCCGATGCTCGCCACCGGAGGCTCGCTCAGTGCCGCCATCGAGTTCCTCTTCAAGCGCGGGGCTCAGGATGTCACGGCCATCTGCCTCCTCGGAGCCCCCGAGGGTGTGGCTGCTCTCGAGAAGGCGACCGAAGGCCGCGACGTGACGCTCGTGTTGGGTGCCCTCGACGAGCGCCTCAACGAGAAGGGCTACATCGTCCCCGGTCTCGGTGACGCCGGCGATCGCCTTTACGGAACGGTCTGAGCCCGGCTACTGCTCCGACCCCCTGGGGTCACTCGTCGGCACCGGCGGCGCCGTTTCCGAATCGGCCGGGTCGTCTTCGGGCTCCTCGGCCTCGGCACGCTTGCGGCGGAAGAGGTCGACGAGGGCGATGGCCAGCGCCACGAGGATGAGTCCGAGCGTCACGAAGAAGGCGTTGCGGAAGCCGTCGTGGTACACCGACACGTTGTCGGCATTGCCGGGCCCCTCGCGGTACAGCGTCGAGAAGAAGATCGACGACGCGGCAGCGACCCCCATGGCGGTGCCGACCCGCTGCCCCACCTGCGCCATCGATCCGGCGACACCGCCCTCGGTCACCGGGATCTCGGCGAGCGTCAGCGTCTGGTTCGGCGAGATCACGAGCCCGCCTCCGGCGCCGGCCACCGCCATCGCCGCCGCCATCAGCCAGATCGACCACTCGGCCGGCGGCAGCACCGCCGCGAGCAGCACCAGCACGAAGCCGCAGAACGCGATCACCAACCCCACCACCACGAGGGCCCGCCCGTAGCGTCCGACCAACCGGCCACCGATCAGCGACGCGATCGCGGAGGTCAGTGCGAACGAGATGCTCACCATGCCCGCGAACACCGGAGGGAATCCCAAACCCTCCTGCAGGAACAGCGTCGTCAGCAGGAAGATCGCCGGAATGGCCGCGAAGTATGCGGTCGCGAGCAGGAGTCCGTTGCGGTAGGAGCCGAGCGCGAACAACGAGAAGTGGATGGCGGGCGATTTCCCGGCCGCCGCGTAGCGACGCTCCCACGCGATGAACAGGACGACGAACACCGCGCATCCGAGCAGCCAGAGCCAGCGCCAGGGACTGTCGTCGGGGCCGCCCGTGGTGAGCACGAACGGCAGCATGAAGCTGAAGACGCTCGCCCCGAGCAGGAGGATGCCCACGAGGTCGAGGTTGCGCGGGCCGGGCTGATGGGGTTGCGACCGGGGCAACAGGCGCAGGGCGAACACGAGAGCCAGGATGCCGAGCGGCACGTTCATCCAGAACAGGAGCCGCCAGCCGTCGGTCTCGCCGCCGACCGCGATCAGCAGTCCGCCGAGCGTCGGCCCGAAGGCGGTGGCGACACCGATCGTGGCGCCGAACAACCCGAAGGCGCGGCCCCGCTCCTCGCCTTGGAACAACTGCTGCACCAACCCCAGAACCTGGGGCATCTGCACACCTGCGGCGACGCCCTGAAGGATGCGGGCCATCACGAGGACCTGGATGCTCGGGGCGATCGCACACAGAGCGCTGGCCACCGTGAACCCGCTCAGCCCCACCACGAACATCACTCGGCGCGAGTAGAGGTCGCCGAGTCGGCCTGACGGCACGAGCGCCAGACCGAACGCGAGCGCGTAACCGGCGACGATGATCTGCAGTTCGCTGGAGCCGGCGCCGAGCGACTTCTCGATCGAGGGCAGGCCGACATTCACCTTCGACAGGTCGAGGATGGTCAACGCCGCGACCGCGACGCACACGGCGAAGGCCTGCCAGCGCGCACGGCCCGCTCCCGCGCTGAGCGGTGTGGGGGAGGCCATGTCGTCGAATCTATACCGAGAGCAACGATCCGGCGCTTGACAATTCGCACGCGCATCCGCTTAGCTTCTGTCTATGACTGACAAGGTGCACACCCTGACCTCCTTTGAGGCTCCTGGGCATGCCGGCATGATGATGGCCGGCGCCGTCGTCATGTGTTGTCGAATGTGTCGCTAACGAGACAATCTCGACGAGCACCCCTCCACCTCTCAGCCTCATCCCGCTGATCGAACGGTGCAGGTGCTCCGCATCCGGAACTCTCCGGTGCAGCCCGGACTCTCATCGCAGTCCGTAGCCTGACACATCTCCGACCCGTTCAGACGGGTCACTTCAGCTGAGGACAACTCTCATGTCGATCGCCCACCTCGATTCCCGCCCCGCCACCATCACGCCCATCAGCCGCGTCGAAGACGTCGCCTCGGCCGCCCCCCGCATCCGCGCCGTGCCCGAGGGCACCGAAGCCCGCGGCTTCGTGCTCTACGTCGGCATCGACGAGGACAAGGCCGCCGCCGACGGCACCGACCTCGGCCGCATTGTCGAGGCGCTCAAGGCCCTCGCCGCGGAACTCGCTCCCTCCTCGGAGACCTACGCCGCCGTCGCCCTCGCACCGCGCGGTGCCGGTGGCCGCGACGTCGACGTGGTGCGCCTCGCGCTACAGGACCCGACGGCGCTGGCCAAGCACCGCCAGGTTCCGGATGCGCAGGACCGCGCCCGCGACGGCGTCGTCGTCGACCTCAGCCGCAAGCGCGTGCTGCTCGACAACAACGCCGCGAACCTCACCTACAAGGAGTTCGAGCTGCTCCAGTACCTCGTGCTCCGCGAGGGCCGCACCATCGAGCGCGCCGAGCTGATCACCGCGCTCTGGAGCGCCGGTGACGAAGAGGTGCCGAACGAGCGCACCATCGACGTGCACGTGCGCCGCCTCCGCTCCAAGCTCGGCGACTACGAGGACATCGTGCGCACCGTGCGCGGCGTCGGCTACCGCTTCGATCGCCATGCCGACGTCTCTGTGCGCCACACCTCAACCCCCTCCCCTGACCTCTTCTAAGCGATCCCTTGGCTCGGCAAGCCATGAGGCCTGCCGGGCATCGAAAGGGCGACGGTGAAGGCCTAGCGACTACCCGGAATAGGCATCGAGCTTCGGGACCTCGTCTGTGAGCGAATCGATCCCGCCGAGCAGGAAGACCCTATTCGCGCCCAAACCCACGCTGGTATCGATCACCGCCCGCGGAACGCAAGACTACGGCAACCCCTACAGTGGAAATGTCGTCGGTCCGGCGAGCACGCTACCCGCTAGGGCATCGGGAAGTTCGTACCACTGGCTAAATACGTCGTGTCGGCGTTCGCGAAGGCGGCCTGTGGTCTGGGTTCAATGATGCCTCGAAGCGGTCTGCTCCGCCGATTCGCGTGACCGGTCCGACCCTCAACTGTGACGTCTCGACAGCGGCTGAAATGGCATTGACATCACCTACGATTTTCAACCGGGATGTCGCGTGAGCAGCGAACAAGGCGAGCGCGGCACATCGGCGCTATTCACATCGCCCCCGACAGCTCGACGGGCGTGGCAGCTGCGCCAACGGAAGCGCGTCCGCGGCCGTCGGGACTGCTTCCTAGCAGCTTGGGCGAACGGCCCGAACATCTTGTCCGCGAACGCTCGACTCACCTCGTAGCGATCAGCCGCCCTAATTCGCTCAATAGTCGCCGCAGGCACCGCTGTTTGCGCGTGAAAGAAGATGTCCGGCGGGGCAAGGCCCCACCGGACATCAAAGGACATCAGCGAAATTCAGTCGCCGATCCGGGTACTCATGGGGCGCACCCCACCAGGCGGGCTACGTCGTCGGTCAGGGAGTTAGGACCGCCGAGAAGCACCACATTCTTCGCTCCTAGGCGCGTGATGTCGTCGAGTACTGGAACCGGTACACAGTCCTGTGGAATCACGTACAGGGGAGAGCCTGTCGCACCGGCGAGCACTCCGCCCGCTAGCGCGTCAGGGTAGTTCAGACCGGTCGCCAAATAGACCGTGTCGGCCTTCGAGAACGCGGAGCGGTTGAGGTTGGAGGACGCTTCAAAACGATCGGCCCCTGCGGAGCGAACTACCGTGCCTCGCGCCGCTAGAGAGGCCTCAACCGCAGGCGAGACGGAATTCACACCACCGACGATCGTCAGGCTCGACGCCTTGTGGGCGGCAAAGAGCGCCAAAGTCGGCGCGTCAGCCGCCGATCCGCCGCCGTTGACCAACACCACCGGTTCGTGAGCGGTGCCGGCAGCAGCACCAGCGGAGAGCGCATCAGGAAAGTTGGACCCGGTCGCCACGTACGCGTGGGCGACGTCTCCGAAGGCGCGATCCGCGATCGCTCGGCTTACCTCGTAGCGATCGGCGCCCCCGATCCGCTCGACGCTCACACCGGGAATGAGTGTTGTGAGACGGTCGGATACGGCAGTCGAAATCGAGTTGACCCCGCCGACCACGATGATCTTCGCTGGGTTCAGTGCCACGATCTTCGCCAGGACGACGTCGGGCACACGGTCAGGAAGTGTCAGGAGCAACGGCCCACCGAGCTTAACAGCCGCCGGGCCGGCGCTCAACGCGTCGGGATAGTTGAGTCCCGAGGCTACGAACACTACTGGGGCAGTCGTCGGATACTGCGCGTCAGCGATCTTCACCGCCACTTCAAAACGGTCGGCGCCAAAGATCCGAGTCGTCTGCGATAACCCCACATCGATTGACACCGTTGCGCTGGGCGATTCGCAGGGCGTATTCGCGATAGAGGTGAGGCAGTACTTGAACGAATCTGTTCCTGCGAAACCAGCTGCAGGAGTGTAGATGACAGCCTCAGGAAGGCTCGATTTAGTCAACGTGCCATGTTTCGGCGCTTCGACCAATGCGCTCCACGTCAAGTGATCCGCGTTCACGTCGTTTGCCAATACGTCAGCTCTCTTTAACTGCAATGGCGTCATCGCGGCGACAGCGAAGTGGTCATCGACAGGTATACCGGCCAGCACAGTGATGGTCACAGTTGCCGTATTGGAAAGGCAGGCAAAACCATGCAGCGTCGCAAGGCAGTACTGCATCGAGTCTGCGCCCGCGAAGCCACGGTCAGGGGTGTAGATGAGCTTGTTGTCCGCTCTACCACCCGTGAGCTGGCCATGTTTTGGATAAGTAATCACTGTCCAGCTGAGGTCTTCTCCTCCCAGAGAATCGTTTGCCCGGATTTCTTCGATCAACGGAGCGCTCTGTGCAGTCGTGAACGCGTCATCAACAGCTACGGGAGGAACTGCTGCGCGGGCCGACGGGACCGACGCCAGGGAAGGCGCCGCAGTTAGTATCGCGCCGAGTGTGAGCGCGAGGAGCCAGCGCGCTGGGCGAGCGCTCCGACCTTGCGATGTTGTTTTCATAATGTGCCGTCCAAAAGATCAGCCTTCATTGCGGCCAGGGCCGCGGGTCATAGCGAGAATACCTCATCTGCTCCCGATATTCGATGAATTCTCACAAGTCTGCCGCGGATGCGCTGCACCTCGACGCTGCCTGTCGCGACGACAATCGTCCGCCTGCAATAACCGAGCATTAGCGAGGCGACGCGGGTACAGTTCCCTCTAGCAGATCAAGCCCCACCAGTACCTTGAGTAGCACGAGAGCCGTGCCATCGAGCGCGCCGAGTTGATCACCGTGCTGTCGAGCGGCGGCGACGAAGAGGTGCCGAACGAGCGCACCATCGACGTGCACGTGCGCCGCCTGCGCTCGAAGCTCGGCGACTACGAGGACATCGTGCGCACCGTCCGCGGCGTCGGCTACCGCTTCGACCGCCACGCCGACGTCTCCATCCGCCACACCTCCCCACCCTCCCTCGACCTCTTCTGCGCCGACGCCGTCCGGTTTGCGGCGCTTTTCGTGGTCGTCTTGTCGGCTAGGGGGTGCAGGCGTAGAGTTTCGCGACTTCGTCGGTGAGCGAGTTCGGCCCGCCGAGCAGCACCACTTTCTTCGCACCCAACCGCACGATGTCGTCGATCACGGCCTTCGGCACGCACGACTTGGGCACGACGTAGAGCGGTGACTTGGTCGAACCAGCCAGCACACTCCCCGCGAGAGCATCGGGGAAGTTCAAGCCAGTTGCCAGATAGACCGTGTCGGCTTTCGCGAACGCGGCATGGTTCAGGTTCGACGACGCCTCGAAGCGGTCCGCGCCACCGATCCGGGCAACGGGTCCGACCTTTTGCAGCGAGGTCTCGACGCCGGCGGAAACCGAGTTGATACCGCCCACGATCGTCAAGCTCGACGTCGCGTGAGCCGCGAACAGGGCAAGAGTTGGCGCGTCAGCGGTCTGCGCATCACCCCTGACCAGCACGACGGGCTCGCCGACGGTACCGGCAGCCGCACCCGCCGAAAGCGCGTCGGCGAACGTCGCGCCCGTCGTCACATCAGCGTGCGCGAACGGTCCGAACATCTTGTCAGCAATCGCGCGACTCACCTCGTAGCGGTCCGCTCCCCCGATACGCTCAACAGTCGCCCCGGGCACCAGAGTCTTGAGCTGCCCTGCAACCGCCTCCGACACCGAGTTCACCCCACCGACGATCACGATCCGCCCCGGCTTCAACGACGACACCTTCGCGGCCACATTGTCAGGAACCCGATCAGGCAACGTCAGCAGCAGCGCACCGCCCAGCTTCGCGGCAGCCGGCCCAGCGCTCAACGCGTCCGGGTAGTTGACCCCAGACGCAATGAACAACACGTGAGCGGTCGTCGGGAACATCCCATTGGCGATCTGAACCGCCACCTCGTACCGATCCGCCCCCGCAATCCGCGACGTCGCCGGTAACCCGACATTGATAAATACCGTCGCGTTGGGCGTTTCACAAGGAAGACCGGCGGCGTACGCGAGACAGTACTTGAACATATCCGTGCCAATGAATCCTGCAGTGGGCACGAACGTCATGTCCTTACCATCTGGCGAACTCAGAGTCCCGTTTCTTGGGCCCTCGATTCGCACGTTCCACGCAACGTGATTCGGGTCAGCGTTCGCGTCATTGGCTAGTGCGTCAGCCATCCTGATTGTCAAGGCTGTCGATACGCCTGTCTCGAAATGATCATCGGCGGGCACGGAAGCTAGCACGTTGATCGTGACCGTAGCCACATTTGAAACGCACGGCTCGCCTGCCAGATTGGGCGAGAGGCAGTATTGAAACGAGTCGGTGCCCGAGAATCCCGCGACGGGCGAATAGGTGAAGAAGCCTGGCTTCCCGGCCTGATACAGCGTTCCGTGCGCCGGGGACATCACCTTCCTCCAATTTTGGGCGTCACCGAGAGTGTCGTTCATCAGCACACTTTCAGAGTTCGATAGAGGGGCATCCATTGCGGTCGTGTAGGCGTCATCTACGGCCACGGGAGTTGCCGCTGCTTGCGCTGGCTGGGCAGGGGCGAGGGTTGGGACTGCCGCAAGGGCGGCGGCGAGGGTGAGGGCTAGGAGCCAACGCAGCGGGTGCCTGCGCCGAGATCGCGGGAGTGCATTCATGGTGGGCCATCCAGAAATGTCGAAAGTGGGTGCGGTGGGTCCGCAGGTCAAGACGAGAATAGCTCATTCAATGCGAGAAGGCGATGTTTGCTCAGTTTGGTCGAGCGTAGTCGGATCTGGCTCGGTGGGCTCCGCACAAGGGAGCGCCACCCAAGGCGTGCTCAGCTACCGAGCCGTAGCACGCTAAAGGCCCCGACCGCAGGGTGCGATCGGGGCCCTCGACGCGACGAGTCGCCGGGTTACTCGGCCAGGCCGGGCTGCGCGGCGGCGAGGGACGGCTCGGTTCCGGCCACGAGAACCGCACGCAGCTGGGCGCCGAGGGTCGCATCGACGTTCGTCCAGTACTGGATGGCGCGCTCGCGGATGCCGGAATCCTGGACGCCGCCGACCGCACCCGAGATGGTGGCGAGGAAGCGCGCCTTTTGCGACTCGTCGAACACCTCGCGGTAGAGGGTGCCCGCCTGGCCGAAGTCGTCGTCCTCGGCGTGCAGGGTGGCGGCGGAGCGCACGAGCGCGCCATCCGTCTCCCAGCTACCGGCGCCCGCGGCAGCCGGAGACGCCACCGGACCACCGAAGGAGTTCGGCGCGTAGACCGGTGCTGACGCGGGCTTGAAGCCGTGGCGAGCGGCGCCGTCCTGGGTGTAGCTGTGCACCGGGGCCGCATGAGGAGCGTTCACCGGAAGTTCGGCGTAGTTGGTGCCCACGCGGTAGCGCTGCGCGTCCGGGTAGCTGAAGACGCGCGCCATGAGCATCTTGTCGGGGCTGATGTCGATGCCCGGCACGGTGTTCGCGGGCGAGAACGCCGCCTGCTCGATCTGGGCGAAGAAGTTCTCCGGGTTGCGGTCGAGCGTGAGCGTGCCGACCTTGATCAGCGGGTAGTCGCCGTGCGGCCAGACCTTCGTGAGGTCGAAGGGGTTGAAGCGGTAGTCATGTGCGTCGTCGTAGGGCATGACCTGCACGTGCAGGTCCCACGACGGGAAGTCGCCGCGCTCGATCGCCTCGTAGAGATCGCGGCGGTAGTGGTCGGCGTCGGCGCCGGCGATGAGCTCGGCCTCGGTGCCCGGCATCTCGACGTTGCCCTGGTTGGAGCGGAAATGGTACTTCACCCAGAAGCGCTCGCCGTCGAGGTTCGTCCACTGGTAGGTGTGCGATCCGTAGCCCGGCATCTCGCGCCAGGAGCGCGGGAGTCCGCGGTCGCCCATCAGGTACGTGACCTGGTGCGCCGACTCCGGCGAGAGGGTCCAGAAGTCCCACTGCATGTCGGCGTCGCGCAGCCCCGATCCGGGAAGGCGCTTCTGCGAGTGGATGAAGTCGGGGAACTTGATGCCGTCGCGGATGAAGAAGACCGGGGTGTTGTTGCCGACGATGTCGTAGTTGCCCTCGGTCGTGTAGAACTTCACGGAGAAGCCGCGCACGTCGCGCCAGGTGTCAGGGCTGCCCTGCTCGCCGGCGACACTGGAGAACCGGATGAGGGTCTCGGTGGCGGCGCCGGGCTGGAACACCGCGGCGCGGGTGTACTGCGAGACATCCTCGGTCACCTCGAAACGGCCGAACGCTCCCCCGCCCTTGGCGTGCACGATGCGCTCCGGAATCCGTTCGCGGTTGAACTGCGCCAGCTTCTCCACCAGGTAGCGGTCGTGCAGCGCAGCGACGCCGTCGGCGCCCGTGGTGAGCGAGTGCGCGTCGCTGGCGACCGGCGTGCCGGTCGGAGTGGTGGTGGGAGGCGTTTCGGACATGGTTCTCCTTAAGTGAGGTGCCCAAGGGCACCGGATGGCGGATCGAACGAACAGGGCCGGCGACGCAATGAGCGGCCGGCGCGGCGGCCTCAGCCGGTGGCCGCCTGACAAGCGGGGCAGAGACCCCAGAAGGTGACCTCGGCGGTCTGGATGCGGTAGCCGGCATCCGACGACGGGGCGAGGCAGGGCGCAGCGCCGTGCACGCAATCGACGTCGGCCACGGCGCCGCAGTTCGTGCACACGACGTGGTGGTGGTTGTCGCCGATGCGCCGCTCGTATCGGGCGGGCGATCCGGCGGGCTCGATGCGGCGGAGGAGCCCCGCCTTCGACAAATCGGCCAGGATGTTGTGCATCGACTGGATCGACGTGTTCTCGAGCGTCGGAGCGATCGTGCGGAAGATCGTATCCGCATCGGCGTGGGGCATCGAACCGAGTGCGTCGAGCACGGCCACGCGCCCGGCGGTCACCCGGAGGCCCGCCTCGCGCAACTCGGCCTCGCGTGATTCGTGCATGGTTCGACCGTAGCAGTTATCGTGAATGATTCAAAACAAAGCACGCGGCCGGATCAGGACAGACCGAGGAGCTTGCCGTTCTTCGAGAGTTCCGGATCGGTGCAGGAGGCCAGATCGAAGCAGCACGGCCGCCGCATCCCTTTGCCGAGCTTCGACATGCTCACCTCGATGCGCCGGTCGCGGGTCTGCGGATTCTTCGTGGCGTTGACCCAGCGCACCCACTCCCACCGGGCCATCGGCGTGATGTCGCCCCAGGTCTCGTCGGCCGCGGGCGCCTCGGCGAGCGCCTGCTCGAATTCTGCCGGCACCTGCGGCTCGGGCCACGCGTCGCTGCGCTCGATCTCGACCGCGACGGTCTCACCTTCCGCGAGGGAGCTGTCCACGCCGAGCCAATGCCCCCGCATCCCGTCCGGCTCCAGCACCGCCTCGAACGGCTTCCCACTCATCTCGCCCCGCACGGCGACCTGACCACGCGACGGCAAGGCGGCGCTCGCCTCTGCGGGAAGACGCACGATCGAACGGTCGGCCAGCACCACCACGTCGGCGCTGAAACGGATGCGATCGGCGCCTTCTCGAGCCTTCTCTGCCATGCGGACCATGGTATCCGCCACCCCCGCCTGCCCCCCTTTCGAGGCACACAGCGAATTCCCAGAAAAATAACGTTTTGATAACTAGCGCTCCGTTACCGGACCGTTATATATTCATAGAGCGTTAGTTGTTTGCTGTGGCAAGTAACGCGGAATGTGATTGCAGGACACTCTTGGTGCAAGGGAGAGGGCCCGTCGTTAGCCTCTACGACGGGCCCTCGATCATTTAACGCGAAGCATTCAACGCGAAGCCGTTCAGTAGTCGGCCCGGGACTCCTTCACGATGTCGAGTTCGCTCTCGTCGGCGGCCCAATCGCGCAACGCCGACTCCAGCTGTCGACGGAGCCAATCCCCGCTGAGGGAGGTGCCCGAGAGCTGGGCCAGCTGCTTCGTCCGCTCGTCGGGCGTTCCCGTCAGGTCATCCGGCGTCGATATGGGTTCGCTGGTCATGGGAGTTCCTTCCGGGAGGTTTCAGGATCGGTTGAGTCCCGAGCGTAGGACCGAAAACAGCGCGACACCACCCCATTCGGCGCCCGCTACAGTTGCGCCATGAGCACGGAGATCCTCTTCCTCGGTACGGTCATCACCGTCGACGAGAGCCGACCTCGCGCTGAAGCCCTGCTCGTGCGCGGCGGCCGGATCGCCGCGGTCGGCGACGAGGCCGAGGTGCGCCGGCAGGCGACGACGGATGCGCGCGTCGTCGAGTTGGGTGAGCGGGCGCTTCTGCCCGGATTCGTGGAAGCGCACGGGCATCCCAGCGACACGGCCGTGGTGCTCAGCCGGTACATGATCGACATCCGTCCCGTGGTGCTCGCCACCGCCACCGAGGTCATGGCGGCGATCCACGACGGCATCGCCGCGCGCCCCGCCGGCGTCGTGTTCAACGGCTGGGACGGACTGCTCCAGACCGGCCTGAGTGATCCCACCCTCGCCCAGCTCGACGAGTGGAGTGGCGAGACACCCGTCGTCATCCTGCACAACTCCGGTCATGTCGTGTTCTTCAACTCCGCTGCAGCACGCCGCTCGGGCATCACCCGCGAGACTCCCGACCCTGTCGGCTCGCACTGGGAGAAGGATGCCGCCGGAGATCTCACCGGTAAGGGCTTCGAAGTGGGTACGGTACTCGCCCTGCTCGGCAGCACCCTCGCCGATGCGCAGCACGACCTACCCGCCCTGCTCTCTGACTACCTCACCACGCTCAACGCCGTCGGCATCACGACCGTGAGCGACATGAGCTGGGATGCCGCGAAGCGCCCCGCCCTCGACGCGGCCCGCACGAACGGTGGACTCCGTGCGCGCCTTCGGCTCTACGAGATGTCAGGGCCGGACGTCGTCGCATCCGTCGCTCCGCAGAACGGCGACGAGCTGGTGCGGCAGGTGGGTGTCAAGACCTGGGCCGACGGGTCGCCGTGGGTGGGCAACATCCTCCTCTCCTTCCCCTACCTCGACACCCCGGCCACCCGCTCGATCGGCGTGGAACCGGGGTCGCACGGCTCCGCGAACTACACCCGCGAGCAGCTCGACGAGGTGGTGGAGCGCTACTTCCCCGACGGCTGGCAGCTCGCCTGCCACGTGCACGGCGACCTCGCGGTCGACCGCGTGCTCGACTGCTGGGAGGCGCCGCTGCAGAGGCATCCGCGAACGGACCACCGGCTGCGCATGGAGCACGTCGGGGCCATGACGCCAGCCCAGTTCGAGCGAGCGGCCGCACTCGGGGTGACCGCGAGCATCCTGATCGACCACGTCTACTACTGGGGCGAGGTGCTCGTCGACGACCTCTTCGGGCCCGAGCACGGCGGTCCGTGGGCGAACGCACGGGCGGCGCTCGATGCGGGGCTGAAGATCTCCTTCCACAACGATGGCACGGTGACGCCTGCGGAGCCGCTCCGGAACATGGCAGTGGCCATGACACGCACCACGCGATCGGGCCGTCACCTCGAAGGCGCCGCCGGGGTGACCCTCGACGAGGCGATCCGGGCCGAGACCCTGGATGCCGCCTGGCAGCTGTTCTCGGAGCACGAGGTGGGAAGCCTCGAGGTGGGCAAGTTCGCCGACCTCGTGGTGCTCTCGGCCGATCCGTACACGGTCGCCCCGGACGCGCTGCCGGGGATCGACGTGGTCGAGACCTACCTCGCGGGCGAGCGGGTGTACGGCGTGTCACAATGAATTCCACGATCTGAGTCCACGAGCGTCAGGAGCGGGAATGGCACCGGAAGTCTCCCCCGTCGCCGCCTGGGAATCGCTGTTCCGCGCCCAAGTCACGGTGATGCGCCAGCTCGCGAGCGAGTTCCCCACCGACATCGTGTCGCTCAACGAGTACGACGTGATGTTCAACCTCTTCATCCAGCCCCGCAAAGTGCTGCGCATCCGCGATCTCGGCGAGAAGGTGCTGCTGACGCAGCCGAGCATCAGCCGGCTGGTCGACCGGCTGGTGGCCCGCGGCATCCTGGAGAAGAACGACGACCCGAGCGACGGCCGCGGCACCCTCGTGGGACTGACCGAGCACGGGGTGCAGGTGTACCGGCAGGCGGCGGTCATCCACGCCGAGTCGATCAGTGCGCACATGAGCGGGCACCTCTCCCCCGCCGAACTCGACGAACTGGCCCGGCTCTGCGACAAGCTGCGCGAAGGCGTCAGCGCGAAGTAGCTGCCGTCGTTCCCGACTCCTTCGCCGGTCGGAACGCCTGCAGGTTCGCGAGAGCCACGCCGCCGAGCACGATCACGCCGCCCACCACCTGGGACACGGTGAACGGCTGTCCGAGCAGCAGAGTGAGCGCCGCCGTGAACACGGTGATGAGGTTGAGGAACACGCCGGCCCGAGCCGGTGGGATGACGCCGAGCGCCCGGTTCCAGAGCAGGTAGGACAGCACCGAGGGGAACACCACGATGAACGCCAGCGCCCCCCACACGCTCGGCGTCGGCGGGATCGCGGGCCCGCCGGCGAGGAGCGTGATCGGCGCGAGCACGACCACCGCGATCACGACCTGCACGGCGGTCGAGGTGATGGGCGGGATGCGCGGGCCGCGCCGGCCGAGGATCGTGTAGGCGGTCCAGGCCACGATCGCCCCCACCATGAAGACGTCGCCGATCCCGAACCCGCCGTCGAAGAAGCCGTCGAACGAACCGCGGGAGAGCACGATCAGCACGCCGACGAGCGCCAAGACGATGCCAATGACGGCCGTGGCCGAGAGCCTCTCGCGGAGGAACAGCACCGCCGCGACGCTGATGAGCGCCGGGTTGAACGCGTTGATCAGCGACGCGTTGAACGCATCCGTGAACTGGAGAGCGGTGTAGAGGAGCAGGGTGTACGCGACGACGCCGGTCGCGCTGAGAGCGATGAGCCACGGCCAGGCGCGGAGCACGTCGCGCCACCTCGGGCGCTCGATGAGGTGCGCGAGCACGAGCAACGGGATGGCCGCGAAAGCCCACCGCAGGAAGACCAGGCTGAGCGGATCGAGCGACTCCACCGCGGCCGCGCCCACCACGTAGTTGCCGGCCCAGAACAGCGTGGCCGCGAGCAGCGACAGTGTGGCGACGATGACGGGTTTGCGGCTCATGCCCCGCCCCCGCTGCTCGTCACCCGCATCCGCCCACGATACCCGCCACCGCGCCCCCGCCAGATCCGTCACGTCCGGCCCTTCCCACGAGAATGTGGGGCCGAAAGCGACGGATCTGGAGTTGGCGGCGGGGTGCGCTCGCGGCGAAACCGTGGGGGCGGGGTTGAATGAGAGTATGAGCGACACGGGTACCACCATCGTCTGGTTCCGCGACGACCTGCGGGTGCGCGACAATCCAGCGCTGCACGCCGCGGTGCTGCGGGGCGACCCGATCGTGTGCCTGTACGTGCTCGACGACGAGAGCACCGGCATCAGGCCGCTCGGCGGCGCTTCGCGCTGGTGGCTGCACGGCAGCCTGACCGCGCTGGCGGCCGAACTGCGCGAGATCGGGCTGCCCCTGACCCTGCGGCGCGGGCCGGCCGAAGCCGTGGTCCGCGGACTGGTGGAACAGACGGATGCGTCGGCCGTGTTCTGGAACCGTCGCTACGGCGAGGCGGAGCGGGCGGTGGATGCCGCGCTCAAGTCGTCCTTGCGCGACGACGGTCTCACGGTCGACAGCTTCCAGGGCTCGGTGCTGTTCGAGCCGTGGACCGTGCTCACCGGGCAGGGGGGGTACTACAAGGTGTTTACGCCGTTCTGGCGGTCGGTGACCTCGGGGTCGCCCCCGCGGCATCCGTTGCCCGCTCCGGCCTCCGGCGCAGACGCCGAACCGCTCCACCACCGCCGCCTCGATTCGGACGAACTCGACAGCTGGGGCCTCCTGCCCACCCGCCCCGACTGGGCCGCCGGGCTCCGCGAGCGATGGGAACCGGGGTCGGCCGGGGCGCACTCCCGCCTGCGATCCTTCCTTCGCCACGGTGTCGGCGATTACGTCGACGAGCAGGACTTCCCGGCCGAAGACGCGACATCGGGCCTCTCACCCCACTTGCGCTTCGGCGAGATCAGCCCGTTCGAGGTGTGGCACGCGGTGGAGCAGCACCGGGCCCGCGTCCCGGGCGACGCGGGTGGCGCATCCGCGTTCCTCCGCCAGCTGGTGTGGCGCGAGTTCGCCTACCATCTGCTCTTCCACCTGCCCTCGATCACGAGCGAGAACATGCGGCCCGAGTTCGACCGCTTCCCGTGGGAGAAGCCGTCGCGCCCCGAGCTCGAGCGCTGGCAACAGGGCCGCACCGGCATCCCGCTCGTCGATGCAGGCATGCGCGAACTGTGGGAGACCGGCGTGATGCACAACCGGGTGCGGATGGTGGTGGCGTCCCTCCTGGTGAAGAACCTGCGGGTCGACTGGCGGGTGGGTGAGGCCTGGTTCTGGGACACGCTGGTCGATGCCGATCCCGCGTCCAATGCGCTGAACTGGCAGTGGGTCGCCGGGTCGGGACCGGATGCCGCGCCCTACTTCCGCGTGTTCAACCCCGAGTTGCAGGCGTCGAAGTTCGACAAGCACGGCGCCTACGTGCAGCGCTACGTACCCGAGGTGGGCACCGACGCCTACCCCGAGCCCATGGTCGACCTCGCCGAGTCGCGGCGCGCGGCCCTCGACGCCTACGCCACCATCCGCTGAGGCCGCGCGGAGGGAGCAGAATAGGGGGATGACTCGACGCGGCCTCTTTCTCTTCGCCGCGTTGGGCATCGCCTGGGGCATCCCGTACCTGTTCATCAAGGTCGCGGT
Source organism: Herbiconiux sp. UC225_62 (assembly GCF_042694625.1). GTDB lineage: Bacteria > Actinomycetota > Actinomycetes > Actinomycetales > Microbacteriaceae > Herbiconiux. The sequence goes on along the minus strand of NZ_CP170551.1, from coordinate 1,890,828 downwards.
CGGTGAGCTCGAACCAGGGATGGTGGTGCTCGCCCGCGCGGGTCTGGCCGCGATCCTGCTACTACCGCTCGCGTTCTTCCGGCGCGAGGTGGGTCAGGTGCTGCGGCGGTGGAAGCCGCTCCTCGCCTACACGATCGCCGAGATCATCCTGCCGTGGTACTTCCTCAGCTCGGCCGAGCAGCGCATCCCGAGCTCGACGGCAGGCCTCCTCCTGGCCACCGTGCCGCTGGCCGGGGTCGCGGTGGCGTTCGTGCTGGGGCGGCCGGAGAGGCTCTCGCTGCTGAACTGGCTGGGACTGGGCGCCGGGATGCTGGGTGTCGGCATCCTGGTCGGGTTCGACCTCGCGGGCTCCGACCTCATCGGCGTGGCCGAGATGGCGGTCGTGGTGGTCGGTTACGCGGTGGGCCCCGCGATCCTGGCCCGCTGGATGGCCGATCTTCCGGGCGTCGGCGTGGTGTCGCTCTCGCTCGCCATCACCGCCGTGGTCTACATCCCCTTCGTGCTCCTCACCGGCGCCTGGCCGTCGACCTGGCCCTCGGGATCGGTCATCGGCGCGATCATCGTGCTCGCCGTGGTGTGCAGCGCGCTCGCCTTCCTGCTGATGCTGGCGCTGGTGGGCGAGATCGGGCCGGTGAAGGCCACCACGATCACGTACGTGAATCCGGCCGTCGCGATCATCGCCGGCGCCCTCGTGCTCCGCGAACGGGTCACGGTGTGGACCATCGTGGGCTTCGCTGTGGTCCTCGCCGGCTCCTACCTCGTGACGCTGAAGCGCCGCACACGCGGGCCCATCGCGGCCGAGGGGCCCGAGCAGGCCGCGGCGGCGGAGTGATCGCGGCTCAGTAGCCCGCGAAGGCGTCGCGGTGCAGCGCGCGCACCCCCGCGCGACGGAACTCGTGCGCCACGTGGTCGACGAACCCGGGCGGGCCCGACACGTAGGCGCGACGGCCGTGGAGGTCGGGGATCGCCGCCCCCAGGGTCTCGGCGGTGACTCGGCCCGGCCCGAGGTACTCCCAGCCCGGGGGCAGATCGTCGGGCGCATCCGGAGCACTGACCAGCACGCGGATGCCGGCCGCCACCAGCTCGTCGGCATAGGCCAGTTCCTCCGCCGACGACACCGAGTACACCAGCACCACGTCGACCGGCCTGCCCACGCCCCGCGCCCGTTCGGCGAGCTGGCTGATGAACGGGGTGATGCCGATGCCGCCGGCGGCGAAGACGAGCGGGACGCCCGGATCGGTCGGCAGCAGGAAGTCGCCTCCCACCCACGTCGAGCGCACGGTCGTCCCGGGCTCCAGCGTGGCGAGCGTGCGCTTGAACGAACTCGACGGCTGGGCGAGTTTCACGCCGACGCTGAGACGCGTCGCGTCGTCGGCGGGCGAGGTGATGCTGAACATCCGTCGCGAACCGCGGCTGTCGACCCCGCGGTGCGGCAATGTCAGCTCGAGGTACTGACCGGGGCGGAACCGTACCGGCTTCAGCGGCTCGAAGTCGAAGGCCGCGCTCGTGGGCGTGAGGTCGCGGCTGCCGAGGAAGCGCAGCCGGATGCCGCGGCGCTGCCCGAAGGCGAAGGCCACCACGTTGCCCACCACGAGTGCGATTTCGGGCGAGGAATACACCGGCCCGAACTGGTAGGGGATCGAGAACACCACCGCCACGATCGCAGCGACGAGCAACTGCTGCCGACGCCGCGGGGGGAGGGTCAGCGGCTCGCTCAACATGAATCCGGCGAGGAAGACGATCGGGAACGACCCGAGCGCGAGACCGAGCGAGTCGAGCACCGGCTGACCGAGCACGACGAGCCGCACGGTGACGATCGCGGTGGCGATCACCACGAAGGTCAGCCCCATGGCGAGCTTGCGGGTGCGGTAGAGCACGATCAGCGCCCCGACGGCGACGAAGGGCAGCAGCACCGGGTTGGCCACCCACCATCCGGAGAGGTTGAGGGTGGTGACGGTCATCACCACCGCAGCCGCGGCCACCGGGTTGAGGATGTGCCGGCCACGGATGGCGAGCAGGTACTTCGACGCGGACGCCACGACACCGCTCAGCGCGAGCAGGAGCAGTCCCGAGGGCGCATCCGTCGGCAGGAACACCATGAAGACGAGGAGTCCGGTGATGACGGACGACTCGAGGTGCGCGCGCGTGCGGAAGAGCAGCGCGAAGATCCAGCCGGAGAGTCCGGTCGCCACCAGCGCGACCACGAGACTCAGGAGGAGCTGGAGCGGAGTGTAGAACAGCTGGCCGAGGGCGCTTGCCACCAGCGCGATCGCGGCGATCGCGCCGAGCACGACGATCATCAGCCGGTACATCGTCACGCGGCCGAGCAGGGTGTCGAGACGGGATTTCATGTGAACAGTTCCCCTCGGAAGTCGCGCGATCGCTCGGCGCGGCCGTCGGCGTACAAGCGTACATAGCTGAAGTGGAATGTCTCGGCCAGGCGGTGTGCGCCCGTGAAGAAGAGAGCGGTCGCGAGGCCGTCGGCGAGAGCCGTGTCGGCGGCCACCACCCAGGTGGCGATGACCTCCCGGGCCGGGTTACCCGTCCTGCCGTCGAGTATGTGATGCAGATCGTCGCCCCAGCTCCGCCGGTTGCTCGCCGACGCGCAGAGCGACTCGTTCCGCACCTCGGCCACGCCGATGGCCTGCCCGGCGACGAGCGGATGCTCGAGGCCCACCCGGATCGGGTGCGGCCCGGCGTGCACCAGGTCGCCGCTCGCATCCACCACGAAGTGGTCGACCCCGTGCGCGCGCAACACCCCCGCCACGAGGTCGACCAGGTAGCCTTTGCCCGCCGCGCCGACGTCGATCACCAGCGGCCGCTCGGTGGTCACGACGGTGCCGTCGCGAACGACATCGGTGCTCCACGAGGGGCGGGCAGCGACATCCGTCAACCCGGCCGCCGCTCGTTCGAGGTCGGAGGCCGGGTGCAGGCTGTACTCGCGGTCGTAACCCAGCAGTTCGAGATCGCGCCCGACGAGCGGATCGACCGCTCCGCCGGTGGCGGCAGCCAGGCGGTCGTAGAGGTCGAACAGCTCGATCGCGTCATCCGGGAAGGCGTAGCGGCCGGGTCGCTCGGCGAGGGCGGCGACGAGGGAGTCGGAGCGGAAGCGCGAGTAGGTGGCGTCGAAGGTCTCGACGCGGTCGAGAACGGCCTGGCGCGCGGCCGCGTCGAGCGGGGCGGGCGTCTCGATCTGCCAGTGTGTGCCGATCGCCTCGAAGTCGAAGAGCGCCGGAGCGAACACAGGGCCGGTCATGGCATCAGGACGCGTCGGCCTTGATGGCCTCGATCGCCTCGTTGAAGCCGCCGCTGGTGAGGCTCGAGCCGGCCACGCGCGAGACGTCGATCTCGTCGATGTCCTTGCCCACGACCACCGCGGCGATGCCGTCGGCGAACTGGGTCTGGTACTGGATGGCGGTCGGGTTGGTGGCCTCGGGGGTCACGGTGACGGCCGTGATGACGTCGCCGGCGAGCGTGACCGAGACGTCGACCTCTTCCTTGCCGTTCGGCGAGATGTAGTTGCCCTTGGCGTCGTAGGTGCCGTCGGCGTAGGTGGAGCTGCCCGATGACGTTCCCGCATCCGCCGTGCTGCCGGCCGAGGAGCTCGCCGACGGGGTCGAGGCAGCGGAGGTGCTCGGCGCGACCGTCTCGGCGTCGGCCGACGACGCGTTCGTGTCGGTGGCGCATCCGGCCAGCGCGGCGGAGAGGGAGAGACCCGTCATCGAGACGAGTGCGAGCTTCTTCTGGCGGATGTTCATGAGATCTCCCTGTCGTGTGGCGGTTCGTCAGCGACGGTGGCGACTGATTCGAACGTATCGATCGAGGCTGGCAGGTCTCTATGAGCCCTCGATGCGTTCTCTTTGAGGCGGGGACTCCAGAGGGCGCCCGTCGGCCTCATCTATGACTCAACGGATGCACACCCCGTTTCGTTCAAAAGTCCCTTTCGCTCAGAACAAGGTGGGTGCGGGCGGCTCGTTCGAAGGCGCGGAGCGCTTGCCGTTGAGGGCGAACTTGTCTTCGACGCCGGCGTCGGGCAGAGGGAGCCCGTACCGCTGCAGCAAGGGGATCATCTGGTCGTCGAGCCAGGTCAGATAACGCGGGTCGGCATTCGATCCGGCTGAGTAGATGCGCTGGTAGTCGGGCACCAGCTCGGGATGCGCCCGGCCCAGCCAGGCGAAGAAGCCGGGACGCACGCGGCTCGACAGGTAGAGCGCGGTGTAGAGCACCGAGGTGGCACCGGCCTCGGCGACGGAGCGCACCATCCGGTCGAGCTGCTCAGGCCGGTCGCTGAGGAGGGGCAGGATCGGGGAGATGAACACCGTGCACTCCAGTCCGGCGGCGCGGAGTTCGCTCACGGTGGCGAGCCGTGCGGCCGTCGACGGGGTGCCGGGCTCGAGCGACCGCTGCAGCTCCTCGTCGACGAGCGAGATCGACAGGCCGGGTTCGACGTGCGCCCGGCGATCCGCTTCGGCGAGCAGGGGGATGTCGCGGCGGATGAGCGTGCCCTTGGTGAGCACGGAGAGCGGCACGCCGCTCTCACCCAGGGCGGTGATGATCCCCGGCATCAGACGGTAGCGCCCCTCCGCGCGCTGATAGGGATCGGTGCTGGTGCCGAGAGCGACGCGCGAGGGAAGAGCGCGCTTCTTCTTCAGCTCGGCTCGCAGCACGTCGACGACGTTGGTCTTCACGATGATCTGCGTCTCGAAGTCGCCCAGGATGTCGAGACCGAGATGATCGTGCGTCGGGCGGGCGTAGCAGTAGGCGCAGGCGTGGGTGCAGCCTCGGTAGGGATTGATCGTCCACTCGTCGGGCAGCATCCGGGCATCGGCCGGAACATGATTGAGAGCCGTCTTCGCGAGCACCTCGTGAAAGGTCACACCCTGGAACTCCGGCGACCGCACGCTCTGCACGAGATTGCTCACCCGGGCCAGCCCCGGTAGGGTTCCGGCCGCCACGGCGTCGATCCTCTGGCCGGCCCACCGTAGGCGCGTGGCCTCGCTGTCGGTCATTCGGTCACTCGGCCTTCTGCCGGCGCAATCGACGCAGGGTGCTGATGGTGCGCTGCTCCGGCAGGCTCCAACCGAAACGCACCGCCAGCACACGGATGAGGGTCGTCACGATCACGCAGCCGATGCCCGCCACCGTGATGTTCGCCCCGGTGGCCACCGCTGCCACGAGGAAGACGGCGCCGGCCGCAGCAGCCACGGCGTAGAGCGATCCGACGTGCATCACGCCGATCGGCATGCCGAGCAGGATGTCGCGCAGCATCCCGCCGCCCACCGCCGCCACGATGCCCACGAACACGGCGGGCACGACCGGCAACCCGACGGAGAGGGCCTTGCTCGCCCCGATGGCGCAGAACAGCCCGAGGCTCACGGCGTCGAGGATGGTGATGGCGACGTTCAGGCGGGAGAACAGGCGCTCGAGCAGCATGCCGAGGAGCGCGGCGACGATGGCGACCGGGATGTACCAGTTCGACTCGAGCGCGGCCGGCACCTGGTTGAGCAGCAGGTCGCGGATGACACCGCCGCCGAACCCCGTGACCACGCCGATGAGGCCGACGCCGAGCAGATCGAGCCTCTTGTCTTTGAACTGGGCCGCGAACATGGCGCCCTGCACGCTGCCCAGCGCGGTGGCGCCGAGGTCGAGCCACAGGGGTATCTCGAACTGTTCGGCGACCATCCCCCAGTCATATCACGCACCACCGACCCCGCCGCCGCTCGCCCGGCTGGGCGGGAGCCTCGAAGCCGAGGGCCCGACATTCAGTCTTCGAGATCGCGGATGAACGCCGCAAATCCTGGAATGGTGAATTCAACAGTCCCGCGCGAGGCGGCCTGGATGAAACCCTTGTCGATCAGTCGCGCTCGCGGCACCCCGAGGCTCTCCGCACTCACTCTCATCCGGAGCGCGACGTCGGCACGTCTCGCGGGACCGTCCCCGATGTCGGCCATCGCCGACATGAAGCGCTGCTCCTGCGCGGTGGCGTTCGCCCAGCGCCCGCGGAAGAGGGCATCGAGATCCGCTTGCATCTCGGCGTGGCCCATCCGCACATGATCCTCGCCGATCGTCGCTCCGGGGTCCGGACGTTCGGCGGCGAGCCATGCTGCATCAGCGATGAGCTGCACGATGTACGGGTACCCGTCCGCGACGTCGAGCGCGGAGGCGAGCGCCTTCGGATCCCACCGTACGCCGAGCCGGAGGGAGGGCTCCATGATCGCGATCTCTCCGGCCTCGGTCGAGAGCGGGCGCAGCGGCCTGTAGGCGATCCGCTCCGAAAAGGTCACTGCGGAGGCGATGACATCGGGACTGTTCGGCAATCCCGCGGCGAAAACGGCCGCGGGCACGTCGATCCCTTCCGCCTGCAGATGCTGCCATGCGTAGGCGAGCGTCCGTATGCCGGCCGCATCGGCCGCCTGGATCTCGTCGATCAAGATCACGAGTGCCGCTGCGTCATCCGCCGTCGCTACCAATCGGATGACGTCTTCGAGCTCGCGGGCGCTTGAAGGAGTCGACGTCGCGTCAGGTTCAAAGGCAGCGTCGACGCGGGCGATGCCCGGAATCCCGACGCTCAGGGTGAGCGCCTGCAGCGACTCACGGAGCCCCGACCGGGCACCTGATCGCCACGACGCGGTAGCGCGCCTGATCCCGTCGGCGAGCTGGGCGACAAGGCCGCCTTCTTCGCCGGCGGTCACCCACACGGTTATCGCACCGCGAGCTTCGGCGCGCCTCTGATAGTGGCGGAGCAGCGACGTCTTCCCGTACCCGCGAGGCCCGTGATCGACCCGTATCCGGCCGACAAGGCGCTGCAGATCGACGAGGTAGGAGAGGCGCTCGTCGAATTCGGCGATCTGGAGTCCACGGCCGGGAACGTCCCTCGCCAGATCGCCCGGCGTGTAAGGGCTGGGTTGCACGCGCACCTCATTGACTGTTTGTTACTGAATGGATGAACAGTAACAGACAGTATCCGCGGGCCCCCTACCGGCCATGAGCACTAGGCGGGGCCGGCGACGCCCACGAGGGTGCCCTCGGGGTCGGTGAAGTGGCCGATGAGGAGTCGGCCATTGGGGTTGGCGACAGGACCGAGCACGCGGGTGCCGCCGAGGCGCTCGACCTCCCGGAGGGCGGCCTCGACATCGGGCACGCCCACGTAGAAGATCGCGTGCGGCGACAGGCCGGGCCCACCGCCGACGCCTCCGGGGATGCCGACCGGGCGCGGCGTATCCGTGTCGTCACCGGCCTCGCCGCCGTCGTCATCGCCCGACCCCGCCGGCGCCGCGACGGGCGCATCGATGAAGCCGTACTGCCCCGCGTCGGAGATCTCGGGCGCCACGGGCGAGGAGGTGTCGAAGGTCCACCCGAACACGGCGGCGTAGAACGCCCGCAACGCCGGCGCATCCGCACCGATGATCTCGAAGTGCACGACGGGGTTCGGCTGCGCGTTCATGCGGCAGACACTACGCGAAAGCCCGTCTCAGCGGAACGACACCACCTCGGTGCCCCAGGCCTCGCGGATCTCGGCGTCGGGGTCGTCGACGATCTGGTCGTCGCGGTCGATGATGAGCGTGCGGCGCCCCGCCTCCTCGTACTGCGGCCATTCCAGCGGTGCGTCGGGCGCGTCGGGTGAGCGACCGTGGGCGAAGGCCAGCCACCGCGCCTGCATCCGGGCGGACACACGCAACGCCTCGGGCCGCCCGCCCAGGCCGAACACGATGTCTTTGCCTCGGGGCGCGAAGGAGCCGAAGACGTAGGCGAGCTCGGCCGCGTGCGTGGCGCCGATGCCGGTGACGCGGAGCAGCGGCGTGGCGTGGTCGAAGCGGTACATCCAGGTGGGCGCGAAGCGGCTGTGCGCCTCGGCGAGCCAGATCGACGGCATCCGGAATCCGGCGTCGCGCGACACCTCGGCCGGGGTGCGGCGGCGCGGGTAGGCCGGGTAGGCGCCCGTGATGCGCGCACCGGCGCCCTCGAATTCGGGGCGGTCGGCGGCGATCTCGGAGAACATCCGCTCCACCGATTCCGTGGTGATCGGCAGCAGCGGCGAGCGCATCAGCTTGAAGAACGACGATTCGTCGTGGTTCGTGCCGATGACGAGCGGGATGCGCGGGGCGCGACCCTCGCTGAACACCGTGAGCGGCGCATCCGGGAGCACGTCGTCTCCGTGCACCGGCGCCATGGCGAGCGTTCCGGGCACCCCGCCGGAGACCTCGTGGATGAGTTCGGCGCCCGCGTCGACCAGGTCGAGCGGATCGAGCTCGCGCAACCGCTGGGCGTGCTCGGGCTCGATCCCCACGATCTCGAGGAACCGCCGGGCCACCGAGGCCGCCCGCGGCTGCCCGTAGACCGAGGTGACCGGCGCGCTCTGGGCGATCGCCCGATGGAACAACCCCTCGGCGAGCGGTGAGGCCATCAGGGCGATGACGGATGCGCCTCCCGCCGATTCGCCGAACAGGGTGACGTTGCCGGGGTCGCCGCCGAAGCGCGCGATGTTGTCGCGCACCCACTCGAGCGCGAAGATCTGGTCGCGGAGGCCGACGTTGGAGTCGAACCCGTGGCCGAATCCGGACTCGCCCGAGGTCGCGGAGAGGCTCGAGAAGTCGACGAAACCGAGCACGCCGAGCCGGTAGTTGACGCTCACCACGACGACGTCGCCGTTCTCGACGAGGTGCCGGGCGTCGTAGTAGCGCTGGCCGGTGGAGCCCTGGAAGTAGCCGCCGCCATGGATCCAGACCATGACGGGACGGGCATCGGGCGCGATCTCCCCGTTCGCTCCGGGGCGCGCCCCTCGGGGGGCCCACACGTTCAGGCTCAGGCAGTCCTCGCTGATCGGGATGCTCGGATCGACGTCCATCGACTTCAGCACCTTCTGCGGCGCCATCGGCCCGTAGCGCGTCGCATCACGCAATTCGGGCCAGGGCGCGGGAGCGATGGGGCGCCGGAACCGCCGGTCGCCGATCGGCGCCGCTGCGAACGGGATGCCCTTCCAGCTGAGCACACCGCCCTCACGGGCACCGCGCACCGCTCCGGCCGTGGTCTGACGGATCAGCGATTCCTGCCCGACGAGCGTCATACGCCAGATGGTAGTCCGGTCGGCTGACATCCCGCTCTTCGTGGTCAGGTGCCGGCGATCCGCGGGGGTCGGGTGCGCCGGGGAAGCCGCTCGAGATCGGTGAGGGCCGGACCCTCGAGGCGTGTGCCGTCGGCCGCGAAGCGCGAGGCATGCAGGGGGCAGTCCCACGAACGCTCGGCGTCGTTCCAGTGCAGTACGCCGCCGAGGTGGGTGCACACGGCGCTGACCGCGCAGGTGGTGCCGTCGACGGTCGAGATGCCGACCGGGCGCCCCTTGGCATTGGCCACCACACCCTCACCTTCGGCGGGCCGGGCGATCGGCGTCGGCTCGCCCTCGGCGCCCAGCCAGCCGGAGAGCGCCGCCGCACCCACGTCGAGCCCGGCTCGAGCGCCGCGCACGAGGTCGGCCGGTCGCGTGGCACGACTGCCGAGCACCTGATGCCAGTGCCGCCGCTCGCGCCACGGGTCGCCGAAGATCTCCGCGCAGATCCGGATGCCCGCGGCCACCGCGTTCGTCATGCCCCACTTCGCGTAGCCGGTGGCGAGATAGATGCGCCCGCGCCCTCGAGGCAGGGCGCCGACGAAGGGGATGAGGTTGTGCGACTCGTAGTCCTGGGCCGACCAGGCGTGCGTCAGGCGTGCTCCGGGGAAGAAGGTCTGCCCCCAGTCGCGCAGGTCGTCGACGAGTTCGGCCTCGGATTCCGCACCCGGCCGCCCGACCTCGTGGCCGTTGCCACCGAGCACCAGCAGATCGTATCCGTCGCGCGGCGCCGTGCGCACCGAGCGGGAGTGCGAGGAGTCGCCGATCGAGAGGAACATGCCCTCGGGGAAGTCTCCGGGCCCGGCGTCGGGGAGCTCCAGCGCCATCCCGTAGGAGCGCTGGCCGTGGGTCTTGGCGAAGTAGAGGCCCCGGTCGAGGATCGGGGTCGCGGTGGCGAGCACGACGTTGCCGCCGCGCACCTCCCCCGCCGAGGTGGTGACGAGAGCGGGCGAACTCGCGCGCACCCCGGTGACGCGCACGCGGGTGTGGATGGTGCCGCCGGCGGCGATCAGCTCGCGGGCCAGGGCGTCGAGCGCGTCCATCGGGTCGAACTGGGCCTGTTCATCGAGCGCCACCCCGAACGCGAAGGGGAACGGCACGTCCACGTCCTCCACGAGGGACACCGGCAGCCCCGCCTCGCGCGCGGCACGGTACTCGGCCTCCACGTCGGCGGCACCGGAGCGGTGCTGGGCGTAGCTGTAGGCCGTGCGCCGCTGCACCGGCGCGCCGGCCCGTTCGCAGAAGTCGAGCAGCCACTCCTGCCCGTCGCGGTTCGAGTCGACGTAGGCCTGCACGATGCGCCGCGAATGGTGCGCTCGGATCGTGGACAGCCTGCTCCCCTGCAGCAACGAGATCTTGCCCGTGGTGTTGCCGGTGGCGACCGCGCCGATCTCCCGGGCCTCGAGCACCACCACGCGGCGACCGGCCTCGGCGAGCATCAGCGCGGTCGACAACCCCGTGATGCCGGCTCCGACGATGACGTCGTCGTATTCTTCGTCGGCCATGAACGGATGGGTGGGGATCGGCTGACGTCCATCGAGCCACAACGACTGCATTTCTCCAGTACACACCGGCGACCGGCCCACGGACCCCGCGCACGGGAAGCTCTGTGGTTTCGCGCATGGGTCGACAGCGGAGTCTCCGGGTGCCTACGGTGGGAATTGCGGATCGGCGCGACTCCGCACCACCCTCAGCACGAAATGGGAGCAGTGATGTCCGACCTGAACGAACGGATCGACGAGCCTGACGAGACGAAAGAGTTCTCGCTCTCCGACCAGGAGCTCGAAGACGTCGATCTCGACGACACCGACGAACTCGACGAGGTCGAAGACGTCGAGGCCGACTCGGTCGACCCGATCTTCGACGACGACGAGGAAGTGCTCAACGACAACCTCGGCTACGAGGAGTAGCGAGGGGGCCCGGGCCGGGCGACCGCTGACGGCGGAGGGAGCGGACGAGCTGCTCCGCCGGATCGATGCGGACGCCCGGCTCGCCCGGCAGCTCGACGCGCTGCTGCCGCCGGGATGCGACGTCCGGTCGCTGTTGGAGCAGCGCCGCGACGGGATGCTGGGCACTCCGGCGGAGCGCGAGCGCCTGCGCGAGTTGGAGCACGCCGTCTACCGGCCGGGCGCCTCCGTCGACGCCGAGACCGAGCTGGAGGCCTCGTTGTCACGCCTCCACCGGCGCCACGAGGCACTCGACCGTGCCGTCGAGGAGAGCGGGGTGCTCGCCTCAGGGGCCGCCGGGTCGAGCGCTCGCCCGGGGGTGACGGACCCGTCGTCGGGTCCCGAGCCGGCGCCGGCGCCGTTGCCGGCCGTCGACCGCTCAGAGCGACCCTGGTGGACGCGGTCGCGCATCCTGATCGCCGCGGTGGGCGTCGTCGCGATCGTCGCCGTCGCGGTCAGCGTGGTGCAGGCATCCGTTCCGCGCTCCTCACTGGAGGTGTTCGCGCAGGCCGCCGAACCGGCGGATGAAGGGCGATCGGACTTCGTCAACCAGGTGCTGCTGCAGGGTGTGATGGGAGCGGGCCCCGTGCGCTACCTCGGGGAGCAGCACGGCGTGCGGGTGTTCGGGGCGCTGGTCGGCGACACCTTCCACAATCCCGCCGATCCGCAGGAGGGGATCTGTCTCACCGGCTTCCTGGGGAGTGACCGGCTCGACTCCTCCACCACGAAATGTGCCTTGCGGGCCGACTTCGACCGGCTCGGGGTGGCGTTGTTCTTCACCGAGTCGACCTCCGGGGAGTTGGAGTCGAGTTCCACCGCCGAGGCCACCCGTGCGGTGGTCTGGGGTCCCACCGGGGGCCTCCGTGAGGTCACCGGCGAGGAGCTCGACCGCCTGGTGGCGGCGGGCTGCGCCTCGAACCTGAGCTTCCGCGCTCGCGAGGACTGCGTCGGCTGAACGTGCTCTCCTGCGTGCGGTCGGCCGGTCTCACCGCAGGTCGAGGCGCATGAGCACGCGTGGGAAGCCGTTCAGCACGGAGTCGGTGTCGGCCGCTTTCGTGAATCCGGCCTTCTCGAACAGCGCGCGGGTGCCGACGTAGGCCATCGTGAGGTCGACCTTCGCGCCGCGGTTGTCGACCGGGTAGCCCTCGACGGCGGGCGCGCCGTTCTCCCGAGCGAACTCGATCGCGCCCTCGAGCAGATGGTGCGAGATACCGGTGCCGCGATGGCCGGGTCGCACGCGGACGCACCAGATCGACCACACCTGGAGGTCGTCGACGTGCGGGATCTTGCGGTTGCCCGCGAAGCTCGTGTCGGCCCGCGGATGCACGGCCGCCCAGCCGACCACCTTCCCGTCGGCGTCGTAGGCGAGCACGCCGGGCGGTGGCTTCTCGCGCAGCAACTCCTTCACGCGGTCGCCCCGGTCGGTGCCGCGCAATGCCTGGTTCTCCTTGGACGGGATGCGGTAGCTGAGGCACCAGCACACCGTCGCATCCGGTCGTTTCGGGCCGACCATCGTGGCCACGTCGGCGAAGGACGTCGCCGGGCGCACCTCGATGGTCATGCCGCTACGATGCCATCGCGTCAGTCCCGTGGCAACGGTGCGGTGGCGAGGAGCTCCTGCGTGAGCTCCCAGAGCCGGGCAGCGTCGGCCGGGTCGCGCGCGTAGTCGGCGACACCCCTTCTCCGCCCTTCGGCATGCGGCCCGGCTTCCTGGGCGTCTTCGAAATAGCGGCCGGTGACGCCCTCGACGAGCGGCGATGCGGCGAGAAGCACGGATGTCGCCGCGCCCTGCGGGATGTCCTTCTCCGAGACGCCGTGACTGGAGGCCGCTTCGAACGCGGCAGGCGGGTTCGACATGTGGCGGGAGAGGCCCGTGCTCCAGATGCGTCCCGGATTCAGGGCGTTGACGTCGATGCCGTCGGACGCCCAGCGCCGCGCGGCCTCGACGGCGAACAGCACGTTCGCGGTCTTCGACTGGCTGTAGGCCTGCCACGCGTCATAGGGATCATGCTCGAAGTTCACGTCGTGCCAGCGGATGCCGCCGTTCACGTGCCCGACGGAGCTCACCACCACGACGCGGGAGTGTCGCTCGGGCGCCGAGCCGATCGCCAGCGCGTCGTGCAGACCGAGGGTGAGGGCGACGTGGCCGAGGTGGTTCGTGGCGAACTGCATCTCCCAGCCCTCGGCGGTGCGGCGTTCCGGGATGGCCATGACGCCGGCGTTGTCGACCAGGATGTGCAGCGGCCCGCGCCACGCGGCGACGAAGGCGGCGATCGACGCGCGGTCGGCGAGGTCGAGGGGCGCGACAGTGACGGTGCCGGTGGTCGTGTCGGCGACCTTATTCGCGTTCGTGATCTCCGCTGCCACGCGCTCCCCGTCGGAGACGGTGCGCACCGCGAGGGTGACGTCGGCTCCGGCCTGGGCGAGGACGCGGGCCGTCTCGGCGCCGATGCCGGATGAGGCGCCCGTGACGATCGCGCGGCGCCCGGAGAGGTCGACTCCGGCGGCGACCTCGGCGGCGGTCGAGGTGGCCCCGAAGGGCGTGGTGATGAGGTCTGCGGTCATGGGAGGTCCTTCTTTCGGGGGAAGTCGCATCCGCTGTAGGGTAAATCGGAGCCGACTCCGGTTAATTGTAAGCGGAGCCGACTCCGGTTGCAAGGGACGACCCTGCCGCACAGAAGGAGGTCTTCGATGGACGCCACGGAACAACGCCCACCCCGCGCGGACGCGCGCCTCAACCGCGAGCGCCTCCTCGAGGCCGCCGCTCACGCCTTCGCGGCCGACGGGCCCGCGGCGTCGCTCAAGGACATCGCGAAGGAGGCGGGGGTGGGCATCGGCACCCTCTACCGCCACTTCCCGACTCGCGAGTCGCTCATCGAGGCGGCCCACGAAAGCGAGTTGACCCAGCTCTGCCGGTCGGTCGACACCCTGCTCGACTCGTCGCCCACGCCAGAAGAGGCATTGCGGACCTGGCTCGGCCACTGGATCGAGTACCTTCGCGCGAAGGACGGGCTGGCCCGCGCCCTCCGAGCGACGGCGGGCGGATCACCGCACCTGGATGCATCCCGCGATCCGGCAGGGCGGGTGGGAGCGGCCCACCCGACCGACGCCTCCGCCACCGCGGTGCCGCATCGGGGAAGCGGCGTCGCCTTCCCCGGGGCGCGCGCCCTGGCGCTCGACGCCGTGGGCCGGCTGCTCGCGGCCGGCGTGCGAACCGGCTCGGTGCAGGCCGACGTCGAGCCGCTCGACGTGCTGGTGGCGGGCAACGGCATCGCGCTGGCGGCACTCACCCCCGCACAGGCCGATCGCCTCCTCGCCTACCTCCTCGACGCCCTCCGCCCCCGCCCCTGACCTCCGCCGCGCACCCCTCCTGCACATCCGGCGTCGCAACATCCTCACTCCACCGCCTCGCCGTGGACCCTTTCCTCGCCGCTCGCGATCACTACTGTCGTGGCATGCACGCGCTCGCCCCCATCGACTGGACCGCATCCTGGCTCGTCCCCTGGGCGCAGACCCCCGGCTTCGGCGGCGTCGCAGCGGTCCTCGCGGCCACGATCGCGTTCGCCGCGGCGCGCTACCAGGCGCGGGTGCAGCGGGCGGCGCAACGCAAGGAGCAGTGGTGGAAGCGCGCGGAATGGGCCCTCAACCTCACCCTGAGCGACGACCCGCAGCGACAGGAGTTGGGGCTCGAGGTGTTGGATGCCCTCTCCGAGAGCGAATGGAAGCAGGAGCACGAGAGCGACGTCATCGCAGCGGCGAAGGGTCGCTTCGATCCAACTGATCCCTTCGCGGTGAAATCGACTGATCCTCACATATCATGGTGGCCTGACGAAAGGGGTACTGATGACAGCGAAGCGGAATCCGGCGACACCAGAGATGACTCCTCGTGAGAAGGCTCTGCTTCGACGCGACATCGCTTGGGCACGACTGACGGTGACGCTCGACAGAAATCGGAAGCGCCATACCGATCCGCGAATCGTCGCGCTGGCGGCGATGGAGAAGCCGCGATGACGGCCCCCGGCATCGCCGTCAACGATCGCTCAGATGTAGATGGCCGGGTCGAGGTAGAAGGCCGGGTCGGTGAGCGGGCTCCGCGCCTCGGTGCCCTGCGGCAGCCGGGTGAGGTCGCGGGCAGGGATGCCCACCAGGATCGCTCCCGCCGGCGCATCCTTCACCACCACGGCGCCCGCGCCCACGCTGCTGTCGGCGCCGATCGACACCGGCCCGAGGATGGTGGCGTTCGCCCCCACCACGACCCGATCGCCGAGCGTCGGATGCCGCTTCTCCCGCCGCTCGCTCTTCCCGCCCAGCGTCACGCCGTGGTACAGCATCACGTCGTCACCGATCTCGGCCGTCTCGCCGATCACCACGCCCATGCCGTGATCGATGAACAACCGCCGCCCGATCCGGGCACCCGGGATGGATCTCCACGCCCGTGAGGAACCGCGCGAACTGAGAGAGCAGCCGCGCCGGGAGCTTGAGTCCCGGGCTCCGCCACCACCGGTTCGCCACCCGGTAGGCCCAGACCGCGTGCACTCCGGGGTAGGCGAGCACCACTTCGAGCGAGCTCCGCGCCGCGGGGTCGTGCGTGCGCGCCGCGTGTACGTCTTCCCGCAACCGCGCGAGCAGTCCCGGCCCGCGACCGGAGCCGCGCCGCCGACCGCCCGAATCAGAAACCACGAATGGGTCCGCCGTCAGTCGACGAGGTCGGCGTACAGCACGGTCGAGATGTACCGCTCACCGAAGTCACACACGATGGCCACCACGGTCTTGCCGGCGTTCTCGGGCCGCTTCGCCACTTCCAGAGCGGCCCACATGATGGCGCCCGACGAGATGCCCGCCATGATGCCCTCCTCGCTCGCGAGTTCCCGCGCCACCCGCAGTGAGTCGTCGAGGGTGACGTCGATGATCTCGTCGTAGACGGTGCGGTCGAGGATGTCGGGCACGATGTTGGCGCCGATGCCCTGGATCTTGTGCGGACCGGCCACACCCTGCGTCAGCAGCGGCGAATCGAGGGGCTCGACGCCGATCACCTGCACCCCGGGCTTCCGCTCCTTCAGCACCTGCCCGACGCCCGTGATCGTGCCGCCGGTGCCGATGCCCGCCACGAAGATGTCGACCGCGCCATCCGTGTCGGCCCAGATCTCTTCGGCGGTGGTGGCGCGGTGGATGGCCGGGTTGGCCTCGTTCTCGAACTGCCGCGCCAGGATCGAGTTCGGCGTCGATGCCACGATCTCGTTCGCCTTCGCCAGCGCACCGCGGATGCCCTCCGGCCCCGGCGTCAGCACGATCTCGGCTCCGTAGGCGCGCATCACGACGCGGCGCTCGGTCGACGCCGTCTCGGGCATGGTGAGGATCACCTTGTATCCGCGGGCCGCACCCACGAGGGCGAGCGCGATGCCGGTGTTGCCGCTCGTGCCCTCCACGATGGTGCCGCCGGGCTTCAGCTCACCCGACTTCTCGGCTGCGTCGACGATGGCGACGCCGATCCGGTCTTTCACGCTGGAGGCGGGGTTGTAGAACTCGAGCTTGCCGAGCACGGTGGCGTCGATGCCCTCGGCGAGGCGGTTGATGCGAACCAGCGGCGTGTGTCCGACGAGCTCGGTGACGTCGTTGTAAATACGAGCAGACATGTGCGTTCGGCTTTCTCGAGACGGGTCAGGGTCGTGGAGCGTCCCTGCCAACTCTAGTTCCGGGCGACTGCTGTCCGCCCGTGCGTTACGACCAGCGCCCGTCGTCGAGCCGCTCCGGATGGTGGGCCCGTCGGCGGAGATCCTGCAGCGACACCGGCTCGGCGCAGGCGAAGGCCACGAGGTCGCCGGCCCGGATGTCGTGCGGGAGCCAGGCGCGGGTCTCCCCCACGCGCGGAGTCGGCCGCACCGTGACGATCTCCCGCACGGGTGGCACCGTCCGACCGATGACCCGAATTGTGCCGCCGATCGGTCGGCAGGCGTCGAGTTCGGCGTCGAGCCAGACCTCCCGGGCGAGCGAGGCGTCGGAGCCGTCCGGCCCGCCGGCGAACACCCCTTCGACGGCGCACACGACGATCGCGCAGTACACCCGCGGCACCGCCTCCGGATGCGCCCACGCCGTCGCCGCCTCGGCCTCGGCCTCCGCGAGCCCGCTCCTCCGACCAATCCGAACGCTCGGCGTACCGGCCGCGGCCGCCACGGCCACCATCGATTCCCCGGCGGCGAGCACGTCGGTCGCGGTGAACGAGGTGAACTCGGGCCAGGCCGCGAGGTCCGGGAACCGGGACTGCCGCCGCTGATACCACCGGATCGAATGGGAGAGACTCACTCTTCCATCTCACCGCCGGGCGGCGACGAGACACCGCATCCTCACGATTCCCTCGCGCGCACGGGCCAGTTCCTGACGCGAATCTGCCGGGCCGGTCGGCTCACGCGAACCCTCCGCGCTCAGCCCTCGAGCGGCTTCGCGAGGCCTTCGAGCACTTCCACACCCGGCAGGCCCGCCAGCACGATGCCCGGCAGTATCAGCTTCGACCGCCGGATGCCGCTTCCCACGATGACCGCCGCACTGGCCGCCACCCGGGCATCCACGAGCACCGGCCAGTCCGAGGGCAGGCCGATCGGCGTGATCCCGCCGTATTCCATACCGGTCAGCCCCACGGCCCGGTCCATCGCGAGGAACGACGACTTGCGCACGTCGAGCCGGCGCCGCACCGCGCCGTTGACGTCGGCGCGTGTGGTGGCGAGCACGACGCAGGCTGCGATCCGCTCCTCACCCTCGCGCTTGCCGGCGACGACCACGCAATTCGCGAGGGTGTCGGTCGAGAGGCCGTAGGTCGCCTGGGTCGCTGCCGTGTCGGAGACCGACGGGTCGATCTCGACCACACCCACCGCATCCTGGATCCCGGATGCGACGAGCGCCTCCCACACGGGCGCCGCGACCAGGTCGGGGCGGGCGGGGACGGGAACGGTGGTCAGCGCACCGAGCGTGAAGACGGCCATACCGACGATTCTGCCCCGGCTCGGAGGCGCCGTCGCTATGCCGCGGCGTGCTGCGCGACGCGTCGGCGCTGCAGGGGCTCGAGGGCCGAGCCCAGCGCGAGGAGCTCTTCGGCGACCGCCGCGAGATTCCGCTCCTGCGCCTCGATCGGCTGGAACTGCCCCTCGTCGTCGAGCTGTCGCGCGGCGAAGGGGATCTCGACGGCCACCGACGCCGGCACGAGGCCCACTGCCGCGAGCACGGGCTTCAGAGCGAGCACGCCGCGCGTACCGGCCGAGATGCCGCCGTAGCTCACGAAGCCGACCGGCTTGCGGAACCATTCGTTGTGCAGGAAGTCGATCGCGTTCTTCAGAGCGGGCGAGAAGCTGTGGTTGTACTCCGGCGTGACGAAGACGAAGCCGTCGGCGGCGTCGACGCGTTCGCTCCAGTCGAGGGTGTGCTGGTGGGTGTAGTTCTGCAGACGCGGATGGTTCGGCTCGTCCATCAAGGGAAGGGAGACCTCGGCGAGGTCGACCAGATCGACCTCGACGCCGTCGTGCCCCGCGAGCGCACCGCTCACCCACTCGGCGATCGGCAAGCCGATCCGGCCCGGGCGCACGCTCCCGACCACAACCATGATGCGTGTCATGCAAAACCCCCGTCGTCTCCGGCTGTCCGGTTCGAAGTGATGTCGTTCAGCTGTGTGAACGACATCACGGGGAAAGGAATTCCCTCGAACAGGAGTTTCGGAGGCGGCGGGGGTTCAGGCTCGGTGGATCAGCTGCAGGTGACGGTGACGCCGTTGACGATGTGCTCGCCCGGGCCGAGGTCGCCGCAGGTCGCGATCAGGGCCGACGCGCCCACCACGACGGCGATGATGACGATCGTTATCCAGATCACCGAGAGCACGATCCCGATGATGGAGACGATGACACCGGCCTTTGCGGGCCCGTTCGGGACGGAGGCCGCCTTCGACTGGTTGCGCGCGATGATGCTGATGATGAGACCGGCGATCGATCCCAGGAGCGGCACGATGAAGAAGCCCGCGATCGAGACGATCAGACCCACGATGCCGAGCGTCTTGCCCGGAACCGGAGCGGCGGCGGCGTACCCGGGCTGAGGCTGGTAGCCCGGCGCAGCGGCGGGGGGCGGCGGCGGGGCGGCCTGGTACTGAGGAGCTGCGGGGGGTGCAGGCGGAACGGGCTGCTGCGGAGGAACCGGAGCGCCCGACGACGGCTGATTCTCGTCGGTCATGAGCGGATTTCCCTTCTCTGGTCGAACCAAGATGCTTCGAACAGTACCGCTTCGCCGCATCCGCGTCGCGGTTTTCTGCGGGTCGGCGCGTTTCCGCCGAAGCGCTAGCGTTGAGACCGAACGTCCGTCGCTGAAGGAGAACCCGCCCGTGGCCGCAGTCCGCCCCTTGTCCGGCACCCGCATCGATCTCGAGGCGGGCGACTACCGCGCCTCCATCGCGTCGATCGGCGCCACCCTGCGCGTGCTGCAGCACCGCTCCCGCAATCTCGTCGTGCCCTTCGAGCTCGACGAGTTGCGCCCCGCGTACCGCGGCGTGACGCTCGCTCCGTGGCCGAACCGCGTGGTCGACGGCCGCTACACCTTCGCCGGCGTCGAGGAGCAGCTCGCCCTCACCGAGCCGACCCGCTCGCACGCCCTGCACGGACTCGTCTGCTGGCTCGACTTCGCGGTGGCCGACCGAACGCCCGACAGCGTCTCCCTCGTGGCGGTCATCGAGGCGCAGACCGGATATCCGCACCGCCTCGAACTGCAGGTCGACTACCGTCTCGACGAGAGCGGCCTGCAGCAGACCGTCACGGCGCGCAACACGGGCACCGAACCTGCCCCGTTCGGCACCGGGCCGCATCCGTACCTCGTCGCCGGCCCCGGCCACGTCGACGACTGGACGCTCTCGCTCCCCGCCGACGAGGTGCTCACCGTCACCCCCGAACGGCTCATCCCGATCGGGCTCTCCCAGGTGGCGGTCGAAGACGGCGGCGCCTTGGACTTCCGCGAAGCCCGCCCGATCGGCGACACCTTCATCGACCACGCCTTCACCACCCTGCGCCGCGACGGCCACGGAACGGCGACGGTCACCGTCACGGCTCCGGAGGGCACGGGCGTGGCGATGAGCTTCGGGACGGATTGCGAGTGGGTGCAGATCCACACCGCCGACACCCCCGACCCCGCCGTGAGCCGCACCGGCTTGGCGGTCGAACCGATGACCTGCCCGCCGGATGCGTTCAACTCCGGCCACGACCTCATCGTGATCGCTCCGGAGCAGAGCGCGTCGGCGAGCTGGACGATCTCGGCGATCGGCTAGAGCCGGGCAGACGCCCGGCTTGCGCGCGAGCTCGCCCGCGTCAGGCGGTCCGGGCGGCGGGGCCGGCCGGCTGGACCTCGGCAGCGGCGTCGTCCGCGTCCGGAAGACTGGCCCGTCGGAAGGCCTTGTGGTGCCGTGGGATGAACACGGTGAACACCACACCGACCACCGCGGCGATGGCCGAGATCACGAATGCCAGTTGGAACGCGGAGGCGCTGGGGGTGGTGACCGACCCCACCGTCACGAGGTTCGAGGAGAGCACGACCCCGAGCACGGCGCTCGCGATGGTCGAGCCGAGCGTGCGCATCACGGAGTTGAGTCCGTTCGAGGCCGCGGTCTCGGTGGCCGGAACGGCCCCCATGATGAGGTTCGGCATCGAGGCGTAGGCGAAGCCCACGCCGAAGCCGATGGCCGTCGCGATGACGATGGTGTGCCAGACCTCGCTCATCAGGAAGATCGCCACCACGTAGCCCACGGTGATGATCGCGATACCGAGGAGCAGGCTGGTGCGCGCACCACGCGCCCGGGTGAGCCGCGCCGCGACGGGCGACATGGCCCACATGATGAGCCCGCTGGGCATGAGGCAGAGGCTCGCGATGAGCATCGTCTGGCCGAGGCCCACGCCGGTTCCGGTGGGCGCCTCGAGCAGTTGCGGGAGCACGACGGTGCTGGCGAAGAAGGCGAAGCCCACCGTGACCGAGGCGAGGTTCGTCAGGAGCACCGTGCGACGCGCGGCGACGCGCAGGTCGATCAGCGGGCTCTTCGTGCGCAGTTCGAACCAGCCCCAGAGCAGGAGCACGACGGCGCCGCCGACGATGGTGCCGAGCGTCGCCGGGCTGGCCCATCCCCAACTGCCGCCCTTCGACACACCGAGGAGGATGCCCACCAGACCGACCCCGAGGCCCACCGCGCCGAGTCCGTCGAAGGTCCCCTCGCTGCGCAGGGTGCTGACCGGGATGAACCTCCACACCAGCAGGAAACCGAGCGCCGCGAGCACGCCCGACACGACGAACAGGAAGTGCCAGTCGAGGTACTGCGAGATGACGGCCGAGATGGGCAGCCCGATCGCGCCGCCGACTCCGAGGGTGGCGCTGACCAGGGCGACCGCGCCGCCGAGGCGATCGCGGTGGAGCACGTCGCGCAGGATGCTCACACCGAGCGGGATGACCCCGATCCCGGCCCCCTGCAGGGCACGCCCGACGATCAGGGGCAGCAGGCTGGAGGAGAGCCCGGCGATCACCGAACCGACCACCACCAGCACGAGCAGGACGAGCACGATCCGGCGCTTGCCGTAGAGATCGCCGAGACGGCCGGCGATCGGGGTCGCGACCGCCGCCGAGAGCAGGGTGACCGTGACCGCCCACAGCGAGTCCTCGACCGAGACGTTCAGCAGAGCGGGGAGTTCGGGAACGAGCGGGGTGAGCAGCGTCATCATGAACGCCGCGACCAGCCCGGTGAAGGCCAAGGCGAACACCACTGCCCGCTGATTGACCGGCTTGCGGAGGCGGGCGCGCTCGGCGTCGCTGAGCCACTGGCCGGGTGTGTCGTCGTGTGTCGTGTCAGTCAAGAATGTATTTGCCCTCAGTCAAGTAGTTACCGGGGTCAACCGCGCCTCGTTCAGGAGTATTCCACCCGGGATCCAGGGATCGCGATAATTGGGCTCATGCACACAGAGCGCGGCTTCGATCGCCTGGTCAATTTCAGCGACGCGGTGGTCGCGATCGCGATCACCCTGCTCATCCT
Source organism: Herbiconiux sp. UC225_62 (assembly GCF_042694625.1). Taxonomy (GTDB): domain Bacteria; phylum Actinomycetota; class Actinomycetes; order Actinomycetales; family Microbacteriaceae; genus Herbiconiux. Next base: position 1,868,750 of record NZ_CP170551.1, on the reverse strand, counting down.
CCCGCTGGTCGACACCGCCACCGAACTGAACGACAAGACGGTGAGCGAACTGCTCGCCGACAACTGGGTCAAGCTGCTCGTCTTCGTGATCAGCTTCGCGGTGATCGGCCGGTTCTGGCTGGCTCATCACCGCATGTACGAGAACATCGTCGGCTATGACAAGCCGCTGCTCTGGGCGAACCTGTTCTGGCTGCTCACCATCGTCTTCCTGCCCTTCCCCACCGAGCTCATCGCGGCCGGCGCCGGGGAGAGCTCGCCGGCGACCTCCGCGCTCTACATCGGCACGATGGTGCTGTCGAGCTTCGCAGGAACGGCGCAGATGATGATCATCCTCCGCCATCCGGAACTCCAGGCTCCCGAGGTGCGCGGCACGTTGTCACTCATCCCGACCCTGGTGGCGTCGTCGATGATGCTGCTGGTGTTCCTCGTCGTCGTGGTGTTTCCGGAGGTCGGGCTCTTCGCCCTGCTGGGCCTCGTGCTGACGGGCCCCGTGCAGGCGGTCGTCCAGCGACTGAGCAAGCGCGCGAAGGCCCCGGCGGTCTGAGCCCGGCCTCCGCCGTCAGGCCTCGAGCACCCGACGCGATCCCGACACCGAGGTCGATGGGAGCGGCCCCGCCTTGGCCTCCCCCACCATCCGGTCACCCTCGATCCGCACCGCGAAGGCGAGGTTCAGGCGGATCGGATGCCGGACCGACTGCTCCCAGCGCAGCGTCTCGCCGTCGCGGCGCAGGTTCTGCAACTCGACGGTCTCGCGAGCACTCGCGGCGTTGCCGGTGAGCTCGGACGGCGCGCCCTGTTCCAGGAGCCGAACCACGATCTCCTGCCGGCCGATCGGGGTCGCGAGCGAGACATCCCAGGTCCCGGTGATGTCGTCCATGAAGGTCCTTCCTGATGTGCCGATTGAGACGGATCCTCAGGCCGGTCGCGGCAGAGCGACCGACGGCCCGGAGTCCCGCCACACCGTGCCGCGTCGTTCGGTCTCGAAGTAGCGCTCGGTCGCCGCCGCGACCCGGGGTCCGATCATCCGTTCGATGACATAGAGCGCTCCGTCGAGCGATGAGGTCACGCCGCCCGTGGTGACGAGATCGCCGTCGTCGACGACTCGGGCGCGGACCACGTCGACCCCGGTCGCCTCGAGCATCCCGTTGCCGAGCATGTGCGTGACCGCATGACGACCTTCCAGCAGGCCACCCATCGCGAGCGCGAGCGATCCACCGCACACCGCGAGCACGGTGACGTCAGGATGCGCCAGCGCGCGTGCCAGGAGCGGTGTAACCGCTGTCTGTGCCACGGCGGCGAGCAGCATCGGAATGGAAGGTCGGCCGTCGACGGCGTGCGGCTCGCCCTCGGTCACCGGGCCGGCGACCCCCGGAACGACGACGACACCCGGTCTCTCGGGGTCGAGTGCGGCGGTGGCCACGAGCGACACCCCGGGCACACCGCTGGCCACCTCACGAGCGCCTTCGGCGGTCACGAGTTCGGTCGTGACCCCGCCATCGGCGAACTCCCCCGCCGCCACGAAGGCCTCGAGGGGCGCGAGCGCATCCAGGGGATCGAAGGCATCGACGAGAAGGATCTGGACGTGCATGTTTCTCCGTTCGAGTTGGGGGGTCACAGGGTGGGCGGGGCCACCGCGCGGCGCATCCGCCAGACCGCCAGCGCACCGCCGACGACGGGCACGAATCCGAGGGCACGGTCGCGCCGACGCAAGCCCGGTGCGAACACCGCGATCATCACGACGGCCAGGTAGACCGCACCGTGAACCGGTCCGATCAGCTGGGCGATCGGACGGATGTGCAGCACGGCGAGGTTGAGCAGCAGCAGGCCGAGGGTGGCGACCTCGGCGATCGAAAGCGCCAGCAAGCACACGAAGAGGGTCGAGGTCGCGCGGGCCGGCGGCGTCACGAGGAGTAGTCCGATCCGGGGCGCACGATCATCAGCACCACGACGACCGCCCAGAGCAGGCTGAAGACCCCGGCGAGCGCCGCCAGCCCCAGAAGACGCCTCCGCGCGGGCGGATGGACGATCGCCGCGGCCTGCGCGGGCACGATCCGGAAGGCGAGCAGCGCGCCTGCCACCGCGGTCAGCACCATCGCGATGGTGATCCAGATCTCGCCGAATCGCTGCTGCACCAGCGCCAGGGCGACGCCGAACACCGGAACGGCCACGCCGAGCAGCCCGTACACGCGCGTGATCCGGTGGAGGGCGAGGGCGACGCGCGACGACCGGCCGTCATCGCGGGCGTTGTCGGGGATCGGATCGGCGACCGGGACGTAGCGCGTGAAGAGCGAACTCGCGACGGTGGCCGGCCCGACGAAGAGGATGCCCGCGAGAACATGGGCGGAGAGCAGGAGTGGTTCCACAAATCACCTTCAGTTTGGCTGATAGGTATCAGGCTAACTGAAGGTCGTGCTCTTTGCAAGACGACCATCGGCGCTACCCCGAGAGATCCGACCGTCGCGGGCGCTCCCCACCTTCATCGTCGCTCGCACCGGACGGGCCGCCACTCATCCGCTCCCGGAGCACCCCAGCGAGGGCGTCGGCCAGCGCGCTCATCTCCGGGGCCGCGAAGATCCGCTCGTCCAGGGCGACGAGCCCGCGCTCGATCGCCCCAAGCACCTCGTCACCTCGAGGGGCGACCGTGAGGCGGGCGGCGAGCCCGGAGGAGTCGACCGCCGAGGCTACGAGCCCGGCCTCGACGAGAGAGGCGATCAGTGTGTGCACGCTCTGCACCGTGATACCGGAGCGGCGACCCAGCTCGCTGTAGGAGATGCCCGGGGTCCCCCGGATGTGTCCGAGCATGCCGTACTTGCGTACCGTGAGACCGTAGGGTTTCAGCAGCACCACCAGCTCCGCCTCGACCGAGCGGCTCAGCGTGAGGAGGGCGATCGTTGGGCTGAACGGCGGCCTCGCACCGCCCGCGGTGTCGGTCATTGCACAACTGTACCGGCGGTCCAGCGGGAGGCACCGGGGACGCCCGCTCTCCTCAGAGCCGGTCGTGCTCTGCGGAGGCGCGCGGGATGAGCGGCACCGCCACCGCGGGGAAGAGCGCCACCACCACGAACGCGAGCGGGAAGCCGACCAGGCCGATGAGGCCACCGACCGCCGGCCCCACGGCCGATGCGCCGAGGAACTGCGCCGTGTTCTGCGCCCCGAGCGCCCGCCCCGCCCAGGCCGACCCCGCGACCTCGGCCACCGAGGTGAAGGCGAGCCCGTTGTCGGCCACCGTGATGGTGGTGGCGAGCACGAACATCACGGCCACCACGGCCCACGGGGCGGAGAGCACATCGAGACCGGCGAGCACGAGCATGGCCGCAGCGGCCGCGATCGCGACGTAGGCCAGCGGCCGCACGCGACTGCCCATCCGGTCGCTCAGCACGCCCACCCCGATACGTCCGACGGCGCCGACGAACTGCGCGACCCCGACCAGCACTCCGGCGGTCAGGGCGTCCAGGCCCACCTCCGTGATGAGCCAGACGAGCCCGAAGGTCGAGAGCGTGAACTGCGGCACCACGAGCAGCACCGAGACGGCGTGGATGCGCCAGAGGAAGCCGCTCGAGCGGTACGGGTTGTCGGGGCGGCGAGTGGGCGCATCCGTCGTCGCCGACGTCGGAACGGATGCGCGCGGCGGGTTCACCACGCCGATCGCGCAGGCGATGGCGAAGACCGCGGTCAGGACGAACGGGACGGCGATGGCGGCTCCGACGCCCGCCGTACTCGCGAGGGTCGGCACGAGCAGCGCCGCGATCGTGACGCCCAGCGGCTGCGCCATCTGGCGCACCCCCATCGCGAGACCGCGGCGGTCTTTGGGGAACCAGCCCACCACCACGCGCCCGCTCGCCGCGTTGGTGCTGGCGGAGGCGGCCCCGCCGAGGAGGAAGAACAGACCCAGCGCGACGTAGCCCTGCGCCTGAATGGCGCCCAGGGTGGCGAGCGAGGTGAGGGCGAGGCCGCCGGCGATCACCCATTTCTCGCCGATCCGGTCGGCGAGAGCGCCCCAGGCGATGAGGGTGAGCACCATGCCGATGGTGGGGGTGGCGGCCAGGAATCCGGCCTCGGCGAGCGTCAGGCCGCGCTCGGTGTGCAGGAGGGGGATGAGGAAGGCGGGCGTGCTGACGAACACCGTGCCCGAGATCTGGGCGCCGAGACCCAGGGAGAGCACGGTCCAGGCGCGGCGCGCGCGCGGGAACGGGGCGCGGGCCGGACGCGCGCCTCGGGGTGTCATGGTTCGGGGTCGTTTGTGCACTATCCTGACGGTACACCATAGTGGTATACCAATTGGGCACACCATCGACCGTCGGGAGTTCCATGACCGTTCCCCGCCGTCCCCCGGCCACGACCGAGGGTGACTCTGCTGGCGCCGACTCCGGCTCGCAGACCCTCCAGCTCTTCGAGCGGCTGCGCTCCGCCGTGCTCGACCTCGATCTGATGCCGGGCGAGCGCCTCACCGAGCGCGGGCTCGAGGCCGCTTACCGCGCCTCCCGCACGCCGGTGCGCGCGGCGTTGATGCGGTTGGAGACCGAGGGGCTCGCACAGCGAGACGGACGAGGATGGATCGTGGCGCCGATCGACATCGACGAGATCCGCGCGCTGGCGGAGTTGCGCGAGGCCGTCGAGACCGCGGCGGTGCGGCTGACCGTGCTGCGCGCATCCGACGCCGACATCGCCGGGCTCGCCGAGCTGCTCGAGTCGGCGAGGCCGGAGAGCGACGAGGAGGACGTCGTGCGGGCCGGCGGCGACTTCCACGTCGAGCTCGCCTCGCTCTCGGGAAACGCGCCGATGACGGATGTCGTGCGCAACGCGATGACACGCCTCGCGCGCACGCGCTGGCTCGAGGTACGCACCCCCGAGTCGCGGGAGCACGCCTGGGACGAGCACCGGGCGGTCGTCACCGCCCTGCGGGCCCGTGACGCGTCGGGGGCTGCGAAGCTCCTGGCCGAGCACATCCGCTCGACCAACGAGCGTCTCGTCGCGCACCTCGCCGGGGAGCGCCGCCGCCTCCGCGCGCGCGGTCTCGCGATCGTGGAAGCCCCGCGCCCAACACCCTGACCCGAGCGGACCAGCCGCCCGTGACCGCGGACTTCAGGGCTGGGAGCGCAGGAACGCGACCGTCGCCTCCTTGAAGACGCGCGAGGTGATGGCGTTGAGGTGGTTGCGGCCCGGAAGGGGCAAGAATTCCGCGTGCGGGACGACCGCCGCCAACTGCTCCGATTCGGCGGCGATGTCGTCGTCGCTGCCCGCCACGATCAGCATGTCCTGGCGTGGAATCCGCTCCCGCGGCCGGAACTCGCGCCGCCGCACCGCCTCCGCCAACCGGAGCAGGGCCTGCGGATCGTTGTCCGCGCCGGCCTGCATCATGGCGAGGTACCGGGCGGTGGTCGGATCATCGGCCACCGCCGAGCGCTCCACGGCGGCTCGCGCCTGCGCCACATCGAAGCCGACGAAGGAGCCGGACACGGGCATCCCGCCGAGCACGAGCGAGCGGACGCGGGCCGGATGCCGCAGCGCGAGCTCCCAGGCGAGGCGCGCCCCGAGTGAGTATCCGAGCAGGTGTGCCCGATCGATGCCGAGCTCGTCGAGAACGGCCACGAGGTCGGCATGGAAACGAGCGGGTCCGTAGGCGCTGATCGCCCGCGGACGATCGCTCTCGCCATGTCCACGCAAATCGACGGCGACACCCGAGAAGCCGCCCTCGCTGAGCGGACGCGCCCACCCGGCCCTCAGCCAGTTGCCCTCGCGGCTCGAGGCGAAACCGTGCACGAGCAGCACGGGCGGATGTGCGGGGTCGCCGAACCGCTCGTAGGCGATCCGCACCCCCTGCGACATGACGACAGGCACCCCACGAGCCTAAGCCGCCCGCGCGCCCCACCTCTCGCCGGGCGCGCGGCCGGTGTCCGATAATGAACGCGTGTCCCTCGCCTCCGACTCCGTCCGGCCGCCCGCCGACACGGAGCGCTGTCCGTGCCTGAGCGGAGAGGTCTACGGCGAGTGCTGCGCACCGTTCCACCGGGGCGAGGCCCACGCCCCCACCGCCGAGCGCCTGATGCGATCGCGCTACTCCGCCTTCGCGGTCGGCGACGCCGACTATCTGCTCGCCACCTGGCATCCGGACACCCGCCCCGCCGACCTCGAACTCGACCCCGGCCTCCGATGGTTCCGGCTCGACATCCTCGGTCGCACCGGTGGAAGGGTGCTCGACTCCGAGGGCACGGTCGAGTTCGAAGCCCGTTACCGGATGCGTCCCACGACTCCGGATGCCTCCCCCACGTCGGGCTCGCAGCGCGAGAACAGCCGCTTCCGTCGCGTCGACGGGCGGTGGTTCTATGTCGACGCCGTCTGACCCGAACCCGAGCGGACCTCCACCGGCGAGCACGCCCTCGGCCGTCCCAGCCCGGCGTGGCCGTGGGCGCGTCATCCGCCGCGCGTTGGCCGGCGTCGGGCTCGTGGTCGCGATCGGGCTCGGCCTGGTGATCGCGTCGGGGTACTGGACCGCCGACCGCCGTCTCGCGGAGGGCGCGGTCGAGCAGGCCACGGAGTCCCCGTTCTACCGGCTGCCCGATCCGCTGCCGTCAGCCGCACCGGGCACCATTCTGCGGCAGGAGCCCCTCCTCAGCGCCCCGAACGGCGCGAGAGCCTGGCGCATCCTCTACCACTCCACCGATGTGCACGGCAGCGACATCGTGGTGTCGGGCGTGGTCGTGGCGCCCGATTCACCCGCACCGCCGGGCGGCCGCCCGATCGTCTCCTGGGGGCACCCGACGACGGGCGCCGCGCAGCGCTGCGCACCCTCGCTCGGCATCGCGCCCTTCGACCTGATCGAGGGGCTGCAGCAGTTTCTCGACGCCGGGTACGTCGTCGTGGCGACGGACTACTCGGGCATGGGGGCCGCCGGCCCCGACTCCTACCTGATCGGCGACACCGAGGGCAACAACGTGCTCGACGCAGCCCTCGCCGCCCGCGCCCTCGACGGAACCGACGCTGGCGACCGCCTCGTGCTCTGGGGCCACTCCCAGGGAGGCCAGGCCGTGCTCTTCGCGGCGCAGCGGGCAGCCGACTACGCGCCCGAGCTCCACCTGCAGGCGGTCGCCGTCGCGGCACCGGCCACGAATCTCGCCGAACTGCTCAAGGCCGATGTCGAAGACGTGTCGGGCGTCACGATCGGGTCGTACGCCTTCGCGGCGTACTCCTCGGTCTACGGGCCGACGACTCCGGGCGCGACGCTCGACAGCATCCTGACTCCTGAAGGAGCCGCGGTCACCGACGAGATGGCGGAGCTGTGCCTCTTCGGCCAGAACAAGGAGCTGCACGACATCGCCACGCCGCTGATCGGCCGGTATCTCGCGGGGGACCCGGCGACCGCGGAGCCGTGGGCCACCCTGCTCGCCGAGAACACGCCCGGTGGCGTGCGTCTCCCCGTTCCGCTCTTCGTGGCGCAGGGCGACACCGACCAGCTGGTGCGACCCGAGATCACGGCGCAATTCGTGGCGGGCGAGCGCGCGCTCGGCACCGAGGTGACCTTCGAGACGATCGCCGACACCGGCCACGGCCTCGTCGCACTTCGGGCCGCGCCGAAGGTCGTGGACTGGCTGAAGACCGCGGCACCGGCTCCGGCCACCGCACCCTCGACCAGCCCCGCGGGCTGATCCGTCCGCTGAACGGGTTGCGGATGCGCGAAAGCGGCGCACGATGGAAAGCACCGAGACCAGATCGGAGCGAACCATGACCGCACCCAGCGATCGAGACAAAGACCCCAACCTCGACGAATACGCCTACGAGCACCGGGTGGACGACGACTACGGACCGGGCGAGACGGCCTCATCGGCCGACGAGCACGCCGACAACCCGCATCCGGATGCCGACGGAGACGTCACCGACGACCCCGCAGCCGTCGAGGATCCGACCGGGGTCAGCGACCCGAAAGCGGACTGAGTCCCACTGCTGAACGGAGGACGAGACATGACCGTGAAACTGAACCGCGCCGCCGTCTCGCACGCGCGCTCGCTCATCGAGTCGGGTGACGTGGTGCGCGACGAACGCGACGACTGGAGCGAGGCCGCGCCCAGCGCGGACGACGAGAACGCCTTCCTCGAGAAGCACGGCTACGGCGAGTACGCGAAGTGGTTCCTCGGCGTGGACTCCGAGAAGTCGGAGGAGACGAAGGGTCGCTACAGCTTTCCCTACGGCGACTTCGCGAAGGTCCGCCGTGGAGGCGTCATCTCGGCGGAAAGCCGCGCCGCGCAGAACGACCACGACGACATCGCGAAGGCGGCGAAGCGCCTGCTGAACCTCATCGACGGCGACTGATTCCGAGTAACTACAGACATGAGAGGGACCGACCCGGCATGGCCCGTCGCTGCCTCTCATTTCCGTAGTTACTCATCACGCGGGGAACATCGGGCGCGCGCGGGCGGTTGGCCCCAGCACCCCCCGCGACGAAGAGGTGCTGCCGACAATGACCATCACGCCCGTTTCGATGACCCCGACGCCCACCGTGCGCGAGCAGGTCGACCGCCTGATCGAGGCCGGCCTCCCCGCCGCGGCCGGCATCAGCGCCGAAGAACTCCGCAGCCTCGCCTCGGGCCTCCGCGCGGGACCCGACTCCATCCTGGTCGTTCATCCACGCCTCGCGGCGGCGAGCGCGCTCGCACCCCTGCTCTCCCGCAACGGGAAGCCGGGATTCGTGGTCGGCGACATGAGCGACGTCGACGAGTTCACCGCCATCGACGGCATCGACCTGCCCGATCGTCCGCTCTACCTCATCCACGCCATCGACCGCGGCGACGACATGTCGAACTGGAGTCCGGCGGAAGCCCTGCCCGAGATCACGGCGCGCGGTCGCCGGCCGCTCACCGTGCACGAGGGCCTCAGCTGGTTGCTGCAGCAGCCCGAGCAGTTGCAGCCGGGGCGGTGCTTCATGACCATCGGCTCGCGCCTCATCCGAGACGGCGCCCTGGATGCCCGCACTCCCGCCATCTGGATCAGCGGCGGCACCGGCCGCGACGGTCGCGCCCGCCGCGGCGCCCCGAAGCTCGGCTGGTGCTGGGCCCGTAACCGGCACACCTGGCTCGGCTTCGCCTCCACCCCGCGGTGAACGACCCACGCCGAAACGACGAAGACCCCGAGTCACCGACTCGGGGTCTTCATTCTGTGCGCCCTAAGGGATTCGAACCCCTGGCCTTCTGATCCGTAGTCAGACGCTCTATCCAGCTGAGCTAAGGGCGCAATGTGCGAACGACTTCTCCGCACGAACATCAGAGCCTAGCATGCCGCGAATGGGCGTCAAAGTCGGCCCTTGGCTGGGCACTCGGCGGGCGCGTACCCTGGGATCACGACGAAGCGGGGACACCGACCCGCGATTCACGACGACCCCGAAAGCCCTGCCGCGATTTGCCTCTCGGCGTTCCTCACCGAGTCACCGAGTCACCCACTCAACGACGAGGAGACGATTGCGATGCTGAAAGAACTCCATACCGTGCTGCCCGCGAGCGACCTGCAGCGAGCGCGCGGCTACTACCACGACAAGCTCGAACTCGACCCGAATGAAGAGCTCGACGGCGTGCTCATCTACCGACCGCTTCAGGGTTCCGTGTTCGAGCTGTACGAGACCGAGAACGCCGGGACAGCGCAGAACACGCAGATGGGCTGGATGACGGACGACCTGAGATCGGAGGTGCAACGGATGCGCGAGCACGGCGTCGTCTTCGAGGAGTACGACGTCCCCGAGATGAAGACCGTCGACGGCATCGCGACCATGCCCGACGGATCGATGGCCGCCTGGTTCCGCGACAGTGAGGGCAACTTCCTCTGCGTGTCACAGCGGGCGCCGGAGGCGCACAGCTGAGCCGGCCGAGCCGTGATGACGGAGGCGGGTGAGACGATGGACGCATGCCCGACGCCTCGCCCGCCTCCCGCGGCAGCAGCTGGCAGTCCGTCGTCGGGTCGCTGACTCCCTCCGGAACCCGGGAGGACGGCCCGACCACGCCCATGGGCCTCCAGTTCGAGGTGCGTGAGCTCTCCCCTCGCACCCATGACCGCTGGCGCGGCCCCACCGCGAAGACGGCGACCGACGCCGAGGCCGACCCCACGACCCGCCCGCCCCGCCGGCTCGGGGTGCGCCCGGTGATCCGGGCGGCCTCCGGATCATACGTCAAGGCCAACGTCACCTGGGGCTCCTTCGCCCACCAGCTGAACCGCCTCAACCTCGACCCCGACCACCACCGCTGGTTCGCCCAGTTCGCGGCACTGCACCGCGCCACCCGCGAGGGGCTCACTCCGCCCGAGACCGATTGGCTGAACCTCGACGACTTCGCCAGCCCGCTGCTCTGGCAGCTGCTGGCGGAGGGCGAGCGTCGGGGCATCGAACTCCTCACCTCGGCGAAGGGCGGCTCCGTGCGGGTGCTGCGTCGCGCATCCGTGGGGCTGGATGCCCGACTGCGGCCGGGCGGCGCACTGCAGCTCACACCGACGGTCACCTTCGCCGACGGCAGCCCGAGCGACGACGACGCCGCCACCAGCACCACCGACTGGCCCGCCACCGACACCGGACCGATCGGCGACCACGGGATCTACGGCTACGCCCGCCTCGGCGACCGCCCCGAGATCGTGCTGGCGCCGGTCGCCGAGACACTCACGCCCGGCGAGCTGCGGCTCCTCGGTCAGCCCACTCTGCGCATCCCACCGACCGAGACGGCGCAGTTCTTCGACGAGTACTACCCGAGCCTGCAGCAGGGTGTCACCATCACGAGCCCCGACGGCTCGCTCGAGCTGCCGGAGGTGCCACCGCCCGTGCTGGTGCTCACCGCCCGGTTCCGCTCGGGCGACACACTGCAACTCGATTGGGACTGGGTGGGCCAGCGCGACCCCGCGGCCGAGAAGCGCATCTTCGCGGCGACGGCGATCGAGCTGGATGCCGTTCTCGTGCGCTTCCCGCCCCGCATCGACCCGCTCTCCCCCTCCCTCACCCTGCGCGGCGTCGAGGCCGCCGCCTTCGCCGAGCGCGCGTTGCCGATGCTCGACGGCCTCGCCGACGTGCGGGTCGACGTGATCGGGCCGCGGCCGGCCTACCGCGAGCTCGACGGGCATCCCGATGTCACGATCACCATGGTCGAGTCGCTCAAACGCGACTGGTTCGACCTCGGCATCGTGGTGAACATGAACGGCTACCGCATCCCGTTCGGCCCGCTGTTCAAGGCCCTGGCGAAGGGCCAGACGAAGCTGCTGATGGTCGACAAGACCTATCTGCGCCTCGACCACCCCGCCTTCGACCGACTCCAAGAGTTGCTCGAGGAGGCCGGCACCCTCGACGAGTGGGAGACCGGCGTCCGCCTCAGCAAGCACCAGGTGAGCCTCTGGAGCGACTTCGACGACCTGGCCGACGAATCGATCGAGGCCGAGAGCTGGCGGGCGACGGTCGCCGGCCTGCGCGACGTCGAGTCGGTCGAGCCGACGCCCCTCCCTATCGGAGTGAACGGCGTCCTCCGCCCCTACCAGAAGGCCGGATTCGATTGGCTCGCCTTCCTCTGGCGCCACCGTCTCGGCGGGGTGCTGGCCGACGACATGGGCCTCGGCAAGACGCTGCAGACCCTCGCGCTGATCGCCCACGCCCGCGAGACGGCGAACGCGACGGCGGCCGCGGCCCCGTCCCCGGCGACGGACGGACCGGATGCCGCGTCCCGCCCGTTCCTGGTGGTGGCCCCCACCTCGGTCGTGGCCAACTGGGCCGACGAATCGGCCCGCTTCACCCCCGGCCTGACGGTGCGCCCCGTCACCGCGACCCAGGCGAAGAGCCCCGCGTCGCTGAGGGAGGTCGCCCGCGGAGCGGATGTCGTCGTGACCAGTTACACCCTCTTCCGCCTCGACTTCGAGGCCTACCAGGCGCTCGACTGGTCGGGTCTGGTGCTCGACGAGGCGCAGTTCGTGAAGAACCACGCCTCGAAGCTGCACGCCCGCGCCCGGGAGCTCGACGTCGACTTCACGCTCGCCATCACCGGCACCCCGCTCGAGAACAACCTGATGGAGCTCTGGTCGCTGTTCGATCTCGTGGCTCCGGGCCTCTTCCCGAGCCACGTGCGCTTCGCCGAGCACTACCAGCGGCCGATCGAGCGCGGCATCGACCCGCGCCTGCTCACCCGGCTGAGGCGGCGCATCCGGCCGTTCCTGCTGCGGCGCACGAAGGAGGCGGTGGCACCCGAGCTGCCCGAGAAGCAGGAGCAGGTGCTGCACGTCGAGCTGGCACCCGCTCACCGGCACCTCTACGACACGGTGCTCCAGCGCGAGCGGCAGAAGCTCTTCGGCCTGATCGAGGACCTCGATCGCAACCGCTTCATCGTGTTCCGCTCCCTGACCCTGCTGCGCATGTTGAGTCTCGACGCCACGCTGATCGACGAGGCGCACGCCTCCGTGCCGTCGTCGAAGCTCGAGGTGCTGGTGGAGAACCTCGGCGAGGTGGTGGCCGAGGGCCATCGCTCGCTCGTCTTCAGCCAGTTCACGTCGTACCTGGCGAAGGTGGCGGCCCGGCTCGACGCGGAGGGCATCGCCTACGAGTACCTCGACGGTTCCACGCGCAAGCGCGCCGAGGTGATCGACCGTTTCAAGTCGGGCGACGCGCCGGTGTTCCTCATCAGCCTGAAGGCCGGTGGCTTCGGGCTGACCCTCACCGAAGCGGACTACGTCTACCTGCTCGACCCGTGGTGGAACCCGGCCAGCGAGACCCAGGCGATCGACCGCACACACCGTATCGGGCAGACGCATCCGGTGAACGTCTACCGGCTGGTGGCCTCCGGCACGATCGAGGAGAAGGTGATGGCGTTGAAGGAGCAGAAGGCGAAGCTCTTCGATGCTGTGCTCGACGACGACGCGCTGTTCTCGCGGGCGCTCACGGCCGACGACATCCGGGGCCTGCTCGCCTGAGTCAGCGCCCGATACCGCCGTCGCGCAGGTGGCGGTACTGGCCCTTGAAGTAGAGCAGGGGCTCGTGCTTGTGCCACTCCGGCGGGCTCATCTCGGTGACGCGACCGATCACGATGTAGTGGTCGCCGGCCTCGTGCTCGGCCCAGATGTCGCAGTCGAGCCACATGAGGGTGTCGGCGATCACCGGGTTGCGGTTCGCGGTCGGCGTCCACTCGATGCCCGCCCACTTGTCGGTGCCCTTGCGCGCGAACTGGTTCGACACGGTGTGCTGATGGTGCGAGAGCACGTTGACCGAGAACTTGCCCGTCTCGCGGATGCGCGGATAGGTGGTGGAGTTCGTCATCACACTGAACGACACCAGCGGCGGCTCGGTCGAGACCGAGTAGAACGACTGGCAGGTGAAGCCGACGGGCTCGGGGCCGTTCTGGCCCTCCTCGAGGCCGCCGATGATCGTGATGCCGGAGGCGTAGTGCCCCAGGGCGTCACGGAAGGCGCGCGGATCGATGCCGGCCCCGGTCTGCTCTGCGATCGTCATGCCGTCACCTCCTGGGGGGCCGCCACCGTGGCCGCCGCCACCGCCGCGAGTCGAGACAGGTTCGCCGCATACTCCTCGGCGGCCGCTCCCACGATCTCGTCGAGGTGATCCATCTGGCCCGCCACGAAGTAGAAGCCCCGTCCGGGCACGATGGCGCCGAGCTCGACGAGGAGGGGCGCGAGGTTCACGGTCGGACCCATCGCGTGCGTCAGGTCACCCCCGGTGTGCACCGGAATGGCGGTCACGCCCGCCAGCCCGTTGGCCGGGTAGCGGTCGAGGAAAGCCTTGAGGAGCCCGGTGTAGCTCGCCTTGTAGGTGGGCGACGCGAACACGACGAGGTCACTCGAGGCGACGCGCGCGTTGAGCGCCGCCATCTTCTCCGAGGGCCACGCGAAGATCTCGGCCGTGTGGTCGGCGAGATCGATCACCTCGAGTTCGTAGCTGCCCGGCTGCAGCAGCTTCTCCACGAGAGTCTCCGCCACCGTGCGGGTGCGCGACTTGGGCTTGGGGTTTCCGACAACGACTGTGACGACGAGTGTCATGAGTTCTCACTTCTGACCGATTGACAGGAAATGAGGATGCCGGAACGACGACACCACTCACACACCACCGAGATCTTGTGGCCCGGTGGGCCCGCAACGGCTCACGTTGCACTTCCAGTATCGCCCGACCGGGTTTCAACCGTGTTTCGCCGGTAACTTTCTGTCACACGCCCCGGTCAGAGGTCAGGCGGGCAGCTCCACCAGCTCGGTCAGCGGGGTGTAGCCGAAGTGCGGGAAGGCGTCGGCCGTGCCCGCGTGGGTGAGGTGCCCGTCCACCGTGGAGACGGCCGGCGCCAGGGCCGCGTTCCGCGCCACGGCGTCCTTCCAGCCGCGGTCGGCGAGCTGCACCACGTAGGGCAGGGTCGCGTTGGTGAGCGCGTAGGTCGAGGTCGAGGAGACCGATCCCGGCATGTTGGCCACGCAGTAGAAGATCGAGTTCTCGACCCGGTAGGTCGGGTCGTCGTGCGTGGTGGGGCGCGAATCCTCGAAGCAGCCGCCCTGGTCGATGGCGATGTCGACGAGCACCGAGCCCGGCTTCATCCGGCTCACCAGCTCGTGCGACACCAGTTTCGGGGCCTTCGCACCGGGCACCAGCACGGCGCCGATGACCAGATCGGCGCCGAGCACGCTGCGCTCGATCTCGAAGGCGTTCGAGACGACCGTCTTCACCCGGCCGGCGTACACCTCGTCGAGATGACGCAGGCGCGGGATGCTCAGGTCGAGCACGGTCACGTCGGCACCGGCCGCGACGGCTTGCTGCACCGCGTTCTCGCCGGCCATCCCGCCGCCGATCACGACGACCGATGCCGGCCGCACTCCGGGGACCCCGCCCAGCAGCACGCCGCGCCCGCCCTGCGAGCCCATCAGGTGGTAGCTGCCCACCATCACGCTCAACCGGCCGGCGACCTCGCTCATGGGGGCGAGCAGCGGCAGCGATCCGTCGGCCAGCTGCACGGTCTCGTAGGCGATGGCCGTGGCCTTGGATTCGAGCAGCGCGCCCACGAGTGGTTCGGCTGCGGCGAGGTGCAGGTAGGTGAAGATCAGCTGGCCCTCGCGCATCCGGGAGTATTCAGGAGCGATCGGCTCCTTGACCTTCACGATCATGTCGGCCGACCAGACGGTGTCGAGGTCGACGACGGAGGCGCCGGCCGCCTCGTACTCCGCGTCCGCGATCGTGGCCCCGAGGCCCGCGCCTTCCTGCACCAACACGCGATGGCCGTGCCTCACGAGCTCGAAGACGCCCGACGGCGTCATCGCCACGCGGAATTCGTTGTTCTTGGTCTCTTTCGGAACACCGATGATCACGGTCGTTCTCCTTCATGCGGGACGGCTTCTTCGCTTTCTGCACTGAAATTATCGAATCGATTTGTGTGATTGTCACGAACTCCGAATATAATTCGGGCGGTGCCATATTTTTCGGCATATTGGTTCGACGGGAGACGTGGATGCCGGCCATCGACGAAATCGACGAGCGCATCGTCTGGGAGCTCTGTCGTGAGGCCCGCCTGCCGAACAAGGAGCTCGCCGAGCGCGTGGGCATCGCGCCCTCCACCTGCCTCGTCCGTGTGCGCGCGCTGCAGCAGAGCGGCGTGCTGCGCTCCTTCCACGCGCAGCCCGACTGGGCCTCGCTCGGGCTGCCGATCGAGGCGATCGTGGCCGTGCGGCTCAAGGCCCAGGCCCGCGCGCAGATCAAGACCTACGCCCAGCGGGTCATCACGCTGCCGAACGTGCTGAACGTGTTCTTCCTCGGCGGGGCGGACGACTTCCTCATCCATGTGGCGTGCACCTCCACCGGGCAGCTGCGCGACTTCGTGGCGACGGAGCTGAGCATGGACAACTCGGTGGCGTCGACGCAGACCAACATCGTGTTCGACCACTTGATCGGCGTGGAGCACATGCAGGAGGGATCGAGCTGGAGCCAGGTGCGCGAGGCGGTGGCGGCGCCGCCCGCGCGGTCGTCGGTCTCGGGGCCGTAGGCTCGACGGGTGACCACGGATGCGCCCCCCGCCCCTTCCCGGATCGTCGTCATGGGCGTCTCGGGCTCCGGCAAGTCGCTGATCGGTTCGGGTCTCGCGGCTCGGCGCGGCTGGCCCTTCGTCGACGGGGACGACCTGCATCCCGCCGCCAACGTCGCGAAGATGGCCGCCGGCACCCCGCTCACCGACGACGACCGGTGGCCCTGGCTCGACGCCGTCGCGGCGACGCTCGCGGCGGCACCCGGAGGCATCGTGGTCGCGTGCTCGGCGCTGCGGCGGGCCTATCGCGACCGCATCCGGAGAGCTGCTCCCGACGTCGTGTTCCTGGAGCTCGCCGGGCCCCGTGACCTGCTGTGGCAGCGGATGACGGCACGCCCCGGCCACTTCATGCCGGCGTCGCTGCTCGACTCGCAGCTCGCCACCCTCGAGTCACTCGCTCCCGACGAGCCCGGAGCGATCGTGAGCATCGAGGGCCCGCCGGCCGACGTGCTGGCGCGCGTGGATGCCGCCGCGACGCCCCGCCCGCCCGCCATCTGATCCGCGGGGTCAGACCCAGAAACCGCGATGTACCTCGGTGGCCTCGGCGAGCGCGACCGGGCCGACGACCTCGACATCGCGGCCGCCGTGCGCGAAGACTTCGCGGCTGGGCAGGGCCAGGGTGGGTACACCCTCCTGCGCGGCCACGAGATCCCGCAGGCCGGACTCGGAAAGGGCGAAGATCACGCGCGGAATTCCCGCCCAGTAGATGGCGCCGCTGCACATCGCGCAGGGCTCGGTGCTCGTGTACAGCGTGCTCGTGGCGAGTTCGTCCATCTCGAGCCGCTGCCCGGAGTCGCGCACCAGGTTGGTCTCGGCGTGCCCGATGGGGTCGTGTCCGGTGTTGACGGTGTTCATCGCCTCGATGACGGTGCCGTCAGCGGTGACGAGCAGCGCACCGAACGGGTGGTCACCACGATCGCGCGCACTCCGGGCGAGCGCCACGGCCCGCTCGAGGTAGGCCCGATCAACGGGTTCGAGCGCGTCGGGCGGAGCGGATGCGACGGAGTCGGAGGCGTTCATGCCACCACTGTGACACAGGCACCCACGCCGATCCGTCACTTGGTGCCGCTTGGGAGCGTTCATGACGGCATCAACTGACGGATCGGGATGGAAGGCGTGGGCCGCTCAGCCCTCGACGGGCACGTGCACGGTCTCGTCGGGCGGGAGTACCCGGCCGTGCAGGGCCTGGCGGCGCCGGCCGAGGGCGAGCAGGGGGAACAGCAGCACCGAGAGCATCCCCGCCCCCACCAGGGCCGACGCGGTGCCCGGCTGCAGCACACCCTCGTCGAGCCCGATGTCGGTGACCGCGACGATGATGGGGAGCCCCGTTGCGCTGAACAGCGCGACCGCCGCACGGTCGTTCCCGGATGCGCCGCGTGGCGCCGCGAGCACGCCCGGCAGCCCGCGCACCACCAGGAACAGGAGCAGGAAGATCGGCAGCAGCAGCAACGCGTTCGGTGAGCTCAGCAGGGAGGTGAGATCGAAGGTGACCCCGGTGTAGACGAAGAAGATCGGCACGAGGAACCCGAACGCCACCGCCTCGAGCTTGGACTCGATGAGCTCCTTGTCGACCTCGGGCGCGCCCGCCAGCAGCACCCGGTAGAGCACGCCGGCGGCGAAGGCTCCGAGCAGCATGTCCAGTCCGAGCGCGATGCTGAGACACACCAGTCCGGCCACGAACAGCAGCACGAGCCGCACCGCGAACTGCGCACTGGAGTGCCGGGTGGCGCTGATGATGGCGTGCAGGCGGGTGTGCGGCCCCCGCGAAGCGAGCCAGATGGCGACACCCGTCACCACGATGAACGCCACCAGCACCAGCGCGGCGACGAGTGGCTTGCGCCCGCTGAGGAAGAGCGAGATCGCGATCAGCGGTCCGAACTCCCCGGCCGCGCCGATCGCGGTCACCGCGCGACCGAACGAGGTCTTCAGCTCACCGGCATCCCGCAGCATCGGCATGATCGTGCCGAGCGCGGTGGAGGTGAGCGCGACGCCGATGAAGACACCGGCCTCGACCGACGGCGCGAGCACCAGGCCCACCACGAGTCCGAGGGCCAGCGAGATCAGCCAGCCGAGACTCGCTCGCCCGAGGGGCCTGCCCTTGATGGCCTGGAAGTCGATCTCGTTCCCCGCCATGAAGAACAGCATCGCGAGGCCGAGATTGGCCAGCACCCCGATGAACTCGTCGGCGGGCACCCAGCCGAGCACGCTCGGCCCGACCAGCAGACCCAGCAGGATCTCGAACACGACGAGCGGCACCTTCGCCACCCGCCCCACAGCTGCTGCCACGAGCGGCGCCAGAACGGCGAGCAGCGGCACCATCACCAACGCGACCGGATTCACTTCCACGCCGCCAGTCTGGCGCAACCACCACGCCATCGAACGACGAAATGCCCCGTCCCATCACGGGAAGAGGCATTTCGACGCCGCTCGGCGAGGTCCGGACTACGAGGCCAGGTGGCGCTCGTCGGGGCCGTTGTACTCCGAGAGCGGGCGGATGAGCGCGTTCGACGCGAGCTGCTCCATGATGTGCGCCGTCCACCCCGTGATGCGCGCGGCCACGAACAGGGGCGTGAACATCTCGGTGTCGAAGCCCATGAGGTGGTAAGCCGGACCCGACGGGTAGTCGAGGTTCGGCTTGATGTTCTTGCGTGTCTGCATGGCGTCGTCGAGCGCCGTGTAGAGCTGCAGCAGGTCGGGCCGGTCGTACTCGTCGATGAGGGTGTCGAGCGCCGCTTTCATCGTGGGCACCCGGGAGTCGCCGTTCTTGTAGACGCGGTGCCCGAAGCCCATGATCTTGCGCTTGGAGGCCAGGGCGTCGTCGAGCCAGGCCTCCGCCTTGTCGGCCGATCCGATCTCGTCGAAGATGTGCATCACGGCCTCGTTGGCCCCGCCGTGCAGCGGGCCCTTGAGCGCGCCGATGGCTGCGACGACCGCCGAGTACAGGTCGGCGAGCGTCGAGGTCACCACCCGAGCGGTGAACGTCGAGGCGTTGAAGGAGTGCTCGGCGTAGAGGATCATCGACACGTCGAAGGCGTCGACGACGACCTCCGACGGCACCTCGCCGAACGTCATCTTCAGGAAGTTCGCCGAGAAGCCGAGCGAGGCATCCGGCTCCACCAGCTCCTGGCCGCGCCGACGCCGCTGGTCGTAGGCCACCATCGCGGGGATCTTCGCGAGCAGCGTCACCGACTTGGCGAGATTGCCGGCGGGCGACGCGTCGTCCCAGGAGGGGTCCAAGGCGCCGACGACGCTGACGGCCGTGCGCAGCACGTCCATCGGATGCGCCGTGAGCGGCAACTCGTCGATCACGCGCTTCACCGCCGGGTCGAGTGCCCGCTGCGAGCGCTCCGCCTGCTCGAAGGCCTCGAGTTCGGCGTCGGTCGGCAGCTCGCCGTTCCAGAGCAGGTAGGCCACCTGCTCGAACGAGCAGTTCGCCGCCAGCTCCTGCACCGGGTAGCCCCGGTAGAGCAGGGAGTTCGTCTCGGGGTTGACCTTCGAGATCGCGGTGTAGTCCACGACCACACCGGCCAGGCCTTTGCGGATGTCGGATGGTTCGGTCATTGCATCACTCCTCAGCGAGCGGTCGGACGGTGATTGGTCAGCGTGCCGTCGGCACGTCGAAATCGAAGATGGACGTGTCGAAGGCGTTGTAGGCGGCGTAGTCCAGCAATTCGTACAGGCGTGCCCGTGTCTGCATGCCGGCCACCTCGCTCTTCAAGGAACCCTCGGCCACGAGCGTATCGAGGCCGCGCTCCGCGGCGCCCATGGCGATGCGCAGCAGCGAGACGGGGTAGATCACGAGGTTCACGCCCACGTCTTTCAGCTGCTGCGTCGAGAAGAGCTCGCTCTTGCCGAACTCGGTCATGTTCGCCAGGATCGGCACGGACACGGCGGCGCGCATCGCCTCGAACTCACCCAGGTCGGCCATCGCCTCGGGGAAGATCGCGTCGGCGCCGGCATCCACCAGCTGCTTGGCGCGGTCGATCGCGGCGCCGAGTCCGTCGACCCCGCGCACGTCGGTGCGGGCCATGATGAGCAGGTCGGGGTCGCGCCGGGCGTCGGCGGCGGCTCGGATGCGCTTCACCGCGGTGTCGGCGTCGACCACGGCCTTGCCGTCGAGGTGGCCGCAGCGCTTCGGGTTCACCTGGTCTTCGATGTGCAGGCCCGCGATGCCGGCGTCCTCGAGCGTCTGCACGGTGCGGGCGACGTTCATCGGCTCGCCGAACCCTGTGTCGGCGTCGATGAGGGTGGGGAGGTTCGTCATGCGCGCGATCTGCGCGCCACGGCCGGCCACCTCGGAGAGCGTGGTGAGGCCGATGTCGGGGAAGCCCAGGTCGGCGGCGATCACGGCGCCCGAGATGTAGACGCCTTCGAAGCCCTTCTCCTCGATCAGGCGAGCCGACAGCGGATTGAAGGCCCCGGGCATCCGGAGCAGTTCGCCGGAACCCAGCGCCGCACGGAAGGCGGCGCGCTTCTCGGCGGCGGGGATCGTGGAGTACAGCATCAGAACAGTCCCTTCGGGAGCGGGATCGACTCGAGCAGGCCCGGTCGCGCGGTGACGGTGAGACCCGGGAGCTCGGCGGCGTCGAGCTCGGGCAGTCGCTGCACGAGGGCGAGGAAGCGTGCGATCTCGGCATCCTCCACCACGCCCTCGGCGAGGGTCTCGAACTTGCGGATGTAGTCGGCCCGGGCGAAGGGACGGGCGCCGAGCGGATGCGCGTCCGCCACGGCGATCTCGTCGGTCACCGTCGATCCGTCGGCCAGGATGATCTCCACCCGGCCGCCGAACGCCTTCTCGGCGGGATCGTTGGAGTGGTACCGACGCGTCCACTCGGGGTCTTCGAGGGTGCGCACCTTCTGCCACAGCTCGACCGTGTCGGGGCGGCCGGCGCGCTCCGGCGCGTAGGAGTCGACGTGGTGCCACGCGCCGTCCTGCAGGGCCACCGCGAAGATGTACGGGATGGAGTGGTCGAGGGTCTCGCGGCTCGCGGTGGGGTCGTACTTCTGCGGGTCGTTCGCGCCCGATCCGATCACGTAGTGCGTGTGGTGGCTGGTGTGGATGGTCACACTGCCGACGTTGGCGGGGTCGATGAGTTCCGGATGCTCGTTGTGCAGCTTGCGGGCCAGGTCGATCCAGGCCTGCGCCTGATACTCGGCTGAGTGCTCCTTGGTGTAGCTGTCGAGGATGGCGCGCTTCACCTCGCCTGCGGCGGGCAGCGGCACGCTGTAGCGGGCATCCGGCCCGTCGAGGAGCCACGCGATCACGCCGTCTTCGCCCTCGTAGATGGGGGTCGGACTGGTCTGGCCGCGCATCGCCCGGTCGACCGCCTCGACGGCCATCTTGCCCGCGAAGGCCGGGGCGTGCGCCTTCCAGGTGGAGATCTCGCCCTTGCGCGACTGGCGCGTGGCGGTGGTGGTGTGCAGCGCCTGGCCGATGGCCTGGAAGATCGTCGTGGTGTCGAGGCCCAGCAGAGTGCCGATGCCGGCGGCCGCCGACGGGCCGAGGTGGGCCACGTGGTCGATCTTGTGCTTGTGCAGGCTGATGGCCTTCACCAGGTCGATCTGGATCTCGTAGCCCGTGGCGATGCCGCGCACGAGTTCAGCGCCCGTGCGGCCGGTGTGCTGGGCCACCGCGAGGATCGGCGGGATGTTGTCGCCCGGGTGCGAGTACTCGGCGGCGAGGAAGGTGTCGTGGTAGTCGAGCTCGCGCACGGCGACCCCGTTGGCCCAGGCGGCCCATTCCGGGCCGAACCGCCCCTCGACGCCGAACACGGTCGCTCCGGGCGCGTAAGGGTGGTCGAGCGCCTGCGCCCGCGCGGCGACAGCGGGCGCTCGGGTGATGGACGCGGTGGCGACGGCGGCGTTGTCGATCATCCGGTTGATCACCATCTCGGTGACCTCGGGCGCGACCTCCACGGGATCGGCGGCGACCTCGGCGATCTTCCACGCCAGCTGTTCCTCGCGCGGGAGGTTCTCGTCGCTCGTGTGAACTCGTACCTCGTGCAGATTCATCGCGGTGTCGCATCCTTTTCTCGCACTGCTGTGCTGTCTATCAGGGTCGGGTTGCCGCCGAGTGAACGGTCGAGCGAACCCAGGGTGGATCGGAGGCTCCGGTAGAGGTGCACCCGGGTGGCGTCGGCGGCGAGCCGGGCGTCGCCGTCGACGATGGCGTCGACGATGAGCAGGTGCTCCCGAGCGGCCTCGAGCAGACGGGCGGGGTTGTCGCGCGACAGCCGGCGCAGCCGAGCCAGGTGCGTGCGCACCGCGGAGAGAGCGGAGACGAGGAACGGGTTCTGCACCGCTTCGTCGACCGCGTCGTCGAAGCGGGCGACGAGGTCGTAGTAGGCGTGCCGACCGGGGTCAGGGTCGGCCAGGAGGGCGGGCACCTCGCGCAGCTCGTCCTGCAGCGCGCGGAAGGGGGCCGGCGCACGCCGTTCGGCCGCCAGCGACGCCGCCTGCGCCTCGAGCGCCTGCCGCAATTCGAACAGCTCGGTGACGTTCTCGGCTTCGACCGGGGTCACCACGAGTCCACGGCCGCCCTGAGGCTCGGCGAGGCCGTCGGCCACGAGTCGGGCGAGGGCCTCGCGGACGGGCGTGCGGGAGATGCCGAGGCGGCTCGAGAGTTCGACCTCGGCGAGCACGGTGCCGGGTGCGAGATCCCAGGACAGGATCTCCTCACGAAGGGCGGCATAGGCCGTCTCACTCGCCCGCGCCATCAGTGGCGCACCTTCTGTGTATACATTAGGGCCACCCTACGCCGCGGATCCGGTTCCAGCAATGCTCTTTGTATACAGAGAATCAGCGCAAGGGCACTCGGACGTCGACGCCGCCCTCCTCCGTGAGGCGGGTGCGCATCCGGGCCACGGTGGGCGCGGGCACGAAACCGCCGGCGAAGAGCGCCTCACCCTGCCGGAAGGCGGGCGAGCGCTCGAGCAGCGCGGCCGGTGCGAAGCCGAACACGGTGGCGAGCTCGGCGAGGTCGACGGGCGAGCTCATCTTCATCAGCGCGAGGTTGTCGCACTGCGACAGGATGCTCGGATGCACCTTCGACGGCCGCTGCGTCGAGAGGAGCAGCCAGAGCCCGAACTTGCGCCCCTCGGCCGCGATCTGCACGATGCGGTCGCGGACGGCGCGGCCCAGCGGGGTGTCCTGATCGGGGGCGCAGAGGTTGTGCGCCTCGTCGATCACGATGAGGATCGGCCTGCGCTGCTCCCGCTTCGCCCAGAGGTCGTCGAGCACCGACAGGGCCACCACGAGATGCTCGTCGGGGAAGGTGAAGCCGCCGATGTCGAGCACGGTGGCGTCGGGGCGCTCCTCGAGCGCATCCGTCACCGCCTCGGTGGCGCCCGACCAGAGTTCCCAGTCGAGCAGGCGGAGGTTCTCGATGCGCAGGGCGAGAGCCAGATCGGCCGGGTCGCCGGTGGCGCGAAGACGCGGCACGATCTGGTCCTGATCCTCGATGCCGTACTGGCTCTCGAGATGCAGCAACGCGTTGTACTCGCCACGGTCGACGAGCGGGTCGATGCCGAGCACCGCCGCGCGCGAGCGCATCGACAGATCGGTGAAGCGCACGCGCAGCGGATCGCCGCCCGCGTGCTCCGGGCGCAGCACCCGGATGCGCCGACTCGCGAGGGCGTCCTGTTCCGGTGCGGCCTCTGCGCTCTCCCGCAGTTCGCGCAGGCGCACGAAGTCGGCGTTCGGGTCGAACACCACCATCGGCAGCCGGGTGGCCACGAGCAGCTGCTCGAGCACGACTCCGAGGGCGTAGGTCTTTCCCGATCCACTCTGACCGCACCAGAAGGTGTGCCGGTTGAAGCGGCCCGGGATGAGCCGTGCTGCGACCCCGGGCGATTCGTTCAGCCGGCCGATCGGAAGGGTGGCCCCCGCATCGGCGAAGAGGCGGTCGATCGCGTCGTCGCCTGCTTCGGTCACCTCGGCGGCATGGAACGGAGCGCCGACCCGGCTGCTCATCGCGCCGTCGGCGCTCAACCGGCCGAGCAGTCGGCCGGCACCGGCGTGCCCGCCGTCGGGCATGACCTCGATCGAGTCGACCTGGCCGAGGTGAAGGCCGCGGTCGGGCTCGGCGAACACGACGAAACTGCCGGGCACGAAGGGCGTCCCGTCCGGATCGTCGAAGTGGAACGAACGACCGTCGAGCGACGATGCCTGAGTCATACGGAGCCCCCTGAAACGCGATGCGAGCAGACCTCAGGCTACCGCGTCGACCTTCCCCCACGCCCGGCCGGACAAGGGGTCAGCCGCGCGCGAGAGAATACTCCCCATGCAGTGCTCCTACTTCGACGCCGGGCTGTGCCGCTCGTGCACGCAGATGGGGCAGCCCTACGCCGAGCAGCTCGCCGTCAAAGACACGCGCTGCCGGGAATTGCTGGACCGGTTCGGTCCGATCGACTGGCTGCCGCCCGTCGCGAGCGCCGAGAGCGGCTACCGCAACAAGGCCAAGATGGTCGTCGGCGGAACCGTCGAGCGACCCACCCTGGGCATCCTCGACGGCCGCGGGCAGGGCGTGGACCTGGAGGGATGCGGCATCCTGATGCCGGGGATCCAGGATGCCCTCCCCACGCTCGCCGCGTTCGTCACGCGCGCCGGCCTCACCCCCTACGACGTGCCGAACCGCACCGGCGAGGCGAAGTACGTACTCGTCACCGAGGCGCCCGGGGGAGAACTCCTGGTGCGCTTCGTGATGCGCAGCGAGCCGATGGTGGAGCGCATCCGTCAGCATCTGCCGTGGCTTCAGGAGCGCCTGCCGCGGGTCGCGGTCGTGTCGGTGAACCTGTTGCCCGAGCACAAGGCCGTGGTGGAGGGCGATCGCGAGATCGTGCTGACCGAGCGCGCCGCCCTCACCATTCGACTCGGCGAGGTGGCGCTGCACCTGCGGCCGCAGAGCTTCTTCCAGACCAACACGGCCGTGGCCGAGCAGCTCTACGCGCAGGCGCGGGAGTGGGTCGCCCAGGCCGCGCCGGCTTCGGTCTGGGACCTCTACTGCGGCGTCGGCGGGTTCGCGTTGCACGTGGCGGCGCCGGGACGACGGGTGCTCGGCATCGAGACGAGTGCCGATGCGGTGGCGAGCGCACGACTGAGCGCGCTCGAAGCGGGGCTCACCGACGTGCACTTCCAGGTGGGCGACGCGACGGCCGACCTGAGCGAGCCCGATGCCCACCGCTCCCCCGACCTCGTGATCGTCAACCCGCCCCGCCGCGGCATCGGGCCCGACCTCGCCGCCCGGCTCGACGCATCCGGAACCCGCACCGTCATCTACTCCAGCTGCAACCCCGTGACCCTCGCGAAGGACCTCGCGGCCATGCCCTCGTTCGTGGCTCGGCGAGCGCGCGTGCTCGACATGTTCCCGCAGACCGCGCACCTCGAGGTGATCACCCTGCTCGAGCGGCTCTGAGCCCTTTCCGACTCGGAGGCGACGCAGTAGCGTTCACGCCATGACCTTCAACGACGATTCGAAGCTCGACTCGGGAAAGGTCTCCAAACGCGGCCGCAACGTGGCGATCGGCGGCGGGGGCGGCGCGATCGTGGTGGTGGGACTGTTCATCCTCTCGCAGGTGCTCGGCGTCGATCTCACCGGTCTCGCGGGTGGCGCAGGCTCCGGCACGCAGACCGAGGAAGCCCTCGACTGCCAGACCGGCGCCGACGCCAACGCCAGCACCGACTGCCTCATGGTGGGCGCGGCCAATTCCCTCGACGCCTACTGGAGCGACACCGCTCCGTCGCTCGGCATCGAGTACCGCACCCCCGAATTCGTGCTCTTCGAGCAGGCCACCGGCACCGGATGCGGCCAGGCCTCGAGTGCGACCGGTCCCTTCTACTGCCCGCCCGACACCACGCTCTACGTCGACACGTCGTTCTTCGACGAACTGCGCACCCGCTTCGGCGCGTCGGGCGGAACCCTCTCGCAGATGTACGTGGTGGCGCACGAGTGGGGCCACCACATCCAGCAGCTGGCCGGCACCCTGAGCAGCACCGACCATTCGCTCACCGGTCCGGCCTCCGATTCCGTGCGCACGGAGCTCCAGGCCGACTGCTTCGCCGGAGCGTGGACCGGAGCCGCCTCCACCATCGAGGACGCCGACGGCGTGACCTTCCTCGAACCGGTGACCAGCGAGCAGATCGCGGACGCGTTGAACGCGGCCTCCGTCATCGGCGACGACCGCATCCAGCAGCAAAGCGGCGGCCAGGTCGACCCGGAGAGCTGGACCCACGGATCGAGCGCCTCTCGCCAGCACTGGTTCGAGACCGGCCTCACCGGCGGCCCCGGCGCCTGCGACACCTTCGGTGTGCCGGCCTCCGAACTCTGAGCCGCGCTCGATTGGCGGGCGGGCCCGCCCGTGCTTAGGCTCGATGAGGTGAGCACGAACGAGCATCAACCCCGGGGACGGGCGAGCCTCGAGGTGCTGCGCGCCGAAGCGGCCGACGAGCTCGACACGATCGTGCACGAGCGGTTGCTGGCGGGCGAGGACCCGTGGGACTTCATGGAGGAGCTGCCCTCCGTCGACGAACTCGTGGTGTACCTCCTGCGCGCCGACAACATCAACGAGAACGGCGGCCAGCGACCCGGATCGGCACGCGACTACCGCGTGCTGCGGCAGATCGCCCTCGATCATCCGGGTCTGACCCGCGCGGTCTGGCGGCTGATCGGCACCCAGGGCGCGCATCCGGAGGGCTCGGCCGCGTCATCCGTCCGCCGCCCGCGGGGCACCGGAGCCGCTTGAGCCACACCGGCGAGTTCGGTGTGAATCGCCGCAGAGCTGCCTGATCCGGGGTTGAGACCGCTTCCGGTTCTCGGCAGGGTGGGGAACTCCCAACCGGAAGGAGAGCCCCATGCTCACCCTCACCGAGAACGCCGGCACCGTGGTGAAGAACCTCGCCGACCGCACGCTCGCCGCCTCCGGCGACGTCGACACCGTGACCGAAGGTGGACTGCGCATCTCGACCGCTGAGAGCAACAACTTCGAGGTGGCGGTCGCGCCCCGCCCCCAACCGGCCGACAAGGTCGTCGAGAGTTCGGGCGCCCGGGTCTACCTCGAACCGGACGCCGCGGACGCGCTGAGCGACAAGGTGCTCGACGCCCGGATCGACGAGAACGGATCGGTGCACTTCAGCCTCGGCGTGCAGTGACGCGCACCGCCTGCCCCTCCGGGGGCGGGCGGACCGCCGTCACCGACGGAAGGCGCCGACGAGACGTTGCCAGGGAGAGGTCTTCTGCTGCACGGGGAGAAGACCCGAGAGTTCCTGCACTTGAACGTGCTCGGTGAGAAGGACGGTTCCGGCCTCGGGCCGGGCGGATGCCGCACCCCCGCCGTTCAGCGATGGCTTGCCGCGCTCGACCCAGCTCAGATAGGCGGCATAGGGATCGGCCGAATCCTGTTCGGCGACCACGGCAGGCTGGGACGAAACGCTACGTCGGTAGTGTCTTCCCATCCCAATCCTCCTCCGAGAATCGTCCCGCGTTTGGAGGCTTTGCGCACCGCCAACATCGATTCGTTACCTGTTCGTTTCATGTGGACACCATGAAACGTCGCGCACCATCACGCGGAGAGGGGCAGCAGCTCCTCGCGCTCGATGTAGTCGACACTCACGACGACGCCGTCTCCACGGCACTCGATGCACAGCTCGACCAGATCGTCGACGAGGGTCTGCATCGGGTCGGCTCCCGAACCCTCACAGCGTTCGCAGATCTCCATGTTGTTCATGTGGCCCATTGTGCGCCGCACCTCCGACATTGGAAGCGCCCACGCCGCGAGCGTCCGTTTCCGGGCGACCCATCCGACCTGGCGCCCGCTCCGAAGACCTCTCGTGAGCGAGCCCGACATCTACTTCGTACAGATCGACGAGGCGCGTTGGCACGTGCTGAGCCGGCGACATCCGGCACTCGGCCCCATCGGCTGGGTGCGCCATCGCCAGGTCTTCGAGGGCGGACCGATCGGCAGCTCTCGGGCGAAGCGTCTGTGGCTCTCGCTCGAGGCCAGCCGTGACTGGTTCGCCGCGCAGATGCGCCCCGTGGCAGGGGAGGGCGTGGCCGGCACGTGATGAGGGTGGGAGACTGGAGGGATGGAATCCATCACCCCCGAATGGGAGGCGCGCGTCGAGGAGCTCTGGGAGCGTCTCGACGAGTTCGACGAGAACGCCTTCGTGGCGGCCGTCGACGCGCTGGTGACGGAGCTCCCCGAGAACAGCGCGACCGGTGCGTTCGAACGGGCCGGTGCCCGCGATTCCGCCGGACGCACCGCCGAGGCCATCCCTCTGTATCGGTTCGCCCTGGCGGCAGACCAGGATGCCGAGGGGCTCGACCCCTCGCGTCGGCGGCAGGCGACCATCCAGCTCGCCAGCTCCTTGCGTGCTCTCGGCCAGACCGAGGAGAGCGTCGAGTTGCTTGCCGCGGAGAGCCGGCGGCCCTCCGACGAACTGGACGACGCGGTGGCAGGATTCCTCGCCCTCGCTCTGGCGGACTCCGGTCGCGAGCGCGAGGCGGTCTCGGTGGCGCTGACCGCGCTGGCCGCTCACCTCACGCGGTATCGCCGCTCGCTCACGGCCTACGCCGCAGGACTCTCCTGACGCCCCGACCGGCTGACGGGTGGTATCCACTGCTGCTCCCGCCGATGGGGAGCGCTCCCCATCGCGACCGGCCTTACGCCCAGCTACGCTCGATGAGCGCTAAATCATGACGAACGAGGAACCGATGCGACAGCCGAGCGACACCCCCACCGACGAGCCGACGTTCGACGACCTCCTCTGGGAGCTCGACGTGACCACCGCGCGACCGGAGTTGCGGGAGACTCCGGCCCCGGCGCATCCGGTCGCCGACGAGGCCCGGGTGGCCCCGAAGACTCCGAAGGCTCCGAAGGCCCACAAGCGCGGCCGTTTCCACCGCCCCGAACTCGAGACGGGCTGGGAGCGGATCTCCCGCAACCGTGCGGTGCAGGTACTGGGAGGCGTCGTCCTCCTGGGTGGCACGGCAGCACTGGTCGTGGCGGCGCTCAGCCGCTGAGGTCGCCGCATCCGTCGACGACACACGTCGACTCATGACATCCACAGGAAACACCCAGCCGATAGTGTCGGGAGCAGTCGGCCGTTCGGGCCGCGTCACGGCGGCACCGGGCCGCCTTCTTTCACCGTCGAAGAATCGGATGGAACAATGTCATATCCTGCTGCCCCCGAGCCCACGGAACCCTCCCTCGCCGCGAAGCTGATCGCCGAGGTGGCGGGGACCTTCCTGCTCGTTTTCGCCCTGGTCGGAGCCGCGACCTTCTCGGCCGTCTTCGGCGGGGACTCCAACCCCCTCGGCATCGGTTTCCTCGGCGTCGCACTCACCCTCGGCCTCACCGTGATGATCGGCGCCTACGCCTTCGGCCCGATCTCGGGCGGCCACTTCAATCCGGCCGTCACCCTCGGTCTCGCCGCCGGCGGCCGTTTCGCCTGGAAGGACACCGTCGGCTACATCGTCGCCCAGCTCGTGGGCGGCATCCTCGGCGCCACCGCCGTCTTCGCGCTCGCGTCCGGCGGCCCCGAAGGATTCCTCGACAAGGCCGTCGCCGGCGGTTTCGTCTCGAACGGATTCGGCCAGCACTCCCCCGGCGGCTTCGGCATCGGTTCGGCGATCGCGGCCGAGATCATCATCACGTTCCTGTTCCTCCTGGTGATCCTGAGCGTGACGCACGTGCGCGCGGTGCACGGCTTCGCGCCCATCGCCATCGGCCTCACGCTCACGATCATGCTGCTGGTGACCATCCCGATCGACAACGCCTCGCTCAACCCGGCCCGCTCCATCGCCACCGCGATCTACGGCGGCGGCGACTGGCTGGCTCAGCTCTGGGTGTTCATCGTGTTCCCGATCGTGGGCGCATTGATCGCCGGCTTCGTCTACAAGTTCCTGTTCGACAGCGTGAAGAAGCTGCCCGCGCAGAACTGACGTCAGAACCGGTCAGCCAGCCGCTCCCGCAGCTCCGTCATGAGCGCGCGGGAGAAATAGGGGCAGGAAAGGCGCACGGATTCGCCGAAGCTCTCGACGGTGATCGTGCGGTCCTCCGGTGACACCGTGAAGCGCACCTGCCCGCGGTGCCAGAGGAACGTCTGGTGCCAGCCCATCGTGGCGTAGACCCAGACGTCGCTGATCTCGAGCCGCGTGATGGTCTCCCGCTCGTCGCGGAAGAGACCTGCGAGCGCGGAGGGCAGCAGCCGCAGCCTGCTCGCGGCGAAGACCCGCGTCGACGTCGTGCCCGATCGCGGGTCTGTCGCCGTCCCGCCCGGGGCCGTCTCCCGCCACGGCTCGGCATCCGGCTCGCAGGGAGTGTTCTCGGGGTCGTGATCTTGTCGGGTGTTCACCATCGCCGCCCATCGCCGTCGTCGTCAGGTCGCTCGCTTCGAAGTTCGCGGAGAGGCGCAGCTCGTCGGGTGGGGGGGATGGGTTACACGCCGTGCCGCGCCTCTCACTCGAAGAGACGCGGACGTGGTCGTTTCATGACGCGACTCCGAGAAGAATCTGCGGCGGCGCACCGAACCTCAGAGCGGGGAACCGTGCGTGAAGCCCTGCGCGGTGTCACCTGCCCGCGTGTAGGAGAACCCGTCGGCGCCGACCGTGACGGCCAGCTCGGACGGCGCTTCCCGGGCGACGACGGGCTGCGGATCGCCGTCGAGGTCCAGCACGAGGGAGGCCTCGGTGTACCAGCTGGCGACGACCGGGTTGCCCCACCAGTCGCGGCGCTGGTTGTCGTGCACGTCCCAGGTGACCACCGGGTTGTCCGGGTCGCCGGTGTAGTAGTCCTGCGTGTAGATCTCGACGCGGTGGCCGTCGGGGTCGCGGAGGTAGAGGTAGAACGCGTTCGAGACGCCGTGTCGGCCCGGGCCGCGCTCGATGCAGTCGGAGCGGCGCCGGGCGCCGAGCTTGTCGCAGATGGCGATGATGTTGTGCTTCTCGTGCGTGGCGAAGGCGATGTGGTGCATCCGTGGTCCGTCGCCGCCGGTGAGCGCGGTGTCATGCACGGTGCCCTTGCGGCGCAACCAGGCCGCGTAGGTGACGCCGTCGGCGTCCCGGATGTCCTCGGTGACGCGAAAGCCGAGGTCTTCGAGGTATTTCCGGCCTCGCGGCACGTCGGGAGTGACCTGGTTGAAATGGTCGAGCCGCACCAGGGCGCCGGGGCCGTACAGGTCGTAGCGCCAGGCCAGGCGTTCGACGTGCTCCACCTTGTGGAAGAACTCGTACGGGAAGCCGAGCGGATCGGTGACCCGCACCGAGTCGCCGACCCCCTTCACGAAGCCGTCGCCACGGCGCTCGGTGCGGCAGCCGAGTTCGCGGTAATAGGCCTCGGCGAGGTCGACGTCTTCCGGCGCGCGCACCCGGAACGCGAACGCCGCGGCAGCCGCGACCGGGCCTTGGCGCAGCACCAGGTTGTGGTGGATGAACTCCTCGAAGGTGCGCAGGTAGATGACGTTCTCGTCTTCTTCGGTCACCACGAGACCGAGGACGTCGACGTAGAACTCGCGCGAGCGCGCCAGGTCGGTCACCACGATCTCCATCGACGCGCAGCGCAGGATGTCGGGCGGGGTCGCCGTGGGAGTGGGGATGTCGTTCGTCATCGAACTGTCCTTCCGCGTCGCGTCAGTGGGCGCCGAATCGGGCGGTGTGCACGGGGCCGAGCGAGATGTGCACGGCCTGCTGGTCGGAGTAGAAGTCGAGGGAGCGGTAACCGCCCTCGTGGCCGAGTCCCGACGCCTTGACGCCGCCGAACGGGGTGCGCAGATCGCGCACGTTGTGCGAGTTCAGCCACACCATCCCCGAATCGACCGCCTGGGCGAAGATGTGCGCCCGCTCGAGGTTCGAGGTCCAGATGTAAGCGGCGAGCCCGTACTTCACGCCGTTGGCGAGAGCCAGCGCCTCGTCTTCGGTGTCGAAGGGCGTGATCGCCACCACGGGGCCGAAAATCTCCTCCTGGAAGATGCGGGCATCCTGAGCCACGTCGGCGAACACCGTCGGCTGCACGTAGTTGCCGGTCGGCAGGTGCGCCGGGCGGCCACCGCCGGCGAGCAGGCGGCCCTCGCTCTTGCCGATCTCCACGTAGCTCATCACCTTGGCGAAGTGCTCGGGGTGCACGAGCGCGCCGACCTCGGTCTTCGGGTCGTGCGGGTCGCCCACCACGATGTCCTCCGCGCGGGCCGCGAAGCGCTCCACGAACTCGTCGTAGACCGGGCGCTCGACCAGGATGCGCGATCCGGCCGTGCAGCGTTCGCCGTTCAGCGAGAACACGCCGAACAGGGTCGAGTCGATCGCGGCATCCAGGTCGGCGTCGGCGAACACCACGGCGGGCGACTTGCCGCCGAGCTCCATCGACATGCCCTTCAGCGTCGGCGCGCAGTTCGCGAAGATCACCCGCCCGGTCGACGACTCGCCGGTGAAGGAGATGAGCTGGACATCCGGATGCTTCACCAGCGCGTCGCCTGCCTCCTCACCCAGCCCGTTCACCAGGTTGAACACACCGTCCGGCACACCGGCCTCGCGGAAGATATCGGCCCAGAGGCTCGCCGAGAGCGGTGTGAACTCGGCCGGCTTCAGCACCACGGTGCATCCCGAGGCCAGGGCGGGTGCGAGTTTCCAGCTCTCGAGCATGAACGGGGTGTTCCAGGGGGTGATGAGCCCGGCGACACCTTTCGGCTTGCGGTTGACGTAGCTGAGCTGACGGCCCGGCACCTTGTAGGCGTCATCCGTCTGCGCCACGATCAGGTCGGCGAAGAAGCGGAAGTTCTCGGCCGCCCGCTGCGCCTGGCCCAGCGCCTGAGTGATCGGCAGGCCCGAGTCGAACGACTCCAGCTCGGCGAGACGGGCATCCCGCGACTCCACGATGTCGGCGACGCGATTCAGGATGCGGGACCGGGCACGCGGCAACATGCGCGGCCACGGCCCCTCGTCGAACGCGCGGCGCGCGGCGGCGACGGCGAGGTCGATGTCGGCCTTCTGGCCTGCCGCGGCCGTCACGTAGGTCTCGTTCGACACCGGGTCGAGCACGTCGAAGGTTTCGCCACCGACGCTGTCGACGAAGGCGCCGCCGACGTAGTGCTGGATGCGTTCCGGCAGGCCCTCGGGGACGTGCCGTGCGGGGGACTCGGCCTGCGTGGTCATGATCCCTCCCCTCCGATACTGAAGTCGCCCACGGGCGTGAGGTAGTCCGCGCCCTGCTCGAGGTACGCCTGGATCTTCGTCAGCCCGGCCTCGGTCGGGGTGATGAGGGGCGGCCGCACGAATCCCGAGCGGATGAGGCCGCGGTGCTCGAGCACCCACTTGCCGGGAGCAGGGTTGGTCTCCACGAACAGCAGATCGACGAGCGGATGGAGTCCGTAGTGGATCGCGCGCGCCCCCTCGATGTCGCCCGCCTGCCACAACTCGTACATCTGGGCGTGCGCGGCGGGAGCGATGTTGGAGGTGGCGGAGAGAAAGCCTGCGCCACCCAGCGCCAGCAGGGGGAGGCAGAGCAACTCGATGCCCGACCACACCACGAGGTCGCGGCCGCAGAGTCGGATGACGCGGGAGAAGTGCTCGAAGTCCTTGGTCGTCTCCTTCACGCCCACGAAGTTGTCGACGTCACGGTAGAGGCGCGCGATGGTCTCGGGCGCGATGTCGACCGCGGTGCGCACGGGGACGTTGTAGGCGAGGATCGGCAGGTCGGGGAACTCGGCCGCGATCGTCTTGTACCAGACGTAGAGCGCCTCCTGCGTGGGGCGGGCGTAGTAGGGCGTGATGATGAGGGAGGCGTCGATGCCGGCATCCCGTGCCGCCGCCGTCAGCTCGATCGTCTCGTCGAGCCTCGCGCTGCCCGTGCCGGCGACCACCGGCACGCGGCCGGCGCCGGCCGCGATCACGGTCTCGATCGCCGCGAGGCGCTCCTCGTTGCTCTGCGCCGCCGGCTCCCCGGTCGAGCCGCCGATCGACAGCCCATGGGTGCCATTGGCGAGCTGCCAGTTCACGAGGTTCGCCAGGCTCTCGTGGTCGACGGAGCCGTCGGCGGTGAAGGGGGTCATCAAGGGGGCGATCGATCCGCGGATCGCCCCGGGATTCGTGCGGAAGGCGGTCATCGGCGGACGCTTTCGGTGTGGTGGGCGGCCTGATAGGAGAGCAGGGCGTCGAGCGTGCGGGTGCGGTGCGCGCGTGCCGCCAGTTCGATCTCCAGCGGGGCGGCACCCGACTCGATCAGCCGCAGCAGCTCCTCATGCTCGGCGACCGATTCGCGGGCGCGGCCGGGCACGAAACTGAACGTCGAGTCACGGAGCACCGCGAGTCGCTTCCAGCCGCGATGAACGAGGTCGAGCACGTGGGGGTTGGGGCAGTGCTCGAACAGCACCGAGTGGAAGGCCCGGTTCAGCTCGGTGAAGCGGCGCGGATCGAAATGCTCCAGGCAGTCGATCATCTCGGCGTTGATGGCGCGGGCCCGACCGAGGTCGCCGGGGGTCACGAAGGGGGAGGAGAGTGCCGTGGCCGCGCCTTCCACGAGGCTCAGGGTCTCCATCGTGTAGTAGTACTCGCGCTCGTCGACCATCGCCACCTGCGCGCCGACGTTGCGTTCGAAGGTCACGAGCCCCTCGGCTTCGAGTCGGCGGATGGCTTCGCGCACCGGCACCACGCTGACGTCGAGCTGCTTCGCGATCTGGCCGAGCACCAGGCGGAACCCGGGCGTGTAGCTCCCGTCTTCGATGCGTGCCTTGACGAAGGAGTAGGCGCGCTCGGACTTGCTGCTCGGAGCATCCGCCGCGCCCGACATCCGCTTTCCCTCCCGCTCGTCGATGCCGGTCATCGCGCCTGCTCCTCGTAGCGCTTCCGCCACGCCGCGTCCATCGGGTACAGGCCCTCGACGCTCTCGCCGGCCGCTACCCGGTCGGCGATGTACCGCTCCTCGCGCTCCTGCACGATCGCGGCGTCGACGACCTCCTCGACGTAGCGCGGCGGGATCACGATCACCCCGTCGTCGTCGCCCACGATGACGTCGCCGGGCTGCACTGCGGTGCCGCCGCAGGCGATGGTGAGATCGGTGTCCCACGGCACGTGCCGGCGACCCAGAACGGCCGGATGCCCGCCCCGCGAATAGGCGGGGATGGCGAGCGCCGTCACCGCGGCCAGGTCGCGGATGCCGCCGTCGGTCACGATTCCGGCCGCGCCGAGCACCTGAGCCCGCAGCGCGAGGATGTCGCCGACCGTGCCCGTGCCTGCCTCGCCCCGGGCCTCGATCACGAGCACGTCTCCGGGTCCGAGCGTGTCGAAGGCGCGCTTCTGGGCGTTGTACCCGCCGCCGTGCGACTCGAAGAGGTCTTCGCGGTTCGGGATGAGCCGGAGCGTGCGCGCGCGTCCGATCATCCGTTCCCCCGGATGCGTCGGATGCACGCCGTCGATCGTGACGGTGTCCAGACCGCGCTTGCGCAACTGGGCGCTCAGCGTGGCCGTGCCCACCGAGGACAACTTGTCGCGCAGCTCCGGCGTCAGCACGAACCGCTCCGGTACGGGCGGCAGGCCCGCCGCCTCCCGGCTGCCCCAGGCTTCGGCGCGCTGCAGGTCGTCGAGCTGCGGGCCGGCACCGAAGGCTCCCGGGACCACGGACCCCTGCACCACGCGGGTGATGAGTCGGCCGCTCGAGGGAGTGCCCGGCGCATCCGGGGCGTCGACCTCGACCTCCACTGTCTGCCCGGGCGCCACCACACTCGACCCCGCGGGCGTACCGGTGAGGATCACGTCACCCGGTTCCAACGTGAGGAGCTGCGAGAGGTCGGCGATCAGCTGATCGAAGGGGAAGACGAGTCCGGCGGTGGTGTCCTGCTGCACCAGCACCCCGTCGACCCAGGTGCGGATGCGCAGGGCGGCCGGGTCGATCGTGCGGGCGTCGATGAGGTCGGGGCCGAGCGGGGTGAACCCGTCTCCGCCCTTCGAGCGGAGGTTCGAGCCCTTGTCGGCCGCGCGCAGGTCGTAGACCCCGAAGTCGTCGGCGGCGGTGACCGATCCCACGTGCGACCAGGCCTCCGCGGGATCGACGTTCTTGGCGGTCGTACCGATGACGAGGGCCACCTCGCCCTCGAAGGCGAGCAGCTCGGTGCCGGCCGGCCGCTCGATGACGTCTCCGCTCGCAGCGACCGACGAGCTGGGCTTGAGGAAGTAGGAGGGGTGGGTCGGCTTGCGACCACGCTGCGCGATGCGGCTCGGATAGTTGAGGTGCACCGCGATGATCTTGCCCGGACGACGGTCGTTGTCGGTCATGCCAGGATCGTATATCTTCTGGTACACGACCGCCAGGCCTTCGGCTAATGCCCTCGATCACCGATCGATGCGCGTACTTATCGCACTCCGAACCCGAGGTCGGTGGCGGCGCGGGCGATTATCCGCCCGAGCGACGGCGAACTGAGCACCTGCTGGAATCCCGCTCGAAGCGGGAACGACGGATCGTGCTTCGAACCCTCGAACAATCCGACTGCCGTTCGTCCCGTCATCGCAGAGATGTATCTGATCCCGTCGATGGCGTCACCAAGTGTCGAATCGATCAGATGCGCCCAGTCTTGGGTGTATCTCTTCGGACCTGTCGTCAGAGCCACTGAGGCCCCGTTACGCGAGAGGAAGGTTCCCGTCAGATCCAGGAGGCTGAGGGCCCGCACGGGTTGCCAGCCGATGAGTTCGGCGTCAGGGGAACGCGTGATGACGCGTGATGCTTGAAAGACCTCCGCGAACGCCGTCGCGAAGTCACCCGCCGCATACATGATTCCGCGATCATGGATGCCCGGAGGACGGGGATGCGGGTCGAATCGCATGCCCCTCACCGGACCGTAGTATCGCAATTCATCCCAAGGCAGGGCATGCTCACCCGAGATTCTGTTGATTCGCCACAGGACGCCCGTGTGAGAGACAAAGTCGACGCCGGGGTCGACTGCCAGGGCTACGGGAGGCGATGGGGCCTTCACCACGAGAGGTCGTCGATCAGCACGTCCAAGACGGATTCGACGTCTCCGCCGGAAACGAGCCAGTCGACGGGCGTGACCATTTCGCCGTCGATGCGGAGGGAGTTCTGAACGGTCATCATCCGTGAAGCCAGTTCGGCGGGGTGCATGTCTGCAGCGACCTCGGCGATCTCGGCCAGATGCGGTACGACGCTTGTCGTGCCCGTGGCCGACATCACAAACTGCCAGCGCGGGTAACGCAGCTCCTTGCCCATCTTTGTCGACAGAAGCAGACCGGCACTCTTTCGATGTCGGACTCGGCTCTCGTCTACACCGAGGAGGTCAGCGACGTTGCGGGTTGATACGAACGCAGTATCGTCACGGGCGGCCTGTTCGGCGACGAGTTCCGAAAGCCGCTCACTTCCCGAACCGGACTCAGGGTCGTCGATCCCACCGAATTGTTCGATGAAGCGGGAGTCTGATTCCGAGAGATGGCCTGCTTGCGCCGTCGACGAGTTATCCAGCGCCTTCGATACTGCGCTGAGAATGGCAGAGGCGTCGACCCCGGCCCGTATGGTGGCGGAAAGAAAATCGCCGAGGAGTTTAGAGGTCACGGAACTCAGCCCCTCACCCAGGCCTGCGCCCATTGCGGCGGGCACAATAGCGGCGACACCCTCGATCAATGCTCGTTGTGCATACCCGGTGCGCACGTCCGTTTCAGAGAGGCGGTGACGTGTCGCCGCTTGTTCGATCGCGTCGTCCACTTCGCGGAAAGCCGCTTCCGCCTCCTGATCCTCCTCTCCATGGCGCCGCTCTCTCTCGACCTGCAATCCGGTCGGAGTAACGAACATGAACAGGTCCTCGCGGGCCACCGCGAGGTCGGCCACGCGTGTTCTGCCTTCTCTCATTCGGCTGTCCGCACTAGTCATATCTTGAGCATATCATTCATGC
Source organism: Herbiconiux sp. UC225_62 (assembly GCF_042694625.1). GTDB lineage: Bacteria > Actinomycetota > Actinomycetes > Actinomycetales > Microbacteriaceae > Herbiconiux. Next base: position 1,830,876 of record NZ_CP170551.1, on the reverse strand, counting down.
GCGAGAAGCATGGTGCCCGCGAAGAACTCGGCCAGCGCCGTCGTGGCCGTGAACGGGAGCACGTGCGCGACGTACTGGTCGGGGCGGACGACCACGACGCATCCGTCGCGCCGGTCGACGCCACGCTGGTCGTGGATGTCGGCGCCGGGCGCTGCGGCGTAGGCCTTCTCGTAGTCGACGAGCCCGAACGGGCCGACCCGCGGCACGAAGATCGCGGGGACGGTGGCGATGTCGACCTCGGTGTGGGCCTGCGGGTAGACGACCTTGACGTCGAAGACGCTGTCGCGGTCGGTGCCGGCCGGCGTGTACGCCACCACCGGCGAGTCGGGTGAGACCGCGAGCCATTCCGCCCACGCCTCGAAGGCCGGGTCGCCGGCGGGAGTCGCCGCCGCCGCGCCGGGGAACGCGTACAGGCGCCAGCGCCCGTCGGCGCGATGGTGATGGCCGAGGTGGATCGGGTTGCCGTCGGCCACCCGCACGACGGGAGCCGACTTGAAGCGCTTGCCGATCGGGAATCCGGAGGCGAGGGCCTGATGCGTCGCCGCGCCGATGAGCATCGACGGTGGGTACTCGGTCATGAATCCGGCGGGGAACTCGGCCGTGCGCACGTAGAACTCGCTCAGTTCCCGCGGGTCGTCGAACTCCTCGGGCTTCTTGGCCATCAGCGTCGACCACTTCTTGTCGAAGTCGATGAGACTCTGCGCGATCACCTGCCGCTCAGCGGAGTAGGTCGCGAGCAGGGTCTCGGGGCTGCGCCCGATGAGCACCGAGCCGAGTTTCCAGCCGAGGTTGAAGCCGTCCTGCATCGAGACGTTCATCCCTTGGCCGGCCTTCGCGCTGTGGGTGTGGCACGCGTCGCCCGCGATGAACACCCGGGGCGTGCGGCCCGGCTCCTCAGCGGGCACGTCGTCGAACGTGTCGGTGAGGCGGTGGCCCACCTCGTAGACGCTGTACCACGCGACATCCTTCACCTCGAGCGTGTAGGGGTGCAGGATACGGTTCGCCTTGGCGATGGCGGTCTCCACCGTCGTCCCGCGCACGGCGCCGTGGTCGTCGGCGGCGACCTCGCCGAGATCGACGTACATGCGGAACAGGTGACCGCCCTCGCGCGGGATGTGCAGGATGCTGCCCGCCTGCGACTGGATGGCGCACTTCGTGCGGATGTCGGGGAAGTCGGTGACGGCGAGGGTGTCCATCACCGCCCACGCGTGCGAGGCGGACTGACCCACGAGCTGGCGTCCGATCGCCTCGCGGACGCCGCTGCGAGCGCCGTCGCACCCGACGACGTATTTCGCGCGGACCGTCCGCTCCCGGCCCTCGCGTTCGCCCGCGGTCTCGCGCAGGGTGACCGTGACCGGGTGGTCGGCAGCGTCGGCCGCGTCGGCCACCTCGAGCCCGAGGAACTCCAGGCCGTAGTCGGGCGTCATCCGCGTCGGCGAGAACGCCATCACCTCGGCGAAGTAGTCGAGCACCCGCGCCTGGTTCACGATGAGGTGGGGGAACTCGCTCACCCCGGTGGCGTCGTCGACCGGCCGGTCGGTGCGCACGATCCGCGAGGGGTCGGCGGCATCCGGGCCCCAGAAGCTCATCTCCGTGATGCGGTACGCCTCGTCGATGATCCGGCCGGCGAACCCGAAGGCCTGGAAAGTCTCGACACTGCGCGCCTGGATACCGTCGGCCTGACCGATGGCGAGTCGCCCCGGTCGGCGCTCCACCAGCCGCGTCGTGATGCTCGGGAACTGCGAGAGCTGCGCCGCCAGGATCATGCCGGCGGGCCCCGCTCCCACGATGAGCACATCGACCTCCTCGGGCACCTCGGCGGGACGATCGATACCGGTGCCGGCCGCGGGGCTGATCCGCGGATCGCCGGACACGTAGCCGTGGTGGTGGAACTGCATGGTGCCTCACTGTCATCGTCGACGGTGCTCCATTATGGAACGCCGGAACTCGAGTCCCCTAGCGCTCCGCCCCGCGGCGGGCGTACAGTCTCGCCATGGTCACCGACGACCCGGTGTTGACGAATCCCGAGCATTACCGCACGCTCTGGGAGAACGAGTTCGTGCGCGTTCTCGAGTACCGCGACGAGGCCGGTGACAGCACGACGCCGCACGAGCATCCGAACACCGTGATGGTGACGCTCAGTTCCTTCGCGCGCCGGCTCTCCGCAGGGGGGCGGGAGTTCACGACCGAGCTCCCCGAGGGTGTCGCCGTCTGGTTGCCCGCGCAGCGCCACTCGGGCGAGAACACCGGGAGCACACCGACCCACACGATCTTGGTCGAGCTCAAGGGAGCCGCGGCCGGCGACCCCGGTGGTGGAGACCTGGGCCCGTCGTCGGCGATACAGTCGGACGCGTGACCGACACGCAGGAACCCGACGACGAGGGCGTGGGCGACCTCGCCTCCCGACTGGGGCTGGGCCTCGCGGCCATCGGCCGTCCCGCCTACATCACGGCCGGCCGCGAGGGCGACCTCGGGGCGGGCGACGACCGCACCGTCGAGGCGATGCGCGACCGCGCCCACGGTCTGCTCGAGGCGGCCTGGTGGCTCGGCATCCGCTACTTCGATGCGGCGCGCTCGTACGGCCTGGCCGAGCAGTTCCTCGGATCGTGGCTCGCCGCACATCCGGGTCGCCGTGACGAACTCACCATCGGCTCGAAATGGGGTTACGAATACGTCGGCGACTGGCGGATGGATGCGCCGGTGCACGAGCGCAAGGAGCACAGCCTCGCGATGCTCGACCGGCAGTGGCCCGAGACGGTGGAGGCGCTCGGCACGGAGCCCGACGTCTACCTGGTGCACTCCCTCACCCCCGACAGCCCGGTGCTCGGCGACCGAGCACTCCTCGACCGCCTGCGCGAGCTCGCGGCGAGCGGGGTGCGCGTCGGCTTCTCCACCAGCGGCCCGGAGCAGGCCGCCGTGATCGACGCCGCGCTCGCCCTGCCCGATTCCCCGTTCTCCGCGGTGCAGAGCACGTGGAACCTGCTCGAACAGTCGGCCGGCCCTGCCCTCGAGCGGGCGAACGACGCACGGTGGCTGGTGGTGGTGAAGGAGGTGCTCGCCAACGGCCGGCTCAGCGCGGAAGGCACCGCGGGCGGCCGGGAAGCGGATGCCGCTGCTCTCGCCGCGCGCGACGAACAGCCGCTGGAGGGACTCGCCATCGGCGCCGCGGTGGCGCATCCGTGGGCCGACATCGTGGTGAGCGGGGCGGTCACCCGCAAGCAATTGCGCTCGAACCTGGACGCGAAGGCTCCGGCCGTCCCGGTGGAACAGCTCGAAGCCCTCGCGGAGCCGCCCGAGCAGTACTGGGCGGAGCGCGCCGCGCGCGAGTGGCGCTAGACGCGCGTCCGCCCGCCGGCTACTTCAGGGTGGCGACGTCGATCACGAAGCGGTAGCGCACATCCGACGCCAGCACGCGCTCGTAGGCCTCGTTGATGTAGTCGGCCGCGACCAGTTCGGTCTCCGGAGCGATGCCGTGCTCGGCACAGAAGTCGAGCATCTCCTGGGTCTCGCCGATGCTGCCGATGCCCGATCCGGCGAAGGAGCGGCGGTTGCCGAACAGCGTGAAGACGTGGATCGGCAGAGCCTCCGGCGGCGCGCCGACGTTCACCAGGGTGCCGTCGAGGGCGAGGAGCGAGAGGTAGGCGTCGAGGTCGATCACCGCGCTCACCGTGTTGATGATCAGGTCGAAGCTGTTCGCGAGGTGCTCGAAGGTGTCCGGGTCGCTGGTGGCGAAGTAGTGGTCGGCGCCGAGGCGCAGGCCGTCGTCCTTCTTGCTGAGGGTCTGCGAGAGCACGGTGACCTCGGCACCCATGGCATGGGCGATCTTGACGGCCATGTGGCCGAGACCGCCCAGGCCCACGACCGCGACCTTCTTGCCGGGGCCGGCGTTCCAGTGGGCGAGGGGCGAGTAGGTGGTGATGCCGGCACACAGCAGCGGCGCGGCGGCCTCGAAGGGGATGTTCTCGGGCACCCGCAGCACGAAGTCCTCGTCGACCACCACGTGGGTGGAGTACCCGCCCTGCGTGATGGTGCCGTCGCGGTCGACGGAGCCGTAGGTGCCGGTGTTGCCCTTGAGGCAGTACTGCTCCTGGCCGGCGAGGCAGTTCGCGCACTCGCGGCAGGAGTTCACCATGCAGCCGACACCCACGCGATCGCCGACCTGATGGCGGGAGACCTCGGAGCCGACCTCGGTGACGAAGCCGACGATCTCGTGGCCGACGGTCAGCGGGTACTGTTGCGGCCCCCAGTCGCCGCGGACGGTGTGGATGTCGGAGTGGCAGATTCCGGCGTAGGCGATCTCGATCAGCACGTCTTTCGGGCCGAGATCGCGGCGCTGGATGGTGGTGCGGGTGAGGGGTTCGGTGGCGGACGGGGCGGCGTAAGCGTTCACAGTAAGCATCGCCATCCATTCAACCCCGTCGAGAGGGGTGCCGGGAGTCACTGGCGTGACCGGTAACGGGAGTACCCCCCTGGACCGGTACGGCAGGCAGGGTCAGCGACGGAGGCCGCGACCTGCGAGAGCCTCCGCGGCCGGGGTGCTCGAGGCGAGGGATGCGAGCAGGGCGATGGCCGCGTCGACGTCGCTGCCGACGGCGACTTCGAGCACGGCGTCGATCTGCCGGTACAGCTCCTCCTCGATCGCGCGCACCGCCACCTCGGCCGCTCTCCCGGCCGAGGTGAGCGTCAGGGTGACGCGGCGGCGGTCGTCCACGGCCACCTCGCGCGACACGAGTCCCGCCTCCACGAGCCGGTCGATCAGACGGCTCGGATTGGTGCCGTTCTCGCAGATGAGCAGCCGGCCGACGTCCTGCAGGCTGAGCGGCCCGAAGTCGCCGATGACCCGGACGGCCTCGCCTTGCGAGGGCGTCAGCCCGAGCGGCCGGAGCGCCGCCGCGAGCTGTCGGTTGCCCTCGCGTTGCACGGCGAGCACCAGGTAGCGGAGCTGCTCGGCGCGCCTCATCCGCGCACTCCGCCGGCGGCCGCCGCCCGGACGGCGGCTTCGGCACCCGGATCGTGAGCGGCGGCGACGACGAGCCCAGGCATCCTCGTGCCCAGCTCGGCCACCATGCGGCTCGACGACCGCAGCCGCGCGCGGTTGCCGACCCCCGGCACGTCACCGTGCTCGAGTCGGTGCACGTCGTAGGTCAGGTCGCCGACCAGCAGGATCGGCGCCACACCGGGGCGCCGCACGAGCAGCGAGAGCGAACCCGGCGTGTGACCCGGGGTCGGCAGAAGCACGAGACTGCCGTCGCCGAACAGGTCGTGCGCGCGGCGGAAGGGCTCCACGGAGGTGTCGGCGGGCCCCCAGCGCACGGTCTCCCAGTTCAGGCCGTCGAGCCGGATGTGGGACTCGAGCAGTCCGGCGAGCTCCGGCAACGGGCGGTCGAGGGTCGCCCATTCGGCCGGATCGACCAGGATGCGCGGCCGGCGACGGTCGCCACCGGGCGCGGCGCCGACCCGGGCCAATTCGCCCAGTCCTCCGATGTGGTCCTGGTGCAGGTGCGACAGCACGGCGATCTCGATGTCGGACACCGCGAGCCCGATCCGCTCGAGCCCCGCAGTCAGCGTCTGGTCGGCGTCGATCGCGAAGCGCGCGAGACGCCGGTAGAGCAATCCGGCCGGACCCTGGGGGAAATAGGCGGGGTCGGTGACGGATGCGCGATCCTGGCCGGTGTCGAAGAGGACGATCCCGCGCTCGTGCTCGATGACGTAGACGTTGATCGGTCGCGGCGCGGTCCAGCGCCGGGAGGTCGTCAGCCACCACGCCATCGGGGCGCGGGTCGCCGCCGCGTGCTCGGGCCGGATCTCGACCTGCCCCGTGCTGAAGACCTCGACCCTGTGGATCGGATTCATCGCGGACTCCTTCGTGCTCCACGTCATCATATGACGCGTCATATGAATACGGCAAGGTCTTTGGACGGTGGTGGCATTGACGTCCTCGGCGCCGCGGAATAACGTGACCGCACACGAGCGGCCGCGGGGAGCGGGCGTCGGATCGGAGGCCGAGGATGCATATCGCGTTCCCCTTCCCCCGGGGGCGCTCTGCAGAGCCCGAAGGCTTCCCGGAAGAGTTCACGGGCTCGTGCCTAGGCGCCTCCTACTCGATGCTCGCCGTGCTCGACGAGACCGTCGAGACCCTCGCCGACGTCGACGACCTCGTGGCCGGTTGGGGCGACGGCAGCACCGCCGCCGCCCGGCGCAGCCTCCGCATGCAGGTCAAGCTCGCCCGCCTCCACGGCTGGCTGCTCGATCTGCGCTGTTGCCCCGAACACGCTGCGATCCAGGACGAGTCGGCCCGCCTGGTCGACTTCTCCCTCACGATGCTCCGCCATCTGCACACCAGCCGCGAGCGCCGTGACGGCGGACGCCTCGAGGTCGCCGGGCTCGGCTCACCCGCCGACCGCGTCATGCGCCTTCGCGACACCCTCTCCGCAGCGCTCCGGGAGCGCCCCCGCTTCGCCTGACCCGACGCCTTCTCCTGGAGATTGCTGAACGAGAGTGGCCGATTTCGGCGACCGGAGCACACTGGAAAAAACCGCGATCAGCGGATTCGACACAGGAGGAGCTCACCATGGGTGTAGACGACAAGATCAAGAACGCAGCCGAAGACCTGGGCGGCAAGGCCAAGGAAGCCTTCGGCAAGGCCACGGGCGACGACTCCAAGGTCGCCGAGGGCAAGGCCGACCAGAGCAAGGCCGACGTGAAGAAGGCCGGCGAGAACGTCAAAGACGCGTTCAAGCACTGATCAGCATCGATGAGGGGCGCCGCGACGAGCGGCGCCCCTCACGCGTTCGTGGCAGGGTGGCGACATGGTGACCCGACTCCTCCTGCTCGCCGACACGCACGTACCGAAACGAGCCCGCCGCCTGCCCAACTCCGTGTGGGCCGCAGTCGACGACGCGGATGTCGTGCTGCACGCCGGCGATTGGGTCGACGAGGCGACGCTCGACGCGCTCGAGGCGAGAGCGCGCCGACTCGTCGGCGTGGCCGGCAACAACGACGGCCCCGGTCTGCACGCCCGTCTCGGCGAGGTCGCCCGGCTGGAGATCGAGGGTCTCCGGTTCGCGATGATCCACGAGACCGGCCCGGCGACGGGTCGCGAGGCACGCGCCGACGCCGCCTTCCCGGATGCCGACGTGCTCGTCTTCGGTCACAGTCACATCCCGTGGGACTCCACCACGCGCCGCGGCCTGCGCCTGCTCAACCCGGGCTCCCCCACAGATCGGCGTCGGCAACCGCGCTGCACCTTCCTGACCCTGATGGTCCACGCCGGGGCGCTGATCGACGTCACTCTCATCGATGCCGCCGACGGCACCCCGACCCCCTTCCCCTGATCGCGGGTGCCTCGTACCGGCCACTCCGCCGGGGGGGGCTCAGAGACGGTAGAAGTCGCCGATCAGGGCCACTACACAGAGTGCCGGTGCCGCGACGAACAGGGCAAGGCCGATGCGGAGGAGCCAGGCGATCCGGGTGGTCGCACGCCGGGCATCCGCTCCCCCGGGGGCGGCGGCCGCCGCGAAGACGGCCACCATGACCCCGCCGAGCAGCGCGCCCGCCCAGAAGAGCCGCTCCCAGCGATCCACGAGCACTCCGGCGAACCAGCCGGAGACGATCACGGCCCCGCAGACGATCGCCATCGTCGATGCGGCGGCCAGGAAGAGCACGGCGGCATGCCGCTCCAGCTCCGCGCGACGCCGGGTCGATCGTGCCGTGTCGGCGATGAGTTCGGCCTCGGCGAGGTCACGACGGTCGGACGTGCCGCGTTCGCCGGTTGTCATCGCGTCAGAGCGGGGGGAGCTTCGCGAGGGCCGCGTCGGCATTCGCTTCACTGACGCCCAGTTTCTGCACGAGCAGGGCGCGCGCCGGGCCCGTGTCGCCCCGTTTCAGGGCCTGATACGCCGCGTCGGCGCTGCCCGACAGATCCGGTGTCGGACGCTTCGTCACACCGATCTGGTCGGCGAGTTCCTGTGCCGTGTTCACTCCGAATGCCTCCGCGATGGCGGGAGGAAGGCGGTAGCCAGCAAGAAGTCCGAGATCCATGAGATTCCTTTCGACGACGATCCGATGCCCTCACCGTACGTCGTGACACCGAGACCGGCGGGGGGTCGACAACACACCGACCGTGGTCTACGGAGCATGCCTCGACCCACGGTCGCGCGGACGGATCGACTGCGGATCCCCCTTGACCCGGTGCGCTGCGGCCCCGGGAGGCCGATGCTGGAGGGATGACACGTCCTGAGTCCGCCGAGGTCGTCGTGCACACCGGGCACGACCACGGTGGCGACGCGCCCTTCGTGATCGTTCCGGGCATCGGGATGTCGCATCGCTACAGCGTCCGGCTGCACGACGAACTGGCGCGCACGGCGACCGTCCTCTCCCTCGACCTTCCCGGTTTCGGCGGCTTGCCGAGACCGAGCGAACGGATGTCCGTGCCTGACTACGCCCGGGCCATCGCCCGCACGCTCGACGATCGACGCATCGGGCGGGCCGTGCTGATCGGCCATTCGATGGGCGCGCAGTTCTCCGTCGAGCTGGCACGGCAGCGTCCGCATCTCGTGGAACGGCTCGTGCTCGCGGCACCGGTCGTCGACCCGCACCGCCGCACCGCGCGGCAGCAGAGCCTCGATCTGCTGCGCGACCTGGTGCTCGAGTCCCCGTCGGCCGCCGCGCTCGTCACCGCCGACTACGTGCGCACCGGGCCACGTTGGTTCTTCACCGAGGTGCGCTCGATGCTCGCCTACCGCACGGAGGAGGCGATCAGCGGGGTCGCGTGTCCGGTTTTGGTGCTGCGGGGCGAGAACGACCCCATCGCGCGCCGCGGGTGGTGCTACGACCTGGCCCACCGCGCCGCCGACGGCGAGCTCGCCGAGATCGCGAAGGCCGGTCACGTGCTGCAACACACGGCGAGCGAACGGGTCGCCCGGGCCATCATGGCCTTCGCCGCCCGTGACGTGCAGAACACGCCGCGATGACGATGCACTGGTGGGATCGTGCCGGGTGGTGGGTGAAGGACTACCTGACGGCCAGCCGCCTCCTCCTCAGCGGCCTGACGTCGCGCGCCGATCCGGGCGACTACCGCTCCGGCACCGAGCGACCTTGCGTCGTCATCCCCGGCGTGTACGAGACCTGGCACTTCATGCGGCCGATCGTCGAGGCACTGCACGAGCGGGGGCATCCGGTGTTCGTCGTCGCCGACCTCGGACACAACCGCCGCCCGGTTCTCGAGAGTGCCGAGCTCGTCGCCCGGTTCGTGGCCGATCACGGGCTCGACGACGTGTTCATCGCCGCACACAGCAAGGGCGGGCTGATCGGCAAGTACGCGATGCTGAAGCTCGATCCCGATCGCCGGTTCGTGCGGATGGTCGCGATCGCCACCCCGTTCTCGGGCAGCCGCTACGCCAATTGGGCCCCGAATCGCACGCTCCGCGCGTTCCGGGCCGACGACCCGATCACGGCGGCACTGGCCGCCGAGGACGTGGTGAACGACCGCATCACCTCGGTCTACGGCGCGTTCGATCCGATCATCCCGGAGAGCAGCGTGCTGCCCGGCGCCGAGAACATCGAACTGCCCACCGGCGGCCACTTCCGCATCCTCCGCGACCCGCGCACGATCGCCCTGGTCGTGGCGGAGGCGACCGGACCCCAGGCGTAGGGCTCAGGCCGGCGAACGCTCCCCCCAGTGGGCGCGGAGGAAGGAGCCGACGAAGATGTTCACCAGGAGGGGCAGGATCAGCAGCACGCCGAGGCCCACGAGTCCGAAGTCGGTCGTGCGGAAGAACAGGAGCGCCGCCAGAGCCACGACCGCCCCGGCGATCGAGGTGAGGATGGCGCGCCGGCGCACGGCCGAGGTCCACCCCGAACCGACGCCGATCAGCACGAGACCGGCGATCCACCCGAGCCCGACGTACCAGCCGACGGTCAGCACGACCGCGGTGACGGTCGGGTACACCAGCGAAGACGGTTGATCGGGGTTCATCGACCGGAGCTGCGCCGTCGCATCGGCGGCGATCGCCCGCGGGTCCCCCAGCTCGGCGATGCGTGCGCGCGCCTCCTCGTCGTTCAGGCCGTCGAGTTCGCCCGCGATGTCGGCGAGGAGGTCGGTTCGGACGGATGCGGGTGCCGCGGCGAGCGCGGCGTCGAGCTCACCCAGGTACCGCTGGGCCGGGATGCTCCGGGATTCGCTGGTCATGTCGTTCTTCTCTCGTCAAGACGGTCGGATGGAGGTGTTCCGGTCGTCAATCGGGGCCGGTGATGCGGTCGACGGCGGAGGCGAACGGTTCCCACTGGCGACGGAACTGGTCGAGCTGATCCCGGCCCTTCGGGGTCAGGGCGTAGTACTTCCGGGGCCGGGCGGAGTCGGACTCGTCGGCGTGCGCGACGATCAGACGCTGATCGCGCAACCGCGCGAGAAGGGGGTAGAGGGTGCCGATGCTCCCGATCAGTCCCTGCTCGACCAAGTGCTCGGAGATCTTCCACCCGTAGGCGGGCGCCCGGCGCAGGATGCCGAGAACGCAGTACTCCACGACGCCCTTCCGCAGCTGAGCGCCGACATCGCTTGTCATGCATTGCATCATATGCTGCCAAGCACGATACGGCAATCGCGGTGAGATCTCACATCCGAGCGATGCCCGCGATCTGCGTGTTGAACGGGAGGAAGGGCGTGTGCACGCGATAACGCTCGAGCGTGACGCCCGCGAAACCGGCGGAGCGGATGGCGCCCTCCAGGTCTCGCTCGCAGGAGCATCCCTCGAAGGTCCAGCCCCACGGCCGGCGCAGCGCCCGCTGAGCGAAGCGGGTCGGGGTGCCGGCATCCGCCACCACGTGCTCGACGAAGCGGAACGTCCCGCCGGGCCGCAGGATGCGCTGGATCTCGGCCAGCACCACCTCCGGCTCCCGAACCGAGCAGAGCACGAGCGAGGAGATGACGGCGTCGACACTCCGGTCAGGCAGTCCGGTGCGTTCCGCCATCCGTTCGCGCAGGTCGAGCAGCACGCCGCGTTCGCGCGCTGCCGTCCGCAGCCGGCCGTGCATGTAACGGTTCGGTTCGATGGCCACCAGGATGCCGCCGACCGGAAGGTAGCGGAGGTTGGCGCCGACCCCGGACCCGAGTTCGACCACCTCGCGGGGGAGTCCGGAGAACACCCGTCGCTTCTGCCGGCGGAGGCTGCGCTCCAGGGTGGGGCCGAGCACGCGGAAGAACGCCGCGTTGAATCGGCCGCGGCCGCCGTGCAACTCGAATCCGGCCGTCGCGGGTGCGGCCGGCGCGGGTGCACTCGGGGCGGGAAGGGATTCAGTCGGGTCGCTCATGGTCGCTCCAGGGATTCGTGGGTCACCCCAGCTTCGACCGCCCACTCGGGCCCGTCAGGCGGGGAACTACCTCAGTTCGCGCCACCGGCGGCATCCGCCGGGCCGCTCGCTCGGCCCTGCCCGGAGGCGTACCACGCGGCGATCTGCGCCCGCGAGCGGAAACCCAGGCGCACCCGGATGCGCTCGACGTGCCCCTCGGCCGACCGCTCGTCGATGCCCAACCGCGCGGCGATCTCGCGGTTCGAACATCCCTCGCTGACGAGAGCGGCGACCTCGTTCTGCCGGGCCGTCAGGGTTCCGCTGGAGGCGCGGGCCACCCGGAGGCCCAGGAAGCGGCGGATCGTCGCCACGAGGGCAGCCGAGTCGCCGAACGCCGGCAGGTGCGACCGGCCGGGAAGCGCGACGAACTCGGCCCCCTCGATTCCCGCGGCGAGCGCCGCGGCCTGCGCGAGCGGCGCGGCGCGGTCGCGCTCCCGGTGCACGACCAGGGTCGGCGAGCGCACACCGGCGAGGACGTCGCCGACGTCGAGCTCGTAGCTCATCGCCAGGAGGGCGCGGGCGGTCGCGGCGGTGCAGGTCGCCCGCTGGTAGCGCGCGAATCGCTGACGGGAGACGGTGTCGGCGTCGGGTGCGAAGACGTCGGTGAGCACGTCCGAGCCGAGTCCCCAGTGCGATTCGACGATCCCCAGGATGTGCCGCTGCGCGCTCGGCGGCGAAAGGGCCGGGCCCGACACCCATCCGCCGTAGAGCACCAGCCGCCGGACCCGCTCCGGATGCGCCGCCGCCCACGCCACCGCGACGAGCGCCCCGAGGGAAGCGCCCACCAGGTCGAACGGTTCCGGGCCGAGAGTGTCGGCGACCGCGGAGAGCTGCTCCAGCTCGTAATCCAGCGACGGCGGGCGATCGGATGACGCGGACAAACCGCAGCCGGCCCTGTCGTAGCGCACCAGGCGGCTCCCCCGCCCGAGCGATTCGAGGAACGTGCGTTCCTCGGGCAGCTCGATGCTCAGCTGGAGGTGGCCGAGCCATCCGGAGACGTAGAGCAGCGGTCGGCCTGAACCGGTCTCGGCCACCGCCAGCTCCGTTCCGTCGCCTGTCGTCACCCGCCCGATGCGCTGCTGCATCCCCCCATTGTCGTCGCGTTCGCCGACCGGAGGGATCCAGCCCGATGACGTGCCGTGCACCGCTTGGCACTCTCGAGGGTCGAGTGCTAAATTATTCGTAGTTGAGTCGAAGCCGCTCAACTCTCATGATTCGGAAGGAGATTGATTCATTATGGCGATGTCATCGGATCCTTTCAGCGAGTTCGACCGACTCGCGAGCACCCTGCTGCAGTCCCGTCCGGGGCCACGGGTGATGCCGGTGGATCTCTATCGTGAAGGCGACCGCTACGTCCTCACCGCCGATCTGCCCGGAGCCGATCCGGGGTCGATCGACATCGATGTCGACGGTCAATTGCTGACCATCCGCGCCCAGCGCACCACCGCCTCCGCCGAGGGCGTGAAGTGGCTGAGCCAGGAACGTCCCGCCGGCAGCTACCTGCGTCAGTTCAGCGTCGGTGAAGGCATCGATTCGGAGAAGATCACGGCCAGCTATGACAACGGCGTGCTGAGTGTGGTGCTGCCGGTGAGCGAGCGGGCCAAGCCCCGGAAGATCGCCATCGGCTCTGCCAAGGCCGACGAGCAGCACACCATCAGCGCCTGACGCCGAGGAGACCCGCAGGGCCGTCGAGCTCGAGCAGGCGGCCCGACGGGGTCTCCGGGGCGGGGACGAGGACGCGCGTACACGCGACACTCCCGACCGGGAGAGCCGGTGGATGGCGGATGCCGCCCGACGGCTGCCACGCGGAAAGACGTGGCCCCCAGTAGTGACAACCGGCTGCGCGCGCCCTCCCCCACCCCACACAGCGATGAGTCGGCGATCGCCGCAGTCCGGACACGGTGTGCTGGGAGTTGCGGCCCTCCCCATTGCTGCCCGGGCACGATCGCGGGTGAATGGAGTCATGGAACGCATCCACTACGCGGGGGATTCACTTCTCACCGGCTCGGACATCGCACGGGCACTGCTCGAATACGCGAGCGCCCTGGCCAGGAACGAACTCTCCGCCACCGTCGACATTCCCGTGCGGCACGACGACGGCTCGATCGGGCACGCCAACTTCCTCATCGGACCCGCCAGCCAGCTCGTGTCGGAGACGGAACCGAGCCCGTTCGACGAGCTCACCGACCCGTCGCTGGTGGAGATGCTCACCCACGAGACCAACAATCTCCGGCCGGCCCACCCCGTGGTCTCGTCGAGCGAGCCGGATGACGAACTGAATCTCATGGACGATCTCTGAACATGGGAACACTGACCTACGATTCGACGCTGACGGTCGACTTCGACGATCGCACGCTCGCCCATCTGCAGCTGGTCATCGGGGCGAAACTCCGGCGGAGCGAAGCGTTCTTCTTCAGCTGGAAGGACGACCCGGCCAACGGCGACGGGCGTTCATCCATCTGGATCCGGCCTGAGATCCCGATCTCGTTCAAGTTCTACGGCAGCCGCCAGCCCGCCATCAACCGGAGTTGGGTCGATCAGCTGATGCTCACGGCCAACTCCCCGAACGGCCTGCAGCTCGTGCCCGAGCCCGAGCCGGATCACCCGGATCAGCCGTCCTGACCCTCTCCGGTGGACTCCGCGAGGCCGCGCAGCCGCTAGCCTCAGAGTGGGGGAACCGGTCGATGGGCTCCTGCGCGCGCCGGTCCACGGCCCGCGACCACAATGATGCGGGGGCCCGATGAGTGCGAGCAAGAAGACGACCGAAGCCGTTGCGGACGTCGAGACCGTTCCCGGCGTCAGTCGCCGCGGACTGCTCGGCCTGGCCGCAGCCGGCGGCGTCGGCGCGATGTTCTGGTCGACCGCGACCGCGTCCAGCGCTTCCGCGTCTACCGTCATTCCCGCCGCCACGGCGCCGAGGGCGCCGGCACCGGCCGTCACCTCAGGGCTGACGCCGTTCCCGCAACAGGACGACCTCAACTTCCAGACGCAGTTCAACTACGGCGAAGCCGCCTACGGAGCGGCCGAGGTCGGCGAGGTCGCTTCAGCGGTCGCCGAGGTGCAGGCGGCGATGGCGGTGATCGGATCGGAGAACCTCCCGGTCTACCAGCCCTACAACACCAGCTTCGAGGCGCTCGCCGTGAAGCTCGCCACCGAGGCCGACGCCGACAAGGCCGCGGGGCTCTTCGTGAGCGCGCGATCGAAGTATCTCCGGGCGGCCGGGTACTACACGGGCGTCCTCTTCTTCGTGCTGGGCACCGACACCCCGACGCGAGAGACCGAGATCTACGGCGCGATGCAGCGCTGCTGGGCGGAAGCGGCGGCGCTCCTGGAACCGGTGTGGACACGGGTCGAGATCCCGATGTCCGTCCGCTTCCCCGATGCCTCGGGCAACCCGGTCGTGCAGAACGTCACGGTGCCCGCGTACTGGGCCCGCGCATCCGGAACCGGGCCCAAGCCCACGGTCATCATCAACAACGGCAGCGACGCCCAGCTCGTCGACACCTACGCCTTCGGCGGGGCCGCCGCCCTGGACCGCGGCTACAACGCGCTGATGTTCGAGGGCCCGGGGCAGGGATCGCTGCTGTTCGAGCAGAACATCTCGTTCACGCCCTACTGGGAAGACGTGATCACCCCCCTCGTCGACTTCGTGATCGCCCAACCCGAGACCGATCCGGCGGCCGTCGCCCTTACCGGATGGAGCTTCGGCGGCCTGCTCGTGATGCGCGCCGCGGCCCACGAGCACCGGCTGAAGGCCGTCGTCGCCGATCCCGTGTTCTACGACCCGACGACGCCGTACGCGGAACTGAAGAACATCCCGAACGACGTCTGGGTGAATGACGTCTACCCGTCGTTCCCGAAGCACGGCTTCCCCAGCCAGGATTCTCTGCGCTTCCTGCTCAACAAGCGCGGCGAGATCTTCGGCAAGGCGTTCCATGATCAGGCGCTCACCGGGGTCGTCATGCAGGACCTCGTCGGCCTGCTCGCCGCGATCGGCTCGTACACCGGCGACAGCGCGCTCTTCGGGTCGATCACGGCGCACTCGCTCCTGCTCACCTACGAGGGCGACACCTTCTTCACCGGTCAGGACGCGGATGTGCGCACCTGGCTGACCTCGGCGGCATCGCTCTCGCAGCACGACTTCACCTCGGCCGAGGGCGCTCAGTTCCACTGTGCGCCGATGGCGCCCCAGGTGCGGAACGAAGTGGTGTACAACTGGCTCGACGGGATCTTCGGACGCGTTCCCACCCCGCCCGCACCGCCGGGTCCGCCCGTTCCTCCGGCGCCCGTCGCGCCGGTCGATCCCGCGCAGCCCGCCCTCGCCGCAACCGGTCTCGATGCCGGGCCCGTCGCCGCGATCGCCACCGGTCTGGCCACGGCGGGCGCGGGGGCCGCGGTGATCGCGTCGCGGATGGGGTCGAAGCGCGCCTGAGCAGAGGGGGGCCGCTCGGCCCCCTACACCGCTTGAAGGATGACGGCGGCGCCCTGTCCGCCCCCGCCGCAGATGCCGGCGGCGCCGAGGGCGGCGGGGCCGGAAGCTGCGAGGCGGCGGGCGAGGTGCCCGACGATGCGGGCGCCGGAGGCGCCGATGGGGTGACCGAGCGCGATCGCACCGCCGTGGGCGTTCACGATCGCGGGGTCGACGCCGAGCCGGCGGGTGGAGTGCACGGCGACTGCCGCGAAGGCCTCGTTGATCTCGACGGCGGCCAGGTCCTCGGCCGCGAGACCGGCCCGCGTCAGCGCTGCGGCGATCGCGTTCGCCGGCTGGGCGTGCAGCGACACGTCGGGGCCGGCGACGAAGGCGTGGGCGAGGATGCGGGCGATGGCGGGGATTCCGCGGGAAGCCACGGCCGTCTCGCTCATCAGCACGACGGCGGCCGCGCCATCCGTGATCTGGGAGGAGTTGCCCGCGGTGATGGTTCCCGATCCCCCGAAGGCCGGGCGGAGTGCGCCGAGTGATTCGACGGTGGTGTCGGCGCGCAGGCCGTCGTCGGCCGAGACGAGCGTCGGCCCGCGGCGCCCGGGAACCTCGAAAGGCTCGATCTCGCCGGCGAGGAACTCCGCCGACGCGGCTAGGCGCTGGTGGGACGCGGCGGCCCAGGCGTCCTGGTCAGCCCGCGACAACCCGAGCGGCTCGTTGCGGTCTTCGGTCGACGAGCCCATGGAGCGGTGCTCGAAGGCGTCGGTGAGACCGTCGTGATCCATGGTGTCGACGAGCTCGATCGCCCCGTAGCGCTTTCCGGCGCGAGAGCCCGACCAGGCGTGCGGGGCGAGCGTCATCGACTCCTGACCGACGGCCACGACGACATCCGCCTCCCCGGCGTCGATGAGGCGCACCCCGGAGATGATCGCCTCGGTACCGGAGAGGCACACGGCGTTGAGGGTGAGCGCCGGGGTGCTGAACGGGATGCGGGCCCCCACGGCGGACTGCCGCGCCGGGTTCTGCCCGGCCGCGCCCTGCAGCACCTGGCCGCCGTAGACGAAGTCGACCTCGCCGGGCGCAATGCCCGCCCGCTCGAGGGCGGCCCGGATGGCGGCGGCCCCGAGCTCGGTCGCGGGCACCGAGGCGAATTGCCCGCAGTACTTCACGAACGGCGTGCGAGCGTACCCCACGATCACGGCGCTCATGCGGAGGCCCCGACCACGCCGACGCTCTCGTCGAGATCGACGGTGAACTCGGCTCCCGTCTTCGCCCGCACCTCGTCGAAGGAGGCGCCGGGCGCGACCGCCCGCAGCACCAACCCGCCGTCGATCACGTCGAACACGGCGAGGTCGCTGATGATACGGTCGACGACTCCGGCTCCCGTGAGAGGCAGATCGCAGCGGGCCACGATCTTCGGCGTGCCGTCTTTCGAGACGTGATCGGTGAGCACGATGACGCGCGGGGTGCCGGCGACGAGATCCATCGCGCCGCCCATGCCCTTCACGAGCTTGCCGGGGATGGTCCAGTTCGCGAGGTCGCCGTTACCCGCGACCTGCAGGGCGCCGAGGATGGCCTTCGCCACGTGGCCGCCACGGATCATGCCGAAGCTCGTCGCCGAGTCGAAGATGCTCGCGCCGGGCAGCAGTGTGACGGTCTGTTTGCCCGCGTTGATGAGATCGGCGTCCTCCTCGCCTTCGAAGGGGAAGGGGCCCATGCCGAGCAGGCCGTTCTCGCTCTGCAGGGTCACGCTGACCCCGGGCGGGAGATGGTTCGCGACCAGGGTCGGGATGCCGATGCCCAGGTTCACGTATTCGCCGTCGCGGAGTTCGGAGGCGGCGATCGCGGCCATCTCGTCGCGGGTCCAGGGCATGGTGTTCTCCTTCGGTTCAGGCGATCGCGGCGGCGGTGCGGGGCCGCGTGGTGCGCTGCTCGATGTCCTTCTCGCGCGGGGTGGCCGTCACGAGGCGCTGCACGTAGATGCCGGGGGTCACGATGGTGTTGGGATCGAGCCATCCGTCGACCACCTCTTCGGCCTCGGCGATCGTGAGGTGGCTCGCGGTGGCGACCAGAGGGTTGAAGTTGCGGGCGGTGTGCCGGTAGATCAGGTTGCCCTCCGCATCGGCGCGCCAGGCGTGCACGAGCGCCAGGTCGGCGAGGATGCCGCGCTCGAGCACATAGGTCTCGCCGTCGAACACCTCGAGCGGCTTTCCCTCGGCCACCGGGGTGCCGACGCCGGTCTTCGTGTAGAAGCCGGCGATGCCCGCGCCGCCGGCTCGGAGCCGCTCGGCGAGAGTACCCTGCGGGGCGAACTCGACCTCGAGGGTGCCGTTGAGGTACTGCTCGGCGAAGAGCTTGTTCTCGCCCACGTAGGAGGCGATCACCTTCGCCACCTGCTTGTTCTCGAGCAGGATGCCGAGGCCCTTGCCGTCGACACCCATGTTGTTCGACACGATCGTGAGATCGCGCGCGCCGGTGTCGCGGAGCGCCTCGATCAGATCGGTCGGGTTGCCGGACAGTCCGAAGCCGCCGACGGCGATGACCGAGCCGTCGTGCACGGTTCCGTGGATCGCCTCGGCCGCGCTGGCCCACTGCTTCGACATGTCACTCCCTCGTGTGCGCCTGTCCATTTGCTGGTCAGCGGATTGCGCTGTTCCTGACGCTACGAGCGGCGCGACAGCCTGTCAAAGCCCGAATCTTGGCGATCGGTCGAGTCTCTCGCACTCTGGTCGCGGCATCCGGCTATGCTCACAATATGGACAAGTGGAGGCAGCGACATGGCTGATCCGACACCGGGAGCGCAGGTGGTCTCCCGCGTGAGCCGCGTGTTGAAGGTGGTGGCCGAGCATCCGGGCGGCGTCTCCGCGGCCGCCGTGGCGCATGCCACCGGACTCACGCGCCCCACCGCTCATCGCCTGCTCACCTCGCTCGCGGCTGAGGGGTTCGTCGACCACGACCCGGGAGCCGCGCGGTGGTTCCTGGGACCCGAGCTCTACCTCCTGGGATCCCTCGCCGCCGACCGCTACGACGTCACCGAGGCCGCCCGCGAGAGCGTGCGCGCCCTCGCCGCCGAGACGGGGGAGTGCGCCTTCTTCTCCGCCCGCCGCGGCTCCGAGACGGTGTGCCTCGTGCGCGAGGAGGGGAGCTTCCCCATCCGGTCGTTCGTGCTCTCCGAAGGCGTACGGTTCCCCCTCGGGGTGGCCTCGGCCGGACTCGCCATCCTCTCGTACCTGGCCGACGACGAGATCGACGCCTATCTCGACGGCGCGGCCCTCGAGGAGCGCTGGGGTCCGCAGCACTCCGCCGGCGCCGTGCGCGAGCGGATCGCGCTCACCCGCGAGACCGGGTACGCCGTGAACCCCGCCCTCATCCTCGAGGGCTCCTGGGGCATGGGCGCCGCCGTGTTCGACGCGGCCGGCCGGCCGGCCTGGGCGCTCAGCCTCACGGGGGTGGAATCACGATTCCGCCCCGACCGCCAGGCAGAACTCGGACGGCTTCTGCTCGATCACGCCCACCGCGTGACGGCCCGGCTCCGCGACGGCTCCCACCCGTCGCGGTAGCCCGGGCCTGCACTTTCGGGGCGCACTCCGAAGGCTCACCCTCTCGTCTCCGGCGACGGCTCGTCGCCGGGCTCGTCGGCGCGGGACTGCCGGGTCTCGCTCTTGAAGATCCTCATGGACTGTCCGATACTCCTCGACAGGGCGGGCAACCTCGTCGCTCCGAAGAGGAGGAGGATCACCGCCAGGATCATGAGGAGGTGCCATCCGGTGAGGTTTCCGAGCATGAGGGGTTCCGATCGTCAGGGGGCGTGCGGTGAGGAAGGTGCGCGGATGATCACGGGGTGATCGTGAGCAGCTGCGCCGTGGCGTCCCAGGTCACGGTGTAGCCGAGAGCCGCCTGGAAGTAGGTGGCGGCGATGTAGAAGCGGTCGCCGACCCACATGCACGGTGCGTCGAGATGGATGACGGTGGCGCCCGCGTGGGCCGTGCTGCTGCCGACCTGGGCGATCAGGGTCTTGCCGGAGTGCACGGCGACGAACCACTGCACATCCGGCCTCCACTCCGGCCGCCCGCCGGTCACCTCCACCACGTGGGCGGCGGGCACCATGGGGGTGCCGTTGCTTGCGATCACCGGCACCGCGATGCGGTTGTAGGTCGCACCGACCAGGAGCGCCGGCGTCGGCAGCGGCACCTTGACCACGCTGATCTCGTCGATCGTGAAGTCGCCGGCGGTCGACATCATGTCGAGCCTGATCTGCCGGATCGTTCCCACCCACTTGGGGTTGCCCCAGACCGCGGCGTAGCCGACGCCGAACACGTCGTTGTACGTGTCGACCATCACCTGGACACCCTTGTCCTGGGTCCAGGCAGGGTCGGCGTCGGTGATGAAGTAGAGGTACTCGGACGGCGTGTCCCCCTTCATCCGCACCTTGACCCACGGCGCCTGCTTGGCGTCGATGCCGAGATGATCGGGCGAGACGAGCCCCGGATCGGTGCCGATCGAGGTAGCGGTCAGCACTCCGTTCTGCACCTGGATGTTGGTGACCTGGTTCTTCTCGCTGTTGGTCCATCCCTCGACATCGCCGTCGGTCTCGAATGTCCATCGCCTCCAGTAGTCGTCGGGCTTCGCCGGCGCCGGGAGCTCCCGGAGCGGCTGCGTGCGGCCGGCCGGGTACAGCACCGACACGCGGGCCGCCTGGGCCGTGGTCGGAGAGACGTTCGCACCGTGTGCGGTCGAACCGAACACGTCGGCGATCGCATTGACGTAGCCGAATCCCGCCAATGCACTGGGCATCACGAAGTGTCCCTCGCCGTATTCGTTCCAGTTGTCGACGAGCACCATCGACTTCCCGAGGCTCGATGTCGGCAACGCCGGCATGAAGTCGTCGCGCACCCAGGTCGCGTTCGACTCGAAGTCGGCCACGCTGGCCCAGGTGCCCGGCGTCAGGTTCCACGGCTGCTGATCCTGGCCCATCGAGATGGTCGGGATGACGTCGACCACGGCGTTGTCCTTCAGCGTGAGCAGGTTCTGCCGGTAGCCGTCGGTCAGCGAGGCGATGGAGCCGACACTGTACTTGTACTGGGCGTCGATGCCGACGGTGGGCGAGTCGGCATCCACCTGGGGGGCGATGATGATGATGTCGTCGAATCCGGCCGCCTGCACGGCGCCCCGCAGATAGGTGATCTCCGCCTGGGCTGCCGCGACACTCCCGAAGGTGAGCACGAACTTCGGAATCGAGAAGATCGAGAACACCGGCTTGTTGTCGATGACGAGGTAGTCGGGGTCGCGGAAGTAGTACTCGATCCAGAACGGCACCATGACGTTGCGGAAGTCGCTGCTGTTGGTGGCGCCACTGCTGATGTTCTCGTACATGATGGCGAACTTCACGAGCGACCTGTACCGCGCGTTGAACAGACCCTGATGGATGTGGTGGCCGAGATCCGGAACCTTGATCGGCTGCCCGATGCCGTCGAGCGGGCGGAACCAGCACGCCAGCTCGAACGAGATGCCGTTCTCCACCATCCACTTGATGCCCCAGTCAGTGGCCTCCGGATCCCCCTCGTCGTACCAGCCGAGCACGGGCTTGCGGCTCGGGTACGGGTTGATCGCATCCCAGCCCTGATGGTGCCCTTCCCGCCACCCCGCGAAGGTCTGCACGCCGACGAGGTAGTCGGAGGCGAGGGGCACCGGAGTCGGCACGTAGTCGCTCGGGGCCGGCGGGGTGAGCGAGAGCCGGATGTCGTCGAGGTAGACCGTTCCGGATGCACCCTGGCCCACACTGAAGGTCAGCGTGTCGACAGCGGTGACGGCGGGGATCGACACCGCGGACGCCGCCGTCTTGCCGTTGACCCAGATGGTCGCTTGGTTGTTCGTCGTGTCGGTCATGACGCGGATGTGATACCAGAGATTGGGCTTGCTGTCGTAGCACGTCACCGGGTTGCCCGTGGCATCCACATAGGTGATGCTGCCGGCCGAGGCCGCGATCTGGAGTCCGGCCTGCCCGGCGCCGGAGAGCACGGCCGAGACGTTCTGGGCACCCGCCGGCGCGAGGAAACGGAACTCGAAGGTCAGGTCGTCGCCGATCGGACCGAAGGTGCGCTGGAAGGTCGCCGGCGCGGTGGCTGCGGTGGTGTTCACCTTCAGGCTGTAGCAGTCCGCGTAACTCGAGCCGTGCAGCTCGGCGACCGAGAAGACCGCGCCGGCCCCGCCCGTCGTCCAGTCGGCGGGGAGCCCGGAGGGCACGGTCACGAACGACTCGTTGACGACGTAGCCGCGGTGGATGCGCACCGTGTCGATGTAGAAGTTGCCGACGAAGGCCTCGCTCGTCTGCAACGTGAAGAGGTCGAGCTCGGTGGCCGCCTGCGCGAAGCCCACCGCGTTGGCGACCAGGGCGCCGTTGACGTACACGGTGACCAGGCTCGCGTCGAGATCGATGATCGCGCGCACGCCGACCGGCGTTCCGACCGCGAGGCTCGCCAGCGTCTGCGAACCCGTCGGGGTCTGCAGACTGAGCTGCCCCGCGTTCGCGGTGAGCACCACCGCGTTCGCTCCGTCGGTCCCCACCGTCCAGGTCACGCCGTTCAGCTGCGTGATGGGCTCGAACCGGAAGTCGACGGTGAGCACTCCGGCCTCGTGCGCCGCGAACCGGCGCTGCATCACGATGGGGAGTCCACCCGAGTCGGTCACCTTTGCCCAGCGCCCGTAGGCGAAGGTGAAGCTTCCGCCGGCCTGACGCACGTCCCATCCCGACGGCACGATCAGGATGGGGTCGGTGACGGCGTTCGGCATGTGGAAGTCCTCTTCCACGAGGTACTGGGCCAGACCGGTCGAGGGGGAGATGCCCCTCGTGGCCACGGCCGGCAACGGTCGGGCCGATGCCAGCCCGGGCTTGTCCAGGAGCAGCAGACCGGCAGCCGAGGCCGCTGCCGCGATGGAGAGGAATGAGCGGCGGGTGAGACCGCGACCCTGCTGGGGTTCCATCAACCACTCGTTCTCGGTTGTGGGTTCGGCATGTGGATCGACTGCATCGTGCACGAGGACTCCCTTATCCTGTAGTTCGCTATTCTGAACTTAAATACGCCAGAATGAACTTTCGGCACGACGCTAGTGGAATCCACCCGCTTCAGGCAAGGTTCGATCGCACATTCGCCCACGGAGGCGAGGAGTGGATGCCGGGACTACGGGCGGACGGTGGCTTCCAGCTCCATCACAGTGGCGCGCAACTGGCCGAGGATGTCCATCGGCCACTGTTCACTGGTGCGCGATGTCGGCATCGTGACGGAGAGGGCCATCTGGGTGTGCGCGTCGGACAAGAACGGCAGCGGCACGGCGACGCAGCGGCATCCACTGATGTACTCCTCGTCGTCGACCGCGTAGCCCTCACGGCGGACGCGGTCGAGCAGGGTGAGGAGCTCGTCGACGTCGGAGACCGTGTGGTCGGTGAGGTGAGCGAGCGGGGCGGCGGCACGCAGTCGTCGTTCCGCCTCCTCGGGCGGGAGCAGGCCGAGGAGGGTCTTGCCGATTCCGGTGGCATGCGCCGGCAGCTGCGTTCCGACCGACGACGCCAGACGCATCGTGCGAGCGGCCTGGCTGATGGCGATGTACACGTTGTTCACACCGTCGAGTTGCGCGAGCTGGACCGTCTCCCCCAACGCGCCGGCCAGCTTGTCCATGAACGGGCGAACGATGCCGAGCAGGTCGGTGTGGCCGCGGAAGTTCTGCCCGATCTGCCAGGCGCGGAGACCCAGCGAATACTGGCGGGTACGGGGGTCGTGCGCGACCCAGCCGGTGGCCGTCAGGGTCTGCAGCAGCCCGTGTGCGCTGGACCGGGGGATGGAGAGCTCGCTGAGGATCTCCCCGAAGCTGACACTCTCGTGCTCGCTCACGAACTCGATCAGGCCGAGCGCTCGTTCGGCGGACTTGACGCTGCCCTTGTCGTCCGTCGCCATGACTTCCTTCCCTCGCGTCGCGTCAGTGCGCGCGTCTAGTACGGAAAAACGTCCCGTCTATAGGATCAGAATACAACTAGATGAACTTGTGCCGCCGAAACGACCTTAAAGTTCAGCCACGTGAACACGGATTCCTTGACATGAACCTTTTGGTCTGTAAGACTTTCGTGCGTTCGACCGTCAGCGTCGACTCAACGTGGAGGGCACATGGCCATACAGACACCTGACCGGGTGGTGCCGGACGCCGTGGCGATCGTGACGGACCCGCATCCGTCGAAGCGCCGCCTGCGCCGGCCGTCGATCAGCTGGGGCGCCTACCTCGGGCTCGCTCCGCTGGCGATCATGCTGGGGGTGTTCTGCTACTACCCCGCCGCGAGCGGGATCTTCCACTCCTTCTGGAACTGGAACCCGGGCCAGGAGTCGACCTTCATCGGCATCGACAACTACACCGCCATGATGAGCGACCAGCTCTGGTGGGATTCGTTCAAGAACCTCGCCATCATCTTCGTCTTCGGTGTCGTCTCGTGGGTGATCCCTCTGGCCGCCGCGGAGCTCCTTATCTCCCTCAGGAGCGAGCGCGCGCAATTCGTCTACCGCACCCTGCTGATCGTTCCCATGGCCTTTCCCGGGGTGGTCACCGCGCTCATCTGGTCGTTCCTCTATCAGCCCAACGACGGCGTCATCAACACCTTCCTGAAGTCGATCGGCCTCGACGCGCTCGCCCAGAACTGGCTCGGCGACCCCCACCTCGCACTGCTGTCCCTGCTGTTCATAGGCTTCCCCTTCATCGCGGGCCTGCCGTTCCTGATGTTCTACTCGACTCTGCAGAACATCCCGAAAGAGATCTTCGAGGCGTGCTCGCTCGACGGGGTCAACCGCATGCAGCGGCTCTTCCTCATCGACCTCCCGCTGATGGGCCGACAGGTGCAGCTGCTGTTCATCCTGGTGATCATCGAGACCCTGCAGTACGGGTTCGTCGCGTACATCCTCACCAACGGCGGCCCCGACAACGCGACGACGGTGCCCGTTCTCCACATGCTGAACGAAGCGTTCTCCGGCGGGAGGTGGGGCTACGCGGCCGCGCTGTCCACCACGCTCTTCGTGCTCACCGTCGCCTTCAGCGCCATCGTGGGCCTCGTCAGGCGCCGCGATTCCACGACCAATGTGAAAGGGATGTGACCCTCATGTCTGCAGCGACCATCCAGGCTCCGAGCCGGCCGCCTCGCGTGCGCGCCAAGCGCCGCCGCAGCAGTGCGCCCATCCACATCGCCCTCATCGCGATCGTGGCCGTGGGGCTGTTGCCCTACCTCTTCGTGCTCACCACCTCGGTGAAGACCAACGAGCAGTTCGCCACGAACTACTGGGTGCCCTCGTTCCCCTTGCACTTCGAGAACTACGCCACGGCGTGGAACCAGATCGCCCCCTTCATGGCCGTCTCGATCATCGTGGCCGCGGTGTCGATCGTCGGCATCGTCGCGCTCAGTCTGCTCTCGGGATTCGTGCTCGCCCGCTTCCAGTTCCCCGGGCGCCAGTTCTTCTTCATCATGGTGATCGCGCTGCTCATGGTGCCCAGTATCGCGAGCCTCATCCCGCTGTTCGTGATGATGCGCGACTTCGGCCTGCTCAACACACTCTGGGTGCTCATCCTCCCGCGCGTGGCCGGCGGTGCGGTGCTCGGCACCATCCTGATGAAGACCTTCATCGAGGGCATCCCGCAGGAGTTGTTCGACGCCGCTCGCGTCGACGGCGCCGGCACGGCTCGCCTGTTCCGCTCGATCATGCTGCCGCTCTCCCTTCCGGTCGTCGGGACCGTGTCTCTCCTCACCGTGATCGGGGTCTGGAACGACTTCTTCTGGCCCCTGCTCACGGTGACCGACAACGCGCTGAAGCCGGTGAGCGTCGGCCTGCTCTTCTTCCGCGGCCAAGCCGGCACCGACTACGGCGCGATGTTCGCGGGCTACATGATCGCGAGCCTCCCGCTGCTGCTGCTGTTCCTCTTTCTCTCCAAGTACTTCCTGGCCGGAATCCAGGGCGGGCTCCCGGGCTCGCACTGACCCGCACCTCCGGCGTTCTCCTCATCAATCACAGAAGGGCACTACAACGATGTATAAGAAGCTCAAACCGATCGTCGCGGTCGGGGTGGTGGCAGCCACCGCCCTGGCACTCGCCGGATGCGCCCCGGGCGCGAGCGACGGCAAGACCACGATCACGATCGCCGGCCCCAACCAGTGGAACACCGACGCCCAGAGCTTCGGCCCGGCGTGGGAAGACCTGGTGGCGCGGTTCGAGAAGGCCGAACCGAACATCGAGGTCAAGACCGTGGTTCTGCCGCTCACCGAGTTCTACCAGACCCTGTCGACGCAGCTGGCGGCGGGCACAGCCCCCGAGCTGGTGTTCAACCAGGCCTCGCACAAGCCCGATCAGGTGGTGGCGCTCGACGACTACTTCGACAAGCCGAACCCCTACATCGACGGCAACGACAAGTGGATCGACGCGTTCAACCCCGACTACATCGGCGGTGAGGCCAACGCCGGCCGCAACGCGGCGCTGCACTACGAGTTCGTGCCGTTCAACCTCTACATCAGCGGCATCTACTACAACAAGGACGTGTTCGAGGCGGCCGGCATCGACGAGCCACCGGCCGCGTACGGCGAGCTGATCGATGACTGCAAGGCGATCAAGGCCGCGGGCTACACACCGCTGGCCTTCGACAACAGCTACCTCGCGCAGGCGAACGTCGTGAAGCCGATCACCTCGATGCTGCTCACGAAGTACTTCGACGAGTTGAACCAGTACGCGCCCGACGGCACGCCCGGCACCTCGAAGCAGATCTCGGTGAAGGACTTCGCCAAAGGCGTGCTGACCGGCGAGTTCACCCCGCAGAACACGCCCGAGATCGGCGAGGCCTACACGCTCGCCAAGCAGGTCGTCGACGAGTGCGCCACCCCCAACTGGTCGGGTGTGGCGAGCACCGGTGCCGCCTTCACGGGGGCGCAGGAGTTCCTCGCCGGGAAGGCCGGCATGTCGTTCGGCGCCAACTTCTCGGCGAACAGCCTCGAGGACGTCTCCTGGGAGTACGGAACCATTCCGTTCCCGACCGTCACCAAGCAGGACAGCCCCCTCGCCACCGGTGAGCCCGCCCGCTCCGGCGCGAGCACGGGTGGAACGAGCTACATGATCCCGGCCACCACCAAGGGCGACAAGCTCGATGCCGCGGTCAAGTTCCTGCAATTCGCGTCGAGCCCCGTGGGCATCCAGCCGTGGCTCGACAAGACCGGCGGCATCCCGGCACTCGCCGACGCCGCGCCCGCTCCGGGACTCGAGGGTCTCACCTCGGGCGACTGGGCACTCAACCCCACCGTTCCGCAGCCCTCCCTGCTGCCCAAGGCCGTTCTCGGTCAGGCGATCTACACGGGCTACCTTACCGGCAACAAGACGCTCGAGGAGGAACTCGCCGACACGTTGACCGACTGGACCACTGGAGCGAAAGAAGTCGCGGCCGACGGCAAGTGGACCGACGACTGGGTGCAGCAGTAACTCAGCAATCCGATTGATCTGGCCCGCGATCTCGCATCGCGGGCCAGATCACCATGAGGAGGCACGATGCTTCGAGTAGGTCTGGTCGGCTGCGGCTGGTGGGCGGCGCACGCTCACCTGCCGGCGATCCACGCGCATCCGGATGCCACCCTCGTCGCGGCCGGCGATCCCGACCCGTCACGTCTCAGCGCGGTGACGGAGCGGTTCCCGGATGCGCGGGGATTCGCCACGGTCGAGGAGATGCTGGCGGTGAGCGACCTCGACGTGCTGGTCGTCGCCTCCCCCGCCGCGTTCCACGCCCACGCGGCACGCGCCGGCCTGCTGAGCGGCGCCAGCGTGCTGGTGGAGAAGCCTTTCACCCTGCACGCCACCGAAGCCCACGAGCTGGTGGGTCGCGCGGCATCGCGCGGGCTCGGCCTCTCGGTGAGCCTGCCCTACCAGTACACGGCGGCGGCGCGGTCGGTGCGCGACATGCTGACCACCGGCGCACTGGGCGACCTCGTCGGAGTGCACGCGGTGTTCGAGTCGTACACCGCACCGCTGTACGAGGGCGACGTCGGCGAATACCTACGACGGGTGAACCGCCCGCACACGGTCGCGCCCCTGTCGAGCACCTACGCGGATGTCGCCGTGGCGGGTGGCGGCCACGGCCAGTCCCAGACCTCTCACGTGGTCTCGGCGATCATGGACGCCACCGGCGCGCAGCCGGAGCACGTCACCGGCGAGAGCGTGTTCGCGTCACCCGGTATGGACACGGCCAACGCGATCTCGCTTCGACTCTCGGGCACGGCGGTCGCGACCGTCTTCTCGTCGGGAGGAGCCCTGCCCGGTATCGCCGCACAGCAGTCCATCACCTACCTCGGCACCGCCGGATCAGCGCGGCACGACCTCGCCCGCGCCACCCTCGACTGGGCGACAGCTGATGGCGCGAGCGGCCATGTCGAACCGGGCGACAACGAGTCGGCCTATCCGAACGGGGCGCCGATCACTGCTCTGCTCGATGCGGTGCTGCAGGCACGGTCGACCGGCTCCGAGGACGACCTGCGGCGCCTCACCGCGAGGGCGGAGAGCGCCGCTCGAGCGGTCGAGGTGATCGAACAGCTCTACCGACCCGAATCGACCCGCGATTGATCGGTCGGCACCGATCCCACGAGACGATGACGGCCGGATGCCACGACCCACTCGCGCCCCCCGATGACCACGGTCGCGACTGCTCCGACCGGGATCTCGACGTCGACGACGACCGTGGTCCCCTCCCGCCGCCAGGCGACGCCGGCCCGCCCCAGTGGCGTGAGCACCTCGGCCTCGGCGGAACCCAGGCCGAGCACAGACGGCTCGATACGGATGTCGCGCCAACCGGCTGCTCGCGGGGAGATGCCGGCCACCGAACCGAACAGCCAGTCGTCGATCGTGCCGAGGAAGTAGTGGCCGTGCGATCGCGCGGCCGGGCTCCAGTGCTCCCACAGCGAGGTCGCGCCCGACTCGATCCAGAGGCCCCAGCTCGGATAGTCGGTCTGCAGGGCCACCGCGAGCGCGGTGTCGGCGTGCCCGTAGCGGGTGAGCTGCGGCAGCAGGTACTTCGTGCCGAGCGCCCCGGTGTCCAGGTGATCGCCGTTCTCCTGGATGAGGCGAGCCAGGGTGTCGGCCACGGGCCGCCGGTGCGGCTCGGGCAGCAGGTCGAACGCGAGCGCGAGCACCTGGTGGGTCTGGCGGTCGCCTCGATCTCCGGCGCCGACGACCTGGGCGCGGCCGACGTCGAAGAACTCCTCGACGAAGCGTTGCCGCAGCCGGGTGGCGTGCGCCGTCCAGACCTCCGGATCGTGGCCCAGCACCGCCGCCGTCTTCGCGGCGACGTCGAGACCGGCGATCAGGAACGCCGTGGCCGCGATCCGGGTGTCTTCGGGCGCGTTGCCGCCCGCGGGGTCGGCATCCGGGCTCACCCAGTCGCCGAGGGTGGTGTCGGCGATCCCGTCGGGCCAGCGCGCCAGTTCGAACTCGAGGTAGGCGCTCGCGTCGGCCCAGGTGTCGGCCAGCACGCGTTCGTCGCCGCGGTGCCAGTAGATCTCCCATGGCACGAACAGCAGCGCCGCGTGCCAGGTGGGCGCCGGTGTCCAGTCCATCGTCCATCCACCGTGTGGCGCGATCACCTCAGGCGCCCCCGTGCCGTGCCGCGAGGACGCGATGTCATCGGCCCATTTCGCGAGGAGTTCGTGGGTGTCGAGGTTCAGCAGCATGAGCTCGGCGCCCAGCATCCCGTCGCCCGTCCAGCCGTTCTTCTCATACTTCGGGGTGTCGGTAGGCAGGCCGTGCAGATTGTTGAGCACCGTGTCGACGGTGAGCTTATGCACGCGATTCAGCAGGGGGCTCGAGCAGCGGAACCGGCCGGTGCGGGCGACCGCGCTGTGCAGCAGTTCGGCCTCGACCACAGGCTCATCCGCCGCTTCCACCTCCACGTAGCGGAACCCCTGGTAGCCGAAGCGCTGGATCCAGTGGAGCGGGGCTCCGGCGAGGGTGATCCGGCTCTCCTGGAAGCGGCCGGCGTAGTAGCCGAGGGGGTCGTCGTTGTCGGGTCGGCCATCCGCTCGCAGTCGCTCCGCGGTTCGGACGGTGACGACCTCGCCGGCCGCCCCGTCGAGCTGGAGGCGCACCCGGCCCGCGATCACCCGCGGGAAGGTGAACAGCCATCGCCCCGGCGCCGTCTGCTCGATCCGCTCCGGCGCGAAGGTCTGCTCCACGGCGATCGGCTGCTGGCGCTGGTTGACTGCGCGGCCCCGCGGCCCTCGAGCGAGTGCGGCCGACGCCCATTCCGTGTCGTCGTAGCCGGCGCGAGAGAACCCGGGGCGGTCGTGGCGGGCGTCGAAGTCCTCGCCGCCGTAGAGGTCGTCGTAGCGGGTGGGGCCGTCGACGGCCCGCCAGCCCTCGTCGGAGAGCTCCACCACCTCGTCGCCCATGACGATCAGGATGCGCACGCAGGGTTCGTCGTGCCACGGCGCGGTCTCCCAGTTCCACGTCGAGGGCGAGGCCATTCCGTAGAAGCCCCGACCGAGCTCGACGCCGATGGCGTTGCGGCCGGGCACCAGCAGATCAGTGATCTCCACCGCGCAGTACTGCGCGGTGACGTCGTAGTCGGTGAACCCGGGGGCGAGGTCGAACCCGGGCACGGGCACGCCGTTGATCTCGGGCCGCGCGTACCCCCCGGCCCCCACGACGAGGTAGACCGGCGCGGTGCCCAGCGGCCCGGCGAGCTGCGGCACCGTGAACTCGTGGCGCAGGAGCGGTGCGGCGCCACCCGGAGTCGGGTGAGAGATCCACTGCGCTCCGCGCCAGTCGCCGTCGAGGATGCCCGTCGTGAACGACGAGGACGCCTGCGCCGCGCCCTCGTCGGTCGTCACGGCGACCTGCCAGCGGTATCGCGTGAGCGAGCGGAGCGGAACCCCGTCGTACTCGATGTCGACCCCCGGAGCGCCGCTCGCGTCGTCGCGACCCCAGAGGCGCGCGCCGTCGGGCGCGAACACCTCGACCCGCCAGGCGAGCAGGCGGGCGCCGGCGCTGCCGCCGTCGACCATCCAGCCGAAGCGCGGCCGCACGTCGACGCCGACGGGGTCTTCGGCGTGCTCGACGGTGAGATGCCCGAGACGCACGGTCATCGGGCGCTAACCGATCCGGTAGCGCTCGAGAGCGGCGTCGTCGACGTCGAGCCCGATCCCCGGCGTCGTCGGCACGCTGATCCGCCCGCCGTCGATACGCCACGGCGCACTGCGCAGCACGGTCTCGTTCAGAGCCCAGGCCTCGTCGGGCTGCAGCGTGGGCGGGATGATCGCGAGCTCCTGCCACTCCGGCCCGATCAGCGCGGCGGCCTGCAGCCATCCGGGCAATCGCAACCCGCCGGTGCCGTGCAGGCACACCGGCACACCCATCGCCTCGGCCATGGCCGCGACCCGCACGGTCGGCAGGATGCCGTTGGCGATCGCCGCGTCGGGCTGGATCACGTCGAAGCTGCGCGCCTCGAGCGCCGCCGCGAATTCCGCCGGCGCCGTGTATCCCTCGCCGCCCACGATCTGCATCTCGATCTCATCGGCGAGCCGCGCCTGACCGGTCAGGTCGTAGCGGTCGAGCGGTTCTTCGAGCCAGCGCACCCCGACGTCCTGGAGCTCGCGAGCCTCCGCGAGTGCCTGCTCGTACGTCCAGGTGGCGCCCGACACGTGCGCGGTGCGATCGACCATCAGCGTGAATCCCGGTCCGGCCGCCGCCAGGACCGCCTCGCACAGGCGGGCGTTCTCGCCGGGCTCCCGCCAGCAGCGGATCTTCACCCCTTCGAAGCCCGCCGCCTGGTAGGCGAGCACGGCGTCCACCGTTTCAGCGGCGCTGATGTGAGACTGCGACGGGTCGCCCGGCCAGACGAGGGTGACGTACGCCTTGACCTTTGCGGCACGCGCACCGCCCAGCAGCGCGTGCACGGGCTCACCGAGGGTCTTGCCCAGGGCATCCCAGGCGGCGTGTTCGGCTCCGGCTCCGCGGTCGAGGCCCCGGCGCAGCATCCCGTCGATGTCGGTGACCGCCGAGCCCTCCGACGCGGCGATGACGGTCGGCCACACCGATCGGTCGATCGGCCCGGCGAAGCTGTAGCCGCGCACGCCCTCGGTCGTGGTCATGCGCACCACGCAGTACCGGTGGTAGAGGCC
Organism: Herbiconiux sp. UC225_62; assembly: GCF_042694625.1. Classification (GTDB taxonomy): domain Bacteria; phylum Actinomycetota; class Actinomycetes; order Actinomycetales; family Microbacteriaceae; genus Herbiconiux. The sequence continues at coordinate 1,798,942 of NZ_CP170551.1, read as the reverse complement.
TGCAGCCACCTGCGCCGGCGTGGCCGGCAGGTTGATGGGATAGATCTCGGTGCGTGCGATGCGCACGCCTGCGGTTCTCGACTGTGAGCCGTCAATCATGATCCTGAACTATAGCCCTAAGTAGCGAACATCCGCGAGGAAAAAGTTCTCTCTGCTGAACTCTCTATCAACCTTGTGAACTACCTGATAGTGTGACATCGCCGAGACAAACGTCGGACGACGAGACGTTCACGACAGGCGATGCAATGAGGCGAGACGAGAGGAAACCGACCGTGCGAACACTGGTCCTGGAGGAATTCGGGCGCATGGCCCTGGCAGATCATCCGGTGCCCGACGCCGCGATCGGCGAGGTGCTGATCCGGGTGGCGTACACCGGAATCTGCGGATCGGACATCCACGGCTACACCGGGCACAACGGGCGCCGGGCGCTCGGTCAGGTGATGGGTCACGAGAGTTCGGGAACGATCGAGGGATTCGGCCCCGGAGACCACCCGCGCGGCCTCGCCTTAGGCGATGCGGTCACCTTCAATCCTGTGGTGCTGCCGCTCGAAGACCGGCTGGAATTCGCCGACCGCGAGCAGCACTCCCCCCGCAAGTCGGTCATCGGGGTCGACCCCACGCGGCACGCCTCGTTCGCCGACTACATCGTGGTGCCCGCGGTGAACGTGCTCCGGCTCGCCGATGGCATGCCGGTCGAGCACGGCGCGCTGGTCGAGCCGACCGCCGTGGCCCTGCACGCCATCCGCCGCGCCGGCGTCACCGGGCGGGAGCGGGTGCTGGTGGTCGGCGGAGGGCCGATCGGCCAGTCGGTGGTGCTCGCCCTCCAAGCGCTGGGCGTGGCGCAGGTCTTCGTGAGCGAGATCAGCCCGGTGCGCCGAACGCTGCTGGAGGAGATGGGCACCACGGTCATCGACCCCTCGGCGGGCGACCTCCTCGTCGCCCTGGGCCGGCACGGCGGGCCGGTCGACATCACCATCGATGCGGTCGGCAGCACGCGCTCGCTCGCCGACGCTCTCGCCTGCACCGTGCTGGGCGGCACGATCTGCCTCGTCGGCATGGGCGAGCCGCAGGTGCGCCTCGACGCCTTCGCGATCAGCACGGCCGAGCGCACCCTGGTCGGCAGTTTCACCTACTCCGCGCGCGACTTCGCCGACGCGGCCGCCCTCGTAGCCGACAACCCGCTGACGGCCGACGCGCTCATCAGCCGGGTCATCGGGCCCGAGAGCGCCGACGAGGCGTTCACGAACCTGGCCAACGGCGACGACATCCCCGGCAAGGTGCTCGTCGCCTTCGCCCCGACCGCAGAATTCGCGCGGTGAGCGGGCTGATGGCACAGAATCTGGTCTTCATCGGAGACAGCATCACCGAAGACGGGCGCAGGATCGACGATCCCCACGACCTCGGAACCGGCTACGTGGCGCGGGTCGCCGAGTGGCGCGCGGCAGCGGGAGCCGACGAACGCGTGGTCAATAGCGGCATCGGCGGCGACCGGGCGGTCGATCTCGCGGCGCGCTGGGACCGCGACTGCCTCGCCCACGACCCCGACGTGGTGTCGATCCACGTGGGCATCAACGACACCTGGCGCCGATACGACGGCGGCGACGCCACCTCCACCGACGCGTTCGAGGCGGTCTACCGCAGTCTGCTGATGCGGGCGACGGATGCCGGTGCTCGCCTCGTGCTCATCGAGCCGTTCCTGCTCGCCCTCACACCCGAACAAGCGGCTTGGCGGGAAGACCTCGACCCCAAGATCGAGGTCGTGCGGGCGCTCGCGCGCGAGTTCGGCGCCACGCTCGTCGAAGCTGACGCGGCGTTCACGCGTGCGGGACTCACCGTCGATCCGGCCACACTTCTCTGGGACGGCGTGCACCCGACCGACGCCGGCCGCGACTTGCTGGCCCGCACCTGGCACGAGACGGTGGCGATCTGATGCGGGTGGCGAATCTCGACGGACGCGCGGTTCTGCTGGGCGACGCGCGCGCACTGGACATCGCAGCAGCCAGCGTCGGTCGGTTCCCGGCCGACCCGCAGCTGGTCTACGACTCCTGGGCAGAGCTCGCGGGGTGGGGTGAGGCGATCGATGTCGACCGGCATCCGCGTGCCGTCGATCTCGACCGCGCCCTGCTCGGCGCTCCGGTGCCGAGGCCCGGGCAGATCCTCGCGGTCGGGCTCAACTACGCCGACCACGCCGAGGAATCCGGGCTCGCGGTGCCGGAGCATCCACTCGTCTTCACCAAGTTCGCCTCCAGCCTCACCGGGCCCGACGCGGTGGTGCGGCTCTCGGGCGCCCGGGTCGACTGGGAGGCCGAACTCGTCGTCGTGATCGGGGCGGGAGGTCGCGACATCCCGCCCGAGGAGGCCTGGGATCGCGTCGCCGGCCTCACGATCGGCCAGGACATCAGCGACCGCGACGTGCAGTGGTGGGGCTCGTCGTCGCAGTTCAGTCTCGGCAAGTCGTTCGAGGGTTACGCGCCGACCGGGCCCGCGGTGGTGAGCGTGGCCGAGATCGACGCGGCGTACGACCGCGACGACCTGCGGATCGGTTGCCGCAGCATCGACGCCGCCGGCCGCGAGCGCGTGCTGCAAGACGGGCGCACCCGCGACATGATCTTCACGATCCCGACGATCATCCACCGCCTCTCCGCCATCGTCGAGCTGCGGCCAGGCGATCTGATCTTCACGGGCACCCCGGCCGGAGTCGGCTCGGGGCGCACGCCGGAGGAGTTCCTCACCCCGGGCCTCACGCTCGTCACCGAGATCGACGGGCTCGGCTCGATCCGGCAGGAGTTCGTCTGACATGCTGCTGGGTGTTCAGTACTACCGCCCGCCCTCGCCCGATCTCGCTCAGTGGGAGCACGACATCGCCGCGATCGCCCGCGCAGGGTTCGACACCGTGCAGCTCTGGCTGATCTGGGGTTGGGTCGAGGCGAAGCAGGGGGAATACGAGTGGGGCGACTACGACCGCCTCATGGATCTCGCGCACGCGAGCGGACTGCGCGTCGTGATCAGCACCATCGCCGAGATGCAGCCGGCGTGGCTGCTCCGTCGCCACCCGGATGCCGCGATGGTCGACCATCTGGGCCGGGTCACCCCCTCGACCACACGGGTCGAAGCCCAGGTCGGAGTGACCCCCGGCGGCTCGTTCGACGACCCGCGCGTGCTGGCGCACATGCGCGACTTCCTCGACGCGGCCGCGCGCCACTTCGGCCCGCACCCGGCGCTCGAGGCCTGGGACTGCTGGAACGAGAACCGCTGGGCGATGGAGGGCGACGGATACCTGGACTACAGTCCGGCGAGCATCCGGGCGTTCCACTCGTGGCTTGTATCGCGGCACGGCGATCTGGACGGGGTTGCGCGTGCGTGGCGGCGGCGCTTCGCCGAGTGGGACGACGTGCAGCCCGGGCGGAAGCCGGGGCTCCCCTACACCGACCTCGTGGCGTTCCAGCGGTTCCTCACCGAGCGGGCGACGACGCATCTGCGCTTCCGGCGCGACACGATCCGCGCAGCCGACCCGGCGCATCCGATCTCGGCGCATTGCGGCGAACCCTCGGTGAACTCGGCCGGCAGCCTCTTCGAGCAGCCGTTGTCGCGCGGCAACGACTTCGCGCACGCGGCCGAGCTCGACGGCTACGGATGTTCGAGCTTTCCGCACCTCGAGGGCATGTCGATGCTCGACCTCGGGCTGCGCATCGAGGCCACCCGCAGCGCTGCCGGTGAGCGGCCGTTCTGGTTGGCCGAGTTGCAGGGCGGCGGGGGTCGGCTCGGCCACCACGTGCTGCCCGCGGTGCGGGCGGATGAGCAGCAGCGCTGGCTGTGGAACGGGATGGGGCGCGGGGCCAAGGGCACGATCATCTGGCAGTGGCGCGACGAGGTGCTCGGGCGCGAGTCGGGCGGGTTCGGGTTCGTCGGCGACGACGGGCACGCGGCCGATCGGGTGGAGGCGATGGCGCGCACCTCCGAACTCCTCGCTTCGCACAGCGGATTTCTCGACGCCTACCGCCCGGAGGCCGCGCAGGTCGGGGTGATGTTCCTGCCCGACACGTACTATCTCGAGTGGGCGCAGGACGGCAACGACGGGCGGCAGGCGCGCGAGAGCGTGCTGGGGTGGATGCGGGTGTTCGAGGAGCTCCAGCTGCCGTACGAGGTGCTCGACCCCGATCATCTCTCACGTCTCGACGACCTGAAGTTGCTGGTGCTCCCCTGGCCGCTCAGCGTTCCTCCGGCTGCGCTCGCGGCCGTCGCTGCCTGGGTGGAGCGGGGCGGACTCCTGCTCACCGAAGCCGATCTCGCGGCGTTCGACGAGGAGGCGTTCTACCGCCCGCCCGGCTCACGCGGCGGTTCCGGGCTCGGGCTGCGCTCGCTCGGCCGGCGCGAGCTGCCCACATCCGGAACCCTCTCGCTGGAGCTCGACGGCGTGACCTTCCTTCTGCCGGCCGCGAGCTGGCTCGAGCAGTACGACGAGACGGATGCGCGGGTGCTCGCGCGCGACGCCGGTCGCCCGGTCGCGGTGGAGCGGGCCCTGGGCGCGGGTGCCGTGGTGTCGGTCGGCACCTTCCTCGGTCTCGCGCACAGCCGCGCGTCGTCGCCCTCCGTGCTGCGGTTCGCCGGCCACCTCGCCGAGCGCGCGGGTGTCACGTTCTCGGCACGAGTGCCCGGCACCGACGGCACAACGGTGCAGTGGCGTCGCGGCACGAGCGGCGACTGGTCGGTGCTCTTCCTCATCGGCATCCCGCACAGCGAGCTCGTCGTCCACCTCCCCGACCTCGGCGCGGTCACCGACATCGAGGAGCTCACGGATGGCTGTGTGTCGGTGGACAGTGATCGCCTCGTCGTCGGCCTTTCCGCTTGGGGCGTCGTCGTCGTGCGCTGGCGCTAGCGGCCCTCAGCCTGCGCCCTGGTTGCCATCAAGAAGGGGCTGTCTGCCACGTGGACTACGGCGTGGGCTGCGATGGCTCCCGGCGGAGGTCGGCTCACCCTGATCTACGCAGATGAATTCGCGCCGCTCGGCCCGCGGGTCAGTGGCGGCCGGTACCCTCGGTGCTGCTGCGCAGCTCGTCCGCCCAGGCCAGGAACCGTCCTGTGAGCGCGGCGTGGTCGTACTCGTCGACGCCATACTCCGCGAACCGCTCCGATTCGATGCGGGTGACCTGTTCGAGCTGGCGGATGAACATCGGAATCTCGAACCCGTCGTCCCGGCGTGCTGTTGCCTCGATCAGCTCGGCGTCGGTGAAGCGGCCGGATGAACGGATGGCGTCGACGTCGATATAGTCGCGGGCTTCCTGCCGGCTGTACAGCGCGTTGACCTTCGCGGCCACGGCATCCTCGACGTTCAGTACCGGGCCGAGCGCGAGGCTCGCGGGCTCTTGCGCTCGCCAGTCATAGCCCAGATCCATGTCGACAGACCGGCCGTCGTCAGTGGTGATCACAAGCTGACAGAACAGCCCATCACGACGAAACTCGTCGACGCCGTAGCCGCCCCCACGCAGCTCCTGCAGGAGACCGTCAACGGCAGTGTTGAAAGACTCCATGTCGTAGCTGTTCGTGAACAGATCGACGTCGTGCGTGAGTCGGTCGACCAGGCCGTGTTCGCGGATCGCACCTGAGCCTGCAAGGGCGAACGAATGGCCCTCGAGCGCGCCCAACGCGATCCGGGTGAGGTCGCGTTGGAGCTGTTCGTCGTCGCGCACGCTACGCGGCCGCGAGCTCAGGAAATCGGGACTCCCACAGGTCACGGACCCGATCGGGGAGCATCAGCCCCGCCCAGGATCGCAGGAGCACTTCGCGGTTCAACAGCGTGACGAGGTCGATCTCTCGGCCCTCGCGGATCACCGCCTGATACGCCTTGGAGATCCCGCTTTGCGCGCTCAGATCCACGGTCGACGTCGGCCCCCAGTAGACGTTCCGGGGAAGGTGCAGCACGCCCTCGGCGGGACCATGGAGGTCGTCGAGGCTCGACGGAACGGCATACGGCTTGATGTCCTGAAACAGAACCCGCTTCGTTTCGACCATCGCTCCTCACCTCGCTCACTGAACAGCAATCGTACCGAGCGCACCTGATACCCGGGCATGGGAATCGGTCATCGCTCGTCGAAATGGATCTCTTCGCCTGCCAGTCGTGGCTGCTAGTGGGATTGGGACCAGCTCACGATGATGGAGCCGGTGACGTGGTCGAGGGCTAGGCGGCCGTCGGTCAGGTCGGCGGTGACGTCGCGGGAGGCGACTACGTCGCCGACCATGTTCAGAGCGGCTTGGTCGTCGCGCACGAGGACGACGCGCGCGGCATCGCGCGGCACGGTGACCGAGACGTGGGCGTCGACGAAGCCGCTCGCCTTCAGGGTGCGGGTCATCGAATACGGGTACGGCGACATCTCGCGGCAGCTGACCGTTCCGGCCTCCTGCTGCTGCACGAAGATGCGGGCCTCGGCGTGCAGGGTCTTGCCGAAGGCGTACTCCGTGTGGCCGTCGGCGTACCAGCCCTCGAGACCGGTCAGAACGGGTGCGCCGAGAGGGAAGCGGTAGCGCGGGCGGGTGGTGGTGTCGGCCAGGTAGCCGTTCAGCCAGATCGCGTTGCCGCTCCGATGGAGTGACTGCACGGCTGCCGGGGAGGCCGCATCACGCCGCGTGAAACGGCACGAGACCCCCAGCTCTCCGAGCGTGCGCCCGAGCACGGCGCCGGCCTCTTCGAACTCGCGCGGGTCGAGCGGGCGGGCGTGGCGGAAGCCGCGCTCATCCATCGGCGCGCGGTCGAACGTCGACGAGCCGCGAACCCACGCCCAGTCGTCGCGGCGAGTGGCGTAGGCGCGCAGGACGCCCTCACTCCGCACCGCCGCCAGCACCGTCGTCTCCGGCGCCGCGATCTCGCGCACCTCTCCCCCCGACAGCGTCGACGAGTGCCGCAGCACGCGGAGCGGCGGCGCGGCGATGATCGTGTCGGCATCGAGGGCCGTCTCGAGCTGCAGGTCGCCCTCGATCCCCTCGCCGAGCTCCAGGCCGAGTAGGCGGCGCGCACCCTCATCGGCGCGGTCGGCCGGCCCGTACGCCACCACGCGCGCGCCGCGAGCGGTCGCATCGGTGAGGAGTTCGAGCACCGCCCCGCGGAGCGCCCTGGTCGGAACGACGAGAATCCGCTCGTCGAGCGAGCCGGCCGAGACGGCGGCCGCGAGCGATCCGGTCGACACCACCGTATTCACCGGGGCGCCGGCGTTGATGGCGGCGGTGAGGTACCAATCCTCGAAGTACGGATGCCGCACCGACTCCGGGTCGGCGAGCGCGTCGTCGGCGTACTCGTCGAACGGGTAGACCCACACGACCGGCCCCGCCTCATCCGGCGCCGACTCCAGAGCCCGCAGCACATACCCGCTCACCTCCCGCCCCGCGCGCGGATCGAGCCCCCCGCGCTCGGTGTCGATCGAGAGGAACTGCACATCGGATGCCGTGCGCACCCGCCCCTGATCGTCGAGCCGCGAGACACTCAGCGGCAGGTAGATGTCGAACGGTTCGCGGTTGTAGAAGTCCCACCACGGGTTCTGCCAGAACCACGGGTCGTTGACGTAGAAACGGAAGAGGAACCCGTCGGTGGGCACCTCGGCGATGCGCGAGAGGTACCCGGACATCTCGATGCCGAAGTCTTCGTTCAGCGGACCCCAGGGTGAGTTCGGCGGCGGGTTACGGAACCCTCCGGCCGCGTAGATCTCGCGCGTGGGCACGCCGTCACCGCCCAGATCGATGCCGGTCGAGAAGTTGGTGCCGCGCACTTCGACGGGGAACGGGCATTCCCGCCGGAAGGTGTTCCAGAACTCCAGCAGGGTCGCCGAGACGCCCGCCACCCGATCGACGAGGAACTCGTCGCCGTTGTAGGTCTCGCCGAGCGGCGTCCACGAGTAGGCGCTGAAGCCGAAGCCGTTCGAGAGCCAGAGGTAGTCGAACCCCATCTCCGCCAGGTACGACGCGGCCTGACGACCGAGGAAGACGCCGAACGGCGTGCCCTCCGGAACACCGTCGGGAAAGCCGGCGAACGCCCGCTCGTCGGCACGCAGAACGGAGTTGGCGCGGATCATCCTGATCAGCTTGCCGAGACGCTGCTCGTCGTCTCCGGCCACGATCTCCGGATGCTCCTCGTACTTGAACCGGGAGGTCGCGAACTCCGGCCCCGGGTCGAAGGTGGCGCCCACCGACACGGGCACCCCGAGCATCCGTTCGCCCACCTGGCGGATCGTCGCCACCAGGAGCCGGATGTCGCGATAGTGCAGCGCCGGCACGTCGGCGCGGAAGGGCTGGGCGGTGTTGTCGGGGGTGACCGCGTGCGGGTAGGCGTCGTACTCGGTGTTCGAGAAGCCCACCGAGCTCGCCCAGGTCACCTCGCGGTCGAGGTCGAGGTCCCACTCCAGGATCTCGCTGCCGTCGGCGATCCAGAGCAGAACCGCGACCGAGCGCGCCGCTCCGATGAGATCGCGCCACTGGTCGAACAGGGTGGTGGCGGTAGCCTCGAGGTCGGCTTCGCTCCACGAGGGGAACGGCTTCAGCGACGTCTCGAGTCCGACTCGGTCGAGGCTGCGGTGACTCATTTCGAACTCCCGATCTGCGGTGGAAAGATCCACCATTCTGTACGCAAGTCTTGCATGTTGAACTTTATGCTGGCTTTACGTTAGCATCGCTGTGCAGCCCCACGAGGAAGTCGGAACCGAGGAACCTGTGCAGATCCGCAACGTCGCCGTCGTCGTGGCGCCCTTCTCGGGCGGCACCTGGCTCGACGAGAGTCGGGTGTCGACCCCGCTCTCGGGCTACCCCGAGTTCGCCGATCGCCGCAGCAGCTGGCGCGGCCCCGGCAGCGACCTGGTGTGGGTGCTGATCGAGACCGATGATCCCGCCGTTTTCGGAGTGGGACAGAGCCGTGGCGGCGTGGTCACCGCCGCGCTCATCGAGAGCCATTTCCGCGGGCTGCTGCTCGGCCGCGACGCTCTCGACATCGAGACCCGCGTCGATCAACTCCACCTCGCCGCCCTCCCCTACGCGGCCGGCGGCATCTCGGCGATGGCGCTCTCGGCCTGCGAGCTCGCCCTGTGGGATCTCGCCGCCCGCGCCACCGGGGTCTCCTTGACCCGCCTGCTCGGTGGGCGTGAGCGGCCCCTGCGCCATTACCTCACCTGCCCTGAGCCGCAGCTGCTCGACGACGTCGACCCCGATCTGCTCGGGGCGAGCGCCACCGTCAAGGTGCCCATGGCCTACGGCCCCGCGGATGGCCGCGACGGACTCCTCGCCAACCTCGCGCGGCTCGACGACACCCGTGCGCGCGTGCCCGCGCACGTGCCGCTCTCGGTCGACTGCTTCATGTCGTGGGATCTCGACTACGCCACCGCGTTCCTGCGCGACGCCGGCGATCACCACCTCGGCTGGATCGAGGAACCGTTGTTGCCCGACGATCTCGCGGGCTACGCCGAGCTGCGGCGGCGCCAGCCCGTCGCGGTCGCGGGCGGCGAGCACCTATTCGGTCTCAGGGAGGCGGAGAGGTTCCTGCAGGCGGAGTGCGTCGACGTCATCCAGGTCGACGTCACCTGGTGCGGCGGGCTGGGCACGGCCCGCTGGGTGGCCGAGCTCGCCGGCGAGCGCGGCGTCACCTTCGCTCCCCACGGCGCAGCGATGCATCCCTGGGCGGTTCACCTGCTCTCGTCGCTCGGGGTCGACAGCCTCACCGAGGTGCTCATCGGCCTCGGCGGTGTGCCCGAGCAGCCCCGCGCATCCTCGGCTCCCGGCGTGGGCATCGACCCGGCATCGGTGGGCCTGCGGTGATCGCCGACGCCCATTGCCACCTCTGGCGCCGCTGGCCCTACCCGACGACGCCTCCCCCGGGCGCGGCCACGCCGAACGCCCTCGCCGACGAGATGGCGGCGAGCGGCGTCGACCGCGCGTTCGTCGTGGCGGCCGCCATCGGGGGTGAGGATGCGCGCACCCAGAACCTGCGAAACAACGACGACGTCGCCGAAGTGGTGCGCGAGCACCCCGCCGCATTCCGGATGTTCGCCGACGTCGACTCCCGCTGGTCGCCCACCTATCACCGCCCCGGAGCGGCCGAGCGCCTGGCCGACGAGATCGCGCGCACCGGCGCGCACGGGTTCACGCACTACCTCGGCGACTTCGACGACGGCTGGTTCGACACCGCGAGCGCCGCCGAGTTCTTCGCCACCGCGGAGAGTCTGGGGCTGGTGGCGAGCGTGCACGCGCCTCCCGCGTGGCACGCCTCGCTCGGCCGACTGGCGGCGCGGCATCCCGAGCTCACCCTCCTGCTGCACCACCAAGGACTGGCCGGCACCGACGAGGAGGTGGAGGGGCTGACCGCGCTGGCGGCGCATCCGCGGATCGCCGTGAAGGTGTCGGGATTCCGTTACGTCTCGGCGACCACCCCGCCCTACGCCGACGTGCGGCCCCGTCTCGAACGAATGGCGCGCGCGTTCGGGGCGGACCGACTGGCCTGGGGCTCCGACTGGCCCGTCTCGACGCAGCACCACTCCTTTGCCGACGCGATCGCCTTCGCCGACGACGCTTTCGCCTTCTTCGACGCCTCCGAACGGGACCGGGTATTCGGCGGGACGATGCTCGCCCTCTATCCCTGGAGGTCATGATGCTTCCCTTCGAGCTGTCGCGTGACGGCATCCGTGCCGCCATCCGAGGCACCGCGTTCGTCGACCAGAGCGAGACCGGGCTGTCGCCCATCCGTCTGCCGCACAGCATCCGCCAGCGGGGCGGCGACGAGTCGATCGAACGGATGGCGGCGCAGACCGCCGGCGTGCGCCTCGAGCTGACGACCACCGCGAGCGTCGTGGAAGTCGAGGCGCTGTTGACGCGGAGCTTCCCGGCGGCCGTGCCCGACGACGCACGACCCGCCGTTCTGGTCGCCGTGATCGAGGGGCGGGAGACCGATCGCCGGGCCTTCTTGAACGGCCCGATCCTGCGCCAGCACGACGCCGGCCGCATCGAACGAGTGGAGGGAACGGTCTCGATCGCCGAGCTCTCCCTCGGCGAGCCCACGCTCGAGCCGCGGGTGGTGGAGATCTGGCTGCCCCAGGTGAGCGCCACGGAGATCCGCTCGGTCAGCGCCGACGCGCCGCTGAGCCCGGCCACCGAGCGCGGGCGCCCGCGCTGGACCCACTACGGCAGTTCGATCAGCCACTCCGCCGAAGCCGACGGCCCCACCCGCACCTGGCCCGGCCTCGCGGCACTCGCCCTCGACTGGGATCTCACCAACCTCGGGTTCGGCGGTCAGGCGATGCTCGATCCCTTCGTCGCCCGAGTGATCCGCGATCGGCCGAGTGACTTGATCACCCTCAAGATCGGCACCAATCCCGTCAACGCCGACGCCCTGCGCATGCGCACCTTCGCTCCCGCGGTGCACGGATTCCTCGACACCATCCGCGAGGGCCAGCCCGACACCCCGATCGTGGTCATCTCCCCGGTGTCGCTGCCGATGCACGAAACCACGCCCGGTCCCACCGTCGTGGGGCCCGACGGTCACCTGACGGGAACGCCCGACGCGGGCGACCGGCCGGGCGTGCTCACGCTGGCGTACGTGCGTCCCGCTCTCGAACGCATCGTCGGCGAGCGCGCCGACCCGGCGATGCACTACCTCGACGGGCGCCGCCTCCTCGGCCCCGACGACACCCACCATCTGCACGACAGGCTGCACCCGGATGCCGCGGGGTATGCGCTGATGGGTGAGCGATTCGTTCAGATAGCGCGCGATGCCGTGTGGGCACCGCGGAAGCCCCGAGAGTGAGCAATCCCGTGTCACGACGAGAACACCTGGCCATCAATCCCCTGCCGTTCCTGCTCGAGGGCAGCGGTCTCGACCTCTCGCCCGAGCGCCTGCACGCGACCTTCGCCGACATCGCGCGGGCCGGGTACACCGCCGTGCACGCCGACGTGCCACCCGACCTGACGCCGCGCGACTACGGGGCCCTCCTCGCCTCCTACGGGTTGCGGCCCGCCCCGGGCTACTTCGGTGGATTCTTCGACCGACTGAATGAGCGGGATGCCGTCGTCGAAGACGCCCGGAGGCACGCCGCCGCCGCGGCCGAGCTGGGCCTCGACACGATGTTCATCGCCCAGCACATGTGCGACGCCCGCCGCGCGCGACCGGCGATCGGCGTCGAGCCCTCGGCCGAGCGGGTCGAGATCATGGCGGACGGGCTGGAGCTGGCCGCGCAGGCGGCGCGAGCGGAAGGGGTCGCCGCAGCGCTGCATCCGCATGTCGGATCGTGGATCGAGACGGAGTTCGAGGTGCGCGGGGTGCTCGACCGCACGCGGGGCGGAGCGCTCGCGTTCGGTCCCGACACCGGTCATCTGGCCTTCGCGGGGATGGACCCCGCAGCGCTCGTGGCCGACTATCGAGACCGCGTCACCGCCATCCACCTCAAAGACCTCGACACCGCTGCAGCCGATCGGGTGCGCCGCGACGCCGTCACCTACTTCGACGCCACCCGAGCGCACCGCGTCTGGGCAGAACCCGGCACCGGCGCGCTCGACCTCCCCGCGGCGCTCGACGCGCTGCCGCCCGACTTCGGCGGCTGGTACGTCGTCGAGGTCGACCTCCCGAAGCACGGCACACCCTTCGACAGCGCGGTCCTCTCCCGTGAAAATCTCCTCGACCTGCCCTACTTCGCGGAGGACGCCCGATGAATCTTCGACCATTCGGAGTGGGCATCGTGGGCGCGGGACCGGTGGTGCAAGCCATCCACCTCCCCACGCTCGCCCGGTTGCGCGATCTGTTCGCCGTGCGGAACGTCATGGACGTGAGTCCGGATGTCGCGGCCGCGGTCTCGCGCAGGGTCGGCGCGAGCGCCTCCACGTCGATCGACGAACTGCTGGCCGACGAGCGGGTAGAGGTCGTGGCGGTCTGCAGTCCGAGCGCCTTCCACGCCTCCCAGGTCATCGCGGCCATGCGAGCCGGCAAGCGTGCCGTGCTGTGCGAGAAGCCGTTCGCCACGGATCGCGATCAGGCCGAGCAGATCGCCGAGGTCGGTCGGGAGACCGGGGTGCCAGTCATCGTGGGCGCCATGCACACCTTCGATCCGGCGTGGCTGGCCGCGTCTTCCGAGTGGGAGTCGCTCGCCGGCAACGCGCACACGATCCGTTCCCGGGTGGTGCTGCCGCCGAACGCACGCTTCGAGACATCCGCCACCGAAGTGCTCACGGCCCGACCCGCATCCGGACTTCCCGACCTCGACGACCCCACGGTGCGCGCGAGCATGGTGTTCGGGGGCGTGCTGGGGCTCGCCATCCACGATCTCCCCTTGATCCGCCGCCTCCTGGGCCCGGTCGACGACGTCGCGGTCGTGTCGGCGTCGGCGCTCTCCCCCTGGGGGTACGAAGTCGGCCTCTCGACGGCGGGCCGGCTCGTGCACGCCATCGGCGCCCTCACCGAGCAGTGGCGCCCCACCTGGGAGCTCGAGGTGGTGAGCGACTCCGCCAGGATGCTCCTCGAGTTCCCGCCGTCCTACGTGCATGCCGGTTCCGCGGTGGCGACGATCACCACGAGCGATAAAACCGTGCGCTTCGGGCCGTATCCGCACAACGGCTACGAGGGGGAGTGGCGGGCGCTGCATGCGATCGCGTCGACCGGGTCGGCGTCGGCGCCACCCATCGAGTCGCTGATCGACGATCTCGTCTTCGCCGTGGATGTCGCGACGGCCTCCTCCGACGCCGCACGGGAGGGAGAAATCCGATGAGCACGTCGACCGTCCGGATCGATCCTGCGGACCCGGGCCGCGCCGCTTCGGCTGCCGCTGCTCTGGCGACTCTCCCTCTCTCCTACACGGAGGGCGGTGACGACGCGGAGGTCGTGGTGATCGCGGGCTCCGACGGGTGGGTCGAACGCGTTCGTGCCGCCGCGACCCGCGGAGCACGAGGGGTGATCGTCACCGACCCTCTGCCCGAGGCCGAAGCAATCGACCTGGCGGCCGATCCCCCGGACTGCTTCGTCGTTCTGGCGGAGCCGTGGGCATCGAGTCCCGCGCTCCGCTCGACGGCGGAGCAGTTCGGCGCCCCGATCAGCCGCGCCCACCTCGTCGATGCCCGCGCAGTCGAGCCCGTCTCGGGGCGCAGCCTCCGCACGGTGCTCTTCTCACAGCTCCGGGCCGTGCAGAACCTCGGAATGGAGATCGCATCGCTCTCGATCGCCGCGGAGTCCTCATCGTCGATCTTGGGCGTCGGCCGATCGGTCTCGGGGACGAGGGTCGTTCTCAGCGCCGCGCGCACTGACGTCGGGGACGGAACCCTCGACATCCTGCTGGTGGGTCGCGACGAGACGATCCGGGTCGAGCTGCCGAACAGCACCACCGCTCGCCCGGGTCGAGCCGTGCTGACCTCGGCGATCGCTGCAGTCGAGGTTCCGACGACATGGGAGACCGCTCACCGCTCGTCCTGGCTTGCCCTGCGCGACGCGTTCGCCACCGGCGTCCAGCCGGGCCACGTCGAGACGTTCGCGCAGGCGATCTCCCTGGTGGACGCCGCTCAGCGCTGAACGCCCGGATCGGATTTCCCGCCCTTGTGCGGAAGCCTCTCCTTCAACCGGCTGATCATCGCGGCGGTGCGTTCTTCGACGTCGTCGATCACCGCTTCCATGCCGGAATCCGGGCGGCTGACTCCGCCACCGTCCTGATCCGCCTCCCCGTCCGCCGACTCGGACCGACCTCCGTGACGCCCGCTCATCGTCGAACCCCCTCCGCCTTCGGCCAGGATTGGCTGTTGCGGGCGACCCTACGCCTCCTGGTTCGGCAGCGTCAATGCGCTCAGGCCTCACGCGAACAGCGCGTGCACCCCCGTGGCGATCGCGTAGATCCCCACGCCCGCGATCGCCCCCACCACCGTGCCGTTGATGCGGATGAACTGCAGATCGCGGCCCACCTGAAGCTCGATCTTCTGCGTTGTCTCACGGGCATCCCAGCGTTGAACGGTGTCGCTGATCACCGATGCGAGATCGTGCCGATACTTCTGCACCGCATAGCCCGCGGCGTCGGCGATCCACGCGTCGATCTTGGCCGAGAGGGTCCGATCGTTCGACAGGCGCACCCCGACGTCGACCAGAGCGGATGTCGCCGACGCCCGCAGCCCGCTCGAAGGATCGGCCAGCGACTCGGCGAGCGTCGACTTCACGGCCTCCCACAGCCGGCCGGCGAAGGAGCGCAGCCGGGGGCTCGCGAGGAACTCGGCCTTGATCTCCTCGACCCGTTCGGCCATCGCTTCGTCATGCTGGAGCCGGTCGGTGAGATCGAACAGATAGCCGTCGATCGCCACGCGAAGAGGATGCTCCGGATCGTCACGCACCGAGTGCAGCAGTCCGATGACCTCGCGATGGGCGCGCTCGTCGGCGAGGTCGCGGGCGAAACCGGGAACCCAGCGCGGCAGACGGGTGGAGACGATCTCGCCGAGCGCATCCGGATGCTCGCTGAGCCAGCTTTCGGCCGCCTCGAGCAGCGCGTCGACGACCGCGCGCTGCTGGTCGGCGGCGACGAGTTCCGACCCCACCCGGCCGAGCGTGGGCGCCCACTCCCGATCGAACAGATACTCCCGGGCGAGCCGTTCGATGAGACTCTCGACATCGCCGTCGCTGAGGAACCGCAGCACCCCCTGCGCCATCACGGCACCCTCGGCGCTCGCCCGCTCCGCGTTCGCGGGATCGGAGAGCCACTCACCAAGCCGGTCGGCCACGCTGAAGGTGGCCAGCTTGCTGCGCACCACCTCGTCGGAGAGGAAGTTCTGCTCCACGAACTCGCCGAGGCTCACCCCGATCTCGTCCTTACGGTTCGGGATGATCGCCGTGTGCGGAATACGCAGACCGAGCGGATGCCGGAACAGCGCGGTCACCGCGAACCAATCCGCGAGCGCGCCCACCATCGCCCCCTCGGCCGCGGACCGCACGAAGCCCAGCCACGCATACCGGTCCTCCAGCGCGAAAGCGACCGAGAACACGATCGCCGAGAGCACGAGAAGCGCTGTCGCGAGCGTCTTCATCCGCCGGAGCGCCGTTCGCCGCTCGAGGTCGGACTCGGTGAGCAAGGTGTCGCGCGTGGTGGTGGTCATCGTGTTCCTCCCGGGACGCCGCTTCGACCAGTAGATCACGCGGTGACGACCGGCGGACGCCTACTCCGGATGGTCGACGAAGACGCGAAGTGCGCGGTCGACCACCCGCTGCAGATCGGCGCGCGTGGCGCCGCTGGCCGCCTGGACGGCGATACCGGTCGACACCGTGCTGATGTAACGCGCGAGGTCGGCCGGGTCTTCGGTCGCCGGGAGGTCACCGTCGGCGATCGCCTGCTCGAATCGGCGCGCGAACTGCTTCTCGCCATCGGCGCGACGCCCGGCCAGGTACTCCACGATCGGGTCATCCTGCGGGGCCGACGAGAGTCCGCCTTGGATCGAGAGACAGCCCGGCGGCTTACCCGGGGTGGTGACGGCGTCGACGTTGTCGCGCAGGTACTGCCGCGCCACCTCGTACGCCGTCGGAGCGGAGAGGGCTTTCGCCGCGTAGGCCATGTCGATCTGCGCGTAGCGGTCGACGGCGAGTTTGAACGTCTCTTCTTTGTTGCCGAATGCGGCGTAGAGGCTCGGGCGGTTGATGCCCATCGCGCTCGTGAGATCGCTGAGGCTGGTGCCCTCATAGCCCTGGCGCCAGAAGACGTCGATCGCCCGGTCGAGGGCCTCGTCGAGATCGAAGCCGCGCGGTCGCCCTCGTGTCACGCTCATGCCGGCCTCCTCTTCACAAGGATTTTAGTATCGAACGGAACAGAAATGGCGATCGCGCCGACTACGGGGTCACTCGACGGTGAGCACGATCTTGTCGTGGGTCTCGCCGGAGGCCAGTCTGCGGTGCGCTTCCGACGCATCCTGCACCGGCAGAGCCAGGTGCGCCTTGAGGCGCAGCGAGCCACTCGCCAGCAGGGGCATCGTCACGGCGAGAGCGTCGGGTGCCCGGTTCGGGCCCGGGTCGGACATGCGTGCGCCGGTGGCCACCGCCCCGGCATGATCGACGAGGGTGACCACGCGCGACGGATCGCCCGTGACTGCGACCGCCTCGGCCAGGCCGCCGTGGCCGGCGACATCCAGCACCGCGTCGATCCGATCGGTCAGCGCGGCCACCCGCTCGAACACGCCGTCGCCGTAGGGCACGAAGTCGGCGCCGAGGTCGCGGATGAGCTGCTCGTCGCGCTCGGAGGCAGCACCGATGACGCGAGCACCCCAGCTGCGCGCGAGTTGCAGCGCGATCACCCCGACCGACCCCGCGGCGCCGAGGATGACGACGGTCTCGCCGTCGGCGAGCCGCACCTCGCGCAGGATGCCGAGGGCGGCTTCCGCGGAGGCCGGGAGGGCCGCCGCGGACTCCCAGTCCACGTCGGCGGGCTTGGCGAACCAGACCGGGGCGGAGACGAGTTCGGCATAGCCGCCCTGGCGCGGCAGGTACACCGCGACCTCGTCACCGACGGCCACCCCGGTCGCTCCCTCACCCAGTTCTTCGACCACTCCGGCGGCCTCGAAACCCAGGATCGATCCGGGGCCCTGGGGGAAGACCTTCGACAGGTGACCTGCTCTGATGTTCAGATCGGTCGGACCGACGCCCGCCGCCCTCACGCGGACGAGGACCTCCCCAGCCTCCGCCCGGGGCTCCGGGACCTCCTGCCAGGCCAGAACGTCCGGGTCCCCGAACTCGGTGAGCACTACTGCGTACGCCATCTCTGTCTCCTCGCCTTCGTGTCTGTCTAGATCTGGCTCGCGCCGCCGTCGACGTACAGCTCGGAGCCGGTGACGTAAGAGCTCCGTGGACTCGCGAGGAAGAGCACGGCGTCGGCGATCTCCTCCGGCGTTCCCAGTCTGCGCATCGGCACCCCCGCGGCGAGGCCGCCGAGCAAAGCCTCCGCCTGCTCGGGTTCGGCGGCGAGTCCGCTGAGCCCCGGCGTGGCGATCGGACCGGGAGCGATGGAGTTCACCCGGATGCCGCGGTCGACCAACTCGGCGGCCCAGCTGCGCGCGAAGCTGCGGATCGCGGCCTTCGAGGCGGCATAGACGCTGAACGAGGGACTGCCTTTCACGTCGATGTTCGAGCTCGTCAGCACGATCGAGGCGCCCTTGTTGAGCAGCGGCAGCGCCTTCTGCACGGTGAAGACCGTGCCGCCGACGTTGGCTTCGAAGGTGTCGGTGAAGTGCTGCCAGGTGATCTCCTCGATCGCCGCGAACTCACCCCCACCGGCGTTCGCGAACACGACGTCGAGCCCCGCGCCGCGCTCGGCGATCGCGGCGAACACCGCGTCGAGCTCGGTGAGCGAGGCGACGTCCCCGCGAACCGTGGTCACGGCGTCGCCGAACTCATCCGCCACCGCGGCAAGCTTCTCGGGGTTGCGCCCGGTCACGACGACGTGCGCGCCTTCAGCCACGAAGCGGCGCACCACCGCCAGCCCGATCCCCGACGTGCCACCCGTGACCAGTGCCGTCTTGTCGGCGAGTTCGCTCATGTCTGTACCTTCGCTTTCTGTATCGATTGGTACAGAACCTAGAGCGATGACGGCCGCCTGTCAAATTTATGTACCTGTCGATACATAAATCAGAAGGCCGCATCGCCGTTGGAAGTTTCGACCAGCAGACCATCGTGTGCCCCGAGTCCGGGTAGAGCGTCATCACCCTTAGGGCTTTGAGGGCGCAGAAATCTGCGCGCCAGAACATGCCCAGATGAAGAGGCGAGGCGACGAGAGGAAGGGCCTCGATCAGGCATTTTGAGTGCGGAGACGGTGGGATTTGAACCCTATCTTTGCCCCTGACGTGGCGCCGAAATGAGCGACAATCCGCGCAAAATCAGGGATCTTTGTTCACATCGGTGGCCGTAAGATCAGTACGATCTGGCGCGAGTGTGGTCAAAATGTGGTCACGCCTCGGCACACCGCTAACCACACCCCCTGCCCCCCCACGGGCCGCCGAGAATGGACGTTATCTCAATGAGAGGCAGTAGAGGTAACCGAGTCGTTGGCGAACGAATCTCGCAAGGGTGTGGTCGGTGTCGCAGTCACACAAGCACGCCCCGCATCAAGTCCCGAATCAATCGAGCTCGAAACCTTTATAACCGTGGTAACCGCGCCCGCTGCCAAGATGTGAACGTGGCGGGGTTCGATGTGGCATTTCGATTCAAGACGTACGACCGGGAGCTGGTCACACTGTGCATCAGCGCCATGCGGCGGAGAGCCCGCAAGCTCACCATTCGCTTTGAATCAAAGCTCGTTGACGACGCCGCTTGGATAGCGCTCAACGGGAATACCTATCAGCTGGACATCTATATCGAGCGACTACGACGCGATTTACCCACGCTGGCCGAAGCTGCTCATTCGACCAGAACTCCTAGCAGCCGCCGGAACGCGGCCGCCGGACTCGTGGAGATAATCACCCGCTACCGGTTCGGGGCTTACGACTACTCCGGCGAGCCGTGGATTCCAACACTAAGAGCACTCACGAAGCCCCTCACTTCGTCGATTCACGAGATTTATCCGGGCGCCCAGACCGGTCTGGCGGAACGAATGTTCGTCACGATGGATCTTTTAGCGTCCTGGCACTTTGGTGAGGTACCTGCACCAGTTCTCATCGAAGAAGTACACACCGCTTCCGAGCTGCTGTTGAAAGCGGCACTCACCGGTGGCACTTCTCGAATGACCTATGCACAATTAGTTGGAACCGGTTTGGAACAAGGCGTCTTCGATTACTACAGCTTCCGCGTCACACAAGCACGGGCTTCTGTTGGCGCACACGAGGCGTTCAGAGCGCGGGAGAACGAGGACGCTCAGCTACTCCCGTCCCTGAAGGACGAACGCCGGCAAGCCAAACATGATGGGAGCGGCGACGCCGCCGGATGGCTTCACGCGAACTTCTGGGCGGTCGCACGAGTCCTCGAGGGGCTCGCACACAAGGCAAGACATCCGCCTGGAGGCGCGGATGCAGCGTGATCTTGTATCTCAGACGATCGGGTTCATGCCGCGGGTGAGGTAGCGGTGCGATCGGTTCACAGCTCGGAGCGGTGAGGGACGTCGGTTCCGTCGGCCCATCGCTACCGACACGGCCACGACTCTGCCTACGCGTAACGGTCCTCGATAGGCCCGTTGGCCACAGTAGATGTCGCGGTCGTGGAAACTTCGCTGACGATCAGTGCACGTCCGGTGTTGGGGCGGGTCACTGCCATCAGAGCTCCCCAATACGTGTGACCTTGAGCCTGTCGAGAACGTCTTCCGGCCGTAGTCGGTGCTGTTCGAGCAATTTCACGATTCCATCCATGCGTTCACTCGGCACCTTGATGTTGCGCAGTAGCTGCAGACCCTTCATGAGGACGCGATTGCCGTTGCCGCTGAAGACAGCTACCGCGTGACACACGATGTGGTCGAGTCTTCTTCCTCCTATTAGCTGCGCGCGTCGCGAGCCCGCGCATGCAATGATCGCTCGAAGCGTCAGCGCGTGATGGGTTCCTCTCAGCCGGCTCGGTCCTCTGCCAGTTTCTCGCGCGGGATCGACTCAAGGTCGCCATCGCCATTGGCGTTATGTGGGCCACCGTTCGCGACGGTCATTTGGCCGAGTTCAGGGCGGTGGTGACCGTGTCGAGGAGCTCGTTCCAGGAGACGATGAACTTCTCCACGCCCTCCTTCTCGAGGAGCTCCGTGACCTCGGCGTAGGAGATGCCGAGGGCGCCGATCGCGTCGAGCACCTTATTCGCCGCAGCGTACGAGCCGGCGATGGTGTTGCCCTCGATGACCCCGTGGTCGGAGACCGCGTCGAGCGTCTTCTCGGGCATCGTATTGACGACCTCGGGCGCGGCGAGCTCCACCACGTAGGTGGTGTCGGGAACCGACGGGTCCTTCACGCCGGTCGAGGCCCACAGCGGGCGCTGCTTGTTCGCACCGGCGTCGAGGAGGAACTTCGCGCGCTCGGTGGTGAAGGCCTGCTCGTACACCTCGTAGGCGAGCTGCGCGTTCGCGACGCCGGCCTTGCTCTTGAGAGCGAGGGCCTCGTCGGTGCCGATGGCCACGAGGCGCTTGTCGATCTCGGTGTCGACGCGCGACACGAAGAAGGAGGCGACGGAGTGGATCTTCGAGAGGTCGTGTCCGGCCTCCTTCGCCTTCTCGAGTCCCGCGAGGTAGGCGTTGATGACGTCGCGGTAGCGCTCGAGCGAGAAGATCAGGGTCACGTTGACCGAGATGCCGGCGGCGATGGTCTCGGTGATGGCCTCGAGGCCCTCGACCGTCGCGGGGATCTTGATCAGCACGTTCTCGCGGTTCACCTTGGTGTAGAGCGCCTTCGCCTGCTCGATGGTGGCAGCGGCGTCGTGGGCGAGGCCCGGCTCGACCTCGATCGAGACACGGCCGTCGAAGCCGTTCGTGGCGTCGTAGACCGGCTTGAAGATGTCGGAGGCGGCTGCCACGTCGTCGGTGGTGATCTCGAACACGGCGGTGGTGACATCCGTGCCGGCCTTGGCCAGCACCGCGACCTGCTCGTCGTACGCCTCGCCCTTGGCCAGGGCGCCCGCGAAGATCGTGGGGTTCGTGGTGACGCCGACGACGTTCTGCTCGTCGATCAGCTTCTGCAGGCCGCCGCTCGTGATGCGCGAGCGCGACAGGTCGTCGAGCCAGATCGACACGCCGACATCGGAAAGCTTCTGTGTTGCTTCAGTCATCGTGTTGCCTCTCGGTCTTTCTGTACCTGGATGGTGTTCTCCACCCGGACCCGGAGGTCGGCGCGGGCTCGGCTGACCGCTTCCACCCGCACCGCGTTGCGTTCGTCGACCGTCTCGACCCAGGTTCGGGCGCTCTGGGCGTCGTCGCCGAAACCGGTTCGTCGATCGATGAGACGCCGGCGCCGCTCGACCGGATCGATGTCGAGATACCAGCTCTCGTCGAGGAGGGGCCCGACCCGCTCCCATCCACCCGAGTCGAGCAGCAGGTAGTTCCCTTCGGTGATCACGAGTGGAACCCCGCGCGGCACGGCCAGGGCGCTGCCGATCGACTCCTCGAGCGCGCGATCGAATCGCGGCGCGTAGACGACCTCGTCGCTCTGGTGCCGCAGCCGGCGGAGCAGCGCGACGTACCCGTCGACGTCGAAGGTGTCGGGCGCACCCTTCCGGTCCCGCCGCCCGAGCTCGATGAGCCGGTCGTTCGCGAGATGGAATCCGTCCATCCCCACCACCACGGCGGCGGAGCCGAGCTCGCGCGCCAGGGTCTCGCAGAGGGTCGACTTCCCCGCGCCGGGCGTGCCGGCGATGCCGAGGATCGTCCGCTCACCCGTTTCCAGGAGCCTTTTCGCTCGGGCGACCAGTTGCGCCTCGGTCGCGCGGATCAGCAGATCGCTCACCCTACGACACGCCCGTCTTGGCCGGCGCCGCCGCCAGACTCCGCAGCGTCGCCCGGGCACCGGATTCGTCCAGCGCCCGGCGCGCCTCGCGGTACGCAACGGCGAAGGCGTCGGAGTCGCGGATGCCCGCGAAGACGTCCAGGTCGAGGAACGCGCCCGCTCGCAGAGCATCCGCCGCTGCCGCCGCCTGGATCTCGGCCGCCCGGGGATCGACCACCCGGATCGGATCGCCGTGCTCGTCGACGCCGGTCGCATACCGCGCCCAACTCGCCACGATCGCGGCACTCACCGTCACCGACCCTCCCGCGCGAATCCGGTCGACCACCACGGGCAGCAGGAAGGTCGGTATACGGTCGGAGGTCTCGGCGCTGATCCGCTCGATCGGATCGCGCAGCTGCGGATTGCCGAACCGCACCAGCACCTCCCTCCCCCAGGCGCCGAAGTCGACCCCGGGAATCGCGTCGAGTGAAGGCACCGCTTCTTCGTCGATGTAACGGAGCAGCAATGCGCGGATGTCGGGATCGGCGATCGCGTCGTGCACGTACTCGTGGTCGAGGAGCCGGCCGAAGAAGCACAGACCCTGGTGGATGCCGTTCGCGAGCCGCAGCTTCATCCGCTCATAGGGCGCAACGTCGGGCACGACATCCACTCCCACCTCTTCGAAGGCCGGCCGACCGTTGGCGAAGTGATCTTCGATGGTCCATTGGGCGAAGGGTTCGCTGGTCACCGCCCAGGCGTCGTCGAGATCGTAGGCGTCGCCCAGGAAGCGCCGGTCGGCGTCGGAGGTGCCGGGAACCACCCGGTCGACCATGGAGCTCGGGAAGGTGACGTTCGCGTCGATCCAGCCGAGGAGCTCCGGAGCCACCTGCGCGGCGAAGGAACGCACCGCCGTGGCGGTGGCGCGCCCGTTGTCTTGGATGTTGTCGCACGAGAGCACCGTGATCGGGCCGGCCTCCGTCGCGGCCCGCCGCGCGAAGCCCGCCAACAGCAGGCCGAGCCACGACTGCGCCGCTCCGGGGTCCGCGAGGTCGTGACTGACGGCGGTGCTGCGCGCGCCGTCGAAGGCTCCAGTCGCGGGGTCGACGCAGTAGCCACCCTCCGTGATGGTGAGTGTCACGATCCGCGTGCTCGGCGCCGCCAAACGGTCCAGCACCTCGGTGGAGCCGTCGGTGGCGCTGGCGAAGCCCACGATCGCGCCGATGACCGAGGTGACCTTCCGGCCGTCCGGATGCTTCTCCGTCAGCGTGTAGAGATGGTCCTGCTCCGCGAACGACGCGACGGGCGCATCCGGGCGCATGCTGACTCCGAAGACACCCCATTCCCGGCCGAGGCCCGCGCGGTGGAGGCGCTCAAGGAACATGGCCTGGTGGGCGCGGTGGAAATGGCCCACGCCGATGTGGAGGATGCCCGGCACGACGGCCCCGCGGTCGTACTCCGGGATCGACACCTCCGAGGCGATCGAGCTCAGTGTCGATGTGGACAGTCGTGTCATCGGTGATTCCTTCTCAGGCGACGCATCGCCTCTCGGGGGCCTTCGGAGAGCAGGCGCCGGCGCGCGCGGCGATACGCGTCGACGAGGATCGGGGATCGTCCCAGCGCGCCGAACACCGGAAGAGTGAGGAGCTCGGCCCCGTCTGCGCTCTCGGAGGCGGCGAGTGCCGCGAGTTCCTCGGCACGCACGTCGTTCAGGGCGGAGACTCCGTCGCGATCGGAGATCACGCGGATGTACTCCCCCCAGGCCGCCAGGATCAACGCGATGTGGTCGACCGACTGGTCCAGCTCGACCCGCTCACGGGCGACCGGCAACAGGAATTTCGCGATCCGTTCCGATCCGTCGACCACCTGGCGGGCGAGCGTGTCGGCGATCGCGGGGTTGCTGAAGCGGGCGAGCAGTTCGAGCCGATACGCCTCGAGGTCGATGCCCGGCACCGGTGCGAGGGTGGGAGTCGCCTCCTCGGTCATGTAGCCGAGCAGGAAGCCGGCGTAATCGTCGTCGGTGACGACATCGTGCACGAACTCGTGGCCGGCGAGGATGCCGAGATAGCTCATCGCCTGGTGCGACGCGTTGAGCAGGCGCAGCTTCATCATCTCGTAGGGCCGCACGTCGTCGACGAGCTGCACGCCGGCGAGCTCGAACGGCGGGCGGCCGGCGGTGAAGTCGTCTTCGAGCACCCACTGCACGAACGACTCGGAGATCACGGGCCACCGGTCGTCGATCCCGAAGCGATCGGCCACCCAGGCACGCCCCTCGGGTGTCGTCGCGGGGGTGATCCTGTCGACCATCGAGTTGGGGAAGGCGCAGTTCTGTTCGATCCACGCCGCCAGGCCGGCATCCTCCAGCCCGGCATAGGCGACGAGCGCCTGGCGTGCCACGTCGCCGTTGCCCTCGATGTTGTCGCACGACATCACGGTGAACGGCGGGATGCCGCTGCTGCGGCGGCCTCTCAGCGCTTCGGTCAGCAAGCCGAACACGGTGCGCGGCGGCTCGTCTCCGCGTTCGAGATCGGCCACGACTCCGGGGTCGCGCGCGTCGAACCGGCCCGTCGCCGGATCGAGGAGATATCCCCCTTCGGTGATGGTGAGCGACACGATCTTCGTCGCCCGATCGGTCAGCGCCTCGAGGGCGCGCGCTGCGTCGTCGGGAGCGAAGACGTAGTCGGCCAGCGATCCGATCACCCGGGCCTCGGACTCGCCGTCGGGAGCACGGGTGACGAGCGTGTAGAGCCCGTCCTGCGCGCCGAGGGCGTCGCGCATCGCCGCGTCCGAGGCGAGCAGCCCGATGCCGACGATGCCCCACGAGCGCTGGGCGGGGTCGTCCAGGAGCCGGTCGACGAACGCCGCCTCGTGGGCGCGGTGGAACCCGCCCACCCCGATGTGCACGATGCCGTGGCCCAGCTGGGTGCGGTCGTAGCGCGGCCGCGCGACAGCCGGAGGAAGGGAGTCGACCGTGCTCGCGTCGAGCTCGACGGCAGTCATGCGTCTTCCGATCGGAGGAGCCCGGTGATCGTGCCGAGCAGGCTCTCGGCATCGAATTCCGACGTGGGGGCGTTGCGCACCACTTTTCCGAGGCGCAGCACCACCACGCGGTCGGTGACCTCGAGTACGTGCGGGAGGGTGTGCGAGATGAAGACCACACCCAGGCCACGGACCTTCGCCTCCCGGATGACGTCGAGCACCTCTTTCGACTGCCGCGCGCCGAGGTGGTTGGTGGGCTCGTCGAGGATGATCACCTTGCGCGCCCAGGTCACGGCCCGGCCGATGGCCACCGCCTGGCGCTGACCGCCCGAGAGCTCCGTCACCGTGCGGTCGGACTTCGGCACGCCGATGCCCACCCGGTCGAGCTCTTCGTGCGCCACCGTGTTCATGCGCTTCGAGGCGAGGAAGCCGAGCTTTCCCAGGATGCCCTTCTTCATGATCTCGCGGCCGAGGAACATGTTCGCGCTGATGCTGAGGTTCGGTGCGAGCCCGGAATCCTGGTAGAGCGTCTCGATGCCGGCTTCGAGCGCGTCGTGCGGCGACCTCCATCGCCGCTCTTCGCCGTCGAGCAGCAGCTCGCCGGCATCCGGTTGATGTGCGCCGGACAGGGCCTTCACGAGCGTCGACTTGCCGGCGCCGTTGTCTCCGACGAGTCCGATCACCTCGCCAGCGCGCACCGTCAGGCTCACGTCGTCCAGAGCGACCACGTTTCCGTAGTTCTTCGAGATGTGCCGTGCCTCGTAGAGCACGGGGGATGACGACGCGCTCATGCGGTCCTCCGATTGGATTTGCGAAGCATCTGGAGGGCGACCGCGATCGCGATGATGATCGCGACGACGACCTGGTTCCAGTTGGGGTCGATGTTGATGACGATGAGTCCGCTCGTGACGGTCACCAGGATGAGCGAACCGAGCACGGTGCCCGACATCCGCCCGGTGCCACCGCTCAGGCTGGCGCCGCCGATGACCACCGCGGCGATCGCGAGCAGTTCGCGGCCGGCTCCGGCGCTCGGCGATCCGGCACCCAGGGTGATGTAGACCACCATGCCGGCTGCTCCGGCGAGCAGCCCCGAGAGCCCGTAGACCATGGTGAGCTGCTTGCGCACGCTGACACCTACCGCGGTCGCGGCGAAGGCGTTGCCACCGATCGCGAAGACGTAACGGCCGAACTTCGCCTTGTGCAGGTAGAGGCCGGCGATCGTGATGATCACGATCGTGACGATGCCCGGCCACGAGAGCGGGCCGAGCCACGGCACGCTCAGTTGGATCGCGCTCGGCGGTCCGCCACCGATGGGGCCGCCGCGGGTCAGCACCAGCGCCAGGCCGGCGCCGGCGCCGAGGGTCACCAGCGTGGCGATGAACGGTACGAGACCGGCGACATTGATGAGGAAGGCGTTCACAAGGCCCACCGCCAGCCCCACGGCGCAGGCGACCACGATGCCGATGACGATGCCGAGGCCATCGGGCACGCCTCCGGTCGTGGCCGCCTGCATCGCGAAGGCGGCGACCACGCCGGAGATCGTGAGGGTGGAACCGACCGAGAGGTCGATGCCTCCACTCACGATCACGAACGTCTGACCGACCGCGATCAAGGCGATCGGCGCCCAGTCGACGAGGATGTTGCCGAACACCCCCAGCGACAGGAAGCGGGGGTTGATCGCCGCGAACAGCGCGATCATCGCGACGAGCACGACGAAGAGGATGAACGTCTGACTCGTGAAGAACGTCTTCACGCCCGTTCCCCCGGTCGGTGGCCCGGAGGCTTTACCGCCCGTGCTCTGAATGGTTGCTTGAGTCATGATCTCTCCCTCGTGGTCGTGCCGTCGCGCCTGATCAGCTCGCGGACTCGACGTAGGTGTACTTCTCCAGGTCGGCCGGCGAGGTGGTCGCGTCGAGGATGATGTTCGGAAGCGTCTGCTCGTGTTCGATGCCGTCGGAGCTGCTGCCGTTCTTCAAGTAGTCGACGATGGCTTCAACGGCCAAGCGGCCCTCCTGAGCCGGATCCTGCGCGATCAGCGCGGTGAAAACGCCCTGCGACAGCAGGTCGACGTTGGTCTTGTAGGCGTCGTAGCCGACGAGCGCGATGGAGCCGACGAGGCCTTTCGACTGCAGGGCGGCAGCGGCTCCGGTGGCGTTGGTGCCATCGATCGCGAAGATGCCGTCGAGGTCGGGGTAGGCGGTGATCCAGTTGTTGATGTTGGTGTTCGCCTTCGTGGGGTTGGACTCCGAATACCCGGTGGCCACGATCTCGATGCCGGGGTACTTCTGCTCGAGCTGCTGCGTGAATCCGTCGAGGCGGGCGACGTTCGTGGTGGACGTCGCAGAGCTCAGCCCGACGGCGACCTGGTAGCTCTTGCCGTCTTCGTAGCCGATGCCCTCGGCGATCGCGTCAGCGGCCTTCCGGCCCCCGTCGGTGTTGTCGCCGGTGATGAACGACACAACGTCGTCGAGTTTCTCGACGCTCGTGTCGACGTTGACGACGGGGATGGTCGCCGCCGCGCGATCCACGACCGCCTGGAGGGCCGTCGGGTCGGTCGGGCCGATGATGAGGCCGTCGGGCGAGGTGGCCAGCGCCTGGTTCACGACCGGGATCTGGGTCGCCGACGAGTACGTCGTGGCGTCACCTTGGAACAGCACCGTCGCGCCGAGCTCGGCGGCGGCTTCGTCGGCGCCGACCTTCATCGCCTGGAAGAACGGGTCGGAGGATGCGCCGACCACGAAGGCGATCTGGTAATCGGTGGAGCCGGCGGCATCCGTCTCTCCGGCGCTGCCGGTCGAGCACGCACTGAGCAGCACGGCAGTGAGTCCGGCGAGGGCCGCGGCGGCGACGTGGGTCTTCTTCATGTTTGGTCTCTCCTTTGAGTGACATGGCTTTTCGAGGGATCGGGCTTGCGCCGAGGTGGACGGGGATTCGTCGAAACCTAGAATGCAACCGATTTCAAAAAAATGCAACCGGTCTCATTGAGGGATAGTGTGGACGCATTGCCTCATGGTGAGGGCGGGAAGGGAGACAGCGGTGTCTTCAGATTCGACGGCGAGAAACGCGAGACCGGCACGTCTCGAAGAGGTCGCGGAGCTGGCGAAGGTCTCGAAGGCGACGGCGGCCAGAGCGCTGAGCGACTCGGATCTCGTCACCCCGGCGACGAAGCAGAGGGTTCGTGAAGCGGCCGAGGCGCTGAACTATCGGGTGAATGCGCTCGCCAGGGCGATGTCGGCGGGACAGACGAAGACCATCGGCCTGGTCATTGCGGACATCAGCAATTCGTTCTTCGACCTGGCGACGAGAGCCATCGTCGACACGGCTGCGCGAGACGGATATCAAGTGCTCGTCGTCAACACGAACGAGAGCCTGCACGCCGAACGAGAGGCGATCCGCATCCTCTCGGAGAAGAGGGTCGACGGCCTGATCCTGGTGCCGTGTTCGCCCGACGACTACGCCCACCTCGAACCGCACAGGGCCCCTGTTCCTCCGCTCGTTCTCGTCGACCGCCGCATCGTCGATCTCGATGTTCCCTCTGTTTCGACCGACGACTTCTCCGGGGCACGGGATGCCGTCGATCTCTTCGCCTCACGCGGCCACCGGCGCATCGCCCTCGTCGTCAACACCTCCGACGACCGGGTCTACCGCGAGGGCGATCCCCGATCGACGCTCTCCACGATCTACGACCGTGTGCGCGGCTATCACGAGGGGCTCCGGGCTCACGGCATCGAGCCCGACCCGTCATTGGTCAGGTACGTGCGCCCGGAGCACAGTTCGGCGACGTCCGCCATCACTCAGCTGCTCACCATGCCCGATGCCCCGTCTGCGGTTCTCACCACGAATTCGGACGCCGCACTGGCCGTCCTCGACGCATCGAACCTGAACTCCCTCGAGATCGGCAAGGATCTCTCCGTCATCACCTTCGACGACGCACCCTGGGCGCGGGTGTTCCGTCCGCCCCTGTCGGTCGTGCAGCGGCCCGTCTACAAGCTCGGCTCCTCTGCGGTCCGGCTTCTGATGGAGCAGTTGGGGCCCGAGCACACCCTTCCGTCGTCGGTGGAGCTTCGCAACACGCTGGTGGATCGCGGCTCTGTGCAGGTGGTCGGGCCGCCCGTCACCGCGCAGCGAGCCTGAGCGACCGGATCCATTCTCAAAACGGAGGATCAGGCAAGGATCGCGCAGCATTCGTCTACGGGGTGAGCGGTGCGGGATGGCTGGATGGATGCATGACCAATTCATCTGTCACCTACGGATTCGCCGCCACCCTCACCGCCAAGGCCGGGCGAGGCGACGACCTCATCGCTCTGCTGCTCTCGGGCCTCGAAGCCGGCAACCCCGCCACGAGCGAGCACTGCCTCGTCTACCTCGTGAGCCGCTCGCCGAGCAACCCCGACGTCGCTCACGTCATCGAAGGGTGGACCTCCGAGGAGGACCACCACCGGATCTTCGCAACCGACGCCGCCCAGGCCATCGTCGCCGGTTTCGCCGAGCTCCTCGAGGGCGAGTCGGTCTCCACCGACCTGACCCCCGTGGGCGGAAAGGCGCGATTCTGATGCCCGACGACACCACCGCGAGCCCCGTGCGTCCCGGCGTTGACCCGGAGATCGCCCGCGTCCTCGCGGCCCTGCCGGCGTTCGCCGCGCTCGACGCCGACACCCTCCCACTGATCCGCCCCTTCGCCAGCGCACCCCTCGACCCGCTGTTGGAGGGCCGCCACGTGATCCGCCGCGAAGAGACCGTGACGACCCCGGATGGGGTCGACCTTCCGATCACGGTGATCGCACCCGCCCACTCGCCGAGACCCGCACCCGCCGTGCTGTGGTTCCACGGCGGAGGAATGGTGATGGGCGACCGCTTCTCGCAGATCGACATCCCCCTCGACTGGCTGGACGCGTTCGGTGCCGTAGTCGTGACGGTCGACTACCGACTCGCTCCTGAGGCGAAGGGAACGACCCTCGTCGACGACGGATACGCGGCGCTGGTCTGGTTGACCGAGCATGCCGACGAGCTCGGGATCGATCCCGCACGCGTCGTCGTCGCCGGAACGAGTGCGGGCGGTGGGATCGCCGCGGGAGTGACCCTCCTGGCGCGCGATCGGCAGGCGCCGTCGATCGCCGCCCAGGTGCTCATCTGCCCGATGCTCGACCACCGCAACGAGTCCGTCTCGGCGCACCAGTTCACAGCACCCGGCGTGTGGTCGCGCGAGTCGAACGCGTTCGCGTGGAACGCGGTGCTCGGCGACGCCGACCGCGACCCGGTGTCGCCTTACGTCTCACCCGCTGTGGCGAGCGATCTCACCGGGTTGCCGACCACATACATCGACGCGGGCTCCGCCGAGGTCTTCCGAGATGAAGACCAGCAGTACGCCGGCCGCATCTGGGCGTCGGGAGGCCAAGCCGAGCTGCACGTCTGGGCCGGCGGAACACACGGATTCGACGCCATGGTTCCGGATGCCGCGATCTCACGCGCGGCACGCGCCAGCCGAACAGCATGGCTGGGCCGCGTCCTGGCGGAACAGGTCACCGCACGCTGAGCCCACGTGAGCGGGTCGGTGCGCCTCATCGGGATGCGCCGATCCGCTCCAGCATCTCGACTGCCGTGGGAGGCTCCGCTCCGGACCTCGACACGGTGACGGCCGCGCACTCCGCCGCGTACCGTGCGGCATCGACTAGTGGCTCTCCCCCTGCGATAGATGCCAGGAGCCCGCTCATGAACGAGTCACCGGCACCGATGGTGTCGACCACTTCGGCCTGCACGGAATCGACCTGGACGCCGGGCGCCGACAGCGAACTCGCCTGGGCCGTCATCGACGCCGATCTTCACTTCCATCGGGTCATCTTCCAATTCACGAACAACACCTACATCAAGGCCATGGCCGACGCACTCAACGGACAGTCTCACCGCGCGCGCCAATCGGCCGAGCAAGGAATTTCCGACGATCTCGAAGCGCTGAATGAGCATGCCGCGATCGCGAAGGCGGCTCACAGTGGTTACCCGCAAATCGTCGAGGCCGCCGTGAAAAATCACATCGACCTCGTACGCCAACGCGCCCGGACCGACAGCCGAGAAGGGTAGGTCTCGCACGCTCGACAACAGGTCAGGATACGGCACCCATTGATCCCGGCCGGGAGGGTCGCCGAATGTTGCGTGCCACGACGACCGTGCAGATAATGCCAACTACGCCCGCCGCAGCCAGGAGGAATGGGTAGCTTGCGACCTGATTTGCCGCGGCTAGTATGACGGGCAAAAGGAAACCCGCGTACGTGAGACTGTAGTAGAGACCAGTAAGGCCGGCGACACTCTCTGGGCCGGTCATCGCCTGCACTTCGACAAGTCCGACCACGAGGCAGATGCCGTAGGCGGCTCCGAGCACGACTGCAGCAACGAGAGCCAATGCCAAGGACGTCCAGATCGAGACGCCGATGCATGCAAGCACCCCAAGGACCGCTAATCCGAGCCCAGCCACTGCCTCGCGACCGCCGCTATGTCGGGCGATCTTCGGCACCATAGGCTGCACCCCGACGCCCACCCCCAACGTGACCAGCGCGAGGAGGGTGGCGAACCCGACCGAGAAGGTACTGATTCGACTGCTCACCAACGCCGGGACGACCGCGTACGCCAAAGCCCCGGCAGTGAACACCCACGGGGCGAGCGGTAAGACGACGGCGTAGAAGCGCCTTGGTGGTCTTGTCACTCGGATCGCTTCACGCAAGGGCGCCCGCCAATTCACTCTGGTTGGAACGCTGTCACATGCCGAGACGAGGAAAACCGCGGCAACGACGGACAAACCGATCTGTACGGCATATGGAAGTATGGTCGGCCAAGGACCCCACTGGCCCAGCGCGCCGGACACTCCTGCTCCAGCCCCGAGTC
Source organism: Herbiconiux sp. UC225_62 (assembly GCF_042694625.1). Classification (GTDB taxonomy): domain Bacteria; phylum Actinomycetota; class Actinomycetes; order Actinomycetales; family Microbacteriaceae; genus Herbiconiux. The sequence goes on along the minus strand of NZ_CP170551.1, from coordinate 1,766,758 downwards.
CGACGGTGATCGTCAGCGTCGCGCGGCGCGCCCCACGGGACGCTGTCGCTGGATCGGCGCCGGCTGGCACCGTCAGTTCGCGAATCCAACCGCTCCCGACCACCATCGCGATAGCGACGCTCATTCCTGCGACCAGCCGCCCGATACAAATCCAGAGCACCGCTGTGGCTCCCAAGGCGAGCATCACGCTCGCGCCCACACCGAGAGCCAGACCCAACAGGACGAGTAATCTACTGCCGAATCGAATGGACAGCGGGGCGGAAAGGAGAAATCCAGGAACGAGACCAACGATGTAGAACGCGAGGAAGAGGGCGACCTCGACGGAGGAGTAGCCCTCAACAGCCCGGTACATCAATAGCAGCGGCGTGAAGTGGTTTCCCCCCCACGCCATCATCGCTATCGCTGGCGCCACCCTTAGCCACGGTCGTGGGGAGGGAAAGGATCTTCTTCTCGATAGCAATCTCTATCCGTTTTCCCGAGGTCAGACCCAACAGGTGGATCGATGTGATCGTTGTGCGGCCAACGTCGGCCATCTGCGCGATTGCTCGTAGCGAGAAGCCTGCGGCGATCAGCTGCTGAATCCGCTGCGCGGCCGCTGCAGCATCCGCAGTTGCTGCTCGCGGGCCGATTCCCTCGCTCCGCGCACGGCTGGCACTGTATGCAGCACGGGCATCGCTGCATGTTATTCCCGCTGAATCCTGCGGGCACTCTTCAGTCACTCGGCAACCCAGAGAGTAACCTCGCACCGTGCCGTGTTTGATCGGGGTGCCGATAGCTTGCCGGCGTCTGTCGGCGTAAGCGGCAAGGTAGCGACGGCGAGCCTCCGCACAGGTCAGCCGACCCCGCGGCCAGTTCGGACAGGAAGTGTCCTGGCAGCCTCATCGGTATCCCCATGGTGTCCCGTGAACGAGCTCAGCGCCCGGGTTCCCCACAGACGAAAGAATCTCGGTCTCATGTCGCGGAACAGGCTGATTGAGAGGGAGAAGCGCGATTCCGAAGTCTCGTTTGTGGGCTGAGAATGCTTCTTGGCAGGTAAGAAATTCAGCTGATGACCGATTCGGGCATCCGCCACGTGAGCGACATCCGGCCGCGTAACCGGCGGGACTACCGTGCATCGATGCAACTCATTAGTCGGTTACGCTCCGACGCTTGGAGGCACGACCCCCTTGCGGACGATGATGCCGCCGTAAAGGCGCCTCTCACCTGTCACGAGGATGGCGTAGGCCGCGCTCGCCTGTGCTTTGAAATCCCCGGGATCGATGGCCGTCAGCGGGGTGCCCGGGGAATGCCGATCGACAATCTCAGCGAAATCAGCGAATACGGGCAGGATTTCCTCGGGGTCGTCGTGCGCGATCATCCGCCAGGCGCTGGCTGGCTCCTCCACTTCGAGCGGCAGCACAGATAGCACCGCCTCGAGAGCGGCTGTCGCCGAGATGCCGTCGAGCCGAATGACTCGGGCTCCGGGCTCGCACGGGAAGTTCGCGTCGACAATAGCGATGTCCTGCCGGTGCCCCATCGATCGAAGGGCATGCAAGAGGTCTGGAGAAAGCAGGGGGTCGATTCCGATGAGCACTAGAAGCTCCTTCTGTCGGGGATGAGAGGGGGATGGTTCGGTGAGGAGGATCGAGATCGCAGGAGTGTCTGTCCCGCGATTTGAAGGCCGAGGCCCGTCCATGATGTACCAGAGAGGTCGGCCACGACCAGGTCAACGTCAGTCATGAGCGCACCCGGGCCGATGCCCAGTACGCCGTGGGCGCCTGCTGCCCGTGCCGCCTCGATACCGGCCTCGCTGTCTTCGATCACGATGCAGCGCTCGATGTCGATGGCGAGAAGTGATGCTGCGTACAGGTAGGCATCCGGTGCAGGCTTTCCTCGTTTGACATCTGGCCCCGTGACGACGACGGCGGGTGCTGAGAGGCCGGCAGCGCGCAGCCGCGCTGTGAAGAGGGCTGTTGGCGCTGAAGTCACGATCGCCGCCACGCCTGCCGCGGTGACAGCCGTCAGAAGAGCTTCTGCGCCTGGCATCGCTCGAGTAGCGCTGACGGTCTCGAGTTCGAGAGCTTCGATTCGTCGCGCTGCTTTCACTTGATCGGTGGCCGAGTAGTTCGGCAGAACCCGGGCGACTGTGTCTTCGCTCCGCCTCCCATGGACGCCGTCCAGTACTGACGATTCGTCGACCCCGTACTCCCGCGACCACTGCGTCCAGGCTCGCTCGCCGCTCTCGAGGGAATCCACGAGCACGCCATCGCAATCGAAGAGGACAGCCTGTCCGGAGAGTGCCTGAATGATCATCAGAGGGTTACGGATCGCCGGCGTGACAGGGCATCGACGGTGGCCGCGAGGGCGAGCACGAGTCCGGTCACGATGGCGACGATCGCGGCCGGCTGGTTGAGGAGACCGAGTCCGTTCTCCACCACGGCGAGCACCAGCCCACCGATGACCGCGTTCATGAGCTTGCCCCGCCCGCCGAAGAGCGAGGTGCCACCGATGACCGCCGCGCCGACCGCGAACAAAAGCGTGTTCAGTCCACCGGCCGTCGGGTCGACCGATCCGACCTTCGAGGAGTAGACGATGGCGCCTACCGCCGCGAGCGACGAGGAGATCACGAACACGCTGGCCCGCACACGGGTCACGTCGATACCTGCACGCCGCGCCGCCTCCACGTTGCCACCCACTGCGTAGATGTGGCGCCCGTGCTTCGTACGATTGAGAACGTAGGTTCCGGCGACGAGCAGCACGAGCACGATCGGCACGACATAAGGGATGCCGGCGATGACGATGTTGTCGTTTTGCGAGCGGTTGACCGTCAGAAGTATTGTCGCGATTCCGCCAACGACCACCGTTACCGCTACTTTCGCCACCACCACCCCAATCGGCTGGGTGACCAGACCTCTCCGCGTTCGGGAGAGATGGCCCCCGATCACTATCGCGGCGAAGCCCAGCACTCCGATTGCGCAGAGTATCCAGCTGTTGAGCACGGAGAGGTTGCCGTTTGCCACGGCGTTCAGGGTTGGCGAGGTGCTGATTCCGAGCACGCCCCCTGAGCCGATGAGGAGAAGGATGACGCCCTGCCAGGTGAGGAAGAGCGCGAGCGTGATGACGAAAGAGGGAATGCGTACTTTTGCCACCAAGAACCCGGTGATGGTTCCGATGCTCGTTCCGACCGTAACGGCGAGAAGCATCTCGATCCACGGGTTCGTTCCGGAGCCGACCAACGCGATCACGACTGGTATGACGCAGATCACTGCGGCCGCCCAGATGCGCATCCAGATCGCCAATCCCACCGCTACCAGGTTCAGGGCGATGAAGATGAAGAAGACGGGTTGCCCCATGCCGCTTTCGAGGTTTCCGCTGTTGACATAGTCGAGAGCCAGGATCGCTGCAGTCACACCGGAAGCTGCGCCTGCTGAGACATCGATTTCTCCGACGAGCAGAACGAACACCAGGCCCATGGCGATGAGCATCCGACCTGACCCTTGCGACAGCAGGTTGGACAAGTTCGTGAGGGATAGGAAGACGGGCGAGCTGAGCGCGAACACGATGACCAACAACAGCAGGCCGGACAAGGCAGGCAGCGATCCGAGTTCGCCGGAGCGCAGCTTTGACCCATAGGCGCGGATCGCCTGCCCGGTCGTCTGTTTCGTGATATCGCTTCCGAAGTCCGCGCGCAGGTCGGCTTCGTGGGGTGTGTCGATGGTCTTCGACATGGGTTGCTCCTTACAGGCCGCTGATCGCGGCGGTCTCAGGGCGGGCGAGGCCGAGATCGCCCGACCGCCCCGAGGTGATGAGTTCGACTACTTGGTGCTGGGAGACGTCGGATACAGGGAGTTGGGCGACTAGACGGCCGAGGTAGAGGACTGCGATGCGGTCGGCCACCTCGAATACGTCACCGAGGTTGTGACTGATCAGCACGACACCGAGTCCCTGCTCGGCGAGTCGGCGCACCAGATCGAGCACCTGGCGGGTCTGTGCGACGCCGAGCGCTGCGGTCGGCTCGTCGAGCAGGATGACTTTCGAATCCCAGAGCACGGACTTCGCGATGGCAACGGTCTGCCGCTGGCCGCCGGACAGCGTTGACACTGGCTGGCGCACCGAGTTGATGGTGCGCACCGAGAGGGAAGCCAGCGTTCTGCGGGCTTCTGTCTCCATGGTCGCCTCGTCGAGATACCAAGCGGTGCCTCGCTCGCGCCCGAGGTACATGTTCTGCACGATGTCGAGGTTGTCGGCGAGAGCCAGATCCTGATACACGACCTCGATGCCCAGCCGTGCCGCGTCTTTGGGCCCGTGCAGATGCACCTCGTCGCCGTCGAAGCGGATCACGCCGGTGTCGATCGGGTTGATGCCGGCGATGCACTTGACCATAGTCGACTTGCCGGCGCCGTTGTCGCCGACGAGGGCGACCACTTCGCCCGGCCGAACAGAGAAGTCGATGTCGTGCAGCACGTGCACCGGCCCGAAGGCCTTGTTCACGCCCTTGAGGGAGAGGAGATCGCTTGTCACTTGATGCCTTCGCTTTCGCAGATGGCCGCGAGGTCCGCGGTGCAGAGTTCGGCGGCTGTCACGTAGCCTTCGTCGACGACGTCCTTGACCGACGACTTGTCGACAACGGAGGGGTCGAGCAGAACCGACTTGATCTCGCGGTTCGTCTTCGGGTCGATGGTGGTCGACGAGGCGTATTCGTCTGCTGCGGAAACATCGCCGGACGCGGCGATGGCCGCGAGCTTGGCTGTCGCCTCGGCCTGCTTCTTGATCGCCTTGAAGACCGTCATGGTCTGGTCGCCCCGAAGGATCGCCTGCAAGCCCGCGAGCGTGGCGTCCTGACCCGTTACGGGGACGGTGCCGTTGAGCCCGTTCTTCTGCAACACGGTGATGACCGCGCCGGCCATTCCGTCGTTGGCGGCGACGACCCCGTCGACTTTGCCGCCGTTGGAGGTGAGGATCTGCTCGAAGGTCGTGCCACCGAGCTGGTTGTCCCAGCCGAGGATGAACTGGTCGCGCACCAGGGTGAGCGTGCCGTCGTCGTAAAGCGGCTGAAGCACATCCATCTGGCCCTCGTGGAACAGCACCGCGTTGTTCTCGTCGGGGGCGCCCTCGATCTGGATGACCTGCGCGCCGGGCTTGTCGGCGAGAGCGTCGGCGAGCGCCTGTCCCTGCAGCCGGCCCACCTCGACGTTGTCGAAGGAGACATAGTAGTCGGCGGTTCCACCCGGGTTCAGGCGGTCGTAGTCGATGGTGGGGATGCCGGCGGCTGTCGCCTTCTGCTCGACGCTCACGCCCACTTCGGGGTTCGGGGAGGCGATGATGAGCGCGTCGACCTGCTTGGCGATCATTCCGTCGGCGAGGCTGGAGAACTTCTGCACGTCGCCTTGGGCGTTCTGGATGTCGGCGGTGTAGCCCTCTTTCGCGAGGGCTTCTTCAAGGAAGGGCTTGTCGAAAGCTTCCCAGCGCGCAGACGTTGCGGTCTCCGGCAGGATGACGCCGATGGTGCCTTTGCTGCCACCGTCGGGCGCCGAGGTGGAGTCGCCGCCGGTCGCGCTTCCCCCGGAGCATCCGGCGAGCAGCAGCGCACTCGCGGTGAGGGCTACGCCAGTGACGACGAGGCGAGGGCGGAATGATCGGGTAGGGATTCTGTGAGTCACGGGATTCTCTTCTCTGAGGTGGCGGGGTGACTTATCGCTCAATAAGGCTTACGCTTTGACGCGTTCACTTGCTTTTTGTAGCGATATCGCAGCATAGACTGCACATCCGGGTCGCTGTCAAGTGCCACCCGGAACAAAGTTGGCACTTCACTGAGGAGGACACATGTCATCGGAATCCACGTTTGCCGGGAAGACCGCCGTGATCACGGCGGCGTCTCGAGGAATCGGCCGGTCGATCGCGCTGGAACTGGCCAGGCAGGGAGCTGACGTTGTGCTCGGTGTGCGGCATCCAACTGAGTCATCCGAGTTGGCACGAGAGATCAGTGACATGGGGCGCCGCGTGTTTCCCGTCGCGATGGACGCCACCGACCTCCCCGCTTGTCGGGCCGCCCTAAACGCTGCCTTTGACGAATTGGGCTCCATTGACATCCTCGTAAACAACGCCGGGGGCAGCATCTTGGGTGATGCCCTTTGGGTCACCGAAAGCGATTTCGACGCCGTCATGTCGCTCAATGCGCGCTCGACGTTCTTCATTTCTCAGCACGTCGCAGGCCAGATGCGTGGCACGGGTGGTGGTGCGATAGTCAACGTCGCTTCGCAGGCGGGAATCGTCGCGTTGCCCGGCGAGTCGGCGTACTGCATAGCCAAAGCTGCGGTCATTCACCTGACCAAGTGTTTGGCGGTGGAGTGGGGAGAGTTCGGCATCCGGGTGAATGCGGTTGCACCGACTTTTATCGAGACTGACGGTACCGCGGGCGCCCTCGGCGACGCTGCCTTTCGGGCCGATACGGTCGAGCGGATCGCCGCGCTGCACCGAATCGGCCAACCTCACGAGGTGGCCGGGGCTGTCGCGTTCCTCGCCTCGCCCGCCGCCTCTCTCGTGACCGGGCACACCCTGGTCGTCGATGGCGGTTGGACCATTCGTTGACAGCGGCCTACCTTGTATCCGCTAGAGGTGTGTGTTATTTTTCGTCGAGCAAGCGAAAGCAAACGCGCACAAACGAAGCCGTCTGGCGCGAGACTGATTGTTGGTTTTTGAGGGTGCCGAGGAGGACACTGTGAACGATGATGCTTCTGTAGCACTCGGCGTCGATCTCGGTGGTACCAAGGCAAGTGGTGTGATTCTCCGGGCGGACGGAACAGTTGCCCGCCAACTTCGTCGCGCGCACGACTCGACTGGCCAAGAAGCGCTTGACGTCGCAATCGACGTGGTGCGCGAATTACTTTCCGACCCCGCCTCTGTCGGTATTGAACGCGTCGGTCTGGCGGTGGCCGGGCTGGTCGATCGTCACTCCGGACGTATTGTGCGTGGTGCCCTGCTCGGACTGGATGACACGCCGCTCGGCCTACGCATCGAGTCTCTGATAGGCCTGCCCGTCTTCGTCGAGAATGACGCGGACGCGACGCTCGCGGGGGTTCTGCACGATCCTTCAATCTCGCCGGACGCCGATGACGTCTCTGTGCTGGTGGCCCTCGGCACGGGGGTTGGCGGCGCCGTAGCAGTGGGAGACCACGTGCTGCGGGGAGTTGCCGGGTTCGCTGGCGAGTTGGGCCACGTGCCGATAGAGGAACCGGGACGACACCCGTGCCCGTGCGGCAGCAGTGGTTGCGTCGAACTCTTTGCCAGCGGCACTGCTGTCACTCGAATCGCGCGCGCGACGACGTCCTTCCGAACGACGGAAGCCGTGTTGGCCGCCGCGGAATCCGGCGACCGCACGGCGCGAACTCTCCTAACCGATGCCGGTACCGCCCTGGGCCACGCGCTCGTTCCTCTCGTCAATGCGCTCGACCCCCGAACTGTTTTCCTTTCGGGTGGGTTTGGCCACGCTGCGGCCACCTACCTGGTGCCGGCAATGGAGGCTCGACTCAGGCGGCAACAATCGTTCCCTGAGTCACGGAGTCTCCCTCGGATCGTGCTCGATCCCATCGGTCCGATGGCTGCCGCCATTGGCGCAGCCATCATCGCCCGGGACCTTCCCCTCCACCCGGCCCGCACTTCGCAGTTTTACTCCGCTCGTACTCACTGAAAGGCACCATCCGTCATGACTGACCGAACGCGCATCCGTCTGGGCGTCGTCGGCGCCGGCCGCATCACCCAGGTCGCGCACCTTCCGACCTTCGCCAAGACCGACCACGTCGAGCTCGTCGCGATCAGCGACCCCAGCCCCGCCCTCGCAAACGGCGTCGCGGCGCGCTACGGCATCACCGGCTACACCGAGACCGCGGCCCTGCTGGCCGACCCCGGGGTCGACGCGGTGCTCATCGCCACGCCCGACCGCTTCCACTACAGCCTCGGAAAGCAGGCACTCGAGGCCGGCAAGCACGTGCTGATGGAGAAGCCGCTCGCCGAGACCAGCGCCCAGGCGCAGGAACTCGCCGACCTCGCGGCCTCGCTCGGGTTGAAACTCCAGACCGGCGCGATGAAACGCCACGACCCGGGGATCGCGTTCGCCAAGCAGCATGTCGCGCGCATCGGCGAGATCCTCAGCTTCACCTCCTGGTATCGCGTGATGGCCGACCGGCTCCCCGTCGAAGCCACTCTCTTTCCCGAGACGGTCGTCGACCCCGAAGTGCGCCGGGTGGAGAACACCTTCAAGGCTGACCGGGAGAGCTACTTGCTCGCCACCCACGGTGCGCACCTCTTCGACAGCCTCACCTTCCTCGGCGGGCCCGGAGAATGGGTGAGCGCCCGTGTCGGCCGGGTCGGAGACGACTACTCCTGGAAAGGCGTGGCCGGAATGCGCGACCACGGCGGGCTGATCTCGTTCGAGGTGGCGGCGGCCGTGCACGGGGTGTACGCCGAGGGCGCCGACATCTACGGCGCGCACGGGCACATCTCCATCCGCACCCCCTTCCCCTTCTTCAAGAGCGCGAGCGAGGTGGAGGTTCACATCGATGGCGATCCGGCCGCCCTGGTGCCGCATTTCGGCGACACCGATCCCTACAAGCTGCAGGCCGATCACTTCGCGCTGGCGATCCTCAACGGAACACCGGAGGACCCGAGTCCGCAGGACGGCGTGGCTGCCGTGCGCTGGATCGAAGCCGTCTCCGAATCGTCGCGGTCCCAGGGCCAGGAGGTACGACTGTGAGAGTCGACGAACCGACCGCCGTTCCGCTGCTCGGCGCCTTCGCTCGGATCTTCTCCCGCCCGACGGTGAACGATCTCGCCGTGGCATTCGAGGACCATGCACTCACTCAGGTGCAACTGAATCTCTCGGCGCTCGGACTGCCCACCATCCCGCGAGGCGACGAACTGAGGAGACTGGACGTCGCCGCGATCCAGCGCACGTTCGGGCTGCACGGCAGCACGGTATGGGGAGTTTCGGCCACCTTCAACACCGCCCATCCCGACCCTGACGTGCGGAAGCACGACACCGCCGACGCAGCGCGGTTCATCGCGGCGCTCGGCGACAGCGGCGCCGTCGCGGCCACGCTCTGCAGCGGGTCAAGAGATCCGGCCAACATGTGGGGGCGGCACCCCGACACCGCGAGCGAGGCGGCCTGGAGCGATTTCCGCCGATCACTCGACGCGCTGCTGCCGTCCGCTGAGGCGGCGGGAGTGCTGCTCGCGATCGAACCCGAACCGGCCAACACGGTATCCGGCACCGACCGCGCGCTCCGCCTGATCGACGAGCTGGGGCCGGATGCCGACACGATCGGCTTCATCCTCGACCCCGCCAACCTCATCGACGGCGTCGCGGCCGACGACCGGCGATCGACACTGGAGCGGGCCTTCGACGCACTCGGCGATCGCGCGATCTGCGTGCACGCCAAGGACACCGTGCCGTGGGCCCAGACGCTCGCGGGCGCCGGAGTGGTCGACTACGACCTGGTGGGCCGGCTGCACGCCGCCCTTCCGCAACCGGTTCCCGTGGTCATCCAAGACGCGAGCGAGACGGAGATCGACGCCGTCGCCGCGCTCGTGCGGGAACGCGTCTTCGCGGGAGCGGCAGCATGACCCCGCACGACGACTACGCGGAGCGGGCATACTGCCACCTCTCGAATCCCAACGGCGACGAAGTGACGCTTCTGCTGCACGGACTGGGAGCCGACCACCGCCAGCCACTCGCCCTCCTGGGCGATCAGCCCCTCGAGGGCTCCGCCGTGCTGGCCCCAGACCTCCGCGCACACGGGGCGACACCGGTGGTGGGCGGTGCCGAGGCGTTCACCTTCGCCGCGCTCCTCGACGACGTGCGTGCTCTGCTCGAGCGCACGGGGCAGAGTGGCAAACCCACCCATCTCGTCGGCATCTCGATGGGCGCCGCGCTCGCCCTTCGCGCCGCGCTCGAGGGCGCCGTCACGGTGGCGAGCCTCACTCTCGTGCGACCCGCCTTCGACGAGCATCCGCTCCCCGAGAACCTGCGGGTGATGGCCCTCATCGGCGACATCCTGCAGACGAGCTACGGCGCAACCGGAAAGCGTACCCTCTCTGCGACGCCCGAGTTCCGTGCCGTCGCCGCGGTGTCACCGCTCGGAGCGGCCAGCCTGCTCGCCCAGTTCGACGATCCACGTGCACAGCAACGCTCCGAGCGCCTGCGGAGCGTGCCGAAGAACACGGCCTACGGCTCCCCGATCGAACTCGGGACCCTCAGTACCTCGACGCTCGTGATCGGCACCGACCGCGACCCGGTGCATCCGCTCGCCTTGGCCGGAACCTGGGCTCGGGCGATCCCGGGCGCCCGTCTCGACGTGGTCCCGGCACGCGACGACGACGCCGCACTCAACGCGGCGGTCACGTCGCGCTCAGTGCTCCGGCACCTGCAGGAGGCCCGACAGGACAGCGAGTTGACAGTCGGGCAGCGCCCTGGTCAACTCGCAGTGTGAGCGACGAGGTTTCCATGACGACATCTGCTGAGAACCGAGCGCCCGAGTTCGCCGAGGAACGGCGCGAGAACATTCTCGAGCTGGTCAATGCCCGCGGACGCGTGACCGTCGCCGAGCTCTCCGATCTGCTCAATGTCACCAGGCCGACGATCCGAAAAGACATCTCGACGCTCGACCAGCAGCGCAAGCTCCGCCGAACGCACGGCGGAGCGCTCGCGGCGACTCCGTCGAACGAGATGGAGCTGGTGAACCGCATCAGTTCCAACGCCGAAGCGAAGCGAAGGATCGCCCAGGCCTGCCTCGGGCTGATCGGCGAGAACGACTCCATCTTCCTCGACTCCGGCACCACGTCTCTCGCGATCGCCGAGGCACTCGTGGCCGCGACCGACACCGGCGCCGGCGGCCGCCCACGATTCGGGCGGAGCCTGAACGTGCTCACCAACTCCGTGCCGGTGGCCCGCACGCTGGCGAATGTCGGCACGATTCCGCACACCTTGCTCGGGGGTCACTACCGTCCGATCGCCGACAGTGTGGTCGGACCGCTGACCCTGCAGGCAGCTCGGCAGTTCACCGTGAACCTCGCCTTCATCGGATCGACCGGCATCTCCGGCGACCAGTTCAGCACCGCCGACCTTGCGGAAGCCGAGGTGAAACGCACCATGGTCAGTCAGGCGCGCAAGGTGATCATCCCGATGGACAGCAGCAAGATCGGCTTGACCGACTTCGTGACGACTTTCAGCCTCGACGACGTCAACATCGTCGTGACGGAAGCACCCGATGCCTACCTGATCGCCGCCTGCGCCGCCAAAGACGTCGAACTCGTCATCGCCCCGTAAGCCATGAGCTCAGACGAAACGGCACACCTGGCGTGCAAGAGCTACGAACTGCGAAACAGTGACGCGGCGTGTCTTCTTCTGCTGCTTCATGGCATCGGCCGCGACCGAAACCAGCCTCTTGGGATACTGAGAGGTCGAATTCTTGAGCGTTACGCTGTGCTCGCACCTGATGCACGTGCGCATGGTGAGAACGACCTTGTGGGGACGGCGTCTGATTTCTCGTTCGGACGCATGGCCGCTGATGTGACCGGTCTGATCAGGACCCTCGGCCAACTGGAAAAGCCGGTTTACGTCCTTGGATTCGACATGGGCGCAGCTGTCGCCCTGCGGCTGGTTTTGATGAACACTCTCGATGTGCGGGGCGTGTGCCTAGTCAGCCCCGCGCATTGTGAAGCACCGGTACCGAGCAATTTGCGGGTGTTCCAGGAGCTTGCTCGTGGGCTGCAAGGTTCCAACGTGTCCGACGAGCTACGGAGGTTTGTCGCAAGTCCGCGGTACCGCGAGCTCACATCCTCGACTCCTATTCAGGCCAAGTGGTTGGTGGATCAGTTCCATGCTCCAGACGCGGCGACTCGGTCAATCCGGTTCTGGGAGATCCCTCGCAACATCGCCTACTCCACACCGCCATCGCTATCGAGGGTTGACCCTCCCGCATTGGTCGTGTCGACTCCCGGCAGGATGTTCCCGAAGGATCTCGCAGCGACTTGGGCGCGCAATCTGAAGCGCGGGCACCTTGTGCGCGAGTCGGACGACAGGGCAACGTTGCGACGAACCGTCGTGACCGACGTGCTTCGAACCACTGGAGCCCTGACGGGCAGCGTCAACCGCCGGCGCTGGATCGCGTAATTTTGGGCGCAACAATGACCTCGATGTGCGGGTCATTGGCGAACGGGGTGAGATCCGTCTCTGATGCGGTGTAGTCGGTTATGAGAGTGAACGTCTGGGGAAGAACCGCCCACGCACCGAACGGTGCTTTGTTGAGCTTCGAGGAATCCGTAAGCACGTAGGCTCGGCTGCAGTTTCGAGCCATCGCTTCTTTTATCGAAGTCTGATTCAAATCGGCCTCGCAGATTCCCCTCCCCGGTACGATTCCGTCAGCACCCAGGAATGCATGGTCGGCCCCCAGCCGTCGAAGAGATTCCTCAGTGATTGGCCCGACCGTGCTCTGGCTACTTCGCCGCAACTCTCCGCCGAGCAGGATGACGTCGAACGAAGAATCGATGAGTGTCGGCAGTTCGGAGACAGCATTCGTTATCACCGTCAGTCCTCGTCGCGGGATGAGCCGACGTAGAAGATACCCGACGGTGGTCCCGCCGTCTAGGAAGATCGTGTCTCCGTCATTCACGTACTCAGCGGCTCGTGCCGCGATTGCTTCCTTCTCGCGACGGTATTCGAGGTGACGTTCGGAGATCGTCGGTTCGTGGGAATGCCCTGGGAGCAACGCGCCGCCGTACGTGCGAGTGATCAGACCCTCTTGTCTGAGGTTCGCCAGGTCGCGCCGCACCGTCGATGCCGAGACCCCGAGTATGGCGCTGAGCGCTTCCACGGCGGTTTCGCCGGTCTCCACAAGCTCGAGAATGCGTGCGAGACGTGCTTTCGTTGCGTCTCGCATCGCTGTGCTTGTGGTGTGGATTCCTGATCCGATGTGGGTCACACTCACTGTCTATCGCACTTTGGCCAGTTGTACTGCTTGCCGCAGTGCTTCCTCCATGGCACCGGCCTCGACCTTGCCCGTGCCGGCGATGTCGAATGCCGTCCCGTGATCCACAGATGTCCGAATGACGGGAAGCCCCACGGTGATGTTGACGCCTGCATCGATGCCGAGAACTTTAATGGGGCAATGACCCTGGTCGTGATACATAGCGACCACGATGTCAAAGTCGCCGCGAACGGCCCTGAAAAAGGCGGTATCGGCAGGTATGGGCCCACGCGCATCGATACCGGCCGCTTGTGCCAGCTCAATGCCCGGTGCGATCTTCGTCTCCTCCTCCGCGTATCCAAAGAGCCCGTTCTCCCCGCCGTGTGGATTAACAGCGCATACGCCGATCCGAGGATTCGCGATTCCCGCCGCTTTGAGAGTCTCGCTGGCTCGTTGAATCGTGCGGAACACCAACCCCGGGTTTATCGCGGAGATTGCGTCGATGATTCCGAGATGGGTCGTCACGTGGATGACACGTAGCTGCGCCGCGCTCAGCATCATTGAAACCTCGCCTGTGCTTGTGAGGTCGGCGAGCAGTTCGGTGTGGCCGGCGAATTCATGCCCTGCCATGTGAAGTGCCTGCTTATTGAGGGGCGCTGTGCAGATCGCGTCGACTTCGCCGTCCATCGCAAGTTGGACGGCCTCTGCTACGTAGCGGTAGGCGGCGTCACCTGCGGCGGCGGATAGCTCGCCGAAGCGGAGATCGTGAGCCACGTTGGACAGGTCCACCACCGGGATACGCTCGGAGTTGGCGGGAAGCAAAGACGGCCCATTGGCGGCTTCGAACACGAGCCGAGACCCCAGGAGGTCGGCGATGTGTCGCAACCAGAAGAGATCCCCGATGACGATTGGGGAGAACGCCGCACGGAGTTCTGGATTCGATAAAGCTTTCACGATGATCTCCGGCCCCACCCCCGCGGGGTCTCCCATTGTGATCGCGATCCTGGGTTTGTTCATGGTGTCCTCTTCTGTGCTCGGAGTGATTCAACGGCTCGAACGAGCGTCCGATCGTCGCCGAAGGAGCCGGCTTTGCAAATGAATGAGATGCCCGGCGCTGGCCGGGTGATCCCTAGGGTCGCCCCTCCAAATAAGGCTGATGTCACGATCAGGCTCTGGACACCCAAACGACGGAATACCCGCTGGGTGGTATCGCCACCGACGATGACCAGCCCATCGACGATGTCGTGAAGGTCGGCCACCACATCCGCCAGGCGTGCGGCATGCTCGGCGGAGAGAGCGCCAGCACTCGCCCGTACACGGATGGAGTGGATTGCCGCGATACCGTCGACGGAAAGATCGTGCCGAACGCGAGCGGCGATGTCACGAGTCGGCTCGACCGGGTCAACTCCATGGAGACGCAGCCCGGATGCCTTCAACGTGTTCAATTGACGTGTCGTCGCGGAGGAGGCGCTTCCTGCGACGACGAGCAGATTCTCAGATGAGAGTGTCGCTGCTCGGGCCAACCTCTTCTCCGATCGGCGAACGGCACGCGCGAGAGCACTGAACAGGCCAGATGAACCCACCCAGGTGGCCTGTTCGATCGCCAAACCGGCCGCAACGATCGCGTCCAGATCCTGGTCCGTTTCTGCATCCAGGACGACGAATCCTCCGGAACCGGCGCGCAACCGTCGCTGGAATCCCGGCGACCGGATGTCTCGAATCGAGAAGTGAGTCCTTGCCCTCCCGGGCGGCAGTATCGCTTCCGCGACTCCCCGCGCCACGCAAGCGGAGTGATGTTCGGTGCGCTCGAGCGATATTCCGTCGACGAGCACGCGACCGCGAACGACTGTCCGCCCCTGTCGTGGCAGAGCGGGAGCGATCAGAATCGGGCCGGACCTTCCGGAAGCGCGTAGCAGCACTTCGAGGTCTCCCACGGGGTCACCGCGAAGGAGCGAATCCACCTTGAGACCGACAATGCGGGGATTGACGGTTCGGATCCAGTCTCCGTAAGCGGCGATACGGCCGCGCGCTCGACCGCCGGCACCATCACGGCTATCCGAGCAGAGTACTGCGACGTCAGCCTGCGCGGTGCTCTCAAGGGCGAACGACGGAACGACGACGGGCCTGAATCCTCTCTCGGCGAAAGGGGCTGAAGCATCCAGCGCCCCGGTGAGGTCGTCTGCGATGATCACGACCTCCGGACTCAGCGACATGACCTCGAGCTCATCCTCATGCGTGGCCGTATCGCACATACGTGGTCTGGCGCCGGAAGAACTGATCTAGCCCGTGTGGACCGTCGTCTCCACCGATTCCGCTCTCCCGGAATCCGGTGTGGAAGCCGTTGATCTCTTCCGGCCCGGTCCGATTGACGTAGACCTCTCCGAAACTGAGATCGTCGCTAGCCTTGAATGCTTGCTCGAGATCTTTCGTGAACACGTATGCGGAGAGTCCGAAGCTGGTGTCGTTGGCGCGTGCAGCGACCTCGGCCCAGGAGTCGAAAACCGATATCGGACTGACTGGTCCGAAGATCTCTTCCACGGCGACCGACATGGCATCGTCCACATCGGCGAGAACGGCCGGGCGCATCCAGTATCCGCGTTCGAACTGTTCTCCGACGAGATCGCCAGGGTTGGTGGTCAGTCGCGCGCCCGCCTGGACTGCCGCGTCCAGGAGACGAAGCGTCTTGTTCAGCTCGTCTCGGGTGACCTTTGGACCCAAGTCGGTGTCCTCGGAATGCGGATCGCCGACCGTCAGTCGGTCCACCGCCGCTGAGTAGAGGTCCACAAAGTCGTTGTATACACGGCGATGCACGAAGAATCTCTCCGCGCAGATGCAGACCTGTCCGTTGTTCGCGTGTCTCGATTTCAAGGCCTCGTTCACGGCGAGCGTGAGGTCCGCGTCGGGCATGACGATGAGTGGCGCATTGCCGCCGAGTTCGAGCGAGGCCGGCTTCACATGCCGTGCCGCTGCGCGGAGAATAGCCTTGCCTGCTCCCGTGCTGCCGGTCATCGAGATCATCTGGGTGATGGGACTTTCTACGATCCCCGCTCCGATGGTTGAGCCGCGCCCCGACACGACGTTGATCAGGCCGTCCGGCAGCAGCCCGCTGTCGTGGATGATCCTTGCGATGGCCAGGGACGAGAGTGGAGTGTTTGAGTCCGGCTTCAGCACGATCGCGTTTCCTGCGCCGATGGCGGGAGCGATCTTCCGCGAGGTGAGCGCGGATGGGTAATTCCACGGAATGATCGCGCCGACCACTCCATGTGGGCGACGTCGCACCCACATATTCTCGTTGCGATTCGGCGTGTATCGAATCTCGTCGGTGAGGGTTTCGAGAAGGGAGGCGGTGTACCGGAAGAACCCCGAAGTGGCCTCCGTTTCGCCGCGCGCCTCTACGATGGGCTTACCCACCTCCTCCACGAGGATGTGCGCGAGCTCCTCCCGGTGATCGTCTAGCACATCGGCGATCTGACGCAACGTTCTTGCCCGCTCGCTCGGCACCTCCCGAGACCAGGCGGGCCACGCGGCGTCTGCTGCGGTCAGCGCTTCGCGGAGATCGAGTTCGGAGGCATCATTCACGACCGCGACTGCCTCCTCGGTGGCGGGATTCGTCACAATGTTGACGTCTCCCCGACCTTCGCGAAGCTTGCCTGCAATGAGTAACTGGGTTGATATGGGGGTGGTCATGATTGGTCACCTTTCGTGGGGTCTGATGGCTCACCCGGGTAGACGACGGGCTTCATCGAATGGGGATTGTTGCGTCCTTCGTTGAGGGCGGTGTCGACCTCGTCAAGGGTGAATCGCCCGGTGATCAGTGGGGCGAGGGAGATTCGACCTCGACTAACGAGATCGATCGCCGTAGGCCAGGTGTTGGCGTATCGAAAGACTCCGTCGATGGCGAGTTCACGCGATTGGACCGTTCCGAGCGGAATGACAAGGTCGCTTCCACCGACGCCGACCAATACGACGCGCCCGAGGTTGGCCATGCGCCCGATTGCCCAATGTGTCGCCGCTGCGTTGCCGGAGCACTCGATCAGCACGTCGAACGTCGGAGGGAGTGCTTGCGCTTCGTCGCCTCCGGCGAGGATTGTCGTGTCGATGCCTACGCGCTGGGCCAGTTCGAGTCGGAATTCGTTCACGTCGACGATGACGACATCGGAAGCCCCGAATTCCCGGGCGACTTGTGCGGCGATAACTCCGATCGGGCCTGCTCCGTTGATGAGAACTCGGTCACCTGGAGCGATCTCCGCCTTTCGGGCTGCCCAGATCCCTACCGACAGCGGTTCGAGGAGTGCCGCTTCTTCATCGGACACGGAGTCCGGGACGGGGTGCGCAACGGATTCGTGAACCACGACATACTCCGCGAACGAACCGTCGATCGGCGGCGTCGCGTGGAACCGCATCGACAGGCACATGTTGTATGCGCCGATCTGACAGTACCGACAGGTTCTGCAAGGGGTACCAGGTTCGATGGAGACCCGCTGACCCGTCCGCAACGCGGTGACGTCGTCACCGACGGCGATGACGATGCCGGAAGCCTCATGACCGAGAACGAGTGGCTGCTCGACGATGTAGTCGCCACTTCGTCCTTCCTCGTAGTAGTGCACGTCCGACCCGCAGATCCCGACCGCAGCAACCCGCACCAGGACATCCTTTGCACCCGGAACGGGAACCGATCGCCGTTCGACGACGATCTCGCGCGCCTTCGTCAGCACAGCTACGCGCATCGAGGGCTCAGGCGATGTCATCGGCGGAGAGCTGGTGGTACCCCTCGTACCACCGGTCGGGGGTGGAATCCGTCTTCTCCGAGGGGAGGAAGGGACGGCCGTACTTCTTCGTGATCTCCGTTAGAGTCGCAAGTCGCGATCTCGCCATCTCGAGACCTTCGGTCCACTCGGTCTCGGTCGTCGCCGAACCGGCCTCGCGCCAAATCGAACGCCCTGCGAGCCACCCGCTTGCGCCGGCCTTCCCGGAGAGCTCCGCCTGCTCAGTGAACTCGTCGAACGCGACTCCAGCGGAGAGGATGACCCACGGTACGTCAATCGATTCATCAAGTTCCGCCAACGCGTCCCCAGCTCTTTCAACCCCGCTATTTGAGCGAAGGTCGCCGGGGAACTCCGTCTTCAGAACATCCGCCCCGAGTTCGACAGCGAGCTTGCCGGACTGCACGATGCCCTGAGCCCGGGCGATCCTCCATTCTGGCGCCGTCGCGTCCTCTCCAGCCAATGGATGCCAGATGGGTTCGACCACCAGCGGTATCGCCCAGTCCGCCGCCTCGGCGGCGAGCGATGTCACGAGATCCCGCTGGGCTTGCGCGAACGTCGACTCGGGTCGGTAAAACCACAAGAGCTTCACGACATCCGCCCCGGCGAGTTTGGCTTGACGCACACCCCACCCGTCACGCATACGCGTCGCTCGATCGGTGTCGACACCGAGGTACCCGTCGTCTTCGAGACTCACCATCACACCTGAACTGCTCGGGATCGCGTCCGAGAGGACGGATTGCGCGTAGGAGTATCGGGGATCGACCAGGAACCCACTCACCGAGTCCGCGAGTGCGGCGATAAGGCGTCCCTTAGCATCGACGGTCGATCGGTAGCTCACCCGGGTAGGGTCGGAATCGAGAAGGATCTGAAAGTCCGAGAGGTGATCGATCGCGCAGAGCGTGAAGAATCCATCGTCGCTGGTCGTTCGGCGTAGAGAGCGCACCTTTCCGAGATCGGCGGGGATTGGCGCGTGGGTACGGCTGGTCATGCGGTTTCCATCCTTGTCGTGTCGGCGTTGGCCATTTGATGAGTAAGCGACAGGAGCATCCCGGCGACGAAAGTGTCACCCAGACCGAGAGTCGTCTTCGGATGCGGCGTGTGAGGTGAGGGAACGTTCGTTACTCCATAGCCGTTTTGGTGAGTGGAGACCTCGGCCACACCACCGGGAAGAGTCAGAGTCGTGTTCTGAGGCAGCCCGCTCGGGAGAGCGAGCGTGCCGCTGGTCGCGCGAGATGCGGCAAGGAGACATCCCGTCATCAGAGCGTCGCTCTCGTCGCCGATCGGTCGCAGTGAGACGGCGAAGGCGAAGTCGTCGGCGTGCACCGCGACCCGGGTAAATGCGAATCTCTCGGCCAATGATGCTGCCGCGTCGACAGGTTCGAGAGAAGGTTCGAGCATCCGGAGCTCCGATAAGCTCATGCCCAAGCTGTTCACCAACCCCGTGAAGCCAGAGATGACATCGAACGCATGCTGCGCCGATTCGTACTCCGCGAGTTCAAAATGGACGACGCGCTCGGCTGCTTTCAACCATCCGAACTCGGCATCGAACCAGGCATGGATCGAGGGAAGGGCGGCGCGTGGCGCCGTTTGGAATCCGGAGAGCAACAGGGTGGTGATTGACCTTTGACGCACGACAGCGGAGAAGTCGCAATCGAGGTCGAGACGCCGATCGGGGGAGCGCACGATGATCCTCGTGGAACGCTCGACCGATCTCACCGCATTCAAGCGGGTCCCCTGTGAGAACTCCAGAACGAGAATTGGCGGATTACCAACGATCTCGCTCGTGCTCCGTGAACCAGCCAGTTCGACGCGCGGATTGAGCACGGCCATCTGCATCGCGCTGCGGTCGGACAGGGCCAAGATCTGGCTCGCCCCGATGCTCGCAAGTACCTTTGCTACCTGGGCACCGGTTCCGCCCAATTCGGCCGTGCCGTGCACACTCTGCTCCAGCCAACGGAACGCGGCCGACTCAGCCTCAATCTCGCCACCACGACCCTGGTGGATGCGCTCGAGTAACCATCGCGACAACTCCTGGATCGCAACGTCCTCGGATAACAGTCCGGCGAGAACGCACTCATACTCCGGGCTGCCGAAGGTCACGACGAGATCGACGCACGCAGAGAAGCCTGCGGCAATGGGCCCGGCTGTCTCGACCATCGAAGGCAGGCGATCGGCCATCGCTCGATAGCGAGCCCTCCACTCCTTACCTGTCACCATTTCGATCTCACCAATCACACGAGGACGTAGCCGCCGTCGGCCACAAGGACCGAGCCGGTTATAAACGACGCCGCATCGCTTGCCAGAAAGACGACACATGGCGCGATCTCTTCGGGCTCTGCGTATCGTCGCTGCGGCACCTCGTCGATCCAGTAGTGACGCAACTCCGGATCATCAACTGGGGTGTTCTCTGAGTTCACGTAGCCGGGGGCGACGGCGTTCACACGGATGCCGTAGGGAGCCCACTCGACGGCGAGTGACCGGGTTAGGTGATGAACGGCGGCTTTAGAGGTGTTGTACGGAGCCTGCAGCTGGGGGCGGTTGACGATGATGCCAGACATGCTGCCGATATTGACGATCGAGCCGCCCCCACGTGCCCGCATGCCCTCGGCTACCGCCACGCTCGTCGTAAACAGGGCCCGAACGTTAAGGTCGAAGACCTCGGCCCACTCAGAATGCGTCACCTCAAGCGCGGGGTTCCAGATCGAGCGTCCTGCGTTATTCACGAGGATATCGATCCGGCCAAACGCAGCCACGACGTCAGCGACCATCTCTGCCAACTGATCCTCATTGGTGATGTCGGCCGTCACGGAGTGCACGGCGTGCCCCTGAGCCTGACACTTGGCGACGAATTCCTCGTTGCGAGACTCGTCGCGACCACAGATGGCAACCTGCGCGCCCGCTTCGAGTAGCGCGAGCGCAAACGCAGCGCCGAGACCCTGATTGCCCCCTGTGACAAGGGCGGTCTTCCCGTGGAGCGAAAACAGATCGGTCACCGTTGATCCTCAGAATCGAGCCCGTCTGGCGAGCTAGCTTGTGTGTCGTCGAGTCATCGCGGGTGCGGCGCTCATCGTGTTCAACATAGCCGTAACTGCGTAGATCGCGCAACTAACCAGGAACTAAGCGCGCATATCATTCGAAATTGATGTCTCAGCGCTCGTGATTGCGCGTTCTGCGCAATTGGGCTACTGTCATCACGATTCCCCCGCAAGGGCAGGAACCCCAGCACCCAAATGAAAGGGCACAGCAATGAAGCTACGCACCACACTCGTCGCCGCCGGAATGGTTCTCGTCACCAGCACGGCACTCTCCGGCTGCGGCAGTTCGTCATCGGCCGACAGCGGCGACGCCGGCAGTCGCCCCATCACCATCGGATGGGTGCCCGGCAACACCACCGGCGTCTTCAAGACGGCCACCGAATACTTCGAGAAGAGCGCCGATGCCGCGAACGACGCAGGGATGAACGTCAAAGTGGTGACCCAAGCCCCTGCCGGGGGAGAGGCGGACACCGCCGGTTACCAGCAGATCATCGAAAACATGATCTCGCAGAAGGTGGACGCCATCGTCGTCTCACCCGGCGACGCCGAATCGATCAAACCGGCAGTGCGCGAGGCCAACGATGCCAATATTCCTGTCGTTTACGTCAACCTGCTCGACGATCAGACGGGCGTCGACGTGTCGGCCTTTGTGGGGTTCGACAACGAGGTGGCGTCCGAGGTCTCCGGCTACGCAGTACTCGACTACTTCGGAGGACCGGGCGTGCTCGGCACCGGAGAGAAGGTCTCCGTCACGCCTGAGCAGCGCCTGGATGTCAACTTCTGGCGCGATCTCTATAAGGGGGTCGACCTCAGCTCCATCTCGGGCGAAGGCGCGATCATCGAAGGCCTCAAAGGCACGTCGTTCAGTAACCAACGAGTCGAAGGGTTCAGCAAAATCATCGCCCTCGCCCCCAACGTCAAGATCGAGAGCGTGCTGGCGGCCGATTGGGATCGGTCTAAAGGCGCCGACGCTGCGGCTGACCTCCTGACCCGCTATCCCGACCTCGACTTCATCTGGGCTGCCTCTGCGGAGATGGCTCTAGGCGCTGTCTCGTCGCTCGAAGGTGCCGGCGTACTCGACACCAACCCTGATGGCTCCGCCCCAACGACAGGGAAGGTGTCGGTGTTCAGCAACGACAGCACGGCAGAGTCAACCGACGCGATCCGGCAAGGGAAATTCATTGCTGAGACCACCCACGGCTTCGCTGACTGGGGGTGGATTGGAACCCAGGTCGCCGTGAAGTTGGCCTGCTCAGAGCAGGTCGAAGCGAAGAACGACATCGATCCTCGAACTGTCTACTACGCAAACGCCGATCAGTTCTACCCGGTGCCGCAGCTGCCCCTGCCTGACTGGGCGTCGATCAAAGCGGACTGCAAGAGCTGACGCCAAGCCTGGACCACCGCCGATCTCGACGTTGAAAACATCTCCAGATGAAGGAACAGCCAGTGTTAATGCAACCCGACTATTCGAAGAGTGTGCTCGAACTCGTTGATGTCAGAAAGTCCTTCGGCGCGAATCATGCCCTCCGCGGTGTGGATCTTCAGATCGCGCCGGGTGAGGTGCACGGACTGTTGGGGAAAAATGGCGCGGGAAAGTCGACCCTCATCAAAATCATCGCCGGGATCCACACCCCCGACACGGGTGAAGTGCGCGTATCGGGGACTCCGGTACAACTGAAGTCCCCGATACGCGCACGGGACGCCGGTATCGCTGTCGTGAATCAGGAACTCAGCCTTGTTCCAACCATGACCGTTGCCGAGAACTATCAATTGGGCACCTGGTCGCACAACGGTCCGCTGTTGAGCCGATCTCGGATGAAGAAGGAAGCAGCAGCGGCACTGGAGCGGGTCGGACTACGTCGAGGCCCCGACGAGCCGTTAGTCAATCTCGGTATGGCCGAGCGCCAATTGCTTGAGATCGCCAAGGCACTCAAGGGCGACGTGAAGGTGCTTCTGCTCGATGAGCCGACATCGTCGCTCTCCGACACCGAAACGCGACGTCTCTTCGAGTTGATTCGAGAACTGTCAGCGCGTGGGGTCGCGATCATCTACGTTTCTCATCGGCTATCGGAGATCCTCGAACTCACCGACCGCGTCTCCATCTTGCGCGATGGGCGCGTCGAGCCCGCACGTTTCACCGCCGACACGAACGAGCGAATACTCGCACACCTCATGGTCGGGGACGTTCGTGAAGTCGTGCGCACAAGTCGATCCATTGATGAGGCTGATGTACTTCTCGATATCACCGGGCTGGAGGTGCGTGATCGCCTCCGTGGCATTGACCTGAAGCTCCGCAAAGGTGAAGTTGTATCCGTCTACGGGCTCATGGGGGCGGGGAGAACCCGTCTCGCACGGGCTCTCTTTGGACTGGAAGATTGGTCGGCCGGCGCAGCGACCATCAACGGCAGCATCTACCTGCCTCGATCGAGCCGAGACGCAATTCGCGCTCGGATTGGATTCGTCGGGGAGGACCGCAGCGCCGGCCTGGTTCCCCTGATGTCGGTCGCGGAGAACATCACCCTGGGGAGCTTGGACGAGTTCTCACGCCTTGGTGTATTCGACCGCAAGGCCGCGCGTGGACGAGCAAGCGCATTCATCGACCGACTGGCCATTAAGACCGAGTCAGCCGATACGCCAGTGAGAAATCTTTCGGGCGGAAATCAACAAAAGGTCCTGCTGGCCAGATGGCTCCTTCGCGGCGCTGAAGTGCTCGTCCTCGACGACCCCGCTCGCGGTGTCGATGTGGGGGCCAAGGAGGAGATCTTCGCAGAACTTGTCCATCTGAGCGGCCGTGGCGCCGCAATCATCTATTTCACTTCGGATGCGGATGAAGCTCGCCGACTGGGCGACCGAATCCTCGTCATGGCCGGCGGACGAATCGTCGCTGACCTCTCGTCGGATACAGACGAGGAAACAATC
Source organism: Herbiconiux sp. UC225_62 (assembly GCF_042694625.1). Taxonomy (GTDB): domain Bacteria; phylum Actinomycetota; class Actinomycetes; order Actinomycetales; family Microbacteriaceae; genus Herbiconiux. Next base: position 1,743,100 of record NZ_CP170551.1, on the reverse strand, counting down.
GTCGCAGCAGCTGGAGGCGCGCATGTCTGAACTCACAAAGCCCACCACCCCTTCCGGGGCTACTCCCATCATCACTCGACTCACCTCTGCCGGAGGGCTGGGTGGACCCTTGATCATGCTCGCAGTGCTTGTCGTCGCTGTCGCGATCTTGTCTCAGGGTTCTTTCGTCTCCGGCAACAACATCGTGAACGTGCTCAAGCAATTCTCCGTCCCGCTCATCCTTGCTCTTGGGCAAACGCTCGTTATCATCACCGGTGGAATCGATGTATCGGTCGCGGCAACGGCCGCGCTGAGCGCCTGCCTTTCCGGAATCCTGTACACCCAAGTCGGTGTACCAGACTGGCTTGCCGTTCTGGGGGGAATAGCCACGGGCGCGGTGGTCGGGCTGTTCAATGGTTTCGTGATCACGCGCTGGGGCGTGCCCGACTTCGTCGCTACGTTGGGGACATTGACCGCGGGCCGTGGGCTGGCTTTGCTGCTGACGGATGGATACCCGATCCCGAATTTCAGTGTCGCCATTCCCGGACGTTCCATGCCTGACGTCCTGCAGTCGCTGGGCGGTGGTTCAATTGGTCCGATCCCGAACATCTTCATCGTCGCCGTCGTACTGGTGGTCATCGCGGGGTTCGTGCTCAACCGCACCGTGTTGGGGAGAAAGCTGATCGCAGTCGGCGGCAATCGCGATGCAGCAAGGGTCGCCGGAATCAATGTCGGGCGCACCAAGATGTTCGCGTATCTCTTCGCCGGGATCTTTGCTTCGGTCGGTGGCATGCTCATGGCGGGTCGTCTTGATTCGGCCAACGGCCTGATGGCCCCCGGGATGGAACTGACGACGATTGCCGCAGTCGTTCTGGGAGGAACCGCTTTGATCGGCGGTGAAGGTCGTATTGGCGGAACCGTCATTGGGTTGTTCATCTTGGCCACTCTCTCCAATGGTTTGAACATCTTGGGCGTTTCCAGCTTCTGGCAGGACTTCACAACCGGATTGGTCGTCATCGGTGTTGTCGCTCTTGACCAATTCCGCCGTCGCCTAGGCGCACGTCAAGGCAGCGTTCGGTCCCGGGGCGACCGCACTGAAGTGGATCAGGCCGCTGCCAGCCAGAAGGTCGCCGCAGGGTAGGCCGACGAAGACCAATTAGTGGATGAATGACGACCAGAGTGGGTCCTGACTGATCTATCCTCAGGCCCTGAGCATAGCTACATCGCGACTAGGCGGTGCACCGAACTCGCGACGGTACTCGCGACTGAATTGCGACGGGCTCTCGTATCCGACCGCGTAGGCGGTGACCGCGATGTCGCCGGGGTTGGCTATGAGTTGCAGGCGTGCTTCGTGCAGCCGAATGCTCTTCTGATACTGGATCGGGCTCATCGAGGTCACTGCCTGGAAGGACCGGTGGAACGCTGACGGACTCATTCTCGCCAATTCTGCGAGTTCGTCGACACGGAGCGACTCGGTGAAGTGTTCCCGTATCCAGCGAACCACATGGCGGACGCGGCTGAGGCTGCTGTCGGCCAGGCCCAACTGTCGCACGGTCGCCCCGTGATCTCCGGACATCATCAGCCAGAGGATCTCGCGCTCGATCATCGGTGCGAGAACCGGGATGTCACGAGGAGTGTCCATCAGGCGCAGCATCCTTGTCGCGGCGTCGAGGAGTCTCTCGGACGCGTCACCGACGGCGATGGCGGGCGGTGATGATTCGCCTCGTACCGGCCGCAGGAACTCGCTGGCCGCGCTGTTCAACATCAGCTCGGCGATGATCTCCGGCCGTAGTTCCAACCCGAATCCCAATGCCGGCTTCTCCGGTGTGGCATCCGTGAACTGGCCGGACACGGGAAGATCGACCGACGCGATCAAGAACTGCCCGGGGCCGTAGTCGTGCACCGTGCTGCCGACGGAGAGTCGCTTCGTCCCCTGGGCGACGATCGCCAAAATGGTGCCCGTCGACGATTCGTCCGGTGAACCGGTGGCATCCATCCGGGACACGACGACACCGGGGATCATCGAAGGCACGATGCCGATCTGCGCGTGTTTCTCGACCAAGGCGCGAAAGTCCTGTAGTGACATGGATTGATTCAATCAGCGACGACGAATCAAAGCACCGATCTCTGGCAAAGAGGGCAGGATTGGGCAAGGAAATGGGGGGATCGCCCTAACTGTCGAATGGTCTCGGACTGTTGGCTGTAAGCATGAACTCACCAACCCAAACCACAGCAGTAGCAGTCGTCACCGGAGCGAGCGCCGGAATCGGGCGGAGCGCCGCCATCGAGATCGGCGCCCGGGGAGCGGGCGTCGTCGCGACCTACAACTCCCGTCCCGAGGGTGCGGAGGAGACGGTCGCCCTTATCCGGGCCGCCGGGGGCAGCGCCGTCGCCCTGCCCCTCGACATCGGCCGCAGCGAGACGTTCCCGGCCTTCCGGGAGGAGCTGGGCTGTGCCCTCGAGAGCGAGTGGCAGACCTCCACCATCCAGGCCCTGGTGAACAACGCCGGGTTCGGCGGCGGCGTCGGCTTCGAGGAGATGACCGAGGAGGCGTTCGACCAGTACTACCGCGTGCTCCTGCGTGGTCCCTACTTCCTCACCCAGTCGCTGCTGCCGCTCATCCGCGAGGGCGGTGCGATCGTGAACACCTCGAGCAGCTCGGCCCGGCCGGGCGACACCCAGGCCGGCTACTCGGGCTACGGCGCCATGAAGGCCGGTCTGATCGTCGCGTCCCGCTACCTCGCCCAAGAACTGGGTGAGCGCCGCATCCGGGTCAACTCCATCGCGCCCGGGCCCACCCGCACGAGAATCGCGGATGACGCCTTCGACCGTTATCCGGAGATCATCGACGGCATCGCGGCGAAGACCGCACTCGGGCGCATCGGCGAACCGGCCGACATCGGAAAGGTGATCGCCTTCCTAGTCTCCGACGACGCCGCGTGGATCACGGGAGAGGACATCCAGGTGGCCGGAGGCTACGCGCTGTGAGCGAGGCGGAGCGCCGCTTCGGCACGGTCGTGCTGACGGGTGCCACCAGCGGCATCGGCGAGGCCACGGCCCACCGGCTTGCGAGCAGGGCCGACCACCTCGTGCTGCTCGGCCCTGAACCCGAGCCGGAGGTCGCAGCGGTGCTCCGCGGCATCCGGCGCAGCGGACCGGCCGAGGTGCGATACGTCTCGGCCGACTTCACCCGTCTGGCCGAAGTCGTCGCGGCGGCGCAGGCGGTCCGGGAGCTCGCTCCACAGATCGACGTGCTGATCAACGACGCCGGGGTGCCCGGCGCACCGACCCGGGTCGTCACGATCGACGGATTCGAGCGCACCCTGCAGGTGAACGCCTTGGCTCCCGCCCTGCTCACCCGGCTCCTGGTGCCGTCGCTCGCCCCGCACGCACGGATCGTGAACGTCGGCTCCTCGGCCCACCACGTCGAACGCTTCGACTTCGCCGACATCGACCTCGCCCACGGCTACAGCCCGGTCGCCGCCTACGCCCGCGCCAAGCTTGCGATGGTCACCTGGTCGTCGCTGCTGGCCGAGGAGGAGGCGGCCACGGGCGTCACTGTCGTCGCGCTCTGCCCCGGACTCAACGACACCCGGCTGAGCGCCGCGATGATGGGCCGGATCGGCGGGCCACCATCCGCCGGCGCCGCCCGCGTGCTCCACGCGATCACAGCGGACCTGCCCTCGGGCTCCTACCTGGAGGACGACCGCGTCGTCTCCCCCAGCCCTGAGGTGCGCGACCCGGAGAACCGCGAGCACCTCGCTCAGCTCTACTGGACCCGCCTCGCGCCGTACGCTCGAACGGGAGCGCGCTCATGAGCGAGCGCGGTCCCGCGTCCGGCGTGCTCATCGGACGCGTCGCCGTCGTGTTCGGCGCGACGGGCTGGCTCGGTGCTGCGATCTGTCGCGAACTGGCGAGTGCCGGCGCGAGCGTGGTCATGGTCGGCCGGAACGCCGACCGGCTCGACGAACTGCAGCGAGAGCTCGGCAGCAGTGACCGCATCCTGACGGCCATCGCCGACGTCACGTCGCAACTGGATGTCGACGACGCCCGGGAGGCAGCGATCGCTCGCTTCGGTCACGTCGACCTACTCGTCGTGTCGTCCGGTGTGGTCACCAGCTCGGCCTTCGAAGACGGCGTGCCTGCTGACTGGGGGGAGATGATCGATGTCAATCTCCGCGGACTCCTGCACGCCTCGCAGACCTTCGCTGAGCCCCTCCTCCGCAGCACCGACGGCGGCGGCCGCGCCGATCTCGTGCTGATCGGCGCCGTCGGCACCGATGTGAGCACCCCCCGATTCGCGGTCTTCAACGCCGTTTCGGCGGCGATCAAGCAGTTGGCGCGCACCTTGCGTCACGAGTACGGGCCACGCGGCCTGCGCGTGCACATCATCGAGCCCGGCTTCACCAGCGACACCGAGAGCGAGCACGACGCCAGGAGGGCGGCGTCGCCGGTCCAACCCGAAACGATCGCCGCCGTCGTCACACTCGCCGCAGGCCTGCCACGCGGCGCCAACCTTGCCGAAGTACTCCTCCTCCCCACCGAGACGGCGTGAGAATAATGACGACAGCAAACACGACGGCACGGCCGGAGCCGCCCACCGTGCGGCACGACCAGCCGCTCGGAATCCTGACCCGATTCCGGCGTAGTCCCGAAGCGCTGCGAGGCGCCGTGATCCTCTTCGCCGCCACCTTCGCCGCGCTCATGTGGGCGAACCTGCCCGGCACGAGCTACGAGATCTTCTGGCACCTGCCGCTCGGCGTCGAATTCGGGGACTTCTCCTTCGACCTCGACCTGCAGCACTGGGTCAACGACGCCCTGATGGCCGTGTTCTTCGCCCACGTGACCCTCGAGGTGCGACGCGAACTCGAACTCGGAGAGCTCCGCGACTGGCGGCGCGCCAGCGTGCCCATCATCGCCGCCATTGCCGGGCTGATCGTGCCGGCACTGATCTACGTCGGAATCACGGCCGGCACGGGCGCCGTCGGCGGATGGGGGGTCGTCGTCTCCACCGACACGGCATTCGTGCTCGGAATGCTCGCACTCGCCGGCCGGGGCATGCCGGCGGCGCTGCGGATCTTCGTCGTGACCCTCGCCGTCTCCGACGACGTCGGAGCCCTCGGAGTGATCGCGTTCGCCTACACCGACGACTTCAACCCACTTCCCCTCCTTCTCGCCGCCGCCGGCCTCGCCGTGATCGGCGTGATGCGCTACCTCGGCGTCTGGCGTGGCCCCCTCTACCTCCTGCCGTCTGTCGTCGTGTGGATCGGCTTCCTGCTCTCCGGCGTGCACGCCACACTCGCCGGCGTCGCCATCGCCCTGCTCCTCCCCATCTTCTCCACTCGTGCCGATGACCTCCGTCGAGCCCAGAGCCAGATGCGCGCCTTCCAGATGACGCCCACGGCCATCTCCGCACGATCGGCCGAGAACTCCCTCGCCCGAGCCGTCTCGATCAACGAACGCGCCTACAACGCGCTCACCCCGTACGTCACCTGGTTCATCCTCCCCGTCTTCGCGCTCTCTAACGCAGGGGTGCGCCTCACCCTTGACTCCCTAGTCGACGCCTTCACGTCGCAACTCACCTGGGGAATCATCATCGGATTGGTGGCCGGCAAGACCGTTGCGATCACGCTGTCGACCTGGATCGTGACACGATTCAGACGAAACGCACTCGGGCCGTACATCGGGATGCCCCACATCATCGGAGTGAGCCTGCTCGCCGGGATGGGCTTCACGATCTCGCTCTTCGTCACCGAACTCGCCTTCGACGACCCCGTCGACGTCAGCCGTGCCCAGATCGGCGTCCTGGCCGCCACCGTCCTCGCCGCAATACTCGGCGCCGTGGCCTTCGCGATCCTCGGCGCCCGCGAACGGCATCGCTCCCCCGCCCCTGGCCGCCTGCTCCGGCCACTCGACCCGGCACGCGACCACATCCTGGGCGACGCCGGCTCCGCGCTCGTCAGCGTGGTGGAGTACGGCAACTACGCCACCCCGTACGCGGCCCGTGCTGGGGAGATGCGGCGCGAGATGCAGAGCCGCTTCGGCCACGAGGTCGCCTACGCTTTCCGCCACCTGCCCCTCGATCAATCAATGGGCCGTGCTGCCGCACTGGCCAACGAAGCGGCCACCCGACAAGGCCGCTTCTGGGAGATGCGCGACGAACTGATCCGTGAAGCACCGATCCAGACCGAACGCCAGATCCTCAGAGCCGCCGCAGCGGCCGGACTCAACCTCCGACGGTTCGAGCTCGACTGGGTTAGCGCAGCCGCAGCCGAACGAGTCGATCAAGACGTTCAAGACGGCGAATCCATGCATCTCACACAGGCACCGAGCTTTTTCGTCGCCGGCGAGCTGTATCGAGATTCGATCGACGCCGACTCCGTGAACACTGCAGTCAGGGCTGCGCGAGACTCGACGGTCCGCCGAAACGCAACCGCTGAAATGGAATCTAATTCCGAGTCCTAGGTGGTCGTCGGCCAACAATTCGGTGACATCGGATACTTCACTCAGAGAGACCACCGACTTCTGTGGAAGCCTTTTGAGATCAAGCGCCGCGCTTGGGCCCGGCAGGACGATGCGACTTAGTACAAGATGAGGACGAGGTAGGTTTCATTCGCCAGTCTCGAGTTTGCGGGGGAAGGGATTGCGCTCTCGTTCTCGCTCTTCATCAGCCCAATGACGCCATCGTTCGTCGATCCAAGTTTTGCGTTCATCGGCCCAGCCAATGACGCGCGATATGACGTCAGTTGCTGGTCCTGTACGAAGACTCGTTTGACCAGTGATTGGCCCCTCGATCACGTCCTGTCAGGAACGAATGTGGTCAGAATGTGGTCAAAGTGAGTCCGAGAATCGAATGAGACCCCCGCCGATCCTTGTGAAATCAAAGATCTTCGAGGGCCTCGCAGTGCGGAGACGGTGGGATTTGAACCCACGGAACCCAATAAAGGGTTCTCCACCTTAGCAGGGTGGTGCACTAGGCCGAACTATGCGACGTCTCCTTGGCTTTCGCCTCCGCCATCATAGCTGACCGATGCGGGCTTTCACGACGACTGCTCGCGCAGGAACGCGGCCACCGCGTCCGCCGCCGTCGCCAGGTGCTGCGCGTGGGTGAAGCCCGAGATCTTCGCGCGCGGCTTGAACTCGTGCTCGCCGTCATCCAGCCACTGGATGCGGATGGCCGGCGACAGCTCGTACGTCGCCACCTCCGGCTGCGTGCCGAAAGGGTCGCGCGTGCCCTGGCAGATCAGAGTGGGCACGCGCAGCTCGGCGAGGTGCGCGGTGCGGACGCGATCCGGTTTGCCGGGCGGGTGGAACGGGTAGCCGAGGCACACCAGCGCCGACACCGAACCGGCCTCGAACAGCTCCTCGGCCACCATGCTCGCCACCCGCCCACCGAACGACTTGCCGCCGATCGCGATCGGCCGATCCGATCCGGATGCCTCGAGCACTTCGTGCACCGCGGCCACCGCCGCGCGATACTCATCGAGCACCAGGTCCGCGCGCGGCGCCGGCTTGCGCGTGCCCGTGCGACGGGCGGCCATGTAGGCGAACTCGAAGCGGGCGGTACGGATGCCGCGCTCGGCCAGCAGGGCGGACATCCGGTTCATCCACTCGGAGTCCATCGCCGCGCCCGCCCCGTGCGCGAGGACGAGCGCCGGACCGCCTTCGGGTCCGCTCCACAGCAGTTCGGTGCTCACGCCTCAACGGTACCGAACGGCCATCCCGCAAAGCACGCCCGTCTGGCTCGATCCCTGCCCGGCCGAATTCAGGCCTCTTGGGTCAGTCGTTGCCGACGGAGCAGGTGTAGTCGGCCGCGGTCTGGCCCTTCACGTTCGAGGGCAGCACCGTCGATCCGGCGGCGTTCACCGAGCCGGGCTCGGGCGCGGCCGGCTCGACCGGCGCAGACGGATCGACCGGCGCCGCCGGGTCCACGGGGGCCGACGGGTCGACCGGGGCCGTCGTCGCGGGAGCGGCAGGCGCCGAAGGCTGCACCGGCGCGTTCGGGTCGAGCACCGACGCGATACCGCCCGGAGCCTCGACCGCCACCGGCTGGTCGGCCTGGATGGCCGCGAACAGCACCGACGCGGAGTCGGTGTCGGGCGCCACCTTGCCCTCGGGCACCCAGTCCGCCGAGAAGCTCGGGTAGGCCACGAAGGTCACCTTCGAGAGGTCCATGTCCTTCAGCGACAGCGCGATCGACACCATGGTGTCCGGCGACGCGAGCCGGTCCGACAGGGTCATGTTGCTCGCCGCCGCCTTCGCCAGCCCGTAGAGCTTGCCGAAGTCGCTGAGCGTCGAGTCCGACTTGATCGTGCGCACGAGCGACGAGAGGAACACCTGCTGCGACGAGATGCGGCCGAGGTCGCTGCCGTCGCCGACACCGTGGCGCGTGCGCAGGAAGCCGAGCGCATCCGCCCCGCTCAGCGAGGAGGTGCCGGGCTCGAGGTAGACGCCGGTGTACGGGTCGTCGATGAGTTCGGAGACGCACACCGGCACGCCACCGACCGCGTTCGACATCTCGATCACGCCGTTGAACTGGATCTCCGCGGCGAACGGGATGCTGAGTCCCGACAGGCTCTCGACCGTGAGAACCGTGCACGCCAGCCCGCCCTGCGAGAGCGACTCGTTGATCGGAGCCGTGTAGCCGCCGCCATCCGGGCAGTCCGGGATGTCGACCACGAGGTCGCGCGGGAAGCTCACCACCGTGGCGTTCGTGTGATCCTGCGAGATGTGCAGCAGCATCGTGACGTCGTTGAGCTCGCCGCCCTCGTCCTCGCCGTACGCGTCGCCCTGACCGGTGCGGCTGTCGCTGCCGACGAGCAGCAGGTTCACCCCGCCGTCGATCGCCGAGATCTCCGGCGGCGGCGCGGCGCCCGGCGTGCTGGCGGCGGCTTCGTCGGAGACGAGCGAGACCGTCTTGATGGAACTGGTCACGTCCCAGGCGGCATAGGCCGCGATCGAGACGCCGCTCACGCCGAGGACCGCGACGGTGGCCACCAGGAAGGTCGCGACCGCCCACAAGGGATGCGACGACTTCTGCCGCCCGTGTCGAGCGACCGGTGTCGCGCCACGCGTCTTCCGGCTAATCGTCGTTCCCCTTCGAGCAGGTGTATTCCGCTGCGGTTTGCCCCGTGATCGATTGTGGCAGGGCGGTGGGGGTCTTCGCGACATCCGGTGTCTGTGTCGTCGTGCCGTCGGCCGCGGCCGCGTCGCCAGGAGCCGGAGTGGCATCCGTCGAGGGCGCCGGAGTGGCGGGCGCGGCCGTCGCCGGCGCGTTGGGATCGACCACCGCCCCGATCCCGGTGTTCGCCGGATCGGCGGTGGTCACCGGCTGATCGGCCTGGATCGCCGAGAACAGCACGGCCGCGTCGTCGTAGAGCGGCTCCACCTTGCCCGCGTAGACGCCGTCGCCGCCCGTCACCCCCGGGTACGCCACGAACGCCACCCGGTCGAGGTCGATGTCCTTCAACGCCAACGCGATCGACACCAGCGTGTCGGGCGACGCCAGGCTCTGCGAGAGCACCATGTTGCTCGACGCCGCGCGCGCGATGCCGTAGAGCTTGCCGAAGTCGCCGAGCGTCTCGCTCGACTTCATCGTGCGCACGAGCGAGGAGAGGAACACCTGCTGCGACGAGATGCGCCCGAGGTCGCTGCCGTCGCCGACGCCGTGGCGGGTACGCAGGAAGCCGAGCGCATCCGCCCCCTGCAGCATGTGGGTGCCGGGGTCGAGCACGACGCCGGTGTACTCGTCGTCGATCGGGTCGACCACGCACACCGGCACGCCGCCCACCGCGTTCGACATCTCGATGACGCCGTTGAACTGGATCTCGGCGGCGAAGGGGATGCTGAGCCCCGTCAGCGCCTCGACGGTCAACACCGTGCACGGCAGGCCGCCATAGGAGAGCGTGACGTTGATGGGCTGCGCGCTCATCGCGTCGAAGCTGCCGCCCGCCGGGTCGGGGCACGACGGGATCGGCACCACCATGTCGCGCGGGAAGCTGACCACGGTGGCGCTCGAGTGGTCCTGCGCGATGTGCATCAGCATCGTCACGTCGTTGAGGTTGCCCTCCGTCTCGCCGTAGGCATCCCCTTGACCCTCGCGACTGTCGCTGCCCACGAGCAGCAGGTTGACGCCGCCGTCGATCGCCGAGATCTGCGGTGCCGCGGCGCCCGGGGTCTCTCCGGCGAGCGCCACGGTCTGCACCTCGCTCGAGACGCTCCAGGTGGCGTAGCCCGCGAAGGCGGCGCCGCTCACGGGCACGACGGCGAGCGCCACGGCGAGATACTGAGCGGCCAGCGCAACGGGATGCGGGGTCTTCAGTCGTCCGTGACGGGCGATCGGGTGGCGCGCGTGCGGATGTTTCATGGCGGTGTGGGCTCGGGTAAGCGGACAAGCAGACCTTCCATGTTCCCGTATGAAACTGAGAGTCTCATCGGCGACGGTCTTGACGGCGAGCATCCGCCCTTCTATTATTCAATCAAGTCATTGATAAACAGATTGGTTGACCATGCTCGAAGAGGACGCCGAGCTCGACCGCGCGTTCATGGCCCTGGCCGATCCGGTGCGGCGGCGGATGATCGCCCGTCTCAGCCGCGGACCGGCCACGGTCAACGAACTCGCCGAGCCCTTCGCCATCACGGTGCAGGCGGTGTCGAAGCACATCCAGGTGCTCGAAGCCGCGGGCCTCGTGACGCGGAGCCGCGACGCCCAGCGCCGGCCGGTGCACCTCGCGCCCGCCGCGCTCGAGCGGCTCACCAGCTGGATCGATGGCTACCGTCTCGCCCACGAACAGCGGTTCCGCAATCTCGACGCGGTGCTGCAGAAAGAGAAGGAGAAGAAGAAATGAGCAATCCCGTCACCATCACCGCGCCCGAGGGCGCTCCGTTCATCGAGATCGTCCGCGAATTCGATGCACCGGTCTCCGCTGTCTACAACGCCTACTCCGACCCTGTGCTCGTGAAGCAATGGCTCGGTCCCAACGGCTACGACATGGCGATCGAGGAGTACGACGTGCGCGACGGCGGGCGCTACCGCTATGTGCACACCGATCCCGAGGGCAACCGCTACCCCTTCAACGGCGTGTTCCACCGGGCGCGCCCCAACGAGCTGATCATCCAGACCTTCGAGTGGGAGGGGGCACCCGACACCGTCTCGCTCGAGACGGCCCGCTTCGAAGACCTGGGCGACGGGCGCACCCGCGTCACCGGCTGGAGCGTGTACCCGAGCGTCGAGGCTCGCGACGGCATGGTCGGGAGCGGCATGGAACGCGGCGTCACCCAGGGCTACGAGCGCCTCGACGCCCTCCTCGCCGCGTGACCCGCGCGGCTCACACCCTCTGATCCGCACGTTTTCGCGCTTCCGAGGTCTCGGATAGCGCCAGAACGTGCGGATCAGCGCGGCGTCAGGCGATCCGACGGCGCAGGGCCGCATCGAGCAGCGCGGGCGGTGCCGCGTTGTAGTTGTCGTCGGGGTCGAGGTCGGTGCCGGGCGGTACGATCGCGTCGATGCGGTCGAGGGTCGCGGCATCCAGCCGCACCCCGTCAGCGGTGAGCAGACCGTCGAGCTGCTCCTGCGTGCGCGGCCCGATGATCACCGAGGTGATCGCCGGATGCGCCAGCACGAAGCCGAGCGCCAGCTGCGGCAGGGTGAGCCCCGCGTCGTCGGCGACCGACCGCAGCTCGGCGAGCGCCGCAGTCTTCGCGGCTCCTCCGCGGCTGGTGGGGTCGTACATCGCCGGCCGGCTGCCCGCGCGGTGGCGCGAGGCGACATCCGCGTGTCCGGAGAGCCAGCCGGCGTTCAGCGGGCTGTACGTCAGCACGCCCATGCCGTGCCGCTGTGCGGCCGGCAGCACCGCTGCCTCGAGCGAGCGGTCGAACAGGGAGTACATGGGTTGCTCGCTGAGGAAACGGTGCGTGCCGTACCGCTCGGCCGCCCACTGGGCCTCGACGATGCGATCGGCCGGGAAGGTCGACGAGCCGAAGGCGCGGATCTTGCCCGCCGTCACCAGATCACTCAACGCCGAGAGGGTCTCCTCGATCGCGGTGTCGTAATCAGGCCGGTGCAGTTGGTACAGATCGATGTGATCGGTGCCCAGCCGGCGCAAGCTGCCCTCGACCGCCTGCACGATCCACCGCCGCGACGCCCCGGCCTGCCTCGGGTCGCCGCCCATCGGCAGCCCGAACTTGGTGGCGAGCACCACCTGGTCGCGCCGCCCGCGCAAGGCCTTGCCCACGATCTCCTCCGACTCGCCCATCGAGTAGACGTCGGCAGTGTCGATGAAGTCGATCCCCGAATCCAGCGCACGATGGATGATGCGGATGGCATCGTCGTGGTCGGGATTGCCCATCTGCCCGAGCATCATGGTGCCCAAGGCGAATTCGCTGACCCGGATGCCGGTGGCGCCGAGTGTTCTGTGCTGCATGTCTTTCGTTCCTCACCTGGTGCGTCTGCACCGTTCCTCCAGGGGAACACCGGAGACGCTCCGCAGCGTAGACAGATCGTGCCGCTCTCTTGCACGATCCCGCCATCGACGACCCGATCCGGCTGAGCGTCGCCACCCGAGTGCTTGACTGGACGCATGGCCGGAATCGACGAACTGCGCGAGCTGGTGCTCCGGCACGCGCAGGGAGGCGTGCGGCACGACGTGCTCGAGGGGCTGAGCATCGGGGTCTCCGCGCATCCGACAGATCCGGCGGCAGTGATGTCGCGGCCGTCGCTGGCGCTGGTCGCCCAGGGCGCCAAGCGCACGATCCTGAACGGCACGCCGTACGACTACCGCACCGGTCAGTTCCTGGTGGTCTCCCTCGACCTGCCGGTCACCGGGCTGGTGCTGGAGGCGAGCGCGGAGCATCCGTTCGCCGTGGTGACGCTGGCCCTCGACCCGGCGCTCATCGCCACCTTGCTGCTCGAGACCCCGGCCCCTCCCGCTCCGGTCGTCACGGGTATGGCCGTGAGCGATGCCGCGCCCGAACTGGTCGACGCGATGGTGCGGATGCTCGGCCTCCTCGACCGGCCGGCCGACGTCCCCGTGCTCGCGGCGGCCTATCGCCGTGAGATCGTCTGGCGACTGCTCACGAGCGAGCAGGGCCGGCTGGTGAGACAGATCGGCGTGGCCGACGGCAGCCTGGCCCGGGTGGCCCGTTCGGTCCGGTGGATCCGCGAGCACTACGCGGACCCTCTGCGGGTCGAGGAGCTGGCGCAGCTGGCGCGGATGAGCACCACGGCCTTCCACCGCCACTTCCGGTCGGCGACCTCGATGACGCCGATCCAGTTCCAGAAGCAGATCCGCCTGCAGGAGGCGCGCACCCTGCTTCTGGCCGCGGCCGACGACGTCGCGAGGATCGGTTTCCGGGTGGGCTACGACAGCCCGTCCCAGTTCAGCCGCGAGTACCGCCGCGCCTTCGGCGAGTCGCCCGCCCGCGATGCCATCCGGTTGCGGGCGTCCGCGCGCCCACAGGTGATCTAGGCCCGACAGAGGCAGCGCCCCGCGACCGGGGGAGGTCGCAGGGCGCCGCGCTGTGTGCGGGGAGGCGGAGGCTAGCTGTCCTCTTCCTCGTGCTCCCCGTCGTCGCCCCAGCAGCCACCGTGATCCTCATCGGTCAGCTGGTAGAGGCTCAGCTTGCCGATCGGCTGGGGGTTTCCGGATTCGTCGGGCACGAAGGCATCCGTCGTCGCGTAGACCATGCCGTCACGCAGCTCAATCGCCGCCGGCGACGACACCGCGAAGGTGGCGAACACCTCACCCGACCACGATGACAGGGCCGAGATCTGCCCGGTGTTGTCGGGGCCGCCGAATAGCTCGGCCACCAGCACCACGCCGGAGTCCTTGTCGACCGCGATGCCGGTCGCGCCGCCGAATCCGGTGGCCACGAGCTCCACCTCGCCGCTGTCGGGGTTCACCTTGTAGACACTGCCGCGCAGACCCAGGCTCGGGTCTTCGGGGCCGCCCGGGAGGCTCGAGACGTAGAGCCAGCCGTCGTCGCCGCGCTCGACATCCGTCGGCACCGGCTCGAACACGTAGCTCGCGCCTACGACACAGTCGGGGAATCCGAACTGCGCCGCGAGTTCGGCGGTCACGACGACGGGCTCGGTGGGCGGCAGCACGGCCGCCGTCGAGATCTCGCCGTCGTAGTCGACGCGCAGGATGTCGTTGCCGCCGGCATCGGCCACGTAGATCTCGTGGCGCAGAGCCAGCGAGGCGTACGGATGCGAGTCGACCTTGCCCGTGTACGTGGGCTCACCCGCGGGGCCGTTCGGGTTGACCTGAGCCGCGCAAGCCGGGTCGAGGTCGGTGAAGCCGTAGGTGTTGACCTGGTCGGGGTTCACCTCGGCCTCGTAGGCGCCGAGGTCGGCGAGGACTTCGGGCGTGCCACCCTCCTCGAGCGACATCAGATTCGCCACGCCGTTCGGCTGGTCGTTCTGGCTGAAGTACACCGTGCCGTGTCGCGACGACACCGCTCCGATCTCGTTGCCGGGCACGGATGCCGTCGCGAGCGTGCTGAGTTCTCCCTCGCTGCTCACACCGTTCAGTTCGCCGATGAAGTTCTGCGAGAGATAGGAGTCGCCGTGTCTGTCGACGTCGAGGCTGAGCGGAGAGATGAGCCCGTCGGCCAGAGTGGCCACCGGGTCGAGACTGAGCGTGGGCGCTTCGGGGACGTCGTGATGCCATCCGCCGTCATGGTGGCCACCGGCATAGGCGGGGGCGGCGACCGCGACGGCCGCGATCGTGGCGGCGCACGCAGCGCCCAGAATTGTCCGTTTCTTCATTGATTCGGCTCCTTGTCACCGGGTCGATCGGGAACGACAAGGCGGGCAGGGCACAGGGGAGCGCGCGAGAAGGCAGGGCGGAATCCGGTCGGCGCCCTCGCGCCCGTGTCCAGTTGCTCGCCCCGTGCCGACGCTCGGCGCCGACGCGACGACCCTACAACGGGGGGTTAACCGCCGTCGAGCCCTCTCACAGCAAATGCGGAAAACCGCATCAATCGACCGATCAGGCCGATTTTCTGCTTGACGACTCTGCAGGTGTCGACGTGGCGCGGATCATCAGGGGCCCCGCCCACACGATCAGGGCGAGCATCACGGCCACGGCGCCGAGCAGCACGGGCACCAGGGGGAGCACGAGGAGTGCACCGCCGATCAGGAGCGGCACCGCGGTCATGCCGGCGAAGGAGAGCAGGAAGATGCCCGCTGTGATCTCGCTGCGGTTGCCGTCACCGGCCAGGGCGCCGGCCGTGGCGAGGGCGCCGCGGAAGACCAGGCCCACACCCGCTCCGGCGACCACTCCACCTCCCACGAAGAGAACAGCCGACCCTGACAGGTCGGCGGCGCCGAGCGCCAGGAGTCCCGCCACCATCGCCGTCACGCCCAGCACGAGCTGCCCCCGCGTCGACCACCTCGAGAACACCACTTGAGCGAGCGCAGCGGCTCCGAACACCGAGAACGCCACGAGCCCGGCCACGAAGCGGTCGCTCTGCTGCAGGATCTGCGCGAGGAAGGTCGGTGCGACCGAGCCGAACAGACCCGTGATGGCGAAGGCCACGAAGCCGCCGATGCCGGCCGCCCAGTAGGCGCCGCGGCTCTCCCGCGGCACGCGCACCCGCTGCGGGCGGTAGGGCGCGTGCTCGCGCGACGAGTCGACCGTCTCGGGCACGAAGGCGTAGGCGAAGCCGATCGCCACGAAGGCGGCCAGGAAGGCGAGATAGGGAGCCACGAGGGGCATCGGGAGCCATTCGGCGAAGACCCCTCCGATCAGCGGCCCGAGGGCGAGTCCGCCCATGTTCGCGACGCCCGCGATGGTGGCCGCGAAGCCGATGCCGGCGTCGGGACGCGCGATGCGGCGCAGGTCGGCCAGGTGCGCGGTGGCGGTGGCGGTGAGCATCCCGATGCCGAGTCCCGCTACGAATCGGGCGAGCACCAGGCCTACCGGCGCCGACCAGACCAGGAACAGCACCGCCGCCAGCACCTCGATCACCACGGCGGAGAGGATGACGGGCCGCCGACCCACCCGGTCGCTCAGGTGCCCCGCCAGGTACAACGCCAGCATCACGCCGATCGAGTAGGCGGCGAACACCACCGTGACGACCGCGGTCGGAAAGCCGTCGCGCTGTTGGTAGAGCGCGTACAGCGGAGTGGGCACGGTGTTGAAGGCCATCATGACGAGGAAGGCGACCGCGGTCACCCAGAAACCGGCGCGGTGCGGCAGGCGGAGGCGGCGGGTCGGGAGTTCTGTCGAGAGATCGGACGTGATCGGAACGGAGGCGGTCGAGCTCATGCTTCGAGGATGCGCCAGAATTCTCATCGAGTCCAACGATTTATTGTGATGGGGCTAATCGCTTTGCTCTATCATTGCGTCATGGAGACGCGCCTACTCGAGTACTTCGTGACCGTGGCCGACGAACGGAACGTGACCCGGGCATCCGAGCGCCTGTTCGTGGCCCAATCGACGGTGTCGGCCGGGCTCGCCAGTCTCGAACGCGAGCTCCGCGTGCGGCTGTTCGAGCGCACCACGAAGACGGTGACCCTACTCCCCTCCGGCGAGGCACTGCTCCCGCTGGCGCGAGAGCTGCTCGACGACCTCGAGGGGCTGAGGCAGGCGGCGACGGAGTCAGGGTCCGGGCTTCGCGGGCGGGTGCGGATCGGCACGTTCGCGGCGCTGCAGGTGCTCGATCTGCCGGTGATCCTGGCGGGGTTCCGGCGCGAGCATCCGCTGGTCGACATCCAGTTGGTGGCGTCGCCGACCGGCTCGACCGGGCTGCTCGACGACCTCGCGCACGGCCGCCTCGATCTGGCTCTCACCGCGGTGCCCGCGCCGCCCGACCTGGATTCCTGGCCGCTCGTGCAGGTCGAGTTCGTGGCGCTGCTACCCGAAGGGCATCGCCTCGCGAGCGCCCGATCCGTCTCGCTCGCCGATCTGGCGGCCGACGACTGGGTCGACGTGCTGCCCGGCTTCGGCAACCGGGTACAACTCGATCATGTGCTGGCCGAGCGCGGCATCGTGCGGCACATCGCCGCGGAGCTCGCCGAGCTGCCCAATGTGGCACCCTGCGTCGCTGCCGGCTTCGGCGTCGCGGTGGTGCCCGACGTGGTCGACTCGACCGGATGCGTACGCGTTCCGCTGACCGAGCCGATGGCACCGTGGGTACTGTCGCTCGCCGTACGGCACGGCGCCGGCCGCCGCCCGCAGATCCGCGCCCTCATCGAGAACATCCGCGTCGCAGCGGGTACGCCTCAGCTGCCGTAGTGGTATCGACATCCGGCGATGAGCACCTGGTCGTCATCGACCCGGTAGACGAGCCGATGTTCGTCGGAGATGCGCCGCGACCAGAAGCCGTGGAAGCCGTGTTTCAGCGCTTCGGGCTTACCGATGCCCGCGTTACCGTTGCGGGCGATGTCGCGCAGGAGGGCGTTGATGCGCTTCAGGATGCGCCGATCTTGTGCCTGCCACCACTCGTAGTCCGCCCAGGCCTCTTCATCCCAGACGAACTTCATTCCGCGAGATCGCGCTCGCGACCGTGGCCGGACTCCAGACGGCCGATCGCGCCCAGGAGCCGACGGGCGTTCTCGGGGCTGCGGAGCAGATATGCCGTCTCTTTCAAGGATTCGTACTCGGCGAGTGACACGATGACGACGGGTTCATGGCCGGCGCGCGTGATGACGACCTCTTCGCTGTCATCGACGACCGACGACAGCGTCTCCGCGTAATGCGCGCGGGACTCCGAATACGACATGGTCTTCATGATGGGCCTCCCGTACAGGAAATTGTACGCCGACGAAGACGGCGGAGCAAGCGATCTGGCGGAGGGCTAGGGATTCGAACCCTAGAAGGCTTTAACACCTCACCAGTTTTCAAGACTGGCTCCATCGGCCGCTCGGACAGCCCTCCCGGTGCGCCGGCCAGGCCCACGCAACCAGCCACGAGCATACCGCGCCCCGAACGGTGCGCGTCGGGTCAGAGGGAGGCGAGCACCCCGGCCACGCCGTCGTCGTAGACGGATGCCGTGACCTCGGTCGCCACGTCGATCACGTCGCGCGGCGCCTGGCCCATCGCCACGGCCCGCCCCGACTCGCCCGCCCAGCGGAACATGTCGATGTCGTTGCGCCCGTCGCCGATCGCCATCACGCGGTCGCGCGGGATGCCGAGCCGCGACCGAACGCGCTCGAGCCCGGTCGCCTTGTTCACGCCGTCGGGCGCGATGTCGAGCCACGCGGTCCAGCCGATCGAGTAGCTGACCCGGTGCAGCCCCATCCGCTCCACCACGGCCAGGAAGTCCTCCATGTCGTGATCGGGCGAGATCACCACCACGCGGGTGGCCTCGATCTCGGTAAGCTCCTCGAAGGTCACCTGCTCGCTCCCCGCGCCCAGCACCGTCTCCGGGAAGGCCTCGGTGTAGCGGAACCAACCGTCCTCGTCCTCGACCGCGAAGACGGCCTCGGTGAGGTGGGAACGGATCTTCCGCAGCACCGGACCCGGATCGAAGATCTCGACGTGATCGCGCCGGTAGCCGAGCGGCTCCGAAGGGTCACGGGCGAGGGTGATCGCCCCGTTGGCGCACACCACGAACTCCGGCGCGATGTCGAGCAGCTGCAGCACCGGCAGGGTGGTGGCGACCGATCGACCGGTGGCCAGCATCACCTCGTTGCCCTCGGCCACCACGCGGCGCACCTCGGCGCCCACGATGTCGCTCAACGTGCCGTCTTCGTGCAGCACGGTGCCGTCGATGTCGAGCGCCACGAGCCAGCGGTCGGAGGACGCCGCGGCGTCGGCCTCGGGCAGAGCGGATGCCTCGCTCACTTCGCCTCGATCAGCTCGAGTCCGCCGAGGTAGGGCCGCAGCACCTCCGGGATCACGACCGATCCGTCGGCCTGCTGATGCGTCTCGAGCAGCGCCACGATCCACCGGGTGGTGGCGAGCGTTCCGTTCAGCGTCGCGACCGGCGCGGTCTTGCCCGACTCGGTGCGGTAGCGCGTGTCGAGACGACGGGCCTGGTAGGTGGTGCAGTTCGAGGTGGAGGTGAGCTCGCGGTAGGTCTGCTGCGACGGCACCCAGGCCTCGGTGTCGAATTTGCGCGCGGCGCTCGATCCGAGGTCGCCGGCCGCCACGTCGATGACGCGGTAGGCGAGACCGAGGTCGGTGAGCATCCCTTCCTGGTAGCCGAGCAGCGCTTCGTGCTCGGCCTCGGCGTTCTCGGGCAGCACGTAGCTGAACATCTCGAGCTTGTTGAACTGGTGAACGCGCAGGATGCCCCGGGTGTCCTTGCCGTGCGAACCGGCCTCGCGCCGGTAGCAGGTCGACCATCCGGCGTAGCGCAGGCCGCCCTCGGGCACGTCGAGGATCTCACCCATGTGGAACCCGGCGAGCGCCACCTCACTGGTGCCGGTGAGGAAGAGGTCGTCGGCGGGCAGGTAGTAGACCTCGTCGGCGTGCTCACCGAGGAAGCCCGTGCCATCCATGGTCTCGGGTCGCACCAGCGTGGGCGTGATGAGCGGCGTGAACCCGGCGGCGAGCGAGCGGTCGAGCGCCAGGTTCATCAGCGCCAGTTCGAGGCGGGCTCCGATGCCGGTGAGGAAGTAGAAGCGGGCACCCGAGACCTTCGCGCCGCGGGCCAGGTCGAAGATGCCGAGGGTCTCGCCGAGCTCGACGTGGTCGCGCGGCTCGAAGTCGAAGACGGGCTTGGTGCCGACCTCGCGAAGGGTCACGAAGTTCTCTTCGCCCCCCTCGGGGACGCCGTCGATGACGATGTTCTGGATCTGCCGGGCCAGCTCGACGAACGCGTTCTCGGCATCGGTCGCCCGCTGCTGGGCCGCCTTGACGCGGGCGGCGAGCTCCTGCACCTCGGCGACGAGAGCCTTCTTCTCGTCTTTGGGCGCCGCGGCGACTCTCTTGCCGAAGGCGTTCTGCTCGGCCCGGAGGTTCTCGAACTCGAGGATAGCGGCACGCCGCTCGGTGTCGGCCGCGAGGGCCTCGTCGACGAGCTGCACCGACGACCCGCGCGCTCGCTGCGATTTCCTGACGACATCGGGGTTCTCACGCAAGAGCACTGGATCGATCACGCCCCCAATCCTACTTTGCGGCCGGCGGGCGCCCGCCGCCGAACTTCGGCTGGACGGCTGCCCGGAACCGATACGGTTGGCACGTGGCAGCAGGCGAGAGGCCCTTTTCGACGACCCCGGGTGAGCGCGCCCCCTCGGCAGCGAACACGGCGGCGGTCGTGGTGAATCCGATCAAGGTGGATGCGTCGCGCCTCCGACCCGTCGTCGCCGCCGCCGAGAAAGCGGCCGGGTGGGCTGAGACGCTCTGGTTCGAGACCACGCTCGACGACGCCGGGGAGGGCATCGCGCGCGAGGCCGTCGCCCGGGGCGCCGGCGTGGTGGTGGCCGCGGGCGGCGACGGCACGGTGCGGGCGGTGGCGGAGGGTCTGCGGGGAACGGGAGTGCCGATCGGCCTCCTCCCGGTCGGCACCGGCAACCTCTTGGCCCGCAACCTCGCATTGACTCTCACCAACATGGAGCAGGCCGTGACCGCGGTGTTCATGGGACACGATCGACGCATCGACGTGGGCGTGATCAGCGTCACCCGGGCCGACGACTCGGTGGAGGAGAAGGTCTTCCTCGTGATGGCCGGGCTCGGCATCGACGCCAAGATGATCGCCAAGACCAACAAGAAGTTGAAGAAGGCGGTGGGCTGGTTGGCCTACGTCGACGGCATCGGTCGCGCCATCCCGGAGCTCAAGCCGGTGAAGCTCCGCTTCCGGCTCGACGGCTCGTCGTGGAAGAACACGAGCGTGCACACCGTCATCGTGGGCAACTGCGGCATGCTGCCCGGCGGACTCCTCCTCATCCCCGACGCGAAGCCCGACGACGGAATGCTCGACATCGTCGCCCTTCGACCCGAGGGGCCGCTCGGCTGGTTGCGGGTGTGGAACAAGATCGCCTTCGAGAACGGGGTGCTCCGCAAGTCGGCCGTGGGGCGCAAGGTCATCGACCTCAACAACGACGTGCGCTCGGTCTCCTACTCCACCGGCCGCGACTTCGAGCTCACCCTCGACGGCGTCGAGGACATCCAGCTCGACGGCGACGAGTGGGGAATGGCACGCGCCGTGCACACCTGGGTCGACCCGGGCGCCCTGCTCGTACGCGTGCCCGCCGACACGAAGGCCGTCACCGCCGCCTGAGGCCGGGCCCTCCTCCGTTTCGGGAGGAGCTCCGCGCAACGACAGCCGTATACGGGCGTCGTGTTGCGCTGCTCCTCCCGAAATGCGCGCGGGACGAGCGGATGCTCAGCGCGGGCGACGGGGGCGGGGCGGCTTGCGTGGGGGCTTGGCCTTCGACTTCGCGCGCGGCCGGGCCTTGGCCGCCGCGGCTCGGGCCTCGGCGGCGCGGGCCTTCGCTTTGTCGGTGGCCTTGGGCTTCCGACCCGACGCGGCGATCGCCGCACGCTCGGCGTCATCGGCCGCCCGTGAGCTGTTCGCCGTGCGACCGCGCACCACGCCGATGAACTCGTCGACGAGCGGCGTCTGCCGATCGGTGAGCCAGACCAGTGCGACCTCGGTCGACGGCAGCCCGGTCACAGGCCTCGCCTCGACGTCTTTTCGCCCGTAGAGCCGGGCCACCGACTTCGGCAGCACCACGACGCCCACGCCAGCGGCGACCAGCTCCACCGCGTCGGGGCCGCCGGTCGGGCCCACGGCGACCTCGAGCATCCGCTCGTCCGCCAGCTCGGCGACGTCGATCTCGTCGACCGCGGTGATCACGTGGTCCTTCGGCACCACGACGACCGGCACCTCGGAGTAGAGGGTGATGGCACCCACGTCGGAGCGGTCGACGGGGAGACGCAGCAACGCGACATCCGCTTCGTCGTCGCGGAGTACGGAGAGCGGATCGGCGCCCGTCACCAGCGACTCGATCGGAACGGCCTCGATGGCCACACGGTCGGAGGGCGGCAGCGACTCCTGCCGCTCCTGCCAGGTGCGGAACCATTTCGTGGGCGTGACCCCGGGCACGAAGGCGACGCGGAACGCCATCCGGTCCCCTTCCGTTCGGCCGATGATCCCGCTGCGACGCGAGACCGCTGCCGCCCGCCCAGGATACGCTGTGCTGATGAGCCCCGAGAAGACACCGCAGACCATGAAGCCGGCGACGGCCGCGAAGAAGCTCGGGATCCTGCTGACCGCCGCCCCCGCCGAATTCCAGGAGGGCACGGTCACCCGTGCAGAGCTGAATACGCTGCTCGAGACACCGCCCGAGTGGCTGGTGCAGCTGCGTCTGAACGGCCCGCACCCGCGCGACGTGATGGCCCGCAAACTGGGCGTCTCGATCTCGGGTCTCGCCCGCGCCGGGGTGACGGATGCGCTCACCACCGGCGAGATCACCGCCCTGCTGCAGAGCCCGCCGGAGTGGCTCGTGACCGAGCGGCGCATCCAGGCGGAGGTGCGAGCGGAGAACCGGCGCGTGAAAGACGTGAAGCTCGGAAAGGCTGCCGCCGCCGAGGCCCGCGACGCCGAATAGAGCCGCACGGCCCGCCCTGTCGGGCGATTCCAGGCGGATGTCCAGCACGATCGCTCTGGCGGGTCCTTCCGTCCCGGCGTAGTGTCCGAACATGAGCGTCTCTGCGGTGAAGATTCCCCTTTCTCGGGAAGTGCGACCGGCGCTTGCGGACTGGATTCAGCATCAACGCTGGTTCGCATCCTCGTCCAAGCACCCCGTCCTGTCTCGCGTCGGCATGTGGTCGCTCGTCGATCACCGGCATCAAGTCGGCCTCGAAACGCACCTGATCCTCGACGAATCGGCGGCGACGCCGGTGCTCTACCAGGTGCCGCTCTCCTTCCGCTCCTCCACCCTGCTCGGCGGCGATCGCGCCCTGATCGAGCGCGCGACGATCGACGGCAAGCCCGTCTTCGTCTACGACGGGCCGCACGATCCGGCCTATACGCGCGCGCTGCTCGGGCTCATGCTCGACGACGAGACCGAACGCAGCGAGGGCTACCACGGTGCCGAGGCGGAGGGTCATCACGCGCTGACGAGCTCCGACATCCGGGTCACCGACTCGCACGTGCTGCGTGGCGAGCAGTCGAACACCTCGATCATCTACGACCTCGTGCATCCGAACGGCAAGCCGGCTCAGCCCGTGATCTGCAAGGTATTCCGGGCCCTCAGCAACGGACCGAACCCGGATGTCGTGGTGCAGTCGGCCTTGTCCGACGCCGGTTCGCGGCTCATCCCGCGCGCCGTGGGCAACGTCACGGGCACCTGGCGCGATCCGCGCGAAGCGAGCGGGCGTGCCAGCGGGCATCTCGCGTTCGCGCAGGAGTTCATCCCCGAGGTCGAGGACGCCTGGCGCGTCGCCCTGCGCTCGGCGGATGCCGGGGAGTCGTTCGCGGCTCCGGCCCGGGCGCTCGGCGAGGCGACCGCGCAGGTGCACACGGAACTGGCACAGCTCTTCCCGGTGCACCCCACCACCGCCGAGGAGAAGGCGGCCATCATGGCGAGCATGCGCGAGCGCGCCGTGCAGGCCGTGGCCGAAGTGCCGGCGCTGGCCGCCGAGGGCGAGGCCGTCGAGCAGGTGTTCCGCCTGGCCGAGGACGCCCACTGGCCCGACTGCCAGCGCATCCACGGCGACTACCACCTGGGTCAGGTGCTCGCGGTTCCCGGGCGCGGCTGGGTGCTCCTCGATTTCGAGGGCGAGCCCATGCGGCCCATGGCCGAGCGGAGCGAACCCGACCTCACGCTCCGCGACGTGGCCGGCATGCTGCGCTCCTTCGACTACGTCGCGGGCACGTACGCGCAGTCGCCGCACGCTGCCGCTGTGAGCGAGTGGGCGCACGTCGCCCGGGACGCATTCCTCGACGGGTATATAGCGCGGTCGGGTCTCGATCTCCGCGGGCAGCGGGCGCTGCTCGACGCCTTCGAACTCGACAAGGCGCTCTACGAGGTCAGCTACGAGGCACGCAACCGCCCCGACTGGGTCTCGATCCCCGCGAACGCCATCCGCTACCTGGCGCGCCGCGACCGCTCCCGCGTCGACGCTTAGCCCGCCCACCCCACCGACACGTCGATCCGTCACTTGTGGTCGTTTTGGCGCGCCCAGAGCGACCACAACTGACGGGTCGACGAGGGATGTCGGTGCCTCAGGCCTCGGGTTCGCCCGTGACCAGGGCGCGGAGCCAGTCGCGCGCCTCGATGAACACGTCGTTGTCGTAGCGCGGCACGTACTCCACGGGGGATCTGTCGGCGCGCGGGTACGAGCCGAGGAAGATGATGTTCGGGCTGAAGCGGCGCACGCCGAGCAGGGCATCCGCCACCCGCTCGTCGGTGATGTGCCCGTCGGCGTCGATCACGAAACGGTAGCGGCCGAGGGCGTCGCCGATGGGCCGCGACTGCAGCAGCGAGAGGTTGACGCCGCGGGTCGAGAACTGCTCGAGCAGTTCGAGCAGGGCACCCGAGCGGTCTTCGGGCAGTTCCGCGATGATGCTCGTCTTGTCGGCCCCGGTCGCCGGCGGCAAGACCGTGTTGCGCGAGACCAGCACGAACCGGGTGACGGCGTTGGCGTTGTCGGAGATGTTCTCGGCCAGCACCTCGAGCGCGTGGTGCTGCACGATCTGCGGGGGCGCCACCGCGGCATCCGCCAGGTCGTTCTCGAACAGCGACAGCGCGGCGGCCACGTTCGAGGTCGACGGGATGTGGCCGTGGGCCGGCAAGTGCGAATCCAGCCACTTGCGCGTCTGCGCGTAGGCGACCGGATGCGCGTTCACCACCCGCACGTCGTCGAGCGTCGTGCCCGGCCGCGCCACGAGCACGAACTGCACCTTCACGAGGTATTCGCCCACGATGCGGAGGCCCGGGATGTTCGCAAGGGCATCCTGAGTCGCCGACACCCCGCCCTCGATCGAGTTCTCGATGGCGATCATCGCGGCGACGCTGCGCCCCGACACCACGTCGTCGAGCGCCTCACCCACATTGTTGACCGAGTGCCACTCCTTGCCCTGCGCCTCCGGCACCTGGGCGAGCGCCGCCTCGGTGAAGGTTCCCGATGGGCCGAGGTAGCTGTAGGTCTCCGACATGTCTCCTAGGCTAGCGATCCCGTTCACCCGCGGGCGCCCGCGCGGTGCCAGACTTGGGGCATGCATGAGCGTGCAGGCACAGTTGCCCTCCCCGAAGACCTGATCGACGTCGACGCCCTGGTGCGGGCCTATTACGAGTTGCACCCGGATGTCACCGACCCCGAGCAGAAGGTGATCTTCGGCACCTCGGGCCACCGCGGGTCGTCGTTCAACACGGCGTTCAACGAGGATCACATCGCCGCGATCACCCAGGCGATCGTGGAATACCGGGCGGGTCAGGGCATCACCGGACCGCTCTTCATCGGCCGCGACACCCACGGACTCTCGAAGCCCGCCGAGGACACGGCGCTCGAGGTGCTGAACGCCAACGGCGTGACGGTGTGGACGGATTCGCGCGACAGCTGGACCCCGACGCCCGCCGTGTCGCACGCCATCCTTCGCTACAACCGCGAGGGGCACGACGACCAGGCCGACGGCATCGTCGTCACCCCGTCGCACAACCCGCCCGCCGACGGCGGCTTCAAGTACAACCCGCCGCACGGCGGACCGGCCGACTCGGATGCGACGGGCTGGATCGCGAACCGCGCCAACGAGCTCATCGCGGGCGGGCTGGCCGACGTGAAGCGCGTCGCCCGGGGTTCGGCCGCGCCATCCGGAACGTACGACTTCCGCGAGCACTATGTGGCCGATCTCGAGAACGTGATCGACATGGACGCGATCGCGAAGTCGAAGATCCACATCGGCGCCGACCCACTCGGCGGGGCGAGCGTGGAGTACTGGGACCTCATCCGCGACCGCTACGGCCTCAACCTCGAGGTCGTGAACGAGACCGTCGACCCGCAGTGGGCATTCATGACGCTCGACTGGGACGGCAAGATCCGCATGGATTGCTCCTCCCCCTATGCCATGGCGTCGCTCGTCACCCGCCGGCACGACTACGACATCGCCACCGGCAACGACGCGGACGCCGACCGCCACGGCGTGGTGACGCCGGACGCCGGCATCATGAACCCGAACCATTACCTCGCCGTGGCCATCCAGTACCTGTACTCGCGCCGCGAGGGCTGGTCTCCGGATGCCGCGATCGGGAAGACCCTCGTGTCGTCGTCGATGATCGACCGCGTCGCATCGTCGCTCGGCCGCACCCTCTGGGAGGTCCCGGTGGGCTTCAAGTGGTTCGTGCCGGGGCTCATCGACGGCTCGGTCGCGTTCGGCGGCGAGGAGTCGGCGGGCGCGTCCTTCCTCCGCTTCGACGGCACGGTCTGGACGACCGACAAAGACGGCATCCTGCTCGCGCTGTTGGCCTCGGAGATCCTGGCGGTGACGGGCAAGACGCCGTCGCAGCACTACGCCGAACTCACCGAGGAATACGGCGCGCCGGTCTACGAGCGCGTCGACGCCCCGGCCTCGAAGGCCCAGAAGGCCGAGCTCGCCAAGCTCGACGGCGAGGCGATTTCTGCGACGGAGCTGGCGGGCGATCCCATCGTCGCGAAGCTCTCGCACGCTCCCGGCAACGGTGCGGCGGTGGGCGGCGTGAAGGTGGTCACCGACCGCGCCTGGTTCGCGGCCCGGCCGTCCGGCACCGAGGACGTCTACAAGATCTACGCCGAGAGCTTCGTCGACGAGGCCCACCTCCGCCGCGTGCAGGCCGAGGCCAAGTCGATCGTCGACGCCGCCCTGGGCGCCTAGCCGCCCGCCCTACCCGAACGGCCGCGATTCAGCCCCGGCGTCAATCGTCGTGAGGCTCAGCGCCTCCCGCTCGGGTCTCGAGCCGTAGTTTATGGAGTGCCTTTCTCGGTGGGTTTCTTCGCCTCGTAGAGGTATTCCGCGACGCGGGTCCACTGGTCGCTGCCGTTGGGGAGGTCCGCGGCCTCCAGCCGGTAGTCGGGGCGACCGACGAGGCCGACCGTGACGGGAAGGCCCCCGCAGCCGCTCACCCCCTCCTCGCCGCGGAAGATGACCAGACAGGTCACGGCGGCATCCGATCCCGCCATCCTGGCTGCATAGAACGTCGCGCCCGCGTCCTCCCAGAGCAGCCGTGTCGTCGACGCGTCGAGGCCTTCGATCACGTTCGGCGTGCCGTCGGCCGGAAGCAGGTCTTCAGGCCCCTGCGCTTCCGCGAACACGGGCAGATCGGTGGCCGAGCCGCACCCGGCCAACCCCGCCAGCGCGCCCACCGCCACCGCCAGCGCGAGCCACCTCGAGCGCTTCCCCATCCTCCCACCCTATTCGACAGGTGTGGATGTCGACACCCGCGTCGCTCACGGCGACGTCGTGCGGAACGGCCCGTACTCGCGCGTGACCGAGAGGATCGCGTCGGCGGGGATGAGCGCAACGCGCACTGCGGCCGCGCCACCCTCCCAGACACCGATCCCGCGCTCGGTCAACTCGAGCACGAAGTAGGTGTACGACCGCAGCACCTCGCCCCGCTCCGCGGTGCGCCACTCCCTGACCGCGGCGGGGACCGAATGGTCACCCACCGCAAGGCACACCGGACCGTCCGCGTTCCGACGAGCGACGCGGAGAGCGAGCGCGGCCGGCAGCATCATCACCAGCACCACGACGCCGATGATCACGACGGCGGCGGCCAGGCCACCGACCAAGCCTCCGACATCGGGATGAGCGACGAATCGGATGACGCCGACCACCACCAGCACCAGCGCCCCCAACGACCCGGCGAGCCACCGCCCCGCGCGCTTCATCAGCGGTGGCGGGCCAGTTCGTCGAGTTGGGCGGTGAGGGCGCGCTCGTGACGGTCGGTGGGGGCGAAGACGCCGTCGGCGACGTGCTCGGCCACCCACGCGATCTCCACGTTCGAGTGCACGCCGCGGAGGCCCAGATTGGCGAGCACGGGCTGCAGCGCCACCACGGCTCGGGTGCCGCCCGACAGGCCGCCGTAGCTCACCAGGCCGATCGGCTTCTCGTCCCACTCGTGCACCAGGAAGTCGAGGGCATTCTTGACGGGTGCCGAGAAGCTGTGGTTGTACTCCGGCATCACGAACACGAAGGCGTCGGCCGCGTCGACCTGGGCGCTCCAGCGCAACGTGTGGTCGTTGAGGTAGCTGCGGAGCTTCGGATGCGCCGGCTCGTCGAGGAAGGGCAGCTTCAGCTCGTCGAGGTCGGCGACATCCACGTCGAACGCGCCGCTGTCGTAGGCCCGCGCCCGGGAGACCACCCACGAACCTACGGCCCCGCCGACGCGACCGGGGCGCGTGCTCGCGATCACGACCAGCAGCCGGGTCATCAGCTCACCTCCGCGAGCGGGCGGCTCTCCCACCGCGCCCAATCCGCGCTGATGGCGCTCGCCGCGGTCAGCAGGCGGGGGAGGTGCGAACCCACGAGGGTCTCGACGCTCGTCTCGAGGGCGTGCGCGTTCACGTTGACGGCGGCGACGACACGACCCGAGCCGTCGCGCACCGGAGCCGCGACCGAGCGGATGGCGGGCGCCAACTGCTGATCGGTGAGCGCCCACCCGGCCGCGCGCACCTCCCGCAACGACGCCTCGAGTTCCTCGGCCGACGGCTGCCACGCGGGAACGACCGGCGAGCGCGACGGGATGGCGAGCACCCGCGAGAGCTCGGCCGGATCGAGAGCCGCGAGCAGCACCTTGCCGAGCGAGGTCGCGGCCGCCGGGAAGCGGGTGCCGATGGTGACCGAGAGCGCCACGAGCTTCGGCACGGCCACCCGCGCGACATAGACGACATCCGATCCGTCGAGCTGGGCCAGCGAGCACGACTCGTGCACCGCCTCGCTCAAGTCGGTCAGGTGCGGCCGCGCGATCTCCCAGATGCTGCTCGACGACACGTACGCCATGCCGAGATCGAGCACCCGGGGAGTGAGGGCGAATGATCCGTTCTCGGATCGCACGTAACCGAGCTCATCGAGGGTGAGCAGGATGCGGCGCACCGTCGGCCGCGCGAGGCCGGTGGCCGTCGAGAGATCGCTGAGACTGAGCGACTGCCCGGTCGTGCCGAAGGCGCGGATGACGTCGAGCCCGCGCGCGATCGCCTCGATGAACTCGGGGCCGGTTGCCTCGCGCATGATCCTCCAGCGGTCAAGCGTCCATTTTCGGACTCCCCCTTTCTTACCCCATTTCGAAGCGAGATCCCAGGCAGCCGGGCAACTCTTGACAAGTCGGAGCGGCCTGGGATTCAATCAGGTATCCGCAGAGCGGACACTTGACCGATTTCGATTTGGAGTCTTCGTGAGCCTGCCCGACGCCGCCGTCGCCACCTCCGGCGGCCCGCTCGAGGGATTGCTCGTCGCCGACTTCTCCCGGGTGCTGGCCGGCCCGTTCGCCACCCAGCAGATGGCCGATCTGGGCGCCACCGTCGTGAAGGTCGAGAGTCCCGTGGGCGATGAGACACGCGCCTGGGCGCCTCCCGAGCGCGACGGCGTCTCCACCTACTACCTCGGCATCAACCGCAACAAGTACGACGTGGTGCTCGACTTCCGTGACGAAGGCGACCGAGCGCTCGCCCTGGAGCTCGCCAGGCGGGCGGATGTCGTGATCGAGAACTTCAAACCCGGCGGGCTCACGAAGTTCGGGCTCGACTACGACTCCGTGGCCGCGGTGAACCCCGCCGCGATCTACGCCTCGATCAGCGGCTTCGGCACCGCCGGCGGCGCCGCCCTGCCGGGCTACGACCTGATCGTGCAAGCCGCTTCGGGACTGATGAGCCTCACCGGCTCCCCCGACGGCCCGGCCTACCGCAGCGGCGTCTCGGTGTTCGACATCATGACCGGCATGCAGGCGACGGTCGGCATCCTGGCCGCACTGAACCACCGCCAGGCCACCGGCGAGGGGCAGCACGTCGAGGTGAACCTGCTCTCCACGGCTCTCGCGGCCATGGCGAACCACAGTTCCACCTACGTCGCCGGAGGTACGGTGCCGTTCCGGATGGGCAACGCCCACCCGAGCCTGTTCCCCTACGAGCCTCTGCCCGCCAGCGACGGCGAGATCATCGTGGTGGCCGCGAACGACGCCCAGTTCGTCAAGCTCGCGCACGCGCTCGGCCGGCCCGAACTCGCCGACGACGCCCGCTTCGCCCAGACCGAGGAACGCAACCGCAACCGCGAGGAGTTGCGACCGCTGCTCGTCGAGGCCCTGGCGGCGCACACCATCCAGGAGTGGTTCGACATCCTCACCGAGGCCGGCATCGCCTGCGGACCCATCAACACCATCGACGGCGGCGTCGCCCTGGCCGAACGGCTGGGCCTCGAACCCGTGGTGAGCGTGGGCAGCGGCGAGCGTGCGGTGCCGATGATCCGCAACCCGATCCGCTTCTCCCGCACCCCTCCGCGCTACGACTCGCCCCCGCCGACCCTCGGCGAGCACGACGTGTTCATCCGCGACTGGCTCGCGTCGCCCGCGACCGTGCTCGCCGCTACGCCCGCGACCGCCCCCGAAGGAGCCCCGCATGCCTGAGTACCCGACCGGGATCGGCACGAGCACCACCGACTCCATCTCGCTGCTCGGCCACGACCTCGCGAGCGAACTCCTCGGCCAGATCAGCTTCGGCGAGCTCGCCTACTGGCTCGCCACGAAGCGCCGGCCGACGCCGGGCCAACTGCGCGTGTTCGAGGCCGTGCTGGTCTCGCTCGCCGATCATGGCTTCACCCCCACCGCGATCGCGGCGCGGCTCACCTACTACAGCGCGCCCGAGTCGCTGCAGGGCGCCATCGCCGCGGGCCTGCTGGGTGGGGGATCACGGTTCCTCGGTGTCACCGAGGACACCGGCCAGTTCCTGCACGGGGTGGTGCTCACGCTGGGCGACACGGATGCCTGGACACCGGAGCAGTGGGACGACGCGGCCCGCGCGGCCATCACGGCGGCCCGGGCCGAAGGCGACAAGATCCCGGGGCTCGGGCATCCGGTGCACAAGAACGGCGACCCGCGCACGCCCGTGATCATCGGCATCGCCGAGGAGGCCGGGGTGAAGGGCGCACACCTGGAGCTGTTCGAGGCGATCGGGCGCGTGCATCCGGAGATCCTCGGCCGCACCCTCCCGCTGAACGGCGCGGGAGTCGCCGGCGCCGCCCTCGCCGATGCAGGCCTCCCCGTCGATCTGCTGCGGGGCTTCGCCCTGCTGGCCCGCACCGCCGGCCTGATCGGTCACCTCGCCGAAGAGCACGAGAACCCCATCGGCCCCACCGTCTACGCCGAGGTCGACCGCAACGCGGTCTACGAACCCTGACCCGCGGCATCCGTCACCGAAGCACTCGAAGGAGAGACCATGGCAGAACTGAGCGCGGTGCTCGCGACGACGCACCACCCGTTCTTCCTCAAAGCCACCGAGCTGACCCCGCCCGACCAGCGCATCCCGCAGGCCGCCGAGTGGAAGCGCAAGGTCGAGGCCTATCGCGAGACCCTCACGGCCGCGCAGCCCGACATCCTGGTGATGGTGGGAGCCGATCACTTTCACCAGTTCTTCCACGACAACTACCCGACCTTCCTCATCGGGAAGCAGCCGAAGTACGACGCGACCTTCTACAACGAGGAGCGCGAGTTCAGCATCCCGCGCTACGTGCTCGACGGGCACGAGGAGCTCTCGGGCTTCATGCTGCAGGGGCTGCTCGACCGCGGTTTCGACTTCTCGGTGAGCCACGAGCTGAAGATCGACCACTCGATCATCTGCCCGATCATCACCACGCGGCCGGATGCCGACCTGCCGATCGTGCCGATCTACACCAACATCTTCGCGCCGCCGTTGCCTTCGCCGAAGCGCTTCTGGGACCTGGGGCGCGCCATCCGGTCGATCATCGACGAGTACCCCTCGGACAAGAAGATCGCCGCGGTCGGCAGCGGGCACCTCTCGCTCGAACTCGGCGGTCCGCGGCAGTTCGGGGAGACCGGGCCCGATCCGGTGTTCGACCGGAATGCGATCGAGTGGCTCTCGAACGGCGACATCGACGCGATCCTGGCGAACGTCACGCACGACTCCATGTCGGGGGCCGGCAACGCGACCCACGGCTTCATGGACCTCATCCTGATGATGGGCATCGCGGGGCCAGAGAAGGCGGACTACGTCGACAACCTCGACCTCTTCCACACCATGGAGGCGTACTTCACCTGGTATCCGAACGGTGATCCGCGCGGTGCGGTTCGCGGAGGGGACGGCGTGCGATGAGCAAGTACTACGTGAACAAGTTCCTGTTCCAGGTCGACCGCGACCCGGAGCTCCTGGCGGCCTACAAGGACGACCCCGTGGGGCTGATCGAGCACTGGGAGGCCAGTCTCGGGCGGCAGCTCGGCAACGGCGACCCGGTCGAGCGCACCACCTGGCTCTCGTTCGAACCCGAGGAGCGCCGTGCCCTGATCGATCACGACTACGTGGCGCTGTTCGAGATGGGCGCGCACTTCTTCCTCTGCCTCACCATCTTCATCGCCATCTACGACGAGGACTACGCCGCCTCGCAGGGCCCGCTGTCGTTCCAGCGCGAGTACGCCACGAAGCTCTCGCACTGGCTCGGCAAGGACTACCCGACCGTCGCCCTCTGACCCCCCTTCGCTCACCCCTTCTTCCATCCTTCTTCGGCAAAGGAGCCGCCCATGTCCACCGCTGACGCCCTTCCCACCGACGGCCGGCCCGTCGTCTTCCGCGACGCCCTCGTGCTCACCATGAACGACCGGCACGACGTCATCCCGCACGGCGACGTGCTCGTGATCGGCAATGAGATCGCCGCCGTCGGCACCGCCCTCGCCGTGCCCGAGGGCACCGTCGAGATCGACGCGGCCGGCGGCATCCTGATGCCCGGCATGATCGACACCCACCGCCACATGTGGCAGACCGCGATGCGCGGCTACGGCGCCGACTGGACGCTGACGCAGTACTTCGTCTGGTACTACCTCGAGTACGGCCAGCACTTCCGGCCCGAGGACATCTACGCCGGCAATGCCCTCTCGGCCCTCGACGCCATCGACGCCGGAGTCACCACCACGGTCGACTGGTCGCACGGGCTGCGCACCATCGAGCACGCCGAGGCCGCCCTGCAGTCACTGCGCGACTCGGCCGGGCGCTTCGTGTTCGCGCCCGGCAACATCTTCGGGGCGCCGTGGGAGTGGGCGGCGAACCCCGACTTCCAGGCGTTCGTGAAGGCGAACAACCGGGGCGACGACATGCTGCGTTTCCAGCTCGCCTTCGATGTGACGGGCGACCCCGCGTTCCCCGAACGCGGCGCGTTCGAGGCGGCTCGCGAGCTCGGCCTCGCGGTGACGACGCACGCCGGGGTGTGGGGCGCCACGAACGACGACGGCATCCGGCTGATGCACGAGAACGGGTTCATGACGCCCGAGACGATCTACGTGCACGCGGCGACGCTCAGCGACGACTCCTACAACCGCATCGCGGCGACCGGCGGATCGGTGTCGCTCGCGACCGAGAGCGAGCAGAGCTGCGGACAGGGTTACCCGCCGTCGTGGGCGCTGCGCGAGCACGGCATCCCGATGTCGCTGTCGGTCGACACCAGCGTCTGGTTCTCGAGCGACCTCTTCACGGCGATGCGCTCGACCCTCGGTGCCGACCGCTCCTGGGAGCACCTCAAGGCGCACGAGAAGGGCGACACCGTGACGCACTCGCACCTGCGGGCCGAGCACGTGGTGGACTGGGCCACCCGCGGCGGGGCCCGGGCCCTCGGACTGGATGCCGTGACCGGAAGCCTCAACGTGGGCAAGAAGGCCGACGTGGTGCTGCTGAAGAACGACAACTCGCCCTCGATGTTCCCCATCACGAACCCCTACGGGCACGTCGCCCTGCAGGTGGGCCGCGCCGACGTGCACACCGTGATGGTGGACGGCCGCATCGCGAAGTACGACGGGTCGCTCGTGGGACATGACCTGGCCCGCACCCGGGCCGCCGTCGAGAACACGGTCGACTACCTGCGCGCGACGATGGGCGAGGAGGTGTGGCACTCCGGCATGAATCCCGAGATCCCCGAGACCAAGGTGCTCGACAACCCGTACATGTACACCGAGTTCCGCACCTCGGCGACGCACGAGGCCTAACTCAAGAGGTGCCCCTCGGCGACGGCCTGCCGGGAGAGCACACGGTAGCCCTTGCTCTCGAAGAACACCGTGAGGCGGTCGGGCTCCACGCTCACCACCTCGCCCTCTCCCCAGGCGGCGTGGCGCACCCGCTGACCCTCGTGGAATCCGGATGCCGCGGAGGAGGACTCGGCCTGCGCCGCGGTGCCCGGCTGCTGCCGGTAGGCGGTCCCGCTCTCGCAGGTGTCGCAATTGCCGCACGGCTCGGCCAACTCGTCGCCGAAGTACGCCAAGAGGAACCGGCGGCGGCAGCCGAGCGTCTCGGCGTAGGCGCGCACCATCGCGAGCCGTGACTCCTCGATCTGCAGCCGGTGGTCGGCGGCCTCGGCGACGGCGGTGCGCGCCTGCTTCGGCGTGACGTCGCGGAGGAGGGCGATGCCCTCGGCCCGCTCGGCGGCCAGACCGGCTTCGACGAGGAGATTCACGACGGTGCCGACCGTGTGGTCGGACAGGCCCGTGGCCCGCGCGAGCTCGGGCAGGCCGAGAGGCGCGCGTTCGTCGCCGCGGTCGACCGTTGTGCCCACGCCCACGCGGTGCGCCGCGCCACCCGCACCCGCACTCCCGTCGCCCGCCGCGCCACCCGCGGCCGTGCCTCCGTGGCCCGTCAGTGTCCGCACCACCGCGTCCACGTGCTGCTCCTCCGGCGCGCCGCCGGCGAAGAAGCGGCGCAGACCCAGGTCCTCCTGGCGGTAGTGCAGCGTCGCGGTCGCCGGCTCGCCGTCGCGACCCCCGCGGCCGACCTCCTGGTAGTAGGAGTCGATCGAGTCGGTGATGTCGGCGTGCACCACGAAGCGCACGTTCGGCTTGTCGATCCCCATCCCGAAGGCCGAGGTCGCGACCACGGCATCGAGCCCGTCAGCCTGGAACCTCTCGTGCACCTCGCGGCGCCCGCTCGAGCTGAGACCTCCGTGGTAGGCGGCCGATCGCATCCCGCTCGCCTGCAGCTCACCGGCCATCCGCTCGGTCTCGCCGCGGGTGGCGACATAGACCAGACCTGGTTTGGCCGAGGCCTGCACCTGCGCGAGCACCGCCCGGTCCTTCTCGTGTGCGCTCTCATGGCGAACCACGGCGAGGTGCACGTTCGGGCGGTCGAAGCCGCGCACGAAGATCCGCGGATCGCGCATGCCCAGCCGGCGCACGATCTCCTCGCGCACCGGAGCCGACCCGGTCGCCGTGAGCGCGAGGATGCGCGGGCCGCCCAGCCGCTCGATCATGCCGCCGAGACGCAGGTAGTCGGGCCGGAAGTCATGCCCCCACGCGGAGACGCAGTGCGCCTCGTCCACCACCACGAGACCCACGTCGAGCGTGGTGAGCTCGTGGATGATCTCCTCGCGCGCGAGTTGCTCGGGCGCGAGGAAGATGAACTCGGCCTCGCCGTTCGCTACCGCCGTCCAGGCCGCCGTGTTGGCGCGTTTCGACTGACCGGAGTTGACCGCGACCGCATCCGTCCATCCGGTGGACTCGCCGATGTGGCGCACCTGGTCGAGCTGCAGGGAGATGAGCGGCGACACCACCACGGTCGGTCCGTCGAGCAGGTGGCCGGCGAGCTGGTAGATGGCCGACTTGCCGTAGCCCGTGGCCATCACGGCGAGCACATCGGTGCCGCCGACGACTGCTGCGACAGCCTCCTCCTGCCCGGCCCGGAGCTCGGCCCAACCGAACACCCGACGGGCGACCTCGGCGATGTCATCGCTTCGCACCTCGGACATCCGGCCCGCCTTCCTCGCGCTGCCATCCTCGCGCGGCCGCACCCGGCCCGCAATCGCGCCCGCCGCCCGTTTCGGGAGGAGGAGCGCCACACGACGCCCGTATACGGCCTTCGTTGCACGCAGCTCCTCCCGAAACTCGAGCCGATCGCCCGGGGCACGTCGCTTCGGGCGAACGTGAGCAGCATCATCCCTCTCTGCGGCCTCAGGTGCGCTCAGCTTCGCCCGAAACGACGGCGTGCCGCTCAGAGATGAGCGAGGAGCGGGAGCAGCAGCTCGAGCAGGGCGCTCTCGGTCTCGGTGGGGGTGAGCGAGCCGTCGGCACGGAGGATGTGCCAGGTCGTGGCGTCGCAGATCGCCACGATCTGCGCCACGCGGCGCCGGCGGGTGACGCCGTCGAGAGCGGGATCGAGCGCCGCGTCGAAAGCGCGGCGGCACCAGTCGACGTGGTACTCCCGGCCCTGGGCCGCGAGTTCGGAAAGGCCCGGCACGAGCGGCGCCTCGGAGTAGGTCTTCAGGATGAGGTCGCCGTAGCGCTCGTAGTGCTCCACGAGGGCCGCAACCGTCTCGGCCGGCGTGGGCGAATCGCCCGCCGCGGCCTCGCGCGCGGCCGCGATGCGACCGAGCTCGCGCTCGACCACCGTCGTCATGAGCCCCGGCTTGCCCCCGAACCGGCGGATGACGGTCTGGACGGTCACCCCCGCGTCGGCCGCGATGTCGTCGAGCCGGATGCGCTCGTACGGCGTGGTCGAGAACCGCACCAGCATCGCGTCGATGATGCGCTCGCGGGTGAGCTCAGCCGAGTCGGCGCGGGCCGACATCCGGTATTCGCGGGGCTCTCGTGCTTTCATGTCACTTAGGATAACATCAAATTCATGCACACCATGACCGAACAGTCCGAGCGGGTGGAGACCCGGCTCGGTCGTCTGCACGTACGGATCGCCGGCACCGGCCGCCCGACCGTGCTCTGGCCCTCGATGTTCGTCGACGGGCACACCTGGGACAGG
The DNA here is from genome assembly GCF_042694625.1 of Herbiconiux sp. UC225_62. Taxonomy (GTDB): domain Bacteria; phylum Actinomycetota; class Actinomycetes; order Actinomycetales; family Microbacteriaceae; genus Herbiconiux. Next base: position 1,706,309 of record NZ_CP170551.1, on the reverse strand, counting down.
ATCGTCCCCCTGCTTGCTGCGGGCAGCCCCGTGCCGCGGCGCATCGTGCTCGTCGACCCGCCGGGGCTCGGGTTGAGCGATCCGCTACGACGACGCAGCAGCATCGCCGAGGCGACGGATGCGGCGCGCGAGCTGCTCGCGCACCTCGGTGTGCGCGCCGAGACCGCCACCGGGACGAACTCCCCTGCCGACACCCGCGCCGACTGGGTGGGCAACGCCTTCGGCGGCCACGTCGGCTTCGGCCTGGCCACCGACGACCCGGCCCTCCTGCGCACCCTGGTGGCGGTCAGTTCGCCGGCGGAGGCGATCCCGTCGGGCCTGCGCCGGCAGATCCAGGTGCTCAAGCCGCTGCTCCGCGTGGCCGGACCGGTCGGCCCGGTGCGCGACGCCGTGGTCAGCGCGATGCTGACGGATGCGTCGGCAGCCGACCCGGACATCCGCCGAACCGTCGTCGACAGCCTGCGACGACCGGGCAAAGCGAGCATGACCCTCGCCTTGCGTTCGTTCATCCTCGACCGCACGGATGTCTCGGAGCAACTCTCCGGCATCCGAGTGCCGGCCCTGTTCGTGGCCTCCGACGACCGGGGCGACTGGTCACCGGACGACGCCGAACGGTCAGCCGCCCGCGCGCCCGGAGCCGAGGCGGTGACGATCGCGGGCGCCCGCACCCTCGTGCCCCTCGAGCAGCCCGAGGCCCTGGCGGCGCGCATCCTCGCGTTCTGGGCCGCCCACCCGTGACCGCTACGCGATCGACCAGAAGTGCGCGGTGCCGCCCGGGTTCTCGACCGTGATGGCGGTGTCGAGGTCGCGGTACTGCGCGTCGACCGTGTGTCCCACGAGCTTGATGGCGACCGAGCCGTCGAGGTTCGGCACCACCTGCGAGACCATCATGGTGTGGTCGACGCCGTTGTCGTTCTGCGGGTCCCAGTCGAACATCACCACGTCACCCACCTTCACCTGATCGCGCTGGGTGAGCTCCAGGCGAGTGGTGTCGGGGCGGGAGGCGTAGTAGGCATCCATCTCGTTGCCGCGGATCCAGCTGAGGCTGTAGTCGCCGGTCGTCGTGTACTCACTGAACCAGTCGTCGCTCTGGGTCCAGCCGCGGGCGAGCATCGACTGGTTCACGAAGTTGCCGCAGTCGTTGTCGGGGAACTGGCCCCACTCCTCCATGTTGTAGTCCTTCCAGTACGTGAAGGCGTAGTTCATCTGACTGTCAACCGGGGTCTGGATCTCGTAGGCGAACGCCGCGTCGGCGGTGACCTCGCTGCCGTCGTCGAGCGTCACGGTGACCGGAACCGAAGCCACGGCGAAATCGACGGACGGCGGCGTGACGGCCGTGAGGCTGCTTTCGTCGACGGCCGTGAACGAGGTCGCGGGGGAGTCGCCGAACGAGACGGAGGCGACATCCGTGAACCCGGCACCGGACACTGTGACCTCGGTTCCCCCGCCGAGGGAACCCGTGGCGGGTTCGAGGCTCGCGACGGAGACGCGCTCGTCGGCGCCCGCGGCGTCCTGCGCAAGCGAGGCCGCCGCGTCCGGCCCGCCTCCTGACGGCGCGCCCGTGCACCCGGCGAGGGTCGCGGCGAGCACGGCGGTGGCGAGGGCGGCGGACAGGGAAAACACGTTCTTCGGGAAAGACATCTCCCCCATGGCACCACATGAACATTTGTGCCCCATATGAGGGGGATGTGACGAGCCGGCTCAGGGCGCGTAGGCGGGGGCGGCCGGCAGCCCGAAGAACTCCTCGAGGGTGGAGATGCCCGTGTCGTGCATCTCGGTGGCCAGCGGCACGCCGACCCAGCGGTAGTGCCAGGGCTCGAACTCGTACCCGGTGACAGGGGTGCCGCCATCCGGATAGCGCAGCACCCAGCCGAAACGGTAGGCGTTCGCGGCGAGCCACTGGCCGGCGGCGGTGTCGGCGAAGCAGCGGCCGTCGGTGGAGCATCCGGAGACCGTGTCGAGGATGTCCATGGCCATGCCGGTCTGGTGCTCGCTGTAGCCGGGGCGGGCGCTGGTGAGGTCGGCGCCGGCGGTTCCGAGCTGGTTCACGTAGTAGTCGTAGGCCCGCACCTGCACGCTGTAGGAGCGGTAGCCGCTCTGCGCCACGAGCTGCACGCCGATCTCGTTCAGCGCGGCGTGGAACATCTCCTCGAGGGAGGCCGCGGCATCCGCCCGCATCTGATAGCCGTTGGGGTTCGGCATGTCGGCGGGGAGGTCGACGAGGTCCGGCGGCACGTAGTCGGCACCGTTCTGCAGCGGGCGCAGCTTGTTCACCACGACCCAGGGGCTCGTCGGGTCGTCGATCGAGAGCGCCGCCTTGTCGAAGGCCGGAGGCGGCGGCGGGGTGGGTTCTGGGGTGAAGGCGGGCGCGGGGATGTCGGGAACGGTAGCAGACGGCGTCGGGGTGCTGCTGGGGGTCGCGGATGCGCTCACGCGCGTCGACGAGACGGGAGCGGCGGCCAACGGGTCGCCTCCGAAACTCCAGACACCGGTGGCGAAGAGGGTTCCGGTGGCCACGACGGCGGCGACGGCCACGGTCGCGACGGCGGCCGCGATCGCCCGGTTGCGGCGTGTGCGACGCGCGCGATCGCGTCGCATGCGCTCCGTGGTCCTCGACACCGGGCCAGCCTAGCGCCGGAGTATCGGAGGAGCCGGATACGCAATGGGGAGAACTCCCCTACAAATCGGCACTTGTCGTTTTGGCGGCTTTCCCGAATCATGCTTGAATCGCTGTGTACGGGGCACGTCCGACCCGAAAGGTCGTGCCGATGATCGCCGGAGCTGCCCGCATCGTGTGATTCCGTTCAGCCTTGCCCAAACCGCCGTTCAACGACCGACGATTCGGGGACCTGTGAGGCTTTTCGAGGCCATGCGCCGCCACAAGGCGACGAGTGTTTCGGTTGCCGCCATCACCGCGCTCGCGGTAGGCGTCACGACGATGGCATTCGTCTACGAGGGCGTGCAGACCGCCGACGTCGAATTGAACGACGGCGGTGTCTGGGTCACGAAGCCCACCGGACTGCTGCTCGGACACCTCAACTACCCCGCGCAGGTCATCGACGGAGGCCTCCGCACCTCGTCGACCGACTTCGACGTGCTGCAGACCGGCGAGACCGTGCTGCTCGTCGATCAAGCGGGCGCCACCCTGACACCGGTCAACCCCATGACGGTCTCGCTCGAGGCCCCCGTGGTGCTTCCCCCGGAGTCGTCGGTGTCGCTCGGCGGGCCGACGGTCACGCTCGTCGACCGGGAGACCGGCAACCTCTACGCCACCCCCTCGAGCCAGGTGGGTTCCTTCGTGCTCGACCCCGAGAAGCCCTTGGCCGAGCTCGGCGGCGGAGGAGCTGCGATCGCCGACGTCGACGGCAACGTGCACGCCCTCTCCACCAGCGCCGGAACCCTGCTCACCTTCCCGCTCGACGAGGAAGGCAAGCTCCCCGAAGACCCGGAGACCGCGACCTTCCCTGACATCGAGGAGGGTGCCGCCCTCACGCTCACCGCGGTCGGCGACGACGCCGTCGTCTTCGACTCGACCTCCGGCACCGTGTACCTCCCCGGCGGGCGCGAAGTGACCCTCGACGCCAAGGGCGGAGTGGTGCAGGGCCCCGGCCCCGCCTCCTCCGACGTGCTGATCGCCACCGGCACCTCCCTCCTCCGCCAGCCGCTCGACGGCGGCGACGCCACCGTGCTCCCCGCCGGTTCGGGCGAGCCCGGAACACCCGCGGCCCCGGTGTTCCTCAACGGATGCGCCTACGCGGCCTGGTCGGGATCGGCCGACTACCTGCGCGACTGCTCAGGCGACGCGAACGACGTCGAGTCCTCCATCGACGGCCTCGCCGCCAACGCGGAACTGCGCTTCCGGGTGAACCGCGACGTCGTCGTGCTCAACGATCTCTCCACGGGCGTGGTCTACCTGGTGAACCAGGACATGAAGAAGGTGGAGAACTGGGACGACATCGCCCCGCCGCCCGAGCAGAGCGACTCCGAGGAGGAGGACGACTCCACCGAGGAGGAGCTGCAGGTCATCCTGCCCGACCGCTCCGAGGAGAACACCCCGCCCGAGGCCGTCGACGACGACTACGGCGTGCGCCCTGGCCGCACCGTCATCCTCCCCGTGCTCGACAACGACATCGACCCCGACGGCGACGTGCTGACGGCAGCTCTCGACGGGCCGCAGCCCGGCATCGGCGAGGTGCAGCGCATCTTGAACGGCGCCGCCCTCCAGGTCATCGTCTCTCCGGATGCCTCGGGCTCGGCGAGCTTCAGCTACACGGCCGACGACGGTCGCGGCGGAACCGATACGGCCCGGGTGTCGCTCACGGTGCGCACCGACGGTCAGAACAGCGCACCCGTGCAGAAGCAGGACATCGGCAACGTGCTCACCGAGGTGGGCGCCACCACCAGCCACAACGTGATCCCCGACTTCCGCGACCCCGACGGCGACGACATGTACGTCAAGAGCGCCACCATCGGCTCCGGCGACCAGGTTCAGTTCCGGCCGGACGGTCTGATCACCTTCACGAGCCTCACCACCGACACCGGCCCCAAGGACGTGACGGTGGTCGTCTCCGACGGGCGCGCCGACACGGAGGCGACGCTCCGGTTCCTGGTGCGCGACTCCGGCTCGCTCGCCCCCATCACCAACCTCGACCTCGTGGTGGCCACCGTCGGCGAGCGCATCACCGTCGCACCACTGGAGAACGATCTCAGCCCGAGCGGGGCGCCGCTGCGTCTGGCCAAGGTGACGCCCGTGGACGGCGCCGTGATCGAGCCCGACTACACCACGGGCACGTTCGACTTCACCGGCTCGATCGTGGGCCAGTTCTACGTGCAGTACCTCGTCTCCGACGGCCCCAAGACCGCTGAGGGTCTCGTGCGCGTCGACGTGAAGGAGGCGAAGAACACCGAGGATCCGCCGATCGCCGTGCGCGACACCGCCCAGCTGCCCACCGGCGGCAAGACCCTCGTGAACGTTCTGGCCAACGACACCGATCCGAACGGCGGCATCCTCGCGGTGCAGTCGGTGCAGTTCCCCGCCAACGCGGGGGTGAGCGTCGAGGTGCTGGAGCACGAGATCCTCCGCATCACCGACCGCGGCCTCTCCGATCCGCTCACCATCGCCTACACCGTGTCGAACGGCGTGGCCACGGCGCGAGGCGAGGTGTTCGTGACGCCGATCCCGGCGCCGGATCGCCTGCTGCCTCCGGTGGCCGAGAACGACACCGTCACGGTGCGCGCCGGCGACGTGGTGACGATCCCCGTGCTCGCCAACGACCACCACCCGAACGGCGACACGATCACGCTGTCGCCGACGCTGATCGAGACGCCCGACCCCGCCGACGGCGACATCTTCGTGGCCGAGGACGTGGTGCGCTTCAAGGCGGGCCCCGAGGCGAAGACCGTGAACGCGACCTATGAGGCGGTGGACTCGCAGGGACAGAAGGATGCCGGTTACATCACCATCCGCATCGTCGCCCCCGACGAGGGCACGAACTCGCCGCCCCGGCCGCAGGACGTGACGATCCGGGCCCTGCAGGGCACCACGGTGCGCATCCCGATCCCGCTCGACAGCATCGACCCCGACGGTGACTCGGTGCAGCTCGTGGGCCAGGACTCCGCGCCCTCGAAGGGGCGCATCACCGAGGTCGGCGAAGCGTGGCTGGTCTACGAGGCCTACCCGGAATCGATCGGCACCGACAAGTTCACCTACCGGGTGAAGGACAAGCTGGGCGCCGCCGCCACGGCCAGCATCCTGGTGGGCATCATCCCGGCAAGCGAGTCGAACCAGGCGCCGTACGCGGTGAAGGATCTGGTCTCCGCTCGCCCGGGCCGCACGGTCGCGGTCGACGTGATGGCCAATGACACCGATCCGGACGGCGACCCGATCGCCATCAAGGCCTCCGGCCTCGAGGTGCCCGACGGCGTCGAGGCAGAGGTGAAGGACGGACGGGTGCTCGTCACGGCACCGCAGACGCCGGGCGACTACAGCGTGCAGTACACGATCGTGGACCGGTGGGATGCGACCGCCGTCGGGACCCTGCAGCTGACCGTCGACCCCGACGCCCCACTCGCGACACCCATCGCCCGCGACGACGTGCTTCCCGTCGCCGACGCCGTCGACCGTCCGTTCGCCGACGTCGACGTGCGCAAGAACGACGACGACCCCGACGGCACCATCGACGCCCTGACCGTGTCGGTGGCCGCGACCGAGACCACGGCGAGCGCGATCGGCGACGGCCTGGTGCGGGTGCAGCTCCTGCCCACGCCGCAGATCATCACGTATTCCATCTCCGACCAGGACGGCCTCACCGCCTCGGCCTTCCTCACGGTGCCCGGGGTAGACGACCTCCCACCGGTGCTGAAGCCGGGCATCGAGCCCATCGTCGTCAACGACGGCGACACGGTCGACATCGAGCTCGACGACTACGTGCTCGTGGCCGCCGGCAAGACCCCCCGCATCACCGAGGCTGCGAAGGTGGTGGCCTCGAACTCCAACGGCGACTCCCTCGTGGTCGACGAGAACACGATGCGCTACACGCCGAAGCCGCGCTACGACGGCCCGGATGCGCTGAGCTTCGAGGTGACCGACGGCACCGGACCCGACGATCCCGCCGGTAAGAAGGCGACCCTGGTCATCCCGATCACCGTGATCAGCGACTACAACACCCCTCCGACCTTCGTGGGAGCGAACCTCGACGTCTCGGCCGGCGACGGTCAGGGCACGGTCGACCTGCTCGCGAAGACGGTCGATCCCGACGACGGCGACCTCGACCGCATGAGCTTCGCGCTCTCCGGCCAGCCGGCGCAGGGCATCTCGGCGCGCATCGACGGCACCACCCTCGTGGTGACCGCCGCCGCGAACGCACCGCGCAACCCGTCTACCCTCGACATCGACATCTCCGACGGCACGAACTCGCCCGTGCGCGGCAGCGTCACGGTGAACGTGCTCTCCACCACGCGCAACCCCCCGTCGGCCACCGATGACGTGGTGCCGCAGCTCAATCAGGGCACCACCGCGTCGGTTCCCGTGCTGGCGAACGACTACAACCCGTTCCCCGAGACCCCCCTCACCATCACCAGCGCCACGATCGAGACCGGCAACGGCTCGGCGAACGTCAACGGCACCTCGGTGGACGTGACGCCGGCGGCCGACTTCGTGGGAACGATGGTGGTGCGGTACACCGTCCAGGATGCGACGGGCGAGCCCGATCGCACGGCCGACGCCCGCATCCAGGTGACCGTGCAGGGCCGGCCCGACGCTCCGTCGACCCCGTCGGTGACGAGCATCCAGGACCGCACCGTGGTGCTCTCGTGGAGCCCGCCCGTGAACAACGGCGCCGAGATCACGAGCTACACCGTCACCAGCCAGAACGGCTACTCGAAGAGCTGTGCGTCGACGACCTGCACGCTCGACGGTCTTACCAACGACGTCGAGTACTACTTCACCGTCACCGCGACCAACTCCGTCGGCGTGTCCGATCCGTCGCCCTCGTCGGGCCCGGCCCGACCGGATGCTCGGCCCGACCAGCCCGCACCCCCGACCTTGGTGTTCGGCGACCAGAGCCTCGCCGTGAGCTGGGTCACCCCACCCACCCACGGTTCGGCGGTCATCTCCTACAACCTCGAGATCTCTCCCGCTCCCGAGCGCGGCGCGGCTTCCCGGTACAACGTCACCGGCAACTCGCTGGTGTGGGAGGGCCTCGCCAACGGCACCGCCTACCAGGTGCGGGTGCAGGCCGTGAACCGCGCCCCGGAGCCGAGCGACTTCAGCGCCTGGTCGGCCGCCGAGATCCCCGCCCGCGCCCCCGACGCCCCGGCCGCCCCCACCACGTCGCGCGTCGACTCGGTGGGCGCCCAGACCCAGATGAACGTGAGCTGGACCGCTCCGGCCGCCAACGGCGACGCGATCTCCTCGTACCACGTCTCCATCTATCAAGGCGGCGCGCTCTATCGGGAGACGGATGTCACGGAGACCTCCCTGACTGTCGCCGTTCCTGTCGGCTCCGACTACACCTTCACCGTGCAAGCCAAGAACAAGGCCGGCCTCGGTCAGGCGTCGCCGGCCTCGTCGCCCCGACGCGCGTTCAACCCCCCGGACGCTCCGACCGACGTCAGTGCCACCGCCGGGGACAACTCGCTGACCATCTCGTTCACCCCCGGCAACCTCAACGGTGCTCCGTCGGCGAGCTACGAGTACTCGCTCAACGGCGGTGGCTGGAGTTCCTTGCCCGGCAGCGGCTCGAGCGTGCCCGCACCCAACAACGGCAGCTACTACGCGCAGGTGCGGACCGTCACGAGTGCTGACGGGTCGACGTACAGGAGTGGTGCGAGCGGGCAGAGCAACACGGTCTCGCCGTACGGCTCCTATGGAACTCCGACCGCGAAGGCGACCGGTGGGGGATCGAGTGGTGAGCTTCAGCTGGGGCGCGCCAGCCCGCAACGGTCGGGACTACGACCTCCAGATCAGCATCGACGGCGGTGGCTGGCAGAGCAAGGGAATGGCCTCGGGCAGCACCTCCACCCCGGCGGGCTACAGCGAGACCCATCGGATCGATGTGCGGATGGTGGATACCTCGGGTGGTGTCATCGCCACAGCTGCCGACTCCGCCAAGTCGGAGGCCGAGCCGATCAACACCTCGGTGAGCGTCACGCACGGATCCGGTCGCCAGGGCTATGAGGGATGTGCTCACGCGTCGTGCGCTCTGATCAAGGTGTCGATCTCCGACGGCAAGCCGAACTCGACTTACACGGGCCGCGTCTACACGAGTGGCAACTACTTCGACGACATCACCGTCACCACCGACGGCAATGGCAACGGTTCGGCCCAGACGGGCAAGTACTGGGGCTACCCGAACACCACGGTGCGAGCCGACATGAACGGCCCGGACGGCAGCTTCAGCGGCTCGACGAGCTGGTGGAACGGCTGACGTGACGGGCCCACGACCATTCAGACGACACGAACGGACAGGAACCCGATGACGATGACTCCCGAGCAGGCGACCTGGTTCGCCGGCACCTTCGACCGCCTCGTGAAGAACGTGGGCATCGCCGTGCTCGGCAAGGAGCACGTCATCCGGCTCACCCTGATGGCGATGATCTCGGAGGGGCACGTGCTGCTCGAGGATGCGCCCGGGACCGGCAAGACGAGTCTCGCGAAGGCGATCGCGGCCACCGTGCAGGGCACGCATCAGCGCATCCAGTTCACGCCCGACCTGCTGCCGTCGGATGTCACGGGCGTCACCATCTACGACCAGGACACCCACAAGTTCGACTTCCACAAGGGGCCGATCTTCGCGTCGATCGTGCTGGCCGACGAGATCAACCGCGCCTCGCCGAAGACCCAGTCCGCCCTGCTCGAGGTGATGGAGGAGTCGCGCGTGTCGGTCGACGGTGTCGCGCACGAGGTGGGCCGCCCCTTCCTCGTGATCGCCACGCAGAACCCGATCGAGCAGGCCGGCACCTACCGGTTGCCGGAGGCGCAGCTCGACCGCTTCCTCATCAAGACGTCGATCGGCTACCCCGACCTGGCCTCGGCGGAACTCATCCTCGCCGGGTCGGCGAACCGCAACCCCTCCTCGGGCCTCTCGCCCGTCATCACCACCTCGGCGGTCGCCGACATGGCCGATCTGGCGGCCACCGTGCACGTCGACCCCGCCATCCTGCGCTACACCGCCCAGCTGGCGGAGGAGACCCGCTCGGCCCCCGAGTCGCGCCTCGGCGTCTCCGTACGCGGCGCCATGGCGCTCATCCGCGCCGCCAAGGTGTGGGCGGCCACTCAAGGCCGCCACTTCGTGCTGCCCGACGACATCAAGGACCTGGCCGGCCCCGTGTGGACCCACCGCTTCGTGCTCGACGCCGAAGCCGAGTTCACGGGGGCGACCGCCGAGAAGGTTCTGGCGCGCGTTCTCGCCGACGTCGCCGCCCCGCAATCGAGGCAGCCCGCCTGATGACAGACGGCGCGAAGGCGCCCGGGCGCTCGTCTCGGCCGAGACGGGTCAGGGGCGCGGAGAAGACGAACCGGCAGGTCCGCTCGGGCGACAGCGCCCTGCGGTCGCTGCGGTGGCTGCGCGCCACCGGATGGCCCCGATTCGTGCTGGCCACGGCTCCGGCGCGGCGCTCGGTCGCGCGCGTGGCCGGCCCGGCCCTCGGCACGACTCGCCGCACCCTCGGTCCCGTGCTCGGCACCGTGTCGGGATTCGGCTGGGCCGTGCTCGTCACCACCGTCGCGGCACTCGTGGCCGGTCTGGTGCTCGGCTGGCGTGAGCTCGTCGTCATCGCGTTCGTGCTGCTCGCCGCCCTCCTCATCGCGATCGGATTCGCCATCGGGCGCTCCGCCTACGCCGTCAGCCTCGACCTCGCCCTCAATCGGGTGGTGGTGGGCGAGCGTGCGGTCGGCCGGATCGCCGTCACCAACACCGCGTCGCGTCCCCTCCTCCCCGCGCGCATCGAGCTGCCGGTCGGCTCGGCGTTCGCCAGCTTCCAGTTGCCGCGCCTCGCCCCGCAGGCCGAGCACGACGACCTCTTCAACATCCCCACCAGTCGTCGCGCGGTGATCGTCGTGGGGCCGGTGCGCTCGGTGCGCGGCGACCCGCTCGGTCTGATGCGGCGCGAGATCCGCTGGACCGACCCGGTCGACCTCTACGTGCATCCGCGCACCGTGCCGCTCGGCGGCTCGTCGGCCGGCTTCCTGCGCGACCTCGAAGGCATCGAGAGCCGCATCCTCTCCGACAACGACGTGTCGTTCCACGCCCTGCGCGAGTACGTCCCGGGCGACGACCGGCGGTACATCCACTGGAAGACATCGGCCCGCACCGGCAAGCTGATGGTGCGCCAGTTCGAGGAGACCCGGCGGTCGCATCTGGCGCTGGCCCTCTCCACCAACCGCTCCGACTACCTCGACCGCGGCGACGACGCCGATCTCGGCACGAACGCCGAGTTCGAGCTGGCCGTCTCCATCTGTGGCTCGCTCGGCATCCAGGCCATCCGCGAGGAGTTCGACCTCACCGTGCTCACGCAGCGCGACACACTGCAGTCGGAGACCGGTCGTCGCCTGCTCGACGAGCTCTCGGGCATCGAGCGCGCCGACCGCCACGAGTCGATCGCCCAGCTCGCCAGGACACTCGGCACCTCGGTACCGAACGCCTCGGTGGCCTTCCTGCTGTTCGGCAGCACGGTCACCCCGACGCAATTGCAGGCCGCCACCGTGCACATCCCCTTGGGCGTGCGCGTCATCGCGGTGAGCGCGCAGCCGGGGGCTCCGCGGTCGCTCCGGCAGATCGGCGACCTGACGCTCCTCACCGTCGGCCAGTTGACCGACTTCCCGCTCGCACTCCGGAGGGCGAACAGCTGATGAGCGAACGCCGAGCCGCCGCGGCGGCCGCCCCCACGCGCACCCCGACGCCCCTGCTTCCTCCGCGCCCGGCGAACGGCCGCACCCTGGGCGCCCTGCTCCTCGACGCCGGCGTCATCGCCGCCCTCCTGCTCGTGGCCGTACTCGGCTTCGGTCCGGCGTTCGGCGGCGCCGGCTACCTCGTCGCCGGACTCGGCGGCGCCGTGCTCGGCATCCTGATCGGGTTCGCCGGATGGCGGTTGCGCTGGAACATCGTGATCGTCGCGGCCGTGACCATCGTGGCCTACCTGCTTTTCGGCGGAATCCTGGCCGTGCCGCAGACCACTCTGCTCGGCGTGATCCCCACCTTCGAGAGCATCCGCCAACTCGTGCTGGGCATCGTGTTCTCGTGGAAGGACGTGCTCACCCTCGTGACCCCGGTCGGCGCCTTCCCCGCCGTGCTCGTGGTGCCCTACCTCTCCTCGCTCCTCGCGGGCGTGCTGTCGACGAGCTTCGCCCTGCGACTGCGCCCCTCACGGGCCATGTGGGCACTGCTGCCCGCCGTCGCGCTCTTCGTGACCGCGATCGCCTTCGGAACGCGCGAAGCGGCCTTCCCGATCGCCCAAGGTCTCGCCTTCTCCGGGATCGCGCTGGTCTGGGCCGCCTGGCGACGCCACGAGGCGCGCCGCATCGCCGCGGTCGGGACCGCGCTCAGCGCGCCCGGTCTCGAGGCCTCCGCCGATCCCGACTCGGCCAAGAAGCTCCGCACCACTCGCCTCGCACTGGGCGCCGGTCTCGTGGTGACCGCCCTCGGCCTGGGCTTCGTGTTCGGTGGGCTGCTGGTGCCTGCGTCGGCGCGCGAGGTCATCCGCGACCAGATCGTGCCGCCCCTCGACCTGCACGACTACGCCAGCCCGCTCGTGGGCTACCGCACCTTCGTGCGCGACTTCAAGGACGAGTCGCTCTTCACCGTGAAGGGCCTGCCCGACGACTCGCGCATCCGGCTCGCCACGCTCGACGCCTACGACGGCATCGTCTACAACGTCGCCGGCGACGGGTCGAGCGGATCGGGCACCTTCGTGCGCGTGAGCGACGACATCGCGAACGACGTCGAGGGCGATCCCGCCACCCTGGACGTCACGCTGACAGGCCTCGACGGGGTGTGGGTTCCGGATGCCGGCTATCTCGACTCCTTCTCCTTCACCGGCGACCGGGCCGCCGAGTTGAAGAACACCCTCCACTACAACGCCGCGACCGGTGTGGCCCTCAACACGACGGGACTGACGGAGGGCGACTCCTACACCGTCGGCACCGTCATCCCTCCCCGCCTCAACGACGAGCAGCTCTCCGAGCGGGCCGTGTCCAACATCCAGGTGCCGCGCGCGACCGGCGTGCCCGACGACATCTCCACCCTCGCGAACGAGTACCTCGGCGACGCGGACACCCCCATCGAGCAGGTGCGCAACCTCGCCTCCGGTCTCAGTCAGAACGGCTTCTTCAGCCACGGGCTCGAAGGCGAAGCCGTCTCCCGCGCGGGTCACGGCGCCGAACGCATCGCGAGCATGCTTAGCGCGAAGCAGATGGTGGGCGACGACGAGCAGTACTCCGTGGCGATGGCGCTCATGGTGCGGTCGCTCGGCATGCCCGCTCGGGTCGTGATGGGCTTCTACCCCGACGAGTACGACGGCACCGACGCCACCTACGACATCACGGGCGATCAGCTGCACGCCTGGGTGGAGGTGCCCTTCGACGGTGCGGGGTGGGTGGCCTTCGACCCCACTCCCCCCGAGGACCAGGTTCCTCTCGAAGAGGCGCCGAAGCCCAAGTCCGACCCCAAGGCGCAGGTGCTCCAGCCGCCGCCCCCGCCGCAGGAGCCGGCCGAGCTGCCGCCGGACATCCGTTCGCAGGACACGGATCAGGACGACGTGGACAAGGACGGCTTCGACTTCGGACCGGTGTTCCTCATCGGCGGCGGGATCCTGCTGCTCCTCATCCTGATCGGCGGACCCCTCCTCACGATCGTGCTGCTGAAGCTCCGACGACGGAACAAGCGCCGCCGGGCCGAACGCGCCGCCGACCGGGTGAGCGGCGGATGGGACGAGATCGTCGACCGTGCAGGCGACCTGGGCACCCCGGTGCCCGTCGGCGCCACCCGGCGCGTGACCGCCGCCACCCTCGCCGAGGCCTACCCCGAGACCCCGGTCCTGGCCGTCGCCACCCAGGCCGACACCAGCGTCTTCGGCCCGGGCGACCCGTCCGATGACGACGTCGAGCAGTATTGGACCGAGGTCGACGTGATCGTGAAGAACATGGCGAGGTCGAGATCGTGGTGGAAGCGCTTCGCCGCGGCCTGGTCGCTGCGGTCGTTCTTCAGCCGACGCCCACGACGAGGAGGACGACGATGACCGATTCCCCCGCCTTGCCCTGCGTTCAGTGCGGTTCCCCTGTTCCGCGGAGCGCCCAGTTCTGCCTGGTGTGCGGCACTCCGGCTTCCTCCCGCAGTCAGAGCGCCGCGCTCGGCCAGGTGGCCGGGCAGGCGCCCGCGGCCGGCGCCGACGGGCGCGCCGTCGACGGCTGGCGGCCCACCCCCGTGGCCGAGCCCATCCGCTTCGACGACATCGTTCCCACCGGCTACGGCAGGCGTGTCGTCGCCTTCCTCCTCGACGGCGTGTTCGGGTTGATCCTCTGGCTGGTGGTGTGCGTGCCCCTCATCACCCTCGGGGTCATCCCCGTGGTGGCGAGCGCCGGCCGGGTCGCCGTGAACGGACCGAGCGCCGTGCTGCTGCTGGGGATGGCGCTGCTCTTCCCGGTGGTGACCCTCGTGCTGCAGGCCTTCTTCGGGTTCTCCCTCGGCATGCTCATCATGGGGCTGCGCATCGTGAGCGTGCGCACCCTCGGCCGGCCGGGACTGGGGTGGATGCTCGTGCGGAACCTCGTGATCGCGGGCGCTTCGCTCGTGTTCGGACTCGGGCAGTACGTGATCTACCTCTCCCCCCTCTGGGACGACGGGAAGCGCGGGCGCGGCTGGCACGACAAGGCGGCTCGCACCTGGGTGATCGACGTGAAGGCCGGGCCCAACCCACTGAAGGCCGTTCCCGGGCAGGTCGAGGTCGGGGACGGGTACCCGAAGCCCCCGCCGCGAATCGCATCGGCCCCCGTCGCCCCTGCGCCCGCCGCTCCGGCTCCTGTTCCGGCTGCCGCGGCATCCTTCGCGCCCGCACCCCTGGCCGAACCGATCTCGACCGTCCCCGGCTTCGCGCCGCAGCCCCCGGTCACTCCGGCGCAGCTGGCGGCGGAAGACGAGTTCGAGAGCACCCGGCTCAGCGATTCGGGTCGGTCCTCCGCCACCGCGGGCAGCACGCTCTTCCGGCTCGACACCGGTGCCGGCATCCCGATCACCCGGCACGGCGTGGTGGGTCGCGACCCCGTCTCTCCCGGCGGCGACCCGGCCGATCTGCTGATCGCCCTCTCGGGCGACACGCTCTCGGTCTCGAAGACGCACCTCGAGTTCGGCGTCGACCACACCGGTGTCTGGGTGAGCGATCGCGGCTCGACCAACGGCTCCGCCATCGTGCGCGACGACGGTGCCGAGTACTCCCTCGACCCCGGCGAGCGCGTCGTCGTGCAAGCGGGCGACCGCGTGCGACTGGGCACGCGGCTGATCACGGTGGAGGCCGGATGAGCGAGCACGACGGAATCTCCTCCGGCGATCTGCGCATCGCGGTCGGCAGCGCCACCCACACGGGACTGCGGCGCCGCGCCAACGAGGACTCCTTCCTCGCGGCCGCCCCGGTCTTCCTGGTGGCCGACGGGATGGGCGGACACGAGGCGGGCGAGGTCGCCAGCGCCCTGGCGGTCGACGCGTTCGCGGAGCTGACCGGGCCCGCCTACCTGCGCCCGTCCGACATCCGTACCGCCTTCGAACGCGCCTACGCCGCCATCTCCTCCCTGGCTTCCACGGGCAACCGCCGGGCCGGCACCACCGTGTCAGGGGTCGCGCTGGCCGAGAACGACGGGCACGCCTACTGGCTCGTGTTCAACCTGGGCGATTCGCGCACCTACCGGCTCGCGGGCGGATCGCTGGAGCAGATCAGCGTCGATCACTCCGTGGTGCAGGAGCTGCTCGACGAAGGAGAGCTCGATCGGGCGGCGGCGGCGAGCCATCCGGGGCGCAACGTCATCACCCGGGCCCTCGGCGCGGGCGGGGCCTTCCAGCCCGACTACTGGCTGGTGCCCGTGGAGACCGGCGACCGCATCATGATCTGCTCCGACGGCGTCTCGGGCGAACTCGACGACGAGCTGATCACGCGGGTGCTGCGCGAAGAACCCAAGGCCGCGGATGCCGCCACCCGTCTCGTGCACGAGGGCATCCTCCACGGCGGGCGCGACAACTTGACGGCCGTCGTGATCGACGCCTGGGACGCGGCCTCGAACGGGTCCGCGCCGCACGCGGAGACCGACGGCGACCAGGGGCACGGCGAGGACACCATCCCGCGCTCCCCGGTAGGGGTCGGCGGAAGGAACTGACATGACGAGACTGCGATACACCCCGGGCTCCTGGCGAGCGGTCGTGACCCCTGGCGGAGTCGCCGTGTTGCCGAGCGGCGTGGATGCCGAGATGCTCGAGAGCATCTGGAGCTCGCTCGACGCGGGCAACGGGCTCGGCGCCGTGCTCGAATCGCTCACGGGCGCCTTCGGCACGAGCCTGCGGTCCATCCCGCCCTTCGCGGTGGTGACGGTCTCCGGCGCCGAGGTTCGGCTCGCGGTTCGCGGGGAGCTCGCCATCGAGGTCGACGAAGGGGGAGCGGATGGCTCGCCCCTCGTGGTCTCGGGCGCCGACGTCACCACTTGGAGCGAACGCGTCGTGGGCTCCGCCCGCAGCGTCACCCTGCGGGCGCCCGCAGCGCCTCGGACGAACGACGCCGACTGGTTCCCCATCGCGAGCGGGGTGGTGCTGGCGGGGGCCGTGACCGTGCAGCTCGAGGAGGATGCTCCCACGTCGGTGCTGCGCGTGAGCGCCCCCGAGCAGACGGTGGACGCCGAGCAGGCCGGCGCTGCCTCGGCGCCCGCCGCTCCTGAGGTGTCCGGTGCCTCCGAAGCGCCCGCGGTGACGGAGGACTCCGGAGCCGGGGTGCCTGTGGAGACCAGAATCCCCGAGGAGACCATCCTGCCCGACGAGGGCGCCGACGCAGGAGCGACCGCCGAGGCGGACAGGTCTGACAGCGCAGCCGGACCCGAAGCAGGAGGCGGGCCCGACGCAGGAGCCGGTCCCGACGCGGAAGCCGGCCCCGACGCGGAGATTCAGCCAGACAAGGGAGCCGAGGCCGGTGCAGAAATTGAGCCCGACAGCGCAGCCGAGCCGCACGCGGAGCTCGAGTTCACCCGGGACGAGCTGCCGGACGACGCCTACGACCACCTGTGGGGAGCCACCGTGGTCAAGCGCGTCGAAGAGGCGGCCGTGCGCGACGTCGGAGACGACGACGAGGACGACGAGCCGACCCCTCTCGCATCCCCTCCGATCACTGCGCCAGCCGCGACGCCTCCAACCCCGGCGACTCCCGCCCCGGCGGACGCCGGTGGCTTCGCTCCCCCTGCTGCTCCGGCAGCGGCGACACCCGCGATGCCGCAGAGCTCGGGCCTCATCGACAGCGTGCCGAACTTCGGCGGCGTCGGCGCCCCGTCCGGCAGCGACAGCCTGGTTGGACGCACGGTGCCGCCGACGCCCAACGCCGCCGCCCCGGCAGCCCCGGCGACCACCCCCGGCGCCGCGCCCGCCATCGGCGACGACCACGACGGCCTGACCGTCACCGTCTCCGAGCTCGAGGCCATGCGCCGTCTCGGTGCCGCCCAGGCATCGGCGCCGGAGCTGCCCACCTCGGCGCTCGGCCGCATCGTGCTGTCGACCGGCGAGACGCATCCGCTCGACCGTCCGGTGATCATCGGGCGCCGTCCGCGTGCGAACCGCGTGCAGGCCGACCAGGTGCCCGTGCTGATCACGGTCGCGAGCCCTGAGCAGGACATCTCGCGCAATCACCTCGAGGTCCGCCTCGAAGGCCGTCACGTGCTCGTGGTCGATCTGGCCACCACGAACGGATCGGTGCTGCATCGCGAAGGCACCCCGCCGCTGCGCCTCGGCCCCAATGAGCCCGTGCTCGTGCTCTCGGGCGACGTGGTCGACATCGGCGACGGCGTCACCGTGAGCTTCGAGGAGATCCCGTGAACGCGCGCCGCCCACCCTCGGCACCGCCCGAGATCCCCGGGTTCGGCTACCTGCAGCTGCTCGGCTCGGGCGGCTTCGCCGACGTCTTCCTCTACGAGCAGCGGATGCCCCGCCGTCGCGTGGCCATCAAGGTGCTGCTCGCCGAGGCGCTCACCGAGGGCGCGCGTGAGAGTTTCGACGCCGAAGCGAACCTGATGGCGCAACTCTCGACGCATCCGTCCATCGTCACGATCTACCAGGCCGACATCGCCACCGACGGGCGGCCCTACCTGGCGATGGAGTACTGCCCGAAACCGAACCTGGGCGCGCGCTACCGCCGGGAGAAGATCAGCGTGTCCGAGGCGCTGCGGATCGGCATCCAGGTCGCAGGAGCGGTCGAGACTTCGCATCGCGCCGGCATCCTGCACCGCGACATCAAGCCGGCCAATATTCTCGTGACGGAATACAACCGGCCCGCCCTCACTGACTTCGGGATCTCCGTCGCCCTGGTCGGTGGCGGCGAGCAGGAGTCGGTGGGCATGTCGATCCCGTGGTCGCCGCCCGAGGTCTTCGGCGCCGTGCCGTCGAGCGGGGCCGCGGCGGACATCTATTCGCTCGGCGCGACCGTCTACACGATCCTCGCCGGCCGCTCGCCGTTCGAGGTCCCCGGAGGCGCGAACACCGGGCTCGACCTGATCGCGCGCATCCAGTCCTCCCCGCTCAGCCCCACAGGTCGTGCCGACGTGCCTCCGTCGCTCGAAGCCGTGCTCGCCACGGCGATGGCGAAGCGCGAAGACCAGCGCTACGGCTCCGCCCTCGAGTTCGCCCGCGCCCTGCAGAAGGTGCAGCTCGAACTCAGCATGTCGGTCACCCCCACCGATGTGCTCGACGAGCAGCTCTCCAGCGACGAGGTCGAGGAGGAGGACGAGGGCAACACCCGCATCCGCGGCATCGTCTCGATCGATCCCACCGGACCGGTCACCGGACGGCGCCCGACCGACACGAGCACCTCGTCCGTTCCGCGGCCGACGTTCTCGGCGCCCGTCCCGCCGCTCGCGCCACCCGCCGAGGAGCGGACGCTCCTGCGTCCTGCCGCGCCGGTGGCAGGCCGGGTCCCTCCTTCCCGCCTCTCGGCTCCGGAGCCGGCCGTCGAGGAGACCGTGCACCGCGAGGCCGTCGCCGCTCCCGTCACCGTCGACGAGGCTCCTTCGCGGCGACGCCTGCTCCCCTACCTTCTCGGGGCGGCGGTCCTGGTCGTCCTGATCGGCGTCGGCGCACTCGTCTTCGCCCTGAACGGCGGCGGAAGTCCTGCGGAGCAGCAGGCGGTCGAGACCGACAAGCCGGTCGACGAGATCGACGTCGGCAACTCCGCGGTCGACGCCCCCACCGATGTCACCGGCCAGGCGACCGCCGACGGGATCGTGTTCACCTGGACGAATCCCGATCCGCAGGAGGGCGACAGCTATCGCTGGTCGCTGGCCACGCCGGGCACCGTGAACCAAGCGGTGCGCGTCGACTCCACCACCGTGACGGTGCAGCCTCCGGAGGGCGGCGGAACCGTGTGCATCGAGGTCGCGGTGGTGCGCAGCGACGGAAAAGGCTCCGAACCGACTGTGGGGTGCACGCCATGACCATCGACGAGACGACGACTCCTCCTCCGGCGACTCCGCGCTCCGAGGCGAGCGTGGAGTTCTGCGGCGAGTGGTTCGCCCTCGACCCGGCCAAGCCGTTCGAGATCGGTCGCGAGGCCGACCTCGACATCGACGACAACCAGTATCTGCACCGGCGCTTCCTGCAGATCGCCAACGTCGAGGGCATGTGGTGGCTCTCGAACGTGGGCTCACGCCTCTCGGCCACGGTCTCCGACGCCAGCCGCACGATGCAGGCCTGGCTCGCGCCCGGCGCCCGCATGCCCATCGTCTTCGGGCTCACCACCGTCGTCTTCACCGCCGGTCCGACGAGCTACGAGTTCACCGTGCACACCACGGCGCCCACCTTCTACGACTCCAGTCCGGCCCCCGAGGGGAGCGGCGCCACCACCGTGGGCGCCGTCACGTTCACCGAGTCGCAGAAGCTGCTCATCCTGGCCCTCGCCGAGACCATGCTGAAGCGTGACGGCACCGGCACGAGCGAGATCCCCTCCTCGCAGGCTGCGGCGCAGCGGCTCGGCTGGGCGCTCAGTCGCTTCAACCGCAAGCTCGACAACGTCTGCGACAAGCTGAGCCGCACCGGCGTCGAGGGGCTGCGCGGCGGGGTGGGCGCCCTGGCCACGAACCGTCGCGCGCGCCTGGTGGAGTACGCGGTGCTCTCGCGCCTCGTCACCAAGGCCGATCTCCCCCTGCTCGACGCCCCCCACGACGACGCCGACGACAGGTAGGCCCGCACAGCATGCGCATCAAAGCAACACTGAAACGCCCCGGCGGCAGCAACAGCAACCTGCAGATCACCGCCGACGCCACCGCCACCGTCGCCGACATCGCCGACGCCATCTACGCGGGCGACCCGATGCGCGCGGGACAACCCCAGGTCGCCCCCACGTCGCTCACCCTGCAGGTGACCGGTGCGAACGGCGAGGCACGCGTGCTCGACCCGACGTCGAACCTGCTCGACTCGGGCGTTCGCTCCGGCTCCGTGCTGGAGGTCACCCAGCACAGCGAGGCGTTCAGCGCCGCCGGTCAGCGCGGCCCCGCCGCCGCGACGCTGCGCGTGCTGAGCGGTCCGGATGCCGGTGCCGAGTTCTCGCTGCCCTTCGGCTCCAGCTATCTCGGTCGCGAACGCGGCATCGACGTGCGACTCTCCGACGGGCTCGTGTCGAAGCGGCACGCCCGCATCAACATCGGCGAGCACGTCGAGATCATCGACATGAACTCGGCCAACGGGCTGCTGATGGGCGGCGAGCAGATCGCCCGCACCACGCTCTCCTCGGCCGACGTGGTGGTGATCGGCGACACCGCCATCTGCATCGTGCCGCTGCAGCGCCTCGGCGGAGCCGCGCCCTCCACGCCCGTCATCGAGTTCAACCGCTCGCCGCGCGTGGTGGCCCGCTACCCCGGGGCCGAGTTCCCCGCGCCGGTGCCGCCGAAGAAGCCGCAGACCCAGCGGTTCCCGATCGTGGCGCTCGTGGCACCGCTCATCATGGGCGCCGTGCTCTTCGCCGTCACCCGCTCGCCGCTCAGCATCATCTTCGTGGCGCTCAGTCCCATCCTCATGATCGGCACCTGGCTCGATCACCAGCTCACCACCCGACGTCAGCTGAAGGATGCGATCGAGCAGTTCCGCGCATCCCTCGACGCCTTCGTGGCGCGGCTGCACGAGAAGCAGCGCGTTCAGCGGGCCGTGCGGCTCACCGAGGCGCCTGCGGTGGCCGACACGATCGACGCCGTGCACCGCCTGGGCCAACTGATGTGGACCCACCGGCCGGAGCACGACGCGTTCCTGTCGCTGCGCCTCGGCCTCGGCACGGCGCACAGCCGCGACAAGGTCACCCTGCCGAACTCGAACGACGCGCTGCCGGAGTACTGGGAGCAAGTGGAAGAGGTGGCGGAACGCTTCGCCTGGATCGACGGCGTACCGGTCACCGTGCAGCTGCGCAGCGTCGGCGCCCTCGGCGTCGCGGGCGCGAGCGAGGCGCGGCACGGCGTCGCCCGCGGCATCCTGACGCAGCTCGTCGCACTGCACTCGCCCGCCGAGGTGGTGGTCTGCGCTCTCGTGTCCCCGACCTCGCGGCCCACCTGGGAATGGCTCGAATGGCTTCCCCACACCAGTTCGCCGCACAGCCCGCTCGGCGGCGACCACCTGGCCGACAACCCCGGGTCAGGACTGGCCCTGATGGCCCGCCTCGAAGAACTGATCGAGAGCCGCACCGGCAACCAGGTCACCCCGCGCGGCCCCCTCGACCAGACCTCTCGCGGAAAGGATGCGAAGGAGGAGCTCCCCGAACCGATCACCCCCGCCGTGATCGTGGTCGTCGAGGACGACGCCCCCATCGATCGCGGTCGCCTCACCCGACTCGCCGAACGCGGCGCGGATGCCGACGTGCACATCGTCTGGTCAGCCCCGTCCATCGGACATCTGCCCGCCGCCTGCCGCAGCTTCGTGAGCGTGGAGCAGAGCGCGACCGAAGCCACCAGCGGTCAGGTGCGACTCGGCGAACACACCTACCCGGTGGCGTGCGAGACCGTCGACGCCGAGACCGCCCACCGGCTGGCGCGGCAACTGGCACCCGTGGTCGACGTCGGCGCGCCCATCGACGACGAATCCGACCTGCCGCGATCCGTCTCCTACCTCGCCGTCGCCGGAACCGATCTCGCCGAGATCGCCGAGGCCGTCATCGACCGCTGGCGCGAGAGCAACTCGATCGCGCTCCGAGACGGCTCGCCGCCCGTCCGCCGCAAGAAAGAGGGGTCGCTCCGCGCCCTGGTCGGACACTCCGGCACCGAGCCGTTCTACCTCGACATCCGCAACCAGGGCCCGCACGCCCTGGTGGGCGGCACCACGGGTGCCGGCAAGTCCGAGTTCCTGCAGAGCTGGGTGCTCGGGATGGCCGCGGCGCACAGTCCCGACCGCGCGACCTTCCTCTTCGTCGACTACAAGGGCGGCGCGGCCTTCGCCGACTGCGTGGCTCTGCCCCATACCGTCGGCCTCGTCACCGACCTCTCGCCGCACCTCGTGCGCCGAGCGCTCACGAGTCTGCGGGCCGAACTGCGCTACCGCGAGCACCTGCTCAACCGCAAGAAGGCGAAAGATCTGGTGAGCCTCGAGAAGACCGGCGACCCCGACACCCCGCCAAGCCTGCTCATCGTGGTCGACGAGTTCGCCGCCCTCGTGCAGGAGGTGCCCGAGTTCGTCGACGGCGTCGTGGATGTCGCCCAGCGCGGCCGCTCGCTGGGGCTGCACCTCATCCTCGCCACCCAGCGCCCGGCCGGCGTCATCAAAGACAACCTGCGTGCCAACACCAACCTGAGGATCGCACTCCGGATGGCCGACGCCGACGATTCCAGCGACATCCTGGGCGATCCGATGGCCGCCTATTTCGACCAGTCGATCCCCGGCCGCGGGGCGGCGAAGACGGGACCGGGCCGGCTCGCCGCCTTCCAGACCGGCTACCTCGGCGGGTGGACCACCAACGAACCGCCGAGGCCCCGCATCGACATGACCGAGATGGACTTCGGCTCGGGCGCGGTGTGGGAACAGCCCGAGGTCGAGGCTCCGGAGGTGCGCGACCCGGGGCCGACGGACATCGCCCGGCTGGTGTCGAGCATCCGCACGGCCGCCTCCATGGCCGGCATCCCCGACCCCCGCAAGCCCTGGCTCGACGAGCTGGCCGCCGTCTACGACTTCTCGTTGCTGCCGAACCCGCGCACCGACGAACAGCTGCTGCTCGGCGTCATCGACGACCCGGCCTCGCAGAGCCAGCCGACCGTCTTCTACGAACCCGACCGCGACGGCAACATGGCCGTCTACGGCACAGGCGGGTCGGGAAAGAGCGCGACGCTCCGGATGATCGCGGTCGCCGCCGCCGTCACCCCGCGCGGCGGACCGGTGCACGTCTACGGCCTCGACTTCGGCTCCAGCGGCCTCAGCATGCTGCAGGAACTGCCGCACGTCGGAGCCATCATCGACGGCGACGACGAGGAACGCGTCATCCGCCTGCTCCGGATGCTCCGCGACCTCGTCGACGACCGCTCGGCCCGCTACTCGGCCGTTCGCGCGGGCAGCATCGGCGAGTACCGCCGGCTCTCGGGCCGTGCCGAGGAAGCCCGCATCCTGGTGCTGGTCGACGGCATCGGAGCGTTCCGCGACCAGTACGAGTTCGGCGGGCACTCCGCCTGGTTCACCACCTTCTCGCAGATCGCGACCGACGGCCGCCAGGTCGGCGTGCACATCGTGATCGCGGGAGACCGCCCGAACTCGGTGCCCGCCTCGCTCGGCAGCACCATCCAGCGCCGCCTGGTGCTCCGGATGGCGAACGAGGACGACTACTCGCTGGTCAACGCGCCGAAGGACACCCTGAGCGCGGTGTCGCCCCCGGGCCGCGGCGTGATGGGAGGCGACGAGGTGCAGATCGCGATGCTCGGCGCCGATCCAAACGTCGCCGTGCAGGCGCGCGAAATCGCGAAGCTCGCCGAAGCGATGACCCGCCAGGGTGTGAAGCCGGCCGAGCCGGTGCGCACCCTCGGCGACTCGATCCCACTCAGCACCCTGCCCGCCACGGTCGCGGCGGAACCGGTGTTCGGAGTGCGCGACGATTCGCTGGAGCCGTTCGCCGTCGGCGCCCGAGGAGCGCTCCTGGTGGCCGGGTCGGCCGGCAGCGGACGCTCGACCGCCCTGGCCACGATCGCGACGGCGCTCCGACGGGCCGATCCGCGCATCCGTCTCGTGCACATCTCGCCCCGCAAGACGAGCTTGACGCCGCTCCCGCTGTGGTCGCTCTCGATGAGCGACCCGGCGCAGGTCGCCGCCTTCGCCGACGACGTGGCGGCTCAGCTCGACGCCGAGACGCTGAAGCCCGGCGACTTCGCGATCGTGCTGGAGAACATCGGAGAGCTCAACGGCTCCCCCCTGGAGGCCGACGTCGACCGGCTCGTGAAGCGGGCCCTCCGCGACGACGTGTTCGTGGTGGGGGAGAGCGAGTCGTCGACCTGGTCGGCCGCATGGACCCTCGGCGGCTCCTTCAAGAACGCGAAGCGGGGACTGCTCCTGGTGCCGGGCGAGCTCGACGGCGACACCCTGCTGGGCACAACACTGGGCCGCTTCAAGCGCTCGGATCTGCCGCCTGGCCGGGGATTCTTCATTCAGGGCGGACGCGTGGTGAAACTGCAGGTGGCGACCCGTGACGACTGACGGGCAGGGGCGGAACACTCATGGGGACTTCTCCCCATCGACGGTTGTCGACGCTGTCAATAGTGTCTTTCTTGTGAGAAGCACTCACAGGAAGTAGCGGTTCCGGACAGCCCGGATCGCGTGGAGTAAGGAGAGAACAATGGCCGTATGGGGTCTCGATGTCGAACAGGTCCGCTCGCTCAGCAAGCAGCTCAACACGCAGTCGCAGCAGGTGCAGCAGATCCTGACCACCCTCACCAGCGCCCTGCAGAGCGTGCAGTGGACCGGTCCTGACGCGGAGGGCTTCCGCAACGAGTGGAACTCCACGCACACCGCGGCCCTCAAGCAGGTCATCGCCGCTCTCGAGGATGCGTCGCAGAAGGCGGCGAAGAACGCTTCCGACCAGGAGGCCACCTCGAACGCCTAGTTCGAATGAGGCGGGGGTTCCGGTATCCGGAACCCCCGCCTTCGCCCTTTTCCCACATCGATCCGCACGCTTGAGAGGGTGTCATGGCTGGTGGTTTCTACGGAGCAGACGTCGAACAGCTCCGGCAGCTGGCGAAGAAGTTCGACAGCGCCGCTGAGAATCTGAACACGGTGACGTCGACGCTCACCTCGAGCGTGAACCAGACTCACGCCTGGCAGGGTCCGGATGCCACGACCTTCCGTTCCGACTGGAACGGCACCTACACCGCGCAGCTGAAGGCCGCGGTCCAGGCGCTGGTGGCCGGCAGCGGCGATCTCGTGAAGAACGCCGAGGAGCAGAACAGCTCGTCGACGGACGGCGGGGCGTTCGGAGGCGGATCGGGCGGCTCCGGAGGCTCCGGCGGCTCCGGGGGGTCGGGCGGCTCAGGTGGCTCGAGTGGCTCAGGCGGCGGTTCGAACGGCGGCGGAGGTGGCGACGACGGAACCACCACGCACAGCAGCGCCGACGCACATGGCTTCGAGGCCGACGGGCACGCGAGCGCCGGCACCGACGTGGGCCTCACCTCGGCCGAGGCGAGCGCCGAGGCGGGTTGGCAATGGGGCGCAGGTGCCGACGCCACGGCCGGCTGGGAGAACGGCTGGTCGGAAGGCGAAGGCACGGCTGAAGCGTTCGTCGGCGTCGACTCCAACGCCGAGGCGAGCGCCGGCATCAGCCTCGACGGTGCCGAGGCGAGTGCCTCGGCCGACGCCATGGTGGGTGGCACGGCCGGCGTGAACGGAAACGTCGAGGTGCTCGGCGGGCTGGCCGGCGCCGAAGGCAGTGCCGAGGTGATGGCCGGCGCCGAGGCGCAGGTGAACGCCGGGGCGACCATCGGCCCGGACGGCATCGGCGCCAACGCCGGCTTCGACGCCTTCGCGGGTGCCCAGGCGGGCGTCGACGGGAGCGCCTCCGTGGTCGGTGTGACCGTCGGTGGCGGCGCGGAGGTCTACGCCGGCATCGGCGCCCACGCGAACGTCGATGCCGAGGTCTCCTTCGACAACGTCGGCGTGTCGGTCGACATCGGCGCGGCCCTCGGCATCGGCGGTGGCGCCGACTTCGACGTCTCGTTCAGCCCGCAGGACGCCGTCGACTCCGTCGCCGGGTTCTTCGGAATCGGCTGATCGCCCGCTCCCTCATCCTCTTTGTCTGAAAGGCTGAATCCATGACCCACACGCTGACCTTCCCCGGCGATTCCGCTCCGGCGTTCCCGTCGCTCTCGCTCGACCTCCCCGACGACTGGCACGCCCTCTCGGTGACCGGCTCCGTGCTGGCCGCCGGCAAGACCGTGCCGCAGGGCGAATTCCGTCCCAACGTGGTGGTGGCCGTGTCGCGCTACGCCACCGGATACTCGCTCCAGACCGCGATCGATGCCGTGGTCTCCCGCGTCGAGTCGATCGAGGGAAAGGTGGAGCTGGTGCGCGACGACTACGAAGTGCTCGGACTCCCGGGCTTCCGCCTCGAGTTCAGCTACCCGGATGCCCGGGTCGGCACCCTGATGCAGGGTGTGCGTCTCGCCGTGGTCGAGAACGGTCCCGTCGTCGACCTCGTGCAGCTCACGGTCACCGCCACCGGCTCCCAGGCCACGGAGATCTGGGGTGAGCTCCGCGACATCCAGTCCAGCGCCCGGCTCTCGACGGTCTCGGCGTAGGGCGCGCGATGGCTGAGGATCTCGCCCAGGCACAGGCGCGCGTGCTCGCGCTCAACAGCGACGAACTGCCTTTCGTCTACGAGCCCGCGGCCTACGGCATCCGCGCCGTGTGGAAATACGCCGATGTGAAGTGGGCAGCGGCATCCGCCGCCGGCATCATCTCCGCCGGCTACGAGTTGCGGGTCACGCTCGACCCGGCCGAGTCGGAGTGGTCGTTCGACGAGACCGACACCGAGAACCGCGCGACCGTGCACGGCGACTCCGACAGCATCGGCATCTCCGGCAACACCTCCATGTTCAAGGGTCGGGAGAAGAAGGTCTCGTTCCAGTTCGGAGTGGGCACCGCGTCGAAGACCACCGACCGCCAGGGGTCGACGGAGGGCAACTTCTACGGCTACTCCTTCTCCACCGACGAGATCAAGCAGCCCCTCATCGCCGCCCTCCAGGCCGCCGGGTGGCAGCCTCAGAAGAAGGGCTTCTTCGGCAAGCTCTTCGGCGGCTGACCGGCTCCTGGCCCCTCAACTCAGCTCCGACCGCCGGAATCCGAGTTCCCGCTGAGCGCGCTGACTCTTCGTCCGGACGCGGTCTGCGCCCAAACGGAAGGATCTTGCCGCTGATCGTTGCGGTCGGGTGATCGTTTCGAGTTGAGAAGTACCGTGCAGCGGGTGTAACTTTGCAGCCTGCGCAAAGTTCGCGCGGTCTCCCCCATCTCTCGTCTGAGGATCTGCATGTCCCGCACCAATTCGTCGTCCGACCGCCGAGCAAAGGCCTCCTCCCGCGAGATCGATGCCGGGGCGGTGATGTCGCATCGCCAGATCCTTTTCGTGATCTTCGGACTGATGGCCGGGATGTTCCTGTCGGCCCTCGACCAGACGATCGTCGGCACCTCGATCCGCACCATCTCCGACGATCTCCACGGCCTGAGCCTGCAGGCCTGGGTCACCACCGCCTACCTGATCATGTCGACCATCAGCACGCCGATCTACGGCAAGCTGAGTGACCTCTTCGGGCGCCGACCGCTGTTCATCATCGCGATCACGATCTTCCTGGTGGGCTCGCTGCTCGCCAGCCTCTCGACCTCGATGTTCGAGCTCGCCGCGTTCCGTGCCATCCAGGGCCTCGGCGCGGGTGGCCTGATGGCGTTGCCGCTCGCCATCATGGGCGACATGCTCGCACCGCGAGAACGCGCGAAATACCAGGGCTACTTCCTCGCTGTCTTCGGCATCTCGAGCGTCATCGGCCCGCTGATCGGCGGGCTCTTCGCCGGTGCCGACCAGATCCTCTGGATCACCGGTTGGCGCTGGGTCTTCCTCCTCAACGTGCCGATCGGCATCGTGGCCCTCATCATCGTGCTGCGCTTCCTGCACCTGCCGAAGAGCGCCAAGCGAGCCGTGCGGATCGACTGGTGGGGCGCGGTCGCGGTCATCGTGGCGCTCGTGCCGCTGCTCCTCGTGGCCGAAGAGGGTCGCGACTGGGGCTGGGGCTCGGCCGGCGCGATCGCCTGCTACGTCATCGGTGTGATCGGTGTGGTGGCCTTCATCCTCATCGAGCGCGTGATGAAAGACGACGCGCTCATCCCGCTGAAGCTGTTCCGGTCGGCCACGTTCTCGATGGCCACCGTGCTCGGCGTGCTGGTCGGGTTCGGCATGTTCGGCGCTCTGCTCACCATTCCGCTCTTCCTGCAGCTCGTCGTCGGCGCCACGCCCACCGAGAGCGGGCTGCTCCTCCTGCCGCTCATCGTCGGCTTGATGATCGCGTCCATCACGAGCGGCCAGATCATCGCGCGCACCGGCAAATACCGGGCGTTCCCGATCATCGGAACCGGGCTCATGAGCGTCGGATTCTTCTACTTCACCTTCGTGACGGCCGACAAGCCGGTCTGGTTCCTCATGATCGGGATGCTGCTGATCGGTCTCGGCATCGGTCAGCTGATGCAGACGCTCACCATCGCGAGCCAGAACTCCGTGGGCCTGCGCGACATGGGCGTGGCGACGAGTGCCTCGACGTTCTTCCGTCAGATCGGTGGAACGCTCGGCACGGCCGTGCTGTTCTCGGTGCTGTTCACCCGCATCCCCGACACGATCAAGGCCGCCTTCGCCGACCCCGCCATCTCCGACGCCGTGAAGGCCGCCGCCGCTGACCCGGCCGTGGCCGCCGACCCGAAGAACACGCAGATCCTGCAACTGTTGCAGGAGGGGCAGAGCGGAAACACGGGCGCGCTCACGGGATCGCTGAACGGCGACACCTCGTTCCTGAATGCCGCGGATCCGCGTCTGGCCGATCCGTTCCTGGTCGGCTTCGCGAACGCGACGGTCACCGTGTTCTGGGTGGCCCTCGCAGCCTCGCTGCTGGCGTTCATCCTCGCCTGGTTCTTCAAGACCCCGCCGCTGCGCGCCAAGTCGGCACTGCAGGAGGCGGCCGACGACGCGGCGGTCAACGCGGCCCTCGCGGCCGAGGAGATGGGCGCCATGGTCGCTCCGGACACCGCCTCGGTGCCTGCCCAGCGCCCGGCCGGCACCCACGCGGCCTCGCCGAAGGACGAGTAACCCCCGCCTCGTCGCCGTTGCGCGGCCGGACCGCTCGCCAGGACGACGCCACCCCCCAGGGCGACGTCGTCCATGTGGCGTAGGCGGTCAGGCGCGGCGGGCCGTACGACGCGAGCGGATGGCGATGGCGGCTCCGCCCGCGAGGAGGAGCACTGCGGCGAGCCCGGCAAGCATCGAGCCGGGTACGTTCGCTCCGGTCTCAGCGAGGGTGGTGGGAGCTCCCGAGCGCCCGCGAGCCTGGTTCGCGGAGGAGGACGAATCCGCCGCCGGGGCCGACCCAGAGCTGCCCGCGGAGCCCGCGGCGGGCGGAGCTGGAGGGTTCTGCGTCGGAGGAGGCGGGGTCGTGGCCGCCGTGACGGCGAGTGTGAACGTCTGCGAAGTCCTCGTGAGCGCGCCGTTCGCCGCAGTGATCGTGACGGCGTAGTTGCCCACGGTCGTCGGCGTACCCGACAGTCGGCCGGTGGCCGGATCGAAGGTCAATCCTGGCACAGCTCCGGTCAGCAGGAAGGCGACGGGAGTCGCACTGGTCACGGTGGGCGCGTAGGAGAACACGGCGCCAACAACGGCGGATACCGGCGGAGTCGAGGTGAACACGGCGGGCGTCACAGGGGGGCTGACCTTCACGCGGATGGTGATCGTGTCCTTCCACGGGGCGCTCGTGACTCCGTCGGCGGTGGCGGTGATCGTGATCGTCGCGGCACCCGCGACGGTGGGCGAGCCGGAGATCAACCCGGTGGACTCATTGACCGCGAGGCCCCGGGGCAACCCGGTCGCCTCGAACCTCGCGGGCGTCACGGAGGCCGTCAATTGGAACGAGTACACGACGTCCACTGTCGCATCGGGCAGCGGGCCCGAGGTGATGACCGGCACGGCCGGGTCGACGTGCAGCGTCTTATGCTGCCCGGCGAGCACCCCAGCACTGTCGACGACCTTGATGAGCATGGAGAAGTCGCCGGACACCGTCGGTACGCCGCTGATGAGACCGCTCGTAGGGTCGATGGTGAGCCCGTTCGGCAGCCCGCCCACACCATAGGTGAGCCCGACGCCGTCGGCCGTGACCTGGAACGAGTACGCCACACCCACGGTCGCTGCGGGAGGTGCCCCGGAGGTGATTACCGGAGGCCCGCCCGCGCTGAGGGCGATGACGAGCGTCTGGTAGACGACCTGGGAGGAGCCGCCGGTGGGCCCAGCGCCGAGAGCCTCGAGGCGCACGGTGAACTCGCCGTCGACCGTCGGAGTGCCCGAGATGAGACCGGTGTCGGCATCCACGGTCAGGCCGTCGGGCAGACCGGACACGGAGAAGGTCGCCGACGACACGTTCGACGTCAGCTGGAAACTGTACGGCGCACCCACCGTTCCCTCCGGCAACGCAACCGACGTGATCGTCGGCACCGTGACGGGCGCCGGATCGATCACGAGCGTGTCGTATCGCACCTGGGAGTCGCCCGCCGAGTCTGAGCTGATCGCTTCGAGGCGCACGGAGAATTCACCGTCGACCTCGGGAGTGCCGATGATGAGGCCGGACTGCGCATCCGCCGTCAGACCGTCGGGCAGGCCGGAGACCGAGAAGGTCACCGGCGACACGTTCGATGTCAGCTGGAAGTTGTACGCGACGCCCACCG
Source organism: Herbiconiux sp. UC225_62 (assembly GCF_042694625.1). Classification (GTDB taxonomy): domain Bacteria; phylum Actinomycetota; class Actinomycetes; order Actinomycetales; family Microbacteriaceae; genus Herbiconiux. The sequence continues at coordinate 1,675,677 of NZ_CP170551.1, read as the reverse complement.
TGCCGGCAGGGAGCGACGAAGACGTGATGACGGGCACCGTCACCGGCGCGGGATCGATGACCACCGTGTCGTACCGCACCTGCGCGAATTCGCTCGGCTCGGCCCCGACCGCCTCGAGACGAACGGTGAACTCGCCATCGACCGTCGGCGTTCCCGTGACGAGACCTGTGTCCGCATCCGCCGTCAGACCGTCGGGAAGGCCGGAGACCGAGAACGTCACCGGCGACACATTGGACGCCAGTTGGTAGTCGTAGGCCTCCCCGACGGTTCCGGTGGGCATCGGCCCCGACGTGACGACCGGAGTCACCGCAGCCACGGGAGGTGCGTCGGGGGCGAGGTCTTCGGCGTGGGCGCCGATCGGTATCGCGGCGAGCAGGGCTGCGACGAGGGCCGCGCCCAGGGAGAGACGGAGAGTGTGGGACGGGGTGTTCTTCGTGCGCATGATGCTCCTCCGAGGTGCCGGTCGGCGAGGTGACAGGACAACTGTCGACTTACCCTCAGGTTTAGTTGATGCATCCTCATAAAACAAGCACAAACACTACTTTTTGCCCCGAATCGACCGATCCGGACGGAGGAATCAGGAGACGGAGCGACGGAGACGCGCTCCCGCGCGGTCCTCGAGGAGCTTCGCCACCAGGAGCTCGCCGTCGACCGCGCCGAACCGCTCCAGCGCCTCGTGATGCAGGCGCGCGACGAGCCGCGTCAGCGTGACGGGGAGATCGGCGTCCGCACCGAGCCCGACCACGGTGTCCAGCTCCTCCACCACGCGGTCGATGCCGAAGGTCTCGAGGTAGTCGCCGTCGAGCAGGGCGTCGAGATACCGGTCGAGGAACACGCTGCCTCCGGCACTCCGGCGCAGGATCGCGGCGAGCCGCTCGGGCTCGACGCCCTGAGCCCGCCCGATCAGCAGCGCCTCCACCACCGCGGCCACCTGCCCGAACCACAGGGTGTTGGCGGGGAGCTTCGCCACGTGACCCGCCCCGACGTCGTCGCCGGCGCGTTCGAGGCGATCGGCCGCGCCTAGGGCGAGGAGCACCGGCATCGCCCGCTCCACCGAGCCCGGTTCTCCGCCCACGAAGAATCCGAGCGTGCCCGCCTCTGCGTCCCCGGGCCCTCCGGCCATGGGGGCTGCAACGGCCTGCACTCCGCGCGCCTCGGCGGCCCGGGCGAGCGAACGCGCCATGCGGGGATCCCCGCTGGTCAGGTCGATCCAGAGCGCTCTCTCGTGGAGAACCGGGAGTGCGCCGCCGTCGCCGATCATCGCGAACTCCAGCTCTTCCGGTCCCGGAAGCACCGTCACCAGCACGTCGACTGCGGCCGCCCATTCCGGCTCGACCTTTTCGGGCTGGCCAGGAACGGCCCGGCGGTCGGGATCGACGGAGGCGGCGGCTCCCGCGGGCGAGGCCCCGAACAGCAAGCGGCGATCCCGATCGGGGTCGTACCCCACCACGTGGTGACCCGCCGCACGGAGGCGCACCGCGACGGGCAGGCCCATCCGCCCCAGTCCCAGCACGCCGATGCGCAAGAACTCGGACGCCAGCGCGGTCATCGGTCCGCCCCCGGTTGGCCGGCCGCGCTTCCGGCGATCGTCCCCCGCGCCCGTCCCGCACGACCGGCCTGGCCGCCCGCCCCTGACATGCCGGTGGCCACCCCCCGGCTCAGAAGTCGCGCAGGTTGCCGCGCAGACCGCCGTCACCGAAGGAGGTGCGCAGCACGCCCCGGCGGCGCAGGATCGGCACTAGCTCGTCGAGCATGCGGTGGATGGTCACGGGATGCAGGTCGCCCGAGAAGATGAACCCGTCGTTGTCGGCGTCGTCGCCGAGCTCCTGGATGAAGTCGGCCACCTCCTCCGCCGTGCCGACGTATCCGGATCGCGACGCGATGCGGCCGAGGCGCGCCTTGGCGGTGAGCAGTTGCCGCAGGGTCGCATCCGCGAACGAGTCGAACGTGCCGAGCAGACCCTTGATCGTGCCGCGCGACACGTGGTCGCCGAAGATCGCCGGGTTGACCGGGCGGTCGAGGTCGAGCGAGGTGAGATCGGTCTCCAGGTCGCTCGACTGTCCGAGGGCGATCTGCAGCAGCGCCTCGTCGGAGGGATGCGCCGAAGCGTCCACGATCCGTTGCGCCTCTTCCGAGCTCCCCACGATGACCGGTTTGAACACGAACAGGATGTCGATGTCGGCGGCGGTGCGTCCGTGGGCGAGTGCCGCGTCGAGCACCTTCGCCCGATAGAACCGGATGGTGTCGACGTCGAGCGAGGCCAGTGCGAGCTGCACCTCCGACTGCTCGCCGGCGAAGTTCAGCCCGCGGCCGGAACCGCCGGGCGAGACCACGACCGGGTCGCCCGAGAGCGCGCCGTCCCCCAGCGACGGGAACGGCAGGGCGTTCAGCGGGCCGTCGAACGTGTAGTACTCCCCGCGATGCGGCACGGCGTCCAGACGCGATCCGTCGGCGAAGTGACCGGTGGCCGGGTCGGCGATGAGCGCATCGGGCCCCCAGCTGTGCCAGAGGGCGCGCACGGCGGTGAGCCACTCCTCGGCCCGGTCGTAAGCGGCGTCGTGCGCCAACGGCTCGGCGCCGAAATGCCGCGAGGAGCCGACATCCGTCACCACGTTGATGCCGAAGCGGTAGTCGCTAAGGTGCTGCAGGGTCGCGAACTGCCGCGCTGCCTGGTAGGGCGAGTAGGCCAACGGATTCACGGTGGGAGCGATTCCGATGTGCTCGGTGGCAGCGAACAAGTAGGGCGCGAGCAGCAGTGGGTCGTGCTTCGGTCCGCCGTAGGCGCTCCGGATGCGCAGATCTAGCGTGTCGGCATTACCGAGCGATAGCGCGTCCTCGATGATGACGAGGTCGAACCCAGCCTGTTCGAGGTCGCGCACCGACTGCTGGTAGAGCTGCGGCCGGTGCCAGGGGTGGTTCCACTCGTAGTAGGGATGCCCCCAGCCGTGCGGTCCGAAGCCGCGCGAGAGGAACCAGCCGAAGTGCTGCGGACGCGACACGTCAGGCCGCCTGTCCGGGCCCGGCGCTCGCGTGCGAAATCGACGGAGTCTCAGGCCGATGCGCGGTATCGACGGAGGAAGCGTCGGCGAGTCGCGCCGAGTCTCCATCCGTTTCGACCGCCGAGGCGGCTGCGACGGCTCGCGCGGCGGCGAGGCCCCGGGCGAGGTCCGCGATCAGGTCGGAGACGTCCTCGACACCGATGGAGAGACGGATGAGGCCCGGCCCGATCCCGCCCTCGCGCAGCTGCTCCTCGGTGCGGAAGGCGTGCGAGGTCGTGCCGGGGTGGATGATGAGGGACCGCACGTCACCGAGGTGCGTCATACGGGTGAACAGGCCGACCGCGTCGATGAGCGCCTCGGCCGCCGCCAGACCGCCGGCCACGGTGAACGAGAACACCGAGCCCTGTCCGCGCGGCAGGTAGCGTTCGGCGAGCTCGTGGTAGGCGTTCGAAGCCAGCCCCGAGTAGTCCACCGACTCGATCTCCGGCTGCGCCTCGAGCCATTCGGCGACGGCCTTCGCGCTCGCGGACTGCCGGTCGACCCGGAGGGAGAGCGTCTCGATGCCCTGCTGGATGAGGAAGGCGTTGAGGGGCGACGGGGTCGGGCCGAAGCGCAGGGCCACGACATCCCGTGCGTAGGTGATGAACGCCGCTGGGCCGAAGCGTTCGGCGAAGCTGCGCCCCCCGAGAGCGCGAGCCGGTTCGGCGAGATGGGGGAAGAGCTCGGGCCGGGCCGCCCAGTCGAAGCCGGTTCCGCTGACCACGGCGCCGCCCAGCACCGAGCCGTGCCCGGCGAGGAACTTGCTGGCGGAGTGCACCACGATGTCGGCCCCATGCTCCAGCGGGCGGAGCAGGTAGGGCGTGGCGAAGGTGTTGTCGACGATGAGCGGGATGCCGTGCCGGTGCGCCACGGAGGCCACGAGCTCGAGGTCGACGATCTCGTTGCGCGGATTCGGGATCGACTCCACGAACAGCGCACGGGTGGTGGGGCGGATGGCGAGTTCCCAGGCGAGCGGGTCGTTCGCGTCGATGACGAAGGAGGTGTCGATGCCCAGCCGTGAGAAGTTGTCGAGGAAGAGCCCGCGCGAACCCTCGTAGATGCTGTTCGCCGACACCAGGTGGTCGCCCGCCTGGAGGAGAGCGAGCAGGGCCACCGACAGGGCGGCCTGCCCGCTGCCGACCAGGATGGCCTGGTCGCCGCGCTCCAGAGCCGCGATGCGACGCTCGACCGATGCGGTGGTGGGGTTGCCGACGCGGGTGTAGCTGAAACCGTCGTCGGCCCCACCGAAGCGATCCCTGGCCTGGGCGAAGTCGTCGAACACGAAGCCGGCGCTGAGGTAGATGGGGGTGGCGCGCGCATTCACGCCGTCGTCGGGGAATCCGCCCGCATGCACTTGCTGCGTCGCGAATCCGTATTCTTCGTCGCTCACCGGGCGCTCCTCTCCTCGATCGTCGATACGACAGGGTCGCACGGACAGTGGCTCGGAACCCCGAATGCGAAGTTCTGTTACGAAACGAGCGCCGCGTGGCTCGTATGCCGCAATCGGAATGTTGATCGGACTTGACATTCGTCGGAATCATCACCTACCGTTGGCCCAGATTCGTGAGAGCGCTCTCACACTTCGATTTGAGAGCGCTCTCACGCACTATTGACAACCATCCACGCACACAAGGGAGTGACCGTGAAGTTCTCACGACGCACCACCGCAGCAGCCGTCACCGTCGCGGCCATCGCGCTCGCCGCCACCGGATGCTCGTCGTCCGGCAGCGCCGCAGGCACGGCCGACGACCCCATCACGCTGACCGTCACCACGTTCGGCACCATGGGGCTCGACGACCTCTACACGCAGTACGAGAAAGAGAATCCCGGCATCAAGATCGAGGCCACCAACATCGACACCGGCGGCAACGCCAAGACGGACTGGCAGACCAAGCAGGCTGCCGGCGCGGGGCTCCCCGACGTGCAGGCCGTCGAGGAGGGCTGGCTGAGCGCCGTGATGCAGGTCTCCGACCAGTTCACCGACCTCAGCGAGTACGGCGCCAAGGACATCTCCGACCAGTGGGTCGACTGGAAGGTGAAGCAGGCGACGGATGCGAACGGCCGCATCATCGGCTACGGCACCGACATCGGACCGGAGGGCCTGTGCTACAACAGCAAGCTCTTCGCCGAGGCCGGCCTGCCGACCGACCGCGAGGAGGTCGCCGCCCTCTTCGGCGGCGACGACGCCACCTGGGCCGACTACTTCAAGCTCGGCGAGCAGTACCACGCGGCCACCGGCAAGGCCTGGTACGACCAGTCCGGCTTCATCTGGAACGCCATGGTGAACCAGCAGCCCGAGGGCTACTACACCAAGGACGGCGAGCTGAACATCGAGGACAACTCCGACCTCAAGGCGCTCTGGGGCGAGCTCGCCGGCGGCGCTGCGGCCGGCCTCTCCTCCGGCCAGACCCAGTGGGACTGGGGCAAGGGCAAGGCCTTCACCGACGGCTCCTTCGCCACCTTCGTCTGCCCCGGCTGGATGCTCGGCGTGGTGAAGGGCCAGGTCGAGGCCGCGGGCGGCGACGCCACCACCGGCTGGGACTTCGCCAACGTCTTCCCCGGCGGCCCGGCCAACTGGGGCGGATCGTTCCTCACCGTGCCGACGCAGTCGAAGCACCCGAAGGAGGCCGCGGCTCTGGCGCAGTGGCTGACCGAGGCCAAGCAGCAGGCCGCCGCCTTCACCGTCGCGGGTACCTTCCCGAGCAACATCGAGGCGCAGGGCGACCCGGCCGTCACCGGCACGAACGAGCTGGCGACGTTCTTCAACGACGCTCCGCTCGGCACCATCCTCGCGGAGCGCTCGAAGGGTGTCGTCGCTCAGTACAAGGGCGCTGACGACTCGGTCATCCAGGAGCAGGTCTTCGGCCCGTCGGCGTTGTCGCTCGACTCGGGTACCGACGGCCAGGCGGCCTGGGACAACGCGATCGACCTGCTGAACCAGTTGGTCGTCAACAAGTAGCACCCACCGTCGGGGCTCTCGGCACCACCACCGCCGAGAGCCCCGATCCCACGTCCACCCGCCGCCCCTCCCTCCGGAAGAACTCGCATGACCGCAACGATCACCCCGCCGGTGAAAGTGCCACAGCCGGATGCTCCCCCCGCGCGAGCACCCCGCCTCACGCTCCGCCAGCGCCTCAGCAAGTGGGACGTCAAGTACTCCCCCTACGCCTACGTGGCGCCCTTCTTCATCCTGTTCGGGCTGATCGGCCTGTTCCCGTTGGGCTACACCTTCGTGGTCTCGCTCAACAACTGGAACCTGCTGACCGGGCCGGGCGAGTGGGTCGGGCTCGGCAACTTCGCCACCGAGCTCAGCGATCCCTTCTTCTGGAACTCGCTGTTCAACACGGTCAGCATCTTCTTCCTCAGCGCGGTTCCGCAGCTGATCGCCGCCGTCGTGATCGCCGCGATCCTCGATCAGAACCTGCGCGCCAAGACCTTCTGGCGCATGAGCGTGCTGATCCCGTACGTGGTGACGCCCGTCGCCGTCACCCTCATCTTCTCGAGCGCGTTCTCGGAGAAGTACGGCCTCATCAACAACATCCTGCAGGCCGTGCACCTCGCCCCGGTCGGCTGGATGACGGATGTCTTCCCCTCGCACATCGCGATCGCCACGATGGTGAACTGGCGCTGGACCGGGTACAACGCCCTCATCCTGCTCGCCGCGATGCAGGCCGTTCCGCGCGACATCCACGAGTCGGCGGCCCTGGACGGCGCCGGTCAGTTCCGGCGCTTCTTCTCCATCACGCTGCCGAGCATCCGGCCCACCATGATCTTCGTCATCATCACGGCCACCATCGGCGGCCTGCAGATCTTCACCGAGCCCAAGCTCTTCAACCCCACGGTCTCCACCCCCGGCGGCAACGACCGGCAGTACCAGACCACCGTGCTCTATCTCTGGGACCTCGCGTTCAACCGGCAGAGCTTCGGCAAGGCCTCGGCCGTGGCGTGGCTGCTGTTCCTCGTGATCGTGCTGTTCGGGGTGCTCAACTTCCTGATCTCGCGGCGGATCGCGTCGACGGAAGCGCGGGTCGCGAAGAAGCGCAGCGCGCGGGCCCTTGCCCGGTCGCGTGCCGAGGCCGAGCTCACGAGCGGGTTCGTGCCCGGCGTCTCGCCCGAGCTCGCCGAACACGACGCCCACGATCCCCTGCACGATCCCTCGGAGGAGAAGCGATGACCGCCACCCTGTCCCGACCGGCCGCCGCGGCATCCGCCCCCGCGCGCCCGGTGCGTCGCCGGCGTCGCGACCACGGCATCGACCGCCGCCCCGGGTTCGTCACGTACGGCATCCTGCTGGCCGTCTTCCTCGGTGGCGCGTTCCCGCTGTGGTGGTCGTTCGTCGTCGGCTCGAGCGACAGCCAGGTGCTCACCTCCACCTGGCCGCCGCTGCTGCCCGGCGGGCAATTCTGGGAGAACGTCGGCCAGGTCGTCACGACCGTGCCGTTCTGGACCGCCCTCGGCAACAGCGTCATCGTGTCGGGCGTGATCACGGCCTCCGTCGTCTTCTTCTCGACGCTGGCTGGCTACGCCTTCGCGAAGCTCCGCTTCCGCGGCCGCGAGGGGCTGCTGGTGTTCGTGATCGCGACCCTCGCCGTGCCGACCCAGCTCGGCATCATCCCCCTGTTCATGCTGATGCGCCAGTTCGGCTGGACCGGGTCGCTCGGCGCCGTGATCGTGCCGACCCTGGTGACCGCTTTCGGCGTGTTCTTCATGCGGCAGTACCTCGTCGACGTCATCCCCGACGAGCTGATCGAGGCCGCGCGCGTCGACGGTGCGAGCATGATCTCGACCTTCTGGCACGTCGGAGTGCCCGCTGCGCGGCCCGCGATGGCCATTCTCGGCCTCTTCACCTTCATGACGGCCTGGACGGACTACCTCTGGCCCCTCCTGGTGGTGCCACAGAATCCCACGTTGCAGGTGGCCCTCAGCCAGCTGCAGTCCGCGAAGTACGTCGACTACTCGATCGTGCTCGCCGGCGCCGTGCTCGCCACGCTGCCGCTGCTGCTCTTGTTCGTGCTCGCGGGCAAGCAGCTCGTCTCCGGCATCATGGCCGGCGCGGTCAAGGGATAGCGCGGCGGGCGGCCCTGTGCCGCCCGGGCGCGAACACGTACGATTGCACGACCACGACTCAAGGAGCAACAACACAGTCATGACGACCTCATTCCCGCCCGGATTCCTGTGGGGCTCGGCCACGGCGGCCGCCCAGATCGAAGGAGCCGCGTTCGAAGACGGCAAAGAAGCGTCGATCTGGGACACCTTCGCCCGAGTGCCCAACGCGGTGCTGAACGGTGACACCCTCGACGTGGCCGTCGACCACTACCACCGCATGCCCGAAGACGTCGCGCTGATGAAGGAGCTCGGCCTCCACTCCTACCGCTTCTCCACGAGCTGGGCGCGCATCCGTCCGGGTGACCGCGACGTCAACCCCGCCGGACTCGATTTCTACTCCCGGCTCGTCGACCAGCTGCTCGAGGCGGGCATCCTCCCCTGGCTGACCCTCTACCACTGGGATCTGCCGCAGGCCGTCGAGGACAAGGGCGGTTGGGCGAACCGCGACACCGCCTACCGCTTCCGCGACTACGCCGAGATCGTCCACGGCGCGCTCGGCGACCGGGTGCAGCACTGGACGACCTTCAACGAGCCGTTCTGCTCCTCCCTGCTCGGCTACGCCGCCGGAGTGCACGCGCCGGGGCGTCAGGAGCCGGCGGCCGCCGTGGCCGCCGTGCACCACCAGCACCTCGGGCACGGACTTGCCGTGCAGCGCTTGCGCGACCTCGGCGCGCAGAACCTCGGCATCACGCTCAACCTCACGAACTCCATTCCGCTGGATGACGCCGACCCCGTCGACGTCGAGGCGGCGCGGCGGTTCGACGGACTGCAGAACACGATCTTCCTCGACCCGATCCTGCGCGGTTCCTATCCCGAAGACGTGCGGCGCGATCTCGCCGCATTCGGCCTCGACGAGGTGACCGAGACCGGGCTCGTGCGGCCCGGCGACCTCGAGATCATCAGCCAGCCGATCGACTTCCTCGGCGTGAACCACTACCACGACGACGTCGTGAGCGGACATCCGCTCGACGGTGCCGACGACCCGCACCTGGTCGACACGGGGCGGCCGCTCAGCTCTCCGTTCGTGGGGTCGGAGTACATCACCTTCCCGTTGCGCGGCCTTCCCCGCACGGCCATGGGCTGGGAGGTCAACCCCGCCGGTCTCCGCACGCTGCTCGTGCGCCTCGGCGAGGAGTACCCCGGGCTGCCGCCGCTCTACGTCACCGAGAACGGCGCGGCCTACGACGACGAGGTGTCGCCCGACGGAGCGATCCACGACGATCTGCGCAAGAAGTACGTGCTCGACCACATCCAGGCGGTGTCGGATGCGATCGCCGACGGCGCCGACGTGCGCGGCTACTTCGTGTGGTCGCTGCTCGACAATTTCGAGTGGGCCTGGGGCTACGGCAAGCGCTTCGGAATCGTGCGGGTCGACTACGACACCCTCGAACGCACCCCGAAGGACTCCGCGATCGCCTACTCCGCGCTCATCCGGAATGCCGCCGAGGCCGCGGAGGCCGTGGTGACGCCGGTATCGTAAGGCGCACCACACCGCTCGAGCCACTGGAGGTCTGAGATGACGATCGACGCCAGTGGCTCGCGCGCGCCGACCCTCGAGATGGTGGCCGCGGAAGCCGGAGTCTCCCGCGCCACCGTCTCGCGCGTCGTGAACGGTTCACCGAAAGTGACCGCCGAGGTCACCGCGGTGGTCAACGACGCCATCGCCCGGCTCAACTACGTGCCGAACCGGGTGGCGCGGTCGCTGGCGAGCCGGCGCACCGACGTGATCGCCCTGATCGTGCCCGAGTCGACCTCGACGGTGTTCGCCGATCCCTTCTTCGCCCCGGTGGTGCGCGGTGTGGCACGGGCGCTGTCCGACACGGATTACACGCTCAACCTGCTCATCGCCTCCGAGACCCGTCCGCAGAAGACACGCCGCTACCTGCTCGGCGGCAACGTCGACGGTGCCCTGGTGGTCTCGCACCACGCCGAGGACCACTCCTATGTCGGACTCGGCTCCAAGCTGCCGATCGTGTTCGGCGGGCGGCCGATCAACCCCGACACCTTCGACAGCTATTTCGTCGATGTCGACAACGTGCACAGCGCCCGCACCGCCACCGACCACCTGATCGGTCTCGGCCGGCGACGGATCGCCACCATCGCGGGGCGGCAGGACATGCCGGCCGGCATCGACCGGCTCACCGGCTGGCGCCAGTCGATCGAGGCGACGGGCGGCGATCCCGCCCTGGTCGAGATCGGTGACTTCTCGCAGGACTCGGGGGCGGACGCGATGGAGCGACTGCTCGACCGCGGTGTGCCCATCGACGCCGTGTTCGTGGCGAACGACCAGATGGCGGCGGGCGCCATCCACGTGCTGCACGCCCGTGGACTGTCGGTGCCGGGCGACGTGTCCGTCGTGGGCTACGACGACGACACCTTCGCGTCGACCCTCACGCCGCCGCTCACGACGATCCACCAGCCCTCGGCCGACCTCGGCGCCGCCATGGCCGACCTCCTGGTGCGCCTCATCGCGGGCGACGAGGTACCGAGGCGCACCATCATCCCCACCCGCCTCATCCGCCGGGCGTCGGCCTAGCGGGTCGGCTGCACGTAGCGGGCGTCGGGGAGGCGGCGGCGGATCACGGCCAACGCGTCGGGGCTCCGGTCGACGAGCACGTAGTTGCGGCCGAGCGCTGCGGCGACCGCACCCGTGGTGCCGCTACCGGCGAAGAAGTCGAGCACCCAGTCGCCCTCGCGGCTCGACGCCTGCACGATGCGGCGCAGGATGCCCTCGGGCTTCTGCGTCGGGTAGCCGGTCTTCTCGCGGCCGGTGGGCGACACGATCGTGTGCCACCAGACATCCGTCGGCAGCTTGCCCGTCGCCGCCTTCTCGGCCGTGACCAACCCGGGCGCCATGTACGGCTCGCGGTCGACCGTCGTCGAGTCGAAATAGTAGGCGGCCGGGTTCTTCACGTAGACCAGGATCGTGTCGTGCTTCGTGGGCCAGCGGTTCTTCGACTTGGCGCCGTAGTCGTAGGCCCAGATGATCTCGTTCAGGAAGCTCTCGCGCCCGAAGAGCGCGTCGAGCAGCACCTTCGCGTAGTGCGCCTCGCGGTAGTCGAGGTGCAGGTAGAGAGTTCCGTCGTCAGCGAGCAGACGCCAGGCCTCGACGATGCGCGGTTCGAGGAACTCCCAGTAGTCGTCGAAGCGGTCGTCGTAGCTCAGCAGGTCGCCCTTGATGCGGTCGTAGGCCTGGCCCTTGAAACCGGTGATGCGGCCGGGCGGACGGGGCGCATCCGGATCGGCCGTCACATCCGGTGCGGCGGATGCCGGCTCCGTCACGACCCGGGTCGCCGTAGTCGATCGGCGGGTCTGCTGTCGCCCCGTGTTGAACGGCGGATCGAGGTAGATGACGGTGAAGGATGCGTCGGCGAAGGCGGGCAGGACCGCCAGGTTGTCGGCGTGGTAGACCAGCCCCTCTCCCCGGGCGTCCTCGTCGAAAGCGGCGAGGGGGGATTCGGCGGCGGGCACCCTGCAATTGTGGCAGTCCGAAGGTGGCGGGCGTATTCTCGGGGCACCATGAGCACCGAGATCCGCAACGAAGAGACGCAGAACCGCTACACCATCACTCTCGACGACGAACTGGTGGGGTTCACCGACTACCGCATCGTCGGCCGGTCGATCGTCTTCACCCGCACCGAGGTCGATCCCCGTCGCCGCAACAATGGTGTCGCGGGGCAGCTCGTGCAGTACGCGCTCGACGACGTGCGCACGGGCGACCTCGCGGTGGTGCCGCAGTGCACCTTCGTCTCGCGGTGGATCGACGGTCACCCCGACTACCAGGAACTCGTCGACCGCGGCTGAGGCCGCAGCCCACGCGCCACTACCGAGCGGCGCGAGTGTCAGGACGCGCGACGCCCCACGAATGCGGCGACCGCATCGGCCGCCACCTGGTGGTCGATGACGTCGGCCTCGCCTGAAGTGGTGATGGTGCCGATGGGCACTCCGTCGACGAAGATCGGGATCGACCCTCCGTGGGCCTTCATGACCGCGTGGTCGACGTTCGGGTCGGCGATGTCGTCGAAACTCGTGCCGGCCGCCTCGTGCCGACGGCGCACCAGCAGCGACGGCACCCCGAAGTAGCGGGCCACGGCGGCCTTGCCGACGAGCCACGCGTCGTTGCCCGGGCCGGTGGTGCCGAGCTTCGCGCGGAACACCAGGTCGTCGTTCAGCACGACGTCGACGGCAAGGTTCAGACCGCGCTCCCGGATGATGGTGGCGGCGATCGTGCCCAGCTCGTAGGCGTCGTCGTTGCCGAACGACGGAAGGTCGGGGCTCGGCACGGCTTCGAGGTCGGCCACGGTGAAGACGGGGAGGCTGCTCACGGAACGCGTCCTATCCATTCGGGGGTGCTGAACTTCGAGACCACGAGCTGCTCGGCCGCCGCCCGCTCCTCGGGAGTGATCTCCGACGGCGTCGCCCCATACAGGGCGGTGAACGTCGCGATCAGGCGGTCGATGATCTCGGCGCGGGAGAGGCCGGTCTGGCTGCGGAGCGGGTCGACCCGCTTGGCAGCCGACTTCGTGCCCTTGTCGCTCATCTTCTCGCGACCGATCCGCAGCACCTGCACCATCTTCTCGCCGTCCATGTCGTAACTCATGGTGGCGTGGTGCAGCACCGCTCCGTTGCCGAGACGCTTCTGCGCCGCCCCGCCGATCTTGCCTTTGGCGGAGGAGATGTCGTTGAGCGGCTGGTAGACCGCCTCGATGCCGAGCGACTTGAGAGCCGTGATGACCCACTCGTCGAGGAAGGCGTAGGAGTCGGCGAAGCTCATGCCCTGCACCAGCGCGGCGGGGGCGTAGATGGAATAGGTGACGACGGAATTGGCGTCCATGAACATCGCGCCGCCCCCGGAGATGCGGCGCACCACCTCGAAGCCGTACTTCGCGGCGTTCTCGAGGTCGACCTCGTTCTTCACCGACTGGAAGCTGCCGATCACGACGGCCGGCTCGTTCCACTCCCAGATGCGCAGGGTCGGTTTGCGGCGCCCCTCGCCCACCTCCGCGGCGAGAACCTCGTCGAGGGCCAGCTGCATCTGCGGGGTCTCCGACCCGGAGTGGATGAGTTGCCAGTCGTAGTCGTTCCAGCTCGTGGCCTTCGCGAGCGAGCGACGGATGGCGACCGCCACCGCCTCGGGCGAGAACCCGAGCAGCACGGCGCCCTCCGGCAGGGCGGCCTGCACCGCCGCGGCGATCGTGGCCGCATCGCTGTCGGAGGGCAGGCCGTTCACCGCCTGATCGATGAGCGGGAGCGCGTCATCCGGTTCGAGGAAGAAGTCGCCGGCGAGCCGGAAATTCTGGATGCGACCCTCGATGTCGTCGAGGTCGACCACGACGAGCTTGCCGCCGGGCACCTTGTATTCACCGTGCATCTGTATCCTCTCCTCGAACCCGTCAAGCCTACGACCGTCAGCCCTCCTCGATGTCGGAGAACAGGCCCATGAACGTGGTGCCGGTTCCGCCGAGCCGCTGGAACAGTTCTCCGGCCGCGGGCGTCGTGACCGCAGCCGAGGCGTCGTCGTAGCTGTCGAAGTAGAGGTCGAGTGTGCGGTGCGCGGGGGGTCGGCGTGCCGTCCTCCTTGGGCCAGACCTTGGCGGATTCGACGCGTCGCACCCCGGGGAGCTCGTGCGCGAGCGCCGCGATCCCGGCGTAGTCGCTCTCGAACGCCTCGGCGTCGGAGGGGTTGTCGATGATGAGGGTGATCTTCGTGGGCATGGATTCTTCCTTTTCTGTGGGGGTTGTTCTGAGGGGTTGTTCTGTTGGGGGTCAGAGTGCCGGCCGGCCGTACGTCTCGAGCAGCCGGAGCCAGATCTCACTGATCGTGGGATACGACGGAACGGCGTGCCAGAGCCGGTGCAGGGGAACCTGTCCGACGACGGCGATCGTGGCCGAGTGGAGCAGTTCGGCCACGTCCTGGCCGACGAAGGTCGCGCCGACGACGATCTGCCGATCCTCGTCCACGATCATCTTCGCGCGGCCTTCGTAGCCGTCGGCGTGGAGCTTCGCGCCGGCGACCCAGCCGAGCTCGTACTCGACCGCGCGCACGGTGAGGCCACGGGCCCGGGCATCCGCTTCCGTGAGTCCGACACGCGCGACCTCGGGGTCGGTGAAGACCACCTGGGGCACGGCCGTGTCGTCGGCCGTGGCGACGTGGTCGCCCCAGGGCTCGGCGTGTACAGGAGTCCCGGTGAGGCGGGCCGCGATGACCTCACCCGCGGCGCGCGCCTGGTACTTGCCCTGATGGGTGAGGAGCGCGCGCCCGTTGACGTCGCCGACGGCGTAGAGCCAGTCGGTTCCGCTCACGAGCATGGTGTCGTCGACGGTCAGCCACTCCCCGGGATGCAGTCCGACGGTTTCGAGGCCGAGATCGAAAGTGCTCGCGCGACGTCCCGTCGTGATCAGGATTTCGTCTGTCACCACGATCGTGCCATCATCGAGCTCCGTCGTCACCACGCCGGCGGCATCCCGATCGACTTTTCGCAGCGTCGTGCCGAGGCGCACGTCGACGCCGAGCCCGCGGAGGGCGCCGGCCACGATTTCTCCGGCGAAGGGCTCCTCGCGCACGAGCAGTCCGCTGCGGGCCACCAGCGTGACCTGGGAGCCGAGCGAGGCGTAGGCGGTGGCGAGCTCGGTGCCGGCGACCCCGCCGCCCACCACGAGCAATCGCGGCGGGACGCCCTTCGCACTGGTGGCCTCCCGGGTGCCCCACGGGTTCGCATCGGCGAGGCCCGGGATGTCGGGGAGCACGGGGATCGACCCGGTCGCCACCGCGATCGCGTTCGCCCGGTAGGGGCGGCCGTCGACGTCGATCGCGCCCCGGCCGGTGATGCGGGCGTGACCGCGGATCAGGTCGATGCCGGCTGACTCGAGCCAGGCGACCTGGCCGTCGTCGTTCCAATCGCTCGCGAACGCATCCCGACGGGCGAGAACGGCGGGGACGTTCAGCCATCCGGTCGCCGCCTGCCGTGCGCCGTCGAGTCGTTGCACGGCGCGGAGCGCATGACCGCTGCGCAACAGGGCCTTCGACGGCATGCACGCCCAGTAGGAGCACTCGCCGCCGACGAGTTCGGATTCGACGATCGCCACGCGGATGCCGCGTTTCGTCGCGTAGTCGGCGACGTTCTCGCCGACCGGCCCCGCACCGATCACGATCAGGTCGTAGTCGGGGCCGGGAGTCGTGGGGTTCTGGTCCGCGGCCATCAGGCGCGCGCCGCTCGTGTCAGGCGGATGGCGGAGACGAGGAAGAGTACTCCGCCCAGCGTGGCGTAGCCGGCCACCGACGTCACACTGGTGCCGCCGCCGACCCCCTGCGCGAGGAACGCGAAGCCCACCAGCACGGAGAGACCGCCACTGAACATCAGGGGCCACTGACCGCCGAGCCTGCGCCGGCTGAGCCCGGTGAGGAGTTGCGTGGCGCCGGCGAGAATCGCCCACACACCCCAGACCGCCAGAACGGCGGCCGGAGAGACGAACGACGCCCAGCCGAGAGCGAGGGCGGCCAGCACGCTGACGACGATGTTCACCGTCTCGCTGATGCGCGACCGAGGCGACGAGCCGGATGCGCGGAGCTCGGTGAAGACCGACGCCGCGTCGACCAGCGGGTACAGCACCAGCAGCACCGTCAGCAGCGGCGCGACGCTCGGCGCCACGAGGGCGAGCAGCAGAGCCCAGACGACGGCGAAGCCGAAGCGGGTGAAGTAGAGGCGCCGCAGGGTCCTGGCGAGAGGAACCGCGGTCGATGAATCGACGGTCGTCATGAATTCTCTTCCATTCAGATTTGTAGACGAACTAGTACGTCTACAATGGGGACTCTAGAGTGAACATGCACCGCGACGCAAGTCCCGGTCGCCAGGAGGGAGTGATTCGTGAGCGACTCGCCGCAGAAGGCCGCCGCACCCTTGGGCCGCGGGCTCGGCCGGGAAGGCCTCGCGCGCACCCGGATCCTGGATGCCGCGACCGAGCTGATCTCCGCCAACGGCATCCGGGGCACCAGCGCCGATCGCGTGATCGAGGCCGCGGGCGTCACGAAGGTCACCTTCTACCGCCACTTCCGCACCAAGACCGACCTCGTGGTGGCCTACCTCGAGCGCCAAGCCGAACAGGAGCGGAGCGCCCTCGAGGCCGCCCGCGGCGACGCCGACCCGCGACAGGCGCTCGAGAACATCGCCGAGATCATCGGCGTGTTCAGCTGCATGCCCGGATTCCGCGGATGCCCCTTCATCAACGCCGCCGCCGAGACCCCCGACCCCGACGACCCCGTGCGCATCGTGGTCGACGCCCACCGGACTTGGACCCGCGATCTGTTCGAGTCGATCGCCGCAGATGCGGGCATCGCCGACGCCGACACGGCCGCCGGGCAACTGCAGATGCTCCGCGACGGAGCCATGGTCAACGGCTACCTCAGCGACCCGCAGAAGGTCGCCGAGACCCTCCGGCTCGCCGCCCTCGCCATCATCGAGTCCCCGATCGAAACACGGCGTTGACATCACGTTCACGCCGAGCGGTTAACGTTGACGCATGACTTCCACCGTCACCCGCGACGCGAGCCGCCTCGCCACGGCTCGCGCGATCCTCTTCGACCTCGACGGAGTGCTCACTCCCACCGTCGACGTGCACCGTCGCGCCTGGGCGCGCCTGTTCGCGCCGTACCTCGCGGCGCACGGTGTTCCGGCCTACACCGACGACGACTACTTCCTCTTCATCGACGGGAAGCCGCGGGTCGACGGCGTGCGCACCATGCTCGAGGCACGGGGCCTCTCGCTGCCCGAAGGCAGCCCCACCGACGCGCCCGGCACCCCCACGGTCTGGGGCCTCGGCAACCAGAAGAACGGCGAGTTCGAGGCCGAACTGGTGGAGCGCGGCGTCGCCGCCTACCCGGGCTCGCTCGAGTTCCTCACCGCCGCCATCGACGCCGGGTACGAAGTGGCCGTCGTCTCCAGCTCGCGGAACGCCGTGCCGGTGCTCGTGGCAGCCGGCATCCGTGACCGCTTCGACGTGATCGTCGACGGCGAGGTGGCCGCCGCTGAGCACCTGCCGGGCAAGCCGGCTCCCGACACCTACCGTCGCGCCGCCGAACTTCTCGGCCTCACCCCTGAGGAATGCGTCGTGGTGGAGGATGCGCACTCCGGCGTGCAGGCCGGTCGCGACGGCGACTTCGGGCTGGTCGTCGGAGTCGACCGCGGCGTGGGCGCCCAGGAGCTGCTCGATTCGGGCGCCGACATCGTGGTGAACGACCTCGACGAGCTCGTCCCCGCGCTCCGCTGACAGGAACTCCTGACCTTCCTCTCGTCACCGCCGTGGCGCTTCGCTAGCATCGATCGACCCCCCTTGCCTTCTCCGAGAGAACCCAGATGAATCCGATCGCCTCCGATCCGCTCGACCGCTCCCAGTTCCCGCTCGACGAATGGGCCCTCACTGAGGCGGAGTTCCACACCGCAACCCAGGGGCGCACCGAGACCCTGTTCGCCGTGGGCAACGGCTACCTCGGCATGCGCGGCAACTTCGAGGAGGGCCACAAGGCCTACGCCGAGGGCACCTTCATCAACGGCTTCCACGACACCTGGACCATCCGGCACGCCGAGGAGGCCTACGGCTTCGCGCGCGTGGGCCAGACCATCGTGAACGCTCCGGATGCCCGCGTCATCCGTCTCTACGTCGACGACGAGCCCTTCGTGGTGGCCGACGCCGACACGATCGAGTACTCGCGCCGCCTCGACTTCCGTACCGGTGTGCTCGAGCGCGTCGTGGAGTGGCGCACGCCGTCGGGCAAGCGGGTGCTCATTCGTTCGCGCCGCCTCGTCTCCTTCACCGATCGGCACCTCGCCGTGATCGACTACGAGGTCACGATGCTCGACTCGGATGCCTCGGTTCTCATCTCGAGCCAGATCCTCAACCGTCAGGACCGCGTCGACGAGTTCGCCGCCGCCCCGGTCGCGAGCGGCACGGGCGCGACCGCCGGGGGTGCCCCCATCGCCGACCCGCGCAAGGCCAACGGCTTCGGCGACCGCGTGCTGCTGCCGCGGTTCAAGTGGATTCACGAGGGCCGTTACGTTCTCGGCTATCGCACCGCGAACTCGGGCATGACCATCGCGGTCGGCGCCGAGCACCACCTCGAGACCGAGAACGAGTGGAGCGAATCGGCCCAGATCGACGACGACATCGCGAAGCAGGTCTACCGGGTTCAGGCGAAGGCGGGGCAACGCATCCGTCTGGTGAAGACCATCGCGTACCACACGTCCTCCACGGTGCCCACGACCGAGCTCGCCGACCGCACCAACCGCACGCTCGACCGCATCCGCGAGACGCCGATCGAGGAGGTCTTCGAGCACCAGCGCGAGTGGCTCGACGACTTCTGGGAGCGCGCCGACATCGTCGTGGCGGGGCAACCCGACGTGCAGCAGGCCATCCGCTGGAACCTGTTCCAGCTGGCGCAGTCGACCGCGCGCACCGACGGCGGCGGCATCGCCGCGAAGGGCGTTTCCGGATCGGGCTACGGCGGGCACTACTTCTGGGACACCGAGATCTACGTGCTCCCCTTCCTCACCTACACCTCGCCACAAGTGGCCAGGAACGCGCTGCGCTTCCGGCACGGCATGCTCGATTCCGCGCGCGAGCGGGCGATCGAGCTGAACCAGCGCGGGGCTCTCTTCCCCTGGCGCACGATCAACGGCCTCGAGTCCTCGGCCTACTACGCGGCCGGAACGGCGCAGTACCACATCGACGCCGACATCTCCCATGCGCTCTCGCAGTACGTCGCGGCCACCGGCGACGAGGACTTCCTCTACCGCGGCGCCATCGACATCCTGGTCGAGACGGCGCGGATGTGGGCCGACCTCGGCTTCTGGCGGGGGCACGGCGCCGAGGGTGAGACCTTCCACATCCACGGCGTCACCGGTCCCGACGAGTACACCACCGTGGTCAACGACAACCTCTTCACCAACGTGATGGCGCGGGCGAACCTCCGCGCGGCGGTGCGGCAGACGCGCAAGATGAAGCAGACCGCGCCGGAGGCCTACGCGCGGATGGTGAAGCGGCTCGACCTCACCGACGACGAGATCCTCGAGTGGGCCACGGCCGCCGAGGCGATGCACGTGCTCTTCGACGAGGATCTCGGCATCCACCCCCAGGACTCGCAGTTCCTCGAGAAGGAGCTGTGGGACCTCGAGAACACGCCGGCCTCGAAGCGCCCCCTGCTGCTGCACTTCCACCCGCTCGTGATCTACCGCTTCCAGGTGATCAAGCAGGCCGACGTGGTGCTCGCCCTCTTCCTGCAGGGCGACGAGTTCACCACCGAGGAGAAGCGCGCCGACTTCGAGTACTACGACGCCCTCACCACGGGCGACTCGACCCTGTCCGCCTCGACGCAGTCGATCATCGCGGCCGAGGTCGGCTACCGTGAGCTCGCGCTCGGCTACTTCCGGGCGGCGCTGTTCGTCGACCTGGGCGACCTGCACAACAACACGGCCGACGGCATCCACGTGGCCTCCACCGGCGGGGTGTGGAGCGCGCTGACCTTCGGCTTCGGCGGCATGCGCGACTACCTCGGCAAGTTCACCTTCGATCCGCGACTGCCGGAGGAGTGGGACTCGCTCGTCTTCCACGTCTGCATCAAGGGCTCGCTGATCGAGGTGGACCTCCGGCAGGACCGCATGACCTTCACGATCGAGAAGGGCGGCCCGGTGGTGGTCTACGTGCGCGGCGAGCGAGTGGAGGTCGGCCCCGGCGCACCGGTCACGGTCGCGCTGGCCGACGACCGCCCCACCATCGAGGGAGCACCGACCACCTCCGACATCGAGGGCACGGTGCGCGCCGACGGTTCGGTCATCACCGCGTCGATGCCCACGATCGTGGCCGAGCACGACGAGCCCGACGCCCTGGTGGGCATGGACTAGCCGAGTAACGGTGCAAATGCGAGCGACCGACCCGCTATACGCCGTCAGTCCCTCTCATTTGCACCGAAACTCGGCTAACCCGCCGGAGCCGAGAGGCCGAGACGCGGGTAGAGCACCTCGAAGCCCTTCTCGAAGCCGCCCTCGAGGGCGTCCACCACGTGGCCGGCGCCCGGGATGACGTAGTAGGTGGTGTTCCACCCGGCCGCCTTCGCGGCATCCGACGCTCCCTGCGCCTCGGGGATGAAGGTGGGGTCGTTGCCGCCCACCGTGAAGATCGCCGTGGTGTCCGGGTACTGGTGCTCGCCCGACTTCAGGATCGCCTCGGGCTTCTGCGCCTCGAAGGCCGCGGCGTCGCCGCCGAACAGGTTCGCGATCACCTGGTCGGGCTCCTCCGACCCGGGGTACTCCTCACCGGAGATGTCAAGCACGTTGCCCCAGATCTCGGGATACTTCGCGCCGTACTTGAACGCGCATCCGCCGCCGTTGGAGTAGCCGGCGATGACCCAGTGCGCCGGTTCCTGGTCGATGCGGAGGTTCGCGCGGGCCCAGTTCGGAACGTCCTGCGTGATGAACGTCTCGGCGTTGCCGAGCTTCGCGGTGTCGGAGCACACCGGGTCGAGGTCGGGGTCGCCGAGCTGGTCGGCCACGATGACGATCGGCGCGAGCCCCTTGTTCTTCGCCGCGTACTCGTCGAGCACCGTGGCGATGTACTGCACGTCGGGGTTGCCCGGCTGCCCCATCATGAGGATGACGAGGGGCAGTTCGGGCGCGTCCGGCACCTGCGCAGCGGGCGGCAGGTAGATGCCGGCAGGCCGGCTGGAGAACCCGGAGGCGGTGGCGGGGATCACCTGCGTGCCGGTCTTGCTCGTGGTCGGCATGTCGGCCGGCGGGTTCCACGTCTCGGAGAGGGGCTTGCCCGCGGTGTCGGGGGCGGGACTGCCGGTGGGGGTGGGGTTCGGCTTGTTGTCGATGTCGATCGGGTTTTCGATGGTGATGCCGAGGAGTGCTGCGATCGTCGGGTTGAGGCCGAAGTAGGCGTTGATTCCGAGGGTTCCGGATGCCGCGAACAGCACGATCCCCACGACGGCGATCACCTTGCGCCACCACCGCGACCGCCAGAGATTGACCACGGCGAGGCCGATGGCGGCGAAGGTGGCGACGATCCAGGCATCCGTCTGCGCGGTGAGCGGCACGCCGAACAGATTGAGCGCCTCGACGACGGCGATGGTGCCGAAGGCGATGAGCGCTCCGCCGAGCAGGCCGATGAGGGCCGTGAGCACCCAGCGGATGCGCGGCGGGCGAGCGAGTAGGTAGAGGAAGGCGGCCGCGCTGAGCGCGAAAACGATCCAGATCAAGGGCCCCTTGATGATGTCGAGGCCGAGGATCGCGTCCATCTACCGCTCTTCCGGGGCGCCGAAGTGGCGGTCGAGCCAGGCCACGAGGTCACGGACGACCTCGTCGCGGTTGGTCTCGTTGAGGATCTCGTGGCGCGCGTCCCGATAGACGGTGAGCTGGACGTCGCTCAGGTGCGAGCGCGTGCGGTAGGCGTCGCGCAGCTTCTGCGCGCTGCGCTCACCGCCGAGGGTGTCATCGGTGCCCACCATGATGAGCAACGGCACGTCGGCGCTGAGGTGCTTCGCGGGCCGGCCGAACAGGCGCAGGGCGTCGGCGAGACCGAAGAGCTTGAGCACCTCGGCCGGGAACATCAGCTCGTCGGAAGCGGCACGCTCCTGCGCCGCGGGGTCGCGGCTCAGCCACTCGAAGCCGTTGCCCTCGCCGCGCGCCGGGCGGTGCTTGCGGGTGAGGTCACCTCCGTCCATGTGGCCGGGCATCCGGTACGCCGTTCCGGTGAGTACGATGCCGGCGTAGTGGAGGAGCGCCGGGGTGTTGACGAGCTTCTGCACCATCAGGCTCCCCCAGCTGTGGCCGAGCAGGATCAGCGGCACGTCGGGGTGCTCGCGGGCGATCTGGACGCCGAGCTGACGGATGTCGTCGACCGTGGCCCGCAGTCCGCCCTCGCCGAGGCGGCCGAGCTGAGAGCGGTCGTTCCGGTGCTGGGCGAGGCCGGTGGCTCCGTGTCCGCGCTGGTCGGCGGCGTAGACGCTGTAGCCCGAGGCGTTGAGATCGCGAGCGAGCGTGTCGTAGCGACGGGCGTGCTCGCCGACTCCGTGGGAGATCTGGATGACGGCCTTGGGAGCGGGGACGGTCCAGCCGTGGTAGGTGATCTCCACCCCCACCTCGTCGGTGAACCGGGCGGTGAAGTGGGCGGCCGTGGGCTCCTCGGACATACGTCATTGTTGCACGCGGCCTCCGCGGGATCGGGGCGTCGCGGAACCCCCAGAACGGGTCCCGGCGCCGCGGAGTGAGTTGTCCACAGGGAAGGGCTGGTTGGTATCTGTCCACAGATTCCCGAAGGTCGGTCCGGGTGCGCTCGACCTCGAATTACCTTCGGCCCATGAAAAATTCACTCAGATTCCCTTCCCGTCTCCTCTCGGGCGTCGTCGCCGCCGTGATCGCCGCCGGAGGCCTGACCGCCGGCGGGGCCACCGCCGCGTTCGCCGCGCCTCCGCCCACCTCCGGCCCCGGCGACCAGAGCCAGGCCGTGGTGCCCGATCCGTTCGTCGAGCGCATCGGGGGCGCCGACCGGTACGCCGTGTCCGCCGCGGTCTCGGCGCACACCTTCGAACCGGGCGTCCCCGTGGCCTATGTGGCGTCGGGCGAGGTGTTCTCCGACGCGCTCTCCGCCTCCGCGGCCGCCGGCGCGGAGGGAGGCGTCGTGCTGCTCACGAAACCGGATGAGATCCCAGTCCCGGTCGCGACCGAGTTGCGGCGGCTGAAGCCGCAGCGCATCGTGGTGCTCGGCGGACCGGCCACGGTGGCGCCCGAGGTCGAGACCGCGCTGCGCGCCTTCTCCGGCCGGATCGATCGGGTCGGCGGCGCCGATCGCTTCGCGGTGTCGGCGAGCGTGTCGGCGAACGTCTTCGGTTCGCACCGGCCCGTGGCCTACGTGGCCTCGGGCTCGTCGTATCCGGATGCCCTGTCCGCCTCGGCAGCGGCCGGTCGGCTCGGTGGTCCGGTACTGCTGGTCGGCAAGGATGTCGTCCCGGTTCTCGTGGCCGACGAGCTCCGGCGACTCGCCCCCGCGAAGATCGTGGTGCTGGGCGGCCTCAGCACCGTCTCCGACGGTGTGCTGGCAGAGCTCCGCACGATGGGCACGACGGGCCGCATCGACGGCCCCGACCGCTATGCGGTATCGGCAGCCGTCTCCGCCGACGCCTTCCCGCCGAGCGTGCCGACCGTCTTCGTCGCGTCGGGCGCGGCCTTCGCGGATGCGCTCTCCGGGGGTGCCGCCGCGATCGCGAACGCCGGGCCGATGCTGCTGGTCACCACGGATGCCGTCCCCGGACCAGTGGAGGCGGAGCTCCGCCGACTCCGGCCCAACCGCATCGTCGTACTCGGCGGAACCGCGTCGGTCTCCGACGCCACGATGGAGAAGCTGAGAGACTACCTGCGCCCGTAGGGCCGACCCGGAGACTCGTCGGTGGCCGACACGGATTCAGGACTCGCGGGTGATCTCCACGGTCACGAAGAGTTGCGAACCGAAGGGCCCGGCGTAGACGCCGCGGAGGGGTGCCACGTCGTTGTAGTCGCGACCGCGACCGACGGTGACGTGGCGCTCCCCGATGTCGATCGAGTTCGTGGGGTCGAAGCCACGCCAATCGCCGCAGAACCACTCAACCCAGGCGTGGGACTCACCGGCGATGGTCTCGCCGATCGCGGCATCGGGCTTCGGGTGCAGATAGCCCGACACGTAGCGGGCCGGGATGCCGACCGAGCGCAGCGCGCCGATGGCGATGTGCGTGATGTCCTGGCAGACACCGCGCTTGTCGAGCCACGCCTCCCGCGAGGTCGACTGCACCCCCGTGACACCCTGCACGTATTCGACCTGGCGGCCGATCTCGGCGCAGATCTCGAGGGCGGCATCGCAGGGCGAGGCGTGCTTGGCGGCGATCTCCGCGGCGAGGGCGGCGAGATCGGGCGCGGGTTCGGTCAGCTTGGTCTGCTTGTTCTGTTCCACGTACGTGGTCGAGGTCGCCGCGGCATCCGCCAGCAGCGACCAGTCGACCTCGTGCGGCGCGTGCGCCCGGTTCCGCACCTCCACGAGAGAGGTGGCGGTGAGGGAGAGCTCCTTGTGCGGGGTCAGCACCTCGAACGAGGAGACCCGGGTGCCCCAGTAGTCGACGTAATTGTGCGAGGAGGAGACCGGTGCGATGTCGAGCGAGGAGTGCAGCACGAACTGGCCCTCCGACGAGACGGGGAGCATCCGCGCCTCGTTGTAGGAGGCCTGCACCTCGCCCTCGTAGCGATATCCGGTGACGTGCCTGATGCGCAACCTGTTCATGCGCTCTCTCCGATCCAGCTCGGAGCCGAGTTCGTGGGGAAGTAGCGCTGCCGCACGGCCTCCGAGGCCGCGCTGGTCGCTTCCTGCACACCGTCCATGTGGCGCGGCAGCTCTTGCAGGATGTCGGTGATCGGGCGGTATTCGAGCTGCGACCGGATCTGCCCGAGCAGTCGCTGAGCACTGTCGGAGACCCCCACCCGCTCGTTGCGCGGCGCGAGATCGCGCAGGCACTGCTCGGCGCGGGTGACCGAGTAGAGGATCGAGCGGGGGAAGAGCCGGTCGAGCAGCAGGAACTCCGCCGCGTTGCGGGCCGAGGGCACTCCGCGGTAGGTGCGCAGGTAGGCCTCGTAGGCGCCGCAGGAGCGGAGGATCGTCGTCCACGACGGTCCCGACGCCTCGGTGAGCGAACGGGTCGCGAGGAGTCGAGCGGTCATGTCGGCGCGCTCGATCGAACGGCCGAGCGTGAAGAAGTGCCAGGCCTCGTCGCGGCTGGCCGACGACTCCATGATGCCCACGGCGAGCGCCGAGCGATCGCGCACCCAGCCGAAGAACTCGTGGGTCTTCTCGGCGGCGACCCGGCGTGGCATCCGGGCGCGGGTCGTGTTGAGGCACTCCCAGAGCTCGGTCGACACGATCTCGCGGGCCCGCCGCGCGTTCTCGCGGGCGGCACCGAGCGAGTACGCGATGGAGGCCGGATGCGTGCGATCGACGGCGAGCGTCGCCAGCACGTCGGCGCGGGTGAGCGAGCGGCTGTCGTCGGGCACGTCGCTGCCCATCACCGAGAGGAGCGATCGGCAGGCCAGGTTCTCCTCGATCCAGGGGTCTTCGAGCAGCAGCTGCAGGTGCACGTCGAGGATGCGGGCCGTGCCGTCGGAGCGCTCGATGTAACGACCGATCCAGAACAGCGATTCCGCGATGCGCGAGAGCATGGCCATCACTCGTCCTCTCCGTGAACGGGCGAGCGATGCGCGCGCGACTGCTGCTGTTGCTGCGCCTGGTCCTGATTGCGGGGCCGGTCCTCCGGGGAGTGGTCGGGCTGGTGTCCGACGATCGCGATCGACTGCGTGTTGGCCGCCTGCTCGGCCACGAGGCCTTGGATGTTGTGCCCATCGGTCGACGAGGACAGCGGATCCTGCCCCACCACCCACGTGTCCTTGGACCCGCCACCCTGCGAGCTGTTCACCACGAGCTGGCCCTCCGGCAGCGCCACGCGGGTGAGCCCGCCCGGCAGCACCCAGATGTCGTTGCCGTCGTTCACGGCGAAGGGGCGCAGGTCGGCGTGCCGTGGGCGCATCCCGTCCTCGACGAGGGTCGGAATGGTGGAGAGCTGCACCACGGGCTGCGCGATCCAGCCGCGCGGGTCCTCGATCAGCCGGGCTCGCAGGGTCTCGAGCTCCTTCGGCGAGGCATCCGGCCCCACCACGAGGCCTTTGCCGCCGGAACCGTCGACGGGTTTCACCACGAGCTCGTCGAGCCGGTCGAGCACCTCCTCGAGCGCTCCCGGGTCTTCGAGCCGCCAGGTGTCGACGTTCGGGATGATCGCGTCCTCGCCCAGGTAGTAGCGGATGAGGTCGGGCAGGTAGGTGTACACGAGCTTGTCGTCGGCGACGCCGTTGCCCACGGCGTTCGCGATGGTCACGTTGCCGAGCCGTGCCGCGAGCAGCAGCCCGGGGGACCCGAGCATCGAGTCGGCGCGGAACTGCAGCGGGTCGATGAACTCGTCGTCGACCCGGCGGTAGATCACGTCGACACGGGTCGGACCGGCCGTGGTGCGCATCCACACCCGCCCGCCCGAGCAGAACAGGTCGCGCCCCTCCACGAGCTCGACGCCCATCAGCCGCGCCAGCAGGGTGTGTTCGAAGTAGGCGGAGTTGTAGACACCGGGGGTGAGCACGACGACGGTCGGGTCATCGACGCCGGAGGGAGCCGACGCCCGCAGCGCCTGCAGCAACTTGTTCGGGTAGTCGCCCACCGGCCGTACCCGCATCGAGACGAAGAGTTCGGGCAGCGTCTGAGCCATGACGCGTCGGTTCGAGATGACGTACGAAACGCCCGAGGGCACGCGCACGTTGTCTTCGAGAACCCGCCAGGCGCCCTTCTCGTCACGGATGAGATCGATCCCGGAGACCTGGATGCGCACGTTGTTCGGCGACACGATCCCCGCGGCCTCGCGGTGGAAGTGATTCGACGAGCTGATCAGCCCGGCCGGGATGACGCCGTCGCGCACGGCGGCCTGCGATCCGTAGATGTCGGCGAGGAAGGCTTCGAGCGCGCGCACGCGCTGCTTGATGCCGGCCTCGACGTCCACCCACTCGCTCTGCTCGATCACGCGAGGCACGGCATCGAGCGGGAAGGGGCGCTCCTCGCCGGCGAAGTCGAAGGTGACGCCCTGGGCGAGGTAGGAGCTGGCGAGTGCGTCCGTGCGGCCGCGCAACTCCTCCTGGGTCATCTTGGCGAGGGCGTTGTAGATGTCCTTGTAGGCGGCTCGCGCATCCACCGGATCGTGCGACTTCGGCTCGGGGAACATCTCGTCCCACGGTGAGGCGGCACCGCGCCGTGTTCTCGGCAGGAGGGTGGCGCCGTAGCCGTCGAACAGGTCAACCATGCTGGCGAGCCTACTGCGGTGGTGTTGCGGCGGTGTTTCCGAGCCGTGGCGCGGATTCTCTTCCCGAGCGCCAGGCTGAGCTATCCTCGCTTCATGGCGCGTACGACTCCATATGGTGCGAACCACGCCGTACACGTGAGCCATGACTCCGGAGCTGGCGGCGTACATCGAGGCGGGCAAGGCCCTCGACACCGACGAACGCCTCGAGGTTGCGCACCAATTGCTCCTCAGTGTCGATCGGGATCCTGACGCGGGGCAGGCGGATGTCGACACCGCGTGGGATGAGGTCGTCGGCGGGCGCGTCACCGAGATCATGCACGGCACGGCACCGCTCGTCGATGGGCGCGAAGCGCACGCTCGAGTTCGTGCCGAAATCGACGCCCTCCGGGAGTGAGGCTCAGCTGGCGCGAGCACGCTGATGCGCTCGATGAGTACCGCGCCGCAGCAACGTGGTACGAAAGCAAACGCCCCCAGTGGGCGACGTTTTCGTGGACGACGTCGACTCAGCGATCGAGAGCATCCTTGACCCGTCGATCACCTGGGGTTTCTTCCGCAATCAACGGCGGACACCGCAGATCTACTCCCGCAGCATTGCCGGCTTCCCGTTCGACATCGTCTACGTTCTCGTCGGAGGCGAGGTTTTCGTCGTCGCATACGCACACGAGAAACGTCTCCCCGGCTACTGGACACACCGTCTGAGCGACTGACCTCGAGGCTGGCACCCCGTCAGGCCCTACGGCCGGGAGGTGGACTCGCGGACGATCAGCTCGGGCTGGAAGACGACGTGCTGGTACTCGTCGGCGCGCGGCGCGTCGATCTCGGCCATCAGCAGTTCGGTGGCGGTGCGTCCCATCTCCCACGCCGGCTGGCGGATCGAGGAGATCGGGATGGCCGCGTTCGCGGCGAAGTAGATGTCGTCGTAGCCGATGATCGCGATGTCGTCGGGAACCCGCACACCGGCGTGCGTGAGCGCCTGCAGCACCCCGAGGGCGATGAGGTCGTTCGCGGCGAACACCGCGTCCGGCCGCTCCTCCGCCGGCAGCGCGAGAAGCTGCTCGGCGCCCACCCGACCGGCATCGGCGCGCATCGAGTCGAGTTCGAGGATGCGGAGCGGCCGCGCACCGTGCTCCCGGACGGCATCCTGAGCGCCGCCGGAGCGCTGGGCGACCTGCAGCACGGCGCGCGGCCCACCCACGAAGGCGATGTTCGTGCGCCCGAGGTCGAGGAGGTGCTCGGCGGCGAGCTGCCCGCCCCGGTGGTCGTCGACCGAGACGGAGCTGAAGCTGCGGGCGTTCTCGTGACGGTCCACCAGCACGACGGGTGAACCGCGCTCGCGCAGCCGCTCGAGGCGGGTGAGCACGTTGCCGACCGGCGTGATGAGCAGCCCCGCCACCCTCTGCTCCTCGAACAGGTCGAGATAACTCAGCTCACGGCTCGCGCTCTCGCCGCTGTTGCCGAGGATGAGCGAGCGGTTGAAGTTCGTGAGCGTGTCTTCGACGCCGCGTGCGATGTCGGTGAAGAAGGGGTTGCTGACATCCAGCACCATGATGCCGACGGTGCGGCTCTGGCCCACCCGCAGCTGCCGGGCGGCGTCGTTGCGGATGAAGCCCAGCTTGTCGATGGCGTCGAGCACGCGCTTCGCGGTGTCGGGCGCGACGGGCTTGGACTGATTGAGCACGTTGGAGACGGTGCCGACGGAGACCCCGGCGAGCGCTGCGACGTCGCGGACGTTGGCCGTTGCCATACTCACCTCATAGTGGTCGGGGTTCGCGACGCGGAACAGCCGCATCGGAACGCTTCCTGAGGATACCGCGCCGACGCGCTGAGACGATTCACTGAGATCGATGAATTCGAAACCCTAACGATTCCGCATCCAACTTGACGCGATCGAATTCTCCGCCGTAGAGTCGTGGCTGCACCACAGTAAAACGATTCACTGTTCGATCCTCGATGCGGAGGTGGTGGGTAGCCAATGGCGACTGACCCTTATACCGGAACTCTTCCGGCAGACGTGACACCGGTGGTGTCCGCACTCTCCTTGACCGGAGCGAGCAAGACATTCGGTCCGGTGATCGCCCTTGCCGACGGCACCGTCGACATCCGGCCCGGCGAGATCCACGCCCTCGTCGGAGAGAACGGCGCCGGCAAGTCGACCCTCGTCAAGATCCTCGCCGGTGTGCACCAGCCCGACGGTGGCGTCTTCCTCGTGGGCGGCGAGCCGGTGAGCTTCCGCACCCCCGCCGACAGCAAGCTGGCCGGCATCTCGGTGATCTATCAGGAGCCGACGCTGTTCCCCGATCTCACCGTCGCCGAGAACATCTTCATCGGCCGTCAGCCCCGCAACCGCGCGGGCCTGATCAACCGCGCCGAGATGCGCCGCCAGGCCCGCGAGCTCTTCGCCCGTCTCGGCGTGCCGATCGACCCCGACCGCGTGGCCGAGGGGCTCTCGATCGCCGACCAGCAGATCATCGAGATCGCCAAGGCCATCTCGCTCGACGCCAAAGTGCTCGTCATGGACGAGCCCACGGCGGCTCTGAGCGGCGTCGAGGTCGACCGCCTGTTCGGAGTGGCCCGCGCCCTGCGTGACCGCGGCGCCGGCATCCTCTTCATCTCCCACCGCTTCGACGAGGTCTTCGCCCTGTGCGACCGGATCACCGTCATGCGCGACGGCCGTTACATCTCCACCCACGACACCACGGCCGTCACCGTCGAGGAGATCGTGCGGGAGATGGTCGGCCGCAACATCGACGCCCTGTTCCCGAAGTCGGAGGCCGTGATCGGCGCCACCGTGCTGAAGGTCGAAGGCCTCGGTCGCGCCGGCGTCTTCACGGGAATCGACTTCGAGGTGAAGTCGGGCGAGATCGTGGCACTGGCCGGCCTCGTGGGCGCGGGCCGCACCGAGGTGGCGCGCGCCGTGTTCGGCATCGACAAGTACGACGCGGGCAGCGTGACCCTCGGCGGCAAGCCGCTCAAACCGCACAGTCCCCAGTCGGCGATCGACGCGGGAATCGGCTTCGTGCCCGAAGACCGCCGCAAGCAGGGACTCGTGATGGATCTCTCGGTGGCGAAGAATGCCACCCTCACCCTGCGCAAGACGCTCGCGAAATTCGGCCTCATCAACGGCCGCACCGAGCGACGCGTCGCCGAGGACTGGTCGAAGCGCCTGCAGGTGAAGACCGGATCGCAGGACTACGCGGTCTCGACGCTCTCCGGCGGCAACCAGCAGAAGGTCGTCATCGCCAAGTGGCTCGCGACGGAACCGAAGCTCATCATCGTCGACGAACCCACCCGCGGCATCGACGTCGGCACCAAGGCCGAAGTGCACCGCCTGCTCTCCGACCTCGCCGGCCGCGGCATCGCCGTGCTGATGATCTCCTCCGAGCTCCCCGAGGTGCTCGGGATGGCCGACCGCGTGCTCGTGATGCACGAGGGCCGGATCTCCGCCCAGTTCTCCCGCGAGGAGGCCACCGCCGAGCGTGTCATGCACGCGGCGACCGCGTCATCCGAAGGAGCCGCCGCATGAGAACCTTCTTCCGTCAGCGAGAGATCCCGGTGGCCGCCGCACTGGTGGTGCTGGTGCTCATCACCTTCGCCATCAACCCGCTCTTCCTCTCTCCGCAGAGCGTGAAAGACCTGCTGCTCAACGCCACGATCATGATCATCCTGGCCGTGGGTCAGGCGCTGGTCATCATCACGCGCAACGTCGACCTGTCGGTCGGCTCGATCGTGGGCCTGGTGGCGTTCGGCACGGGAACGCTGTTCAACATCGCGCCCGGGATGCCGATCCCGCTCGTCTTCCTCATCGGCATCGTCTTCGGCGGCGTGCTCGGCGCCATCAACGGACTCCTGGTGACGCTCGCGAAGGTGCCGGCGCTGGTGATCACCCTGGGCACGCTGTACATCTACCGCGGCATCCTCTCCACCTGGGCCGGCAGCAAGCAATACTTCTCGGGCGACAACCCGAAGGCGTTCGGTCAGCTCTCGGTCGACACCTTCTTCGGCTTCCCGATCATCACGATCATGGCCGTCGTGGTGGTGATCGTGGTCGCCGTCGTGCTGGCCTTCCGTCGCGGTGGGCGCGACCTCTACGCCATCGGTTCCGATCCGGATGCCGCGAAGCTGTTCGGCATCCCGACCGGCCGCCGCGTGATGGCCGCGTTCATCGCCTGCGGCGCCCTCACCGGTCTCGCCGGCATCCTCTACGCCTCGCGCTACAACTCGGTCGGCGCCCTCACCGGTTCGGGCCTCGAGCTCGACGTCGTGGCCGCTGTAGTGGTGGGCGGTGTCGCCATCTTCGGCGGATCGGGCACCGTCGTCGGTGCTGCGATCGGCGCCGTGCTGCTGTCGACCATCACGAGTTCGCTCACCGCCACCCGGGTCGACAAGTTCTGGCAGCAGGCCATCGTCGGCGTGCTCATCCTGGCGGCCATCGTGGTCGACCGCGTGGTGAGCATCCGAAATACCAGGAAGCTACGAGTAAGTGAGGCTCGCGATGTCTGAGACTCTGATCGACACCTCCGCCGCCCCCAAGCGCGGCCTCCCGCGCTGGCTGCGCGGCAACGACGCGATCATCTTCGCGGTGCTCATCCTCGTGATCCTGGTCTCGATGATCTCGGTGAAGAACTTCGCCAGCACGCTCACGGTCGGGTTCCTGCTCATCCAGATCGTGCCGATCATCCTGATCGCCATGCCGATGGCCCTCGTGATCATCTCGGGCGAGATCGATCTCTCGGTGGCGAGCACGGCGGGCCTCACCAGCGCCGTGATGGGCGTGCTCTGGCGCGACAGCGGACTGAACATCTGGATCGTCATCCTGCTCTGCCTCCTCGTCGGGGTGGCGGCGGGAGCCTTCAACGGGTTCCTGATCACCACGCTCGGGCTGCCGTCGCTCGCGGTGACGATCGGAACGCTCGCGCTCTACCGCGGCCTCGCCCTCGTGGTGATCGGCGACGGCAAGGTCTCGAACTTTCCGACCGAGCTCACCGCCCTCTCCACCGCGAAGTTCGGCGCGACCGGCATCCCGGTGGTGATGGTGCTCGTGCTCGTGGTGATCGCCTTCTTCGGGGTGCTGCTGCACTTCACCCCCTTCGGCCGCGGCCTCTACGCCCTCGGCTTCAGCAAAGAGGCGGCGACCTTCGTGGGCATCCGCGTCGGACACGCGAAGTTCTGGCTGTTCGTCGCCACCGGCGTGGTCTCCTCGCTCGTCGGCGTCTACTGGACCCTGCGCTTCGCGAGCGCCGGCCCCGACAACGCCACCGGCATCGAGCTCAGCGTCATCGCCGCGGTGCTGCTCGGCGGCGTGTCGATCTTCGGCGGCAAGGGCACCATCCCGGGCGTGGTCGGCGGCGTGCTGCTGATCGGAACCCTCACTTACGCCCTCCGGCTCGCGAAGGTGCCTGAGACCACCCTCGTCATCGTCACGGGCGCCCTTCTCGTGATCTCCGTCGTCGGACCCAGCTTCGTCGGCTGGGTTCGTGAGCGCATCCGGTTGTCGCGGGTGCGCCGAGACGTCCAGAGGTTGTCCACCTCCGGTCCAACCAGCGCCTAACGCACCAGGCGTGCCCTAAGAAAGGAAGAACAATGGAGTTGTTTCACAAGTCCGGGAGCTCCGGCTCCCGCAACGGACGACGCATCGCATCCTTCGCGGCCATTGCCGCAACCCTCGCTCTGGTGGCGACCGGATGCGCGGCGACGTCTGACGACGCCTCCTCGACCGACAGCGCCGGCGGCGACAGCCCCGGTTCGATCGTGTTCCTGCCCAAGCAGCTGAACAACCCGTACACCGACGTCGTTCTCGGCGGCGGCGACGCGGCCTCGAAGGAGATCGGCTTCGACGCCTCGACCCTCGGCCCGCTGGAGGCCAGCGCGAGCGCGCAGGTCCCCTTCATCGAGCAGGCCACGCAGGAGGGCGCGAACGTCATCGTGATCGCCGCGAACGACCCCGACGCCGTCGGCCCGTCGCTCCAGCAGGCCCGCGACGCCGGCGCGAAGATCGTCGCGTTCGACTCCGACACGAACCCCGATTTCCGTGACGTGTTCGTGAGCCAGGTCGTGGCGAAGGATGTCGCGCTCGTGCAGCTCGAGATGATCAACGATCAGCTCGGCGAAGCCGGCGGCGACATCGCCATCCTCTCCGCCACCGCGACGGCCACCAACCAGAACGAGTGGATCAAGTTCATGGAGGAGGAGCTGAAGTCGAACCCCGACTACGCGAAGCTCAACCTCGTGACCACGGTCTACGGTGACGACGACGCCGACAAGTCGTTCAAGGAGGCCCAGGGCCTCCTGCAGAGTTACCCGAACCTGAAGGGCATCATCTCGCCCACCACGGTCGGCATCGCTGCTGCGGCGAAGTACCTCTCGACCTCGGACTACAAGGGCAAGGTCGCACTGACCGGCCTCGGTCTGCCGAACGAGATGCGCGAGTTCGTCAAGGACGGCACCGTCACCGAGTTCGCCCTGTGGGACCCGGCGCAGCTCGGCTACGTCGCCGCCTACGCGGGCCAGGCGCTCGTCGACGGCACCATCACCGGCGCCGAGGGTGACACGTTCACCGCCGGTGACCTGGGCGAGAAGACCGTGGGAGCTGACGGCATCATCGTCGTCGGCCCGCCCACCAAGTTCAACGCCGACAACATCGACGACTACGACTTCTAGGCCGTAGCCGTCTCCGGCCGGCGCCGGGTCCTCCTCCCGGCGCCGGCCTCCCCCTCTTTCCGCACCATCTCCAGGAAGAGCCATGAGCATCCTCACCCCCTTCTCCCGGCGCAAGACCCGCATCGGCCTCGTCGCCGGCGGCCTCGCCGCCTACTGGCCGCAGTTCCCCGAGTTGCTGCCCCAGCTGCGGGAGTCGTCGGCCTACGTGACCGGGCGCTTCAACGAGCTCGACGCCGAGGTCGTCGACGTCGGATTCGTGTCCGATGCGCAGGAGGCCACGGCCGCGGCCGAGAAGCTGCGCGTCGCCGACTGCGACCTCATCGTGATCTTCCTCACCACCTACCTCACCTCCTCGATGGTGCTGCCCATCGCCCAGAAGTCGCACACGCCGGTGCTCGTCATCGACCTGCAGCCGACCGAGGCGATGGATCACGCGAACTTCGACACCGGCAAGTGGCTCGCCTACTGCGGCCAGTGCCCCGTGCCCGAGGTCGCCAACGTCTTCAAGCGGGCCGGCATCCCGTTCCGCTCGGTCTCGGGTCACCTGAAGCAGGAGTCGGCCTGGACCCGCATCAACCAGTGGGTGCACGCCGCGGGCGTGCGCGCCCGCCTGCGAACCGCTCGCCACGGCCTGATGGGCCACCTCTACCCGGGCATGCTCGACGTCTCCACCGACCTCACCCTCGTGCAGACGCAGTTCGGCTCGCACGTCGAGGTGCTCGAGTTCGATGACCTCCGCGTGCGCGTCGATGAGGTAACGGATGCGCAGGTACGCGAACGCGTCGACCTCGCCCGTGAACTCTTCACCATCGACGGTTCGGTCGACCAGGAAGACTTCGACTGGGGCGCCAAGGTCTCTGTCGCTCTCGACCGCCTGGTGTCCGACTTCGACCTCGACACGGTCGCCTACTACCACCGCGGACTTCAGGGCGAGCAGCATGAGCGTCTCGGTGCCGGAATGATCCTCGGGTCCTCGATCCTCACGGCTCGCGGCATCCCGATGGCCGGCGAATACGAACTGCGCACCTCGATCGCCATGCTCGCCGCTCAGGCCATCGGTTCGGGCGGATCTTTCACCGAGATCCAGGCGATCAACTTCTACGACGACGTCGTGGAGATGGGGCACGACGGCCCCGCACACCTCGCCGTTTCGGCCCGCGATCCGCTGCTGCGCGGCCTCGGCGTCTACCACGGCAAGCGCGGCTGGGGCGTCTCGGTCGAGTTCGACGTGCAGGCCGGACCAGTCACCACCTTCGGGCTCGGGCAGGAGCGCGACGGTTCCTACGTGTTCATCACGTCCGAAGGCTCCGTCGTTCCTGGTCCCCTGCTCGAGATCGGCAACACCACCTCGCGCGTCGACTTCGGCGGTGACCCCGGAGAATGGGTGGACGAATGGTCGCAGACCGGCATCGGGCACCACTGGGCGCTCTGTGTCGGCCACCGCGCCGCGGACATCAAAGCCGCTGCCGCGCTTCTCGGCATCGGCCACCGCCACGTCGACATGTCCGCAAAACGCAGCTGGGAGCTCTAATGTCACATCCGATACAACGCGTCTGCTTCCAGCTTCACGTCAAGCCCGAGCTCATTCCCGAGTACACCCGGCGGCACGCCGCGATCTGGCCCGAGATGGCTCAGGCGCTCAAGGACAACGGGTGGAACAACTACTCGCTCTTCCTGCGCCCGGATGGCCTCCTCATCGGCTATTTCGAGACCCTGTCACTCGAAGCGGCTCAGGCGGGCATGGGGGCCACCGACGTCAATGCCCGCTGGCAGGCCGAGATGAGCGAGTTCTTCGTCGATCTCGAAGGCGAGCCCGACACCGGTTTCCAACAATTGACCGAGGTGTTCCACCTCGAAGACCAGCTCGGGACCACAACGACCACTTGACACGCTAGACTGAATAGTGAATCGTTTCACTATTCCCGCAGGCGGATCCGGATACACGAAAGAGAATTTCAATGGTGCAGTTCAGCGACATCGCGTCCGAGCTCGAGCGTCAGGCGATCGAGCTCCCCTCCTGGGCGTTCGGCAACTCGGGCACCCGCTTCAAGGTCTTCGGCACGCCGGGCACGCCCCGCACCCCGGAGGAGAAGATCGCGGATGCGGCCCAGGTCAACAAGTACACCGGGCTCGCCCCGAAGGTGGCCCTGCACATCCCGTGGGACAAGGTCGAGAACTACTCGGCCCTGCGCTCCTACGCCAACGACCTCGGCGTCGACCTCGGCACCGTGAACTCGAACACCTTCCAGGACGAGGCCTACAAGTTCGGCTCGCTCACCTCGAGCGACAAGGCGACCCGCCAGAAGGCGATCGACCACCACCTCGAGTGCATCGACATCATGCACCTCACCGGCTCGCAGGATCTCAAGATCTGGCTCGCCGACGGCACGAACTACCCCGGTCAGGGCGACATCCGTTCGCGTCAGGACTGGCTGGCCGAGTCGCTCTCGGCGATCTACGACGCTCTCGGGGATTCGCAGCGGCTCGTGCTCGAGTACAAGTTCTTCGAGCCGGCTTTCTACCACACGGATGTCCCGGACTGGGGCACCTCCTACGCCCACGTCTCGGCGCTCGGCGACCGCGCCTTCGTGTGCCTCGACACCGGCCACCACGCGCCGGGGACCAACATCGAGTTCATCGTGGCGCAGTTGCTGCGGCTCGGGAAGCTCGGCTCCTTCGACTTCAACTCGCGCTTCTACGCCGACGACGACCTGATCGTGGGGGCGGCCGATCCGTTCCAGCTGTTCCGCATCCTCTTCGAGGTGGTGCGCGGCGGCGGCTACGCGGTCGACTCGCCGGTGGCGTTCATGCTCGACCAGTGCCACAACGTCGAAGAGAAGATCGTGGGCCAGATGCGCTCGGTGCTCAACGTGCAGGAGATGACGGCGCGCGCGCTGCTCGTCGACCGCGCGGCCCTGCTCGAGGCGCAGAACGCGAACGACGTGCTCGGCGCCAACGGCATCCTGATGGACGCTTTCTACACGGATGTGCGGCCTCCGCTCGCCGCCTGGCGCGAGTCGCGCGGGCTGCCGGGCGACCCGATCGCGGCGTTCAAGGCCTCCGGCTACCAGGAGCAGATCGTGGCCGAGCGTGTCGGCGGCGCGCAGGCGAGCTGGGGCGCGTAAGCCACTCTCGCCCCGCAGGTTTGCGGCCCGGGACCCCTGGTGGTGGGGGTCTCGGGCCGCAATTCATCGTGCGCTGCGCTCACCCGCACGTTTTCGCGGAATGGGGGCGGCGGGATGCGCCAAAGCGTGCGGATGAACGGCGATCGGGCGGCGGGCGGGGTGCCGTAGGGTCGAGGGGTGGTG
The DNA here is from genome assembly GCF_042694625.1 of Herbiconiux sp. UC225_62. Lineage (GTDB taxonomy): Bacteria > Actinomycetota > Actinomycetes > Actinomycetales > Microbacteriaceae > Herbiconiux. The sequence goes on along the minus strand of NZ_CP170551.1, from coordinate 1,638,670 downwards.
GAGGAGCGGATGCCCGCGGGCGGCGATGCGGCGAGCGGCGGCGGCAGCGCAGCGCGAGTGACGGCAGCGCGGCGGCGCACCGTGGGAGCCGCCACTCAGCTCGGCACCGAGGTGAGCATCAACCTCGGGTCAGCGCTGGCGGGGCTCGTCATCCCGATCGTCGGAGCGCCCGTGGTGGTGGCCGCGCGCCAGCTCGTGATGGCGGCCGTGGTGCTGCCGTTCTACCGCCCGAAGCGCTCGGAGCTCACCTGGCGGCGGTTGTGGCCGGCGATCGCCCTCGGCCTCGCGCTGGCGGTGATGAACCTCTCGTTCTACCAGGCGGTGCATCTGCTGGGCCTCGGCATCGCAGCCACGATCGAGTTCCTCGGCCCGCTCACGCTGGCTCTCGTCACCTCCCGCCGCCTGCTCGACGTGATCTGCGCGGTCGCCGCCGGCGGAGGCGTGTTCCTCCTCACCGGGTTCGACGGCACGGTCGACGGCTGGGGTATCGCGCTCGCGCTCACGGCCGCCGCCGCGTGGGCGGCCTACATCGTGCTCACGCGGCGGGTCGCGACGCGGCTCCCGGGTCTCGAAGGGCTCACCGTCGCAGGCATCGTGAGTCTCGTCATCCTGCTTCCCCTCGCGGTCGCCACCGTGGACGTGACGGTGATCGACTGGCGGGTGCTGGCCCTGCTCGTCGGGGTGGGCATCCTGTCGTCAGCCCTGCCGTACAGTCTCGACACCTTCATCCTGCGGCGGATCACCCCGCGCCTCTACGCGATCATCACCGCGTTCGGACCCGTGGTGGCGGCGGTGTTCGGCTGGCTCATCCTCTCCGAGCAGTTCACCGTGCTGGAAGTGGTGGCGATCGCGATCGTCTGCGGGGCGGCCGGCACCGCCATCGCCACCCAGCGCGACAAGCCCGGGGCACCGAAGTCCGACCTCGAACACCTCGCCGAGATCACCCCCTGAGCCCGGAAGATAGGGTGACAGCATGATCGGAGCCGAACGCCGCGAGCGCCTGCTCGGCCGCCTGGAGCACGACGGCGTCATCCGGCTCGAGGAGTCGGCCGCCGACCTCGGCGTCTCGACGATGACGGTGCGGCGGGACCTCGAAGCGCTCGAGCGCGAGGGTGTCGTGGTGCGGGTGCGCGGCGGCGCGGTCGCCACCGTGAAGGCGCGCTCCTTCGAAGAGCGCCAGGGGGTCGACGACGCTGCCAAGACGGAGATCGCCCGCAAAGCGCTCGACCTGGTGCCGGCGAGTGGCGCGATCGCGGTCGACGCGTCGTCGACATCCGGGCACCTGCTGACGCAGCTGCGGTCGGTCGACGACCTTCTGATCGCCACGAATTCGGCGCACAACCACGCCCGCGCGCGCGCGCCGTGCGCGGCACTCGCGCCGTGCTGGTGGGTGGCGAGCTCGAACCGCGAACCGACAGCTTCGTGGGCCCCATCGCCTGCGCGGCGGCCGCGATGCTCAACTACGACCGGTTCTTCACGTCCGCCTCCGCCGCCGACCTCGAGCACGGCACGAGCGAGACCATCCTCGAGGAGGCGCAGGTGAAGCGCGAGATGGTGCGGGCGGCCCGCGAGACCGTGCTGCTGATCAACTCGGCGAAACTGGAGCGGCGCGCCACCGCCGTCGCCATCCCGTGGGAGCACATCTCGATCGTGGTGACGGAGCTCGACCCCGCCGACTCCCGCCTCGACGCCCTCCGCCCCCTCGTCGAACTCCGCTGAGCGCGAATTCCGCAATCCTGAGGCACACCGTGCCCGTAGAGCGCTCGGTTGCCACCACGTTTGCGGTTCTCGACATCCATCCCGCCACCGCGCGTTCACCCTCGCGCCGTTGACGCACGGAGGCGTCTCTGTTAGCTTTTGTGAAGTTCACACAATCTGACACTCGACGGAGCCTCCCATGACGTCCCCCGCTGCCGCCGCGCTGATCGCGCGCTCGAACCGCCTCGGTTCCGACCCGAAGAACACCAACTACGCCGGCGGCAACACCTCCGCCAAGGGCCTCGAGGTGGACCCGGTCACGGGCGAGGAGGTCGAGCTGATGTGGGTCAAGGGCTCGGGCGGCGACCTAGGCACCCTCACCGAGGCGGGCCTCGCCGTGCTGCGAGTCGACCGGCTTCGCGCGCTGCAGAACGTCTACCCGGGCGTCGACCGTGAAGACGAGATGGTGGCCGCCTTCGACTACACCCTCTTCGGCAAGGGCGGCGCCGCCCCGTCGATCGACACCGCCATGCACGGTCTGGTGGATGCCGCCCACGTCGACCACCTGCATCCCGACTCCGGCATCGCCATCGCCACCGCGGCTGACGGCGAGGAGCTGACCGCCAAGATCTTCGGCGACAAGGTCGTCTGGGTGCCGTGGCGCCGCCCCGGCTTCCAGCTCGGCCTCGACATCGCCGAGATCAAGCGCCAGAACCCGGAGGCGATCGGCACGATCCTCGGCGGCCACGGCATCACCGCGTGGGGCGACACCAGCGACGAGGCCGAGGCCAACTCGCTCTGGATCATCCGCACCGCCGAGGCCTACATCGCCGAGCACGGGTCGCCGGAGCCATTCGGCTCCGCGCTCGAGGGCTACGGCGCCCTCGACGTGGCCGAACGCCGCGCCAAGGCGGCCGCGCTCGCGCCCACCATCCGCGGGCTCGCCTCCACCGACAAGGCTCAGGTCGGTTCCTTCACCGACGCCGATGTCGTGCTCGACTTCCTCGCCAGCACCGAGCACCCGCGCCTCGCGGCCCTCGGCACGAGCTGCCCCGACCACTTCCTGCGCACGAAGGTGAAGCCCCTCGTGCTCGACCTGCCGGCCGACGCGAGCGTCGAGGACTCGATCGCCCGCCTCAAGGAGCTGCACGCCGAGTACCGCGCCGACTACGCCGACTACTACGAGCGCAACGCCACCCCCGAGTCCCCCGCGATGCGCGGCGCCGACCCGGCGATCGTCCTGATCCCTGGCGTCGGGATGTTCTCCTACGGCGCCAACAAGCAGACCGCCCGCGTGGCCGGCGAGTTCTACATCAACGCCATCAACGTGATGCGTGGCGCCGAGTCGCTCAGCACCTACGCGCCCATCGACGAGGCCGAGAAGTTCCGCATCGAGTACTGGGCCCTCGAGGAGGCCAAGTTGCAGCGCCTGCCGAAGCCCAAGTCGCACGCCACCCGCGTGGCGCTCGTCACCGGCGCCGCGTCCGGCATCGGCAAGGCGATCGCCACGCGTCTGGCCGCCGAGGGCGCCTGCGTCGTGATCGCCGACCTCGACCTGTCCAAAGCGCAAGCGGCCGCGGCCGAACTCGGCGGAACGGATGTCGCGATCGGGGTGCAGGCGAACGTGACGAGCGAGAACGACATCGAGGCGGGCATCCGTGCCGCCCTGCTGCAGTTCGGCGGGCTGGATCTCGTGGTGAACAACGCCGGCCTCTCGATCTCGAAGCCCCTGCTCGAGACCACCGAGGCCGACTGGGACCTTCAGCACGATGTGATGGCCAAGGGTTCGTTCCTCGTCTCGAAGGCCGCCGCGCGCGTGCTCATCGAGCAGGAGATGGGGGGCGACATCATCTACATCTCGTCGAAGAATTCGGTCTTCGCCGGCCCGAACAACATCGCCTACTCGGCGACGAAGGCCGACCAGGCCCACCAGGTGCGGCTGTTGGCCGCCGAGCTCGGCGAGTACGGCGTGAAGGTGAACGGCATCAACCCGGATGGCGTCGTGCGCGGCTCGGGCATCTTCGCCGGAGGCTGGGGCGCGAAGCGCGCCGCGGTCTACGGCGTGCCCGAGGAGGAGCTCGGCGCCTACTACGCCCAGCGCACCCTGCTGAAGCGCGAGGTGCTGCCCGAGAACGTGGCGAACGCGGTGGCCGTGCTCACCGGAAGCGACCTCACCCACACGACGGGCCTCCACATCCCGGTCGACGCCGGCGTCGCCGCCGCCTTCCTCCGCTAGGCTCCGGGCATGACAGCAGCAGTCGCCGCGGTCGATCTCGGCGCCACCAGCGGGCGGGTCATGCTCGGGTACGTGGGGCACGACGAGCTGCGGCTCGTTCCGGTCGCGCGGTTCCCGAACAACCCCGTGCGCGTACTCGACGGGCTGCACTGGAACATCCTCGAGCTCTACCGCAACGTCGTCGTGGGGCTCGGCTCGGCGCTGCGCGAGGAACCGGATGTGCGCAGCATCGCCGTGGACTCCTGGGCGGTCGACTACGCCCTGATCCGCGACGGGCGGATGCTCGGCAACCCGTACCACTACCGCGACGAGCGCACGGCGGCGGGAGTCGACGCCACGCACGCGATCGTCGGCCCCGCCGAGCTGTACGCCGCGAACGGCCTCCAGTTCCTGCCCTTCAACACGCTCTACCAGCTGGCGGCCGAGCAGCTCGCCGGCTCGCTCGCGCCGGCGGAGTCGATGCTGCTCATCCCCGACCTGCTCGGCTACTGGCTGACCGGCGAGCAGCGGGCCGAGCAGACGAACGCCTCCACCACGGGTCTTCTCGATGTGCACACGGGCAGGTGGGATGACGAGCTGATCCGGCGTCTCGGCCTGCCGCGCAGCATCTTCCCCGACATCGTCCACCCTGGTTCGACGGTCGGCACGCTGCTGCCCGCGGTCGCAGCCGAGATCGACGCGACGCGCGCGCTCCCGGTGAGCGCCGTCGGGTCGCACGACACCGCCTCGGCGGTCGTCGCGGTGCCGGCGACCGGCCCCGACTTCGCCTACATCTCGAGCGGCACGTGGTCGCTCGTGGGGGTGGAGCTGGAGCATCCGGTGGTCTCGGAGGACAGCCGCGCCGCCAACTTCACCAACGAGGGCGGTGTCGACGGGCGCATCCGCTACCTGCAGAACGTGTCGGGACTGTGGCTGCTCTCCGAGTCGGTGCGCACCTGGGAACGCGGCGGTGAGCAGATCGATCTGCCGACCCTCCTCTCCGCGGCCTCCGCCGTCAGCACGCCCGTGCCCGTGTTCGACGCGGCCGACCCCCGCTTCGTCGCCCCCGGCGACATGCCCGCGCGCATCGCGGCGTGGTGCACCGAACACGGTGTGGCGGCGCCGCAGAGCCCGGCCGAGTTCGTGCGCAGCATCCTCGAGAGCCTCGCGGATGCCTATGCCGTCTCGATCGCGACCGCCGCAGCGCTCTCGGGCAAGCAGATCTCGGTCATCCACGTCGTGGGCGGTGGATCGCAGAACGCGCTCCTCTGCCAACTGACGGCCGACCGCACGGGGCTCCCGGTTCTGGCCGGACCCGTCGAGGCGACGGCCGTGGGCAACGTGCTCGTGCAGGCGCGGGCGCAGGGCCTCCTCTCGGGAGACACCTCCCTGGAGGGCCTCCGCGCCATCGTCGCCAAGACCTTCGCCCCCACCCGCTACGAGCCCGCGACCCGCTGACCCCCCACCGACCCCGCCGAACTCCCTCCGCGCCTGATTTCGGGAGGACGAGAGCGTCACCGGGGCCGTTTCGGGGCCCGGCCGGGCTCTCCTCCTCCCGAAACGCGGCGGCGCGGGTAGGGTGACCGCGTGGGTGCTGAGGTGGGCGCGAGCGAACGCGGTGAGCCTCCCGTCGTGAGCCGCGGCGTGCTGTTCCCCGCCGAATCGGCGCCGATGGTGCGGCTCGAGCGGTATCGACCGAGTGCCGACCTCACGGCATTCGTGCGGCACTACTGGATTCCGCGGTGGAGCCTGCCGCCCGGCGCGACGCACGAGGAGCTGCTCCTGCAGTACGCCACGTGCAACCTCGTGGTGAGCGACGACTACGCCGCCCTCTTCGGACTCGCGCGCGGCGTCGGATCGCGCACTCTCGAGGGCGAGGGCTGGGCATTCGGCGTGATGCTGCAGCCCGGCACCGCACGGACCCTGCTGGATGCGCGTGGCGACGAGCGCACCGTCGCGGGCCTCTCCGAGGCGCCCGCGCCGCTCGACGGTCTGGTGACGGGCGGGGCGGAGCTGGCCGCCGGCATCCGTTCGGTCCGCGACGACGACACCGCCATGATCGCCGCCTTCGAGCAGTGGCTGCGCAGCCTCCGCCTCGACGCAGGCCGGGGCTCCCTCATCAACGACGTCGTGCACGCGGTGGAGACCGACCCCGACATCCGCACCGTCGAGGATCTCGCCGGCCGCTTCAGTCTCGGTGTGCGCAGCCTCCAGCGGCTCACGGCCGAATTCGTGGGCATGAACCCGAAGTGGCTGCTGCAGCGACAGCGGCTCCAGGATGCCGCGGCACGGCTGCGCGACGATCCTGACGCCGACCTCGCGACGGTGGCCGCCGAGCTCGGCTACGCCGACCAAGCGCACTTCAGTCGCGACTTCGCGCGCGCCGTCGGCCTGGCTCCCGGCGAGTACTCACGTCGGACACAGGTCGAATCCGGGCGGAACGTGCCAGAATTGCGGAGCGAGGGCGTGTCCCGAGCAATCGCACCGAACGCCGCGGACCATCCGGGCGCAACTGAGTAACGGCAACACTGACCCGCACGGCATGGACGCTAGAGAAGGTGCAGCAAGAACGAAGATGGGACGCGAACTGAACATCGTCAGTTACAACCTGCGGAAACATCACGCGAGCGGGGAACTCCGAGACCTGTCGAGGCTCTACGACGTCGACGTCATGTGCCTGCAGGAATGCGACACCGAAGACATCCCGGAGCGCATCGACCACCTCGTGCTCGCCGACTCCACGAAGACCAACCGCCTCGGCCTCGCCGTCTACTACCGCGAAGACCGCTTCGAGCTGCACGCCACCCGCGTCTTCGCCCTGCGCAAGTCGATGCACGACCGCGTGATGGCGCCGGCGCACGAGCGCTTGCTGGCGGCGAAGCTCTTCGACAAGGAGATCGGCAAGGAGATCCTCGTCGGTTCCTTCCACGCGGCGCCGCTCACGGCATCCAACTCCCTGCGCCGCAAGCAGATCGCGGCGGCGCACAGCGCGTTGCGCGTGATGGGCCCTGGGCTGCCGACCGTCATGGTGGGCGATTACAACTACCCCTGGTTCCGCGCCAACCTCTCGGAGCGCATGGAGGAGTCGGGCTACCTGCTCTCCTTCAGCGACAAGCCCACCTACGCGCGCTACAAGTACTTCAAGGGCCACTTCGACTTCGTGACGAGCGCGCACACGCGCATCGACTCGATCGACACCCTCCCGCAGGGCGAGAGCGACCACCTGCCGATCCTGGTGGTCGCCGGCGTCGAAGACTGACCCGAACCCGACCTTTCGTCAGGGCAGGATGGTGGGGACGAGTCCTCCGTCGACCCCCAGCGCCCGACCGCTCGTCGCCGACGAGAAGTCGGAGGCGAGATAGGTCACCAGGTGCGCGATCTCCTCGGGGCGGATGACCCTCCCCAGGAGCGACCCGGCCACTCGTCCGTCCGCGACGAAACGAGCCTCCTGTTCGTCCCTCTCCAGGCCCGGGTAGAGGTCGTCCCACATCGCCAGCACCCCGTCGCTCATCGTCGGGCCGGCGAGCACGCTGTTCACCGTGACGCCGGTGCCGGCGAGCGCTTGCGCGAATCCGCGGGACACGGCGAGCTGGGCCGTCTTGGTCATCCCGTAATGAACCATGTTCGTGGGCGGCTGGACGCCGGCCTCACTGGAGATGAAGACGACGCGGCCGTGTCCGCGATCCGCCATCCCCTTCGCGTAGTGACGGGTCAGGCGCACCCCGGAGAGCACGTTGATCTCGTAGATTTCACGCCACTCGTCGTCGCTGATCTCGAAGAGGGGCCGCGCCGGGAAGACCCCGGTGTTGTTCACGAGGATGTCGACGGACGGCAGCTGTTCGAAAAGCAACTGCGCCCCGGACTCCGTGCCGACATCGGCCGCGATACCCCGGGCGCCGAGTGCGTGCGAGACCGAGTCGACCCGTGCCTGGTCGCGTCCGTTGACGACGACATCCGCTCCCGCCTCGGCGAGCGAGGTGGCGATGGCCCGGCCGATACCGGCGCTCGAACCCGTGACGAGGGCGACTCGCCCGGCCAAGTCGATCTTCATGACTCGTGTCCTTTCCGAGCGCCCGGAACTCCGCGGGCGGCGCTCACGCCTCAGTCGCGGTCGTCGTAGCGACGGCTCCCTGCGCCGTACACGACGATGCCGGCGATCGGGATGAGCACGAAGAAGATCCACGACCAGCGGAAGCCGTCGGGCGTGAAATAGCCGAAGAGGAAGAACAGGCCTAGCGCCAGGAACGGCGACAGCGACACGATCACGCGCCCGAGCGTGCCGCCGAGCGGCTGGCGTCGGGAGCCACCGCCACTGCGCACGCCGTTGGGGTCGTAGAGCTGCTCGCGGAACGCGGTCGGCGGCGCCAGGTCGGGGTCGGGCGCCGGCGCCGTCGAGGCGGCGGGGATGCTCTGAGCGGCCGGATCGGGCAGGTCGGCGAACAGCGGCGCCAAGTCACCGCGGGTCACCGCGCTCTTGGCCGAGGCGGACCGCTCGGTGAACTCGTCGGCGGTGATGCGGCCGTCGGCGAGCGCGCGTGCCAGCGCGGACACCGCCGTGTCGCGGTCGGCGTTGCTCAGCCGCTGGCCGGCGGTCGCGGGGTCGGTGTAGTCGCTCATTGCACCAGATTGCCGCATCGCGCGGCCTCGCGGAAGCTCTGCCGCGCGCGTCCGTCCCTTTCGGCCTGGATCGATGCGCTCTGGAGGCGGAAGGAAGCCCGGATGCGCGCTGCGGCCGCGTCTGTGTAAACTGTGGTCTGACCATGTGGTCTGACCACAGAGACGCGCGAAGCGACACAGCACCGAGCAAGGAGGCCCCGTGAGCACGGACTCAGCACCCCTCGCTTCGCTCGAGCCGACCCGAGCGTGGGAGGTCGTGCTCCAGCGGATCGAGAGCGACCTGCTCTCCGGTGCCCTGGCGCCCGGCGACCACCTCCCGCCGGAGCGCACCCTCGCCGCCGACCTCGGCGTCGGCCGCTCCAGCGTGCGCGAGGCGCTGCGGGTGCTCGAGGTGCTCGGGCTCATCCGCACGGCGTCCGGATCGGGTCCGCAATCGGGCGCCATCATCATCGCGCGGCCCACCGGCGGCATGTCGGCGCTCGTCCGCCTGCAGGTCGCGGCGCACGGATTCGCGGTGCGCGACGTGGTGAAGACGAGGCTGGTGCTCGAGTCGGCCGTCGTCGGCGAGCTGGCTGCGGCATCCGAACCCGACCTGGACGCGGCGCTCGAACTGCTCGACGCCATGGAGCAGGATGCACCGCTCACCCGCGACGAGTACCTCACGCTCGACCAGGCCTTCCACCTCGCCCTGGCCGTGGCGTCGGACAACGAGGTGATCGCCTCGATGATGGCGGGCCTCCGCGACTCGATCGAGAAGTATGTGCGGGTGGGCGCGTCTTTCCTGCCCTCGTGGGAGGACACGGCGAGGCGCCTGAAGGCCGAGCACCGCGCCATCGTGGCGGCGATCCAGGCGCACGACGCCGAGCTCGCACGCACCCGCATCCGGCAGCACATCGAGACCTACCACGCCGAGACGAACGTCTCGAGCGTCCACCCCCACTGACGGCGGCCCGCCGTCTCCCCCGACCAATCGCACGACGACCGAAGAGGAACACCATGGTTCAGCGCCGCATCCCGAAGATCAAAGACCTCGCCCCGCTCATGCAGTTCAAGGCGCCCGAGCTGAACGCGAAGAAGCGGCGCCTCGACGCGGCGCTCACCATCGCCGACCTGCGCGCCATCGCGAAGCGCCGCACCCCGAAGGCCGCCTTCGACTACACCGAGGGCGCAGCCGAGGGCGAGATCAGCCTGCAGCGCGCTCGACAGGCGTTCGAGGACATCCAGTTCAACCCCTCGATCCTGCGTGACGTCTCCACCGTGAACACCGGATGGGATGTGCTCGGCGCGCCCGTGTCCCTCCCGTTCGGTATCGCCCCCACCGGGTTCACCCGCATGATGCAGACCGAGGGCGAGATCGCCGGAGCCGGCGCGGCGGGGGCTGCGGGCATCCCGTTCGCCCTGTCGACCATGGGCACCACCGCCATCGAAGACGTGAAGGCCGCCAACCCGAACGGCCGCAACTGGTTCCAGCTCTACATGTGGAAAGACCGCCCCCGCAGCATGGCGCTCGTCGAACGCGCCGCCGCCGCCGGGTTCGACACGCTGCTCGTGACCGTCGACGTGCCGGTGGCCGGCGCGCGCCTGCGCGACAAGCGCAACGGCTTCTCCATCCCGCCTCAGCTCACCGCGGGCACCGTGGTGAACGCGATCCCGCGCCCGGAATGGTGGATCAACTTCCTCACCACCGAACCCCTCGCCTTCGCCTCGCTCGACCGTTGGTCGGGCACGGTCGGCGAGCTGCTCGACTCGATGTTCGACCCCACCGTCACCTTCGAGGACCTCGAGTGGATCAAGGCGCAGTGGCCCGGGAAGGTCGTGGTGAAGGGCGTGCAGAACATCGCCGACGCGCGCCGGCTCGCCGACATGGGTGTCGACGGCATCACTCTCTCGAACCACGGCGGCCGCCAACTCGACCGGGCACCCATCCCCTTCCACCTGCTCCCGGATGTCGCCCGCGAACTCGGCAAGGACATGGAGATCCACCTCGACACGGGCATCATGTCGGGGGCCGACATCGTGGCATCCGTCGCGCTCGGTGCCCGCTTCACGATGGTGGGGCGCGCCTACCTCTACGGGCTGATGGCCGGGGGGCGACAGGGCGTCGACCGCATGATCGACATCCTGGGCACGCAGGTGGCACGCACCATGCGGCTGCTCGGCGTGAACTCCCTCGAGGAGCTGAACCCCTCGCACGTGACGCAGCTCGAACGGCTGATCCCGCGGGCGGTGGCGCCCGCCGTCGTCGCGGCGGCGGAAGCCGCGCCGGTCGCGGCCGCTGCTGCTCGGGCGCGCGCTCCGCGGGCCTCGGCGTCCACGACGACCGCGAAGGCGCCGTCCGCGGCATCCGCTGCGTCGGCGACGAAGAGCCGGGCGCGCAAGCCCGTCACCAAGGCCGAAGCCGCCACCGGCGCCGACGCGTAACGCGCTCCCGTCGCCACGGGTGAACGGGGGCGCGAAGGACCCCGTATGCGCGCTCAATGCCTCCCACATTCGCCCGAATCGACACCCGACCCGCGACCGGGACCTTTCGGGAGGACGTGCGTGCACCGAACCCCGTATGCGGGCGTCGTTCGCGTTTCCTCCTCCCGAAACGCGGCTCCGCACCCGCGCCAGTGCACGAGGAGCGACCACCGCCCTCGCGGAAGTCACTCGAGCGGCTGCAGACCGGAGCCGATCCGACATCGGCGCGCGACGGGCCGCCAGCACCGTTTCGGGAGGAGGTGAGCCAGACCGACGCCGTTTTCGGCCCCGGTCGGCGTCTCCTCCTCCCGAAACGGAGGGGCTAGGGAGTGACCTCGGCGAGGAGCGGCGGGTTGGCGCCGGCCCTCGAGACCGTGATGGCTGCGCAGCGCACGGCGAACTCCCCGATCGTGGCGAGGCGCTGCGCGTCGAAGGCCGACCCCTCACGCAGCGCGGCAGCAGGAACGCCCTCCTCGAGCATCCCGGCGAGCTGGAAGATCAAGGCGCTCATGAACGAGTCACCTGCGCCGATCGTGTCGGCCACCTCGACCCGCGGCCCCGCGACGGAGCGCCGCTCGTTGCGGGTCGCGAGCACCGCGCCCTCGCCACCGCGCGTCACCGCCACGAGCTTCGGGCCGAGAGCGAGGATGCGGTCGATCGCCTCGTCGACGGTCGCCTCCGGGTAGAGCCACACCGCGTCCTCGTCGCTCAGCTTGAGCACCGTGGTGGCGCACGCGAGTTCCTCGAACCGCTCGAGCGCTACGGCGTGGTCGGTGACGATCGTGGGCCGCATGTTGGGATCGAAGGTGATCACCGGCGCGTTCTCCGACGCCGCCAAGCGGCGCACGATGGCGAGCACCGACGATCCGCCCGGTTCGAGGAACGCCGCGATCGAGCCGACGTGCACGATGTCGGCGTCCGGCAGCTCGAGGTCCTCCGGAAGCGACCAACGGAGGTCGAAGTCGTAGAGGGCCGAGCCGTCGGGCTGCACGTGCGCCGTCGCCGACGAGGTCTCGCTGTCGCGGATGGACGCCGGTGCGATCACGACTCCGGCCGATTCGAGATGCTCCACGATGGAGCCTCCCCGGGCGTCACGGCCGAGCGCGGTAAGGAGAGACACCGCCAACCCCAGCCGGGCAGCGCCGTAGGCGATGTTCATGGGCGAGCCGCCCGGGTGCTCGACGAAGATCGGCGAGCCCTGGGAATCCGGGGCATCGACCACGTCGACCAGGGATTCTCCGATGGCGAGCACGGTCGCGGGCATGGAGGCAGCCTCTCTGCGGCGGGGACGGGATGGTTTCAGTGTAGGGCGGGCCGGTATGCGAAAATCGCGTGATCGGCGATCGGCATCGAGCGCCGGCAGGAGGGAGCGATGCGCATGGGATTCTTCGACCGGATCTTCGGGGGCGGGCGGAGCGGCGTGATGGTCACGTCAACCGAGGTCGATTCGCGCGCGTTCACCGTGACCACGGTGCGCGAAGGGTACGACAGCGAGCAGGTGTCCGAGTTCCTCAACCGCGCGGTGGCGACGATCGACGCCTACGAGCGGGGCGACACGACCGGCATCGAGCTGCTCACCGCGGTCGAGGTCGTGAACAAGCGCTTCTCGCAGACGAAGTTCCGCTCCGGTTGGGATCAGGGGGAGGTCGACGATCTGCTCGACGACGTCGTCGTCACGCTCCGCTCGTACGAGTCGCCTGCGGCCTGCACGACCGAGTAGCGACTCGCCTCGCGACGCTCCGGAAGCGGATGCGCGCCCGCGGCCGCACTCGCCCGTAGCCTTGTGCGGTGCCCGCTGACCCCTTCGACCGCTACGGTTCCGACGTGCTCGCCACCTACAACCGGCGCACCGCGCCCGTCGCTCTGCCGAAGGTGGAGGCCGAGTTCGATCTCGTGGTCGAGGAGGTCGCGAGCGACTTCTGCGGCAGCGTGACGCGCGTGGAGGGCCGAACGGTCGAGCTCGAGGACCGCCACGGCAAGCGCCGGGTCTTCCCCCTCGGGGCAGGATTCCTGCTCGAGGGTCGCGCCGTCGAACTCGTGCACCCCAAGACGGCGGCCACGCGCGCGGCCGAGGCCGGCCCGCGTCGCACCGCCTCCGGCTCGTTCGCGGCTCCGCTCGAGCGCGCCCGCGTGGCCCGGCCGAGTCGCATCTACGTCGAGGGCCGGCACGACGCCGAACTGGTGGAGAAGGTGTGGGGAGACGACCTCCGCGGCGAGGGCGTGGTGGTCGAGTACCTCGAAGGGGTCGACGACCTCGACGCCGTGGTGCGCGAGTTCGCACCGACCCGCGAGCGCCGCATCGGCGTGCTGGTCGACCACCTCGTGTCCGGCTCGAAGGAGAGCCGCATCGCGGAGGCCGTGGCGCGCGGGCCGTTCGGGGCGCACGTGGCCGTGGTGGGGCATCCGTTCGTCGACATCTGGCAGGCGGTGACCCCGACGGCGATGGGCATCCGGGCCTGGCCGACCGTGCCGAGGTCGATCGAGTGGAAGCACGGCATCTGCGAGGCGTTCGGCTGGCCGCACGCCGATCAGGCCGACATCGCGCGGGCGTGGAAGCGCATCCTGAGCCGGGTGAACACGTACACCGACCTCGAGCCCGTGCTGCTCGGGCGGGTCGAGCAACTCATCGACTTCGTGACCGAGCCGGTCTAGCGGGCGGAACCGGCGCCATCGGCGTGGCCGACGTCGCCGCCGCGACGGCCGAGTGACTCAGTCGTCGCCGAGGAGGATGGCGGCGGCCGCGATCATCTCGAGCATCCGCTCGCGCATGTGCCCGATGTGCTTCTTCACGGCAGGCTCGATTCCCGCGTAGTCGTGCGCGACCATCGCCTGGTAGAGCTCGTCGTACTCCTCGGCGCAGGAGAGCAGGCGCGACTGCATCGATGCCGCGCGCAGCCAGAACCGCTGGATGCGCCGCCTGGTTTCGCGCACCGTCTCAGCCACCAGCACGTTGCCGGAGAGGGTGTTCGCGTAGCGGTGGAACAGCTGGTCGGCGAGTGCCCAGCCCTGCCGGTCGTCGTTCGCCGCTGCCTTGTACATGTCGTCGACGTAGCCCTTGAGCTTCTTCGCCTCGTCGTCGGTGAGGGTGGATGCGGCCTTGCGGCAGATGTAGGTGTCGAGCACCTCGAGCAGGTCGCAGGCGTCGTTCACCTCGGTGGCGGTGAGCTGCGAGACGGTGAAGCGCGCGTTGTCGGTGCGCTTGACCAGCCCCTCCTTCTCGAGGCGCTGCAGCGCTTCGCGCACGGGGGTGCGACTGATGCCGAGCTGGCTCGCGAGTCGGTTCTCCGACAACGGCGAACCCGACCTCAGCCGGAAACCCGTGATCTCCGCGAGCAACCACTCGTACGCGTCGTCGACGCGGGAACCCGCCTCGGAAACGGCCATCATCACCTGCCCTCAGCATTCAATTCTAGTGCGCGTCGCCGGATGCCCGCCCCCTGCCTCGAATCACCCGGACACGCCGCTACGAGGGTCAGTATTCCGACCGATTCTGGCGATTCGCCGAGCGGACTCCGTCAGGCGGCGAGGAGAAGTGTGGTGGGCGCGGACACGCGTGCGTCGGAGCCGCCGGCGGCACCGAGCTCGGTGCGCGACTCGATCGAGATCACCGGTGCCAGCCCGATCCCGGCCATGGTGGCGTCGGCTTCGGCGGTGGCGGCTCCGCCGAGCTCGCGGCTCACGGCGCCGAGCAGGTCGGCGAGCGAGAGGTCGAGCACGCGGCAAACGGTCGCGAGGATCTCGGACGAGACCTCCTTGCGACCCCGCTCGATCTCGGAGAGATAGGGCACCGACACCCGCGACTCCCGCGCGAGATCGCGCAGGGTGAGCCGGCGTTCGAGGCGGATGCGCCGCAGAACGTGGCCGATCGCGTGGCGGAGGAGCATGACGCCAGGGTACGTCGCCCGCGCTCGCGGCGCATCCGTTCCCGCCCGCGTGGCGGTCGTGTCTGCTGTCAGCAGAATCCCCCGGCGACGGGTCTGCCGACCGCAGAACCGGGCGACACGGATGCCCCACCCGGCGCATCCTGAACCCGCACCCCCACACGACACGAGCCGGAAGGACATCATGACCGACGCCCCCACCACCGGAGACCCGCAGCTCTACCAGCGCCTGCTCGACGAGCGGATCGTCTTCCTCGGCACCGAGGTGACCGACACGGTCGCCAACGAGATCTGCGCGAAGCTCCTGCTGTTGAACTCCATCGCGCCCGAGAAGGACATCTACCTGTACATCAACTCCCCCGGCGGATCGGTGACCTCAGGCTTCGCGATCTACGACACGATGAATTTCGTGCAA
Organism: Herbiconiux sp. UC225_62; assembly: GCF_042694625.1. Classification (GTDB taxonomy): domain Bacteria; phylum Actinomycetota; class Actinomycetes; order Actinomycetales; family Microbacteriaceae; genus Herbiconiux. The sequence goes on along the minus strand of NZ_CP170551.1, from coordinate 1,623,384 downwards.
GCGGATGTCGCGACCGTGGCCCTCGGATTCGCGGCGTCGATGGGGCAGTTCCTGCTGTCGTCGGGCACGCCGGGCAAGCGGTACGCACTGCCGAACGCGAGCGTGGTGATGCACCAGCCGCACGGCGGTTTCGGGGGATCGGCGGCCGACATCCAGACGCAGGCGCGGCAGATCCTCGCGTTCAAGCGGCGGATGGCCGAACTCACCAGCGCACAGACCGGGCGGACGGTCGAGCAGATCACCTCGGATGCCGACCGCGACCGCTGGTTCACGGCGGAGGAGTCGCGCGAGTACGGTTTCGTCGACCACATCGTGGCGTCGGCTCAGGGGCTGCGGGCCGTGACTCACTCTTGAAGGGGACGGGATCAGTGAGCTAGTCTCATCTTCTCTGAAGGGGACGAGATGCTGACGACACTGGAGACCAGGGCACTGACCGAGCCGATCGACCGGCGGCAGTACCGCGAGTACCGGAAGCGCACGCGCACGCCGGGGCGCGCGCTGTGGCCCCGCGTCCTGGGGCTTCTCGGAACGGCTGCCCTGATCCTGTTCCTGTCGCTCTACGTCACCGACTGGGACTTCGACCTCGCTCCTTGGTTCGCGATCGGGATCGCCCTGCTGTTCCTGCTCAGCGGCGTGCTCGTGCGTCGGGCGACCGCCAAGCGGCGGCGACTCCGGTACCGGCTCGACCGGCTCGCCCGGGACAACGGCTACCGGCTCGAGCACGACGTGGCCGATCCGGGCACCCCGGGTCTCCTGTTCCGTCTCGGCACCAAACGCTTCACCGTGGTGCGGATGACGCCCGCCTCCGACCCCGGTGGGCTGGAGATCGGGGTCCATGCGCGAACCGAGGCCGGGGCGGCCGGTGGTGCGGCGGTCGTGGAGACGCTGTACGTGCTGGTGAGGAGGCCGGGATCGTCCGCGATCGTGGATGCATCACCGCGTGAGCAGCCTCGCGTTGCCGCGGTGTCACCCGCGGGACCGCCGACACTCGCCACGCTCGACGATCTGCCGCGCGCGGTCGTCGTCGGGGCCGGCGCGGAGACGGTCTTCTCCTACGAAGAACTCGGCGACCACACGATCGGGTACCTCGCCGACGTCCTCGATCTCGCCGAACCTCGGAGCTGGGAACAGATCGCCGCGGTTCGGAACTGGATGCAGTCGCGGCGCTCCTGACGGGACGCGGCCTTCGTCAGGCGCCTGTACCGGTGTATTCGATGGTCGGTGGGAAGGTCGCGATGAGCACCGAGACCGTCGAGTCGGGCGACCAGTGGCCGTTGGCGTCGAGGCGCTGCTCGCCGACGAAGGCATAGAGCAGGGCGCCCACGAAATCGGGGGAATCCAGGCGGAAGGTCGCATTCGGCACGCCGGTGACGACGTAGCCGTCGGCGGTGGTTTCGAGCTGCGGCACGGGCGTCGTGACGTCGAAGGGAGCCGATGGCGGTGACGTCAGGGTGGTGTCGCCGGCGGTGATCGTCTGGGTGGCGACGACCGAGGTCGTGCCGGGGCCGATACCCGGGAAGGCGAGCGTCCAGTGTCCGTTCGTGTCGGCGACGGTCGACCACGAGGTCACACCACCCTCGGCCCGTGCGACCGTGACGGTCGCGCCGGCGCGCGCGGTTCCGCTTGCCTCGGGGTAGATCGAGGCGGGTGCTGCGACGGCCGCCGCGACAGGCGCGTCGGGCGTGCCGAGGCCGGGGTCTGTACCCGGGTCGGTACCGGGATCGGTGCCGGGGTCCGTACCCGGATCGGTGCCGGGATCCGTACCCGGATCAGTGCCGGGATCCGTACCCGGGTCCGTACCAGGACCCGTCCCGGGATCCGTACCCGGACCAGTACCAGGACCCGTACCCGGGCCGGTGCCAGGACCTGCACCGGGGTCGGCACCCGGACCGGTGCCGGTTTGCGTGCCCGGCCCGGCGCCCGGGGCCGATCCATCTCCGGCGTCGGGCGGCGGATCGGATGCCGACCGCGCGTCCGGGGCAGGAGCATCCGGGAGCGTGGAGCGCGGCGATGTCGTCGTCGGGTCCTCCGGCGGGGTGGGCGGCAACGACGGCTGACCGGCCGGGGGAGTCGCTGGAGGAGACGGCACGGAATTCGGGAGAGCGTCCCCGCTCGGATCAGCCGAATCATCCGTCTGCGATGCAGCAGGGTCCGCGAGCGCGGTGTCGCCGCCGCCTGTCAAAGTCGGTCCGAGGACGACCGCCATCGTGATTCCCGCGCCCGCCAGCAGCAGGGCTCCCGCCGCCGCAATCCCGACCACCGTCGCGGTCGCCAACCCGGCGCCCCCCGACGGCAGCCCCTGCACCCGCGGCGCCCGCCGAAGACGCGCCGACCCCACTCGCCCCGCTCCCGGCAGTGGCCCCACCGGCAGACCCGCCGACCCCACTCGCTCCATTCGCACCGACGCCACCAGCACCGCTTCCCACGGACACTCCGCTGACCCCAGTCGAGCCGCCGGCACCCGCACCGCTGGCACCCGCGCCGGTCCCACCGCCCGCAGCCGCCGCGCCACCACCGCCGGTCGCTCCACCCCCAGTCGCCGCGCCACCACCGACGCTCGCTCCACCCCCAGCTGCCGCGCCACCACCGACGCTCGCTCCGCCCCCAGTCGCCGCGCCACCACCGACGCTCGCTCCGCCCGCACCCATGCCGCTCCCGCCGGCCGTGCCGCCGAAGGCCGCATGTCCACCCAGCAGCCCACTGCCGCTGCCCATCCCGCCCGGAATCAGACCCGCACCCGCCGCTGTGGCAACCGCCGCCGCACCGTGCTGGAGCGACGCGAGGTACGCACCGGCCCCGGTGAGCCCGGCCGCCAGCGGCAGCAGCACGAGCGCGATCCGCGAGCCGATGTGGCTCGCCTCCTCCGCGACGATCTGGCACTGCGCGCAGCCGGCGAGGTGATCCGCCACCTGCGCCGACGCCCGGGCGCCGAGCGACCCGCGCGTGTAAGCCGCGAGCCGCTCGATCGTCGTGCGGCACTCCGGCGAGGTGGTGGCCGACGACAGATGCGCCGAGATCCACGCCTGCCGCAACCCCTCGCGTGCCCGCACGGCGAGCGCTGCCACGGCGTTCGGCTTCATACCCAGGAGCGCCGAGACGTGCCGCGGACTCATCGACTCGACCTCGGTGTACCAGAGCACCTCCTGCCACCGAGTCGGCAGCGACCGGAACGCCCTCGCCGTGGTCGACCGGTCGAGCGAGGCGAGCACCTCGTCTTCACTGGTGGTGGGATCTTCGAAGGTATCTGGATCGTCGATCTGCACCGGTTGCTGCACTCGCCCCCACGACGACGCCACATTGCGCACGGTGGTGAAGAGGTAGGGCCGGAACGCCCCGAGCGGACCGCCGCCCCCGCGGATCGCCGCGAACACCTTCGCGAAGGCCTCGGCGACCACGTCGTCGGCATCGAGCGAGGTGAAGGATCGCGCGACCGTCAGCGCCGCGCCGGAGTGCCGGCGCCAGAGTTCGGCGAAGGCCTCACGATCTCCCGCGCGCGATTGCTCGATGAGGGCGCGATCGGATGCCGTCGAGAGATCCTTCATCCCGGCCCCTTCCCCCGCCCCCGAGACATTGTAGGCATGCGCGTCGGGCATCACGAGGGTCGCGCCCTCTCATCGCCGGCCTCGCGCATCCGTTCACCTCGCTGCTCCTGCCGGTCACCCAGCCTTCACGGAGAGAGACGCACGGATGCGCCGATCATGACGCGAGTTCGGCGTGGCCGCTCAGCGGGCCGCGTCGAGTTCGCGCAGCACGTCGGCGAGCTGATCGACAGCCCAGTCGAGATCGTCGGCTTCCACCACGATCGGCGGGGCCAGGCGGATGGTCGACCCGTGGGTGTCCTTCGCTAGCACACCCCGCTCCATCAGCAGTTCGCAGACCTCGCGCCCGGTGGCGAGATCGGGGTCGACGTCGATCCCCGCCCAGAGCCCGGCCCCGCGAACGGTGATGACGCCGTGCCCGATCAGTTCGCGCAAGCGCGACTGCAGCCGGCCACCGAGGCGGGCCGCGCGTTCCTGGAATTCGCCGGTCGCGAGCATCCGCACCACTTCGAGCCCGACTGCCGCGGCGAGCGGGTTTCCGCCGAACGTCGATCCGTGCTCGCCGGGGTGGAACACACCGAGGATGTCGCGATTCGCGACGACCGCCGACACCGGCACGATGCCGCCGCCGAGCGCCTTGCCGAGGAGGTAGACATCCGGAACCACACCCACCAGATCGCACGCGAAGGTCGCGCCGGTGCGCCCCAGCCCCGACTGGATCTCGTCGGCGATGAAGAGCACGTTCTCGGCGGTGCAGATCTCACGCACCCGCGGCAGGTAGTCGGCGGGAGGCACGATGATGCCCGCCTCGCCCTGGATCGGCTCGAGCAGAACCGCGACCGTGTTCGGGTTCTCCTCGATGACGCGGGCCAGAGCATCCGCGTCGCCGTAGGGAACGCGAACGAACCCGGGCGTGTAGGGGCCGAAGTCGTCACGCGCCACCGGGTCGTCGCTGAAGCTGATGATGGTGGTGGTGCGGCCGTGGAAGTTGCCGTCGGCCACGATGATGGTGGCGCGATCATGCTCGACGCCCTTCACGCGGTAGCCCCAGGCGCGGGCGAGCTTGATGCCCGACTCGACGGCCTCCGCTCCCGTGTTCATCGGCAGCACCATGTCCTTGCCGGCCAGCGCGGCGAGCTCTTCGACGAAGGGACCGAGGCGATCGGAGTGGAACGCGCGGCTGGTGAGCGTGATGCGGTCGAGCTGCGCTTTCGCCGCCTCGACGAGTCGCGGATGCGAGTGTCCGAAGTTCACCGCCGAATACGCGGCGAGGCAGTCGAGATAGCGTCGCCCGTCGACGGCGGTGATCCAGGCGCCCTCGCCGGTGGCGGCGACGACGGGGAGCGGGTGGTAGTTGTGGGCGGCGTGCTCGTCTTCCTTGCCGAGGACGTCTTGCTGAGTCATCGCGCTGGTCGCGGCGGTGGAGTTGACCGAGTTGAGAGAGTTGAGGGAACTCATCGGCGGAGCTCCAAGGTGCAGCACTTGACGCCGCCGCCGCCGAGGAGGAGTTCGGAGAGGTCGACGCCGATGGGGTTGTAGCCGCGGTCGCGGAGTTGCTGCTCGAAGCCCTTCGCGCGGGCGGCGATCACGACGTTGTAGCCGTCGCTGATCGAGTTGAGGCCGAGGACGGATCCGTCTTCTTCGCTCACGATGATCGCATCGGGGTAGAGGCGCTCCAGCGTGGCTCGGCTGTCTTCGTCGAACGCGCTCGGCAGGTAGGCGATGTTCGCGCCGGCGTCGTCGGTGAGTGGATCGAGCACCGAGATCGCGGTGTCGAGATGGTAGAAGTTCGGGTTCACGAGGGTGAGACTCACGACTTCGCGGTCGAAGAGCTCGGCGATCTCGCGGTGGCTGTCGGTGGCGCTCCGGAACCCGGTGCCGGCCAGGATGCGCGAGCCCACGAGCAGGAAGTCGCCCTCGCCCTCGTTGACGTTGCGCGGCTCGACGACGTCGTAGCCGTTCGCGCGGAACCAGTCCATGAACGCGGGGCCTTCCGGCTGCCGCTGCGGGTGGGTGAAATTGGCGCCGTAGGCGACGTTGCCGATCACGAAACCGCCGTTGGCCGTGTAGACCATGTCGGGCAGGCCCTCGATCTGCTCGATCAGCTGCACGTCGTGGCCGAGCTCCCGGTAGGTGTCGTAGAGGGTCTGCCACTGGCGAACAGCGAGCGAGGTGTCGGTGGGCACCGCCGGATCCATCCACGGGTTGATGCGGTAGGCCACCGTGAAGTGCTCGGGTCGGCACATCAGGTAGCGGCGCGGCGTCGCGATGCGGGGCACCTTCGCGGCGTGCTCTGCGGTGGTGGAATTGAGGGTCGGCGTCGACATACGGTCTCCTTGAACAAGCGAACGGCTCGTGACGAGCGGTCTGTTCGAAGTACGGATGGCGGACCAGCGCGCTGTCCTGGGGCCCCGACCGGGGCACGCCTCTTTCAGTGTCGCACGCGCATTCCGCCGTTTCGCGCTGCGGGGCACGCGAAAATTGCGGAGATTCGGGTTTCACGCAAGTTCCTGGCGTAGCATCACGGCATGGACGCTTTGGACCACCGCATCATCGACCTCCTCAAGATCAACTCGAGGAGCGGATACGGGGACATCGGGCAGGTGATCGGCCTGTCGGCTTCAGCCGTGAAGCGGCGCATCGACAGGCTCGTGGCCGACGACATCATCACGGGATTCACCATCCAGCTCAACCCGGCCCTCGACGGCACAGTGACCGAGGCCTACGTCGAGCTGTTCTGCCGGGGAACGGTGGCACCGGCCGAGTTGAAGCGAATCCTCTCGGGAGTTCCGGAAGTGGTGGATGCCGGCACAGTCACGGGTAGCGCAGATGCGATCGTGCACATCCGGTCGCGCGACATCCCGAGCCTCGAGGATGCGTTGGAGCGCGTGCGGATCGCCCCGAACGTCGATCACACGCGCAGCGCGATCGTGCTCTCGAACCTGATCCGGAGGTAATGCCGTGGCCGACGGGCTCGGGATCGAGGTGCGGATCGACCCCGCGTCGGGCGTGCCGCCGTACGAGCAGCTGCGCACGCGCATCCGCGATGCCGTCGCCTCCGGGGAACTCGCGGCCGGAGCGCGGCTGCCGACGGTGCGCGCCCTCGCCGCCGAACTCGGCCTGGCCGTCAACACCGTCGCCCGCTCGTACCGCGAGCTCGAGACGGATACCCTCATCGAGACCCGCGGACGACTCGGCTCCTTCGTCTCCGCCACCGGCTCTCCCGCGCATCGCGAACTGCAGACGGCCGCGCGCGCCTATGCCGATCGCGCATCGAGCCTCGGCGTCGACCCGGCCGAGGCACTCGACCTCGCCCGCGCGGCCCTCGGGCTCGGCTCCGCCTCCACGCCAGCGCGGGCACCGGAGTAGCCCGCCCTGCCGGAAGGGCCGGACAGGACGGGAAACTCCTACTCGAAGAGGTCGTCGGTGAGCACGCTGGGGTTGCCGAAGCGGTGGTTCGTGACGCTGATCGCCTGCTCCTTGAGGAACGGCAGCAACTCGACCCGGCCCGCGCGCGTCACCTCGTCGGCGTAGACCGCGATGTCGGGGCTGCCGCCGAGCGCGTGGGCGAGCGCTCGTGCGTCGCCGCCGATCAGGCGGATGCGCGGCACCACCCCGATGTACTCCGGCGCCCGGGCGAGCCAAGCCGCGTCGTTCTCGATGACCACGCGCACCCCGCGCTCCTTGAGCAGCGCGCGGAGCGGTCGGGGCAGCTTGGCCGCCGAGCTCACGATGACCTTCGACCGCGCCAGCGTCGACGCCGCGAGGATGCGCACCAGTTGGTGGAGCGCCTCCCCCTCCGAGAGCCGTACGACCACCGGCACCGGCAGGTACCGCAGCACATTGCGCTCGACCCCGAGGGCGGAGACGTCGCTGGGCGCGAAGATCGTCTCCCAGGCCACCTGGTCGCTCTTCGCTCCGCGGCGCGCGATGTCGAAGTCGCCCCACTCGAGACCCGCGGTGGCGGTGTCGAGCAGTTGCGCCACCCGGTCGTCGAGTCCGGCCAGGCTCAGCCCCTCGCTCGGCGCTCCTGGCTCATTGCGCCAGCTGCCGAGGTGCACCAGGTAGTTGGGGCCCCCCGCCTTGGCGCCTGCGCCCACGGACGACTTCTTCCAGCCGCCGAAGGGCTGACGTCGAACGATCGCTCCGGTGATCCCGCGGTTGATGTAGACGTTGCCCGCCTCGACGTCGGCGAGCCAGTGCTGGATCTCGGCCGCGTCGAGGGAGTGGATGCCCGCGGTGAGCCCGTACGGCACCGCGTTCTGCAGCTCGATCGCCTTCTCGAGACTCGGCGCGTTCATGATGCCGAGCACCGGGCCGAAGTACTCGGTGAGGTGGAACGGGGTGCCGGGCAGCACTCCCTCGCGCACCCCGGGCGACCAGAGACGGCCGGTCTCGTCCAGCTGCCGCGGCTCGATGAGCCACCGTTCGCCGACACCCAGCGTCGTGAGGGCCTCGGCGAGCTTGCCCGACGCCGGTTCGATGAGCGGCCCCATCTGCACGGTGGGATCGCTCGGGTAGCCCACGCGCAGGGAGCGCACGGCGTCGACCAACTGTCGGGAGAACCGTTTCGACTGGGCGACCGACCCCACCAGGATCACGAGGCTCGCGGCAGAGCACTTCTGCCCGGCGTGCCCGAACGCGCTCTTGACGATGTCGGCCACCGCGAGGTCGAGATCGGCGCTGGGCGTGACGACGATCGCGTTCTTGCCGCTCGTCTCCGCCAGCAGGGGGAGGTCGGGCCGCCACGACCGGAAGAGGGACGCCGTGTCGTAGGCGCCGGTGAGGATGAGCCGGTCGACCCGGGTATCCGACATCAGCCGTCGACCCAGTTCGCCCTCGTCGACATCGGCGAGTCGCAGCACCTCGCGCGGGATGCCCGCCTCCCAGAGTGCCTCCACCATGACGGCGGCCGAGCGCTTGGCCTGCGGCGCGGGTTTGATGATGACCGCGCTGCCGGCGGCGAGCGCCGCGAGCACGGAGCCGGCCGGGATGGCGACCGGGAAGTTCCAGGGCGGCGCCACGACGGTGAGCGCCGACGGCACGAAGACCGCACCGTCGACCGAGTCGAGCTCGACGGCCGTGGTGGCGTAGTAGTGGGCGAAGTCGACCGCCTCACTGACCTCCGGATCGGCCTGGTCGATGGTCTTGCCGGTCTCCGACGCCATCACCTCGATGAGTCGGTCGCGGTTGCCCTCGAGTGCGTATCCCGCTCGCCGGATGGAGCCGGCACGCTCGGCCGCGCTCCGAGGACCCCAAGCGGCACCGGCCGCAGCCGTCTCGGAGATCAGCGTCTCGAGACCCATCGCATCCGTCACCTGCGCGGCCGCGATCGTGTCGACACCCAGGGTCGAGCTCTCGACTCGGGCAAGGATGCGTGTGCCCCACACCCTGTTCGCGAGGAGCGACGGATCGGTGTCCGGTGCATTGCGGAACTCGCCGCCGGCGGGTTCGAGCTCGCCGTGGAGGCGGTCTTGCGTGCGGTTCGGCACCGGCACCTCGTTCGGCGCGGCGTCGAGCGCGGCGAGGGAGGCGAGGAAGCGGTCGCGCTCCTTCGCGAACGCCGCGGGATCGGCGGCCAGGTCGAACACCGACGACATGAAGTTGGCGTCGCTGGAGTTCTCCTCGAGTCGGCGCACGAGGTAGCCGATCGCCACATCGAACTCCGCGGGTGCGACCACGGGTGTGTAGAGCAGCAGGTGACCCACGGTCTTGCGCACCGCGTCCGCCTGCGCGGTGGCCATGCCGAGCAGCATCTCGACGTCGACCGCCTCGGCGACGCCTCGCTGATTCGCCAGGAGCCAGGCCCACGCGACGTCGAACAGGTTGTGGCCCGCGACGCCGATCCGCACAGCATCCACGTGCTCGGGACGCAGTGCCCAATCGAGCACCCGCTTGTAGTTGGTGTCGGTGTCCTGCTTCGTGTCGTACGTGGCGAGCGGCCAGCCGTGCAGCGCCGCATCGACGTGCTCCATGGCGAGGTTGGCACCCTTGACCACGCGCACCTTGATCGGGGCGCCGCCGCGCGCGCGGCGTTCGGCCGCCCAGGCGTGCAGGCGCTGAAGGGCGGAGAGAGCATCGGGCAGATAGGCCTGAAGCACGATACCGGCCTCGAAGTCGAGGAACTCCGGCTCGTCGAGCACACGCTGGAACACCGCGATCGTGAGATCGAGATCGCGGTACTCCTCCATGTCGAGGTTCACGAACTTGCGCCGGGGGGCGACGACGCCCACGCTCGACGCCACGGTCTCGGGGCCGAGCAGTCCTTTGCGCGCGGCGATGCGGTAGAGCGGGATGAGGCTCTCGGCGACGCGCTCGACCGTCTGGTCGAAGGCCCACATGGAGAGCTCGCTCGCCACGGAGGAGACCTTCACCGACACGTAGTCGACGTCGGGCCTCTCCAGCAGGGCTTTCGTGCCCTCGAGGCGATTCGCGGCCTCGCGATCTCCGAGCACCGCCTCGCCGAGGAGGTTGACGTTCAGTCGCACGGTGTCGGAGCGCAGCTCCTGCACCGCCGGCCCGAACTTCGCCGGCCGGGCGTCGACGATGAGGTGCCCCACCATACGGCGCAGCACGCGGCGGGCGATCGGCACCACTACGCCCGGAAGGACCTCGCCGAGAACGCCCCCGGCGGCGATGGCCGCCCGCAGGTACGACGGAAGGAACTGCGGCACGCGCTTGGCGAGCTTCTGCAGGTTCTTGCCGGCCACGAACAGGTCTTCCGGCCGGGCCACCCCGTCGACGAAGCCGACGGTGAACGCCAGCCCGTTCGGGTCTTTCAGCACCCCCGCCAGACGCGCGGCCGAGGGGTCGACCGGCGAATTCTTGCTCTCGTCAAGCCAGCGCCGCGCCAGCTCGACGGCCTCGTGGGCCAGGTCGAGAGATGCGGGCTTGGGCTCGGTGTCGTTCTGCTCAGCCATGTCTTAGAGGATAGGTCGTCGACCTCCCGGTTACGCTCAAGGCGTGCAGACTGTGGATGAGTTCGACGTCGTGGTCATCGGTGGAGGACACAACGGCCTTGTAGCCGCGTGCTACCTCGCCCTTGCGGGCCGGAGGGTCTGCGTGCTGGAGCGCCTCGATGAGCTCGGCGGTGCAGCCGTCTCCTCATATGCCTTCGACGGCATGGATGCGAAGCTCTCGCGATACTCCTACCTGGTGAGCCTGTTCCCGCGCGCGGTGATCGACCAACTGGGCCTCGACATCCGACTCCGCCGTCGGCGCTACGCCTCGTACACCCCCCTCCCGGACGCCGATCGTGGGCTGCTCGTCGACACCGAGGACCAGGAGGCGACTCGAGCATCGTTCGCCGCCGTCGGCGCGGACACCGATGCCGACGCCTACGCCCGGCTCGCCTCCGACCTCGGCCGCGTCGCCACAGCGCTGTGGCCCACGATGACCGAACCGCTCCCCTCCCGCACCGAGGCTCGGCGCCTGCTCGGCGACGACGACCTCTGGGCATCCCTGTTCGAGCGACCCATCGGGGAGTTGATCGAGCAGCGTTTCGAGAGCGACGTCGCGCGCGGAATCGTGGCGACGGATGCGCTCATCGGCACCTTCGCATCCGTCCACGACCCCGGACTCGCGCAGAACATCTGCTTCCTCTATCACGTCATCGGCGGCGGCACCGGCGACTGGGACGTGCCGGTGGGCGGCATGGGCGCCGTCACCGGCGAGCTCGTGCGCGCCGCGCGGGAGGCCGGCGTCGAGTTCCGCACCGGCGCTGAGGTCGTGTCGCTGACCCCAGAAGGATCGGTGGAGTACCGGACGCGAGGCGCGCGCGAGGGCCACGGCGACGAGACGCGGAGAGTGAAGGGCGGTCGGCTGCTGGCGAACGTGGCGCCGGTGGTGCTGGAGCGGCTGCTCGCAGCCGGCGGCAGCCCCATCGATCGGGAGCCGGGTCCGAGTCCGAGTCCGATGGCAGCGACCACCCCCGAGGGCGCCCAGGTCAAAGTCAACCTCCTGCTCTCGCGCCTCCCCCGTCTGCGCGATCCGGATGTCGCCCCCGAGGCCGCCTTCGGCGGCACCTTCCACATCAACGAACTGCTCAGCCAGCTCGAGCAGGGCGTGCGATCCGCCGAAAGCGGCGAGCTCCCGAACCCGCTGCCGGCGGAGATCTACTGCCATTCCCTGACCGATCCGAGCATCCTGTCGCCCGAGCTTCAGGAGCAGGGCGCGCAGACCCTCACGGTCTTCGGCCTGCACACCCCGCACCGTCTCGGCGCCGACGCCGAGACCCTTCAGCGCGCGGTGCTCGACTCGCTGAACAGCGTGCTGGCCGAGCCGATCGAGCCACTGCTGCTGACGGATGCGCACGGCCGTCCGTGCATCGAGACGAAGACGACGGCCGACCTCGAGCGCACCCTGGGGCTCCCGGGCGGCAACATCTTCCACGGGCCGCTCAGCTGGCCCTTCGTCGACGACGACGCGCCTCTGAAGACGGCCGCCGAGCGGTGGGGCGTCGCCACGCGGCATCCGCGCATCCTCCTCTGCGGATCGGGTTCGCGCCGGGGTGGCGCCGTCTCCGGCCTCGGTGGCCACAGCGCCGCGATGGCCGTGCTCGCAGACGACCTCGACCGCTAGCCGGTAGCCGCGCAGCACGGATGTCGCTGACCCGCCTGCCGCGCCGACACGCCCAAAAGCATCCCGCTTTCTGGTCGGTGCACATCCAAGGAGGCGACCCTTTCCGATCTCATGCGTCTACAAGGCAAAGATGAGACTAAGCAGCCGTTTCTGCGCATCTGTCTGCTCTTCAACCTCGTTCGCATACGAGTGTCAGACATAGCCAATGATTCCGTCGACGGTTGTGGGTAGCGTCGGGTCCTGCGTCAGCGGCACGTTCGCTGCGTAAAATCCCAGTACCTGGGCCTGATTCGGGGTCATGCGATTCCATTGCGAGCCGGAAAACGCGCAGAAGGCAACCTGTGAGTCGCCGTCGACGTTCGACAGTGCTACGCGGGGTTGAGTGTTCCGACTGTCGAAACCTTCGGCCAATTCAACCGCCTGCGAGAGCGTCCCGAACCATGAGGCGTCGAGGTGAGAGGTTGGCGAATCTGGCACAAATTGTGCGCACTGTGCTGTTGCCTCCTCGTCCAGGTAGCCGCTCAGGATCCGGTCGATGATCTTGTCTGGGAGCCTCCGCTCGGCCCCCACACACCCAGCGAGGCACGATCCGGCACAGATCAGGACCGACAAGAATACCGCCATCCGTATCCACAACCGTCGCCGACCCCGCGAAGGAAGATCTCCGAAGTTCCAGGGACTCCCCATCACCATGGGCTCGGAGGTATCCATAAACCGAGTTTATCTCGAAAGTTCACCGACGCCTCTCCGGACAATTACCCAGCCGAGTCAGTTGGGACGATATCCGCCCACAGCGTCATGCACCCTGCGTCGGCGGCGCATCGAGGCTCGGATTTTGGAGGCCCATCTGTTTCATCGTCTTTCTGAGCCTTGCCTTACCCATTGGCAGCACATCAAGGGGGGAAGGACCATACAACACGAGACAGAGCGGACGAGCCAGCCCATTGACTCGCAGCTGGATAGCCGGGCGAGGAAGGACAGCCCGCATCGTGCCTATTTGCGCGGACAAAATGGTCGTTCGCGGGATGGTCGCAAAGGGTCGCGTGTCCACCGCCGTACCCCAGATCATCAACGCATCATCGGCCCAGGAAATACCGGGGAACGGCGGAATCTTGTACGGCGAACCCTGACTCAGTAGTTGATCAAGTCCGCTTTCCGAGTCCTGCATAGCCAGCATGATCGGTCGGCCGATGCGAGCTGAGATTCTGCGGAAACGGCGCTTGAGCAGCCAGATCGCCACTCCTAGCGTCAGGACTAGAACCGTCATAGCCGCGAGAGTGCCCAGTGCGACAGTCAGGTAGCTTTCTTCGGAACCCCTCAGTCGACAGAGTTTTCCGAGCGCGATCATCGCCCACGAGAAGACCAACCCGAGAAGCCCGATTCTGCGGCTATAGGTGCTCTCAGCTTTGTACCGCTCACGTCTTTCGTCACTGGAGCAGCCCTATCCCATCCATGATGTGTCCAAAGCCCGTGATTGCAGCTCAAGTCCAAGCCGAAATACGTTCCGCGCGCGCTCCAGCCCGAAGGAGAAATTTCAAGGAGAGTTCCTTGGCGGACGAGGTTGGGCACCACCCGCAGCAGGATGGCGATCGCGAGGCCGGCGCCCAGCAGCCATCGCCCGAATCGCGCGCCAAACATGGTCCTCATCACTTCGCCTCAGGATCGGACATAACTCACTCCACCTGAAACAGTGGCCCGTTGCACGGTGACGCGGCGCGACTCCCGTCTCCCTTGCTTTTAGGGCAGCAACCAAGGACGCATTACTTCATGCCGAAATCGTTGCGGAGGTCTGGATCACCTTTGGGTCGTTCAGGATCGTCGAAGATTCTGACTCTGTGTTTAACGGTCGAGAGGTCCTTCAGCGGCACCCACGGCACTTGAGTCGAGTTCCTAAACGGCCGAAGCACCGAATGAAACACGGCCGCGAACGCGTTCAAGTCGAGCCAGCCGATGAGCTGCCCGATACTCGCGTCGCGCTTCCTGAGCAGCGGATATGCAATAGTGCCAGCCAAAGCCCCGAGGGGGACGAGCAGCCAGAGATACAGGCCGCGAGCGACGATCCCGATAACGAAAGCGACTGGGTTAAGGTCAATTCGCTCGTTCAAAAGAACCCTCCGACTATTCCCAAGGGTGTTGTGAAGTCAGGGAGCAGCCCGGCTGCAACATCGATGTCCCACTGGAGGTTCGATTTCGTGACGATCGGTTCCGCCATTCCTTGCATGTACTGATCCATGCCGCGCACGAACCTACCCGCGCCGGAGGCAACTTTGTACCCGCCGTAGAGTGCCACAATAGGAGCGCCGAACTCGATGCCGACGATCGTCACTGTTCCGGTGCTCCCACCCAACCGAAAACGCCGACGTCCACGCCGCCACGGAACATGAGTTACTCAATTGCTGCTCTTATCAGCCTCGACGTCATGCGAGAGGCCGGGCTGGCGGGCGGTCGCTCGTAACCTCGCCTTGCCCATCGGCAGCAGATCCAACAACGACGGCCCATACAGAACAAGAAATACTGGTCGGGTCAGCCCATTTATCTGCAACTTGATCGCTGGGCGGGGAATCAGCGCCGGCATTCTGCTGATGCTCGTGACCAGGATTGTCGACGTGGGAATGGTCGCAATTGGTTGCGTGTCGCCAGAAGTAGCCCAGAGCTCTAACGCGGTATCCGTCCATGCGATTCCAGGAAATGCGGGCACTCTGCGTGGTCCGTGCGGGTGCAGCAACTGATCGAGGCCACTACTCGAATCGTGCATCGCCAGAAAGATTGGCCGATTTAGGCGGAACGAGAGGGCACGAAGGCGGCGCTTCAACAACCAGATCATCGCGAAAAGTGACAGCGCGAAGAGAGTGATGATTGCGAGGACTCCGACGCCCACTGTCAGTATCCTGTCCGCATCCCCGCCAAACCGACTGAGTTTGCCGATGCCAACGATCAACCACGCACCGACTACTACGAGCAGACTTATCCTCGCGCTCCAAGGGCTCTTAAGGCTCATACTTGGCTACCATTTCTCACTGGAAGAGACCGATCCCGTCCATCGCATGTCCGAATCCGCTGATGCTGGCCCCAGTCCATGCCGCTATCCGATCGACGTGAGCTCCCGCGCGGAATGGCCCTCCGAATGACCCAATTGCGAAAGCGATGAGATCGGCATCGCAGGTAGGGCTCAAGCCGAGGTGGGCCGTGGAATCGATGATCGCAGCGTCCGAACTCGCTGCCATGTAAGTGCTACCAGCGCCGCCAGCACGGCCCCATCTGGACTGTTGAAACCCGCGATACGCTTCATGGAACATGACTATAAATCATGTATCGTCGATGTCGAACCCGACCCCAACCACGGATTGAATTAGCCCTTACGCCGGTGGTGAGCATTCATCTGTTGAAGGAGGGCTCGAATGTCCAGTTGGTCCGTGTTGGCGATCATCGCGGCAATAATCGTCGGGGCGGCGATCGGAGTTCTGATGCACCGATTCGTTTGGAAGTCCCTCCTGAAGGCAAGGTTATCCTGCGCAAAGATGGGCGGGCTTGACTGGAAATAGGTCGTAGCCTGAATTACCCTCCATCGATCTGACTGACGACGGCGGCCGGAGCGCAGGGCCCACCGCGCAGACCCAATAGCGCCCCTCTACCGCGACTATCCGTTCGATTTAACTGGCGCTATCAATCCTGGTGCCCGCTAGGCAAGTATGACCTCCGCTCTTGGCCAATGATCATCGACGGCGCGAGTGGCGACTCCCGCAAACGCGGGAACACCGGACTAAATAGACTCCCCTGAGGCCGATCTCGAGCCTTTCACCCGTTTGCGAGCGCACCTCAAGAACGCGCCGTGCGACTTGATCAAGTTGTTTCTGTTGTAGAACCGCCTAGCAACTCGATGAACCGTTTAGCGGCCTCGTCATCCGAGTAGAGGCGGTTGGATCTTTCGCGCACGAATGCCAGCTGTAAAGCAGAAACACCGATAGGCACTGCTACTGACGGATAGATGAATGCCCGAATCGAGACCGTCGAAGACGCCACCGTCCCGCCCTTGTCCACGCTGAAGCTTGCGACAGGCCGCGGATGAACTGGGTCGTCCCAGAGCACGATCCTCTGGCCCTCAAGCGAGATGCCTAACACCCCGCTGGTCCAATCGAATCTGGCCCCGGGCTGCTCCATGGACAAGCGCCTCAAGTCATTCACGAGACTTTGAGACTTTCGAATGACACCAGCAAATTGCGCGGTAGTCGTCGACAGGTTGGTGTTCATACGCCTTGCGGCCCGAGCATCCGAGCGGGCGCTGAGCACAAGAACGCATATGAGGACGACGCATGGCACGGCAGCCAACACGAGACCTTCCGCTGAAGGTCCGACCAAGAAGGCACGGCTCCCCAAGAGACCAGCCAGGACAATCGCCACGGCTCCTGTCGGGATGAGGACTGCGATACTGGGCGTTAACTTTTTCATTTCGGAAGGCCGCGCCTGAGACGACGACGCTCACGAAGTTCACGACCGGATATACGCCCTTCTGACGGGTCCCAGAGCACGGCACCTGACTTCTGATCAACTATCGGATAGGGAATCGTCATTCCAGTCGTCGTCGTATAACCTGCCGACCATTCCTCGCCGCTTCGCTGCCTCAGCAAGCCCCCGCTTGCGGCCATCACCAAGAAGCTGAAGACCGTTGTAGCGAGAACTAGGTTGACGGACGCCGAACCCCACGGACAATCCAGCAAGAGGTAAAGCACCAAGAAGACAGCCAATAGACAAACGATCGCAGCGCAAGACCAGAGCAGTATCGACATGTAAACACGAGCACTGATTCCGGAAAGGGGCTTCATTGTTGGTCCCGGATGTAAGAGCCGACACTGATTGAATATCCCGCAAAGTCCGCGCTGGTGGAAAGTGAGTCCAACGCTCTAGCTAGTGCTTCAATCGCCCACGGAGCACCATGCCCGGCAGCAAGCACGACGCCTTTGCCGACGCCTAACGTCGCAACACTGATCACGCCGAAGGTGCAAGAAACGGTCTCCCCACGGCTGCAGTCCTCATAAGCTCCCGCTACGCCGACCATAACCCCAACGCCCGCGAAGACTGGAGATGCGGGCGTCGGAGCCAGCGAGAGCGCGTAGAGAGTGACACTGATCGTTCCATATGTGAGGCTTCTTTGTTCAGGCGTGGATTTGGGCCTATTCATCGCCGCCGGCTGAGAATTGAGAACAGCCTGTTTACCACCTACTGCCCCTGGCGAGACGGTGGCCGCCCTTCCAAGATAGTTCCCGTGGTTGCAGGTGCCACAGTCTTGCCTTTGGCCGGAGAGGTCGAAGGCGTTGATGGGGTCGTTGGGGTAGTTGTAGGCGCTGGTGTTGCCGCCCTCGACCGGGTCGAGAGCCAGGAAACGGCCGAGGCTTGCTGAGTACATTCGGGCGCCCATCTCGATCGTCGCGATCGTGGAGGCGTGTTCGTAGAACTTGCCCTTGGAACCCACCCAACCTGGGTCGAAGTTGCCGGGCTGAGTGTCTGGCACCGACTGGTTCGCGGTGGGCGAGCCGATGACCTTCGTGGCGACATCCATGGGCTGGCCGAAAGGGTCGAAGAGTGAGAACCCGGTTTGGGCACCCGACGCGTCGGCGGTATACGTGACGTCGCCGTGGAGGTTCGGATAGCTCCAGATGCCGACAGCCAAGGCAGCGTCTCGCGCCACGGTCACCCCACCGGGTAGTGAGAGGGTGACGTGGGTCACGGCATAAGGGTCGCCACTCGCCGACTCGAGGACAAGCGCTCCCGAGTACCGGACGGCGTTGACCACGGCGGTTCCGAGCATCTCGGTTCGCTGGACGATCGTACCGGTCGCGTCGCGCACATACGTGATGGTGACCTTCGTCGCTCCCGTTCCGGTGGTGGTGCCGACATGGCGGTCGCTTGCGTCATAGGTAAACGTCTGGTCGCCCAGCCGCGTGACGTTGCCGTGTGAGTCATACGTCACGGTGCCGGCGGCGAGGCTGACCGCTGGTCGCACCATCTCCGCCGGAGCAGCGGACGCTCCGGTCACGGTTTCCGTGCTTTCGGTGAGTCGGTCGTCGGCGTCGTAACAGTACTGGGTCGAGTACTGCAGGCCGCTTCCACCGACGGGGACGTCGGTCACGGTCGTGCGGTTCCCGTTCGCCGACGTGGTGAGACCGGTGCCGCAGCTGCTCGTCGGAGCGAACCCGTAGGTCAGGCTGTGACCCGGGATGGAGGCGGATCTCAAGCGGCCCACTGTGTCGTAGTTGTAGGTGTACGCGTAGCTGCTCGACGCATTCGTGATCGCCGTCTGGAGGATGCGCCCGGATTGCGACAGGATCGACGCGTCGCCGACCGTGCCGATCGCGCCAATGAATTGCCATCGGAATCCGGTGGTGCGCCCGGACGCGTCGTATCCGACCGAGGTCAGGCTGGTTCCATTGGAGTAAGTGACAGAGGCCAGTCGCCCAGCCGAGTCATAGACGGGCTGTGCGAGAACGGTGCTGCCGCCACGGGAGGTATCAGTGATGGACTTCACCTGGCCGCTCAAGAAGTAGCTGTAGGCCAACGAGTACCCCGACCCTGTCGCGGGCTCCGTGGTCGTCGTGATGAGCTGCCCGGCGAGGTTGAACGCCGAGGTCGTCGTGGTCCCCCAAACGTCCACAGCGGAGACCACCCGTCCGAGGAGGTCCTTGGTCGTGGTGATGGTCCCCGTCTCATCCGTCACCGACGACACAAGAGTGTTCCTAACCGCCACCCCTCCGATGGTCTGGTCCGTCGCGTATCGATACGTGGTGGTGTGGTCGACGTATCCGCTTGTGTACGTGTCGTACCTGCTGATCACCCGGCCGCGGGAGTCGTACGTGGTACACGACGTTCCGCCGTCCCCGGCCGTCTTGTCGGCGACGATCCGCCCGAACAGGTCGTAGCCATAGGTCGTGGTGATGTCGGCCGAAACTCCTACGGAGGCGTCGAGGTTGCTCGCCCGATGAGATTTCAGCGCGCCGTACTGCGCCATAGTTCCGGGCACCCCGCACAGACCGATCCCGGTCGTCGCGAGCGTCTCCCCGGGCGCGTAGTAGGTGTTGCCGGTCGTGGTGGCGGTCGCGCCCGCCTTCACCGCGGCCGGCGAGTAGGTGGACACAGGCCGGTTCGTGCTGTCGTAGACGACTCGGGATTCGAGGCTCAGTCCACCGGGGTCCGCGATCGTCTTGGCGGCTAGTCCCAGCCAAGGACTGCTCCCATAACTCGTGGAATTCGTCATCGACGGCACTTGACCACTGCTCACCCCGCTGACTGCGGGAGCGCTGTCGACGGTCGTGCTGCCAGTCGTCAGTCCGTAGTCGGGGTGGAGCCAGGAGCCCGGGACGGGTGCGAACGTTCCGCTCGATCCGTTCCCCGCAACCCAGTTCAACCGCAGGGTGGCGGTCGAGGTGCTGTCGAGATACTCGACGGTGATGGGCATCGTCCGGCGTGCCGAGTCGACGTGGATCGTGCCCTTGTTGGTGGAGTGCACGGCTCCGATGACGAAGTTCTCGATCAGCAGTCGGCGGTCGATGGTCAGTTTCATGCCGTCGTCGACAGTTCCCTGGAATGTGTAGTCGCCGGCGGCGGGGAACGTGATCGTGCCCGTGAGGCGCACGCTCCAATGATCGGCGTTCACTCCCGCAGCGGGGGCCGCCGATCCCCAGTCTCTGTCGACGGCGCCCGGGTCACTGCTACCGACACCCAGGCCGTAGGCGACGGGAGCACCGGCCAGGCCTTCTGTGTTGTAGTAGGTCGCGGCGAGACCGACAAGCCCATCGTCGTAGCTGGTCGTGCTGTGGCCGACCGGGATGCTGCACGTCAGAGGAAGCCGAGTGGCTGGGTCGAAACACGACGGGTCGGCCGGACCGTAGACGTCGGTGACTCGGTCGACGGCGTTGTAGACGCTCGTAGTCTTCTTGCCGGCGACGTCCGTCGCCGCCAGCACCAGATCCTTCTCGGGATCCCATTCCTTGCTCACGGTGCGCCCCAGAGTCGGGTTGTCGGTCGCCGTGGTGTCGCTGATCATCCGGAGGGACGCGTCGTAAGAGACTTTGCGGGCCTTGCCGCTCGTGACCGTCGACAGCGATGCATCGACCCCGGCAACCGCGACGTACGAGGCCCGATTGACCACGTCATAGGTGTAGGTGTGACTGGGACGCGTGGCCATGTCGACGCCTCCGGGGGCGGGGAGGGTGACGGATTTCACCCGGTCGTCGGCTCCGTACATGGCCAGACCAGCCTCTTCGTACGTGATCGTGGTGGCCGAGGCATCCGTGACGGCGCCTCCCGTGGGAATGTGGACGTTGTATTCCCAGTCGTTCGCCACGTGGTCGCGAATGAGCGTCATGCGCCCCGAGCCGTCATAGCCGAAGGTGCTCGTCGCTCCGCCCGGATCCCTGATCATCGCGATGAGGCCCGCCGCGTTGTAGGCGATCTGCGTGGTGTCGTCTGAGCCGGCGACATGTCCGGGATAGATGATCATGCACAGCTTGTCGGCCGGCGCCGGGGCGTAGCCCGAGCCGCCGGGCGTTCTGCACGCGTTACCGGTCGTCGGATCCGCGTCAGTCGCGGCCAGACCGACGTCTGCGGGCTTGTCGGCGCCGTAGACGAACCGCACCTCGCGAGCGTACGTCGGAGGGGTCGCCGTGGTGGCCGACAACACGTCGGAGATCCGGTCGATCTGTCCGACTCCGACCCGATACTCGCCTGTTCCGCCTCGATATCGCACGACCGGCGCCACCGGCTTCCTGACGTCGATCGCGCTGCTCGTAGACTCCACCGCCCCGGCGGCATTGAACCGGAAGGTCGTGCCTGAGTCATCGGTGAAGGTGACTCGTTTGACCGCTGGATCGACCGAGCTGTCGAGATAGACGCTGACGGCTCCATATTCACCCTTCGGAGGCGTGTAGCTGTCGGTGCCCTGTTTGGCATACGTGTGGACTTTGCCAGTCGAGTCGGTGAGGATGACCGCCGCGGAGGTGATCTCCGCGTGCGAATAGGCGGCCGCCGCACCCGCGATCGCAGTGGACGCGGACCAGCCCGTCGGCAGGGTCTCCGGCGTGCGGATGAACCAGCTACTGGGAATGATGACCCTCGTGTCGTCTGACGCACCCTTCTGCTTGGCATAGAAGGTGATGTGCGCCGTGCTGGTCTTGTCTCGGTAGTCGAGGACGAACTCGTAGGGCACATCTTTGGTCGCTTTGACCTCGCTGCTCCAGACGAGCGTGTCGATCTTCGGATCGCTCCAGCGATCCGATTGCATCGTCGCCGCTCCCCCGACCCGGAGGCGGTATCCGTCATCCGACACCGCACCGAGCACCCAGGAACCCGAGGCCGGGAACTTGATGAACCCCTTCCACGACACGAGGAAGTTGTCCGAAGGCACTCCAGACGCCGGCGCGCCCGTGCCCCAGTCGGCATCGGGCGCACCTTCGGAGCGCACAAGCACGGCGCCCTTCGACTTCGAACCGAACGAGGCGTCCTGCAAGACGCTGTCGTCGTAGTAATACGCGGTCAGGCCGGTGTTCGAAGGCTTCTGCGAGTTGTAGTCGAAGGACATCCCCATCGCTCCGCCGGCAGTTGCGACGGTCGGAGACGCGAAGTCGAGCGCCATATTGCCGTTCGCGAGGTTCACCGTCACGGGTCCGGCGGCATCCTGGGGCGACGGGCTGGATGCGCCGAGGCGGAGGTCGACCTTGAAAGCATTGGTGTAGACGGGCCCGTAGTCGCCGCGATCATCCTGGGTGGAGACGCTCCACTTGTACGATCCGCCGTCTTGGACCGTTCCCACCGGCAGCGTCCAGGAATTGCCGCTGATCCAACCACTGGTCGCGACGGTTCCGGTCATCGAGTCCGTACCCGTCGCTACGCGGAACTGGTACTTCACTGCGGCGCCGACTTGCGAGACAACCGACCCCACGGCGAGCGTCGGTGTCAGGCTCGACACCATCGCGTTGTCGGCCGGACTCCAGGTGCTGCGAGACGGCATCGCCGCGGCATCCGTGACGAAGCTCAGGATCGACGTGTTCCGCCTCGTCGTGAACCCGTTGACACCGTCGTACCCGTCTTTGACGTACTCGACCCAGTAGTAGCGGGTATTCGGCTGCAGTGCGTTCGCCGCCAGGGTGAAGTGTCCCTGCCCGATCCAGCCGCTGTCGAAATTCCACGTGGCGAGAGGATTCGGACTGGTGCCGAGATGGAACGCGTACAAGAGGCCGGCCCCGCCCGGATCGCTCTGGCCCGTGATCGTCAGCGTCGGATTCAGCTTCGTTCGCTTCTCGTCGTTCGGGGGTGACGACGAGGTACCCGCGCCCGGGAAGTCCTTCCATGCGACCCCCATGACGGTCTCGATGTGCTGGTAGCTGAAGACGCCCGGGTCTTCTTCTCCGGCAATGAGGAAGTAGTTGCCGGCGGAACTACCGCGCACCCATTCGCCGACCTTGGCCGCGATGCCTGAGCCGGTCGTGTTGCCACCAGCGGAACTCACCTGCATCACGTCGAGGAGCGATCCGACCCCGCCGTAGCCGAACGCGGTGGCGGTGTAGATCGCCGCCTGATGTGTGCCGTCGTCCCCATCGCCATAGAGACCGCTTACTCCGATCTGCGCGCCGAGCACCTGCTTGCCGAAGAACTGCTCGTAGTTGTAGTGCAGTACCGTGCGCCAGTACCCGCCGTTGTTCGAGTTGCCGATCTGCACGCCCGCGCCGACGTTCGTGAGACCGTTCGACTTGTAACTGTGCACGTCGTCGTTACCGGGGTAACTCTCCATGGTCGGGTCGAGGAGCACCGGGTAGACGCGCGCCGAACTGTTCAGCCAGGAGCGGTCGACGCTGACGGCGATGATCCACTGGTCGCCCCGACGCAGAACCGAGGTGTGCGCTCCGGTGGAGGCGTCTCCGCGACCGGTTTCTTCGTCGGACGCGCTGTCGTACGCGATCGCCGGCGGCATGAGGAAGACCGCCTCGCCAGCCGCGTTCGTGAAGGTGACCGCGCCCATCGCGTCCTTCTTCAGCGATAGACCCTCCGCGTCGATGGTCCACGACCACGACACGGCGCCGTCGTCGCCGGGAGCCGACTTCAAGCGCAGGTTCTCTTTCACCCCACCTCTGGTGACGTCGTAGACGAGGTCGGTGTCGTCGAAGACGTCCTCGTATTCGATGTGATTCCGCGCGTCCGGACCCTCGCCCGCACCTTTCCGGATGCCGCTGGAGTGCGCCCCGTCGAGGCTCGAGCCGACGGTGAAGTCACCGCTCGTGACCTCCAGGACGTGCGGAGCGGTCACATTCTCGGCGAACTTCGGCGCGAGCGGGTGGAGTTCGACCTCGCCGCCTCCGATGCCCAGCCACGACCACGGGCCCGTCGTCTCCACAGCCGTCTCGATCGGCACCCAGTCACCGTCTTCGTCGACGACGTTCATCGGCTCGGTCGACGTCGTCGTGTAGTGCACACCGTCGGGGAGCGCATAGGTTTGCGCGAACTCCGATCGCTCGACGATCGCCGAATCCGGGAGCGAATCCGGGGTGATCTCGCTCACGTCGAGCTCCGGGCTGATATCGCCCGGAGGAACCGGTGCCGGCACGGGTTCGCCGCCGAGATCGTCGAAGTCGCCTTCGGGCATGGTCGTCTCGGGAACCACCGGGTCTTCCGTGAAATCCGGAGCCGGCGCCTCGGTGATATCCGCCGATGACGGCGCGGAAGGTTCCGGCGGCGAGGGCACCTCGGCATGCGCCGAGACAGAAGCGCCGGCCACGAGCGCCGCGGTGAGCGCAACGGCTGCGATCGAATCGAGCAGGACCGTACGACGACGGCGGTGAGCAACGAACACTCGGGTACCCCAGGCTGTCTGCGAGCGGTGGCTCGCCTCGTGGAACTCCCCCGAGTGCCGCGAAGCGAGAATAACTCACCTCTGCCTTGGATGCCAGGTCTGTGGATAACTGGAAGGCCTGTGCAGGGAGAATGGACGCATGAGCGACCCCACGGCGGTCTCCGGCACCCGGCGCTTCCTGCAATTCGACCCGGGGCTGCGGTATCTGCGAGGCTCGGTCGCCGCGATGATCGTGGTGCTGCTGAGCTTCTGGTCGATGGTCGAGCTCGCCGGATTCGCCCCGGTCGACGTCGACGCGATCGTGCTGAGCGTCGTGGTGGCCGCGATGATGACGCGCCGCGATCTGGGAACCGGTCTCCGCGAGCGCGCCGCCGACCTCTGCGTGCTCGCACTCGCCACCGTCGTCGCCGCCCTGATCGGCATGGCGTCCCACACGGTCGATCTGCTCGGCGAGACCCTCTTCGTGCTCGCCCTGGGCGGCTTCGTCTGGGTGCGTCGCTTCGGGCCGCGAGCCGCGCGGATCGGCACCATCGCGACCCTGCCGTTCATCGCGACCCTCGTCACGCCGCTGCCGATCCCCGTCGACGCGGGGTTCTCGCTCTGGGCATTGGTCGGCGTGGCCGTGGCCTTCGGATGGGCGACCCTGGTGCAGTGGGTGCGAGAGCGGCCGCGGGAATCCAGCGAGGGTGTCGCGGCGCGTCCGGAGGCTCGCGGAAGCGTTCGTGCAGAGGCCAGGAGCAGGACGACCACCGCAGCCGTGACCGCCACCAAAGGGCACCGTCGCCCGGCCCCCAGCACCCGTATGGCGATCCAGCTCGTCGTCGCTCTCTCAGCCGCATTCCTCGTGGGGCATGTGCTCTTCCCCGAGCACGTCGTCTGGCCCGTCATCACCGCTTTCATCGTCTGTGCGGGCAACCGGGGTCGCGGAGACGTCGTCTACAAGGGCGTTCTGCGCACGATCGGGGGGCTGGGCGGCACCATCGTCGCCACCCTCGTGAGCGGTGCGGCACTCCCGGGTGGGCCCGGTGCCCTCGTGCTCATCTTCCTGGTGCTGACGGTCGCGCTCTGGCTCCGTCCCGTGAGCTACGCCTACTGGGCGGCCTGCGTCACGGCGGTGCTCGCCCTGCTCTACGGCTATTTCGGCCAGACCGGCCCAGGCGTTCTGGAGAGCCGGCTGCTCGGTGTGCTCTGGGGCGGCGCCCTCGCGATCGCCGCCTCCTGGTTCATCCTTCCCGTGAAGACCACGGATGTACTGCGTCGGCGATCGGGAGACGCTGTCCGAGCGCTGGCGGCGTTCACCGCGGCGCTGCAGGACGGCGCCGACCGAGCAACCGTCGAGGAACGACGGCACGCGGCATCCCGGGCCGTCGAACGGGTCAGCGAGGTGACACCGGCCATCCGGGCCCTGCGCCGAGCCCTCTCGACGCTGGCGAAAGGACGTGGCGTGCCCATCGCGATCCGGGAATGGGCGGGCAGGCGGCGCATCGCGGCCGCGGATCTCGCCGACCTCGTGATAGGCGCGTCCCCCGAGTTGGAACGGGTTTCCGCGGCCATCGACGGGGACGGCGACGAACAGGCCGCCCTGCAGCTCCTCCGGCAGCGGATGCGCGCGATCAAGGCCGCGCTGGAAGAAATGCGCCCGGCCGCCGGTTAGTGTCAACGTGGAGCGCCTGGCGACACCCGCGCCGTACCCGCTCGCCGTACCCGCCCGATCGATCGGAGCATCCGTGTCCTTCACTCGCGAACCCGTCCGCCATCCGATGGCCGTTCGTCACCTCACCGTCGCGCGGGTCGCGAAGCTCACGCCGACGCTCACGCGCGTGACGCTGATCGGCGAGGAGCTCGCCGGATTCGCCAGCGACGGCCCCACCGACCACGTGAAGGTCTTCTTCGCCGACCCGGCCACCGGCATCCTCACCGTTCCCGAGCTCACGCCCGACGGCATCCGCCGCCCCGAATCCGGCACCATCGTGTCGCGCGACTACACGCCCCGCGCGTTCCGCGCCGCCACAGCGGACTCACCCGACGAACTCGACCTCGACTTCGTGCTGCACGGCACCGACGGGCCTGCGTCCGTCTGGGCTGCGAACGCCGCGACGGGCGACGCTCTGGTGGTCGCCGGTCCTCGCGGGTCGCGACTCGTGCCGAGCGGCATCGCCCGCGCGGTGCTCATGGCCGACGAGACGGCGCTGCCCGCGCTCTCGCGCTGGCTGGAACTGCTCGATCCCGAGGTCGAGATCACCGCGCTGGTGGATGTCGCGGACGCGTCGGTGCCCGCCTATCTGAGCGACGAGCTCCGCCTGCGCGCCGACATCGTGTGGCTCTACCGTGAGAACGGCCCCGACCAGCTCCTCGCCGCCCTCCGTGGTCTCGGCCCCATCGACGAGGAGACCTTCGTCTTCGGCGCCGGCGAGGCATCCACCCTCATCCCAGTGCGGCGGTATCTCCGCCACGAACTCGGACTTCCCTCGCAGCAGGTGGCGCTCAGCGGCTACTGGAAGCGCGGTGTCGCGAACCTCGACCACCACGCGCCGCTCGATCCGTCCGACCCCGACTGAGCGGGGGGTCAGGCCCGGGGTCAGCCCCAGACGCTCGGCGCCGGCGCCTTGCTCGGCGGCAGTTGCGCGTCGACTCCCCACGTGTGCAGCCACTCCGGCATCCGCCCGTCGTCGGGCGCCGGCCCGGCGAGCGCGCGGAGTTCGTCGACACCGACCACTCCGCCCGAGCGCTTCAGGAATCGCGCCCGGATGTAGGCGCGCGCGTAGATCTCGCCCTTCACCACGAAGCGCTGCTCAACGAACAACGCCTTCTCGTCGTAGCCCAGCACCCGGGTCTCCACCTCGAAGCGCTGCCACAGCTCGAGCGACCGCCGGAAGCTGATCGTCTCGGCCACCACCACGGGGTACCAGCCCCGCGCGGTGAGCTTCCCCCACATGCCCGTGCGCTGCATCAGATCGAGGCGCCCGAGGTCGAGGATCGAGAGGTACACGCCGTTGTTCATGTGCCGGAGCACGTCGAGGTCGGTCGGAAGCACGCGGAACGGGGTCGACCCGACGTCCCAGACCCCGAGGGGAGAGCGCGAGCGCGAGCGGAGGGTCTGCAGCAGGGTCCGGAAGAAGAAGTGCACGACCCGATGGTAGAGACCGGCACATCGATCCGGAACCTCACCTGTGAATGTCTACAACAACGGATGCTCGACGACGGGCCCGCACGCATCCGCGCCGACTAAAATCGCCGGGTGCCCATTCCGAAGATCATCCTCTACTACGTCTTCGCGCCGGTGGCCGACCCCGAAGCCGTGCGGCTCTGGCAGCGTGATCTCGGCGAATCACTCGGACTGCGCGGGCGCGTCCTCATCTCGGCCGACGGCATCAACGGCACGCTCGGCGGCGAGCTCGACGCCGTGAAGCGCTATGTGCGCAAGACCCGGGAGTTCACGCCGTTCGCCGAGCTCGACGTGAAGTGGAGCGAGGGCACCGGCCTCGAAGAATCGCCGGCCTCCAAGCACACGCCTTACCGCGCGAGCACCGATTTCCCACGGCTCAGCGTGAAAGTGCGCGACGAGATCGTCAGCTTCGGCGCGCCGGGGGAGCTGCGCGTCGATGCCCACGGCGTGGTCGGCGGCGGCGTCAAGCTGCAGCCCGCCGAGCTGCACGAGCTGGTCGCCTCACGCGGCGACGAGGTCGTGTTCTTCGACGGACGCAACGCGTTCGAGGCCGAGATCGGGCGGTTCCGCGGGGCGGTGGTTCCGGATGTCGCGACCACCCGCGACTTCGTCGCCGAGCTCGACAGCGGCAAGTACGACCACCTGAAGTCGTCCCCCGTGGTCACCTACTGCACGGGCGGCATCCGCTGCGAGGTCCTCTCGTCGCTCATGAGCGCCCGCGGATTCTCGGAGGTGTACCAGCTCGACGGCGGTATCGTCCGCTACGGCGAGACGTTCGGTGACGCCGGGCTCTGGGAGGGGTCGCTCTACGTCTTCGACGGCCGTGGTTCGGTGCGGTTCAGCCCCGACGCGGCGGTGATCGGATCCTGCGTGTCCTGCGCCTCCCCCAGCTCGCGCCTGCAGAACTGCGCCGACCCGGCCTGCCGCTCGCAGCTGGTCGTGTGCGAGTCCTGCGCCGACCTCTCCTCCACAATCCGCTGCCCCGCCCACGCGACCCTCTAGTTCCTCCACAGGGGGTTCTGACGTCGCCCGCTGGCCGTAGGCTCTGCCCATGACCAGCCACGACAGCCAGCAGACCCACACCACGCACGAACTCATCCACGACCGGGCGGATGCCCTGCTCGCCCTGCACAAAGCGCCCGAGATCCTCACCGTGGTGAACGTGTGGGATGTCGCGAGCGCCTCCGTCATCGCCGACCTGCCCGAGACGAAGGCACTCGCCACCGCCAGTCACGGCATCGCGGCGGCCTACGGCTACGAAGACGGCGAGCACATCCCGCTCGAGCTGATGATCGAAGCGGTCGGTCGCATCGCTCTCTCGACGTCGCTGCCCGTGAGCGCCGACCTCGAGGGCGGATACGGAGACGCCGGCGAGACGGTGCGGCGCGCGATCGGGGCCGGGGTCGTGGGCGCGAACATCGAAGACCAGATGCGTCCGCACATCGAATCCGTCGAGAACGTCGCCGAGGTGATGAAAGCGGCGGAGGCCGAGGGGGTGCGGTTCGTGCTCAACGCGCGCACGGACGCGCTGATCCGGCGCGGCGACCGGCCCCTCGACGAGGCGATCGACGACGCGATCGAGCGCGGGCGGGCCTATCTCGATGCGGGGGCGGCGTGCGTCTTCGTGCCCGGACTCATCGACAAGCCGACCGCCGAGCGGCTCGTCGAGGGCATCGGGGTGCGGAAGGTCAGCGTGATCGGCGTCCCTGGGTCGCTGGCGCCGGGTGAATACGAGCGGCTCGGCATCGCGCGCATCTCCTACGGTCCCTGGCCGCAGCGCGTGGCGCTCACCGCGCTGCAGGAGTCGGCCCTCGCCCTCTACGCCGGCGGCTTCCTCCCGGAGGGCACCCAGACGCTCACCTGAGCGGCAGCACCGACTCCGCCGCTACGACGCGAGCGCGGGGGCGGCTCGACGGGCGCGCCGCTCGCGCCGTGCCTCCCTCCGCTCGACCGCCCGACGGTGCGAGAAGCGGCGGGCCTCGGTGCCCGAGAGGGCGAGCAGCACCAGCACGTCGAAGGAGAGCCCGACGAGATTGGTCTGCAGGGTGATCTGCGGTCCGCCGTTCGCGAAGTCCAGCGCCGTCACCACGACGGCCGCGGCGCTGATGCTCATGCCGGTGAAGCGAGCCCAGTTGTGGCCGTGGTAGATCAGGAAGGCGAGCACGGAGTAGAGAGCGCTGATCAACAGGGCCACGGCCACGAACAGCGCCACCACGAGGGATCCGAGGAAGCGTGCGTCGGCCGGGGTGAGCGCGCCCGTGATGGTGCGGAAGTCGAGCTCGCCGTCACCGATCGAGAAGGCCACGACGGCGCCGGCGGCCAATGCCGACAACACCCGCAGCACCATGAGCAGCACACCGAGATAGATCGCGGCCGGGCGGCCCAGCCCGGCGATCGGTGATTCGGTGAACACGGCTGACGGTGTCGGCGGCACCGGGCGCTCGACCGGGGCCGCACGCTCGTCGCCGGCATCCCAGGTGCTGACGCGCCGGAGGTCGACCACGGGCAGGTCGCCGTCGGTGACGATCGCATCGCCACCGCCGTTGACATGGTGATAGCCGGTCGAGAAGTTGCGGATGAGCTTGACCTTCGCCTGCTCGTTCCCCTCCACCAGAGTGGTCACGATGTGATCGCGTTCCTTGTCGGTCTCCTTGTCGATGCGGTGCGTGACCTGCAGGGTGAAGAAGGAGATGCCGATGCTGCGGTCGTAGGTTCCCGCTGCGAGCCAGTCCGCCTGGTGTCCGCCCGGGAGCAGCCAGCCGCGCGGGCACCGCCAGAACCGCACGTGGTGCCGCTTCGACGGATTGCCCGACACCTCTTGCTGATAGGTGAAGTTCTGCACGTTGCCGAAGAGATACAACCGGGACACGGGCGCGCCCGGATAACTGCGACGAAGGAGGGTCCCCCGCACCGTGCGGAGTGCCGAGGTGAGCCCCATGTCGTCGGCGAGGTGCCAGCCCGCCCTCGTCATCGCCTCGTGCAGCTGCTCCTCCGAGCCGCGCAGCGCGATGTTGATCGGGTCGCCGAGCAGCCCCTCGCGTGTCTTCGCCCGGCCGATGAAGTAGTCGGGCACGTAGAAGAGGGTGAGGATGCTGTGCACGCGCGGCAGCAGCAGATACGCCACGACGAGCCAGAAGACGAGCAGGAACCAGAGCTGCTGCCAGCCCTTGGCGAACGACTCCGTGGCCACCAGGAACGCCAGCCACGCCGCCGCCGCCGTGCCGAAGAGGAAGAACGCGCTGTCGACCACGAGCCCGACCGAGCCGCGGAACGTGCGCCGCCGGATGTGCTCGACGAGACTCGCTTCCTCGAGTTCGTCGATCGACAGCTCCGAGGTCTCCCGCGCGTTGAACTCGGCGGGACTCGGCAGGATCTCCGGGGATTCGGCAGGTCCGCCGGTGGCGTGTTCTGCCATCGCGACCGTCCTTTCCTCAGACGGATTCTCTCAGCATTCGCTGAATTCTGTGACAACCGTCGACCGCCACCCTAGGCTGGAATCGCGGGAACGACCGCAAATTCTCCAACCGGACACCGACAGGACAACATCGATGCCCACCGGCGTACCCATCGAATTCGCCCAGCTGACGAAGTCGTTCGGTAACGTCGACGCCGTCTCCGACCTCACTCTCACCGTCGAGCCGGGTCAGGTCACCGGATTCCTCGGCCCGAACGGCGCCGGGAAGACCACGACGCTCCGCATGCTCCTCGGTCTCGTCCAGCCCACCTCGGGCACCGCCACCTTCGGCGGCACGCCGTACTCGCGCCTCGCTTCCCCGCTGGCGACGGTCGGCGCGTCGCTCGAGGCGGCCAGCTTCCATCCGGGCCGCTCCGCTCACAACCATCTCGCGGTCTACGCTCAGGCGGCGGGCCTGCCCAAGACCGCTCCGGCGGCAGCCCTCGAGAAGGTGGGCCTGGCCGACTACGGGTCGCGCCGGGTCGGCGGCTACTCCCTCGGCATGCGGCAGCGCCTCGGCCTCGCGTTCGCCCTGCTCGGCGACCCCTCGGTGCTCGTGCTCGACGAGCCCATCAACGGGCTCGACCCCGAGGGCATCAAGTGGATCCGCCTCCTCC
This sequence comes from Herbiconiux sp. UC225_62, assembly GCF_042694625.1. Lineage (GTDB taxonomy): Bacteria > Actinomycetota > Actinomycetes > Actinomycetales > Microbacteriaceae > Herbiconiux. Next base: position 1,592,195 of record NZ_CP170551.1, on the reverse strand, counting down.
TCCGCGCGATGGCGGCCGAGGGGCGCACCGTGCTGATCAGCTCCCACCTCCTCAGTGAGGTGCAGCAGACGGTCGACGACGTGATCATCATCTCCCACGGCAAACTCGTGCACCGCGGCGAGCTCTCCAGCCTCGACGTCTCCGACTCGAAGCAGGTGCAGGTCAACGCGGATGATCGCGAACGGCTCACCGAGGTCATCCGAGCCGCGGGGTACACGGTCTCGAATCTGCGGTCGGGCATCCTCGTCGACAACGCCGAAGCGGCCGAGATCGGGCGCCTCGCGTTCGACGCGGGCATCGCCGTCACCGCCCTCTCGCAGAAACGCACCGGCCTCGAGGAATCGTTCCTCACCCTCGTGGGCGAGGAGGGATCGCTGTGAGATTCTTCGCCGCCGTGCACTCCGAGGTCACGAAGCTCCTCAGCACCCGCTTGTGGTGGGTGCTCGCACTGATCATGGTGGGATACGTCGCGCTCTGCGCCGGCGGTCTGGCCGCGATCTTCGGCGGGGTCGGCACCACCGGGCGCGGCCCCGTCATCCCCGAAGCGCAGCTCCCCCTGTTGATCTTCAGCTTCGCCACCTCGGTGGGCTACGTCTTCCCGGTTCTCCTCGGAGCACTCGCGGTGACGAGCGAGTTCCGCTTCCAGTCGCTCACACCCACCTTCCTCGCGCAGCCCCGACGCACCGTGGTGCTCGGCGGCAAGCTGCTCACCCTCTTCCTCGCCGGAGCCGCGTACGGCGTGATCGCGTTGATCGCGTCGATCGGCGTCGGTGCGGCGGTTCTCAGCGCGTTCGGCATCGATCCGCTGCTCGGTGAGCCCGACACCTGGGCGTTCATCGGTCGCTCCGTGCTCGCGATGGCGCTCTGGGCCGCGATCGGCGTCGGTCTCGGCGCTCTCGTGCCCAGCCAGATCGCGGCGATCGTGATCGTGCTCGCGTTCACGCAATTCGTCGAACCGCTGCTGCGGGTGGGCGCGAGTATCACCGACTGGTCGGCCCAGGTGGGGCAGTTCCTGCCGGGTTCGGCGAGCGACGCCCTGGTGGGCGCCAGTATCTACACCTCGATCTCGCCGAGCAGCGTCGCGCTCGACTGGTGGCAGGGCGGGCTCGTGCTCGCGGCGATCGCGGTGATCGCGACTGTCATCGGCTTCTTCACGAGCTGGCGCCGCGACGTCTCCTGACGCCGGGCAGCGAGCGACCAGCAAGACCGCAACCGGGAGGTGCCATGACCAAGGCGATCGTCGTGACCGAGAAGGGGGCCTCAGGGCGCCTGCTGGAGATCGACGAGGAGGAGTTCTTCGAGAACACCGGCGGTGAGCGTCCGGTCGACCTCGACGTGCTCTACTCGAGTCTCAACTTCAAAGACGGTCTGGCACTCCTCGGGCGTCCCGGCGTGGTGCGCGAGTGGCCTCTCGTGCCGGGCATCGACATCGTGGGCCGGGTGACCGCATCCGCGTCTCCGCGCTTCGAGCCGGGCGACCTCGTGGTGCTGAACGGTGACGGCATCGGCGAGAACAGGCATGGCGGTTTCGCGACGAAAGCGCGAGTGCGTCCGGATGCCCTCGTGCAGCTACCGAACGGGATCTCGCCCGCGCAGGCGGCCGCGGTCGGCACCGCCGGCTTCACCGCCATGCTGGCCGCACTCGCGCTGCAGGACGCCGGGGTGACGCCGGAGTCCGGCGAGGTGCTCGTGACGGGTGCGGCCGGCGGGGTCGGATCGGTGGCCGTCTCGTTGCTGGCCGGGCGCGGGTACACGGTCGTCGCGTCGACCGGCCGCGCCGAGGAACAGGGCGACTACCTCCGAGGGCTGGGTGCCGCGCGCGTCATCGACCGCGCTCCGCTCGGCGAGCCGGGACGTCCGCTCCAGACCCAGGCGTGGGCGGGAGCGATCGACTCCGTCGGCAGCCACACGCTGGCGAACATCCTCGCCCAGACGAACTACGGCGGAACCGTCGTCTCGTGCGGGCTCGCTCAAGGCGGCGACCTGCCCGCGACGGTGATGCCGTTCATCCTCCGCGCGGTCACTCTGACGGGCGCGAACTCGGTCGAGGCTCCGCTGGCCCTGCGGGAGCGGGCGTGGACCGATCTCGCCGCCGAGCTCGACCTCGACGCTCTCGACGGCATGACGACCACCATCGGGCTGGGCGACCTGCTCACCGCGGCGGAGCGCATCCTCGCCGGCCAGGTGCGCGGCCGAACGGTGGTCGACCTCAGCCTCTGAGGAGGCTCAGTCGATGATCTCCGTGCCCTCGGTGGGAGGCAGCCGCAGCGCGCGGAGGAGTTCGATCGAGTGCGCGGTGGTGACGATGATGCGCGAGAACTCCTGGTCTTCGAGGTCGATCACGACCGAGGTGCGGGTGCCCTTCACGAGCAGGAAGTCTTTGCCGTCGTGGAACTTCCAGGTGCCCACCGCGAGGGTGAGCGGGATGGCGGCGCCTGGCGCCCGGATGCCGCGCACCCACACCCACGGATCGTCGGTGAGCGCGGCCGATCGGATGTTCTCCAGCGGCACCACGATGTCCGTGCGGCGGAACGAGAGCAGCTTCTCGGCGCGCGTCAATCGGATCTCGAGGCGATCGGTGTGGACGAAGAGAACGGCCATGCACCTATCCTGCCGTGGCTACCCTGAAGAACGGCACCATTTCCGCCTGAGCGATATATAACGATTCAGGAATCTTTGCGAACGCATGCATTCGGCGCTCAGGGACGAGCGGCGGCTGCCGCTGCGGCGGCGCCCGGCAGGGCCGCGAGGATGCGTCCGACTGCCTCATCGTCGTGTGCCGCCGAGACGAACCAGGCCTCGTAGACCGAGGGGGGCAGCGAGACCCCGGCGTCGAGCATGGCGTGGAAGAACGGACCGTAACGGAACGCCTCCTGGGCCTGCACCTCGGCATAGTTCCGCGGTGCGCGCGACGAGCCGAAGGTGAAGCTGAAGAGGTTTCCCGCCCGCTGCACGCTGTGCGCGACGCCCGCCTCGCCGAGCGCCTTCGACACGGCCCCCGAGATCGTCGCGGCGGTGGCGTCGAGCGCCGCGTAGACCGCCGCATCGGCGAGACGCAGGGTGGTGAGTCCGGCGGCGACGGCGATCGGATTGCCCGAGAGCGTGCCCGCCTGGTACACCGGGCCGAGCGGAGCCAGCGTGTCCATGACGTCGGCCCGACCGCCGAGAGCGGCCAGCGGCATCCCGCCTCCCACCACCTTGCCGAAGGTGACCAGGTCGGGCAGGTAGGCGGGCACGTCGACCGGGCCCGGAGCATCCAGGTGCAGTTCTGCGACCGGGCTGCCGGAATTCTCCAGCCCCCACCATCCGGCCGGGCCGACGCGGAATCCGGTGAGCACCTCGTCGATGATGAGCAGTGATCCGTGCGCGTGCGCGATGTCGGCGAGCGCGGCGTTGAAGCCGGGAGCCGGCGGCACCACGCCCATGTTGGCGGGAGCGGCCTCCACGATGATCGCCGCGATGTCGTGCCCACGCTCGGCGAAGACCCTCCGCACCGCGCCGAGATCGTTGTAGGGCAGCACGACGGTGAGCGCGGCCGTGGCGGCCGGAACGCCCGCGGACGCGGGGAGCGCCAGGGTCGCCAGGCCTGAACCGGCCTCCGCGAGCAACGAGTCGGAGTGTCCGTGGTAGTGGCCGGCGAACTTGATGAGCAGGTCGCGCCCGGTGAATCCGCGGGCGAGCCGGATGGCGGTCATGGTCGCCTCGGTGCCCGTGGAGACCAGGCGCACCTTCTCGATCGGATGCACGCCGCCGGCTGCCACGCGAACGCGCACGAGTTCGGCCAGGTCGGTCTCGGCGGGGGTGGTGGCGCCGAAGGAGAGACCGCGGGAGGCGGCATCCTGGACCGCGGCGACGACCTCCGGATGCGCGTGCCCGAGAATCGCCGGACCCCATGAACTCACGAGGTCGACGTACTCGGTGCCTTCGGAATCGGTGACGTACGGCCCCCGTGCCGAGACGAGGAACCGCGGGGTTCCGCCGACGGAGCGGAACGCTCGCACCGGCGAGTTGACGCCTCCGGGAATGGAGCGCTGGGCGCGTGCGAACTGCTCGGCGTTGCCGGCGTGGCTCGCCACCGCGGTGATGGACTCGTTCTCGTCGCGCTCGGGGGACAGTGCCGCCCCGAGGCCGGCCTCGGCGCTCATCGCAGTCCCTTCAGGGAGCGGGCGACCTCGACCGCCCAGTAGGTGAGCACCACGTCGGCCCCGGCCCGACGGATGCCCGTGAGGGTCTCGAGGATCGCGCGCTCGCGATCGATCCAGCCGTTCGCCGCGGCCGCCTCGATCATGGCGTACTCACCCGACACCTGATAGGCCCAGACGGGTACTGGAACGGCCGCCGACACGTCGGCGATGAGGTCGAGGTAGCTCATCGCGGGCTTCACCATCACGACATCCGCTCCCTCGGCCACGTCGAGCAGCGCTTCACGAAGGCCCTCGCGGCGGTTCGCGGGGTCGAGCTGGTAGCTCTTGCGGTCTCCGCGCAGCGTCGATCCGACCGCCTCGCGGAACGGCCCGTAGAAGGCGGAGGCGTACTTCGCGGCGTAGGCCAGGAGGGCGACGTGCTCGAAGCCTTCAGCGTCGAGCGCCCCGCGCACGGCGGCGACCTGGCCGTCCATCATGCCGGAGAGACCGAGCATCTGCGAGCCGGCCCGGGCTTGTTCGAGAGCCATGTCGCGGTAGCGCTCGAGGGTGGCGTCGTTGTCGATGGAGCCGTCGGGGGCGAGCACGCCGCAGTGGCCGTGGTCGGTGAACTCGTCGAGGCACAGGTCGGTCTGCACCACGAGGGCGTCACCGGCTTCCTCGACGGCGACGCGGGTCGCGGCGTTCAGCACACCGTCGGGGTCGGTCGCCCCGCTGCCGATCGCGTCTTTCGCCGAGTCGGCCGGCACGCCGAACAGCATCACGCCGCCGAGTCCGGCCTCAGCGGCCTCGGTGACGGCCCCCCGCAGGCTGTCGAAGGTGTGCTGCACCACACCGGGCATCGACTGAAGAGCCACGGGCTCCACGATGTCGTCGCGCACGAAGAGCGGGAGCACGAGCTGGGCCGGGTCGATGCGGGTCTGGGCGGCGAGGCGGCGGAGGGCCGGAGTCGCGCGGAGCCGGCGGGGTCGAACCTCGGGGAAGGAGCCAGAGTTCATGGTCTCCAGCTTAGATCGCCGCCGATGTGCGTCGGCCGGACAAGCGCCGCGCTGAGTGCTACCGGCGGGTGCGGTGCGCCAGCCGCAGTTGCGCGACCAGTCCCACGATCGCCGCCACCAGGATCGCCGCGCCGTAGAGCAGCACCGCGCCGAGCAAGCCGAGCGGGGCGATCAGCTGCCCGGCGATGATCGTGGGAACACCGAAGGCGAGATAGGCCACGAGGAAGACCCCCGCGAAGAGCTCGGCCCGCGACTCGGGCGACGCGAGGGGTGCGAGAGCGCGGAGGGTTCCGGAGAACGAGGCGCCGAACCCGACACCGCCGATCACGCCCCCGACGATGAGCAGCGGCAGCACACCGCCCACGACACCCAGCACGATGACCCCGGTTCCGAGCAGCACGGCCGCCATGCCGTAGACGACGGCCCGCCGCGCCGCCAAGCGACCGAGCAAGAGGGCCGCGACGGCGGCGGCGGCCGGTTCGACGAAGCTGGTGACGCCGTTCACGGCGCCGCTGTCGATGTGGAAGACGTCGCGGATGATCGACGGGACGAGCCCCATGAACAGGCCCGCGAGCATCCACGAGGCCAGCTGCACGGGCACGCTCGCGGCGAATTCTACGCGCGCAGCCCGCGGGATCGAGATGCGTGGGATGAGCGAGCGCACGGCTCCGGGCCGCCCCGGGTTGGTCTCCCGCGAGAACACGACCACCAGGAGGGCGAGCACCATGATCACGGCCAGCGCGCCGAACACGATGGCGGCCGGGGCGAGGGTGAACTGCACCGCGAAACCGGTGATCAAGGCCCCGAGCGCCAGGCCGCCCGCCGGTGCCACGCTCCCCACCACCGCGCCGAACTTGCGGAACCGTGGGGGCGCGAGTTCGACCACGGAGGCGGTGAAAGCGCTCGTGGCGATGCCGGTCGCGAGCCCCTGCACGGCGCGGGCGAGGATGACCCAGCCCACGTCGGGCGCGAACACGAAGAGCACCATTGAGGCCGTCTCCAGCGCCAGCGCTCCGATCAGCACAGGGCGTCGGCCGACGTGGTCGGAGAGCGAACCGCCCACCAGGAGCGCCGCGAGGAGGGCGATCGCATAGATCGCGAAGGCGATGGTGAGCTCCCACGCCGGGAACGCCCACTGCTCCTCGAGCAGGAGGAACAACGGCGTCGGCGCTCCGGCCGCCAGGTAGAGGGCGGCGAACCCGATCGCCGTGCCGACAAAGGCCGCCGTAGGCGACAGACGGAAGGATGCGCGGCGCCGGCCCGGCGACACCACGGATACGGCGGCGGTCGATTCCTCGAGAACGGACATCTCGTGACTCCTGATTCTTAACGCAATTCTGTTCGCTTTATGCACCATAATCGCGACAACTGCTTAATGCAACTCTGATTGCGTTAGAATGCTTCCATGGAGACCAAGTCAGCGCCCGCCAGGCGCACAGGTGGCCGGAGTGCGCTGGTCCTGGGCGCCGTGAAGCGGGCGACGGAAGAGCTCATCGAAGAGAAGGGCCAGGAACGGCTCACCGTGCCGATGATCGCGGAACGGGCCGGCGTGAATCCCACCAGCATCTACCGGCGCTGGGGCGATCTTCCGTCGCTCATCAACGACATCGCCACCTACCGCCTCGACCCGGCACGCCCGTTGCCCGAGAGCGGCACCCTGCGGGGTGACCTCGCGGGGTGGGCCGATGAGATCGTCGAGCACTACCGCAATCCGGTCAACGCGGCGCTGCTGCGCGGCGGGGCCGCCGTGGCCGGCGACCGGGAGTCCGACTGCCTCCGCAACCGGAGGGCGGAGGCGACAATGTTCGTCGAACGTCATCCGGAGTCCGACATCTCAGCCGACGAGGTGATCGACCACCTGGTGGCGCCGATCGTCTACCGCGCGATCTTCCTGCCCTGGACGCTCGACGACGACACCGCCGACCGACTGGTCTCGGAGCTCTTCGGCTCCTGATCACGATCACGGCGTCCTTGCTCCACTCACACCCCGCCTCCAGATTTAACTAGAACATATGTTCGAATGTCGGTAGCGTAGTCGGCATGAACCTCGACTTCCAGACCTCGCTCTTCGACGACATCGATGCCGACCCCGAACTCGACGAGTTGTTCGGCACGGTCGAGCGCACGGAGCTCGCCGAGGGCGCCTGGGTCGACCTGCGGCCCGGCTGGATCCGCAATTCCGACGCGTTGTTCGAACGCCTCGCGGTCGATGTGCCCTGGCACGCCGACCAGCGGGAGATGTACGACAAGATCGTGGCCGTGCCGCGCCTGGTGTCCCACTTCGGAGAGGGCTCCCTCTACCCCGATCCGGTGCTCAGTCGCGCCCAGCGCGCCCTCAACGACTTCTACGGGCGACCACCGGGTCAGGTGTTCGCGACCGCTGGACTGTGCTTCTACCGCACCGGCGAAGACAGCGTCGCCTGGCACGGCGACCGGGTGGGCCGCACGATCGACCGCGACACCATGGTGGCGATCGTCTCCGTCGGAGCAGCCCGAACTCTCTCGCTGCGGCCGAAGGGCGGCGGAGAGACCCTGCGCTTTCCGGTGGGCCACGGCGACCTCGTCGTGATGGGCGGCAGCTGCCAACGCACCCACGAGCACGCCATCCTCAAGACGAAGCAGGCCGTCGGCCCCCGCATCAGTGTGCAGTTCCGGCCGGTCTGGCCGAGATGAGCAACCGGCGCGGGGCCGTGCTGACGGGGAGGATCGGGCGGCTAGTCCGACGACTCCGCCGCGCGACGGGCGTTGGCCACTTCGATCACCGAATTGATCAGCGACTCGGCCGAGCGGCCCTTCGCGATCACGTCGACCCGCAGGCCGTAAGCGCGTGCGTCTTCGGCGGTGCGAGGTCCGATCGCGGCCACCAGGGTCGACTCCGGGATGGGTCCGAGCTGCAGCTGAACCTGTTCGGCCACCGACCCCGAGGTCACGAAGACCGCGTCGATCGCACCGGCCGCGATGTCGGCACGGATCTGCGGGTCGACCTCGACTCCGATCGTGCGATAGGCCACCACGGATTCGACGGTGTGTCCCCGAGCGATCAGGCCCTCGGTCAGCACGGGCTTCGCGATGTCGCTCCGCAGGGTCAGAACGCGCAGTTCGGGGCCGAACTGCTCGAAACGCTTGAGTTCGCGCAACAGGCCGTTCGCCGAGTTGTCCTCCGGCGGAACGAGGTCCACCTTGTACCCGGCCGCCATCAGAGCGGCCGCGGTGGTCTCTCCGACGGCGGCGATGTGGGTCGAGGAGGGCACGGTGGCCTGGTGGGCCGTGAGGACGTCGACCGTGGTGGCGCTGGTCATGGTGAGCCAGTCGAAGGAGCCGGCAGCCAGCGCCTTCAGCGCACGCTCGAGGGTCTCGGCGTCTTCGGTGGGAGCGAAGTTGATCATCGGGGCGACGATCGGCTTCGCGCCGACGGCGCGCAGATCGGCCGCGACGCCGTGACCCCACGGGCCCCCGCGGGGCACCAGGATGCGCCAGCCGCCGAGCGGGCGCTGCGACCACGCGGTCATTCGGTGCCGCCCGGCCAGTACTGGTCGCCTGAGCCGTCGGTGCCGGGCGCCGATCCGCCGACGGGCGCGAGTTCGGCCGCGCCGTCTTCGAGGAGCTGCACCGCCACGGCCTGGCCGAGCAGCTCCGCCACGAGGTGGTCGTCTCCGAGGAGCGCGGCCGATCGCTCGCAACCGAGCTCGGCGGCGCCGTCGGGCTGGTACACGGTGGCCGAGAGGCGCAGCTCGTCGTCGACGACGGTGGCCGTGGCCCCGACCGGAGCGGCGCACCCGGCCTCGAGGGCAGCCAACACCGAGCGCTCGGCGAGAACGGCCGTGCGCGTCGGGATGTGTTCGATGCTCAGCAACTCGGGAATGCTGTCTCCCTCTCGGGTTTCGATCGCGAGCGCACCCTGCCCTGGCGCCGTGGGCCAGATGTCGAGTGCGAAGAGTTCGGATGCTGCGTCTAGCCTACCCAGCCTTCCGAGCCCTGCTGACGCGAGCACCACGGCGTCGAGGTCGCCCTCGACCAGGCGGTTGAGGCGCGTGTCCACGTTGCCGCGGATGTCGACGATCGTGAGGTCGGGGCGCAGACTGAGCAGCTGGGCGATGCGCCGCGGCGACCCGGTGCCCACACGGGCACCCTCCGGCAGCTCGTCGAGCGTGAGCCCGTCCCGCGTGCAGAGCGCGTCGCGCGGATCCTCCCGTTCCGGGATCGCGCCGATGACGAGTCCCTCGTACGGAGCAGTCGGCAGGTCCTTCAGCGAGTGCACGATCATGTCGCACTCACCCGCGACCAAGGCCTCGCGGAGCGCGCTCGCGAACACTCCGGTTCCGCCGAGACTCGACAGCGATTCGCGCGAGCGATCGCCTTCGGAGGTGATGATCACCGTCTCGACCCCGACGCCGGTCGCCTCCACGAGCGTCGCCGCCACGATCCCGGTCTGGGCACGCGCAAGGGCGCTGCCGCGGGTCGCGATGCGGAGCGGAGCGCTCACGGCGCGATCCCCGCCACGGCGGGTTTGAACCCGAGGCGCACGTTCTCGCAGCAGCCCGGCCGGCAGACGTCGTACCAGGGGCCGAGTTCCGTGAGAGCGGGCCGATCGGCTACCGGGGTGCCCTGCACGCGCTCGAGCACGAGGTCGACGAGACCGGACACGTAGGCCGGGTCGACGCCGGGCGTCGGCACCCGCACACCGATCAGGCCGTTTTCGGCACAAGAGGCGAGCGCCTCGTTGTCGAGGTCCCAGAGCACCTCCATGTGGTCGCTCACGAAGCCGAGCGGCACGATCACCACGGCTTTCACGCCGCGGGCGGGGAGTTCCGCGATCGCGTCGTTGATGTCGGGTTCGAGCCACGGCTGCGTCGGCGGGCCGGAGCGGGACTGGTAGACGAGCTGCCACGGGATGTCGGCTCCGGCGGTGGCCGCGGCCATCACGACCTCGGCGACGGCCTCGTGCTGTGCGGCGTACGCCCCCGATGGCCCGAAGCCGCGGGAGGCCGGACCGGAGCGTTCGGCGTCGGCGCTGGGGATCGAGTGGGTGGTGAAGAGCACCTCGACCTCGCGAGTGACGTCGAGGTCGGGATGCTGTGCACGCAGGTCTTCGAGCGCCGAGTACACACCGTCGATGAAGGGCTGCACGAATCCCGGGTGGTCGAAGAACTGGCGCACTTTGTCGATCGTGAGAGATCCGGCGAGACCGGTCTCCTCGAGCGCGGCTGCGAAGTCCTCGCGGTACTGGCGGCAGCTCGAATAGGAGCTGTAGGCGCTGGTGGCGACCGCGATCAGGGTGCGGTGGCCCTGCTCGTGCGCATCGCGGAGGGTGTCACGCAGATACGGGTCCCAGTTGCGATTGCCCCAGAGCACGGGAAGGTCGATGCCGCGCGAGGCGAGCTCGGCCTCGAGCGCCGCTTTGAGCATCCGGTTCTGGGCGTTGATCGGGCTGATCCCGCCGAAGGCACGGTAGTGGTGTGCGACCTCCTCGAGCCGTTCGTCGGGGATACCGCGACCGCGAGTCACGTTGCGGAGGAAGGGAATGACGTCATCCTGCCCCTCCGGTCCGCCGAAAGAGGCGAGGAGGATGCCGTCGTAGGCCACCGGCTCGGTCACGTGCTCCGGCCCGGATGCCGCCGCCGCACTGGCGGCCGGCACGAGCGACTCGAGCGTCACTGCAGCACCTCGACGATCTCGGCGGTGTCGATGCGCCGGCCCGTGTAGAAGGGAACCTCCTCACGGACGTGCAGGCGGGCATCCGTCGCACGCAGGTGGCGCATCAGGTCGACCAGATTGGTGAGCTCGTCGTCTTCCAGGGCGAGGATCCACTCGTAGTCGCCGAGGGCGAACGAGGCGACGGTGTTCGTGAGCACCGAGCGGTACTCGGCGCCCTTGCGGCCGTGGTCGGCGAGCATCTGGCGACGCTCCGCCTCGGGCAGCAGGTACCACTCGTAGGAGCGCACGAACGGGTAGACGGTGAGCCAGCCGGCCGGCTCCTTGCCGCGCATGAAGGCCGGGAGGTGGTTGGCCGAGAACTCGGCGTCGCGGTGCACGCCCATCGCGTTCCAGGTGGGCAGGAGCGGAGCGAAGACCCGGGTGCGGCGAAGCTGACGGAGGGCCCATTGCAGGGTCTCGGGCGCGCTGCCGTGCAACCAGACCATGACGTCGGCGTCGGCCCGCAACCCCGAGACGTCGTAGAGGCCGCGCACGAACACGTCTTCCTCCTCGATCGACACGATCGTGTCGTCGAGTTGGCCGATGGCATCCGGAACGTCGGTGCCGTCGATGCCCAACGGTTCGGCGGGGTTGCGGCGGAACACCGCCCAGAGGGTGTAGCCGACGACGGGAACCGTCTCGGAGTCTTCGACGTCGCGGGCGACATAGGTCTGGGCGTCCTGGTCGACTGTCGGGTCAGTCATGATCCTTCTTCGTGGTTGGTGCGGTGGTGGGGGCGCAGCGCCCGGTGGTGATGGTGACGATGATCTACTTCTTGCTCGCGGAACGGAAACCGAGGACGGCCGCGATCCCGACAGCCGCGACGGCGGCGGCGACCCCCACCGCGAACCCGATCGGATTCTGGTCGCGCAAGGTCGCGATGCGGCTCTTCACCCGGTGCGCCGCGTGACGAGCCTGCTTGGGCAGGTTCAGCTTGAACTCGATGGCGTCGAGCGTGGCCTTCAGGTCGGCGCGCGTCTTCTCGATGTCGGCGTTGAGCTGCTCCTTCGAGCGCTGCGGAGCCTTGGGGGCGGCGTCGGTGTCACTCATGACTGACCCAATCCCTTCACCGTGTTGATGTCCTTCTTGATGCTCGTGATCGCGTCTTCCGGCACGATCGGCATGCCCTTCTTGATCGAGGAGACACCGATCAGCACGAGGATGACGGCGATCAGCAACAGCGCGCCGGCCACGATGAGGGCGGCGGCCCAGGCGGGAAGCACGGTCGCCAGGCCGAGCACGGCAGCCGCGATGAGAGTGGCCAGGGCGAAGAACGCCAGCAGCGCCGCCACCACGAACAGGCCCACGCCGATGCCGAGCTTGGCGAGTCTCGCCGTCAACTCGCGCTTGAGGTTCTCGATCTCGTCCTTCAGCAGGGCGATGATCAACGTCGGCAGCTCACCGAGCAGGGAGATGAGGGAGCGACGGGCTCGTCGATCGCGCTCTTCAGTCACGGATAACCCTCTCCTGTTCTTACTCGTCGGATTCTGCGGCGTCGGCGTCGGCGTCGGCGCTCGGCGCCGGTGCCTTCGAAGCGGAGGTCGACGGCTTGGCGCCCGACGTCGTCGCCGTGGGCGGCTTGCGCGCTGCCGGCTTGGCGGCGGCCGCGGCAGTCGCGGGCTTCGGCCGCGTCGATCCGGCCTTGGCAGCCGCGGAACTCTGCTGCGGCCCGGTCAGGGGGTCGCGGCCGATCAATGCGCCCAGCGCGTTGCGCGCCTTCTTCGAGAGGTCGGCCTTCACGGTGTCGACCCGCGCTCCCGCGAACTCCTGCACCTTCTCCACGCCCGACTGGACCGTCGGCGTGTTCCACGCCTTCTGGGCACCCGCCTTGATCTGCTCGTAGCGCTCGCGTCCGGCACGTGTTCCGAGGACGTATCCCGTTGCCAGCCCGACGACGAAGATGATCTTTCCGCGCATGTGAACTCCGATCGATCGCGAGTGCAGGGTTTCTCCCAGCGTAGTCCCCTCGTCAGAAGCACGCATGGCCGCCGGATCCGCTCCGCGACCGGGCTGCGCGCCCCTCGTGCGCTCAGTCGACGTCGAGTCGGCGATCGCCACGCAGTTCGGCTGCCAGGGCGGAAGCGGTGGTGCGCGCGTGCTCGACGGTCGCCGCGAGTCCCGTGCCCGACACCCACGCACCCACGACGTCGAGGCCCACGACCTGCTCCACGGCAGCGAGGGTCTGGCGCACGCGAGCCTTGTGCCCCACGGTCGCGAAGGCGAGCGACTCGGTCCAGGTCGTCGTGTCGAAGCCGGCCACGTCTGCCTCGGAGAGCGGGATGCCGAGCAGCGCCGACGCATCGGTGATCACGGTCGCGAGGTCGACGCCGGCGGTGGTGGCTCGCGCATCCGTGCCCCTCCGCCCGTACGACAGCCGCAGCACGTGCCGGTGCGCCGGCAGCGCGTCGGCGAGCCACGTCCACTTGGCGCTGGAGTGGGTCAGCGCCTTGGCGGTGACGCCGGGGGTTCCCGGCGCCACGAGCACGCCGGTACCGCGCGGATGCGTGTCGAGACGCGCGTCGTCGATCACGAGCGTCGCGAGGGTGACGGATGCCGGCTCCGGCCACTCGCTCGAGGGGGGCACCCGCGGGTCGTCCCCGGACGCGGCGTCGGCTCTGGCGCGCAGGCCACGCGAACCGCGGGAACCGCGTGACGGAGCAGCGGCAGCGCCGTCGACGTCGCCGTCGCCCGAGCGCCCCGCGCCCGCCTCGTCGATCAGGGCGAGCCCCGCGCGGAACCCGGTGGCCACGACGATCGCCCGCGCCACCAGGGTGGGACTCGCGTCGCTGCGGAGGTCGGCCGGGGCATCGGATGCGCCGGAGCCGTCGGTCGCCGCCCCGGCATCGGTCGCCGGCGTCGGCGCGAGTTCCACGACCCAGCGCGGGCCACCGGCTCCCGTCGCGACATCCGCTGCATCGGCGACATCCGCGTTCCGCGAGACCGACACCACCTGCGTGCCGGTGCGGAACTGCACCCCGTAGTAGCGGCAGTCGGCTTCGAGGGCGTCGATCAGCCGGTGCACGCCACCCGCGATCCCCTGCACCTGCGACCCGGCCGGCGCCTGCTCGCGGAGCGCCATGACGGCACCCGAGAGCGAACCCTGAGTGGTCATCGCCTGCGTCAGCCCGGGAGCCACGGTGTGCACGTCGACCACCGAGGGGTCGGCCGAGTGCACGCCCGCGACCACGGGGGTGACGAGGCGATCGAGCACGCGGCGTCCCATCCGGCGACGAACGATGTCGCCGAGATCGGTCTCGCTCCGCACGCGGAGCAGCGGCATCAGGCGGTCCAGGTAGGCGCGGAGCGATCCGCCCCACCCGACGATGCGGCGCACGTCGTCGGCCAGCGGGACTCCCGGGATGCCGAGGACTCCCGCGGCCGGGAGCGGGGCGATCCCGCCGTCCCAGGCCACCCAGGCGCCGGCCGGGTTCGGCACCACGATGTCGTCGCCGAGGCCGAGCTCGGTCACGAGCGCCGCCACGGTGCCCTTGCGGGTGGCGAAGCTCTCGGCTCCGGAGTCGAGCTGGACGCCGGCGATCTCGTGCGTCGCCACGAAGCCGCCCAACGCCTCCCTCGCCTCGACCACTGTGACCGTGTTGCCGAGGTGGGCCAGCTGCCGCGCGGCCACCAGGCCGGCGACGCCGCCGCCGATCACCACGACGTCGAGCACTCCCGACTCGGCGTCGGAGCGGATGCCGAACCGCGGCGCGGACACCGGATCCCCCATCGCTCAGACCTCGCCCTGCGCGTGCACCAGCTCGACGATCCGCGTCAGCACGTCCGGATCGGTCTCGGGCGGAACGCCGTGCCCGAGGTTCAGCACGTGCGCCGGTGCCGTGCGACCGCGCGCCAGCACGTCGAGCACGTGCGCCTCGAGCACCGGCCACGGCGCCGCGAGCAGCGCCGGGTCGACGTTGCCCTGCAGCACCACTCCGCCTCCGAGACGCGACGAGGCGACGTCGAGCGGGATGCGCCAGTCGACGCCCATGACGTCGACCCCGATGTCGTGCATCGGCTTCAGCACCTCGCCGCTGCCCACACCGAAGTGCACGGTCGGCACGTCGAGGTCGGCGATCTCCGCGAGTGCCGCGGCCGAGTGCGGCGCCACTCGGGTGACGTAGTCGTCGACGGAGAGCGAGCCCACCCAGGAGTCGAAGAGCTGCCCCGCACTGGCGCCGGCGAGGATCTGCGCGCGCAGGAACCGGCCCGTGACCTCGGCGGCCCAGCCGAGCAACGCCGACCAGGCATCCGGATCGGCGTGCATCATCGTGCGGGCGCGCAGGTGATCCTTCGACGGTCCGCCCTCGACGAGGTACGCGGCGAGGGTGAAAGGCGCTCCCGCGAAGCCGATCAGCGGCGTGGTGCCGAGCTGCGCGACCGTGCGGGCGACGCCCGCTTCCACGGCCGAGAAGTCGGCGGCCGACGGGGACGGCAGGGCCGCGACATCCGCCGCGGTGCGGATGGGGGCGGCGAGCACGGGTCCGCGACCGGGTTCGATGTCGACGTCGACGCCCGCGAGCCGCAAGGGGATCACGATGTCGCTGAAGAAGATCGCGGCATCGACACCGTGCCGGCGCACGGGCTGCAGCGTGATCTCGCTCGCGAGGTCCGGATCGAGGCACGCGTCGAGCATCCGCGTTCCCACGCGCAGCTCGCGGTATTCGGGCAACGACCGGCCGGCCTGACGCATGAACCAGACGGGGGTCACGGCACCGCGCGCACCACGATAGGTGGTGACGAGCGGGGAGTCCGAGGTGCGGCCGTCGGAGAGCGGATGGGTCGCGGGCAGAGTCACCGCCACATCCTACGGCGAGCACCTGAGCGGGGGCTCGCCGGGGTCGCAGCTACCCGCCGGTGCGCAGGCGTACACTTAATCAGTGCTCATCTGCCTGACAGCGAATCACCGGAACGCGAGCTTCGATCTCCTCGAGAAGCTGTCGGTGGGCACCTCCGACGTCGCGAAGCGCCTGGTGACCGAGAGCGATTTCGTGCAGGGGGCCGTGGTTCTCGCCACCTGCAACCGTTTCGAGGCCTACCTCGACATCGACGAGCCGCTCACCGCCGGTGTCTCCCTCGCGGTCGAGCAGGCGGCAGAATCGTTCAGCGCGGCATCCGGAACCGACGTCGGCGAATTGCGCGACTCGCTCACCGTGCTCTGCGGTGACGGCGTGGCCGACCACCTGTTCGCGGTGTCGTCGGGACTCGAGTCGGTCGTCGTCGGCGAAGACGAGATCGCGGGGCAGGTCAAACGCGCGCTCACCACCGCGCGGGTCGAGGGCACCACCTCCTCGGATCTCGAGCGACTGTTCCAGCGCGCCTCCCACACCTCGCGCGGCGTCAAGACGAAGACCGGCCTCGGCGGTGCCGGCCGTTCGCTCGCCCGCCTCGCCCTCGATCTGGCCGAGAGCCGCGTCACCGATTGGGCACGCACGCGCGTGCTGTTGGTGGGCACCGGACAGTACGCCCGGGTCACGCTCGCCAATCTCCGCGATCGGGGGGTCACCGACATCCGCGTCTTCTCCCCGTCGGGTCGCGCAGTCGCCTTCGCGGCGAAGCAGGGCCTCGAGCCCGTGCCCGCTGCGGGCTATCGGGATGCGATCGCCACTGCCGACGTCGTCATCACCTGCAGCACCGCCGATACCGTTGTGCTCTCGGCCGATGACGTGACCGTGGCCGCTGCCCTTCCGGGAGCACTCGAACGCCGCCTCATCATCGACCTGGGACTGCCGCGCAACGTCGACCCCGCCGTGGCGGGCATCGGCGGCGCCGAGCTGCTCGACCTCGAGACGATCAGCCTGCACGCCCCGCTCGACGAGTTGAACGCCGAGTCGGATGCCCGTGCCCTGGTGGGCGAGGCCGCCGCCGAATACCGCGCCGGCAAGGCGGAGGCGGAGGTCACTCCGGCCGTGGTCGCCCTGCGCTCGCACCTCTTCGACCTGCTCGACGCCGAGATCGATCGCGCCCGCTCCCACGGCGACGCCGCGGAGACCGAACGCACCGAGCGCGCCCTGCGCCACTTGGTCGGCGTCATCCTGCACTCGCCGTCCGTGCGTGCTCGCGAGCTCGCCCGCGAGGGGCGGGCCGACGAGGTGTTCGCGGCCGTGGAGACCCTCTTCGGTCTGGGCGGGGTCGCTGCGACGGCCGCGAGTGCGGCGCGTGCCGACGCCGAGCTGGCCGCCGAGACCGTCGCGCTCGACGACTACCGCCGCGCCGAGGGCTGATCCTGAGGTCCCGGTCGCGCACCTGGCCACTCATCGCGGGCGGTGCCTGCGTGTCGGGCGAACAGGGGGCGGAACGACGCTCTCTCCGAGGTCGTGCGCGCGGAGGTTCGCCCGAAACGAAACGCGCACCAGATCGGTTCGCGCCCGCCCGGCTCGCCGCGCGCGCCGTCTTCCGCGACGAGTGGCTCACGACCCGTCCTGCCGCCCACTTCGGGAGGACCTGCGTCGCACGACCCCTCCCAGAGACCTTCGTGTCACGCAGCTCCTCCCGAAACGCCGCGACCGCTGCCCGCGGGCGCCGATCGGAGCGGGTGGGATGACGGACAGGCCCGCCACCACGTCAGGCACCACCCCCGGCGCCGAAGACGCAGCCCGGCTCCCCACCATCCGCGTGGCCGCGCTGGCGCTCCTTCGCGAGCGCCGGGTGCTCATGGTCACCGCTCGCGCCCGTGACGTCTACTACATGCCGGGCGGCAAGATCGATCCCGGAGAGACCGCCGCCGAGGCCGCCGTGCGCGAGGCCTTCGAGGAGGTGAGCGTGCGGGTGGACGCGGCCAACGTGCATCCGCTCTTCACCGTCACCGTGCAGGCACACGGCGAGCCTGAGGGTCGCCTCGTCGAGATGCAGGTGTTCGAGGGGTCGACACCGGATGCGCCGCGCCCGTCGAGCGAGGTCGATGCGGTGCACTGGGTCGGCTCGGCCGACGAGCACCGCTGCCCGCCCGCCGGCGCCGAGACCCTCCGCCGCCTGCACGCGCTCGGCCTCATCGACTGAGTCGCACCCGCCACGCATGCCTCCTGAGCCCCCACCCGCCGCGCGGTAGCGCGAAGTGCTCCGTCAGCGCTCCTCAAGCGACACGTCGCGCGACCCGGCGCGGGTGCGAGCCCTCAGACCTCCTCGTCGAGGTCCCGCGAGCGCGCCTCGAGCCGGATCTCCTCCGCGTCGAGCCGCGCCTGGATCCGCCGGAGCACCACGTCATCGATCTGCCGTGAATCCCGCAGCGCGGCGATCGCGCGCCGCTTCACCGGCAGCACCGCCAGCCGCAGCGCGCTCTCGCCGTCGTCCCCGGTGAGCTCCTCGTCGAGCATCCGCACCGTCTTGTCGTCGTCGCTCATCTGCTGCGACACGGCGTCGAGTCGCGAGCGGTATTCCTCCAGCAACGCATCCCTCACCGCGGGAGTCGCCCCGCTCTCCTCGGCCACGCGCGGCAGCTGGTCGATCACCGCCTCCAGGGCCGTGCGTTCCGCCAGCAGGTTCTCCCACTCCTCCGTCGGATCGGGCGGGAGCCGCGCCCAGCGCACCACGGCCGGCATGGAGAGTCCCTGCACCACGAGGGTGAAGAGGATGACGGCGAACGTCACCGCGATCAACGTCTCGCGGTAGGGAAGCGGCGTGCCGTCGGCGGTCTCGAGGGGCAGGGCGAGGGCGGCCGCGAGCGACACCGCCCCGCGGAAGCCCGCCCACGCACCCGGAAATCGCTGCCGCGCGTGCACCCGCCGAGCGCGTTGGGCCGGCCGCCGATCGACGGCGCGCAACACATAGGGGACCGTGTTGAACCAGGTCAGCCGGATGCCCAGCACCAGCACGATCGCCACCCCCGACAACAGCAGGGTGAGCGGCCAGTCGACGGCGTCGATGCTTGTCACGATGAGGTGGAACTGGATGCCGATCAGCACGAAGAGCGAACCGTTCAGGATGTACGTGGCCACCTCCCAGAACCCGAACCCCTGTCGCCGCGCCACGGCCGACGCGTCGACGTCGGGCAGGTGGCTCGACACCAGCCCGCACACCACGACGGCCACCACCCCGGAGGCGTGCAGCAGCTCGGCCGGGAGGAACGCCACGAACGGCGTGAGCACGATGAGAGTATTGGCGAGCGACGGCTCCCGCACGAAGCGCCGCAGCCACCCCACCACGAAACCGACGGCCAGACCGATCGCGATGGCCACGACGTACGACCAGAGGAACTCCAGGGCCACGGGGCCGATCTCGATCCCGGTTCCGCTCACCGCCGCGCCGATCGCCACGGAGTAGAGCACGAGCGCGGTGCCGTCGTTGATCAGGCTCTCCGCCCGGAGGGTGGTGAGGAGCCGGCGCGGTAGGCCACGCGCCACGGAGGAGACCGCCGTGGCATCCGTCGGGGCGAGGATGGCGCCGAGTGCGAGGGCGATGGGCCACGGCAGTCCGAGCGCACTCGCCGCCGCCCCGACGCCCACCGCGGTGACGAGCACGAGTCCGATGGCCGCGAGCAGGATGACGCGGAGGTTGCTCCGGATCTCGCGCAACGATGTCGTGACCGACTCCCAGTAGAGAAGGGCGGGCAGGAAGAGCAGCAGCACCAGATCGGGCGGCAGCGCCACGTCGCCGGCCACCGGGATGAAGCCGATCGCGACACCAAACAGCAGGAGCACCAGGGAGGGCGGCAGCCGGAGCCGGCGCGCGATCCAGCCGCCGCCGATGATGGCGGCTCCGATCACCACGACGAGTTGGAGGCCCTCCATCGGCCAATTCTTCAGGAAGATCGGGGCTGCCGGGAAGGGCGCGTTCAGGCGGAGAGCGCCGCCAGGACGCGATCGACGTCGCTGAGCTCGTTCCAGACGTGGAAAGCGACACGTGCCCGGCCCGCCCGCGCCGAGGCGGCGACCCCGGCGGCCGAGAGGGCCGCGAAGCCGCTGCCGTCGGCATCAGGCCAGGTGACGATGGCGGTACCGGTCGCCGGCACACCGAGGCGATCGCAGAGGTCGTCGGCCAGTCCGATGCAGTGCGACCGCACGGCCTTGAGGTCGGCCGACGCGAAGAGCTCGACGGTGGGTGCCGCGCCGATCCAGGCGGGCCACGCGGGCGAGACGTCGAAGCGGCGGGCGGAGGTGGCCAGGTTCATCCGCGGTCCGTAGCAGGAGCCCCAGACGTCGTCGCCGGCGTACCAGCCGGCATCGACCGGAACCAGTCGGTCGGCGAAGGCCGGTGTCACCGTCATGAACGAGGCGCCGCGCGGCGAACACAGCCACTTGTAGGCGTGGCAGATCGTGGCGTCGAAGCGGCTCGCGTCCACCGGCATCCAACCGGCCGCCTGGGTCGTGTCGCAGAGGGTCGCGGCTCCGTGACGCTCGGCCGCGGCGACGATGGCGTCGACATCGGCGAGCGCTCCGGTCGCCGACTGGATCAGCGAGAACGAGACGAGAGTCGTCGAGGGGCGGATGCCGGCGGCGAGCTCCTCGAGCGGAACGCATCGCACGGTCAGCCTGCCGAGCTGCTCCTGCACGAGGAAGGGGAACACCATCGAGCTGAAATCGCCCTCGACAGCCAGCACCTCCGATCCCGCCGGTAGCGACGCGGCCACCATCGAGGCGGAGACGGACACCTGGGAGCCGATCGCCACGCGATCCGTGGGCACCGAGACCAATCGCGCGAACGCGTCGCGCGCCCGCTCGACCGCCGCACCGTAGGCACCGGGGTCGCGGTGCCCTTCCGCCCAGGTGGCGAGATCGGCCGAGAGAGCCGCGACAGCTTCCCGCGGCGGTACCCCGATCACGCACGCCGCGAGGTAGCCGGGCCGCACGTCGAAGTGGGCAGCCAGCTCCTCTCGAGTCACCCCTGAGGGTGCCGAGACCGAGACCGGGCTCTCCGTCTTCATGCCCCCAGCCTCCCCGCTCCCGATTCATTCGACAACCGCCAGAGTCGGATGGTTCACATAAGGCTGCGTTATTGTTTCGTCATGACTCTCTCGCCCCTTGCGAGCGCCTTCGACCTGGATTCGCAGACGCTGCGGGTCATCGCGGCCATCGCCGAGTACGGGTCGATCACGCGGGCGGCCGCCGTGCTCGGCTTCAGCCAGCCCGCCGTCAGTCAGCACCTCCGACGGGTGGAGTCACGCATCGGGATGCCGCTGGTCACCCGATCGGGCCGCGGCATCCGATTGACGGATGCCGGCGAGGTGCTCGCGCGCCACGCCGGAGTGGTGCTCGAGGCGCTCGACGAGGCTGCCGGCGAGCTCTCCGACCTGTCGGGCCTCCGCGCCGGCCAGGTGCGGCTGTCGGCCTTCCCGTCGGCGTCGTCGACGATCGTGCCGCACCTCATCCGGTCGATGGGCGCGGAACACGCGGGCGTGCAGTTCACCTACCTCGAAGCGGAGCCGCCGGCGGCGGTGGCCTCCGTGCGCGACGCAGTGAGCGACATCGCGATCGCGTTCCATTACCCCGCCGACCGCAATGATCCGTTCCAGGAGTCGGCCGAGGGTCTCGTGGTGCACGAGCTGGCCCGCGACGACCTGCTCGTGCTGGTGCCCGAGGGGCACGCGGTGGCGAGCGCTGCTTCCGAGGCGCCCGTCGACACGGTCGCCGCCCGCATCGACCTCGCCGCTCTCCGCTCGGAGAACTGGATCGCCGGCTGCCCCCGCTGCCGCTCCCACCTGCTCGACTCCTGCGCGCGGGCCGGCTTCGCCCCGAGCATCGCGTTCGAGACCGACAACTTCGTGGCCGTGATGAGCATGGTCGCCGCCGGTCTCGGCGTTGCGCTGCTGCCCTCACTGGCCCGGGCGGCCTCGCCGCTGCCGCCCGGAGTCGTCGCCCTTCCCAGCCGGGGGAACGACCACCGGATCATCGTGGCCGTCACCCGTCCCGGCGCCGACCAGATCCCTGCGGTCGGCGAGACCCTCCGCCTCCTGCGCACCGTGG
Source organism: Herbiconiux sp. UC225_62 (assembly GCF_042694625.1). GTDB lineage: Bacteria > Actinomycetota > Actinomycetes > Actinomycetales > Microbacteriaceae > Herbiconiux. The sequence goes on along the minus strand of NZ_CP170551.1, from coordinate 1,570,466 downwards.
TGGCCTGACGGGGGCCCGCCCCCGCCCCTCAGTACACGTACTCCAGGAAGTCGGTGCCGAGCGTGCGCATGGCCTCGAGCACGCCCAGTCGCGCCGGGAGGTCGACGTCGTTGAACCGCATGGTCACGGCGTAGGCGACTCCCGCCCGCGGGCCCACGACCACGCCCGCCTCCGAGCGGATGCCGACATCCGTTCCGGTCTTGTTGAACAGCCGGATGCCGTGGTCGGGCCCGGTGTGCGCGAAGGGATCGAGACCGAACGCCCCACCCACCATCGAGAGGTCGCTGCCGAGACTCAGCCAGCCGGTGACCAGACGCGAGGTGGTCTCGTCGACCACCTCGCCCCGTTCGAGAGCGCGGAACAACGTCGCCAGCTCGCGCGCCGAACCCACCGAGAGCTGCGGCGCGTCATCCGGACCCCGTATGTCGCGCACGATGTCGAGCAGGAGGGTGCGGCGCAGACCGAGCGACTCCGCGCGGGCGCGCACGGCATCGAGCCCGATGCGCCGGAGCAGGACGTTCGTCGCCAGGTTGTCGCTCGTGGCGCCGATGAGCGCGGCGAGGTCGGACACGGGAAGGGCGGGAACCTGCAGGTGCTGCCACAACCCCGAATCGCCCACCGAGTCCTGCGCGGTGCGGTTCAGGATGCTCAGAGCCTCGGCTCCGGGTGCCGGGCGCACGGTGCGGGGGCCGGTCTCGCCGGCGGCCGACCCGGGCACGGGGGGCACGGCGCCCGGGGCGGAACCCGAGCCGTCGCGCGCCGAGATCCGCGCGGCCACCTCGATCAGCAGGAGCACCTTGCCGATCGAGGCCGTCGGCACCGAGAGGTGGTCGTCGACCGAGAACAGCACCTTCCCCGAAGCCGTGTCGACGGCGCAGGCCGTGACCTGCACCCCCGAGAGCGCGAGTTCGGTGAGCGACGCGAAGCCCTTGCGGAAGATCACCCCGTCGCCGTCGGCCTCCGACCGGCGACCGCGCGGCGCGATCTCCTCGCGCTCGGATCGCGCGCGGCGTCGGATGGATTCCGGCATGCTCAGATGTCCTCCTTCGACCGGCCGGACCCGGGGAGCCCCATCCCCCTCCGGACCCGCACCGCGTGGATGCGTGTTACCAGATGGTCACACGTTCAGCTGGGTCCAACCAGAGATTGTCGTTTGAATCCACGTTGAAGGCATCGTAGAACTCGTCGATGTTGCGCACGATCTGGTTGCAACGGAACTCGTTGGGCGAGTGCGGGTCGATGGAGAGCAGACGGATGACCTCCTCGTCGCGCGACTTCTGCTGCCAGGCCTGGGCCCAGGAGAGGAAGAAGCGCTGCGCGCCCGTGAGGCCGTCGATCACCGGCGGCTCGGCGCCGTCGAGCGAGAGCAGGTAGGCCTTCCAGGCGATGCCGAGTCCGCCGAGGTCGCCGATGTTCTCGCCGATGGTGAGGGCTCCGTTGACGTGGTGGTCGGGCACCTGCGCCGGCGCCAGTGCGTCGTACTGGGCGATGAGCGAGGAGGTGCGCTTCTCGAACGCTTCCCGGTCGCCCTCGGTCCACCAGTCGGTGAGCCGGCCGTCGCCGTCGAAACGCGAACCCTGGTCGTCGAAGCCGTGGCCGATCTCGTGGCCGATGACCGCGCCGATCGCGCCGTAGTTCGCCGCGGCATCCCGGGACTCGTCGAAGAACGGGTACTGCAGGATGGCCGCCGGGAACACGATCTCGTTGAAGCCGGGGTTGTAGTAGGCGTTGATGGTCTGCGGAGTCATGAACCACTCGTCGCGGTCGAGGGGCTTGCCGATCTTGCCCAGCTCGCGCTGGAACTCGAACTCGCTCGTGGCGCGCACGTTCGCGATCAGGTCGGTGGGATCGATCACGAGCGTCGAGTAGTCACGCCATTTCACGGGGAAGCCGATCTTCGGCGTGAACTTGGCCAGCTTCTCGAGCGCGCGCTCGCGCGTGGCCGGGCTCATCCACTCGAGCGTCTCGATGGACTGCCGGTAGGCCTCGATGAGGTTGGCGACCAGGATGTCCATGCTCGCCTTGGCCGTGGGCGGGAAGTGCTTCTCGACGTAGATGCGGCCGACGGCCTCACCCATCGATCCCTCCACCAGCGAGACACCGCGCTTCCAGCGGGCGCGCATCACCGGGGTGCCGGTGAGGGTGCGGGCGTAGAAGTCGAAGTTCTCCTCCACGAAGTCGTTCGAGAGGTACGGCGCCCAGCCGTGGATGACCTGCCAGGAGAGCCAGTCCTTCCAGCTCTCGAGCGGTGCCCCGGTGAGGGCTCCGGCGAGACCCGTGATGAAGCTCGGCTCACGCACGACGAGCTCGTCGAACACGCCGTCGGGGGCGCCGAGCGCGTCGCGCCAGAGGTCGAAGAGCGAGGTGTCGGCGTCGTCATCGTCGTCGATGTCGTCTCCGGATGCGTCGGGCACGTTCGCGAGATCACCGGGCAGTTCGAGGAACTCGTCCCACGACACCAGGTTGTAGGTGGCCTGCGCGTCGCGGGTGCGCACGTTGTCCCAGTGCGACTTCGCGATCAGGGTCTCGAGGTCGAAGACCCGCTGCGCGCGCTCCGGCGCGTTCTCGAGGCCGGCCAGTTCGAACATCCGCTGGATGTGACCGAGGTAGGCCTCGCGCACCGAGGCGAACTTCTCGTCGCGGAAGTAGCTCTCGTCGGGCAGCGAGATGCCGCCCTGCTCCACGAACACGAGGTAGCGCTCGGGGTTGCCCGGATCGTTGTCGACGAACAGGCGCAGGAGTCCGGGCACGCCCTCGCGCTCGAGACGGCCGAGCGTGCGAGCCAGATCGGACACGTCGTCGATGGTGTCGACCAGGGCCAGCTGCGGGGCGACGGGCGTCGCGCCGAGCTTCTCGATGCGTTCCTCGTCCATGAAGCTCGAATAGAGGTCGCCGAACTTCCGGGCCTCGGTGCCCTCCGGAGCGCCCTGGGCCTCTTCGACGATCTCGCGCACGGCCCTCTCGGCCTCTTCGGCGAGAACGTAGAACGACCCGTACCGGGCCTTGTCTTCGGGGATCTCGGTGCGGGCGATCCATTTCCCGTTGACGTGCCGGAACAGGTCGTCTTGTGCGCGGATGTCGGGGTCGATTTCGGTGGTGTCGATGCCGGATTCAGTCACCCGACAACTCTACGCACGCGCCCCGACATCCGCGCCTTCCTGGGTTCTAGTCGACGACGGCGCCGCCGAGACGCAGGCCCGAGGTCTGGTCGAAGACGTGCACGTGGCCGAGCTTCGGGGTGACGTAGAGCGTGTCGCCGAGGTTCGGGTGCACGCGGCCGTCGACGCGCACGACGAGATCGGTGCGCTTGCCCTCGACCTCGGAGTGACCGTAGAGGTAACCGTCGGCGCCGAGCTCCTCGACCAGGTCGACCGTGACGGTCAGGCCCTGGCCCGCCTCGGCCGAGACGACGACGTCTTCGGGGCGAACGCCCACGGTGACGGCCTTGCCCGCATCCGCGAGGATGGAACGCTCGACCGGAACCGTCGCGGTGCCGAACTTGATGCCGCCGTCGGTGACGTCGGCCGGGAAGAGGTTCATCGCGGGGGAGCCGATGAAGCCGGCGACGAACACGTTGTTCGGGTTCGCGTAGAGCTCGCGCGGGGTGCCGACCTGCTGGAGCAGACCATCCTTCAGAACCGCGATGCGGTCGCCCATGGTGAGGGCCTCGGTCTGGTCGTGGGTGACGTAGACCGTGGTGACGCCGAGGCGACGCTGGAGGCTGGCGATCTGGGTGCGGGTCTGCACGCGGAGCTTGGCGTCGAGGTTCGACAGCGGCTCGTCCATGAGGAACACCTGGGGGCTCCGCACGATCGCACGGCCCATGGCGACGCGCTGGCGCTGACCACCCGAGAGCGCCTTCGGCTTGCGGGCGAGGTAGGGCTCGAGGTCGAGGAGCTTCGCGGCCTCGAGAACGCGGGCGGCCCGCTCGTCCTTGTTGACGCCGGCGATCTTCAGGGCGAAGCCCATGTTCTCGGCGACGGTCATGTGGGGGTAGAGGGCGTAGTTCTGGAAGACCATCGCGATGTCGCGATCCTTCGGCGGGATGTCGGTGACGTCGCGGTCGCCGATCAGGATGCGGCCGTCGTTCACTTCCTCCAGACCCGCGAGCATGCGCAGGGCGGTCGACTTGCCGGAGCCCGAGGGGCCGACGAGAACGAGGAATTCACCGTCTTCGACGCTGAGGTCGAAGGCGTCGACGGCGGGGACCGTCGATCCCGGGTACAGGCGAGTCGCCTTGTCGAACGTTACAGAAGCCATCGTTGTCCTTCTTCCACCGGCAGGTACGTGCCGGACGATCCGTTGTGGGTTACGTGCACTGCAACATACGTCGAAAAGAAGGAATTCCCCAAAACGGGGGGCGGATTGGCAGCTTGGGGCGAACGCGCGCGACTCCGGGAACGCGTGCGACTCCGGGAACGCGTGCGACTCCGCGAACGCGTGCGACTAGGAGAGCAGCTTGGCCTTGGCCGCCGAGAACTCCTCGTCGGTCAGGATGCCCTGCTCTTTGAGGGCGGCCAGCTTCTGCAGCTCGGCGATGATGTCGGTGCCGCCGGCGGGGGCGGCCGGCGCAGCGGGAGCGGCAGGGGCGGCCGGTTGCTGCGCGGCCACGGCGGCGGCGGCCGCGGCGTTGATCTGCTCCTGCTGCTGCTCGGCGGCGTACTCCTGCTGTTGCTGCTGCTCCTGCGCCTTGGCCTGGGCGTGGCGCTGCATTCCGCCGCTCACCGCGGTGGCCGTTCCCGCCACGACGGCGGTGCGGGCAGCGAGTCCCAGGAGGCCGGGGCGGCCCATTCTTCTCATCATCGGCATGGTCTTCGTCCTGTCTGTCGGAGTCTGCGGGTCTGCGTTCTGAGGGTGCGTTCTGGAGGTGCGTTCTGGAGGGCGCTCGGTGGACCTGAGCCCGGCGGCTACTCGGCGGCGATGGCCGCGAGCACCTCGTTGACCACGGGGGCCGGGATGCGCTCACTGCTGATCACGACGCCACCACCGCCGGCGAGCTTGCTCGCGAGGTTCTTCGCCCAGGTCAGCTCCACCACGAGCAGGGCGGCCGATGATCCCGGCGGGATCTGCTGGGCCAGCTCCTCGATGTCCTCGGCCGAGGCGAGGCCCGTGGCCTCGAGCGCGAAATCGTCGAGACCGACGGCATCTCCCGCGTCTTCGAGTTCGAGCAGCGTCACGTCGCCGTCGACGGAGCGCGTGACGAAGAGCAGGTCGAGCAAGCGCACGGTGCCGGCGTCGACCACGTCGCGGAAGGCATCGACCACCTCGGGGCCGGGGCGTTCCCCTTCGAAGCCGACGAGCAGCAGTTCGACCGGGCCGTAGGTGAATTCGGGCATCGGAACCTCTCGTCGTCGTCGCCGCTCGCAGGCACGCGCCGCTGCGCGCTCTGGGCCGACGATCGGCACGTTACCAGTCCGGCTCAGCCGGTGCCAGAGTGCGAGCCGAGAGGTTTCACGCGACGGAACCGGGCGCATCCGCGCGACCGGGCAGCGAGCATCCGCACGACCGTAGGCTGAGCGGGTGCAGACGATCGACCGCGACATCCTTCGCCTCGCAGTGCCGGCGCTCGGCGCGCTCGTGGCGGAACCGCTGTTCCTCCTCACCGACACCGCGCTGGTCGGTCACCTGGGTGAGGATTCGCTCGCCGCTCTGGGTGTCGCCAGCGCGATCCTGCAGACCGTCGTGGGACTCCTGATCTTCCTCGCCTACGCCACCACGCCCGCGGTCGCGCGGCGACTGGGAGCCGGTGACCAGCCTGGTGCCATCAAGGCGGGAATCGACGGAATGTGGCTCGCCCTCGGCGTGGGCGTGGTGCTCGCCCTGATCGGCTGGCCCCTCGCGGGCGCTCTGGTGCGCGCCTTCGGCACGACGGAGGCGGTGTCGGACCAAGCCATCACCTATCTCACCGTGTCGTTGATCGGGCTGCCCGGGATGCTCGTGGTGATCGCGGCGACCGGCCTCCTGCGCGGACTCCAGGACACCCGAACCCCGCTGATCGTGGCGGTCGCCGGATTCGCCGCGAACGCCGGTCTGAACGCCCTGCTGATCTACGGCGCCGGGTGGGGCATCGCGGGGTCGGCGGCCGGCACGGTCATCGCGCAATGGGCGATGGCGGCGGTGTACGTCGTGATCGCGGTGCGGGCGGCGCGCCGATCGCGGGTGCCTCTCCGGCCCGGTCTCGACGGCGTGACGGCTTCGGCGTCCGCCGGCGGATGGCTGTTCGTGCGCACGGCGAGCCTGCGGGCCGCACTCGTCGCATCCGTCGTCGTGGCGGCGTCGCTCGGGGTGACGCAGCTCGCGGCGTTCCAGATCGCGATGACCGTGTTCACGACGCTCGCGCTCATCCTCGACGCCCTCGCGATCGCCGGCCAGGCGATGATCGGGCACGGTCTCGGCGCCTCCGAAGTCGATCGGGTGCACGCGGTGACACGGCGGCTGATCCGTTGGGGAGTTCTCTCGGGAGTGGTGCTGGGTGCAGCGGTCGCGGCGCTCGCACCCGTGCTCGGACCGGTCTTCAGTCCGAGTCCCGAGGTGCAGCAGGCGCTGACGCTGAGCCTGTGGGTGATGGCGGCGGGCATCCCGATCGGCGGTTACGTGTTCGTGCTCGACGGCGTGCTGATCGGAGCCGGGGATGCTCGGTACCTCGCGGTGACCGGGGTGGTGAACCTCGCCGTGTACGCGCCGCTCCTGGCGTGGGTGGCGGTGGCGCACCCCGCGGGCGCGGCCGGCCTGGCCTGGCTCTGGGCGGCTTTCGGCATCGGCTACATCGGCGCTCGGGCGGTGACCCTGGGCCTCCGCGCCCGCGGCTCCCGCTGGATCGTGACCGGCGCCCCCGCCTGACCCCGCCCACCCCCGCGCAACATCCACCCCCACCCTCGACTTTCTGCCCCGTCCCGCCCTACTCCCCAACGCCACCCCAACTTTTTGCCCCTTCCCGCCCTATTTGGGCGATTTTGGGGCCGGACGAGGCAAGAAGTTCGCGGCGTAGCTCAGACGGTGAGGATGTCGCCGGGCGTCGCGGCGAGGGTTTCGCCGGCGAAGTGGGCGGAGGCTCGGGACACCGCGTCGGCGGGAGACACGGTGCCGGCGATGTGGGTGAGCACGAGGCGCGGCACGGCGGCCGCGGACGCGGTGCGGCCGGCATCCTCGGGGGTGTGGTGGGCAGGCGCGTCGTCGCCAGACGTCGGGCCCGCGTCGTAACCCGCCTCCACCAGGAGGGTTGCGGCTCCTTCGGCCAGCTCCTCGAGCGAGACGCACGGCGCGGAGTCGCCGGAGTAGGCGAAGCGCGTCGATCCGTCGCTGACGGCGAGTCCGAACGCGGGCACGCCGTGCTGCACCGGCCCCCACTCCAGTCGCAGCGACCCGATCATGCGCCCTCCCCAGCCGCTCATCTCCTGCGCGTCGAACACCCGCGGCAGCTCGTCGACGGAACTCGGCCCCAGGAACGCCGCCATCCGCTCGAGCAGACCCTCGGGTCCGATCAGCGGAATCGGATGCTCGGGGCTCCGCTCCGCGAATCGCAGCGCGTAGTAGGCCACGAGCAGATCGGCGGTGTGGTCGGCGTGACGATGCGAGATCCAGATCGCGTCGAGATCGGCCGGATGGAGATACCGCTGCAGCTCGGCGAGCGTGCCGCTCCCGGCATCGATCCACACGCTGGTGGGCCGTTCCCCCGGTTCCGCCTCTGACTGCAGCAGATACCCGGAGCACGCGTTGCCGGGGCGCGGATACGGCGTGGACGTTCCGAGCACGGTGAGACGCATGCCTCCATTGTCCCGGCTCCTGTCACCCCGGGTCGACCAGACCCCTCGTCAGAAGTCGTCTTCGCCGCGCGGGCGACCCGACTGCCCCCGTGACCTCCTCGTCACTTCGCAGCGACCACCTCCGGTACCTCCTGCCCGTCGGACTCCGCGTACTGCCGGAAGAGTTCGTGCTCCCGTTCGCGCCCCGGGTAGAACACGAGCGCGACGAGCGCGCCGACGAGCATGAACGCCATGCCACTCGCGTAGGCCCAATCGGCGCCGTGGAGGAAGGAGTCGCGCGCCGCCTTGACGATCCCGTCGGCGTATTCCGGATACTGCTCGGCGATGGAGATGGCGCCGTCGAACGACTTCTGCAGTTGCGCCTGGATGCTGCCGGTGATCTCGCTCTGCACGCTCGCCGGCGCCGACGCCACCGAGGAGGCGATGGCGGAGGCGTAGCCCGCCGTGAGGATCGCGCCGAGCACCGACTGCATGATCGATCCGCCGAGATCGCGCTGCAGGTCGGACGTGCCGGAGGCCATCCCGGCTCGGAGCACCGGAACCGAGTCGGTGAGCGATCGCGATGCCGGCGGCCCGGCGAGCCCGACGCCGATGCCGATCAGCGCGTACCCCACCCCCACCGGGAGGTAGCTCGCCCCCACGTCCCAGAACAAGTACATCGTGAGGAACGCCAGCAGGCAGCTCGAAAACCCCAGAAGGAAGACGATCCGCGCGCCGAACCGGATGACGAGCCGGCTCGACAACGGCGCCGTGGCGGTCATGAGGACGGCTGAGGGAAGGATGGATGCCCCGGCCTCGAGCGCCGTGTACCCGAGAACGTTCTGCAGGAACAACTGCCCGACGTACATCGCGCCCATGAGCGATCCGAACACCACCGTCCCGGCCACCGCCGCCACCCAGAAGGTGCGCCGGCCCGCCACGTGCAGGTCGTAGAGCGGATTCCGCACACGCCGCTGCCTCACCACGAATCCCACTCCAGCGACCACGGCGATGCCGCCGAGGACGGCCGAGAACAGCTGCGCCCCCGGCACCGCTGCGAAGTTGATGCCGAGCACGAGCGAGACCACCAGGACGATCGAGAGCACACCACCGAGATTGTCGACCGGCTCCGTGCCCTCGTTGACCTTCGCGGGCACGAACAGGATCACGAGCACCAGTGTGATCGCGGCCAGCGGCGGTGTCATGAGGAACACCGAGCCCCAATCGGCGATGCTGAGCAGGAAGCCCGACGCGAGCGGCCCGAGCGCCGCGATGGCGCCGCCGAGCCCCGACCACAGCGCGATCGCCGCGATGCGTTTCGGCCCGGTCCAGAGCGCCGCGATCAGAGCGAGGGTGGTGGGGTAGGCCATGCCGGCCGCGACACCGCCCAGCACGCGCGCGAGGAAGAGCAGCTCGACCGAGGGGGCGAACGCCGCCATGAGAGCCGCGGGGATGCTCAACGAGAGACCGATGACGAGCATGAGCTTCCGCCCGTACCGGTCGCCGATGGCGCCGAGGTAGAGGACAGATCCGGCCAGGCCCAACGAGAAGCCGACCGCCACCAGGTTGAGCGCCGTCTGCGACGCGTCGAACGCCTCTCCGATGGAGGGCAGTGCCACGTTCGCGATCGAGAGGTTCAGGTTCGCGACGCCCGCCGCCAGGATCAGCGCGATCAGCACGAGAGTTCCTCGCGCGGGCGCCGTTCCCTGGCTTCGGCTCGCGTTCTGCGTCGATCCGATCTTCTCGCTCATGCTCGTCTTCCCCCCGACCCCGACGCCTCACCGGAGCGTCTGAGCACGACAGTAGTGCACCGGATGCCGGCACCTCCGTCGCCACCGGAATCGTGGAGAACCGCGCTCCGGAGTCAGGATGTGGTGGAGAAGACCCCGCCGACGGGAGCCGGCACGGGACCGGTCGTGTCGCCCACATGGAATTCGCACTCGAACCGCACCGAGGTCGCCTCGACCCCCGCCAGCAACTCCGTCACGGCGATTCCCGCGGCACGACCCTTTTCTGCCGCCGGCTGCACCATCGTGGTGAGGTCGTGGGAGGTGAGTCCGTCGATCCGCACCCCGTCGAATCCGGTCACGCTCAGCTCGCCCGGCACACTCAGCCCGAGCTCGTCGGCCGCCTGCAGAGCGCCGACCGCCAGCAGGTCGCTTTGGGCCATGATCGCCGTGGGTCGCGCATCCGGCGTCACGTCCAGCAGTGCCCGCGCGGCCCGCGCGCCGTCTTCGACGAGGTTGTAGCCGGCCGAATACGCCGTCAGCGACGGGAAAACGCGCCGGCTGCCGGCCAGTCGATCCCGCGTGACCGTGGTCGTGATCGCGGCTTCGCGCTCCGGCGTGATCGGTGCCGTCTCCCGTTCGACGTCGGTGGCGAGGGTGATCGCGCCCACGTGCCGGTGCCCGAGCTCATACAGATGCCGAGCGATCCGCTCCGCCGAATCGACGTTGTCGAGCCCGATGTCGACCACCCCGTCGATCGATCCTCCCTCGATGGAGACCAGCGGGACACCGCGCTGCCGCAGCGACACCGCGATCCGGTCGAGAACGGGACTGCATCCCATCAGCACCGCCGCGTCGATCGCCGCCGATTGGATGCCGGGACCGACCGCTCCGGTCTCGGTCAGGAGCAGCAGGCCCGTGCTGTCGACCCCCAGTCCGGTGGCGATTCCGTCCAGAGTCGCGATGTTGACGGGGTCGCGGAAGGCGAAGAGCAGCCGCTCGTCGAAGACGATGCCCACCACACCCGATCGGCCCTGCCGCAGCGAGCGCGCCCGCGGATCGGGGCCGGTGTAGCCGAGGTCGAGGGCGGCCGCCATCACCTTCTCCCGAGTGGCCGGTGAAACCGGGCCGGCGCCGCTGAACGCGAGCGACGCCGTGGACGCGGAGACTCCGGCACGACGGGCGACGTCGGCCAGCGTCGATCGCTGTTGCTCGGGAGCGGACACAGTCGTCAGTGTAATCGAATCGTTTCGATCGAATCGATTCGATAGGCTGGTGCCCGGATGCCACTCCATCGGCTCCTCCCGACCGCCCACCGCCGACCGCGAACGGACCCGAACCGCCTCATGACCGACCTCCTCACTCGCCGGCAGCTGCACGCGTGGCGCAACGCGATCTTCGTCGTGTTCGCCTTGAGCGGCATCTCCATCGCGAGCTGGGTCGCGCGCCTCCCCGCGGTGCGCGACCAGCTGGGCCTCGACACCGCTCAGATCGGCGTGCTCATCTTCGCGATGTCGGCCGGATCGGTGCTCGGCCTGATCGCCGCCCCGCCCGTGATGCTGCGAATCGGCGCCCGCGCGGGCATGGTGCTCTCCCTCTGCCTGGTGGCGAGCGGAACCGTCGTGATCGGACTCGGCACCTCGGTGATCGGCTCCGCCGTCGTCGTGGGCGCCGGACTCGCGGTGTTCGGCTTCGGCAACGGCTCGGTCGACGTCATGATGAACGTCGAGGGCGCCGCCGCCGAACGAGCGATCGGCAAGACGCTGATGCCCCTGATGCACGCCTTCTTCAGCTTCGGAACCGTCGCCGGCGCGGGTCTCGGCGCTCTCGCCTCCGCGCTCTCGATCGACGTCGCCGTGCATCTCTCGGTCATCGCCGCGATCATCGTGGTGAGCGTTCTCGTGGCCATCCGCTTCGTACCCCGAGGCGTCGAGGCCGAGGACCCGGAGCTGGTCGCGCCGCGCGTCCCGTTCAAGGAGCGCCTGCTCGCCAGCCTCGCAGTCTGGAAAGACCTGCGCCTGCTCGCCATCGGCGTCATCATGCTCGGCATGGCCTTCGCCGAGGGTTCGGCCAACGACTGGCTGACCATCGCGGTCGCCGACGGGTACGACCAGACGAACACCACGGCTGCCGTCGTCTTCGGCGTCTTCACGGTCTCGATGACGCTCGGCCGGGTCGCGGGTGGTCCGGTGCTCGATCGTTTCGGCCGAGTTCCGGTGCTGCGCGTCAGCGCTCTGCTCGGCGTGCTGGGCATCCTGATCTTCATCTTCGGAGCACCCATGCCGTGGTTGGCATATGTCGGCGCGGCCTTCTGGGCTCTCGGATGCTCGCTCGGGTTCCCGGTCGGGATGTCGGCCGCCGCCGACACCGACGACCCCAAGCAGTCCGCCGCCCGCGTAAGCGCCGTGGCGATCATCGGCTACGTCGCCTTCCTCGTCGGCCCGCCGGTCATCGGCCTCCTCGGCCACCAGTTCGGCATCCTCCCCGCCCTCCTCCTCGTCCTCGTCCTCGTCCTCCTGGCCGGCCTCTTCTCCCCCGCCGCCCGCGAACACACCCGCACCTCCCCCCTCCCCTCACACTCGTAGCCCCTCACTCCCCACCCCACTCACCAGTTGGCGGCAGCCTCCCCAGCCTCGGCACGAGCTGCGGCGTCGACGGCTGGGGTCTCGGGTGTGGCGGGCGTCTATGGGCGGAGACCCCAGCCGTCGACGCCGCAGCGCCCCCACCTATTACTCGAAGCCCCGACGGCACCCCCACCCAGTCCCGAACCCCCGACGGCCCCCCACCCGTTACGCTCTACTGGTGCGTCTCGTCATTGCCACCTGTTCCGTCGACTACGCCGGCCGCCTCAGCGCCCACCTTCCGCTCGCGAAGCGCCTCCTCATGTTGAAGAGCGACGGCAGCGTCCTCGTGCATTCCGACGGCGGTTCCTACAAACCGCTGAACTGGATGAGCCCGCCCTGCACCGTCACCGAGCTCGAGCCCGATGAGACCCAGGCGGAGGCGGGCATCACCGCGGTCTGGAAGGTCACTCAGAAGAAGACCGACGACGTGCTGATCGTCTCGCTGTACGACATCGAGCACGACTCGGCCCATGAACTGGGCATCGATCCCGGACTCGTGAAAGACGGCGTCGAAGCGCACCTGCAAAAGCTGCTCGCCGAGCAGATCGACCTGCTCGGCGACGGGCACACGCTCGTTCGCCGTGAGTACATGACCGCCATCGGCCCGGTCGACATCCTCGCCCGCGACTCGGGCGGAGCGGCCGTCGCCGTGGAGATCAAGCGCCGCGGCGACATCGACGGTGTCGAGCAGCTCACCCGCTACCTCGAGCTGATGAACCGCGACCCGCACCTCGCACCCGTGCAGGGCGTGTTCGCCGCTCAGGAGATCAAGCCGCAGGCGCGCACTCTCGCTCAGGATCGGGGCATCCGCTGCGTTGTGCTCGACTACGACGCGATGCGCGGCCTGGACGACGCGGACTCGCGCCTCTTCTAGGCCCGTCCCCGCAGCTGGCTAGGCTGGAGGGGTGGCCCGCCGTGCACCCGCCTTCCCCAAGTCGTATTCGAACCGCCCGCTCCGCAAGGCGCTCGAGACCTTCGCGGCCCTTCCGAACCGCACCACGCTCGACGCCCTCCTCGTCGCGATGCGCACGGGCGGACTGGTCGTCGACATCACCGGCTCGACGGATGCGACGGATCCGCAACTCCGCACCATCCTGTCCACTACGGGTGAGCTCGTGCTCCCGTTGTTCACCTCGGTGTCCGAGCTCCGCCTCGCGGTGCCGGTGGAGCAGCGCCCGACGGCGCAGGCGATGATCCTCCCGGCCAAGGAGGCACTGGCACTCGTCGCCACGGCCGACTTCGTCGCGGTGCAGTTCGACGTCGCGAGCCTCGCGCAGGTGGTGAAGCGGGAGTTCGTGCTCGACTGACCTGCACTCCAGCGGTCCGACCCACCGGTCGCACCGGCGAGGGTCAGCCCACCAGCGCCAGGGCCAGGGTGGCCGCCGGAACGATGATCACCACCGCGATCAGCCCTAGTCCCATGAACCGCGGCCACGAGATGGTGACCCCGAGCGCTGTCAGCCGCTGATGCCAGAGCAGAGTGGCGAGCGAGGCCCACGGCGTGACCAGCGGCCCGAGATTCACGCCGATCAGGAGCGCGATCAATCGAGACGGATCCCCGGCGAGCGGTTCGAGCACCAGGTACGCCGGCAGATTGTTGATGGTGTTGGCGCCGAGCGCCCCGACCGCGGCGAGGTGCAGGAGGCTGAGCGGGTCGTCGCCCGATCCGGAGACCTCGGCGAGCAGCGACTCGAGCCCATGAGCGTGCGCCGTCTCGACGAGCACGAACAGGCCCACCGCGATGCCGAGCGCCTGCCACGGGATGAGGGACGGACGGATCGCGCTCCGGTCGCGCACGAGGAAGGCGGCCAGGAGCAGCACGGCCGCGATGCCGGCGACGATCGCGACCGGGAGTCCGGACACGAGCATCGGGAGCAGGGCGACGACCACGATCGCGCAATAGAGAAGGAGCGGACGGTCGGAGATCTCCGTGCGTTCCGGCGCGACGAAGCGCCCCCGGAGCGATGTGCGGAACACGAGCGAGAGGATGCCCGCGCTCACCACGACGCCGATCACGGCCGGAGCCCAGGCGGCGGCGAGGAACCCGGCGGCGCTCCCGCCGAAGGACTCGGCGGCCAGCAGGTTCGTGAGATTCGACACGGGCAGGAAGAGAGATGCGGTGTTCGCCAGCCACACGGCGGCGAGCGCGAAGGGGATCGGGGAGACACCGATGTGCAGCGCCAGCACCACGACGACCGGGGTGACCAGCACGGCGGTCGTGTCGAGCGAGAGGAAGGCGGTGCAGACCACGGCGAGCGCGATCACGAAGAGCCAGAGCAGCCAGATGCTCCCGCGACCCCAGCCGGCGAGCCGTTCAGCGAGCGCCGTGAAGACGCCCGCGGCGCTGGCGAGTTCGGCGACCACCGTGATCGCCACCACGAAGGCGAGCACGGGAACCACCCTCGCGACGAGTTCCTCGAAGTCGGGCCAGGGCAGCGCTCCGGTCGCCACGGCGATCGCGGCCGCGACGAGAAGGAGGGCGGTGAGGATCGGGCCGATCCGGTTCGCGGCGGTCTGGTGCATCGTCGGCCGAGTCTATTCCGGTTGTGGGACGCGAGCACGCCGACAATAGGATGACTCGGGTGATCCGCAAAAACCCCTCCAAGCCGTGGTCGTGCATCCTCTTCGACCTCGACGGCACCATCACGGACTCCGCGCCCGGGATCATCGGGCGTCTGTCGCGGACACTCCAGGCGATGGGGCGGCCGGTGCCGTTGCCGGCCGAACTCGTGGCCTTCGTCGGTCCGCCCATCCTCGACGGTTTCCGCGACGTCGCGTCGATGAACGAAGATGAGGCCAAGGAAGCTCTCGTGGTCTACCGCGGCCTCGCGGCGAGCGAAGGTCCACAAGACGACGCGGCGGTCTACCCCGGCATGCTCGGGCTGGTGCGGGCGCTGCACGCCGCCGGCATCCCGCTCGCTCTCGCGACCTCCAAGTCAGAGGTGCAGGCGAACCGCATCCTGGACCACCTCCAGATCGCCGACTGTTTCGCGGTGATCTGCGGCTCCTCGGAGGACGAGACCCGCAGCGCCAAAGCGGATGTCGTGGAGGAGGCCCTGCGGCGGCTGCGCGAGCAGGGCATCGACCTGTCGAACATCGTGCTCGTGGGTGACCGCGAGCACGACATCATCGGAGCGGGCGAGCACGGAGTGCCCGCGATCATGGTGGAGTGGGGCTACGGCTCCCCGGCCGAGGCCCTGGGCGCGATCGCGGTCGTGCACTCGGTCGACCAGCTCCGCGCCCTCCTCCTCTAGTAGCCCGGCTCGCGCGCACCGTTGCGAGTGACGACGACATTTACGGACCCGAACCCCGCCGGCGTCAGCCGTGCGATCGCGCGAACCGGCGCACGACGACCATCCCGACGCCGCAGCCGAACACCGCGAGCGCTCCTACGCCGAGCCCCACCAGCTGCTCGGCGCCCGTGCTCGCCAGCGAGCCGCTGCGTCCGGCCGCGGATCCTGCTCCGGATCCTGCGCCGAACGCGCCGCCCGACGTTCCTGCCCCACCGTTGGAGTTGCTGCCCGGCGTCGTCGAGGGGGTGGGCTGAGGAGTCGGGGTAGGCGTGGGTGTCGGGGTAGGCGTCGCCGGTGTCACCGCGACCGCGCGCAGAGGGAGAGTCACGGCGAAGTCCTTGGCCTCGGTGTCGCCGCTCATTTTCTTGCCCGTCACGGTCAAGGTTCCGACCTCAGAGCCAGCCGCCGTCGGAGTGAAGCTCAGTTCGAAAGGCACGACCTGCCCGGGTCGGTAGGTCAATCCACCCGCGCCGAAAGGCGACTGTGACACGGTCACCCCCGGGATCGGCATCCCAGCCCTGTTCACCACGGTGATTTGCCCGTCGGCGAACTTCATCGGATCGATCCCTCGCATCACGATCTGCATCGTCACCTTGGAGGACTTGCCCAACGCGACCGACCCGAAGTCGACGGCGGTGGCCCCGGCCGCAGTACTCAGCTCGAAGTACGAGCGATCCGTGTCCAGTGAGTGCCCTACGAAAGAGAGGGTGTGGAGTCCCGTTCCAGGATTGTCGGCGTCGATCACCGCGAAGCTCACGTTCTGAGCCGACTCCGTCCCGGCTGCCGGCGCCGTATAGCTGACCGTGATGACTCTCGTCTGCCCGGGTTCAACTTCCTGACCGGCTACCAGCGTCGTCGACACGAACGAGAAGGGTGCGGTGAGGTTGCTCAAATTGGAAGGATCGATCGACCAGCCATCGACGCCGTCGTTCTGGAGTTGAATCGTTCGAGTGACGACGGAACCTACTTTGTGATATCCGAAGTCGGGCGATCCGCCGACGATGGCAACCGAAATCGCATCGCCGGGCGCGCGGTGCGCTCCGGGCGGCGCGGCCGTTGCGGGCTGTGCAATGAGCAGACACGCGAAGATCAGACCGATCACGGCCACCAGGGCGGCGGCTGCTCGGCGAACGGACCCACGATCGGTGCGCTGGTGCATGGCATCTCTCTTCTTCCACGGTTGGAGCGGGAAACATCACCCTCTCAGTGCTCCTGTCAACCCCGTTATGAGCAATTCCTACTCACTCGTCGCCCCCGAATCTCCCATCCGCGTTCCCTACTATTTCCCCATGGGCGATTTCTCCCTCCTTCCGAGCTTCATCGTCTTCGCCGTCGTCGTGGTCGCGCTCATCGTGGGTCTGTCGCTCCTGCGCCGCCGCGCCCGTCGCCGCCTCGCTCCCGCGATCGGCGGAGCACCGGCCCGCGTCGAGGTCGCCGACCTCATCCGTTCGGCCAACATCCAGCTGGTGCAGATGGACGACGCGATCCGCGACGCCGACGAGGAACTCCAGTTCGCGATCGCCGAGTTCGGCCCCGAGGCGACCCGCGAGTTCGCGGATGCGATCGCCACCGCCAAGTCCCGGGCCTCGGAGGCCTTCGCCCTCAAACAGCGCCTCGACGACTCGGTGCCCGACAGCGAGCAGCGACAGCGTGACTGGAGCAAGCGCATCCTCTCCCTCAGCGACTCCGCCCACGCTCTGGTGACGGCGCAGTCGCGCGCGTTCGAGCGTCGGCGGCGGCAGGAGACCACCGCGCCAGAATCGCTCCGGCGTGCGAGTGACGACATCGCGGCGGGCCGCGAGCGGCTTCCCGCGGCGAAGTCGCTGCTCGCCGCACTCTCGAAGGAATACGCGCCAGAAGCCGTCTCCCCGGTCGCGGGGTCGGTTGGTGCCGCCGAGGAGGCGTTCGACGAAGCCGAGCGGATCATCACGGACGCGGGTGCCCGTCTCGCCGCCGCGCCACTCGCGCCGGTCGCCTCGCACGTGCAATCCGCCGAATCGGCGGTCCGGCGCGGGGCCGCCCTCCTCGACTCGATCGACCGGACGCGCGACTCCCTTCGCGCAGCCGACGCCTCCCGAGACGAAGCCGTCGCCGCAGCGCGCGTCCAGCTCACCGAGGCAGCGCGGCTGCGCGACACGATCGAGGACGCCGATGCGGTCGCACGCATCGTCGCCGCCTCCGCGGCCCTCGACGAGGCCGCACGCATCGCCTCCACCCGCACCCCGCCGCATCCGACCGCCGACCTCGATGCCCTCGCCGCCGCGACCGCGCGGCTCGACGAGACCCTGGCCGTGGCGCGGACCGCGCAACAGCGGCTCGATTCGGCGCGGTCAGCCCTTGCCGGAGCGGTGCGCATCGCAGAGAGTCACATCCGCGCCGCGAGCGATTTCATCTCGGCCCGCCGCGGATCGGTCGGCACGGATGCGCGCACCCGACTGGCCGCGGCCGAGCGCGAATTGGGTCTCTCCCGGGCCGAGGCCGATCCCGTGGCCGCCCTCGACGGCGCCCGACGCGCGGCGACACTGGCGACCGACGCGGATGCCCTCGCCCGCTACGACGCCGGCGGCTCCCTCCACAGGTGAGGTTGCACAAGGATCTCTCCACAGATCAGCGCCAGGTCCTCCCCTCGCTTCCGACCCGGCGTCATACTCCCTTCTATGGGATCAGAAGCAATCGGATCGGTCACGATCACAGACGAACACGGCACCACCCTCGCACACGCTCACGGCGTGAAAGCTCTGCTGGAGAGCCGAGAATTCATCCTGCGAGGTCCGCTTCGACGCGGACTCCTCATCGAGCAGCTCAGTGACGTCGTCGCCGAGGGCGACCGTCTGCGATTCCGCCACGGGGGCGAAGAATACGAACTGACGCTGAGCCCGCCGGTCGCGGCCCGCTGGGCGAAGAAGATCCTCACCCCACCGCCCACGCTCGCGGCAAAACTCGGCGTGTCACCCGAGCGGCCGGCGCTGGTCATCGGGCGGGTGACGGATGCTCGACTCGTCGAAGCACTGCTCGGTGCCTCCGTGGCTGGCGAGCCGGGGCCGCCGCCGGAAGCCGCGGTGGCGGAGGTCGATGATGCCGATGGGCTCGAGCGCGCCCTGGCCGAGCTCCCGCCGGGTCTTCCGATCTGGGTCGTGCACCGCAAAGGGCGGGGTGCTGACTTCGGCGAGGCCGCCGTCCGTCAGCGGATGCGATCGCTCGGCTTCATCGACACCAAGGTTTCGGCGGTGTCGGACGCCCGCACGGCCACACGTTATGCGCCGCATCCTGCGGAGCCCGAGGTAGGTGGGCAGAAACCGACCGCCGCGGGGTCGCCTATGAGCTGACTCCGCCACCGCCACTCGCATTCGACCCGGAGAAGGTGAAGGTCATGACCCCGTCGACGAGAGTGAGATACCCGCCGTAGGCGTAATTGGAGAGGGTGTAGCGGACCGTGCCGAACTCGCCCGAAGGAAGGGAGTAGTCACCGTCGCCGATGATCGTGCCCGGTGCATCGGGCAGCACTTCCCAGCCGTTCGGCGTCCAGGCGCCGATCGTGAAGGTCGGCCGCGGATCGACCGACCACACGAGGTTGGTCACGACCTCGCCGTCGCCCGTCTCGGCGTAGAAGTCGCAGCCCACGGGCGCCAGCACGGGCTGCGCGATGCAGGCGTCGAGGTAGCCGGCGGCCGCAGCCTGGCCGGCCGCTTCGCCCTCGGGAGTGAGCGAGGCCGTCAGGGTCGCGTCGACGCCGTCGACATCCGCCGTGAACGAATCGACGGTGACCGTGTCGTCCTCGATCTGCACCTTGCCGTCCGCCGACGGGGCGCCGACGACATAGCTGCCCGGGAGAGCCGCGAGCGGGCGCGCGGTGATCGACTCGACCGGCTCGTCGATCGCGGTGCCGTTGACGGTCACGCCGGAACCCGTCGGCCCGTCGAACGAGACCCGGATGTAGCTGTAGTCGATCGGATCGAGGGCCCAGGTGTCCACGAAGATCGCTTCCCGCCCGGTGCGGGTGAGCCGGAACGACTGGCTGAACTCGTTGGCGCCCTGCTCGATGGTGGCGACGACCGTTGCTCCGCTGCTGTCGACGCCCACGGTGTCGATCGTGTACCCGGTCACGTGAGCGCCGGCGGCCGCGTAAGCCTCGTCGGTGAGCAGATCCGGAAGCATGTTGTCCGGTATGCCGCCGCCCAACGCCACCGCGTCGTCGATCCGGCCTTCCACGACCGCGGCGAGATACGCGTCGACGATCTTCTCCGGAGCGTTCCGAGCCGCTGCGGCGGAGACGGTGATCCACGTGAGACCGCCCGCGACGAGCGCGAGGAGGACCACGAGACCCACGCCGATCCACACGAACAGGAGCGACTTTCCGCGCGCGGGCGGGGGAGGAGATGCGGGCTGCGACTGCGAGGGCTGCGACTGCGAGGGCAGCGGCGGAACCGGCGGCTGCGCGGAAGCAGCCTGCGGGAACGAGCCTTCGACCGGAGGAACCGGCGGCAGAGACGATCCGCCCGACACTGATCCGCCCGATACTGAGTCACCCGACACGAAAGGACCCCCCGATCACTCCCACCCGGAGATCTCCTCCACGGGCGACCCTCGACCGGATCCTGGCGCGGATCCGATCTGGTCGTTCGTGCGCGAGGGGGGACTTGAACCCCCACGCCCTTGCGGGCACTGGCACCTGAAGCCAGCGCGTCTGCCAATTCCGCCACTCGCGCGAACTAGGAGAGATTAGCACGAGCCAGAGCTGCTCGCGAACCGGAGGGGCGGAGCCGCCTGAGAGTGCATTAACACCCAAGACAAGTAACATCGTCGTAGCATTCACGCCTTTATCAGCACGCGCCGCCTGCGCGAAGCGACAATCGACACCACGGAACCGGAGACGACGACAGAGCACGGCGCCCCACGAGGGAACCGCGCACAGGCGGGTTCGAGCAAGGAGATCGGGAGAGACGTGGGAATACTGGACAACTTCGAGAAGGGTCTCGAGCGCGCCGTCAACGGCGCGTTCGCGAAGACCTTCCGCTCGGGGCTCCAGCCGGTCGAGATCTCCTCCGCGCTGAAGCGCGAGCTCGACACGAAGGCGGCCGTCGTCTCGCGCGACCGCATCCTCGTGCCCAACAGCTTCCGCGTTCTGCTCGCCCCCACCGACTACCAGCGGATGACGGGCATCGGGCCGACCCTGGTCGACGACCTGAACCAGATCGTGCAGCAGCACGCGGCTCAGCAGGGCTTCCAGTTCGCCGGCGGCGTGACCATCGATCTCGTCAACGACCCGAAGCTCACGACCGGCGTCATCCAGATCGACTCGGCCAACGTCCAGGGGAACGTGACCTGGACGCCCGTGCTCGACATCGCCGGCCGCCGGCATCCGATCACGAAGTCGCGCACCATCATCGGCCGCGGCAGCGATGCCGACATCACCGTCGACGACACCGGGACCTCGCGCAAGCACGTCGAGATCCTGTGGGACGGCACGCACGCCCAGGCCCGCGACCTCGGTTCCACCAACGGCTCCCAGCTGAACGGCCAGGCCTTCCAGCGCGCCAACCTCGAGCCGGACTCGGTGATCCAGATCGGCCGCACGAACATCGTCTTCCGCATCGTCCCCCAGTCGTCGAGCGGATCACGCGGTCCCGCGCAGGCGGCCGCCGCGAGCGCCGCCCGGCCGCAGAGCCCCCGCCCGAGCTCGAGTCCCGGCTCGAGCCGCAACCCGGCGCACGACCCCGACCGCCCGCCGCTCGATCCCGGCGGATTCTGGCGGTAGGCGGCGACATGAGCGAACTGACTCTCCTCATCCTGCAGCTCGCCTTCTTGGCTCTGCTCTGGGTGTTCATCTTCATCGTGGTCTACGCGATGCGGTCCGATCTGTTCGGCCAGCGTGTGCGCCGGCTCAAGGAGTCGCCGGCGACGGCGGCCGGCGGAGCAGGGGCCGGAGCCGCCGCATCCGGAAACCCGGTGACCCCTGGCGCCGGCGTCCCCGCCGGTGTCGCCGCTGGCGCGGCTGGAGCGGCCGGAGCAGCAGCCGCCCCTCAGGCGCCCGCGCCGAAGGTCCCCACCTTCGTTCCCGCCCCCGGCACCGAGTTGAGCGGGCCGCCGCACGCCACCACGAGCAACGCCGGCCGCCTCGTCATCACCTCGGGCGCGAAGTCCGGCAGCGAGATCCCGCTCGGCACGGAGCCGCTCACCATCGGCCGCTCCTCCGACTCGAGCGTCGTGATCCGCGACGACTACACGTCCACCCATCACGCGCGCCTCATGATCTGGGGCGACGAGTGGGTCATCCAGGACCTCGACTCCACGAACGGAACATTCCTCGACGGCCAGAGGGTCACCGCGCCGGTGCACATCCCTCTGAACACGCCCATCCGGATCGGCGCCACGAGCTTCGAGCTCCGGCGGTAGCCTGTGGCGATTGTGACCGTGAGCGCGGCCGTGTCCCACGTCGGAAAGATCCGCTCCAACAACCAGGACTCGGGCTTCGCGGGCGAAACGCTCTTCGCCGTGGCCGACGGCATGGGCGGGCACGCCGGTGGCGACGTCGCGTCCGCGCTGGCGCTCAAGCGACTGGCCGAGATCGACGGGCACTACAACTCCGCCGTCGACGCCGAGTTCGCCTTGCAGGAGGCGATCGTGGCGGCGAACGCCGTGCTCACCGAGACGGTCTACGAGCATCCGGAGCTCACCGGGATGGGCACCACGCTCAGCGCCCTCGTGCGCGTCGGCCACAGCGTCGCCCTCGCCCACATCGGCGACTCGCGCGTCTACCGCCTGCGCGACGACGTGCTCACCCAGATCACCATCGACCACACCTTCGTGCAGCGACTCGTCGATTCGGGCCGCATCACGCCCGAGGAGGCGAAGACGCATCCGCGCCGCAGCGTGCTGATGCGCGTGCTCGGCGATGTCGACGCCGCGCCCGAGGTCGATCTCCAGGTGATGGACACCCGCCCCGGCGACCGCTGGATGCTCTGCTCGGACGGACTGAGCGGCGTGGTCGAGCGCGACGACATCGAGAAGATCCTCAAGAACAACATCGCGCCACGGGATGCCGCGAACGCGCTGATCAAGGAGAGCCTCGACCACGGCGCACCCGACAACGTGACCGTGGTCGTGGTCGACGTGCACCAATCGTTCGAGTCGCCCGAGGTCGCGCCGGTCATGGTCGGCTCGGCCGCCCAGCCCATCGCCTTCGAGAAGCCCGTCGGCCGGCGCACCACACGCATGGCCGGCATCCCGGGCCTCCGCCTGCACCCCCGCGGGCCCGCCTCCACCGAGCCGAGCCACTTCGAGCCCGGATCCGACGACTACCTCGACGAACTCATCGAGGAGGACAGGCGCCGCAGCCGCCGCCGCAAGGTCACCTGGCTGGTGGGCGTGCTCGTCGTCCTCGCGCTGATCGCGGGAGGTCTCTACGCCGGCTACCGCTGGACCCAGACGCGCTACTACGTGGGCGAATCCAACGGCACCGTGGCGATCTTCCAGGGCGTGCAGCAGACCGTCGGCCCGATGGCCCTCTCCCATGTGTTCCAGGAGACCGACATCCCGACGGATGCGCTCCCTCCGTTCAATCAACGGCAGGTCGAGAACACCATCAGCGCCGACTCGGTCACGGCGGCACTCGAGATCGTCAAGCGCCTGAGCGACGCGGCAGCCTCGGGGATCGCCGACGACACGGACGGCACCGACGGCACCAACACCGGCACGCCGCCGCCGACACCCGGCCCCACTCCGACCACCACGCCGAACGGATCGGCGCCATGACGAACGCCACCGGTCCCCTGACAGCCCCGAACGCCGTGCCCGGTGCGGGAGCGGGCGCTGCGGCGGCCACCCCGGGCCGCGGGATCCGGCGCATCCGGGTGCCGCAGAAGCTCCGCAATCTCGAGCTCTTCCTGCTGATCTTCGTGTGCGCCGTCAACGCCTTCGCCGTGGTGCTCGTGCAGTTCGGTGCCCTGGGTTACGCCGACATGACCGTCTTCACGCTCGGCGCCGGCCTCGCCGTGCTGGTCTTCGGCATGCACATCGCCTTGCGCTTCGTGGCCACGAACGCCGATCCGTTCATCCTGCCGATCGCCGCGCTCCTCAACGGCATCGGCATCGCGGTGATCTACCGCATCGACATCGCCGAGAACCTCACCGGCTGGGAGGGCACGGCCGTGCGGCAGGTGGTGTGGAGCGGTGTGGCCATCGCCTTGGCCATCGGTGTCATCCTCGTCATCCGCAACCATCGCGTGCTGCAGCGCTACACCTACATCGCGATGTTCGTCGCCGCTGTGCTCCTGCTGCTGCCGATGCTGCCGGTGATCGGCCAGGAGATCAACGGCGCCCGGGTGTGGATCCACGTCGGCGCGTTCTCGTTCCAGCCCGGTGAGGTGGCGAAGATCGCCCTCGCCGTGTTCTTCGCCGGCTACCTGGTCTCGCGCCGCGACAGCCTGTCGATGGTGGGCACGAAGTTCCTCGGCATGCACTTCCCGCGCGCCCGCGACCTCGGCCCGATCCTGGTGCTCTGGGCGCTGTCGATGGCCGTCATCATCTTCCAGCGCGACCTCGGCACGGCCCTTCTCTACTTCGGACTCTTCGTGGTGATGATCTACGTGGCCACGGGCCGCGCCAGCTGGGTGGTGCTCGGCGTCGGGCTCTTCCTCGCGGGCGGCGTGATCGCCGGCCAGGTGCTCACCTACGTCAACGACCGGTTCACCAACTGGCTGGATGCGTTCAACCCGGCCATCTACGACGAGGTCGGCGGCAGCTACCAGCTGGTGCAGGGCCTGTTCGGTCTGGCGAACGGCGGTCTCATCGGCACCGGACTCGGCCAGGGCCGGCCCGACATCACGCCCCTGGCGCAGAGCGATTACATCGTCGCGTCGGTGGGCGAGGAGCTCGGCCTGGCGGGCCTGTTCGCCATCTTCGCGCTCTACCTGCTCTTCATCTCCCGGGGCCTTCGGATCAGCTTCGCGGGGCAGGACGACTTCGGTCGCCTGCTCGGCGTGGGCCTCTCGTTCACCGTCGCCCTGCAGTGCTTCATCGTCATCGGCGGCGTCACCCGGGTCATCCCGCTCACCGGTCTCACCACACCCTTCATGGCTGCCGGCGGCTCGTCGCTCGTGGCCAACTGGATCATCGTGGGCCTCCTGCTGAGGCTTTCGGACACAGTTCGCAATCAGCCAAGGCTGGTGATCTAGAGCCGTGACCCGAGAACTCAAGCGCGTGAGCATCGTGGTGTTCCTGATGTTCGTGGCCCTGTTCGCGTCGACCACCACCATCCAGTTCTTCCAGGCCGACAACCTGGCGAGCGATGCCCGCAACGCTCGCACCATCTACGCCAGTTACGACACCGAACGCGGCGCCATCCTGGTGGCCGGTCAGCCGGTGGCCGAGTCGGTCCCCACGGATGACGAGTACAAGTACCAGCGCGTCTACCCGCAGGGCCCGCTCTACAGTGCGGTCACCGGGTACTACACGCTCGGCCAGGGGTCGAGTCAGATCGAGCAGACCCTCAACGACTACCTCTCCGGCACCAGCGACTCGCAGTTCCTCGAATACCTCAACCGTCTGGTCACCGGCCAGAACCCGCAGGGCGCCTCGGTCGAGCTGACGATCGACCCGGTGGTGCAGCAGGCCGCCTACGACGCGCTCGGCAGCTACCAGGGCGCCGTCGTCGCCATCGAGCCCTCGACCGGCCGCATCCTGGCCATGGTCTCCAAGCCCGACTTCGACCCCAACACCCTCGCGGTGCACGACACCCAGGCCGTGCTCGACAGCTACGACGCGCTGCTCGCAGCCCCCGGCGATCCGCTCATCAACAAGACCATCAACGACCTGAACCCGCCCGGCTCGACCTTCAAGATCGTCACCACCTCGGCGGCCCTGCAGAACGCGAACCTGCCGATCGATCACACCGAACCGAACCTCGCACGGTTCGCTCTTCCGGGAAGTGACCAGACGGTCAGCAACGCCGGCGGCGGAACCTGCGGTGGGGGCGACCAGGTCACCATCGCCACCGCGTTCATCCTCTCCTGCAACATCCCGATGGCTGAGCTCGGCGTCGAGATGGGCGAGCAGCCGCTCGCGGACATGGCGAAGGCCTTCGGATTCGGGTCCGAACTGAGCGTGCCGATGGATGTCTCCACCAGCGTCTTCCCGCGCGGACTCGACGACGCCCAGCTCGCGCTCTCATCGTTCGGACAGGGGAGCGACACGGCCACGCCGCTCCAGATCGCGATGCTGTCGGCCGCGGTCGCGAACGGAGGGAAGCTGATGACGCCGAACCTGGTGGACGCCATCCAGGCCCCGGATCTGAGCCTGCTGGAGAGCTTCGAGGCGAAGGAATTGTCGACCCCGCTGACTTCTACAACGGCTTCGCAACTTTCCGATCTGATGGTGCAGGCAGTCGATAGCGGCGCGGCGACTAATGCAAGAATAGACGGGGTCAGTGTGGCCGGTAAGACCGGAACGGCGGAGAACGGGGAGGGCGATCCCTACACCCTGTGGTTCACCGGTTTTGCTCCCGCAGACAACCCTCGGGTTGCCGTCGCAGTGGTCGTGGAAGATGGCGGTGGGTTGGGCCAATCCGGTTCCGGGAACGAATTGGCCGCACCGATCGCAAAACGAGTACTAGAGGCGGTGCTGAGTAAATGAGACCCACAGCAGGGGTGACCTTCGGTGGCCGGTACGAGCTGTCCAGTCGCATCGCGATCGGCGGCATGGGCGAGGTCTGGCAGGCCACCGACCTCGTGATCGGCCGCACCGTGGCGATCAAGATCTTGAAGGACGAGTACCTGGGCGACCCCGGGTTCCTCGAGCGCTTCCGCGCCGAAGCCCGTCACGCCGCGCTCGTCAACCACGAGGGCATCGCCAACGTGTTCGACTACGGCGAGGAAGAGGGCAGCGCCTACCTCGTCATGGAGCTCGTGCCCGGAGAGGCACTCTCCACCATCCTCGAGCGCGAGCACGTGCTCTCCACCGACCGTGTTCTCGACATCGTCGCGCAGACCGCGCTGGCCCTGCAAGCAGCTCACGCCGCCGGCCTCGTGCACCGCGACATCAAGCCCGGCAACCTGCTGATCACCCCCGACGGCCGGGTCAAGATCACCGACTTCGGCATCGCCCGCATCGCCGACCAGGTGCCGCTCACGGCGACCGGTCAGGTGATGGGCACCGTCCAGTACCTCTCGCCCGAGCAGGCGAGCGGCCAGCCCGCGTCGCCCACCACCGACATCTACTCGCTCGGCATCGTGGCCTACGAGTGCCTGGCCGGCAAGCGTCCGTTCTCGGGTGAGTCGCAGGTCGCGATCGCCATGGCGCAGATCAACGAGACGCCGCCCGACCTGCCCGTCACCGTGGCCGAGCCGGTGCGCAACCTCGTGCTCTCCTGCATCGCCAAGAAGCCCGAAGACCGGCCGTCCTCCACCGGCAACCTGGCGCGCGCCGCGATGGCCCTCCGTCGAGGCGACATCGCCTCCGCCGCGGCCGCCGTCCCGGCCGTCCTCGGCAGCGACCCGCTGCCCCCCACCATGGCCACCCGCCTGATGCCCGCTCCCGGTGCGACGCAGGCCACCACCGTGCTCTCGACCTCGAACGGCGCGAACGGCAACGGCCTGGTCCCCCCGCCCACCCCACCGGCGACGGATGCCGCGGAGGAGCCCAAGAAGCGCAGCCCGTGGACGTGGCCCCTCATCGTGCTCATCATCATCCTGGGCCTGGTGCTGATCGGAACGATCGTGGCGCTCGTGGTGCAGGCGAACGGCAACAACGCGCCGGCGACCGCGAGCAGCAGCGCGCCCACGCCCACGAAGACGACGCCTCCACCGAGTCCGACCCCCACTCCCACCCAGACCTCGAACGTGGTCACGATCAGCGAGGGCGAACTGAAGGGCAAGACCTTCGACGAGGCCGCCCAGATCCTCTCCGACAAGGGTCTCAGCGCGAATCGGGTCGAGGGCAACGCGGCACCCGCCGCCGATCAGGTCGACGTGGTCTACCAGGCCACTCCCGTCGGCAACGTCCCGAAGGGCACCACCATCGACCTGACGGTCTACACCGCCGTCATCACCCCGACCGCGCCGTCGACGCCGGTGCAGTTCACCGGAACGACGGATCCGACGGTCAGCCAGCAGAACTCCGTTCCGGCCGGCGGCACCTTCGACGTGCAGTGGTCGTCGTACAGCTGCCCCTCCGGCACCACGCTCGACGGCTACACCCTCGAGGCCACCAACGCGACGGCCCCCACCGGCATCACCGGCACCACGGCGACCCTGACGGTCACCGGCGCTGCGGGCGACAAGGTCGACGTGAAGTACAGCGTCACCTGCTCGGGCACCGCGTCAGGCTTCTCCTCCGGGATGACCACGCAGCTCAACATCGTCGCCCCGCCCACCGGCGGCGCCGAGGGCGGCAACAGCGGCCCCGGCAACGGCAACTGACGCCCCTTCTCCCTCCAGCCCAGCACCCGAGCGACCCGAGACCGTTCCCGACATCGATCCAGGAGCAACAACAGTGACCGACGACAACCGTCTTCTCGCCGGGCGGTACCGCCTGGGCGAACTGATCGGCCGCGGCGGGATGTCGAACGTGTACTCGGGCCGCGACGAGCGCCTCGGCCGCCAGGTGGCGATCAAGCTGCTCAAGTCGTCGCTCGCCGGCGACCCGGTGTTCCGTACCCGTTTCCGCCAGGAGGCGCAGGCGGCGTCGCGGATGGCGCATCCCACCATCGTGCGCGTGTTCGACGCCGGCGAGGAGCGCGTCGCGGAGCCTGGTGGCTTCGAGGGCATCGTGCCCTTCATCGTGATGGAGTTCGTCGAAGGCGTCCTCCTCAAAGACCTGATCAGGCAGGGTCCGGTCGATTCGGCCGAAGCCATCCGCATCACCGAGGGCATCCTCACCGCTCTCGAGTACTCGCACCGCGCCGGTGTCGTCCACCGCGACATCAAGCCCGGCAACGTGATGATCACCCACGGCGGTCAGGTGAAGGTGATGGACTTCGGGATCGCGCGGGCCATCTCCGACTCCTCGGCCACCGTCGCGCAGACCACCGCGATCCTCGGCACCGCCCAGTACTTCTCGCCCGAGCAGGCGCGGGGTGAGTCGGTCGACGCCCGCACCGACCTCTACTCCACCGGCGTCGTGCTCTTCGAGATGCTCACCGGGGAGCCGCCGTTCAAGGGCGAGACCCCGGTCGCCGTGGCCTACCAGCACGTCAGCGAGATGCCGGTCGCGCCCTCCAGCATCAACCCGATGGTGTCGCCGGCGATCGACCAGGTGGTACTGCACGCCCTGGCGAAAGACCGCTTCGCCCGCTTCCAGAGCGCGGTCGAGTTCCGCACCGACCTCGAGATCGCAGGGGCGGGCAAGATCCCGTCGAAGCGCCTGCCGGCCGACGACTTCCAGTCCTCGTTGTTCGGTGCCCCGCCGAGCCTCGCGCAAGGCACCGAGGCGGCGCTCACGCAGCTCGCCGGCGACGACGAGTACGCCGTGCGCACGCAGTCGCGGCCGCCCGTGGTCTGGATCTGGGCGGGCATCGCCTCGGTCGCGGTCATCCTGGTGGCCATCGTGTTCTGGGTGCTCACCCTGCAGCCCACCGACGAACTGCCCGCCGCGTCGCGGGAGATCCCGACCGTCACCGGGCAGACCTACGAAGCGGCGGATGCCACGCTGCAGCAACTCGACCTGGTCACCGCGCGTTTCGACGTCTACAGCGACACCATCCCGGCAGGACAGGTGGTCGACACCGACCCCGCCTCCGGCACCATCGTGAGCCCGGGAACCGTGGTCAGCGTCAACGTCTCGCAGGGCAAGGAGGCGATCACGGTACCGAACCTGCAGAACATGAGCGCGACGGATGCCGCGAACGCCATCACCGCAGCGAAGTTCGTGGTGGGCCAGACCAACAAGGAGAACTCCCCCGACGTGCCCGTCGACGTGGTGATCCGCAGCGATCCCGCGGCGGGAACGCAGGCGTTCGCGGGCGACACCGTCAACATCTTCGTCTCCAGCGGCATGGTGACGGTTCCGGATGTCGCGGGTCAGCCGATCGACGTGGCGAGCGGAACGCTCTCCCAGCTCCTGCTCGACGTGAAGGTGGAGCAGGATCCGGGCTGCAAGAGCGCCCCGTCGAACCCCGTCTCGACGCAGTCGATCGCTCCCGGCGACGCCCTGCAGAAGTCGGAGATCACCATCCGCTACTGCACCGGCCCGTAGCGAGAAGAACTATACGGCCCTCAGCAACGGATTGAGTTCGGCGGCTTTCGCCGGCGCATCCTTGAGACCCGCCGTGGCGAGCCAGTTGCCCAGCATCTTGTAGCCGCCTTCGGTGAGCACGGACTCCGGGTGGAACTGCACCCCGTAGACCGGCGCGCTCACATGGCGGACACCCATGATGACGCCGCCTTCGGTGCGGGATGTCACCACGAGACTCTCGGGCACCGTGCCGTCGACCACGGCGAGCGAGTGGTATCGCGTGGCGGTGAACCCGTCGGGCACCCCGTCGTAGAAGGCGCTGTCGTCGTGGTGGATGACCGAGGTCTTGCCGTGCATCAGCTCTTCGGCGTTGGTCACCGTGGCGCCGAGCGCTTCGGCGATCGCCTGGTGGCCGAGGCAGACTCCGAGCAGCGGGGTGTTCGACTCCAGCGCCGCGAACACGACGGGGATCGAGACGCCGGCCTCTGACGGCTTGCCGGGGCCGGGGGAGAGCAGCACCGCGTCGTACTCCGCGATCGTGGCCGCGGCATCGGTCGCCTCGAAGGCGTCGTTCCGCACCACCGTGGTCTCCGCGCCCAACTGCTGGAGATAGCCGTTGAGGGTGTAGACGAAGCTGTCGTAGTTGTCGATCACCAGAACACGCGTCATTGGTCTACCGTCACATCCTGAACCGGAGCGGTCAAATCGTCGATCCACGGGAACACCCAGAAGGCGAGCACCGCGAGCACGATCGCGGCCAGCACGACGAGGATGAGGATGCGCACCCAGACCGGGCCGGGCAGAATGCGCCAAAGAGCTGCGTACATGATCTAGGCCCCCACGATTCCGGCGATCTCGGCCGGCGCACCCGCGGAGCGGGGCTTCCAGTCGGTCAGCACGCCATAGGCGATGATGCGCTCCGACGCGACGTAGAGCGGGTTGCAGCTGGTGAGCGTGATGAGTCGATCGGTCGGCGTCGCTCCCTCGACCTGCGGCACGGGGTCGATCACGCCGACGCCGTAGGGCGTCACGTACTCGAGCCCGCGGAAGGTATAGGTGTACCAGCCGTCTTGTGTCTCGACATAGATCGGGTCGCCCACCTGGAGCTCGTTGATCTTGAGGAACGGGCTGCCCCAGCCGTCGCGGTGCGCCGCGACGGCGAAGTTGCCGACCGCTCCGGGCATCTGCGTACCCGGGTAGTGGCCGGCGCCTCCGTTGTTGAGGACGGAACGGGGATCCACGCCTTCGGCGATGGTCTTCTTGTAGTCGGCTCCGAAGCGCGGGACGTACATCACCGCGAACTCCTCCGTGGTGGCGGGCGCCGCGAGCACCGGCGGCTCCCCGTATTGGAAGGTCGCGGCATCCGGTGCCGGGCTCTTGGTGGGGGAAGGAGTGGCGGAGTTCGACTCGTCGCCCGCCCAGGTCTGCGCGAGGGCGTTCGCATCGGAGGCCTGCTGGTTGTTGAGCATGATGCCGTTGATCGAGAACTGCCAGCCGAGGAAGAGGAGCACGAGAACGCCCGCGGTGATGAGCAGCTCGCCCGCGATACCGACCACCCGCGAGAAGACACTGCGCTTCTGCTTCCGGGGGCGCCGGAGGGGCGGTTCGCCGCCGTCGGGCGCCGAGTCGGGGAGCTCACTCATAGCGACAATCCTAAGAGGCACAAGCTGTGCTGCCACCCCGAGTGCCGTGCCCTGTGGAAAACCCGTGGAGAACAGCGCATGAAAGCCCGTTAGAATCGTCGGCATGGCCCGAGACAAAGCACCCACGAAGGACGTCGCCCGCCGCTCGAGAGACGTTCAGCGCTCTTCCGGCGACGACTCCTCCGCGAAGACCCCCAACCCGGTGTGGTTCAAGCCGGTGATGTTCGGGTTCATGATCGTGGGTCTGCTCTGGATCATCGTGTTCTACGTGAGCCAGGGCGTCTTCCCGGTTCCGGCGCTCGGCAGCTGGAACATCCTCGTCGGCTTCGGCATCGCCTTCATCGGCTTCATCATGACCACTCGGTGGCGCTAGAAATCACATCTCGAACACCCTAATTACACCGCTGTAATTATCCCCAGTGTGGAAACAGTTGTGGATAACTCCACAACTGTGGATAACCCTGTGGAATCGGTGGGATAACTCGGGATCACACGAGCGCTTTGACGGCTGTGACACCGATCAGCACCACGACGAGCGCCGCGAGCAGCAGGATCTGCACGTTCCGCATCCGGATCGGTCGCGTGCGCACGAAGATGAGTGCGGCCAGCGCGCCCGCCACCAGGCCGCCCACGTGGGCCTGCCAGGAGATGCCCGGCACGAAGAAACCGTAGGCGAGGTTGATCGCCACCAGCACCAGGAGCTGCACGCTGTTGCCGCCTAGATGCCGATTGATGATGAAGAAGGCGCCCATCAACCCGAAGATCGCTCCGGATGCGCCCACCACGCCGGTGAGCGGGTCTGCCAGCAGCACGACACCGACGGAGCCGCCGAGCCCGGAGATCAGGAAGAGGACGAGATACCGCCATCGACCGAGCATCCGTTCCAGCACGCTGCCGAAGATGAACAGGGTGTACATGTTCAGCAGCACGTGCAAGATCGAACCGTGCGTGAACACCGAAGTGAGCATCCGCCACGGTTCGAACGGGGCACCCGGGATCGGCAGCACGTACACCGGCGCGAACTGCAGAGCCCGCGTGACGCCGAGGCCGGGGATCTGCTGCAACCCGAACACCACGAGGCACACGGCGATCAGGGTGTAGGTGACCACCGGCGCGCCCGACCCGGTCAGGTTGCGCAGGAACGCCGGGCGCCCACGTCGCACGCGCGGTGCCTCGCGCCGATCCTGAGCGGCGCACTCGACACAGTGCACGCCGACCGCGGCCTGCACCTGGCATTCCGGACAGATGGTGCGCCCGCACCGCTGGCAGAGCACGAAGCTCTGCCGGCCCGGATGCCGGTAACAGTAGTTGTCCGGCGTGTCCGGAGCGGTCGTCATCGCGCGTGACCGAGCAGGGTGGAGCTAGACCGCCTCGACGGTCACGCTCTCCAGCACGACCTCGTCGAGCGGGCGGTCGTAGGCGTCGGTCGCCACACCGGCGAGCTTGTCGACGATCCGGCGCGACGCGTCATCCGCGACCTCGCCGAAGATGGTGTGCTTGCCCTGAAGCCAGGTGGTGGGGCCGACGGTGATGAAGAACTGCGAGCCGTTGGTGCCCTTGCCGCCCTGGATGCCGGCGTTGGCCATCGCGAGGATGTAGGGCTGCGTGAAGTC
The DNA here is from genome assembly GCF_042694625.1 of Herbiconiux sp. UC225_62. Classification (GTDB taxonomy): domain Bacteria; phylum Actinomycetota; class Actinomycetes; order Actinomycetales; family Microbacteriaceae; genus Herbiconiux. The sequence goes on along the minus strand of NZ_CP170551.1, from coordinate 1,537,658 downwards.
GAGCTCGGGGCTGATCTCGTCGTCGAACTTGTAACCGGGGCCGCCGGTGCCGTTGCCGAGCGGGTCGCCGCCCTGGATCATGAAGCCGGGGATGATGCGGTGGAAGACGATGCCGTCGTAGAGCGGCGCGGTCGTGGGCTGACCGGTCTTGGGGTCGGTCCATTCGATCTCGCCCGTGGCGAGGCCGACGAAGTTCTTGACGGTCTTCGGAGCGTGGTGGCCGTACAGGTTCACCACGATCGGGCCGTGGTTGGTGTTGAGGGTAGCGACGTGCGTGTGTGCGGGCATGGGTTCAATTCTAGGCCCACGGCCGGATGCTTCCAGTGAAGGTCCAGGGTATGCGAAGTGGATGATCAGTGCCGCGAACTACTGCCGCGCAGCATTGCGTGGCAAGATGACAATGACCGTGCTCTCGCCGATGGAGGTTTCTTATGAGTCTTTCCCGCAAGCGCCGTAAGGCGCTCAAGCGCCTGAAGGGGACGGCGGAAGACCTGTGGGTCGACCAGCAGGCCGTTCTCGACCGCGCCAACGCCATTCTGCGGGAGGCCGGCAAGCAGGCGAGCTTCCTCGCAGATGAAGAGGTACGTCCTCGGGTCAGCGCCGCCGTCGGCACGGTGGCTCCGACCATCAGCCGGAACGTCGCCGCGGCCAAGGTCGCCGGTCAGACGGCGAAGGACCGCTTCGCGTCGGATGTCATCCCGGCTCTCGCCGGTACCGTCGGTTCTGCCGCTGCCGTGCTGCAGCTTGCCCGCAACCCGGAGTTCGTGCAGAAGGCCGGCAAGAAGGCGGCCAAGGCGGCCAAGAGCATCCAGAAGGCCGCGCCCAAGCAGTCGGGCGGCTCGAAGGCCGGAGTCGTCGTGCTCGTCACCCTCGGTGCCGTCACGCTGGCCGGCCTCGGCTATGCCCTGTGGCAGACCTTCCGCGCCGACGACGAGCTCTGGATCGCCGACGAAGATCCGGCTCCCGAGTCGAACCCCGAGAGCTGACGACTCGCCAGGAACAGAAAAACCCCGCACCTTGAGGTGCGGGGTTTTTGTTGCAGTCGAGTGGAGCCTGGGAGAATCGAACTCCCGACATCCTGCTTGCAAAGCAGGCGCTCTACCAACTGAGCTAAGGCCCCCCAAGAGATCCTGCAGAGAACTGCGCCGGATCACCGGGAGATTTCTTGTGGATCTCTCGTGGGGCTACAAGGACTTGAACCTTGGACCTCTTCGTTATCAGCGAAGCGCTCTAACCGCCTGAGCTATAGCCCCGTTTTTTTGACCAGAGTAGAGATTACCCTACAAAGGCCTGGTCGGACGAATCCGGCCTACTTGTTGGTGAAGCCGAGCATCACGCCACCGGTGATCCGCACGGCGAGGTTGTACAACGCCGCCCCGATCGCACCGAGAGCGGTGATGACGATGACGTTCAGGATCGCGACCACGACCGAGAATCCCATCACCTGCGGCAGCGACGCGAAGTCGAACAGGTCGAAGTTGCCGGCGCCCGCGATGTCCTTCAGCAGCGTGTTGATCGAGTCGAACACGCCGGTCTGGTTCAGCACCGACCAGACCAGGAACGACGCCACGATGATGATGATCCCGAGGATGATCGCGAGGAGGAAGGAGATCTTCAGCACCGACCAGAAGTCGATGTAGACCAGCTTCAGCCGAACCTGCTTCGTCGTGGCGACTCTTGCCGTTTTCTTCGCGAATTTGTCGCCAAGATTACTCATCCGTCGTTACATCCTCTCCAGGCGCAGACTCGGCGTCGTCGCTCTCGTCGAGCTCGGCTACCAGGTTGCGTTCCGTGTTCTTGGCCACTGCGATGATGCGGTCGTCGTCCGCGAAGCGGGCGAAGACAACGCCCATCGTGTCGCGTCCCTTGGCCGGGACTTCGGCCACGGCAGAGCGTACCACCTTGCCGCTGGCAAGAACCACAAGGACCTCGTCGTCCTCGCCGACGATGAGCGACCCGATCAGGTCGCCGCGCGCCTCGGCGAGTTTGGCCACCTTGATGCCGAGGCCGCCACGGCCTTGCACCCGGTACTCGTCCACCGAGGTGCGCTTGGCGTACCCGCCCTCGGTCACGATGAACACGAATCCTTCGTCGGAGACCACGGATGCGCCCTGCAACTCGTCGTCACCGCGGAACTTCATGCCGATCACACCGGAGGTGGCGCGGCCCATCGGTCGGAGCGCCTCGTCGGACGCCGTGAAGCGGATCGACATGCCCTTCTTCGACACCAAGAGCAGGTCGGAGTCCTCATCGACCAGGAGCGCCGAGACGAGCTCGTCACCCTCGCGCAGGTTGATCGCGATGATGCCGCCCGAGCGGTTCGTGTCGTACTCCGTGAGCGAGGTCTTCTTCAGCAGACCGCCCTTGGTGGCCAGCACCAGGAACTGGGCGGCCTGGTAGTCGCGGATGTCGAGGATCTGCGTGATCTGCTCGTCGGGTGCGAGCGCCAGCAGGTTCGCGACGTGCTGACCCTTCGCATCCCGGCCGGCCTCCTGCAACTCGTAGGCCTTCGCGCGGTAGACCCGACCGGTGTTGGTGAAGAAGAGCAGCCAGTGGTGCGTCGTGGTGACGAAGAAGTGCTCCACCACGTCGTCGGCGCGCAGCTGGGCGCCCTTGACGCCCTTGCCGCCGCGGTGCTGGCTGCGGTAGTTGTCGCTACGGGTTCGCTTGACGTAGCCGCCGCGCGTGACGGTGACCACCATCTCCTCTTCGGGGATGAGGTCTTCGACGTTCATGTCGCCGTCGAATCCGAACATGATCTCGGTGCGCCGGTCGTCGCCGAATTTGTCGACGATCTCGGTGAGCTCGGCCACGATGATCTCGCGCTGGCGGGCGGGGCTGGCGAGGATGATGTTGTACTCGTCGATCTTCACCTGCAGCTCGTCGGCCTCGTCCTGGATCTTCTGCCGCTCCAGGGCGGCCAGGCGGCGCAGCTGGAGTTCGAGGATCGCACGCGCCTGCAGCTCGTCGATCGTGAGGAGTTCCATCAGTCCGTCACGGGCCTGCTCGACCGTCGGCGAGCGCCGGATGAGGGCGATCACCTCGTCGAGTGCCTCGAGCGCCTTGAGGTAGCCGCGCAGGATGTGCATGCGGGCCTCGGCCTCGCGCAGCCGGAACTGCGTGCGCCGCACGATGACGGTGATCTGGTGGGCGACCCATTCGGTGATGAAGCCGTCGAGCGGGAGGGTGCGCGGGATGCCGTCGACGATCGCCAGCATGTTGGCGCCGAAGTTGTCCTGCAGCGGAGTGTGCTTGTAGAGGTTGTTGAGCACGACCTTGGCGACCGCGTCGCGCTTCAGCACGATGACCAGGCGCTGGCCGGTGCGGCCGGAGGTCTCGTCGCGGATGTCGGCGATCCCGGCCAGCTTGCCGTCCTTCACCAGGTCGGCGATCTTGATGGCGAGGTTGTCGGGGTTCACCTGGTACGGGAGTTCCGTGACCACCAGGCAGGTGCGGCCCTGCAGCTCCTCGACGTTGACGACCGCCCGCATCGTGATGGAACCGCGACCGGTGCGGTAGGCGTCGTGGATGCCCTTCACGCCGAGGATCTGGGCGCCCGTCGGGAAGTCGGGACCCTTGATCCGCTGGATCAGGGCCTCGAGCAGCTCTTCGCGGCTCGCTTCCGGGTTCTCGAGGTACCAGATGGCGCCGGCGGCGACTTCGCGCAGGTTGTGCGGCGGGATGTTGGTGGCCATGCCGACCGCGATGCCGACGGAGCCGTTCACCAGCAGGTTCGGGAAGCGCGAGGGCAGCACGACGGGCTCGAGCGTGCGGCCGTCGTAGTTGTCCTGGAAGTCGACGGTCTCTTCCTGGATGTCGCGCACCATCTCGAGGGCGAGCGGAGCCATCTTCGTCTCGGTGTACCGCGGGGCGGCCGCACCGTCGTTACCGGGGGAACCGAAGTTGCCCTGACCGAGTGCCAGCGGGTAGCGGAGGCTCCACGGCTGGATGAGACGCACCAGCGTGTCGTAGATCGACGCGTCACCGTGCGGGTGGAACTGGCCCATCACCTCGCCGACCACGCGGGCCGACTTCGAGAACGCACGGTCGGGCCGGTAGCCGCCGTCGTACATCGCGTAGATCACACGGCGGTGCACCGGTTTCAGGCCGTCGCGCACGTCGGGCAGCGCACGGCCCACGATCACGCTCATCGCATAGTCGAGGTAGGAGCGCTGCATCTCCAGCTGGAGGTCGACTTGCTCGATCCGGTCGGTGGTCGCACCGAAGGCGTCAGGCGCCTGCCCCGAGAACTCGGGAGTGTTTTCGTCTGTCATTTAGGTCTCAATTTCGCGTGGTCGCTCGGTGGAACGGATGCCGGGGCATCCGTTCCCGCGGATCAGATGTCGAGGAAGCGGACGTCTTTGGCGTTCTTCTGGATGAAGTTGCGCCGGGACTCCACGTCTTCGCCCATGAGGGTGGAGAAGATCTCGTCGGCGGCCGCCGCGTCATCGAGAGTGATCTGGCGGAGGGTGCGGGTGTCGGGATCCATCGTGGTGTCCCACAGCTCGCGGTAGTCCATCTCACCCAGACCCTTGTACCGCTGGATGCCGTTCTCCTTGGGGATGCGCTTGCCGGCGGCCTGGCCGTCGATCAGCAGCGCGTCGCGCTCGGCGTCGGAGTAGACGTATTCGTGGGGGGCGTTCGTCCACTTGAGGCGGTAGAGCGGTGGCATCGCGAGGTACACGTAGCCGAGCTCGATCAGCGGGCGCATGTAGCGGAACACCAGGGTGAGCAACAGTGTCGTGATGTGCTGGCCGTCGACATCCGCATCGGCCATCAGGACGATCTTGTGGTAGCGCGCCTTGTCGGGGTTGAAGTCCTCGCCGATGCCGGCGCCGAACGCCGTGATCATGGCCTGCACCTCGTTGTTGCCGAGAGCGCGGTCGAGCCGTGCCTTCTCGACGTTGAGGATCTTGCCGCGCAGGGGCAGGATCGCCTGTGTCTCGGGGTTGCGGCCCTGGATGGCGGAGCCGCCGGCCGAGTCGCCCTCCACGATGAAGATCTCGCTCTTGGCGGGGTCGCGGCTGGAGCAGTCCTTGAGCTTGCCGGGCATCCCGCCGCCCTCGAGCAGGCCCTTGCGACGCGTCTGTTCCCGCGCCTTGCGGGCGGCGAGGCGGGCCTGCGAGGCCTGGATCGCCTTGCGGATGATGTCGCGCGCCTGCACGGGATTGCGGTCGAACCAGTCGGTGAGCTCGGTGCCGACGACGCGCTGCACGAACGCCTTGGCCTCGGTGTTGCCGAGCTTGGTCTTCGTCTGGCCCTCGAACTGCGGTTCGGCGAGCTTGATCGAGATCACCGCGGTGAGGCCCTCGCGCACGTCGTCGCCGGAGAGGTTGTCGTCCTTCTCCTTGATGATGCCCTTCTCGCGCGCGTATTTGTTGACGAGCGTGGTGAGCGCAGCACGGAACCCCTCTTCGTGGGTGCCGCCCTCGTGCGTGTTGATCGTGTTGGCGTAGGTGTGGACGCTCTCGGTGTAGCCGGTCGTCCACTGCATCGCCACTTCGAGCGCGATCTTGCGCTCGGTGTCCTCCTGCTCGAAGGAGATGATCTCCTCGTTCACGAGGTCGGCCTTCTTGGAGCGGTTGAGGTACTCGACGTAGTCCTTCAGACCGTTCTCGTAGAGATAGGTGACGACCACGTCTTCCTCGTCGCCCGACTCGCCGCCGCGCTCGTCGGTCAGGGTGATGGCGAGCCCCTTGTTGAGGAAGGCCATCTGCTGGAACCGGGCGCGCAGCGTCTCGTAGTCGAACTCGACGGTCTCGAAGATCTCCTTGTTCGGCCAGAAGGTGATGCGCGTTCCGGTCTCGGTCGTCGATTCGCCCATCTCGAGCGGCGCCTGCGGAACACCGATCTTGTAGCTCTGGCGGTAGACGTTGCCCTGACGGCGCACCTCGACGTCGAGTTCACTGGAGAGCGCGTTGACGACGGAGCTGCCGACGCCGTGCAAACCGCCGGAGACCGCGTATCCGCCGCCGCCGAACTTGCCGCCGGCGTGCAGGATCGTCAGAACCACCTCGACGGTCGACTTCTTCTCCACCGGGTGGATGTCGACGGGGATGCCGCGACCGTTGTCGTCGACGCGGATTCCGCCGTCTTTGCGCATGACGACCTCGATGTGGGTGGCATACCCGGCGAGAGCCTCGTCGACCGAGTTGTCGACGATCTCGTACACAAGGTGGTGCAGACCTCGAGGACCTGTCGAACCGATGTACATGCCGGGGCGCTTCCGCACCGCTTCGAGACCTTCAAGAACCTGGATTTGGTCCGCGCCGTACTCGTTGTCAGGGTGGACCTTGTCCGATTCAGACATATAGAAATGGGCTCCTCAGTGCCGCGCCCAACGGCCGGGCAGGCGACCCTTAATTCTATCAAACGAAGGGTGCGAAACGGCCGCTATATGCCGCTCTGAGCGATCATTTCCTCCCGGATGACCACATTTGCCCTGTCAGCCGTAGGTATCGCGAGGACCGCGCCCTGGAATCGATCTGGAGCCGCGTTTCCAGGAAGGTGCGTGGGGCGCTTCGAAGCGGATCGACTCGATGCCCGCGTCGGGGTACCGCTGGGCGATGGTGGTCATGATGAGCACCCGCATGTGCCGCAGCTGCGTCGCCCAGGCCGTCGAGTCGCATTGCACCGTGAGCACGGAGTCGGTGATGCCGATCGGCCGACTGTGCTCGGCGGTCTCGGGACCGGCGATCTCCGTCCAGGCGAGGAGGAGGTCGGACTTCGCCAGCGACGAGGTCCACCCGAGCTCGGTGGAGAGCGACGACATGACGTCGCCGAGACCGTGCGGATCGCGCCCGAGGCCGTACGGGATGCTCGTGCCGTCGCCGTCGCGACCCAGTGCACGGGTCTTCTTGGCGCGCCAGGTGGCCGCTCGGGAACTCGGATCCCCGAACGCGGCCTTCAGACGGAGGTAGACGTTCTGCGATTCAGTCATGCGGTGGGCTCCTCGGATGCGTCCACGATAGTCCCGGCAGAGATCCGCACGGTATGGGCGGTGAGCTCTTCCGGCACGTCCTCGTAGACCGCTGCCGTGATGAGCACCTGTTCGTAGCCCTTCACCGCATCCGCGAGGCGACCGCGGCGCCGCTGATCGAGTTCGGCGAAGACGTCGTCGAGGATCACGATCGGGTCGCCGGTGCTCGAGTCGGCGCGCAGCAGTTCGGCGCACGCGAGCTTCAGCGCAAGGGCGAACGACCAGGATTCGCCATGGCTGGCGTAGCCCTTCGCCGGCAATCCGTTCAATTTGAACAGCAGGTCGTCGCGGTGCGGGCCCACGAGGGTGATGCCGCGGTCGCGCTCCGCGCGGGCCACCTTGTCGAGGGCGGCGCGGAACGCCTCCGCCAGTCCGTCCCGAGTGAGATCGGCCGCCGCCGGCACGGTGGCCTCTGCGTCGTCGGCCTCGGGATGGTCGGCGAGGATGCTCAGCACCACCTCGAGCGTCGGCTCCTGATCGGAGCCGGCCACCGCCTGATACGCCTCACGCACGAACGGACCGAGTGCGGCGACGATCCCTATCCGCTCCGCCATGATCTCGGAGCCGAGTGCGACGAGCCGCTCGTTCCAGAGTTCGAGCGTGGAGAGCTTCTCGTTCTTCAGACCGGATGCCCGTGCCGATTTGAGAAGCGCGTTGCGTTGCCTCAGCACCCGGTCGTAGTCGGCGAAGACGCCCAGCAACCGCGGTGACTTCGCGCCGAGCAGCGCATCCACGAAGCGACGTCGCGTCGACGGCTCGCCACGCACGAGCGCGAGATCCTCGGGTGCGAAGAGCACGGTGGACACGTAGCGTGGCAGTTCGCGCGGCTTCACCGCGGCCCGGTTCACCTGGGCACGATTGGCGGCCGCGCGATTCAGCTGGAGTTCGACCAGCAGCTCACGACCGTCGTGCTCGAGCCGCGCCCGAACGATCGCCGATTCCTGCCCTGCCCGGATCAGCGCCTGGTCGGTGGATACCCGGTGCGATCCGAGCGTGGCGAGGTAGGCGAGCGACTCGACGAGGTTCGTCTTGCCCTGGCCGTTGCTGCCGACGAACAGGTTCGGCCCCGGCGCGAGGGCGACCTCGGCCGTGACGTAATTGCGGAAGTCGGTGAGACTCAGGTGACGGACGAACAAGCCGGCAGGAGCTAGTCGAGCTCTTTGACCGCGTGGCCGCCGAACTGGTTGCGCAACGCGGCGACGGCCTTCATCGACGGCGAGTCCTCCTGGCGCGACACGAACCGGGCGAAGATCGACGCGCTGATGGCGGGCATCGGCACGGCGTTCTCGATGGCTTCTTCGAGAGTCCAGCGACCCTCACCGGAATCGTCGACGTAGCCCTGGATGTCGTGGAACTCGGGGTCGGCCTCGAGAGCGCGCACCAGCAGCTCGAGCAGCCACGAGCGCACGACCGTGCCGCGCTGCCAGGCCTTGAACGTGCCGGTCACGTCCTTGATGATGTCCTTCTTGGCGTCGAGCAGCTCGTAACCCTCGGCGTAGGCCTGCATGATGCCGTACTCGATGCCGTTGTGCACCATCTTGGCGTAGTGTCCGGCGCCCACCTCGCCCACGTGGACGAAGCCCTCGGCACGCGGGCCCTCGGGGCGCAGCGCGTCGAACACGGGCATGGCGCGCTCGACGTTCTCCGCCGTGCCGCCGACCATGAGCCCGTAGCCGTTCTCGAGACCCCAGACACCGCCGGAGACGCCGGCGTCCATGAACTGGATGCCCTTCGGGGCGAGGAACTCGGAGTGCTTGAAGTCTTCGGTCCACTTCGAGTTGCCGCCGTCGATGATGAGGTCGCCCTCGTCGAGCACCTCGGCGAGATCGTGGATCACGCCATCGGTGATCGCGCCGGCCGGCACCATCACCCAGACGATGCGGGGGGCGGGGAAGGGCTGCGGCCAGAGCGGTGAGGTCGGCCACGTCGCTGACGGCGGGGTTCGTGTCGTACCCCACCACGTCGATGCCGGACTTCTTCAGGCGGGCACGCATGTTGTTGCCCATCTTGCCCAGACCGATGAGACCGATGTTCATGACAGCTCCTTGTGTGGTCAGCGTGTGAGTCAGCGCAGCAGAAGGTTCGGCTGCAGCAGGTACTTGTAGTCGTCCGACCCGGGCTGGTCCTTCGACGACTGGCTCGTGATGAGCACCGGACCCGGCTTGTTCGGGTTGTCGGTCTTGGTGAACGAGATCCGCACGAATTCCGAGTGCACGGCGCCGAGACCGTCGAGCAGGAACTGCGGCTTCAGCGACACGACCGTGTCGGAGCCGGTGAGGAGCGCGTCGATCGACTCGGAGGCCTGTGCCTGCTCGGAACCGATGGCCTCGAGGGTCACGCCGTCGATCGTGAAGGTGAAGCGCAGAGCCGCCTCGCGTTCCAGCACGAGGGAGACGCGCTTGGTGGCTTCGATCAGGTCGGCCGTGTTGATCACGGCGTAGTTGTCGACGCTTTCGGGGAACAGACGCTTCACGGGCGGGAAGTTGCCCTTGATGAGCAGGGTCGTCACCGTCTTCTTGTCGGCCTTGAAGGCGATCAGCTCACGGTCGTCGGTGTTCGTGATCGCCACCGAGATGGTGCCGGCGTTGCCGAAGGTCTTGCCGACCTCCTGCAGGGTTCGGGCGGGCACCAGGGCGGTGGCGGACTGGGTGCCGGAGTCGTTCGAATCCCAATCGATGTTGCGCACGGCGACGCGGTAACGGTCGGTGGCCACGAGGGAGATGGTGTTCTCGCTCACTTCGAGCTGCACGCCGGTGATCACGGGCGTCACGTCGTCGCGGGATGCCGCGACAGCGACCTGCGACACCGCAGCGGCGAACTGGTCGGCCGGCAGCAGGCCCGATTCAGCGCCCACCTGGGGCAGCGTGGGGTATTCCTCCACCGGCATGCTCAGCAGGGTGAAACGGGCGGAGCCGCAGCTGACCACGATGCGCGAATCCTCGGTGGAGAAGCTCACCGGCGCATTCGGCAGGCGGTTCGCGATGTCCGAGAGCAAGCGGCCGGACACGAGCACGACACCCGGCTCCTCGACATCGGCGGAGATCTGCGTCTGCGCCGAGACCTCGTAGTCGAACGAGGAGAGGGTGAGACCGTCATCCGTCGCTTCGATCAGCACTCCGCTGAGGATCGGCAGAGTGGTGCGCTGAGGCAACAACTTCACGGCGAACGACACTGCTTCGCTGAAGACGTCTCGGTTTACTTGGAACTTCACGAAGTCACCTCTGTCGACTTGACTGACCTGGGGTCGCTCCATGTTATCGGTTGCGAGCCGCCCGATCGGTGGAGCAATTTGTGCACAAGGTTCTTGGATGTCATTTGCTTAAAGAAAGATCTCTTAATGTTCTTAACGCCTGGGGATATGTGGATAACTCTGTTTAAACCGCTCGATCGTGCCGAACTACACGCGTGTGAGTTGTAGAGCCGTTGTGAACTGGGTGTTGGTGCGGTCGGACGGGCGCTGAACGCTGAATGAACGAATCCACATCACGGGCGGACTGATCAACATCCGCGAGGTGGTTATCCACACACTCTTCACAATCTGTGGACAACGCTGCCAGGTCGCGTTCAGGCGCTCTTGTAGCGCTGGTTGTGCTTGATCCGGTTCGAGATCTCGGTGACCTGGTTGTAGATCGAACGCTTCTCGGTCATCAGTTTGCCGATCTTGTTGTTGGCGTACATGACCGTGGTGTGGTCGCGGCCGCCGAACAGTTGACCGATCTTGGGGAGGGAGAGGCTCGTCATCTCACGGCAGAGGTACATGGCGATCTGGCGGGCCGTGGCGATGGCCTGGGAGCGGCTCGAGCCGTAGAGGTCGTCGACCGAGAGCTTGAAGTACTCCGCGGTGTGGTTGATGATGTCGACCGGCGCGATCACGTTGTCGTCGTCGAGGGTGATGAGGTCTTTCAGCACCGTCTGCACCAGGGCCATGTCGACGGGCGTGCGGTTGAGGCTCGCGAACGCGGTGACGCGGATGAGGGTGCCTTCGAGCTCGCGCACGTTGCTCGAGACCTTCGAGGCCATGAACTCGAGGATGTCGTCGGGCACACGGAGCCGCTCGCTCTGCGCCTTCTTGCGCAGGATGGCGATGCGGGTCTCGAGGTCGGGGGTCTGCACGTCGGTGATGAGACCCCACTCGAAGCGGGTGCGCATCCGCTCCTCGAAGCCGGTGAGATGCTTCGGCGGCAGGTCGGAGGTGATCACCACCTGCTTGTTGTGGTCGTGGAGCGTGTTGAAGGTGTGGAAGAACGCCTCTTGCGTCTCGACCGCTCGCTGGAGGAACTGGATGTCGTCGATGAGCAGGAGGTCGATGTCGCGGTAGCGCGACTGGAACGCGGCGCCGCGGTTGTTCGCGATGGAGTTGATGAAGTCGTTGGTGAACTCCTCCGAGCTCACGTAGCGCACCCGCACACCGGGATAGAGGCTGATGGCGTAATGCCCGATGGCGTGCAGGAGGTGTGTCTTGCCGAGACCGGAGTCGCCGTAGATGAACAGCGGATTGTAGGCCTTGGCCGGCGCTTCGGCCACGGCGACCGCCGCGGCATGGGCGAAGCGGTTCGAGCCGCCGATGACGAAGTTGTCGAAGCTGTACTTCGCGTTGAGGCGGGTGTCGTTGTTGCGGTGCGGGCCGGCGGTCTCCTGCACCGGCGGCGCGACCGATTCGACGTAGGCCGACTCGGCGACAGGACCGACGCCAACCCCGGGGCCGTTGCCGACCGGGATCACAGGAGCCGGATCGGTGACGGTGCTCGTCTCGTAGCCGTCGATGTCGGGGTTCACGACCACCGAGAAGCTGCTCACGTCGAGCTGCGGATCGAGGGTGCCGAGCGCCGAGAGCAGCGACGGGCGGACCCGTTGCTCGAGCATGTCGCGCGTGAAGTCGTTGGGCACTTCGAGATAGAAGGAGCCACCGAGGATGCCCTTGGGCACCACGAGACCGAGGAAGCCCTTGAGTTGCGGAGTGATGCGCTGATCGGTGGAGAGAACCTGGAGCACCGTTCGCCAGTTGTCCTCTGTCGAACCGGCACCCTCAGCCAATGGAACTCCTGTCGAACGTGAATTGCGTGGTCGAACTCACTCGTTCGACTGTCTGCCGTTGCTGCGCCCCCGCCGGCTGTTAGTAACTGTAGGCACCTAAGCTAGTGACTGCCATGCCACAGGGCAAGTTCGCTGTATTGACTGTACGCGTGTCATTCACAGATGTTGTCCACAGTCTGTGGATAATTGATCCTTTGTGCTGATCCGGTTTGACCACAGGGGATTAAGACCGTAGTTTTAATCAGTTGACTTGTGGAATCCCACACCCCTTCACTTCACGGCAGTCGTTCCGAGTGCCTGCCGGACCACGGAGATCATTATGAGCAAGAGAACCTTCCAGCCGAACAACCGCCGCCGCGCCAAGGTGCACGGCTTCCGTCTGCGCATGCGCACGCGTGCGGGCCGCGCCATCCTTTCGGCTCGCCGCCGTAAGGGTCGCACCGAGCTCTCTGCTTGATCCGCTCCTAGACACAGATCCTGTCGTCGCGGTGCTGGCCAGAGGCAATCGCATCACCCACGGTCGCGACTATCGCGCCACCGTCCGGCGTGGTGCCAAAGTCGTCGGGCCGAACACCGTCACCTACATTCGCGCATCCGATTCGTCGGATGCGCGTTTCGGGTTCATCGTGGCGAAATCGGTGGGCATCGCGGTCGTCCGCAATCGGGTCCGCCGTCGACTCAAGGCCGCGAGCTACGCGCTGCTACCAGGGATCGGGTCCGGCTACGACGTGGTGGTGCGTGCGCTGCCTGAAGCTGGGTCTCAGCCTTACCACGTACTCTTCGAAGAACTGTCGCGTTCTCTCACCAAAGGATCAGTACTCGCATGATGTCAGTCGTGACTGCGATCGTGCTGCTCCCCCGCAATCTCGCGGTGCTCGTGCTGCGCGGCTATCGAGCGGTGATCTCTCCGCTCTACGGTGACGTGTGCCGATACTACCCATCGTGCTCCTCTTATACTCTGCAGGCGATCCAGCAACGGGGCGTGATCGTCGGATCGGCGATGGGCGCGTACCGCATCGCCCGCTGTCATCCGTGGGCCAAGGGCGGAATCGATGACGTACCCCCGGTCCGGCGCCAGCGATACCAGCTCACGCCTTTCGGTTTTGTCGTAGCTAGCCACGGAAAGGGCTAACCCACCCCATGGAAATCCCGTTTCTCGATACCATCCTCTGGCCCATCAAGTGGGTCGTGGAGCTCATCCTGGTGGGCTGGCACTACTTCTGGACCTTCCTCGGTCTCGACCCGGCGGCCGGCCTCACCTGGGTGCTCTCGATCGTGGGTCTCGTGCTCGTGGTGCGAGCGGCGCTCATCCCCATCTTCGTGCGGCAGATCAAGAGTCAGCGCAAGATGCTCGAGGTCGCGCCGCAGCTGAAGAAGATCCAGGACAAGTACAAGGGCAAGAAAGACCAGTTCTCGCGGGAGGCGATGTCGCGCGAGACGATGGAGTTGTACCGGCGCACCGGCACCAATCCGCTCGCATCCTGTCTTCCTCTGCTGCTGCAGATGCCGATCTTCTTCAGCCTGTTCTCGGTGCTGAACAACGCCCAGAAGGGCCTGGCCGGTGTCGGCCCGCTCAACGCGGAGCTCGGCAAGCAGTTCGGTGACGCGACGCTGTTCGGCGTCGCTCCCCTGCACGACACCTTTATCGGCGCCTGGAACGCCGGCGGCCCCTGGCAGGTCATGCTCATCGCCGGTCTGATGGTGGTGCTGATGACGGCGTCGCAGTTCTACACGCAGCTGCAGATCATGGCGAAGAACCAGTCGCCTGAGGCGAAGAACAGCCCGATGTTCAAGCAGCAGCGCATCCTGCTCTACATCCTCCCCCTCGTGTTCGTGTTCTCGGGTGTGGCGTTCCCGCTCGGTGTCATGTTCTACTGGCTCACCTCGAACCTCTGGACCATGGGCCAGCAGTTCCTCGTGATCCGCAACATGCCCACGCCGGGCAGCGAGGCCGCCAAGGCCCGTGAGGCGCGGTTGGCCAAGAGGGGCAAGCTCGAGCCGACCAAGGGGGCACCCGCGATCGAGTCGATCCCGGAGCCGCCGAAGACGACCCAGCGTCAGCAGCCCGTCAGCAAGAACCGGGCCAAGAAGCAAGGTGATAAGAAATGAGTGATGTGACCGAGACCACCGACACCACCCAGGAGTTCGAGGTGGATCACGCCGCCCTCCCCCAGCAGACCTCGACGGGAACGGATGCCGTTACCGAGCCCCACTCGCGCCTCGACGACGAGGGTGATGTAGCCGCTGACTACATTGAAGAGCTGCTCGACATCTGCGATCTCGACGGGGACATCGACATCGAGGTCACCGATGGTCGCGCCTACATCTCGGTGAACGCCTCTGGCGAGAGCAACCTGCGCGTGCTCTCGCGGACGGAGACGGTCGCTGCTCTGCAGGAGCTGACCCGCCTCGCGGTTCAGACGAAGACCGGCGAGTTCTCGAGGTTGATCCTCGACGTGGGCGGAAGCCGTGAGCAGCGCCAGCGAGAGCTAGAGAAGCTGGTCGACGGTGCCATCGCGCGCATCGATGCCGGCGCCGACTCGGCGCATCTCGAGCCGATGTCGTCGTATGAGCGCAAGCTCGTGCACGACATCGTGGCCGAGCGCGGTTTCTCTTCGGAGTCCGAAGGCGAAGGTCGCGACCGCCACACCGTCATCTCGCGCGCATAGTTTCACGTGAAACATTGACGGACGACGAGCAGCACGAGGTCGAAGCCGAGCCGGCGGTTGCCGCGACGGTCTTCGGCGACCGGATCGATCTCGCACGCCTTTATACTGCCGACCTGGCTCGGCGCGGCGAAGAGCTCGGCCTGATCGGTCCGCTGGAGCTGCCCAGGATCTGGAGTCGGCACGTCATCAACTCCGGGGTGGTGGCTCCGCTGCTTCGGCCGGGTCTGGTCGGTGACATCGGCAGCGGCGCCGGGTTGCCGGGGATCGTGCTCGCGATCGCACGCCCCGACGTCGATTTCGTCTTGGTCGAGCCGATGGAACGGCGAGTGGTCTGGCTGGAGGAGCAACGGAGTCTTCTGGAACTGACCAACGTCACGGTGGTGCGCGCGCGCGCCGAAAAGGCTCGGCTCCCCCCGCCCGCTCGATCAGGTAACAGCACGGGCGGTGAGTGCGTTCAGCAAGCTCATCCCGATGTGCGCTCCCCTGCTTCGGCCCGGTGGAGAGATGGTCCTGATGAAGGGCGCCGGTGCTGCCAAGGAGATCGCGGCCGCGGAGAAGGCCATTCGCAAGTACAAGCTCGCCGACGTCGAGGTTCTCGAACTGGGAGAGTCCATCGGCGTAGAGACGACCCGGGTGATCCGCGCCCGTGTCCCGGCGTAGTTCGATACGATCGAAGTCGTCCGTTCGGGCTTCTCGCTCCCGATGTTTCACGTGAAACATACCGACAGGATTTAGTGAATGACCAGTGATGCAACTGCCTTCGATGCGTCGACGCCGCTGGCCCGGGAACTGGCGGACCTCTCTCAACGAAAGCGGCAACTGGCAATGCGAGAGTTCCCTCTCCCCCTGGCTCCCCGAGTTCTGACCGTCGCCAATCAGAAGGGTGGGGTGGGAAAGACCACGACCACCGTGAACCTGGCCGCCGCATTGGCGCGCGAAGGTGCCCGGGTGCTGGTGATCGATCTCGATCCTCAGGGGAACGCCTCCACCGCGCTCGGTGTCGATCACCGCGGTGACAAGCCGAGCGTGTACGACGTCCTCATTCACGACGAGCCGATGGCGGACATCGTGCAGCAGAGCCCTGAGTCGGGGAATCTGTTCTGCCTTCCGGCCACCATCCACCTCGCCGGTGCCGAGATCGAACTCGTGCCAATGGTCGCGCGTGAACAGCGACTCCGCGGGAGTCTGGATCGCTTCCTGACGCAGAAGACCGAGGAGGGCGAGCCGTTCCACTACGTGTTCATCGACTGCCCGCCGTCCCTGGGACTTCTGACGATCAATGCTTTTGTCGCAGCACGCGAGGTGCTGATCCCCATCCAGTGCGAGTACTACGCACTGGAGGGACTCAGCCAGCTTCTCAACAACATCAGTTTGATCGAGCGGCATCTGAACCCGACGCTCGCCGTGTCGACCATCCTTTTGACGATGTACGACGGCCGTACACGCTTGGCCTTCCAGGTTGCGGAGGATGTGCGATCGCACTTCCCGGCCGAGACGCTGCGGGCCGTGATCCCCCGTTCGGTGCGGATCTCCGAGGCACCGAGCTTCGGACAGACCGTAATCAGTTTCGACCCCGGATCCCCCGGTTCGGTCTCCTATCTGGAGGCCGCGGCCGAAATAGCAGACAGAGGAGCTCCTCATCGTGGCAACTAGGAAAAGAACCGGTCTCGGTCGCGGCATCGGCGCCCTGATCCCGACGGACGAGCCTCGGGTGGAGGGTGCACGCCCCGTGGACGTGTTCTTCGACGCGCCGCAGGCATCCGCGCCGGAACTCGTTGCCGTGCCCGGCGCCCGGCTTGCGCAGCTCGATCCGAACAGCATCGTTCCGAATGCGAAGCAGCCACGGAGTGTCTTCGATGCCTCGGATCTGGCTGAACTCGTCCACTCCGTGCGTGAGATCGGCGTTCTGCAGCCCATCGTCGTGCGGGAACTGCCGCTCGAAGAGGGCGGCGAGCAGCAGTACGAGCTCGTCATGGGCGAGCGACGGCTGCGGGCGACCAAGGAGGCCGGACTCGACACGATCCCGGCGGTCATCAAGGACACCGCCGACGAGGACATGCTGCGCGATGCCCTCCTCGAGAACCTGCATCGATCACAGCTGAATCCTCTGGAAGAGGCCTCGGCCTACCAACAGCTTCTCGACGACTTCGGTATCACCCAGGAGCAGCTCGCCGAGCGGATCGGTCGTTCGCGTCCGCAGATCACCAATACGCTTCGCCTCTTGCGCCTCCCTCCCGCGGTGCAGAACCGCGTGGCATCGGGAGTCCTGAGCGCCGGACACGCCCGCGCCGTCCTCGCCGTCGGTGACGTCGACGCGATGACCAAGCTGGCCGACAAGATCGTGAATGAGGATCTGTCTGTGCGCGCTGCAGAGGCGCTGGCGTCTTCCGCGCCGAAACAGTCTCGCGCCAAGACCACCGCCGGAACCAAGCGCGGACACCTCGACGAGATCGGCGAGCGGCTCGGGGATCGTCTCAACACGCGCGTACGCGTGAGCTTGGGGCGCTCGAAGGGGCAGATCGTCATCGACTTCGCGACGATCGACGACCTGAACCGCATTCTGAGCGAGCTCGGCGAAGAGGGCTACGGGCAAGAGCGCCCGTTCAGCGGTCCACGTTTCACGTGAAACATTCGGGCGGACGTTTCACGTGAAACATCCGCCCGAACAGAGTGATCAGACCGAGGCGCTGTCGGCCTCGGCGATCGCGACCTCGCTGAGCTTCTCGTAGACCGAGCCGAGGGAGAATCCCGCGGCGAGGATCCCCTGCGGAACCGTCGAGGTCTCGGTGAGCCCGGGCAGGACGTTGGCCTCGAGGAACCACGGAACGCCGGCGTCATCGACGATGAGGTCGATCCGCGAGATGTGACGAAGTCCCAAAGCGTTGTAAATCGCCAGCGCGGTCGCGCTTGCCGTGGCTGCGGTCTCGTCGTCCAAGCGCGCCGGCACGTAGAAGCTCGTCTCGCCCGCGTTGTAGCGGGCCTCGAAGCTGTAAACGCCCGAGCGGGGCTCGATCTCCACGGGAGGTAAGGCGAAAGCCCCGTCTCCCAGGTCGATGATGCCGATGGAGACCTCCACGCCTCGGGCTCGCTGCTCGATGAGCGCGACCTCGCCGTAGGTGTACGCGTCCACGACCGCGCGCGGAAGGTCGTCGGAGGAGGCGATGACACCGACCCCCAATGCCGAACCGCCCATGGCGGGCTTCACGACGAGTTCGTCGCCGAGCGATCGAGAGACCAGATTGAGAACCTGCGTGGCGCCCAGCTCCCGGAAGGTGTCGCGGGGGAGGGTCAGCCAGCGCGGCGTCGCGAAGCCCGCACGCTCGACGAGCACCTTCGCGGTCGGCTTCTGCCACGCGAGGCGAGCGGCTTTGGCTTGCGATCCGACGTAAGGGATCCCGAGCACGTCGAGGAGCGCGCGCAAGGCGCCGTCTTCACCGCTCGCACCGTGGAGCGCGGGCCACACCACGTCGGGACGCGTCTCGTCGAGGTAGCGCAGCAGCGTCGCATCCGGATCCCGGAGGATGACGGTGTGACCGCGCTCGGCGAGGCTGTCGGCGACGCGCCGACCCGACCTCAACGAGACGTCGCGTTCGTGCGAGATCCCGCCGGCGAGGACGACGACGGTGCGAGGCGTGGAGGAATCGGTCATGATCTCAATCCAGGTTGGGCGGAGGAGCGGAGAAGTTGCGATCGCGCACGGTGTCGAGCGGTCCGGTGGCGGAGAAGGTCTCGAGCAGGTCGATCTCGCCGTTGATGACGTTCTGCAGTCGGCGGATGCCGACCCGGATCGCCTCGGGGGTGGGGTAGCAGAAGGAGAGGCGGATGTTGTTGCGTCCGCCGCCATCCGCGTAGAAGGCCGTTCCGGGCGTGTACGCCACCAATTCCTTCACGGCGCGAGGAAGCATCTGCTTGGAATCGAGGTAGGGCGGGAGGGTGAGCCAGACGTAGAAGCCGCCATCCGGATCCGTCCACTCAAGATTCGGCAGATATTCAGTTAAAGCCCCGATCATCGCCTCTTTTCGCTCCCGGTAGACGCCTCGGAAACGATCGACCTGAGCACGCCAGTCGATGGTGTCTAGGTACTCGGAAATGACGAGCTGGCTGAAGGAGCTGGGCGAGAGAACGGCCGCTTCGTTAGCCAAGATCAACTTCTCGCGGATGGCGTGCGGCGCGAGTGCCCAGCCCACACGGAAACCGGGGGCCAATGTCTTGGAGAAGGTGCCGAGGTAGATGACGCCCTCCTGCTCGACCGACCGGAGCGCCGGGGGAGGCGGGGCGTCGAAATGCAGCAGGCCGTACGGATTGTCCTCGAGAACGAGGATGCCGTTCTCCTTCGCGATCTGCAGCACCTCGAGCCGACGCTCCCAGGAGAGGGTCACCCCGGCAGGGTTCTGGAACGACGGGATCGTGTAGAGGAACTTGATCTTCTTGCCGAGCGACTTCAGCCGCGCGATGTTCTCGCGGAGCGACTCGGGGATCATGCCGTGGGCATCCATCGCCACGTGATGCGTCTCGGCTTGGAACGACCGGAAGATCACCATCGCGGTGACGTAGCTCGGGCCTTCGGCCAGGACGACGTCGCCTGGATCGATGAACAGCTTCGTCACGAGCTCGAGCGCATGCTGGGAGCCGGTGGTGACCACGACATCGTCGGCGCTGGCCTTGATGCCCTCCATCGCCATCACATCGAGGATCTGTTCGCGGAGTGCCGGCACCCCCTGACCCGATCCGTATTGCAGCGCCACCGAACCCTGCTCGCGCATGACCCGGTTCATCGATTCGATGACGAGCTCCTGCGGAAGGGCGGAGACGGCGGGCATTCCTCCGGCGAGCGAGACGACCTCGGGCCGCGAGGCCACGGCGAAGAGAGCACGCACCTCTGAGGCGGCGAGACCGGCCGTGCGCTCGGCGTAGTTGGCGTACCACGGATCGAGATTGTTACCCGCGGACGAAGGGGGTTTCTGACTGCTCACTCGTACATCCCGACCTAGACCGAAATTCCATCGTATGACATGCAAAAGTGGCCCGTTGCACAGAGGCAGCGGGCCACTTGTCACGAACTGGCCGTCAGGCCGTTCGAGGAGGCGGTGCGGCTCAGATGAAGGCCGCGAGGTCGGCCTCGAGGGCCGCCTTCGGCTTGGCGCCGATGATGGTCTTCACGACCTCGCCGCCCTGGTAGACCTTCATGGCCGGGATGGAGGTGATCTGGTACTTCATCGCGGTCTGCGGGTTGTCGTCGACGTTCAGCTTGACGATCTCGATCTTGTCGGCGTGCTCGGACGCGATCTGGTCGAGGATCGGCGAAACCGCACGACAGGGCCCACACCACTCGGCCCAGAAGTCGACGAGGATGGTCTTCTCGGACTTCAAGACGTCGGCATCGAAGCTGGCGTCGGAGACATCCTTGGCGTTGGACATTGTTCCTTCTTTCGTATCACTGGAAATGCAGATGCGCGATCCGGCGCATCCGTGCGTGTTCAGTCGGCGGCGACCAGGTCGTCGACCTCGTCGGCCAGCGCGGCAGCCAGGTCGACGCGCGACGACTCCTCCACCTGGTCGAGAGCTGCGAGGAACTGCTCGGCGTCGAGCGCCGCCACGGTTCCGGATGCCGCGGCCGTGACGGCCTGGCGGTAGTCGGGGTCGATCACGTCACCGGCGGCGAAGACACCGGCGAGGTTGGTCTTCGACGAACGGCCCTGCACCGCGATGGTGCCGTCGACCGTGAGGTCGAGCTGACCGTGCACGAGGTGCACGCGGGGGTCGTTTCCGATGGCCACGAACAGGCCCTGCACGGGGAGTTCGGACTGCTCTCCGCTCACGGTGTCGCGGAGGGTCAGCGCCTCGACCGCGTTCTCGCCCGAGATCCCGACGACCTCGGAGTTCCAGACGAACTCGATCTTCTCGTTCTGGAAGGCCCGCTCCTGCATGATCTTCGAAGCGCGCAGCGTGTCCTTACGGTGCACGACGTACACCTTCTCGGCGAAGCGCGTGAGGAAAGTCGCTTCCTCCATCGCGGAGTCGCCGCCGCCGACGACGGCGATGGTCTTGGTCTTGAAGAAGAAACCGTCACACGTGGCACACCAGGACACACCGCGGCCGCTCAGTCGCTCCTCGTCGGCGAGGCCGAGCTTGCGGTAGGCCGAGCCGGTGGCGAAGATCACGGAGCGGGCCTCGAAGGTGCCGCTGTAGCCGGTGTGCACGGTCTTGACGTCGCCATCGAGGTGCAGGCTCGTCACGTCGTCGAGGATGACCTCGGTGCCGAACTTCTCGGCCTGCTCCTGCAGCTTCATCATGAGTTCGGGGCCCTGGATGCCCTCCGGGAAGCCCGGGAAGTTCTCGACCTCGGTGGTGTTCATCAGCTCTCCGCCGGCCTCGACGCTCGAAGCCAGCAGAAGGGGGTTGAGTCCGGCTCGGGCGGCGTAGATCGCCGCCGTGAAACCCGCGGGGCCCGACCCGATGATGATGATCTCGCGCATGTCGTTTCCACTCCTGAGGATGATCGTGGGCACACTGCCAGTGCACTCACTGACCGATACAACACATCCTAACCGCCGAGTATTCCAGTGCCGCGGCGGCCGGAGGTCGCTCCCAGCTGTGTTCGGAGCGGATGCCGCTACCGGTTCAGTCGCGCTCGGATCGGCCCCAACGCATCCCGCAGCTCCGGGGAACGGAGCAGGAACAACGCGCCGAGATAGACCACGAGCATGACGACGCCGATGATCGCCATCGACACGATGGCCGGCACGAACGGCGTCACGGCGAAACCGCCCGCGGTGCGGCCTCCGAGCGCCGACATCACGGCGAAACCGGCCACCGACGCGGGGATGGCCGCGAGCCCGTATCGCCCGTAGCTCCGGAGCACGGTCGCCCCGCCATGACCACCGAGCCGCCGCCGGATGATCAGTGCTGCCACCAGGGTCTGCACGGCCGTCGCCGCGGAGAGCGCGAGCGCGAGGCCGACTGCGACCCACTCGACGGGCAGGAAGGAGCAGGCCAGTGCGAGCACGGTGAAGATCGATGCCTGGAGCACCTGCAGGAAGAAGGGAGTGCGGGTGTCGCTCAACGAATAGAACACCCGTTGCACGACGAACAGCACCGTGAAGGGCAGCAGGCCGACGAGGAAGGCGATCAGCACGTCGCCCATCGCCGAGGCCCCGAAGAAGCTCTGGCTGAACAGGCTCGCGAAGGGATAAGCGACGATGATGAGCACCACCATCGCGAGCACCATGAAGAGCGAGGTCGAACGGATGGCCGCGGAGACATCCGATCGCAGCTGCGGGATCTCGCCGCGGTTCGCATGCCCCGACATCTTCGTGAAGTAGGCCGTGACGATCGAGACGGTCACGAGTGAGTGCGGCAGCATGAAGATCAGCCACGCGTTCTGGATGGTGGCGATCGACGCGTCGGAACCGGAGGCGATCGAGGCCACGTTGGTCTCGACCAGGCCGGCGGCCTGGGTGACGAGCAGCATGCCGAAGGTCCAGCCGGCGAGCTTGCCGGCCGAGCCGAGCCCCACCCCGCGCCACGCGAAATCGGGGCGGTAACGGATGCCCACCCGCCGCCAGGCGACGAAGAGCACGAGCGCCTGCGCCGCCACCGCGAGCGTCGTGAAACCACCGAGGAGCGCGATCTTGTCGGGCCCCCAGTCGGACACCGCACGCTCGCCGTTCGGATCGTCGCCGAACAGGAGCATGAACACGACGAGACCGATGATCGAGATCGCATTGTTGAGAGCCGGCGCCCAGGTGAAGGGACCGAAGACGTTCTTGGCGTTGAGCACCTCGCCGAGCACGGTGTAGAGGCCGTAGAAGAAGATCTGCGGAAGACACCAGTAGGCGAACGCGATGGCGAGGGCGCGCTGCTCGCCGCTGAAGCCCACCGCCGAGATGGTGACCAGCACCGGGGCGAGCAGGGTCGCCGCGAGCGTGGTCCCGCCGAGGATCACCATGGTGATCGTGAGCAGCTTGTTGATGTAGCCCTTGCCGCCATCCGAATGCAGCATGGCGCGCACGATCTGCGGCACGAGCACGGCGCTCAGGGTGCCGCCGGCGATGATCACGTAGATGTTGTTCGGCAGCTGGTTCGCCACGGCGAAGGCGTCGGCGCTCGCACTCCCGACCAGACCGATGGTCTGCGCCAGGATGATCGTGCGCACGAAGCCCATGATCCGCGACACGATGGTGCCGGACGCGAGCAGAGCGCTCGAGCGCCCGATGCTGGGGCTACTCATCGGCCTCCTCCGCTCGCCGCTTCTTACGGCGGCGCAGGATGTTCCGCACGATGCCGAAGCCGAACACGAGCACCACGAGGATGCCGAAGAGCACCGTGCCCCAGGTCTCCCACTCGGCGCTGACGTTCACGACCACGGGCGACGGGGTCGAGATCAGCACACCGGTGGGGCTGAGCAGCTGGATGTTGAGCGTCACGGCGCCGTTCGCCACGGCGGTCACGGGGATCTGCGCGCCCTTCCGCGAGGAGGCCTCGATGGTCACCTCGACGTCGTTCTGCTCCACCAGGAGACGGCCGTTCGACGGCGTGACGTGCACCACGACGGTGACGGGATACGGCAACTCATTGCTCAGGGTCACGGGCAGCGGCGCCTGGTTCGAGAGCAGATTGATGTTCGATCCCTCGATCATCTGCACGGAGCCGAGCGTCTTCGTGGTGGCATCCAGACTGCTCTGCACGGCGACGTTCCAGCCGCCCTCGTTCGGCACCCAGCTGTTCGAGAGCAGCGCCAGCAGGTCGGCGCGGTTCTCGCCGGTGAGCACCTGCGGGTCGGCGAGCACTGAGGAGAAGGAGTCGGTGCTCTGCGAAGCGCCCAGGAGTCGTTGGATCTGCGCCACACGATCGGGCGACTCCGCCGCATCGATCAGCGTGACCGACTGCGTGGGCTTCTGCGAGAGCAGGTTCTGCAGGGGCGCGGTGCTCGCCCAGGGAAGGGATTGCACGGCACCGAGCACCTGGTCGAGGTCGGTGAGGTTCATCGCGGTGCGGTCGAGTACGGCGAGCACGGGGCGCCCGGATGTGCCGGTGCCGGCATCCGGACCGGCGCTCGCGGCGAGGGCGAGCGACGCGGAGAGCTGGGAGAGCGCCTGGCCGCGACGGGCGTCGGAATTGGCGGCCAGCGCATCCTGAAGCGCTGTCGAGACGCCGTGGTCGGCGACGAGAGCGGTCTGGTCGCCCACCGAGACCACCGCGTCGAGCGGCTGACCCTCGCCGGCGGAGAGCTGGGCCGAGTCGAGGATGCTCATGGTGAGGCCCGACTGCGCGAAGAACGGCAGATCGGAGGAGACGACCGAACCGGTGCGGGGCCAGGCGATGGTGGTGCTGGTGTAGTCCCAGTCGGTGAGTTGCTCGAGGGTGGGGACGGCGGCCGGCGCGGGTGTCGGTTCCGGGGTGGCGGTGGGCGAGGCCGTCGGCGTTCCGGTGGGCGTCGCCGTGGGCTCGATGAGCTCGTCGACGTCGGTGAAGTTCGCCGGATTCAGTGCATAGGCGAACGAGGTGGGGGCGAGCACCGCTGGGGCGCCCGCTTGGTGCTCGCCCGCGATGTCGGAGTCGCCGAAGGTGAGCGGGATGATCGGATTGGAGGCGGCATCCAGACGCTCGAGCCAGTTGACCGCCGACTCGGGCGCCGTCGACCCGAGAGCGCGGATGGAGACGATGATGCGCGGATCGACCGCGATGGTGACCGGGCGGTCGACGACTGCGTCCAGTTCCCGGGTGAGCACGCCGGTCTCGCTGGTGAATGTCTCGAGTGCCGGGGCCTGGATGAGACCCGTGGTGCTCGCGATGCTGGTGAGCGGGGCGATGACCGTCAGGTCGGCCGCCGTCGGGGCCGCGTCGGCCGGGTCGTTCCAGACGATCGCGGAACGGGTGTCGGCGGCAACTGCGCCGTCGACGGTGAGGCGGGCTTCGAGTCCGTAGCTGCCCCATTCGTCGAGGGCGAGCCGATCGGCCGGGACGGTGAGCTGGACCGAGTGTGTCGCTCCGAGCGGTACCGCAGTCGAGGGGGCCGTGGCGACCGTGACGAGGTCGCCCTCGGCCGGGGCGTCGGTGGCGGTGCCGGCCGTCCACGCGGCGTACGCCGCCGCCGACTCGAGCGGGGAACGGTCGAGCACGATGTCGATCGTGCCGTCCGCAATGGTGTCGGGCCCCGGGTTCGCGATCTCCACAGTGACGGGGAGATCGGCCCCGGGAGTGACGACGCCGTTACCGGCCGGGGCGATGGACAGCGCGACGGTCGTGGCCGGCGTCTCCGGCGCATCCGTGGCACGGGCGGCCATCGGGGTCGCGAAGACTGCACCGGCGATCAGCGCACTTGCGGCGATCGCGGGCGCAACTCGAATCAATCGACGCGCTGGGTTCATAGGTAGTCGTGGGAGCGCTGGTGGCACCCGCATCCGTACTGCGATTCTAGGAGAAGGGTCCTGTGAGAACCGGGAACCGCCCTGGCCCGGCGGAAGGCCCGGCTAAAATGGGCCGGTGCAGCCGGTTCAGCAGTCCCTCGAGTTCCTGGGGAACCTCGCCGCGAGTGGTCCCGTCGCGACTCTCGCGGCGGCCTTCGCCGACGCCGGTCACGAGTTGGCCCTCGTGGGCGGGCCGGTGCGCGACGCCTTCCTCGGCCGGCCGATCACGGATCTCGATTTCACGACGGATGCCACGCCCGACCAGATCCTCGCCCTCGTCACCCCGATCTCGCAGGCCCAGTGGGACGTGGGGCGTGCCTTCGGCACGATCGCTGCTCGGATCGACGGCGAGACCGTGGAGATCACCACGTACCGCTCCGACAGCTACGACGGCACCAGCCGGAAGCCCGCGGTCGAGTTCGGCGACACCCTCGAGGGCGACCTCAGGCGCCGTGACTTCACCGTCAACGCGATGGCGCTGCGGGTGCCCGAACTCGTACTGGTCGACCCCGCGCACGGCATGGACGACCTGATCGCTGGCGTGCTGCGCACTCCCGGCGCGCCCGAGGTGTCGTTCGGCGACGATCCGCTGCGGATGCTCCGCGCCATCCGGTTCAGCGCGCAGCTGGGCTTCACGGTGGCGCCCGACACGGCGATCGCCATCTCGGAGATGCGCGACTCGATCGGCATCGTCTCGATCGAGCGGGTGAACGACGAGCTCTCCAAGCTGCTCAAGACGGATGCTCCGCGGATCGGTGTCGAACTGCTGGTCGAGAGTGGGCTGGCGGAGCTGATCATCCCGGAGATCCCGGCACTGCAGCTCGAGATGGACGAGCACCACCACCACAAGGATGTGTACCAGCACAGTCTCACAGTGCTCGACCAGGCGATCGACCTGGAGAAGGCCCGTGCCGGCGCGGAGACCGGCATCACCTCGCCCGACCTCGTGCTGCGCCTCGCCGCACTGTTGCACGACATCGGCAAGCCCGCCACCAAGCGCAACGAACCGGGCGGACAGGTCAGCTTCCACCACCACGACGTGGTCGGCTCCAAGCTCGCGAAGAAGCGCCTGCGCGAGCTCCGCTTCGACAACGACACCATCGCGGCCGTTGGACGCCTGATCGAATTGCACCTGCGCTTCTTCGGCTACACCGACGGCGCCTGGACCGACTCCGCCGTGCGGCGCTACGTGCGCGACTCCGGAGACCAACTGCAGCGGCTGCACATCCTCACCCGCGCGGACGTCACCACCCGCAACCGCCGCAAGGCCGATCGGCTCTCGTTCGCCTATGACGACCTGGAGGAGCGGATCGCCACCCTCGCCGCCCAGGAGGAGATGGCATCCGTTCGCCCCGATCTCGACGGCGAGCAGATCATGGCCGTCCTCGATCTGAAGCCGTCCCGCGCCGTGGGCGAGGCGTACGCGTTCCTGCTGGAGCTGCGCCTCGACGAAGGTCCCCTCTCGGAGGAGGAGGCCACGGCGCGTCTCAAGGAGTGGTGGGCGGCGCGCACGGCGTGAGCTGCTCTGAGCCCGCTGCCGCCTACGCCGGGGTGTTGGCGGCGATGAACTCTTCGAGCCGGGTGCGAGCGACGTCGTCGGGCAGCTGCACCGGCGGCGACTTCATGAAGTAGGCGCTGGCCGACTCGACCGGTCCACCGAGTCCCGCGTCGAGCGCGAGCTTCGCCGCGCGCACGGCGTCGATGATGACGCCGGCCGAGTTCGGGGAATCCCAGACCTCGAGCTTGTACTCGAGGCTGATGGGGGCACCGCCGAAGCCGTGGCCTTCGAGCCGCACGAAGGCGAACTTGCGGTCGTCGAGCCACGGCACGTGGTCGCTCGGGCCGATGTGGATGTCGCGCTCGGGCAGATCGACGTCGATGTTGCTCGTGACCGACTGCGTCTTCGAGAGCTTCTTCGACTTCAGGCGCCGGCGCTCCAGCATGTTCTTGAAGTCCATGTTGCCGCCGACGTTCAGCTGATAGGTGTGGTCGATGTGGATGCCGCGGCTCTCCATCAGGCGCGCGAGCACGCGGTGCGTGATGGTGGCGCCGACCTGGCTCTTGATGTCGTCGCCCACGATCGGCAGACCGGCCGCCACGAACTTGGCGGCCCACTCGGGGTCGCTCGCGATGAACACGGGCACGGCGTTCACGAACGCGACGCCGGCATCCAGCGCCGCCTGGGCGTAGTGCTTCGCCGCCAGCTCGGAACCGACGGGGAGGTAGCAGACGAGGACGTCGGCGCCGGACTCCCGGAGCGCGGCCGCGACGTCGACGGGCTCGGCGTCGGACTCCTCGATCATCTCGACGTAGTACTCGCCGAGGCCGTCGAGGGTGGGGCCGCGCTGCACGGTGACACCCGTCGGCGCGACGTCCGCGAACTTCAGGGTGTTGTTCTCGCTCGCCCAGATGGCGTCGGCGAGGTCGGCGCCGACCTTCGCGGCATCGACGTCGAACGCGGCCACGAACTCGAGGTCGCCCACGTGGAACGGCCCGAAGCGGGTGTGCATGAGTCCTGGAATCGCTTCCGTCTCCTCCGCGTCGGCGTAGAACGTCACGCCCTGGATGAGGGAATTCGCGCAGTTCCCGACTCCGGCGATCGCCACCTTGATGCTCATTCGGCCCAGCCCTTTTGTTCTGTTGTCGGTGATTCGGTCGTTGTCAAAACTCAACGATTCTATCCGGCACCGTCGAGTCGTCGTGACCGCGGGACTCGGAACAGGCGGCGGAACCGCTCGGTCACGCCGATCGGATGCCGCTGCCCGCCGCTCAGCACGAAGGCGTCACCGTCGATCGTGAGCTGCGTGCGGTGCGCGGCCATGGCGCGCGTCTTCGCGGCCAAGGCCTCGGTGCCGAGCAGGTCGATCTCGATGATGTCGCTCTCGGCGGGCCCCTGGGTCCCGGCGCGGTCGCGGGTCTCCACTCGCGGTTCGACGATCGCGAAGAAGGGCACGTCGAGGCGGCGGGCTGCTTCGACCCCGGCGTCATGCATCCGCACGTGGTCGGGATGCCCGTACCCGCCCAGCGCGTCGTAGCTCACGATCGCGCTCGGTCGATCGTCCGACGCGGCCGCGAGCACGTCGTCGACCACGTCGGCGAGCGGCGCGAGACTCAGCGACGTCGGGCTCGCGTCGGTGGCGGCCTCGGCGAATCCGTCGTCGCCCCAGCGCATGCCCGAATCGGAATACTCCCTTACGGACCGGAGAGCGGTGCGCGCCGGCGGGGCGCCGAGGAAGGCGTGGGCCGGGCTGCCGAGTTCACGGAGCGCCTCCGCGAGCTCGC
This sequence comes from Herbiconiux sp. UC225_62, assembly GCF_042694625.1. GTDB lineage: Bacteria > Actinomycetota > Actinomycetes > Actinomycetales > Microbacteriaceae > Herbiconiux. The sequence goes on along the minus strand of NZ_CP170551.1, from coordinate 1,509,285 downwards.
CGACGCGATGGGGTCCCAACCGGTCGGTGCCTTCGAGATCGTGGAGGTCGCCGGGCACCACCTCGCCGCGCTCCCCACGCGTGCCGGTGAGCACGGTGACGCGCGCGCCGACGCTCAGGAGGGCCGCTATGGTCCCGCCCGTCGAGATCGATTCGTCGTCGGGGTGGGCGTGCAGGAAGAACGGGGTGACGCCGAAGGTGAGGAGCGGGTCGGTCATGGACGCCATTCTGGCTTCTCGGGCGGGGCGTGGCGATCGAGGACATCGTCGTAGCGGGCGGCGAGGTGCTCGGCCGTGTGCGCCCAGCTGTGCGTGCGGCCGTGTCGCAGGGCTCCCGCTTGGAGGGCGGCCAGGTGGCCCGGGTCGTGCAGGAGTCCGTCGATGGCCCGGCCCCAGGCATCCGGGGTCCGGTCGGCGATGAGGAGGCCGCTCACGCCGTCGAGCACCGACTCGACCAACCCGCCGGCGCGTGCGGCGATGACCGGGGTGGCGCTGGCAGCGGCCTCGAGCGCCACGAGGCCGTAGGTCTCGGAGTGCGAGGGGATGAGGAGCAGGGTCGCGTCGCGAATGAGGGTGGCTGCGGCGTCGCGGGACTGGGCGGGCAGGAACTGGACGTGGTCGTGCAGGGCCAGCGCGGTGACGAGACCGTGCAGCCCCGAGGTGTAGGCCTCGTGACCGGGGCTCGTGCCGCCGGCGATGACCAGTCGCGGCCGCCGCTCGGCCGGAATGGCGCCGATCGCCCGGATGGCGAGGTCCACACCCTTGAGGGGCTGAATGCGCGCCAGCACGAGCACCACAGGTCGTGCAAATCGACGGAGGTCGGCGCCCGCGGCGGGCCAGGATTCCATCGACGTCGTCGGAGCGGCCGGATCTCCGTCCTTTCGGTCGAGCGCGTCGGCGTGCGGGAGGGCCGAGGGGTGGAAGAGGTGGGTGTCGACCCCGGGTGTCACCACCGAGACGCGACCGGGGGCGGCATCCGTTGCGCGGAGTATGGCGTCGCGTTCGGCCTGCGTCGCGGCGATCGTCAGGTCGGAGTCGCGCACGAGGGCAGCCTCCGCCCGCAACCGCTCGGCGGGCTCCGGCTCGTCGCCGGGCGCGAGGTGCTCGTTCTTCAACGCGGCCACCGTGTGCAGGCTGAGCACGTGGGGCACACCCCACTCCCGCGCGACCGGCAACGCGGCCGCCCCCGACAGCCAGTAGTGGGAGTGCACCAGGTCGAAGGGCGGCAGTTCCGCCATCGACCGGCCGAACGCATCGGTCAGGGTCGGGAGCTCGGCTTTGGGCACGGATGCCCGGGGTCCGGCCCGCAGGAACCGCACCGGAACGCCGTCGTCGGTGTGGGAATCCGGCCGCCCGTCACCGGCGTCGCGTGTCAGCAGCTCGACCTCGTACCCACGCGCCCGGAGAGCACCGGCGAGCCCCACCAGAGAGACGTTCATTCCACCCGCGTCGCCGCTGCCCGCCGTCGCCAGCGGCGAGGTGTGCAGGGAGACCAGGGCGATACGGCGACTCACCCTCCCACCTTCACACATCGACCCGGTCTGATAGGCTACTCAGGTTGTCTTGTGCCCAGTGGAATTCTCCACGCGGGTGCGGGACCGATGCAGAACCCTCCTGTCACAGACCGTCTGTGACCGTTCAAGTCCGAAGGAGGTGGGTTTGTGACGCATCAGTACGAACTCATGGTGATCCTCGATCCTGAGATCGATGAGCGCACCGTGGCTCCCAGCCTCGACAAGTTCCTCAACGTCATCCGCAACGATGGCGGCACTGTCGACAACATCGACATCTGGGGTCGTCGTCGCCTGGCCTACGAGATCAACAAGAAGACCGAAGGCATCTACGCCGTGGTGAACCTCACCGCGAACGCCGACGCCACGAAGGAACTCGACCGTCAGCTGAAGCTGTCGGAGGCCGTCATGCGCACCAAGGTGCTGCGTGCCGAAGAGGCCATCGCGCAGGTCGCCGCCGCGTCGAAGCTCGCCGAGGAGAAGGCAGCCCGCAAGGCCGCCAACCCCAAGGCATCCGCTCCGGCCGCTGCTTCCGCGCCGTCGGCCGCTGCCGCTCCGGCCGCTGCCGTCAAGGCTGCTTCCTCCGCCAAGCCCGCCGCGGCTGCTGCTCCGGCTGCTGCCGCTCCGGCCGAGGCCAGCGAGTAGTCCGTCATGGCCGGTGAAACCGTAATCACCGTGGTGGGCAACCTCACCGCCGATCCCGAGCTGCGTTACACGCAGAACGGGCTGGCTGTCGCGAACTTCACGATCGCGTCGACTCCCCGCACGTTCGACCGCGCGTCGAACGACTGGAAAGACGGCGAGGCCCTGTTCCTTCGCGCGAGCGTGTGGCGCGAATTCGCCGAGCACGTCGCCGGATCGCTGACCAAGGGAAGCCGCGTCGTCGCGACCGGCCGCCTGCGTCAGCGCTCCTACGAGACGAAAGAGGGCGAGAAGCGCACCTCGATCGAGCTCGAGGTCGACGAGATCGGTCCCTCGCTCCGCTACGCGACCGCTCAGGTCACCCGTGCCACCAGTGGTGGTCCCGGTGCCGGTGGCGGATCGTTCGGTGGTGGCGGCGGTGGCAACCGCGGTGGCCAGCCTGCTGTCGACGAGCCCTGGGCGGCATCCGCTCCCTCGTCGTCGGGCGCGGGCGGCGACGTCTGGAACACTCCCGGCAGCTACGCCGACGACACCCCCTTCTAAACTTCTCTTCTTTCAGAACAGGACAGAAAAACCATGGCTGGAAAGTCAAGCGGCGACCGCCGCAAGCCGCTCCGCGGCGCCAAGGGCGCGAAGAACGCCGCTCCCGCGAAGTCCATTCGCGTCGGAGTCATCGACTACAAGGACGTTGCGACCCTTCGCAAGTTCATCTCGGAGCGTGGAAAGATCCGCGCTCGCCGTATCACGGGAGTCTCCGTCCAGGAGCAGCGCCTCATCGCCCGTGCCGTCAAGAACGCCCGCGAAATGGCACTTCTGCCCTACGCCGGCTCGGGCCGCTAAGGAGCAGCACTCATGTCGAAACTCATTCTCACCCACGAGGTGACCGGACTGGGCTCCGCCGGAGACGTCGTCGACGTCAAGAACGGCTTCGCCCGCAACTACCTCATCCCCCAGGGCTTCGCCGTGGCGTGGAGCCGGGGCGGCGAGAAGCAGATCGAATCGATCAAGGCTGCTCGCACCGCTCGTGAGCTCGCCACGATCGAAGAGGCCCAGCACCTCAAGCAGACGCTCGAGAACGCCACCGTCAAGCTGACCGTCAAGGCCGGCCAGGGTGGTCGCCTCTTCGGCTCGGTGAAGACCGCTGACATCGCCGACGCGGTGGCGGCCGCCGGCATCGGCTCGCTCGACAAGCGCAAGATCGAGATCCCGACCGCCATCAAGGCGACCGGAACTCACGAGGCGACCGTTCGCCTGCGCGACGACCTCTCGGCCACGATCACCCTTCAGGTGGTCGCAGCAAAGTAGTCACTCCGAAAAGGGGTGTCAAGGGTTTCGACGACTCTTGACGCCCCTTTTCGCGCCCGAAAACCCGCGACTTCTCCCCAGCGCTGTACACAGGGGACGGCGAGTTTTCGAAGCTTCAAGCACTGGTCGAAGGATGTCTCCACTCACAGACTGTGGGAAGTGGAAAGTCCTGGTCAAACGCCGTTTGACGGCTCATGCCCGTGATTTGTCCACAGGCCAGTCCACAGATTACACACACACCTTCCGGCGTTTCCCGCACACCTTCCACATGCTTATCCACAAGGCTGTTTGTGTGGGGTCATGCCCACTTCCTAGTCTTGGGCAGCGCCTAGGGGGAACCTCCGATGTCAGTGGTCGGGGTTAGGAATGGTGCGTGCAACAGGTGCGCCGTCGTCGAACGGCAGATCAGGAGTAACACGTGTCGATCGCCCATCTCGGATTGGCGGGGGAACAGCGGCCGGGGGAGACCCGTCAGGGCGACCGCACGCCCCCTCATGACCTGCTCGCCGAACAGAGCGCCCTCGGCGGCATGCTGCTCAGCAAAGACGCGGTGGCCGACGTCGTGGAGGTCATGCGCTCGGTCGATTTCTACGTTCCGAAGCACGAGGTGATCTTCGAGGCCATCCTCAACCTGTACTCGCACGGCGAGCCCACCGACGTCATCGCGGTGACCGACGAGCTCACCAAGACCGGTGAGCTCAACCGCGCCGGCGGTGCCGAATACCTGCACACGCTGACCAGCCTCGTGCCCACGGCCGCGAACGCGGGCTACTACGCCTCGATCGTGAGCGAGAAGGCGGTGCTGCGCCGCCTGGTCGAGGCCGGCACGCGCATCGTGCAGATGGGTTACGCCAGCGAGGGCGAGGTCACCGATCTCGTCAACAACGCCCAGGCTGAGATCTACGCGGTCAACGGGGGCGTCGAGGTCGAGGACTACGTGCCCCTCACGGTGGCGGTGACGGCGGCCATCGACGAGATTGAGGCCGCGGCCGGCAAAGACGGCCAGATGACCGGCGTTCCCACCGGGTTCGCCGATCTCGACAACCTGACCAACGGGTTCCACCCGGGCCAGATGATCATCGTGGCGGCGCGGCCCGCGCTCGGAAAGTCGACCCTCGCGCTCGACTTCTGCCGCGCGGCGTCGATCAAGAACGACATGCCGTCGATCTTCTTCTCGCTCGAGATGGGGCGCTCGGAGATCGCGATGCGTCTGCTCTCGGCCGAGGCATCCGTTCCCCTGCAGAGCATGCGCAAGGGTCGCATCGAGGGCCGGGACTGGACGACGTTGGCGTCGACCCGCGGCCGCATCAACGACGCGCCGTTCTACATCGACGACAGCCCGAACATGACGCTGGTCGAGATCCGTGCCAAGTGCCGTCGGCTGAAGCAGAAGGTGGGGCTCAAGCTCGTCGTCATCGACTATCTGCAGCTGATGACCTCGGGCAAGAAGGTCGAGAGCCGCCAGCAGGAGGTGTCCGAGTTCTCCCGTGCGTTGAAGCTCATGGCGAAGGAGCTGCAGGTGCCCGTGATCGCCCTGTCGCAGCTCAACCGTGGGCCCGAGCAGCGCTCCGACAAGAAGCCCGCCATCAGCGACCTGCGCGAGTCGGGCTCGCTCGAGCAGGATGCCGACATGGTGATCCTGCTGCACCGCGAAGGCGCCTACGAGAAAGACAACCCGCGCGCCGGCGAGGCCGACTTCATCGTGGCCAAGCACCGCAACGGCCCCACCGCCACCATCACGGTGGGCTTCCACGGCCACTTCTCCCGCTTCGCGGACATGCCCCCGGCCTAGCCCCTCCCGACTTCTTGCCGCCAGGCGCCCTAAAACAGTGGAATTGGGGCGTTTGGGGAGAAGAAGTCGCGGGTTGTCAGAGCCCTTCGAGGGGGGCGTCGACCGCGGTGCGGTAGACGTCGATGACGCGGGTGAGGAACGAGGCGATCACCTCGCGCTCCGAGTCCGGAAGCTCCTCGACGAGACGTGAGACGCCGACGATCACGGGCATCAGCTCGTCGATCGCCCGGTTCACGGATGCCCGAGTCGGCACCACGACGATCTTGCGCCGGTCGTGGGCGTGCCGCGTGCGTTCCACGTGACCGAGCGCCACCAGGCGGTCGACGACCAGGGTGGATGCCGCCGTCGTGACGCCCAGGCGCGCCGCCAGGTCGCTCGGCGTGAGCGGGCCCTCCTGGATGAGGTGCTCCATGGCCGTGAGGTCCGTCGGATTCACGGCCAGCACGGCGCCGAGGCGGCGCTCGAAGGCGCGCGAGACCGAGTTGATCTCCCGCAAGGAGTTGCTGATGTCGCTGGCCTCGGGAATGCCCGTCGACGGCAACTCGTCGCGCGACCAGGCCTCGCTGAGGTTGCGCGCATCCGTCATGACTGACATGCTAATACCCTAGGTAGCTAAGTTGCTTAGCAAAACGAGGAGGAGTGCACCGGATGCGCGCGATCGCCCGATTCGTGAGCGGATTGACCGCCCGCGGCACCGCTTGGATCACGCTGGGACTGGCCGTCGTCGCCATCGCCGCCCTGTTCGCCCTGCTACCGAAGAGCGCCGCTGACAGCTACCCGCCGAGCGGCCTGCCGGACTCCAGCGAGGCCGCACAGGTGACCGCTCTGCTCGCCGACTTCCCCAGCGCCGACACGACCGCCGGAATCCTGGTGTGGAGCCGCGACGGCGCCGCGCTCACCGACGCCGACAAAGCGGCCATCACGGCCAACGCGGGCACGCTCGCCGACCAGTCGATCGCACCGCAGGCCGTCGTGCCCCAGTTCAGCGACGACGGAACGGCCGCGCTCGTCGCCGTCCCCCTCGACGCGACCGAGAACCAGGAGAACATCGCCGCGACGGCGACCGAGCTGCGCGCGGCAGCGAGCACCGATCTGCCCGACGGGCTCACCGCCCTCCTGACCGGGCCGATCGGCTTCCAGGCCGACATCTCCAACGCCTTCGCCGGCGCCGACTTCCGGCTGCTGCTCGTGACCGTGATCGTCGTGGCGGTGCTGTTGATCATCACCTATCGCAGCCCGGTGCTCTGGATCGTGCCGCTGGCCGTCGTGGGCCTCGCCGACGGTCTCGCCCGCATCGTGGTGACGGCGCTCGCCGAGCCGCTCGGCATCACCATCGACGCGTCGATCGGCGGCATCCTGAGCGTGCTCGTGTTCGGAGCCGGGACCAACTACGCCCTCCTTCTCGTGGCGCGCTACCGCGAAGAGCTCACCCGGGAGCAGAACCGCCACAAGGCCATGCTCACCGCGGTCACGAGCGCGGGTCCCGCCATCGCGGCGAGCGGCGGCACGGTGGCGTTGAGCCTGCTCACACTGCTCTTCGCCCAGCTCGCAGGCAACCGCGCCCTCGGCTTCGCGTGCGCGATCGGTGTGGTCATCGCCATCCTCTTCGCCCTGCTCGTGCTGCCCGCCGCGCTCGTGGTCTGCGGACGCGGCCTGTTCTGGCCCTTCGTGCCGCGGGCGGTGGCGGCTCCTGACGAGAGCGGCGACGCGCATCACCACGCGGCGACGAAGCCGGGCGTGTGGATGCGCCTCGGCCGCGGGGTCGCGCGTCGCCCGGCCGTCGTGGCGATCGTCGCCACCCTCGGCATCGGCGTGCTGGCTCTCGGGCTCTCGGGCTACCGCGTAGGCCTCTCGCAGACCGATCAGCTGCTCGGCGACCCTGAATCGGTGGCCGCCCAGGAGGTCATCGACGCCTCCTTCTCGGCCGGTCTCACCGGCCAGACCATCGTGCTCACCCCCGACGACGCGGTCGCCGACGCCACCACCATCGCCGAAGGTGTGGAGGGCGTCGAATCCGTCCGGCCCGGAGAGAGCTCGGGCGGCCTCACCCGCCTCGACGTCTCGCTCGCGAGTGAGCCGGAGAGCGAGGCGGCGTTCACCACGATCGAGAACCTGCGGGACGCCTACGCGGGCGCCGCCGGAGACGTGAGCGAGACCCTGGTGGGCGGCAGCGATGCCACCGCGCTCGACACGAACACGGCGGCGGCGGCCGACCAGGCGCTCATCATCCCGCTGATCCTGGCCATCGTCTTCACCATCCTGGCGCTGCTCCTGCGCTCGCTGGTGGCGCCCGTGCTGCTCATCGCGAGCGTGCTCGCCACCTTCTTCGCGAGCCTCGGCGCATCGAACGTGCTGTTCCAGAACGTGCTGGGCTTCCCGGCCTTCGACTCCAACGTCATCCTCTTCGCGTTCCTCTTCCTGGTGGCGCTCGGGGTCGACTACAACATCTTCCTCACCACCCGCGCCCGGGAGGAGACCGTGCGGCACGGCACCCGGGAGGGCATGGTGCGCGCCCTGAGCTCGACCGGCGGGGTGATCACGAGTGCCGGCATCCTGCTCGCCGCGGTGTTCGCGGTGCTCGGCGTGCTGCCCGTGGTGGCGCTCACCCAGATCGGCGTGATCGTCTGCATCGGGGTTCTCCTCGACACCCTCGTGGTGCGCACGGTGCTCGTGCCGGCCCTGGTGTTCCTCACCGGTGACCGCTTCTGGTGGCCGTCGCATCCGGCACTCGCGAGGCACTCAGCCTGAGCGCAATAAACTAGGGGGACGAGCACGACCTGAATCGAGGCCCCCGGAGTGACCGACTCTCCCCGCACGACCGTGCGGTCACCCTATTGGGGTGTGCCCGTGGCCCGTGCCGTGCCGTTCATCGTCACCGCCCTCGTCATCACCTTCTCGCCGAACCACTCCGCCCAGGCGGGTCTGCTCGCGTACGGCGTCTTCGCCATCGTCTCCGGCGTCATCGTGGGCACGCTGTCCTGGCGCACGGTGCCCGAGAAGTCGACGCGCGTCATCTTCCTCATCCAGGGCGTCTCGAACGTGCTGTTCGGCGCCCTCGCGCTCGCGTTCAATGCGGGCGGCCTCGGCTTCTTCCTGTTCTGCGCCACCATGAACTCCGCCATCTGCGGGTTCCTCGAGCTCTACTCGGGCCTGCGGCACTCGAAGAACCCCGCGAGCCGCGACTGGGCCATCGTCGGTGCGCTCACCGTGGTGTTCGCCCTGGTGCTGATCTTCTTCCCGACCGACCCGGTGTTCGCCGTCGGGATGTTCGGCGCCTACGCCGCCATCGTCGGGCTGTTCCTCGTGATCGCAGGGCTCTCCCTGCGCTGGGGAACCCAGCCGTCACCCGCTAACGGGTCCGTACCCACTGGAAAGACATCGTGAACCAACCCTCGAGGCGCGATCGGCTGAAGCCGGTCGAACTGCTCGTCCTGTCCGCCGTCATGTCCCTTTTCGTCGGACTGGTGGTGCTGCTGTCGACGCGCGAGATCATCCTCGCGTTGATCTTCTTCGGGGTGGCCTTCATCGTCTCGCTCGTGATCATGGCGATGTTCTCGCTCTCGATCAAGCCGAACGACGCCGAGCAGCACGAGATCGACGACGACGAAGAGCCCAAGCCCTCAGCTCACTGAAACGACGGTCCGCGTCACTCGACGGGCGGTTGGAGGTGGTCGACGAGCGGGGAGGCCAGGCCGGTGTAGGTTGCCGGGGTGAGTGCCACGAGGCGGGCCTTGGCCTCGTCGCCGATGTCGAGGGCCTGCACGAACTCGACGAGTTCCGCCTGGCCGATGCGGCGGCCGCGCGTGAGCTCCTTGAGCAGGGCGTAGGGGTCGGCGATGGAGGAGCGACCTGCCGTGACCTCGGCGCGCACCACGGTCTGGATGGCTTCGCCGAGCACCTCCCAGTTGGCGTCGAGGTCGGCGGCGAGAGCATCCGTGTTCAGGGAGATCTGACCGAGGCCGCCGCGGATGTTGTCGAGCGCGAGCAGCGAGTGCCCGAGTGCCACCCCGATGTTGCGCTGCGTGGTGGAGTCGGTGAGGTCGCGCTGCAGCCGTGAGGTCACGAGCGTCGCGGCGAGCGAGTCGAGGAGGGCCGACGACAGCTCGAGGTTGGCCTCGGCGTTCTCGAAGCGGATCGGGTTGATCTTGTGCGGCATCGTCGAGGAGCCGGTGGCGCCCGCGACGGGGATCTGGGTGAAGTACCCCATCGAGATGTAGGTCCAGACGTCCGTGCAGAGGTTGTGCAGGATGCGGTTGGCGTGACTGATGCGGTTGTAGAGCTCCGCCTGCCAGTCGTGCGACTCGATCTGCGTGGTGAGCGGGTTCCACTCGAGGCCGAGCGAGGTGACGAAGCCGCGTGAGATGGCCTGCCAGTCGGCGGACGGATCGGCGACGAGGTCGGCCGCGAAGGTGCCGGTGGCACCCGAGAACTTGCCGAGGTACTCGGTGGCTTCGATCTGTGACCGCACGCGCGAGAGGCGGTGCACCGTGACGGCGAACTCTTTGCCCATCGTGGTGGGCGTGGCCGGCTGGCCGTGCGTGTGGGCGAGCATCGCGTCGTCGCGGTGCGCGAAGGCCAGCGCTCGCAGTTCGGCGATCACCGCGTCGAAAGCGGGCAGCCACACCTCGGTGACGGCCTCGCGGATGGTCAACGCGTAGGAGAGGTTGTTGATGTCCTCGCTCGTGGCACCGAAGTGGGTGAGCTCGGCGATCTCGTTCAGACCGAGATCGGCGAGCTTGCGGCGCACGTAGTACTCCACCGCTTTGACGTCGTGGCGCGTGGTGGCCTCCAGCTCGGCGATCTGGTCGATGTCGGCCTGGCCGAAGTCCTGGATCACCGCGCGCAGTCGGCGCGAGAGCTCGGGGTCGAGGGGTGAGGAGCCGAACATCGAGTGGTCGGTGAGGTAGAGCAGCCAGTCGATCTCGACGTGCACCCGGGCCCGGTTGAGGCCGGCTTCGGAGAGGAACTCGCCGAGTTCGGTGACCGCGGGGCGGTAGCGGCCGTCGAGCGGGCTGAGGGGCTGAGGGGGCAGAGGAGGCATGGAGCCCTTCCAGGTGGTGAGGCGGTGGGTCGGTCGGGCGGCCGGATGCCGCGGAACGGGAGGAGCGGTCAGAGCGCGAGCCGCGACCGGCGGAAGGCCGGCTCGAGCTGGCGGAGAAGAGCGCGGCAGGAGTGCTCGATCATGGCGAGCACCGAGTCGAACATCGCCGCGTCGGAGTAGTAGGGGTCGGGGACATCCGATCGGCCCGCGTATTCCGGGTCGAAGCCGAGCAGCAACCGCACCTTCGAGCGGTCTTCGTCGGTGCGTGCCCAGGAGCGGAGCACACGTTCGTGGCTGCGGTCGAGTGCCACCACCAGATCGAGCGAATCGAACCAGTCCGGGTCGAACTGCCGGGCGCGGTGCCGGCTGCCGTCGAAGCCGCGCGACTCGAGCGCCGCGATGGTGCGCGGGTCGGCGTGCTCGCCGACATGCCACTCCCCCGTGCCCGCCGAGCTCACGATCACCCGATCGCCGAGCCCGGCCTTCTCCACGAGATCGCGCAGCACGATCTCGGCCATCGGGGAACGGCAGATGTTACCCGTGCAGACCATCGAGATGCGGAACGCGTCGTTCTGCGGCTCGTCGGCGTCGTGGGACATGGTCTCCATTCTCTCATCCGGCCCGCAGCGCGGAGAGGACTACGAGCGGCGCCCGGCCAGGGGGCGCAGGATCGCGCCGATGATGGCGGCGAGGATGGCGAGCACCAGCGCGCCGAGGATCGCCCACCAGAAGTTCTCGACGATGAGGCCGAATCCGAACAGCTGCGAGATCCAGCCCGACAGCAGCAGCAGGAGCGCGTTCACGATCAGCGAGATGAGCCCGAGCGTGAGGATGTAGAGCGGGAAGGCGACCACCCGGATCACCGTGCCGATGATGCCGTTCACGAGGCCGAAGATGAGCGCGACGAACAGATAGGTGAGCACCGTGGAGAGGACTCCGTCGTCGGTGCCGAAGGAGTCGACCTTCACGCCCCCGACGATCAGCGTGGTGAGCCAGAGAGCGATCGCGTTCGCGACGAGGGAGACCAGGAATCTGCGCATGCCCCCACTATCCCAGACCGCCGCGTTTCGCGAAACGCCCCCGGCGGGTGCAGAGTCGGAGCATGGTCCGCATCCCCTGGGCACCCGAGTACCCCGTCGAAACCGAACGCCTCGACCTCCGGCCGCACCGGATGGCCGACCTCGACGATCTCCACCGCTACCACTCCGACCCCGAGGTGGTGCGCTACATCCCCTGGCCCGTGCGGACGCTCGACGAGACGCGCGCCGCCCTCGAATCGCGCACCCACCAGGGCGTGGTGTTCGAACCCGGCCAATGGCTGGTGCTGGCGATGCAGGTGCGCGACACGGGACGCGTGATCGGCGAGGTGCTGCTGAAGTACGACAGCGAGACGGATGCCCGGGGCGAGCTGGGCTACGCGATGGCCGCCGACGTGGCCGGCCGGGGCTACGCGACGGAAGCCGCACGGGCCGTGCTGGGCCTTGCGTTCGACGACTTCGGCCTGCACCGGGTGATCGCCCGCCTCGATGCCCGCAACGAGGCATCCGCTCGTCTTCTGCATCGGCTCGGAATGCGTCAGGAGGCGCATTTCCGGCAGGACGAGTGGTTCAAGGAGGAGTGGACCGACACCCTCGTGTTCGCGATGCTCGCCGAGGAGTGGCGGGCCTGACCGGGCCCGGACGAGCCTGAACGACCGCCGAACATATTCCAGGGGCGCTTTCACAGCGCGAACTAAGATGAACGGATGAGTTCCGACCCCGGTACCCCGTTGCACTTCCCTGTGAAGATGCGCCCCGAGATCCTCGCGCTCCCCGCTTACAAGCAGGGGCTGGCCGCGCCGACCGGGTTCAAGCTCTCGTCGAACGAGAACCCCTTCGACCCGCTGCCCGGCGTGCTGGAGGCTGTCGACGCCGCCACCCGCCAGCTGCATCGCTACCCGAACGCCGCGGCACCGGAGATCACGGCGCGCCTGGCGAAGGAGTGGGGCGTCGAGACCGACGAAGTGATCGTGGCCGCGGGCTCGGTGGCGCTGCTGGTGCAGTTCGCGCTCGCCGCGGCCGGTCACGGCGACGAGGTCGTCTACTCCTGGCGCTCCTTCGAGGTGTACCCGTGGATGACGGTGCTCCCGGGCGCCACGGCGGTTCCGGTGCCGAACACCCCCGACCACCGGCACGACCTGGTGGCCATGGCCGCGGCGGTCACCGACCGCACGCGGCTCGTGATCGTGAACTCACCCAACAACCCGACCTCCACCATCGTGACGAAGGCCGAGTTCGAGACCTTCATGGCCGCAGTGCCCACCGACGTGCTCGTCATCCTCGACGAGGCCTACGCCGAGTTCATCACCGACGAGGATGCGGTGAACGGTCGCGAACTGGTGCGGCGCTACCCGAACCTCGTGATCCTGCGCACCTTCTCGAAGGCCTACGGGCTCGCGGGCCTGCGCATCGGTTACGGCATCGGGCCGGCCGCGATCCTCGGTGCCGCGCGCACCACGATCATGCCGCTCAGCCTCACCGACCACGCCCAGGTGGCCGCCATCGCCTCGCTCGACCGCAGCCAGGAGCTGCACGAGCGCGTGGCCAACATCGCCGCCCGGCGCGAGGTGGTGTGGCGGGCGCTCCAGGAGCAGGGATGGGACATCCCCCGCCCCCACGGCAACTTCGTCTGGTTCCCCACCGGCGCACGCACGGCGGAGGCCCTCGAGGTCTTCCGCGCCCACGACATCATCGCGCGCGCCTACCTGCCCGACGGCGTTCGTCTGACGATCGGCGAAGAGGAATCGGTCGAGAACGTGCTCGCCGCCGCAGAAGAGATTGCGAGGCTCATCCGATGACCGACGTCGTCAGCGAGACCCGGACGGACACCGTCCACTTCCTGAATGCCGAGGGTGAGTTCGCCCCCAGCGCCTCGGCCGAGGAGTACGCCCCCTACCTCGACCGGCTGAGCGAGGCCGACCTGGCCCAGTTCTACCGGCACATGGCGGTGGTGCGGCGCTTCGACCAGGAGGGCACGAACCTCCAGCGTCAGGGCCAGATGGCGCTCTGGGTGCCGAGCCAGGGCCAGGAGGCCGCCCAGGTGGGCTCCGCCTTCGCCGCCAAGCCGCAGGACCACATCTTCCCCTCCTACCGCGAACACGCTGTGGGTCTCGTGCGCGGCATCGACGTGCTCTCGATCGTGGAACTCCTCCGCGGCAACACGCACGGCGGGTGGGATCCGACCGACCCCACGAACGGCAACTTCCACGGCTACTGCCTGGTGATCGGCTCGCACTCCCTGCACGCCACCGGCTACGCCATGGGCATGCAGCGCGACGGCGTGGTGGGCACCGGCGACGACGAGGTGGATGCCGCCGTGCTCTGCTACTTCGGAGACGGCGCCACCTCCCAGGGCGACGTGAGTGAGGCCTTCGTGTTCTCGGCGTCGAGCCAGACGCCGAACGTCTTCTTCCTGCAGAACAACCAGTGGGCCATCTCGGTGCCGGTGCGGGTGCAGTCGCGTACCCCCCTCTACCTGCGCTCGCGCGGATTCGGCATCCCGAGCGTGCAGATCGACGGCAACGACGCGCTCGCGAGCTTCGCGGTGACGGCGAAGCACCTCGACGACGCGCGCGCCGGCCGCGGCCCCCAGTTCATCGAGGCGCTGACCTACCGCATCGGAGCCCACACCTCCTCTGACGACCCCACGAAGTACCGCGACGAGGCCGAGTACGAGTACTGGGTGTCACGCGATCCGATCATCCGGTTCGAGAAGTACCTGCGCTCGCTCGGCCAGTCGGACGCGTTCTTCGCCGAGGTGCGCACCGAGGCCGAGGACTTCGCGTCCGACATCCGGCACCGCACGCTGACGCTGACGCCGCCGCCGGTCTCCACGATGTTCGACCACGTGTACTCGGAGCCGCATCCGGTGATGGCGGAGCAGAAACTGTGGCTGGAACGCTACGAAGCCTCATTCGAGGAGGGTCAGGCATGAGCACGATCGACACCACCGCCGCCGGAACCGCGAAGCCGGCCGCCCGCGTCGAGGAGATGCCGATGGCGCGAGCCCTCAACGCCGGGCTCCGGCAGGCGCTCGCCGACGACCCGAAAGTGCTGCTGATGGGCGAGGACATCGCCACCCTCGGCGGCGTCTTCCGCATCACCGAGGGTCTGCAGGCCGAGTTCGGCGACCGCGTGATCGACACCCCGCTGGCCGAATCGGGAATCGTCGGCACCGCGATCGGACTGGCCCTGCGCGGCTACCGGCCGGTCTGCGAGATCCAGTTCGACGGCTTCATCTACCCCGGCTTCGACCAGATCACCTCTCAGCTCGCGAAGCTTACGAACCGCGGCCAGGGCGCCTTCTCGATGCCCGTGGTCATCCGGGTGCCCTACGGCGGGCACATCGGTGCCGTCGAGCACCACCAGGAGAGCCCCGAGGCCTACTTCGCGCACACCCCCGGACTGCGCGTGGTGAGCCCGTCGACGCCGAACGACGCCTACTGGATGATCCAGGAGGCCATCGCCTCCAACGACCCGGTGATGTTCTTCGAACCGAAGAGCCGCTACTGGCCCAAGGGCCCCGTCGACTTCGCCGGCACCGCCGCACCCCTGCACGCCAGTCGTGTCGTGCGGACCGGAACGGATGTCACCCTGCTCGCCCATGGCGCGATGGTGAGCGTTCTCATGCAGGCCGCCGAGATCGCCCAGGAGGAGGGGGTGAGCGCCGAGGTGATCGACCTGCGGTCGCTCAGTCCGGTCGACTACGGACCCATCCTCGACTCCGTCACGAAGACCGGTCGACTGGTGGTGGCGCAGGAGGCCTCCGGTTTCGCCAGCGTCGGCTCCGAGATCGCGGCCACCGTCGCGGAGCGCGCCTACTACTCGCTGCAGGCGCCCGTGCTCCGGGTGTCCGGTTTCGACACCCCCTTCCCTCCCGCGAAGCTCGAGACACTGTTCCTCCCCGACGCCGACCGCGTCATGGAGGCCATCGACCGGGCCATGGCCTACTGAGGATCCAGACAATGACGACGTCGCAGTTCCACCTGCCCGATGTGGGCGAGGGCCTCACCGAGGCCGAGATCGTCTCGTGGAAGGTCGCGCCCGGCGACTCCATCGAGATCAACCAGGTGATCGTGGAGATCGAGACGGCCAAATCGCTCGTGGAGCTGCCGTCGCCGTTCGCCGGAGTGGTCGAAGGGCTCCTCGTGGCCGAGGGCACCACCGTCGACGTGGGGACCGCGATCATCACGGTCGACGCCACCGACGGGGAGGAAGCGCCACCTGCCGTGGCGGCCACCGAGATCCTCGGCGTGATCAGCCTGCCCGAGCCGGCCACCGCGGCTGCTGCTCCGGCGAACCCGGCGCAGGCGCAGGCCCCGGTTCCCGCTCCCGCTCCCGAGGCGGAGAAGTCGGGCGCCGTGCTCGTCGGCTACGGCATCAAGGGGCACGTCGCCAGTAGGCGCACCGCCCGCACCCGCGCCGCGGCCGTCATCCCCGCCATCGGCGAGGCCCCGGATGCCAAGGCGCCCGCCCAGCGGCTGGCGCGCATCCACCAGCCCATCCCCGGCGTGCCGGTGATCGCCAAGCCCCCGATCCGCAAGCTCGCGAAGGACCTCGGCGTCGACCTCAACGAGGTCACGCCCACCGGGCTGATCGGCGACATCACGCGCGACGACGTCATCCGTCACGCCGACCAGGCGAAGGTCTTCCACAACATCGAGACGCCGCAATGGGCGCCCGTGCGGGAGGAGCGCATCCCGGTGAAGGGCATGCGCAAGCAGATCGCCAAGGCGATGGTGGCCAGCGCGTTCACCGCGCCGCACGTGTCGCTCTTCGTCGACGTGGATGCCAGCCGCACCATGGAGTACGTCAAGCGGCTGAAGACCTCGGCCGACTTCGCGGGCGTCAAGGTGTCGCCGCTGCTCATCATGGCGAAGGCCGTGATCTGGGCCGTGCAGCGGAACCCCATGGTCAACTCGGCGTTCACCGACAAAGAGATCATCGTGCGCAACTACGTGAACCTCGGTATCGCCGCGGCGACGCCGCGCGGGCTCATCGTGCCGAACATCAAGGACGCCCAGGACATGTCGATGCGGAAGCTCGCGGAGTCGCTCGAGCAGCTCACGTTGACCGCGCGCGAGGGCCGTACCTCGCCCGCCGAGATGGCCGACGGCACGATCACCATCACCAACATCGGCGTGTTCGGCATGGACACCGGCACCCCGATCCTCAACCCCGGCGAGGTGGGGATCATCGCGCTCGGCACCATCAAGCAGAAGCCCTGGGTGGTCGACGGCGAGGTGCGGCCGCGTTTCGTCACCACGGTGGGCGCGAGCTTCGACCACCGCGTGGTCGACGGAGACGTGGCGAGCCGCTTCGTGGCCGACGTCGCGTCGATCCTCGAGGAGCCGGCTCTCCTGCTCGACTAGGTCGGGAGGAGCGGGCTCAGGCGGCGGGCTTCTTCTCCGTCAGGGCGACCTGGCTGCGCCACCACGGTGTCTCGATGAAGCCGCGCTTGAGGAACAGCAGTTCCATCGAGGCCGTCCAGCCCTCCACTCCGTCCAGCTGCGAGAGCGTCGAGGTGATGAACCCGTAGAGCTCGTCGGTCGAGGGCAGGATGACCTCGCAGAACAGGGAGTTCTCGTCGAGCGTGGCCGCGAGGTAGCGGATGGCCGGATGCTTCGCCAGCTCGAGCGCCACCGCGTCCATCCGCGACGGGGTCACCTTCACCGTGAGCAGCGTCTCCGCCCCCATCCCGAGCGCCGGAGCCGGCACCAGGGTGAGGATGTCGATGCACTTCGACGAGCGCAGCCGCTCGAAGCGGCGGCGCACGCTCGACTCGTTCATGCCCACCCGGTCGGCGATGGCCTGGAAGGTCTCGCGCCCGTCGTCGCGCAGCGCGTCGATGATCTTCCAGTCGGAAGCGTCGAAGTGGGTCGGGTTGCAACTCTCGGGCTCGGCGTAGCGCTCGAAGTCGTTGCCGGCATCCGGCAGCGCCAGGGTGTCGGCGAAGAGCTGGCGCCCCCAGTCGAACGAGACCTTGTAGATGTGCATCACGAGGTCACTGCGCCAGCGCTCGACCCCCTGGATCGACTGCAGCTCCTCGAGCAGCTGCGGGTAGTGGGTCGCGCCGCCCTTCACCACGAGCTCGGCGATGATGTCGTACTGCCCGGTGACCACGGTGATGAAGCGCACGTCTTCATGGGCCACCAGCTGCTCGGCCACCATGAGCTGGGTTCCGGGTGCGCAGTTGATGCGGATGAAGAAGGAGTCGACCTGGCCGGTCGCCCCGAGCGCCGGGTTGATCGCGACCTTGATGACCCCGGAGGCGATCAAGGACTGGCCGCGCCGCGCCACCGTGGCGGTCGACGAGCCGACCATCTCGGCGATGGCCCGCCAGCTCGCCCGCCCGTCGTGCTGCATGGCGACGACGATGCGGCGATCGAGGTCGTCGAGGGTGTCGAGTGCCCGCACCGTCAGAGCTCCGTCGTGCTGTCCTTGCCCGTCGGGGCTACGCGGTGCAAGAAGTCCCGAACTGTTGCTGTCCATAGCTCGACCTCTTCGATCTGCGGAGAATGCCCTGATTTCTCGAACACCACGAGCTCCGAATCGGGAATGAGGCTCGCGATGGTTTCGCTACACGATACCGGCGTGATCCAATCCGTGCGCCCCACGGTGATGAGTGTGGGTGCGGTGACGCCCGGGAGCTGCGGCTTGAGGTCGTAGTTCGGCAGGTTCTTCGAGAACGCGTAGTTGTGCGCCTCGTAGCGGTAGGGGGTGGCGGCGACCTTCTTCTCGACCGAAGCCGGGTCGTAGTGGAAGTCGTAGAGCGGCAGGATCTCGCGCCAGCAGTCGCGCAGATCGTCGTTGTCGGCGACGCGCCCCTCGTCGATGCGGTCGAACTTCTCCATGTCGATGCTGACACGATCGGAAGCCAGTGCGTTCTCCCGGGCCAGGTGGGCGTTGCCGTTGTCGGCCGAGGTGTCCCGCAGCACCATCGCGGTGACCCGGTCGGGGTAACGGATGGCGTACTCCATCGACATGAAGCCGCCGTAGGAGCCCCCGGCCATCACGATGGTCTCGGCGCCGATCCACTCGCGGAGGCCGTCGATGTCGGCCGCCCACTGCTCGTGGCTGAACTCGCCCGAGCCCTCGCTCTCGCCGGAACCGCGCGCGTCGAACACCACCACGCGGTACTCGTCGGCGAGCCGCCCGAAGCTCGCACGCGGCTCGGCGCGACTGCCGAGGCCGGGAGCGCCGTGGTGGGTGATGATCACCGGCGCACCCTCGGGGCCGAGCACCTCGACGGCGAGTTCGTTGCCGTTGATGGTGACCCGCTGCGCGGTGGTGGTGGCTGCCGCGAATTCGGGCGATACCTCGGTCATGGATGACTCCTGTCGTTGCGTGGTTCCGTGGTTCTAGAGAGCGATGGTGCAGTCGTCGAGGCCGCGTGGGAACGCGGTGAGCGGCTCTGATCCTGTCTCGGTCACGAGCATGCTGTCGCTGATCCGATAGCCGGCGTGACCCGGGATGTAGATGCCGGGCTCGTTCGACACGACCATCCCGGGTTCGAGCGGGGTCGCGTCGCCGGCCTCGAGCCAGGGCGGCTCGTGCATCCCGAGCCCGATCCCGTGGCCCTGGCGATGCCGGATGTAGTGCCCGAGGCCGGCCTCTTCGATGACGGACAGGCAGGTCGCGTTGGCCTGGCGGCACTCCGCGCCGGGCCGGATGGCCGCCCCGCCGATCTCCTGCGCCCGCCGGATGGTGTCGTGGTACAGCCGCTGCTCGGTCGTCGGCGTGCCGAGCACGAAGGTGCGCTCGCCCTCCACGAAGCGGCCGCCCACGGCGCAGCCGAGTGAGAGCATGAAGGTATCGCCGTCGCGCAGCCGGTAGCCCGAGGGCAGCCCGTGAGGGAAGGCGGAGTTGGCGCCGGCGTAGACGAGTCCGCCGGCCAGTGGTGACACCACGATCACGTCGTCGTGCTCGGCGTACATCGTGCGCACTCCGGTGCCCGTGACGTGAGAGGCCAGCTCCGACTCGCTCGGCAGCTCTCCGCCCGCCTCGATGGCGGCGCGCAGGAAGTCCACTCCGGCCTCGAGCATCACGTCGGTGACGCGAGCCGCCTCGCGGTGCAGCGCGATCTCCTCAGGGGCCTTCCGGTACCGCGCGCGGGTGACGAGCGTCGTCGCCGTGAACACGGCGTCCGGGAGCTGGCTCATGGCGGCCGTCTGCCGCTCGTTGGTCATCTGCGTGGTGAAGCCCACGCGCATCCGATCGCCACCGCCGACGCGGTCGACGGCGCGAGCCAGCGACGCGAACGGTGCCTCGATGCCCGGGAACTCGGCGTACGACACGATCTCGGCACGCGCGTCCTGCCGCAGCGCGTTCTCGCGTTCGAGCTCCGGCGTCATCAGCACGCATCGGCCGTCGGCCCCGAGCCACACCGCCACCGGCCGCTCGGAGGGGTGGTGGAAGAAGCCCGTGAGGTAGGCGACGTCTTCGGTCTGGTCGGTGAGCAGGGCATCGAAGCCCTCCTCCACGAGCCGCGCGCGTACGCGCTCCTGCACGCCGTCGAAGAAGGCCGGCTCGAGGGGCTGGCGGAAGCGGGTGGTCACGGATGCTCCTAGCGGGCTCGGTTGCGCGGGTTGCGCGCGTCGTTGTAGGCGATCGACAGCAGCGTCGCGGAGAGCACGAGGAGGAGGATCGCGATGGAGGGGAACAGCGTCAGCCACCAGGCGCTCGACATGGCGCCCGACTGCTGCGCCTCGTAGAGGATGCGACCCCACGACCAGGTGGTCGGGTCGCCGAGCCCGAGGAAGGCCAGGCCTGCCGCCGACAGAACGGCCCGCGAGGCAGTGACCACCACCGAGACCACGATGACCGGGGTGACGGCGGGCACGATGTGCCGCGAGATGATCCAGAGCGGCGAGGTCGTCATCAGGCGTGCCGCGTCGACGTAGGGCAGGTTCACGATGGTGAGTGCCTGCGACCGCACCAGGCGCGTGACCTCGGGCCACGAGAAGGCGGCCACGACGGCGATGATCGTGCCGGTGCTCGGCCCCACGAGCGCGGCGATGAGGATCATCAGCGGCAGCACCGGCAGCGACAGCGTCAGGTCGACGATCACGCTGATGAAGCCGTCGAGCTTCTTGAAGTAGGCGCCGAGCACGGCGACCAGCGTGCCGAACGCGATGGCGATGACGGATGCCGCGATCGCGACGAGCAGGCTCTGCTGCGTTCCCCAGATCACCTCGCCGAGCACGTCGCGCCCCAGCGAATCGGTGCCGAAGACGTACTGCAGGCTCGGTGGCTTCAGCACGTCGGTGCCGTAGCTCGCCGGGTAGGGCGCCAGGAGCGGAGCCGCGAGCGCGACCACGATGAGCAGGGCCAGGATGACCAGCGAGATGATGCCGAGCGGTTCCTTGCGGAACACCCGCCAGGTGGCCAGACCCGCCCGTCCGTTCTCGGTGGCGACCGGTTCGGCGGGGGCGGACATCCCGACCGTTGCGGCGGGGTCGAATTCGAGAGAGGTCATGATGTCTTCACCCGGGGGTCGAGGAATCCGTAGACGATGTCGGTGAGCATGTTGGCGAGCACCACGGTGATCGCGAGCAGCAGGAATGCCCCCTGGAGCACCGGGAAGTCGAGCTGGGTGACGGCCTCGTAGATGCCGCGGCCGATCCCGGGGTAGGCGAACACGGTCTCGGTGAGGACGGCGCCGCCGACTAGGAAGCCGAGCTGCAGGCCGATCAGGGTCGTGGTGGGCAGCAAGGCGTTGCGGAGTGCGTGCTTCCAGAGGATGCGCCGGTAGGGCAGGCCGTTCGCCTTCGCGAGCGTCACGTAGTCCTCACCCAGAGCGTCGATCAGGGTCGAGCGCATCGTGAGCACGTAGGAGCCGAGCTGGATGAGCATGAGCGACACGGCCGGCAGGATGAGGTGCGACGCGACGCTGCCGTACCAGGCCGCCCCGTAGGCGTCGTTGTCGTAGGCGCCGCCGATCGGCAGCCAGCGCAGCGTGAGGCCGAACACGAACAGCAGCAGCACGCCGATCGACGGCACGAAGATCGACTGCCCCGTGACGCCGATCACCTGCACGAGTTTGTCGAGGAAGCCGCCGCGCTTGGAGGCGGCGAGCACGCCGAGCGGGATGCCGATGGCCGTGGTCAGCACGAGCGCCGACACGGTGAGCAGCAGCGTCCAGGGCAGGCGCTGCAGCAGGACGTCCATCACCGGGATGGACTGCGTGAACGACACCCCGAAGTTGCCCTGCACGAGCTGCACCAGGTAGAGCCCGTACTGCACGATCAGGGGCTTGTCGAGGCCGTACTGGGTGAGCAGGGCAGCCCGCGCGTCGTCCGTCATGTTCGGACTGGCGACCGCCAGTGCCGGATCTCCGGGGAGCAGCCGCAGCAGGAGGAAGGTCACGGTCACGGCGAACCAGATCGTGAACACCGCCCTGCCGAGGCGTCGGAGGATGAAGGAAGAACGAGGCACGCGGGCTGCCCTTTCTCTCGTCAGCCGACCTTGTGGGCGCTGGCGAGTGACTCGGGGTTCACGATCGACAGCAGCTCACTCGGCTGGGTGATGAATCCGTCCCATTTGTCGCTGTGGGCGAAGAACAGATTCTGCGTGTACATGATGTTGTCGTAGACGTTGTCGTGCACGATCTTCGCCGCCTGGCGCATGATGTCGATCTTCTCGTCCTGGTCGCTGGTGACAGCGCCCTGGGCGATCAGGTCGTTCAACTGCGGGTCGTCGACGTAGCTGTAGTTGATCGCGCCCTCGGGCAGGTACGCCAGGGTGAAGTTCGTCACCGGGTCGTCCATGATGGCGAAGTTGCCGGCGTAGATGTCGAAATCGCCCTTGTTCGTCTGCGCCAGGTAGGTGTTGCGTTCGGTCCCCTGGAGCTCGATGGTGATTCCGGCCTCGGCCGCCGAGTCCTTCACGAGCTGCGCCCATTGGCTGGTCACGCTGTCCTGCAGCGAGTAGATCAGCCGGAACGAGACCGGGAAGTTGCCGTTGGCGTCGGCCGTGTATCCGGCCTTCTCCATCAGCTCGCGCGACTTGTCGGTGTCGAACTCGTATTCGGTGAGCGAGTCGTCGTAGTAGTCGCTCAGTACCGGCATCAGCGGGCTCGATCCGGTCGAGACGGCCTGGTCCTGCAACACGACCTTGCGGATGGCGTCGTAGTCGACGGCGTGGGCCAGGGCCTGACGCACCTCGAGCTTGGCGAGATCCGGGTTGTTCATGTTGTAGGTCATGTGCGCGTAGCCGAGACCGGTGACCTCTTCGACGGTGATGCCGGGCGAGTTCTTCAGCTGGTCGACCTGCGCCGGCGGGAGGGCGTTGGCGATCGCGTCGACCTCTCCGCTCTGCAGCGCCAGGATCTCCGTGTTCACGTCGGGGAAGACGCGGTACACCACCTTGGCCGGAATGGGCGTTCCACCGTCGACCAGCGGGTAGTCCTCCACGCGGTCGAGCTCGTAGCTCTGCCCCACCTGCACCTTCTGGAGCGTGAAGGGGCCCGCGCCCACCCAGCCGCCGTCCGATCCGTCGTTCGGGAAGTCGGCCACCGAGGCGGCTTTCTCGAACACGTGCTTCGGCACGACGTTGCCCCAGAATCCGATCTCCTCGATGATCGACGAGTCGGGCTTGGTGAGTTTGACCTCGACGCGGGTGTCGGAGACGGCCGTGGCCGAGTCGAAGTTGGCCAGCTGGCCGTAGAAGGTGCCCGAGGGCGCGTCCTTCTTCACCGCGTTCATGGTCCACGCCACGTCTTCGGCGGTGACGGGCTCGCCGTCGCTCCACGTCATGTCGTCGCGGATTTCGTAGTACCCCGTGGTGTCGTCGACGTAGCCCCACTCGGTGGCGAGCTCCGGCGTCTTCTTGCCGGTGTCGTCGATCGACATCAGGTGCGGGTACATCAGGTTGGTGATCCAGTAGTCGCTTCGGCTGTTGCCGATCAGCGGGTTGTAGTTCACCACATCCGTCGTCGTCGCGATGGTGAGCGTGTCGTTGCCCGCGGCGGCCGCACTGCTCGACGCCTCGGGGGGAGCCGAGGGCGCGCACGCGCTCAGCGTGAGGGCGACACTCGCTGCAAGTGTCGCGATGACCAGACTTCGTTTTCGCATCAAACCCAAACCTCCTTCAGGACCCGCATGGTGTTGCCTCCGACGACGGCGCGGATTTCGTCGTCCGAGTAGTTGTGCTTCACGAGCCAGCCGATGATGTTGTAGAACTCCTCGGCCGGGTTCTCGATCCCGTCGACGTACTCGACTTCCTCGTACTCGACGTGTCCGTGCGCCTGGCTGATCGAGAGGTTCGACGAGAAGGCGTGGTGCAACCCCACGTGGTCTCCGAACAGCGTGTCAGGTCCGAAGCTCACGTGCTCGAGACCCACCAGGTCGACGCAGTACTGGAAGTGGTCCATCACCGATTCCAGGGAGTGCGACGGGTGCTGGGGAGAGAGCGTGGTGTGCGGCGCCGCTTCGATGCCGATGACACCGCCGCGCTTCGCGCACTCGATGATCGTCTCATCCGTCTTCATCCGGTTCGTCGGCCAGAGGCCGCGCGCTCCGGCGTGGGTGATGAACACCGGGAACTTCGATGCCTTGATCACGTCGACACAGGTCTTGTCGCCTGAGTGCGAGATGTCGATGGCGATGCCGAGCTTGTTCATGCGCTCCACGGCGCGCTCGCCGAAGTAGGTGAGTCCGCCGTCGCCGCGCTCCTTGAGGCCGGAGCCCAGGGTGTTCTGCTCGGAGTAGGCGATGCCCATCTGGCGCACGCCGAAGCCGTAGAGCACGTCGAGCCGGTCGACCTCGTTCTCGATCATGGTCGCGGCCTCGAGGGCGAAGACGTGGGCGACTTTGCCCTCGGCTTTGGCGCGCTCGATGTCCTTCACCGACTCGGCCTTGATCACGTAGTCCTGGTGGGCGAGGTCGGCCATCCGCACGCCGAGGTCGAACAGCACGTCCTGGTACTTCCAGCCGGCGTCGCTCGAGATGCAGCAGGTGCCGTCCATGCCGTTGTCGAAAACGGCGGTGATGCCCGAGCGCGAGAGGCCCTCGTAGCCCGTTGGTTCGCGGCCCTGGCGGATGTGATCGCGCAGCTGCCCCATGTCCTCCGGGAAGACCTGGACGTGGTCGTGCAGCGAGATGACGGTCTCTTCGGCCAGGAGCTTGCGCGTGCGCTCCTCCTCGGCCGAGCTGAGGCCCAGACCCTCGTAGGCCGGAACGCGGCCGATCTGCTTCGCGTAGGTGAACTCCTTGTAGTCCTTTCCTGCTTCCAGGTAGTCGTAGGCGGTGTAGCCCTTGTAGGCCGCGGCGGGATCAAGCATCTGATCTCCTTTTCTTGGGAAAGTCCGGCGTTGCTTTAGACAACCTCTTCGATTTCCGGCAAGTTTGTCAACCTGCTTGATACTTTTCGGCATAGATTTAGCATGCTTGAAACAATTCGGTAACGGTGAGGGGTGATGATGGAGTGGTGGCAGACGAGATGATGACGGTCGGCACCGCCGCTCTGCGGGTGCGCGACCTCAACGTGACCTTCACCGGCGGCGGGCGCGAGGTGCGCGCGGTGCGGAACGTGGACCTCGATGTGGCGCGGGGCGAATTCGTGGCGCTGCTCGGTGAATCCGGCTCGGGCAAGTCGGTGACCGCCCGCGCGATCATGGGCCTGACCGACGAGTACACCCGGGTCTCGGCCGCCTCGCTCGAGGTGGCGGGCACCGACATCCTCGCCATCTCGGAAGAGGAACGGCGGCTGATGCGCGGTGAGCGGATGAGCCTGGTGCTGCAGGACGCGCTCTCCGCGCTCAACCCCGTGATGACCATCGGCAACCAGATCGGCGAGCTGTTCAAGGTGCACCGCGGGGCCACGCGCAAGCAGGCCCGCGCGGCCGCCGTCGAGCTGCTCGGTCTCGTCGGCATCCCGGCGCCGGCCAATCGGGTCGACGACTACCCGCACCAGTTCTCCGGAGGCATGCGCCAGCGCATCCTGATCGCCATGGCCATCGCGCTCGAGCCCGAGATGCTCATCGCCGACGAGCCCACCACCGCCCTCGACGTGACGGTGCAGGCGCAGATCCTCGACCTGCTCGGGCGCCTGCGCGACCAACTCGGCATGGGGGTGCTCCTCATCACCCACGACCTCGGCGTGGTGATGGAGGTGGCCGACCGGCTCGCCGTGATGTACGCCGGGCGCATCGTGGAGCGGGGAGACGCCGATACCGTGCTCGACCTGCCCGCGCACCCGTACACCCAGGCCCTGCTGCGCTCGGTTCCGGATGCCGCGGCGCGCGGACACGACCTGCTCACCATCCCGGGCTCCCCGCCGAGCCCGGCTCAGACCCCGCCCGGCTGCTCGTTCAACCCCCGCTGCCACATGGCCATCGACGTCTGCCGCACCGAGCGACCGCCGCTTCGCGACGTTGCGGCGGGTCGCGCATCCGCGTGCCACCGATCGGAGGAACTGCTGCATGAACTCGTCAGCTGACGTCGGCGCGGGCGCTTCCGCTTCTGCTTCCGCTTCCGCCGTTCTCGCCCCCGAGCGCCGTGTCGTGCTCGAGGCCACCGACCTCCGCCGCACCTTCACGGGCGGCTCGCGCCTGCGCCCCACCCACGTCTCCGCCGTCGACGGCGTGAGCCTCACCCTGCACGCCGGCGAGACGCTCGGCATCGTCGGAGAGTCCGGCTGCGGCAAGTCGACGCTCGCCCGCATGCTGGTGGGCCTCGAGAAGCCCGACGGCGGCTCGTTGCTCTACCACGGCACGGATGTCACGAAGGGGCGCGCGAGCGACCGCAAGCTGTTGCGCCGCGGCGTGCAGATGATCTTCCAGGACCCGTACACCTCGCTCGACCCGCGGATGAACGTCGGCGACATCATCGCCGAGCCCATGGCCGCGACGCGGTCGGCCTCCGCGTCGGCGCGGCGCGAGCGGGTGGCCGAACTGCTGGGGCTCGTGGGTCTCGCGCCCGACATGATGTCGCGCTACCCGCACCAGTTCTCCGGCGGGCAGCGGCAGCGCATCGGCATCGCGCGGGCGCTCGCCCTCGATCCCGACGTGCTCGTGTGCGACGAGGCCGTCTCGGCGCTCGACGTGTCGGTGCAGGCGCAGGTGATCAACCTGCTGGCCGACCTGCAGCGCCGGCTCGGTGTGGCCATCCTGTTCATCGCGCACGACCTCTCGGTGGTGCGACACATCGCCGACCGCGTGGGCGTCATGTACCTCGGCCGGATGGCGGAACTGGGCGACACCGAGACGGTCTACGACACGCCCGCGCATCCGTACACCCAGGCCCTGCTCTCGGCCACGCCGTCGCACAGCCGCGCCGACCGCGGCAAGCTCTCCCGTCGCCGCGTGCTCGGTGGAGAGCCGCCCTCCCCCGTCGACCCGCCGGCCGGCTGCCGCTTCAACCCGCGGTGCTGGCTCGCCACCGACGAGTGCCGAACCGTGCAGCCCCCGCTTCGCTCGCTCGCGCTCCGCGAGGTGGCGTGCCACCATGCCGAGCAGGCGCTCGCCGAGGCCATCGCCTGAGCGGCATCGGTGATTTTGAAAATCATTATCAATTAGCTAACGTGGAGTCGTCCCCGACTTAGACAGGCACCCCACGTGAAACGACACGTCCTCACCTCCGCCCTGGCCGCCTCCGCGGCCGCGCTCGTCCTCGGCCTGGCGGGCTGCTCCGCAGACAGCTCGGCCGAGACCGCCGACGCGAGCACCGGCATCCGCATCGTCGCCTCCACCAACGTCTACGGCAGTCTGGCCGAAGCCGTGGGGGGCGACTTCGCCAGTGTCACGTCGATCATCGACAGCCCGGACAAGGATCCGCACGAGTACCAGGCAGACGGCCAGAACCAACTCTCGCTCTCGAAGGCGCAGATCGTGATCGAGAACGGCGGCGGTTACGACGACTTCGTCGACACCATGCTCTCGGCGGCCGACAACTCCGAGGCGACCGTGCTGAACGTGGCCGACATCTCCGGGTACGACCAGGAGCCCGCCGACGGAGAGTTCAACGAGCACCTGTGGTACGACTTCCCCACCATGCAGAAGCTGGTCGATTCGCTGGTGAGCGAGCTGTCGGCGCTCGACGCCGGCGACGCATCCGTCTTCGAGGCCAACGGGGCCAGCGTCAAGGCGCAGCTCGCCACCCTGGAGGCCGCGGAGGCCGACATCGAGGCGGAATACGCCGGGTCGGGCGTGGCCATCACCGAGCCCGTGCCCCTCTACCTGCTCGAGGCCAGCGGGCTCGTGAACCGGACTCCGGATGCCTTCAGCGAGGCCATCGAGCAGGACACCGACGTGCCACCGACGGTGCTGCAGGACACCCTCGCCCTCTTCGACGACCACGCCGTGAAGCTGCTCGTCTACAACGAGCAGACCGGGGGTGCTCAGACGGATGCGGTGCTCGAGGCCGCGAAGAAGAACGAGATCCCGGCGGTGGGCGTCACCGAGACGCTGCCCGACGGCGTCGACTACTTCGGCTGGATGAAGTCGAACCTCGACGCGGTCTCCGCCGCGCTCGGCCAGTAGCCCCCGTCGGCAGCGGGCGAGCGAGCAGTAGGGTGTGACCGTGACCGATCCGGTTCTGACGATGCGCGACGCGAGCCTGTCGTTCGGCCCGCGCACCCTCTGGTCGCACCTGGACCTCGACGTGCGGCCGGGCGAATTCATCGCCGTGCTCGGATCGAACGGATCGGGCAAGTCCAGCCTGCTGAAGGTCATCCTGGGCCAGCAGAAGCTCACCTCGGGCAGCATCTCCTTCCTCGGTGCGGCCGGCCGACGCGGCGACCGTCGCATCGGCTACGTGCCGCAGCAGAAGCTCGCCGACGACGGAACGCCGCTGCGTGCGCGCGACCTCGTGGGCCTCGGTCTCTCCGGGCACCGCTGGGGAGTGCCGCTGCCCTCCGCCGCCCGGCGACGGGAGGTGGATGCGCTGCTCGCGGCCGTTGGCGCCACCGAGTACGCGAACGTGGGCGTCTCAACGCTCTCCGGCGGTGAGCAGCAGCGGGTGCGGATCGGGCAGGCGCTCGCCGGCGACCCGCGGCTGCTGCTCTGCGACGAACCGCTGCTCTCGCTCGACCTCACGCATCAGCGCGCGGTGAGCGAGTTGATCGACCGGCAGCGGCGGGAGCGCGACTTCGGGGTGCTCTTCGTGACGCACGACATCAATCCCATCCTGGACATGGTCGATCGGGTGCTCTACCTCGCCGGCGGGGGCTTCCGCATCGGCGAGCCCGACGAGGTGCTGCGCTCCGAGGTGCTCAGCGAGCTCTACGGGTCGCGGGTCGACGTGATCCGCACGCACGGGCGCGTGATCGTGGTCGGGACTCCGGATGGCGCGCACGGTCATCCCGACGACCAGTTCCACCATCACGACGAGCACGACGGCGGCTCCGGACCGTCGACCTCCTCCACAGGACTCCTCGGGGGGCTGCCGTGAGCGGTGACTTCTGGGGCGAGATCTTCAACTTCGACAATTACGGCGAGCTCGTGGCCCTGCTGCAGAACTCGATCATCGCCGGTGCGGTGCTCGGCGTGGTCGGCGGGTTGATCGGGGTGTTCGTGATGTCGCGCGACATGGCGTTCGCCGTGCACGGCATCAGCGAGCTCTCGTTCGCGGGCGCCGCCGCGGGGCTGCTGTTCGGGGTGGGGGTGGTGCAGGGGTCGATCTTCGGCTCGCTGGTGGCCGCGCTCCTCATCGGGTTGCTCGGGTCGCGGGCGCGCGATCGCAACTCGATCATCGCTGTGCTCATGCCGTTCGGGCTGGGGCTCGGCATCCTGTGCCTCTCCCTGTATCCGGGACGTTCGGCGAACAAGTTCGGGCTGCTCACCGGTCAGATCGTGGCGGTCGACGACCCGCGGCTCAACTCGCTGATCGCCATCTCGATCGTCGTGGTGGTGGGGCTGCTGCTGGTCTGGCGCCCCCTCACCTTCGCGAGCGTGGATGCCGACGTCGCGTCGGCCCGCGGCGTGCCCGTGCGCGGGCTGTCGATCTTCTTCATGCTGCTCCTCGGGCTCGCGGTGGCGGTCTCGGTGCAGATCGTGGGATCGCTGCTGGTGCTGTCCATCCTGGTGACGCCGGCGGCGGCCGCCCTCCGGCTGTCGTCGTCGCCGGTGCTCGTGCCGGTGCTGAGCACGATCTTCGCCGTCACCTCGCTCGTGGGCGGCATCATGCTGGCGCTCGGCGCATCCGTTCCGATCAGCCCCTACGTCACCTCCATCTCCTTCGCGATCTACGTGGTGTGCCGGGTGATCGCGTGGCGGCGCGGGGTGGGCACTGGAAGGATTCAGGATGCCGGACTAGCGTTGCCCGTGAGGAAGGTGGAGCAGTCGTGAAGAGGAACACCTGGCAGCGCGAGGCGGTGCGGAGCGCGCTCGGAACCCAGATGGGCTTCGTGAGCGCGCAGGGCCTGCACTCTTCGCTGAAGGGCACCGGTTCGCAGATCGGGCTCGCCACCGTCTACCGCGCGCTGGCCGACCTGGCGCAGGAGGGCGAGGCCGACTCGCTCCAGTCGCCCGACGGCGAGGCGCTCTACCGCGCCTGCTCGATGGTGCACCACCACCACCTGATCTGCCGCAGCTGCGGTCTCACGGTGGAGATCGAGGCCGACGAGGTGGAGTCCTGGGCCCAGAAGACCGCGGCTCTGCACGGCTTCAGTCGCCCGGAGCACGTGGTCGACATCTTCGGCTTCTGCTCGGCCTGCGTGCCCCCCGCCTCCCACTGACCCGTCTCAGCGAGTCAGGGGCAGTGCTGCGACGCCCGTGACGAGCCGCTGGGCCACGCCTTCGACCTCGCTCGAGGACGCCTCGGCGAGGAACTCGTCCCCCGCGGCGGAGAATGCCGCGACCACCTCATCGCGAAGGGACTCGACAATCTCCGACGCTTCCGACGAGGGCAGGCGCAATTTCGTGCCGACCTTCACCAGGTCGGCCGAGGAGATCGCGTCGAGCCGGTACTTCCCGTTGACGTGCATCGGCAGCTGGATGCTCTCACCCGGACTCGCATAAGCGGCGTAGCTCGCGAGGTCGTAGAGCGGTGCGAGTCGCACGCGTTCGCCGTCGAGCATGATCGAGTAGTTCTTCGCATGCGCGTCGGTTCCGGCGGCGACGACGTTGAACACGAAGCCCCGGAAGAAGGCGCGCGCGGCGGCAGCTCTGTCGTCGAGCACCGGGATGGCCTGAAGGAGGCCGGCGAAGGCCGCCGCCCCGGGCCCGCCGTCGGTGCGCTGGTACTTCTTCGCCGGTGGAACGGCGAGAGCCTGGCAGAGATCCTCCTGATGGAGCCGCCGCCACCGCGCGCCCGTCTCGACGCGGTCGTAGCGCGTGGTGACGAAGGTGCGCACGCCGTCGAAGGTGGCGAGCCTGCTCTCGGCCACACCGAGGCCGAGATACCGGGCGGCCGACATGGTGATCTGCTCGATCACGTCGATGTCGCGCATCGCCCCCGTCACGGGCTTGAAGATGTGGGTCGTGGGAGTGGCATCCACCGGCACTCCCCATGAATCGGCGTCCAGTGCGTGCAACGCGATCTTCGGCTGGGCTCCGGACAGACTGAATCGGCTGTCGCGCTGTCGCATCGGCCGCCCGTCGCTGTATTCGTCGATCGCCTCGCGCAGCAGTTCTGCGATCTCGGTCTCGTCCAGCGGGCGGACACCGGTGCGCGCTCCAGTCGCATCCGGAGCGGCCTCGCCTTCGGGCACGAATTGGAGCGCCCCCGCGACGTCGGTGCCGATCTTCTCGATCATCGCGAACGGGCTCGCGGCAGAGACGCCGAAGCTCGTGGCGATCGCCGAGAGCGCCTGGGCGTTGTCGGGCAGGAGACCCTGGATGAAAGGCAGCACGACGCGGTTCGGATGCTCTTGTCGTTCCGTCGGCATCGACATCGAGACGGGTGTGGGGTGCGACTGGTCGAGATGTGTGTCCGCGTAGCGGAAGGTCAGGGTGCCACCGCTCGACATCGTGACCGCACCCGTCAGAGCGCCATCGAGGTAGACATCCAGTGTGCGATTCATCGTGCGCTCATTCATTCGTCGAGGAGAGCTCAGCTATCGGCACCACTTCGAACTCGTAGCCCAGCGCCTGGAACACGTCGAGCACCTTGCTCGCCTCGACCGTGGGCTTGCCGCGTTCGAAGTCGCTCAGCCACTTGCGCGACACGTAGGCGCGTGCCGCGAGCTCCTCCTGGCTGAGGCCGGCTCCGACACGGAGCGCGAGAGCCCGGAGGCCGAGCGAGCGGACGTTCTTCACGAAGCCTCCTGTGTGCGTACGGTTACATTAGCTTATGTGTGCGTACGGTTACAAGAGGTAACGTCACCGTTCGGTGACATCTCCGCCGTCGATCGGCGGGATTTGGCGGAAGGGCGGCGGTCGTCTAGCATGTACAGGTTGGGTGGAATCCTCCGCCCATTGTGGGGTGCCCGAATGGGGCAGCTCGCCGACAAGTCATCTTGGGTGAGGCAGTCGTCTCACGGTAACCAAATGGAGGAAACAATGGCAGCAGTCTGCCAGGTGACAGGAGCCGTTCCCGGCTTCGGTCACAACATCTCGCACTCGCACCGGCGCACCAAGCGCCGCTTCGACCCGAACGTGCAGAAGAAGACGTACTACGTGCCGTCGCTTCGCCGTAACGTGACGCTGACCCTGTCGGCCAAGGGCATCAAGGTCATCGACGCCCGCGGCATCGAGTCCGTCGTCAAGGACATCCTGGCTCGTGGGGAGAAGATCTAATGGCAAAGCAGCAGGACGTCCGTCCCATCATCAAGCTCCGTTCGACGGCAGGCACCGGTTACACCTACGTGACCAAGAAGAACCGTCGCAACGACCCCGACCGCCTCGTGCTGAAGAAGTACGACCCGGTCATCCGTAAGCACGTCGACTTCCGAGAGGAGCGGTAACCACATGGCCAAGAAGAGCAAGATTGCCCGTAACGAGCAGCGCAAGGTGATCGTGAACCGCTACGCGGCGAAGCGCCTCGAGCTGAAGAAGGCTCTCGTGAGCCCGACGTCGACCGACGAGGAGCGCGAAGCCGCTCGCCTCGGTCTGCAGAAGCTCCCCCGCAACGCCTCGCCGATCCGCGTTCGCAGCCGCGACGCGGTCGACGGTCGTCCCCGCGGTGTCCTCACGAAGTTCGGCATCTCGCGTGTCCGCTTCCGTGACATGGCGCACCGGGGCGAATTGCCGGGCATTACGAAGTCCAGCTGGTAAATTACCCACGGTCATACGACCAACCGAACTGGCCCTGGTGGCCGGGACCGTTCCATGTAAACAGCTGCATCCGCAGCGAAAAGGTCCGAGGAGGACACCTTAAATGGCTGACAAGTCACTGAACAAGACCGAGCTCGTCGCAGCCGTCGCCGCCGCTTCCGGCCAGACGCAGGCTTCCGTCAACGAGGTTCTTGACGCTCTCTTCTCCACGCTGGCCGACTCGGTTGCCTCGGGCACCAAGGTCACGATCCCGGGCTGGCTCGCCGTCGAGCGCACCTCGCGTGCCGCTCGCACCGGCCGCAACCCGCAGACGGGCGCCACCATCGAGATCCCGGCCGGTCACTCGGTCAAGATCTCGGCCGGCTCCAAGCTGAAGGCTGCCGCCAAGTAACACCCGCTGTTCTTCGGAAGGGTGACGACTCCGGTCGTCACCCTTCCGTGCTTTAATGACGGCGCGTCCGGCCCCGGTCAGCGCCCAGGAACCGCCACGTAAGGTAGACGAGTGCTGAGAGTCGTTCGGATCGCCGGACCAGCCACGCTCGTGGCGGTCGCGTTCGCCGCACTCCTCGTGGCCCTCGCCATCGGCGGCGGCGCAGCCCCGCAGCTGCTCGAAGACCCGGGCGTCGTCGTGCGCTTCGGGTTGCCGACCTCCACGATGCTGGTGAACCTCGCCGCCTCGGGGATGATCGGGGCCATCGGGCTCGTGCTCTTCGCGATCCCGCCCGCCAGCGCCGCCTACGGCCGGGCGCTGGACGTCGCCGCAGGATCGGCCGCCGTGTTCACCGTGGCCGCGGCGTTCACCGGGTTCTTCAGCTACCTCAGCGTCACCGCCCGGGCTGTCAGCTTCGACGACACCTTCAGCCAAGGCCTCGGCCAGTTCCTCACCCAGATCGCGCTCGGCCAGGCCTGGCTCCAGACCACGCTGATCGGCGCCGTCGTCACGGTGCTCTGCTTCGCTGTGCGCAACCAGACCGCGCTCTTCTTCGTGGGGCTGCTCGCCGTGGCGTCCCTCATCCCGATGGCCCAGCAGGGGCACGCCGCCGGCACCACGGGGCACGACGCCGCGATCACGGCCCTCGGCCTCCATCTCATCTTCGCCGCCGCCTGGCTCGGCGGACTCGCGGTGATCGCGTTGATCAGCCGGCAGATCGAGACCCCGAAGCTGGTCGACATCGTGACGCGGTACTCGAGCGTCGCGCTGATCTGCTTCATCGTGGTGGCGGCATCCGGATACGTCAGCGCCGAGCTGCGGATCGGCTCGCTCGACCGCCTGCTCACCCCCTACGGCCTGCTGGTGCTCGTGAAGGTCGGCGCGCTGATCGCCCTCGGTATCGTCGGCGCGCTGCACCGCCGCATCGTCATCAAGAAGCTCGGCGACACCAACCGACGCCGCCACTTCTGGTGGCTGATCGTGGCCGAGCTGGGCTTCATGGGCATCGCCTCGGGGTTCGCGGCGGCGCTCGCCCGCACCGCCACGCCGGTTCCGGAGACGGTGCCCGCCACCCAGACGGCCGCCGAGATCCTCACCGGGTCTCCGCTGCCACCGGAACTGACGCCGGCGAACTTCCTCACCCAGTGGAACTTCGACCTGATCTGGATCCTGGTCTGCGGCTTCGGCATCGTGTTCTATCTGATGGGGGTGCAGCGCCTGCGCCGCCGCGGCGACCGCTGGCCCTGGTACCGCACGGTGCTCTGGATCGCCGGCCTGTTGCTGCTCTTCTACGTCACCAACGGCGGCCTGAACGTCTACGAGAAGTACCTGTTCAGCATGCACATGTTCGGGCACATGACCCTGAGTATGGCCGTGCCCCTACTGCTCGTGCCCGCCGGTCCGGTGACTCTCGCACTCCGCGCCATCCGCAAGCGCGACGACGGCACGCGCGGGATGCGGGAGTGGATCCTGCTCGCCGTGCACTCCCGCGCCGCCACGGTGATCGCGAACCCGATCGTGGCCGGCGTGCTCTTCGCCACGAGCCTCGTGGCCTTCTACTACACCCCCCTCTTCCGCTGGGCGACCGAGGACCACCTCGGCCACGAGTGGATGATCGTGCACTTCCTCATCGTCGGCTATCTCTTCGTGCAGGCGCTGATCGGCATCGATCCGGTGCCCTACAAGCTGCCCTACCCGTTCCGGCTGCTGCTCCTGCTCGGCACGATGGCGTTCCACGCGTTCTTCGGGCTGGCTCTCATGAGCGGCACCGGGCTGCTGCTGGCCGACTGGTTCGGCGCCACCGGGCGCGACTGGGGCGTGAGCGCGATCGAGGACCAGCAGGCCGGTGGCGGCATCGCCTGGTCGATCGGCGAGATCCCGACCTTCATCCTGGCCCTGGTGGTGGCCATCCAGTGGAGCCGGAGCGACAAGAAGGAGACCAAGCGCCGCGACCGCAACGCCGACCGCACCGGCGAGGCCGAGCTCGGCGAGTACAACGCGATGCTGGAGAAGCTCGCGTCGCGAGACACGCGCTAGGCGCGCGGGGCACTCTGCCCGTCCGGTCCGCCCCGCGCTAAGCGCGCGGCGCGAACTGCACCGAACCGTCGGGGTTGATCGTGAGCGAGAAGGTCACGTCGAACGGCACCGTGGCGTCGAGGCTCGAGACCGTGCCGTCGAAGAGCGAGCGGATGTCGACCGTGATGTGCGCGGCCCCCGCCGCGTTCGGCACGATCCAGCTGTCCTGCCCGGCCAGGATCGTCAGCGTCGGATAGCTCTCGATCGACCAGGCCGGCTCGGAGGCGATGCGGTCGTTCACGTCCTGCCCGAAGGGGCAGCCGGGAGGATAGAGGGCGGTCTGCTCCGCGCAGTCGTCGAGGAATCCGTCCACCGTGGTCTGCACCTCGGCGAGGAAGGTCGTGGTGGGCTGCACGTCGACGATCGCGCTGATGCTCGACCGCGGTGCGGTGGCGGCCATCGTGACCGGGTTCGCGCCGAGGTACTCGGATTCGTGGGAGAGCACGTAGAGGCTCGGTACCAGCACCTCGTACTCCTGGCTTGCGTGGAAGGCGGCCGGATCGGCGGTCTCGACCGTGGCGCGGCCCACCGTGAACGACGAGGCGTGCGACACGGTGACCGTGGCCGAGGCGACGGGCGATCGCACGAACCGCCACTCGGGGAAGAACAGCCAGCTCGTTCCGCTCTGCACCACGTCGAACTCCGACTGCGCGTGCGTGCGATGCTGATCGAGGCCGGTGAGCGTGTAGCCGTAGACGATGCGGTGGCGGCCGGGGGCGATCTCGGTGTCGCTCAGCTGCTCGATGTCGCCGAGCCCGCCGAGCGCATCCGGAGTCACGAGGGCGGCGGAACCGGTGCCCGGCTCGTCGTCGGTGCTGAGCACCACCCCGGGGGTGGCCAGCGCGGCGTCCACGTCGTGCTGCGAGACCGCGTCGAGGTAGATGCTCACGAAGGCCGAGGCGCTGTAGACCTCGCGGTTCAGGATGCCGATGGCCGAGAAGAGGGCGGCCACCGTGAGCAGGAGCAGACCCGACCAGATCACGATCGAACGGTGCAGCGCGGTGCGCTCGTCCCCATCCGCCGTACTCATGTCCACAGTTTAGGCGGGCTCAGTTTCGCGGCCCGCCGGGCGGGTAGATTGGACGGATGACCAGGCCCACCCTCTCTGCCGAGCAGCAGCGGGTGTTCGAGCTGATCGAGGGCACCCGCAAGCACGTCTTCGTCACCGGCCGGGCCGGCACCGGCAAGTCGACCCTGCTCAATCACCTCTCCTGGAACACCGAGAAGCAGCTCGTCATCTCGGCGCCCACGGGAGTCGCCGCGCTGAACGTGGGCGGGCAGACCATCCATTCCCTCTTCCGGCTGCCGATCGGCGTGATCGCCGATCACACGATCGAGCAGAACGGCGATGTGCGGAAGCTCCTCAACACCATCGACACCCTGGTGATCGACGAGGTGTCGATGGTGAACGCCGACCTGATGGATGCGATGGACCGCTCCCTCCGCCAGGCCCGGCAGCGCCCGCTCGAGGCCTTCGGCGGGGTGCAGGTGGTGCTCTTCGGCGATCCGTACCAGCTGGCGCCCGTGCCCGGCGACGGCGACGAGCGCGCCTACTTCGCCGACCACTATCGCTCGATGTGGTTCTTCGACGCGAAGGTGTGGGAGGAGACC
This sequence comes from Herbiconiux sp. UC225_62, assembly GCF_042694625.1. Lineage (GTDB taxonomy): Bacteria > Actinomycetota > Actinomycetes > Actinomycetales > Microbacteriaceae > Herbiconiux. Next base: position 1,472,688 of record NZ_CP170551.1, on the reverse strand, counting down.
GACCTCGAGATCGTGGAGCTCACCGAGATCCACCGCCAGCACGACGACGACTTCAAGTACATGCTCAACGCCGTTCGGTTCGGCATGGTCACGAAGGAGATCGCGGATGCCCTGAACGGCGCGGGTGCGAGAACCCCCGCCCCCGACACCGCGATCACCCTCGCCACCCGCAACGACGCGGTGAACCGCATCAACCAGACCGCGCTCGGCAAGCTGCCGGGGCGCGTGCTCAGCGCGAAGGCCGAGATCTCGGGCGACTTCGGAGGCCGCACCTACCCGGCCGACGTGAATCTCGAGCTTAAGGTGGGCGCGCAGGTGATGTTCCTCCGCAACGATGCCGACCAGCGCTGGGTGAACGGCACGGTCGGCACGGTCACGAAGATCGACTCGACGGTGTGGGTGGAGGTCGACGGCACGGTGCACGAGGTCGACCCGGTGGCGTGGGAGAAGTACCGCTACTCCTACGCGCCCGAGTCGAAGCAGCTCTCCAAGGAGGTGATCGGCGAGTTCACGCAGTTCCCGCTGCGCCTGGCCTGGGCGGTCACCATCCACAAGTCGCAGGGCCAGACCTACGACGAGGCCGTGGTCGATCTCGGCGCCCGGGTGTTCAGTCCCGGGCAGACCTATGTCGCGCTCAGTCGGCTGACCTCGCTCGAGGGCCTCTACCTCACCCGTCCGCTGCGGCCGAGCGACATCATCGTCGACCAGAACGTGTTGAATTTCATGCGGAGAAGAGCCACAGACCCCAGTAAGGGGGCGGCTCAGGGGGCCTGACCCGGACGGCGTGAGCCACTACTCTTGCCAGAGGAGCAGGAGAGGGCACTACTCACATGGCAACGTTGCTCTATCGCATCGGACGGTTCGCGGCGAGACGAAGTATCGCCGTCATCGTGGGCTGGGTGGTGATCCTCGGCCTTTTCGTCGGGGGAGCCCAGCTGTTGGGCGGAACGCTCTCGACCTCGTTCGAGATCCCGGGCACCGAGTCGCAGCAGGCGATCGACATGCTCGATCAGCGCTTCCCCCAGGCTTCGGGCGGCTCGGCCAAGGTCATCTACGTCGCCCCGACGGGCGGGCAGATCAGCGACCATCAGAGCGATATCGTCGACAACGCGACGAAATTGGCGAGCCTCGACCACGTCAGCGGCGTGACCGATCCGTGGGATCAGAACGCGAACGGCCAGATCTCCGACGACGGCACGATGGCGTTCACCACCATCCAGTACGACGTGCCCACCACCTCGCTGACCCCCGACGACGACGCCGACGTCGTGGCGATCGGTTCCGAAGCGGCGGTCGACGGCGTCACCGTGGCCTACTCGAACGTGGCCGACCCCCCGGCCGAGGGCATCGACTACACCGAGGTGATCGGCCTCGTGGTGGCGTTCATCGTGCTGCTCATCACCTTCGGTTCGCTGCTGGCCGCCGGGATGCCGTTGATCACCGCCGTCATGGGCGTCGCCATCACCACCACGACCATCACGATCGCCTCCGGGTTCGTCGACATCTCGTCCACCGCTCCCCTGCTGGCGACGATGCTCGGGCTCGCCGTCGGGATCGACTACGCCCTGTTCATCGTGTCGCGACATCGGGCCCAGCTCATCCGCGGCCTCGATCCGAAGGAGTCGGCGGCCATCGCCGTCTCGACCGCGGGCAGCGCTGTGGTGTTCGCCGCGCTCACAGTGATCATCGCGCTCCTCGGTCTTTCCGTGGTGCAGATCCCGTTCCTCACCGTCATGGGATTGGGCGCGGCGATCTCGGTGGTCATCGCCGTGATCGTGGCCCTCACCCTGCTGCCCGCCATCATGGGTCTGCTGGGCAAGCGGATGACGCCGAAACCCACGTCCCGGGCCGCCCGCCGCGAACTCGCGGCCGAAGGCACGCACCGCACGATGGGCGCGCGCTGGGTGAAGCTCATCACCGCGAAGCCGATCATCACGGTGGGAGTGGTGGTGGTCGGACTGGCGATCGTGGCCATCCCGGCCGGCTCGATGCGGCTCACCCTGCCCGACGCGGGCTACGACCCGCCGGGATCGCAGTCACGGGAGGGCTACGACCTGCTGGCCGAGGGCTTCGGGCCGGGATTCAACGGGCCGCTGCTCGTGACGGCCGACATCTCGAAGACCCTCGACATCTCGGGTGCCCTCGACGCGCTGCACGGGCAGTTCGTGGGGCTCAAGGATGTCGACTCGGTGAGCCAGGCCATCCCGAACACCACGGCCGACATGGCGATCGTGTCGATCATCCCCGACAGCGGTCCTGACGACGTGGCCACCCAGGAGCTCGTCACCACGATCCGTGACATGGCGCCCGCCTTCGAACAGACCAACGGATTCACCTACCAGGTCACCGGCACCACGGCGCTCGGCATCGACGTCTCGGCGAGGCTCGCCGACGCTCTGCTCCCGTTCGCGATCGTGGTGGTGGGGCTCTGCATCATCCTGCTCACCATCGTGTTCCGGTCGCTCGCCGTGCCGATCTCGGCCACCATCGGCTACCTGCTCTCGGTGGGCGCGTCGTTCGGCATCGTCACCGCCGTGTTCGAGTGGGGCTGGCTCGCCGACCTGTTCGGGGTGGCGAAGGTGGGGCCGGTGATCAGCTTCTTCCCCATCCTGTTGATGGCCGTGCTGTTCGGTCTGGCGATGGACTACCAGGTCTTTTTGGTGTCGCGGATGCGCGAGGAGCACGTGAAGGGCGCCGACCCGCACACCGCGGTGCGGCACGGCTTCATCGGCGCCGCCCGCGTGGTGACGGCCGCAGCCTGCATAATGTTCGCCGTCTTCGCCTCCTTCGTGCCCGGCGGCAGCGCGGTGCTGCAGCCGATCGCACTCGGGCTCGCGGCCGGTGTCTTCATCGACGCGTTCCTGGTACGCATGACCTTCATCCCGGCGCTCATGATGCTGCTCGGCCGGACCGCCTGGGCCCTGCCGGCACCGCTGCGTCGCATCCTGCCGAACGTCGACCTGGAAGGCGAGGGTGTGCGCGAGATGCTCGACGCCACCGCGTGGCGACCGCTCGACGAGGGCGAGCATCCGTTCGCCGTGGCGGCCGAGCACGCCATGGTCGAAGGGGCCGACTCGGCGCCCTTCGCGCTGAGGGCCGAGCCGGGCGACCTCGTGGTGGTCTCGGGGGCGTCGTCGACGCATCCGGAGGCCGTGGTGGCCGCCATCGCGGGACGTCAGCGCGTGCTCTCCGGCCATCTCCGGGTGCTCGACGAAGCGCTTCCGTTCCAAGCCTCCGCATTGCGCCGCCACTCGGTGCTGGTGGAGCGCCCGGTGGATGTGGACGCCCCCGCGATGCGGCTCTCGCTGCCGCCCGGGGCCCTCAGCGTGCTCGAGCGGTTGCGACGCGACCTCGGTGAGGAGCTCGATGACCTGTGGGGCACCGCCGCCGCCGCGGAATGGATCTACCAGGTGTCGCTCGCCGCGGTCTCGAAGGCGCGGCTCGTGGCGATCGACGGCACCGGCATCCCCACCGCCCACCTGCAGCACGCGCTCGGTATCGTGCACGCGGCCCTGCCGCTCGGCACCACGCTCGTGGTCGCGCATCACGGCGCGCGGCTCGAAGCGGGCGCGCGGCCCGTCGTGGTGGTCGAGCTGAAGCCCGCGCCGCTCGTGCCCGAGCCCGTTCCCGAGCTCGCCGAGCTCGTGCCTGCTGCGGGGGTCGCGGATGCCTCCGCATCCGTCTCCGGCCCGGTCGTCGCCGACGACGAAGACCCGCCCCAGAACCAGACCCCCTCCCCGACCCCAGAGAAGAGGTGACCGCATGCCGAGCCTGACTTCGCTGGTGCGCCGCGGCGACACCGGTTCCTTGTCCCCCGTCGCCCGGCGGGTGGCCATCGCGCTCGCCGTGCTGACCCCGCTCCTGATCGCGGGTGTGGCGGTCACCGCGCTGGTCTCGCCCACCCAGTCGACCGCCTCCCCCACCGGTCCGGCCCTGCCGGCCGCCGTCGTGAACCAGGACGTGAAGGTCGACGTGCCGCAGAGCGACGGCACCACCACGCCGGTGCTCGCCGGCAAGCTGCTGGTGAGTGAATTGACCTCCGGCACCTCCGGGCAGGGTTTCACGTGGAACGTGACGGATGCGTCCACCGCGGAAGCGGGATTGAAGTCCGGCCAGTACGCGGCGGTCGTGACGATCCCCTCGAACTTCTCGTCGTCGTACGTGTCGATCTCCGGAAGCGACCCCGTCCAGGCGGAGCTGCAGGTGCAGACCAATGGCGCCAACAGCTACGTCACCGAGATGCTGGCGAGCGCGCTCTCCACGAACCTGCAGGCGGCACTCTCGACGCAGGCGACGAAGCAGTTCGTCACCACGACGCTCGGTGCGTTCACCACCCTGAACGGCTCGATCGGGCAGGCGGCGTCGGCCGCCGACCAACTCGCGGGCGGGGCCGACAAGCTCACCACCGGGGCGGGGCAGCTCTCGACCGGGCTGTCGCAAGCCGCCACGGGTGGTGCCGAGCTCAACACGGGCGCGCAGGCGCTCGCGGGCGGGCTCAACGAGATCACAGCGGCGACGACGGATCTGCCGACCTACGCGAATCTCCTGGCAGAGGGCACGGCCGGCGTTTCCTCGGGAATCACCTTCCTGAAGGGGCGTCTGGCGGATGAGACGGTCACCTCCTACGGCATCGACAAGTCGCAGAAAGACCTCGAGTCCTCGATCGCTGCCCTGCGCACCGATGTCCGTGCCGGCCTGCCGACCGAGGAAATCGTGAGTCGCCTCGACCAGCTCGAACTCGACGCGGCCGGCATCAGGGTCCGCTCATTCGGCGTCACACTCGGCCTCGGGCTCGACGCCCTCGGCGTGACGGCGCTGGAGGGGGCGTCGAACCAAGTGAGCACCGGTGCTGCTCAGTTCGCCGAGGACATCCCGCAGCTCACCGACGGCATCTCCAAGGCGGCATCCGGTGCGAACCAGCTCGCCGCCGGCACCGCCGGGCTCTCGACAGGCCTCAACCAGCTCTCCGCCGGATCGGCCGACCTCACCTCCGGCGGTGCCCAACTGGCATCCGGGATGCACCAGCTGGCCGGAGGTCTGCAGCAGGCGACCGACCAGATCCCCACCTACACCACCGCGCAGGAGGACACGATCTCCACCGTCGTGGCGAACCCGGTCGTGACCGAGCAGTCCGACGTCGCCGCGCTGCCGAGCCCCGCCGCCGCGATCGCCGCCGTGGCGGTGCCGATGGCCCTGTGGATCGGCGCCTTCGCCATCTACCTCATGCTCACGCCCTTCACGCGGCGCGGACTCGCGTCCACCGCGTCGACCTTCCGTGTCGTGGTGGGCTCGCTCTGGCCGGCCGTCGTGCTGGGCCTCATCCAGGCCGCCATCGTCGCCCTCGTGCTGTTCTTCGTGGGCGCTCAGCCCGATCACGTGGCCGGGAGCATCCTCTTCTCCCTGTTCATGTCGTTCGCCTTCGTGACCCTGCACCAGGGACTCGTGGCGCTGTTCGGGCAGGCGGGTCGCTTGCTCTCGCTGGGGTTGGTGGTGGTGCAGATCGCGGCCGCGGCGGTGATCATCCCGAACGGATTGAGTTCGCCGCTCTACACGGGCCTCTCGAGTCTGCTCCCGCTGTCGCATGCCATCACGGGAATGCAAGCGCTGATCGGCGGCGGTCCGCTCGCCGTCGTGGGCCAAGAGGCGCTCGTGCTGCTCGTGTTCGCGGGCATCGGGCTCGCGCTCAGTCTCATCGCCGTGACGCGGCGACGCTCCCGGAGCCAGGTGCAACTCGTCACCCTGGCTCGCCCGCTGCCGGCGACCTGACTCGAAGGCGCCCGCCTTCAGAACGCGGGAGTGCGGGACGGGGCGGGGGTCAGGCCGCCGCCGCGGCCTTCGCGTCGGCCAGGTCGAGGAAGAGCTCGGTGTTGAAGCGGTAGGCCACCATGACCTCGTCGATGACGCGGTCGCGCTCCGCGTCGTCCCAGCCGACGGCGTCGAGCTGGGGCGCGGTAGGTCTCCTTGAACTCCTTGGGCTTCGCGATGTCGCCGAAGAGGTAGAAGCCGACGCCGTTGGTCTCGAACCCGAACTGGCGCTGCATCAGGGTGCGGATGATCTGGCCGCCCGACAGGTCGCCGAGGTAGCGCGTGTAGTGGTGGGCGATGAAGCCCCCGTTCCAGGTGGCGGCGACCTCGTCGATGCGCTGCACGTAGCGCGCGGTCGTGGGCAGCGGCGTGATCTGCTCCCGCCAGTCCTCCCCGATCAGGAACCGGAGGTCTTCCTCGATGGCGGGCAGGCGGGTCAGCTTCGGGGAGATGAAGGCGGCGGCGACAGGATCGTTCTTCATCCGCTCGGCCGCCGCTTCGAGGGCCTCGTAGATGAAGAAGTGCTGCGCCACCAGCGCGATGTAGTCGTCGCGCGTGCCCTTGCCGCTCATCAGATCGGTCATGAACCCGGCGCCCTCGCTGTCGCTGTGACCGGTCCAGGTGCGCTCGCGAAGAGCTTGCGAGAAAGGGATTACAGCAGACATACGCTCATTCCACGACGAAGTTAGTGTTACCTAACTTTAGCGGAACACCGGCCCGAGATCTCCAGGACTTGTGCGAGATCCATCCGATCCCGTCGTGGTGCGGACCCCGCTCAGGCGTGCGGACGCGGCTCGACGCCGAGCACGGCGCAGGCCTCGTCGTAGAGCGCCACGATCTCGCGCCGCACCTCGGGGCGCTCGGAGATCGGCCCGTTCGGCCAGGAGACGGATGCCCGACTCGTCACGCCACCGCTGGTCACGTCCCACTCGCCGCCGTCGCCGTCGAAGCCGGTCATGGTGCTCGCGGAAGCCTCCGGATCGACGAAGGCCCGGGCGATGAGGAGGTTGTCGTCGGTGTGGTCGCCGTTCATGTGGCGGAGGATCGCGTCGATGATGTCGGGAGAGAAAGTGGTCACGACTCCCCACGCTAGCCGAGAACGGCGTCAGTCGAGCAGTTGGGCCTGGAGGAAGTAGGTCGAGCGCGCGAAGGCCAGGGCGGCCGCGTTCTTGTCGAGCAACTCGAGCATCGTGGCGTTGGCGAACCCGTCGGAGGTGGCCGAGTAGGTGTACTGCGTGACGGGCGTTCCGTGCTCCTTGAGGCGGCTGACGAACTCGTCGACGTCGATCTCGCCCGCCCACGCGGTGCCCTCGGGGCGGTGCATCAGCACGGGGCACGGGATGATGCCGGCCTCCTCGTCGCCGAGCACGGCGTAGTAGGCCACCACCGCATCCGCGTCGCCGCTCTGGGCGAGCCGGAGCGCGAGCCGGCCGCCCACCCCGAGGCCGATGAGGCCGACGCGGGGGGCGCCGTGTCCGCGCCCCAGCGAGACGGCGTCGTCGAGGGTGGCCAAAGCGAAGCCGTCGTCGATGCGCGCGGCGAGCTCGGTCGCACCCTCGGGCTCGACGGTCGCCACGCCGTGGAAGAGGTCGGGCACGGTGACGAAGAAGCCCTGGTTCGCGAGCGATCGCGCGTAGGCCTCGAGGTAGGGCAGCCGCCCGTAGGAATCGTGCACGAGCACGATGGTGGGACGGCCCGGTTCGCCGTACTCCAGGGGCCACCCCGGTGACGGGATGTCGACGAATTCGGCCACGGCTCCTCCGGTCGTTGCCTCGATTCTCGCACGGCCGGGTGCCGGCCCGTCCTCGGAGCGCCGTCAGCCGGCGGCGAGGTGGTCGACGTGCATCTGGGTCTGGGCGAGCGCGGAGGCGAGGTAGAAACCGCGCATGTTCGGCCATCCCGCGGTCCAGTGGATGCGCTCCGCGATCTGCCAGACCGTGGCGTGCGGATGCTCGTCCAGCACCGCGGCGACCTCGGCCGAACGGGTGAGATGGTGGCGGCGGGTGATGGCGCACCGCTCGGCGAGCCCGGTGAACCGGTAACCGTGGCCGGGGAAGACTTCGGTGACAGGGGATTCCGGACCCGGGTCGTTCGCCGTGGCCTGCGCGTCGAGGGCGGCGACCCGGTCGAGTGACCGCAGGTAGTCGCCGATCGGGTCGACGGCAGGCCCGCCGAGGCCGATTCCCGGGTAGATCGACGGCAGCAGATGGTCGCCGGTGAACAGGATGCCGCGGTCGAGGTCGTGCAGACAGACGTGCCCGGGCGTGTGTCCCGGAGTGTGGAGCACGCGGAGGCGCCGGCCTGGGATGGCGAGCAGCTCGCCGTCGTCGAGCAGCATGTCGGCCCGGAAATCGGACTCCGCCCCACCGCTGGCGGCGCGATCGGCGGCCGCGGCGAGTTCGGGCATCCGATCGGCCGGAACACCCCACGCCTCGGCGCGCGCGGCCTGGATCTCGGTGTGCCGCGGCGCCGCCTCGAGCAGGCGGCCGAGCGAGGCCTGCTCGTCGCGGTGCAAAGCGACCGGAACGCCGGTCTCGCGGCGCAGGCGCTCCGCCATGCCGAGGTGGTCGCGGTGCAGGTGGGTGACGGTGATCGAGGCCAGCTCGGGCGGTGTGTTCGAGCCGCCGGTGGCGCGCGACTCCCGGGCGATCTGGGAGACGAGCGCGGCGAGACGCTCACGGTTGGCGTCGCTGTCGAGACCGGGGTCGACGAGGTGGAGGCCGCCCCGCGCATCCCGCATCAGGTAGCTGAGCGAATAGTGCGGGGAGTAGTCGCTCGGCATGGGCTGCGGCAGCACCCACACGTCATCGCCCGCACGGGCGGGTGCGGGCGTGGGGCCACCGCTCGTCTCGGCGGCGTACTCGAGGTCGCTCAGCGCCCGCGTCACGGCAGGCGGGCGATCGTGTCGAGGAAGAGGCGGGCGTAGCGTGCGCGGTCGACGTCGAGGGCGACGTCGACGAGGGCGGGGCCCGGAAGGGTGCCGGCGCTGCCTTCGCCGACCGCGGCGGGCCCCGCTGCTCCAGCCGAGGCTCCCGCCGGGTGGATCGCGTCCTCGCCCACGCGCTGGCGGCGATCGACGATGGTCTGGCCGCGGGCGAATCCGGCGAGCTCGACGCGCACCGGGCGCCGCTCGATCCGCAGCGCGCCGGGGTCGACGAGGGCGCAGAGGGCTCCGGCGTCGCCGATGTGGCCGGTGTACGGGGCGCCGTTGGTGGTGAGGGGGCGGTCGCTCGAGCCGTCGGGCGCATCCGGGTCGTCGCCCATCGGGAACTGCAGCAGGCTGCCGGCGAGCCGGGCGGATGCGCGGGGCGCGTGCAGGAGGGCGTCGGCGTCAGCCTGGTCGACGGTCACCTGGTTGAAGACGTCGAGCCCGTACATGAACGTGGGGACGCCCGAATCGAGCACGATCGCGGCCGCCTCGGGGTCGTGCCAGACGTTGAACTCGGCCACGGGGGTCGCGTTGCCCACACCGGCCGATCCGCCCATGAAGAGGATGCGCTCGATCCGTGGCGCGAGCTCCGGATGCTGGCGGAGCAGCAGTGCGAGGTTCGTCTGCGGGGCGAGAGCGACGATGGTGACCGGTGTGGTGGCGGTGAGCAGGATGTCGCGGATCAGGTCGACGGCGTGACGCGGGTCGGCCCTCCGACCGGACTGCGGACGGGCGAAGTCGGGGTCCCTGCTCACCTCGCCGAGACCATCGGAGCCGTGCACGTGCGAGGCGCGTGCCGGTTCGATCAGCGGGCGGACCGCCCCTCCCGCCACAGGAACGGACGGCGCGTCAGCGACATCGAGCACCCGCAGCGTGTTGGCCACGACGTTCTCGAGAGAGGTGTTCCCTGCGACGCAGGTGATGCCGAGCAACTCGATGTCGGGATGGGCGACGGCGAACAGGATGGCGAGAGCGTCGTCGACGCCGGTGTCGACGTCGAGCAGAACCGGAAGGGTCACCGCTTCAATCTAGCGCGCCGTCGGAGCAGCAACAGAGGGCGCAGTGCCTGCGGTTGCGGTGCCGGTCACGTCGTGGACGAAGCGCTGCAACCGGTGATAGACCTCCTGCGATTCCGGGTAGCGGAAGTTCTGCTGCCAGGTGTGCAGGGTGTTCGCGTTGTCGTGGTCGTAGATGAGCGCATCCACCTGCACCTCGTGCCGGCGGAGGCGTTCGATGAAGTTGAGGTTGGCCGTGTAGAAGTAATCGCGCTCGGAGGTCGTCACGAAAACCGGGGGGAACGAGGAGTCGAGCCACTCGATGGGCGAGAGGTAGTCGGCGGCTCGGCGTAGCTCGCCCCGGCTGCGGGTCTTCCTCAGCGCGCCGGGGAGGAGCATCCGGATGAATCCGAGTCCGAGGATGAAACCGCGCTCGAACATCACCGAGAAGTCGACCACGCTGCAGTGCTGCACGAGCCCACGGAGGTGTTCACGGGGCGCGGCGGGCTCGATGGCGTAATGCTCGGCGAGTTCGGGGCGCAGATGTGCGGCCACCAGCAGGGCCGAGAGCTGCCCGCCGGCCGAGTCGCCGCCGAGCACGATGCGTTCGGGGTCGCCGCCGTAGGCCGCGATGTTGGCCGACACCCAGGCGAGCGCGGCGTTGGCGTCGTGCACCATGTGCGCCATGGTGAAACGGGTGGCGCGCCGGTAGTTGACGTTCACCACCACCATGCCGCCGACGGCCTGGCTCGCGCAGTACTTCGTGAGGGCGGCCTTGTCGCCCGAGGTCCAGCCGCCGCCGTGGAAGTACACGTAGACGGGCAGGGGTGTGCCGGGCTCGCTGGGCGTGCGGTCGACCGCCTCGGGCAGCGGGCTGATGACGTCGAGACGGTGCGCGCGGATGCCGTCGCCCACGAAGTCGATGTCGAGCCGGTAGTCGACGGCGGTGATCGGATCGACGTTGAAGCGGGTGCGCTCGCTGCGGCTCACCGTGTGCATGAGCAGTCGCCACACCCAGACGGGCAGTCGCTGCACGAAGCCGGCGTTCTTGATCGACGCCCAGCTCCACCGGCGCCGCACGGGTGCGATCGTGGTCATGCCGACACCCTACGAGCCCTGCCCGCACGCCCCCTGTGCGCGGCCCGAGAGGCACCCGGGTGTGCGCGAGGGGTGGACACGGCGCGCGGTCCGCTCCAGAATCAAGCATGGGCCCGGCCGAAGCCCGCATCCGCACCCCTGACCAGCGGTTGCGCGTGTTCGTCTCCTCGACGCTCAAGGAGCTCGCTCCCGAGCGGCGATCGGCGCGGTCTGCGATCGAACGGCTGCAGCTCGCGCCCGTCATGTTCGAGCTGGGCGCCCGCCCGCATCCGCCGCGCGAGCTCTACCGGGCCTACCTCGCGCAGAGCGACGTCTTCGTGGGCCTCTACTGGGAGCGTTACGGCTGGGTCGCCCCGGAAGAGGAGGTCTCGGGGCTCGAAGACGAGTACCTGCTCACCCCCTGGTCGATGCCGAAGCTCATGTACATCAAGCAGCCGGCACCGGCCCGCGAGGCTCGGCTCGACGCTCTCCTCGATCGCGTCCGCGACGACGACACCGCCTCCTTCAAGTATTTCTCCGACGCCCGCGAGCTCGGGCGGCTGCTCATCGCCGACCTCGCGACCCTGCTCGCGGAGCGCTTCGACCAGAGCCGGGGGATGGCGGCGCTCCCGCTGACGGCGGCCGTCGGGCCGCTCGCCGGGCCGTCGGCGTCCGGTGACCCGGGTGCGGGATCTGAGACTCCGGATGCCCCCTCCCCTGTCTCCCCTCCCCCGGCCCGATCCGTGCCGCTCCCCGCACAGGTGACCGCCCTGATCGGCCGGGCTCGGGAAGCGGACGACGTCGTGGCGATACTGCACCGCCCCGGCACCCGGCTGGTGACACTCACCGGCCCCGGCGGGATCGGCAAGAGCCGGCTCGCCATCGAGGTCGCCGACAGGCTCGCGCCCGAGTTCGCCGACGGCACCGCGTTCGTCGACCTCTCGGCCGTGCACGACCCCGCGCTCGTCCCGCTCGCGATCGCCCAGTCGCTCGGCGTGCGGGACACCGGCGATTCTCCGTTGCTCGGCAAGCTCGAGATGGCGCTGCGCGAGCGCCGCATCCTGTTGCTGCTCGACAACTTCGAGCAGGTGCTCGACGCCGCGACGCTCCTGGCGGGGCTGCTCGCGGATGCGCCCGGCGTCGTCGCCCTGGTGACGAGCCGCTCGCTGCTCCACATCTCGGCCGAGCACAGCTACGAGGTCGGACCGCTCGGACTCCCCGACTGGGAGCGCCATCCGAGTCTCGGCGACGTGACCGATTGCGCATCCGTCACTCTCTTCGTCGAACGGGTGCACGCCGTGAAGCCCGATTTCGAGGTGGACGACGGAAACGTCGAGGCGGTGGCGCGCATCTGCGACGCCCTCGACGGCGTTCCCCTCGCCCTCGAACTCGCGGCGGCCCGGATGCGCGTGCTCACCCCGGCCGACATGCTCGCGCGGCTCGACCGGCGGCTTCCCCTTCTCGTCGGCGGCGCGCGCGACCTGCCGGCCCGGCAGCAGACCTTGCGCCGCACGATCGAGTGGAGCACGCAGCTGCTGGGCGATCCGGAGAAGGCGTTGCTCGCGCGACTGGGCGTGTTCGAGGGCGGGTTCTCGCTGGAGGCGGCGGAGGCGGTGGCGGAGGCGATCGGACCTCTGCCCGCTCTGCCCGACACGCTCTCCTTACTGGGGCTGCTCGTCGACGCCAGTCTGCTGAGCCAGCACGACCGCGGTGCACGCTCGCGGTTCTCGATGCTCTCCACTGTGCGCGAGTACGCCCTCGAACAGCTCTCGGGTCAGGCGGAGGGCGCGCTCGATGCATTGCTCGAACGGCATGCGAGCTTCTTCGTCGCTCTCGGGCGGGAGAGCGAGTTCGCACTCGAGGGTCCGGAGCAGCGGGAATGGATGGCGCGGCTCACCGACGATCGCGAGAACCTGCGTGCCACCGCCCGTCATCTGCTCGACGTGCGGGACTTTCGACCGCTGCGCCGACTTCGCCTGGACGCTCTACGTCTACTGGTGGGTGGGCGGCCACCTCGGGGAAGTGCGCGCGCTGATGGACGAGCTGCTCGAGGCATCCGAAGGTCGTCCCTCGCCCCGTGCCCGGGCGATCGCGCTGTACTTCACTCGCGCGATCACGTTCTGGCAGGACCCCGACGGCCTCGTCGTGCAAGGGCTCCGCGAGAGTGCGGACCTCTTCCACCAGGAGGGCGAGCCGGCCGGCGAAGCACTCGCGCTCGTGTCGCTGGCTCTCGCCGTGCTGGCCGGCTCGACACCCGATCCGGCCCGCGCCGACGACGCCCTCGAGACCAGCCTCGGGCTGTTCCGCGACAGCGGAGACCGGTGGGGAGAGGCGATGGCGCTGGTGAGCCTCGGCCGGGTCGCGCTCCTGCAGCAGAAGACGCACGCGGCGCTGAACCGCTTCGAGGAGAGCCTCGCCGTCGCCCGGCGCCAGGGCGACGAGTTGGGCGAGACCATCGCGCTGCACCATCTCGGCTGGGCCCGCTTGCTGCTCGGCGACCTCACCGCGGCCGCGCAGGACTTCGGGCTCAGCCTCGAGAGCTCGGTGCGACTCGGTCACGACGAGGGGATCGCCTACGGTCTGGAGGGTCTCGTCGCGATGGCGGCGATGGGTGGGGATGCGCAACGTGCCGGGAGGCTCGAAGGCGCGGCGTCGCTGCTGCGCGAGCGATCCGGGCTCTACAACGCGGCGGCCTTCTCGTTCCACGCCCCGCTCGTGGCGCAACTCCGTGACTCGGGGGCCGCGGCGGCGCGGGCGTTCGATGCGGCGGCGCGGACCGGGCGGGAGCAGTCGACGGATGCGGTGGTGGAGTACGCGCTCGCGGGCATCCCCGAGCGAGGTGGGACGCCCGCACCCCCGCCCGAGGCCGCGATCTCCGATGACGAGGACGCCGCTCGGCCGGACATGACGGCCGGTCCCGCCGAAGACGCGCCGGCGGCCCACCCGCCTGCCTCCGAGGGGGAGTCTCGATGAGCACCGGACCGACGCCGGCATCGCCGCCCGAGCCCGCCGCCACTCCCTCGGTCGCCCGCGAGCGCGACGACCGGATCCTGCCCTACACCCGCGTCGTCTCCGCGATCATCATCCCGTTCCTCGTGGTGGCGAGCGTGCTGCTCTACGTGTTGCCGGGCCGCACCGACGAGCTCTTCGCCTGGACCATCGCGCCACCCCTCACAGCGATGCTGCTCGGCTGCGCCTACCTCGGCGGAATCTGGTTCTTCGCCGCGTGTCTCCGTCTGCGGAGCTGGCATGCGATCGGCTGGGGCTTTCCGGCGGTCTTCGTGTTCGCGAGCCTGCTGGCCGTCGCCACCTTCCTCCACTGGGACAGATTCCATTTCGGGCATATCTCGTTCATCGTGTGGGTGACTCTCTACGTCACGACGCCGGTGCTCGTTCTGGTGGCCTTCATCCTGAACCGGCCACGGGACCCAGGCGTTCCGGATGCTCGCGACTACGCCGTTCCGCGCTGGTTGCGCGGTCTCCTCGCCGCGATCGGGCTGGCGGCCGCCGTCACGGGTGTGGTGCTCTTCGTTGCTCCGCAGCTCGCGATCGACCTCTGGGCCTGGCAGCTGACGCCGTTGACCGCGCGAGTGGCGGGCGCCATCCTCACGCTCCCCGGGATGGTCAACGTGTGGTTGCTCGTCGACGGGCGCTGGAGCGCCTTCCGCTCGGTGGTGCAGGCCGAGTTGATCAGCCTGGTGTTCATCGTGGCGGCGCTGCTCATCCGCTGGGACGACCTGCTCTGGGTGCGACCGTCGGCGCCGATCTTCTTCGGCGGAATCGTGGTCTCGCTGCTGGCCTACGCGGCGTTCTACGCCTACTGCGAGTCGCGCTTGCGCCGGGTGGACCAGAGTGCCCAGGCGACCAGCGCCGGCTGAAAGAGCAGGCGGAGCGCGCGCTTGCGGTCGTCGTCGAGGCCGAAGGCGTCGCGGCCGTTGACCCACTGCGAGATGTTGCCGGGGAAGATCGCGGTGAAGAAGAGGGCGGCGACGGTGCCGACCGCCTTCTGGTGCTTCGGCAGCGCGGTGAGGGCTGCGCCGATGCCGATCTCGGCGACCCCGGACGCGAGCACGACGGTGTCCTTGCTGAAGGGCACCCAATCGGGGACCTGTGCCTGGAAGTCCTTGCGGGCGATGGTGAGGTGGGTGATGCCGGCTCCGACGAGGGCAAGGCCCAGGGCGATGCGGGCGATCGTGCGGGCCACGGGGCGTTTCTGAGTCATGTGCTCATCCTGCACCCCGTCGGCAGTTGCAGGCGGCCCTCGGCCGGAGTTGGAGCGGATGACGGGAATCGAACCCGCGCTATCAGCTTGGGAAGCTGAAGTTCTGCCATTGAACTACATCCGCGTGCAATCGAGGATAGCAGCCGCGCCGCGACCGCCTAGACGGACACCGTGACGGGCGTGACCGTCGCCGCCCGCTCGGGCAGAGGTTCCGGAGCGGGTCGGGCCGGCCGAGTCCGTCGACGGGACAGCCGTAATGTCGCAACGAACCACACGCCCAGCGCCACCAGGCCGACGGATGCCCAGGCGATGAAGAACACGAGATCCACCCCGGTGCGCATGCGACCTCCCCCGAACGTCGGCCTGCACAGCCTAAGTCGGTCCGGCGGGGAGCGCAACGGTTCAGTGCGGCTGGTCGCCGCCCTTGCCCCGGATGCGCTGAGGACGCGCTCGGGTCAGCACCAGCCCGCAGGCGACCGGTATCGCCCCCACGAGAGCCCACAGAACGAGGAACACGGTGACATCGCCTTGTGCGTGCATGACTCAACTCCATCGTCGATCGGCCACGGTGCGATGAGAGTACCGCGTGATCACGGCTCTGCGCGGTATTTCCGAGCCCCGATCGGGCCGCGCTCCCCGTTACACTGACTGCGTGCTTCTCTCCGACCGCGACATCCGCACCCAGATCCACGAGAACCGCGTCAGCCTGGAGCCCTACGAGCCCGCGATGATGCAGCCGTCGTCGATCGACGTGCGGCTCGACCGGTACTTCCGGTTGTTCGACAACCACAAGTATCCGTTCATCGACCCGGCCGAGGACCAGCCCGAGCTCACGCGACTGATCGAGACCAAGCCCGACGAACCGTTCATCCTGCACCCCGGCGAATTCGTGCTCGGCTCGACCTTCGAGCGCGTGGGTCTCCCCGACGACATCGCCGCCCGCCTCGAGGGCAAGAGCTCCCTGGGCCGGCTCGGGCTGCTCACCCACTCGACCGCGGGATTCATCGACCCCGGCTTCTCGGGTCACGTCACCCTCGAGCTGAGCAACGTCGCCACGCTGCCGATCAAGCTGTGGCCGGGCATGAAGATCGGGCAGCTCTGCTTCTTCCAGCTCTCGAGCCCCACCGAGCGCCCTTACGGATCGAGCCAGTACAGCTCGCGCTACCAGGGTCAGCGCGGCCCCACCGCCTCGCGCTCCCACCTCAACTTCCACCGCACCGACGTCTCCGCGGTGACGGAAGGCGCTGTCGGCGCCTGACGGGAGGCGCATCCGGTTCGAGACAGATGGAGCTGCGGACGCCGCGCCGAGGTCTTCTCCATCCTTTCGGCGCAACGGCCCGAATCGCCATCGAGATGGAACGGGGGCGGATGCCTCGCGTCAGGCGGGGTGGGTGCCACCGGGCAGGCCGGCCGCGCCGAGGCGGGTGGCGCCGCGCGAGCGGGCGCGCTGCTCCTCGAGGGCCTCGGCGAAGCCCACCTCCCAGGCGTCGTCGACGTCGATGCCGAGCCGACGCGCCTCCTCGACGCTGAGCTCCTTCGGGAAGCCGTGCGTGTCCGAGAGCCGGAACACGTCGGCGCCCGTGAGCGTCGACCCCGAGTACTCCGACAGCGCGAGCAGCCCGCCTTCGAGCGTGCGCCGGAACGCGACCTCCTCTTTCACGAGCACCGCGATCACCTCGTCGCGCGACGCGGCGACCTCCGGGTAGTCGTCGGCGTAGAGATCCGCGATCACCGGCACCACCGAGGAGAAGAAGTTCTCGGTGAGTCCGAGCGACAGCGCGAGACGGATGGCGCGGCGCAGCAGTCGCCGCATCACGTAGCCCTGCTCCTTGTTCGACGGCCGAACGCCGTCGACGGCGAGGAAGGTCGCCCCCCGCAGGTGGTCGGCGATGATGCGCATCGCCGCGGTCTCGTCGTCGTAACGACGCCCCGTCAGGTCTTGCAGCGCCTCGATGATCGGCCAGAGCAGGGAGATGCGGAAGACGTCATCCGACCCGATCGACGCCGCCGCGATGCGCTCCAGTCCGCCGCCGAAGTCGACGTTGCGCCGCGCGAGCTCCTCGAAGGAGCCGTCCTCCAACCGCCGGTACTGCATGAAGACCTGGTTGCCGATCTCCATGAACTGTCCGCCGTCGCTGGCCGGATGCGCGAGCCCGAACGACGGATCCTGGTACTCCGGCCCGAAGTCGTAGAACACCTCGCTGTCGGGTCCGCACGGGTCGCCGATGGGCGTGCCGGCGAGCGAACCGCCGCGCGACCACCAGTTCTCGCCCCCGTCGTAGAAGAAGATGCGCTCGCCCGGCAGAACGCCGCGCGCGTCACCGTCGCCCTGGCTGCCGATCTCGGCGACCCCGTTCGAGATCCCCCGCTCCGCGAAGACCTTCTGCCAGATGCCGGCGGCCTCGTCGTCGCGCGGGATGCCGTTCTCCGCGTCGCCGATGAAGCAGGTGACGTAGATCTTCGACGGATCGAGCCCCACCACGTCGACCAGGAACGTGAAGAACTGACGGATCTGCTCCTCTTTGAAGTAATCGCCGAGCGACCAGTTGCCGAGCATCTCGAAGAAGGTGGTGTGACGGTTGTCGCCCACGTCGTCGATGTCCTGCGCCCGCACGCAGGGCTGGCTGTCGGTGAGCCGGGGGCCGTCCGGATGCGACTCGCCGAGCAGGTAGGGAAGCAGCGACTGCATCCCGCTGCCGTTGAACAGGGTGCTGGTGTCGCCGCGCGGCACGAGGGGTGCACGCTCGATCACCGTGTGACCGCGCTCTTCGAGGAACGCTAGGTAGGAGTTTCGGATCTCGTGGGCATCCATGTGCCCAGCATTACAGTTGCGGCAGCTGAAGCGCCAGCCAGGGGCTGAAAGCCCACGGCGTGAGCGACACGGCGAGCTGCAGCTCGGCCGCGTCGGCCCACCGCCACTCGGCCACCTCGGCCGGGTTCGCGAGCACGGGCCCCGCGGCGCGCGCCGTGTACACGGGGCAGATCTCGTTCTCCACGATGCCGGAGGCGTCGATCGCGAGGTAGCGGAAGTCGGGCAGCGCGAGCTCCAGATCGGCCAGCTCGAGGCCGAGCTCGTCGCGGGCGCGGCGGACGACGGCATCCGTCAGCTCCTCCTCCGGTCCGGGGTGACCGCAGAAGGAGTTCGTCCAGACCCCGGGCCACGTGCGCTTGCTGAGCGCGCGCCGCGTGACGAGGATGCGCCCCTCAGCGTCGAACACGTGACAGGAGAAGGCGAGGTGCAGTGGGGTGTCGTCGGTGTGCACCTCGTGTTTGTCGGCGACGCCGATGGGCACGCCGTCGTCGGAGAGGAGGACGACCTGTTCGGTATCGCTGGTCATTTCACTATTGTCCTTTATTACCAGGTTGCCATGTAAGTTTGAGTCGTGGACACACACGAGCTGCTCGCCGTGTCGGAACGCCGACACCAGCAGGTCGAGCGCGTCTTGGCGGTCTTCTTCAGCGACTCCCACTACCGTGCCAAGGCCCTGGGTGCACCCTACGCCGCGCTCTGGCAGACGCTCCAACGCAACGCTTCCGGCGGCAAGAGATTCCGGCCGCGGATGGTGATGGCGGCCTACGAAGCGCTGGGGGGCACCGACGTCGATGCCGCGGCGCACGTGGGCGCCGCCTTCGAACTGCTGCACACGGCCCTGATCGTGCACGACGACGTGATCGACCGCGACTTCGTGCGGCGCGGTGGGGTCAATGTCTCGGGTCGGTACCGCGACATCGCGACCACCGCGGGCATCCCGCTCCCCGATGCGGAGCACCGGGGGATGTCGGTGGCCATCATCGCCGGCGACCTGGCCCTCTTCAACGCCTACCGGCTGATCGACCGTTCCGGCGTCGACGGCATCCTGCGCACCCGGCTGCACGACCTGCTCGACGAGGCGATGTTCGTCTCGGCCGCGGGCGAGTTGTACGACGTGGACTTCGCGCTGCGGAGCGGTACCACCGGTCCGGCCGGCGCGGACGATCTGCCGACCGTCGACGACATCCTCGAGATGGAGAGGCTGAAGACGGCCGTCTACTCCTTCGAGACCCCTCTGCAGGCCGGCGCCGTGCTCGCGGGCGCCTCGCCCGCGGCGATCGCGGCCCTCGGCACCTTCGGCCGCAACATCGGCATCGCCTACCAGATCGTCGACGACCTGCTCGGGGTGTTCGGCGACGAGCGCGACACCGGCAAGACCACCCTCGGCGACCTGCGGGAGGGCAAGCGAACCGTGCTGCTCGCTCATGCGGCGGGCCGTCCGGAGTGGGCCGAGGTGGCCGATCTCGTCGGATCGCCCGAGCTCACGCCCGAGCAGGCGCAGCGCATCCGCTCCGTGCTCGAGCAGACGGGTTCCCGCGGGTTCACCGAGGCACTCGCCCGGGATTTCGCCAACCGCGCCTGGGAAGCCCTCGTCGATCCGGCCCTGCCGGATGCGGCGCGCGAGGAATTCCGCCCCGTTGTCGCGTCGGTGCTCGGTAGGGTTCGATGACAGGAGGACTCCCCGGCGGACGGCCGGGTGGCCCGGACGTCGACGGCACGACGATCGAGGTGCGATGAACGGCAAGAACTCGGGGCGTTGGAGCGGCGACCCGAGCCTCTACGATCGGGTGGCCATGGAGGCCTCCTCGGTGGTCATCCGCCGCTACTCGACCTCGTTCGGCCTCGCGTCACGCCTCCTCGCCCAGCCGGTGCGCCAGGATGTCGAGAACATCTACGCGCTGGTGCGGCTCGCCGACGAGGTGGTCGACGGCGTCGCCGCCTCCGCCGAACTCGATCCCGACGAGATCACGCGCCGCATCGATGCACTGGAAAGCGAGACCTGCGAGGCGATGTCCTGCGGCTACAGCACCAACCTCGTGGTGCACGCCTTCGGCTGGACCGCCCGCCGCGTCGGCATCGGTGAAGACCTCACCGCTCCCTTCTTCCGCTCGATGCGCGCCGACATCGTCGAGACGCGCCACACCCCGGAGTCGTTCGACGACTACGTGTACGGCTCGGCCGAGGTCGTGGGTCTCATGTGCCTGGCCGCCTTCCTCCGCGACCGACGCGTCACGGAGGCGCAGCGAGCCACGCTCGTCGACGGCGCTCGTCACCTGGGGGCCGCCTTCCAGAAGATCAACTTCCTCCGCGACCTCGCCGCCGACTTCGGCACACTCGGCCGCAGCTACTTCCCCGGCATCGACGTGACCACGTTCACCGAGGTCGAGAAGGAACGCATACTCGCCGACATCGACGACGATCTGCGGATCGCCCGGGCCAGCCTTCCGGGCCTGCCCGACTCCAGTCGCCGCGCCGTCGTGCTCGCGCAGGGCCTTTTCGAGGAGCTCAGCGATCGACTCCGCGACACACCCGCATCCGTACTCGCCCGCACTCGTGTCCGCGTTCCGAACCCGGTCAAGGCGAGAATAGCTGCAGGGGCCGCGCTGGGCCGGCTCCCGCCTCCGCGCCGAAAGCGGACGCCAGCAGAAGGAGACACGATCGAGTGACGACGACGGCGAAGACAGCGATCGTGATCGGCGGCGGGATCAGTGGACTCGCGAGCGCAGCACTCCTCGCCCGGGAGGGTCACAGCGTGACGCTGCTCGAGAAGAACGAACGCGTGGGTGGTCGCGCCGGTGTGTGGGAACGCGACGGCTTCCGCTTCGACACCGGCCCGTCCTGGTACCTGATGCCCGAGGTGTTCGACCACTTCTTCCGCCTCCTCGGCACGAGCGCTGAGGAGCAACTCGACCTGGTGAAGCTCGACCCGGGGTATCGCGTCTACTTCGAGGGGGAGTTCTCCTCCATCGATGTCGCCGCGAGCCGCGACGAGAACCTCGAGCTGTTCGAGTCGCTCGAACCGGGCTCGGGGGTGCGGATGTCGGGCTACCTCGACTCGGCGGCCTCGACCTACGAGCTCGCCAAGCAGTACTTCCTCTACTCGACCTTCGAGAAGGTGTCGCCCCTGTTCACCGGGCCCGTCCTGAAGAAGCTGCCCCGCCTCACCCGGCTGCTCACGGAGCCTCTGGCCGGATTCGCGGCGCGCACAGTGCGCGATCCGCGACTGCAGCAGGTGCTCGGGTACCCGGCCGTCTTCCTCGGCACCTCACCGTATGCCGCGCCGAGCATGTATCACCTGATGAGCCACCTCGACCTCGACGAGGGGGTGCTCTATCCTCAAGGCGGCATCGCCGCGGTCATCGACGCGATCGAGCGACTCGCCGTCGCCGAGGGCGTGACGATCGTCACGGGCGCCGAAGCATCCCGCATCGTGATGGCGGTGGAGGGCACGGCTCCGGCGGCACCGGGACCGGTCGACGTCTACGACTACGAGACCACCGAGTTCGACACCAACGTGATCGACCGGGACGAACTGCGGCGGATGCTCGCCGGCGAGGAGCCGGCCCCGAAGGCTGCCTCCTCACGCTCAGGCGCGGCGTCGGCCCCGACGACACCGTCGGATGTCGGGGACGCAGACTCACCCGCCGCGATCGCCTCCACACGACCCCGTGTCGGCGGGGTGCACTACACCGACGCCGACGGCCGCGCCCACTCCCTCGAGGCCGACCTCGTGGTCTCCACGGCCGACCTCTGGCACACCGAGACCACGATGCTGCTGCCGGAGCTCCAGACCTATCCCGAGAGCTACTGGCAGAAGAAGGTCGCCGGTCCCAGCGCCCTCCTCATCATGCTCGGCGTGCGCGGTGAGTTGCCGCAGCTCGAGCACCACACCCTGTTCTTCACGAAGAGCTGGAAGAGCGACTTCGAGAAGATCTTCGGCACCGGAACGGGCGCGACACCGCACCGCACCTCCATCCCCGACCCGGCCTCGATCTACGTCTGCCGCCCCAGTGCGACGGATGACGCCGTGGCACCGGTGGGCCACGAGAACCTGTTCGTGCTCGTGCCCATCCCGGCCGACCCCTCGATCGGGGCCGGTGGGATCGACGGCGAGGGGGATGCGCGCGTCGAAGCCCTGGCCGACGCGGCGATCGCTCAGATCGCGGACTGGGCGGGCATCCCGGATCTCGCGGAGCGCGTGGTCGTGCGCCGCACCGTCGGCCCGGCGGACTTCGCGACCGACCTCAACTCGTGGAAGGGGACGGCGTTGGGCCCGGCGCACACCCTGCGGCAGAGCGCCTTCTTCCGCGCCCGCAACGTGAGCACGAAGGTCGACGGCCTCCTCTATGCCGGAGGATCGACGACGCCCGGAATCGGGCTGCCGATGTGCCTGATCAGCGCCGAGCTCGTCATCAAGCGCCTGCACGGCGACACCTCCACCGGTCCGCTGCCCGAACCGCTCGGCGCCGAACGCCCGCTCGGTGCCGACGGTGCTGCCGCGCCCGACCCGCGACCCGGCGCCTCGGCCGAGCCGCGCTGATCCGGACGACCGACCATGGGCATCCTGTATCTCGTCGCGCTGCTCGTGTCGCTCGGCGGAATGGTGGTGCTCGACCGCCGGTTCCGGCTGTTCTTCTTCGACCGTCCGCGGCGGGCTGCCGTGGTGCTGATCGCGGGCGTCACGTTCTTCCTCGTGTGGGATGTGCTCGGCATCGGGCTCGGAATCTTCTTCCGTGGCGAGACCGCGTTCATGACCGGCATCCTCCTGGCGCCCGAATTGCCCCTCGAGGAGCTCTTCTTCCTCACCCTCCTCTGCTACCTCACGATGAACATATTCCGCGGTGCGCATATTCTCTTCGCCCGCGAACGGGCCGGGCGACGCAGGGAGGCACCGTGACGTACTGGAGTCTCAACCTGGTCTTCCTCGCGGTGGTCGCGGCCGTCGTCGTGGTGGCGATCCTCGTCGTCCGACGACGGCCGGCGGAGGCGCGGCGCGGGCTCGTGGGCGTGTTCGGCCTGACCCTCGGACTCCTGCTGGTGCTGACCGCCCTGTTCGACAACGTGATGATCGCGGTCGGTCTGGTGGGCTACGACGAGGGGAGGATCAGCGGGGCGTTCATCGGCATCGCGCCTCTCGAAGACTTCGCCTACGCCCTCGCAGCAGCCTTCCTGCTGCCGTCACTCTGGCTGCTGCTCGACCGTCCCTGGACCGCGGGGCACGCCGTTGCGCGGGGTGAGCGCGAGTGATCCGCCAGCTATTGCTCTCGTCGCGGCCCCTCTCCTGGGTGAACACCGCGTTCCCCTTCGCGGCCGGCTACCTGCTCACGACCCGCGAGGTCAATCTCGTCTTCGTTCTCGGAACGCTCTACTTCCTCATTCCCTACAACTTGGCGATGTACGGCATCAACGACGTCTTCGACTACGAATCCGATCTGCGCAATCCGCGCAAGGGCGGGGTCGAGGGGGCCGTGCTCGACCGGTCGCTGCACCGGGTGACGCTCTGGGCGGTCGTGGTCACGAACGTGCCCTTCCTGGTGTTCCTCGTGGCGGTGGGGAGTCCGCTGTCGTGGCTCGTCCTGGCGATCAGCGTGTTCGCCCTCATCGCCTACAGCGCGCCGCGTCTGCGGTTCAAGGAGCGGCCCTTCCTGGATTCGCTCACGTCCAGCACCCACTTCGTGAGTCCGGCGGTGTACGGCCTCGTGCTCGCCGGTGCGGTCTTCACCCCGGGGCTCTGGGCGGTGCTCGGCGCGTTCTTCCTCTGGGGCGTGGCGAGCCACGCGTTCGGTGCCGTGCAGGACATCGTGGCCGACCGCGAGGGGGGCATCGGATCGATCGCCACGGTCATCGGTGCCCGTGCCACCGTGCGGTTCGCCTTCGCGGCATACGTGCTGGCGGGCGTGCTGCTGCTGTTCACGCCGTGGCCCGGCACGCTCGCGGCGGTGTTGGCGGTGCCCTATGCCGTCAGCATCCTGCCGTTCTGGTCGCTGCGCGACGAGGACGCGGAGCGCGCGAACGCGGGCTGGCGGCGCTTCCTCGGGCTCAACTTCCTCACCGGATTCCTCGTGACCCTGCTGCTCATCTGGACCTGGGTGCTCGCAGCATCTGCTTAGAATCGGTGGATGACGCGCCCTCCCCGGCAGCCGAGCGCCGAGCGCCGCTCCCGCCGGCTGCTCGCCGCCGCCGCGGTGTGCGCCGTGGTGACGATCGTGGCGGCGAGCGTCTCGGTGTGGGCACTCACCACCGACGCGGGGCACGCGGCATCCGCCCCGGCCGACCAGGAGTCGGCAGCCTCCGGCGCTGACGCACCCGGCCTGGTGATCGCACGCCACGCCGGCGCACCGCGGACGACGGCCGACCTCAGCTTCGGCCACACCACCGACCGCGCGGTGCCGAGCCCCACCGCACCGATGGACGCGAGCATGCGCCTGCCGTTCGAGCTCGGCGTGCCGGCGGATGCGTTCCGCGTGCACATCCGCAACTGGCAGTTCAACTCGGAGGAGACGTTCGCCACCCCCGTGACGATCACCGGGATCTACCTCGGCGAGCAGCTGGTCGGTGGCGAGTCGGGTCAGAGCGGAGAGTTCGCGTCCACGCCGGTCGGAGTCGCCGGTACGGCGAACCTCTCCACCGACGGCTTCGTGAGCGACTGGATCGAACCGGGCCAGTTCGCGCTCGACGCCCACACGAGCTACCTTCTCTCCCTCGGCTGGACCGCGCCCGCCGGAGCGGTGCTCGCCACGAATCCGGGGCTCTCCTGGCTGGCGACGGATGCCGGCTCCTCCCTCGCGAACGCCGACGACGCGCCGGGAACGCAGAGCTACCTCAGCTACTTCGACGTCTGGATCGAATACGAGTACTCCGGTGACGCGCCCCTGATGGTGAGCATCGGGCATTCGCTCAACGCGCCGGGCAGTTACGAGACGGCGGCGTTCCCCACCCGCGGCGAGCAGACGGCCTGGCCGCAGCAATGGGCGCTCAGCAACGACGCGGCGGCGGTGTCGTTCGCGTCGCCGGGCGCCGAGACCACGGTGTTCGCGCCCGGCGCGACCAAGTGGAACGAGTTCGGCGAGCTCGACCCCGACATCGTGACGATCTGGACGGCGTCCAACGACATCGCCCACGGCCGGCCGCTCGCCGACATCGAGCGCGACTGGGGCGCCGTGGTGACGCAGGTGCACGCCCTGTGGCCGGATGCGACGGTGTACGCCCTCACCGAACCGCCGCGCAATCTGAGTGGTGCGGCCGAGCAGACCCGGCTCGACTGGAACTCGTGGCTCTCGCTCGGTCCCTACGGCGTCGACCGGGTGCTGGATGCCGACTACACCTTGCGCGATCCGCTGCAGCCCTCGGTGCTCCGGCCGGATGTGAACGCCGACGGCATCCACTTCTCGGCCCGGGGTCACTCCCTGGTGGCGGGGCTCATCCCGGCTCCGCGGGTCGACGCCGCGGGTTAGGGACGGCGCCCCAGGTCGCCGCGGGAGACCGCGTCGCGAAGCGCCTCGAAGTCGGCCAGGGACTGGTCGGCGTAGGCCAGCGACCAGTCGACCACGGCCCGGTCGAACTCATCGGAGCCGCCGAGGTAACCCGCGATGACGGGAGCGTCGAGGCTTTGCGCGTGCGCCCGCGCGAGCACCGTGCCGCACCCGGAGACGTAGGTGCGGAACTCTTTCGGCGGAAGCGACGAGGCGTCGATCGACCCCTTCATGTCGCGGAACTGGCGCACGTAGAAGTCGCGTCCCCCGAACCGCAAGTAGCCGAGGAACGAGTCGGAGACGGCTTGCAGGATGCGCTGGGTGTCGACCACGCGGTGCCCCTCGGAACTGTGCTCGGCCCGGGACGCTGCGCCTCCGTAGGTCGGGAGCACCGATGGCTGCGCCTCCTTCACCTGCAGGATCAAGGGTTCGCCCGCAGGTCCGGAGAGGATGAGGAGATAGCAACGGGTGCCGACACTGCCCACGCCCACCACCCGCATGACGACGTCGTTGAGGGTGAAGTGCGAGAGGAGCAGAGCGATGTCGGCGGGCACGGTGCTGCGGTACCGCTCGAACAGCTCCTCGACCTCGGATTCGACGGCCTCGGGCACGTGGGTGAGCACGGGCGGGTCCTCGATGATCAACAGCGTGCCGTCGTCGTCGCGGGCGGTGATCTTCTCGAGGTAGGCGGCGGAGGTCCGGCGGCGAGCTTGGCGGGTGGCTTTGTCGAGCACTTTCTGGGCTGCCGAATCGAGTTCGGGGTGGAGCTCGTCGGTGTCGACGCGGGTGTAGTAGCGCTCGAGGGCGTCGATCCTCATCATGTCGCGGAGGCCCGTGCGATAGGCGGCTGCGGTGGCGAGCGCCGCGCGACGCACCTGCTTCTCGGCGTGCCCGGCATCCCTCGCCCCGATCACGACGCTGGCGACGAGACGCTTGACGTCCCATTCCCACGGCGCGGAGGCGGCTTCGTCGAAGTCGTTGAGGTCGAAGACCAAGGTGCGCTGCGGCGAGGCGAAGAGGCCGAAGTTGCTGATGTGCGCGTCGCCGCAGGAGACCACGTCGATGCCGGTCGACACTCCTGTCGCGAGATCGGCGGCCATGATGCCGGCGGTACCGCGGTAGAACGCGAAGGGGCTGGCGAGCATCCGCTCGAGGCGCACGGGGACGAGGTGGGGCAGGCGCGTGGCGTTCTGGGCGGCGAGGATGCCGAGCGGGTCGCGAGGGGCTGATGTCGCGGACTCGCGGTGCGCCGCCCGCGGGACCTCGGCCCGCAGCGCCCGGCCGGCCGCCATCGCTTCGGTGATCGTGAGGTGGCGGGCGCGGGTGCTCTGCAGGCGGCTGACGTGCGTGCTCATGTCGCAACGCTAGCGGTCCGCCGGGCGTCGTATCGTCGTGAGGCGGCGGCCGGAAGGACCGGGCCGCCGCGGGGCCGCGCGGTGTTCACCACGGCGCGGTACAGTGCCGATCGTGTCCGGTTCAGCATCCGTCTCCCCGCCCGCGTCGGCGCCTCTCGCACGGCGGTTGGGCCTCGGCGACGCCGTGTTCATCGGCCTCGGCGCCATGATCGGCGCCGGGATCTTCTCGGCGTTCACCCCGGCGGCCGCGGCGGCGGGATCGGGACTCCTCATCGGACTCGTTGTCGCCGCCGTGGTGGCATTCTGCAACGCGACCTCATCGGCGCAGCTGGCCGCGGTGTATCCCGCGGCCGGCGGAACCTACGTCTACGGGCGGGAGCGCCTCGGACCCTGGTGGGGGTTCGCCGCGGGCTGGAGCTTCGTGATCGGCAAGACCGCGAGCTGTGCGGCCATGGCCCTCACCTTCGCCGCCTACGCGGTTCCGGATGCGTGGGCGCGGCCGGTCGCGGCGGTCGCCGTGGCGGCACTGGTCACGGTCAACTACTTCGGGGTCACCCGGACGGCGCGGCTGGCGCGGGCGATCGTGGTGGTGGTTCTCGCGATCCTGGCCGTGGTCGTGGCATCCGGGATCGCCGCGGGCTTGAGCGGCGGTGGCGAAGCCGGGTCGGGCGCCGCCGCGCTCGGCGGGCTCGGGGCGGGCGGTGTCTACGGGGTGCTGCAGGCGGCCGGGCTGCTCTTCTTCGCGTTCGCGGGCTATGCGCGCATCGCCACCATGGGCGAGGAGGTGCGCGAACCCGCGCGCACCATCCCCCGGGCGATCACGATCGCGTTCGTCGTGGCGGTGGTCGTCTACGCGGCCATCGCCGTCGTGACCCTCGGCGCGCTCGGTCCGGCGGGAGTGGCGGCGACATCCGACCCCCTCACGGCGACCGTCGCGGCGAACGGCTGGGGCTGGGCGGTGCCGGTCGTCACGGTCGGCGCGGCGCTCGCCTCGCTCGGCGCGCTGCTGGCCCTCATCGCGGGCATCGGGCGCACCACGCTGGCCATGGCGCGCGAGGGCGACCTGCCGCGGTGGCTGAGCGCCGTGCATCCGCGCTACTCGGTGCCGCACCGTGCCGAGCTGGTGCTGGGGGCGGTGGTGGTGCTGCTGGTGCTCACGGTCGATCTGCGCGGCGCGATCGGGTTCTCCTCGTTCGGGGTACTCCTGTACTACTTCGTGGCGAACGTGTCGGCGTTCACGCAGCCGCGTGACCAACGTCGGTACTGGCGGTGGCTGGCCGTGCTCGGCGCGGGCGGTTGCCTGGTGCTCGTCGCCACCCTGCCGCCGCTCGCGGTGGTCGTGGGTGCGGCGGTGCTCCTGGTCGGCATCCTGGTGCGTCTGATTCTTCGGAGAAGTCCACGCAAGAGCTCACGGCGGGCAGGGTGAAGCGGGGCGTCGCGTAGTGGCGACGCCCCGCCGGGTCGAGCGTTCAGCGCGGTGCGCTCAGTGGCTCGACCCTTCCCCCCGAACGGCGTGGCGTCGGACTGCGATCAGCCCGAGACCCACGAGCATCAGCAGCAGGAGGCCGCCGATCAGTGGCAGCGGGTTGCCTCCCGTAAGGGCGAGGCTTCCGGATGCGCTGCTCGACCCGGCCGCGAACGACGAGCTCGAGTAGCCGGCCGGCACCGAGGTGCCCGGACCGGTCGGCGATCCCGGAGTCACCGGCGTGCCCGGGTCGACCGGGTTCGTCGGGGTGCCGGGGTCGGTCGGATCGGTGGGATCCGTCGGGCCGGTGGGGTCGGTCGGGTCCGTGGGATCGGTCGGATCAGTCGGGTCCGTGGGATCGGTCGGATCTCCCGGATCGGTCACCGTCGAACCGGTGGTGGTGCAGTCGCCCACGATGCACACCGCGTTGCCGCCGACCGTGACCGGAAGCGAGACGCCGGGGATGATCTGGTTACCGCCCAGGATCCCGTCCTCCCCGCTGGTGGTCGGGTCGCCGCTGCCGGAACCGGTGGTCGTGGTGACCTCCGAGCCCGAGGTCTCGGCATCGCCGATCCCCGAGACGGCGTTGCCGCCGACGGTCACCGGGAGGTCGATGCCGGGCAGGACCTGGTTGCCGCCGGCGATGCCGTCTTCTCCGGTGGTGGTGGCGCCGTCTCCGGTGTTGGAGCCGCCTCCGGTGGTGGTGGTGACGTCGGAGTCGGTCGACGAGGAGTCGCCGATGATGCTGATGCCGTTGCCGCCGATGGTCACCGGTGCGGTGATGTCGGGGGCGACTTGGTTTCCGCCGGCGATGCCGTCTTCTCCGGTGGTGGTGGCGCCGTCTCCGGTGCTGGAGCCACCTCCGGTGGTGGTGGTGACGTCGGAGTCGGTCGACGAGGAGTCGCCGATGACGCTGATGCCGTTGCCGCCGATGGTCACCGGTGCGGTGATGTCGGGGGCGACTTGGTTGCCGCCCGCCACGCTGTCCTCGCCGGTGGTGGTGGCACCGGAGCCGGTGCCTGCGGAAGGGGTCGAGCCGGCGGTGCTGTTCGAGGCATCCGTCGACTCCGAATCTCCGACGACCGAGATGGCGTTGCCGCCGACGACCACCGGGATCGACACGTCGACCGGGGCCTGGTTGCCACCGGCCACGCTGTCCTCACCCGAGGTCTCGGCCGGAGCCGCGGCGGGTTCTGGAGCGGGGTCGGCGGCCGGAGCCGCCTCCTGCGACGCCGACGAGTCGCTGCTCGTCGCGTCCCCGATCACGGAGATCGCGTTGCCGCCGACGGTGACCGGAACGTCGACATCGACGATCGCCTGGTTGCCTCCGACCAGCGAATCCGAGCCGTCGGTCGAGACCTCGACGGGCGGCGCTGCGGGAGCCGAGTCGACCGAGGCCGACGAGTCGCTGCTCGTGGAGTCCCCGATGACCGAGACCCCGTTGCCGCTGAGGTCGATCGGCAGGTCCACCTGGATGATGGCCTGGTTGCCGGATGCCGCGCCTTCGTCGCCACTGGTCTCAGCGGCGTTCGCGACTCCCGCACCGAGGACGCACAGGCCCCCGGTGATGAGGACTGTCCACAGCCCTCTCGAGACGTACTTGTTCATGATGAAATCTCCTGTCGAATGAATGAGGTGTGCTCCCGGAAAGGGAGACTTCGGTCCGTGCTCCGCGCAGGGCGGAGCCGGGCTCATTCAGTCGGGAGAGACGTCGGTGCCGTAGCTGGGCGACGACGGCAGCGCGTCGTCGGTCGCGACGCCGGAGAGCGTCGCGTGGGCCGGCGCGAAGAATCCGCCGCCCCAGAGGTCTGAACTCGCCGTCGCGCCGCCGTGGGCCGTCACGACCCCGCCGCTCGACGAACTGGATGCCGGCAGGGCTCCGCCGCCGGGCCCGAACGGCCCGGGCGCACCGGGTCCACCCGGCCACCCGCCCCCGGGCGAACCACCGGCTCCCGGAACGAGGCCCAAATCCGCGGCGCCCCCTGCACCCGCCGCGCCCTCGCCCGGGTAGCCGAGGCCGCCCCGATCCCCCCGATCGGATGCGTCCACCGCACCCGACACCGCACCCCACGGCACGTCGGGAGTTCCCGCCACCGGCCCGGAAGTCGTGGCGCCGGGACCCGATCCGGAACCGTCTCCCGCGCCGGTGGCGGCACCGGGCCCGTCCGCGTCACCGGGCGTTGCCGGTGGGACAGGTCCCGGAAGACTCGGAAGCCCGGGCAGCAGCCCGGTCGCTCCACCGGTCACCGGATCGACGACCGCGTGCACGACGGGCGACACCGCGTCTCCCACTCCCCCGAGCGCGGCATCCACCGCACCCGTCACCGGCGACGTCAGCGACCCGGCGGGCGCCGAACCGATCACATCAGGCACGACCGGCAGAGTGGCGACCACGTCGTCCACGGCGTCGGTCACCGGCTCGGCCACGGTCGAAACCGGATCGGATGCGGCGACCTCGCCGAGCACATCCGTCACCTGCGGCACCGTCGCGACCACGTCGACGACAGGCGCCGGCAGAACCTCCGCCACGGGCTCGAGCACGGGCGTCAGCACCTCGTCGCTCACGTCGGCCACGACGTCGCCGACCGCGGAACCCGCGGAGTCGACCAGGTCGGAGACGGAGCCGAGGAGGGAGGCGGAGGAAGAATTCGGGGGCGCGGGCTCGTCCGCCGAAGCCGAGGACGACCCGAACACGGCACCGAGCACGAGCAGTCCACCGACCGCTCCGAGCGTTCCGAGTCCGAGGCGCAGAAGGCGTCGTGACCGCTCTTCAGTTGCATGTTCCACGACAGTCACCCCCTGCGCAGGAACCGGACATCCCTCGTCGGATGCCCCGCTTGCTATCGACCTTTCTCCCCTCGAACCTCCATGTCAAGCCCCTTGCGAGATCCGAACTGGGGAATTCTCACGCCTCCCGGGCGCGGAAAGGGGCCGTCGCACCAGGCGATCGGCCCCTTTTCGGGCGGAGGTCACGCGATCAGGTAGTCATGCAGCGACTCATCGCGCAGCATCGCGAGGGCCCGCCGCTGGATCTGCCGCGCCCGCTCGCGACTCACTCCGAGGGCCTCGCCGATCTGGTCGAACGACATGGGGTCCTCTCCGTCGAGACCGAAGCGCATGCACACCACGCGGGCTTCGCGGGGAGGCAGGGTGGCCAGGGCGACTGCCAGGTCGTGGTGCTGCAGCGAGGCGGCGGCCGCGTCGAAGGGCTGGGCCTGCGAGGTGTCCTCGATCAGGTCACCGAGCTCGGCGTCGTCGTCGCCGACGGGCGTGTGGATCGACACGGTGTCGCGGCCGTGGCGGAGCAGCTCCTGCACCTTCGCGGGCGGCAGGTCGACGGCGCTCGCGACCTCGATGATCGACGGCTCGCGCCCGAGTTCGATGACCAGTCGTCGCTGCATCCGGGTGATCGAGGAGATCTTCTCCGAGGTGTGCACGGGGATACGGATGATTCGACCGCTGTCGGCCAGGGCGCGGTTGATGGCCTGCTTGATCCACCACGAACCGTAGGTCGAGAACTTGAAGCCGGCCTGGTAATCGAACTTCTCGACGGCCCGCACCAGACCGATGTTGCCCTCCTGGATGAGGTCGAGGAAGGGCAGTCCGCGCTCGAGATAGCGCTTGGCGATCGAGACGACCAGCCGCAGGTTGGCCTGGATGAGCTTGCGCTTCGCGGCCTTGCCGTCGCGGGCGAGCCACTCGAGCTCACGCTTCAGCGTGGCGTCCATGACGGGGTTGCTGGCGAGCTTCGCATCGGCGAGCACACCCACCTCGATGCGACGACCGAGGTCGACCTCTTCTTCGGCGGAGAGCAGGGCGGTCCGCCCGATCTGGCGGAGGTAATCCTTGACCGGATCCTCCGACGCGCCGCGGATGTTCGTGAGGCGTGCCTCCGGCTCGCCCTCGTCGACCTCTGTCTCCGGCATTGCTGTAGTTACTCCTGAGCGCGACATCTTCATCTCCGTAACTGATCCGTATCCCGGTTGTTCGTCACGCTATCGCCGCAACCACCGACCCCCAAAATGGGGTGTGGGGGGGTTGACAACCAACTGTTTCAGTGCCATGTAACTAGTCCACCTAGCATTTCGATGTCTGGCCCATCTGCTTTCTCCTATGCTGGAACGACGGAATCGGAGGGCGTGGGATGAGCAGCAGAGGGGTGCGCGTCGCGCGTGGCCTGATCGCTGCGGGAATCGCCGTCTTCGTCGCCGCGTTCTCCCACGCGGCCGCCGGCGGAGAAGCTCCGGGGCCAGTCGGACTCGCACTCGCCCTGGCCTTGTCCGCGGTGGTCTGCGTCGTCGTCGCCCGTCGGCGACTGTCGTTCACCTCGCTTACAATTTCCGTTCTGATCAGCCAGTTCACGCTTCACATACTGTTCGGTGTTGGGGCCGGCGCAGGCCGCGGCGTCGTGCTGACGCAGACCACGCATCACGGCCATGTCGCGATGACCACGGCGACGGATGCGTCGATCGCCGCCCCGCATCCCGGTCACGACTCCGGGTGGATGTGGCTGGGCCACGCGCTCGCCGCGGTGGTGACGATCGCGCTGCTGCATCGCGGTGAGCGCACGGTGCGCGACCTGCTCGTTCTCGCCCGCACCCGGTTGGAGATCGTCTGGTCGCTCACGAAGATCGCCTTCTCCGAACCCCTGCCGGCGCGCTCGCAGACTCGCGCATCCGGGCTGCCGGTGGTCGATCTGCTGCGCGACCTCGGTGTGCTCCTCGGCAGAGATCGGCATCGCGGTCCGCCGGTGGCCCTCGCCGCACACCCTTAGACTCCATCGGTCGATACCGGTGGGGTGTCGGTGTGCGCGCCTGCACGCATTCCCGCTCCCACCGAAGGACAGATCGATGATTTCCCGCACCCTCCCGCGCGCCGTGACTCTCGGTGCCGCCACTCTGCTCGCGACCGCGTCGCTCGTCGTGGTCGCGCCCCTCGCGGCCTCTGCGCACGTCCGCGTCGACCCCGGACAGGCCGAACCCGGCAGCTACACCACCCTCACCTTCAAGGTGCCGAACGAGTCGGCCACCGCGAGCACCGTGCGGCTCGAGGTCGACCTGCCCGCCGACACCCCGTTCACGAGCGTCTCCTACCAGCCCGTCCCGGGATGGAGCGCCTCGGTGGTCGTCGGCGACTTGCCGACTCCGATCACCACCGGTGACGCCACCATCACCGAAGCACCGCTCTCCGTGGTGTGGACGGCGGATGCCGGCACCGGGGGCGTGGCGCCCGGTCAGTTCCAGGAGTTCCCGATCTCGGTCGGGCCGGTGCCCGACACGGGTGCGGTGATCCTGCCCGCGCACCAGGGGTACTCCGACGGCAGCGCCGTCGACTGGTCGGAGCCGACGCCGGCCTCGGGGGAGGAGCCGGAGCATCCGGCGCCCACGCTGTACATCACCGAAGCCCCTCCGGTCTCGGGCGACGACGGGGCCGCGACGGTCACGGCGGGCGGTTCGGATGCGACGACCGGGTCGGGTGACGACGCCGCGTCATCGCTGGCCCTCGGTTTCGGCATCGGCGGTCTCGTGCTCGGCACGCTGGCCCTGGTGCTGGCGGCGGTGGCGGTGCTCCGTCGTCCGGGTACGCCGACGGCGTCCGCCGGTCCGACCCCCGCGGCTCCGGCGGCGTCCGACACGACGGACGCGAAGTGACGCGCCGGCGTCGCCGGGGTGCCATGACGGCGGGCGCGCTGCTCGCCGTGGGACTCGTGGCCGGGGCGGCTCTCGGGGGCGCGGGAAGCGCATCCGCCCACGACTATCTCGTGTCGACGAGCCCAGAGGCCGATTCGACGGTCACCGAGGCGCTGAGCGAGGTCTCGCTCACCTTCAATGAGCCGCCGCTGGCCGACGCGAGCGCGGCGATCGCGATCGAGGTGCACGACCCGAGTGGGGCGAACGTCGCGAGCGGTGCGGTATCGATCGTGAACAGCACGCTCGGCATCGACGTCGCGCCGACCACTCAGGGCCCCTACACGGTGCTCTGGCAGAACGTCTCGGCCGACGGCCACGCGGTCTCGGGTCAGTTCGGATTCACGTACGCCGGCCCGTCGTCCGAGGGCGGCGGAGGCGAGGTCGTCGCGACTCCTGAGACTTCGTCCTCCGTGACCGCTGGGCCGATACCGTCGGTGACCGGCGCGGCATCGGCGGTCGGCGGCGACGCGAGCGGCGGCGTCCAGCTACCGCTCGTGCTGGTGGGCGTCGGCACGGCCGTGGGGATCGTGGTGATCGTGGCCTTGGTCCTGATCATTGCGCTCCGTCGCCGCGCCCGCCCGGACGCCTAGCGCGCGACCCCCGAGACGTCACTTCTCGCGCCCTCCGCTCCGCTTGCGCCGGGAGTGGCGTCTCGGATCGCCCCCGCTCCGGAACTCAGAACGAGCACGCCGTGAGGGTGGCGACCGCGGGGGAGAGCGACGCCGATCCACCGAGGAGCACGACGTTCTTCGTGCCGCGGCTGGCGATCTGGGCCAGAACACCCTTCGGGACGCAGTCGGGCGGAACGACGAACATCGGCGAGTGCGTCTTCGCGGCGAGAATCCCGCCGGCGAGGGCATCGGGGAAGTTCGCGCCGGTCGCCAGGTAGACCGTCGAATAGTCGGGGGAGCTGAACTCGGCGAGGTTCAGTGAGACCTCGTAGCGGTTCGCCCCTGAGACGCGGGGCACCCATCCCCCTGTGAGGATGGTGCCCTCGATCCCGGTCGACACCGACGTCGGTCCTCCCACCACGACCGCGAGCCCCGCCCCCAGAGTGTGCACCAGCGTCTGCGTGGGCACATCGGCGGTCGGCGCGGCGCCGTCGACGAGGATCACCGGCATGCCGTTCCCTCCTGCGATGGCGCCCGCGGAGAGGGCGTCGGGGAAGTCGCGACCGGTGGCGATCATCACGCCTGCGGCGCCGCCGGTGAAGGCGTCGGAGACGACGGCTCGACTGACGGCATACCGGTCGGATCCCGATATGCGGGTGACGGCGGCACGCGGCATGAGCGTTCGCACGGTGGCCAGCACCCCGTCCGACACGGAAGCGGGGCCGCCGATCACTTTGATGACGATGGGGTCGAGACGAATGAGCGATGTGGCCACGGATGGTGGGAGGGCGTCGGGTGCTACGAGAAGCAAGGGCGCGAAGCTCACAGCAGCGGCTGGGCCGGCGCTGAGGGCGTCGGAGAAGGCTGCACCGGATGCCAGGTAGACCACGTTGGTGGCGGTCGGACTCACCTTCTTGGCGATCTCGGCGGAGAGGTCGTAACGATCGGCGCCGGCGATCCTGGAGACGACGGGCGCGAGCTCGGGGTCGGTCACCGGTGCCCGGTCCGGGCCGCCCGCGTCGGTGGTCATCGCCTCGGCGGCACCGCCCGCCACGAGGCTCGCGACGGTGACCGCGACCACGAATGCCGCCGCCCCACCCCATCGCAGCCTGAGCCGGTCGTGACCTGTGCGACGGCGTGCAGAAGCTTCGGTCTGTTCACCCATGTTCGACTCGATTCCCCATCGTGGCCCTCTGCCCCATGCAGCCCCCGACCTCGATGCTCCGACGATAACCATCGGCTGCCCAGAAGTCGATGATTCCTCGACTCCCCAATTAGGGGGGCATCGATCTCCGATGCAGTGGACAAGCTGACGGATCGTCGACTTCGCGCTAAGGTCGGCGCATGACTCATCCCCGTGGGAGCGGCCTCCGGGCGAGGTCGGCGCGGCTCGGCGGTGCGGCCCTTGCCGCGCTCTGCGTCGCCCTGACGACAACGCTCACGGGATGCGCCGGGCCCGGCGCCGACGACGGCCAGCGGGTGGCCGACTGGATCGCCGACCAACCCCAGGTGACCGGTGCGGAGTCGTACGTCTCCGACGACCCGTGGAACAAGGGCGTCGATCTCACGGTGCAGGTCGACCCGGCCATCGGCGACGACGACCTGATCGCGCTCGCGGAAGCTGCCGAGAAGCGGGCCCGGGATGCCGGATGGGAGAACCCGTTCCTCAGCTACGAGCTCGGCGGCGGCCGCAGCTTCTCGAACCTGGGAGGCCGCGCCACCCTCGACGTCTTCCTCGGCATCCGCGGCGACGACGACTTCGTGGTCGCGAGTGCGCGCGGGAACGGGGACTGCGGCGGGATCTTCTGCGTCATCGTCGACACCGACGACCCGCAAGCCCTGCACGCCCAGGTGGGCCACCTGCTCGATCTCGCCGAGGAGGCCGGCGGCGTGCAGACGAACCTGACCTTCACGGCCGCGAGCACCGACGGCCGCGCGAGCGTGAGCGCCGAACCGGACGCGCCGATCGACGAGGCCGTGGAGATCTGGCAGCGTCTCGCCGCCACGGTGCCGATCGAGCAGGGGAGTGCCCGGTCGATCGAGCCCGTCGGCGACCTGCCCCCGCTGCAGGCCCTCGACCTCACCGTGCCCGACGAGGCCGCGAAGGCGCAGATCGACGCCTTCGCGGCCGCGCAGGCCACGGTGGACGTGCGGGTGTCAGTTTCGCCCTGAGCCGGCTCAGAAGATGCGGTTGCCGATCTCGGCCGGGGCCGCGAGCAGGCGCTCGATCTCGTCGTCGAGCCGCACCAGGGTGATGGAGGCGCCCGCCATGTCGAGCGAGGTGCAGTACTCCCCGACGTAACTGCGCCCCACGGTGATGCCCTGCGCCGCGAGCTTCTCGTGCGCGATGCCGTAGACGAGGTAGAGCTCGCTGAGCGGCGTGCCGCCGAGCCCGTTCACCATCAGGGCGACACGATCGCCCGACTGGAACGGCAGATCGGCCACCACCGGGTTCAACAGCTCGTCGACCAGGTCGTTCGCGGGAGCCCACTTCGCGCGCCGCCGCCCCGGCTCGCCGTGGATGCCCACCCCGATCTCGATCTCGTCGTCGCCGAGCTCGAACAGGGGCGAACCCTTCGCCGGCGGGGTGCACGCCGTGAGCGCGAGTCCCATCGTGCGCGTGACCGAGTTGACCTTCTCGCCGATCCGCACCAGCTCGTCGAGATCGGCGCCCTCCTCGGCCGCGGCCCCCACCGCCTTCATCACGAAGAAGTTCCCGGCCACGCCGCGCCGTCCAACCGTGTAGGTGGAGTCCTGCACCGAGACGTCGTCGTCGATGAACAGGGTGCGCACGGTGACGCCGTCGGCCTGGCTCATCTCCTGCGCCATGTCGAACGCCATCCGGTCGCCGGTGTAGTTGTTCACCAGCAGCAGCACGCCCTTCGGACCGGCCAGGAGCTTCGTGGTCTCGTAGACGTAGTCCATCGGCGGTGCCGCGAACACGTCGCCCGGACACGCGCCGTCGAGCATCCCCTTGCCCACGGTCATCACGTGCGCCGGTTCGTGACCCGACCCGGAGCCCTGGATGATCGACACCTTGTCGTCGCGCGGCGCATCCGCTCGCATGATGAGGTTGTACTCCGGCACGTACTTCAGCGTGTCGGGGTTGGCGAGAGCGAGGCCCTTGAGCATCTCGGGCACGTACTGCTGCGGATCGTTGACGAACTTCTTCATGGTTCTCTCCCTTGAGACGGTGGTGGTGTGAGGCAGGTCAGGGCTTGTCGGCCCAGACCGAATCGAGTCGTTCGAGGATGACGGCCACGGCCACCGCGCCCGCATCCGGCGAGCCGATGCTGCGCTCGCCGCTGTAACTGGCGCGTCCGCGCTTGGCGAGCATCGTCGTGGTGGCGTCGGCCGCCGAGCGTGCGGCGACGGCGGCGGCGTGCACCGTCTCGCCCGACGTGGCTCCGGCCGCGACGGACTGCTCGATCGCATCGGTCATCGGCACGAGGGCGTCGAGCAGCGTCTTGTCGCCGACATCCGCGTTGCCGCGGGCCTTGATGCCCTCGATCGCCGCCCGCAGCATCGCCACCACGTCGCTGCCCGAGATCGCGTCGCGTCCCTTCACGAGGCCGCCGGCCCGGATGAACGCCGTCCCCCAGATGGGCCCGGACGTGCCGCCGATGCGGCTCGTGATGGCCACCGCGATCTTCTGCAGAAAGGTGCCGATGTCGCTGCGGTCGTAGGAGTCCCAATCCTTCGTCACCACCTCGAATCCCCGGGCGAGCGAGTAGCCGAAGTCGCCGTCTCCGACCACCGAGTCGAGGTCGCCGAACGCCTTCTCGTTGTCGAGGCAGGTCTGTGCGATCGTCTGCACCACGAACTCGGTGTCGGCGAAGCTGGGTGTGGTCATCGTTCCTCCGGACGTTTGCGGGAATCGGGTCGGGGCCGGGTGCGGATCTCCTCGATGTCGCCGAGGGTCACCACGCCGTGAGGATGGATGCCGAGCGGGTCGTCGAGGGCGGTCGCCGGCTCGGCGGGGTCGCCGAGCGAACTCACCACGAGCGATGCCCCGGTGAAGTCCTCGTCGACGGTGTAGGCGCTCACCGTCACCACGGTGCGGAGTCCGGCGGCGAGGGCGGCGAGCATCCCGTTCGCGCTGTCCTCCACCACCACCGCGTCATCCGGATCGGCGCCGAGGCCCTCGAGCGCCAGCAGGTAGATGTCGGGCGCGGGCTTCTTGTGTGCGACCACATCGCCCGCGAAGACGCCGAATCGCGCGGCGAGATCGGGCCCCACCGAGTGCTCCAGCACGGCGCGGACGCTCGGTTCCGCCGACGTCGAGGCGACGGCGAGCTGCCACCCGGCCGCGTCGGCCTCCGCCACGATCCGGGCGATGCCGGGTCGCGCCGGCAGCCGCCCCTCGTCGACGAGCTGCGTGTAGATCTCGGTCTTCCGCTTGTGCCACTCGGCGAGCATCCGCTTCTGGCCCTCCGGATCGGCCGGCAACCCGTTCAGCCGCACGAACTCGGGCGTGAGCAGGCTCGCCATCCGCTCCTTCCCCCCGCCGATCTTCACCTTCTCGGCGTAGTCCTCGTCGCTCCAGCGCACCGGGATGCCGAACTCGAGGAAGGTCTGGTTGAACGCGGGGAGATGCCCGGCCCGCTCGGTGTCGGCGAGCACGCCGTCGCAGTCGAAGATGAGGGCGGGCACGGATGCCTCACCACGCCTTTCCGGCGCTACCGAACTTCGCGGCGAGCCCGGTGGTGAGGGCCACCACGTCGCCACGGACGTGCGCGAAGAGCGACGGCGGATCCCACTTGTTCTTCTCCTCAGCCGTCTTCAAGAACGCGAGGTTCGACTTCATGTAGGTGATCTTGAGGTCGGTGGAGATGTTGACCTTCGCGCAACCGCGCGAGATCAGGTCGGTGAACTGGTCGTCGGTCATGCCGCTGCCACCGTGCAGGGCGATGGGGACCCCGGTGGCCTCCACGAGGTCGGTGACGCGCTGGAAGTCGAGATCGGGCTTGGCCGAGTAGACGCCGTGCGCGTTGCCGATCGAG
Organism: Herbiconiux sp. UC225_62; assembly: GCF_042694625.1. Classification (GTDB taxonomy): domain Bacteria; phylum Actinomycetota; class Actinomycetes; order Actinomycetales; family Microbacteriaceae; genus Herbiconiux. The sequence goes on along the minus strand of NZ_CP170551.1, from coordinate 1,433,252 downwards.
GGGGCGAAGACGTCGACGCCGGTGGTCTCGATGAAGGTGAGCGCCACGTCGAGCGACTGCCGGTGCGACTCGGTGTCGCTCCCGATGCCGTCCTCGACGCCTTGGATGGCCTCGATCTCGCCCTCGACGTGCGCGCCGTGGCGCCGGGCTTCCGCCACGACCTCGACGGTCTGCCGCTGGTTCTCCTCCACGGGCAGCGTCGACGCGTCGAAGAGCACGGAGTTCCAGCCCCGGTTCAGGCACTGGGTGATCACTTCGCGCTCGGGGCAGTGGTCGAGGTGCAGGGTGACGGGCACCTCGATGCCGGCCGTCATCGAGGTCCACATCGCGAACAGCACGTCGTAGCCGATCGACTTGACGGTCTTGACGGAGGTCTGCACGATCACGGGCGAGTTCGCCTCGACCGCGCCTGCCAGCACCGCCTCCAGGGTGAGGTCGTTCACGATGTTCACCGCCGGCACCCCGTACCGCTCCGCGAATGCGCGGTCGACGATCTCCTTCAACGACACGACGGCCATGAGAACCTCCTCGTCCCGCTGCTCACGCTAGGCAGCGGGCGGCGCTCGCGGAATGGGGGCTTCCCCCACCCCCGAGGTAGGGATGCCGGTGGGGACCCGCCCTGGCTCAGTGCGCGGCGAGGGCGCGGCGGTTGGGCGCGCCGGTCTTGCGCAGGATGGACCCCACGTGCTTCTCGACCGTCTTCACCGAGATGTCGAGCGTCGCCGCGATCTGCTTGTAGGGCAGACCCTGTTCGACGAGCGCCCGCACCTCGCGCTCCCGGGCGGTGAGGTGCTCGCCGGCGTCGGGTCCGGCGCCCGCCGAGCTGCTGAAGAGGTCCACGGTCATGAGCGAGTCGCCCCGAGCGGCCGCCACCACGGCGCGGGCGAGGCCGGCGGCATCCGCGTCGTGCTTCACGAAGCCCACCGCGCCGCCCTGGGCGGCTTCGCGCACCCCCTCGTCCGACACCGAGTCGACGAGCAGCACCACGGCCGCCCCGGGATCGACCGCGCGGAGATACGCGGTGAGGCGCACGCCGTCGATGTGCGGCATCCGCAGATGGGTGAGCACCACGTGAGGACGCAGCAGCTCGTAGGCGTCGACCACCTGGGCGGAGTCGGCCAGCTCGCCCACGACCTGGATGTCGGGTTCGGCGAGGGCGAGCATCCGTACCAGTCCGGCGCGGATCACCGGGCTGTCGTGCACCACGAGCACCCGCCAGCGCGAGCGTGCCGGATCGATGGGATCGGCCGGTGCCGACGGGATCTCGGCCCGGATGCGCGTGCCCCACCCGGGTGTCGAGTCGACCAGCAGCGACCCGCCCAGGTGTTGGGCGCGGGCGACCAGGCCGTGGAGGCCCAGCCCCGCCCGGGTGCTGCGGGCGTGGGCGTACACCGACGGATCGAACCCGCATCCGTCGTCCTCGATCAACACCGCCGTGCTCTCGCTGCCGTAGACGAGCCCCACCCGCACGCTCTGGGCGCGGGCATGCTCCACCACGTTGGTGAGCGACTCCTGCGTGATGCGGAACAGCTGTCGAGCCGCATCGGGATCGAGCGGTGCCGGGTCGCCGATCACCACGAGCCGGGTGGCGAGCGCGGCGGTGCTCTCCACCCAGGCGAGTTCGAGCGCGATCGCTTCGCCGAGGGAGTTGCCGTCGAGCAGGGCGGGCCCGAGGCCCAGCACGGTGCGCCGGGTGTCGGTGAGGGCGGCGCGAGCGGAGGCGCGGGCTTCGGTCAGCGCGGCGCGTGCGCTCGCGCCGGGGTCGAGTCGCCGTTCCGCGTCGTCGAGGTGCAGCAGCACGGCGGCGAGCCCGCGGCCGACGGTGTCGTGCACGTCGCGCACCATCCGTTCCCGCTCGGCCATGATCGCGGTGTCGCGGGCGCGTTCGGCCGCCTGGGCGTGCAGGCGGGCGTTGGTGATGGCGATGGCCGCGTGCGTGCCGAAGAGTTCGAGCAGTGCGGCGTCGTCGGGGGTGAAGCGACGCCGTGGGTCGCGGCTGAACACCACGCAGCTGCCGATGATGGTGCCGTTCCAGCGGATCGGCACGCCGATCACCCCGTGCAGTTCGTCGCGTTCGGGCGCGGGGATGTGGCCGCCCGGGATGTCGGCGTACTCGTCGAAGATCACCGGACGGCGCCGGCGCACCACTTCGCCGGTCACCCCCTCGTCGAGCGGGAAGGTGCGCCCCGATTGGCAGCCCACCCCGAGGTCGACCTCCTTGCGGTACGTGCCGGCCACCTCGTCGACGGTGCAGATCGAGCCGCTGTCGCCCCCGAGCAGTTCCATGGTGTGCTGCAGGATGCGTTCGAGCAGGGGTTCGAGGCTGAATTGACCCGCCAGGTCGGTCGCCATCGCGGCCAGGGAGTCGAGTTGCCGGCGCATCGGGTCGGCGGGCACGGGGCCGTGAGTCGGTTCTTCAGGCATGGGCGTGACCTCGGGGTCTCGGAAGCACGGAGGGCGGCATCGTCGTCGCCCCCATGCCCATCCTCTTCCGCCGCCGGTCGAGAATCCAGTGTTCGGGAGAATGCCGGTACTCTTGCTCGACGATGACCGACGAGCGCGCTGACCCCGGGACGCCCCCGCGCGGTCGCGCACACCGCGCCGGCGACAGCAATGCCGAGCTCCCCCTCGATAGTGACATCGAGATCACCGCGGGCGCCGAACGCCCGGCTCACCTGCGCCTCGGCTACCTCGGTCTCGTGGCGCTGGGCGGCGCGGCGGGTACGGCGTTGCGCGAGCTGATCAGCCTCGGCGTCGCGCCGATCAGCGGGTTCCCCATCGCGATCTTCGGCATCAACGTGCTCGGGGCGTTCGTGCTCGGCGGTCTGCTCGAGCTGCTCGCCCTGCGGGGGCCCGACGAAGGGCGGCGGCGGCGCATCCGTCTCCTCGTCGGCACCGGGGTGCTCGGTGGCTTCACCACCTACAGCTCTTTGGCCACCGACACGGCGCAGTTGCTCGCGGAGGGGTCGGTGGGCGTCGCGCTACTCTACGCGTTCGGCACGCTGCTGATCGGCGCGCTCGCGACCTGGGCGGGCATCGCCCTGAGCATGCGGATGGGCCTGCGCTCCGGCCGACACCGGGGAGTCCGCTCGTGACGCCGCTGGTGTTCCTCGCCCTGTCCGTGGCCGGTGGCGTCGGAGCCGCGACCCGCTTCTTCGTCGACGGCGCGGTGAAGTCGCGCATCCGGGGCTCGTATCCGATCGGCACCACGATCATCAATGTCTCGGGATCGCTGTTGCTCGGGCTGGTCACCGGGCTCGCCCTCGCGCACCTGGTGGCCGACGACTGGCGCCTCGTGCTCGGCGGCGGCTTCCTCGGCGGCTACACGACGTTCAGCACCGCGAGCTTCGAGACCGTTCGCCTGCTGCAGAACCGCCGCTGGAGCGCGGCGCTCGCCAACGGCGTCGGGATGATGCTCGCGTCGGTCGCGGCGGCCCTGCTGGGTCTCTGGCTCGGCTCGTTCGCGTGAAGTCCGGGGCACGGCGCCTCGGAGGCTACTCGACGGGCGCCGTCGTGCCCTTCTCCGGCCCCGACCTCACAGGGATGAGCAGCAGCAGCCCCACCAGCAGCACCAGCACGATGCCGAGGATGCCCCAGTACTGCACGTTCGCGTCGGCCCCGTAGATTCCGGCGCCGATGCCGATGAAGAGGGTGAACATGGCCGGGGCGAGGAAGGTCGCGGCCTTGCCCGTCGTGGCGTAGAGGCCGAAGATCTCACCGTTGCGCCCCTCGGGGATGCGCCGCGCGAGGAACGACCGGCTAGCCGACTGCGCCGGCCCCACGAAGGCGCACAGCGCGAGCCCGAATGTCCAGAACACGATCTGGCCGCCGTCGTGCAGGAAGAACACGGCGGTGCCGCACGCCACGAGCCCGATCAGCGAGGTCACGATCACGGGCTTGGCGCCGAACCTGTCGTCGAGCAGCCCCACGAGGATGGTCGACGCCCCGGCCACGATGTTGGCGGCGATGGCGAAGATGATCACCTGACCCGAGGAGAACCCGAACGAGCCCGCGGCGAGCACGCCCCCGAAGGTGAACACCCCCGTCAGTCCGTCGCGGAACACGGCACTCGCGATGAGGAAGTACGCGGTCTGCCGACTCTCCCGGAAGAGGGTACGGATGTCGCGGAAGAGGATGCGGTACGACTCGACGATCCCCACCCGTCCCGCCGCCGTCGCGGCCTCCTGCTTCGGCGACCGGTACTCCGGCACCGAGATCAGCACGGGCAGTGCGAAGATGCCGAACCAGATCGCCGAGACGAGCACGGTCACCCGGATCGGCAGCCCGTCGCTGTCCGGCACCCCGAACAAGGCCGTGCCGCCGATCGGCTCGATGAAGCCGAAGTAGACGAAGAGCAACAGCACGATGCCGCCCACATACCCCATGCCCCAGCCGAACCCCGAGACCTTGCCGATGGTCTTCGGCGTGGAGACCTGGGTGATCATCGCGTTGTAGTTGACGGTGGCGAACTCGTAGAAGATGGTGCCCGCCGCCAGGAGGAAGAGCCCGAGCCAGAGGTAACCCGGGTCGGGGGCCACGAAGAACATGGCGGCGCTCAGCGCGACGACGATGTACGTGTTCACCGCGAGCCACAGCTTGCGGCGCCCGCGGCGGTCGGAGCGCTGCCCGGTGATCGGGGCGAGCAACGCGACGAGCACACCCGCGATGGTCATGGCGATGCCGAGCTGTGCCGAGACCGCGGTCTCGCCCCCGAACGAATCGCTCGTGAGGTAGACGGTGAAGACGAAGGTGGTGATGACGGCGTTGAAGGAGGCCGAGCCCCAGTCCCAGAGGCCCCAGGCGAGCACGTGGGACCCTTTGGGGCGGAGACCGGTGCCGCCGCCCGCACCCGTCCCCTCGCGCTCCGCGGCCGCCGCGGCGACGGCGCTGGTGTCCGCCGGCGGCGGGGGTGTGAAGTCACGGGAAGTCGCACCGTCGGTCATGCAGTCACAGTAGCCCCCGGTGGTGAACAATCGGTGGCCCTCCGGCACGGATGTCGTAGCCTTCGTCTAAGGTGAGTGAAACTCAGGAGTGCAATGCGGAGGTGCTCATGGCGACGTTGGTGGTGTCGAGCCTGGTGGTGCGGGTCGCGTCGCCCGGTGTCGGTGTCGGTGCCGGTGCCGGTGCCGGTGGCGCGGGCTTCCGCCTGGTCTTCGAGGGAGAGATCGCCGGAGTCCCGGATGTCGGCGGCCGATCCCCGAGCGTGACGGCGGCCATCGCGGCACGGCGCGGGGGAGCGCGCGCGCAGGCCCACGGACCACTCGGGTCGATCGTCCAGGGGCGCTTCCGCATCCAGTCCGGTCTGCTCGGCGGGGCAGGGGAGTACGAGTTCCGGCTGGGCCTCGACTCCGCCGAGCTCTACGGTGGAACCGTTTTCGTCGAGCAGGTCGGCGTCGGGTTCGCGGTGGCGGGCCGGCACCTCCTTGACAGCACCGTGCTGTGGTTCGACGACGGCGCGAACGCGGATGCCCCGGTGCTCGCCCTCAGCTTCTGGTGCGCCGCGGAGGGAGAGGGCGGAGGCGTCGACGATCTCGACGCCGTGTTCTACCACAATGGTCGGCCCGCGCTCCCGACGGGGGTCGCCGGAGTGGGGCGTCGCGACGTGGAGACGCGGCTGGTCGACCTGCACGTCCCCTCCATCGGCCCCCCGCATCACCGGCAGGTGCAGCTGCGCTTCCCCGGCGCGCGGGCCTTCGTCCTCGGAGAGGTGCCGGGCGTGCACGATCTGAGCGCGCATCCGGGGGTCTACGCGATCCGGGTCACGCGTGGGCCGGAGGTGGTGGCGCGGGTGGTGTTCGAGATCGATCGGCACGGCGTGCTGCGCGAGTCGGGTCCGGTCGAGTGTCGCGCCGACGGTACGCGGGTGATGCTCCTCGGGGCGGGTGGGCGCTTCGGGCCGCCGCCCGCCGGAGGAGCCGCAACGCTCGATCCGGTCTACGCCCGGTTCTTCGCGGCCATCCGGCCACCGGAGCCGGTGGTCTTGGATGTGCTTCAGCGTTCGGCACTCGAGCGGGTCGCGAGCGACGTCGCGTCGTGCGTCGGGGCGGTCGATCCCGACACTCGTGCAGACCGGGCGCGCGCCGGGCTCCACCAGTTGCTCACCCGGGTCGAGGAGCTCGAGACGGTCGTGCCCGCTCGGTTCGCGGTGCACCTCGGCCGGGAGGAGGTCCCGTTCGAGCGGCTGCGCGAGATCGTGCTCGAGCAACTGAGCGTGCTCGACCCGGATCCCCTGTTCGCTCAGAGCGACGGCGTCATAGGAAACCCATAACGCGCACCCAGCCCTGGCGGGATCCGGCGCGCTGTGATGGATGAGCGCCGCCCCGCGCATCCATTCTTCAGCAAGGACATCTCATGCACGACTCCACCCCCGAATCCCTCCCCGACCCCGCCGGCGCGACCGACACCCGCCGTGCCGCGCAGTCCCCACGCCGTCGCCGTACGGTGCTCCTGGCCGGCGCTGCCGGCCTCGCGCTGATCACCGGCCTCGGCGTCACCGGCGCGGCCTTCGCGGCCGGTTCGTCGTCGCTCGCCGATGGCGCAGCCGGCTCCGGCGCATCCGTCACCCCCACCGTCGTGCAGGCGTGGGGCTACTCGCCCTACGGCAGCGGCCAGGGCGGCTACGGGTACTACGGCTCCTACGGGTACGACCCGTCCCAGTCCGGCGGATCGTCGAGCGGGGCGGGCACCGGCACGTCGTCCACGGCGGCTACCGACGCCGTGCCCGCGAGCGCGCAGCAGACGGCCGGGGTGGTCACGATCGTCTCCGACCTCCCCTACCAGAACGCCCGGTCGGCCGGCACCGGCATCGTGCTCACTTCCGACGGCCTGATCCTCACCAACAACCACGTGGTGGAGGGCTCGACGGCCACCGAGGTCACCGACGAGACCACCGGGCAGTCCTACACCGCGACCGTGGTCGGAACGGATGCGACGCACGACGTCGCCCTGCTCCAGCTGCAGGATGCGCAGGGCCTCACCACCGCATCGCTCGACACCGCCGACGCCGCGCAGGCGGGCGACGCGGTCACGGCGGTCGGCAACGCCGAGGGCACCGGCAACCTGGTGGCCGCCACCGGTTCGGTGCTGGCGACCGGCGCGAGCGTCACCACGCAGAGCGAGTCCGGCGTCAAGGGCGAGACCCTCGACGGCATGATCCAGATCGACGCCGACATCGTCTCGGGCGACTCCGGCGGCCCGCTGCTCGATTCCGACGGCGAGGTCGTGGGCATCGACACGGCCGCCTCCTCGGGCTCGACCGAGATCGTGGGCTTCGCCATCCCGATCAGCACGGCGCTCGACATCGCCGCGCAGATCGAGCAGGGTGTCGAGACCGACACCATCGAGATCGGCTACCCGGGCTTCCTGGGCGTGGAGGTCGGTTCGAGCCGCACGGCGTCCGGTGCCGTGGTGGCCGGCGTGATCGCTGGTACACCGGCAGCGGATGCGGGACTGGCGGCCGGCGACGTCGTGACCGGCGTGAACGGATCGGCCGTCGCATCCGGAGACCAGCTCTCCTCGGTGCTGGCCGGAATGGAGCCCGGCGAGCAGGTCGTGCTGACCTGGGTCGACGCCTCCGGGACCACCCAGCAGGCAACCGTGCACCTCGCGAACGGCCCTGCCGCCTGACCTGGGTCAAACTTGAGTCGGTTTAACTCAACTTTTGCTGTGAAAACTTGACTTGCGAGAGTCTGCCTGGAAAACTTGAACCCACAAGGCTCAAGTCTTGGCAGACTTTCGCAGGTTACGAACGCAACACAACAGAAGGAGAACAGCCGATATGGCTCGTGCAGTAGGCATCGACCTCGGAACCACCAACTCGGTGGTCGCCGTGCTCGAAGGTGGAGAGCCCACCGTCATCGCGAACGCGGAGGGTTTCCGCACCACGCCGTCCGTGGTCGCATTCACGAAGGACGGAGAGGTTCTCGTCGGTGAGACCGCCAAGCGGCAGGCCGTCACCAACGTCGACCGCACCATCTCCAGCGTCAAGCGCCACATCGGCACCGACTGGAAGGCCGACATCGACGGCAAGAAGTACACGCCGCAGGAGATCTCGGCGCGGATCCTCGCCAAGCTGAAGCGCGACGCCGAGTCGTACCTCGGTGACGCGGTGACGGATGCCGTCATCACCGTCCCGGCGTACTTCAACGACTCCGAGCGTCAGGCCACCAAGGAGGCCGGCGAGATCGCGGGCCTCAACGTGCTGCGCATCATCAACGAGCCGACCGCGGCCGCGCTCGCCTACGGCCTCGACAAGGGCAAGGAAGACGAGCTCATCCTGGTCTTCGACCTCGGTGGCGGAACCTTCGACGTCTCCCTCCTCGAGGTGGGCAAGGACGACGACTTCAGCACCATCCAGGTGCGTGCCACGGCCGGCGACAACCGCCTCGGTGGAGACGACTGGGACCAGCGGGTCGTCGAATACCTGATCAAGCAGTTCAAGGACACCACCGGTGTCGACGTCTCGAAGGACAAGATCGCCCTCCAGCGCCTCAAGGAGGCCGCCGAGCAGGCCAAGAAGGAGCTGTCCTCCGGCATGTCGGCCAGCATCACGCTGCCCTACCTCTCGCTCACCGAGAACGGCCCGGCCAACCTCGACGTCACGCTCACGCGTGCGAAGTTCGAGGAGCTCACGAAGGACCTCCTGGCTCGCACCGAGAAGCCCTTCAAGGACGTCATCGCCGAGGCGGGCGTGTCGGTCAACGACATCGCGCACGTCGTGCTCGTGGGTGGATCGACCCGTATGCCGGCCGTCGTCGAGCTCGTGAAGCGCCTCACCGGCGGCAAGGAGCCCAACAAGGGCGTCAACCCGGACGAGGTCGTCGCCGTCGGCGCCGCCCTCCAGGCCGGCGTGCTGAAGGGTGAGCGCAAGGACGTGCTGCTCATCGACGTCACCCCGCTGTCGCTCGGTATCGAGACCAAGGGTGGCATCATGACCAAGCTCATCGAGCGCAACACCGCCATCCCCACCAAGCGGAGCGAGACCTTCACCACCGCCGACGACAACCAGCCGTCGGTGGCCATCCAGGTCTTCCAGGGCGAGCGTGAGTTCACCCGCGACAACAAGAACCTCGGCACCTTCGAGCTCACCGGCATCGCGCCGGCACCCCGCGGCATCCCGCAGGTCGAGGTGACCTTCGACATCGACGCGAACGGCATCGTGCACGTGTCCGCGAAGGACAAGGGCACCGGCAAGGAGCAGTCGATGACCATCACGGGCGGCTCGTCGCTGCCCAAGGAGGACATCGAGCGCATGGTGCGCGAGGCCGAGGAGCACGCCGCCGAGGACAAGAAGCGCCGCGAGGCCGCCGAGGTGCGCAACCAGGCCGAGACGCTCGCCTACTCGACCGACAAGCTCATCAAGGACAACGACGACAAGCTGCCCGACGACGTGAAGTCCGAGGTGCAGGCCGATGTCGACGCCCTGAAGTCCGCTCTCGCGGGTGAGGACGACGACGCGGTGAAGACCGCGTTCGACAAGCTCAACGAGAGCCAGCAGAAGCTGGGCCAGGCGATCTATGCTTCTGCTCAGGCCGACGCGGCTGCGCCCGACGCGGGCGCGCAGGAGCCGACCGAGTCGTCGTCGAGCGATGACGACGTGGTCGACGCCGAGGTCGTCGAAGACGAAGACGAGCCCAAGAAGGACAACTGAATTCATGACTGACGACAAGAACGGTCGCCCCGGAGACGAGGGCCCCGAGGAGCCGATCATCCGCGACAAGCGGCGCATCGACCCCGAGACCGGTCAGGTTCGTCAGCCTGCTGCAGAGTCGGGGGCGCCTGAAGAGGGCGCTCCCGACTCGGGCTTCATCCAGGCTGAAGGACCGGATGTGGAGACCTCGTTGACGGATGCGGACCTCGCGTTCCTCTCGGGCCAGACCTCGGCCGACGAACTGGCTGCGGAGCGGCTCGCCGACCTGCAGCGCGTCACCGCCGAGTACGCCAACTACCGCAAGCGCACCGAGGCCAACCGCGAGATCGAGCGCGAACGCGCGGTCGGCGAGGTCGTGAAGGTGCTGCTGCCGGTGCTCGACGACCTCGATCGGGCGGAGAAGCACGGCGACCTCACCGAGGGCGGCCCGTTCGCGGCCATCGCCACGAAGCTGCGCTCCAACGTCGAGCGGGTGGGTCTCAAGCCCTTCGCCGCGGCGGGCGAGGAGTTCGATCCGCAGGTGCACGAGGCGATCTTCCAGCAGCCGAGCGCCGACGTCGAGAAGCCCACGATCGCTGACGTGGTCGAATCCGGGTATTACCTCGGGTCCACGCTGCTACGCGCCGCGAAGGTCGTAGTGGCGGTGCCCAATGGCTAGCCAGGACTGGTTCGACAAAGACTTCTACAAGGTGCTCGGGGTGTCGAAGGACATCTCGGATGCCGACCTCAAGAAGGCTTATCGCAAACTGGCCCGGCAGTACCACCCCGACTCGAACCAGGGCGACGCGAAGGCCGAGTCCCGGTTCAAGGAGATCTCCGAGGCCTACTCGGTGCTTTCGGATGCCGAGCAGCGCAAGGAATACGACCAGATCCGCGCCATGGGCTCCGGCGCTCGCTTCACGGCGGGCGGCGGGGGCCAGGGCGGCGGCTTCGAAGACGTCTTCGGCGGCATGTTCGGGCAGGGTGGCGGCGGTGCTCGCGGCGCGAGCTACAGCTACCAGCAGGCTCCGGGCGGGTTCGACGACATCCTCGGTGGCATGTTCGGGCGGGGCGGCGGTGGCTTCGGCGCCTACGGCCCGACGCGCGGGCGCGACGTCACGGCGCGCACCACGATCGACTTCATCACCGCCGTCAAGGGCGACACCATCAAGCTCCAGACGGCGGATGGCAAGCCGATCACGGTGAAGATCCCGGCCGGCGTGGCCGACCAGCAGAAGATCAAGTTGCGCGGCAAGGGCGAGCCCTCGCCCGACGGCGGCGAGCCCGGCGACATCGTGCTCACGGTGTCGGTGCGCAAACATCCGGTGTTCGAGCGCGACGGGCTGAACCTGCGCGTCAACGTGCCTGTCACGTTCGTGGAGGCGACTCTCGGTGCCACCATCGAGGTGCCCACCCTGGGTGGCGCGCCCGTGAAGCTGAAGGTCGCGGCGGGCACTCCGTCGGGCCGCGTCCTGCGCGTCAAGGGGCGGGGCGTCGAGTCCTCCAAGGGCAAGGGCGACCTGCTCGCGGTGGTGCAGGTGGCGGTTCCCAGCCACTTGAGCCCTGCGCAACGCGAGGCCCTCGAGGCGTTCCACGCCGTGGAGCCCGCCGAGAACCCCCGCACCGAACTCCTCGCCAAGGCGCGGGAGTAAGTATTTGCCGCCAACCGCCCCAAATCCCGAGTTTTCGGGCGGTTGGCGGAAAATAGTTCATGAGAAGGGAGCGAGACATGAGCGACGTCGACGAGAACTCGCCCCTGTTCGCCATCGCGGTCGCCGCTGAGCTCGCGGGGATGCATCCGCAGACCCTACGCCAGTACGACCGGCTGGGACTGGTGTCGCCGACCCGCACCGCCGGCAAGTCGCGCCGCTACTCCATGCGCGACGTCGTGCAGCTGCGCGAGGTCGCCCGTCTCTCCTCGGAGGGCGTCTCGCTCGAGGGAATCGCGCGCATCCTGCAGCTCGAGAACCAGGTCTCCGCCCTCGGGGCCCGCGTGCGCGAGCTCGAGTCGGCGCTCGCCGACGAGTTGCTCAACCGCCCCGGTCGTCGCGTCTTCGCCGCCGGAGTCGAGGGTGAGGTCATCTCGCTGAAGCACGGCACGCGCACCCAGCGCCGCACCGAACTCATGGTCTGGCGCCCCAACCGCCCCGAGTGACCGGCGCCACCGCGTACGGTTGACGCGTGACCGAGTTCTCCTTCGACGCCCTGCGGCGCGCGCCCGACGTCGAGGCCGACAACCTCTTCGCGGTCGACGCGAGTGACCGCCTCATCCTGGATGAGGCGAACGACGCTCTCGAAGACACGGTCGCACGGCCGGGCGCGGTCGCGGTGATCGGCGACAACTACGGCGCCCTGACACTGGGCGCGGCCGCCGTGCTCGACCTGCACGGCATCCGCGTGCATCAGGATGCCCGCTCGAGCGAACTCGCACTCGCCGCGAACGCCCGCCGGGTGGTCGACGTCGACCTCCGGGGGCGGTACTCGAACCATCCGCTGGGGCGCGAGCTGCTCGAGGGGGCCACGGTCGTGCTCGTGCAGCTGCCCCGGAGCCTCGCCGCGCTCGACGACATCGCCCGGGCCATCGCCGCCTATGCCGATCCGTCGGTCGTGGTCTACGCCGGCGGCCGCGTGAAGCACATGACCCCGGCGATGAACGAGGTGCTCGCCGCCTCCTTCGACGAGGTGAGCGCCACGCTCGCCCGCCAGAAGTCGCGTGTGCTCGTGGCCCGGAGCCCTCGCACCGGCGTGGGTGCGGCGATGCATCGGCGCGAGTTCCATCCCGATCTCGATCTCTGGGTGTGCGCGTCCGGCAACGCTTTCGCCGGCACGAAGATCGACATCGGAACGCGCCTGCTGATCGAGCATCTCGCCGAGATGGCTCCGGATGCGCGCACCGCGATCGACCTGGGCTGCGGCACCGGCGTGCTCGCCGCCCTCCTCGCCCGAGAACGGGGCGACGGGGTGCGCGTCATCGCGACCGACCAGTCCGAGGCGGCCGTCGAATCCGCACGGGAGACGATGGCGGCCAACGGCCTGTCCGGACTTGTCGACGTGGTGCGCGACGACGCGCTCAGCGAGTTCGACGACGACAGCGCCGACCTCATCGTGCTGAACCCGCCGTTCCACGTCGGTTCGACCGTGCACGCGGGGATCGCGTTGAAGCTGTTCGAGGCCGCCGGGCGGGTGCTCCGCCCCGGCGGCGAGCTGTGGACCGTGTTCAACTCGCACCTGTCCTACCGGGCCGCATTGCAGCGGGCGGTGGGGCCGACCCGTCAGGTCGATCGCAACCCGAAGTTCACCGTGATGGTGTCGACGGGGCGCTGAGGCGTGGCACGCGGAGTCCGCGCACGGCGACGGTCCGACGCGTGACCATCTCGGCCGACACGAGAACGGCGGCCACGCCGACGATCGCGGTGCCGATGACGGCGACCGGGATCATGGTGTCGGTGTCGAGGCGCGGGATGAGATCCATCGGCTCGGCGAGCCCGATCAGCATGAAGAATGCCGTGGCGTAGAGCACCGTGCGGATGCGCCAGAGGCGATCGACCCCCACCAGCGCCAGCAGGGTGAGCAGCCACAGGCCGTACCAAGGGTGGATGACGGGCGAGGCCAGCACGATCAGGGCGAAGCAACCCCCGAGCAGCCACAGCGGATCGGCGCGCCGCTTCGTGATGAGCAGGTAGGCGGCGGCCGCGCATCCGGCCGCCAGCAGCACCAGCTTCACGACGGTCTGCGCGAGGTCGCCGTCGAGGCCGAACCCGTTGACGAGGCCGCCGATGCTGATGCCGAGGATGTTGGCGGGGGCGTACCACGAGGAGATGGTGACGGGCGTGGCGAGGGCGCCGATCCAGCCGACGCCGACCCCGATGCCCCAGCCGAGCAGCACCACGCCGCCGACGCCGACGGCCGCGACGGCGCTCCACCGGCGGATGATCGCGGGCCAGCCGGCGTTCGAGCCCGCCCAGATCAGGCCGATGATGGGCAGGGCGATGAGCGCGATCGGTTTCACGCCGATGGCGAGGGCGACGAAGACCGTGCCGAGGATCGGGCGATCCTTCATCGCGTAGTAGACCCCGGCCACGATGAAGCCGAGCATGAGCGAGTCGTTGTGACCGGCCACCACGAAGTTCATGATGACGAGCGGGCTGGCAGCCACGATCCAGAGCACGCCCGCCTGGTTGAGGCCGCGCAGGCGCGCGATCCGCCAGGCGTAGAAGGCGAGCATCGCAAGACCCGCGACGGCGAGGAAGCGGAAGGCGAAGATCGCGACCTCGGGTGGGAGGGCATCCGTCGACATCACGACGAGCTTCTCGAGCCAGACGAAGACGGGACCGTAGGGAGTCTGCGTATCGGCCCAGAGGGGGTCGACGCCGAGGCCGAACCACCCGGGCAGGTCGGCCATGCCCGTGCTGTACGGGTTGAGGCCGGCCGCCATCAGGCGCCCCTGGCCCACGTACGCGAACATGTCACGGCTGAACAGGGGCAGGGCGAACAGGAGCGGGATGCTCCAGGCGGTCGCCGAGATCGCGACGGTGCGCACCTGTGACGCGGTGCGCCGGGCATCCTCGTCGCCAGAGCCTGCGGTGCCCGGCGCTTCCGCCGAGGCGGGCAGGACGCCGCCGCGCGACGATCGCCGCTCGAGCAGCGAGACCCCGAGTGCCACCCACGCGGCGAGCAGGAGCAGGGCTCCGCCCACCACCAGCAGGCCGCTGAGGGTCACTGCACCACGCGAGTTCCGCAGCAGTTCGAACACGAGCCAGCCCCGGAGCGCGCTCGACGGTCCGAGCCAGCCGACGCCCAGCGACCCGATGGCGATGCTCACGGAACCGATGACTCCGAGCAGCAGACGCACGCGTGGAGAAAGGACATGCACGGTTCCGTCTTACCACGCCCAGTTGAACGGTCGTCGTACCAGTGGTGCGAGAACGGCCGTTCTGCTAAACTTGAGTCACATCAACTCAACTTTCACGGAAGACACAACGACACATGGCGAACCAGCCCCAATCGAACGGCGAGGAGCAGAAGAGCGCCCTCGAGCAGTACGGCGTCAACCTCACCGAGATCGCGGCGAGCGGCAAGCTCGATCCCGTGATCGGGCGTGACGCCGAGATCCGTCGAGTCAGCCAGGTGCTGACCCGGCGCACCAAGAACAACCCCGTGCTCATCGGCGAGCCCGGCGTCGGGAAGACCGCCGTCGTGGAGGGCCTGGCCCAGCGCATCGTGGCCGGCGACGTCGCCGAGTCGCTGAAGGGCAAGCAGCTCGTCTCGCTCGACCTGGCGGCGCTCGTCGCGGGTGCGAAGTACCGGGGCGAGTTCGAGGAGCGCCTGAAGGCGGTGCTGAAGGAGATCAACGACGCCGACGGCCAGATCATCACGTTCATCGACGAGCTGCACACCCTGATGGGCGCGGGCGGCGGCGAGGGATCGGTGGCGGCATCCAACATGCTGAAGCCGATGTTGGCGCGCGGCGAGCTACGGCTGATCGGGGCGACCACGCTCGACGAGTATCGCGAGTTCGTGGAGAAGGATGCCGCGATGGAGCGTCGTTTCCAGCAGGTGTTCGTGGGCGAGCCGTCGGTCGAAGACACCGTCGCCATCCTGCGCGGCCTCAAGGAGCGCTACGAGGCGCATCACAAGGTGTCCATCGCCGACTCGGCGTTGATCGCGGCGGCCTCGCTGTCGAACCGTTACATCCCGGGCCGGCAGCTGCCCGACAAGGCGATCGACCTGATCGACGAGGCCGCGTCGCGCTTGCGCATGGAGATCGACTCCGCGCCCGTCGAGATCGACGAGCTGCGGCGCAGCGTCGACCGCTTGAAGCTCGAGGAGCTGGCGCTGAAGAAGGAGAAGGACGATGCGTCGAAGGAGCGTCTCTCCACCCTGCGCGAGACCCTGAAGGAGCGCACGGCGACGCTCGCCGAGCTGCAGGAGCGGTGGGACCGCGAGCGGGCCGCCCTCAACCGCGTCGGCGAGCTGAAGGAGAAGCTCGACAACGCGCGTATGCGGGCGGAGCGCGCCCAGCGCGAAGGCGACCTCGAGCAGGCGTCGCGGCTGCTCTACGGCGAGATCCCGGTGCTCGAGCGCTCCCTCGCCGAGGCCGAGCGCGACGAGGAGTCGGAGGAGCAGGGCGAGCGGATGGTCAACGACCAGGTCACGAGCGACGACATCGCCGCCGTGATCGCCGCCTGGACCGGCATCCCGCTCGATCGGCTGACTCAGGGCGAGACCGAGAAGCTGCTCAACCTCGAGGCCGAGCTCGGCAAGCGGCTCATCGGCCAGAAGCGCGCCGTGCACGCGGTGGCGGATGCGGTGCGCCGGTCGCGCGCGGGCATCGCCGACGCGGATCGGCCCACCGGGTCGTTCCTCTTCCTCGGTCCGACCGGTGTCGGCAAGACCGAGCTCGCCAAGGCGCTCGCCGAGTTCCTCTTCGACGACGAGAAGGCGCTGGTGCGCATCGACATGTCGGAGTACGGCGAGAAGCACTCGGTGGCGCGGCTGCTCGGCGCCCCTCCCGGATACATCGGTTACGAGCAGGGCGGCCAGCTCACGGAGGCCGTTCGCCGGCGGCCTTACTCGGTGATCCTGCTCGACGAGGTCGAGAAGGCACACGCCGAGGTCTTCGACGTGCTGCTGCAGGTGCTCGACGACGGTCGGTTGACGGATGGGCAGGGTCGCACGGTCGACTTCCGCAACACCATCCTCATCCTCACCTCGAACCTCGGGTCGCAGTACCTGGTCGACCCCACGCTCACGCTCGAGGAGAAGGAAGGCGCCGTGCAGGGCATGGTGCGCCAGGCCTTCAAGCCCGAGTTCGTGAACCGGCTCGACGACATCGTGGTGTTCCAGGCGCTCACGCAGGAAGACCTCTCGCAGATCGTCTCGCTCTACGTCGATCGCCTCTCGCGGCGCCTCGCGCAGCGGCGTCTGCAGCTCGCGGTGACCCCGGATGCGCGGGCCTGGCTCGCCGAGCGCGGCTACGACCCGATCTACGGTGCGCGTCCGCTGCGGCGCCTGATGCAGCACGAGATCGACGACAAGCTCGCGACGGCGCTGCTCTCGGGCGAGGTGCGAGACGGCGACACCGTGCGCGTCGACCTGGCGCCCGACGGCGACGGCCTCTCGGTGGCGGCGGCGTAGCGCTCCCGCGCCTCAGGGCGGCAGCGCCGCGACGGCTCAGCGGACGCCGGCGCGGTGCTTGCGGATGCGGGAGACCACGAACCAGGCGACTGCGCCCACGACCGCGGCGATGACGACCCACTGGAGGATGCCGGCGTACTCCTCGACGACGTGCCACTGCTCGCCGAGGAAGTAGCCCGCGAGGATCAACGTGGTGTTCCAGATGAGGCTGCCGGCGACGGTGAGGAGCCCGAACTTCAGGAGCGGCATCCGTTCGATTCCGGCCGGGATCGAGATGAAGCTGCGGAAGATGGGCACGAGGCGTCCGAAGAAGATGGCCTTGCTGCCGTGTCGGTCGAACCAGGCTTCGGTGCGGTCGACGTCGTCGACGTCGACGAGGGGGATGTGGTGGGCGAGGCGGCGCATCCGGTCGCGCCCGAGCCAGGCGCCCAAGCCGTACAGCGTGAACGCGCCGAGGAGCGAGCCCAGGGTGGTGAACACGATGGCCGCGACGAGGTCGAGCTCGCCCTGGCTGGCCGTGAAGCCGGCCAGCGGGAGGATGACCTCGCTCGGGATCGGCGGGAAGAGGTTCTCGGCGAAGACCGCGAGCCCCGCGCCCGGAGCGCCGAACGTCTCCATCAGGCCCACGACCCAGTCTCCGACGGGGCCGAGGCCGCTCGTGGTTCCGCCGCTTTCGCGCGTGCCGATGCTGACGCTCACCCCGACGCTCATGGTTCCAACGCTACGGATGTCGCCTGAGCCGCCCCTGAGCATCCCCAGCGATTGCGCTCGCGAGCTAGACCTTCTCATCCGCAACGCGCGGATGAGGGCGCGACACCGCCGCCGACTCGCCCGCTGCGTGTTGCCGTCGTCGATTCGCCAAGACAGGCCGCTATCGGGGCTGCCATTCCGTCGGATCCTGGCGATTCGGCGCGGGGTAGCGTGAGCGTATGGATGCGGAACGGCAGGCGGCAGCGGTCGTCGAGGCGCTCGCGGCGGTGGCCGACGAGGGGGACGCTGCGTTCCTGGCCCGGTTCTTCAAGACCGGGCCGGGGGAGTACGGGGAAGGCGACCG
The DNA here is from genome assembly GCF_042694625.1 of Herbiconiux sp. UC225_62. Taxonomy (GTDB): domain Bacteria; phylum Actinomycetota; class Actinomycetes; order Actinomycetales; family Microbacteriaceae; genus Herbiconiux. Next base: position 1,415,433 of record NZ_CP170551.1, on the reverse strand, counting down.
GTTCATCGGCGTGCGTGCGCCCGCGACCCGCAAGGTGGCGAAGGCGTTTGCCGGCATCGACCCCGCCGCCATCGACATCCTCCTCGACAGCCCGGTGCACGAGCACCGGCTGGCGGCGCTGTTCCTCCTGCGCGGCCGCTTCGACCGGGCGCGGGGATCCCGCACCGCCGACGCGGCGATCGAGGCCGCCGCCGTGGAGCAGTACCTCGCGGCCGTGCGCCGCGGCCGCGTCAACAACTGGGATCTCGTCGATTCCTCGGCCGGCGCGATCCTCGGCGAGTGGCTGCTCGACAAGCCTCGCGACCTGATCTTCGACCTGGTGCGCAGCGACGTGCTCTGGGAGCGGCGGGTCGGCGTGCTCGCCACGCTCGCCTTCATCCAGGCCGGCGACGCCTCCACCACGCTCGAGATCGCACCGCTGCTGCTCGACGACCGGCAGGACCTGATGCACAAGGCGGTCGGATGGATGCTCCGCGAGGTCGGCAAGCGGGTCGACCGCTCCCTGCTCACCGGCTTCCTCGACGAATACGCCGCCCGGATGCCGCGCACCATGCTGAGCTACGCCACCGAGCACCTCACACCGGAGGAGCGGGCGCGCTACCGCGCCCAGCGCTGACCGACGGGCCTGCGCTCAGACCCGCGTGGCGGGCTCCTCGACCTCGATCGCGACGGCCCAGGCCACCGTTCCGGCCAGCAGGCACAGCGCCCCGAATCCGGCACAGAGACCGCCGGCCACGGTGAGCACGCCCGAGGTCGCGAATCCCTCGTGCGCCGGGTCGGCGGCGAGCACCGACGCCACTGCGCCGAGCACGATGGCCACGATGCCCAGCCCGAAGAGCCAGTGGCGGAGTTCGATTCGATGCTCCATTGCATCTCCTTCGTTCAGGTGTCAGGAAGTCTACCTACGACCGCACCAGCCGAGCGATCGCATCCGACGCTTCCTTCAACTTCGCCTGCGCGACGTCGCCCCCCTCGGCCACCGCCTCGACGACGCAGTGGTTGAGGTGGTCGTTGAGCAGGCCCAGGGCCACTGACTCGAGCGCACTCGTCATCGCCGATACCTGGGTGAGGATGTCGATGCAGTACTTCTCGTCGGCCACCATGTTCTGCAGCCCCCGAGCCTGGCCCTCGATGCGGCGCAGGCGCTTGAGGTAGTCGTCCTTGTTGGTGATGTAGCCGTGCGAGGCGTGCTCGTGCTCGCCGTGGGGCGCATCCGTGTCCATCGTCATGCTCCGATTCTCGCCGGTCGCAGGTCGAGCCGGCGCAGCAGTTGCGCGTTCGCGGCCACGATGATCGTGGAGAGCGACATGAGGATCGCCCCGACCGCCATCGGCAGCACGAACCCGATCGGCGCGAGCACACCCGCGGCGAGCGGCACCGAGAGGAGGTTGTAGCCGGCCGCCCACCAGAGGTTCTGCGTCATCTTGCGGTAGCTTGCCTTCGAGAGGGTGATCACCGAGAGCACGGATCGCGGGTCGTCGCTCGCGAGGATGACCCCGGCCGAGGCGATCGCGACATCCGTTCCGGCGCCGATGGCGATGCCGACGTCGGCGCGGGCGAGCGCGGGGGCGTCGTTGACGCCGTCGCCCACCATCGCGACCTTGCGGCCCTCGGCCTGCAGCTCGGCGACCTTCGCCGACTTGTCGCCGGGCTTCACGCCCGCGAACACGCGGGTGATGCCCAGCTCGGCGGCGACTTCTCGGGCGACGGGCTCGGCGTCTCCCGTGATCATGACTACCTCGATGCCCCGTGCTCGCAGCCCCGCCACGGCCTCCCGCGACTCGGGGCGGATCTCGTCGGCCAGCGCGATCATCCCGATCACCTCGTGGTCACGGAGCACGTGCAGCACCGTCTGACCCTCGGGGATGCCGTCGGAAGTCGCAAACGTGCCGACATCCGAGCCGCCCTGTGCCTCGGATCCGCCCACGTTTGCGGTTCTGGACGCCAGGGGGGTCGCTGCGTGCTCGGCGAGGAGGGCGGGACCTCCAACGTGCACGGTTGCGCCGTCGACGACGGCGGAGACGCCGACCGCGGTGGAGGCCTGGAAGCCGGTTGCCGCGGGGATGGCGAGTTCGCGCGTCCGTGCGGCCTGGACGATCGCGCGGGCCAGCGGATGCTCGCTGTCGGCCTCGGCGGATGCCGCCAGCGCCAGCACTTCGGCTTCGTCATGACCCGGCGCGGCGACGACAGCGGTGACGGCCGGCTCGCCCTTGGTGAGGGTGCCGGTCTTGTCGAAGAGCACGGTGTCGACGGTGCGCATGGTCTCGAGGGCGAGCCGGTCCTTCACGAGGATGCCGGCCTTCGCGGCGCGCTCGGTGGCGATGGAGACCACGAGCGGGATGGCGAGACCGAGCGCGTGGGGGCAGGCGATGACGAGCACGGTGATGGTGCGGATGACGGCGTCGTCGGGGCTGCCGACGAGGGTCCAGACGATCGCGGTGATGACCGCCGAGCCGAGCGCGAACCAGAACAGCCAGCCGGCTGCCGTGTCGGCGATGCGCTGGGCGCGCGAGCTGGAGTTCTGCGCTTCGGCGACCAGGCGCTGGATGCCGGCGAGCGCGGTGTCGTCGCCGACGGCGGAGATGCGGATGCGCAGGGCGGTGTCGGTGGCGACGGTGCCGGCGACGACGTGGTCACCGGGGCCGCGGGAGACCGGGCGCGATTCGCCCGTGATCATCGACTCGTCGACATCCGCCGTGCCTTCGACGACCTCGCCGTCGGCCGGTACGCGGCCGCCCGGGCGCACGATGACGAGGTCGCCGATCCTCAGGTCGGCGGGAGCGACCGTGGTGGTCTCGCCGTTCGCATCGACGCGCTCGGCCTCGTCGGGGAGGAGGGCGGCGAGGGAGTCGAGCGCCGAGGTGGTCTGCGCAAGGGAGCGCATCTCGATCCAGTGGCCGAGCAGCATGATCACGATGAGGAGGGCGAGCTCCCACCAGAACTCGAGCTGCGCGTCGAGGATTCCGAGCGTGGCGCCCCAGGAGGCGAGGAACCCGACCGTGATCGCCAGGGCGATGAGCAGCATCATGCCGGGCTTGCGGGCGCGGAGTTCGTCGACGCCGCCGGAGAGGAACGGGCGGCCTCCGAGCACGAAGAGGATGGTGCCGAGCACCGGGGAGATCCAGGTGGTCCAGCCGGTTTCGGGGATGTCGTAACCGAGGATCATCGAGAAGGTTGAGCTGAAGAACACGACGGGCAACGCGATGACGAGCATCACCCAGAAAAGACGGCGGAACTGGCCGACGTGATCGCCGTGGCCCGCGTGGCCGGCGTGCCCACCGTGGCCAGCGTGCCCGCCGTGATCGTGCCCCGCGTGGCCGCTGTGGTCGTGGCCCGCGTGGCTGTCGTGGCCCGAGTGGTCGTGCCCCGCCTCGTCGTGCTCGACGTGGGCGTCGTGCCCGGCGTGGGCGTCGTGCCCGGCGTGCGGGTCGTGTCCGGCATGCGCGTCATGTCCGGCGTGGGCCGCGGGGTCGGCGTCTGCGGGCTCGGGGCGTGTCGCGGCGGCGTGCGGATGCTCGTGGTCGGTGCTCATGGCGCCAAGCTATACCCCCTAGGGGTATTAAGCAACCTAGGTTCGCTCCGAGCGAGCAGACATCCGGGAGCGACGGATGCGCGGGCCTGGTGATACCGTGAGCGCGTGTCAGCTTCCGAGCCGGTGACCCCTGACGAGCCCCACCGGGCCGCGATGCCTGCCGACGGAGCGCTCACTCACGCAGCCCCGACTCCCGCCGCCCCGACCGCAGCCTCCGCAGCGGCGGCCAAGCGGGAGGCCCGCCGCACCGACGCCGGCTCGCGCATCACGGGGGTCATCGTCGTGGGCATGAGCATCGCGGTGTGGTGGCCGGCGTTCACGCTCGGCGCCTGGGGTGACTTCTTCTTCGATCAGATGCTGACCGTGTGGGCGGCGTCCGTCGGTGCGCTGATCGTGGTGCTCATCCAGCCGCGCGGCAAGCCCCGAGTGGGTCGCGCGATCGCCCTCCTCATCCCGAGTCTGTGGCTCGTGCTCTCCTTCCTCACCGTCACCGCCGATCCCGACGACGTCGTGGCTTTGATCGTCACGTTGCTCGGCATCGTGGTGGGCATCCTCGGCGTGCCCGCCACCATCTGGGTGCTCGTGCGCATGATCTGGCCGGAATTCGCTGAAGACATCTCCTGGGGGCGCCGATTCGCCGTCATCGGGGCGGTGCTGGTCATCGCCGTCGCCTCCTTCCTGCTGGGCGTGTACCAGTCGAAGTTCCTCACCTGTCAGGACTTCACCGTCAGCGGGAACTCCGAGCCGGCCGGTTGTACACCGGAGCAGCCATGACCAGGTCGTTGATCTGACACAACTACAATCGTGCAGGTGAACCCCGACCACGTCCGACTCTCGCGTCTGTTCCTCGGCACCCTGATCGTCGTCGTCTTCGGTGCGCTCGGGGCCCTCGCCTCACTGGTCTTCCTCTATCCCGAGCATTCCGAGACGACCGGGATCGTGCTCGACGTGACGCTCGCCGTCAGTCTCGCGGTGTTCGTGGCCGCCGGGGTCTTCGCCATCGTGACCTCGCGCCGGATCGCCGCCCTGAACCGCGCCGATCGCGCCAACCGACCCCGTCGCTGAGAGGGGGGAGGCGCACCGGGAGAGGGGCTACGCCGTGACCGCCGCCAGCTCTGCCTGCAGGGCCGCCGCGAACGCGTCGATGTCGGCCTCGGTCGTGTCGAAGGCGCACATCCACCGCACCTCACCGGTCGCCGGGTTCCAGTCGTAGAACCGGAACGACTCGCGAAGTCGGTCGGCCACCCCGGGCGGAAGGATGGCGAACACCGCGTTCGACTGGGTCTGCTGCGTGAGCGTGACCCCCGGCTGATCGACCACCGCCGCGCGGAGCCGCTGGGCCATCGCGTTCGCGTGCGACGCCGATCGCAACCACAGATCGCCGCCGTACAGCGCGATCAGCTGCGCCGACACGAACCGCATCTTCGAGGCGAGCTGCATGTCGAGCTTCCGCAGGAAGGTGATGCCCGTTGCGGCGGACGGATTGAGCACGACGACCGCCTCCCCGTAGAGGAGTCCGTTCTTCGTGCCGCCGAGCGAGACCACGTCGACGCCGGCATCCGTCGTGAACGCGCGCAGCGGCAGCCCCAGTGATGCCGCCGCGTTCGAGATGCGCGAACCGTCGAGGTGCAGAGTCATCCCGCGGGCATGGACGTGGTCGGCGATCGCCGCGATCTCGTCGGCGGTGTACGCGGTGCCGAGTTCGGTGGTCTGGGTGATGGAGACCGCGAGCGGCTGCGCGCGGTGCTCGTCGCCCCAGCCCCAGGCCTCGAGGTCGATGAGTTCGGGCGTGAGCTTGCCGTCGGGCGTGGGCACCGTGAGTAGCTTCAAGCCGGCGACGCGCTCCGGTGCCGCGTTCTCGTCGGTGTGGATGTGTGCCGTCGTGGCGCAGACCACCGCACCCCACCGCGGCAGCATCGACTGCAGGCTGATGACGTTCGCGCCCGTGCCGTTGAACACGGGGAAGGCCTCGGCCTCGTCGCCGAAGTGGTGCCGCGCCACCTTCTGCAACTCGGCCGTGTAGACGTCTTCGCCGTAGGCGATCTGGTGCCCGCCGTTCGCGGCCGCGATCGCCTCGAGCACCTCGGGATGCGCCCCCGCGTAGTTGTCGGAGGCGAACCCCCGGTACGAGCGGTCGTGCAGGGGGAAGTCAGCGGCGGAATCAGTCACTGCACCAGTCTCTCAAACCGCGCCCCCGCATCCCGAACCCGGTCCGTGGCTCGCTGGCAATCCGCCGGGGCGGCGGGAATGGGACGCCGCAGGGCGTACCCTTCGGGTACTGAGCCTTCGTGGCTCCGATGTGAGGAATCACCATGGGCGAGAAGTCCGCCAAGAAGGCCGTTGCCAAACCCGCTGCTCGCTCCCTCAAGGAGAAGCGCGCCGACAAGAAGGCGAAGGGCGACCGGATCGATCACTCGGCCGACATCGTCGCCAACGTGAAGCGGAAGTAGTTCCGCACCGCTCAGCGGTCGGCGACCCGGCCGCGGGCGGCCCAGGCGGTGGCGGTGATCGTGAACGGGGAGTCGTCCACGAGTGCCTCGGCAGCCCGGCGCACCCGCTCGCGCTCGGCGCGGGGGAGCGAGGCGAGTTGGCTGCCGGCCGGCCCGATGCCGTGCGTGTACGGCTCCCACCAGTCGTCGAAGCCGGTGAACGGGACGTCTACCGTGAGTTCCGTCTCGATGACGTCGTGGAGACCCTCGTTGCGGAGCAGCCGCTCGAGGTCGCCGTGACGGGCGCCGAGGCGCTCGGACTCGTCCTCCGCGTCGGGGGCGACCGACCGGAGCGCAGCGAAGAACCGGGTCTGCGGTGCCCGGCCGCCGGAGAAGTCCCAGACGCAGACGGAGAGCGTGCCGCCCGGGACCACGACGCGAGCCATCTCGTACACCCCGGCCGTCGCATCGGGCATCAGGTGCACGACGAGTTCAGCGAGGGCTGCGTCGAACGTCCCTGACCCGAACGGCAGCGCCTCGGCGGACGCTCGCCGAACGTCGACGCCGGGAAAGCGCTCCTGGGCGGCCTCGACGAAGGGCTGCGACGGATCGACCGCCGCGACCGCGCCCGACCCCACCAGACCGACGAGCGCACCCGTGAGCGCACCGGTGCCGCAGCCGACGTCGAGCACCCGCGCCGGTGCCTCGACGCCGGACCATTCGGCGAACGTCGACGCGAGCGGCACGGAGAACCGTCCCATGAACCGGTCGTATGCCTCGGCGTCGACATCGAACACGTGGCGAGCCTCTTCCCGTCCGGCTTGTCTGCGTGGGTGGCGTCAGGGGAGACGGATGCGCGCGCCGTCGAGTTCGCCCGCCGGGGCGTCCCAGAGGCCCACGACCGCCGACGCCAAGGTCTCGACGTCGGTGAAGCCGGGGAAGGTCTTCTCGGGGGCGGCCGTGCGCATCCCGTCGTCCACCAGCGCCTTCACCACGAACACGACCGCGGCCGCGCGCAACTCGCTCTCGCCCTGATCGGTGCGGAAGCCGTGGGCCAGCGAGCGCATCCACGATTCGGACGCCGCCTTCGCCGCGGTGTAGTCGGCCCCGGAGGCGGTGGGCGCGTCGACCGAGGTCGACGACACGAAGGCCACCCGGCCGGCCTCCGACGCGACGAGCGCGGGGTAGAAGGCGCGCGTGGTGTTGCGGAGGGTGCGGAACGAACGCTCGACGGTCGCCCAGCCCTCGTCGGTCTGGCCCGGGATGCCACGCCCGCCGACCCAGCCGCCCACGAGGTGGACGAGTCCGTCGACGGGTGCGGAGGTGCTGAGGCGCAGCGCGAGCGTGTCGACGGCGGAGCTGTCGGCGAGATCGCACACCTCGGTCGCGATGCCGGGCACGCGGAGCGCGAGTTCGTCGAGCCGGCCCGCGTGCGATCCGAGGGCGACGACCTGTGCGCCCGCTGCGGCGAGGGCGCGGCAGGCGGCCGTGCCGGAGGCGCTCGTGGCTCCCGCCACCACGACCCGCCGCCCCGCGACGCCGATCCGGTCGATGCGATCGCCGTTCATCTCGCTCATGCTTTCATCCTGGCCTCCCGGGTGCGCTGCGTCGATGCCGACTTCGTCGAGCCGCGACTTTCCGCGCGACGGCCGCCAGGTCGAGGCGGTCGCGCGGAAGGGGGCGGAGCGGGGTCGGCGGCGCGCCGCGCTACGAGCGCCCGGTGATGCCCGCCGTCGAGGCGATCACGTCGTGCATCTTCTTGTCGAGCGCTTCGTAGAACATCGAGAGCGGGAACTCGTCGTCGAGCACGGCGTCGGTGAGACCACGCGGAGGTCCGTCGAGCGGCAGCGCCGACGGGCCCTGCGCCCACACCGACGCCGGGTTCGGCGTGAGTGTCGAGGTGACGAGGTCGTAGGCGGCGAGCCAGTGCGCCGTCTTCGGCCGGTCGATCGAGCGCCAGTAGAGTTCGTCGATCGCGTCGCCGAGCGCCGTCACCGCGTCGGCCACTTCGGGCCAGTCGATGGTGAGCTTCGTGTCGGTCCAGTGCAGCACCCCGCGCTGGTGCAGCCAGGCGAACAGCAGTTGCCCGCCGAGTCCGTCGTAGTTGCGCACGCGCGAGCCCGTGATGGCGAAGCGGAAGATGCGGTCGAAGAGCACCGCGTACTGCACCAGCTTGGCGTGATCGAGCAGCTCCGCCTGGCCGGCATCCAGCCCCTCGACGGACGACGATGCCGACGACTCCAGCCGCCGCTCGATCTTCACGGCCTCCCGGAAGGCCGTGAGATCGCAGCGCAGCTCTTCCAGCGAGTAGAGGAAGTACGGCATGCGCTGCTTGATCATGAACGGATCGAACGGCAGGTCGCCGCGCATATGGGTGCGGTCGTGGATGAGATCCCACATCACGAAGGTGCGCTCGGTGAGCTCCTGATCGTCGAGCAGTCGCCGCGCGTCCAGGGGCAGGTCGAGCCGGGTGACGGATGCCGCCTCCCGCACCACACGACGGAACCGCGCGGCTTCGCGGTCGGCGAAGATCGCGCCCCAGGTGTACTGCGGGATGCTCGACGTCGCCACCGACTCGGGGAAGAGCACGGCCGAGTTCGTGTCGTAGCCCGCCGTGAAGTCGAGGAAGCGGATGGGCACGAACAGCGCGTTCGAGTAGTCGCCGGCCTCGAGCGTGGCGACGAACGACGGCCACAGCACCTCCACCAGCACCGCCTCGACGTGCCGGTCGGTGCTGCCGTTCTGCGTGTACATGGGGAACACCACGAGGTGGCGGGCGCCGTCGACCCGGTGGCGCTCCGGCCGGAAGGCCACGAGAGAGGCGAGGAAGTCGGGCACGCCGAAGCCCTCGGCCTCCCAGCGCGCGAAGTCGGCCTGCAGGGCGACGAGGTAGTCGTGATCGTGCGGGAAGTGGTGCGACAGTCGCGCCACATCGGTGACGATGGTGGCCACCAGCGAACGCGCCGCCGGGTGGTCGACGGGGTCGGGGATCGACCCGTCCTTGACCTGCAAGGGCTGTAGCGCCGCCACGGACGCCTTGAGCGAGATCCACGCGGCGGAGTGGGTGAGCGCGGCGTCTTCGACGACCTCGGGTTCTCCGATGATGGCCTGGGAAGCGAGCGTGGTACGTGCGCGAGCGGACATGGTCGAACCTCCAATCGGTCGTCTCTCCGAGCCTAGGCGCAACGCATCCGCGCTTCCTTGTTCCCGCATCCGCTTTCTTGCGCAGAAGCGCCGATCCGCCGCGGATTTCGTGCATGCACCGCACCGAGCGTGCTCCCAGGCGTGCGAGAGCGCCCCGGGTAGCATGGAGCGCGATGGAGAAGCAGACGGCCGCGGCCGCGACGACGACGCGGGCCGGAGCGAACGGGAGCAGCCGCGCCACGAAGCCGGACCACTTCCTTCCCCACATCCAGGGCCTTCGTGCCATCGCCGTGCTCCTCGTCGTGGTGTACCACTTCTGGCCCGGACGCCTCACGGGCGGTTACATCGGTGTCGACGTCTTCTTCGTGATCTCCGGCTTCCTGATCACCCAGCAGCTCACCCGCCAGCTCGAGCGCACGGATCGCATCGCCCTGCCGAGCTTCTACGCCAAACGCGCCCGTCGGTTGCTGCCGGCCGCCATCACGGTGCTCATCTTCGCGAGCCTCGCGACGCTGTTCATCATGCCGTTGTCGAGTCTGACCGAGAACGTGCGCGAGATCCTGGCCTCCACGTTCTATGTGGAGAACTGGGTCCTGGCCGTCAACTCTGTGGATTACTTGGCCGCCGCCAACGAGGCGAGCCTCGTGCAGCACTACTGGTCGCTCTCGCTGGAGGAACAGTTCTACCTGTTCTGGCCGGTTCTGCTGCTCGGCGCATCCGTCGTGGCCATGAAATTCCTCAAGGGCAAGCGGTGGCTCGCCCTCATCTCGGTGCTCGGCATCGTGGGCGTCGTCTCGTTCGTGCTCTCGATCGTGAACACCGCGGTCGACCCGGCCAGCGCCTACTTCGTGACCTACACCCGCGTGTGGGAGTTCGCGGTGGGTGGTGCCCTCGCGCTGTTGCCGCGCTGGCGGCCCGTGCGGGCCTGGCAGTCGAACATCCTCGGCTGGGGCGGTGTGATCGTGGTGCTCGCCTGCGGCTACCTGTTCAACCAGGCCACACCGTTCCCGGGCTACATGGCCGCCATCCCCGTGCTCGGCACCGCGGCGATCATCGTCGCGCACCACCGCGAGAAGCCGTGGGACGCCGGCCGCGTGCTGAGCTTCCGACCCATCGCCTTCATCGGCGACATCTCCTACTCGCTCTACCTCTGGCACTGGCCGCTCATCATCATCGCGCCCTACATCCCAGGGTGGGGTCTGAGCATCTGGAACCGCATCGCGCTGTTCCTCTTCTGCTTCGTGATCGCCTGGGCCACCAAGCGCTTCATCGAAGACCCGACCCGGCAGTGGACGTTCTTCACGAGCCGCCGCCCCCGCGTCACCATGATCGGCGTGGTGGCCGTGATGGCCGTGTCGAGCCTGTTCGCGGGCACGGCGTGGGCCGTGCAGCAGCCGAAGTACGACACCGAGGCGGCCCAGCTCGCCGACACGCTGGCGAACCCGCCGGAGTGCTTCGGGGCGGCATCCGGCCCCACCGACGGGCTGAACCCGATCGATCCGCTCTGCGTCAACCCGGCGCTCGAGGGACAGATCATCCCGAGCCCCGGATTCGGCAACGCCGACCGGCCGCGCCACCCCGACTGCTTGAGCACCCTCAACGACGCCACCGTGCGCGACTGCCAGTTCGGCAGCGACGCCGCGGACGCGCCCCAGATCGCGCTGATCGGCGACAGCCACGCCTACGCCCTGATGGACCCGTTCATCGACATGGCCGAGAAGAACGGCTGGCACCTCACCACCTACCTCAAGGGCGGCTGCCCCTGGACCACGACCCCACTGCTCGCCAAGGACGCCTTCGCGGCCTCGTGCGACAGCTGGCGCGACTCGCTCACCGACCAGCTCGCGGCGCATCCGCCGTTCAACGCGATCTTCACGGCAGCGCTGACCGACCGCAACGTGCCCGGCACCGCCGACGACGAGCAGACGGCTGCGATCGGGTACGGCGAGGCCTGGAAGCAGGTGCTCGATCGGGGCACGCCGATCGTGACGATGGTCGACAACCCGTCCTGGGAGGACGACCCGAACAAGTGCCTCCGCACCGAGGCGGAGGCCGACTGCACCGAGCCGCGCGACGAGGGGCTGGCGGAGTTCGATCCGATCGCGCTCGCCGCGTCCGGGGCCGCGACCCAGGGGCAGGACGTGACGCTGCTCGACTTCAGCGACACCTACTGCACCGCGGAGGAATGTTCGGCGGTCATCGGCGGAGCGAACGTGTACCGCGACACCGACCACCTCACCCGCACCTTCGCGTTCACGCTCGAGCCCTTCCTCGAGCGGGCGATGACCGCCGCGCTCGGGCGCTGAGCACGCGGGCCCGGGACGCGACATGCTGGGGGTGCTGACCGGATTCGGGATCATCGGCGTCGTGATCCTGGTGGGCTACGCGGTGCAGCGGTGGCGGATCGTGCCGCCGACGACCGGCCTGGTGCTGAACCGGGTGGCGTTCTTCGTGGCGATGCCGGCGCTGCTGTTCACCGTGCTGGCGCGGTCGCACCCGTCGGACATCGTCGCGGTGCCGACCATCGCGTCGATGGCGGCGACCCTGGTGGCGATCGCGCTGTACGTCGTGGCCTCGCGTCTCTGGTTCCGGCAGCCGCTCGCCGAGACGGCGGTGGGCGCCGGCGCGTCGTCGTACGTGAACGCGAACAACATCGGATTGCCGGTGGCGACCTACGTGCTGGGCAACACCCAACTGCTCATCCCGGTGCTGCTCCTGCAGCTCATCGTCATGGCGCCGGCCCTCCTTGCGGTGCTCGACACGGCGTCACGCGGGTCGGCGTCGGTGCGGTCGATCCTCACGCAACCGCTGCGCAACCCGATCATCATCGCGTCCGCGGCGGGAATCGTCGTGGCCGTGACCGGAATCACGCTGCCGGATGCGGTGCTCGCCCCCTTCGAGCTGGTCGGCGGTGCCGCGGTGCCGATGGTGCTGCTGGCGTTCGGGATCTCGCTCGTCGGTCAGCGCCCTCTGCAACCCGGGACCGGTCGACGGGCGATCCTGGTCGCCGGAACCATCAAGGTGGTGATCATGCCGCTGGTGGCATATGTCGTCGGGCGACTCCTCGGGCTGGATCCGGCCGACCTCTTCGGAGTGGTGGCGCTGGCCGCGCTCCCGTCGGCCCAGAACATCTACAACTACGCGGCGCGCTACGAACGCGGCGTCGTGCTCGCCCGAGACACGGTGCTGCTCACCACGCTCGCCGCCGTGCCGGTGCTGGTGCTCATCGCGGCACTGCTCGCACCCTGAGTTCCGAACGACGGCACCGGGCGCGTCAGTCGCGCCCGCCGTTCTCCTGTTCGGCGCGCAGCCGGCGCGCCTTCGCCACCCAGCCGGCCACCGAGCCCACCGGCACCCGGAGGGCCGTCGCCACCCGGTCGATCGGCTTGCCGGCGTCGAGGACCGAGGCCACGGCCAGCTCCTCCACCGAGCTGAAGCGGCCGAAGTTCGTTGCAGAGCCCGAACCTGTGTGGCCCGCCCTGTCGTCGGCTGCGCCGGGCGCTACGGATGTGTGTGCGGGCTGGGTGGTCGCGGCACCGGGGCGCTCGGCGCGGGCGGGTATGCTGGTCGCTCCGGGCGCTCCGGGCGCTCCGGGCCACCGGGCCGAGGTGCCGAGCCGCCGCCGGATCTCCTCGGGTGACTCGCCGACGGCATCGCGGGTCGCCTGCGCGACCACGACGGCGGCGGCCGTCACCACGGCGGCCGGCGAAGCAGCCGGCGCACCCGCCGTCGCGGGCGTGACCCCGCCGTTGCGCTCGAGCTCGTAGCGCTCTTTCTCGGCCTTCGCGACCGCGATCGTGGCCGACTCGACGAGCTCGCGGATGCGTCGTTGCCGTCGCCGCCGGTAGAACACGAACGCGATCCCCGTCACCGGGATGACGAGCAGCAGCGCCCAGAGCAGGGCGAGCGGATGCGCCTCGATCCACAGCAGCAGTTCCCACTGCACGGCCCACCCCGAGTCGGTGTTCGACGCGAGCTGCACGTCGTCGGCGCCGTTCGTCTGCGCGATCGCGCTCGGCCCGTTGCCCGAGATCGTGTTCCCCTCGGCCCGCGCCGACGTGAGGGCGCCATCGAACACGATTCCGTTGCCGCCCGTGACCTGGACCGTGTTGCCGGTGACCTCCCCCTGCGAGTCGCGCAGGGAGATGCCCACGGTCTTCTCGGTCACCGAATTGCCCGACACCGTCACGTTGCTCGTGGCGATCACCGAGACGCCGCCGGAGCGGTTGCCTTCGAGAGTGCTGCCGTTCACCGTCAGCACCTTCGAGTTCTCGGCGCTGAAGCCGGCGACGTTGTCGCCCGAGGCCCGCGGGGACCCGTCGAATCGCAGTCCGTAGCCGCCGTTACCGGTGAGGGTCGCGGCATCCACGGTGACGTCGCCGACGCCCGTGCCCACCGCGATTCCGTGGCCTCCGGAGTTCTCGACCGTCGTTCCCGTGATCGCGATCCGCTGCGAGGTCGCCCCGATGGCGACTCCCTCGTCATCCGAGTCACGGACGACGCTGTCGCTGAGGGTCACGTCGGTCGACGCGTTCACGTACACGCCGATGTGCTGGCCGGAGAAACGGGAATGCGCGATGGTGCCCGTCGACCCGAACGAGCCCGCGCCGGTGAGCGCGAAGCCACCGGTCTCGCCGCTCCAGAATCCGAGATCGCTCGCGTCGAGATGGTCCACGGCGACCCGGCCCTCGTTCACCCGCACGTAGGCGCGCCCGTCGCTCACATCGACGTCGGGCGCGGCCCTCTCCGGATCCCACGACGTGATGGTCACCGGGGCGCCGTCGCTGCCCGTGATGTCCAGCTCCCCACCCCACACCACGATCGGCATGAACTCGCCGGCGTGGCTGAGCAGGCGGATCGTCTGGCCCGGTGCGTCGAGCTTGAGCACGGCGCCTTTGCTCACGAACACCGTCTTCGTGACCAGCACCGTGGTCGCGTCCACACGCGTCGCCATCCCGGCGGCGATGAGGTCGTCGAGAGTGGTGGGCGCGGCGCCGGGCAGCACGATGCCGGTGGTCTCCATGCCGATGACTGGGAGGCCTCGGGCCAGCAGCGACCATCGGGTGTCCTGACTGAGCACCAGCCGGCTCTGGGTCTCGGCCGACGGATCGACCGGGTAGGGCGAGAACGTCGTGCTCGGCACGGTGGTGGCCGCGTTGGCGGCGATGAGGTCGAGCCACTGCTGATCGGCCGAGGTCGAGGTGGGCGAGGGGGCCGGTGCCGCGGAGGTGGTGTCGGATGCGCCAGCTGTGCCGGATGCATCCGTCGCCGGCGTGGTCGCGGGCGAGACCGCCGACGGGCCCGGCGTGCCCGACGGGCTGCCGAGGAGTCCGTTCACGAAGCCGGTCAGTGCCGCGGGCGCGCCGTGGGAGGCGATGACGGTGCCGCCGATGCCCGCGAGGATGAGCACCGGGATCAGGATGCGCACGAGGTTGCGACGGGTGCGACCCACGGTGTCGCCGCGCTCCTCGGCGGTGAAACCCGTGCCGGTCTCGTCGCCGCCGCCGCGACCCTTTCCCTCCCCGCTCACGCCCGACACGCGTCCTGCTTCTCGATGCCGGCTGTCGCCTGGGGCTTCTCGCCCTCGGCTGCCGCAGGCGTCCGCAGCGTCGACTCGGTCTGCCCCTCGCCACCGATGCTGTCGGCCGAGCGCGTCAGCCACCCCTGGGTGTTCATGGTGAACAGCGCGTACGTCTTGATCGGGAGCGCCACGAGCATGATGATCACGGCCACGAGTGGCAGGATCACGATGTCCTCGGGTCGCCGCCACAGGTGCGAGATGCCCCGGATGCCGCGGCCGACCAGCACCCACAGCAGCGCCATCGCGAACGCGAGCAGCGGCAGCGGCGCGGTGAGCGCGTGGAACACGTAGAAGATCGCGATCAGCATGCTCACGGGGGTGAAGAGGATCTGCATCACCGTGATCTGCGAGATGAACGGCACCCGGAAGATCCAGCCCCGCCGGATCGCCGTCAGGTAGCACCGGTAGGAGTTGCGGCTCCACCGCACCCGCTGCTTCACGAAGGCCCGGAAGGTGTCGGGGAACATCGAGAGCGCCCGCGCCGAGTCCTGGTGGGTCACACGGTAGCCCGCCGAGAGCACGAGCCAGGTGAGCCGTCCGTCGTCGCCCGCCACGCACTCCTTGCCGAGGAAGATCTCGTGCTCGAGGTCGTGCAGCTGCGGCAGGATGACCTCGCGCCGGTAGGCGCTCGTGCGGCCCGAGGCGCAGATCACGCCCCCGTAGCGCCCCATGGCGGGCGCGTAGTCGTAGTAGCGCAGATCGATGATCCAGTCGGCCACCCGTCGCCACACGCTCGTCTTCGGCAGGTAGACGTTCTGCCGGGTGCTCACCGCGCCGACGGCGGCGTCGATGAAGGGCATCTGGATGGCGTCGAGCATCCCCTCCTCCCACCCGGTGTCGGAGTCGACGAGCACGACGAGCTCGGTGTCGCCGCCCGGATGCCCACGCCGAGCGCCGACCGCTTACCCCGGTGCTTGAACATGATGACGTCGACCTCGGGGTACCCGCGCTCCTCGATCAGCTGCTGCGCCTCGGTGTCGGCCACGTCGAGCACGATCACGATGCGGCTCGGCCCCTGCCGCCGCCAGGTCTCGAGGCAGCGCAGCAGCACGGCGGGGTCTTCGTGGTACGAGGGGACGACGACCGTGGTCGTGGTGCGGTAGTCGTTCACCACAGGTTTGGTGCTGGCCGAGATGAGCTTGCGGATGAGCCAGAAGCTCCACGACACGATCCCGAACACGCCGAAGGGCAGCAGCCACAGGAGTGAGGTGCTGACGTCGCCGAGGAACGACGAGAGGTCGCTGGACATCGGGCCGCCTGCCTTTCGAGCAGAGGAAGCACTCGGCTGGGTGGGCCGAGCGGGATCGGGTCGTGCGGGGCGGTGCAGGGTCAGGCCGGGTCGGGCGCTTCCCGACAGCATAGCGAGCCGGGGCGGCGCGTGTCCGTCGCCTCGCCACCCCCTTTGTAGGCTGGTGCGATGGGGGTATCAGCTCGGTCGGTCGGCGCTCTCGTCGCGGGTGCCGCCCTGCTCCTCGCCGCGGTCTCCGGATGCTCGGCCGCGGGCCCGGCGTCCGTCGCCTCCGCCTCCGCCTCCGTCGCCCCGGCATCGTGCCCCGCGGGCACCCTCGTCTCCACCGCCGCCGAGCTCACGGATGCCCTCTCCGCGGCCACCCCGGGAGCCGTCGTCGTTCTCGCCGACGGCCGCTACGCCGGGACGTTCACGATCGCCGCCTCGGGAACCGCCGCAGAACCGATCACTCTCTGCGGAGCATCCGGAGCCGTGCTCGACGGCGGCTCCACCGACACCGGCTACACCCTGCACCTGCAGGGCGCGTCGAACTGGCGGCTCGAGGGCTTCACCGTGACGGGCGGCCAGAAGGGCGTGATGCTCGACGGTTCCTCCTCGAACGTGCTCACCGGCCTGACGGTGACGCGCACCGGCGACGAGGCCGTGCACCTGCGGGCGGGCTCGAGCGACAACACGGTGCAGGATTCCACGATCTCGACCACCGGCCTGCGTAACGCCCGCTTCGGCGAGGGCGTCTACGTGGGGACCGCGCAGAGCAACTGGTGCACGGTGTCGGCCTGCAGCCCCGACGCGAGCGACCGCAACCTCATCAGCGGCAACACCATCACGGGCACCACGGCCGAGGCCATCGACGTGAAGGAGGGAACGACGGGCGGGCGGCTTCTGGCCAACACGCTCGACGGTTCGGCCATCACGGAGGTGGATTCGCTCATCGACCTGAAGGGCTCCGGCTGGACGGTGAGCGACAACCGCGGCACCGCGGCGCCGACCGATGGGGTGCAGGTGCACGTGATCGTTGACGGCTGGGGGGCCGGCAACATCATCGCCGCGAACGACTTCGCCGTGGCGGCGTCGGGCTACGCGGTGGCGGTGGTCGGCGCGGCTCGTGGCGCGGGCAACGAGGTGGGGTGCGACAACGTCGCCACGGTGGCGGGGGCGGATGCGCCGGGCCCCGTCACGAACGTCACCTGCGCCGGCTGAGCCCGGAGTGGCCCCGCGGGGCACCGGCGGTCGACCTCGTCGGTCCGGTCGGCTGGGCCCGGGGTGGGCCGGCGCGGCGCCGATGGTCGACCTCGTCGGTCCGGTCGGCTGGGCCCGTGGTGGGCCGGGGCGCCACCCACCGTCGACCTCGTCGGTTTAGGTGGCTGGGCCTGTGGTGGGCCGGCGGGGCGCGGACGGTCGACCTCGTCGGAGCGGGGCACGACGTACGCTGCTCAGGGCATCTTCTCGTAGCGCTGGCGCGCGCGCGTGGCGGCGCGGCCGGCGGCATCGGATGCCCGCTGCGCGGCTGCGCGCTCCTTGCGGAGCGAGGCGGCCAGCAGGTCGGCCTCGGTCACGGCGTCGTGGAGTCGCTCGACTCGCTGCTTCAATTCCCGCAGCTCCTCGGCGAGGTCGCGGCGCTCGTCCTTGGTGTCGCGGATGCGGAGATCGAGGGTGGCGAGTTCGGCCTCGGCCGCCTCGGCGTCCTGTCGCGCCTCTTCGGCCTCTCTCTTGGCCTGGAGCTTCGCCTCGCGGCGTGCCTCCCGTCGGGCCTCGAGTTCGTCTCCGCCCGCTCGGGTCGCCTTCGTGACGGGCCCGGTCGCCCCGCGAGGTGACGGAGACTGCGCCGAATCCGGCCGACGTGCCGGATCGTGAGCCACGTCGCCGCCCGCGGCGGGGATGCGGGACCGGGGCGGCGCCTCCGCGCCGAGAGACTCGGGCACCGCGACGGCTCCCGCGAGGTCGACGGGGTCGAGCCCCGATCCGCTGAAGGTGCGAACGAGCGTGCCGTCGCGCACAGCGGCCGCCGCGGCCTCGTCGCCCATCGCCGCCTGAAGGGTCTGCTGCACCTCGGTCGCCGCGGACTCCGACACGGCGGTGCCGAGCTCGTCACCGAGTTCGCGAGCCGACCGAGCGATGCCGGCGAGCATCCGCTGCCGGTCGCGGCCCAGCTCGCGGAGGGCATCGCGGTCGAGCGCATCCTGAGCCGCGCGCATCCGTTCGCCCAGGTCGAGCAGAGCGTCGACCTCCTCGAAACGATGGCGCACCAACGCGTTCACGGCCCAGGCCGCCACGGAAGGTTTCGCGAGACCCCGGATGCGCGCCGCGAGCGGCCGGTCGCCGTCGTCACCGGCCGCCTTGGCGCGGGCGTTGCGCGCCGCGATGAACTCGCCCGGCGTGAGGGCGTACAGCTCGCGGGCGATCGCGGCCAGCGACTCCATCATCCCTCCGCTCCCGAATTCGACACGCCGCGCACGGCGTCTCGGCGGGCCTGCCACGAGCATACGGCGGAGCCTCGTGCTACAGATGGGTCATGGACGACGTGACCCCCTCCGACCGCACCGACGACCGCATCGACGCCGTACCGGGTGACGGCCGCGACGAGACCGAGAACGAACGGCTCGACCGCAACTGGAGCGAGATGCTGCAGGAGCTGCGGGTGATCCAGACGGGGACTCAGATCCTCACCGGATTCCTGCTCGCCGCCGTGTTCCAGTCGCGGTTCGAGGAGCTCGACGACTACCAGCGCACCGTGTACCTCTGCCTGGTGGTGACGTCGATCCTCACCACCGTGTTCGGGCTCACGCCGGTGAGTCTGCATCGAGCGCTGTTCCGGCAGCGCAAGAAGGCGGAGGTGGTGCACGCGACCGATCGCATCCTGCAGTTCACGATGCTCGGCGTGGCCCTGACCTTGGCCGGAACCGGGATGCTCATCTTCGACTTCGTGTTCGGGCGGGTCGGGGGGATCGTCATCGGCGTGGTGATCCTGCTGGTGGTGGTGCTGCTCTGGATCGTGGTGCCGCGAGTGGTGCGGCACTCCCGCCACATCGAGCTTCGCGCCTGAGAGCGGGGCGGTCCGGCCCGGCTCGCCCCGGCCCGGCGGGCGTCAGCGCTCGGGCGGGGTGACGCCCGCGGCCAGGCCGGCGGTGAGGCCGGCCCAGAGCAGGTCGACGGTGGCGCGCGTGGCGTCATCGACCGGTACGCCGTCGAGCAGGTCGTTCGTGGCCAGGGTCGCGACACCGTGCACCGCCGCGAAGGCCACGAGAGCGAGACGGTCGGGGTCGCCGGATGCGACGTCTCCGGATGCCTGAGCGGCGCGGATGAGATCGGTGGTCTTCGCAAGGCTGGCGTGGCCGATCCGTTGCAGCCGCGGGCTGGCATCCGGGGCGTGCTTCGTGGCGTACATGACCTGCAGCAGAGCGCGATGCTCGACCGCGAAGGCGACGTACGCGTGCGCGACGGCTCCGAGACGCTCGGCGACCGAGCCCTCGCTCGCGACGGCGGCGTCGAGCCGGGCGTTCATCGCCACGAACCCGTCGTAGGCGAGCGCGTCGAGCAGAGCCTGCTTGTCGCGGAAGTGCCGGCCCGGCGCCCCGTGGCTCACCCCGAGGTCGCGAGCGAGCTGACGTAGCGAGAGACTCTCCACGCCGTCTACCTCGATGGTCGCCTCGGCACGCTCGAGCAGCGCCGAGCGCAGGTTGCCGTGGTGGTAGCTGGTGCCCGATCCGCCGCCCGGATCGGCGGCACCGGGCGTCCTCGTGGTGCTCATGTTCTCAGCTTACCGGCATGTAGTCGTTGACAACAATGCTGACACTGCCTACATTGGAATCATGACAATGACCTATCGCGGAACCATCGCTCTCATCACCGGCGCCAGCTCGGGTCTCGGCGTCGAGTTCGCGACGCAGTTCGCCGCCCGAGGGGCCGACGTCGTGCTCGTCGCCCGGCGCATCGAACGCCTGGAGCAACTGGCCGCCGAGCTCCACGACCGTTTCGGGGTCACCGCCACCGCCCTCGAATTCGATCTCGCCGTTCCGGATGCGGGCGGCCGACTGCGCGCCGAACTCGCCGAGCGCGGAATCACGGTGCAGACGGTGATCAACAACGCCGGCTTCGGCACCCGGGGACTGTTTGCCGAGGAGGATGCGGCGGTGCTGGCATCCGAGATCCAGCTCAACGTGGCCGCTCTGGTCGACGTGTCGCGCGCCTTCCTCCCCGACCTGCTGGCGGCGGCGGGAGGGCCTGCCTCCGGAGCCCTGGTGAACATCGCCAGCACGGCGGCGTATCAGCCCACGCCGTTCATGGCCGTGTACGGCGCCACGAAGGCGTTCGTGCTGCACTTCACCGAGGCGGTCGCCTTCGAGACGCGGGAGTCAGGGCTGAAGGTGCTGGCCCTCAGTCCGGGCGCGACCCGCACCGAGTTCTTCGACGTGGTGGGCAGTGAGGCGGCGGCGGTCGGGCGGTTCCAGACGCCCGAGCAGGTGGTGTCGGCCGCGCTCCGGGCGCTCGACAAGCGCTCCACGCCGGCGAGTCTCGTCTCGGGCCGCGCCAACGCGGCGACGGCGGCCGCGACGGGCCTGCTTCCGCGTGGCGCCCTCCTCGCGGTCTCGGGCCGCGTCATGGCCGACTGAACCGCGGGGCATCCATCACGGAGCCAGTCGGCGCACCAATTCCTCCCAGCCGTCGGCCAGGCGTGACGTCGTGACGCCGCGCAGCGCCCCGGGCGGGAGGATGAGGATCGCCTCGAGCATCGAGATGAGGTTGAAGGCGAGCACCGGCAGGTCGCCCTCGACGCCGGCCTGCCGCAGCAGGCTCACCACGTGCACCTCCGTCACCTGGCGGGCCGGCACGGAATAGCGCGACTCCGGCGGCGCCTCGGACTTGCGGAGCAGATCGCCCTGCGCAGGGAGCACCTGGATGCGCGCACGCCCGAAGGCGACGAGCCGCTCGATCGGATCGGCGCCGGGACCGAGCGGAGGCGGCCCACTGATCATCCGGCTCTGGAACTCCCGCTCGGTCTCGTCGAGCAGAGCGCGGAAGACCCCCGTGCTCGAGCCGAACCGCCGGAAGATCGTGCCCTTGCCGACGCCCGCCTCGGTGGCGAGCACATCCATCGTGAGGGCCTCGACGCCGTCGCGCTCGATGAGGAGGCGGGCGGTGGTGAGGATGCGCTCCCGGTTGCGCGCGGCATCCGAGCGTTCGGCGGGCGGAGCGCCGACCGCAGCTGTTCCCGCGGGCCGGATGCTCGTCGGCAGACCCAGCGAGACGCCGACCAGGGCGCCCAGCGGCAGGTCGCTCGGGGGCTCCGGCGAAGGAGCGGATGGACGGCCGCGTGAGGCTTCGGATCGGGCGCCGGTCGAGTCCATGCACGGACTGTAGCACGGCGGGAATAAACGGACCGCGGTCCGGTTGAACCCTCCATACACCGAGCTCGCCGGCATCCGGCGGCCCCCTCTCACTTAGGAGAAGCATGACTGACATCCTCGTTCTCGTCGGCAGCCTGCGCGCCGCCTCCACCAACCGCCAGCTCGCCCAGGCGGCAGTCGAACTCGCCCCGGAAGGCGCGAACCTGCACCTTTACGAAGGCCACGGCGCGTTGCCGCTCTACAACGAGGACGTCGACGTCGAAGGCCAGCTGCCCGAGGCCGTCGTCGAGTACCGCGCGGCCATCGCGGCCGCCGACGCCGTGCTCGTCGTCACCCCCGAGCACAACGGCACCATCCCGGCGAACCTGAAGAACGCCATCGACTGGTCGTCGCGCCCCTTCGGCTCGAGCTCCATCTCGGGCAAGCCGCTCGCCATCATCGGCACCTCGTTCGCGCAGTTCGGCGGCGTGTGGGCCCAGAACGAGGCTCGTAAGGCTTACGGGATCGCGGGTGCCCGCGTCATCGAGAGCACCGTACTCGCCGTGCCCAACTCGATGGTGCGCTTCGCGGAGACCCACCCCAAGGAGGACGCGGAGATCGTGGAGCAGCTGCGCGCCTTCCTCACCCAGTTCGTGGCCGACCTCGACGCGCTCGAGACCGAGGAGCAGGCCGCGTAACGCAGCCGCTCACCCCGGCTCATCCGGAGATCGAAAAGGGCTCCCGCACAACTCGTGCGGGAGCCCTTCTTCGTGTGGGTGCTGCCTACTCCGCGGTGTCGGAGGCGCCGGCGGCCTGCTTGGCGACGGCCTCGGCGTAGTCCTTCTTCACGGTCTCCATGTCGAGAGCGCGCACCTGGGCGATGACGTCTTCGAGCACGGGGCCGGGGAGGGCGCCGGGCTGCGCGAAGATCGGGATGCCGTCGCGGTACCCGACCAGCGTCGGAATGGAGGTGATGCCGTAGGAGGCGGCCAGCTGGCGCTGATCCTCGGTGTCGACCTTCGCGAAGGTGATGTCGCCGTGCTCGGCGGAGGCCTTCTCGAACACGGGGGCGAACTGCTTACAGGGGCCGCACCAGTCGGCCCAGAAGTCGATCAGGACGATGCCGTCGGCGACCGTCTCGTCGTGGTTCTCAATGGTCAGAGTCTTCGTGGACATACAGCTATTAACGACACGAGCGGGCCGAAATTCCGAGCGTGGAGCGGATGCTCAGGGTGCGCATCCGTCGCCGGTCTAGCTGACGTGCACCTCGGGCCGGTGCCGCCGGTCGCGCTCGGCCCGCCGCAACACCTCGCGGGTGACGGGGGCGACCTCGCCGGTGCCGGTGACGAGGTACTTGAACATGTTCGAGATGGGGCTGCCCTCCGTCCACTCGAAGTAGATGTTCGGCACCACGCCCGTGATGTCGCGGATCTCGAGCAATACCGTGGCGATGGTGTTCGGGATGTTGCCGCTGGTCACCCGCAGCACCCGGTAGCCGTGCGCGGTCTCGCCCCGCACCAGGAGGTCCTCCTCGAAATCGGAGGAGTCGGAGGGGTAGACCTCGAGGAAGATGACCGGCGAGCGCTGCGGGATGCCGCTGTCGCGCCGCTCCTCCGCCACCTTCTGGCTGTATTCGCGGGCCGATCCGTCGTCGGGTTCGTTGGCGATGATGCGGATCGAGTCGTACTCGTCGGCATCCGTCAGCACGAAGTCGACCGCCACCGGGTCGAGGGTGACGGATGTCGCGCGGAGCTGGAAGGAGCGTTGCACCCGCGAGATGATCGACACCGCGATGATGCCGACGATGAACAGGGCGGCGATGCGCACGCCGTCGGGCCGTTCGATGATGTTGGCGATGGTGGTGTAGAGGAACACGACCGACACCACGGCGAACCCGATCGTGGCCGCCCGCTGCTTCTTGCGCATCGCCGACAGCGTCACGGCGACGGATGCCGAGGTGATGAGCACGAGCACGCCGGTGGCGTAGGCGCCGGCCTGGGCGTCGACATTGGCCCCGAACCAGAGGGTGATGATCACGGCGATGGCGGTGAACACGAGCACGAGGGGACGGACGAGTCCGGCCCAGTGCGGAGCCATGCCGTAGCGAGGGAGGTAGCGCGGCACCAGGTTGAGGAGACCGGCCATGGCCGAGGCGCCGGCGAACCAGAGGATGGCGATGGTGCTGACGTCGTAGACAGTGCCGAACCCCTCACCGAGGTATTCGTGGGCGAGGTAGGCCAGCGCGCGGCCGTTGGCGGGGCCGCCCGGCTGGAAGGCCTCCTGCGGGATGAGCAGGGTGGTGACGACGCTCGAGGTGATGAGGAATGCGCTCATGATGAGGGCGGCGGTGGTGAGCAGGTTCTTGGCACCACGGATGCGCTTCTTCGGGTTGTTCTGGTCGTCACTCGGGCTGCCGGTGATCTGGGGCATCACGGCGACGCCGGTCTCGAAACCGGAGAGGCCGAGGGCGAGCTTCGGGAAGGCGATCAGGGCGATGCCCACCATCACCAGCGGGCTGCCGTGGCTGGCGGTGAGCGCTGCCCACCAGTCGTCGATGACGAGCGGATTCTCGGCCACGTGGGTGAGGCTCACCACGATCACCACGGCGTTCAACAGGAGGAACACCGCCACCAGCACGACGGCGATGTTGATGGCCTCCTTGAAGCCGCGCAGGAAGACCACGGCCAGGGCGGCGATCAGCACCAGGGTGATGATCACCTGCTGGCCTTCGAACCAGCTCGGGGCGAACGGGTTCTCGATGGCGTGTGCCGTGGCATCCGCGGCGCTCAAGGTGATGGTGATCATGAAGTCGGTGGCGGCGAACCCGAGCAGCACCAGCACGACCAATTTGCCGCCCCACCAGGGGAGGAGCCGCTCGAGCATGGCGATCGAACCCTCACCGCGGAAGCTCTCGCGGGCCACCCTCCGGTAGACGGGCAGTGCGCCGGCGAGCGTGATGACGATGAGGATGATGGTGGCGAACGGGCTCAGGAGCCCGGCGGCCAGTGCCGCGATGGCGGGCTGGTAGCCGAGGGTGGAGAAGTAGTCGACGCCGGTGAGGCACATGACGCGCCACCACGAGTGCGTCTTCTCCGGCTTGGCGGCGCCCGGTCCGGGGTGGCGGCCGGTGTTGTCGGTGAGCCCGACGGTCAGCCAGCGGCGGAGGCGTGCGCGTGCGCGCGGGTCTTCAGCGGGCTGTTCGTGCGGTACACCCGGCGTCATGTTCGAGCCGGCGCCGACCGTGGGAGTGGACATGCTCCATGTATACCCGCTTCCGGTGGCCGGATGGCGGCGCGGCGTCAGCCGAAGATCATCGGGCGGTCGTCGTCATCGTCGGCGGAGGTCGCGAGGTCGAGGTCGACCACGACCGGCACGTGGTCGGAGGGGGCGTCGCCCTTGCGCTCGTTGCGGTCGATGCGGGCGGCCGTCACGAGCTCGGCGAAGGGCTGGGAGCCCATGATGAAGTCGATGCGCATGCCCTCGTTGCGCGGGAAGCGGAGCTGCTTGTAGTCCCAGTAGGTGTAACCGGTGGGCACCAGGGGGCGCACGACATCCGTGAGCCCGATCTGCTCGAAGACCTCGAAGGCCGCGCGCTCCGGCGGGGAGACGTGGGTGGCGCCTTCGAAGACCGACATGTCCCAGACATCCGTGTCGAGGGGGGCGATGTTCCAGTCGCCCATCAGCGCGAGCGGCTGGGTGGGGTGGGCGGCGAGCCAGGCCTTGGTCTGCGTGGCCAGCTCCTGCAGCCAGGCGAGCTTGTAGGTGTAGTGCGGGTCGTCGACCATGCGCCCGTTCGGCACGTAGAGGCTCCAGAGTCGAACCCCGTCGACCGTCACGCCGAGCGCCCGCGCCTCCAGCGGCAGCGACCCGTCGTCGAGGGCCTTGCCGAAACCGGGCATGCCGGTGAAGGTGTTCGCGGATTCGGTCATCGGCAGGCGGCTGGCGAAGGCGACGCCGTTCCACTGATTGAGGCCGTGGAGCACCACCTCGTAGCCGGCGTCGTGGAAGGCCTCGAAGGGGAACTGCGACTCCTTGCACTTGATCTCCTGCATGGCGAGCACATCGACGTCTTCGCGCACCAGCCAGTCGACCACCCGGCCCACTCGTGCACGGATCGAGTTCACATTCCAGGTCGCAACACGCATGCCTCCACGCTACCGGCACCCCCCGTCATCGCGATGCCGCCCGCCCCGTCGCTAGGCTGACCGCATGGCGAGAGCGGGCGCGGATCGACCGCGCGGAGGCGATACGAACGCGGGGCAGGCATCCGGAGCCCCGAGCGACGACCCGACGTTCCGCGACCGCCTCGAGCAGCACTTCGAAGAGCCGATCGCCCGCGTCACGACCCTGACCCAGAACACCCTCGCCCTCTTCCCGACCCGCGTGTGGCGCCGCTTCCTCGCCGGCAACGGGTTCCTGCTCTCCTCGGGCATGAGCTACCAGGCGCTGTTCGCGGTGTTCGCCGCCGTGTACATCGTCTTCGCCGTGGCCGGCATCTGGCTCACCGGGTCTCCCGAGACGATGGATGCGCTCATCCAGCTGATCAACACCTACGTGCCGGGTCTCATCGGCACGACCGCCGACCCGGGCGTGATCTCGGTCGACGATCTCACCACGATCGCCGGTTCCAGCACCTCGGTGCTCACCATCACCGGTCTCACGGCGTTCGTGGTGCTGGTGTGGACGGCCATCGGCTGGATCACCTACTCCCGGATGGCCGTGCGAGCCATCTTCGGACTGCCGAAGGACCGCCGTTCCTACGTGCTCCTCAAGGCCCGTGACTTCCTCGTGGCGCTGGTGCTCGGCGCCGCGCTCTTCGCCGCGGCCGCGCTGACCGTCGCGAGCACCGCCGCGATCGACTGGCTGGTCTCGTTGCTCGACGAACCGCTGAAGGACTGGTCGACGATGCTCGTCGGCGCCATCGGCCTCGCGGTCGTGTACGTGATCGACGTGGTCGCCCTGATGGTGCTCTACCGGTTCCTCGCCGACGCGCACCTGACGATCGCGCGGATGCGTGGGGGAGCCCTGCTGGGCGGAGCGGGACTGCTCGTGCTGCAGCTCCTCGGCGGGCAGCTCCTGGGCGGGGCGACGCGCAATCCGCTCCTGTCGACCTTCGTGGTGTTCATCGCGATGCTGCTGTGGTTCCGTTTGACGAGCGTCGTGACGCTGGTGGCGGCGGCGTGGATCGCGGTCGCCGTCGAGGACCGAGGACAGTCGCTCTACGAACCGACCGCCAAGGAGCGGGCCGCCCTCGAGCGCGACGCCCTGCTGCTCGCGGCGCAGGTGCGGTTGCGCGAGGCGACCTCACAACTCGAGGCCGCGCCGTGGTGGCGCCGCCCCGCCGCGCGCTGGCGCCGCGACGCCGCCCAGGAGGAGCTCGCCGCCCTCGAGCACCCCCGCCCCCCGGGCGAGGCGCCACTCTAGACCTCCGGATGGCGCCCCCGTGCCGCTCACTGACCCGCACGTTTTCGCGGAATCGCGCGGTTCCGTGGCGCGAAAACGTGCGGGTGAGTGGGGACTCCGGGCCGCGCGGGGTGGGTGCGGTCAGTTTCCGTGCGGGTCGAGGTGGTTGAGCGCGGCCACCGTCTCGGCGTAGTCGCCGCGGGCCTCCCCGTAGCGGAGGAACTTCACCCGCTCGACCTGGATCTCGCGCGCGTCGGGATCGCTCTCGATGAGTCCGATGACCTCGGTGACGAACTCGTCGAGAGGCATGGCGAAGGCGCTCTCTCGCTGTCCGGGCATCAGGTCGGTCGCGACCGACGGCGGCTCGAGTTCGGACACCGTCACCGATGTGCCGGCCAGCTGCAGACGCAGGCTCTCGCTGAGCATGTGGATCGCGGCCTTGGTGGCGTTGTAGCTGGGCGTGATGCGCAAAGGGGTGAAGGCCAGTCCGGAGGAGACGGTCATGATCGTCGCATCCGGCCGCGACCGGAGGTGCTCGACGAACGCGGCGATCAGACGGATCGGGCCGAGCAGATTGGTCGTGACCGTGGCCTCCGCGCTGGCCAGGAAGCCCTCGGGACGGGTCCAGTCCTCGGCGTGCATGATTCCGGCCATGGCGATGAGGACGTTGAGGTCCGGATGCTCCGCGATGACGTGCGATGACGCGTCACGGATGCTGTCGGCATCGGTGGTGTCGATCCGGACGGTGTGGATGCCGGGGTGCTCGGCGGTGATCTGCGCGAGCAGCTCGGTGCGGCGACCGCCGACGATGACCTCGTTGCCCTTCGCGTGGAGTGCGAGGGCGAGTTCGAGACCGATGCCGCTGGTCGCGCCGGGAATGAAGATGGTGTTTCCGCTGATGTGCATGAGTCGATTCTTCGATTCCCGCACGATTCGTACCAGAGAGCGCTTATCGGGGGATTGCCGGTCTCTGTTTCAGCTCCGGCGAGCGATGCAGACTGTCAGCATGGATCGCGACGCCCTCGGCAGCTTCTTGACCCGCCACCGCAACAGTCTGCAACCGGCCGACGTCGGTGTGGCGGCCGGGCCACGCCGGCGCGCGGTCGGGCTGCGGCGGGAAGAGGTCGCGCAGCTCGCAGGGATGTCGACGGACTACTACACCCGGCTCGAGCAGGGTCGCAGCACCCAACCCAGCTCGCAGATCCTCGGCTCCGTGGCCCGCGCCCTGCGGCTCACGCCCGATGAACGCGACTACCTCTTCCGCGTCGCCGGACTCGACGCGCCCGATCGCCACGGCGGCGGCGACTACGTGGCGCCCGCGCTCCTGCGCGTTCTGGACCGCCTGACCGATACCCCGGCGCTGATCGTCTCCGTTCTCGGCGAGACGCTCGTGCAGAACGAACCGGCTGTGGCGCTCTTCGGAGACGCCAGCCGGTACACCGGGTTGGAGCGCAGTGAGGTCTATCGGTGGTTCGTTCACCCCGAGACCGAGCGCCGGCGGTACCCCGAGCACGATCGCGACCGGCAGAGCCGCGCGCACGTCGCCTCCCTCCGTGCGGCGCTCGGCGCGATGGGGCAGAACTCCCGGGCGTCGGAGCTCGTCCGTGAGCTCAGCCGGCGCAGCCCCGAGTTCGTGAGCCTGTGGGAGCGACAAGAGGTGCATCGCCGGTTCACCGACCACAAGACCCTCGTGCATCCTGAGCTCGGCGAGATCGAGGTCGACTGCCAGGTGCTCTTCACCGAAGACGAGTCGCAAGCGCTGCTCGTGCTCACCGCCCCGCCCCGCACGGAGGCCGCCGGCAAGCTCGAGCTCCTCGCGGTGCTCGGAAGCCAGCAGTTCGCCACGGAGCGCTGACTCGGGGCTCGTCTAGCGCCGGGTGCCGGGGTAGTTGAGGTGGCGGAAGAGGGTGAGCTCCCAGCCGCGGGAGCCGCGCTCCTCCTCGGGCGCCGGGCGCGCCGTCCGGCGTGCCGCCGCAAGGCGGGCCGGCGCGCGCTGGGGCGGCTCGGTCTGCGGCTCGGCCTCGCGAGGCGACACCGGGCGACCGGCCGGGACGGCCACACCGAGCGGGGGGACCGCGCGCAGCGGGGGACGCCGGGGCGGCGTCTCCACCCGCTGCGGCGCGGATGCCGGGACGGAGCGCGTCGGCTGGGCGTTACTCGACATCGCCCACGCCGTCCGTGAAGGAGGAGCCGGGCGCATCCGGCGACGGGGGTGATCCCGCGCTTGGCGATGCCGGCGACCCCGGCGACCGCGGCGACTCGGCAGCCATCACGGAGGGAGACGATGCACCCCCGGGCGCTCCCGCCGTGGCGGCACGCGTCGCCCGCACGCGCCGCACCACCAGGAACGCCGCACCGAGAACCAGCAGGGCCAGCGCCACGGCGATCGGGAGGCCCACCGTGAGTCCTGTGGCCGCCAAGGCGCCCGATGCCGCCGGCGCCGGCGTGGCCGGGGTGGTGGGATCGCTCGGCGAACCCGGGGCGCCCGGCTGTCCGGGATCGC
Source organism: Herbiconiux sp. UC225_62 (assembly GCF_042694625.1). Taxonomy (GTDB): domain Bacteria; phylum Actinomycetota; class Actinomycetes; order Actinomycetales; family Microbacteriaceae; genus Herbiconiux. The sequence continues at coordinate 1,386,268 of NZ_CP170551.1, read as the reverse complement.
CGGGATCCCCGGGATCGCCCGGCAGCACCGCCGCCAGCTGCGCCAGCGTCAGCGCCGGCACGAGGGCCTCACGCCGCTTCAGCAGCGAGCCCCACTCGAGGTGCTGCTCGTACTCGGCCGTGGCCCAGTACGGGGTGTTCTCCGCGACCGCCAGCGAGCGCTCCTCGACCGGACCCTGCTCGTCGAGCACCGGCGTGGGGATCGGGTCGTAGAGGATCGGGTCGGTCTCGAACACGGTGCTCCCGACTCCGACCGAGAGGTCGAACCCGGCGCTGTGCGTGTCGATGCGGTTGCTGACCGTCAGCGTGATCGGGTTCGCGGCGTCGCCCGTGTCGGGGCGGGCATCCATCGTCATCCAGAAGTCCTGGGCGATCGTCGGTGCGTCGGTGCAGCGCGCCGGTCCCGCGTTGTCGTAGGAGGCGATCACCGTGCCCGATCCGTCGTCGGCCAGCACGTCGACGTGGGTCACGCCCGTGAGGTCCCAGGTCTCGACGGTGTCGCCCACGTCGTAGAACTCCTCGGCGAACACCATCGGCCCGGCGCAGAGCTTGTACTGCACCCGGGGCTGGATCGGCACCGTCGCGGCGTTCGTGACCGCCACGTCGACGGCGGCCGGATCGGTCGCACTCGGCGTGAGCGTGATCGACGAGGCCGGCAGCCGATCGGCCGTGAACGTCGTCGTGATCTCCTGCGACAGGGCGCCCGAGTCGTCGACCACCCAGAGCGTCGCCGTCAGCGAGGCCGGCGACACCGCGAACGGGCCGGTGCGATAGGTGTAGTTCGGGGCATCCGTCGGCGCCTCCGCGCGCTCGGTGGTGTCGGTGTAGACGTGCCCGTCGGCCGACTCGAGCCGAACCCGCAACGACCCCTTGCCCACGAACGTGACGTCGAGCGACACAGTCGGGTTGCCGGCGAAGTCGTGGTTCACCCAGGGATCGAGGTGCTGCGCGATGATGTCGCTCACCGCGAATCCGGCATCGATCGTGTCGTCGGCCGTCGCGACGGTGAAGGTGTGGTCGCCGAGCGCGAGGTCGCCGGGCAGCAGCAGGTAGCGCCACAGCGATCCGCTGTCGTCGACGATGCCGGCGGTGAGCGGCTCGGCGCCGCCGTCGAGGCTCACCGTGTAGGCAGCACCCGGGGTCAGCCCCGCGGCGCTCAGCGTGGTTCCGTCACCCGCTCGGATCCAGAACGGGTCGACGGATGCGACGGGCTCGTCCGACGCGGGCGGCAGGTCGGGCGATCCCGGCGTCGTGACGGTCACCACCGTGCTGTGGCCGGTGTCGCCGTAGGCGATGCGTCCGAGGTAGGTGCCGCCCGGTGCCAGTCCCGACCACGAGGCCGTGACCGTGGCCGGCTCGCCCGTCACCGTGGAGAGGGAGGTCGGCGACACCGCGAACGCGCCCGTCGCGGTGGCCGGGTCGAGCACCGAGTTCGTGAGCGTGTAGGCCAGGTCGCCGGTGCCGGCGAAGAAGTCCACAGCCACGAGGTAACGGCCGGGCGCCAGCTGATCCGAGCCGAGGTCGACCCGTTCGTCCGCCGATCCGGTGGCCGACTGCCCCACCAGCTGCGTGTGATCGAGGGTGTCGACCGCATAGACGCTGAGGTCGAGGTCGGCGGAGTCGTCGGCGGCGTCGAGGTCGAAGCGCGCGAAGGTGCTGCCCTCGGGAACCTCGACCACGAAGGCCTGCGTCGAGCTTCCGGCCTCACCGCTGCCCCGGACGACCCGCCCGCGCGCCAGCCCGGAGGAGGTGATCGCGTAGGTGGCGGTGTCGCCGCCCAGCACGGCCACGTCGACGGAGCCGGTCGCCCCGTCGCCGGCCGCCTCGGCGGGAGCGTCGAGCGAGATCGGGCGCACCGCGAGGGGGCTCCGCACCGAGGTGCCGGTGTCGCCGTCGGTCCAGTCGAGGTAACCGGTGACGAACGCGTCGAGCGGGGCATCCGTTCGGGTGAAGGTGACGGTGTAGCTCTGCTGCTCGCCGGCCGCGCCGAAGCTCAGCGTGGTGGGCGAGACCGCGACCTCGACGCCGGGCATCGTGACGGGCTGTGCCGTGTAGTTGCCGGGCGCGGTGGCGGTCACCGTGCGGGTGACGGTCTGCGTGCCGGGCAGGCCGCCGACCGCGATGGAGGCCAGGTTGAGGTCGCTGGGGTCGAGCGGATCGCTGCCGAACCCGGAGTATCCGAGGGCGTCGGTGTAGGCCATCCAGTCGTCGACGTCGTTGAGGTAGAGGAGGCCGGGCTCGAAGAAGCGCGTGGGGTCGACGTGGCCCGCGCCCTGGGCGAAGGGGTCTTCGGCCGGAGCGCCGCCCGCGTCGAGCGTGTCGTAGGCGGTGGTCATCATGGCCGACTTGATCTCGGCGGGTGCGGCCTCCGGATGCACGCCCAGGTAGAGCGCGGCGAGTCCGGCGATGTGCGGCGAGGCCATCGAGGTTCCCGACATGAACTCCCAGGTCGCGGGCGACCAATCCGCGTTCGGTCCGGCGGCGAGGATCGCGACGCCGGGCGCCGTGATGTCGGGCTTCAGCATGTCGCCGCCGTCGGCGAGGATCGGGCCGCGGGAGGAGAACCCGGCCACCTGCGGGCTCGGCGCCGACGGGGTGTCGGTGGTGTTGCCGGTCTCGAAGGCCACCGTGGCGCCGGGGGTCGCCGCGTAGGCGGTGACGGCGTCGTAGGCGTCGGCGTTGAGGTGCACCGTCGGCACCGAGTGCGCGTCGAGGTCGAGCGAGCTCTGGGTGGGGTTCACGAGCAGCATGCCGATGCCGCCGGCCCGCGCGACCTCGGCCGACTTCAGGGTGCGGTCGATGACGCCGCGCTCGCAGAGCACGATCGCGCCGGCGACCAGCGCCGCGTCGAGGGTGTCCGGTCCGCAGAGCCGCGGGTCGGCCGCTCCGGGCGCTGCAGCGGCGGTGGCCGCCACGAGCGGCCCGGAGACCGTGCCGTCGGCCGGCAGCGTGATCGACGCGCCGACGAAGGCCTGGCCGTCGCCCAGGCGGGCGGTGGCGTCGCGGGTGGGGATGGTGCTCGCGGCGACGGTGGTGATCCATGGCGAGGCGTTGTCGGCCGTGGAGGCGGCGTCGCCGTCGTTGCCGGCCGAGGCCGCCACGAAGATGCCGGCGGCCGCGGCGTTGAAGAAGGCCTGGTCGGTGAGCGAGACCGTGGTCTGCGCCGCACCCGCGCCGATCGAGTAGTTGATCACGTCGACCCCGTCGGCCACGGCGGCGTCGATGGCGTGCAGGATGTCGCCGGTCGCGCATCCGTCGTCGTCGGGCGAGACGGCATCCGGACCCTCCCAGCACACCTTGTAGGCGGCGATCTTCGCGGCCGGAGCCACGCCCGAGATCTCGCCGAGCTCCGCCCCCGCGACGGTCGCCGGCACGTCGTGCTGGCCGGCCGCGGTGCTCGAGGTGTGCGAGCCGTGGCCCACGCCGTCGCGCGGCGAGAGGTACTCGCCGATGCCCGGGTCTCCGATGTTGTCGGCGCCGAAGTTGTCGACGAAGAACTGCGCGCCGACGATCTTGGTGGAGCAGTCGTCGGCCGAGAACTGCACTCCGGCCACGCAGGTGCCGTGGAACTGCGAGCCGTCGGCCTTGTCGAACACGATCGTGTCGCCGTCGAGATACGGCGCGTCACCCGGCGTCGTGCCGAGCGGATCTCCCGCGAACGACGGGTTCTCGGGAGCGATGCCGGTGTCGATCACGCCGACCACCACACCCTTGCCCGCGTTCTCCACGCCGCCGATGGCCGCCCAGACGCCGTCGTCGCCGTCGAGGCCGAGGAACTGGGTCGAGGACTCCGGCTCGTCGAGCTGCAGGATCTCGTCGGGCACCACCGCGGCCACGCGCGGGTCGTCGGCCAGCTTCTGCGCCTGCTCGGCGCTCAGTTCGCTCGAGAAGCCGTTGGTGGCGAGCGTGTAGGAGGTGGTGATGGATGCGCCGACCTCGGCCGCGAGGTCGTCCTGCGTCGTCGAGAGGTGGGCCGCGTAGCTCTGCACCGCGCGCGAGGTGGTGTCGAGGTCGCCGTCGCGGGTGGCGCGGAGTCCCGCGATGCCGCCGGTGTAGCTCGCGACCGCGGGGTCTTTGAGCGTGACGATGTAGTGCCCGGCCTCGTAGCCGCCCGCAGGCGGGGCCGCGGTGGGGGTTGCCGGGGCGGTGGCTGCGCCGGCCGCGGGAGCGGCGACGGCGGCGCCCGCCGGAACGAGGCAGGCGACCCCGACGAGCGCGGCCGAGGCGAGCGCGGCGAGCGCTCCGGCCAGGCGACGGGATCGACGCGGGCGTCGGGTGCGGGTGAGAGAGCCGGTCACGGTGCGAACCTCCGGAGGGAATGGGGCCGCAGCGCGCGGCGCCTCCCAGTTTGGAGGTCACCGACATCCTGTTCGTGGCCGTCAGCGGACGGTGGCCGCAGGCTGCCACATCCGGAAACAGAGCTGTAACGGAGGCGTCACACGGCGGTCACACCCAGCCGCGCCGGGCGGCTTCCACCCCCGCCTGGAACCGGTTGTCGGCACCGAGTTCGACCATCAGCTGATGGCTGCGCCTCCGGAGCGAGCGAGTCGACATCCCGAGCCGCCGGGCGATCACCTCGTCCTTCAGGCCGGCGCCGATCAGTGCCAGGATGGCCTGCTCCTCGCGGGTGATGCGGCGGGCGACGACCGTCGCGGCGGGGGTGGGAACGGGATCGGGATCGACGGCGGCCGGGTTGCGCATCCGCTCGCGCGCCTCCGGCAGCGGCAGTGCCCTCGCCCAGTAGAACTCGAACAGGTCGCAGAGCGCCGCCACCATCGGCGCCGACTCGGTGACGATCGCGTCGCTCCGCCCCTCTTCGACGCTCAGGGAGACGAGCGCGGTGGTGCGGTCGGCGATGGCGAGCTTCACCGGCAGCTCCGCGAGGATGCGCGCCTGCTCGCCGTGCTCGGCCAACCGCTCCGCCTCCTCCCAGCTGTCTTCGCGGCTGAAGCTGTCGCCCGTGTAGATCGCCCGCCAGGAGACCCCTCGCCCGAGCACCACCGCTTCGAGGGGCTCGAGCGACGACGAGACGTACGGCGGCCGGTCGAACACGAGCAGCTCCCGGGTGGCCTGATGCTGCAGCCGCACGTACCAGCTGGCCACGGCGTCCCGGTCGCTCAGGATGCGCGTCTCGGCGTTCTCCTCCGCGCTCGTGGCGCTGCGGTCGAACTGGTCGGCGAGGGTGGGGGATGAGTTGCCGGATGCGCCCCACGCCCTCACTCAGCTGCTCGACCATCGAGGTGAGCGAGTAGCGCGGATCGACCGGCACGTAGAATCCCGCATCACTGCGCTCGCGCGAGATCAGGCCGATGCGACGGAGCGATTCGAGCTGTTCCGTCGCGGCGGTGTCGTCGAGGTCGAACCGCGCTGTCACGTCGGAGAGGAGGGTCTTGCCGCGGTGGATGACGAAGAGGTAGATCTGCTCGGCGGTGTCGGAGAGGCCGGCGAGGGCGAGCACGGAGGGTGTCGTAGTCACCCCACCAGCTAAGCGTGTCCGGCGCCCCCGGATAAACTGGGCCCCGTGACCGACGCGCGAAGCCAACTCATCGACTACATCAAGACGGATGCCGTGTTCCACGGCGACTTCACCCTCACGAGCGGCAAGAAGGCGTCGTACTACGTCGACCTGCGCCGGGTCTCGCTCGACCACCGGGTGGCCCCACTGATCGGGCAGGTCATGCTCGACCTCATCTCGGGTATCCGCGACGTCGACGCCGTGGGCGGGATGACGATGGGCGCCGACCCGATCGCCGCCGCGGTGCTGCACCAGGGTGCCGCCCGGGGCCTCGCCTACGACGCTTTCGTGGTGCGCAAGGAGCCGAAAGACCACGGTCGCGGTCGCCAGGTGGAGGGGCCGGATGTCGCGGGCAAACGCGTCATCGTGCTCGAGGACACCTCGACCACCGGCGGTTCGCCCCTGGCCGCGATCGCCGCGCTCGAGAAGGCGGGCGCCGTCATCGCGGGCGTGGCCGTCGTGGTCGACCGCAACACGGGCGCGGGGGAGCGGATCGAAGAGGCCGGCTACCCCTACCACTACGCGATCGGATTGGCGGACCTCGGTCTGGAGTGACATGACCCGGCCCCCGAACGACCCGCAGCGCCGCGACGACGCCGTTCCGCCCGCGGGCTCGGCGAGTTCGGCCGCGGGTGACGGTACTGGCACCCCCGCCCATGGCGGTGGGCACGCGGCACACGCTGCCGGCCCGGTTCCGGCGGGCGGGGGGCTCAGCCGTACCACGTGGCTGCTGATCGCGGGCGGGGTCGTGCTGCTCGCCGTGATCGTGGGGCTGTTCTTCGCCGGGTTGCGCGTGGGCGGCGGTGGGGAGGCCGCGCCGGTCGTGAATGCGACATCCGGCTCCGGCAGCGCCGGGGCATCCGCAACCCCGACGCCCACCTCGACCCCGGCCCCGACGACCCCCGCTCCCGCCGCCGACGCCGCTCCCGCCGGGCCGCTCGCCCCCGGCGTGCACGACTGGGACACCCTGCACGGCGGCGAGTGCCTGAGCGGGTACACCTCGCCCTGGGAGCGGCAATTCACCGTGGCCGACTGTGCCTCCGACCACAACGCCCAACTCGTGTCGAAGGGCGCGTTCACCGAGGACGCCGCGGCGCCCTTCCCTGGCGAAGCCGAACTCGCGTCGCGCCTCAACCTGCTCTGTACGGCCCCCACAGTGCTCGACTACGCGGTGGCCGAGACGGTGCCCGACCTCCAGTGGCAGGGTGCCTACCCGGCGAACGACGTGCAGTGGGCGGCCGGAGACCGCGCCTACTTCTGCTTCTTCTCGCGCACCTCCGGCGAGCCGCTCGGGGCCTCACTGGCCGTACCGCCCGCGGGGTGAGTTTTCCTCCGCAACGTCGGCGACCGGCACTAGAGTGAGGTCGATGCACAAGGTCGCCCGCCTCCTCCGAGTCCCCGTGTTCGGGGCCCTCGTTGCGGTCGCGCTCGCCATCGGGGGCGCTCCGGCCGCCTTCGCGTCCGGGTCCGCGTCCGCGTCCGCGTCCGCCGCGACAGCGGATGCCCCGGGTGCGCCCGTCGCGCCGCTCGCCGCCGCGCCCGGTGATGTCAACGACTTCAGCTTCGCCTCGTTCGACGCCCGCTACGACCTGGGCATCGACGCCGAGGGCCACTCCACCCTGGCCACCACTGAGACCTTCGTGGCGGAGTTCCCCGACGTCGACCAGAACCACGGCATCCAGCGCGCCATCCCGCTCACCTACGACGGGCATCCGACCCAGCTCACCCTCACCTCGGTGACGGATGCGGCCGGTGCGCCCCGCGAATACGAGACCGAGACCGACGACGAGAACCTCATCGTCACCATCGCGGGCGACGACTTCGTGCACGGCGAGCAGACCTATGTTCTGAGCTACACCCAGAAAGACGTCACCCAGTACTTCCCGGACACCGACGACGACGAGTTCTACTGGGACACGAACGGCACCCTTTGGCGGCAGCCCTTCGGGGTGCACACCACCACGACCACGGTCCCCGCGAACCTGACCGGGGCGCTCACCGGCGACACCGGGTGTTTCGTCGGGCCCGAGGGCTCCGGCACCCCCTGCACGATCGATCGGGCCGACCAGGGCGGCACCGCGGTCTTCACCACCCGCAACGAGAACCTCGCGCCGGGCGACAACGTCACCATCGGCATCGCCTTCCAGCCCCACACCTTCACTGAACGCGACTCCTCCTATCTCGCGGGCGGCTCCAGCTGGGTGCAGCTGATCAGCACGATCCTCGCGGTCGGCGCGGCCGTGTTCGCTGTGATCTACCGCATCATCGGGTTGCGGGATGCGCCGGGCCGGCCGGTCGTCATCCCCGAGTACACGCCGCCGCCGGGCGCCGACATCCTCATCGCCTCGGTCGTGATGAAGAAGACGCCACGGGCGGCCGCCGCCTCGTTCATCGACTACGCGGTGCGCCACAACATCCAGATCGTGGAGCAGGAACAGGACGGGGTGTTCGGGTCGAAGACGGTCTACTGGCTCCGCCTGCTCACCTGGCAGGGGCTCAACCCCAGCGAGATCGAACTGGCGCGGGCGCTGTTCGGCCCCGAGCTCGCTCCCGGCACCTGGCGGGAGCTGAAGAAGAACGACACGGCCCTGTCGAAGTCGATCTACGCCGTGATGCAGGCCACCAAGAAGCGGGCCTTCGCCGAGGGCTACCTGAAGTCGGGCGTGCGGCTCGCGGGCAGTCTGCTGCTCGTCGCCACGATCGTGCTCGCGGCCATCGGCTTCGTGAGCGGGGCGCTGTCGCTCAACGACTCCTACGGCGGCGGACTGCCGATGCTCTTCCTCGTGTTCGGCTTCTTCGCCATCTTCGTGGTGGCGGGTGCGGCGTTCCGCAATCCGCTGACCGTGAAGGGTGCCGAGCTGCGCGACTACATCAAGGGCATCGAGATGTACATCGACTGGGCGGAGGAAGACCGCTACAAGATGCTGCAGTCTCCCGAGGGGGCCCTCAAGACGGGTGTGAACGCGCCCGACTGGGGCCAAGTGGTGAAGCTCTACGAGAAGCTCCTGCCCTACGCGGTGCTTCTCGGTCTCGAGGCGGAGTGGGCGAAGGTGCTCGGCACCTACTACGAGAGCCTCGGCAACCAGCCCGACTGGTACGGCGGCGGCTCAGGAGCCTTCAACGCCTACCTCTTCGCGTCGGCGATCGGCTCGCTCTCGTCGACGGCCGCGTCATCGTATTCGGGCAGCTCCTCGAGCAGCTCGAGCGGGTTCTCGGGCGGGGGCGGCTTCTCGGGCGGAGGCGGCGGTGGTGGCGGAGGAGGGGGAGTCTGACCTGACCAGACCCCCCGACCTCCTCGTGCCCCCGATACGCGCCGAGCGCGCCGCCGGGCGGATCAGTAGGTGCTGAGTGCGGCTCCGACGACGGCGAAGCCCGCGATGGCCACCCAGAAGGCGGCGACCAGGAGCCAGCCGGCCACGGTGATGTAACCGAGGATGAGGCCGGCGAGGGTGAGCCCGCGGCCGTCTTCGCCCGTCTTCTTGATCTGGCTCAGTGCGATGTGGCCCGTGATCACGGGAACCACGCCGAAGCCCAGGATGCCGAGCACCAGCGTGATGATGCCGAGGATGTTCGTCTTCGGCTGGGGAGGGTAGAGCTGGGCCGGCTGTGGGGCACCGGGCGCTGCGGGCGGCTGGGGTGCGGCCGGCGCCTGATAGGCGGGGTAGGTGGGAACGGTGGCGGCCGGGGGGAGCGTGGCGGTCGCGGTGGTGGCGGCCGGGGTGCCGTCGAGCGTCTCGGTGGCGCTGGTGGCGCCGGTGGCACCCGTGGCGCCGGTCTCGGCGGGGGTGGGGGAGGACTCGGGGGTGGGGGTGTCGTTCGTCATGGTTCAACGCTACGAAGGGCGCCGCATCCGGGCATCCGACCGCAGGCTCATCCTCGTGGTACCGCGGGATGAGCGCGCATGATTCCACGGTCGGACCCCGGCCGCCGCCGTTTCGGGAGGAGGATCGCGTGACCCTCACGGAGGATGCCGCGCGACGATCGATCAGTCGGAGAAGGCGCTGGCGCAGGTCTGCTCGGCGGCGGTCTGGCCCTTCAGCCCATCGATGACCTCGGGAGCCGCCTCGACCGGTGCGTCACTGGCCGGTGCGTCGGTGGCCGGCGCATCCGTGGCGGGGGTCTCCGTGCCCGGATCGGCCGGGGTGGCCGGATCGGTGGGCACGACGGTGGAACCGGTGCCGGTGGAGTCGTCGCCCAGCGTGAACGGCTGGTCGGCCTGCACCTTCGCGAACAGTTCGTCGGCGAGATCCTGCACCGGAACGACCTTGTTCGGGTCGTCGGAGGAGCTTCCCGACGGATACTGCACGAAGACGATGTTGTTGAGGTCGACGTCCTTCATGGTCAGGGCGAGCGACACCATCGAGTCGAGGCTGGAGAGCGACGTCGAGAGCTTGATGTTCGACGCGGCCGCCTGGGCGAGTCCGTAGAGCTTGGTGATGTCGGTGAGCGTGTTCGCGCTCTTCAGCGTGCGGGCCATCGACGAGAGGTACTGCTGCTGCGAGGCGATGCGCGCGAGGTCGCTGCCGTCGCCGACGCCGTGCCGGTTGCGCAGGAACGAGAGCGCCATCTGGCCCTCGATCACACTGGTGCCGGCCGGAAGGTCGAGGCCGGAATCGGCGTCGAAGATCGGCTCGTTGAGGCACACGGGGACGCCGCCGACGGCGTTCGTCATCTCGATCACGCCGTCGAACGACGTGGCCGCGGCGTAGTTGATGTCGAGCCCGGTGAGGTTCTCGATGGTGGAGTTGACGCAGGCCAGACCGCCGCGCTCCCAGGCGTCGTTGAGCGGCTCTGCGCTCATCGCGTCGAAGACCTCGCCCGTGTCGGGGTCGGTGCACTCGGGGTGCGAGATCACGAGGTCGCGCGGAAAGCTCACCACGACGGCGTTCTTGTGGTCGGCGGAGACGTGCAGAAGGATGTTGACGTCGTTCAGCGTGGCATCCCGCTCGCCGAAGCTGTCGCCCTGGTTGGGGTCGTTGTCGGTGCCCACCACCAGCAGGTTGAAGCCGCCTTCGAAGGCGCCGAGAACCGGCGGGGGCGGGGGTGCCGCTTCAGTGCCGCCGCCGAGGTCGACGGCGTTGGCGGTGACCTGCTGGGCGAGGTTGTTGATCGCGTAGGCGGCGACCGAGCCGACGCTTACCAGGGCGACGGCGAGCACGACCGCGAGGCCTTTGAGGATCGCCCCGAGGGGAGAGGGGGTGTGCTGGCGACCGTGCCGGATGGGCCCGGAGCGGTGCCGCCTCGGGCGTCGGTCGCTGGCGTTCAAATGGCTGTCCTTCGGGTCGGAAGTCGTTCGACCGTCGAGCATAGCCGACGTATTCGGCAGTCCATCGGGGGTTTTCCCAGGTGGAGCCGGATGGCGCGATGCCGGGAATCGTCTACGTTGGCAGAATATCGACGGAGGGTGTCATAGTGCCTACTCGTGTCTATTTCGGATCATCCATAGCGTTACTGCCATGACTATCGCACTCCTCTTCTTCGGCATCCTGGCTCTTCTCGGCATCGCCGCCACCGTGGTGGGCGTCGTGCGCGACGGGTATCGCCCCACCCCGCGTCGCGAGGCCCTCGACTTCGATCCCGAGTCGCACTTCCTCGCCCACTGACTTCCTTGTCCCCCTTGCGGGGGGATCTAAACCGGTATAGTTTGTCTCTAAACCGGTTCAGGCCGGTGGACTCGACGGCGAGCATCCTTCGCCGCCCCGAGAACGAGCACCGGGAGGTCGGCGATGAAGCGCAAAGCGACCATCAACGACGTCGCCAAAGCCGCCGGCGTCAGCAAGGGCCTCGTCTCGTTCGCGCTGAACGACCGTCCGGGCGTCTCTCCCGACACCCGCGACCGCATCCTCACCATCGCCCGCGACCTCGACTACCGGCCGAGCCTCTCCGCCCGGTCGCTCTCCACCCGCACCTCGTACGCCTTCGGCCTCGTCATCGCCCGTGACCCCGAGATCCTCGGGGCCGATCCCTTCTTCCCCTCATTCATCGCGGGCGTCGAGCGCGTACTGCTCCAAGAGGGCCGTGCTCTCGTGCTGAGCGTCGTGGCCGACGAGCAGCACGAAGCCACCGTCTATCGCACGCTCACGGCCGACGCCCGGGTCGACGGCGTGTTCGTCACCGACCTGAGGCACGACGACCCGCGCATCCCCTTGCTCCGCGAGCTCGGGATGCCGGCCGTCACCCTCGGCCGCCCCGAAGGCTCCCAGCCGGGCGACGCGGATGCCTTCCCCGCGGTCAGTCTCGACGACACCCCCGGCATCGTGGCCGCGGCCCAGCACCTCATCGACCTGGGCCACCGCCGTATCGCCCACGTGATCGGGCCGCGCCGGATGCTGCACGCCACCCGACGCAACGCCGCCTTCGCCGCGACGCTCGAGGCGGCGGGCCTGCCGGCCGACCTGGTGATGGAGACCGACTTCACGGCCGCACAGGGCGCATCCGCCACCGAGGCCCTGCTCGACCTGGCCGATCGGCCGACCGCGATCGTCTACGGCAACGACCCGATGGCCATCGCCGGCATCGGGGTCGCCCACGAGCGCGGGCTGCGCCTGCCCGACGACCTCTCGATCACCGGGTTCGACGACTCCGAGCTCGCCCGGTACGTCTACCCCGCCCTCACCTCGGTGCGCACCGACCCGCTCGCCTGGGGCGAAGCGGCGGCACGTGCCCTGCTGCGACTGACCACCACCGGCGAATCCGTCGACATCGATCTCGAACCCGCGCGCGTCGTCACGCGCGCCTCGACCGGGCCCGTCCGGGCCTGACGTATCGCGGCCTCCGTGGCCGCCACCGAAAGGAGCACCATCGTGCAGAAGTCCTCAGTGAAGAGGTCGAAGCGCGTGCTGGCCGTCGCCCTGGCGGCCGTCGCGGGCATCGGCCTCGCAGCATGTTCAGGCGGGAGCGGTGGCGGCAGCGCCGCGAGCGACCTCACCGCCACCGGCCCCATCGACATCTGGTACTCGAACAACCCCGTCGAACTCGAATGGGGCAAGCAGATGGTCGAGGCCTGGAACGCCGAGAACCCCGACCAGAAGATCACCGGCCAGGAGATCCCGGCCGGCAAGTCGAGCGAAGAAGTGATCGGCGCCGCCATCACGGCGGGCAACGCTCCGTGCCTCGTCTTCAACACCGCCCCGAGCGCGGTGGGCCAGTTCGAGAAGCAGGGCGGGCTGGTGAACCTCAGCGACTTCGACGATGGCGCCTCCTACATCGAGGAGCGTTCGGGCGACATCGCGAAGCAGTACCAGAACGCCGACGGCGACTACTTCCAGTTCCCGTGGAAGTCGAACCCCGTCGTGATCTTCTACAACAAGGATCTCTTCACCGCGGCCGGCCTCGACGCCGAGAACCCGAAGCTGTCGACCTACGACGACTTCCTCGCCACCTCGAAGACCCTGGTGGACTCGGGCGTCGCGCCCTTCGCCATCCAGCCCGCTCCGACCAGCGAGTTCTTCCAGATGCAGTTCGACTTCATGCCGCTCTACGCCGCGGCCACCGGTGGAACCCCGCTGATCGAAGACGGCAAGGCGACCTTCGCCGACGACAAGGGCACCGAGGTCGCCCAGTTCTGGCGCGACCTCTACGACCAGAAGCTGGCCGGCCAGGAGCAGTACCAGGGTGACGCCTTCGCCGACGGGCAGGCCGCCATGGCCATCGTCGGTCCGTGGGCCATCTCGGTCTACGACGGCGTGAACTTCGGCTCCGTGCCGGTTCCGACCCCCGAGGCCACCGACCCCAAGGACGTCTGGACCTTCAGCGACGCGAAGAACGTCGGCCTGTTCAGCGCCTGCGAGAACAAGGGCACCGCTTGGGAGGTGCTGAAGTTCGCCACCAGCGAGGAGCAGGACGGCAAGTTCCTCGAGACCACCGGCCAGATGCCGCTGCGCCAGGACCTGCCGACCGTCTACGCCGACTACTTCTCGGCGAACCCGGCCTACACGGCCTTCGGCGACCAGGCCAGCCGCACCGTCGAGGTGCCGGGCGGCCCGAACACCGTGCAGATCATGCAGGCGTTCCGGGATGCCTGGAGCAAGTCCGTGATCTTCGGCGAGGGTGACGTGGGCCAGTCGCTCAGCGACACCGCCGCGAAGATCGACCAGCTGGCTTCGCAGCCCTAGGCCGTGTCATGACCTCCACCGTCAGTGATCCCCGCGCCCCGGTGCCCTCGCGAACCGGGGCGGCGGGCCCGGGCTCCGGCTCCGGCTCCGGCAAACGTTCCGGCAATGGCTCGAACCCCGCCAAGCGTTCCGTGGCCCACCGCATCTTCGGGCGCCAGCCCCTGGGCCTGCTGTTCAGCTCGCCCTATCTGATCTTCGTGCTCGCGGTCTTCGCGTTCCCGATCGTCTACTCGGTCTGGATCTCGTTCCACGACTTCTTCTTCGCCGCCCCGGGCGCGAATCCCGAACGTCCCTTCGTGGGCCTCGACAACTACGTCGCCGCGTTCAGCAACCCCGCCGTCATCCGGTCGTTCGGCAACGTGGGCATCTTCCTGCTCATCAACGTGCCGCTCACGGTGGTCCTCTCGCTGCTGCTCGCGAGCGCGCTCAACAAGGTGGTGCACGCCCGCACCTTCCTGCGGGTGAGCTTCTACGTGCCCTACGTCACGGCGAGCGTCGCGGTGGTGGCGGTTTGGCTGTTCCTCTTCAACGGCAACGGCCTCGTGAACCAGATCCTCGGCCCGCTCGCTCCGAGTCCGTCGTGGCTCATCAACGAGAACCTGGCCATGCCGGTGATCGCCATCTACGTCACCTGGAAGCAGCTCGGTTTCTACATCCTGCTCTACCTGGCGGCGTTGCAGAACGTGCCCAAGGAGCTCTACGAGTCGGCCGCGACCGACGGGGCCGGGCGCATCCGCTCGTTCTTCTCGGTCACCGTGCCGGGGGTCCGGCCGGCGACCCTTCTGGTGCTGCTGGTCTCGACGGTGACGGGCGCCAACCTTTTCACCGAGCCCTACCTGCTCACCGGCGGTGGCGGCCCGAACGGCGCCTCCGCCAGCCCGGTGCTGCTGATGTACCAGCTGGGTATTCAGCAAGGGCAACCGGATGTCGCCTCCGCCATCGGCGTCGTGCTGGTGATCGGTGTGCTCATCATCGCCTTCATCCAGAACCGACTCGTGGGGGAGAGGGACTCATGAACCGCATGTCACGTCCGCAGACCGTTCTGCGCGGCATCGTCCTCGGACTGGGCGCGTTGGTCTTCCTGTTCCCCTTCTACTACATGGTGGTCGGGGCCCTGCAGAAGGACCCCGATCCCACCATCGCCGGTGCCTTCCCGAACCCCGCGAACCTCACGCTCGACAACTTCGTGAACGTGAACGAGCGGATCAACCTCGGGACGGGGCTCATCAACTCCGGCATCTTCACCGGCGGGGTGCTGCTGTGCACCGTGGTCTTCGGCGTGCTCGTGGGCTATGCGCTCGCGATGCTGAAGTGGCGCGGCGCGAAGGCCACCTTCGCGCTGGCGCTCCTGGTGCAGGTCATCCCGTTCCAGCTGTTGCAGATCCCGCTCTACGTGCTGATCGCCCGCGACTACGGTCTCGCCGACACGCACGTCGGCATGATCCTGCCGTTCGCCATCAACTCGACGGCGGTGATCATCTTCCGGCAGTACTTCCTGCAGCTGCCCAAGGAGCTGTTCGAGGCGGCGCGGATCGACGGGGCGGGCGAGATCCGTCTGCTCTGGAGCATCGCCCTGCCGCTCGTGCGGCCGGCGCTGGTGACCGCGGTGCTGCTGACCTTCATCGGCCCGTGGAACGAGTTCCTCTGGCCCTTCCTCATCACCAAGGATGCGGCCCTTCAGCCGCTCGCAGTGTCGCTCGCCAACTACATCTCAACGGTCGCCGCGTCGACCGACAACCCGTTCGGGGCGATCCTCGCCGGCGCAGTGGTGCTCGCGGCCCCCGTGGTCGTGCTGTTCATCGTGTTCCAGCGCTACTTCGTCTCGAACGACCTCGGATCGGGAGTGAAAGGATAATGATGACCCCCGCAACCACCACAACAGTCCCTTACCGCCTCGAGCGGATGGGGATCGTGATGGAACCCCTGCCCGGCGAGGAGCTCGAGGCCGAGGGGGTGCTGAACCCGGCATCCGGTCGCGGACCCGATGGCGAGCTCTACCTGCTGCCGCGACTCGTCGCCACGGGGAACGTGTCGCGCGTGGGTCTCGCCCGCGTGGAGATCGTCGACGGCGTGCCCGTGGGGGTGTCGCGCGAAGGCGTGGTGCTGTCCCCCGACCGCGGTTTCGAGCGGGGTGCGCACAACGCCGGCGTCGAAGATCCGCGGGTCACGTTCATCGCCGACCTCGGCCTGCACGTCATGACCTACGTGGCCTACGGGCCGCTGGGGCCGCGCACGGCCATCGCCGTCTCATCCGATCTGCGCAGCTGGCAGCGGCTGGGGCCGGTGACGTTCGCCTACGATGACGCGCTCGACATCGACCTCGGGTTGTTCCACAACAAAGACACCGTGTTCTTCCCGACCCCGGTCGCGGCCCCCGACGGCGAGCTGTCGTTCGCGGTGCTGCACCGGCCGATGTGGGACCTCGGCGAGACCAAGCCCGGCGAGGGCGTGCGGCTGCCGGCCGGGGTGACGGATGCGCGGCAGAGCATCTGGATCAGTTACGTTCCCGTCGCTGCCGTGGCCCGCGATCTCTCGGAACTCACGCGCTGGACGCAGCACCGCTTCCTCGCGGGGCCCGAGTTCCCCTTCGAGGAGCTCAAGATCGGCGGCGGGCCCGCCCCGCTCCGCGTGCCCGAGGGGTGGCTGCTCATCCACCACGGTGTCACCGGCACCATCGACAGCGCGTTCTCGCAGCAGCAGAAGGTGAACTACGCCGCCGGGGCGATGCTGCTCGACGCCGACGACCCGTCGCGGGTCATCGCGCGCACGGCCGTGCCCTTGCTCGAGCCCGAGACGGAAGACGAGCGGAGCGGCATCGTGCCGAACGTCGTCTTCCCTACCGCGATCGAGGAGATCGAGGGCCAGCACTACGTCTTCTACGGCATGGCCGACTCGAAGATCGGCGTGGCGCGCCTCCTTCACACCTGATCCCATCCGCTGATCCGCACGTTTTCGCGTCATCCGACGGCTCGGAAGCGCGAAAACGTGCGGATCAGTGCAACGACCACGACGAAAGGCACGTTCGATGACGAACTCGCTCGCTCGACGGATGACCGCTGGTGCGGCATCCGTGACGCTTCTGATCGGGGGGCTCGCGCTGGCGAGTTCGCCTGCCTCGGCTTCGCCATCGGCGGCGGGGGCGCTCACCAATACGGCGCACCTCGACTTCCTGCTCGACGAGGTGTCGCCTGCCGCGGTGCCGGGGCACTCGAGCTACCGGCTCGACACGGAGCCCGCGCTCACCCTGCCCTGGACCTACGCCGACGCGCGTGACGGCGGCACCTTCGAGCGGGTGGGCGGCGGGCCACTCGATCCGGCCACCGGCGACTACGGCCAGGGCGCCTTCAACAGCGACGACGTGGCCCGCACGGCCGTGGTCTACCTGCGGCACTGGCAGCAGACGGGCGACGACGCGAGCCGCCAGAAGGCGTACGAGGTGCTGCGGGCGCTGGCCTACTTCCAGACCACGGAGGGGCCGGATGCCGGCAACGTCGTGCTCTGGATGCAGCCCGACGGCGAGCTGAACCCCAGCGCCGAACCGGTGGAGCTGCCCGACCCGAGCGATTCGGCCGAGAGCTATTGGCTGGCGCGCTCGCTCTGGGCGCTCGGTGAGGGGTTCGCGGCGTTCCGCGACGTCGATCCGGAGTTCGCCGCGTTCCTGCAGGAGCGCTTGCAACTCGGCGTCGCCGCGGTCGACCGCGAGGTCCTGGACGCCTACGGGCAGTACGCCGTGGCCGACGGCGTCTCGGTGCCGGCCTGGCTGATCGTCGACGGAGCGGATGCCACGGCCGAGGCCGTACTCGGACTCGCCGCCTACACGGCGGCCGCCCCCGACGACACGGCTGTGCGCGACTCCCTCGCGAAGCTCGCCGAGGGTGTGGCCGCGATGGCCCGCACGACCACCGACCCGAACGGCCCGGGCGCCGGAGCGCGCTCGGGGGAGTCGGCGGACGGCTCGGCGGCGAGCGAGGCGACCTCGGACGAGACGGATGCCGCAGACGGCGACCATGCAGCGGCGGGTTCGTTCACGGCATCCGGCGCCCGGCACGGCTCGGGCGGCGCGGCCGGCTCGTGGCCGTACGGCGCGATCCTGCCGTGGGCCGAGTCGCGGTCGATGTGGCACGCCTGGTCGTCGCAGATGTCGGGGGCGCTCGCACGCGCATCCGTCGCGCTGGACGACGACACGCTGCTGCAGCCGGCCGTGACCGAGTCGGCGCGCTTCGCCCCGACGCTCCTCACCGCGGGGGGCCCGGACAACGCCTGGTACCCCTCGCCCACCGAGCGGGTGCAGCTGGCCTATGGCGCCGACTCGCGCCTGCAGAACCTGCTGGCCACCTCGGAGGCCGCCGGTCTTCCCGGCCTCGCCGATCTCGCGGGCATCCAAGCTGCTTGGTTCTTCGGCCTGAACCCCGCGGCCACGCCGATGTACGACCCGGCGACCGGCGTCACCTACGACGGCATCCAGCCCGACGGGTCGATCAACCGCAACTCGGGAGCCGAGAGCACGATCCACGGGCTGCTGTCCATGCTGGCCCTGGATGCGCATCCGTCGGTCTCGGCGATCGCGCAGTCGCTCACAACGCTCGACGCGCGCGACGGCCTGCGCGTCGTCGAGGCGGAAGCCGCGACGTCGACCACCGGAACCGTCGTGACACCCGAGTCGACCTGGACCGAGGAGTCGTCGTGGAGCGGATCCTACCTCGCGCTCACGAAGGGACAGAAGGCGACGTTCACGCTCGGCGCCTCCGGTGCAGGCGGCGCGCAGATCGTCGAGCCCGTCGTGTGGAACGTCGAAGACGGCACCGCGCGCACGCCGAAGTCGCTGTGGAGGAGCGGATCGCTGCCGCTCGGGGTGCTCTCGTCGTCGGTCGGCGAGCAGGGCATCACCGCGGCATCCGGAGCCCTGCTGCCGCAGCGGCTGTGGCTGCCGGTGCCGGCGTCGCGCGACTCGGTGGAGGTGCGGGCGCTCGCCGGGGAGGTCGACGTGGACGCGCTGCTCGTGCGCCCCGTGGTCGGCACCCTGTCGGCGTCGGGAGCGGCCCCGGGTGCGTCGGCGCAGCTCGCGCAGAACAACCTCGGGCTGCCGCAGCGCGTGACGCTCGGTGCTGCATCGCTGACGCAGACCCTGCGCAGCTACGACGCCTCGGGTGCGCTCGTCTCCGAGCGCACGATCACGGGCCCCAGCACCGTCTGGCTCCCCTCCGGCGGGTACGCCCTGGCGCTGGCTCAGCCCTGACCCCCAACTTCTTGCCCCTTCCAGCCCTATCTCGCGAGTTTTAGGGCCGGAAGGGGCGAGAAGTTCGGGGTGCGCCCCGCGGGAGTACGGTGTGCGCATGGAAGCGGGTGAGGGTGCGGGTCAGGGGGTTCTCGCGGGCGCGCGGGTGGTGCTCGCGCCGGTGCGGGCCGAGGATGTCGCGGAGCTGCGGCGCATCCGGCTGACGCCCGAGGTGGCGGCGCGGTGGGGCGCCGACGACACGGAGCCGCCGTGGCCGTGGGACGACCCGGATGCCGTCGTGTTCACCGTGCGGCACGAGGGCGCGATCGTGGGGATGATCCAGTACAGCGAGGAGACGGAGCCGGCCTACCGGCACGCGTCGATCGACGTCTTCCTCGACCCCGCGGTGCACGGCCGGGGACTCGGTCGCGACGCCGTACGCACCCTCGCGGCCCACCTCATCCGCGATCGCGGCCACCATCGCCTCACGATCGACCCCGCCGCCGACAACGAGGCCGCCATCCGTGCCTACTCCGCAATCGGCTTCCGCCCGGTCGGCATCCTGCGCCAATACGAACGCGACCCCGACGGCCGCGGCTGGCACGACGCCCTGCTCATGGACCTCCTCGCCCACGAGCTCCGCTGACCCCGTCGCGCGGTAGCGCAAAGTGCGGGTTCCAGACCCCTCACGTGTGCTTACGCGCTACCTGGCGAAGCTGCGGACCTACCCTAGAGCTCCGTCTCGACGGGCTCCGGGTCGATGAGGTCGGCGACGGAGGTGAGGATCTCGTCGGGGCGGAAGGGGTACTTGTCGATCTCGGCCTGGTCGCTGATGCCCGTCATCACGAGGATGGTGTGCAGTCCGGCTTCGATGCCGGCGACGACATCCGTGTCCATCCGGTCGCCGATCATGCCGGTGTTCTCGGAGTGTGCGCCGATGCGGTTCATGGCCGAGCGGAACATCATCGGGTTCGGCTTGCCCACAACGTAAGGCTCCTTGCCCGTGGCCTTCGTGATGAGGGCGGCGATGGCGCCGGTGGCGGGGAGCGGTCCTTCGGCGCTCGGGCCCGTCGCATCCGGGTTGGTCACGATGAATCGCGAGCCGTTGCCGATGAGGCGGATGGCCTTCGTGATGGCCTCGAAGGAGTAGTTGCGCGTCTCGCCGATCACCACGTAGTCGGGGGCCGTCTCGGTCATGATGAACCCGGCTTCGTGCAGGGCCGTCGTGATTCCGGCCTCGCCGATGACGAAGGCGCTGCCGCCCGGCATCTGGTCTTTGAGGAAGGCGGCGGTGGCGAGCGCCGAGGTCCAGATGAACTCCTCCGGCACCTCGAGACCGGATGCCCGCAACCGGGCGCTCAGATCGCGCGGCGTGAAGATGGAGTTGTTGGTGAGCACGAGGTAGGGCTTGCCCTGGTCGCGCCACTGCTGGAGCAGTTCGGCCGCGCCGGGGATGGGCTGGTTCTCGTGCACGAGAACGCCGTCCATGTCGGTGAGCCAGCATTCGATCTCGTCGCGCGCGGTCATCCGGACCTCCTTCTCCCGTTCGTGCCACCAGGCTACAGGGGCTGCCTGAAACGGTAGAGTTCTCACGTCACGGGCCGGGGGGCTCCACGGATCCCGAGGGGGAAATGATGTCGAAGTCCTTCCTGCAAACGCTCGTTGCTGCGTCGGCGGCATTGACGCTGGCCGCCACGATCTCCGGATGCGCCGGGCAGGGTTCCGCCGCACCGGAGACGGTCGCCGCCACCCAGGTCGCCGCGCCGGCGTCGACCCCCGTGCCGATCGAGGAGGTCGTCGCCCTCGATCCGCTGGCGGAGCCGCTGGTGGCCGCCGGCGCCACCCTGGTCACCGGATCAGAGGGTTTCGCGCCCGTCGAGGCGCGCGCGGCGCTCGACGTCGCGGTGCAGCAGCTCGACACCGACGTGAAAGTGGTGCAGCTGTCGATGGCCGGCGGCCCGGCCGCGAGCCAGGCGACGCCCCCGGTCGACGAGGCGCGCATCGCAGCCGACCTCGCGGCGCTCTACGCCGCGGTGGGAGAGGTGCGGTCGGGTGTGATCGAGACGGCGTCGCGCGTGCTGAACGACGAGACCCCCGATGCCGACCAGGCCGTGCGCGACGACCTCTACCTCGCCGTCGTGGCGCAGCAGGCCGCGGCCGCCGGCCCCGCGACCGACGACACCCCGCGCCAGCTCCTCGAGCTCGTGGCCAAGACGCGGGCCGCGCAGGACGCGCAGGCGGCGGGCCTCGCCGCCAAGGAGGCGGCGGCGCAGAGCAGTGGCGGCGGGTCGTCGTCGAGCGGCGACGGCGCAGGCTCCGGTGGCACGGGCTTCACGCCGATCGCTCCGCCCGTGTGGGTCGAAGGCCCGGAGATGTACTGCTCCGACCCGAACCTCCCCGACTTCTGCGTGCCCATCGGCCACTTCGTTCCCGCCGGCTGACCCGTCCGCCTGCGGATTTGCGGGTTCCCGCCGAGTCGATCGGGTGCCGCCGTCCCGCCTTCCGGAGCGACGCGGCCCGGCGATAGAGTACCCGTGCGTGGGGACGCTCCGACTCGAGGAGAACCGATGGCCGCCCCCACCCCGCCTCCCCGACACCGTGGTTTCCACCTGGTGCTGACCGGGATCGTGGCCCTGTCGCTCGTCATCGCGGTCGCCGGATGCGTCGGGCCGGGTGTGGCGGGAGCCGACGCGACGGGCGTCGCCCCCTCCACAGGAGGCGCGCCCACGTCGACACGCGCGCCGGGTTCGGGCTCGGCGGCTACGGCGACACCGACGCCGACCCCATCGCCGCCGACCGCCGCGCCCGTGGCCGTCGATCCTCTGGCGGGAGCCCTCGTGACCGCCGGTCACTCGCTGTCCGAGGGCACGGCCGGGCTCGCCTCCGTCGACGCCCGTTCCGCCCTCGACCAGGCCACCGCCACGCTCGAGGCCGACGTCGGGGCGATGAGCGCATCCGGCGCGCAGGTCGACGAGGCGCGGATCGCCGCCGACATCGACGGGTTCCTCGCCTCGACGCACTCCGTTCGCCAAGGTGTGGTGGAGAGCGCCATCCGTGTGGTCAACGACGAAGCGCCGAACGCCGACCCGGCGCTCCGCGACGCCCTCTACCTCGCGATCGTGGACCAGCAGGCCCAGACGTCGGCCACCGACGACACCCCGCGCCAGGTGCTCGACCTCGTGGCGAAGGTGCTCGCGGTGCAGGATTCCGAGGCCGCCTACGCCGCACAGCAGCAGGCGAGCGAGCCCGAACAGCGACCCGACGGAGGGGGTCCCGCCGACGCGCCGGCGATGCACACCTTCCCGCCGCCGGCCGAGGGCGGGCCCACGGAGACCTACTGCCCCGACCCGAGCCACCCCGACTATTGCCTCCCCGTCGGACCCCTCGTTCCGGTGGGCTGAAAGCCGGTCGAAAAAACTTTCGCCGATTCCGTGACGATTCCGTTGGTGGCCACGTCTTACAGGCGACGAACCACAAACCCGTGGACGACGAATCACACTCGCCTCGCTTCCGAGGCGACGACGAAGGAGAAACATCATGGCGAACACCACCTCCGGCTCCACGACTCCGGTCGTGTCGACCCCCACCAGCGTTCAGACCTCGCTCGGCAAGACCGTCATCAACGACGGCGTCGTGGCCAAGGTCGCCGGCATCGCAGCGCGCGAGGCCCGCGGCGTCTACGCGCTCGGTGGCGGAGCGGCTCGCGCGTTCGGCGCCATCCGTGAGGCCGTCGCCGGCACCGACCAGACCCAGGGCATCAGCGTCGAGGTCGGCGAGACCCAGGTCGCCGTCGACATCACGATCGTGGCCGAGTACCCGCTGGCGCTTCAGGATGTCGCCGACGGCGTGCGCTCGGGCGTCATCCGCGCGATCGAGACCATCGTCGGCCTCGAGGTCACCGAGGTCAACGTGACCGTCAACGACGTGCACCTGCCCTCCGACGACGCCGACCAGACGGTCGAGGCGCGAGTCCAGTGACCGCGTCAGCCACTCGCACCGGGATCCTGATCGGGGCGGTGCTCGCCCTGACCTGGATCGTGCTCGGCTTCTGGCCGTTCGTCTTCGTTGCAGTCGCCATGGCTGTGGGCGCGGTCATCGGCCGCGTCGTGGAGGGCAAGCTCAACCTCTCCGCCGTGGTGGACGCGTTCCGCGGGAAGCGCTCGTCGTCATGACGATCGCCGCGACCAGACCCGTCGCGGCCGACTCCCTGCCCGGATCGGGCGTGGAGTCCGCCCGCGGGCGAAACCGCATCACCGCGAAAGCCCTCCGCAGGGTGGTGGCGGCGGTCACCGCCGACGCCCTCGGGGTCACCGCGTCACGCGTCGGTGTCGAACTGAACGACGAGAGAGGGTTGCTGATGCTCACCGTCACCACGCCCATCCGCGTCGTCTCGCTCGGTCGAGTGCACGCCGGCGGCGGGGTGGTCGATCGCTCCGGCGGCTCGATCGTCGACCGTTCCGCCCGCGCGCAGGAGGTCATCCGCGATCGGGTGAACGAGCTCACGGGCTCCGCCATCGGGCGGGTCACCGTGCGGCTCTCGGCAGCCGACATCCAGCAGGAGGACAGAGTCCGATGACACCCACCGCTATCGAACGCCGAGTAGCGCGCCGCGAGACGCACTCGCCGCGCTCGCTCCTCGCGATCGTGCTGGCCGTCGTGCTGATCATCGTCTTCGCCTGGCTCGGCACCGAGATCGTGCTCGCTCTGCTGGGGGCGCCGGCGCTGCTGGCGGCTCCGGCTGACATGGTCGCGTCGGCGCTGAACCTGGGCGGCGACGGATCGGCGCCCGCCGCGATCGTCGCGACCGCGGGCATCCTGGTCGCCCTCGTGGGGATCGTGCTCGTCGTCGTGGCCCTCGCTCCCGGCCGGCGTGCTCGGCACCTGCTCGCCGCCGACCGCACGGTGGTCGTGGTCGACAACGAGGTGATCGCCTCGGCGCTCGCCCGCCACGCCTCGATCACCGGAGACGTCGATCCCGACAACACCACCGTCTCGGTGTCGCACCGTCGGGCGGCCGTCGACCTCACGCCGACGTCGGGCATCCCCGTCGATCGCGCCGCGGTCGCCGACGAAGTGACCCGGCAGCTCGAGTCCTACGCCCTGACGCCGTCGGTGACGGCTCGGGTCCGCATCGCAGAGAACGGGAGGATCGGCGCATGAACAGCACCAATCGTGTCGCGAATCGCGCACTCATCCTCCTGACCGGGCTCCTGCTGCTCGTCGTCGGGGCGGCCGCCGCCGTCCTCGTGCTGCTTCCCGCGGTGCGCGACGGCTGGGCGGGCATCCGTGACACCGTCTCGGCCCAGGTCTCCGACTGGCTCCAGCAGACCCCGCTCGGCGACACCGGTGTGAGCTGGATCCTGCCCGCCGTGCTCGTGCTGCTGGTGGTCGCCGTGATCCTGCTGATCGTGTTCATCGTGCGTCAGGGGCGCGGCCACACCGGCATCGCGCTGACCGAGCGGACGAGCGAGCACGGCACCACCGTCGTCGAGGCCGGCGTGCTCGAACACCTGCTGCAGGATGCCATCGGCAGCCGCAGCGAGTTCGTCGCCTCGCACGTCTCCACCTACCGCGTGAAGCGCACTCCGGTGCTCAAGATCTCGGTCACCTGCCGTCGGGGCGTCTCGCCGAAGGATGCCGCGACCATCGTCGAAGACGCCGTGCGGGCGCTCGACGAGCTGCTCGGCCGGTCGGTGCCGGCGCTGGTGCAGATCAGCGGCGGCTTCCGCGCCCGTGTCTCCTCCGGCACCCGGCTGAACTGAGCCGTTCGTACTCACCGGTGCTCGCGACCCGCGTGCACCGTTCCCCCAGAAGAACAACACCGAAAGGAGCTCATCATGAGCGCTGCAGACAAGATCAAGAACGCGGCCGAGGACCTCGCCGGTAAGGCCAAGGAGGCCGTCGGAAACCTCACCGACAACGACAAGCTCGTCGCCGAAGGCAAGGCCGACCAGACCAAGGCCGACGTGAAGAAGGCCGGCGAGAACGTCAAGGATGTCTTCAAGGACTGACATCCGTCATCCTGATGGCCGCCGCGACGAGGGTCGCGGCGGCCTCCTCATGCACCACCTCACTCTCTCCGACGAAAGCAGCCGATCATGACCACCACCCCTTCCTCCGAGCCACGCACGGTCGCCGTGGTGATCAACCCGTCCAAGTTCCCCGACGTGGAGGCGGTCAAGGCCACCGTGCAGGCCGGGACCGATCGAGCCGGCTGGAACGCCCCGCTCTGGTTCGAGACCGACGCCGACGACTCCGGCGTCGCCGCGGCCCGGAAGGCCGTCGACGCCGAGCCCGACCTGGTGTGCGCGATGGGCGGAGACGGCACCGTGCGGGCCGTCGCCGGAGTGCTGCGCGGAACGGGCATCCCCTACGGCCTGCTGCCGAGCGGAACGGGGAATCTCCTCGCACGCAACCTGGGCCTCCCGCTCAACTCCCTGCCGGATGCCGTCGAGATCGCCCTTCTGGGCCAGGACCGCGCCATAGACGTGGGCACTGCGACGTTCGACGACGGTGAGGAGCGCGTCTTCGTGGTGATGGGCGGTGTCGGCCTCGACGCGCAGATCATGGACAACACCGACGACGAACTGAAGAAGAAGGTCGGTTGGGGCGCCTACGTGGCGGCGGGGGCTCCGGCCTTGTTCAAGGGTGGCTTCGAGGCGACCCTCTCGGTCGACAGCACGCCCGAGGAGCCCACGAACTGCCTCATGGTGCTGGCCTGCAACTGCAGTTCGGTGGTGGCCAACATCGAGCTCGCCACCGGCGCCGTGCTCGACGACGGCGACCTCGAGCTCGTCGTGCTGCAACCCAACGTGGTGGCCGGCTGGCTCGGAGTGGCGATCGACGTCGCGACCCGCAATCGTAACGGGATGGCCTCGCTGAAACAGTGGTCGGGCCGCGAGTTCGAGTTCAGCCTCGACCAGCCCGTGCTCGCCGAACTCGACGGCGACCCCGTCGGCGAGACCACCCACGGACGTTTCGGCGTCGACCCCGGAGCGCTCGTCGTGCGCCTCCCCGTTCCGGCCGCCCTGGCGCCGGGTCTCACTCCACGCGCAGCGGCGGTGATCGACGAGCCGGGCCCGTGAGGCCGAGGGCGCATCTCGCGGCGGAATCCCCGAAGGACCCCGCCGCGAAATGCGCCAGGAGTTGCGGTGTCTACGCGGAGCGGCGGCGGCGCACCAGGTAGAGCGTCACGCCGGCGGCCAGGAGGAGCGCCGCGCCCGTGAGGGGCACCGCGACCTCGAGACCTGTGGCCGCGAGCGACTTGCCGTCGCCGGAGCCCGTACCGGCCGCCGAGGCGCCGGCCGAGGGTGTCGGGGTCGAGCCGTCGCCCGGGGTCGTGGCCGGTGGTGTGGAGCCGTCTCCGGGCACCGGAACGTCGACGGGAAGCACCTGGGCCACCGATCCGTCACCGGCGAGGATCACGGCGCGTTGCTGCGGGTGCTGGAAGTCGAGCATTCCGTCGAGCGCGCCGGCCCGCTCGTCGAACGACGAGCCGCCGATGCGACCGGTCGACCAGTTGTCCTCGATGAACTTCAGGATCGAGGTCTGCTCGGTGGCGGTGTGGTCGATGTAGTTCTGCTTGGCGAAGGGCGAGATGACGAGCAGCGGCTGGCGTGGGCCGGGGCCGCAACGGTTGGCCAGTCCGTCGAGGTCGACGGTCGCGGCATCCGTGCAGATCGCGGAGTTGCCGTCGGCGGCCGAGCCGTCGAGGATCGGCGAGGCCACGTGGTCGTACCAGCCGTCGGAGTCGTCGTAGGCGAACACGATCGCCGTGCTCGGCCAGGCCGAGGACTGCTCGATGGCGTTGACCTCCTTGACCAGCGCGATCTGCTCGTCGGTGGGGTTCGACGAACCGGGGTGCCCGTCCTGAGCGGTCGCCGCCTTGAGGAAGGTGACCGCGGGGAGCGAGTCGTTGTCGAGCGCCTGGTAGAACTCGCTCATGTCGTAGTTGTGGTTCGCCTGTCCGTCGTGACCCACCTCGGCGAGCGACGCCGGCGG
Source organism: Herbiconiux sp. UC225_62 (assembly GCF_042694625.1). GTDB lineage: Bacteria > Actinomycetota > Actinomycetes > Actinomycetales > Microbacteriaceae > Herbiconiux. The sequence continues at coordinate 1,359,424 of NZ_CP170551.1, read as the reverse complement.
AAGGTGGTGCGGGTTCGAGGTGGACTCGTAGTACTCGAACGGTTCGTGGTGCGCCGAGTAGGCCGGGATCGGCACGTTCACGCCCTCCGCGGTGATCGGTACCGTGTTGCCGCACACGGCGTATCCGGTGGGGCTGTCGGCGGCGGTCACGCTCGGCGCGAAGCCGTCCTCGAACCATCCCCAGCTCACGCCGCGCTCGTTCAGCAGGTCGCCGATGTTCTTGCCCTGCATCTGTGTGAGGTTGCCGGTCTTGGTGTGGTTGGTGTCGGCGCAGTCGTCGTAGAACGGGTCGGGGTCGCTCGTGACCGTGCTCGTCGCATCCGACACCGGCGCGCCGGTGACCGAGTTCACGGTCAGCGCACCGCTGGTGTTGCCCGACACGAGGTTGAGAGCACCCGGGGTCGACGGGCCGAAGCCGCTCGAGAAGCTGTTGTCGCTCATCGCGTAGTTCTGGGCGAGGTTCCAGAGGCCGGTGACGGTGTTGCCGTCGTAGTAGTCCATCACGATGCCGTCGGTGTAGTACAGACCATTGGTCGTGCACGAGCTCTCGGTCGATTCCACGAACTTGTCCATCGCGCCGGCGTTGTACGCCTTCTGCTCCGCGCCGTAGGAGTGGCTCTGGTCGCAGGTGAGCGCGTGGTCCTGGTCGAGGCGCTGCGGCTGGAACGCGTTCGGGTTGTCCGTGAGGAGTTCCGGATGGCTGACGTAGTTGTTCGGGATCGGCGTATCGGCGGCAGCCGTGAACGGCGTGCCATCGGTGTTGGCCGCGTTCGGGTAGGTGCCGAAGTAGTGGTCGAACGACTCGTTCTCGTTGTAGATCACCACGACGTGCTTGATCGGCGTGGTGGTGCTCGCCGAGTTGTCGGTCGGCTCGGCGGCGAACGCGCCGGCGGCGGTCGTTCCGAGACAGGCGACTCCGGCGAGGGCCAGAACCGCAGCAGCCGCGACGGCTGCGCGGCGGCGTGGGGGACGGGGCATTTCTTCTCTTTTCCTCAGGGTGGGTTCGATGACGATGGAGTTCGAGTGGGCGGGGGCTCAGGCCAGCAGGCCGCTGCCGAGCCAGTCGTCGGCGCCCTGCACGCCCGGGAGCGCGAAGAAGTAGCCGCCGCCGAAGGGCGAGATGTAGTCGGAGAGTGCTTCGTCGGCCAGACGTCTCTGCACCGTCACGAACTGGCGCTCGAGGTCCTGGTTGAAGGTGGTGAACACGAGTCCCATGTCGAGGTTGCCGTTCACGTCGAGACCGGAGTTGTAGTTGTAGCCGCGGCGGAACATCCGGGAGTCGGCCGACTCCGGCGTGCGCGGATTGGCCAAGCGGATGTGGGCGCCCATCTGGATGGAGTCGGCCGCCGGATCGGAGGAGAAGTCGGGCTCGTCGAACTCGTCTTTGCCGGTGAGGGGGGCGCCGACGTCGCGGCTGCGGCCGATCATGCCCTCCTGCTCGCGCAGGTTCACGCGGTCCCAGAACTCGACGAGCATGCGGATGCGCCGCACCACGTGATAGGTGCCCCCCGCCGTCCACGCAGGCTCGCTGCCGTCGGTCGCGGCCCACACCAGAGCGGCCATCTCGTCGGCGTCGCCCGGGTCGGGGTTCGCGGTGCCGTCTTTGAACCCCATCAGGTTGCGCGGGGTGCCGGAAGGGCGGGGCGGCGAGATGAAGCCCTCGGTGCGCCAGCGCAGTTGCATCGCGCCGCGGGTGGCGCGGGCGAGGTCGCGCAGCGCGTGGGCGACCGTGTCCGCGTTGTTCGCGCAGAGCTGGATCAGGAGGTCGCCGTCGCATTGGCTGCGGTCGAGGGCGTCGTTGGCGAAGTCCTCCATGACGCGCAGGGATCGGGGCTTGCGGGTGGCCAGGCCGAACCGGTCAGGGCCGGTGCCCTCGTCTCCTCCGAACAGCGAGGCGCCGAGCGACACTGTGATCGTGAGGCCGTCGGCCTCGATCACGGCGCCCAGCACGCCCGAGTCGGTGGGCGGTGCGGTGATGCCGACGGTTGCGGGTGCGCCGCCGGCGGTGAGGAAGCGGGCGCGCTCGGTGAGGGTGCGGAACAGGGCCTCGAGCTCCGAGCGGTCGGCCGCCGTGACGTCGAAGGCCGCGAACTCGGCGGCACGTTGCGGGGGCGTGAGGATGCCCTGCTGCGTGGGGCCCTCGAAGGGGAAGGACGACGACGGCGCCCCCGCGGTGGCGGCGCCCGTCGGCGGCACCGCCGAGGCGGGGGCTGCGGGGGCTGCGGAAGTCAGGGCGATGGCGCCGGCGGCGGCGACTCCTGCGCCGACGCCGGCCCCGAGCAGCCCGGTCAGAAACCCTCGTCGCCCCACTCCACCGTCACGCACCCCCGGCGTGCCCGGCGCGGCGCCGGCGGCCGCCATCGCCGGCTCGGCGTCGTTTCGGGAGGAGCTGCGTGCAACGAAGCCCTCCGGGAGCGGTCGTTCGCTTCTCCTCCTCCCGAAACGACCGGACGCGGTGTCGACTGCCGCCGCGTCGGCCTGTTCCGGGCGTGACCGCTCGACTTCCGGAAGACCGTCGGCGGGGGAGTCGGGGTGGGTCATCGGGCACTGGCTCTCGGGTCGCAGATGGCGGCAATGGGGGCGAGCAGCTCGACGGTCCGGTCGAGAGACGCGTCGAGGGCGGCCCGGGCGGGCCGGTCCAGGCTCGCGAGCGGCGTCCAACTGCCGTCGGGGTGCTGGTACGACGCGACCTGGGCGGCCGCGCTGTCCAGCGCCGCCTTCGTGTCAGCGAGCGCGGGGTAGCGGCTCGCCAGGACGCCTTCCAGAGGGGCGAGCGCCTGGATCGTGCCCGCGATGTTGGCGCCGATGGTGGCGAGGTTCGTCTGCGAGCCCGCATCCGTCGACCCGGTCAGCTCGAATTGGATCGCGTTCTCGAGGATCTCGTGCGCCCGCAACCCCACATCGACCGCATTGACCCGGCTGTCGGCGAACGCGGCGCCGAGCGCGTCGACGTCGCGCACCAGCTGCGCGGTCACGGGCGCGACGGATGTCGCGGGCGCACCGCTCCAGAGCAGCGCCTCCACCTTGTGGAAGCCCGTGAGTGAAGAGTCGTCGAGGGCCGACGTGCCCGGAACGGGTGTGCCGTTGATGGCCCCGTCCGCATCGCCGAACGCGCCGTAGGCCGCCCCGAGCGATTCGTATTCGAGATGCGCCGTGAGCCAGGCGCTGCGCGCGGCGGCCAGATCTCCGGATGCGACGGCCGTGTCGAGCGCGCGTGCGTCGGTGGCGAGAACCGGCAGCCGGCTCGAGATCCAGGCGGCGTACTGCTTCGCCGCGGGGAGTAGGTCGGCGCGGGTGACGAGCTGGATCGCGGGGGTCGCGTCGGCCGGCGTGCCGAATCCCGCGATGGTGACGTCGGGACCCTGCACCGGGTCGTTCTCGGCCGGGATGCAGACGAAGCGGTACGTGCCGTCGCCGAGCACGACCGGGAGCAAGCGTGTGGCGTCGATCGCCAGCGCCTCGACCTCGCCGTAGACGGCGCCGCTGCCGGCATCCGTGAGGTAGACGTCTTCGCTGCCGTTGGTGGAGTTCGCCACGGAGAACGTGGTCGGTCCGCCGTGCGGCGCGCTCCAGCCGGAGCCGCAGTCGTCGAAGCCCGTGCTCACCGTGACCAGGGGCGTGCCGTCGTCGGAGGCCACGCGCGAGCCGACACTCCCGCCGGCGCCGTTCTCGCCGACCGCGACCGTCGCGGCAACCGCCACGAGCACGACGAGCAGACCCAGGTACGGCCAGCGCCGGGGGCGCCGGTCGTGGTGGGGGAGCGACATCGAGAACCTCTCGGAAACCGGGGCGGAAGGGAACGGATGCCGCGACGACGGGGCGATCGCCAAGGTACGTCGTCGCCGAGGTAGTTAGTTGCTGTTTGCTAATTAATTCGTCGAGCGATCTCGAAGAGTTCACCGGGCGTTCAATGAGCTCCCGCCGCCCTTGGGAAACCATGAGCCCTCCCCACTGGTTTGGGTCATTTCGACCTTAAGGGTTATAGTCGAAACAACCTTTAGGGCGAATCGACCAGGAAGACCGCTCATGACCGACCTCACGCACCGCGACGCGATGATCTCGCTCGCCGTCTCGACGGTCATCTTCGCCCTCCGCCCGACCGACCCACCGAGTTGCCGTCGCTCTGGTTGCCGCTGGTGCGGCGCATCCGCCCGCCCTACGAAGGGCAGTGGGCTCTGCCCGGCGGACCCCTCCGAGCCGACGAAGACCTCGAGTCCTCCGCCGCCCGCACCCTGGCGGCCACGACCGCGCTCTCGCCGAGCTACCTCGAGCAGCTCTACGCCTTCGGCACCCTCGACCGCTCGCCCGTAGAAGCGCGCCTCGCCGCCGAGCGCGGCCAGAACGAGCGGGTGGTCTCGATCGTCTACTGGGCCCTGGTGAACTCCGACGAGGTGACCCAGTCGGCCGGCAACAGCGCGAGCGAGAACGTGGCCTGGTTCTCGGTCGACGACCTGCCCGATCTCGCCTTCGACCACGACGTCATCATCGAGTACGCGCTGTGGCGCCTCCGCAACAAGGTGGAGTACAGCCGCATCGCCCACGCCTTCCTCGGCGACACCTTCACCCTGGCCGAACTGCGCGAGGTGCACGAGGCGGTGCTCGGGCGTTCCCTCGACCCGGCCAACTTCCGGCGTCAGCTCGAGTCCTCGAACACCATCGTGCCCACCGGCAAGCGCGTCACCGGTACCAGCTACCGCCCCCCGAAGCTCTATCGCTACAACCAGGCGATCGACCCGCTCGACCGCGGGCCGCTCTCGCGTGGCAACACCCCCTCCAGAAAGCCGAACTCATGAACACCTCCGCGACGATGTCGGTCGACACCGAGATCCAGCTGATCGTGGCCGGCGACCCCGCCGTCACCGCCTCGACCTGCACCCCTGAGCTGGCGGAAGGGCCGTGGGTCTTCGACCTGCAACCGGCTCCGTCGTACGGGCCCGGGGCATCCATGGCCGACCCGATCCCCGCCGAGGCTCCGCGCCAGGGCCAGCTGCCCGAGGAGTACAAGACGGCGTCGAAGGCCGAACTGGATGCGCGCATCCGGGCCGCCAAAGAGACGCTCGGTGACCGCGTGGTGGTGCTCGGGCACTTCTACCAGCGCGACGAGGTGGTGCAGTACGCCGACTTCGTGGGCGACTCCTTCCAGCTCGCGAACGCGGCGCTCACCGTGCCGCAAGCCGAGGCGATCGTGTTCTGCGGCGTGCACTTCATGGCCGAGACGGCCGACATCCTGGCCCGGCCGGAGCAGGCCGTCATCCTTCCGAACCTCGCGGCCGGCTGCTCGATGGCCGACATGGCCGACATCGACTCGGTCGAGGAGGCCTGGGCGCAGCTCGGGGAGATCTACGGAACCGAGCCGGATGCCGACGGCCGCCTGCCGATCATCCCGGTCACCTACATGAACTCCTCCGCCGACCTCAAGGGCTTCTGCGGCCGCAACGGCGGCATCGTGTGCACCTCGTCGAACGCCGCCACCGTGCTCGAGTGGGCCTTCGAGCGCGGGCAGCGCGTGCTCTTCTTCCCTGACCAGCACCTCGGCCGCAACACCGCCAAGGCGATGGGGGTGCCGCTCGAGCGGATGCCGATGTGGAACCCGCGCAAGCCGCTCGGCGGCTCGTCGGTCGCCGAGCTCGAAGACGCGCAGGTCATCCTGTGGCACGGCTTCTGCTCGGTGCACAAGCGCTTCTCGGTGGCCCAGATCGACAAGGCACGGGCCGAACACCCTGACGTGAAGGTGATCGTGCACCCCGAGTGCCCGATGCCGGTCGTCGACGCGGCCGACGCCGCCGGATCGACGGACTTCATCGTGAAGGCGATCCAGGCCGCGCCGGCCGGCTCGACCTTCGCGATCGGCACCGAGATCAACCTCGTGCAGCGACTCGCGAACGAGTACCCGCAGCACACCATCTTCTGTCTCGACGACGTCATCTGCCCCTGCTCGACGATGTACCGCATCCACCCCGGCTACCTGGCCTGGGTGCTCGAGGAGTTCGTGGCCGGGCGCGTCGTGAACCAGATCACGGTGGGCGACGACGTGGCGGTCCCCGCCCGCGTGGCCCTCGAGCGGATGCTCGCGGCCCGGCCATGAGCACGCGGGGCGCGGATGCGCCGGAGGGGCGGATGCGCGTCGTGATCGTGGGCAGCGGGGTCGCCGGGCTCGTCACCGCGCTGGCGCTCGGGGATCGGCATGACGTGACGATCGTGACCAAGTCGACCATCGACGAGAGCAACACCCGTTATGCCCAGGGTGGCATCGCGGCGGCGGTGATGCCGGGCGACAGCGTCGCCTCGCACGTCGCCGACACGCTCGTGGCCGGTGCCGGGCTCAGCGACCCCGCAGCGGTGCAGGTGCTCTGCGCGGAGGGGCCCGAGCGCATCCGTGACCTCATCCGCTGGGGCGTCGATTTCGACCGGCAGCACGACGATCCCGCGGCCGACTTCGACGCCGGGCTGGAGGGCGCGCACTCGTTCCACCGCATCCTGCACGCCGGTGGCGACGCCACGGGCTACGAGGTCGAGTGGGCGCTCGTCCGCGCGGTGCGGGCCTCCGCCGCCCGGGTGCTGGAGCAGACCTTCGTGGCCGACCTTGTGGTGACCGACGGATGCGTCACCGGGCTCACCGTGCTGCACGACGGTGTCGCGGAGACCCTTTCCGCCGACGCGGTGGTGCTGGCCAGTGGCGGCATCGGGCAGCTCTACCCGCACACCACCAATCCCTCGGTGACGACGGGTGACGGAGCCGCCGCCGCCCTGCGCGCCGGCGCGGTGCTCGCCGATGTCGAGTTCGTGCAGTTCCACCCGACGGCGCTCGCCGTGGCCGGATCGTTCCTGGTGTCGGAGGCCGTGCGCGGCGACGGAGCCGTGCTGCGGAACGCCGCGGGGGAGCGGTTCATGGTGGGGGAGCATCCGCTGGCCGAACTCGCGCCCCGCGACATCGTGGCCCGGGCGATCGCGTCGGAGATGGCGCGAACCGGTGCGCCCGTGGTGCTGGATGCGACCGCGATCGGGGCCGCGGAGCTCGAGCGGCGCTTCCCCACGATCTCGGCTGCGGCTCGGGAGCACGGCTTCGACTGGGCTCACGAACCGGTGCCGGTGGCGCCGGCCGCGCACTACTGGATGGGCGGGGTCGCGACCGATCTCGACGGCCGCACCTCGCTGCCCGGGCTCTTCGCGGTCGGCGAGGTGTCCTGTACCGGCGTGCACGGCGCGAACCGCCTGGCGTCGAACTCGCTGCTGGAGTCGCTCGTGTTCGCGCACCGCGCCGCGGCAGCGATCCGTGCGGATGCGGCCTCGCCGTCGGCCGCGCCGCGCCCCTGGTCGGGCCTGCCCGACACCGTCCCGCTCGAACAGGGCGCCGAGTCTCCAGAATTCGTCGGAATGCCGACCGACGTCACGGCGCGTCTTGGCGAATCGACGGTGACGCTCGACGCGACCCACGAACCGACGCGGGCCGAGCTGCACGCGTTGATGTGGCGGAACGCGGGTGTGCACCGCGACGCGGCGGGGCTCCGGGAGGCACGGGACGTGCTGGCCGGGTGGGACCTGCCGGCGTCGGCCGAGGCATCCGTCGAACGCCGCGAGACCGCGAACCTCCTGCAGCTGGCCCGCGTGCTCGTCGCGGCGGCGCTCGCCCGCGAGGAGTCCCGGGGCGCGCACTACCGCGCCGACTTCCCCGCTGCGGAGCCCGCCTTCGCGCACCACATCACGGTGCAGGCGCCCTCGCGCTTCGTGTCCGCCGCGCCTTCCGCGGTTTCCGCACCGGACGCAGCATCCGTCGTCGCTCCGTCCCGCGGCCGCGCCCTCGCCACGGAGCCCAGCGCACCCGCACCCGCCCCGAGAGAACAGGTCACCGTCTAGTGCTCACCGCCCAGATCATCGACGACGTCGTCACGCGCGCGCTCGCGGAGGACGCGCCCTGGGGTGACATCACCTCCGAGCTGCTGATCCCCGGAGACGCCGTGGTGGAGGCACGGCTCGTGGCACGCGAGCCCGGCGTCTTCAGCGGAGCGGCGGTGTTCGAGGCCACGATGACGGCGGCCGATCCGCGCATCGTCACCGCTGTCACCGCTCCGGTGGGCAAGCCCTTCCCGGCCGGTGCGGTACTCGCCACGGTCTCCGGGCCGGCCCGCGGCGTGCTGCGCGGCGAGCGTGTCGCCCTCAACCTGGTGCAGCGGATGAGCGGCATCGCCACCCTCACCGCCGAGTACGTGGGCCTGGTCGCGCACACGAAGGCCCGCATCGTCGACACCCGCAAGACCACGCCCGGCCTCCGCGCCCTCGAGCGCGAGGCCGTGCGCGACGGCGGCGGACACAACCACCGCTACTCCCTCTCCGACGCCGTGATGGCCAAGGACAACCACCTCGCCGTGCTCGCGGCACACCACGGCGGCGACGTCACGGCGGCCCTGCTCTCGGTGCGGGAGCGGATGTCGCACACCACGCACCTCGAAGTGGAGGTCGACCGGCTCGACCAAATCGACGCGGTGCTCGCGGCGGGCGTCGACACGATCATGCTCGACAACTTCAGCCTCGCCGACCTCCGCACCGGCGTCGCCCACATCGCGGGCCGCGCGCTCGTGGAGGCCAGCGGCGGCGTGAACCTCGAAACGGTGGCCGCGATCGCCGAGACCGGCGTCGACATCATCTCGGTTGGCGCCCTCACCCACAGCGTCCGCGCGCTCGACCTCGGCCTCGACGTGGGCTTCGTGCCGTGATCCCCGCCCTCGCGCTCGTCGCCTCCACTCATCCGCGTGGTTTGGTGGGAATGGCCCCTGCGGGTCGTGCGAAAGTGCGCGGTTCAGTGGCGGGCGCGCGGCGCATCCGTGGGTCCCGACCGTGATCTACCTCGACGCCGCCGCCACCACGCCCGTCAAGCGGGAGGTTCTCGAGGCGATGTGGCCCTACCTCACCGGCGACTTCGGCAACCCGTCGAGCCACCACGGCGTCGGCGAATCCGCGTCGCGGGCGCTCGCCGCTGCTCGCCGCACCCTGGCCGAGTGGCTCGGCTGTCGTCCCGCCGAGGTCGTCTTCACCTCGGGCGGGACCGAGGCCGACAACCTCGCCGTCAAGGGCATCGCCCTCGGCAACCCGCGGGGGCGACACGTCGTGCTCAGTGCGATCGAGCATCCGGCGGTCGTCGAATCCGTCGACTTCCTGCGGCGCGTGCACGGCTTCGAGGTGAGCGTCGTTCCGGTCGACCCGGACGGCCTCGTCGATCCCGATGCCTTCGCCGCGGCCCTGCGCCCCGACACCACGCTCGCCACGGCGATGTACGCGAACAACGAGATCGGCACCGTGCAGCCGGTGGCGCGACTCGCCGAGTTCGCCCACGCCTCCGGAGTGCCGTTCCACACCGACGCGGTGCAGGCGGCGGGCTGGCTCGACACCCGGCTCGACGCTCTCGGCGTCGACGCCCTCAGCCTCTCGGGTCACAAGCTCGGAGCACCCAAGGGCATCGGCGTGCTGGCGGTGCGCCAGCGGCTGCCGCTCGAACCGGTGGTGCACGGCGGCGGCCAGGAACGCGGACACCGCTCGGGCACCGAGAACGTGGCGTTCGCCGTGGGACTGGCGGCGGCGGCGCGGCTCGCCTCTCCGGCGGAGGTCGCATCGGCGGCGGCCCGCACGACCGCGCTGCGTGACGAGTTCATCGCGGGAGTGCTCGCCACCGTGCCCGGTGCGCAGCTGACGGGGCATCCGTCGTCGCGGTTGCCGTCGGTGGCCTCATTCTGTTTTCCGGGCACGAGCGGGGAAGCGGTGCTGCTGCAGCTCGAGGAGCGCGGTGTGATCGTCTCGAGCGGATCGGCCTGCGCGGCGGGCAGCGACGACCCCTCGCCGGTGCTGCTCGCGCTCGGCCTCTCGCCGCAAGTGGCCCAGACCGCGGTGCGCTTCACGCTGACGCCCGACACGACAGCCGACGAGCTGCACGCGGCGGCGGATGCCCTCCGCGCGTCGGTCGCGGAGGTCGCGTCGCTCGGCTGACGGTTCGCGCCTCCCAACGCTCACCCGCACGTTTCTGCGGTATCCGGGCGTGCGGTAGTGCCAAAACGCGCGGGTCGGCGCGCTCGCATCGTTGCCACCGGGGGAAGCGTGGATGAACGGGCGGTGACCGCGCGCGACGGATGGCGCGGGGCGGCCTAGCATCGGATCATGTCCGACCCGAGCACGCAGATCGACGTGCTCGCTGCCCGGCGAGCCCTCGACGCGGTGACGCACTCGGTCGTGGCGCGCGCCTCTTTCGTCGCCGCCTACGACGGGCCCGGCGAGGCGGTCGGTGTGCTGCGGCAGTTCCTTGCCCGAGTCGACGATCCCACTGCGCGAGAGGCCGATCGCATTCGGATGGAGCACCTGGCGCGCACCGCCTTTGCCCGCGCGGACTCAGCCAAGGAGGCGAAGCGCGCCGACGAAGCGCTCGCCGTGTATCAGGCCGAAGACCGCGCTCGCACCGCCCAGCTCGCCGGACTCGCCAAAGCCCTGGCGGCGGTCACCCGCACCGACCCCTCCCGCTGACCCTCCGGCCACCCTGCGCGCGGCCAACTCCAAACGAGGTGGCATCGCGCCCGCCTCGGAGGATCGGCGAGCTCCGCCGGTAGTTGCTCGACGTCGGCGACGAGGACTCCCACCCTGTCCGGGCGGCGCCTGCGCACCGGCTCACCGTGCCCACTGAGCTCAGGCGGTGAGCCAGACCGCGTCCGGCGCGTCGACCTCGACCACGGGGGCGGGCGTCCCGGCGTCGAGCAGCTCGAGGCGCCGCACTGCGCCCGCCGGGCCCGCGCCGCCAGTATCCGCAACACCCGCGCCCGTCGTGCTCGCGTCGCCCGCGCCGCGCCCGGTCGGACCCGCCGCGCCGTTCGCGCCGTCCGCACCGGCACCATCGCCCGCGCCGCCGACCCGCACCCGCGTCCCCGGGAACACGCCGCCCTCGGCGAGCCGGCGCAGCAGCGACGGGTCGCGGTCGTTGATGCGCACGATGCGCCCCTCGTGTCCGGCCGGCGCATCCGCCAGCAGCACCGCCTCGAACACCGGTACCACCCCGGTGGCCGACGGGATCGGGTCACCGTGGGGATCCTGCCGAGGCCGCCCCAGCCGCTCGTCGATCGCATCCAGCAGACGCTCGCTGATCGAGTGCTCGAGCACCTCGGCCTCGTCGTGCACCTCGTCCCACTCGTAGCCCATCTCGCGCACGAGCCAGGTCTCGATCAGCCGGTGACGTCGTACCACGCCCATCGCGCGCATCCGCCCCTCCGCGGTGAGCGTGAGCGGACCGTACGGCACATGCGTGATGAGACCGCCCGCCGCGAGTTTCTTCACCATCTCGGTCACCGACGACGGCGCCACGCCCAGCCGCCCGGCCAGCACCGACGGACTGATCGGATCGGGCTGCCACTCGGTGTGCGCGTAGATGGTCTTGAGGTAGTTCTCGGCCGCGACATCCTGCCCGGCCACGAAACGCGAGGTCGGTCCGCGGGAATCGGATGCGGAGGTCGTCATGATCGCTCCAGCCTAGGACGTGGGGGTGCGCCACTCCTCGCGCGGGAGCAGCATCCCGCCCGATCCCATCGCCCGCGTCACTTCGATCGCGATCACCACCCTCAACGGGTTCTCCCGCGGCTGCCGATAGCGCACGGCGTAACGCGCCACCGCGTCCGCGACCGAGGACGGGTCGTCGAGGATGCGCGCGGTTCCGCTCAACGTCAGCCAGCGCGCCCCGTCGAGCTGGCTGACACTCGCGCGCGCGTCGCGCAGCACGTTGCGCACCTTCTGGCTCGGACCGTTCGTGATGATGCGCACGGTCGTGCCGTCGAAGGTGAAGCCCACGGGCACGACATGCGGAGAGCCGTCGGCGAGCAGGGTCGACAGGGTCGCGAGATGCCGGTCGTGCACGAACTCCGCGCCCTCGGCGCTCAGAAATCCCACCCTCGGATTATCGCAGCCGACGGATGCGGACGGTGACCGCCTGTGCTAATTTTTAGGCATGCCTAAAATTGCGACGGAGCAAGGGGCCGCCCGAACGGCTCCGGGGGCGAAGCCGTTCGATCTCCCCGGCGCCCGTCCGCGCTGGTGGCACAGCATCGCGATGTTCGGGCCGGCCTTCGTCGCCTCCATCGCCTACGTCGACCCGGGCAACGTCGCCGCCAACCTCACCTCCGGGGCGCAGTACGGCTACCTGCTGGTGTGGGTGCTCGTGCTGGCGAACGCGATGGCGGTGCTCATCCAGTTCCAGTCGGCCAAGCTCGGCATCGTCACCGGCAAGACGCTGCCGGAGCACGTCGGTGCCCGCACGCGCCCGTGGGGCCGTCGCGCCTATTGGCTACAGGCCGAGATCGTGGCCGCCGCCACCGACATCGCGGAGGTGCTGGGTGGCGCCATCGCCCTCAACCTGCTCTTCGGGGTGCCGCTCGTGATGGGCGGACTGATCGTCGGCCTCGTCTCCATGGGACTGCTGCTGGTGCAGAACGCGCGGCGGCAGCGCACCTTCGAGTTCATGATCATCGGGCTCCTCGCCGTGATCGCCTTCGGCTTCCTCGCCGGGGTGTTCGTATCGAACGTCGACTGGTTCGCGGCGGCCGACGGACTCGTGCCCCGCTTCGAGGGGGCGCCGACCGTGCTGCTGGCCGCGAGCATGCTCGGAGCCACCGTCATGCCGCACGCGATCTACCTGCACTCGGCCCTGGCTCGCGACCGCCACCACGTGGAGTTCGCCGCCCTGGCCGAGAAGAGCGACTTCACGGGCGAGTCAGTGCGCGCCGCGCGAGCGGATGCGACGCTGCCCGCCCGCGAAACCCCGCACCTCCCCGAGTCGCCGGCCCCCGCACCCACCCACGGCGCGTCCCAGGAACGCCTCCGCCGTCTGCTCCGCGTCACCCGCGCCGACGTCGCCATCGCCCTCGTGCTCGCGGGCGCCGTGAACGTGGCGATGCTGCTCCTCGCCGCCTCAAGCCTCCGTGGCGTCGACGGCACCGACACGATCCCTGGCGCCTACGCCGCCATCCAGGGAGCGCTGGGCCCGGCGATCGCGACGATCTTCGCGGTCGGCCTCCTCGCATCCGGTCTCGCGTCGACCTCGGTGGGGGCGTACGCGGGTTCGGTGATCATGAAGGGGCTGCTGCGCATCCGCATCCCCATCGTGGTGCGCCGCGTCGTCACGCTGATCCCCGCCCTGATCGTGCTGGGCGTCGGCATCGACCCGACCTGGGCGCTGGTGCTCAGTCAGGTGTTGCTGAGCATCGGCATCCCGTTCGCCCTGATCCCGCTCATCCGCCTCACCGGCAACCGGACCCTGATGGGCGAGTTCGCCGATCGGATGCCGGTGCGCATCCTCGCCTGGACCGTCGTGACCCTCATCGTCTGCCTCAACGTCGTGCTGATCTTCCTCACCGTGACGGGCGCCGGCGTCGCCGCCTGATCTTCCGCATCCGGCCCGTCGGCCGGCCCTGACTGCGGCCGAGGCGCGATTTCGGGAGGAGGTGAGCGCAGGCGACCCCGTATACGGCCCTGGTTCGCTTCTCCTCCTCCCGAAACGCGGTGCGGGCGCGGGGCGCGTCTACCGGTAGGCGCGGAGGAACGCGGCGGCGCCGTCCCGCGCGCCGCGCTCGATGACGGTGGGCCGGCGTGCTGCTGCTCTGGGTGGCCGTCGTGGTGGGCTGGGCGTGGCTCGCCCTCACCTCGGTCGCCGCCTACCGCGCCGTACCCCACCCGGTCCTCGCGCAGCGCTGACCCCGAGGCCGCACCTCACGACCCCTCGTCAGCGTTCCGTGAGGATCGCACCCCACCCGGCGCGATCGACACCGAACGTTCACCCTCCGGACGTATGGTCTGCATCCATGCCCCTCATCGACAACGCGGTCTACGTGACCGGACACCGCACCGACGACCCGAAGAGCCTCGACGAGACCTACGAGCTGATGGATCGGCTGCACGGCATGGCCTGGATCGGTCTCTACCGGCCCGACGCCGACGAGATCCATTCCATCGAGACCGAGTTCGGTCTCCACCACCTCGCCGTCGAAGACGCCCTCACCGGCCACCAGCGCGCGAAGCTCGAGCGCTACGGCGACACCCTGTTCGTGGTGCTGCGGCCTGCCCGGTACCTCGACGCGGCCGAGGAGGTGGAGTTCGGCGAGGTGCACGTGTTCATCGGCCCCGGGTTCGTGGTCACGGTGCGGCACGCCGAGTCGCCGAACCTCGGCGCGGTGCGGCACCGCCTCGAAGCGAATCCTGTCCTGCTCGCGCTCGGGCCCGAGGCGGTGCTCTACGCGATCGTCGACGAGGTGGTCGACGAGTACGGGCCGGTGGTGGCCGGCCTCCAGAACGACATCGACGAGATCGAGAAGCAGCTCTTCGGCGGCGATCCGGATGTCTCGCGCCGCATCTACGACCTGCTCGGCGAGGTGATGGACTTCCAGCGCGCGGTGCATCCGCTCACCGTCATGCTCGAGGCCTTGCTGCGCGGCGCGGAGAAGTACCACGTCGACCTCGAGGTGCAACGCGGGCTTCGCGACGTGCTCGATCACGTGCTCGCGATCGTCGGGAACGCGGATGCCTTCCGCGCGACTCTGCAGAACGCCCTCACCGTGCACTCCACCCTCACCACGCAACGGCAGAACGACGAGATGCGCCGCATCTCCGAAGCCAACCTGACCCTCGCCGAAGACACCCGCAAGCTCTCGGAGGCGAGCATCCAGCAGGGCGACGAGGTGAAGAAGATCTCCGCCTGGGCCGCGATCCTCTTCGCCCCGAGCCTCATCGCCGCCATCTACGGCATGAACTTCGACCACATGCCGGAACTGCACTGGGTCTGGGGCTACCCGGCGGCGCTCGCCGCCATGGTGGTGATGGCCCTCGTGCTCTACAAAGTCTTCAAACGGAACCGCTGGCTGTGACGCGCTCCGGCTCGGTCGGAGCGGATGCCTCCTCGAACGCGGCGGGGGAGGCCAGCAGCGCGCGGTCGCGGAAGTGGCCGATCGCGCTCAGCACGACGCCGAGGGCGATCCAACCCGTGAGCACCGACCACGGGAAGAGCGTCGGGGCGGCCGGGAAGTAGGCGAGATCGCGCATCAGGGTGGCGCCGGCGCCCGGCGGGAACCACTGCCCGATGGCGCCCCAGGGCTCGGGCAGGAACTGCCACGGCTGCGCCGACCCCGAGATCGGATTGCCCACGAGCAGTGACAGGATGGCGCCGACCGCGATGCCGCGCGGGCCGATGAGCGAGGTCATGCCCACGATGAAGACGGTGATCGCGAGCACGGCGGCGGCCACCGCGATCACGTTGAGCACGGCGTTGCCTTGCAGCACTCCGAACCAAGCCTGGGTCACGGCCACCACGATCACTCCGGAGGCGAGACCGTAGACCACGGATGCCGCGAGGCGTCGCCAGACTCCGGCGATCAGCAGGGTCACCACGACGCCGCCGATCATCCCTCCCACCACGAGGGGGAAGGAGAGGGTGCTGAGGCCCGTTCCGCGCGGGTCGCCGGCGGCGAGGGGCACCAGGTCGGTGACCTCGACGGTCGGCACGGCCGCGGGTGGAACGCCTTGCGCCGTGAGCTGCTCGGTGAGGGCGGACTGGATGCGGTCGGCGACGCCGGTGAAGATCTGGCTGACCACGAGACCGTCGGCCGAGGCGGTGAGTACTTCGGGCGCGGCGGGCGGTGTGGAGGCGACGTCGGATGCGACGACGATCGCCCCGTACGCGTCGCGCGACTCGATGGCGGCGACGGCGTCGTCCCGCGAGTCGACGCGGGTCACGACGAAGGTGGCGGCATCCGAATCCCCGGAAGCTCCACCGGAGGGGTTCTCGGCCGACGCGTCGCTCAACTGCGCCGCGACCGCGTCCGCCGCCGGCCCGCTTCCCGCGACCACGACCGGGATGCCGTGCACGGAGGAGGTGACCGACGGCCATGAGAACGCCAGCACGAACACCCCCACGATCAGCGAGGCGCCGATGCCGATGAGGGCGGCCCGGCTCCATCGGGTGTGTGGCTTGCGCATGGCGACTCCTATAAAAAACGAATGATCGTTCTTTATAATCAGATGCGACAATGCTCTTGTCAAGAACGAATATTCGTTTTCTAGGTGGGACATGCCGAAAGTCACAGAGGACTACCGCGCCGAACGCCGGCGGGAGATCGCCGCGGCGGCGCTGCGCTGCTTCTCGCGCAAGGGCTTCGAGGGGACGTCGATGGCGGACATCATCGCCGAGTCGGGACTCTCGGCGGGCGCGATCTACCTGCACTACAAGAACAAGCAGGACCTCGTCGGGCAGGTCGTGGTCGACGTGCTGCGGAATCGCAGCGCCGACCTGGCGGACATCGCGGCCCTCGATCCGCTCCCACACCCGGCCGAGGTCGTGCGCATTTTCGTCACGGCCGTGACCCGGGAGCTCGGGGGTGAGGGCATCCTCGTGCAGGTCTGGGCGATCGCGGCGCGCGAACCGGCCCTCGCCGATCTGGTCACCGGACTGGTCGACGAGTTGAGTGGGCTCTTCACCACGTACTTCACGGCCTGGTTCCGGCAACAGGGCCTCGACGCAGCGGCGGCCGAGGAGCGGGCCCGCCGGCTGGTGCCCGTGATCATCGGCATCAGTCAGGGTTACGTGCTCCAGGCGGCGATCCTCCCGCGCTTCGATGCGCCCGCCTACCTCGACGCCCTCGCCGCGATCGACTTCACCGCCGGCGCGCCCGTGCTCTGAAAGGGAACCGCTCTCCCCGCTACGCTCCGCAGGGGCGAAGGGCTTCGACGTTCGGCGACAAGGTGGCCGTACCGCCCAGGATCGCGATGTCGTTCGGAGCGAGTCGTCCGATCTCGCGATGGACATTGCTTGCCAGACAATCGGCCGGCGTGACGTAGAGGGGTGCGCCCTGAATGCCCGCCAGCACTCCGCCCGTCAGGGCATCGGGGGAAGGTGACGCCGCTCGCGATGGCGAACGAGTGCGGATGCGGGAAGGTGCCGCGGTTGATGTTCTGGGCGACTTCGAAACGATCGGCGCCACCGTAGCGAGTCACGATGAAGGACTTCGAGAGCATCGCCTCGACGCCGGGCGAGATCGAGGCAGGACCTCCGGCGATGAAGATGTGCTTGGCGCCCATATCATTCAGCAGAATGATCTCCTCGTCGGTGAGCACCGGTTCGGTTCCATCGATGAGCAACACCGGCGCCTTGTTGGCCGCCGCAGCGGGTGATGCGGACAGTGCGTCGGGGAAGGTCGCCCCGGTCGCGAGATACACCGACCCGGACGCGACGAGCGCGTCTCTGAAGTAGTCGATGAGAGCCCGGGACACCTCGTACCTGTTGGCGCCGCCGATGCGGATTACGTTTCGGGCGACTGTCTCCAACTGAGTCTCAGCAGCCCGGGAGACGCTGCTGGCACCGCCGACGATGACGACCGTCGTCGCTCGGAGGCGGCGGACCTCGTCGGCGGCGCCCGGCGGGAGTCCATCACGAGGAGTCAGGATCAGGGGTGACTGGGTGATGGCCGCGATCGCCGTCGCGCTGAGGGCATCGGCGAACGTCTCTCCGCTGGCCACGAAGACCGTGGCTGCCGTCGTGAACATCGCCGACACTTTGAGCGCTTGCTGGTAGCGATCTGCCCCGGCGAGACGAATGACCGCCGGGGCCGGCCGGACCGTGACAGGACAGTATCTGCCGTTGGTAGCGTCCGAAGAGCCGCGCGTTCGCGTCACCACGAGGTTGAAAGCGGTGTTCCCAGCGGTAGTCGGGGCGCCAATGAGATGATCGCGATCGATCGAGATCCCGGGCGGAAGCGGTTCAAAGGCGGTGAGGACATCTCCCGGCGACACGAGCGGAGAATTGTCCACCGGAAACCCCACCGCCGCCACGTCGCTCGGGCATTTCGGCGGAGGAACCGTCAGGTCGCCGTCATCCGCTCTCGCTGCGAGCGAGGGGGCGAGGATCGCCGAGGCCAGGATGATCGCGCCGAGACCAAGAGAAGCGCCGCGACGAGCGGGCAAGGCGAAGCGCATCATTCGACTCCTCCATCAGTGACCTGAACAAGTCCGTCTAGCGTCTCCCGACATCCCACGCTGGCGTGATGAGTAATTGCTGCCCAATCAGCGCCGAGGCACCGCAGTCGATTCGCCGTCCGCGCGGGCTAGCCTGAGGGAGTGAATGAAGAGCCGTCCGCAGCCAACCCGAGTGCGGAGTTGAGCGCGGGGGGCGTCGGTCCGTGGATCGGCGCGCTGCCGGACGAGCCGCACTACGACCCGGACCTGCTCGCGCGCGGCGACACCCGCAACGTGATCGACCGGTACCGCTACTGGCGGATGGATGCGATCGTGGCCGATCTCGACCAGCACCGGCATCCGTTCCACGTGGCCATCGAGAACTGGCAGCACGACCTCAACATCGGCTCCATCGTGCGCAGCGCCAACGCCTTCGCGGCCGACACGGTGCACATCATCGGCCGCAAGCGCTGGAACAAGCGCGGCGCCATGGTGACCGATCGCTACCAGCACGTGTCGAACCATCCGGATGTCGCGTCGTTCGTCGCGTGGGCGCGGGCGGAGGGACTGCCGATCATCGCGATCGACAACGTTCCCGGCAGCGTCATCATCGAGACCTTCGCGTTCCCGGCGCAGTGCGTGCTGCTCTTCGGTCAGGAGGGGCCGGGCCTCTCCCGCGAGGCCTTGGCGGCGGCGGATGCGGTGGTCGAGATCTCGCAGTTCGGCTCCACCCGCTCGATCAACGCGTCCGCGGCCGCCGCCGTCGCCATGCACGCCTGGATCACCCAGCACGTCACCTTCCAGCCGTGAGATCGCTGCAGAGTTTCTCCCGTGATCTACACCTGTTCACGCGGAATCCGTATCCTGTGACCATGCGAACGACGATGACGACGACGGGCAGGATCGGGGCCGTTCTGGCCGCGATCGCGGTGATCGCAGCGTTTTCAGGATGCACCGGCTCCCCGGGAACGCCACCGACGGCGACCTCGGCGTCCGGACAGACGGCCACCGCCACCCCGGTTCCGACCGAGGCCGCGGGACCGTGGACGCAGCAGTTCGTCTCGGCGGGTGACGAGAAGGTGCGGTGGGGCGACGACGTCGCGCCGCACATCATCCTCACCACCTGGGGCAGCGGCAGCTGCCCGAGCGCTCCCGCCACCCTCGAGGTCGTCGACCCGGCGACGCTCGCGGTCACGCTCGCGCCCCCACCGCCGGGGGCGTGCACCTCCGACCTGCGCCCCACCGCCTTCGCCGCCGAACGCCCCGAGGCCCTCGACACCTCGAAGACCATCACCGTCCTCCTCGACGGCCAGCCCTACGGAACCCTCCCGCCCCTCACCGCCTGAGCGTCAGCCCGCAGCCGCGGTGGGGGACTCCTCCGGTTCGAGGTCGGCCGGGATGCGCGCCCGCGGCCGCCAGACGAGCGTCGCCACCAGCACGCCGGCCACCACGACCGCGCCGCCCAGGAGATCGCCCGCGGTCGGCACCTCGCCGAGGATCAGCCACGCACTGAGGAACCCGGCCACCGGCACCAGCATCGAGAACGGCGCCACCCGGCTCGACGGGTTGCGCTTCATGAGGGTCACCCAGATGCCCGACCCCACGATCGTGCCGAGCACCACCGTGTAGAGCAACCCGATCACCGCCGGCAGCGCCTCGGGCGTGAACGTGGTGGCGACCGACGTCCAGACCCGCTCGGGTCCCTCGAAGACGAGCGACAGCGCGATCATCGGGATCGGGGGCACCACCGACATCCACAGCGTCAGGCCCAGCGGGCTGACCGGGTTCGCCTGCCGACTGCACACGTTGCCGAACGCCCAGCCGAGCGCCCCGCAGAGGGTGAGGATGACGGGTAGCAGCGCCGACACCCCGGCCCGCTCCGCCGCGATGATGCCGAGTCCCGCGACGGCGATCAGGATGCCCCCACCCTGCACGAGGGTCAGACGCTCCCGCAGCCAGACGGCGGCGATCACCACGGTGAACGGCGCGGACGCCTGCAGCACGAGCGAAGCGAGCCCCGGCGGCATCCCGGTCGCCATCCCCGCGTAGAGGAACGCGAACTGCAGGATGCCGAACCCCAGTCCGTAGCCGAGCAGCCACCGCACCTTGACCCCGGGCCACTTCACGAACAGGACGGTCGGGATGGCCAGCACGAGGAACCGCAGCCCCACCAGGAAGAACGGCGGGTAGTGCTCGAGCGAGAAGTGGATGGCGACGAAGTTCACGCCCCAGAGCAGCGCGACGAGTCCGGCCAGAAGTCGATCGCGGAGGGGCATGCCCTCAGCCTCGCGCGCCCACCCTCACCCCACAAGCAACGCTTCCTTCACCCAGGATGTGGCGCGGCTTCACTGCCGCTCGGCGGCGACCGGTGGGGCCACTACCGCCCGTGCTTGGCCAGGATGGTGTCGAGGTCGATGCGCTTCAGCGTGCCGGCCCAGTCGAAGTCGCGTGCCGCCGTGATCGCGGAGTCCTCGGCGAGCACCTTGCCGTTGCGCTCGATGGTCACGCCGGCCGGAGCCGCCTCGTTGAGGATGCGCAGGATCTCGTCGTTCACGGCCTCCGCGTCGAAGTCGGCGCCGTAGCGGGCGTAGACGTCCGCGTTGACGGTGTAGTTCAGAACGGTGATTTCAGTGTGGGTCACCCCTCCATCTTCGCGGAGTCGGGCGGAAACCACGAGGGGCAGCACCCGGGGAAGTGCTCCGCTCAGGATGCCCCCGACCCCGCGATCGGGCGACGCGCCGCCGAGTGCCGCACCTCCGGCAACGACGACACCACGACTTCGGAGGCGCTGACGTCGGCCAGGGCGGTCCGCCGCACGTCGTCGAGGTAGCTGACGTGCTGCTGGAACGCCTTCTGTGCGCCCTCCGGATCCCCCGCCGCGATGGCGAGGTAGATCGCCTCGTGCTGGTTCGTGACCGTCTCCCGATCCAGCTGATCGACGAACACGGTGTTGGTGGCGGGCCGCATCAGGTGCACCGACATCATGGCGAGTTCGAGGATCTGGTTCTTCGCCGCCTTCGTGATGGCGGTGTGGAACTCGAGGTCGAGGTCGAGCCAGTCGGCGATGTCCATCTCGAAATCCCGCGAGGCCTCGACGGGCCGCGAGATCGCCGCCAGGTCCTCCTCCGAGCGCCGTCGCGCCGCCAGATCGACGCAGTGCATCTCGAGCACCCATCGCGCCTCGTCGACGTCGTGGAGTGAGACGTTGCCCGCCCGGAACCAGAGCCGGATCGAGTCGCTCAGCTGCTCGGCCACCGCCTCCGTGTCGGGCACGGCCACGAAGGTTCCGCCGTTGCTGCCGCGGGAGGAGTGCACGAGTCCGGTGGCGGAGAGCAGTTTCAGGGCCTCCCGCGCGGTGGCTCGCGAGACGTCGAAACTGTCGGCCAGCTCCTGTTCGCTCGGCAGGCGCTCGCCGGGTGACCACAGGCCGCTGCTGATCGCCCGGCGCAACTGCCGCGCGATCTGGCCGGAGGCATCCTTGCGCTCCAGCTGCTCAGGCACGAACGGTCGCTCGGTCACACCACTCCTCCTGATCTCGAAACAAAACATTTACACAGCGGGCACACGATGGCAATATTTCCAATGTTGGATGTCCAATGTTAGACATTCGGAAATCACTTCCTCGTCCTGCCCATGAACCCGATCACAGCATAGGAGATCACAGTGAACATCAAACGTCTCGGACTCGCGATCGGAGTGGTGGCGGTGCTGTCGACGATGACGGCCTGCAGCGCTCCGTCATCTGCCCCTTCCTCGGAAGCGCCCGTGCAGACCGCCACGGCGTCGAGCGAGGCCATGACCGCCACGCTCGACTACATCGACGCGGGTCTCCCCGACCTCGGCGGCCAGAAGATCGCGTACCTCGCCGAGTGCGCCACGGAGAACACCTTCTGCCAGACCCGCTGGCAGGGCGCTCAGGATGCCGCGGCGAAGGTCGGCGCCGAGATCACGCTCTTCAACGCGGGCTTCGACACCAACGCCCAGCTGCAGCAGGTGCAGGACGCCATCCAGCGCGGGTTCGACGGCTACGTCTTCTCGCCCGTCGCCGACTCGCCCGGCTGCGCCGACTTCGACCTGCTGAAGGCCACCGGCAAACCCGTCGTCAACATCAACAGCCCGATGTGCGGCAACCCCGACTACACGGAGGACACGGCGGGCTTCGTGGCGATGCAGACCGAGTCGTACTTCCTCGAGCAC
The DNA here is from genome assembly GCF_042694625.1 of Herbiconiux sp. UC225_62. GTDB lineage: Bacteria > Actinomycetota > Actinomycetes > Actinomycetales > Microbacteriaceae > Herbiconiux. Next base: position 1,337,272 of record NZ_CP170551.1, on the reverse strand, counting down.
CTCGAGAACGCGTTCGCCTCCTGCGACGAACCCTGCAAGGCCGTGGCCGTGGGCGGCTTCGTGGGCAGCGACCTCTTCACCCGCTGGGAGAACGCCATCCAGCAGGCCTCGGCCGAGTACCCGAACGTGACCGTCGTCTCCGACCAGCCCGGAAGCTTCGACCCTGCCACCGCCCTCACGGTGGTGCAGGATGCGCTGAGCAGCAACCCCGACGTCGATCTGGTGGTCTCCTCGTGGGACGACATGACGCGCGGTGTCGAGCAGGCGATCGTGGCGGCGGGCAAGACCCCCGGCACCGACGTGCGCATCTACAGCGTCGGCGGCACGAAGGACGGCGTGGCGAAGGTGGCCGAGGGCACCTGGACCGAGACGACCGTGCTGCTGCCCTACGAGGAGTCGTACTACGGCGTCGTGCAGCTCGCGAAGGCGATCGACACCGGTGAGTCCACCCCCGGGTTCACCTACCTCGCCGAGTCGCCCGTGGTCACCGACGGCCCCGGCGACATCTTCATCACCGCCGACAACGCCTCCGAGTTCACGCCGGAGTACTAGGCCGTGACCGACATCCACGAAGCCCCCGCCCTGGTGGTGCGCGAGCTCAGCAAGTCCTACCCGGGGGTGCGCGCCGTGAACGGCGTGTCCCTCCGGGTGGATGCCGGACGCGTGCACGGACTGGTGGGCGAGAACGGCGCCGGCAAGTCGACCCTGATGAAGATGATCGCGGGCGCGGTGCCGCAGGACTCCGGCTCGATCGAGGTCTGGGGCGAACCGGTCGCCGGCGGCGACCCGAAGCGCGCCTCGGCCGCCGGTGTCGCCACCATCTACCAGGAGCTCACGATCGTGCCCGACCTGTCCGCACTCTCGAACGTGCTGCTCGGGCGGCTGCCGCGGCGGTTCGGCTTCATCGACCGCCGTCGCGCGCTCGTGCAGTATCGCGCGGCGGCGGAGACCGTCGGCGTGAGCACCCCTCCCGGTGCCCGCGCCGGCGGGCTCTCCACGGCCTCGCAGCAGCTGCTCGAGATCATGCGCGCCCTGGTCAGCGGACGGCGTCTCGTGCAGATGGACGAGCCGACCGCGTCGCTCGGACCCGAGGACATCGAACGCCTGCACACCGTGATCCGCGGTCTGCGGTCGAACGGATGCGCCGTGGTCTACGTCTCGCACGACCTGGACGCGGTGCTCGAGATCTGCGACACGGTCACCGTGCTGCGCGAGGGCACCGTGGTGGAGACGCGGGAGGCCTCGGCCTGGACGAAGGCCTCGCTCATCCGCGCGATGCTCGGCGGCGTCGTTCTCGACGAGGTGGCTCCGGTGCGAGCCGGGCGTGTGTTCGGTGACCCGGTGCTGGGGCTCCGCGGCGTCCGCGCGCCGGGGGTCGCGCTCGACGCACTCGAACTCCGCGCCGGTGAGATCGTGGGGCTGGCCGGCCTCGTCGGATCGGGGCGCACCCGGCTGCTCCGCGCCATCGCGGGCGCCGATCCGGTCGACGCCGGCGAGATGGCGGTCGAGGGTCGAGGCGTGCGCTGGCCGGGATCACCCACGGCGGCGACCCGCCTCGGCATCGCCCTCGCGCCCGAGGACCGCAAGGCCCAGGGACTCGTGCTGCATCAGCCGGCCGCCTGGAACGTCGCGCTCGGTCGTTTCGGCGCCGCCGCTCGCGGCCGGGCGGTGCGGATCGGACGGCTCGCGGCCTGGGCCCGGCCCGGCGCATCCGCCGTGGGCTTCTCGAGCGATCGCCTGCGCGGTGCCGCGGGCGAGCTGTCGGGCGGCAACCAGCAGAAGCTGGTGCTGGCCCGCTGGCTCAGCCGCCCGGTGAAATGCCTGCTCCTGGACGAACCCACCCGCGGCATCGACATCGGCGCGAAAGCCCAGATCTTCGAGACCACCCGGCGCATCGCCGCCGAGGGGCGTGCCGTGATCTGGTCGAGCAGCGACCTCGAGGAGGTGGTGACGCACAGCGACCGCATCCTCGTGGTGGCCGGCGGCCGGGTCGTCGCCGAGCTGCCGGCCGGCGCTTCGGTGCACGATGTCCTCGAGCACTCTTTCGCGGCCACCCGGCGATCCCGGGCGACCACCCCCGAATCGAACGGAGTCGCCGCATGACCACCGCATCCCTGACACCCGGGCGGAATCGCGGGCTGACCTTCGTCCGTGACTACGGCATCGTGGTCGCGCTCGCCGTGCTGGTGGTGGTGATCGCCGTCGCGCAACCCGGGTTCGTGGCGCCGGGGAACCTGATGAACATCCTCAGCCAGTGGGCACCGGTGGGCATCATGGGCATCGGCATGACCTACGTGGTGATCACCGGCGGTTTCGACCTCTCGGTGGGCGCCATCTACTCGCTCTGCGCGGTGGTGGCCGCCGCGCTCGGCCGCACCGAAGCGCCGATCGTGGCGTTCGCCGTCGCGGTCGTCGTCGGTTTCGTGGTGGGCTGCGTGAACGGATTCGTGGTCACCGGACTCCGGGTCAACCCCTTCATCGCCACCCTCGGCATGTCGCTCGTGATCTCCGGGGTGACCCTCGTGCTCACGGGCAACGTGGCGTTCGTGGTCGACTTCGAGCCGTTCACCGTGCTCGGCAGCGGCCGGTTCCTCGGTATCCCGTTCTCGGGCATGCTGCTCATCGCCCTGATGGTGGTGGCGGGTCTCGTGCTGGCCTACACGCCCTACGGGCAGAGCATCTACGCGGTCGGCGGCAACGCGGAGGCCAGTCGGCTCGCGGGCATCCGGATCGCGCTGGTCACCGCCTCGAGCTACGCGTTGTCCGGGCTCTGCGCCGGCATCGCGGGGATCGTCACGGCCTCGCAGCTGAGTTCGGCCCAGCCGAACCTCAACTCGAACCTCGTGTTCGACGTGCTGACCGTCGTGATCGTCGGCGGCACGTCGCTCGCCGGCGGGCGCGGCGCGATCTGGCGCACCGCCGTGGGTGTGGCCATCCTGGCCACCCTGCAGAACGGCTTCAACCTTCTCGACATCGACGCCTACTACCAGAACATCATCAAGGGACTCATCATCATCGCGGCTCTCGCCACCGTCGACTGGCGCCGCGTCGCCAGTCGATTCGGCCGCAGAACCGCCTCGGCTCGCACCACCCCGTCCGTCACCACACCGACCACCTCACCCAAGGAGTGACCATGTCGCACATCGACATCGAAGAAATCACCATCGCCGACGTGCACGACGGCTACGCCGCCGGCCGCTTCACCGTGCGCGACATCGTGCAGGCCTACCTCGATCGCATCGAGGCGATCGACCGGTCGGGCGCCGCCCTCAACTCGATCATCACGGTCTCGCCGACCGCGCTCGACGAAGCGGATGCCCTCGACGCCGCGTTCGCCGCCGGCCGCCCGACCGGGCCGCTGCATGGCATCCCGGTCGTGGTGAAGGACCAGGTGGAGACCGCCGGCATCGTCACCACCTTCGGCAGCGGCGCCAGCGGCGACTACCTGCCCGAGAGGGATGCGACGGCCATCACACGCCTGAAGGACGCGGGCGCGATCATCCTCGCCAAGACCACCATGCCCGACTTCGCCACCTCGTGGTTCTCGACCTCCTCACGCAGCGGGATCACGAAGAACCCCTACGACCTCAGCCGCGACCCGGGCGGCTCGTCGAGCGGAACCGCAGCGGCCGTCGCTGCCAACCTCTCGCTCGTGGGCATCGGGGAGGACACGGGCGGCTCCATCCGCCTGCCCGCCTCCTTCTGCAACCTCGTGGGCCTGCGCGTGACGCCGGGCCTGATCAGCCGGTCCGGGATGTCGTCGCTCGTGGTGCCGCAGGACACCTCGGGTCCGATGACGCGCACGGTTCGAGATGCCGCGCGCGTGCTCGACGTGATCGCCGGGTTCGACGCGAACGACCCGTACACGGCCACGGCGGCTGTGGCGGAGCACGGAGCCGGGCCCGGCGCGGGAGCGCGCTCCGGCAGCTACGCCGACGCGGTCGAGGGCGCCACGCTCGAGGGCGTGCGGATCGGTGTGCTCCGGCAGGCCTTCGCGGGCTCCGACGACCCGGACGGCGCCGCCGTCGACGTGGTGATCGAGTCGGCTCTGGAGTCGTTCACGGCGGCCGGGGCGGTGCTCGTGGACATCGAGATCCCCGATCTCGACCACTACGTGGCCTTCACTTCGGTGTACTTCTCGCGCTCGCTCGCCGACATGAACGCCTTCATCGCCGCGCGTCCCGGGCTGCCGATCGAGTCGATCCAGAAGCTCTACGCCGACAAGGCCTATCACGAGAAGCTCGACCTCTTCGAAGGCATCGCGACCGGTCCGGCCGATCCGAAAGACGACCCGGACTACCTCGACCGCGTGGTCGCGCAGGGCGTGTTCCAGCGCTCGGTGGTCGGCATCATGGCGGCCGAGCAGCTCGACGTGATCGTCTTCCCCGACGTGAAGCTCCCGGCGCCGACGCACGACGATGTCTTCTCCGACCGCTGGACCTGCCTCACCTACCCCACCAACACGGTCATCGCCTCCCAGCTGTACCTGCCCGCCATCACGGTTCCGGCCGGCTTCACGCCGAACGGACTGCCGGTGGGCATCGAGCTGATGGCGTTGCCCTACGGCGAGGCGGGCCTGCTCCGCACCGCCGCGGGTGTCGAGGCCGCCACCGCGGCGCGCCGTGCACCGACCTTCGATCAGGGCTGAGCGCATGCGCACCACCATCAACTCCGACATGGGCGAGTCGGTGGGAATCCACTCGTTCGGTCACGACGAGGAGCTGCTCGGCTACATCGACACCATCAACGTGGCCTGCGGGATGCACGCCGGCGACCCGGGTGCGATGCGGCGGGTGGTCGAGCGGGCCGTCGCGGCGGGGGTGTCGGTGGGCGCGCATCCTGGACTCCCCGACATCACCGGATTCGGGCGGCGCGAGATGGCGGTCGACGCCGACGAGGTGCGCGACCTGGTGCTCTACCAGGTGGGCGCGCTCGTCGGCTTCCTCGACGCCGCGGGCGCAGCGCTCCACCACATCAAGGCGCACGGGGCGCTCTACGGCATGATGTCGCGCGACCCGGCCCTGATGGGAGCACTCTGCGACGTGGCCCTGCAGTACGGCGTGCCGGTGTTCGGGCTGGCCGGAACGCCGCACGAGGAGGTGGCGCGTGCCCGAGGAGTCGCGTTCGTCTCGGAGTACTACGTCGACCTCGATTACAACGACGACCGCACCATCCGGGTGCAGCGCACCGGCGCGACCCGTCCGCTCGACTCGGTCGCCGAGCGGACGCGCGCCGCTCTGCACGACGGGGTCACCCGCACGGTCTCGGGCGGCGTCATCCCGGTGCGGGCGGAGTCGTTCTGCATCCACTCCGACCTGCCGAACGCGGTCGAGGTCGCGCGCGTCGTGCGCGACCTGGTGGGGGAGCGGGTCGGCGCGGCTCAGGCCGGATAGGGGGCTGCCTTCAGGGCGCGCGCGAGGTGCGCCGCGTTCGCCGCGAGGGTGGCCGTTGCGGCGGCGGTCGCCTCCGGCACCGCGGCGAGCCGGTTGTCATCGACGGCGTGCATCGCCTCGCCGTTCCAAGAGGTGCCCCCCCTGGGCCGGAACGGTGAAGCCCACGTCGTCGAGGCCCTGGACGAGCTCGGCATCCGCCACACCGGCGCGGCGCCTAGAATCCTCGGGTGAGTTCTGCATCCGTGCCGCCCCGCCCCGCTCGCACCCCCGTCGGCCGCGCCGGCAGTGGCGCACTCGCGCTCGCGATCGTCCTGGACGTCGCGCTCGTGGTGCTGTTCGTGGCGATCGGGCGACAGAGTCACGACGAGGACTCGGCGATCGTCGGCTTCCTCACCACGCTCTGGCCGTTCCTCGCGGGCGCCGCGATCGGCTGGGTCGTGACTCTCGCCTGGCGGGCGCCTCTCCGCCTCGCGCCGCAGGGCGTCGTGATCTGGGCGGCCGCCGTGGTGGGCGGGATGCTGCTCCGCATCCTCTCGGGTCAGGGCGTGCAGTGGAGCTTCGTGATCGTCACTGCGGTGGTGCTCGGCGTCTTCCTCGTGGGCTGGCGGGCCGTCGCCCTGCTCGTGCGGCGCATCCGTCGACGCTAGGGCAGGTTCGTTTCGGGAGGAGGAGCGCGTGACCGGGCCCGTAAAAACGGGTTGGTGTCACGCAGCTCCTCCCGAGCGGGAGGACGGGCCCGGCCCGCAGGCGGCGCACAGCCGGGCGTTCCTATGATGAGACATGCGACCAAGATTGTGGGCCGCGGCCTCGGGTGTGGTCGCCGCGGGGACGGTGCTCGCGACCGCTGAGCTGATCGCCCTCGTCGCGGGCTCCGAGACGAGCCCCCTGTTCGCCGTCGGCTCACTCGTGATCGATCTGGCGCCCCCGGGAGTCAAAGACACCGTCATCCAGCTCTTCGGCACCGGCGACAAGGCCGTGTTGCTCATCCTCCTCGGTGTCGTGGTGCTCGTGCTTGCGGGGCTGGTGGGCATCCTCGAGCTGCGCCGCCCACCGTTCGGAACGGCGCTGCTGGTCGTGGTCTCGGGTGTCGCCGTGCTCGCGGTCTCCACCCGGGCCGGCGCCGGCGTCTTCTCGGCCGTGCCGACGGTCATCGGCATGATCGTGGGCGTACTGGTGCTCCGGATGCTCATCACGCGCTTGCGACGCTGGCAGACCTCCGAGCAGGCCGACACACCGCTCCGCGCGCAGGCCGGAGTGGATCGGCGCGCCTTCCTGATCCGCGGCGGCATCGCGGCCGTCGCCGCCCTCGTGGTGGGAGGTGTCGCTCGCACCATGAACGCCGCCGCCACCGCCGTGAGCGCGGCGCGCGACGCCATCACGCTGCCGCCGCCCGCTACGCCGGCACCCGCCGTCCCGGCCGGCGCGGAACTCGGTCTCGACGGACTCGCGCCGTACGTCACGCCCAACGACAGCTTCTACCGCATCGACACCGCGCTGCAGGTTCCGCAGGTCGAGGCCGCGAGTTGGAGCATTAAGGTCACGGGGATGGTGGAGGAGGAGATCGAGCTCAGTTGGGACGAACTGCTCGCCCTGCCGCTCGAGGAACACGTGGTCACGCTCGCCTGCGTCTCGAACGAGGTGGGCGGTGAGCTGATCGGCAACGCCGTCTGGCTGGGCTACCCGATCCGCGAGCTGCTCGCCCGCGCCAAGCCCACCGCCGGGGCCGACATGGTGCTCTCCCGGAGCACGGACGGGTTCACCGCCGGCACTCCACTCGAGGTGCTGCAGGACGCCGACCGGGTCGGCATCCTCGCCGTCGGGATGAACGGCGAACCCCTGCCCGTGGAGCACGGGTACCCGGTGCGGATGGTGGTGGCCGGACTCTACGGGTACGTCTCCGCCACCAAATGGGTGGTGGAGCTGAACGTCACGCGTTTCGCCGACGCGGAGGGCTACTGGACCCCACGGGGCTGGTCGGCCCTCGGCCCGATCAAGACCGAGTCGCGCATCGACGTGCCGCGTGCGGGCGCCTCCGTCTCGGCCGGCACGGTGCCGGTGGCCGGCGTCGCCTGGGCGCAGCACACCGGCATCGAGAAGGTGGAGGTGCGTATCGACGACGCCGACTGGGCCGAGGCGCGGCTCGCCGACACCGCCGGGATCGACACCTGGGTGCAGTGGGTCTACGAGTGGGACGCCCAACCCGGATCGCACACCATCGCGGTGCGGGCGACGGACCGCTCGGGCTACACCCAGACCTCCGACGAGGCGCCGCCGGCCCCCGACGGCGCGACCGGCTGGGACACGGTCAGTGTCGGCGTGAACTGACCTCCACCCCCCGATCGGGGTGGCATTCCCTAGAGTAGACACGAGGTGGGGACGTGAGGGAAGTCGATGAGGGCGCGACGACGAGTCGTCGGCGACCCGGTTTCGCCGGCGCCCCCCGACTGCCCCGGCAGCTCGTCGATCGGCCCCGCCTGGTGCGACGCCTCGACTCGGGTGCCCCGCTCACCATCGTGCGCGGCGTGGGCGGAGCGGGCAAGACCGTCCTGATGGCCGAGTGGGCGCGCGCCCGATCCGTCGGCGATCGACCGGGCCAGTGGGTGTCGCTGCGGCGCCAGCCCTCCACGCGACTGTCCTTCTGGCGCGACGTGGTCGACGCCGTGATCGACTCCGGCATCGACACCGACGACTCGCCGCTCGCGAACCTGGTGGCGTCGTTCGGGAGATCCGACGACCCGCGCGCCACTCTCGTGCGGGCGTTCTCGCGACTGCCCGAGGGCATCCACCTCATCATCGACAACTACGAGCGCGTCGACGACGAAGACGTGCACCTCGACCTGCTCGACCTGCTGGAGCACTGCCACGAGGTGCGCGTGACCCTCGCCACGCGCTCGATGGCGGGGCTGGATGCCGCCTTGCTGTCTCTCCGGGTCGACACCGAGATCGTGGGCCCGGAAGCCTTGCGCTTCACCGACGAGGAGGTGGCGGAGCTCGTCCGTCGCGCAGGCGCCGACGCCTCACCCGACGTGGTCGCCGCCGTGCAGCGGGCCACCGACGGACTCGCCCTCCCGGTGCGGGCGGCGGCCAGCACCCTCGTGAGCGAGGGACGCATCCTGGAGCCTCGCGACATCCGCGTTCCGGATGCCGTGGTCTCCTACATCGCCGAGACAGTGACGCATTTCGCGCCCGACGAGCAGGTGCGCAGCTTCCTGCTGAAGATCTCGGTGCCCGAGGGGGTGAGCGTCGCGCTCGCCCGGGAACTGACCGGTGAGGAGCACGCCGAGGAATTCCTGCACCAGGCCGAGTCCAACGGGCTCGGGCTCTGGTCGAGCGGCGCCGAGGGGCTGTTCTTCCGTTTCTCGAGCGTGGTGCGGTCGGCGCTCTACGGCGAGCTGGTCGCGCGTCTGCCCGAGCAGGTGCCGGTGCTGCGCCGCCGCTACGCGGCGTGGGCGCGCTCACACGGGCTCGCCTTCGTAGCGCTCTCGAACGCTGTCGAGGCGGGTGACCTCGAGTTCGCCTCGCGGATCACGCTGGAGTCGTGGGCGCAGCTGCTCGAGGTGCATCTCGTCGAGGTGGTGGGTGTGCTGCAGGTCATCCCGCTGCGCGCCATCCGGCACTACCCGCTGCTGGCCATGGTGCTGGGGCTCGGCTACGACTCGCTCGGCGACAACCGGATGCGCGCGATCGAGCTCTTCACCCTGGCCATCGCGGCGTCGCGGGTGCGCGCGGGCAAGACCGATCCGGCGGAACGTTTCGTGCTGGTGGCCGGGGAGAGCGCGGCCTATCGGCTGAGCGGACGGTTCGAGCAGGCCGGGAAGTCGGGCGAGAACGCGCTGCAGATCTTCGAGGAGCTCGCACCCGCCGATCGCGACGAGCTCGAGCGCAACGCCTACCACCTGCTCGCGCACGCCGGCGTCTCGTTGCTGTACGCCGGGCGACCGGATCGCGCCCTCGAGGCCTTCCGAGCCGCCTACAGCGCGAGCATGCAGGTGCCGGGGCTCCGCGCGCGGTTGCGGCCGCTGTCGCTGATCGCGGGCACGCTCGCCCTGAGCGGCGAGATGGTGGAGGCGCGCGAACCCATCGCGCGGCTGGACCGGATGGACTGGCCGGAGGGCTGGAGCGACGGGCATCCGGGCGCCCTCTATCGCCTGGCGCAGGGGTTCGAGGCTCTCGAGCGGTTCGACCCGGTCGGGGCGCAGGCGCACGTCGACGCGCCCGAGCGCTACCTGCCGGGCAGCGAGCATCGGGGCGCGTTCCTGCTGCTGCAAGCCCTGATCGACATCGCGACGCATCGGCACCGGGCCGGCAGCGTCGAACTGCAGGTGGCGCTGGAGCGCGGAGCGGGCGCCGAGATCCCGCGGGTGATCGGGGAGTGGCTCTCGGCGCTGCTCGCCGTCGAGTACCTCGCGTCCGGCCGCCCGGCGCGAGCGGAGGCGGTGCTCTCGCAACAGCCTGCCGACGCGCCCGCCGTCACCCTGGTGCGCGCACTGACGGCCCTGCTCGGCGACGACCCCGCCGAGGCGCTGCGCCTGCTGAACGGGGTGCGTCAGCGCGGCTGGATGAGTCGGCACATCGAGGTGGCGCACAGCCTGGTGCGGGCGGCGGCGCTCCTCCGGCTCGGCAACCACGATCTCGCGGCCGACATCACCGACGAGACCGTCGCGCTCATCCTCGACCGCGATCTGCGCTTCGAGATCGTGTTCATCCCCGACGTCGACCGTGAGGCGCTGGCCCGGAACGCCTCGGAGCACGGGTTGACCTCGAGCGTCTCCTTCTTCGACTCGGTCGCCGACCAGCGCTCGTTCCTGCCCTCGGTGCTCGCGCGCACGCGGCTGACCGACCGGGAGGCGACGGTATTGCACCAGCTCGTGCAGACCGGCAGCACGGCCGAGATCGCGTCGGCCCTGTTCGTGTCGATCAACACGGTGAAGAGCCAACTGCGCAGCCTCTACCGCAAGCTCGGTGTGGCCTCCCGTGAGGAGGCGCTGGTGGCGGCCGCCGAGCGCGGCCTCCTCGAGGGCTGATCCCCGCCGCCGCCTGCCCGCTCGCCTGCTCGCCTCGGCCGGAGTGCTTAGCCGATGAGGGACGGGCGGAGGTCGCGGAGGGTGCGGTGGCGCGTCATCCGGCGGGCGCCGAGGAACGAGACCAGCAGCGCGCCGAGAAGCCAGCAGAGGAGGGCGGTGGCGTCGCCCGCGGCGAGGTCGAGGTTGCCGCCGTACATCAGCTGACGGATGCCGTCGACCGCGTGACTCATCGGCAGGATGTTGTGCAGCACCTGCAGCGGCCCCGGCAGCGTCTGCCACGGGAAGGTGCCGCCCGCCGTCACGAGTTGCAGCACCATCAGCACGAGCCCGAGGAACTGTCCCACACTGCCGAGCAGGATGTTCAGAGCCAGGATGATCGTGGCGAACGTCGCCGAGGTGAGCACCATGAAGCCGAACATGCCCCAGCCGTGCTCCACCTGGTAGCCCAGCGCGAGCGTGATGATACCGAAGACGGCCGTCATCTGCAGGGCGCCGAGGATGGCGGGGGTCAGCCAGCCGGCGGTGGTGACCGTGAGCGGTTTCTTGAGGGCGGTGAGGGCGCGACGGGAGAGCGGCTTCACGATGAGGAACAGGGCGTAGATGCCGATCCAGGCGGCGAGGCTGATGAAGAACGGGGCCATTCCGGCGCCGTAGTTGCTGGCCTTGGTGACGGCGCTGGTGTCGAGCGCCACCGGGTCGGAGATGGTCTGGGCGGCCGCCTCGCGTTGGTCGGCGGTCTGGTCGGGAACGTCGGCGAGCCCGTCGGCGAGTCCGTCGCGGAGTGTGTCGGCCCCGCCGTTCAGGGCGTTGAGGCCGTTCGAGAGGTCGGCGGACCCCTGCGCGATCTGCGTGATCCCGGACGAGAGCTCGGATGCCCCGGATGCCGCGCTCGCGATGCCGTTCGCCAGCGTGGGCGCGTTGTCGGCGAGCTGCTGGGTGCCCGCGGCGAGCGCCGCGCTGCCGGTGGCCAGTTCGCCGATCTTCGCATTGGCATCCTGCACCTGGGCATTGCCCTTATCGATCTCGGTGCCGACCTGGTCGAGCTGGGCGAGGATGGCGGCCTTCTGCTCCGCCGTGAGATCGGTCTGGTCGAGCAGCGCGACGATGTCGGCGCGTGCCTGGGGGACCTGGTCCACGGCATCCTGAACCGCGGAGGCGACCTGGGTCGCCTCCGTCGACAGTTCGGCGTTGCCCGCGGCGACCTGCTGGGCGCCGTCGTTGAGGGCGGCGGCCTGGGCGGGGAGGTCGGCGGAGCCCGCCTGCAGTTGCTGCAGGCCGTCGTTCAGCTGGAGTGCGCCGATGTTGGCCGATCCGGAACCCTGGGCGAGCGCGAGCGCACCCGCCGCGGCGGTGGTGCTGCCGTCGGCGAGTTGTGTGGCGCCGTCGACGGCCTGGCCGAGGTTGGTGCGCACCGTCGCGAAGCCGTTGAGCAATGTGAGCGCAGCCTCCTTGCCCACACGCTCGGTGATGCTCGCCCGCACCTTCTCGGCCACCTGCCCCGCGATCGTCGTGGCGAGGAAGCTGTTGGTGTCGTTGGTGGTGAGCTTCACGACGGCCTGTTCGGGAGCGTTGCCGCTCGCCGAGGTGAGGGCGCTCGAGAAGTCGGGTCCGAGGGTGAGGATGAAGTCGAACTTCCCGTCCCGCACACCCTGCTCGGCGTCGGCGGCGGTGGTGACCTGCCACCCCACCGAGGCGTCCTTCAGCAGCTGATCGCGCACCTCGTCGCCGTAGTTCACGGCCTTGCCGTCGAGCGTGGAGCCGGTGTCCTCCACCACGAGTGCGACGGGCACGTCCTTGAGGTTGCCGTAGGGGTCGTTGTTGGCCCAGAGGTAGAGCCCGGCGTAGAGCACGGGCACGAGCATGAGCGCCACGAGGGCGAGCCGCGCCATGGAGGAGGCGGTGAGGCGCTTGAGCTCGGAGGCGACGAGGTGGACGATCTTCACGCGGTGGGCTCCGATTCGGGTTGCGTGGGGAGTTCGGGGGCGGCGGGCTCGGAGGGAGCGGATGCCGCGGGTGCGGGTGCGGGTGCGGGTGCGGGTGCGGGTTCGGGTTCAAGTGCGGGTTCGGGCTCGATGGCGGCCGGTTCGGGCAGCAGCGGGCGGACGATCTCGGCCGAGGCGGCGCCGCACACCACGAGCACCGCGAATCCGCGGTCGGCGAGGTCGGTGGCCACGGTCAGCCACTCGCGCGGGTCGCCACCGTGGCGGTCTGGGCTGGTGATCACGAGCCCCTCCACCCCGCGCCGGAACGCGGCCAGCTCGGCGAGCACGCGCACGCGCACGGCGGCGGGCACGTCGCCCATCCGCACCGCCGCGTACTCGGCCCCACCGGCCTGGTCGATGACGGAGGCGACGGTGTCGCGCGAGGTCGACCGCCCCGCGTACATGAGCTCCTCGGTCACGACGGAGCGCAGCAGCAGATCGGCGGCGGGGTCGCTGACGTCGGGTGCGTCGACGAGGGCGATCCGCTCGCGCACCCGCGCGGCATCCGCGACGCCGTCGAGGGTGACGGAGCCGCTGTCGGGCACCATCCGTCCGCTCGCGACGAGCGAGAGCACGGTGGGTCGGTCGCCGGTCTCGGCCAGGGCCACGGTGACCCGGCCGCTCTCGAACACGAGCGAGGTCTCGGGCAGCGGGATGCCGTCCTTGCCTTTGCTGACGGCGTCGACGACGATCCTCATGAGACGGAGCCTTTCGACGACGGGGTGGGTGTGGCGCGGCCGGCTGCCACGGGCGTAGCTGCCGCAGCGACCGGCGCCGACGTGAGCTGCGGCGTTGCTTCGATGAGCGCGTTCGCGTCGCGCCAGGAGAGCCCGGCGACCGACAGGCCCATCGCCATCACCAGACGCCGACCTTCCGGCTCGGAGAGGTCGGTTCGCACGGCCTCGTCGAGCACCGCGATCGCCGCGTCTTCGATGAGTCGCGCGAGGCTCTCGACCGGCACGTCGGGGCGGAACCATCCCGCCTCCACTCCGTCGCGGGCCGCCCGGCGCACGGAGGCGCGCACCGGCGCGAGCGCGTCGGCCACGGTCTTCTCGAGCGGGCCGTGCACGGCGAGCTGGGCGAGCACGCGCACCTGCTGCACCTCGGCCCAGAGGGCGGCGCCGATGAGGGCGAGATGGATGCGCGGATCGGAGTCGTGCACACCGGCGAGCGCTGCCGAGATGCGGGCTGCGCCACGCGTGAGCAGCTCGGCGAGCAGCTCGTCGCGGGAGCCGAAGTGACCGTAGAGGGCGCGGCGCGAGAGCCCGGCTTCACTGGCGACGGCGTCGAGGGAGGCCTCGGGGTCGCGCCGGAAGACGGTGGCGGCCGCGGCGACGATCGCCTCGCGGTTCTCGGCGGCATCGCGGCGCGGCGCGCGAGTGGGATGGAGGGTGGTGGGCACGGCCCCACTCTACTAACTTGCACACCGATGTGCAAGTTAGTAGAGGTCGCGCACGGTGCGCTTGGCCCGGTCGAGTGCGGCGCGGCGCGCTACCCGGCGGGAGGTCAGGGCGAGGTGCGGAAGATGGGCCAGGCGATCTCGGTGACGCGGTCGGGCGCGCTGCCGGCCGGACCATCGAACTCCGAGACGAGGTAGCTCTCGCGCACGGGGCCGTCGATGCTCAGCTCGTGCTGCGAGACGTAGGAGCCGAGGGCCCCGTAGCTGCGGTCGATCTCGGCGTCGGGCCCGGCGTGCACGGTCACGGCGAAGTCACCGGCCGGCAGGATGCCGGTGCGCACGCGTCCCGCTCCCGGCAACTCCGGCACTGCGCCCGGTTCCGCGCTCGACCGATCCGCGTCCGTGTCGGAGTGCGGCGAGGCCGCCGGCAGCGCGACGGGCCGGAAGACCGAAACCGCCCCGCGCTCGTCGCGGAAGAGCTCCGTCGACCAGAGACCGCCGCGCGGGCCCGTGACCGGTAGACCCGAGCGGGCGACGGCGGCGTCGAGCTCCTGGAACGCATCCGTGTACCACCGCCCGAGGTCGGCGAGGTCGATCACGTCGTCGATCCGCAGCACCTCGGCGGCCGGCAGGGAGCGCCGTTCGACGGCGATCGGGATGCCGCCGGCACCACTCGACGACGGATGCTCCAGCAGGTTCCGCAGCGACTCCACCGCCGCCTGCGTCGAGGCCAGCTGCTCCTCCATTTGCCCGAGATGGGTGACGACGAGCGCGTTCCGCTCCTCGGGTTCGGAGGCGCCCAGCACCGCCCGGATCATGTCGACCGGCATGTCGAGGGCCCGGAATCGCCGGATCACCTGCGCCGTCGGCAGCTGCTCGAGCGTGTATTCGCGGTAACCGTTCACCGGGTCGATGCCGGCCGGTTCGAGCAGGCCTTCGCGGTGGTAGAACCGCAGCGCCTTGGCGCTGAGGTGCGTCATGCGCGAGAACTCGCCGATGGTGAGGACGGGATCGCTCATGTCCTCATTCTTGACCTTCCCCGTGGGGGAACGTCCAGGGTGGAGGCATGAGCATCCGATTCCCGTTCCAGGTGGCCGTGTACCTCGACGCCGTCGCGCGCGACGATCTCGAGGCCTCGCTGGCCGCATTCACCGCCGACGCCGTCGTGATCGACGAGGGTCGTGAGCGCCGCGGCGCCGACATCCGCGAGTGGCGGCAGACGACCGCCACCGAGTACACGTACACGACCGACTTCCGCTCACTCGAGGCGGCCGACGAGTCACACTTCGTGGCGCTGCACCACCTCGAGGGCGACTTCCCGGGCGGCGTCGTCGACCTGCGCTACCGCTTCGACCTGGCTGCCGACGGTCGCATCGCCCGGCTCGAGATCGCGCCGTAGCCTGACCTACCCGCGTGCGGTGCCGTCGACGGCGTGCGGCTCGATCGCCTCGATCTCCTCGACGGTGAGGGGCGCGGCATCCAGTGCCGCCACGTTCTGCTCGAGCTGGGCGACGCTCGAGGCGCCGATCAGCGCGCTCGTGACCTGCGGGTGCCGCAGCACCCAGGTGAGCGCGAGCTGCGCGAGCGTCTGCCCGCGCCCGGTCGCGATCTCGTTCAGAGCGCGCGCCCGCGCGAGATACGTGTCGTCGACGGCACGCGTCGCCGGGAGGAAGTGCGAGGTCGCCGCCCGGGAACCCTCGGGAACCGTGCCGTCGAGGTAGCGGTCGGTCAGCAGACCCTGCTGGAGCGGCGAGAACACGATGCTGCCTGCTCCCACCTCGTCGAGCACGGGCAACAGCCCGCCTTCGATGTGGCGGTTGAACATCGAGTACGACGGCTGGTGGATGGTGAGCGGCACGCCGAGCCCCGCGAGGATCTCGGCCGCTCGCCGCGTGGCGTCGGGCGAATAGTTCGACACGCCCACGTAGAGCGCCTTGCCCGACGTCACGGCGGTGGCGAGCGCCCCCATGGTCTCCTCGAGCGGCGTCGACGGGTCGAAGCGGTGGGAGTAGAAGATGTCGACGTAGTCGAGGCCGAGCCGGCCGAGCGACTGGTCGAGGGAGGCGAGCACGCTCTTGCGCGAGCCCCACTCGCCGTACGGGCCCTCCCACATGTGGTAGCCGGCCTTCGACGAGACCACGATCTCGTCGCGGTAGGCCCGGAAGTCCTCGGCGACGATGCGCCCGAAGTTCGTCTCGGCCGACCCGGGAGGCGGCCCGTAGTTGTTCGCCAGGTCGAAGTGCGTGATGCCGAGATCGAACGCGCGCCGCAGGATGGCCCGCTGGGTCTCGACCGGCCGGGTGTCGCCGAAGTTGTGCCAGAGCCCGAGGGAGAGGGCGGGCAGGAGCAGCCCGCTGCGCCCGGAACGGTTGTACTGCATCCGGTCGTAGCGAGTGGAGGCGGCGGGGTAGCTGCCGTCAGGCATCGGTGGTCCTTCCGAGGGGTGCCGAGGGGGTCGAGGTGGTGCGTGGCGCCGGCCCGGTGCTCTCGCGCACCACCAGCCGCGTCTCCACCATAAAGGTCTCCGGCAATGCCTGCTGTCCCTCGATCTCGGCCACCAGCACCTCGATGCCGGTCTGCCCCACCACGTCGAAGCGCTGGTGGATGGTGGTGAGCGGCGGCCAGAACGAATCCGACTCGGCCATGTCGTCGAACCCCACCACGCTCACCTCGTCGGGCACCCGCCGCCCCGCCTCGTGGAAGGCGCGCAGGATGCCGAGGGCCATCTGGTCGTTGCCCGCGAAGACGGCCGTCACATCCGGCCGCCCGAGCAGCTCGATCCCCGCCCGGTAGCCGGATGCCGTGGTCCAGTCGCCGCGCACCACCGGCGGCACCGTGCGCCCGGCCCGCTCCAGGGTGGCGCGCCAGGACGCCTCCCGGCGCGTGGCCGAATAGGAGTCGGAGGGCCCGGCCACGTGCCACACCGTCGAGTGCCCGAGGTCGAGCAGGTGCTGCGTGGCGAGCTGCGCCCCCATCGTCTGATCCGTGTCGATCACGGGGTAGTCGTCGCGCTCGCTGGAGTCGATGACGACCACGGGCAGACCCTCCGGCAGCTCGACGTCGGCCTGGCTCACGAAGTGCGCCTCGATCACGATGACGATGCCGTCGACGGCCTGCTCCGCGAGCCGGGCGAAGGCCTTGGTGACGTGCTCCTGCGTGGGCTCCTCGACCGGGATGAGGGTGATCGAATAGCCGGCCCGGGCGGCCGCGATGGAAATGGATTCGAGCGTCCGCATGTTGCCGAATGACGACAGAGTGAACATGATCACGCCGATCGTGCGGTACTGGCCCGAACGCAGCGCCCGCGCTGCCCGGTTGGGGCGGTAGCCGAGCTCGCGCATCGACGCCAGCACGCGGTCCCGCGTCGCCGGCTCGACGTTCGAGAGACCGTTCGACACCCGGGAGACCGTCTGGGTGGAGACACCGGCGTGGCGTGCCACATCGGCCATGGACGGCCCGCGATGCCGTTTCGAGCCGGCTCGGACTGTGTCGGTCACCTGGTGCACCCCTGATTGTGTCGATTGTCGATGAATTGCCGGAACCACTTGCATGGTTACGTGAACATGTTATGCTCGCTCCGTTCATGTTGACGTAAACATGACCACAAACACAATTCTCCACAGAACAGGATTTGGACAATGGCGTCGGTGAGTGTCACACAGTCCCGCCCCCTCCGCCGTGCGCGTCGGGACTGGCGCGGCTGGGCGTTCGTCGCCCCGTTCATGGTGGTCTTCCTCGCCGTTCTGGTCGCCCCCGTGGTGTACGCGATCGTGCTGAGCCTGTTCCGCCAGCAGCTGGTCGGCGGCACCGGGTTCGTGGGCCTGGCCAACTACGGCCAGCTCTTCCAAGACCCGAAGTTCTGGGAATCGCTGTTCCGCGTCACGCTCTTCCTCGTCATCCAGGTGCCGATCATGCTGGCGCTCTCGCTCTTCGTGGCCCTGGCCATCGACAGCGCACGGTTGCACGGATCGAGCTTCTTCCGCATCGCGATCTTTCTGCCCTACGCCGTTCCCGGTGTCGTGGCCGCCCTCATCTGGGGCTTCATCTACGGCAACCAGTTCGGGCTGGCGGGGTCGATCAACGACCTGATCGGCTTCGACCTGCTGCAGCCCTTCTCCTCCGACTGGATCCTCGCGTCGATCGGCAACATCGTCACCTGGGAGTTCATGGGCTACAACATGCTCATCTTCTACGCGGCCCTCAAGGTCATCCCGGGCGAGCTCTACGAGGCGGCCGAGCTCGACGGCGCGGGCCAGTTCCGCATCGTCACCGGCATCAAGCTGCCGGCCCTGCGCGGCGCGATCGTCATCGCCACCGTCTTCTCCATCATCGGCAGCTTCCAGCTCTTCAACGAGCCGAACCTGCTGAAGGCGCTGGCCCCCAACGTCATCTCGAGCTACTTCACCCCGAACATGTACGCCTACAACCTCTCGTTCGCCGGGCAGCAGTTCAACTACTCCGCCACGGTCGCGATCGTGATGGGCATCATCACCGCGGTCATCGCCTACATCGTGCAATTGCGCGGTTCCCGTCAGGAGGTGCGCTGAGTTGAGCGCCGTCACCACGCCCCGCCCCACGGCCGCGAAGACCCGCCGCCGCCCGGCGTTCGTGCAGAACCGCAAGCCCACCGAGGGCCGCCGTACCCGCAAGTCGATCCTGCTCACCATCGTGATGGCGATCTTCGTGATCTACTCCGTGGTGCCCCTGGTCTGGCTCATCGTCAACGCCACCAAAGACCAGGGTGATCTGTTCTCCACCTTCGGGCTCTGGTTCGGCCCCGACTTCAACCTCTTCCAGAACATCGCCGACACCCTCACCTACCGCAACGGCATCTTCGTGCAGTGGTTCGGCAACACGCTGCTGTACGTGGTGGTCGGTGCCGGCGGCGCGACCTTCCTCGCCACCCTGGCCGGCTACGGTCTCGCCAAGTTCAACTTCCCCGGCCGCCGCGCGGTGTTCGCGGTGGTGCTCGGCGCCGTCGCCATCCCGGGAACCGCGCTCGCGGTGCCGACGTTCCTCATGTTCAGCCAGCTCGGCATCACGAACACCCCGTGGGCCGTCATCCTTCCGTCGCTCATCAGCCCGTTCGGCCTGTACCTCGTCTGGACCTTCGCGAGCGACGCCGTGCCCACCGAGATCCTCGAAGCGGCCCGGATGGACGGAGCCGGCGAATTCCGCACCTTCTTCACGATCTCGCTGCGGCTTCTGGCCCCGGGCATCGTGACGGTGCTGCTGTTCGCGGTGGTCGCCACCTGGAACAACTACTTCCTGCCCCTCATCATGCTCTCCGAGCCCACCTGGTACCCGCTCACCGTGGGTCTCAGTCAGTGGAGCTCCCAGTCCTCGGGCGTCGCGGCGCAGCCGATCTACAACCTGGTGATCACCGGCGCCCTGCTCACGATCGTGCCGATCGTGATCGCCTTCCTCTTCCTCCAGCGCTTCTGGCAGTCCGGCCTGAGCGCGGGAAGCGTCAAGCAATGACGGCAATCGCAATCCCTCCCTTCACAACGAAGTAGAAGAACCGAAAGGAACACAGATGCGCACGACAACCCTGCGCCGCGTGGCACTCGCCACGGCATCGACTCTGGCGCTCGGCCTGAGCCTGGCCGCCTGCGCCTCGGGCGGCGGCTCCTCCAGCGGCGGCGGCTCGGCCGACGACATCGAGGCCGCGCTCGAAAAGGGCGGCACCATCACCTACTGGAGCTGGACCCCCTCGGCCGAGGCCCAGGTCGCGGCCTTCGAGAAGGCCTACCCGAACGTCGACGTGAAGTACGTCAACGCCGGTACCAACACCGACGAGTACACCAAGCTGCAGAACGCGATCACCGCGGGCTCGGGTGCACCGGATGTCGCGCAGGTCGAGTACTACGCCATCCCGCAGTTCGCGCTCTCCGACTCCCTCGTCGACCTCAGCTCCTACGGCTTCGCCGACCTCGAAGACGACTACAGCGCCGGCCCGTGGAGCTCGGTGGCCTTCGACGGCAAGATCTATGGTCTGCCGCAGGACTCCGGCCCCATGGCGATGTTCTACAACAAGACCGTCTTCGACAAGTACGGCATCGAGGTGCCGACGACCTACGACCAGTACATCGCCGCCGCGCAGAAGCTGCACGCCGCCGACCCGAACGCCTACATCACGAACGACACCGGCGACGCGGGCTTCACCACGAGCATGATCTGGCAGGCCGGCGGTCAGCCGTTCACCGCCGAGGGCACGGATGTCTCGATCAACCTGCAGGACGACGGCTCGAAGAAGTGGGCCGACACCTGGAACCAGCTGAACGAGAACAAGCTGCTCTCCAGCGTTCCCGGCTGGAGCGACGAGTGGTACAAGGCGCTCGGTGACGGCACCATCGCCACCCTGCTGACCGGTGCGTGGATGCCCGGCGTGCTCGAGTCGTCGGTGCCCCAGGCATCCGGTGACTGGCGCGTCGCCCCCATGCCCACCTACGACGGCACCCCGGTGACCGCCGAGAACGGCGGCGGCGGTCAGGTCGTGCTGAAGCAGTCGAAGAACCAGGCTCTCGCGGCCGGCTTCCTCAAGTGGCTGAACTCCGACCCCGAGTCGATCAAGGTCTTCCTCGAGTCGGGCGGATTCCCCTCGACCACGGCCGACCTCGAGTCGAAGGACTTCCTCGCCGAGACCCCCGAGTACTTCGGCGGCCAGGCCATCAACGAGACCCTCGTCGACGCGTCGAAGAACGTGCCCAGCGGATGGCACTACCTGCCCTACCAGGTGTACGCCAACAGCATCTTCGGTGACACCGTCGGCCAGGCCTACAAGAACGGCAGCGACCTCAACGAGGGCCTGCAGACCTGGCAGGACCAGCTGGTCGACTACGGCAACCAGCAGGGCTTCACCGTCAAGTAGCACCACCCGAGGCGCGGCGGTCGTTCGTGACCGCCGCGCCTCTTCCACCCTCGAAAGGCGTCAGGATGTTCTCCGTTCGGCTCGTGATCGACCCCGACACCGCGTTCGCGCGCGTTCCGCGGCGGATCTTCGGCACCTTCGTCGAGCACATGGGCCGAAGCGTCTACGAGGGCATCTACGAGCCCGAGCACCCCTCGGCCGACTCCCGCGGATTCCGGCAGGACGTGCTCGAGCTCGTGCGCGAACTCGGCGCCACCACCGTGCGCTATCCGGGGGGCAACTTCGTCTCGGGCTACCGCTGGGAAGACGGCGTCGGACCGCGCGACCAGCGGCCGGTGCGGCTCGACGCCGCCTGGCACAGCGTCGAGACCAACCAGGTGGGCCTGCACGAGTTCGCCGACTGGGCGCAGGATGCCGGACTCGAGCTGATGTACGCCGTCAACCTCGGCACCCGCGGCATCGAGTCGGCGGCTGACGTGCTGGAGTACGCCAACCACCCGTCGGGCACCGCGCTCTCCGACCGGCGCCGGGCCAACGGGGCCGAGCAGCCCTTCGGCATCCGCCTCTGGTGCCTCGGCAACGAGGTCGACGGACCCTGGCAGATCGGCCACAAGACGGCCGAGGAGTACGGTCGTCTGGCCGCCGAGAGCGCGCGGCTGATGAAGTTCATCGACCCCGCCGTGGAGCTGGTGGCCGCCGGTTCCTCGAACGCCGAGATGCCCACCTTCGGCGAGTGGGAGCGCACCGTGCTCCAGCACACCGCGGGTCTCGTCGACCACATCTCGGTGCACGCCTACTACGAGGAGTCCGACGGCGACGCCGCGAGCTTCCTCGCCTCGGGCACCGGTCTCGACCGCTACCTCGAGACGGTCGCCGAGATCATCGACGAGGCGGGCGCGGGGCCGGACACCGAGCATCCGGTCGGCATCAGCGTCGACGAATGGAACGTCTGGTACCAGCGCCGCTGGAACGAGATCGACAAGCCGCGCGTGATGACGGGGGAGTGGCCCGAGGCGCCGCGCCTCATCGAAGACGCCTACTCGGTGACGGATGCGGTGGTCGTCGGCTCGCTGCTGGTCTCGCTGCTGCGGCACGCCGACCGCGTCTCGATGGCGAACCTGGCACAGCTCGTGAACGTGATCGCACCCATCCGGTCGGAGCCCGACGGGCCGGCCTGGCGGCAGAGCACCTTCTTCCCCTTCCAGCGCACCGCGCAGCTGGCCGCGGGTCGCGTGGTCGATCCGGCGGCGCATCCGGATGCCGCGGTGCCGGTGTACGACACCGCCCGTTACGGCTCGGCTCCGCTCGTCGACGCCGTCGCGACCCTGAACGACGACGGATCGATCGCTCTGTTCGTGACGAACCGCTCGCTCGACGAGGACGCGTCGATCGAGATCGAGATCGCGGCCGCCGGCGTTCGTGTCGTGCGAGCGCAGACCCTCACCGTGCCGGCCGGGGGCGACCGCCACACCATCAATGATGCCGACGCCCAGCCGGTCGGGTTCACCGACCTGGGGTCGGCGGCGCGACTCGTCCCCGGCGACGCCGACGGCGCATCCGTTCTCCATCTCACCGTGCCGGCCCTCTCCTGGTCGGCCGTGGAACTCGCCTCCACCCCTCACACTTCCGCCTCCGACACCGAGGACGACCATGTCTGAATTCCGCATCGGCGACGAGCACTTCGAGCTCGACGGCGAACCCTTCCGCATCCTCTCGGGTGCCCTGCACTACTTCCGCGTGCATCCGGATCTCTGGCGCGACCGCATCCGCAAGGCCCGTCAGATGGGCCTCAACACCATCGAGACCTACGTGGCCTGGAACGCGCACGCCCCGCGCGAGGGCGAGTTCGACCTCACCGGTTCGCTCGACCTCGGCCGCTTCCTCGACGACGTGGCCGCCGAGGGCATGCACGCGATCGTGCGCCCCGGCCCCTACATCTGCGCCGAGTGGGACAACGGCGGCCTCCCGGCCTGGCTCTTCGAGTCGGGCACCGTCGGTGTGCGCCGCGACGAGCCGCAGTACCTCGAGGCCGTGTCGCAGTATCTCGAGCAGCTGGCGCCCGTGCTCGTGCCGCGCCAGATCGACCAGGGCGGCCCGATCATCCTGGTGCAGATCGAGAACGAGTACGGCGCCTACGGCTCCGACCCGGTGTACCTCGAGAAGCTCGTGGAGATGAACCGCAGGATCGGCCTGACCGTGCCGTTCACGACGGTCGACCAGCCCACCGCGCAGATGCTCGAGGACGGCAGCCTGCCGAGCCTGCACAAGACCGCATCGTTCGGGTCGCGTTCGCTGGAGCGCCTCGCGACCCTGCGCGAGCACCAGCCGACCGGGCCGCTGATGTGCTCCGAATTCTGGGACGGCTGGTTCGACTACTGGGGTGCACACCACCACACCACATCGGTCGGCCAGTCGGCCCAGGACCTCGACGACCTGCTGGCGGCCGGCGGCTCCGTGAACATCTACATGTTCCACGGCGGCACCAACTTCGGGTTCACCAACGGCGCGAACGACAAGGGCGTCTACCAGCCCATCGTCACGTCCTACGACTACGACGCCCCGCTCGACGAGGCCGGCAACCCGACGGAGAAGTACCACGCCTTCCGTGAGGTGCTCGCGAAGTACGGGTCCGTCACGGGCCCCGCTCCCGAGGTCGCCGGTCCGGCCCGCGCGCTGGACGTTCCGCTCGCCCGCTCGGTGGCACTCTCCTCGGTGGTCGACCGTCTCGGCACTTGGACGCCGCGCGAGGAGCTGCCCTCGATGGATTCGCTCGGCCGTTACACCGGCTTCGCGCTCTACCGCGCCGAGATCGACATCGTCGGCCCCGCCGTGCTCGAGATCGACGAGGTGCGCGACCGCGCCCAGGTGTTCCTCGACGGCACACCGATCGGCGTGTTCGCCCGCGATCACCACGACCGGTCGATCGCCCTGCCGACGGATGCGCGTGGCGTGCTCGAGATCCTGGTCGAAGACCAGGGCCGGGTCGACTACGGTCCCCGCATCGGTGAGCCCAAGGGCCTCATCGGCGGCGCGCGCATCAACGGAGAGCCCCTGCTGCGCTGGCTCGTGCTGCCGCTCGAGCTCGACCCGACCGCGGGTGCGGATGCCTCGAAGGGCTTCGGTGGTGTCATCGCCGCGCTGTCCGCGGTGGCGCCGGGTGAGGCATCCGTCGTCTCCGGACCGGCCTTCGCTTTGGGACGCTTCGATCTCCCGGCGGTGCGGGAGGGGCAGTCGGCCGACCTCTACCTCGATACCCGCTCCTGGGGCAAGGGGGTGGTGTGGGTGAACGGGTTCTGCCTCGGCCGCTACTGGTCGCGCGGGCCGCAGCACACGCTCTACGTTCCGGCGCCCGTACTGCGGGAGTCGGGCAACGAGATCGTGGTGTTCGAGCTGCACTCGGCCGCGACCGCGGCCTCCTTCGTGCCGGCTGCCGACCTGGGCCACACCGACTTCTGACCCACCCGGTCGACCCTGGGAATCCGCGGTGGCCGGATTGACAGTGGGGTGTGCGGTCGCGAAAAATTCACGGTGTGGGCCGTGGACATCACGGTCGTCGACGAACGGGAACACCGATGACTACGACTGCAGTGCCGGCCGACGATGTGAGCATCGAAGCGGTGGCGAAGGAGCTCGTGGCGTTCCGTTCGGTGCTCCGGGCCCAGGGCAGGCTCGTGCTCGGCGGTCGGGTGGTGCTGCTGGGCGATGACGACGATGCGGTCGTGGTCGCGCGGGCGCTTCTGGCCATCGGCGTGCAGGAGCTCACTCTCGCGGCGGCGGATCCCGCTCTCCGGGATGCCGCGGCGCAGTTGCTCGGCGACCGCTCCTCTCGCGACGTCACAGTGGCCACCGGCCCCGAGCTGCTCGCGCAGTGGCAGAGCGCTCACGGCGTGGTCGATGCGCGCCCCGTCTCCGAAGCCGGTGGGCTGCCGATCGACCGTTCGCTCCTCGCGCCCGGTGCCTGGGTGGTGTGCTGTCGACGAGCGTCGGCCGGAGCCCCCCTTCTCGTCGCCGAGGGCTGATCCCGATTCGATCCGGCTGGGGCGTCAGGCGCGCGGGTCGAGGATGATCTTGCCTCGGTGCTCGCCCGCCATGCTCGCGCGCTGCGCCTCGGCGGCCGCCGAGAGCGGGTAGCGGGCGCCGATCTCGACCTCGAAGTCGCCGAGCTCCATCAACTCGAGGGTCACGGCGTACGCTTCCGCGCGGAGCCGCTGTTCCTCGGCGGTCAGCGGCAGGGGGTTTCCTCCCGACCAGGCCCGGATGCCGAGTTCCGCCGCCCGCGCGCCCGCCACGACGGTGCCGATCTTCGAGCGGTCGGCCACCAGAGCGAACGAGGCCTCGAGCGCCTCGTCGGTGCCCGCAGCGTCGAGCACGATGTCGATCGGGCCGGGAGCGGCGGCACGGATGTTCTGCAGCAGTCCCGGGCCGTACTCGACCGGGATCGCGCCGAGCTCGCCCATCCGCGCCTGGTTGCGTTCGCCCCCGGTGGCGATCACCGTCGCACCCCGGTTGCGGGCGAATTGGATGGCGGCCTGCCCGACCGCTCCCGATCCCGCGTGGATCAGCACGACCGAGCCCACCTCGACGCCGAGCGTCCGCAGGGCCTGGTAGGCGGTGGACGCCGGAACACCGATGGCGGCCGCCTCATCCCAGCCGACACCGGCCGGCTTCCGCACGAGCTGCGCCGCGGATGCGACGACATGCGTCGCGTAGGCGGCGTGCGCATTGCGCAGCACGACCTCGTCACCCACGGCCCAGTCGGAGACCCCCGCGCCGGCCTCGACGACGACTCCCGACGCATCCGACCCCGGCACGCGCGGAGCCGTGAGGGGCGCGCTCGCCCGCGCCCCCGACCGCAGCTTCGAGTCGATCGGGTTCACCCCGATGGCCCGCGTCTCCACCACGACGCCGCCTTCCGGCGCCGAGGGCACCGGCACCTCGACGTACGAGAGCACCTCCGGCCCGCCGAACTCGCTGTACTGGATCTGTGCGCCCATGCCCCCATCTAATCAGGCGGCGCGACGCCGTCCGTAGAGAGAGATGACCACGAGGATGATGGCGCCGTAGATGAGCTGCTGGATGTTCGCCCCGAGGTTGAGCACCGTCACGAGCGTCGAGACCTGCCCGAGCACGAGCGCACCGCCGACGGTACCGACCACCGAGCCGCGCCCGCCGAAGATCGAGGCGCCGCCCACCACGACCGCCGCCACCGAGGAGAGCAGGTAGCTCGCCCCCATGGTGGCCGAGGCCTGCTGGTAGTAACCCACGATCACGATGCCCGCGAAGGCCGCGAGCAGCCCGCTGAGCATGTAGCCGGTGATCCGGATGCGGTCCACCGGCAACCCCGCGAGCCGCGCGGTCTCGGCGGCCGAGCCCACCACGAAGAGCGAACGCCCCCAGCCGGTGAACGACAGCACGAGCTGCAGCACCACCATCAGGGCGAGGCCGAGTGGCAGCACCGCGGGCATCGAGAGGCCGAGCAGCGAGATCTTCGCCGAGGTGATGGCGATCACGAAGTCGGGCGTCACGGTCAGCTCCGAGAAGTTGAACGCGAGCAGGATGACCCCGAACAGCAATCCGTTCATGGCGATCGTGGTGACGATCGGGGTGAGCCCGAGTTTCGAGATCACCGCGCCGTTGAAGAACCCGATCAGGGCTCCGGCCGCGAGGGCCGCCACGAAGGCGCCGACCGGGCCGAGCGGTCCGACCAGGGTGAGGAAGGCGAGCGCGGCGAACCCGATGGTGTTCGGCACCGAGAGGTCGATACCGGCCTGGATGACCGCGATCGTCTGCCCGAACGAGGCGATGGAGAGGATGATCGCGAAGGTCGCCGTGCCGATCAGCGAGTCGACCGACACCAGGTTCGGCCGGATGAGGCCGCCGATGCCGAAGAGCACGATGAAGGCCAGCAGCGGCCACACGGCGCGCGGCACACGGGCGAGCAACGAGAGACCCGATCCGCGGCTGTCGGCCACGGTCGGGGCGGTGGACGCGGTCATGACCGGGCTCCCTTCACGGCGAACGCGACCTTGCGCCAGACGACCGGCAGGCCGACCACGGCGACGATGATCAGCGCGCTGATGACGTACTGCCAATACGAGTTCACACCGGCGAAGAACAGCAGGTTGCCGATGAGGCCGAGCGTGCACGCGGCGAGGATGGTGCCGATGATGCTGCCCTTGCCGCCGGTGAAAGCGGCTCCGGCCAGGGCGACGGCCGCGATCGAGGACAGGAGATACGGATCTCCCGACCGCGGGTCGCCGGTGACGGTCGACGATGCGAGCATCATGGCCCCGAAGGAGGTGACGACGCCGGCCAGACCGAAGGCGAGCAGCTTGGTGAGCCGCGCGTTGATGCCGGCGGCGCGCACGGCCTCCATGTTCGAACCGACCCCGTAGATGTGCCGGCCGAGTGCGGTGCGCTGCAGCAGGAACCAGAGCCCCACGGCGATCACCGCGAGCCACACCAGGGACACCGGCACGAAGGGCACGAGTTCACCGCTCGTGGCGAGGTAGATCTCCTTGGTGACCCCTCCGCCCGGCCGGTCGAGCACCTCGCGGGCGATCGACCCGAAGATGAAGGCGCTGGCCAGCGTGACCGCGATCGCGGGCAGCCCGGCGTAGGCGACGAGCACGCCGTTGAACAGGCCGCAGGCGAGCCCGACACCCACCGAGAGCAGGATGGCGACCGGCACCGGCAGGGTCTCCAGCTGCGTGGCGAACACCACGTTGCAGAGGCTCATGATGGCGCCGATGGAGATGTCGATTCCGCCCACCAGCACCACGATGAGCTGGCCAAGCGCCACCAGGGCGAGCGGCACCACGAGGTTCGCCGCGGTCTGCAGCTGGAAGCGGGTCAGCAGCTCGGGGTTGATGATCACGTAGACCACGAAGAACACCACGAAGGCGCTGATCGGCGCGATCGCGCCTTCCCGGCGGAGGCGCACGACACCGGTGCCGTTCCACCAGCGCGAGGCGAACGACGGTGCGGGAGTGGCGAAGCTCATCCTGCGCTCCTTCCGTGCGCAGCGGAAGCCGACTGGGCGGCGAGGCTGCCGGTCGCGCCGACCGCGGCCCCCACGATGTTGTCGGCCGTGAGCCGGTGGTCGATCAGTTCGTCGGCCACCTTGCCCTGATAGAGCACCACGACCCGATGGCACACGTGCACGAGCTCCTCCACTTCGGTCGAGAACCACAGGATGCCGACCCCCTGCTTCGCGAGGTCGACGATCGCCCCGTAGAGCTCCTGCTTCGCCCGCACGTCGATGCCGCGGGTGGGGTCGTGCAGCAGGATGACGGTACGGTCGCGATTCATCCAGCGACCGAACACGAGCTTCTGCTGGTTGCCTCCGGAGAGTGAGCCGGCCAGCTCGTTCGCCCCTCGGGTGCGCACCGAGAGGGCGCTCAGGATGCCGTTGATCCAGCCGCGTTCGCGCGAGAGCCGGGGTCGCCCGCCGAGCTGGTAGGCCCGGTACCAGGGGGCGAGCAGGTTCTCGCCCACACTCATCTCGAGGGCGAGGCCCTCACGCTTGCGGTCTTCGGGCACGTAGCCGAGGCCGTTCCGCACCGAGCGCACCGGGGTGGCCCGCGAGACGGAGCGGCCGCCGACGGTCCAGGAATCGGCCACCGCGGGTGCGGCGCCGAAGAGCGCGCGCAACAGTTCGGCCTGGCCGTGACCCTGCAGCCCGCCGATGCCCAGGATCTCGCCGGCGCCGAGCTCGAGGTCGATGCCGTGGAGGCCCTCGGCGCGGAGGTTCGAGACCGAGAGGGCGACGGCATCCGTCGTGCGAACAGGCGGATCGGGGAAGAATCGTTCGGCTTCGCGACCGGCCATCAGCGAGATCAGCTCGTCGTCGGTCCAGCCTCCGCGCACGAACTCACCGGCCACCAGGCCGTCGCGGAGCACGGTGCCGCGATCGGCGATCTCGGCGATCTCACCCAACCGGTGCGAGACGTAGATCACGCTGCCGCCCTGCGCGGTCAGCTCCCGGATGCGCGCGAACAGCCACTCGACCCCGGGCGGGGTGAGCGCGGAGGACGCCTCGTCGAGAATGAGCAGGCGCGGCGACCCGGCCAGTGCGCGGGCGATCTCCACCAACTGCCGATCGGCGAGCGAGAGGGTGCCGACCGCGGCGCGCGGGTCGATCCGGGGCAGGTGGAACCGCTCCAGCAGTTCCCGCGCCTTGACCACGGCCTTCTTCTGCGAGAAACCGCGCAGCGGGGCGCCGTCGGGCAGGCTGAGGTTCTCGGCCACGGTCCAGTCGGGAACCAGCGCGAGCTCCTGGAAGGCGCAGCGCACGCCCGAGAGGCGGGACTGCTTCACGCTGCCCGAGGCGAGGGGTTCGCCTCCCACGGTGATGGAGCCCGAGGTGGGAGCGACGGCTCCCGCGAGCATCTTGGCCACCGTGCTCT
Source organism: Herbiconiux sp. UC225_62 (assembly GCF_042694625.1). Taxonomy (GTDB): domain Bacteria; phylum Actinomycetota; class Actinomycetes; order Actinomycetales; family Microbacteriaceae; genus Herbiconiux. The sequence continues at coordinate 1,308,195 of NZ_CP170551.1, read as the reverse complement.
TGCCGGCGCCGTTCTCGCCCACCAGGGCGAGCACCTCGCCGGGATTGCAGTGGAAGCTCACGCCCTGCACCGCCTTCACCGGCCCGTAGCTCTTCACCAGGTCGGTGGCGACGAGCAGGGCGTCGGTGGGTGGAGCGGGTGAAGCGGGTGGGGCGGATGCCGCGGCCGAAGCCGCGACATCCGTCTGTGGGTTGGTCACAACGGTTCTCCTACGAGCCCGAGTAGTACTTCATGACGTCGTCGAGGGTCAGATCGAGCCCCGGGAAGTCGTAGCCGAGCTGGAAGTTCGCCGGCTTGTCGTCGAGGCAGTAGTCGGCGGCGTTGTCGGCCGTGATCTCCAGAGGCGGGAAGTACTGCTCCTTCTCGATCTCGTCGCCCTCGAGCAGCTTGACGGCCTGCTCCAGGCCCTTGGCGTAGATGGCTGGCTGGCCGAACACCATGTCGCCCTTCAGTCCGTCGGCCGAGTACTTCACGAGCGTGCACGCCTCGCCGTTGTAACCGGAGCCGCCGACGACGGGAACGAAGTCCAGACCGGCCGCCTTGAAGGCTTCCGGCACGCCCTGCCCGCCGGTGAGGAAGGAGTAGACACCGCCGATGTCGGGGTTGGAACGCAGGATGTTCGCCATCGCCTCCTGAGCGGTGGCCTCGTTCCAGCCGTTGGTGTCCTGCGCCACGACGGTGGCGCCGCCCTTCTCCAGCGCGTCGATGACACCGGGCATCGAGCCCTCGTTGAGCGGCACGCCGGCGAGACCCTCGAGCACCGCCACGTTCTTGTTGTCGCCGAGGTTCTTCAGCAGCCAGTCGGCGCCGGTGGTTCCGGCGTTGGCCCAGTCGGTGGAGACCACGTAGACGTCGTCGCTGTCGTAGGGCCCGCCATTGGCGATGACCGGGATGCCCTGGGCGCTGGCCTGGGTGATGGCCGCGTCGGCGCCGGAGGAGGAGGCCGGGTCGAAGAGGATGAGGTCGACGCCGTCGGCGATGAGGTTCTGCATGGCGGCGTTCTGCTGGGCCGCGTCGTTGTCGTTGGTGCGGACGATCTTCAGTTCGACCTTGTCCTTGTACTCGGGCGAATTGGCGAGGGCTTGGAGCGAGGCGAGCCCCATCTCGCGCCAGGCCTGGCCGCCGAGCGGCTGTTCGAAGCCGATGACGAACTTGCCGTCTCCGCCGGCCGACGTGCTGTCGCCGCCCTCTGCGGGACCGCTGGTGCAGCCGGCGAGGAGGGCGAGCGACGACGCGGCGGCGAGAACGGCCGTGCCCTTCGCCCAACGGGTGCGCTGTGTTCTGTGCATGGATTTCTCCCTTGAAATCGGTGTGTGTTGGCACGTTAGCGCAAAAATGGCAGCGCTACCAGTAGCGCTATCAATTCCTTTCGCATAAAGTGATCGGGATCGTCGCAACGACGCGAATGGAGAAGACGTGACCCCCTCGACAACCCTCGGAGCCCTGGCGCCCGATGTCGACATCCGCACCCGGTCGCACCGCATCGGCTGCATCGGCGCCGGCGCCATCATGGCCGACCAGCACCTCGAGGCCTACCGCATCGCGGGGTTCCCGGTGGTCGCCATCGCCTCGCGCACTCCCGCCCATGCGCAGGCCGTCGCGGAGCGGCACGGTATCCCGACGGTGCACGAGACGCCCGAGCAGCTCATCGCCGACCCCGACGTCGAGATCCTCGACATCGCCTATCCGCCCGACCTGCAGCCCGCGCTCATCCGTCAGGCACTCGCGCAGCCGCACATCACGGCGATCCTGGCGCAGAAGCCCCTCGCTCTCGACCTCGACGAGGCGCTCGCGCTGCGCGACGAGGCGGCCGCGGCCGGAAAGATCCTCTCGGTCAACCAGAACATGCGCTACGACCAGTCGATCCGCGTGCTCAAGCAGCTGCTCGAGGCCGGGGCGCTCGGAGCTCCGGTGTTCGTGCAGATCGACATGCACGCGGTGCCGCACTGGCAGGGCTTCCTCGCCGGCTACGACCGGCTGACCCTGGCCAACATGAGCGTGCACCACCTCGACGCCCTGCGCTTCCTCTTCGGCGAGCCGAGCGAGATCTCGACGGTGGTGCGCCGCGATCCGCGCACGTCGTTCGAGCACGAGGACGGCATCGTGGTCTCCACCCTCCGCTTCCCCGGCGACGTGCTGGCGCTGAGCATCGAAGACGTCTGGGGTGGCCCGCGCGAGGAGGGCTTCGACGACGACTTCTTCATCAGGTGGCGCGTCGAGGGAACCGCCGGCATCGCCCAGGGCACGATCGGCTGGCCGCACGGCGTGCCCTCCACCATCCGCTACGCCTCCTCGCTCACCACCGACGGACAGTGGGTGGAGCCGAGCTGGGACACGCACTGGTTCCCGCATGCCTTCATCGGCGTGATGGAGCAGGTGCAGTACGCCGTGGAGACGGGAACGGACCCCGAGCTCTCCGTGGCCGACAACGTGAAGACGATGGCCCTGATCGAGGCCGGCTACCGCTCGATCGCCGAGAAGCGGCCCGTTCGACTCGACGAATTCTCTCTCTGACCGACCTCTGACCACCTCCACCGAACCGGATCACTCACAAGGAGCAATGACGCCATGATTCAGCTGGGCATCTTCACCGCCTACTACCCCTACGACTTGAAGACGACGGCGGAGAAGATCCGCGCGCACGGCTTCAACACCGTGCAGCTCGACCTGCACTTCAAGGACCTCGACCTCTCCGCGGGCCAGATCACCAAGGAGAAGGCGAAGCTCGTCAGCGACACCTTCCGCGACCACGACCTGCCGATCTCGGCGATCTCCGGCTACACGAACATCGTGCACCCCGACCCGGAGCACCGGAAGGCGAACGTCGAGTACCTGAAGGAGATCATCCGCAACGCCCGCAACTTCGGCTCGAAGTACGTCATCTCCGAGTCCGGCACCTTCAACCCCGAGAGCGAATGGGACCACGACCCGCACAACCGCTCCGAAGACGCCTACGAGCAGGTGCGCACGGTGCTGGCGGAGCTGGCCCAGGAGGCCTACGACCACGGCGCCACCTTCCTGCTCGAGACCTACGTCAACAACGTCATCGGATCGGTGCGCGAGACCGTGCGCGTGTTCAACGACATCCGCACTCCGGGCCTCGAGCTGCTGATGGACCCCACGAACTACTTCGACGCCACGAACATCGACGACCAGGCGGGCGTGCTCAACGAGGTGTTCGACACCCTCGGTGACCGCGTGCGGGTGGCCCACGCCAAGGACGTCAAGCGCGCCGGCGACGACAAGAGCGAGAAGCACGCCGACATCGGTGACGACGACGCGCTCGCCTCGCACACCTTCCGCGGCGTCGGCGAGATCGAGCTGCCGGCCGCCGGCCTCGGCTCGCTCGACTACGAGCTCTACCTGCAGCGCCTCTCCGAGCAGAACCCGAACGCACCGCTCATCATCGAGCACCTCGACGAGTCGGACATCCCGCGGGCCAAGCAGTTCGTCACGGATATCCTCAAGAAGTACACGATCTGACATGGCGGGGAACGGTGTGCTGCACGAACGGGTAGCGGTGATCACGGGCGCGGGCGGCGCCCTCGGGCGGGCCACGGCCCTGCGGCTCGGCGCCGACGGATTCGCCATCGGCGCGCTCGGGCGGCCGAGCGATGAACTCGCCGAGACGGTCGCCCAGCTCGAGGCCGAGGGGGTGGCGGTGCGGATGCTCGAAGTCGACCTCCGCGACGCCTCGGCCATCGAGGCGGCCCTTCTCGACACGGAGGCGTCGTTCGGTCCGATCGACGCGCTCGTGAACAACGCCGCGATCTACCCCAGCACACCGTTCCTCGACATCCCGCTCACGGAGTACGACGACGTCATCACCGTCAACCAGCGCGGCTATTTCTACGCCGCCCAGGTCGCCGCGCGCGGCATGGTGCGGCGGCGGAGCGGCGCCATCGTGAACGTGGGCTCGATCACCTGGCACGGCGGCTGGTCGAACCTCGCCAGCTACGTCTCCACGAAGGGGGCGGCCGTGGCGCTGACGCGGGCCCTGGCGCGCGAACTGGGTGAGCACGGCATCCGGGTGAACGCCGTCTCGCCGGGCGCCTTCCCCACGAAGGCCGAGGAGATCCAGGGCGACGCCGCGGAGTACTCGGCGCACGTGATCGACCATCAGGCGCTGAAGCGCCGCGGCACGGATGCCGAGCTCGCCGCCGTCATCTCGTTCCTGGTCGGCCCGGACTCGTCGTTCGTGACGGGGCAGACCATCAACGTCGACGGCGGATGGATCATGGAATGAGAGGCCACGCGTGAACATCTTCGGAAACGACCTGACGAGACTCGACCTCGAACGGCGCACCGGCGACCTCTCCGCCGTCGCGGGCATCCGCTCGGTGGTGCTCGACGACGGGGTGGAGCGCGGGGTGCGGGCCATCGATATCCGCACCGCCGCCGGCCTCGAGCTCGAGGTGCTCGTCGACCGGGCCTTCGACCTCGGATCGGCGCGCTTCCGCGGCGTGCCCTTCGGCTGGCGCTCGGGCAACGGCTTCCGCCACCCCGGCCTGCACGAGCACTCCGACGAGGGCGGGCTCTCCTGGCTGCGCGCGCTCGACGGACTGCTCGTCTCGGGCGGCCTCGACCACACGCTCTTCGGCGGCGAGGTGGAGGCGACAAAATACGCCTACCCGCCCAAGCAGAGCGTCACGCACGGCCTGCACGGGCGGCTCACCGCCATCCCGGCCCGCCTGCTCGAGGCCCGCGAGGTGCCGGGTGCGACGCCTGAAGCCTCTCCGGTGCTGCGCGTGGTCGGCGAGGTGATCCAGGCCACCTCGTTCGGCGAGCACCTTCGGCTCACCCGCACCATCGAGCTCGACTTCGACGGGCGCGAGATCCGGCTGCACGACGTGGTCGACAACCTCGGTTTCGAGCCGACGCCGCACATGTTCCTCTACCACCTCAACTTCGGCTGGCCGATCGTCGACGAGGGCACCGAGTTCGTGGCGCCGATCGCTTCGCATCTCTGGGTCTCCGACTCGGTGGCCGAGCAGGGCGTCTCCTATCGCCACCTGCCGGCCCCGATCCAGGGCTTCGTCGAGCAGGTCACCGAGCACGAACTGGTGGTCGGTCCCGACGGGCGACACCGGGTGGCGCTGCTCCGCGGCGACGGCGCAGCGGGCGTCGAGCTGTCGTGGGACGCCGCCGGCATGCCCCACTTCTTCGAGTGGCAGAACCTGCGGAGCGGTCAGTACGCCGTGGGGCTCGAGCCCTCCACCCACCACGTGCAGGGTGATGGTGCGGCGCGCGACGACGGATCGATGATCTGGCTCGAGCACGGCGACTCCCGCGAGTACCACACCACCATCCGTGTTCTCGAGGGCCAGGCCGAGACGGATGCGGTGCGCACCGCCATCCGCGCCATATCGGGTCAACCGGAGTAGGGGCCCGGATGTCGCAACCTGTCCTGCTTGATATGCTGATGTTAGCGCTGCCATACCGGCCTCTCGCGGCCCCGGGCAGCACCCGATCCACGAGGAAGCACCATGACTGAACCGTCCGCCGCCGCTCCCGAGGTGCTGTCCGGCATCCGTGTTCTCGACTGCTCGATCGCGATGGCCGGGCCGTTCGCCGCCCAGCGTCTCGGCGACCTGGGCGCCGACGTCATCAAGGTCGAGCCGACCACCGGCGAGTGGCAGCGCCACGCGGCGGCCGGCGGAGCGACGGGCAACCGCATCAACGTGTCGTTCCTCTCCCTCAACCGCAACAAGCGCTCCATCGCGGTCGACCTGAAGTCGCCGGAGGGCAAAGAGATCCTCTACGACCTCGTGAAGTCGTCGGACGTGTTCCTGCAGAACTACCGGCCGGGCGTCGCCGCGCGGCTCGGTGTCGACTACGAGACGCTGCGCGAGATCAATCCGAGCATCGTCTACGTGTCCATCTCCGGCTACGGCGAAGACGGACCCTACCGCAACCGGCCTGGGCAGGACCTGCTGCTGCAGGCGATGAGCGGCGCGATGCTCTCCTCGGGGAGCGCAGGCGAGCCGCCGACCCCGGCGGGGCAGTACCTCGTCGACGCCGTCACCGCCTCCACCGCGTTCGAGGGCGTGCTCGCGGCGCTCTTCCACCGGGAGCGCACCGGCCAGGGCCAGCTCGTCTCGGTGAACATGCTCGACGCCATCACCACGCTGCAGATGCAGGAGCTCTCGGTGTTCACCGTGGGCAAGGTGGCGCAGAAGCGGGGGCATCAGCCGCACGCGCACGTGTACATCCGGGCTCCCTACGGCACCTTCTCCACCTCCGACGGCTACATCGTGCTCGCCATGCCCGAGCTCCACACGCTCGGCGAAGTGCTCGGCGAGGACTCCTTCCTCGGCCTCGACACGGAGACCGACAGTTGGGCGCTCCGCGACGAGATCTTCGCGAAGACCGCCGCCCGGCTCGTCACCGACACCTCCGCGCACTGGCTGTCGGCGCTGGGGGAGGCCGGCATCTGGGCCGGCCCGGTGTACGACTACCAGGATCTCGTCGACGACGAGCAGATCGCGCACAACGGCACGTTCATCGAGTACGAGCACCCCACCGAGGGCCTCATCAAGACCCCCGGGTTCCCGTACAAGCTCTCGGAGACACCCGCGCGTATCGACCGCGGCGCTCCGCTCACCGGTGAGCACACCCGCGAGATCCTGGGCGAACTCGGGCTCGATGCCGCGCGTGTCGATGCCCTTCTCGGCGCGGGAGTCGTCGCGTCGGAATCGGCCTCGGCGCCCGCGGCGGTCGGAGAGCCCGCGTGACCAGCTATCGCGGCATCACCTGGGACCACCCGAGGGGCAAGAACGCGCTCCTCGCGGCGGCATCGCTGGCGGCCGCATCCGGAGGCCCGCGCATCGAGTGGGACGCGCACTCGCTCGAGCACTTCGAGTCGCATCCGATCGACGAGCTGGCGAACCGCTACGACCTGATCGTGCTCGATCACCCGCACCTCGGCGAAGCGCTCGAGAAGCACTCGCTGAAGCCGATGGATGCGGTGGTGGGCGCCGCGCGCATCGAGCGCTGGTCGCGCGAATCGGTCGGCCCCTCGTTCGACTCGTACTCCGTCGACGGATACCAGTGGGCCCTGCCGCTGGATGCCGCCACCCAGGTGGCCGTGCACAAGCCTGCCCTGCTCGCCGCGGTTCCCCGCACCTGGAACGAGGTGGAGGCCCTCTCGGCAGGGGTTCCGGTCGCGCTCTCCCTCGCGGGCCCGCACGCCTTCCTGACTTTCGCGTCGATCTGCGCCGCATTCGGCGAGCCCGTCGGCGAGGGCACCGACGGCCCCTTCGTCTCCGACGGCATCGGTCTCCCCGCGCTCGAGCTGATGCGCAGCATCGCCTCGCGGGCACCCGCCGGAACCGAGTCGCAGAACCCGATCGCGCTGCTCGAACGCATCACGCGCACCGACGACATCGCCTACTGCCCGCTCGTCTACGGCTACGTCACCTACTCCTCGCCCCTCGTGCGGTTCACGGATGCGCCGAGTGCCGCGCCGGGCGCTCGTCGCGGTTCCACGATCGGCGGCACGGGCCTCGCGGTGAGTGCGCGGGCATCCGTCACACCCGAGCTCGCCGACCACATCGTCTGGCTCCTGTCGGCGGAGGCCCAGGGGTCGTTCATCCCGCGGCACGACGGCCAGCCCTCGAGCCGGGCGGCCTGGCTCGACGACGCGGTGAACCGTGAGGCCTACGGTTTCTACTCGTCGACCCTCGCCACGATCGAGGACTCCTGGGTGCGCCCGCGCTTCGCCGGGTACATCCCGTTCCAGTCCGCCGCTTCGGCGATCGTACGTGAGGTCGTGGCAGGCCGCGTACCGGCTGAGGCCGGGCTCGTGCGTCTCCGCGAGGCGTTCGCGGCCGCGACATCCGCTTCTGCACCGGAAAGGGTCTGACCATGGCTTCCTCACCTCCCCATCTCGGCACCCCCGAGATCCTCCTCGAGGTCGGCGACTTCGTCGCGACGATCACGCTCAACCGGCCGCAGAAGCTCAACTCGGTCACCCAGGAGATGTCGGATGCGCTCGTCGCGGCCGCCGAGTGGGCGAACGACAGCGACGACGTGCGCGCCGTGGTGCTGACCGGAGCCGGCGAGCGGGCCTTCTGCGCCGGTTCCGACATCCGGCAGCTCGACAAGTACGCGACACCCTGGGACTTCCGCAACCGCGCCGACTACTGCGACGCGCTCCGGCTGCTCCGGAAGCCCGTGATCGCCGCGGTCAACGGCTACGCCTTCGGCGGCGGCCTCGAGACGGCGATGACCTGCGACATCCGGATCGCCTCCACGACCGCGTCGTTCGCAGCGCCCGAGATCAAGCTGGGCTGGATCGGCGGCGGAGGGATGAGCACCTTCCTCGCCCACTCGATCGGGGCGTCGAACGCGGCGCTGATGCTCATGACCGGCGATCCCGTCGACGCGCAGCAGGCCCTCGCCTGGGGACTCGTCTCCGAGCTCGCCGAACCGGATGCGCTGCTCGCCCGCGCGACGGAACTCGCGCGGGTGATCGCCTCGCGCCCCCCGATCGCCGCCGAGACCGCGAAGGCGAACCTCCGCGCCGCCTTCAACCTCCCGCAGGACCAGGCCATCGCCTACGAGCGCGACCTCCAGACGGTCACCTTCGCCACGGAGGACGCCGCCGAGGGCCGCGCCGCCTTCGCCGAGAAGCGCCCCGCCACTTTCCACCGCCGCTGACCCACCCGAAGTTGTTGCCCCTACCCGCCCCAAAATCGCCCGAAGAGGGCGTTTCGGGGCAAATAGTTGAGATGTACGAGAAGGAGACCGGATGAACGCGACGAGCACAGAGAGCTGGGCGGGCGACGCGGCGCGTGCCCTGCCTGAGGACGGGTACGCGGGGACACTCGTCGCGCGGGTGTGGGACCAGGCGGCCGGCGGACCCTCGCCCGTGCTGGTGCGCGACGACGGCGTCTTCGACCTGAGCGGCTCCTTCGCCACCGTGAGCGATCTGGCCGAAGCGCCGTCGCCCGCCGCGGCCGCACGCGAGGCCGCGCTCACCGGTGCCCGCCTCGGCAGCTTCGAGGAGATCTACGCGAACACCGCCCCGGAGAATCGCGACCCGACGCGCCCCTGGCTCCTCGCGCCCGTCGACCTGCAGACCCTCAAGGCCGCCGGTGTCACCTTCGCGGTCTCGATGATCGAGCGCGTGATCGAGGAGCGCGTGCGCGGGGACGTCGAGGCAGCCGCCCGGATGCGGGAGAGCATCCTCGCGCAGATCGGCGCCGACCTGCACGAGATCCGGCCCGGTTCCGACGAGGCGATCGCACTGAAGGAGTACCTCGTCGGCGAAGGCATCTGGAGCCAGTACCTCGAGGTCGGGATCGGCCCCGACGCCGAGATCTTCACCAAGGCCCCCACCCTCGCGGCGGTCGGCACGGCGGCCCAGGTGGGCGTGCTGTCCACCTCGCTCTGGAACAACCCCGAGCCCGAGGTGGCGCTCGTGATCGACTCGTCGGGTCGCATCGTGGGCGCCACACTGGGGAACGACGTGAACCTTCGTGACGTGGAGGGCCGGTCGGCGCTGCTGCTGCCCAAGGCGAAGGACAACAACGCCTCCTGCGCCCTCGGCCCCTTCCTGCGGCTGTTCGACGACGGCTTCGACATCGACGCGGTGCGAGGGATGCGCGTGACCCTCGAGATCGACGGCGCCGACGGATTCCACCTCGACGGCAGCTCCGAGATGGCGCAGATCAGCCGCGATCCGGTGGACCTCGTGGGTCAGCTCACGGGGCCGCAGCATCAGTATCCGGACGGCGCGGTGCTCATGCTCGGCACCATGTTCGCGCCGATCGTCGACCGCGATGTGGTCGATCGCGGCTTCACCCACAAGGCCGGTGACGTGGTGCGGATCTCCTCGTCCGAACTGGGTAGTCTGGTCAATCAGGTCGAGGAGAGTGAGAGGTGCGAACCGTGGGAGTTCGGGATCGGCTCGCTGATGAAGAACCTCGCGAGCCGGCAGCTGCTGTGACCGTCGAGGGCGACACGCTCGCCCTCGAGCGCGCGGAAGCCGAGCTCGACGGGCCGACGCCCGCGGGACCGCGGCAGACGCGCCGCTCCACGAACACGGTCACGCTGACGGATGTCGCGTTGCACGCGAGGGTCTCGCCGCAGACCGTCTCGCGCGCCATCCGCTCACCCGAGCTGGTCTCGGAGTTCACTCTCGAGCGGGTGCGCACGTCCATAGCCGAAACGGGATATGTCCCCAACCTCGCCGCGTCGAACCTCGCGTCGAACCGCAGCATGACCGTCGCGGCCGTCATCCCGGCCGTGTCGGCCTCGGTGTTCGCCGATGCCCTGCACGGGCTCGAAGCAGTGCTCTCGCCCGTCGGCTACCAACTCTTCATCGGCTCGACCGATTACCGCCCCGCCCACGAGGAGGAGCTCGTGCGGGCACTTCTGGGTCGGCGGCCCGACGGCATCTTCATCGTGGGCACGAACCACTCACCGAACACGACCCACCTGCTGCGCGAGTCGAAGGTGCCCGTGGTCGAGGCCTGGGATCTCACCGACGACCCGATCGACAGCGTCGTCGGTTTCTCGAACCGCGACGCGATCATCGCGCTGGTCGAGTTCGTGCACGAGCGCGGGTACCGGCATCCGGCGTTCGCGGGCTCGTTCCAGACCGGCGACTTCCGTGCCCTCGCCCGCCGGGCCAGTTTCGAGGAGCGGGTGCGCGAGCTCTACCCCGACGAGCCGGTGCGCGTGGTCGACTCGGGCACCTCCACGGTCGACTACGAGACCGGGCGGCGGCTGCTCGACGAGACGCTCCGCACGCACCCCGAGACCGATGTGCTGATGTTCGCGAGCGACGTGTTCGCGGCCGGAGCCGTTCTCGAGTGCGCGCGCCGCGGCATCCGGGTGCCCGGCGACATCGCCATCACCGGCTTCGGCGACTTCGAGATCGGTCGGCACCTGGTGCCGACCCTGACCACCGTCGCCGTGCCCAACCGACAGATCGGTACGGTCGCGGGAGAGCTGCTGCTCGCCCGCATGACACATCGCCCGGTCGAGACCTCCGAGATCGATCTCGGCTTCTCCGTCGTCGCCCGCGACAGCGCGTAGCCCCCACCCTCCCCACCCTGAAGGAACAGACATGTTGACCACCACGAATCCCCGTACCGGTGTTAGCGCTGCCACGTCGCTGGAGCCGACGACCCCCGACGGCGTCGACGTCGCGGCCCGCCGGGCGGCCGGCGCGGCCCTCGAACTGCAGGCGCGCGGGCGCGAGTTCCGGGCCCAGCTGCTCGACGCGATGGCGGCCGCGGTCGAGGACGCGCGGGAGCGGCTCGTCGCCACGGCCGACTCCGAGACCGGCCTCGGTACCGCGCGCCTGAACGGGGAGGTGTCGCGCAGTGCCTTCCAGTTCTCGCTCTTCGCGGAGGCGGTGCGCGAGGGCTCGTTCGTCGAGGCCATGATCGACCACGCCGGCGACACGCCGCTCGGGCCGGCGCCGGATGTGCGGCGCATGCTCGTCTCGATCGGTCCGGTCGCGGTGTTCGGCTCGAGCAACTTCCCGTTCGCCTTCTCGGTGCTGGGTGGCGACACGGCGTCGGCCATCGCGGCCGGCTCGTCGGTGGTGATCAAGGCGCACGGTTCGCACCTGCTGACGTCGCAGCTCTCGTTCGAGGTGCTGCAGGCGGCGGCGGAGGCGGTGGGTGCGCCGCGCGGCACCTTCGGCATCGTGTTCGGCCAGGAGGCGGGGCTAGCCCTGGTGAAGCATCCGGCCATCCAGGCGGCCAGCTTCACCGGATCGTTGTTCGCCGCGGAGTCGCTTCAGGCGGCGATCAACACGCGGCCCGATCCGATCCCGTTCTTCGGTGAGCTCTCCAGCATCAACCCGCTCGTGATCACCCCCGGAGCCGTGGCGGCGCGCGGACCCGCCATCGCCTCAGGCCTGTTCACCTCGTTCACCGGATCGGCGGGCCAGCTCTGCACGAAACCGGGCATCGCGTTCATCCCGGCCGGCGACGAGGGCCAGGCGCTCGTCGACGAGATCGCGGCGCTGACCTCGGATGCGACGCCGCAGGTGTTGCTGAACGCGCGCATCCGCTCGTCGTTCGGGGAGATCGAGGAGCGTCTGCTCGCGGCGGGGGCGGCCGAAGTGGCGCGCGGCGACGCGGAGCCGACGGTCGACGCCCCTGGAGGCGATGCTCCCGAGGGCTTCACCGTGCCCCCGACCCTGCTCGAGACCACCGCTGCCGACTTCTCGTCGGAGCTGGCGGAGGAGTGCTTCGGCCCGCTGATCGTGGTGGCGCGCTACTCGTCGCTCGACGAGGTGCGCGAGGCGTTCGGGCGCATCCCGAAGTCGCTCACCGCGACCCTGCACGTGGAGGACGACGAGGCCGACGTCGTGGCCGAGCTCGCGTCGACCCTCGAGGCGAGCGCCGGCCGCATCGTGTTCAACGGGTACCCGACCGGGGTGCGCGTCACCTGGGCACAGCACCACGGCGGATCGTGGCCTTCGACGAACTCGCAGCACACCTCGGTGGGTGTCACCGCGGTGCGCCGCTTCCTCCGCCCGCTCGCCTGGCAGAACGCCCCGCAGGCGGCGCTCCCCGTGGAACTCCGCGACGAGCCGCCGGTCCCCGGCATCCCGCGCCGCATCGACGGCGTGCTCGTGCTCCCGGCTTAGCGCGGGAGTCAGCTGTACCGGCGGAGCCCCGCCGACTCTGTGGTGCCCTCGCGGGATCGCGCCATGGCATCCGGTGCATCCAGGAAACACCGGGGCGCACCCATGTACACCGAGGGGCAGAACCCGACCGAGGAGGCGATCACCCGCCAACCAGGCCGTCTCGTCGACCGTCGAGCCCGCCGATGCGGCTCACGGCCACCCGTAACGGGCATGCATCGGGCGACAAAAAGCGCGAAACGGGTGGTTCGCGGGCAAAAAATGCCCGCATGATGGTCACCATGACCGCACAGTGCGGCGTACCCGACTCGACGAGGAGGTGGGGGCCATGGCCCGATCGGGCGAGGAGCGTCGCAAGCGCATCCTGGACCTGGTGCGCTCCGGCGGCCGTCGCGAGGTGCAGGACATCGCGAGCGACCTGAGCGTGGCCGTCGAGACCGTGCGGCGCGACCTGCGCCTGCTCGAAGACCGCCACCTGCTGCAACGCGTGCACGGTGCCGCCGTCCCGGTGGAGAGCGGCAGTTTCGAGACCGCCCTCGACCACCGCGCGCAGACCCGGCTGGCCGAGAAGCGCCGCATCGCGGCAGCCGCCGTCGAGGCCATCGGCGACGCGCAGACGATCTTCCTCGACGAGGGCTACACGCCCATGCTCATCGCCGAGGCGATCGCCGAGCTCACGCATCCGCTCACGGTCGTGACGGCGTCGCTCGCCAACGCGATCGCCATCGGCAAGGCACCCCACCATTCGGTGCTCGTGCTCGGCGGGAGGGTGCGCAGCCGCACCCTCGCCACCGTCGATCACTGGGCCACCGGGATGCTTGCACAACTGAACCTCGACCTCGCCATCCTCGGCGCGAACGGAATCACCGTTGAGCACGGCCTCACCACCCCCGATCCTGCGGTCGCCGAGGTGAAGCGCACGGCCGTCGAGGTCTCGCGGCGGCGCGTGTTCATCGGCATCCACACCAAGTTCGGTGTCACGAGCTTCTGCACCTTCGCGCGGGTGCAGGATTTCGAACTCCTCATCACCGAGGAGGCCCTGCCGCTGCGGCAGGCCCAACGATTCGCCGCGCTCGGCCCCCACGTCGAGCGCGTCTGACCAGCCGACTCCGCGCACGCGACCAGACCCATACCCATGACCCAAACCGCAGCACCCGACCCACCCCACGAAAGGCACACCACCATGCGATCACGATTTCTCCCGATGGCCCTCGCCGGCACCGCCGCCGTCGCCCTGGCGCTCACCGGCTGCAGCGACGGACCGGGGACGACGACGTCCGCGTCCGGCGCCGCCGACGGTGGCGCGGCCGGCGCGACGAGCATCCAATTCGTCAATCCGCTGCCCAACTACCCCGCCTGGCGGCTCATCGGCGACTGCATGGCCGACGAGGCCAAGACCCGCGGGGTCGACTTCTCCGAGACCGGCCCGACCGGCCAGGCCATGGACCCGACGACGATGATCGAGCAGATCCAGGGTGCGATCGCCAATAAGAAGAGCGGCATCATCACCCTCCCGGCCAGCGACGCCTTCGGCCCGCTGCTCGACCAGGCCCGGGATGCCGGCGTCATCACCACCACGATGTACGGCGACGGGGCCGACGGCAGCGGCGCCGACATCAACGTGGGCATCGACTGGACCGAGCTCGGCGCCATCTACGTCGCCGAGGTCGAGAAGCTCCCGGGCGACAAGAAGCTCGGCCTGATCGCCCCTGGCGACACCGGCATCGGCAAGTCGTTCATGGACGGCGTGAAGGCCGCGGTGGCCGACACTGACGACATCGAGATCGTCGGCGAGGTCTACACCGGCGACGACTCGGCGAAGGCGCTCGCGCAGACCAACGCCCTGCTCACCGCGCACCCCGAGGTGAACGTGATCGCCACCAACATGGGCACCGTCACCCAGGGAGCCGTCTCGGCGATCGAGGCGAAGGGGCTGACAGGCAAAGTCTCCTTCATCGGCAACGGCCCCGACAACGGCGGCAAGGAGGCGATCGAGAGCGGCGCGGAGTACCGGTTCCTGCTGCAGGCCCTCTGCCAGGCCGGTAAGGATGCCCTCGACGAGACCGTCGACCGCATCGAGAGCGGAGAGGCCGCGGGGGGACCTGCGAAGCTCATCACCGTGGGCACGAAGATGGCCACGAAGGACGATTACGCCGAGCTGATCGAGCAGGGCTGGGCCTGATGGCCGGCTCCGCGACCCCGACCGCTCCCGCGGCCGTCCCGGCGCTCGAACTGCGCGGCATCCGCAAGTCGTTCGGCTCCGTCGCCGCCCTCGAAGACGTGCACTTCGCCGCCTACCGCGGCGAGGTGCACGCCATCGTCGGCGACAACGGCGCCGGCAAGTCGACCACCATCAAGATCGTGACGGGCATCCACAAGAGCGACGGCGGCGAGATCTTCGTCGACGGCGAGGGGATGGATGCGGTGCACGGCGCCAACGAGGCGCTCGACAAGGGCATCGCGGTGGTCTACCAGGATCTCGCGCTGGTGGAGTGCCTCGACATCGCCACCAACATGGCGCTCGGCAACCTGCCGAAGCGCTTCGGCCTCGTGCTCGACCGCCGCCGCATGGACCGGGAGGCCGCCAAGGTGCTGGCGGACCTCAACGTGCGGGTGGGCGACGTGAAGACGCCGGTGGGCCTGCTCTCGGGCGGCCAGCGCCAGGTCGTCGCGATCGCCCGCGCGGTGCGGATGGACAAACCGATCATGCTGCTCGACGAACCCACCGCGGCGCTCGGCGTGCAGGAGACCGCGCACGTCGGCCGGATGATCGACGAGCTTCGTGCCGCGGGCAAGGCCGTGATCTGCATCAGCCACGACCTCGACTTCGTGTTCACGCACGCCGACCGCATCACGGTGCTCCGGCTCGGCAACAGCGTCGGCACCCGAGTGGTGGCCGACACGACCCGCGACGAGATCGTCGGCATGATCACGGGCGCCATACCCCGCGAGGCGACCCGTGACGCCGCAACCCATGCGCTCCGCAACGCCCCCGAGGAGGTCACCCCATGACCCGCATCACCGTCACCGGCCGCATCGCGAACCCGGCCGGGCCGACCGGCGCATCCGGGGCCGGCACGACCGGACCCGACGCCCCCGACACGCCGCCCGCCGGCCGCTCGACCCGTCGCATCGCCTCCGTGCTGCTGCGGCAGGAGGCGTCGCTGCTCGGGGTCGTCGCCGTGATCGTGATCGCGGCGACCATCGCCAACCCGGCGTTCATCTCGCCCGACAACCTCACCGAGATCCTGCGCAGTTCGGTGATCTACTTCGTGATGGGGTGCGGAGCCGCCCTCCTCATCATCGGAGGCGGCCTCGACTTCTCGGTCGGCGCGGTGTTCACTTTGAGCGCGCTCACCGGCACGTCGCTGATGAAGCTCGGCGTCTGGGTGCCCGTCGCCATCCTGGCAGCGCTCCTCGTGGCGGCACTCGTCGGAGTGCTGAACCACCTCATCATCACCTATTGGCACGTGCCGCCGATCATCGCGACGCTCGGCACCTTCTTCATGGTGCTCGGCATCAACGCGCTCATCACCGGCGGACTCGACGTGCTGCCGCTGCCGACCGAGTTCGTGCGCCTGGGCCAGGGGTACTTCATCGGCATCCCGAACGTGATCTGGATCGCGGTGCTGGTGGGGGTTGTCGCCTGGTTCGTGCTCGAACACACCCGCTTCGGCGTCAACGTGCGGGCGCTCGGCGGCAACCGGCAGGCTGCGGTCGGCAACGGACTGCGCATCAAACGGCTCGACCTCGCGCTGTACATGATCGCGGCCGTGACCGGCGGCATCGCGGGGCTGCTCTACTCCGCCCGCGTCGGCGCGGGCCAGGTGGAGGCCGGCGGCTCGGCAACGACCCTCGTGGTGGTGACCGCGGTGCTGATCGGTGGGGTGAGCCTCCTCGGCGGCCTCGGCAACATCACCGGCGTCGCGGTCGGCGCCGTGCTGCTCTCGCTGATCGACAACGCGCTCATCGTGGCGTCGATCCCGCCGCAGTACAACAACATCGTGGTGGGTGCCATCCTCGTCTGCGCCGTCGCCGTGGATTACCTGCGCCGTCAGCAGCTCTACAAGCGCCGCTGACCGCCACCACCGCCTTCGACCCCACGCCCGGCCGGGCGTGCAGAAAGGAAGCAGCTCCCATGGCTGACCCGACCACCGCAGCACTCGCCACGCCTGCGCCGACCAGCGCACCCGCCGGACTCGACCCCGACGTCGCGCGCCTGTTGCCCGCGCTCAACGCCGCGGCCCCGCCGGTGGGTCCCGGCACCCGCGCCGACGAGCTCCGCACGAGTTTCGGCGAGCTGCTCGCCCTGCTGGCGCCGGAGCACCCGGCGGAGCCCTTCGCGGGGCGGGTCGACGACGGTGTGGTTGAGGCGGCGGGCATCCGCATCCCCATCCGCTCCTGGACTCCGGGGGGCGAGGCCGGTGGCGGCGACACCGTCGTGTTCTTCCACGGAGGTGGCTGGGTGCTCGGCGATCTGGCCTCGGCCGAGCCGTCGGCCCGGGCGATCGCCGAACGGATGCGCGTGCGGGTCGTCGCGGTGGACTACCGGTTGGCGCCTGAGCATCCGTTCCCCGCCGCGTTCGACGACTGCCTTGCGGTGCTGCGTGCCGAGCGGGAGCGCGGAGCGGGCTGGCTCGCGGTCGCGGGCGACAGCGCCGGGGGCAACCTGGCGGCGGCCGTGGCGCTCGCGGCACGCGACTCAGGGCTGCGACTCGACGCGCAGCTGCTCTTCTACCCGGCGCTCGACCCGTCGATGCGCGCCGCGTCGCACGCCCGGTTCGGCGACGGGTACCTACTCACCGCCGACGCGATGCGGTACTACTGGGCGAGTTACGCTGCGGGCAGCCGCGATGCCGAGGACTGGCGGTGCTCGCCCGGCGCGGCCGACTCGCTCGCCGGGGTCGCACCGGCGGTGGTGACCACGGCGGGGTTCGATCCGCTCCGCGACGAGGGCGACGAGTACGCCGCGCGGCTGGTCGCCGACCGGGTGGCGACCGTGTCGCTGCCCGAGCCGGCGCTCATCCACGGATGGATCGACCAGGCCGCGCGCGTGCCCGCCGCCCGGCGGGCGCTCGACCGGGCCCTCGACGCACTGCAGCTGCTCCGCACCGCGGCGCGCGCGGAGGCGATCTCGTGACGGTCTCGACTCCCGCAACCGTTTCGCCAGGCCGGCTCCCGGTGGCCCCGCTCCGGTTCGACCGGGCGGCGGTGACCCCGGGCATCCTGCACTTCGGCTTCGGCGCGTTCCACCGCGCCCACCAGGCCGCCTACCTCAACGCGCTGATGAACGAGGGGCTCGCCCTCGACTGGGGCATCGTCGGCGTCAACGTGCTGCCGCAGGACCAACGGATGCACGAGGTCATGCTCGCGCAGGACTGCCGCTACACCCAGGTGCTGAAGCACGCCGACGGTCAGCTCGAGGCGCACGCCATCGGATCGGTCGTGGAGCACCTGCACGCGCCCGACGACCCGGCGTCCGTGATCGAGCGCCTGGCCGACCCGCGCATCCGCATCGTGTCGCTCACCATCACCGAGGGCGGCTACGAGATCGATCCGGCGACGGGTCTCTTCGAGCCGACGTCGGAGGGGGTGCTCGCCGACCTGCGCGGTCTGCCGCTCGGCGAAGCACCGCTGTCGGTCTTCGGCTTCCTCGTCGCAGGGTTGCGGGAACGGCGCGCCAGGGGCATCCGGCCGTTCACGGTGCTGAGCTGCGACAACGTGCAGAGCAACGGCCAGGTGGCACGCACCAGCCTCGTCGCCTTCGCGCGGGCCGTCGACCCCGCGCTCGCCGAGTGGATCGCGGACGAGGTCGTCTTTCCGAACACCATGGTCGACCGCATCACCCCCATCACTACCGACGATGACCGGATGCTCGTGCGCGAGGTCTTCGGCGTCGACGACGCCTGGCCGGTCGTCGCCGAGCCGTTCGCCCAGTGGGTGATCGAAGACCGCTTCGCGCTCGGCCGGCCGCCGTTCGAGCGCGTCGGCGCCCAGTTCGCCGCGGAGGTGGCGCCCTACGAGACGATGAAGCTACGGCTCTTGAACGCCTCGCACCAGGCGCTCGCGCATCCGTCGTCGTTGCTCGGGCACATGCTCGTCGACGAGGCGATGGCCGACCCCGACGTGGTCGCGCTGCTGCGCGCTTACTTCGCTGAGGCGCTGCCGACGCTGCCGCCCGTGCCGGGGGTCGACCTGGCCGCCTACTGCGAGACCCTGCTCGAGCGGTACTCGAATCCGGGCGTGCGCGACACGGTCGAGCGCCTCGCAATGGATGCCGAGAACCGGCTCGCCACCTTCCTCCTACCCGTGGTGCGCGACCTCCTCGCCGCCGGCCGGCCCATCAACGCCTCCGCGACCGTGCTCGCCGCGCACCTCGAGCGCAGCCGTGCCGCGGCCCCGGCCGCCGCCACCGCCGAGCTCGAACAGGTCGTCCGCTCGACCGCGTTCTTCGGCGAGCTCACCGTCGACCCCGCGTTCACCGGCCCCGTCGTGGCTACCTGGGCGCTCGTCCGTGCTGAGGGCGTCCGTGAAACACTGCGCCGGATGACGGTGTGAAGGCGGGCACCCACGCAGACCTGCGAGAGTAGAGGGGTGAAGATCCTCTCCATCCAGTCCGCGGTCGCGTTCGGGCACGTCGGCAACTCGGCGGCCGTGTTCCCCCTGCAGCGTATCGGCGTCGAGGTTCTCCCCATCTACACGGTGAACTTCTCCAACCACACCGGCTACGGCGCCTGGCGCGGTCCCCTCATCCCGCCGGGTGACGTCGCCGACGTGATCACCGGCGTCGAGGAGCGCGGCGCGTTCAGCCAGATCGACGCCGTGCTCTCGGGCTATCAGGGCAGCGTCGGCATCGGCGACGTCATCATCGACGCCGTCGCGCGGGTGAAGGCGGCGAACCCGAACGCGGTCTACTCCTGTGACCCGGTGATGGGCAACGCGAAGTCGGGCTGCTTCGTCGCTCCCGAGATCCCGGTGCTGCTGCGCGAACGGGTGGTGCCGGTCGCCGACATCATCACGCCCAACCAGTTCGAGCTGGGCTTCCTCACCGGCACCGAACCCGGCACCCTCGAGGAGGCGCTCGCGTCGGTCGACCTGGTGCGCGCAT
This sequence comes from Herbiconiux sp. UC225_62, assembly GCF_042694625.1. Taxonomy (GTDB): domain Bacteria; phylum Actinomycetota; class Actinomycetes; order Actinomycetales; family Microbacteriaceae; genus Herbiconiux. Next base: position 1,288,474 of record NZ_CP170551.1, on the reverse strand, counting down.
CCGGCCCCCGCACCGTGCTCGTCACGAGCGTGGAGGACCCGGCCGCCGAGCCCGGCACGATCGGCATGATCGCCGTCGACGACACCGGCGCGTGGTCGGTGCGCACGCCGCTCCTGCCGATCAAGGCGAACGGGTCGGGCGACGTCACCGCCGCCCTGTTCACCGCCCACTACCTCGAGACCGGGAGCGCCGCGACCGCGCTCGAGCGCACCGCCTCGAGCGTGTTCGACCTCATCGACGCCACTCTCGCCTCGGGCGAGCGGGAGCTTCGCCTGGTGGAATCGCAGGAGTTCTTCGCCCACCCGCGGCTGCAGTTCAGCGCGACGCAGCTGCGCTGACGGCCGTGGGCGTCAGCCCTTGATGGCGCCGCCGAGGCCCGCGCTGCGGAGGAACAGGCGCTGGAACACGACGAACAGCACGATCGGGATGAGCGTCGAGATGGCGAGCGCCGCCAGGTAGACGTCGAGCTCGATGGTCTGCTGCAGAGCCGGCAGCCGCACCGAGAGCGGCTGGATGGCCGGCACGGTGAGTACGAGCATCGGCCAGAGGTAGTCCTTCCAGGCGGCGATGATCGCGAACACCGACACCACGCCGATGATGGGTCGCGACATCGGCAGCACGATCGACCAGAACAGCCGGAACGGGCCCGCGCCGTCCATCCGCGCCGCCTCGAAGATCTCGCGCGGCAGGTTGTCGAAGAAGCGCTTCACGAGCACGACATTGAAGGCGGATGCCCCGGCCGGCAACCACACCGCCCAGAAGGTGTTGAGCAGCGACGTGCCGATCAGCGGCGGATGCAGGATCGTGAGATAGAGCGGCACGAGCAGCACCACGGCCGGCACGAAGAGCGTCGCGAGCACGAGCCCGTAGACGACCTTGCCGTACTTGGGCTGCAGCACGCTGAGCGCGTACCCGCCGGTCGCCGCCACGAGCAGCTGCACCGCCCAGGCCCCGGCCGCCACGATCACCGTGTTCATGAATTGCACGTCGATGTGGATCGTGGTCCACGCCGTCACGAGGTTCTGCCAGTCGATGCCGTTCGGGAAGATCGCCATCGGGGTGCGCAGCGTGTCCTGCGTGGGCGTGACCGCGGCCTTCAGCAGCCAGAGCAGAGGCCCGAGCCCCGCGATCACCAGCAGGGCGAGCAGGATGCCGTGGATCGTGCGCGTGGTGCGGCGGATCGACGGGCGCCGGCGGTCGGAGATCGAGATGATGCCGCGGTCGTTGCCGGCATCCGCCCCGGCCTTCTTGGCACGTCGACGGTCACGGCGCCGCCCGCCCCGCCCTCCGTCGGCACCGGACGGCTCGTTCAGGACCGTGGCCTCCAGGGGCACGAACGGGGGTGCCGGCGTTTCGGTGGTCGAGGTCATTCTGAGCTCCAAGACTTGGTGAGCCGGAAGTAGATGAGCGAGAAGATCGCGAGGAAAACGGCGAGCATCACGCTGAGCGCCGTGGCGGCACCGTAGTTGCCGCCGAGCGAGTTCTGGAAGGCGTAGCGGTAGATCAGCAGCAGGATGGTCGACGTCGAGTTCGCGGGCCCGCCGTTGGTGAACAGGAACGGTTCGAGAAAGACCTGCGCCGTGCCGATGATCTGCAGGATGAAGGTGATGAGCAGCACCCCGCGCAGCTGCGGCAGGGTGACGTGCCAGACCTTCTTCCAGATGCCCGCGCCGTCGATCTCGGCGGCGTCGTAGAGATCAGGGCTCACGCTCGTGAGCGCGGCGAGGTAGATGATAATGGTGCCACCGGCCGCAGCCCACGTGGCTTCGAGCACGAGCGACGGCATCGCGGTCGCGGCGCTCTGCAGCCAGGGTTGGGGCGGGATGCCCACCCATGACAGCACGGTGTTGAACGGCCCGTTCGGGTCGGCGTTGTAGAACACCTTCCAGAGCAGCACGGCGACGACCGGCGGCACCACGACGGGGAGGTAGGCGAGTGCACTGTAGAGGCCGCGCATCCGGTTCACCTCGCTCATCAGCACCGCCACCACGAGCGGTACCGGGTAGCCGAAGAGCAGCGCGAGGGCCGCGAAGTACAGGGTGTTCAGCGCCGCCTGGCCGAGCTGTGGATCGGAGAGCACCTTCACGTAGTTGTCGAGCCCGATGAAGGTGGCCGGGCTCACCAGGTTGGTCTTCTGCAGGCTCATCACCACCGCTTCGACGATCGGCTTCCAGGAGAAGACGCCGAAGATCACGAGCAGCGGCAGCATGAACAGCAGGGTCGAGAGGCCGCCCCGCCGCACCCACGAGACGGGGGTGCGTCTCGGGGTGCGGACGGGGCGTTGGAGGGTCGACATCAGCCGGCGTCGACCAGGGCCTGCACGTCGGAGTTCGCCTGGGCGAGCAGTGCGTCGATGTCGGCGTTCTGGTCGGTGAGCACGGCCTGCACCACGGTGTCGAGGGCGGCGTAGAGCTCCTGCGTCTTCACGGCCGGTTCACCCACCAGAGTGCGGCCCTGATTGCCCTCGGCGAAGAACGACACCTGGTCCTGGGGAACGTTGATGTAGTCCTTGATCCACTCGCGCGACTGGTCGAGCGTCGCCTGGTCGAAGATCGGCAGGGCCGGGGTGCCGACCGCCTGGTCCTGGTCGGCGAGGATCTTCGCGTCGGCGACGGCGGCATCCTGGTCGACCAGCTTCGACACGTCGTAGAAGTCGATCCACTTCACGGCCGCGTCCTTCTGCTCGTCGGTCGCCTTCGCGCTCACCACGTTCAGCGTTCCGCCGCCCATGATGGCCGCCTCGGGCGAGTCGGTGATCGGGATGGCGGCGAGGCCGTAGATCGCCGGATCGAGGTTGTTCTCGCGGGTGAGGCTCGTGAAGATGTCCGAGCCGCTGGTGTACATGCCGATCTGGCCGGCCGCGAAGGCCTGGTTGATGGTGCCCCAGTCGTAGAGGAAGTTCGAGCCCATGGAGTTGTCGGTCCAACGCAGCTCCTTGAGGAACTCCAGCGCCTCCTTCGTGGCGTCGTTGTCGATGGTGACGGTGGTGGTGTCGCCCTCGCCCTCCTCCATGCGGCCGCCGCGCGAGACCGTGGCGGCGGTGGTCTGCCAGCCGCCCGTGTTGCTCTGCGTCATCTGCATGTAGCCCGCCTGACCGGTCTTCTCGGCGATGGCCTTGGCGTCTTCGCGCACCTCGTCCCAGGTGGTGGGCGGGTCGTCGGGGTCGAGGCCGGCCTGCTCGAAGAGCTGGCGGTTGTAGTGCAGGCCGATGGCATATGCCTCTCGGGGAATGCCGTAGATGTTGCCCTGGTCGTCCTGCGCCGTCTCGAGCACGCTCGGGTTGAACTGGTCGAAGTAGGGCAGCGCCTCGACCTGCGCGGTGAGGTCGGCCAGCTGGCCGTTGGCGATGAGGGTGCGGCCGTCGGTGAGCGGGATGCGGAACACGTCGGGCAGCGTGCCGCCGGCGAGCTGCGCCGTGAAGGTGGTGGCCTTCCACTCGTACTCGACGGGTTCGACGTCGATGTTGGGGTTGAGCTTCTCGAACTCGGCGACCCGGGCGTCGAAGGCGTCGAACGCCGCCTGCTCGGTGCCCGGGATGAGGGAGGCGACGGAGATGTGGACCTTGCCGTCGTCGGAGCTGCCGGCGTCGGCCGAGCAGGCGCTCAGCAGACCGACCGAGGCGATGCCGACCGCGGCGATCGCGACGGCCTTTCGGGGTGACTTCATTGTCGGTGCCTTTCGTGTGTGGTGCGTGGTTGCGGGATGGTGCGGGTGCGGATGTTCCGGGTTGCGGGATGGTGCGTGCTAGGCGGGGTCGAGGGCCGGCCGGAGCCAGGCGGTGGAGTCGGGTGGGAGCAGTCCGCCGTCGAGCGCGGCGCTCGCGATGAGCACGTCGCGATGCGCGGGCAGGGCGGCAGGCCGGGAGCCGAGGTTGGTGACGCAGACGACGTCGCCGCGCGAGAAGGCGAGCACCTCGGGCGCGCTGTCGAGCCACTGCAGCAGCCCGTCGCCGAGGTCGTCGTCGGCGCGACGGATGCGCAGGGCGGCGCGGTAGAGCGAGAGCATCGACGTGGGGTCGGCGGTCTCGGCCTCGACGGTGTACGCCGCCCAGTCTCCCGGCTGGGGCAGCCACGTGCGCGGGGCGACGGCAGGCTCGGGGGGTGCGCCTTCCGCCACGGCCTGTGGCGTGCTGAAGCCGTAGGGCGGGTGGTCTCCTGCCCAGGGGAGGGGGACGCGGCATCCGTCCCGGCCCGGATCGACGCCGCCCGAGCGCTCGTGCATCGGGTCGTGGAGCAGTTCGAGGGGGATGTCTTCGGCCTCGGGGAGGCCGAGTTCGTCGCCCTGGTAGAGGTACAGGGAACCGGGGAGAGCGGCTGTGAGGAGGGCCGCCGCGCGGGCCCGGCGGGTGCCGAGGGCGAGGTCGGTGGGGGTTCCGAAGCGTTTGGTGGCGAAGGCGAAGGCGCTGTCGGCGCGGCCGTAGCGGGTGACCGGGCGGGTGACGTCGTGGTTCGAGAGCACCCAGGTGCTGGGAGCGCCGACGGGGGCGTGCGCGGCGAGCATGGTGGTGATGGATGCTCGCAGCTCGTCGGCGCTCCAGGCCCGGCTCATGAAGTCGAAGTTGAAGGCGGTGTGCATCTCGTCGGGGCGGAGGTACTTCGCGAATCGCTCGGAGTCGGGGAGCCAGATCTCGCCCACCAGCACGCGGGGACCAACGGGGGTGTCCTTGTACTCCTCGGCGACCGCTCGCCAGCGGCGGTAGATGTCGTGGAGTTCGTCGCGGTCGGTGTTCGGATGCTCGCCGGGGGCCGGGTTCTCGGGCACCTCGGGCAGGGTGGCGTCTTTCACGAGCAGGGCGGCGGAGTCGATGCGCACCCCGGCGACTCCGCGGTCGAACCAGAAGCGCAGGATGTCCTCGTGCTCGCGGCGGATGTCGGGGTGGTCCCAGTTGAGGTCGGGCTGCTCGGGCGAGAACAGGTGCAGGTACCACTGGCCGGGCGTGCCGTCGGGGTTGGTGGTGCGGGTCCAGGTGGGGCCGCCGAAGTTCGAGACCCAATCGGTGGGCGGCAGCTCGCCGTTCTCACCGCGTCCGTCGCGGAACCAGAAGCGCTCGCGGGCCCGGCTGCCGGCCCCGGCGGCGAGGGCCTCCTGGAACCACGGGTGTTCGTGCGAGACGTGGTTGGGCACCACGTCGATGATGGTGCGGATGCCCAGCTCGAGCGCGGCGCGGATCAGTGCTTCCGCCTCGGCGAGGTCGCCGAACGCGGGGTTGATGGCGCGGTAGTCGCTCACGTCGTAGCCGCCGTCGGCGAGGGGGCTGGGGTACCACGGGGTGAACCAGAGGGCGTCGACGCCGAGGTCTTTCAGGTAGCCGAGCTTGCTGCGCACGCCGGCGAGGTCGCCGGTGCCGTCGCCGTCGGCATCCGCGAAGCTGCGCACGTACACCTCGTAGATGACGGCGCTGCGCCACCAGTCGGCGTCGGTTGCCGTCGTCGGCGCTGCGGCAGGGGTGAGCGTTTCGGTGGTCACGCCCCGAATGTAGCTTCGCTCACTCGCTCAACGCAAGAAATCGACAGATAGTAAGCAACTTACGTATTCTTGCACTGGCTTGCGGGCTGGAGGGCGCCCCGTAGGGGCGTTGGTGTCGGAAACCGCAAACCTGGCGAGCTCCGCGCCACCTACGGGGTCGGCTGGCCGTACGTTTGCGGAACTCGACGAAGAGTCGGCGCTCAGACGCGCGAGCGCGCCGGACCGGTGGAGCCGCGCACCACGAGTTCGGGCTCGAAGAAGTACTCGTCGGGTTCGGCGGCGGCGCCGTCGATCTGGGCCACGAGCAGGTCGATGGCCATGCGTCCCATCACCTCGATGGGCTGGCGCACGGTGGTGAGCGGGGGATCGGTGCTCGTCATGAGGGCTGAATCGTCGAAGCCGATCACCGAGACGTCGTACGGCACCGACATCCCGGCCCGCTTGACGGCGCGGATCGCCCCCAGTGCCAGAGGGTCGGATGCGCAGACGATCGCGGTCACCCCGGCCTTCAGCAGGCGGGTCGCCGCGGCCTGCCCCGCCTCGAGCGAGTACTGCGAGTGCACCAGGAACTCCGGCCGCACGGCGCCACCCGCCAGCAGGTTCGCCGAGGCGAGTTTGCGGAGCGAGGGCACGTGATCGGCGGGGCCGAGCAGGAGCCCGATCCGCTCGTGGCCGAGCTGGGTGAGGTGTCCCCAAGCTTGCTCGAGGGCCACGGCGTCATCGGTCGAGACCGTGGCGAAACCGAGACCCGGGATCGGCGCGTTGGTGACGACCGTCGGCAGCCGCAGGTCGATGAGTCGGCGGTAGTGCTCGTGCGGGGCATCCCGCTGCGTGTATTGGCCGCCGGCGAACACGACGCCGGAGACGTGCTGCTGCAGCAGCAGATCGAGGTAGTCCGACTCGGAGATGCCGCCCGCCGTCACCGTGCAGAGCACCGGGGTGTACCCGTGTTGAGCGAGCGCGATGCCCACGACCTCGCCGAAGGCGGGGAAGATCGGGTTCTGCAGCTCGGGCAGGAAGAGCCCCACGAGCCGGGCGCGCTCGCCGCGGAGTTTGCTCGGCCGCTCGTAGCCGAGCACGTCGAGGGCGGTGAGCACCGCCTGCCGAGTGCTCTCGCTCACCCCTGGTTTCTCGTTGAGGACCCGGCTCACGGTGGCTTCGCTCACGCCCACCTTGCGGGCGACTTCAGCCAGGCGTCGTGACATGCGGCAATCTTACGCAAACCACGCAACTTCTTGCAGAACGCCTCGGTCGGTACGCTACTGCACCACCGGCAGGGCCGAGGGTCGTGCTCAGGGAGCTGCGGATACCCTGGAGGGAATGAGCATCCCGGACACCCGCAACTGGCGCTTCTTCGCCCCGAAGAAGCCGCCGCGCCTGCCTCCGAAGGGGGAGCGGTGGAGCGGGATGCTCCGGCCGGCCACCTTCATCACGGCGGGCGTGGTGGGGGCGTTGATCGCCGCCGTCTGGATCGGTGTCGCCGTGACCCAGCCGAAGACTCCGGCGACGCTCGACGAGGTGACGGCCGAGGTCATGACCGAGGTCGACACGATCACGGGGGTGCTCGGCGACCCGCTGCAGCCCGCCGACGACGAGACCGAGGTCGTGGCCTGCCCCGATGGCGGGGAGCAGTACCGCATCACCCGCACCGAGTCGCTGCCGGCGACCGTCGTGCCGGGTGCCGTGATCGCGGAGATCAAGCAGGGGTACGAGCTGCTCGACTGGACCGTGACGACCAGCCCCGCCGGCCTGAGCGGCCAGGAGGCCCACCTCGGCGGCAAGACTCCCGTCGTGGTGGACGTCACGGTGGTGCCCGAAGGCGCGACGGTGACGGCGACGATCCACGGCGAGTCCCGCTGCACCCGTCCCGACTGACCCCGATTAGTTACTACGCACATGAGCGACACCGACCATCTCTAGGGCACCGGTGTCGCTCAAATCGGTAGTTACTCGTCAGCGCACCAGGGCGGCGCGGCTCCAGGTGTCGAAGTCGGTGTTCGCGAGCGTCGCGTCGGGCCCCGGCAGCAGGTCGTGCGCGCCCAGACGCGCGCCGAAATAGGACGCGAGCGGATCGGCGGCCACCTCGCGCGGATCGTTCGCGAAGGCCAGACGGCGACGCACGAAACCGTCGAGCCGGCCCTCTTCAGGTCCGGCGTTCTCGACGATCCCGCCGACCGGGGCGGCAAGAGCCGCTCGTGCGACGGCGGCCACCACGTCGTCGGCCGCCATGGGCCGGATCAGCGCCTCGGCCACCCGCACCCGGTCGCCGTCGACCGCGGCATCCGCGATGCTGCCGATGAACTCGAAGAACTGCGTGGCGTGCACGATGCTGAAGGGTCGTCCGGACTCGCGGATGAGCTGCTCCTGCGCGTGCTTGGCCCGGAAGTACCCGCCCTCGGCCACAGCAAGCCGCTCGGTACCGACCACCGACAGTGCGACGTGCTTCGCCACACCCGCCGCCGCGCCGTAGCTCAGCAGGTTGAGCGTGGAGGTCTCGAAGAAGTCGAGCGCGCCGGCCTCGTCGGTGTACGACGAGTTCGAGACGTCGACGACGGTCTCGATGCCCTCGAGAGCCTCGGCGAGCCCGTCGCCCGTGTAGGAGTTGACGCCCGTGGCGCGCGCCGCGGCCACCACCTCGTGCCCGCGCTGGCGCAGTAGCGCGACGGTTCTGGCGCCGATCAGTCCCGTGCCTCCGATGACGACGATCTTCGACATGATCCGGTCCTTCCGCGAAGCGGCGGCGGCCCATCCGCCCCGTCCGCAGCTATGACCGGGTGCCCCCGTCGTCTGTGACAGGCGGGGTGAACTCGTCGACCACGAGGATGTCGCTGCGGAAGTGGCCCGTGCGGTACGCCGCCCGGCCCACCATGTGCGCCGCGACCGGCGCGGTGAGGCTCTGGAAGAAGATGATCGCGACCGCCAAGGTGATGGTGCCGACCGAGGGGTTCGTGACCGCGACATCCGCCACGATCGCCATGATGCCGAGGATCTGCGGCTTCGTGGCCGCGTGCAGCCGCGACAGCACGTCGGGGAAACGCAGGAGACCGACCCCCGCCGCGAAGCACATGAGGGCCGCCAGCAGCACGAGGATCGCCGTGATCACGTCGCGCAGGTCGAAGTCGAAGCCGAGGTCGATGGTGTTCATGTGTCATCCCTCGAGGCGAGGAAGCGGGCCACGCTCACCGAGCCGACGATGCCGAAGAGGGCAAGCCCGAGCAGCACCGGCAGGGTGTCGGTGTGCCGGTTGATGGCCATCTCGGCGCCGATCGCGCACATGGCGGTGGCCACGAGCACGTCGGAGGCGATGATGCGGTCGAGCGCGGAGGGACCGCGGATGATGCGCCAGACCGCTCCGACGGCGCCCGCCGCGAACAGCAGTCCGGCGATGATGACGACCACGATCACGAGCTGCCCCCTTCCGGCGAACGCAGCCGCGCGAGGTCGTCGGCCGACCCCGCCGCGAGGATCAGCCGCCGCTCGGTCGCCAGCACCGCTCGCTTCAACGCCGGCACCTCGTCGACCGACCGCACGTTCAGCGCGTGGAGGTAGAGCGTCGCCGTCTCGCGGTCGACGTCGAGCACGATCGATCCGGGCACCAGCGACACCGCCTCGGCGGTGAAGGTCATCACCAGGTCGCTCCGGGTGCGCAGCGGTACGGCGATGACGGCGTTGCTCGGCCGGTACCACGGGTTCACCGCCGACCAGGCGATCTGCAGCGACGCCAGCACGATGTCGGCGAGCAGCCGCACCACGAAGACGAAGGCGTGCAGGATGTTCACCCGACCCGAGAGCGCCACCGCCGGCAGGTAGAACGCCACCGAGACGAGCAGCGCGAGCACCACCCCGGTCAGGAGCGACAGCCAGGTGAACTCGCCCCAGAGCAGCATCCAGAGCAGCACCAGTCCGAGGAAGGGCACCAGTCCGCCGGCGATACGGCCTTTCATCGCGGATCACCCCCCGAGAGGGTCCCCGGGACGCCGCCCGGGAACACGGAGTCGACGTAGGTCTCGGGTGTCGCGACGTTGCCCGCCGCCCGCTGCGCCAGGTCGAACAACGGCCCGGCGAACACCGTGAGGCAGAGGGTCAGTGCGATGAGACCGGTGGTCGCCCCCACCATGAGCTTCGAGGTGCCGACCGCGGTGGCGACGCCCGTCGCCGTGCCGTTGGTCGACTCGGGGCTCTCCTGGAGCGACTCGATGAGCGGTGACTCGTAGCCTTCCACGTCTTCCTTCGGCCGCCAGAACGCCATGTTCCACACCCGCATCAGCGCGTAGAGCGTGAGCAGCGAGGTGACGACCCCCGCCGCGATCAGCACGTACACGAGAGGCGACGGCGACGCAGCTCCCGCCTCGAACAGTCCGATCTTGCCGAGGAACCCCGAGAACGGTGGGATGCCGCCGAGGTTCAGCGCCCCGATGAAGAAGAGGATGGCGACGTACGGGGCTTTGCGGAGCAGGCCGCCGAGCCGCGTGATCGACGTCGATCGCCCCACCCGCTCGATCAGCCCCACCACGAGGAACAGGGCGGTCTGCACCGTGATGTGGTGCACGATGTAGTAGATCGTGGCCCCGGTGGCGAGCTCGGTGCCGATGGCGACGCCGAAGATCATGTAGCCGATGTGGCTCACCAGCGTGAACGAGAGCAGCCGCTTCACATCCGCTTGGGCGAGCGCGCCGAGGATGCCGACGAGCATCGTGAGGCCGCCGATGATGAGGAGCGGCACGGTCAGCGGCACGTCGAAGAACAACAGCTTGTCGGTGCGGATGATCGCGTACACACCCACCTTCGTCAGCAACCCCGCGAACACGGCGGTGACGGGCGCGGGCGCGGTGGGATACGAGTCCGGCAGCCAGAACGACAGCGGGAACACGGCCGCTTTCACCGCGAACCCGATCAGCAGGGCCGCGCACAGGATCACCTGCACGTCGAGCGGCAGCTCCCGGATGCGGTCGGAGAGCAGCGCCATCGTCACCGTTCCGGTGGCGCCGTAGATGAGCGCGATGGCACCGAGGAACAGGAGCGAGGAGACGAGACTGACGACGACGTAGGTGACGCCGGCACGGATGCGCGACCCGGTTCCGCCGAGCGTCAGCAGCACGTAGCTGGCCGCGAGCAGCATCTCGAACCCGACGTACATGTTGAACAGGTCGCCCGCGATGAACGCGTCGAACAGCCCGCCGGCCAGGATCAGGTAGGTGGGGTGGAAGATCGACACCGGGGTGTCGCGATCCCGGTCGGCGATGCCCTGACCCACCGCGAACACGAGGACGCCGAGCAGCATCAGGGCCGAGACGACGACCATGATGGCGGCCAGCCGGTCGACCACGAGCACGATGCCGAAGGGCGGTGGCCACCCGCCGACCTCCACCACCGCAGGCACGCCGGTGCGGTCGACATCGGCCAAGAGGATGGCCGCGGTCGCCGTCACGGCCACCAGGGCGGTGACGCTGATCGCGATCTGCACGCGCCGGTAGCGCCCGAGGATGAGCGTGATCGCCGCTCCGACGAGCGGGATGATAACGAGCAGGGGAACGAGGGCGTTCATCGCATCACGTCCCGATCCTGCTCGCTGGGCTCCGGATCGGGGTCGTCGTCGCCGCCCTCGCCGAGCACGGCGCGCACCGCCTCGTCGTCGCCTTCCAGGTTGGTGTGGAACACCAGGGCCTCATCGGCTTCGGCGGCATCCATCTCCTCTTCGTCGCTCGTGACGTCGTCACCCTCGTCGCCGAGGTTCGACAGCCACCAGGAGCGGTAGATGAGCGCCAGGATGAACGCGGTCACGCCGAAGTTGATGACGATCGCGGTGAGCATGAGCACCTGAGGCACCGGGTCGACGATGTCGGCGGGCTGCGTCGCTCCGTCGATGATGGGCGACTCGCCCGAGCGGCCCGACATCAGGAAGATGAGCAGGTTCGTGGCGTTGCCCACGAGCAGGAAGCCGATGAGGATGCGCGTGAGACTGCGCTCGAGCATCACGTAGACACCGGCGCCGTACATCACGGCCATCAGCACCACGAGGGTGAGGGAGGCGCTCATGCGGCACCACCTCCGCTCGTTCCGGTCGAGGCTCCGGCCTGGCGGCGTTCGGCGGGCCCGCTCGTGTCGCGCCCGGCCACGCGGCCGCGGGTCTCGGCCTCGTCGGCCACCACCGAGTGGTCGTCGGGCTCGGCATCCACGTCGTCCTCCGCCTGCTGCCGGTCGACCTCGCCGCCGAGGGCGCGCAGGATGTCGAGCACCACACCGATCACCACGAGGTAGACCCCGATGTCGAAGATGGTGGAGGTGCCGAAGGAGATGTGGCCGAGGATCGGGGCGTCGGCCTCGAAATACGCCGACTGCAGGATCTCGCCGCCGAAGAACAGCGACCCGACCGCGGTGCCTGTCGCGAGCAGCATCCCGGCGCCCAGGATCACGCCCGGACCGATCGGCAGCGTCTCGCCGATCTCGTAGCGCCCGCCCGCGAGGTAGCGGGCGATCAGCGCGAGCCCGGCCAGGATGCCCGCGGCGAAGCCGCCGCCCGGCGCGTTGTGCCCCGCGAAGAGCAGGAAGATCGAGACGACGATGGCAGGGTGGAAGATGAGCCGTACCAGCACCTCGAGGATGAGCGAGCGGTTCTCGGGCGAGAGTGTCTTGCCGCCGAGCAGCCACGAGTGCTGGCGCGAATCCGGATCGTCGGTCTCGGTGGAGGTGTGCGGGTCGTCCACCAGCTGGGAGCGCTGCCCGCCGCTGCGGCGCTTCCGCGATTCGCGGAGGCGCGGCACCGTGAAGTTGCGGCCCGTCACGAAGATGAGGCTGGCGACGCCGGTGGCCACCACCACGAGCACCGAGAGCTCGTTCATCGTGTCCCAGGCGCGGATGTCGACGAGCATCACGTTCACGACGTTCTTGCCGTGCCCCACCTCGACCGCGAGCCGCGCGAGGTCCTCGCCGAGCCCGGGCGCCTGGCGGGCGCCGAGAGCGATCAGGCCGACGAGCCCCATCGTCACCCCCACCAGTGTGCCGATGAGGATGCGCCAGCCCTTGCTCACGGGCTTGTTGTGCTGCGCGATCTTCACGGGCAGACGGCGCAGCACCAGCACGAAGACCACGATGGTGACGCTCTCGACGAGGGCCTGCGTGAGTGCGAGATCCGGAGCCCCGTGGAAGGCGAAGAGCACGACCAGGCCGAAGCCGGTGGCGCCCACCAGCAGCACCGCGGCGAGCCGGTGCGTGGCGCGCGCGGCCATCACCGCGGCGACCGCCATCGCGGCGGCCACGAAGACCTGTGCGGGGTAGTCCCAGGCCACGAACTCGGTGGGCCAGGTGCGGTTCAGCGCCGTCGCCGCGCCGAGGCACAGCACGAAGACGAGAAGGATCGTGCCGATGTACTGCGGCAGACCGCCCTTCTGGGCCGTCAACGTCACGCGTGCCGCGAGTTGATCGACACCGCGCACCATCGACCAGTAGGTGCGGGAGGCGTCGATCAGCGGCGGCACCTTCTTCTGCAGTCGCGCGACGGGCTTGCGGAGGGCGAAGAGGAGGAGACCGGCGGCGATGATCAGGGCGGAGATGCCCAGCGCGGGTTCGAGGCCGTGCCAGAGGGCGAGGTGGTAGTCGCCGCCGCCGGGGACGGTGTCGGCGTAGGTCTCGAGGGCGTGGCCGATGGGGGCTGCTGCTATTCCGCCGGCGATGGTGGCGATGGTGAGGATGATGGGGGCGGTCAGGATCGCCGTGTCGGGCTTGTGGGTGGCTGGCTCCGGCGTCAGGTTCTGGGGGCTCTGCCCGTGAACGCCCGCCACACCGGAGCCCCCAGAACCTGACGCCGGAGCCAGCTTCGTGGCGAAGGCGCCCCAGAAGAAGCGGGCGGAGTAGGCAACCGTCAGTATCGAACCCACGGTGACTCCGACGAGCGCGACCACTGCCCAGGGGGTGTCGGCTTCGAGGAAGGCGGTGAGGACGGCCTCCTTGGCGACGAAGCCGAGGAGAGGGGGGATCCCGGCCATGCTGGCCACGGCGATGAGGGCGATGGCTGCCAGCAGCGGTCTTCTGCGGCCGAGGGCGGAGATCTCCCGAAGGTCTCGGGTGCCCTCGTCGTGGTCGATGATGCCGACGACGAGGAAGAGGGTGGCCTTGAAGAGGGCGTGGGCGAGAAGGAGGGCGGCCCCCGCGAGCGCGGCGTCTCGGGTGCCGAAGCCCACGACCACCGTCAGGAAGCCGAGCTGGCTCACCGTGCCGTAGGCGAGCAAGAGCTTCAGGTCGTTCTGGCGGAGCGAGCGCCAGGCGCCGAGGAGCATGGTCCAGACGCCGATGCTCACCAGGAGCGGTGTCCAGCCGGGGGTGTCGGCGAAGCCCGGGGCGAGCCGGGCGATGAGGTAGATGCCGGCCTTCACCATCGCGGCCGCGTGCAGGTAGGCGCTCACGGGGGTGGGTGCCGCCATGGCGGCGGGCAGCCAGAAGTGGAAGGGCACGAGGGCCGACTTCGACAGGGCGCCGACCAGGATGAGCAGGATCGAGGTGGTCACGAGCGGGCCGCCGGGCGGTGGGTCGCTGACGAGCCGCGCGATCGAACTGGTACCGGCATCCACCGTCAGCAGCACCACTCCGACGAGCATCGCGAGCCCGCCGAAGGTGGTGACGAGGAGGGCCTGGAGGGCGGCGCCGCGACTCTCCTTGCGCTCGGTGTAGTGGCCGATGAGCAGGTAGGAGAGCACGCTCGTGATCTCCCAGAACATGAACATGATGTAGATGTCGTCGGCGGTGACGAGCCCGTACATCGTGCCGGCGAAGGCGAGCAGCAGCGCGGCGAAGCGGCCCAGCGCGGGCTCGCGCGGCGAGAAGTACCGGGCGCAGTAGACGAGAACCAGAGCGCCGACGCCGGTGACCACGAGCGCGAGCAGCCAGGCGAGCGTGTCGACGCGGAACGACAGCGCGATGCCGAGCTGCGGAATCCACTCCACCGTCTCGGTCGCCGCTCCGCCGGCGAGAACGGTGCCGGTCTGCGTGAGCGTGAACACGAACGCGGCCGCCGGAAGGGCCGCGATGACGTAGAACACCCGCGTCGAGAGCACCCTCGTCAACAACGGAGTGAGCGCTGCAAGCCCTGCGAACAGCAGCAGGACCAGGATCACGCGGATCTCCTCATGTCGGGGAGAGGGGCAGACCCCCAGTCTACCCGGGCCTGTTCGTCGGGTCTCACGACCGTAGGGTGGAGGGGTGGCTGACGACACTCCCTTCCTCGATGTGGCCGGGCTCGATCCGCTGAGCGAACGTGTGTACCTCGACCTGCTCACGCTGGGTCGCTCGAACGCGGCGCACGTGTCGGAGAAGTTCGATCTCGGGATGCCGGCAGCCTCCGCCATGCTCGAAGACCTCCGGGATCTCGGCCTCGCCTCGCGCCTCGAGGGGGCCGAACGCGATTACACCCCGGTCGACCCGGGCTACTCGCTGCGCGCGATCGCCGACCGGATGGGCGACCAGGTGCTGCGCATCCGCGAGGCGCTGCCGAAGCTCGTGGAACTGTTCGAACGCGTTCCGCCGAGCGGGGTCGACCAGACCCAGACCAGCGTGCTCGCCGACGCGGACGCGGTGGCCGCCTGGTACACCCGGCTGCAGCATCAGGCCCGCACCGAGTTCCTCGCCTTCGACCGGCCGCCCTACGTGTCGGCCTCGCTCGACCCGGTCGAGGGGACCGCCCTCGACCGTGGCGTGGAATGGCGCGCCATCTACACGATCGAGAGCTTCGACGACGGCACCACCTGGGAGGAGGTCGCCGACCTCGCCGCCCAGGGCGAGCAGGCCCGCATCGCCCCCGAGTTGCCGACCAAGCTCGCCATCGTCGACCGCCGCACCGCGCTCGTCTCCCTCACTCTCGAACCGGGCCGCATCTCCGCCCTCGTCACCTCCTCGCAGCCCCTCGTCGACGCCCTGCACCAGCTCTTCGAGTTCCACTGGGCGCGCTCCTTGCCGCTCGGGGACGCGCGAGCACGGCTCGAGAGCGGCTCCGCGCCCGCGGAGGGAGCGGTGAAAGGCGCCGGCCGCATCCGTGCCGCCACACCGGAAGAGCGCACACTGCTCTCCCTGATGGCCGTCGGGATGAAGGACGACGCCGTCGCCCGGCAGCTGAACATCTCGCCCCGTACGCTCCGCCGCCGCAGCCAGGACTTGATGAACGAACTGGAGGCGAGCACCCGGTTCCAGGCCGGTCTCGAAGCGGCCCGGCGGGGCTGGTTGTAAGGCCGGAGTTTCCGCCGTGTAACGATCGCGTTTCCGCGCCTGGCCGGTTGCGGCAGATGGCCGGGTTAGGCCAACACGACCCTTCGGCTGTTGGCCAGGATGGGACGAACCGGCGACGCCGACCCCCCGAGCGGGGGTGCCGTGCGCCATCCGCTTCCTTCGATCAAGGGACTCCGTGAACACGTCTACCGCACCGACCCGCGCCTCCCGCTCCCACCCCTCGACCCGGCGCGCCGGCCTACGGTGGTGGGCGGCCACCACGGCCGTGCTGCTGGCCTCCGGCCTCGGAGCCGGCGCGCTCGCGGCCGGGCCCGCTGCGGCGGCATCGCTGCCCACCGCATCGACAGGCGCGACGGATGCGACCGCAACGCCGGCCGCCGATCCTGCCGCCGATCCCGCCCCCGCCCCCGCATTCACCGACGGCCGCTACATCGTCACCCTGAAGAGCGACGCCGTGGCCGCCTACCGCGGAGGGCTCGCGAAGTTCCCGGGTACGCAGCCGGCACCCGGCGACGACCTCGACGCCGGGTCGCGCAAGGTCACCGACTACTCGAGCTACCTCGCCGGCGTGCAGGAGCAGGTCGCCGACTCCGTCGACGCCGACATCACCACCTCCTACACCCTCACCACCAACGGATTCGCGAGCACCCTCACGGCCGGCCAGGCCGCGGCGCTCGCGGCCGATCCGAGGGTCGCCCGCGTGGTGCCCGACGAATTGCTGCACCTCACGGCCACCCCGTCCACCGACTACCTCGGCCTCTCCGGAGCCGACGGCGTCTGGGCCCAGACCGGCGGCGTCGAGTCGGCGGGCGACGGCATCGTGGTCGGCGTCATCGACAGCGGCATCGCGCCCGAGAACGCCTCGTTCGCCGGCGCTCCGCTCGCGACCGACCCCGGCACCGGTCAGCCGTACCTCGACGGCGACACCGTCGTGTTCGACAAGGCCGACGGCAGCACCTTCCACGGCGCCTGCGAGACCGGCGAGCAGTTCACGGCCGCCGACTGCTCCACCAAGCTCATCACCGCGCGCTACTTCGTCGACGCCTACGGCGGCTCCGACGTGCTCGGCCGCGACCGCGGCGAATACCTCTCGCCCCGCGACGGCAGCGGCCACGGCTCACACACCTCGAGCACGGCGGCGGGCGACGCGGATGTCGCGGCCTCCGTCGCCGGCCGTGACCTCGGTTCCATCTCGGGCGTCGTGCCCGGTGCGAAGATCGCCATGTACAAGGCCTGCTGGACGGGCCCGACCCCCTTCGACGACGGCTGCCAGACCGGTGACCTGCTCGCCGCGATCGACGCGGCGGTCGCCGACGGCGTCGACGTCATCAACTACTCCATCGGCGGCGGAGCCGCGCAGACCACCATCTCGCTCACCGACGAGGCGTTCCTCAACGCCGCCGCGGTCGGCGTCTTCGTGGCCGCCTCGGCCGGCAACGACGGGCCGGATGCCTCCACCGCCGACAACGCGGCGCCCTGGATCACCACGGTCGCGGCATCCACCATCCCCTCCTACGAAGCCACCGTGCGTCTCGGCGACGGTCAGGTGGTGCTCGGCGGCTCGATCACCGTGCCGACGGATGCACCCGTGACCGGCCCGTTCATCGACGCGACCGCGGCGGCCGCTCCCGGCGCCACCGACCCGCAGCTCTGCGGGCCCGACACGCTCGACCCTGCGAAGGTGACCGGCGCGATCGTGCTCTGCGACCGCGGCGTCGTCGACCGCGTGGCGAAGTCGGCCGAGGTGGCGCGAGCCGGCGGCATCGGCCTGGTGCTGGTGAACACGCATCCGGATTCCCTCGACCTCGACACCCACACGGTGCCCACCGTGCACGTCGACTCGGCTTCGGCCGACGCCCTGCACGCTTACGCGGCGACCGCAGGCGCCACGGTGACGCTCGAAGACGGCAACCCCGACTCCGTGCCCGCCCCGCCCACGCCGCAGGTCGCCGGGTTCTCGTCGCGCGGCCCGATCCTCGCCGACGGCGGCGACATCCTGAAGCCCGACATCGCGGCTCCGGGTGTCGGCATCCTCGCGGCCTACGCGAACTCGGAGAGCCAGGCCGGGCAGTACGCCCTGCTCTCCGGCACCTCGATGGCCTCGCCGCACATCGCCGGGCTCGCGGCGCTCTACCTGGGCGAGCACCCCGACGCCACCCCGGCCGAGATCAAGTCGGCGATGATGACCACCGCCTACGACGCGGTCGACGGATCGGGCGCCCCGATCACCGACCCCTTCGCCCAGGGCGCCGGCCAGGTCGATCCCACGCGCTACTTCGACCCGGGAATGCTCTTCCTCAACGACGTCGACGACTGGTACGGCTACGCCGAGGCGCTCACCGGGCTCGACCTGGGTGTCGACACGGTGAGCCCCTCCGAGCTCAACCTCCCGTCGATCAGCATCGGTTCGCTCGCCGGATCGGAGACGATCACCCGCACGGTCACGTCGACCCGCGCCGGCACCTTCACGGCGGCTCCGGTCAGCATCCCGGGCATCGACGTCGTGGTCTCGCCGAGCGTGCTCACCTTCGGAGCGGCCGGCGAAGAGCAGAGCTACACCGTCACCTTCACCCGAACGGATGCCTCGCTCGACGAGTTCGCCACCGGCCAGCTGATCTGGACCGACGGTGACGAGACCGTCACCACCCCCCTCGCGGTGCGGCCGGTGACGCTCGGCGTGCCCCGCGAGATCGCGGGCGAGGGCACCGACTCCTCCGTCGACATCCCCGTCGCCGTCGGAACCACCGGCGACCTCGACATCACCAAGACCGGGCTCGCGAAGGGCGACGTGCTGCACGGCAGCGGAACCGCGCCGGCCGACGGCAGCCCCTCGGTCCGCGACCGGTTCGTGGTGGACGTTCCCGAAGGCACCACCTTCGCGCGCTTCGCCCTCGACTCCCTCGACGACACGGCCGACCTCGATCTCTACCTCTCGCTCTACGACGAGAACGAGCAGGTGACGCCGATCAACCAGGCGGCCACACCGAACCCCGACGAGACGCTCGACGTGCCCGGCCTCTCGCCCGGTCGCTACATCGTGGAGGTCGACTTCTTCGCTGGTCACGGCGACCTCGACTACACCCTCACGAACTACTTCCTCGGGTCGTCGTCGACGGCCGGCGCCTTCACGGCGACGCCGGAGAAGCTGCACATGACCCTCGGGGAGCCGGCGGCGGTGACGGCGTCGTGGTCGGGCCTCGAGCCGGGTGCCAGCTACCTCGGCCGCGTCGGCTTCGGCGACACCGGGCACAGCACGATCGTGTCCGTCACCACGCCGGGCGACCCCGTGCCGCCGACCGGTGACCTCGCGATGACGGTCGACCCCGAGTGGGCCCGGGCGGGAACGGATGTCGCGGTGCACGCATCCGGCCTCACCCCCGCTGAGCCGTACACGATCACCGTCGGCGGCGGAGCGGATGTCGCGGTGACCGGCCTCGGCAGCGCGAGCGGACGAGCCGACCGGGCCGTCTCCCTGCCCGCCGGGCTCGCCGACGGCGCCTACCCCGTCACTACCGAGTCGGCGGCCGGCACCGTGTCGGCCACGCTGAACGTGGCGAAACTGCTGGTGTTCAGCACTCTCGAGTGGACGCAGTACGACTCCGACGGTGCTGCGAGCACGACGCTCGAGACGAGTTACGTGGGCACCGGCGAGATGCGGGTGAAGCTCACCGGTGCCACCGGAACGGTGCTCGACGAGCGGATCGAGGTCTCCTCCGACCCGATCTTCTACTCGGACAGCGTGCGGTCGTCGCCCGCGGCGACGCCGGCCGGCGTCTACACCGCCGACGTCTGGGCGGTGGCCGAGGACGGGTCGCTCACGCAGCACTTCGACTACGTCTTCACGGTGGCGGCGTCGCAGGCGAGCGACGTCACGATCACGCAGAACCCGAACGACGAGAACTTCGCCGACCTGTCGTTCACCAACCGCTCGGGCAACTTCTTCCTGGTGCGGTTGCGGTACAAGCTCTGCTCCGGTCCGGTGGTGTTCTCCACGGTCGACATCAACAAGGAGGTCATCACGCAGACCTTCGACATGACGGGCGCGGCGTACGTCGAGCTCATCCGTGACGACGACGTGGTGCTCGCGAGCTACCAGAACACCGGTTCCGCCCGCTGTGCGCCAGAACCCCACATCACGCAGGACTACTGGCTGACCTTCAGTGACGACCCGTCGACCGCTGAGGAGGGCAAGCCCATGTCGATGGTGTTCAACAACCGCATCCCGGCCTGGAGCCACGGCTTCGACTTCACCGCGGGCGTCGGTAACAGCATCCGTGCGGGCCAGTTCTACTACCAGCAGACCCCGCACGAGCTGGTGACCGAGCCCGGTCCGATCGTGACCGTTCCCCTCCAGGTGCCTGAGAACGACGACTACTGGGTGCGTGCGTTCTACGAGACCCTCTCGCCCGACAAGCACGTCACCGCGCACCGCGTGATCTATGCGCTGCCGGTCGACCTGTCGATGCTCCAGCCGGTGGCGGATGCGGGCGAGCCGAGCGGCCCGGGCGACGGTGAGCCGGGTGCCGGTGACCCCGGGGCCGGCTCGGGCGGCGGGCAGGGGAGTGCGCCTGCGACCGGTGCCGAGGCGTCCGGTGATCTCGCGGCGACGGGTTCAGGGGCCCTGTCGACCGTGATCGCGGCTCTGGTGCTGCTCCTCGCGGGAGCGGCGGCGGCGGTCGCGACGGCCAGGCGTCGACGGAGCCGGGCCTAGCCGGCCCCGTCGGCCCGTCGGCCCGGAGCGGGGCGCCCTTTCGAGTGGGGCGCCCCGCTTCTGCGCGCGTCGCGCCGGCGATTCGCGTGACAGGTTCGGGGTGCGGTGTAATCGACGGGGACTCTCGACCGAGGAGGATGCGTGGGAACACTGGTGCTGGACGACGCCGTTCGCTGGGTGAAGCGACAGGTGGAGGAGGGTCCGCTGCCGTCGGCCGTGTTCGGGGTGGCGACATCCGAGGGTGTGCAGCACCTGGAGGCCTTCACGGGTCGGGATGCGCGGACCGCCGAGGTCGACGACTACTACGCGCTGTTCTCGGTGACCAAGCCGCTGTCGGGCATCGCGATCGCGCGGTCGGTCGAGCGTGGGGAGCTGTCGCTACGGGCGTCGCTCGCTTCCGCCTTCCCCGCCACGGATGCGGCGAACTCCGCGGCGGCGCAGCCCTGGCGCGCAGGGGTGCGCCTCGAACACCTGCTCTCGCACACGGGCGGCCTCAGCGAGCCGCCGCTGGACTCACCGCTCGACCTCGACGAGCAGCTCGACCTCGCCCGCCCCGACTTCCTGGCCGGGTCGATGGTGCGCTACTCCAACATCGGCTTCCACGGGGCGGCACGCATCCTCACCGCCGCCACCGGACGCGACCTGCACGACGAGATCGAGGCGCTCAGCGCGTTCGCGGGCGGATCGGCGCTCACCTTCGACGCCGGAAGCGACCCGCACGAGGTCTTCGGGCAGAAGGAGGTCGGACTCGACTACGCCGCGATGGCGCGGCACCGGCATCCGGCCGCCGGTGTGAACGGAACCGCGGCGGGACTGCTCGAACTCGGTAGTTCGTTGCTGCGGGCGCACGGCGGTGCTCGCGGACAGGTGCTGCATCCGGAGACGCTCCGTGGGATGCTCGTGCCGCGCACCATCGGGGTGCCCGAGCCCATCCCCGGTGACCCGAAGCGCGACTTCGGGCTGGCGTGGAACATCCGGCAGACCTCCACCGCGCTTCTGCACCGTGACGTCTACGGCCACGAGGGCTGGTCGGGAACCCAGTGGTGGATCTACCCCGAGCTCGACTTCTGCTTCGCCCTCATGACGAATTTGCTCGATGTGCGTCTCTACGGTGTCGACCCCGATGAGTTGAACAACGCGGTGGTCGCCGGGTCGTGATCTCTCGCGTGTGAGCTTGACGGTGCTGCCGCGCGCTGCGCGCTTGCCGATGATGGGTCGTGGCCGGGGCTCCTGAGACGGTGACGGATGCGGTCGGTTGGGAATACTGCGACCCGCATTTTGAGCCGGCCGTGTTTCATTGTCGGCAAGCGCGGAGCGCGCGGCAGTCCGTCGGGGTTGGTGGCCTCAGTGTCGGTGGCTGCTGGTTGAATAAAGCTCATGAAGGGTTTGTTCGTGGTCCGCACCGAGGAACTCGATGCGCGCCTGGATGCCGCGATCGATGAGCTCCACGACATCGACCGGGCCACCGCCGGGTTGGATGCCCGTCGGGCGCGGTGTCTGGCCGCGGTGGCGGAGATCGCGGACGAACGGGCCGCTCTGGTCTCGGGTGGGTCGGCGGTGCGGGAGGGGGAGCGGCGCCTGGTGGCGGTGGAGATCGCGACCGCGACCCGCCGGTCGGAGCGCACGGTGGCGGGGATGATCAACAATGCTGAGCAGCTCGTCCACGACTACCCCGCCACCCTGTCCGCGCTTTCCGACGGCCGGGTGTCGGGGTTGCATGCCCGGCACCTCATCGCGCACGCTTCCACCCTCCCCGCGGAGGCGCGGCCCGGATTCGAGGCCCGGTTGCTTGCCGAGGCGGCGGTGCTGTCCCCGCACCGGTTCAACGAGCGGGCACGTCGTCTGCGGGAGACCTGCCATCCGGAATCGATCACGGTGCGTCACCGGCAGGCGCGGGAGGAACGGAGCGTGTGGTTGTCGCCGGAGTGCGACGGGATGGCCACCCTCACCCACTACCTCCCCGCGGTGGACGCGGTTGCGGTCGACGACCTCCTCGACAAAATTGCGAGGAGTGAACGGTCCGATACGGACCCGCGCACGCACCTGCAACGCCGCGCCGACGCCCTCACCCGCCTGATCCTCACCCCCGACAACCCCGCCCGGCCCGCGTCGATCACCGCGTCGGTGCTCGTCACCGTGCCCGCGGCCACCATCGCCGGCCTGTCGGACCAGCCCGGTGACCTGCACGGGTACGGCCCCATCGACCCCGGCACCGCCCGGGCGATCGCGGCGACCGCGCCCACCTTCCTCCGCGTCCTGACACACCCCACAACCCGGGAACCCACCATGATCACCCGACACTGGGGCCGCCCGGTCGCCGACCACCCCACCGACGGCGACGGGCGGGACCGGTACAGTGCTCCGCCCGAGCTGCGGTTGGTGCTCGCCGCGATCGATCAGACCTGCCGGTTCCCCGGCTGCAGCCGACGCGCCAACCGGTGCGAACTCGACCACACCCGCGACTGGGCCCACCACGGCACCACCACCCCCGAGAACCTCACCTACCTCTGCTCCCGACACCACCACCTCAAACACGAAACCCGCTGGACCGTCCACCCCCACCCCGACCGGCCCCGCCACCTCAACTGGCGCAGCCCCCACGGCCGCAACTACACCACCGCACCACCACCAGCACCCGCCGACGGTTGAAGTCACGCACTATCAAGCGTCCAATCAGCGGGCCCCGCGTTGTAATCCCGCTCGATATCGTCTGAACTCCAGCGCGCCCACCAGCGATCAGTGGACCAGTGGATGAGTCACGGAGCGGCAGGCCGAGTTCAGCATGAAGACACGTGTGCCGAGCGCCGCTATTGCCTGCCGAACAGCGGCACAGGTCCCGTCGGAAACGTCGGACCGGCGCGCACGGCCTCTCGACCCCCGGGGGCTCCCTCGACACGATTCGGGCCCGGTCGCCGATGGCCCCAGAGCGGGGGTCTGGCGCGAAGGGTGTCCTCTCGGGGATAGTCCTCTTGTCGACACGTGTCTCCGATCGACAGATCACCCGCAATCCTCACCGGAAGAACAATTCATGAGCGCGTCACCGTCGTCTCCTCGACCGAATCAGATCAAGACTCGCTCCGAGCACCTGCGGATCGTGGCGCGGGCTCTCGTGATCGGCATCTCTGCCGCCGTGGCACTGTCGCTCAGCGTCATCGCCTTCGCCCTGCAACCGTGACCGCGGTCGAGCCTCGGTAGTCTCGGGGCATGAGTTCCGTCACCGTGCACGAGGTCGCATCCGCTGCCGAAGGGCCCTACGGGGTGGCGATCGCGCACGACGGCGCCGTGTGGTGCACGCTCGTGCATGCGGGCGCGGTGCTGCAAGTGACCCCGGATGCGGCCGCCGCTCCGAATGGAGGGAGTGGCATCGCCGTGACCCGGATCGAGCTGGTGGACGCCCCCGGCGCGAAGCCGGGAGCGGGCGCTGACACGCGCGAGGCCGCAGCAACCCAGACCGCACAGGTCGCCGCCGCCGGCGACGACACCGTCTGGGTCACCGACACCACGAGCGACGCCGTTCTCCTGGTCGGGCCGACCGGCATCCTGCGCCGCATCGAGGTCCCGACTCCCGGCGCCCAGCCTTTCGGCATCGCCACCCAGGCCGACGGAACCACCTGGTTCACCGAACTGGGCCGCGACGCGCTCGGCCACATCGATCTCCTCGGCCGCGTGACCGAGTTCCCCGCCGGCACCGACGAGGGATTCGTCTCCATGATCGCCTCCTCGGGCGAGAGCCTGTGGTTCACGGCGAACCAGGCCAACGCGATCGGCTACATCCGTGGCGGCGACTCGGCGGTGCAACTGTTCGAGATCCCCACACCGCACTCCGGCCCGGTCGGCATCACGGTCGGCGATGACGGCGCCGCCTGGTTCTGCGAGATCCTCGCCGGCGCCATCGGCCGCGTCGATCGCACCGGGCGGTTCACCGAGTTCCCCCTGCCCTGGCCGGAGTCGAAACCCCACGCCATCGCGGCCGATCCGGCCGGCGGCTTCTGGGCCACCCTCTGGGGTTCGAACCAGCTCGCCCACATCGCGCTCGACGGCACGATCGAGATCGTGGACCTCCCCGGCTCCCACTCCGAACCGCACGGCCTCGCCGTCGCCGCCGACGGCACCGTCTGGGTCGCCATGGAGTCCGGAGCCCTCCTCGCGGTCACTCCCTGACGGCCTCTAGGGGAGCGCTGCCGCGAGAGCCTTGAGCACCTGCTCCGTGGTGGGCACGCCGGATGCCCGCATCCGCTCCACCCCGGAAGCATCCGTGATGACGATGGTCGGCGTGGCCACGATGCCCCGCGCCTCGCTCTCGTCGGGCGCGTCGGCCACGTTCACTTCGTGCCAATCCACCCGGGAACCGAGCAGCGGCGCGACCCGGTCGAGGGTCTGACGGGTGCTCGAGCAGGCACCGCAGAAGCTCGACGAGTACAGCGTGACGCTCAGTTCTGCCATGGAAGACCTCCGCGAAAGCCAACCGCCGCGAGGCCTCGAGGATTCCCGGGAGCGCCCCACGATAGAATCGACTGTCAACCGGCACAGTCCGTCGGGCTCTGACATCGACCCTGTCTCTGAACAGCGCCGGAGGGAATCCACATGCCAGCGATCGTCTTGATCGGCGCCCAGTGGGGCGACGAGGGCAAGGGCAAGGCCACCGACCTGCTCGGCAGCCGCGTCGACTACGTCGTGAAGTTCAACGGCGGCAACAACGCCGGCCACACCGTGGTGGTGGGCGACAAGAAGTACGCCCTGCACCTGCTGCCCTCGGGAATCCTGACGCCGGGCGTCACCCCCATCATCTCCAACGGCGTCGTGGTCGACGTCGAGGTGCTCTTCAACGAGCTCGAGGCCCTGGGCTCCCGCGGCGTCGACGTCTCACGCCTGCTCGTGAGCGCCAACGCCCACGTCATCACGGCCTACCACCGCACCATGGACAAGGTCACCGAGCGCTTCCTCGGCAAGCGCCAGATCGGCACCACCGGCCGCGGCATCGGCCCGGCGTACGCAGACAAGATCAATCGAGTAGGCATCCGCATCCAGGACCTGTTCGACGAGGGCATCCTGCGCCAGAAGGTCGAGGGCGCACTCGACCTCAAGAACCACATCCTGGTGAAGGTCTACAACCGCCGGGCCGTCGCAGCCGACGAAGTGGTCGACGACCTGCTCTCCTACGCCGAACGCCTCCGCCCCATGGTCGCCGACACCTCGCTGGTGCTCGACCGCGCCCTCAAAGACGGCAAGACCGTGCTCTTCGAGGGCGGTCAGGCGACGATGCTGGATGTCGACCACGGCACCTATCCGTTCGTCACCTCCTCGAACGCCACCTCGGGCGGCGCAGCCACCGGATCGGGTGTCGCGCCCAACCGCATCGACCGCGTGATCGGCGTCGTGAAGGCCTACACCACCCGCGTCGGCGCAGGCCCCTTCCCCACGGAGCTCTTCGACGAGTCGGGCGAGTTCCTGCGATCGCAGGGCTTCGAGTTCGGCACCACCACCGGCCGCCCGCGCCGCACCGGCTGGTACGACGCGCCGATCGCCCGCTACACCACGCGCATCAACGGCGTCACCGACTTCGTGCTCACCAAGCTCGACGTGCTGACCGGCCTCCCCACCATCCCGGTCTGCGTCGCCTACGACGTCGATGGCGTGCGGGTCGACGAGGTGCCGGTCTCGCAGACCGACTTCCACCACGCCGTGCCGATCTACGAGGAGTTCGAGGGCTGGACCGAGGACATCACCGGCGCCCGCACCTTCGACGACCTTCCCCCGGCGGCCCAGCGCTACGTACTGGCCCTCGAGGAGATGAGCGGATCCCGCATCTCGGCCATCGGCGTCGGCCCCTCGCGCGACGCGATCGTCGTGCGGCACGACCTGCTCGAGTAGCGCTCGGTCAGGGCCGCACCGCTGCCGACGACCCGACGATCCGATCCAGGGCCGCGACGATGGCGGTGCCCCGGGGGTCGTCGGCCTCCATCCGGTTGGTGAGAAACGCGAAGCCGATCTCGTGGCGCCGATCGGCGAACGCGACCTGTCCACCCGCGCCGTCGTGGCCGAAGCTCTCGGGGCTGAGGTACCGACGCGCTTCGGAGTCGAGCTGGAAGCCCATGGCCCAGCGTGGCCAGGGTCCGGGTACCGCGAAGTAGGGTGCACCGGATGACTGCTCCCGGGTGGCCTGCGCGATCGTGGAGTCCTCGAGCAGGCGAACGCCGTTCGTCTCCGTGACGGTCGCCGACCAGATCGTCGCGAGTGCCCTGGCCGAGCCGATACCGCCGGCTCCGGGGATCTGCGCGCGTCGCACATCGGCCCGGTTGAACCCGTCGTCGTCGCCGACGAGCTCATCGGGAAGAGCTGCGCCCAAGGTCATCGCGCGGAAGGGCCAGTCCACGGCCACCCGTCCCGCCTGCTCGACCTGCCGCAGGTGCAATGCCTCGAGCGTCGGCCCGACCACCATGTGGGCGACGGAGTCCTGCACCTCGTCGGGGAGACCGACCCACGCATCGACGCCGAGGGGTTCCACCACGAGTTGCGCCAGGTAGTCGCCGGGCGTCGAGCCCGTGACGCGCCTGATCAGCTCACCCGTGAGCCACCCGTGCGTGATCGCGTGATAGCTCCACGCCGTGCCGGGCGTCCACAGCGGCTCCTGCTCCTCGAGCAGCGCGACCGCGCGATCCCAGTCCAGGATGTCGTCGCGCGTCCAGTCCACCCGGGGTGCTGAGAGTCCGGCCCGGTGGGAGATCGCATCCTTCACTGCCGTCGAGGCCTTGCCGGCCGCCGCGTACTCGGGCCAGTAGTCGATCACGGGCGCCTCGTAGTCGAGGCGGCCTTCCTGCACGAGTCGGGCCAGGAGGATCGACATGAGCCCCTTGGTGCAGGAGAAGACGACGCTCGGGGTGCCGGCCTCCCATTCGCGGCCGGTACGGCCATCGGCGACGCCCGCCCACAGATCGACCACGACCTCGCCGTGCTGCACGATGCACAGTGCGGCGCCCGTATCGACGTCGTTCTCGACAGCCGCTCCGAACGCCTCGAGCACGGGTTCGAACCCGGGCGCGACGGTGCCGGAGACGGATGCTCCGCGCGCGGTCACGGGACGAGCTCGTTCCGCTGTGCCACCAGTCGGCCGGTGTCGTTCCATCGGAGGGGCACCGGATCGGAGAGCCGGCCGACGAAGACGCCGTTCGCGCCGATGTTCTCGAACCCCAGAAGTGCCCACTCGCCGTTCGGCCGGAGCACGGAACGCCCGGCGTACAGATCGTCGCCGGTCACCCGGTGAGCGTCGCGCAGCGACAGGAGCGACCCGGCGAAGATCCCGTCTTCGGGCAAGGGCACGGCCCAGACTCCGCCGCTCTCGCCGGCGCGTGCCCCGGCCAGGTGAGCCGTGTCGCAGGAGAACAACAGAACCTGACGCCCGTCGATCTCCACCAGCTGCAGCACCTCCAGATGCGCGAAGCCCGCGCCCGGAGCGCTGAGCGGCTCGGCCGCACGCCAGGTGACCAGGTCGGTCGAGACGGCGTGTCCGACGACCCCGCGGTCGCGGGGGTCGTTGCCCGGCACGACGTCGCGGGAACGGGCGGTGACGAGCATGTGCCAGCCGCCGTGCGCATCCTGAGCGATCCAGGGATCGCGCCACGCCTCTTCGTGCCAGGTGTCGTCGGCGAGCGTCTCGTACCACTCCGCGTCGGCCGAGAGCGACATTCCGCCCTCCTTGGTCCAGTCGCGCAGGTCGGTCGACGTGGCCATCAAGACGGTTTCGACGTTGGTGTGGGCCTCGTCGCGCAGGAACCGCGATCCGGTGTAGTACATGCGCCAGAGCCCGGACGGGTCGCGCAGCACGCTGCCGGTCCACGTCGCCGTGGCATCGGGAGCGCTCGCGGCCCCGTGCTCGAGCACCACCCCGTGGTCGGTCCAGTTCACCAGATCCACCGATGTGGCGTGGCCGATGGCCGCGTTGCGGTGCCGCAGTTCCGGGTCGCCGAGCGACTTCGGAGCGTGGAGGTAGAAGAGGTGGAACGTGTCGCCGTCGCGGGCGGTCCAGAAGTCCCACACCCAGGAGTGCGGAAGGGAGAATGTCACGGAGGTTCTAGCCTTTCACGGCGCCCTGGAGCAGGGCGCCGATGAAGTGTCGTTGGAAGACGATGTAGATGGCGACGGTCGGCAACATCACGAGCAGCGATGCCGCGAACAGCAGCGGCAGCGCGTCGATGTATTGCCCCTGGAAGGCACCCAAGGCTCCGGCCATCGTGCGCTTGTCGGGGTCGTCGATCATCACCAGGGGGAGCAGGAACTGATTCCAGGTCCAGAGGAAGAGCAGGATGCCGAGGGCGGACAGGGCAGGCCTCGCCAGGGGCAACTGGATGCTCCGCAACTCCTGCCAGACACTCGCGCCGTCGACCCGCGCCGCTTCGGAGAGTTCTCGCGGCACCCCGATGAAATGGGCCCGCATCCAGAACACGCTGAACGGCATGTACAGGCCGATGAGAGGCAGGATGACCGCCCACTGCGTATTGATCACCCCGAACGACGTCAGCTGATAGTAGAGGGGGATCACGATCGCTTCGAAGGGGATGGTGAGGCCGACGATCATTCCGATGAGGACGACCCGCCCGCCCGGAATGCGGAGATTGCCCAGGGCATACCCGGCGAGGGTGGCGAAGAGCAGGCTGACGGGCACGACGATCGCCACGATGAAGAGGCTCGAGAGCATCAGCGTACCGATCTTGCCCACCAGGAACGCGGTGACGAAATTCTCCCAGTGCGGATCGGTCGGCCAGGCGAAACCGTTCGGAATGCGGTCGGGCGACTGCAGGGCGGCCGTGAGCATGCTCGCGAACGGAAGCAGGGTGAGGAGCAGGATCACGACGAGCAGGATGCGCCCGACGATCAGCTCGGTGCGGTTGACGATCACTGGTCACGCTCCCGGGACAGCCGTTGGATGGGGATGACGATGAGCAGCACGAACAACAGCAGCACGATGCCGAAAGCCGACGCCAGTCCGACCTGACTCTGCACGAACGCCAACCGGAAGATCGAGATGCCGGGCACCAGGGTGGTCGTTCCCGGGCCGCCCTTGGTGGTCGTGTAGATGATGTCGAACGTGCTAAGAGCGGCGATGACCGTGATCGTGACGAGCACGGCGATCTCCTGGCGGAGCCCAGGCAGGGTGACGGTCACGAACTCCCGGAACCAGCCCGCCCCGTCGAGGCGGACCGCCTCATAGAGCGAGCCGTCGATCTTTCCCATGCCCGTCAGCAGCAGCACCGTGCAGAGCCCGGTGAGCACCCACGAGCCGATGAGCCCGACGGCCGGCAACGCGGTGGTGAAGTCGGCGAGCCAGGATCGGGAGAGGAAGCCGAGACCCACGCCGTTGAGGATCGAGTTGATGGTTCCGGTTTGCGCGTACATCCACGACCAGGCGATGCCGGCGGCCACCAGGGGGACGATCTGGGGCAGGAAGAGGATGGTGCGCGACGCCGTGGCGAACGGGCCGGGGCGCATCGTGCGGAGCAGACTCGCCAAGGCGAGTCCGGCGACGATCGGGATGCCCGAGAAGAAGAGGATCAGGATCAGGGCGTTGAAGATCGGCGCGAGCAATTGCGGGTTGGTGAAGATCTCGACGTAGTTGCCGAGCCCGATCCAGGTGGAGACGCCGATCCCGTTCCATTTGTAGAAGGAGTACTGCACCGCGGTTATCAACGGGTACACGACGAAGCAGAGGTAGGCGAGGATCGCCGGGAGCAGCATGAGCCAGCCCACCGCGATCAGGCGTCGCGCAGTGCGCCCACGGCGCCGGCGGGGTGCGGGGGGCGGCGCGGCCGGGGCGGATGTCGCCGCCCCGACCGTGCCGTTGTCGGTGGTGATCACTGGGAAGCGAGATCCTTCTCGTAGAACTCCTGAGTCGCCTTCAGGAAGTCCTCCGGCGTGATCTTGCTGGTCAGCAAGAGCTGCTCGTTCGGCTGGAGCGAGCCCTGGTAGATGCCGGCGGTCGAGTTCGCCATGAAGTCGGTGAACCCGTCATCTGCGCCCACCTCGGCGGAGAGCTCGAGAGCCTTCGCGATCAGGCTGCCCTCTTCGACGGTCGGCAGGGCCTGCGCCGGGTCGCCGCCGGGCGACGCACCGGTCACGTCCACCACGATCTGGCGGGCCTTGTCGTTCGTGGCGATCCAGTTGAGGAAGAATGCGGTCGCATCGGCGTTCTTCGCCTTGGCCGGGATGGCGAAGGTGTTGCCGGTGCCCATGGCGACGTAGGGGTCGCCGGCTGCGACCGGAGGCATGAGGAAGAATTGTGCGTTGCCCGTGCCGAGGCCCTTGTCGACGTTCGCCGCGTCCCAGTTGCCGTCCCACATGAACAGGCCCTGGCCGGAGGTGAAGTTCGACACCATCGTGGTGTAGTTGATCGCGTTGACGTCGGGGGGAAGGTAGCCCTTCTCGGCCCAGTCCTGGAAGGTCGTCGCGCCCTGCAGCGCCGCATCCGTCTCGATGGTCGCACCGGGCTTGTTGAACATCCAGTCCACCAGGGGCTGCTTGTCGCCGTACTGGTTGATCAGGGCCTGCAGCACGAAGGTGCCCACGCCGTCCTGCATGCCGGTCTGGATCGGCAGCACCCCGGCGTCCTTGGCCTTCTGCAGGTCGGCCTCGAGCTCGTCGATCGTGGCCGGGACCTCCGTGATGCCCACCTGGTCGGCGAGCTTCTGGTTCATGTAGATGCCGGTGACGCTGTAGCCGATGCCGAACTGCCACAGCGATCCGTCGCCGCGCACGCCGTCGTCGTCCATGCGGGCGCCCGCGAGCTGGCCGGCGGGGAACTTGTCCCAGCCGTAGGCGTCGAAGTACGGGTCGAGGTTCGTGAGCAGGCCGTCCTTCACCGTCGTGCCGAGGGTGGAGAGGCGGATGAGGTCGGGAGCGTCATCGCTGGCGAGCAGACGCGGCGAGTTCGCCAGGAGGTTCTGGAAGCTGTCACGCTTGATGTCGAACGTCACGTTCGGGTACTGCTTCGTGAACTCGTCGGCGAGGTCCGACGTGACCGGGAACCCGGTCTCGTCCTGGATCGTGATGGTGATGTCCTCGGTCGGCGCCTCGGTGGAGACCGCACCGGCGGCCTGGGTGGCGGGAGCGGATGTTCCCGGCGCGCACGCGGCGAGCCCGAGCAAGAGAACGGCGCTCGTCGCCGTGATGGCGACGGCGCGCCGTCGGGTGGTTCTGGATGCCATGGTGACTCCTTCGTCAAAGGGGAATGTGATGACCTTCGGTGCTGAGAGGCGGTGCTAAATGCATTTACCACCGACTGCGCATATACTTACTCGCTCAGAAGGGCATGTCAAGTCATGGCCCGGAACGGTGTCGTCAACGGCGAAGAGGAGGAGCATGTCCGCAAAGCGGAGCACGCTGGCCGATGTCGCGCGCCTGGCCGGCCTGTCGCCGACGGCGGCGTCTCTCATCCTCAACGGCAAGCCCGACACCCGCTTCTCCGCCGAGGCCCACGAACGGGTGCACGCGGCGGCGGCGCGACTCGGCTATCGCCCGAACATCGGCGCTCGGGCTCTGCGCACCGACCGCACCCTGTCGATCGCCTTCATCTCGGACGTGGTCGCGACGACGCGTTTCGCCAGCGGCCTCATCCAAGGTGCGCTCGAGGAGGCCGAGCGCGCCGGGCATGTCGTCCTGGTGATGGAGACGAGGGGAGAGCCCGCCCGCGAGACCGAGGCGATCGAAGCCGTCCTCGATCGACAGGTCGACGGCATCATCTTCGGAACCATGCGCGCGCGGGAACTCTTCGTTCCCGACTTCCCGGATTCCACGAGGGTGGTCATGCTCAACGCCACGAATCCGCGATACGGCGTCTCGGTGCTGCCGGATGAGGAAGCCGGCGGACGTGCCGCCGTCGACCTGCTGGCGGCATCCGGCCACGCCGAGGGAATCGCCCTCATCGGTCAGAACGACGACGCCGAACGGGATCTTTTCCGTTCGGCCACGGTCGCGCGCCGGGTCAAGGGCCTGCGGTCGGAACTGCACGACCTCGGGCTGACGCTGGTGGCCGAGGAATCGTGCTGGGAATGGGAGCCTCACAACGGCTACGACCTCACGGCAGACCTGCTCGATCGCCGGGACGACATCCGGGCACTGCTGTGCATGAACGACCGGCTCGCCTTCGGCGCCTACCAAGCCTGCAGTGAACGCGGTCTCGCGGTCGGCCGTGACATCTCGATCGTCTCCTTCGACAACGACGAGCTCGCTTCGTACCTCCGCCCTGGCCTGACCACCATCGGGCTGCCGCACGTGGAGATGGGGCGCGAGGCGGTGAAACTGCTCCTGTCGGAGGCCGCACCGGGGCAACGCCTGATTCCGATGCCGATCGTCGAGCGACATTCCATCGCCGTGTCGGACACGACGAGGCAGAGCGCGCGCCGAGCTCAGGAGCGCCTCAGGAGCGGGGAGGAGCCGTCGTCGCCCGACGGATGAGACGTGTGGGCAGGCGCAGGTGCGTCGACTCCGGCGTCTCCCCGTTCATCAACGCCACCAGCAGTTCAGCCGCCGACGCCCCCATCGTCTGCATCGACTGGCGGATGGTGGTGAGCGGCGGCGACAGCCGTGACGCCTCGGGCACGTCGTCGAACCCGATCACCGACAGGTCGCCGGGCACCTCGAGACCCAGCTCGGACGCCGTCTGGATGATGGCGATGGCCGAGAGGTCGTTGGCGGCGAAGATGGCGGTCGGCCGGTTCGGCGACGACAGCAGCGACGCGGCCGTCGTGCGCGCCGTCTCCGTCTCGTAGAGGCCCACGCGCACGAGCGTCGGGTCGAAGGGGATACGCGCCATCTCGAGGGCGCGCCGGTAGCCGGCATCCCGCAGCACCGACGAGCGCAGATCGGGGCGGCCCGCCACGAAGGCGATCCGCGTGTGCCCCAGCTCGATCAGGTACTGGGTGGCCTGGAGCGCCCCACCGAAGCTGTCCGACTCCACGGTGGGCAGGTCGGCGCGTCCGGTGTGCGGGTCGACCGCCACGATCGGCACCTCGGTGTTCACCCCGACGACGGTGGGGGTGACGATGATGGCGCCGTCGATGAGCGTGCCGCTCAGTCGGCTCAGCGATCGCTGCTCCCAGCCGGCGCCCTCGTGTTGCCGCGAGGCGCTGTACGCGAGCAGATCGAGTCGCGAGTCGTGCAGTGCCGACGCGACACCCTTGAGGATCTCGGCGCTGAACGGCTCGAAATCGGCCACCAGCACCCCGATCACGCCGGTGCGCCGCGAGCGCATGCTGCTGGCGATCAGACTCGACTCGTAACCGAGCTCCTCCACCACCTCCAGCACCCGGCGGGACGTCTCGCTCGAGATGCCGTAGCGGCCGTTGACGGCCTTCGAAACCGTCGACACCGAGACGCCGGCCGCGGCGGCGACGTCTTGGATGGTGGCTCGGCGAGACATGGACACAGCATAGTCACAGAGATGGAAAATGTTTTCGAAAACGTTTGACACTTTTTCCGGGCCCAGAGACACTTCTGTCCTGAGGGAGCGCGACGACGAGTCGACGACCTCCTGCACTTCACATCCCTGGCGCCTCGACGACGATGGTGCCGCTCAACGAAGAGAACAGGTTGAACCACATGAAGGCACGAAAGATCCTCGCCGGATCTGCGATCCTCGCGTTGGGGGCTCTGGGTCTCAGCGCCTGCAGCGCCGGATCGGATTCCGGTAGCAGCGACGGCGCCGTGACGATGAGTCTCTGGCAGAACTCCACCACCGGCCCCGGCAAAGAATTCTGGGACAAGACGGCCGCCGACTTCGAGGCCGCCAACCCGGGCGTCACCATCGACGTCCAGACGGTGCAGAACGAAGACCTCGACGGCAAGCTGCAGACCGCGATGAACTCCGGCGACGGCCCCGAGATCTTCCTCCAGCGCGGCGGCGGCAAGATGGCCGCCATGGTCGCGGCCGGCCAGGTGATGGACATCACCGACAAGATCTCCGACGACGCCAAGAGCCAGATCCCCGAGGGATCGTTCAAGGCCGAGCAGCTCGACGGCAAGACCTACGCCATGCCGGTCGCCGTGCTCCCGGGCGGCATCTTCTACAGCCAGGACCTGTTCAAGGCCGCCGGCATCACCGAGACGCCCGCCACCATCGACGACCTCGAGTCGGCGGCGCAGAAGCTGAAGGCCTCCGGCACGCAGGGCATCGCCCTCGGCGCGAAGGACGCCTGGCCCGCCGCGCACTGGTACTACTTCTTCGCGCTGCGCGAGTGCAGCCCCGACACGCTGGCCAAGGCGGCCGACGAGAAGAGCTTCGACGACGAGTGCTGGATCAAGGCCGGCGAAGACCTCGAGTCGTTCGCCGCCACCAACCCGTTCAACGACGGCTTCCTCACCACCTCCGCCCAGCAGGGCGCGGGCAGCTCCGCCGGCCTCCTGGCCAACCACCAGGCCGGCATGGAGCTCATGGGCGCCTGGGACCCGGGAGTGATCGCCTCGCTCACCCCCGACACCAAGCCGCTTCCCGACCTCTCCTGGTTCCCCTTCCCCGAGATCCAGGGCGGCGAGGGTGAGCCCGGCTCGATCCTCGGCGGCGTCGACGGCTACTCCTGCGCCGCGGATGCTCCGCCGCAGTGCGTCGACTTCCTCAACTACATCGCCACCCCCGAGGTGCAGGAAGCCTACTACGTGGCCTTCAACGCCCCGCCGGTGAACACGGAAGCGCAGAAGGCCGTCACCGAGCCCTACCTGCAGGAGATCCTCAAGGCCTACAACGCGGCCCCCTACGTCTCGCAGTGGCTCGACACGGTCTACGGACTGAACGTCGGCAACGCGCTGAACGTGGGAGTCGTCGACCTGCTGGCCGGCAAGAGCACTCCCGAGCAACTCGTGCAGACGGTCAACGACGCCGCCAAGAAGGCGTAGGACACCCGACATGCAGCTTCGCGAGAGCACGGCCGCCGAGCTCGATCCGGCGGCGGATCTCGACACCACCGGGGGCAGCGGCACCACCGCGCTGTCCCCGGCGGTGGTGCGCCGGAAGGCGCGCCGCAAGAGCACCAGCTGGACGACCCGACTGGAGATCGCACTGCTGGCCGGCCCGGCGCTGGTGATCTTCCTGGCGTTCGTGATCTTCCCGGTGGTGGTCGCCGGCTACTACGGCTTCTTCAGCTGGCAGGGTTACGGCCCGGCCGTCGACTTCGTCGGCCTCCGCAACTACATCACCATCCTGCAGGACCCGTCCTTCCACGAGGCGCTCCTGCACAACGGGATCATCGCGGTGCTCTCGCTGGTGCTGCAGGGTCCGGTCGCCATCCTGCTCGCGCTGCTGTTGAACCGGCGCCTGCGCGGTCAGTCCATCATCCGCGTGCTCATCTTCGTGCCCTACGTGATCTCCGAGGTCGTGGTGGGCACGGGCTGGAGCCTGATGCTCCAGACCAACGGGGCGCTGAACGGCCTGCTCGAGAACATCGGACTGGGCGGGCTCGCCCAGGACTGGCTCGCCAACCCGGATCTCGCGATCTGGACCCTGATGGGCATCATCACGTGGAAGTACGTCGGGTTCGCCGTCATCCTCTTCCTCGCCGGCCTCCAGGGCATCCCCGAGGAGCTCACCGAGGCCGCGTCGATCGACGGCGCGTCGTTCTGGCAGATCCAGCGGAGCATCGTGCTCCCGCTGCTCGGCCCGACCCTGCGCATCTGGGCGTTCCTGTCGATCATCGGATCGCTGCAGCTCTTCGACCTCGTCTACATCATCTGGGGCCAGTACGTCTCGTCGACCGCCGGCACCTCCACCATGGTCACCTACATGGTCACGAACGGCCGCAACGCCGGAAGCTACGGCTACGGCAGCGCCGTCGCCGTGGTGCTCTTCGTGATCTCCCTCGTCGTCGCCCTGGTCTACCAGCGGTTCGTGCTCCGTCGCGACACCGAAGGCGCTCTCACCGGAAAAGGAGGCAAGCGCGGATGACCGCCACCATCGCCTCGACACCCGCCGGCCGCACGGCCGTCACGACCAACCCGCCCGCCCGTCGCCGACGCTCCAAGGGAAAGCCGCCGATGCAGCGCGGCAACACCCTGGTGTACTTCATCGCCCTCGTGGTGATCGCCCTGATGCTGGCGCCCGTCGCCTACATCATCTTCGGCGGTTTCCGCACGAACTCGCAGATCACGGTCGATCCGGCCGGCCTGCCGAACCCCTGGAACGTGCAGAACTACATCGACGTGCTCACGGGCGGCGTGTTCTGGAACCAGGTGCTCAACTCCACCATCGCGGCCGTCGTCACCACCCTCGGCGTGGTGGTGCTCGGCCTCATGGCCAGCTACGTCATCGCCCGCTACGAGTTCCGTGGTCGCGGAGTGATGTACTCGGTGTTCGCCGCCGGCCTGATGTTCCCCATGACGGTCGCGATCACCCCGCTCTACATCGTGGTGAAGAACATCGGCCTGATGAACTCGCTCGGCGGCGTCATCCTGCCGCAGATCGCGTTCGCCCTGCCGACCACGATCATCATCCTCGTGCCCTTCCTCCGCGCCATCCCGCGGGAGATCGAGGAGGCGGCGTTCATCGACGGATGCAGCCGGATCGGCTTCTTCTGGCGCATGGTGGTGCGTCTCGCGATGCCCGGCGTGATCACCGTGGGCATCCTCGCCTTCATCGCCAGCTGGAACAGCTACCTGCTGCCCCTGTTCATCCTCAACAACGAGGCCACCTTCACGCTGCCCCTCGGCGTGCAGGCCTTCTCGTCGCAGTACTCCGTCGACACGGCGAAGGTGCTCGCCTTCACCTCCCTGTCGATGATCCCCGCCCTGGTGTTCTTCAGCCTGTTCGAGCGCCGCATCGTCGGTGGCCTGACCGGCGCCGTGAAGGGCTGACCCGCATGCCATCCCGAGAAAGTGGATCCTCCGTGACCCCTCCGCGCCTCCCCGACGTCTCCGACCGGGTCCGCCGACTGCATGCCGGCATGACCTTGGAGGAGAAGCTCGCCCAGATCGTGGGGTACTGGGTCGATCAGGGCGGCGAAGTCGTCGCCCCCCTGGCCGACGAGATGGCGACATCCACGGGCTACGCGGATGCGACGGTGCACGGCCTCGGGCATCTCACCCGGGTCTACGGCACGCGACCGGTCGATCCGGTCGAGCGGGCGGGCTGGCTCTGGAGCGAGCAGCGCCGGCTGAAGGAGGAGACCCGTTTGGGCATCCCGGCCATCGTGCACGAGGAGTGCCTGACGGGGCTGGCCGCCTGGAAGGCCGCCACCTTCCCGACCCCGCTGGCCTGGGGCGCCGCCTTCGATCCCGAGCTGGTGGAGGAGATGGGTCGCCTGATCGGCGGGTCGATGCGCGAGCTCGGCATCCACCAGGGTCTCGCGCCGGTGCTCGACGTCGTGCGCGACCCGCGCTGGGGCCGGGTCGACGAGTGCATCTCCGAGGACCCCTACGTGGTGGGCACGATCGGCACCGGGTACGTCCGCGGTCTCCAGAGCGCCGGGGTGCACGCGACCCTGAAGCACTTCGTGGGGTATTCCGCTTCGCAGGCCGGCCGCAACCACGCCCCCGTCCATCTCGGGCGCCGCGAGCTGAACGACGTGCTGCTGCCGCCGTTCGAGATGGCGGTGTTCGACGGCGGGGTGCGCTCGGTGATGAACTCCTACGCCGAGATCGACGGCGCGCCCGTCGCCGGCACCACCGAGTACCTCACCGACCTTCTGCGGGAGCAGTGGGGATTCGACGGCGTGGTGGTGTCGGACTACTTCTCGGTGGCCTTCCTGCAGCTGATGCACGGGGTCGCCGCCGACGGCGGCGAGGCGGCCGAGCTCGCCCTTGTCTCCGGAATCGACGTCGAGCTGCCCACCGGTGACGCGTTCCTGAAGCCGCTCGCCGACCGGATCCGCGCCGGCGACGCCGACGAAGCGCTGGTCGATC
This sequence comes from Herbiconiux sp. UC225_62, assembly GCF_042694625.1. Lineage (GTDB taxonomy): Bacteria > Actinomycetota > Actinomycetes > Actinomycetales > Microbacteriaceae > Herbiconiux. The sequence goes on along the minus strand of NZ_CP170551.1, from coordinate 1,250,211 downwards.
GCGCCGTGCTGCGCGTGCTGGCGCAGAAGGAGGACCTCGGGCTGCTCGACGAGACCTTCGACGCCGCTCCCACCGAGATCGACCTCGACTCGCCCGCGCACCGCGCCGTCGCGCTCCGGCTCGCCGAGGAGTCGATCGTGCTGCTCACCAACGACGGAACCCTGCCCCTCGCGTCTCCGGCTGGCCGCGCACCGGCATCCGTCGCCCTGATCGGACCGAACGCCGACTCGGCCGAGGCGCTCATGGGCTGCTACTCCTTCGTGAACCACGTTCTCGCCCACCACCCCGGCATGCCGATCGGGTTCGAGATCCCCACGGTGCTCGAGGCGCTTCGGACCGGTCTGCCCGGCACCGACATCGTGAGCGAGCGCGGCGTCGATGTCGAGGGCGACGACCGCTCGGGCATCGAGGCCGCGGTCGCGGCGGCACGCGGCGCCGAGGTGGCCGTGGTCGTGGTCGGCGATCGCGCCGGACTGTTCGGCCGCGGAACCGTGGGTGAGGGCAACGATGTCGAGAGCCTCGAGCTGCCCGGTGTGCAGCGCGAGCTGGTCGAGGCCGTGATCGCCACCGGAACCCCCGTGGTGCTGGTGATCTGCTCCGGGCGCCCCTACGCGATCGACTGGGCCATCAGTGGTCCGGATGCGCCCGCCGCGGTCCTGCAGGTCTTCTTCCCCGGCGAAGAGGGCGGGGCGGCGATCGCGGGCGTGCTGACCGGGACTGTCGTGCCCTCCGGCCACCTGCCGGTGTCGCTGCCGCGCTCCGCCGGTGCGCAGCCCTACTCCTACCTGCACCCCATCCTCGGCGGCCCGTCGGAGGTCACGAGCGCCGACAGCACTCCGGTGCTGCCCTTCGGCCACGGCCTGAGCTACACGAGCTTCGAGCGCAGCGACCTGGCGGTCGACGAGTCGGTCGTCGCGGGTGGCGGCTTCAGTGCATCCGTCCGCGTCCGCAACACGGGGGAGCGGGATGCCACCGACCTCGTGCAGCTCTACGCTCACGACGTCCAGGCGAGCGTCACGCGCCCCGTGGCGCAGCTGGTGGCCTACCAGCGTGTGCACCTGCCCGCGGGAGCCGAGGCCGTCGTGCGCTTCGAGGTGCCCACCAGCCGGCTCGCCTTCACCGGCCTGCACTACGACCGGATCGTGGAGCCCGGCGAGGTGCAGCTCTGGGTCGGCCCGTCGGCGGCGGAGCGGGACACGGTCGCGAGCATCCAGGTGCTCGGTCCGGTGCACGTCGTCACGCTCTCCGACGACCGCTTCGTCCGGGTCACGGTCGAGGGTCCGCTCGTTCCCGAGGGGTCGCCGTTGACCGCCGGGATTCTCGGATGACCGCCCCGTCAGCTCTCGTGGTGCGGGGAGGCTGGGACGGACACCATCCGGTCGAGGCCACCGAGCTCTTCATCCCCTTCCTGGAGGGGCAGGGTTTCGCCGTCGAGGTGCACGATTCTCCGGAGGTGTACGCCGACGCGGCACGGATGGCGCAGCTGGACCTCGTGGTACAGAGCATCACCATGTCCCAGATCTCGCGCGAGGCGGTGGCGGGGCTGCGCGAGGCCGTGGCAGGCGGGCTGGGTCTGGTGGGCTGGCACGGCGGGATCGCGGACTCGTTCCGCAACGAGTCCGACTACCTCCAGCTCATCGGCGGGCAGTTCGCCACCCACCCGGCGAGGGCTCCGGAGGAACGCGTCGGCGACGAGACCGACAACTACCTCGCCCACACGATCGCGATCACCGAGCTCGGGAGGAGTCATCCGATCACCACAGGCCTGGACGACTTCGACCTGGTGACGGAGCAGTACTGGGTGTTGCACGACGACCTCATCGACGTTCTCGCCACCACGACGCACCCGGCTCCGCCGTGGCATCCCTGGCATCGCACGATCGAATCACCCGCGGTGTGGACACGCCACTGGGGTGAGGGGCGGATCGTCGTCGCAACGCCCGGTCACACCGTGGACGTGCTGCAGAACGAGAACGTCCGCACCATCATCGAGAGGGGGATGCTGTGGGCACGTCGCACGGCATAGCGATCGTCGGTCTCGGGGTCATCTCCCGGGCCTATCTGGAGACACTGACCCGGCATCCGCGGCTGCGGATCGTGGCCGTGGCCGACCTCGACGCGGAACGCGCGCGGGCGACCGCGGCGGACACCGGGGCCGAGGCGCTCGCGGTCGACGCGGCGCTCGCGCACCCGGAGGTGCAGACGGTGCTCAACCTCACCATCCCGGCCGCCCACGCGGAGGTGGCGTTGGCCGCCATCGCCGCCGGGAAGGACGTCTACGGGGAGAAGCCGCTCGCGGCGACGCTCGCCGAGGCGCGTGAAGTGGTCGCGGCCGCTGCCGCCGCGGGCGTGAGGGTCGGCAGCGCGCCCGACACCGTCCTCGGCACGGGGACCCAGACGGCGCGGTCGGCCGTCGAGTCGGGACTCATCGGCCGACCGGTCTCGGCCACCGCCACCTGGGTGGCGCCGGGCCACGAGGCCTGGCATCCGAACCCCGACTTCTACTACGCGCCAGGGGGTGGGCCGCTGCTGGACATGGGGCCCTATTACATCTCGTCGCTCGTGCAGACGCTCGGGCCGGTGGTCTCGGCGACGGGCGCCGCCAGTCGTCTGCGTTCGAGCCGTGTCATCCAGACCGGGCCGCGCGCCGGGGAGGAGATCCCGGTGTCGGTCGACACCCACGTCTCGGGCGTCCTGGAGCACGCGAACGGTGCTCTCTCCACCATCACCACGAGCTTCGACGGGGTACGGACGCAGGCCAACCCGATCGAGATCCATGGAGAACGGGGATCGCTGTCGGTGCCCGATCCGAACTATTTCGACGGCGAGGTGCGCACCTTCGCCCTCGGCTCGGAGGCCTGGGCGCCCGTCGCCGCGTCCGCGGGCTTCGAAGAGGGGAGTCGCGGCGCGGGCCTGATCGATTTCGTCTTCGGCGATCGCCAGACCCCTCGCGCCGGCGGCGCCATCGGGCTGCACGTGCTCGAGGTCATGAGCGCGCTGCTCGAGTCGGCGCGATCGGGTCGGAGGGTCGCCGTCGACTCGGCACCCGAGCTGCCCTCGCTGGTGCCGCTCACGCCCCGCTCGGAGTGGCTCTCGTGAGCGCCGCCGACGCCCGGGTCGTGATCGACCTCGACATCCCAGGGCCCACCATCAGCCGGCACCTCTACGGGCACTTCGCCGAGCACCTCGGCCGGTGCATCTACGGCGGGTTCTGGGTGGGGGAGGACTCCCCGGTGCCGAACGAGGGCGGCATCCGTCTCGACGTGGTGGAGGCGCTCCGCGACATCGCGATCCCCAATCTGCGCTGGCCGGGCGGATGCTTCGCCGACGAGTATCACTGGCGTGACGGCATCGGTCCGCGGGAAGACAGGCCCAGGATGGTGAACACCAACTGGGGCGACGTGGTGGAGGACAACAGCTTCGGCACGCACGAGTTCCTGGCGCTGTGCGAACTCCTCGGCGCCGATCCGTACGTGAACGGCAACGTGGGCTCGGGTACCGTGCGCGAGATGAGCGAGTGGGTCGAGTACCTCACCCGGGGCGGCGAATCGCCGATGGCGGCACTGCGCCGGGCGAACGGCCGCGACGAACCGTGGAAGGTGCCCTTCTGGGGCATCGGCAACGAGGCCTGGGGCTGCGGGGGGAACATGCGCGCCGAGGCGTACGCCGACCTCGCCCGGCAGTACGCCACCTACCTGCGCGACCACGGCGATAACAAGCTGTACCGCATCGCCGCCGGCGCCTCCGACGACGACTACCGCTGGACCGAGACGCTGATGAAATCGATCAGCTGCATCGGCTGCGGCGACGGGCCGAAAGACATCTACCAGGCGATCTCGTTCCACTACTACACGATCCCCGGGCCCTGGGAGGACAAGGGCGACGCGACGCGGTTCAGCACCGACGACTACTACCTGACGATGTTGAAGGCGCGTCGGGTCGAGGAGTTCATCCGCGGTCACGCCGCGGTGATGGACGTCTACGACCCCGCGAAGAAGATCGGCTTGGTGCTCGACGAATGGGGCACCTGGTGGAACGTGGAGGAGGGCACGAACCCCGGCTTCCTCTACCAGCAGAACACCCTGCGCGACGCGCTCGTGGCGAGCGTGCACTTCGACGCCTTCCACGCCCACGCCGACCGGCTCGTGATGGCGAACATCGCCCAGACGGTGAACGTGCTGCAGGCGATGATCCTCACCGATCCCGACAGCGGGGCGCTCGTGCTCACGCCGAGCTATCACGTGTTCCGGATGAACGTGGGCCACCACGACGCGACCGCCCTCCGGGTGCACGTGGAGGCGCCGGAGCTGCACCGTGAGATCGATGGCCAGCGTCTGGAACTGCTGTCCGTCTCGGCCTCGACCACGGGCGACACCGCCCTCTTCTCGCTGACGAACCTCGACGCCGACCGCTCGGTCTCCACCCTGCTCGATCTGCGCGGGCGCACGGTGCTCGGATGGAGTGCTCGCATCCTGAGCGCCGACTCCCTGCAGGCGCACAACACGGCGGCCGCACCGGACACCGTGTCGGTGCGCGACCACGAGGTGGAGGTCGTCGATCAGCCGTTCGGCGCCGGACTGCGCGTCGATCTGCCGCCGCACTCGTACGTGACGGTGTCGGTGACCCTTGGCTGAGAGCACGCCGTGAGTTTGTTGTTGTCTGCGGTTTATGGACGGAGGTCTACATGAGACGGACCATTTCCTCTCATTCACCGCGCGTCTTCGTTGACATCGGCGGCGGAATCCGAATATGTTGTTGGTAACCACTTTTAGTACTGAATCTGCACTGGAGCACACTCATGTCCCTGACCCCCACTCGTGAAGACAAGTTCTCGTTCGGTCTGTGGACCATCGGGTACAACGGTGCCGACCCGTTCGGTGGCCCGACCCGTGCGCCGCTCGACGTCGTGCACGGCGTGGAGAAGATCGCCGAGCTCGGCGCCTACGGCCTCACCTTCCACGACGACGACCTCTTCGCCTTCGGCTCGACGGATGCCGAGCGCCAGACCCAGATCGACCGCCTCAAGCAGGTGCTCGCCGACACCGGCGTCATCGTGCCGATGGTCACCACGAACCTGTTCTCGGCTCCCGTGTTCAAGGACGGCGGGTTCACCTCCAACGACCGGGCCGTGCGCCGCTTCGCGCTGCGCAAGGTGCTGCGCAACCTCGACCTGGCCGCCGAGCTCGGTGCCAAGACCTTCGTGATGTGGGGCGGCCGCGAAGGTGCGGAGTACGACGCGGCAAAAGACATCCGGGCCGCTCTCGAGCGCTACCGCGAGGCCGTGAACCTGCTCGGACAGTACGTCACCGACAAGGGCTACGACATCCGCTTCGCCATCGAGCCGAAGCCGAACGAGCCGCGCGGCGACATCCTGCTGCCGACCGTGGGCCACGCGCTCGCCTTCATCGAGACCCTCGAGCGGCCGGAGCTGGTGGGCGTCAACCCCGAGGTCGGGCACGAGCAGATGGCGGGCCTGAACTTCGCGGCCGGCATCGCCCAGGCGCTCTACCAGGGCAAGCTCTTCCACATCGACCTCAACGGTCAGCGCGGCATCAAGTACGACCAGGACCTCGTGTTCGGCCACGGCGACCTGCAGAACGCCTTCGCGCTCGTCGACCTGCTCGAGAACGGCGGGCCTTCGGGCGGGCCGTCCTATGACGGGCCTCGCCACTTCGACTACAAGCCCTCGCGCACCGAGGACGAGACCGGCGTGTGGGACTCGGCTGCAGCGAACATGCGCACCTACCTCCTGCTCAAGGAGCGGGCCGCCGCCTTCCGCGCCGACCCCGAGGTGCAGGAGGCGCTCACCGCGTCCCGCGTGCCCGAGCTCTCGGTGCCCACGCTCGGTGCGGGCGAGAGCTACGACGAGCTCCTCGCCGACCGCTCGGCGTACGAGGACTTCGACGCCGACGCCTACTACAACGGCAAGGGCTTCGGCTTCGTGCGGCTGCAGCAGCTGGCGCTCGAGCACCTCACCGGCGCGCGGGACTAGCGGCCGGGCGGGCCGGTCGGCGCGGATCGCATCCGGAATCAGGAGCGGAGCATGGCGGAGTCGACGGGGAGTGAGCTTCGGCGCACGAACCTCTCCGCCGTGCTCACCCTGGTGCACAGTCGCGGCGCGGTCACCCGTGCCGAGTTGACGCGCGAGACCGGCCTGAACCGCTCCACGGTGGGCGCCCTGGTGGGCGAGCTCGTCGGGCTCCGGCTCGTGCGCGAGAGCGAAGCCGCGGCGCGGCACGTAGGGCGCCCGACCCTCGTGATCGAGCCGGAGCGACGCACGGTGGCGCTCGCCGTGCATCCCGCCCCGGACGCCGTGACCATCGGATTGGTGGGGCTCGGCGGCCACGTGATCAAGCGCATCCGCTATCGCACCACCCAGGTGCCGCGGGCGGACGAAGTGGTGAACATCGTGACGGCCGTCGTGGCCGGGATGCGGTCGGAGCTCGACGCGTCGTATTCGACCGTGGGTGTCGGACTCGCCGTTCCCGGACTGGTGCGTTCGCGCGACGGGGTGGTGGATGCCGCGCCGCACCTCGGCTGGCTGGCCGAACCGCTCGCCGAGCGGCTCGAGCAGGCGCTCGGCCTGCCGGTGTTCGCAGCCGGCGACGCCTCCGCCGGCGCGCTCGCGGAGAGCGCGTTCGGCGCGGCGCGAGGCGTGCGCAACCTGGTGTTCCTCACCGGCGGGGCGGGCGGGGTCAGCGCTGCCGTGATCGGCGACGGGACTCTGCTCACCGGGGCCGACGGTTACGCGGGCGCGCTCGGGCACATCCTGGTGAACAGCGACGGCGCCCTCTGCCGCTGCGGAGGGCACGGATGCCTCGACACCGAGGTCTCGCTGGAAGGGCTCGTGGATGAGCTCGGTCTCGTCGACGGCTCCGCATTGGAGGCGGCGCTCCACGCGCGGGGCGACGATCCCGAGGTGCGCGAGCTCGTGCATCGCCGACTCGACCACCTGGCGGTGGCGGCGCGCACGGCCGTGAACCTCTTCGATCCGGAGCTCGTGGTGCTCGGTGGCTACCTCGGCGCCCTGCACGAGTGCGCGCCCGACCGCCTGCCGGCCGCCCTGAGCCGCTCCGCCTTGCGGCGCGCGGGTGCCGGAGCAGCGGGCGGCACCGGTGTGCGGATCGCCCGCGCGGGTCTCGGCGACGACCTGCTCGTGATCGGCGCGGCGCAGCTCGCGCTCTCGCGCGTTCTGCGGGATCCGGCCGGGCTCGCCGTCCGGAGTGTGTCCGCGGTGTAGCGACGCGCGGCAGCGACGCGAGGGTCAGACGACCGAGTAGCCCTCCGGCAGTGTGCCACGGCCGGTGAGGCTGAGCAGCAAGGTCTCGCCGTCGCCGCGCGCCGCGGCGATTCCGGCGGCCAGGTCGAGCGTTGCCTTGAGCGCCTCGGGCGACTGCCCGTGCGCGAGCCCGGTGGCGCGCGCGATGTCGATCGAGTGCACCACGAGCTCGAACACCCGCGTGCGCAGGTACTCCGGCAGCGAGATGCCGAGGCCGCCGATGGACACGATGCGCTCCGGCGGAGCCGCATCGACCAAGGCCATCGCTCGGCCGAGCGCGTCCGAGATCGCACGCGCCGGATCGTCGCCGAGCCAGACACCCGCCTCGACCCCGCGCGCCGCGACGGCCGCCGGATCGGTGAGCTCCCGGTAGACCCGGGCGTAGTACGACTCGGCGTTCTGCACGTTCGGATATCCCGGGTCGTCGAGCAGCAGGTAGCTCTCGACGGTCAGGATGGCCCGCGTGGTGTGGCCCACGAGCGACCGGAGGCTCCACTCCCCGAGCGCGACGGATTCCCACTGACTGTCGTCGATACGCGTGACGAGGTCGTGGAATGCGGTGGCGGAGTGGAAGAAGGTGGCGGCACTGCCCATGGCACCATCGTGGCACAGCTCCGCCCCGACCGGATGCGGCGCGGATGCCAGACTGGACGCATGCCAGCAACACGCCCCGAACCCGGCATCCTGCAGGGTCGCTACATCCGTCTCGAACCGCTCACGCCCGAACTCCTCCCGGAGCTGCACGGAGCCATCGGCCACCCGGAGGTGTTCGCCGGCGGCTACGGCGGCGGCCCGGCGGGCTACCGCGCCACCGTCGACGAGTTCGTGGAATGGGGCAAGGGCTACTACCAGTGGGAGGGTGGCAACGCCTACGTCATCCGCCTGGTGGGCGGCCGGAACGACGGCACCCTGGTGGGCACGACGACGCTCGGCGACATCGATCCGGCCCGCGAATCCGTGCACATCGGCTGGACCGCCTACGACCCCCGGGTCTGGGGCACGGTCGTGAATCCTGAAGCAAAACTCCTCCTCCTCGGTCTGGCCTTCGACAACGGCTTCGGCCGGGTCAAGATCCAGGCGGATGTGCTGAACCTGCGTTCGCGCGCCGCGATCGCGAAGCTCGGGGCGACCTTCGAAGGCATCCTGCGGCGCGACCTTCCGCGCGCCGACGGCACCTGGCGGGACTCCGCCGTGTTCTCGATCATCATCGACGAGTGGCCGGCCGTCCGGGCCGGATTGCTCGAACGTGTGGAGAACCAAGGCGGAGGCGTGCCTGTGGAATTCGCTCGCCCCCCGGGTGCAGCCGAATCGTTCGATTGATGGTGAACTAGCACCATGGAATCTCTCTACACTGCAATCGCCCATGCCTCCGGTGGCGGCCGCGACGGACACGTCCGGAGCGAAGACGACCGGCTCGACTTCGACACCCGCCCGCCGAAGGAGATGGGAGGCTCGGGAGAAGGGACCAACCCCGAGCAGCTGTTCGCCGCGGGCTACTCGGCCTGCTTCCTGGGCGCCGTCCACGCCGCGGGCCGCGAGCTGAAGCTCGACACGACGGATGCCGCGGTGTCGTCGAGCGTCTCGATCGGCAAGAACGACTCCGGTGGCTTCGGGCTCGCCGTCGAACTCGACGTCTACGTGCCGAACGTGACGCCCGAGCAGTCGCGCGAGATCGCCGACAAGGCGCACACCATCTGCCCGTACTCCAACGCCACCCGCGGCAACATCGACGTCGCACTGACCATCGTCGAGTAGCGATCGATCGAGGGCCGGCAGCACCCGATCCTGCCAATTCGAGACGCCCGACTGCCAACACCGGCGGCCGGGCGTCTCGCATCGGTCGGCGATGTCGCAGCCGCGCGATAGGGTCGCGTGGTGACCCAGCTCCGCCCCGAATCCGCCCGTGCCCGTCGCAGCCGACTCCTCGTCGCTCTGCAGTTCACGGCGCTGGGCCTCATCTGGGGTTCGAGCTTCCTCTTCATGAAGGTCGCGCTGGGCGGCGTCTCCTTCGGCCAGGTGGCGTGGACGCGGTTGATGCTCGGTGCCCTGACCCTCGGCATCCTGCTGCTCGTGATGCGCACGCGGATGCCGCGCAACCCGAAGGTCTACCTCCACTTCGTCGTGATCGGCGCTTTCGGCTGCGCCGTGCCGTTCCTCCTTTTCGCCTGGGCCGAGCAATACGTCACCTCGGGGCTCGCGAGCATCTACAACGCGGTGACGCCCATCACCACCGCACTCATGGTCACCCTGGCCTTCCGCGTCGAGAAGCTCGACCGCTCCCGCATCCTGGGTGTCACGGCCGGCATCATCGGGGTGATCGTGATCATCGGCCCCTGGTCGTTCGTGGCGAACGAGGCGGCTCACGGCGACCTCGCGCTGGAGCTCGCCGGCCAGCTGGCCTGCCTCGGCTCCGCCGTCTGCTACGGCTTCACCTTCGGATACATCCGCCGTTTCATCACCGGCCACTACCCGGTCACGGGTCTCACGGCCGCCTTCCTCCAGGTGGGCATGGGCGCCCTCGTGCTGCTCGTGCTCACCCCGTTCATCGCCCTCGGCCCCATCGTGCTCGACGTGCCGATCACGCTGAGCCTGCTGACGCTCGGCATCGCCGGCACGGGGGTCGCCTATTTCTGGTACATGAACGTGCTCAACGCCTGGGGCCCCACGGCGGCCTCGACGGTCACCTACCTCACGCCCGTGGTGGGAGTGGCGCTCGGCATCGTGTTGCTCGGCGAGACGCTGAGCTGGAACGCACCGCTGGGCGCGCTCCTGGTGTTCCTCGGCATCCTGCTGGCCCAGGGGCGGCTCCGGCTACCGCATCGACGTAACGCGCAGAACGGAGTCAGCGAGGCTGGCTAGAGTTTGAGCATGGTGAATGAGGATTCCACGGTGCCCACGGGTGGCTTCGACAGCTCGGCGGATGTCTACGCGCGGCTGACGAGCATCCGTCAGTCCATCGACAACATCGATGCGGCTCTCATCCACATGCTCGCGGAGCGCTTCAAATTCACCCAGACCGTGGGTCGGCTGAAAGCCGAGCACGGCCTGCCGCCGGCGGACCTCGACCGCGAGGCCCGCCAGATCACGCGACTGCGCGCGCTCGCCGAGGAGTCGCACCTCGACCCCGCGTTCGCGGAGAAGTTCCTCAACTTCATCGTGGCGGAGGTCATCCACCACCACGAGCGCATCGCCGCCGACTCCGAGTAGCCTCACCCGCCAGGCTCGGCGGGCGGACTCGATGGAGTTTCCGCCCGGCTGACGAAACGGATGGAGCCTGGGCGCCATTCCGCCCCAGACTCCATCGACTTCGCTCGGCACGGCGGAACGCGCGCCGCGTCGCGGCACCGCCCCGGCGGTCAGCCGCCGACGACCGGGCCGAAGGCCGCCGGGAGCGCCGCGCGGTGCACTCCGCCGAGCTCCTCGATGCCCACCTCGAACAGGCCCTGCACCTCGAGTGAGCTCGAGAGCGCATCCGTGACGCCGATGCGCAGCACCGGAACGCCGCGTCCCTCGCACAGGCCCTTGAACTTCACGTCGTCTTCGCGAGGGACCGCCACCAGAACGCGAGCCGTCGACTCGCTGAACAGGGCGTCGGATGCCGAGACCCCGTCACGCTCGATGATCTCGTCGAGCCACACCCGGGCCCCGATGCCGAACCGCAGCACCGACTCGGCCAGCGTCTGCGCGAGGCCACCGTCGGACAGGTCGTGGGCGGAGTCGATCAGGCCCTCGAGGGCGCCGGCGCGCAGCAGGCCCGACAGGGTCCCCTCGGCGGCCAACGACACGATCGGCGGGCGACCGCCCAGGTGGTCGTGCACGACGCCGGCCCAGGCCGATCCGTCGAGCTCCGGACGGGTGACACCGAGCAGGTAGAGGTTCGACCCCTCGTCCTGCCAGCCCGACGGGATGCGCCGCGCCACGTCGTCGATCACGCCGAGCACCGCGACGACGGGCGTCGGGTGGATCGGCTGCGAGCCGGTCTGGTTGTAGAAGGAGACGTTGCCGCCGGTGACCGGGATCTCGAGTTCGAGGCATCCGTCGGCCAGCCCCTCGACGGCCTGCGAGAACTGCCACATGACCTCGGGGTTCTCCGGGCTGCCGAAGTTGAGGCAGTCGGAGACCGCGACGGGGGTCGCGCCGGTGACCGAGACGTTGCGGTAAGCCTCGGCCAGGGCGAGCTGGGCACCACGGTAGGGGTCGAGCTGGCAGTAGCGGCCGTTCGCGTCGGAGGCGAGCGCGAAACCGAGGCCGGAGACCTCGTCGACCCGCACCATACCGCCGTCGTCGGGGAAGGAGAGGGCGGTGTTGCCCATGACGTAGCGGTCGTACTGGTTGGTGATCCAGTCCTTCGAGGCCATGTTCGGCGACCCCACGACGCGCAGGAACTCATCGCGGAGATCGGCACCGGAGGTGGCGCGGGGGAGCCGCACGGCCGAGTCGGCCTGCAGCGCGTCGATCCAGGCGGGGTAGGCCACGGGGCGCTCGTAGACCGGTCCGTCGACCGCGACCGTGCGGGGCTCGACGTTCACGATCTCCTCGCCGTGCCAGTTGATGACGAGGCGGCCGGTGTCGGTGACCTCGCCCAGCACGCTGGTCTCGACATCCCACTTGGTGGTGACGGCGAGGAAGCCCTCGAGCTTCTCGGGCGTCACGATCGCCATCATGCGCTCCTGGCTCTCCGACATGAGGATCTCCTCGGCCGTGAGGGTGGGGTCGCGCAGCAGCACCTTCTCGAGCTCGATGAACATGCCGCCGTCGCCGTTGGAGGCGAGCTCGGAGGTGGCACAGGAGATGCCGGCCGCGCCGAGGTCTTGGATGCCTTCGACGAGGTCGCCCGCGAAGAGCTCGAGGCAGCACTCGATGAGGACCTTCTCGGCGAACGGGTCGCCCACCTGCACCGCGGGGCGCTTGGTGGGGCCGCCGGCCGAGAAGGTGTCGGAGGCGAGGATGGATGCTCCGCCGATGCCGTCGCCGCCGGTGCGGGCTCCGAACAGAACGACCTTGTTGCCCACGCCGCGCGCGTTGGCGAGGTGCAGGTCTTCGTGCCGCAGAACGCCGACGCTGAGCGCGTTCACCAGCGGGTTGCCCTGGTAGACCTTGTCGAAGTAGGTCTCGCCGCCGATGTTCGGCAGCCCGAGGCAGTTGCCGTAGAACGAGATGCCGCTCGTGACGCCGTGCACCACGCGGGCGGTGTCGGCCTCGGCGATGTCGCCGAAGCGCAGCTGGTCCATCACGGCCACCGGGCGCGCGCCCATCGAGATGATGTCGCGCACGATTCCGCCGACGCCTGTGGCGGCGCCCTGGAAGGGCTCGATGTAGGAGGGGTGGTTGTGCGACTCGACCTTGAAGGTCACCGCCCAGCCCTCGCCGACATCCACCACGCCCGCGTTCTCGCCCATGCCCACCATGAGGTTCTTCTTCATGGCCGGCGAGACCTTCTGGCCGAACTGGCGGAGGTAGATCTTCGACGACTTGTAAGAGCAGTGCTCGCTCCACATCACCGAGTACATCGCCAGCTCGCCGCTCGTGGGGCGGCGGCCCAGGATCTCGCGGATCTTCGCGTACTCGTCGGCCTTCAGGCCGAGTGCCTCGTAGGGCTGTTCCCGATCGGGGGTCGCGATGGCGTTCTCGACGGTATCGGCATTGCTCACGCGGCCAGGACTCCTTGAGTTGCGGGGTGATGCGGGGGTGGGATGCCCCACGATTCTACCGGCCCGGATGCCACCCGAGGGCCGGGCCCAGCCGCTCCGCGATGTCGTGCAGGATCTGCACGTAGTCCTCGTGCTCGAAGGAGAAGGGGAGTGCGAACGCGACCTCGCGGATCTCGCGGAAGGCCGCATCCGCGTCGAGAGCGTCGGCGATCTGTTCCGAGCTCCCGATCAGGTCGGCGGCGAAGAGCATCCGCCGCGGGCCCTGCGGTACGCCGACCCGAGCGGCGCGGCCGGCCACGTAGGCGGCGTACTTCTCCTTCTGCTCCGCCGTCGCGGAGTCGGTGGGGATGACGACGAGGCCCTGCGAGACGCGCGCCCGCTCCCCGGCGGGATGTGCCGCACGGTAGGCCCGCACCTGGTGCAGCTGGTTCTCGGCGAAGTCGTCGCCGAGCTCGCCCTGCACGACGCTCGAGGTGAGGAAGTGGAAGCCGTTGGCGCCCGCCCATTCGGCCGAGCGGGTGCTGCCGCCGCCGTACCAGAGGCGCTCCGAGAGACCTGCCGAGTGCGGTTGGACCGTGTCGGCGAACACCTCGATGCCCTGCGTGCCCGCGAAGCTGCTCACCACGTCGCCCCGCACGAAGTCGCGGAAGCGGAGGAGCCGCCCGTAGTCGAAGTCCTCCTGCTCGAACGTGTCCGGGTAGATCGCGTCCTTGTAGTGGTCGATGTTCATCGGCCGGCCGGCCGAGAACCCCGGGGTGATGCGGCCGTGCGAGAGCAGATCGACCGTGGCGAGGTCTTCGGCGAGTCGGAAGGGGTTCTCGGCGCCGATCGGAGTGACCGCGGTACCGAGTTCGATGCGGCTCGTGCGCTGGGTGGCCGCCGCGAGCACGGCGACGGGGGAGGAGATGCCGTACTGCAGGTGGCGGTGGCGGAGCCAGGCGCTGTCGAACCCGAGCTGCTCGCCGAGCTCGATGATGCGGAGCGTGGTCTCGTGACCGGCGGCGGGATCGGCGGGGTCGAACAGTCCGATGGTGAGGAAGCCGAGTCGTTCTAGAGGTTCTCCGGGATGCGGCACGATTCGACGGTAGTCCACCGATGCGGGGAACCGCGATGTTCTCCACAGTTGTGACGAATCGAAGCAAATTCCCGGGTGCGCGGCGTAACGTCGCTCGCACATCCTCGCTCAGTTCTGGAAGAAGTTGATCAGCATGGCCCGAAAGTGGCAGCGCTGGGTTCCCGCGATCGCGGCCCCCGCCGTCGTCGCGGTCGTCGTAGCGGGCGGCGTCTTCGCTGCCAGTGCGTCGGCCGACCTCCCCGAGAAGTCGCCGCACGACGTGTTGGAACTCGCGGCTCAGGCCGACGTGCAGTCCTTCTCCGGCACGGTCGAGCAGAGCTCCGACCTCGGCTTGTCCGATCTCTCGAGCGTGCCCGGTGGGACCTCGGCGGGCGGCGGATCGGGCGGCTCCGGCGATTCCGGATCGGCGGCGGAGAACGATGCGTCGTTGAGCTCGGCGCTCGAACTGCTCACCACCGATCATTCGGCACGGGTCTACGCCGACGGCTCCGACAAGCTCCGGGTGCAGATCCTCGACCAGTTGGCCGAGCGCGATGCCATCCGCAACGGCGACGACGTCTGGCTCTACGACTCGAGCGACGACACCGCGGTGCACACCACGCTCCCCGACCCCTCGACGTCCGGCGAGGGTGAAGCCCCCGCGCCGCTGCCCACCGACATCGCGACCCCGGGCCAGCTCGCCCAGAAGTTCCTCGACGCGGTCGACCCCAGCACCGAGGTGACGCTCGGGGCCGACACCTCCGTGGCCGGCCGTTCGGCCTACGACCTCGTGCTCACCCCGCGTGGTTCCGAGACCTTGGTGGGCTCGGTGTCGATCGCGGTCGACTCCGAGACCGGCATGCCGTTGCAGGTCGAGGTGCTCGCCCGCGGAGCCTCCTCACCGGCCTTCAGCGTCGGCTTCAGCGACCTCTCGCTCGACGCCCCCTCGGCCGACCTCTTCGACTTCACCGCACCCGAGGGCACCACGGTCACCGAGAAGCCGTTCCCGACGCGCGACGAACTGCAGGGCGACGGATCGGGCGATGCCGGCAGCACGCATCCGGAGCCCGTCGTCACCGGTGAGGGCTGGGGCTCGATCGTCTCGCTCGCCGTCGGGGCGGATGCCTCCGAGCTCACCTCGTCGCCGCTGGTCGCCCAGCTGCTCACGCCGGTCGACGGAGGGAAGGCCCTGCAGACCGCTCTCGTCTCGGTGCTGCTGACCGACGACGGCCGGGTGCTCGTGGGCGCCGTGCCGGTGGACGCGCTCGAGGCGGCCGCGGCCGCCCCGGCCGCGCCTCCGGCCACCGCCGCACCCGCGCCGGCCGAGTAGTCGAGTAGTCGCCGCGGTGACCGCACTCGCGATCGAGACCGCGGGGCTCACGAAGCGCTTCGGCAAGCAGCTCGCGGTCGACGGCGTCGACCTCGCAGTGCCCCAGGGGTCGGTGTTCGGATTCCTCGGGCCGAACGGATCGGGCAAGACCACCACCATCCGCATGCTGCTCGGCCTCGCCTCGGCCACCGCCGGCGACATCCGGGTGCTCGGGCAGGAGATGCCGCGTCGACTCGCGACCGTCCTGCCCGGTGTCGGTGCGCTCATCGAGGGGCCCGGCTTCTACCCCTTCCTCTCGGGGGCGGCGAACCTCCGCCGGCTGGATGCGGCCGACGGATTCTCGCCCTCCGCGAGCCGGGCGGCGCGCGTCGACCACGCGCTCGAGCGGGTCGGGCTCACCCACGCCGCCGGCAAGAAGGTGCGCGCCTACTCGCTCGGCATGAAGCAGCGGCTCGGCATCGCGAACGCCCTGCTCGCGCCGCGGAACCTGATCGTGCTCGACGAGCCGACCAACGGGCTTGATCCGCAAGGCACGCGCGAGGTGCGGCACCTCATCCGCTCCCTCGCCTCGGAGGGCACCACCGTGTTCGTGTCGAGCCACCTGCTGGCCGAGATCGAGCAGATGTGCACGCACGCCGCCGTGATGAGCGGCGGCCGGCTCGTGGCCCAGGGCACGCTCGACGAACTCCGCCTCGCCGGCCAGACCCGGGCGCGTGTGCTCGTACCGGCGGCCGATGCCGAACGGGCCTCCCGAATCCTGTCCGACCTGGGCCTGCCGATCGACTCGGCGTCGCCCCGCGAGAACGCGGCCGCGCCGGCGGAGGGAGAAGCCGTGCTGCTGGCGGCCCTTCCGCCGGAGGTCGCGCCCGAAGGCGTCGTGGCCGCGCTCGTCACGGGCGGGGTGCGTGTGCGTGGGTTCGCGGTGCAGCAGGCCTCGCTCGAAGACCTCTTCGTGGCGCTGACGGGGGAGGGGTTCGACGTTGTCCAGTGAATCGGGCGCGGGAACCCGCCCCGCCGACCTCCTCGCCCGGCGTCCGCGTCGGGCGCTCGGCTGGGGCTTCTTCGGTTCGGAGCTGTCGGTGCTGTTCCGCCGGCGTCGCACCTGGGCGATGCTCGCGGCGCTCGCCGCCATCCCGATCCTCATCGCCGTCGCCATCCGCGTCACCGACGGCGGCGACGGTCGCGGGCCCGCCTTCCTCGACCGGATCACCCAGAACGGCCTCTTCGTGGGCATGACGGCGCTCGTCGTCTCGATCCCGCTGTTCCTGCCGCTCACCGTCGGCGTGGTGGCCGGAGACTCGATCGCGGGCGAAGCCAACACCGGAACGCTGCGCTACCTGCTGGTGTCGCCGGTCGGGCGGATCCGTCTGCTCGTCGTGAAATACGCGGCGGCGGCGGTGTTCTGCCTCGCCGCCACGCTGACGGTGTCGCTGGCCGGCATCCTCATCGGCATCGCGCTGTTCCCGGTCGGGCCGGTCACCCTGCTGTCCGGTGACAGCGTGAGCGTCGGCGACTCGCTGGTGCGTTCGCTGCTGATCGCCGTCTACGTCACCCTGGGGCTGCTCGGTCTCAGCGCCATCGGCCTGTTCATCTCCACGCTCACCGACGCGCCGGTGGGTGCCATGGCCGCGACCGTCGTCATCTCGATCGTGTCGCAGGTGCTCGGGCAGCTCTCGCAGACCGAGTGGCTGCATCCGTGGCTCTTCAGCTACTACTGGCTCGACTTCGCCGACCTGTTGCGGCAACCGATCGAGTGGTCGTCGTTCGGAGGCAACGCGCTGCTGCAGCTGGGCTACGTCGCGGTGTTCGGCGCGCTCGCCTACGGGCGGTTCGCGTCGAAAGACGTGCTCTCCTAGAGAGGCGCACGTCGACAGCCGGGCCGGCGCGGCCGCTCCTTACGCGTCGTCGAGCCGGAAACCGACCTTGAGGGTGACCTGGAAGTGTGCGATCTCGCCGTTCTCGAGCTCGCCCCGGGTGGAGACGACCTCGAACCAGTCGACGTTGCGCAGGGTCTTGGTGGCACGGGCGAGACCGTTGCGGATCGCGGCATCCGTGCCCTCGGGCGAGGTGCCGACGATCTCGGTGACGCGGTAGGTGTGGCTGCTCATGGTCGACCTCCAGTGGTGCGATGGGCTGAGATTCCGAGCCTATGCGGATGCTCCCCCCGCGAACAGGGGCCGGATGCCTCCATGAACCCCAAAGATTTGCGCAGCTTCACCTCAGGATCGCGCCAACGCAACCTCAACAACTGTGGTGGTCACGCGGCGCGCAGTCGCCGTGGCGCGAGGCTGGTTGGTAGTAAAAACCCTGATCAATTGTAGTAATTCGAAAGTGGTGAAGCGGAATCGGCCACGGCTCGATCCGAAGCTGTGAGCGCTCGAAACGCCCCTGAAACACGACGAGATTCGAGAGTAGTGTCACTCTCGGATCGGTGGTCACCCGCCACCGGTCCCAAGAACCCGGACGGTAGTGGTCACCCCCCACCCGCCGTCCGCGGCATCACAACAGCGTCCCCAACGCTCGATGCCGCGGTGGTGTGCGCAGCTCACCCCAGCGTCCCCAACGCTCGGCTGCGCACGCCACCCCCTTTCTCAACCGAACATCGTCTTCGACCCGAGGAACCCATGTCTACGAAGTCCCTGGCTTCGCCTGCCCGAAAACGACAGCTGGGCGCAGAGCGCAACACGGAGCCACTGTCCACCGTTCACGCGATTCCGAGCGATGCGAAGATCACCTGGGGCCGGCTGGCCATCGTGATCACGGTCGCCGCGTGGATCACCTACGTCGTGTACACCGTCGTCCGGCAGTTCCTCAACAACGGCACCGAGAGCTTCCGCTTCACCACCGAGGCCATCTCCTACCTCGTGGTCGTCACCTTCCTCACCTTCTCGGCACTGATGTACCTCGTCGCCCGCCAAGGCGCCCTGCAGCGCTTCCGCGACCACGTCCGGGTGCCTCGCGCCGAGCTCGACAAGCACTTCTCGGCCGCGCACCAGGACATGACGGTGCTCGTGCCCTCCTACAGCGAAGAGCCCGCGGTGGTGCGCAAGACGCTCTGGTCGGCCGCGCTGCAGGAGTACCCCTCGCTGCGCGTCGTGCTGCTGCTCGACGACCCGCCCTTCCCCTCCGACCCGGCCGTCGCCGCCCGGCTCGAGACCTCGCGCCGCATCGCCTCCGGCATCGCCGACGACCTGCGGGCGCCCCGCGAACGCGCGGTCGACGCGCTGCTCAGCTTCGAAGGCGAGCAGCTCCTGCACGACGCGGTGCTCCCCTCCGACGTCCGGCGCCTCGCCCACGCGTACCTCGACGCCGCCGACTGGCTGCAGGCCATGGCCGACGAGGAGGACCGCACCGACCACGTCGACACCTTCTTCGTGGAGCAGGTGCTGGGCGCCCTGGCCGACGACCTGCGCGTGACGGCCGACGCCCTCGAGGGCGCCCTCGCCGTCGACGAATCGCCCTCGGCCGAGCGGATGCTCGAACTCCACCGCCGCCTGGTCTGGATCTTCTCCGCCGAGCTCGAGACCTTCGAGCGCAAGAAGTTCGCCTCCCTCTCGCACGAGGCCAACAAGGCGATGAACCTCAACTCCTACATCGGGCTCATGGGCGGCCGTTTCCGCCGAGAGCAGAGCCCCGACGGCGTCATCCTGCGACCCGCCGGCCTCGACGAGAAGGCCGATTACGAGGTGCCGGATGCCGGCTACCTCCTCACCCTCGACGCCGACTCCCTCCTGCTGCGCGAGTACTGCCTCCGGCTCGTGTACTTCCTGGAGCAGCCGGACAACGAGCGCGTGGCCGTGACGCAGACTCCCTACTCCTCGTTCCGCGGCGCCCCGACCCGCATCGAGCGCCTGGCCGGCGCCACCACCGATCTCCAGCACATCCAGCACCAGGGCATGACGCACTACGGCGCGACCTTCTGGGTGGGCGCGAACGCCGTCATCCGCAAGCCCGCGCTCGAAGACATCGTCGAGGTCGAGACGGTCGGCGGATTCGAGGTGCGCCGCTACGTGCAGGACCGCACCGTGATCGAGGACACCGAGTCGAGCGTCGACCTGGGCCTGCACGGCTGGACCCTGGTCAACTACCCCGAACGCCTCAGCTACAGCGCCACCCCGCCCGACTTCGGTTCGCTGATCGTGCAGCGACGGCGCTGGGCCAACGGCGGCCTGCTCATCCTCCCGAAGTTCTGGCGCCAGATCCGCGCCCGCAAGCGCGCCGGACACCCGGTGGGCCTCGGCGAGATCATGCTGCGCATCAACTACATGGCGTCGATCACCTGGGCCAGCTTCGGCCTGGTGTTCCTGCTCGCCTATCCCTACGACAGCCGGCTGCTCAGCCCGGTTGTGCTGCTCGCGGCGCTGCCGTACTTCATCGCCATGGGAAGCGACCTGCGCTACAGCGGTTACAAGTTCACCGACATCTTCCGCATCTACGGGTTCAACCTGATCCTGCTCCCGGTGAATCTGGCGGGCGTGTTCAAGTCGCTCGAACAGGCGATCTCGTCGAAGAAGATCCCGTTCGCCCGCACCCCGAAGGTGCGCAACCGCACGGCGGCGCCGTTGCTCTACGTCGTGGCGCCCTACGCCATCGTCGTGTTCTCGGTGCTCACCTTCTGGCGCGACTTCGGCGCCCAGAACTGGGGCAACGCGGCCTTCGCGGCACTCAACGCCTCACTGGCCAGCTGGGCCATCCTCGCCAACATCGGCATCGGACCGTCGCTCGTGGATGTCTGGCTCGGCCTCACCAAGTGGCTCTACGTCGACCGTAAGCCGGTTGCGGCCGCCGCGACGGTCGCCGCCGGGGTCGACGTGGCGCCGACCGCCGATCAGGCCGTCGGCGACCCCGCCGTCGAGGACGAGTCCGTCGATTGGCGCTCGGTGCTCTATCACGGCAACCCGGCCGACCCGGAGATCGCGCGTTCGAGCACCACCCGGCGCCGCGCATCCGGAGTCCGGGAGCGCGGCCGTGGCCGTCGCGAACATAGCACCCGCCGGCGTGAGAGCGTCGGCGCCGAGCGGAGCGCGGCATGAGCGGCAAGGCATCCGCCAAGCCGAAGGCCGCCGCGGCCACCGGTCCCCACGCCGGCAAGCGCCTCTCACCGCTGCGCGTCATCATCGCGGCGGCCGGCATCGCGGCACTCTCGCTCGGCGCGTTCGTCGCGGTGCAGAGCCTCGACTCGGCCCAGGCCGACGGCGTGAGCCCCTGGTTCGCGGGCTATGTCGACGTCACGGCCACGCCCACCTACGCCTTCGAGACCCCGGTCTCGCCGGAGGACGGTGACGTCGTGCTCTCCTTCGTCGTGGCCTCGCCCGACGACCCCTGCGTTCCCACCTGGGGCGCCGCCTACACACTCGACGGGGCGTCGAAGGACCTCGACCTCGATCGTCGCCTCGCCCGGCTCCGCCAGGCCGGCGGCGATGCCGTGGTGTCGTTCGGCGGGCAGCTGAACGACGAGTTGTCCACCGGATGCACCGACCCCACCGCGCTCGAAGCCGCCTACGCCTCCGTGGTCGACCGCTACCAGCTCTCCACCATCGACCTCGACGTCGAGGGCTCCGCGCTCACCGACGCGGCGGCCGGGGAGCGTCGCGCCACCGCGATCGCCGCCCTGCAGCAGGCGAGGCGAGACGCCGGCGACGACCTCGCCGTCTGGCTCACACTCCCGGTCGCCCCCTCGGGCCTCACCGAGGACGCCACCGACGCGGTGGCGCAGATGCTCGACGCCGGCGTCGACCTCGCGGGCGTCAATGTGATGACCATGAACTACGGCACCAGCCGCGGCACCGATTCGATGGCGGATGCCTCGATCGACGCCCTCGAGGCCACGCACCGGCAGCTCGACGCGCTCTACCGCAAGGCCGACATCCAGCTCTCCGACGCGACCCTCTGGTCGAAGATCGGCGCGACCCCGATGGCCGGCCAGAACGACGTGAAGGGTGACGTGTTCGGCCTTGCAGACGCCAAGGCGCTGAACGCCTACGCGCAGCAGCAGGGACTCGGACGGATGTCGCTCTGGTCGCTCAACCGCGACACCACCTGCGGACCCAACTACGTCGACCTCAAGCGGGTCTCGGATGCCTGCAGCGGCATCGACCAGGGCGACCAGACCTTCGCCGCACTGCTCTCGGCGGGCTTCCCCGGCCATCCGGATCTCTCCGCCTCGTCGGTCACGACTCCCGACGCCGACCAGCCCGTGGTCGACGACCCGGCCACCAGTCCCTACCCGATCTGGGCCGAGGAGTCGTCGTACCTCAAGGGCACGAAGATCGTGTGGCACGGCAACGTCTACCAGGCCAAGTGGTGGACGCGCGGCGACATCCCCGACGACCCGGTGCTCAACGACTGGGAGACGCCCTGGACCCTGGTGGGACCCGTGCTCCCCGGCGAGAAGCCTTACCAGGCGCTCACCCTGCCCCAGGGAACCTATCCCGACTGGGCCGGCTCCGCGGTCTACGACAAGGGGAACCGCGTGCTGTTCGACGGCGTGCCCTACGAGTCGAAGTGGTGGAATCAGGGCGAGAGCCCCGAGGCCGCCAGTGCCGACCCCGACAGCTCTCCCTGGGTTCCGCTGACGGAGCACGAGATCGCGGAGGCCCTCGCGACCCCGGCACCCGCCGCCGGCTGACCGCCGACGCGCGGCGAGTGCTCAGACCTCGATCGCACCGCCGCTTTCGGCGAGGTGACGGCGGAGGGTGAGCGTGGGGGCGCTCGCTTGCCGGGCCCGGTAGGCGGCGAAGTCGAGCTGGGTGCGCAGCGAGGTGCCGGCGCGCATCCGTTCGGCCTGGGCCGTCTCCGTCGCCTGGATGGCCAGGGCCGCCTCGACCACCTCGTCGAGGCGATCGGGCGCCAGCACGAGGATGCCGTCGTCGTCGCCGAAGAGGTAGTCGCCGGGCGTGACGATCGTTCCGCCGAGCACGGCCACCGGCATGGGTGCGGCGGCCGGCGGAACGCGGCGCGGACCGAACGGGAAGGCGCCGAGGCTGTGCAGGGGGAGACCGATCTGCCGCAGCTGCGCGGTGTCGCGGTGCCGGCCCCACACCACCATGCCCGACATCCCGGCGCTCAGCGCCTCGAGCACCATGAGGTCGCCGACGCAGGCCTCGTCGTCGCGGCCGCCGTTGTCGACCACGACGACGGCCCCTTCCGGTGCGTCGTCGATGGTCTGCAGGATGACGTCGACACTGCCGAGGTGGGTGACCGGTGCTGCCGGGCCCGAGAACGTGGCACCGGGCAGGAGGGGGACGAGATTCGCGGGCGCGGTGCGGGCGAGCACCCCGACACGGAGGGAGGCGTCGGCGATCGCGGCGGTGGTGAGGGTGCTGTGGGCGGGATCGGCGTGTGGCATGCGGCCATCCAATCGTCCCCGGTGACCCGCGGCAAGATGCCGCCACCGGGCCGGCGGACTGGTCGGCGCGCGAGTCACTCGAAGTACAGGTGGCTGTGCAGGCGACAGCCCTCGTTGAACGCCGCGCCGCAGGCGGGGCAGGCGGTGACCTCGAGGTAGTCGGCGATGCTGATCTCGGCCTTGCAGTCGCCGCAGAGGATGGCGCGCGCCTCCCACTGCGTCCGTGGCCACTGCGCGGAGGGGTGGCCGGCCGTCTCGGCGTGGCAGAGGTGGCACGGGTAGTACCGGCCGCAGCAGAAGAACTTGATGGCCACGATGTCGAGCTCGGTGCCGTAGTGGATGCAGCGCGTGTGGTCGTCGATCGTCGGTCCGTGGACGGGAGGGCCGGCCGGCACTGCTCCGCCGGGCCGCTCGGAGCGCGTCATTCGGCACCCCGCGCGACGAGCGCGTCACCGAGCTCGTCGGCGTGCTTGAGCGACATCACGAGCAGCGGCATCACCAGCATCCGCAGTTGCGGTTTGGCCCCGCGGGCGCGTTGGGCGTCGCGGATGGTGGCGGCGTAGCCCGCGATGACGGGGACGACGGTGATGGTCATCGCCATCAGCAGGCCCACCCGCGCGGGGTCGACGCCGATCCGGCGGAGGGGTCCGAGCCCGCGCTCGACCGCGTCGAGGAGGGCGCTGGTGCGGGTGGTCAGCGTCACGAGGGTGGCGAGCATCACCACGGTGATCACGCGCCCGGTGTTGGTGGCCGCGACCGGAAGGGGCAGGAAGATCACCTGGGTGATCAGGGTGACGACCACGATCCAGCGGAGGGTCCACAGCTGGCGGAGGATCTCGAGCGGGCCGAATCCCGCGACGAGGTAGCCGGCGACCACGAACGCCGAGGCGCCGGCGATGGACCAGGCGTTGCTCGCGAAGACGGTGATCGCGATGGCCAGCAGCATCAGGGCGATCAGCTTCGGGCCGGCGGGCAGACGGTGGAGAGGGCTCGTGCCCGGACGGTAGAGGGCGATCATCCGAGATCCCTCCGATAGCGCGCGATCACGGGCGACGGATCGTCGACCTCGACCAGCTGGCCCTCCTCGAAGCGCACGGCGACGTCGCACCGGGCGGCGAGTTCGAGGTCGTGGGTGACCAGCACGAGCTGCTGCGGGATCTCGTCGAGCAGCAGCGAGCTGATCAGGCGGCTGTTGCGGCCGTCGAGCAGGGCGGTCGGTTCGTCGGCGACGATCAGCGCCGGTTCGGTGATGAGCACGGCACTGAGGGCGAGCAACTGCTTCTGTCCGCCCGAGAGGCTCTGGGCCGGGGCATCCGCTCGCTCGGCCAGTCCGTAGCGCTCCAGTGTCGCGCTCACGCGCCGGGCGATCTCGTCGCGCGGGAGCCCGCGACGGCGCAGCGAGAACGCCACGTCTTCGGCCACGGTCGGCATGATGATCTGTGCATCGGGATTGCTGAACACCGAGCCGACCATGCGCAGCACCTGCTTGCGCTCCGCGACGAGGTCGTGGCCGTGCACGGTCACCCGGCCGCGGCTCGGTGCGACCAGACCGCCGAGGAGGCGGGCGAAGGTCGACTTGCCGGAGCCGTTCGATCCGATCACGGCGATGCGGCGCTGCGGCAGGGTGACGGTGACGTCGCGCAGCACGTTCACTCCCGAGAGGTCGACGCCCACGCCGTCGAACACGAGCTCCCGCGTCGGCGGGGCGCCGTCGGGGGAGGCCGGGATCGAGGGCAGCGGGGAGGTCATCGAACGGTCGCGTCGACCTTCTCCGCGGGCGCCACGCGCACCAGGTCGCCGAAGGCCCGCGGGTATGCGCGCCAGAGAGCCATCGTGATGAGCGTCGCGACGACCGCCTTGATCAGGTCGCCCGGCAGGAAGACGGTGCTGGAGAGCGCGGTCGCGCCCAGCGGCAGGTGGGTGACGAAGGCCTGAACGGGCACTCCGACAGCGTAGATCACGAGGATGCCGCCCACGACGCAGCCGAGCGCCGTGCGCCACCAGGTGGGCCGGCGGTGACCGGCGTGCACGATGGCGCCCGTGACGAACGCGCCGAGGATCCAGCCGAAGAGGTAGCCGGCGCTCGGACCCACGAACACTCCCGCACCGCCGTGGCCGCCGGAGAGCAGGGGAAGGCCGACCAGCACGAGGAGTAGGAACACCACCACGGCCGCCGCGCCGCGCCAGGCCCCGAGCACGGCGCCGGCCAGCATGATGCCGAGCGTCTGGGCGGTGATGGGGACCGCGTTGCCGAAGATGGGGATGGCGCCGGGAATGCCGAGCACCGCGATGATGGCGGCGAAGACGGCGATCCTCGCGAGGTCGCGGACGTCGAATTTCATGGGGTTGCTCCATCCTGAACACTGTTCACCTGAACGGCGTTCAGGTTATAGGATGACACGGTGATGGTGAAATCCGAAAGGCCCGAGCCCCGCACTCCCCGCCGCTCGAGCGGGGATGTCGTGGCGGCGGCCCTGGCCATCCTCGATCGGCAGGGCCTGCCTGAACTCACCATGCGCAACCTCGCCGACAGTCTCGGTGTGCAGGCCAGCGCGCTCTACTGGCACTTCCCCAACAAGCAGACCCTGCTCGCGGCCGTGGCCGACGAGATCGTGTCGCGCACGCGGTGCCTCCCCGTGCCGGCCGACGACTGGCGCGACGAGGTGCTCTTCGACGCTCTCGCGCTGCACGACGCGCTGCTGGCCTTCAAGGACGGCGCCGAGGTGGTGTCCAGTGCGCTCGCCCTGGGTCTCGGAGCGGCCGAAGCCGGGCGCCGGCTCTCGGCCGGCATCGAGCGCGGCGGGTTCGACCGGATGATCGCCGAGCGTTCGGCCGAGGCGCTGCTCCACTTCATCATCGGCCAGACCTGGCACGAGCAGCAGCGGCTGCAGGCCGACAGTCTCGGTGTGGTGGTGGAGCCCTTCACCCGCGACCCCGGCGCGGTCGACGTGGCGCAGGACGGCCCCGCGGTCTTCGAACTCGGAGTCTCCCTCTTCCTCTCGGGCCTCGAGGCCCGCCAGCCCGCCTAGCGGGAGGAGACCGACAGGGCGGGCTCGGCGGGGGCCGGGATGGTGAGTCGTGTCAGCACGGCACCCGCGAGGAACGCGGTCGCCCCGATCACCATGCTGATGCGGAGTCCGACGTCGAAGTCGAGCGAGACGAGGAGCGATCCGCTGAGCGCCACACCGGCCGCGGAGCCGATCTGGCGAGCGGTGTTGAACAACGCGGAGGCGGTGCCCGAGAACTCCTCCGGGGCGGCCGACATGATCGTGGTCGTCGCGCCGGTGAGGGTGAACGAGGTGCCGAATCCGGCCGCCATCATCGGGACGACCAGCAGCCAGTACTCCGGATGCGGCTCCAGCGCCGCCCACGCCGTCAAGCCCGAAGCCCCGATCAGCAGGCCGATCGTCATGAGCGTGCGGTGCCCGGTGCGGCGGGCGAGGCGCCCGGAGAGCACGGAGGCGAAGACCGTCGTGATCATCGCCGGGAGGAGGGCGACTCCGGTGACGACGGGGCCGAATCCCTCCTCGTGCTGGAAGGAGAGGCTCGCCGTGAAGATCATGCTGTAGAACGCCAGGTTGAACAGCAACCCGATCGTGGCCGCGCCCGCGATCGCCGGAGTGCGCAGCATGCTCAACGGCAGCACGGGCGAGGCCGCGAACCGCTCCCGCAGCACGAAGGCGCCCACGGCGACGGCGGCGATCGCGAACGCGGTCAGCACGAGCGGGCTCGTCCAGCCCTGCTCTCCCGCCTCGTTGAGCGCGCCGACGACGAGCACGATCGCGGCGACCACGGCCGCCTGCGCCGGCCAGTCGATCGAGCGCCCCGGGCGGCGCGCTGAGGCGCCGACGCGGGTCGCCGTCAGAATCAGACAGGCGATGCCGATCGGCACGTTGATGAGGAACACCCAGCGCCACCCGACCGTCCCGGTGAGCAACCCGCCGACGATCGGTCCCGCACACGCCGCGGCACCCGCGATCCCGCCCCACAGGCCGAACGCCCGGGCGCGATGGTCGGGCGACGCATAGGTCTGCTGCAAGAGGGCCAGGCTCCCCGGCACGATCAGCGCCGCCCCCAGGCCTTCGAGCAGTCGCAGCGCGATCAGCACCTCCGTGGTCCACGCCACCGCGCAGCCGATCGACGCGACCGTGAACACCACCACACCGATGGAGAAGATGCGCCGGTTTCCGACCCGGTCGCCGAGGGCGCCACCGGCGAGCAGCGCGCCCGCGAACACGATGGTGTAGCCGTCGGTGATCCACTGGATGCCGGTGAGCGAGGCCGAGAGCTCGGCGCCGATCTGCGGCACGGCCACGTTGATGACGGTCACGTCGAGGATCACCATGAAATACCCGGCGCACACCGCCAGCAGCGGGACGAGCGGGAACGTGGGCCGCGCCTGCTCCATGGTCTCCCCGTCCGCTCTGCTGGAGTCGATTATCGGGGAAAGGGCACGCGACGGGGGAGGGCCCGTGCCGAACTACTCTGGAGTGGTGGGCCGCGCATCCGATGTTCTCCGCCGCGTGGCCTGGGGCCGCGGGGCCGGATTGCCGCGCGACGTCGTGGTGCTCGGGGTGGTCGCGTTCTTCGTGATGCTCGGTTTCGGCGTGGTGGTGCCCGTGCTGCCGGTGTACGTGCGCAGCTTCGGTGTGGGCTACTTCGAGGTCGGCGCCGTGGTGTCGGCGTTCGCAGTGATGCGGCTCGTGGCGAATCCCTTCGTCGGCAAGCTCATCGACTTCGGTGGCGAACGGATCATCCTCGCCACCGGCATCGGCATCGTCGCCCTCTCCAGCGCCCTCGTCGGTCTCGCCGACACCTATTGGCAGGTGCTGCTCCTGCGCGGAGCGGGCGGCATCGGATCGGCCATGTTCTCCGTCTCGGCGATGACCCTGCTCCTCGCCTCCGTCGATCCGAGCCTGCGCGGCCGGGCGGTGGGCTTCTACCAGGGCGGATTCCTCATCGGCGGCATGGCCGGCCCCGCGGTCGGCGGGCTGCTCGCCGGCATCTCGCTGCACGCCCCGTTCTTCTTCTACGCCGGCACCCTCGTGATCGCCGGCTCCGTGGGGCTCGCCCTGCTCGGCCGCCACCACCGCGACCCGACGGCCGCGGCCGAGCCTGCGCGACCATTCCGCGAGGTGCTGCGCGACAAGGGCTACCAGACGGCCCTGCTCGCGAATCTCGCGCAGGGCTGGTCGGCGATGGGAGTGCGGAGCGCGCTCATCCCGGTGCTCGTGGTCGAGGTGCTGCACGGCGAACCGGCCTGGACCGGCATCGCCTTCGCGATCGCCGCGGTCGCCCAGACCCTGACCCTGCTCCCCGCCGGCCGCTTCGTCGACACGGTGGGGCGACGGCCGGCCATCATCGGGTCGTTCGCGGTGGGCGCCGCGATCATGCTGGCCATCCCCTTCGTCACCGAGCTCTGGATGCTCATCGTGCTGCTCTGCCTCTACGGGGTCGCGGCCGCGTTCATGGGCACCGCGCCCGCCGCGGCGGTCGGCGACGCCGCCGGCTCGCGCGGAGGACAGCCGGTGGCGGTCTTCCAGGCCTTCTCCGACGTGGGGGCGATCGCCGGCCCGCTCGTGGCGGGACTGCTCGTCGACGCCTTCTCCTTCCCCGCCGCCTTCGGGTCGGCCGTCGTGCTCATGGCCGCGGCCTCCCTGTTCGCGCTCCGGATGCCGCGGATGCGCGTTCGGGCGATCGCCTGACGCGTTCCGGGAGGAGCAGAAGCGAACCGACGCCGTAGTCGAGGTCGCTTGCGATCAGCTCCTCCCGAACCGACGGCACTGCCTTAGAAGGCGGATGCTCGGAGGCCTGAGAATACGACGATCGCCCGATGAGAGGCCCCTACCTCAGCGAGCACCGTGGTGAGTGCGCATCAACCGAGCGCATCCACGACCTTTGGAGACCATCATGTTCTTCCTCCTGCTGCTCGCCGCCCTAGCACTCTGGATCGCGGTCCTCGTCGCCCTCGGAGCCACCAGCCCCGGTCGCGGCGGAGACGACCGGTCGCACCGCGCGGCCCGCGGGTTCTTCACCCGGGTCTGAGGGCGGTCCCGGGTCAGCCGCGCAGGATCCAGGTGTCCTTGGCGCCGCCACCCTGCGACGCGCTCACCACCATGCTGCCGGCCGGCGCCACGCGGGTGAGGGCGAAGTGCGCGACCTCGAAGTCCGCCCCCGCCCCGGTCGCGAACACGAAGACGCGGAGGTCGACCCGCCGCGGCTCGAGCACCGCCCCGAGGTCGCCGATCCGCGCATCCACCTCGACCAGAGTGGGATGCGACGACAGCGGAACCACCTCCTGCGCCACCCAGTCGGCGGGAGCGGCCGCGATCGCGGCGCGTCGTTCGGCCACGGCCGCCGCCGGCACCGACGGGCCCACCAGCACGCCGGCTCCGCCGTCGCCACCCACCGGCTTGGTCACGAGCTCGCCGACGCGCTCCAGCACGGTGAGCAGTTCGGCCTCGTCGCCGGTGCGGTAGGTCGGAACCTGCTCGAGCAACGGGCGCTCGCCGAGGTAGTAGGCGATCAGCGCGGGCACGTCGCAGTACATCGCCTTGTCGTCGCCGACCCCGTTTCCCGGGGCGTTGGCGAGAGCGATGCCACCGGATGCCGCGACCTCCATGATCTCGCGCCCGATCGCGCGCCCGGCGCGGTCGACCGCCTCCGGCAGCTCGACGTCGAGGCGCAGGTACAGCGCGTCCAGCGGCGTCCCCGTCGCCGAGCCGTCGCCGCCCCGCACGAACACCCGTCCGCCCTCGACGGTCACGTCGTCGAGAGCGAGCAGGGCCAGCCCGGCGCCCTCCGCGATGGCCCGGTGCTCGAACCACTCCGCGCTGGCCGGACCGCTGGAGAGCAGGCCCGCGTTGTCGCCGTGCGGCGCATCCGGTCCGTCGCCTCCGCCGGGGCCCGCGACCCCTCCGGCGCCGAGCACGGCCCGTCGGAGCAGTGCATAGCCGTCAGCCGGTGAGGACAGCCCCTCCGGTCGCGGGAGGTCGGGCGCCACCTCGTCCATCAGCTCGCGGATCGTGATCGCGTAGCCGATTCCGACCGGGTTCCGCAGGTTGTCCTCGAGCACCCGCCAGTCGCCGAACTCGTTGCGCACGAGGTCGAAAGCCATGATCGGCGCGCGCACGCTGCCGGCCGGCAGCATCCGGGCCGCCTCGACCCAGCCGGGCGAACGCTCCAGCGCCGCCCGGGTCACGGCGCCGTCGTAGACGATCCGCTGCTCGCCGTAGACGTCGTGCAGGAAGGCCTCGAGCGCGCGAGCGCGTTGCGTGACGCCCTCGACGATCCGCGTCCATTCGTGCGCGGTGATGACCCGCGGCACGAGGTCGACCTCGAAGTCGCGTTGCCGGCCGGAGGCGGTGCCGACCGTCATGCCGCGGGCGGTCACCCAGTCGCGACCCGCGCGCATCCGGGCCGCCACCTGCTCGGGAGACAGTCCTTCGTAGTGCCGCGTGATGCGCTCGTAGGCGGGACGGGGTCGCGCACCCGGGCCGACGGCCTCGTCGCCCGCGCGGGTGCGGTAGCTGCGCAGCGCCGCGACCGCGGGAGGTGGCCCGCCGGCCGGACCCTGCGTCTCTTCCACCACGAGCCGCACCACCGCGTCGAGCGATCCGGTCTCGGCGAACGCGGCGCGCTGCCGGTCGGCGGAGTTGCCGCGGGCGAGCAGGGTCTCGGCGAGCTCGGTCACTTCTTCCTGGTCGCCGAGCTCCTCGAGCTGCGGGCGCAGTCGAGTGACCAGCCGGCGCACCACCTGCGCGGCGGGCAGGGGGCGAGGATGCGCGGTGTCGTCGAGGAGGTCGCCGGTCAGTCCGGCGCGTGCCGCCTGCCACATCGCAGCCCGGTGGATGGGAGGGGCGACCACGGTGGCGGGCCGTCCGGCTTGGATGTCGAGTTCGGCGGCGCGCACGGTGGCGCGGAAGAGCCCGGCGATGAGCACGGCGTCGTCCACGATCGGGCAGGCGTCGCACACCCGCAGCTCGAGCGTCGGAGCGTGCGACGAGGGCCGCACCTCGAAGTAGGCCATCTTCGAATCCGCGATCACGCCGGTGGCGATCAGGTCGCTCAGCAGCTGGTCGTATTCGGCGGCCGAGCCCAGATCGCCGGTCGCTCCGGCGCTCGGCCAGCGCTGCCAGATGATCGACCGGATGCTCGAATAGCCGGTGTCGTGCCCGTTCCAGTAGGGCGAACTGGCCGAGAGGGCGAGCAGCACCGGGAGATCGCGGGCGACGCGCTGGGCGATGTCGACGGCGAGGTCGCGATCGGAGATGCCGACGTGCACCTGGGTGCCGCAGATCAACTGCTCGTCGACCAGCAGCCGGTACTGCTCCTGCATCCGGGCGAAGCGGCCCGAGGAGGTGAGCTCGAAGTCGGCGAACTCCGACCGCGGGGCGGTTCCGACGCAGGCGATGCCCACGCCCTCCGGGGCGGCCGCCTCGACGAGCCCCGCTCGGAGCTTCAGGATGTCGGCGCGGAGGCCGCCGAGGGTCGTCTGCACCGCGGTGTTCGTCTCGACGGTCGTGCGCTGTAGCTCGGCGGAGAAGCTCTCGCCCGGCAACCGCTGCAGGATCTGCGGCGCGCGCGCGGACAGCTTTCCGCTCCGGAGGTCAATGAGGTGCAGTTCCTCCTCGGCGCCCAGCGTCAGCTCCGCGGCCATGCCCACACCCTATGGCCGCAGCGCGCCGAGCGCCTCAACTCCCGGCGGATCCGCGGTCGGTGGGCTCGTGGTCGCGGGCAGCGAGGCGGCAACGTCGCCTTCCCGAGTCGATCCAAAGCGTGCAGTTTTAATGAACTCGCCGTTACACTGTTCACTTGAGCTGAACTACGAACAGGGAGCAGGTGTCAGAGTCGATGACCTCCAAGAAGATCGCCTTCGTCGGAACCGGAGCCAACGGGGCGGGGATCGCCGCCGATCTCACCCGCGCCGGGCTCGACGTCACCTTCATCGAACAGTGGCCCGCGCACGTCGACGCGATGCGCGAGAACGGCATCACGGTCGTGATGCCCGACCGCACCGAGGTGACGCCGGTGACCGTCTACAACCTCTGCGAGGTGGCGACGCTGCGCGACCAGTTCGACATCGTCTTCATCGTGGTGAAGGCCTACGACACCCGCTGGGCCTGCGAGCTGATCAAGCCGCTGGTGAAGCCCGACGGGCTCGTGGTGGGCCTGCAGAACGGGATGTCGCTCGACGACATCGCCGACATCATGGGTCCCGAGCGCACCGTCGGCGCCGTCATCGAAGTGGCCTCGAACATGTACGAGCCCGGCATCACCAACCGCGAGACGCCGCCGGAGGAGGCCTGGTTCGCCATCGGTGGCATCCACCCGGCCGTGGTGGGTCGCGAGCAGGAGGTGGCCGACGTGCTGAAGTACGCCGGAACCGTGGAGATCTCCGACGACATCCGTTCGTCGAAGTGGATGAAACTGATCGTGAACGCGGCGGAGCTGGTGCCCTCGGCCATCCTCGACATGCAGTTGGCCAAGGCGGTCGAGGTGCCCGGCATGTACGAGTTCATGTTGAGCTGCGGTCGTGAGGCCGCCCGCACGGCGATGGAGACCGGCATCCGGCTGCGCCCGATCTTCGGGATGCCCGAGGCCGACCTGGAGAACCCCGACCGCTTCGCCGAGCAGCTCTTCGAGCAGGTGCTGACCCGTTTCTCCTCGCCCGACACCCGGACGACGTCGCTCCAGGACTGGATCAAGGGGCGCCGCAACGAGGTGCACGAGATCAACGGCCTCGTGGTCGACGAGCAGGCCCGCATCGGCGGATCGGCCCCGTCGAACGCGCTCACGGTCGAGCTCGCCCGCCGCATCGAAGCGGGCGAGCTCGACCGCAGCCCGAAGAACATCGAACTGATCCTCGCGGCGCGGGTCTAGCTCAGGGGTAGAGTCCGCGCAGGCGGTGCGCCTCAGTCACCCGGGCCACCGCCAGACTCGTCGCCGCCGCGCGGAGGGTGATGTCGAGCTCGGCCGCGTGAGCGGTGACGCCCGCCCAGGCGGCGAGCATCCGTTCGCCCAGGCGCGCTTCGACGTCGCGGGCCTCCCAGCGGTAGGACTGGTTGGCCTGCACCCACTCGAAGTACGACACGATCACGCCGCCCGCGTTGGCGAGGATGTCGGGCACCACGAGCACGCCGTTCCGCTGCAGGATGCGGTCGGCCTCGCGCGTGGTCGGGCCGTTCGCACCCTCGACCACGATGCGGGCCCGCACCCGGTCGGCGTTGCCCTCGTGCAGCACGCCTTCGACGGCCGCCGGAACGAGCAGGTCGACGTCGAGTTCGAGCAGCTCGGCCGAAGGGAGCAGGTCGGCGCCCGCGAAGCCGACGACCGTGCCCTCCTCGTCGACGTAGCGGGCGAGCGCCTCGACGTCGATGCCCGTGGGGGCGGAGGAGTGCACAGCGCCGTACTGGTCGGCGATCGCCACCACGCGCACGCCGCGCTCCGCGAGGAACCGCGCGGCATCCCGCCCCACCTTGCCGAAGCCCTGCACCGCGGCCGTCGCACCGCCCACCGGGATGCCGGCCTGCTCGA
Organism: Herbiconiux sp. UC225_62; assembly: GCF_042694625.1. Taxonomy (GTDB): domain Bacteria; phylum Actinomycetota; class Actinomycetes; order Actinomycetales; family Microbacteriaceae; genus Herbiconiux. The sequence goes on along the minus strand of NZ_CP170551.1, from coordinate 1,217,013 downwards.
GGGCGGCGCCGGCGATGTGCACGACCCCGCGAGAGGTGGCACTCGGCCGCCCGAGCGATCCGCCGAGGCTGAGGGGCTTCCCGGTGACGACGCCCGGGACGGTGTGACCCTGCGTGACCGAGTAGGTGTCCATGATCCACGCCATGGTCTGCTCGTCGGTGCCGATGTCGGGTGCCGGGATGTCCTGCTGCGGTCCGATGATCGGCAGGATCTCGCTGGTGTAGCGCCGGGTCACCCGCTCGAGCTCGGCCAGGCTGTACTGCCGCGGGTCGATCGCGATGCCGCCCTTCGCGCCGCCGTAGGGCACGTCGAGCAGCGCGCATTTCCACGTCATCCACATCGCCAGGGCGCGCACTTCGTCGAGCGTGACCGAGGGGCTGTAGCGGAGGCCCCCCTTGGCCGGCCCGCGGGAGATGTTGTGCTGCACGCGGTAGCCGGTGAGCACCTGGGTCGACCCGTCGTCGCGCCGGAGGGGAACGCTCACCGTGAGCTCGCGCCGCGGGGCCGCGAGCATGGCGTGGATGCCGGCGTCGTACCCGAGCAGGGCGATGGCGTCGGAGAGCTGGGCCTGGGCATCCGCCAGCGTGCTGTCGGAGGCGGGCGCGGAGACGCCTCGCGCGGACGATCCGGTCTCGGCGTGGATCACGGGCAGGGGAGAGGTGAGCGTCATGATGCGGCCAGAGCCGTCCGCACCACGGCGAGGCCGTCGCGGAGCAACTCGTCGGAGATGGTGATCGGCGGGAGGAAGCGGATCACGTTGCCGTAGGTTCCGCAGGTGAGCAGGATCACGCCCTCGGCGTGGGCGGCACGGGCCACGGCGGCGGTGAGGGCGGCATCCGGTTCTCCCGTCGACGGGTCGACGAGTTCGATCGCGATCATGGCCCCCCGCCCGCGCACGTCCCCCACCCGGGCGTCGGCGGCACGGATGGCGTTCAGCCCTCCCCGCAGCACCGTCTCGATCTCGCGGGCACGGCCCACCAGGTCGTCGTCGAGGTAGTTGCGGATCGTGGCGAGCGCGGCCGCGCAGGCCAGAGGATTGCCGCCGTAGGTGCCGCCGAGTCCGCCCACGTGCGAGGAATCCATGATGTCGGCACGACCCGTGACGGCCGAGAGCGGGAGGCCGCCCGCGATGCCCTTCGCCGTGACGACGAGGTCGGGCACGATACCCTCGTGCTCGGAGGCGAACATCGCGCCCGTGCGGGCGAACCCGGTCTGCACCTCGTCGGCGATGAAGACGACGTCGTTGGCGCGCGCCCAGTCGGCGAGGGCGGGCAGGAAGCCGGGGGCGGGAACGATGAAGCCGCCCTCGCCCTGGATCGGCTCGATGATGAGCGCGGCGAGGTTGTCGGCTCCGATCTGCTTCTCGATCTGGAGGATGGCGCGGGCGGCCGCATCCGGGCCCGAGAGGCCTCCGTCGCGGAACGGGTACGACAGCGGGGCGCGGTAGATCTCGGGGGCGAAGGGCCCGAAGCCGCTCTTGTAGGGCATCGACTTCGCCGTCAGTCCCATTGTGAGGTTGGTGCGGCCGTGATACGCATGGTCGAACGCGACGACGGCCTGCTTTCCGGTGAAGTGGCGGGCGATCTTGATCGCGTTCTCCACGGCCTCGGCGCCGGAGTTGAACAGGGCGGTGCGCTTCTCGTGGTCGCCCGGGGTGAGCTCGTTGAGGGCTTCGGCGACCTCGACGTAGCCTTCGTAGCCGGTGATCGAGAAGCAGGTGTGGGTGAACTGCGCCACCTGGTGGGTCACCGCGTCGACGACGGCCGGAGCGGAGTTGCCGACCCCGGTGACGGCGATGCCGGAGCCGAGGTCGATCAGCGAGTTGCCGTCGACATCGACGACGATCCCGCCGCCGGCCGCCTGCACGAACACGGGCAGGGCGATGCCGACGCCGTTCGGGACGGCCGCCGACTTGCGCTGCTGCAGCGCGATCGAGCGCGGTCCGGGGATGGCGGTGACCAGCTCGCGGCGCTGCGGCAGGGTCGGGCCGCCGAGCGGAGGCGAGGAGGGTTCGCGGGTGTCGGAGTCGGGGGTGTCGGTGAGTGTCATGCGTATCCGTTCTCAAGGTTCGAGGTGAGGGAAGTACTCTGACGGTAGGCAGCGAGTGGGTCTCGCGTCAGTGACACTTCGTCCTGATCTGCGTTGCGATCTGCCGGAGTGGCAGGATGTCGGGCGTACGCTGAGGGCATGCCCGCCACCCTCTCGGCGCTCCTCGCGCACCGGCCGTTCCAGCTGCGGCGACTCACGGACGCACCAGGGGATCCCGTGGTCATCGCGTGGGCGCACAGCTCGGATCTCGCCGATCCGTCGCCGTTCCTCGTCGAGGGTCAGATGCTGCTCACCACGGGAGGGCAGTTCTCCGCTGACGGATCGGCCGCGTTCGCACGACAGTACGTCGCGCGACTGCAGGCCGCGGGCGTGGTGGCCCTCGGCTTCGGCACCGAGGTGGTGCGGGAGGGCACGCCGGCGGAGCTCGTCGAGGCCTGCGTGCGGCTCGGGATGCCGCTGGTCGAGGTGCCCTACCAGACCCCGTTCATCGCGATCGCCCGCTGGGTGGCCGAGGTGCAGTCGACGGAGGCACGATCCCGGATCGACTGGGCGCTCACCACGCAACGCTCGGTCTCGCTCGCGGCGCTCGCCGGAGGTGGGCTGGCGGCGGCGGTGCGCACCACGGCGAGCGGGCTCGGCTGCGACATCGCGGTCTTCGATCCCGACGCCGACGTGGTGACGGCCGACTCCGCCCTGTCGGCCGCGTCGCGCCGAGCCTTCGCGAGCATCCGGGCCGACGTGCAGACCCTGTTGCAGCACCAGCGACGGGCCCGGGTCGACGTGGAGATCGGCGGCATGCACGTGTCGCTCCAGACCCTGGGTGGGAGCCGGCGTCTGCGCGGGGTGCTCGCCCTGGCGAAGGCGGCGCCGTTCGACGCGGCCGAGTTGTCAGTGGTGACGACACTGATCGCGCTCGCCGAAGTGTCGCTCGAGCGCAGTCAGGATCAGCGGATCAGCCTGCGCGCGCTCATGGTGCAGTTGTTCGAGCTGCTGCGCGACGGGCGGGTGGCCGCCGTGCGGAAGGCGCTCGGCGACATCCCGACCGGTCTGCCGGAGAAGCGCTTCGTGGTGGTGTCGCTGCGCGCCGACGAGACCGGTCCGGCACTGCGGGACACGCTCGAGCGGCGGGCCTCCGATCGGCGCAACCGCCTGTTCGTCGTCGAGCACGGCGACGTCTTCGTGCTGCTCGCCGACGAGCGCCGCTGGCCCGAGCTGCGCCGGCTGCTCGCCGCCCGTCAGGTGCGCGCGGGTGTCTCGGGGGTGGTGGACTGGGACAGCCTGGATGCCGGACTCGTGCAGGCCGCCCGCTCGCTCGACCGGGCCGGCGAGCACGAGATCGTCGACTTCGCCGCGCTCGTGTCGTCGAGCTTCTTCGGTCTGCTCTCGGCGACCGCGGTGGCGGATGTCGCGCGCTCGCGTCTGAACGAGCTGCTCTCGAGCGCGGAGGGGCGGCAGCGCCTCTTCGAGGCCACGGTCTGGCTGCGGCACAACGGGCAATGGGACCCGGCGGCGCGGGAGCTCGGTATCCATCGGCACAGCCTGCGGTCGCGGGTCGAGGGCGTCGAGCGGGCGCTCGGCCTCTCGCTGGACCGCTTCCAGGACCGCGCCGAGCTCTGGGCCCTCCTCGCCGCCATCGACATGGCCTCGGGCGACGCCCCCGCGTAGCCCGCGCCCCGCCCCGCCGTGCTCATCCGCACATATGTGCGCTTACGCCAGGCGCCATTCCGCCAAGACCTGCGGATGAGCGCGCGTCGGTCAGGGGCGGAGGTAGGCGTTCACGATGAGGTCGCCGCGGAGGGTGCGGAGAGTGTCGAGGAGGCGCGCGATCAGGCGGTCGGTGACCTTCGCGGGGGCGGGCAGGTCGTGCGGGCCGAGCAGGGGGAGCGGGGCGCATCGGATGCGCACCACCTCCCATCCGGCGGCTCGGAGCAGGCGGTCCTTGCTGCGGTCGGAGTCCTCGCGCGGGCCCACGTGTTCGAGGCCGAAGCGGCCGACGGTGTCGTATTCGAGCACCACGCGGAGCTCCGCGATCACGATGTCGGGCCACACCTCGAGGCGGCCGTGGAAGGGTCGGGCCACCGCGACGGCGTTGGGCGCGGGGTCGAACTCGAGCCGAGCCGCGAGCTTCTGCCGCAGGAGCGCTTCCGCGGCGGATGCCGTCGCCGGCGCGTGCGCACTCCGGAACGCCTCCCCGGCGGGTCGCGTCGGCAGAGGACGTGCGGATCGTCCAGGTCGCGTGGCACCGGCACCCGCGCTCACCGCCGACGGAGCGCCCCGAGCGCCGGCCGCGGACTGACGCTCCGGCGCATCCGCGGGGCTGGAGGGGGTGGCGGGCCAGAGGGCGGCGGGGCGGATGCGGCGGGGGGCGGCGAGGTCGGCGCAGACGGGGCACCAGGCCGAGCGGCGGCGCACCCGGCCCGGGCGGGAGCGCTGCTCCTCGGGGGTGGCCACGAACAGGTGCCCGGTGTCGCACTGCCAGGTGAGGTAGACGTCGGCGGCCGGCGGGATCTGGGTCAGCGTGATCTCACGATTGAGGTCGGGATGGTACTGCCGCACCAGCATCGGATACTTCGCCCACTCGGCACGGTAGGTGCCCACCGCGTACGGCACCGCCGCCCCCTTCGACCACTGCCGGCGCTCCCACCACGCCTCGATGTTCTCGGGCACCGCGCATCCGCCTCCCTTCGTGGCTCTCTCGGGTCGTCGCTGGGCGAGACGTTATCCCGTACCGCCGACATCCGGAGACGATGTCGGCGGTCGTGGGTAGGGTCGCCGCATGGCGGAACGAGGACGCAGGTGCGGCATCCGCGACACCGAGTCCGGTGCCGTGTGCGGCGCTCCTGCCGACGCCTCCGCTCCCCTCGACCTGTGCACCCGGCACCTGCTCGCCGCCTACGAGTGGGTGGCCGGCGAGGTGGGGGTGACGGATGCGCTGCCGTCTCCGTGCCTGGCGTGCGGGTCGCGACTCGGGGTGCGGTATCCCTCGGGGTGGCTGTGCGCCGTGTGCGAGTGGCGCCTCGGCGAACGGCCCGACGACGACGAGGCCGAGCCGGTGCGCGTCGACGTGGTCTACTACGTGCGTTTCGGCGACCGCATCAAGATCGGCACCTCGGCGAACCCGCGAGGCCGGTTCGCGCAATTGCACGTCGACGAACTGCTCGCCCTCGAGCGCGGCACCCGCCTGCTCGAGCAGCGCCGCCACGTGCAGTTCGCCGCCCACCGCCTCGGCGGCGAGTGGTTCGCCCCGCACGCCGCCCTCGACGCGCACATCGCCGCACTCTCGGCCGGCGTCGACGACCCCTGGGCCCTCTACGACCGCTGGCGCAGCGAGTCCCTCGCCCTCGCCGGCGCCCGCCGCCCCTGACGACGCGTCGAGTCGCCAAAAGGTGCCGGAATCGCGCGCGCCGTAACGGCGTGTCTTGGCGATTCGGTGAGGCGGCTACGCGAAGAGTTCGGGGTGCCGTTCGAGTTCGAGGCGGGTGCGGCGGATGTGGGTGACGAGCATGCGCTCCGCGTCATCCGGATCCTGACGCCGGATGCAGTCGACGAGCAGGTGGTGCTCCATGTGCGTCACCCCGATGCCCTCCACGCCGACGAGCGTCGCGTACGCGCGCCGGTAGTGCTGGGTCGTGTTCCAGAGCCGGTGGATGATGTCCCACAGCGCCCCGCGCGGCGCCCCCGAGTAGCTCGAGAGGTGCAGCTCGCGGTCGTGCTCCACGAAGTACTCGACGTCGGTGTTCGCGGCCATCCCGTCGGCCAGCGCGTCGAGGTGGTCGACGGTCTCGGGCGAGAGGTGCGGCATGCTCATCCGCAGGAGCAGCGGTTCGAGCCGCTCGCGGATCGAATACACCTCGACGCACTCCGCGAGCGTGAGCCGCGAGACCCAGGCCCCGGAATTGGCCACCATGGTGATGAGGCCGTCGGAGTGCAGCATCCGGATCGCCTCCCGCACCGGGATGCGGCTCGCTCCGAAGCGCTCCGCCAGGTCTTCCTGCCGGATGCGCGTGCCCGGCGCGAGTTGCCCGCCGAGGATCTCGTGGCGCAGACTGTCGGCGATGCGGTGGCTCACCACGTTCACGGGGCTCGTCGCGGCGTCGCTGGTGGCAGTCATCCGTCGAATCCTACTCGCGGCCCGCAATGAGGCGGCCGCGATCCGTGCCGATCATTCGGCCGGCCGGGCCGGGTGCCACAGCACCACCGGGGCCTCCCGCTCGTACGCCTTGCCTGACGGATAGCTCACCAGCTCGAACTGCATGCCCCACGGGCTCAGGAAGTACACCCAACGCTGCCCCTCCGATGCATTGCGGCTGGCGGTCGGCTCGCCGAGAACGCGGATGCCCGCCGTCCGCAGGTGGGCGACCGCGGCATCCAGGTCGTCGACGTAGAACGCGATGTGGTGCCCGCCGAGGTCGCTGTTGAGCGGCTGCCGTTGCTGCGACGGGGTGGGGGCGTACTCGAAGACCTCGAAGTTCGGACCGAATCCGCAGCGGTAGAAGCGGATCTCGTTCACCACGCTCCGCGGGTCCACGTTCAGGTGCTCGCGCATCCAGTCGTCGCCCTCCTCGCGCCGCATGGTGGGCAGGGAGTAGACGTAGTCGCATCCGATCACGTCGACGAAGAAGCGATGGGCCTCCTCGAGGTCGGGAACGGTGAAGCCGATGTGCTCGGCGCCGCGCAGTCCGGGGAGTGTCATCGTCGGCCTCCTGGGTTGAATGTATCCAAGAGCAACGATAAACCTTCGCGTTGATCCACAAAAGGGTGATTTCCATCTTGTAATGGATACATTTGCCGCGTACTCTGATGCGGGAGAGCGCATCTCTCACTGTCAAAGGAGAAAGTGGAATGCCCCGCGAGAAACGTCTGCAGCCCGGATCGAGTTGGGTCGAGCTGCGCACCACGCCCAGCGACTGGAAGAACGCCGACCCGGCACTCCTGTCGACCATGCTCGGGCAGCTCCACCTGATCCGCGCCTTCGAAGAAGAGGTGCTGGACCTCGCCGGCGCCGGCCTCGTGCACGGCCCCGCGCACTCGTCGATCGGCCAGGAGGGCGGCGCGGTCGGCTCGATCGTGGCTCTGCGCTCCAGCGACGGCGTGAACGGATCGCACCGCGGCCACCACCAGTTCCTCGCCAAGGCCCTCGCCCACGTGGCGCCCGACGGTCTCGACCTCAAGGCGCTCGTCACCCCTGAGGTGCAGACGGTGCTGCAGCGCACGCTCGCCGAGATCCTCGGCCTCGCCCAGGGCTACTGCCGTGGCCGCGGCGGCTCGATGCATCTGCAGTGGTTCGAGGCGGGCGCCCTCGGCACCAACGCCATCGTCGGCGGAGGCGTGCCGCTGGGCGCCGGCAACGCCTGGGCGCAGAAGCACGCGGGCACCACCGACCTCACGGTGAGCTACTTCGGCGACGGCGCCACGAACATCGGCTCGGTCCTCGAGAGCATGAACCTCGCTGCGGCCTGGAAGCTGCCGTTCTGCTTCTTCATCGAGAACAACCTCTACGCGGTGTCGACGAAGGTCGACGAAGTCACCGCCGAGCCGCGCCTGTCCGCCCGTGCGCTGGGGTTCAACATCCCCGCCTGGCGGGTCGATGGCATGGACCCGCTGGCCGTGCACCTGGCCATGGAGAAGGCGACCGAGCGGATGCGCGCCGGCGACGGCCCCGCGGTCATCGAGGCCGAGGTCTACCGCTACTTCCACCAGAACGGTCCCTACCCGGGCAGCGCCTTCGGCTACCGCACCAAGGAGGAGGAGGCCGCGTGGCGCGCCCGCGACCCGCTGCTCCGCGTGGCCAAGGAGATGACCACCCTCGGGCTCATCGACGACGAGGGTGTCGCCGCCGTGCGCGCCCAGGCTCAGGAGGCCGTGCGCCGTGCGAGTGCCGAGCTCACCGAGGCCGACCCCGACGGCAAGGCGGGGGTGCGTCGCATCCGCCCCGATCTCTGGCCGGATCCGGGGTTCGTGGATGTCGGCATCCGCGGCGACCTCTCCGAGCTCCAGGGTGCGCGCACGCAGGAGGCGGCGGAGTACGCGGGCGAGTCGTCGAAGGGCAAGTTCGTCGACGCCGTGGCGGCCGTGATGGACCGGCGGATGGGCGAGGACGAGCGGATCGTGGTGCTCGGTGAAGACATCCACCGCCTCAAGGGAGGCACGAACGGGGCCACGAAGGGTCTCGCCGAGAAGTACCCGGGCCGCGTGCTCGGCACCCCGATCAGCGAGAACGCCTTCGCGGGACTCGGCGGCGGCATCGCCCTCGACACGCGGTACCGCCCGGTGGTGGAGTTCATGTATCCCGACTTCATGTGGGTGGCCGCCGACCAGGTGTTCAACCAGATCGGCAAGGCGCGGCACATGTTCGGCGGCGACAACGCGGTGCCGCTGGTGCTGCGCACGAAGATCGCCATGGGGTCGGGCTACGGGTCGCAGCACCTGATGGACCCGGCGGGAATCTTCGCCACCAGTCCCGGATGGCGCATCATGGCGGCCTCGACGCCCTACGACTACATCGGGCTGATGAACACGGCGCTCGCGATCCAGGATCCGGTGCTGATGATCGAGCACGTCGACCTCTACGCGGAGTCGGGGTCGATTCCCGAGGACCTCGACTACCAGATCCCGTTCGGCAAGGCCGCCGTGCGGCGCACCGGGTCGGAGGTGACCGTCATCAGCTACCTGTCGATGGTGGGCGAGAGTGCCAAGGCCATCGAGCAGGCCGGCGTCGACGCCGAGTTGATCGACCTGCGGTTCCTCGACCGGGCCTCGATCGACTGGGAGACCATCGGGGAGAGCATCCAGAAGACCAACGCCGTGCTGATCGTGGAGCAGGGCGCGCAGGGCACGTCGTACGGCGCCTGGCTCGCCGACGAGATCCAGCGCCGCTACTTCGACTGGCTCGACCAGCCGGTGCAGCGGGTCACCGGATCGGAGGCGTCGCCGAGCATCTCGAAGGTGCTGGAGCGGGCCGCGATCGCGCGGGCCGATGAGGTCGTGGCCGGGCTTGAGCGCGTGCGCGCCGGGTTCGGCGCAACCCCGTCCGCCGCTGCTGCTGGAAAGGGGGCCTGAGATGGCTCAGATCATCCGGATGCCCAGCGTTCTTGCGGGCTCAGAGGAAGCGGCGATCGCCAATTGGCTCGTCACGGAGGGCCAGGTCATCGCCGTGGGCGAGCCGCTCGCCGAGATCGAGACCGAGAAGGCGATCGTCGAGTACAACGCCGAGGAGGCCGGGATCGTGGGCCGCGTCGTGCTCGCGGCCGGTGAGTCCGGCGAGATCGGTGCGCCGATCGCGGTGCTCATCGCCGAGGGTGAGACCGACGCCGACATCGACGCGGCCCTCGGTGGCCCCGCCTCCGCTCCGGCGCCGACGGATGCGCCGCCCGCGGTTGCCCCCGCTACGCCCGGTGCCGAGGAAACCGGACCGAGCGTTCCGGCGTCGGCCGCAATTCCGGCTGCGGAGTCGAGCACCAATGCCCGCGACCCGGAGTCGGGTGCGCCCGTGGCCGAGGCCGCCTCTGTCGCGGATGCCGCGTCGGCCGCCGACACCCTCGACCCGGCGGCGTCCACCACCGCGACCGCGACGACCACCGGCTCCGGCCCGGTCGCTGCGTCGGCGCCCGCCTCGGGCCAGGGCGTCGCCGCTCCGGGTGGCGTGTCGGCAGCCGGTGTGGGGGCCGCGTCCGGGTCGACGAGCGGTGAGCCCGCGACGGCGGGCGAGCGGCTCTTCGTGAGCCCGATCGCGCGGAAGCTCGCGCGGCAGCAGGGACTCGACCCGGCGGCGATCGCGGGCTCCGGCCCTGGCGGACGCATCGTGCGGCGCGACGTCGAGGCGGCGCTCGCCGCCGGGACGGCTGCGACGGCCACCGCGCCTGCCGAAGCGGCGGCGCAGACTGCTTCCGCGACATCCGAGACATCGACGCCGCTGACCCAGGCTGCCCCTGCGCCGCAGGCCGCGTCCGCGACCCCGTCCGCCTCGGCGAGCCAGGCCGGCGACTGGGACCTCGTCCCGCACACCGGGATGCGCCGGGCCATCGCGCGCCGGCTCTCCGAGAGCAAGTCGACGGTGCCGCACTTCTACCTCACCGCCGAACCCCGGGTGGACGCGCTCCTCGCGCTGCGCGCCGAGGTCAACGCGCAGTCACCCGTGCGCGTCTCGGTGAACGACTTCGTGGTGAAGGCGGTGGCCGCGGCCTTCGCCGACGTGCCCGAGGCGAACGTCACCTGGTCGGACGAGGGGATGCGCAAGCACCACGCCGTCGACATCGCCGTGGCCGTCGCGACCGACGGCGGACTCGTGACTCCCGTCGTGCGCGGCGTCGACACGAAGAGCCTCACCGCCGTGAGCTCGACGATCGCCGAGCTCGTCGGCAAGGCCAAGGAGAAGAGGCTGAAGCAGGACGAACTCGAGGGGGGAAGCTTCTCGGTCTCGAACCTGGGCATGTACGGCACCGTCGAGTTCTCCGCCATCCTGAACCCGCCGCAGTCCGGCATCCTCGCGGTCGGCGCGGCGAAGCAGCAGGCGGTCGTGATCGACGGCGAGCTCGCGGTCGCCACCGTCATGCGGTGCACGCTCTCGGTCGATCACCGGGCGGTCGACGGCGCGCTCGCCGCCCAGTGGCTCGCCGCATTCACGAAGCGAATCGAGAATCCGCTGAGCATCCTGCTGTGACCGGACGCTCCGCGGTGGTCGGCGCCGTGATCGACGCGGCGGCGTCAGGCCAGACGGTCCATCGCCTGGAGGACGTCGACCGCCGAGGAGAGTCCACCGGCACCACGCTCGGGGTGTCCGGATTCGGGCATCTCCTGCGAGAACTCGCGCCGGCCCACCACGAACCACAGGCCCTTCGCGGGCTCCGTTCCCTCGTTGATGTACATGTGCGGGCGCACGGAGTCGAAGCTCAGCGAATCGCCGGGTCGAAGCGTGAAGGTGTCGAAGTCGAGGCGCACTGTCAACTCGCCCGAGAGCAGATAGGCGTACTCGACCCCGCTGTGGCGCATCATCCGTCCCTCGATCGAACTCGACGCCCCGGGATCGTAGGTGACGAGCAGCGGATCGACCGCTCCGTCGCGACTCGCTGCCAGGCGCTCCCAGCGCACCCCGTTCTCCATCTCGAGCACGGGGTTGTCCTTGCCGCGCTGGAGGAGTCCGGGCGATCCGCTTCCGCCTGCCTCGCCGAGCAGCGGGCGCACGTCGGCATCGTCGGCCGAACCGCCGCCGGGGCTGCTCCCGCCGCTCGACCCTTTCCCCGGAGCCGCGCCGACGACCGCCGGAGCCGGGGTGTCCGATCCGGTGAGCAGGTCGTCGAACGAGATGCCCAGGTGGTTGACCAACGCGTAGAGCGTGCTCACCGAAGGCTGCGTCTTTCCGGTCTCGACCTGGGAGATGAGACTCGCCGAGACGCCGAGCGCTGATGCGACGCTGCGAAGGCTGATTCCCCGGGCGATTCGCGCTGCGCGCAACCGGGGTCCGATGTCACCGGTGATGATCCTTCTCCTTGCTCAGGAGCCGCGAGAGCCGTCGCCATGAATGGCCTGTGCAGCATGGGTATACGTGGAGGCGGCCTTGCCCCCGTGGGCTCGATTGTATGCTACAGCCTCACTGCAATCCCGACTTTCCAAAGTTCCGCGTGGATTCGCCCTTTTCGTCTCAATGTGGCTCATTCGGTGTGTTGTTATGCTGAACACATTGACAAGCTAGACTGAACATGTTCGACTGGCTCGCACAGCTGTGGCGAAGTCGCCGACGGTGGGTCCGGCACGAAAGGAACGAATCAATGGCGAATCGAATGAGCGGGAAGGTGGTCGTCGTCACCGGAGGCGCCAGCGGCATGGGTCTCGGCATCGCACGGTCGCTCGCGGCCGAGGGCGCATCGCTCGTGATCGCCGATCTGAACGCGGATGCCGCCGCCGAGGCCGCGACATCCATCGAGTCCGACGGCGGGCACGCGATCGGCGTGCGTTCCGACGTCTCCGTGCGCGACGACGTGAAGGGCGTGGTGGAGCAGGCCGTGCGGGCATTCGGCCGTATCGACGTCTGGTTCAACAACGCCGGGTTCAATGCACCGCTGCAACTGCTCGACGTCACCGAGGACAACTGGCGCGCCATCATGGACGTCAACGCACTCGGCACCCTGATCGGCATCCAGGAGGCGGCGAAGCAGTTCATCGCCCAGGGCGGCGGTGGCAAGATCATCAACACCTCGTCGATGGCCGGACGGCAGGGCTTCCCGGCCTTCGCTCCCTACTCGGCCTCGAAAGCGGCCGTCATCTCCCTCACCCAGTCGGCCGCCAAGGCCTTGGCCGAGCACGACATCACCGTGAACGCCTTCGCGCCAGGAATCGTCGACACCCCGCTGTGGATCAAACTCGACCACGATCTGCTCGAGATCGGCGAGACCAAACAGGCCGGTGAGGCGATGAACGAATACGGCGCCGGCATCATCCGCGGCCGCACCGCCCAGGTCGTGGACATCATGGGCACCACCCTCTACCTCGCCTCCTCCGACTCCGACTACCTCACCGCCCAGGTGATCATGATCGACGGCGGGATGGTGCTCGTATGACCATCCAGGATCTGTCGACCGGATCGGACCTCGTGACCACCTCGCCCCTAAGGAGTACAGCAACCATGTCCACAGCCACCAGCGGAACCAATGCGGTCGATTGGGAGACGCGGATCGATTTCGACCGCCTGCGCAGCGAGCGTCTGGCCCGGCTGAAGGCGGAGCTCGACAGCTCCCACCTGGGTGCGGTGCTCGCGTTCGATTTCTCGAACATCCGCTACATGACGTCGACGCACATCGGCACCTGGGCGATGGACAAGCTGATCCGGTTCAGCCTGCTGACCCGCAAGACCGACCCGATCATGTGGGACTTCGGCTCGGCGGCCAAGCACCACTCCCTCTTCAACCCCTGGCTCGACACCACGACGGCCGAAGCGGATGCCGATCCGCACGCCCCGCACCACGGCGCCGTGCGCCCGCGCGCGGAGTCGGGCTCGCGGGCCGGCATCTCGACCCTGCGCGGGGCGTTCAGCCCCGATGCCGAGATCGCCGACCGGGTGGCGCAGAAGATCAAGCGCGAGCTCGAGAAGTTCGGGGTGGCGAACGAGCCTCTCGGGGTCGACGTGATCGAGCTGCCGGTGCTGTTCGCGTTGCAGAAGCTCGGCATCGAGGTGGTCGACGGGCAGCAGGTGTTCATGGAGGCCCGCCGGATCAAGACGGGCGACGAGATCTCGCTGCTGACCCAGGCGGCCTCGATGGTCGACGCGGCCTATGAGGATCTGTACGAGTTCCTGCGCCCTGGCGTGCGGGAGAACGAAGCGGTCGGGCTGGTGTCGAAGAAGCTCTACGACCTCGGCTCCGAATACGTCGAGGGCGTGAACGCGATCTCCGGGGAGCGCTGCTCACCGCATCCGCACGTGTTCTCCGACCGCCTGATCCGGCCCGGCGACCCGGCGTTCTTCGACATCCTGCACTCCTTCAACGGCTACCGCACCTGCTACTACCGCACCTTCGCGGTGGGCTCGGCGAGCTCGGCCCAGCGGGATGCCTACACCCGCGCCCGCGAATACATGGACCGCGCGATCGCCCTGGTGCGCCCGGGTGCCACCACCGCGGACATCGTGAAGGTCTGGCCCACCGCTCAGGAGTTCGGTTTCGCCGACGAGGAGGCCGCGTTCGCGCTGCAGTACGGGCACGGCGTGGGTCTGTCGATCTGGGAGAAACCGATCTTCTCGCGGCTGGTGTCGCTCGATCACCCCGAGGAGCTCAAGGAGGGCATGGTCTTCGCTCTCGAGACCTACTGGCCGTCGGCCGACGGGTGGGGTGCTGCCCGGATCGAGGAAGAGGTCGTGGTGACCGCGGACGGGTGCCGGGTGATCACGAAGTTCCCGGCCGAAGAGCTTCTCGTCGCGGGCCCCCGCTACATCTCGGTGGGCGGCTCGCTGCCGCTGCTGCGCGACTCGCAGTCGCACCTCAACACGGCGGCCGGGCGCGGGGAGCCGGGAGCGTGACCGACGGATCGGATTCCGCGGCTGCGGCCGGCTCACGGATCGGGTTCGTGGGCCTCGGCTCGATGGGCTCGGCGATCGCCGGCCACCTCCTCGATTCGGGGTACCAGCTCGTGGTCTGGAACCGTTCCGAAGCCGCCGCCGACGAGCACGTCGCCCGCGGTGCGGTGCGCGCCGCGTCGATCGCCGAGGTGCTGGCCACCGGAACCGTGTTCTCGATGCTGTCGAACGAATCCGTCGTCTTCGATCTCTTCGACGCGGAGGCTCTCGCGGCGGCTCCGCCCGGAACCGTGCACGTCGACATGGCCACCATCGGTGCCTCGGCGGCCACGCGCCTGGCGGACCTGCACGACAAGCACGGCGTCGGCTACGTGGCGGCGCCCGTGCTGGGCCGGCCTCCGGTCGCGGCGGCGGGGCAGCTCACGGTGCTTGCGGCCGGAGACCCCGCCCTCGTGGAGCGGGTGCGGCCGGTGCTCGAGACGATCGGGCGGCGGGTCTGGGACTTCGGCGCCGATCCGAGCGCGGCCAACGTCGTCAAGATCGGCGTGAACTTCCTCATCATCCACGCACTGCAGGCGATGGCCGAGTCGATCACGATGCTCGAGAAGCGCGACATCGACACCGAACGCTTCGTCGAGCTGCTCGGCGACAGCCTCTTCCCCGGCGTGGTCTACTCCGGCTACGGCAAGGCGATCGCCACGAGCACGTATTCACCGCCCGGCTTCACCACCGAACTCGGCTTCAAGGACCTCATGCTGGCGCTGGACGCCGCGCACGCCACGGGCGTCTCCTTCCCCTCGGAGAACGCGCTGCGCACGGTCTTCGAGTCGGCCCTGGCGGCCGGCCAGGAGAACCTCGACTGGGCCTCCATAGCCGAGGTCACCCGCCGTCGCTCCTCCTGACCCGACGCCGCTACCGGGGCCTCCGCGGTCAGCGGGGGGACTGCCAGATCTCGAGCTGGATGCCGTCGGGGTCGCGGAGGTAGGCCCAGCGGGAGCCGGCCAGCGCGCCCTCGTCGATCGAGACGGGCGGTCCGCTGAACACGGCGCCCTTCTTGTTCAGGTCGGCGTAGGCCGCGTCGATGTCGGAGACCTCGAAGCAGACGTGGGCGGCCCCCACGTCGCAGTTGCGGCGGTCGAAGTCGGTGCCGATCGGCTCGTGGTACTCCAGGAACTCGATGCGGGTCGAGCCGATGGTGATCATCGAGAAGCTGAGCGCGGCATCCGGAACCTGCACGCTGCGGGCGAGGTCCTCGCCGATGCCGTGGTTGATGGGCCCGGACTCCAGGTCGAACATCCGCGAATACCACTCGCGTGACCGCTGGATGTCGCGCACCGTGATTCCCACGTGATGCACCCCTTCGAGTACGAACGCCATCGTTGCCTCCTCGTGCAGCTCGACAATGAGCCTGAATAGTCCTACTGAACATCAGAGTGTACAGTAATCATGAACTTTCCAAGCAAAGGAGCACGGGATGAAGGCAGCGGTCTTCCACGCAGCACACGACATCCGGGTCGAGAGCGTCACCGATCCGGCCGGAGCAGGCCCGGGAGAGGTGCTGGTGAGGCCGTATTGGTGCGGCATCTGCGGCACCGACCTGCACGAGTACGCGATGGGGCCGATCGTCATCCCGAGCACCCCGCATCCGCTCACCGGAGCCTCTGCCCCGCAGATCCTGGGTCACGAGTTCTCCGGCGAGGTTCTCGAGGTGGGCGCCGGCGTCAGCAACGTCGCGGTCGGCGACCGGGTCTCGGTGATGCCCCTCCTGTCCTGCGGCACCTGCTACTACTGCCGCCGCGCCCTCAACCACCTCTGCCAGCGCATGGGCTGCATCGGCCTGAGCTTCGCCTGGGGCGGGATCGCCGAACTCGCCGTGGTGCCCGCCACCCACGTGAGCGTGCTGCCCGAGACGGTGAGCGACCTGCAGGGTGCGCTCGTCGAGCCCGGGGCGGTGGCCGCCTACGGCGTCGACACCGCGAATGTACGCCCTGGCGACACAGTGCTGATCACCGGTGCCGGTCCGATCGGCGCGCTCGCCGCCCTCTACTCCTCCTCGCTCGGCGCGAACGTCTTCATCTCCGAGGTGAACCCCTTCCGCGCCGAGCTCGCCCGCGGCCTCGACGTGGGCACCGTTCTCGACCCCACCGAAGTCGACGTCCCCGCCTTCCTCAAAGACGCCACCGAGGGCATCGGTGTCGACGCCGTGATCGAGTGCTCCGGCAACGAGCGCGCGCTGCAGGCGGCCATCGCCTCGGTGCGATCGGCGGGCCGGATCTCGCAGACGGGCCTGCACACGAAGGCCGCCTCGATCGATCCGATGGTGCTGTCCGAACACGACATCACCCTCGCCGGCACCTGGTGCTACCCCGTCACGGACTGGCCGCGCATCATCGATCTGATCGCCCGGGGCCGCTACCCCGTGGAGAAGGTCGTCACCGCCCAGGTGGGGATGGATGACGTCGTCTCCGGTTTCGAGACCCTGCTCTCGCCCCGTGGCGATCAGGTCAAAGTCCTGATCAACGCACGCTAGAGAGGCCAGAGCACATGAAGGCATTGCAATTCGTCGACGAGGGTGTGGCCGAGGTCCGCGACATCCCGGTTCCGGAGATCGCGGCCGACGAGATCCTCGTCGCCTCCCGCCGGGTGGGGGTGTGCCACTCCGACATCGAGCTGCTCGAGGGCCGCTACATCATCCCCTTCTCCTACCCCGTCATCCCGGGCCACGAGTGGTCGGGTGAGGTCGCTGCGGTGGGTGACGCCGTGACCGACTTCGCCGTCGGGGACCGCGTCGTGGGGGAGTGCGTGATCGGCGACGACCACTTCGGCTTCTCGATCTCCGGTGCCGCGGCCGACTACTTCGTGGTGAAGCCGGCCTGGCTGCACAAGCTGCCCGACGAGCTGGGCTACGACGCCGGCGCGCTGGTGGAGCCCTTCTCCGTGGCGTACTTCGCGCTGCTGCGCGCGGGCAACGTGGATGCCAGCGACGTGCTCGTGGTGCTCGGTGCCGGCCCCATCGGCCTGGCCGTCACGGCCGCCGCCCACGCCCTCGGCGCGGTGACCATCGTGGTGGAGCCCAGCGAGGAGCGCCGTTCCGTGGCGCTGCAGCTGGGTGCGGACGAGGCCGTGCACCCGGACGCCGTCGCCGCCACCCTCGATCGACTTTCGGGTGGCCGCGGCGCCGACGTGGTGGTGGAGTGCAGCGGCCGCCCGGAAGTCATGGCGACCGCCCTCGAGCTGGCGGGCTTCGGCGCCCGGATCGCCTTCATCGGCATCGACGTCGGCCGCTCGGCCCCCGCGCAGCTCGGACTCATCCAGTCGAAGGAACTCCGGATCACCGGATCGATCGGCTCGCCCGGCGTCTGGCCCGAGACCCTGCGCTTCCTGGCCAACAGCAAGATCGACCTCAGCCCCTTGATCACGCACGTGCTCGGCGCCTCGGAGGCGACCGACGCCGTGGCCCAGGCGAAGGCGCAGACCGGCGTCATCAAGGCCCACATCGAGTTCGACGCGCCGGTCCCGCTCGCCTGATCGTCGAAAACCGCAAAGCTCGCGGCAACCGGCCCGTATAGGGCCTCGGTCGCCGCGAGCTTTGCGGTTCTCGACGTGTCGCGGGTCAGGGGATGATGTGGGCCTCGCGGTAGCGGTCGACCTTGTCGAAGAACGACTCGGGGGTCGACCGGAAGCCCTGGAACCCGGCGAGCCGGCTCTTGTCCATGCTGGTGAAGCACTCGAGGTTGCGGCCGAGGTCACCGTCGGTGTGCCACCAGCTCGCGAGTCGGTTCACGTCGGCCTCGACCAGGCCGTTCTCGGCGGCGATGGCGGCCCACTCGGATGCCGCGTGCCCCATCCGCTCGGCCAGGGGAGCCGGCGAGCCCTCGAAGCCGGCCCACTCCACGCCGAACTTCTCGGCGATGCGCGGCCACAGCCAGCGCCAGCGGAACACGTCGCCGTTCGCGATGTTGAACGCCTCGTTGCGGCCCTCGGGATGCGTGGCGGCCCACACCAGCTGCTCGGCCAGCAGGTCGGAGTCGGTGACGTCGGTGATGCCGTTCCACTGGGTCTCGGAGCCGGGGAATCGGAAGACCTCGCCGGTGCGCTTGCAGATGGTGGCGTAGACGGAGAGCGTCAGCGCCATGTTCATGGCGTTGCCGACCGCGAAACCGAAGACGGTGTGGGCGCGGTGCACGCTCCAGGTGAAGTGGTCGCGCTCCGCGGCGGCGAACAACTCGTCCTCCTGCGCGTAGTAGAAGTTCGGGGTCGACAGCCGGGGCTCCTCCTCGTGGAAGGGGGTGTCGGCCATCACGCCCGTCGCGTAGTTGTCGAACGGCCCGAGGTAGTGCTTGAGCCCGGTCAGCAGGGCGACGTGCTCGACCGAGCCGTGCCCGCCGGCGGTCACGGCGTCGAGGGTGTTGCGCACGATGGCGCTGTTCACGCGGATGTTCTCGGCCTCGTTGTCCTGCCGCATCCACGCGGTGATGAACACCAGGTTGGGCCGGATGTCGCCGACCGCTGCGGCAAGGCTCGCGGGGTCGAGCAGGTCGGCGGCCAGAGGGATGACCCCTTCGACGGGAGCGTTCGCGCTGCGGGAGAGTCCATAGACCTCGAAACCCCCGTCGATCAGGGCCCGGCAGAGCGACTGCCCCGCGATGCCCGTCGCGCCGATGACCAGTGCTCGTCGTTGAGCGTCGTCTGTTGACATGTGTGTGCCTTTCCTCGTGCTGTTCACGATAAATGTACACTTTTGCTGTACGGATTGTCCCGGAGCCCGGCGATGATCGCCGAGATTCCGGGATTCTCGCGATTATCCGGAATCGTTACCGAAAGTTGTTGTGAACACTAGGCGCTGTCTGTAAAGCTATACTCAACGATGAGTTCGACGAAGACACCTCGATTGATCACGGAGAGAGCATGAGCGCAACGGTGCGGCATGAACCGGGACTGAAGAGTTCCCGATGGACGATATCGCGCGGCCTGCTGACCGTCGGCATCGCCGTCGTGGTGCTCTTCGTGCTGAGCGCCGTCCTCGCCCCGTCGAGCGTCTCGCAGGGGGCCGTGCTCGGGATGCTGCCCTTCGCCTCGATCCTCGCCTGCGTCGGTCTCGGCCAGATGCTGGTCGTGCAGCAGGGCGGCATCGACCTCTCGATCCCCGGTGCCGTGTCGCTCGCCATCGTGGTCGTGAGCAAGGTGCCCAACGGCGACAACTCCGTGCTGTTCCCCGCGATCCTGTTGGCCGTGCTGCTGGCCGTGCTCGCGGGCGTGCTGAACGGCATCCTGGTCGGCTGGCTGAAGCTCAACGCCATCATCGCGACGCTCGGCACGAACGCCCTGCTCTTCGCGGTCGTGATCGGCATCTCGGGCGGCAGCCCGACCACCACCACCCGCCTCCTGCAGAGCATCGCCGGCGGGCTCACCTTCGGCATCCCGAACTCCGTCTTCTTCGCGCTCGCCGCCTTCGCCATCGTGACCGTGATGGTGAAGAAGACCGTGGCGGGTCGCCGCTTCGAGGCCATCGGCGCCAACCCGGTCGCGGCCCGGGCCACGGGTCTCCGGGTGCGCGTGCACCAGAGTGCCGCCTACGTGTGGGCGCAGCTGCTCTACTGCCTGGCCGGCATCCTGCTCGCGGGCATCACCGCGCAGCCCACCGCGTTCCAGGGCAACACCTACCTCATCCCCGGTGTCGCCGTCGTGGTTCTCGCCGGCACCTCCTTGCTCGGTGGCCGGGGCTATCCCCTCGCCACCATCGTCGCTGCGCTGTTCCTCAGCCAGCTCGACCAGTTCGTCCTGGCCGTCGGCGTGCCGTACGCGGTGCGCTCGATCGTCCAGGCCGCTGCCCTCGCCGTCGGCGTGGGCATGTACACGATCAACTGGGCCGCCCTCCGTGCCCGGTTGTTCCGCCCACGGGTGAAGGCAACGGCCTGACGCCGCTGCGCCCTCTTCACCTGCACCCGATCCGATCCGGATCACACATCCACCCAACGTCGACGAGGAAGTCGATCGACACAGCGGCAGAGGCGCCGCTCACTGTGAGAGGAAACCAAGAGATGGTAATCCGAAAGAGAATCGCGATGATGGCTGCGGTCGTCGGTGTCGCGGCTATCGCATTGACGGCTTGCAGCAGCGGCGCCCCGTCGTCGAACGGCGGCGGCACGGCCACCGGCGCACCCGTCGCAGGCGCCCCGGACTGGTGCGGACCGAACGAGATCACCCTCGGCCTCCTCGACGGCTTCGGCGGCAACAGCTGGCGCAAGATCACCACGGCGGCCGGCGCCGACGAAGTGGCCAAGTGCCCGAGCGTCACCGGCTACGAGTACGCGGACGGTCAGGGCGACACCCAGAAGTCGATCGCCGACATCCAGGGCATGGTCGCGAAGGGCGTCAACGCCCTCGTCGTGTTCCCGGATGCGGGCGAGGCCATGCTCCCGGCCCTGCGTTCGGCCTACCAGGCCGGCGTCGTCACCGTTCCCTACCGCGTCAATCCGGGCGGCAAGGACGGCGTGGACTACGACGCCTGGATCGGCGCCGACTTCACCACCGACGGCAAGAACTGGGGCGACTGGATCAAGACCAACTTCCCCGACGGCGCGAACATCCTGTTCCTGAGCGGCCCGAAGGGTAACAGCCAGGGCGAGGACGAACTGACCGGCATGAAGACGGTCATCGGTGACGACAAGTACAAGTTCATCGGCGAGCAGCCCTTCGAGCCCACCAACTGGGACCCGGCGCTGACGCAGCAGGTGCTCACCAGCGCCATCGCGAAGAACCCGCAGATCGATGTCATCGTCTCCGACTTCGGCCCGTCGCTGGTCGGCGCGCTGCCCGAGTTCACGAAGAGCGGCCGGTCGATCCCGGCCCTCGTCACCTCCGACGGCAACGTGCTCGGCTGCTTCTGGAAGGACAACCAGGCCGCCAACCCCGACTTCAAGATGATGACGGTCGCGACCGGTAACGACAACGTGCGCCTCGCGGTGCAGTACGCGGTGGCGAAGGCCACGGGTGGCAAGCTCCCCGACACCACCACGTTCGATGCCCCGGTGTTCGAGGACTCGGTGAGCGGAACGCCGAACCCCGTCCAGTGCGAAGCCGACCTGCCGGGCGACATCTTCCTCTCGGCCGAGATGTCTCCGGAAGACCAGGCAGCACTCCTGAAGTAACCATCCCCACCGGCAGTCGTCGGGTCGGCCGTCCGCGGGACGGGCCGGCCCGGCGGCCGTCACGGATCAGACCTCAAGGATCAAAGGGCAACTCAGTGGACACTCAACTCGAAGACGTCGACACCTCCGTCGCCGTGCTCTCCCTCACCGGGATCTCGAAGTCGTACTCCGGGGTCGCGGCACTCACCGACGTCTCGCTCGACGTGCTGCCGGGAGAGGTGCACGCGCTGCTCGGAGAGAACGGCGCGGGCAAGTCGACGCTGATGAACGTCGCCTCCGGAACCGTGCAGCCCGACGGCGGCACCATCCGGGTGAACGGGGAGCCCATCGACACGTTGAGTCCCGCCCTCGCGGCCAAGCTCGGCATCGCCATCGTGCACCAGCATCCGGCCGTGCTGCCCGACATGACGGTGCTCGAGAACCTGCGGGTCGCTCTTCCGCCCTCGGTCTTCGAGGGCAAGGGATCGCTCGAGGAGTACGCGTCGACGATCCTCGGCGAATCGGGTCTCCGGGTGCATCTCGGCGACCGGGTCGAGACGCTCACGGTGGCGCAGAAGCACCTGCTCGAGATCACCAAGGCGCTCGCGCTGGAGCCCAAGGTGCTCGTGCTCGACGAGCCCACCGCTCCTCTCGGCCAGGATTCCGTCGACCTGCTCTTCGCCCGGGTGCGTGCGGCGGTGGCCCGCGGCACGGCGGTGGTCTACATCACGCACCGGATGGCGGAGGTGCGGCAGTTGGCCGACCGCGTCACCGTGCTCCGCGACGGCAAGCTCCGCGGTGTCGCGAACGTCGACGAGGTCTCCGACGACGAGCTCCTCACGATGATCGTCGGCCGGCAGATGGAGTCGACCTTCCCTCCGAAATACGAGGCGACGGATGCCGACGAGATCAACCTCGTCATCGACGGGCTCACGGGCGACGGCTTCACCGAGGTCTCCGCGGCCGTGAAGCGCGGCGAGATCCTCGGCGTCGCCGGCGTGGTGGGCAATGGCCAGAGCGAGTTGCTGCGGGCGCTCGCGGGCCTGCAGCCGTTCACCGGGCGCGTGGTGGTGAACGGCCGGGAGTCGAACTCGTCGGCGCTGCTGGAGAAGGCCGCCTACATGCCCGCCGACCGCCACACCGAGGGACTGATGATGTCGCTCACCGTCCGCGAGAACGCGGCGGTCGCGGCCCTCAAGCGCTTCAAGCGCTGGGCCCTGCTGAGCCACACCCGCGAGGTGGAGACGGTGGGGAACACCCTCGACTCCCTCTCCGTCAAGGCGGCGTCGATGGATGCGGTCGTCTCCTCCCTCTCGGGTGGAAACCAGCAGAAGGTCGTCATGGCCCGGGCTCTGCTCTCCGAACCGTCGCTCGTCATCGCCGACGAACCGACCCAGGGTGTGGACGTCGGGGCCCGCCTCGAGATCTACAAGATCCTCCGCGAGGTCTCCGCCTCCGGCATCCCCGTCATCGTCGCCTCCTCGGATGCGAAGGAGCTCGAGGGCCTCTGCGACCAGGTGGTCGTGATGTCGCGCGGCAACGCCGTCGACACGCTGCTCGGCGACGACATCACCGAGTCGCGCATCGTGCAGGCCGCGGTGACCTCCACCGCGCACACCGCGAACACGCGCCTGGCCACGACGGAGAAGATCGCGCGGTCGACGCCGTTCCGTCGCTTCGTGCAGGGCGACTACGCGCCATCCGCTCTGCTGGTGGGCGTGATCGTGCTGCTGGGCGCGTTCATCTTCAGCCAGAACGCTCGCTACCTCTCCGACTTCAACATCTTCTCCGTGCTGATGCTGGTCTCGGCGCTCGGCTTCATCGCGCTCGGCCAGACCATCTCGCTGCTGATCGGCGGCATCGACCTCTCGGTGGGGCCGCTGGCCGGCTTCCTGGTGGTGGTCGGGTCGTTCTTCGTCAACGACGACAAACCCTTCGGGGTGGTGGGGCTGGGCATCCTGCTGATGTTCGTGCTCGCGATCGCCACGGGGTTGATCAACGGATCGCTCATCCGCTTCGGCAAGTTCACGGCCATCGCCGCGACTTTGACCCTCTACATCGCGCTGCAGGGGCTCAGCTTCCTGCTGCGCGATTCGCCCGGCGGGTACATCGCGGCCGGCTTCACCGCGGTGATGACCACGCGCGTCGGCCCGGTTCCGGTCGTGTTCATCGTGCTCGTGCTGCTCGCCATCGGGCTCGAGCTGATGCTGCGCAAGCGGCGCTGGGGCTGGCGGCTGCGGGCCACCGGGTCGGACGAAGAGGCGGCGCGGCGCATCGGCGTCAACATCGACAAGACCGTCGTGCTCGCCTACGCCACCACCTCGGTTCTCGTCTTCCTCGGCGCGATGGTGCTGATGACGCAGATCGGCGTCGGCGACCCCGCTCAGGGCGTGAGCTACACGCTCTCCAGCATCACGGCCGTGGTGCTCGGCGGAACGTCGCTGCTGGGCGGCCGCGGGACGTTCATCGGCAGCCTGTTCGGGTCGATCCTCATCATCCAGGTGCTGAACGCCACCACCTTCCTCGGTCTGTCGCAGATGTGGCAGTACATCTTCCAGGGCGTGCTGATCCTCGTGGCCGCCATCTTCTACTCGATCGCGCGTCGTCGCAGGAAGACCCTCGTATGACCGACAGCTCCACTCCGTCCTCGTCCGACACGATGCCCGCCGCCGTCTACCACGGCGACCACGACATCCGGGTGGGGGCGGTCCCGGTTCCGGTCCGCGGGCCGGGGGAGGTGCTCATCCGGGTCACCCGCTCCGGGCTCTGCGGAACCGATGCCACGGAGTGGGCCGTGGGGCCGAAGGTGTTCCCCGTGTCGGTCGCGCACCGGGTCACCGGGCATCACGGTCCGATGATCCCCGGTCACGAGTTCGTCGGTGAGGTGGTGGAGGCGGATGCCTCGAGCGGCTTCCAGCCCGGTGACCGCGTCGCGAGCGGGGCCGGCGTGTGGTGCGGCGAGTGCGAGCGCTGTCTCGAGGGCCGCACCAACATGTGCGACCGCTACTACACCTACGGTCTCAGCACGGACGGCGGGATGGCCGGCTTCGTGTCGACCCCGGCGCGCAACCTGGCGCCCATCCCCGACGGGCTCACCGACGACCACGCCGCGCTCGCGCAGCCGCTCGCCGTGGGCATCCACGCCGCCCGGCGCTCGGGCGCGGTCGACGGCGACCGGGTGGTGATCATCGGCGGGGGAGCGATCGCGTCGTTCGTGCTCGCCGGCCTGAAGCATCTGATCGACGCGGAGGTGCTCGTGGTGGAGTTCCCGGGGCCGAAGCAGGATCGCGCGCTGCGGTTCGGCGCGTCGGCCGTGCTGAGTCCGTCGCCCGATCTGCTGGCGGAAGTGGTGGAGGCCTTCGACGGAGCACGGCCCGACGTGGTGATCGAGGCGAGCGGCGCCCCCGGGCAGCTCGCCACGGCGGTGACGCTGGTGCGCGACGGCGGGCGGGTGCTCGCGGTCGGCTTGCCGAAGGCGAAGCCCGAGCTCGACGTGCACTCGATGGTGTTCCGCGAGATCACGATCGACTCCTCGCTGGCGCACGTGTGCGACACCGACCTCCGGCCGGCGCTCGACATCCTCGCCGAGGGACTGGTGGGTCCGGAGCTGCTCGAGAGCGTGGTGCCGCTCGACGAGCTCGGCGCACAGCTCGAGCGTCTGGTGCAGGGCAAGCTCGACGGCAAGGTGCTGGTCGACCCCTGGCGCTGAGCGCCGCGTCAGCGGGCCTGGGGGCGGGTGGCGTCGGCGAGGAGTTCGAGCACGTGCTGGTACTCGGCGCCCGTGGCGCGGGTCATGCCGAGTTCGCAGGTGCGGTTGCAGCTGGCGTGGGCGGTGGCCCCGGAGGCGCGCACCTCGGCCGCCTGCGTCGCCGTGGCGGATGCGGTGAGCTCGGGATGCAGCATCCCGCGGTCTCCGGCGAAGGCGCAGCAGCCCCAGTCGTCGGGCACCACGACGGTCTCGGCCACGGCGTTCGCCACGGCGATGAGCTGCGGGTTGATGCCGAGTCGGGTCGACGAGCAGGTGGGGTGCAGGGCGAGCTTCTCGACGCGGTCGTGCTCGGGCAGAGCCGGGAGGATGCGGGTGGCGACGAAGTCCACCACGTCGATCACGCGCATCCGTCGTGCCCCTGTGGCGGGAGCCGGATCGGCGTCGATGGTGTGCAGCAGACCCTCGGTGCAGGAGGAGGCGTCGCAGACGATGGGCAGCTCGCCGTCGCGCGTGGCCTCCCGGAGGCTCGCGAGCACGCGGTCGCGCATGATGGCGGCGCCGTCGGGCAGGCCCTTCGACGACCACGGGGTGCCGCAGCAGAGGGAGTCGATGTCGGAAGGGATGAGCACGGTCACGCCGGCCTGCTCGCAGAGCTGCTCGAAGCTGCGCTGCACGCCCGGGCCGGTGGCGCCGTCTGCGGCATCCGCCGGGCCGAACATGGCGTTCACGCAGGCCGGAACGTAGACGGCCTCGGGCGCGGCGTTCGGCGGCGGGGTCGGGCGGGACCGGCGCGCGCCACCCGCCGGCAACTCACCCGACCACAGCGGCAGCACGTCGTCGCCCACGACGGCGCGGCCGAGACGGTTCGGAATCGTGACGACGGGTGACGGCACCTTCTCGGCGACGGTGAGTGCGGTGCTCGCGATCCGGGTGGTCGCGCCCCAGTGCTGGGCGGCCGTCTTCCACACCTTCTTCTCCACGCCGCTGTGCTCGGTCTTGCGGAGGCGGCGCACCAGGTCGCCGGTGTTGATGAGCACGGGACAGGCGGTCTGGCACATGCCGTCGACCGCGCAGGTCTGCACGCCCTGGTACTCGTAGTCCTGCTCCAGTGACGCGGCGAGAGCGTGGTCGCCGTCGGCGGTGGCGCTCGCGATGGCGCGCTTCACCACGATGCGCTGACGAGGAGTGAGGGTGAGGTCGCGGCTCGGGCACACGGGCTCGCAGTACCCGCACTCGACGCAGCGGTCGGCTTCGACCTCGATGGTGGGGGTGCGCTTGATGTCTTTGAGGTGCACCGCGGGGTCGTCGGTGATGATGACGCCCGGGTTGAGCATTCCGCTCGGGTCGCAGAGGGTCTTGAGTTCGCGCATCACGGCGTAGAGCTCGTCGCCGTACTGCCGCCGGACGTAGGGGGCCATGACACGACCCGTGCCGTGCTCGGCCTTGAGCGAGCCGCCCTCGCCGAGGATGAGGTCGACCATGTCGTCGGTGAAAGCGGCGTAGCGGTCGAGTCCGGGGCCCTCGAAGAGGTCGGTGAGCATGAAGTGGATGTTGCCGTCTTTGGCGTGGCCGAAGATGACGTTGTTGTCGTAGTCGTAGCGCCCGAAGAGGCCGATCAGGCGCTCGCAGGTGCGGGCGAGCGACTCGACCGGAACCACGACGTCTTCGAGCAGCGCCGTGGTTCCCGAAGGCCGGGCGCCCGCGACGGTGGCGTAGAGGCCCTTACGGAGGTGCCACAGGGAGGCGCGGGTGGCGGCGTCGGTCGAGAGCACGGTGGGGGTGCTCGTGCGCAGGGCGTCGAGGGTGCGCTGGCCTGTGGCCTGGGCCGCGCTCAACTCCTCGGCCGTGGCGGCCTGGTACTCCACCAGCAGGGCTGCCTGCTTGTCGACGGCGAGGTCGCGGATGAGCGGATGCGCGTCAGCCTCCGCCTTGCCCACGCGCAGCGATTGCGCATCCATCAGTTCGACGGCGGATGCCCCGCTCGCGACGATGCCCGGGAGCGCTTCGTTCGCGGCCAGGAGGTCGTCGAAGATGAGCAGGCCGGTGGCGGCCTTCTCGAGGAGGGGAAGGGTGCGGAAGACGGCTTCGGCCACGAAGCCGAGGGTGCCCTCGCTGCCGATCACGAGGTGGGCGAGGAGTTCGGCCGGGGTGTCGTGGTCGAGGAAGGCGTTGAGGCCGTAGCCCATGGTGTTCTTCATCGAGAACTGGTGCTGCAGGATGCGCACCGACTCGGGGTTGCCGCGGATTCGGTCGCGGAGGCGGAGGAGGCCCGCGGTGAGGGCGGGCTCGTCGTGGGCGAGGCGTTCGTCGGCGTCGGGCGCGCCGGTGTCGACTACGGTGCCGCTCGGAAGCACCACGGTCATCGACTCGAGGGTGCGGTAGGTGTTGCCCGTGATGCCGCAGGCCATGCCGGACGAGTTGTTCGCGACCACGCCGCCGATGGTGCAGGCCGATTCGCTCGCCGGATCGGGCCCGAGCTTGCGTCCGTGTCGTGCCAGGCGGGCGTTGACCTGACGCACCGTGGCGCCGGGCTGCACGCGCACGCGGCCCCCGTCGTCGAGCACCTCGATGCGGCGGAAGTTGCGGCGCACGTCGACGAGCACGCCGTCGGTGACGCCCTGACCGCTGAGGCTGGTGCCGCCGGAGCGGAGGGTGACCGGGGTGCCGGTGCGGGAGCCGGCACGCAGCAGGCGACCGACCTCGGCGGCATCCTTCGCGATCACCAGGGCCTCGGGCACGAGCAGGAAGTGCGAGGCGTCGTGCGCGTTGGCATGGAGGTCGATGGGGCGCGTGGAGACCTGCGCCGGGTCGGCGACCTCGGCGGTGAAACGGTCGGCGATCGTTGGTGCGGGCATGGGCATCCTCTCGCGCGCTCTGGCTATATTGTTCAACAAGTCGACTTATTGAACAAGTCCGATTGCGCGCGCGGCGTCGTGGACCAGGTCAGCCGCTCGACTTTTTGTGCTTCCGGAGCGCTTCGGGCTTGTGGACGGCCTCACGCCCGGACTTCGCGCTCTTCACGAGGAATTGCGGATCGTCCTCGGACGCGCGCACCGTGCGCCCGGCCGCCTCGGTGTCGGTGGTGATCTTCTTCTCGACCGTGCCGTAGGTCTCGGTGCCGTGCGTCGACCACGCGACCTCGTCGCCGCGAGACGGTTCGCGCTTGTCTTTACCTGCCATGGGCTCACGGTACGCCCGGGGCGGCGGAGGCGCCCGGCCGTTGTCAGGCCACGGCACCGACGCTGACGCGTTGACACTCTGAGCACCGATTCTTGGCGATCTGTAACATTCGCGGAGCGTGAGGACATATCAGGGTATGGAGCATGAAGAGGAATTCGCAGAGCCCACTCTGTGGATGCGAGGTCGCGCGGGCGATCAGGCCGCCTTCGGTGCCATCTTCGACCTGCACAAGGACCGCGTCTTCCGCCACGCGTTCCGGTTGCTCGCCGATCGCAGCGACGCCGAAGATGTCCTTGGCACGGTGTTCTTGGAGCTGTGGCGCAGGCGCGACGACGTTCACGTATCGGACGGTTCCATCCTCCCGTGGCTGTTGGTGACCACGACGAACACGGCGATGAACCTGCAGCGCGCGACTCGGCGCTATCAACACCTGCTGAGCAGGGTTCCCCATGAACCTCCCGGTCTCTCGGCCGAAGAGAACGCATTCCTCCAGGCCGAGGAGCTCGACCCCGAATTGAGGAATGCCATCCGCTCGTTGAATCTCATGGATCAGGGACTTCTCACCCTGGTTGTGATCGAGGATTACGCGATCACGGATGCCGCGACCGCCCTCGGTATCCGAGTCGGCACAGCGCGGACGCGTCTCTCACGCCTCAAAGCCAGACTCCGCGCCAACCTGAGGAACGTCTCCGCGCAGAGCCTCGCCGTCGAAGGGAACCGATCATGAACGACCTCAGGGTCAGGCCCGCTTACGCTGACGCTCTTCGAGTTGTGCTGTTGGAGAATGTCGCCGCCAAGAAGCCTGCGCGTAAGCGACGGTGGTGGCTCGGCGTCACCGCCGCCACCGTTCTCGCCGCCTCCGGGACGGCTGGCGTGGCTGTGGCGCACCTGGCCGCACCGCCCGGCACGCCGATCGTCACCGAGTTCAGCGAGCAGGTCAGTGGCACCTTCACCGGCACCGGCACCCTCGATCTCGGCCCTGTGCCTTCGGGCGCGAACGGCATCGAGGTCACGGTCACCTGCCTCACGCCGGGACTGTTCACCCTCGGCGAGTTCGACAGCCTGGTCTGCGGTAACGGGGATGACAACAGCGTTTCGTGGGGCGTGGTGCCACTCACTCTCGACCAGCAACGCACTGTGACCATCGAAACAACCCCGGAGGTGAAGTGGTCGATCGTTGCCCGATTCACTCAGACGATCGACACCGACTGGGGCGTGAACGAGGCGGGACAGACGTTCGGCGCGCCGAAAGGGGCTGACAACCCGGATCTGGTGCCCGTCTCGGCCACCAATTGCCTACGTGGATACGCGTACGCCGCGGATCTCGAAGCGCCAGGTCCGGACGGCATGACCTGGGACGAAGCACAGGAGTACATCAACGGCGCGAACCGATTCGACCGCTCCATTCCTGTCTACAAGTCGGACGGCAAGACAGTCATCGGCGAGATCATCGACCCGGGAACCGACTCGTCTCCCATCACCATGCATTGCGAGTAACGGGTCGAGACGTCTGTGCGGATCCTGCAACTGGCTCCGCCGTTTGCTGCGGCATCAGACCCTCGAGCGGTCGGGTCGAATCAGCTCGCCGTGCAGAGGACGAGGGTGTTGACGACCTTCGCCGTGCTCTTCGCTCCGGTGGCGATGTAATCCGCGGGGAGGGTGGTGGCGGCATTCAACGTGAACGCCACCGACGTCGACAGGGTGGTGCGGAACGCGATGGTCGCTCCCCCGGGGACCGCGCCCGTGATCGTGATCAGTCGGCTGGTGCCCGACAGCACGGCGACGGAGGCGGTGCCGGAGCCGGAGACCGAGAAGACCCCGATGTTGGCGACTCCGGAGCCGGTGACCAGGATGGTGGTGCCGACCGGAATGCCGCCCGGGCCGGCCGTCAGGATGAAACCGGGCCCCAGTACCCCGGGCGTGCCGCAGGCGCCGTTGAGTGAGTACGCACCCACTTCGATGTCGGACGCGGCGGCAGCCGGCGTCGCGACGGCGAGTGCCACCACCGGCACCGACCAGGCCGCTCCTCGAAGAAGGGCGCGTCGGTCGACGCCCCGCTTGGGCTCTGCTGAAGTCTCTGTGGCTCCCGCCATGACTACCCCCGTGTGTCGTTCTCGTGATGTTCGATGTCGCTGGAACGATCTTTGCAGTGCGGCCGAGCCGGATTCAAATCGACGACCGGCTCGACGGTGCGACGGCGCTCGACGAGCCGCCAATAGACTTGATGACCACCGCCGCCCGCCCGGAAGGAGTCCCATGAGCCGCGAGATCACGGCCGTCTCCGTGGTGGATGCGGTGGGTGACGACCTGCGTCGCCGCCTCTTCGCGGGCGAACTCGCCGGCGGCACCGCGCTGACTGAGGCGATGATCGCGTCGGAGTATTCCATCTCGCGGTCGACCGGCAAGGCGGCGGTCGAGAAGCTCGTCACGGAGGGCCTCCTGCAACGCGGTACCCACAAGACCGCGCGGGTTCCGGCACTCGGCCCCGACGACGTGCGCGACATCTACGGCACCCGGCTCCGGCTCGAAGGGGAGGCGCTGCGCGAGCTCGCGGCGCAGAAGCGCGTTCCCGAGGCCGCGACGGAGGCGAACGACCGCGTGCGCGCATCCGGAACCGGCCCGGCGCTGGATTCGGTCGGACCCGACATGCGGTTCCACGCGGCCCTCGTGCAGGCGGTCGGGAGCCCCCGTCTCGAACGGATGTATCGCTCGCTCGTCGACGAGGTGCGCCTGTGCATGGCGCAGGTGCAGGGCCGAAGCCTGCTCGCGGTCGAGCAGATCGCCGACGAGCACCAGCAGATCCTCGAGAGCATCGCGGCCGGGGACGCCGAGCAGGCCGTCGACCGCTTGCGCGGTCACCTCAGCCGGGCCAGCGACCGGCTCGCCGAGGCGATCGGCGCGCTCGAGCGCTGAGCCTGTTCGTGGCGGCCGTCTGAGCCGTCGCGCCCGGCGTGGGATGCCCGTCGCCGGTCGCGCACGAGGCCGTGCCCGGTGCGCGACCGATATTACGACCGTGTTTCGACCGTGCTAAATCTCCCCCGAAAGGGTTGTGGCCGTCCGCTTCGACCGACATCCTATCTTTAGGCGATAAAACGTCCTCAACATGTAATAAATACGCTAGGGGTGGCGAATGACGGTCTCAGGCATATCCGCGCGGGGAATCGGGATGGCCTTCGGGTCGACAGTGGTGCTCGATCACCTGGACATCGACGTACCGGCCGGAGGTTTCGTGACTCTGCTGGGTCCGTCGGGCTGCGGCAAGAGCACGCTCTTGAAGATCCTGGGCGGCATCCTGACCCCCACCGTGGGCGAGGTGATGATCGGCGACGCCCCCGCCAAGCAGGCGGTGGCCGCCAAGCAGATCGGCCTCGTGCTGCAGCGCCCGGCCCTCGTGCCGTGGAAGACCGCACGAGAGAACGTGGCCATGCTCCGTTCCATCGCCGGCAAGGGCAAAGCACGCGACCGGGCCGTGGATGACGCCCTCGAACTCGTCGGCCTCGCCCACGCCGCAGGGCGCTACCCGCACCAGCTCTCCGGCGGCATGGCGCAGCGCGTCTCCATCGCACGCGCCCTCGCGATGGACCCCGCCATCCTGCTGATGGACGAGCCCTTCGGAGCCCTGGATGCGATCACCCGCGACTCCATGAACGAGACGCTCGCGTCGATCTGGGCCGCGACCGGCAAGACCATCGTGTTCGTCACGCACTCGATCGGCGAGGCCGTGTTCCTCTCCGACACGGTGAACGTCATGGGCGTCAACCCCGGCCGCATCATCGACCGGATGACCATCGAGATCGACCGGCCCCGACGCGCCGACTTGCTCGACAGCGCCGAGTTCACCGGCTACTCGACCCGGTTGCGCGAACAGCTGATCGTTCCCCAGCAGGTAGGAGTGTGACCATGACGGCAACCGTTCCGGCCCGCCCGGCGCCCCTCACCGCCGGCGCGCCGACGTCGTCCTGGCGCCTCCGCTGGTCAAAGCTCTGGCCACCGCTCCTCGTGGCCGTCATCGTGGTGGTGGCCTGGGAGCTCGCGGTCGACGTCTTCGACGTCTCGAGCTACATCATCGCGACGCCCAGCGAGATCGCCGCCGAGATCGTCTCGAATTGGCAGCTCCTGCTCACGAACACCTGGGTCACCACGCAAGAGGTGGTGTTCGGGTTCCTCATCAGCATCGTCGTGGGCGTCGCCCTCGCGCTCGCGGTGGTGCGCTTCCGCTTCCTCGACCGGGCGATCTATCCGCTCATCGTGCTCTTCCAGGTGGTGCCGAAGGTGGCGCTCGCCCCGATCTTCATCCTCTGGTTCGGCTACTCGATGACGCCGAAGCTGGTGCTGATCGTCGTGATCGCCTTCTTCCCGATCACCCTCAACATGGTGCTCGGGCTGCGGCGGACGGATGAGGACCTCCTGCTCCTGATGAACTCGGTGGGCTCCAGCAAGAACGAGATCCTCGCCCGCATCCAGGTGCCCACCTCGCTGCCGTACCTCTTCGCCGGTCTCCGGATCGCCATCACACTTGCCGTCATCGGCGCGGTGGTGGCCGAGTTCGCCGGGTCGCAGAACGGGCTCGGGCACCAGATCCAGTTCGCCTCGACCCAGCTCGACACGGCCCAGATGTTCGCGGCCCTCCTCTTCGTCTCGGTGCTCGGACTCGTCCTCTATTACCTGGTCGGTCTCGTCGAGTTCCTGTTCAAACGGCGCTTCCCGCACCTCGCCCTCGCCGACGTCTGACGTCGCCGGACGGCACCCCGCACCACACCCTCATCCACCCTTCCGAAGGAGAACCATGTCACGAACCACGAAAGCACTCGCCCTCACCGCCTCGGTGGGCCTGCTCGCCGGCCTCGCCGCCTGTTCCTCCGGGAGCAGCGGATCGGAGGCCTCCTCGGCGGCTCCGGCCGACGCCGACCACATCACGATCCAGCTCGACTACCAGCCGCGCGGACTGCACGCGCCCCTGTTCGTGGCCGACGAGAAGGGCTTCTTCGCCGACGAGGGCATCGTGGTCGACGACATCCTCACCGGCGCCGGATCGGGCGACACCCTCCGTCTGGTCGGTCAGGGCCAGGGCGACTTCGGCGTGGCCGACCTGCCCACCCTCGTGGTGGCGCGGTCGCAGGGCGTTCCGGTGAAGGCTCTCGCCGCGACCAACCAGACCTCGCCCCTCGCCATGTGCGCCAAGGCCGACAAGTTCACGCTCGACACCCCCGACGACCTGAAGGGCCTCTCCGTCGGTGTGCAGGCATCCGGTTCGACCTACGTCTTCTACAAGGCGCTGCTGGCCGCCAACGGCATCGACGCGAGCGCCCTCACCGAGCTCTCGGTGAGCCCGCCCTACGAGAGCTACCTGGTGACCGACCAGGTCGACACCGTGCCCTGCTACACCGACGCCGAGGTACCCATCCTCGAGGAGGCCGCGGGCGAGCTCAGCATCCTGATGGGCTCCGACTTCGGCTACGACACCTACGGCACGGGGATCTTCACGAGCGACGAGATGATCGAGAAGAACCCCGACCTCGTGCAGCGCTTCATCAACGCCTACCTCAAGGGCCTGCAGGCCACCATCGACGACCCCGAAGAGGCCGCGGGCATCCTCGCCGCCTCCGACCCGCAACTCGCCGGTAACGAGGAGCTCTACACCGAGCAGATCCAGGCCGACATCGACAACACCTTCACCAGCGCCGACACGGATGCCGACGGCCTCGGCACCATGAACGACGAGACCTGGCAGAAGACGATCGACATGCTGTTCGAGCAGAAGGTCATCGAGAGCGAACCGACCGTCGCCGACGTGCAGGACCCGCAGTTCGTGTCGGCGGACACGACGGACTGACGCCGGTAGGGGCAGGCGACGGGGGTGCCGCCGGAAGGCACCCCCGTCCGTCTGCGTCCTCCGCGTTCGATACGCTGGAACCCATGTCCAAGGTCCTCACCAGTCTTCCCGTCGGCGAGCGCGTCGGCATCGCGTTCTCCGGG
Organism: Herbiconiux sp. UC225_62; assembly: GCF_042694625.1. Taxonomy (GTDB): domain Bacteria; phylum Actinomycetota; class Actinomycetes; order Actinomycetales; family Microbacteriaceae; genus Herbiconiux. The sequence continues at coordinate 1,182,968 of NZ_CP170551.1, read as the reverse complement.
GGTCTCGACACCTCCGTCGCCGTCGCCTGGATGCGCGAGAAGGGCGCCGTGCCGTGCACCTACACGGCCGACCTCGGGCAGCCCGACGAGCCCGACGTCGAGGCGGTTCCCGGCCGCGCCGGAGAGTACGGCGCCGAGATCGCGCGCCTGGTCGACTGCCGCGCCCCGCTGGTCGAAGAGGGGCTCGTGGCGCTCGCCTGCGGCGCATTCCACATCCGCTCCGGTGGCAAGACCTACTTCAACACGACGCCGCTCGGCCGCGCCGTCACCGGAACGCTGCTCGTGCGGGCGATGAAGGAAGACGACGTCGAGATCTGGGGCGACGGATCGACCTACAAGGGCAACGACATCGAGCGGTTCTACCGCTACGGCCTGCTCGCCAACCCGCGCCTGCGCATCTACAAGCCCTGGCTCGACGAGGCCTTCGTCACCGAGCTCGGCGGCCGCACCGAGATGAGCGAGTGGCTCGTCGCGCGCGGCTTCCCGTATCGTGCTTCGGCCGAGAAGGCCTACTCCACCGACGCCAACATCTGGGGCGCCACCCACGAGGCCAAGACGCTCGAGCAGCTCGACACGGGCGTCGAGATCGTGGAGCCCATCATGGGCGTGCCGTTCTGGCGCGACGACGTGGAGATCGCATCCGAGGTGGTCACCGTGACCTTCGAGGCCGGTCGTCCGGTCGCCCTGAACGGCGTCGAATACACGGATGCCGTGGCCCTCGTCCTCGAGGCCAACGCCATCGGTGGCCGTCACGGCCTGGGCATGAGCGACCAGATCGAGAACCGCATCATCGAGGCGAAGTCGCGCGGCATCTACGAGGCGCCGGGCATGGCCCTGCTGCACATCGCCTACGAGCGCCTGCTCAACGCCATCCACAACGAGGACACGGTGGCGAACTACCACGTCGAAGGCCGCCGCCTGGGCCGGCTCATGTACGAGGGTCGCTGGCTCGACCCGCAGTCGCTCATGCTGCGCGAATCCATCCAGCGCTGGGTCGGCTCGGCCATCACCGGCACGGTCACCCTCAAGCTCCGCCGCGGCGACGACTACTCGCTGCTCAACACCGAGGGCCCGGCGTTCAGCTACCAGCCCGACAAGCTCTCGATGGAGCGCGTCGGCGACGCCGCGTTCGGCCCGCTCGACCGCATCGGGCAGCTCACCATGCGCAACCTCGACATCGCCGACAGCCGCGCACGGCTCGAGCAGTACGCCCGCCAGGGCATCGTCGGCGGCGCCACGGCCCAGCTCCTCGGCGAGCTCGAAGAGGGCGAGGCCGCCTCGATCAGCGCCGGACCCACCGAGACCTCGCTCGAAGCGGCGACGGATGCGGCCAACGAGGCCGCCGCCTTCGACCTCGGCACCGACTGAGGTCGCCCGCCTCCGCTTGATACGCTTGCACCACCCACAGATTTGGAGAGGCACATGGCCGAAATACTGCTCGGCGTCGTCGGACTGATCACCCTCGTCGGCGGCGTGCTCGGCGTCATGGCGATCGTCGAGATGGTGCGCTCGCCCTACAAGGGCTGACCAGCCTCGGGCTCGGCGCCGGCCGGCAGGGCTGCGGCCAGCAGTTCGGCCAGGTGCAGCCCCTTCGCGCCGCCCAGCTGATCGGCCTGCGTGCGGCACGACAGGCCGTCGGCGAGGAAGACGCTTCCCTCGGGCGCCGCGCGCAGCCCCGGCAGCAGCGAGTTCTCCGCCACCGCGACCGACACCTCGTAGTGTCCGCGCTCCATCCCGAAGTTGCCGGCCAGGCCGCAGCATCCGCTCAGCACCGTCGTGGTGGCGCCGAGCGACCGCAGCAGGCGTTCGTCGGGGCCGAAGCCCATGACCGCGTGCTGGTGGCAGTGCGGCTGCACCACCACCGTGGTGTCACCGAGGCTGGGCGCCACCCACGCGGCGCCCGGACCCACCGGTTCCGGCGCGGCGAGCAACTCGGCGAGCGTATACGTGGCGGCGGCGACGTCTTTCGCGCGGGCGTCCCCGGGCAGCAGTTCGAGCAGGTCGGAGCGCAGCACGGCCGTGCACGAGGGTTCGAGGCCGAGGATCGGGATGCCCTCGGCCACGAACGGATGGAACGCCTCCACCAAGTGCGCCAGCTTGGTGCGCGCTCCGGCGAGCTGGCCGGTGGTGATCCAGGTGAGCCCGCAGCAGACCGACTGCGAGGGCACCACGACCTCGTAGCCCGCCGACTCCAGCACCGAGACGGCGGCCCGGCCGATGCTCGGCGAAAAGTTGTCGGAGAAGGTGTCGACCCAGAGCAGCACGCGTTTGCGGGAGAGTTCGCCCGGCGCGGATGAGCCCGGCCCGCGCCGCTTCCACCAAGTGCGGAACGGATGCCGTGCGAACCGCGGGATGGCACGCCGCGCATCCATCCCGCCGGCCACGAGCGCGAGCTTCTCGAGTGCCCGCACCGAGAGGGCGGCGTTGGCGACGGCGGACATCCGGGTCGCCAACCGGGCCCAGCGCGGCATCCAGCCCAGCGTGTAATGCGTGACGGGGCGGAGACGACCGCGGTAGCGCCGGTGCAGCACCTCCGACTTGTAGGAGGCCAGGTCGACGCCGGCGGGGCAGTCGCTCGCGCAGGCCTTGCAGGAGAGGCAGAGGTCGAGCGACTCCTGCACCTCGGGAGCGGCCCAACCGCCCTCGATGAGCGTGCCGTTGATCATCTCCTGCAGCACCCGGGCGCGGCCGCGGGTCGAGTCCTTCTCGTCGTTCGTGGCGAGGAAGCTCGGGCACATGAACCCGCCCGACGCGGAGTTGTCGGCCCGGCACTTGCCCACCCCCACGCAGCGGTGCACGGCGGCGGTGAAGTCGCCGTCGTCGTGCGTGAACGCCATCCCGTTCACCGCGACGACCGGCAGGACGTGCGGGCGCCGCAGATCGGTGTCGACGGATGCCGGGTGCACCACGACGCCCGGATTCAGCACGTCGCCGGGGTCGAACAGCTGCTTGAACCCGGCGAAGAGGTCGAGCATCCGGGGTGAGTACATGTGGCGCAGCAGGTCGCTGCGGGCGCGGCCGTCGCCGTGTTCGCCGGAGAGCGAGCCGCCGTGCGACGCGATGAGGATCGCGGCGTCCTCCATCAGCGAGCGCAGCACGTCGCCGTTCGTGTCGAGGGGGATGTCGAGGCGCACGTGCACGCATCCGTCGCCGAAATGGCCGTAGGGCAGGCCCTGCAGACCGTAGCGGCCGAGCAGCGCTTCGAAGTCGCGCAGGTAGGTGCCGAGACGCTCCGGGGGGACTGCGGCGTCTTCGATTCCGGGCCAGGCCTGATGGTTGGCGGGGGTGCGGCCGGCCAGGCCCGCCCCGTCTTCGCGGATGCGCCAGAGCGCGCGGGCCTCGGGTCCGGGGGGAAGGATGCGCACGGCGCTCGTCCCGGCGTCGCGGGCGAGCAGTTCCGCGCGGTCGAGCGCGTCGCCGGGTTCGCGGTCGGCGACCTCCACGAGGAGCCATCCGCCGCCTGCCGGAAGGTCGGGGGCGGCAGCGGGGCCGCTGTGTCGCACGACGGCGTCGATGAGGCGCGAATCCAGGCCTTCGATCGCCATCGGTCGGTGGGGCAGCAGGGCGGGAACGGCATCCGCTGCGCTCGGCATGTCGGGGTAGCCCAGGACAACGAGCACCGGGTCTCGCGGCACGTCGACCAGGCGCACGGTGGCGCCGAGTACGGCGACGCAGGTGCCCTCGGTGCCCACGAGTGCCTTGGCGAGGTCGCGCCCGTTCTCGGGCAGGAGGTGCTCGAGCGAGTAGCCCGAGATCTGGCGGCCGAAGGAGCCGAGCTCGGTGCGGATGACGTCGAGGTTGGCGTTCACAAGGGCGTCGAGGCCGACGACGTGCTCGATGCGGGATGCCGCGCCGGAGCCCCGGGCCGCGGTGAAGCGTCGGCCGCGCCCGTCGGCCACGTCGAGCGAGACGACGTTGTCGGCCGTGCGCCCGAAGGCGAGCGCGCGCGGGCCGCAGGCATTGTTGCCGATCATGCCGCCGAGGGTGGCGCGTGCCCAGGTGGAGGGATCGGGGCCGAAACGGAGGCCGTGCGGCGCGGCGGCGCGCTGCAGGCTGCCGAGCGTGGCGCCGGGTTCGACGACGGCCGTGCGTGCCTCCGGGTCGATGGCGATCACGCGATTCAGGTGTCGGGAGAGGTCCATCACGATGCCCGGTCCGATCGCGTTGCCGGCCACGGAGGTGCCGCCGCCACGTGCGGTCAGTGGGACGGCATCGGTGCGGGCGAACTCCACCAGGGCGGCGATTTCGTCGACGTCGCGGGGGAACACCACGACCTCGGGGACGACGCGGTAGTTCGAGGCGTCGCTGGAGTACTCGGCGCGGCGACGGCGGCTGTCGTCGACTTCGGCGAGGCCGCTCTCGCGGAGTCGCGCGGCGAGGTCGCGGGCGATCGCCGTCGTCATGAGAGCATGCTACGCCGTGCCGCGTGCCGCGTGCCTAGGCGGGTCGGCGGGCGCCGATCACGACCGTGGCGTCGAGGTCGTCGTCGTGGACGATTCGCGGGGACAGGCCGGCCGCCGTGAAGAGCGCCGCGGTCCCCGGTGCTTGGGCCTCGCTCGTCTCGATCAGGAGGTGACCGGTGGCGGAGAGCCAGCCGGGCGCATCCGTGATCACCCGGCGCTGCACGTCGAGGCCGTCGTCGCCGCCATCGAGCGCCAGGCGCGCCTCGTGCAGCCGCGCTTCGGGCGGCATGGTGGCGATGGCGTCGCTCGGAACGTAGGGGGCGTTGACGACCAGGATGTCGATGCGTCCGCGGAGGTCGTGCGGGAGGGAGGCGTAGAGGTCGCCTTCGAAGACGTGTGCCGGGTCGGGGAGGTTGCGGCGCGCGCTGCGCGCGGCGGCGGGATCGATGTCGGCGGCGTAGACGGTCACGCTTTCTGCCCCGGCCGCCGTGGGTGCCGTGGCCGGGCCGTTCGGAGCCGGGCGCGGTGTGTCGTCGTCGACCGCGGCCCGCGTTGCAGCGGCGATCGCCGCGCCCACGGCCGCCGACCCGCAGCAGAGGTCGAGCACCACGGCGCCGGGATGAACGAGCCGCACCGACTCCTTCACGAGCAGCTCGGTGCGGCGGCGCGGAACGAAGACACCCGGATCGACCGCGATCCGCAGCCCCGCGAACTCCGCCCAGCCCAGGATGTGCTCGAGCGGCAGTCCGTCGACGCGGAGTGCGAGCATGCGCTCCAGCTCTGCCGGGGAGTCCGCTGCCTCGAGCAGCAGAGCCGCCTCGTCTTCGGCGAACACGCACCCGGCCGCACGCAGCCGCGTCACGACCGCGTCGAAGGGGAGGGGGATGTCGCTCATGCGAGCCACACTCTACGCCCGCGACGTCACCCCGCGAGCAGCGTAGCGATTTCGGGAGGAGGAAACGCGAACGAACCCCTGTGTGAGCGGTCGTTCCCGTTTCCTCCTCCCGAACGGGAGGACGACGGCGCGGCTACGCCTGCGCGGGCAGCGACGACTCGATCAGGGCCACGATCTCGGGCGCGTCCGGCTCGACGGTGGGGCGGAAGCGGTGCACCTGGCCGTCGGGCGTGATCACGAACTTCTCGAAGTTCCACTTCACCCGCCCGGCCTTGCCCGCGGCATCCGGCGTCTTCGTCAGCTCGCCGTAGAGCGGATGTGCCGACTTGCCGTTCACCTTCACCTTGTCGAACATCGGGAACGTCACGCCCCAGGTGGTGGAGCAGTATTCCTTGATCTTGTCGGTGTCGGAGAGCTCCTGCAGGAACTGGTTGCTCGGGAAGCCGAGCACGGTGAACCCGCGGTCGCCGTAGGTCTTCTGCAGCTGCTCGAGCTTCTCGTACTGCGGCGCCAGGCCGCAGCGCGACGCCACGTTCACGATGAGCTTCACCGGCGCGTAGTCGGCCAGGGTCGTGGTGGTTCCGTCGATGGTGGTGAGGGGGATCTGGTTGAGGTTCTCGGTCACGAGCTCTTCTTTCGATCAAGGGGGGCGTCCGGTAGACTTACCAGTAACCCTACTGCTGTCGAATCGGGTCGAGAAAGAGGCTTCCGATGCGTGAGCGGATACTCGAAGCGGCCTCGGAGCTTTTCTACGCCGAGGGGTTCCGGGCGGTGAGCGCCGAGAAGATCATCGCGCGCGTCGGCACCACGAAGGTCACCTTCTACCGGCACTTCCGCTCGAAGGACGACCTGATGGTGGCCTACCTCGAGCGCCGCGCCGCCGAGGAGCGCGCGGCGATCGACGAGGTGCTCGAGGCCGCCGGCGGCGACGCGCAGAAGGCCCTCGCCCGGGCGATCGACGCTCTGATGGCTGCGGCCTGCCAACCGGGTTACCGGGGCTGCCCCTTCATCAACGCGGCGGCCGAGTACGCCGATCCGGAGCATCCGGTGCGCCTCGTCGTGGCTGCGCACCGGCGCTGGCAGCTGCAGGCCTTCGAGCGCCTGCTCGCGTCGATCGGTGTCGACGACCCGGCCGCTGCTGCGGGCGAACTCATGCTGCTCCGCGACGGCGCCGCCGTGGGCGGTTACCTCGACGACCCGGATGCGGTGGCTCGAGCACTCGCCACGGCCGGTCTGGCGATCGTGCGCGCCCGCTCCGCCGCCTTCGCCTGAGCCCGGCGACCCGCGCCCGGAGAGGGCGGAGTGTCTAGGCCAGGAACGTCCGGGCGATGTCCAGGATCGCGGTGCCGAAGGAGAGGAGTAGCAGGAAGCCGCCCACCACGATGCCCGCGACGGCTCGTCCGCGGCCCCGGAGCGCTCCGCTCGCGGTCTCGCGGAGTCCCAGCACGCCGAACGCGAGCGCCAGCGCGAACAGAGCCAGCACGACGAGCGGATGGATGACCACGAGGCTCCAGGCGAGCACCGGAGAGGTGCCCGGGCCCACCAGCGACATCGTGAGCGTGTTCAGCACCACGTTGGCGAGAACGATGAAGAGCGCGAACGCGAGCGAACGCGATGCGGCCTTGCTCGACGGCACCTTCGGCTCCGGCGTGGGCAGCGAGGCGCTCTTCGGCGTGGTGTATCCCGACATCCCGTCAGCTTATCGACAGCTGACGATGTGTCCGCACGCGCAAGGCTGCGCTAGCGGGCTCCGTCTTCGCTGTACGGGGTGCGGGACGGATCGGCGTCTTCGGGCGTGGAACCGTCATCCGGGTCGTTCGCCCCGATGGCCTCGCCGAGGTCGCGCACCGCGCCGCCGATGACGCCTGCGGGTGTGGTCGGCGCATCGGGATCGATCGTTCCCCCGTCGTCGCCGTGCAATCCCTCGACCAGACCGTTCGTCTGATCGAAGGGCTCGCCCGCGGTGGGGGTCTTGTCGTCGCTCATCGCCGTCTCCCTCGACTCGTGTCGTCGCGGCGGCCACGGCGTCGTGCTCCCAGTGAACGCCCGGTCCGGTAGGGCGGCAACGGGCGCACCGGCGGCAGTTCGACGCGTGTCTCCCAGGTGCGCTGAATAGCATGTGCGGCAATGGACACCATCGTCGACATCGTGCTGATCGTGATCGCCCTGCTCGCCGTGCTGAGCGGATGGCGGCGCGGTGCGCTGGTGACCGCCGCCTCGCTCGCGGGCATCATCGCGGGAGCGCTGCTCGCCACGGTCGTGGCCCCGCCCGTGGTCGACTGGCTCGCCGGGCTGGGGTGGAGCAACGCCCTCCAGCGCACCGTCGCGGCGGGGGTGCTGCTGCTTCTGTGCATGGCGGCCGCCGTCGGTGTGCTGACCCTCGTCGCCGGACTGCTCCGGCGCGTGATCGGCTCCGTGAAGATCGGCCGGGGGCTCGATGCGATCGGTGGCGCCGTGCTCGGACTGCTCACCTGGGGTGTCGTGGTGTGGCTGCTCGCCGGGTTCCTGCAGACCACGGGCATCCTGCCCGTCACCCAGGTCGTGGCCTCCTCCCGCGTGGTCTCGACGCTCAACACGCTGTCGCCGGTGCCCTCGTCCACCGCGCTCGGAACCCTGAACGCCGCACTCGGCGACTCCGGGTTCCCGCAGGTGTTCGCGTTCGGTCCGGAGAGCATCCAGGCCGCTCAGCCGCCGGACCCCGCCATCCCGGATGCCGTGAACGCCGCCGCCGGAAGTGTGGTGCGGGTGCTCTCCTCCGCTCCGTCCTGCGGCTCCGACGCCGAGGGCAGCGGATGGGCGGTGGCGGCCGACCGCATCGTCACGAACGCCCACGTCGTGGCCGGCTCGCAGGAGCTGTTCGTGCAGGTCGGCGGGGTCGGCGAACTGCTGCCCGCGGAGCTCGTGGTCTTCGACCCGGTGCGCGACCTCGCCGTGCTCGAGGTGCCCGGTCTGCCCGTGGCGCCGCTGCCGCTCGGAACCGAGCTCGGCGCATCCGATTCGGCGGTCGTCGCCGGCTACCCCGAGAACGGCGGCTACTCCGTGGTGCCGGCGCGCGTGCGCGAGGTGACGGATGCGGTGGGTCGCGACATCTACGAGCAGGGCGAGGTGACGCGCGAGATCTACTCGCTGCGCGGCACCGTGCGGCCGGGCAACTCGGGCGGACCGTTGTTCGACGAGGCCGGCAGCGTGGTGGGCGTGGTGTTCGCGCGCTCGACCATCGATCCGGAGACCGGATACGCCATGACGCTCGACGAGATCGCCCCCGTCGTGGCGGCGGCCGGGGCCTCCGATCCGGTGTCGTCGGGGGCCTGCGCGGCCTGAGCGGACGGGGAGTCGTCCACTGTTCACGAAAGCATGTGTACGGCGTCCACATTCTCTGTTATCGTGCTCTCGTCGCCACCCGATCGGGGTGGTCGACCGACCTGGAGGAATCCGCCATGAGCACCGTTCTGAACCCGTACATCAACTTCCGAGGCCAGGCGAAGGAGGCGGGCGAGTTCTACCAGTCGGTCTTCGGCGGCGAGCTGACGGTCAGCACCTTCGACGACTACCAGATGGCCCACGACCCGAGCGAGGGCGGCCTGGTCATGCACTCCCAGCTCACCACGCCCGGCGGCCTCACTCTGATGATCTCGGATGTGCCGAAGGACATGGAGTACAAGCCCGGCAACAACATCAGCGTCTCGCTGAGCGGCGACGACGAAGCGGAGCTGCACGGCTACTTCGACAAACTCGCCGAGGGCGGCACGATCGGCGTGCCTCTCGAGAAAGCTCCCTGGGGCGACAGCTTCGGCCAGCTCGTCGACAAGTACGGCATCGGCTGGCTCGTCAACATCGCCGGCGCGAAGTAGTCCCGACCGGCGCGGGGAGCATCGCTACCCTGGAGGCATGGAAACTCTCTTCTCCGTCTTGCACGTCGTCGGCGCGGTGTTCATCGTCGGGCCGATGGCCATCCTGCCGATGACCGCACTCCGCGCCATCCGCTCCGGCAACGCCGCTCAGGTGCGCACACTGGCGAAGTCGACCATGATCTTCAGCTACCTCTCGCTCATCGTCTTCGTGCTGGGCTTCGGTCTGGTCGGGATGGCCGACGAGAAGTACGCGCTGTCGGTCACGACGCCGTGGGTGCTGTGGTCGATCATCGCCTACGTCGTGGCGATCGTGCTGAACCTCGTGCTGGTGGTCCCCGCGATGCGGCGTGCCGGCGCGGCGATGCAGCCGGCAGCGGCGACGGCGGGGGGCGAGGGTGCGGCCCGGGCCGGGTACCCCGTGATCAGCGCCGGCTCCGGCATCGTCAGCCTGCTCCTCGTGCTCGTCGTCGTGCTGATGGTCTGGAAGCCGTAGACGCGATTCGGGGGCATGCTGGGGGCATGACGACGACAGCGCAGTCGACCGGTCGGCCGGAGACGCAGCCAGAACTCAAGAAGGTGATGGGGCCGAAGCTCCTGTTGCTGTTCATCATCGGCGACATCCTCGGCACCGGGATCTACGCCCTCACCGGGCAGGTGGCGGCAGAGGTGGGCGGCGCGGCCTGGGTGCCGTTCCTCATCGCCTTCGTGGTGGCGACCATCACGGCCTGCTCCTATCTCGAGCTCGTCACGAAGTATCCGCAGGCGGCCGGCGCTGCGCTGTACGCGCACAAGGCTTTCGGCATCCACTTCGTGACCTTCTTGATCTGCTTCACGGTGATGTCGTCGGGCATCACCTCGGCGTCGGCCGCGGCCGGCGCGTTCGCGAGCAACTTCGCGATCGGATTCGGGTTGGGTGACGGACCGGGGCTGGCGCTCGTCGTCGCGCTGGCGTTCATGATCCTCATCGCCGCGGTCAACCTGCGCGGGGTGGCCGAGAGCGTCGGACTCAACGTCGTGCTGACGCTGGTGGAGCTGTCGGGGCTGCTCCTGGTGATCTTCATCAGCCTCTTCGCCATCTTCGGCGGACAGGCCGATTTCTCGCGGGTGGTGGCCTTCGCCACGCCCGACGACAAGAACGTGTTCCTGGCCATCTCGACGGCCACGTCGCTCGCGTTCTTCGCGATGGTGGGGTTCGAGGACTCCGTCAACATGGCCGAGGAGACGAAGAACCCGTCGAAGATCTTCCCGAAGGTGATGCTCACCGGCCTCGGCATCACGGCGGTGATCTACGTGCTGGTGTCGATCGTCGCCGTCGCGATCGTGCCGGTGGGGGAGCTGGCCGGCAACGACACCCCGCTCGTCACCGTCGTGCAGACAGCGGCGCCGGACTTCCCGATCTCTGCGCTCATCCCGTTCATCTCGCTGTTCGCGGTGGCGAACTCGGCGCTCATCAACATGATGATGGCGAGCCGGCTGCTCTACGGCATGAGCAAGCAAGGGGTGCTGCCGCCCTTCCTGTCGAAGGTGCTGCCCGGGCGGCGCACTCCTTGGGCCGCCATCCTCTTCACCACGGTGATCGCGCTGGGGCTGACCTCCTATGTGTCGATCGACCCCGCGAATCCGATCGCCGTGCTGCTCGGTGGCACCACGTCGCTGCTGCTGCTCGCCGTGTTCTCGGTGGTGAACGTCTGCGTGCTGGTGCTGCGCCGCAACCGTGTCGAGCACAAGCATTTCCGCACCCCGACGGTGCTGCCGGTGATCGGGTCGGTCGTGTGCATCGCGCTGGTGCTGCCGTGGACCTCGGGGCGGCCGCCGGAGCAGTACGTGATCGCCGGCATCCTGCTGGTGCTCGGCATCGTGCTCTGGCTCATCACCTACCTGCACCGCCGCGCGAGCGGTTACGGAGCCGCCGAGCTCGACACGAAGGCGCTCGCCGCGGTCGAGAAGGACCCGGGCGAGGTCGACCGCAAGGGGTGATGTTCAGAACCGCAAAGCTCCGGCCCTCTGGCGGCCTATTCGGCTCGGAACCCGTCAGGTTTGCGGTTGTGGACGTCGAGCGCGGTGCGGAACGAGGCGAGCATGGCGTCGCTGAAGAGCGCGAAGCTCACGGCGCCCTCGAACCCCGAGCCGAGCACCGTCTCCACGGCGATGCGAGCCGCGTCGTCGGCCGGCCAGCCGTAGACGCCGGCGCTGACCGCCGGGAAGACGACGGATGCCGCGCCGAGCTCCCCCGCCACCTCGAGTGACCGGCGGTACGCCGACTCGAGCACCGCCGACCGGTCGTCGCGCGCGCTCCACATCGGTCCGACGGTGTGGATGACCCACTGCGCCGGCAGCCGCCCGGCGGTCGTGGCCACGGCATCCCCCGCCGGCATCCCGTCGGGGAAGCGCGTGCGGCGGAGTTCTCGGCACTCGTCGAGGATGCTCGGTCCTCCCGCGCGGTGGATCGCTCCGTCGACGCCGCCTCCGCCCAGCAGCGAGCTGTTGGCGGCGTTGACGATGGCGTCGGCGGCCACCTTCGTGATGTCGGCCCGGAGCAGGGTGATGTCGGCGATCATGCGGCCGACCCTACGCCCGTTCTCAGGCGGCGAGCAGGCTGCGCAGGGCTGAGGTGAACATGGCCAGACCGTCGACTCCGGAGCGCATGGCGACCGGGGTGTCGGGGCCGAAGCCGGGCTCGATGGCGTGCTCGGGGTGCGGCATCAGGCCCACCACGTTGCCGCGCTCGTTGGTGACGCCCGCGATGTCGTTGAGCGACCCGTTCGGGTTCACGCCCACGTAGCGGAAGGCGACGAGACCCTCGCCCTCGAGTCGCTCCAGGGTCTCGGCCGAGGCGATGTAGCCGCCCTCGCCGTTCTTCAGCGGAACGGTGATCTCCTGGCCGGTCTCGTAGGCGTTCGTCCACGCCGTCGAGGTGTTCTCGACGCGGAGCACCTGGTCGCGGCAGATGAACGACCCGTGGTCGTTGCGGATGAGCCCGCCGGGCAGCAGGTGCGCCTCGGTGAGCATCTGGAACCCGTTGCAGATGCCGAGCACCGGCACCCCGCGCTCGGCGGCGGAGACGACCTCGCGCATGATGGGGGAGTGGGAGGCGATGGCGCCGCAGCGCAGGTAGTCGCCGTAGCTGAAGCCGCCGGGCAGCACCACGGCGTCGACGCCCTGGAGATCGTGGTCGCCGTGCCAGAGGGCCACGGCCTCGGCGCCGGCGAACCGCACGGCGCGCTGGGCGTCGCGGTCGTCGAGCGAGCCGGGGAAGGTGATGACGCCGACGCGGGTCACGCCAGGGCTCCGGATGCCGCCGCGCTGTGTGCTCCGTTGCCGTCGACGACTGTGATGCCCACGACGTCTTCGATCACCGAGTTCGACAGCAGTTCGTCGGCGATCTCGCGCACGGAGGCGAGCACCGTCTCGTCGACCGGTCCGTCGACGGTGAGCTCGAAGCGCTTGCCGACGCGCACGTCGGAGAAGGTGTCGTTGCCCAGACGGGAGAGGGCTCCGGCCACGGCCTTGCCCTGGGGGTCGAGAAGTTCGGCCTTCGGCATGACGTCGACGACGATTTTCGGCACGGGGTGCTCCTGCGGATCGAGCGGGAAAGAAGTCCTCCCAGTCTACCGGTGGCGATCGCGCCCGAGGCTCGGAGAGCCGCGAGGGTGAAATCGCGGGTTCCGACCCCTGTTCGAGGGTGAAATCGGCCGAATCGGCCTGTCAATGCCTTGCCGTCAAGAGAGGTACCGAATAGCATTTTGCCCCCCGAGGGGGTGACAAAACGTCAGTTCTTCTTAATTAACCTCCGCGAAATGTTTACTCTTTCTTTCGTTACGGTCGGGCTCCTAACATGACGGAATCCCTGTGATCCGCGAGCTCTAGGAGATCCATGTCAAAGTCAGCGTCGAGGTCCGTCAAAGCGGCCCTCGCGACCGTCCTCGGGGGAGCGCTCGTCGCAGCACCCCTCATCGGGGTCGCGTCATCCGCGTCCGCCAGTGTCGACGGAACCGGTGTCGTGATCAACGAGGCGTACCTCAAGGGAGGGAGCGCGGGCGCACCCTTCAACAAGAAGTTCATCGAGCTGTACAACCCGGGAGACACTGCCGTCTCCCTCGACGGGTGGTCGCTGCAGTACCGCTCGGCCACGAAGGCCGACGCTGCGAACGTCGCCCCCCTCTCCGGCAGCATCGCCGCCGACGGCTACTTCCTGGTGCAGGTGAACGGCAACGGCGCGACCGGCGCCGCACTGCCCACGCCCGACCTCGACCTGGGCGGCACGATCAACCCCTCCGGCACGACCGGAACCCTCTTCCTCGCCGACACCACCGAGGCGCTCACCCCGCCGACGGGATCGGTCACCGCCGCCGACGACGACATCGTCGACCTGCTCGGCTACGGCGCCTCGAACACCTTCGAGGGTGCGGTCGTGCCCGTCGACGGTCCGAACGGCACGCCGAACTCCCTGACCCGAGCGGGCTTCGCCGACTCGGACGACAACTCGGCCGACTTCGACACGGCCACCGACGTGACCCCGCAGAACTCGGCGGGCACCGACCCGACCGATCCCACGGATCCGACCGATCCCACCGATCCGACCGACCCGACGGACCCCACCGACCCGGCGACCCACACCATCGCCGAGCTCCAGGGCACCACCGACACCTCGCCGTTCGCCACCACCCCGGCGCCCACCGTCACCACCACCGGTGTGGTCACGGCGGACTACGCCACGGGCGGTTTCAACGGCTACTACGTGCAGACCCCGGGCACCGGTGGCGCCGTCGATCTCGGCACGCACACCGCGTCCGACGCGATCTTCGTCTACTCCGCGAGCACGGCCGGATCCGTCGCCGTGGGCGACTACGTGCAGCTCACCGGTACGGTCTCCGAGTTCCAGGGCCTCACCGAGCTCAACGTCACCTCGGCCGACGGCCTGGTGAAGCTCGACGCCTCCACGGTGACCGCGCCGACGCCGGCCACGGTCTCCCTGCCGGGCGACGCCGCCCAGCGCGAGTCGCTCGAGGGCATGCTGCTCGCCCCGCAGGGCGCATTCACGGTGAGCAACACGTACTCCACCAACCAGTACGCCGAGATCGGTCTCGCCTCGGGCACCTCCCCGCTGCTGACCCCCACCGAGATCGCTCGTCCGGGCAGTGCCGAGTACGCCGCGGCCGTGGCCGACAACGCCGCCCGCGCCGTGACGCTCGACGACGGTGCCAGCATCAACTTCCTCGGCGCGGACGCGAACAAGGACATCCCGCTGCCGTACCTCACCGCGAACCCCGCGATCACGGTCGGCTCCGCGGTGACCTTCACGGCACCGGTCGTGCTCGACTTCCGCAACGGCATCTGGAAGTTCCAGCCCACGACCCCGCTCACCGCCGAGGGCACGGCTCCCGCCACGTTCTCGAACGTGCGCGCCGCGGCTCCCGCCGAGGTGGGGGGCGACATCCAGATCGCCGGCTTCAACGTGCTGAACTACTTCACCACCACCGGTGACGAGCTCTCCGGATGCTCGTACTACACCGACCGCGACGGCGACCCGGTGACCGTGAACACGGGCTGCGACGCCCGCGGCGCGGCCGAGGATGAGGATCTCGCCCGCCAGCAGGCGAAGATCGTCGCCGCCATCAACGGCCTCGGCGCCGAAGTGGTGTCTCTCGAGGAGATCGAGAACTCGGTCAAGTTCGGCCTCGACCGCGACGACGCGCTCAGCACGCTGACGGATGCGCTGAACGCCGCGCTGCCGGAGGGCGAAGGGGAGTGGGAGTTCGTCCCGTCACCCGACGCCTCCGAGCTGCCGCCGGTCGCCCAGCAGGACGTCATCCGCACCGCCTTCATCTACAAGAAGGACGTCGTGGAGCCGGTGGGCGACTCGCACGTGCTGCTCGACCCGGCGTTCGCGAACGCCCGGCAGCCGCTCGCTCAGGAGTTCGAGCCCGTCGACGGCGGTGAGGATGACGCGTTCATCGCCATCGTCAACCACTTCAAGTCGAAGGGTTCCGGATCGGGCGCCGATGCCGACCAGGGCGACGGTCAGGGTGCGTCCAACGCGTCCCGCGTCGCTCAGGCCAACGCGCTGCTCGCCTTCTCGAGCCAGCTGCAGACCGACCTCGGTACGAGCGACGTCTTCCTGATCGGTGACTTCAACGCCTACTCGAAGGAAGACCCGGCCGTCGCCATCACCGACGCGGGCTACGTCGACCAGGGTGGGAAGACCGGCAAGTACAGCTACTCGTTCGACGGCGCATCCGGTTCGCTCGACCACGTGTTCGCCTCGGCCTCGGCCGACGCGAAGGTGTCGGGCGTCGACATCTGGAACATCAACTCGGGTGAGTCGATCGCGCTGGAGTACAGCCGCTTCAACTACAACGCGACGAACTTCTACGACGAGAGCGTCTACCGCTCCAGCGACCACGACCCCGTCGTGGTGGGCTACTCGTTCGGCGAAGCGGAGCCGTCGACCGTCGATCTCAACCTGATCGACATCAACGACTTCCACGGTCGCATCGACGCCAACACGGTGAAGTTCGCCGGCACGGTGGAGCAGCTGCGCGCGGCGGGCGGCGAGGACAACACGCTCTTCGTCTCCTCGGGCGACAACGTGGGAGCCTCGCTCTTCGCGTCGTCGTCGGCGCAGGACCAGCCCACCATCGACGTGCTGAACGCCCTCGACCTCGCGACGAGCGCCGTGGGTAACCACGAGTTCGACCAGGGCTACACCGATCTGGTCGACCGCATCATGGGTCCGGACGGCTCGCCGAACGCGAAGTGGGACTACCTCGGTGCCAACGTCTACGACAAGGGCACCACGACTCCGGCGCTGCCCGAGTACGCCCTCGAAGAGGTCGACGGCCTCACGATCGGCGTGATCGGAACCGTCACGAAGGAGACCACCTCCCTCGTGTCGCCCGGTGGCATCACCGAGCTCGACTTCGGTGACCCCGTCGACGCCACCAACCGCGTGGCGGCTCAGCTCACCGACGGCGACGAGTCGAACGGCGAGGCCGACGTCATCATCGCCAGCTACCACGAGGGCGCCGGAGCCGGCACCCCCGATGGCGCCACCCTGGAGCAGGAGGTCGCGGCCGGCGGCGCGTTCGCCAAGATCGTGACCGAGACCTCGGCCGCGGTCGACGCGATCTTCACCGGCCACACGCACAAGCAGTACGCGTGGGACGGCCCGATCCCGGGTGTCGAGGGCAAGACGCGCCCCGTGCTGCAGACCGGCGAATACGGCAACAACGTGGGCAACGTCGTGCTCACCCTCGACGCCGCCACGGGTGACGTCGAGAGCTACACGGCGAAGAACGTGGCCCGCACCACCGCCGATGACGCCGCCCTGGTGGCGCAGTACCCCCGCGTCGCGGAGGTCAAGTCCATCACCGACGCGGCCATCGCGGCCGCTGCCCTGATCGGCAACCAGCCGGTCGGGTCGGTGACGGCCGACATCACCACGGCGTTCTCGGGCGGAAGCTACGGCCCCGACGGGAAGTACACCGGCGGCAACCGCGACGACCGCGCCTCGGAGTCGACCCTGGGCAACCTGGTGGCCGACTCGCTCGTGACGAGCCTCAGCTCGCCCGACCGCGGCGGTGCGACGATCGGCGTGGTGAACCCGGGCGGTCTGCGCGACGAACTGCGCTACGCCGGAAACACCGCGACGAACCCGGCCAACACCGACGGCGTCGTGACCTTCGCCGAGGCGAACGCGGTGCTGCCCTTCGTGAACAACCTCTGGACCACGAGCCTCACCGGTGCGCAGTTCAAGACCGTTCTCGAGCAGCAGTGGCAGACGAACGCCGACGGCACCATCCCGTCGCGTCCGTTCCTGAAGCTCGGCCTCTCGGACAACGTGCAGTACACCTTCGACGGCAGCCGCCCCCAGGGCGACCACGTGACGGGCATCTGGATCGACGGCGCGCCGATCGATCCGGCCGCCTCGTACCGCATCGGAACGTTCAGCTTCCTCACCACGGGTGGCGACAACTTCCGTGAGCTCGCCAAGGGTGCGCAGGCCCGCGACTCCGGTCTCATCGACCGCGACGCGTGGATCGCCTACCTCAAGGCGAACCCCGGCCTCACGCCGGAGTTCGACCGCAAGGCCGTCGAGGTGAAGAACGCGCCCACCGAGCCCGTGTTCGCCGGATCGACGGTGACCTTCGACGTGTCGGGTCTCGACCTGACGTCGCTCGGCAGCCCGAAGAACACGACGCTCACGGCGACCTGGACCGGATCAGCGGCGACGTTCGACCCGATCCCGGTGGTGAACGGTGCGGCCAGTGTTTCGCTCGCGATTCCGGCCGACGCGGCCGCCGGCGGTGGCGAGTTCGTGCTCACCGCGCAGCCGAGCGGCACCGTGGTGCACGTCGCCGTGTCGGTCAAGCAGATCGAGACCGACCGGATCGCCGGGGCGAACCGCTACGAGGTCGCGGTCAACACCTCGAAGGAAGGCTGGCCCACGGGCTCCGACACGGTCTACGTGGTGTCGGGCGAGGTGTTCCCGGATGCCCTGTCCGCGGCTCCCGCTGCGGCCGCGGCGGGCGCACCGATCCTGCTGACCACGGCGAACGGTCTGCCCGACGTCGTGAAGGCGGAACTCCAGCGGATCGACCCGTCGAAGATCGTGATCGTCGGCGGCCCGAAGTCGGTGAGCGCCTCCGTCGAGACGACGCTCAAGACGATCGCCGACGACGTGACGCGCATCGCCGGGGCCGACCGCTTCGAGGTGTCGCGGAACGTCGCCGCGGCGGCCTTCCCCGACGGCACACCGTTCGCGGTGCTCGCCACCGGAGCGACCTTCGCCGACGCCCTCTCGGCGGGAGCGGCGGTCGATGGCGCCGGACCGGTCATCCTGGTCGACGGATCGAAGCAGTCCCTCGATTCCTCGACCTCGGCCCTGCTGACCGACCTCGATGTCGCCGACATCGTGATCGCCGGCGGCCCGGCGTCGGTGTCCTCGGGCATCTACGAGGACTCGTGGTCGATCACCCACACGGTGCGACTGGGTGGCGCGGACCGCTACGCGGTGTCGCGCACGGTGAACGCGCACTTCTTCGAGAAGGCGGACCGGGTGCTCATCGCCACCGGCGTCACCTTCCCGGATGCGCTCGCCGGCTCGGCCTTCGGTCCGAAGATCGACGCTCCGCTGTTCACGGTGCCCGGCACCTGCATCCCGGCCGACACGCTGGCGCAGATCCGCGACCTGGGTGCCGAGCGGGCGACGCTCCTGGGTGGCCCGAACTCGCTCACGGAGGCAGTGGCCGACCTCACGGTCTGCCAATAGGGCGGTAACGCACCGAATCCGGGGCACCGAGGCCGTTGACGGCACCGGTGCCCCGGATTCTGTGCGTGATCCGTCAGTTCGCGGCCGGGCGCAGCAGGATCGTGTTGTCCCAGGGGTCGCTGACGGTCAGCGACCGTCCGTCGTTCGCCGTCTGCAGCCCCCGATGCCGCAGCCGCTCATCCGTGGCGGCGACGTCCTCGAGCGACGGCACCACGATCTCCACCTGACCGAGCCCGAGCGTCTGCTGTCGCCGGCCGGCACCGCGCGAGTTCCACACGTTCATGGCCATGTGGTGGTGGTACCCGCCCGCCGAGACGAACAGGGCCTGCGGGCCGAACGCCGTGGTCACCTCGAAGCCGAGGGAGTCGACGTAGAAGTCGCGCGCCTGCGGCACGTCGCCGACCGAGAGGTGCACGTGCCCTACTCCGGCAGCCCCCACGCGCGGGTCGGCGACGAGTTCGGGCGTGAGGTTCTGCTGCAAGAACTCGTTCGGGTCGAGGAAGAGGGTCGACATCTCGATCTGGCCGTGGGTCCAGCTCCACTGGGTGCGGTCGCGGTCCCAGTAGAGTTCCACGCCGTTGCCCTCCGGGTCGTCGAAGTAGAAGGCCTTCGACACCAGGTGATCGCTCGACCCGGTGAAGGATCCGGGGAAGCGGGTGGCCACCGAATACACCGCGGCGGCCAGGGCCAGCTCGGAGTCGAACAGGATGGCGGTGTGGAAGAGTCCGGCCGACCGCGGTTCGGGGTTCTTCAACTCCGGTGCGTGCTGCAGGATGACGGCGGGCACGCCGCCCCGTCCGAGCACCGCGCTGTCGCCCTCGTGGGCGATCACATCGAGGGTCACCGCGTCGCGGTAGTAGGCGATCATCGCGTCGAGGTCCCCCACGCGGAGGGTCACCGCGCCCATGCTGGTGTCGGCGTCGAGCAGATCGGATGCGTTCGTCATCATGCCTCGTAAAACACTTGTAGCCACAACTAAATTCCGGATGCTCCCACGCAGCACCCCGCAGCCCCTATTCTGAGCGAATGGCGATCCCGAAGCTCCTCACCGGTGGCCCTTTCCGATTCGGGTTCGTCGCCACGCTCGGCGTCCTGCTCGCTCTGCTCCTCGGCCTCGCGATCTCCTCACTCGCCACCGCGCTCACCCTCATCTTCGTGGCCCTGTTCGTGTGTCTGGGCCTCTACCCCGTGGTGCAGTGGCTCGAGGCGCGGAAGTTCTCGCGGACGCTGGCGGTGCTCACCGTGATGGCGGGGTTCGTCCTGCTGATGGCGCTGCTGCTGTGGCTCATCATCCCGGTCGTGGTCGAGCAGCTCACCGAGCTCTTCACCTACCTTCCACAGGGCTTCAACCAGATCGAGACGCAGGACTGGTTCATCGCGGTGAACGAGTCCTTCGGCGGGGCGCTCACCCCCGCGGTGGAGTGGCTGCAGCAGACCGCGAGCGATCCGAACACCTGGCTCGCGATCGGCGGCGGAGCGCTGCGGGTGGGTGTCAACATCCTCAACGGCACCTTCAACGTCATCTTCGTGGCCGTGCTGACGCTGTACTTCGTCGCCGGTCTGGAATCCATCAAGGCGGCCGTCTACTCGCTCGTGCCGCGGTCGAAGCGAGACGGCTTCATCGATCTCTCCGAGGAGATCACGAAGTCGGTCGGTTCCTACCTCGGCGGCATGGTCATCCTGGCCGCGATGAACGCGGCGTTCACCTTCATCCTGCTCAGCATCTGCGGGGTGCGGTACGCGGGGATCCTGGCGGCGCTGGCTTTTCCGATCACGCTCATACCGCTCGTCGGCAGCGTGATCAACCTCGTGGTGGTGACCTTCGTGTCGTTGTTCACCTCGCCGGGCACGGCCCTCATCGTGGGAATCGTCATGCTCGTCTACGTGCAGGTCGAGGCCTACGTGCTGACGCCGCGGATCGTGGGCAAGGCGATCAGCATCCCGGGCTCGCTCGTGCTGATCGGCGCGATGGTCGGCGGAACGCTGCTGGGGTTGCTGGGCGCCCTGATCGCCGCACCGGTGACGGCCTCGATCCTGCTCATCATCAAGAAGGTCGTGGTGCCCCGGCAGAACCTGGCGTGAGCGACACCGCGGAGTCGATTCGAGAAAGCTATTGCCAATAGCTTTAAAGCTAGCTATAGTAGCTTTCATGAACGCCACCGATCGCACCAGCATCCTCCGTCACCTCGACCGCGGGGAGGGGCGGCTCGCCTACGGGCTCGCCGGCTCCGGACCGCTCGTCGTCACCTCGCCCGGCATGGGCGACCTCCGCTCCACCTGGCGCGCCCTCTCGCCGCAGCTCGTGGAAGCCGGCTTCCGCGTCGCCGACGCCGAACTCCGCGGCCACGGCGACAGCGACGCCGGGTTCTCCTCCTACGGCGACTCCGAGACCGCCGACGACCTCATCGCCCTGATCGACGAGCTGGGCGGCCCCGCCGTCATCGTCGGCAACTCGATGAGTGCGGGCTCCGCCGTGCTCGTCGCCGCACGGCGTCCGGAACTCGTCGCCGGACTCGTGCTCGTCGGGCCCTTCGTGCGCAACCCGCCGATGAATCCGCTGCTGGCGGGCCTGTTCCGCGCCATGATGGCCCGACCCTGGGCCGCTCCGGTGTGGAACGCCTACCTGCCGAGCCTCTACGCCGGGCAGAAGCCGGCCGACTTCGCCGAATACCGCGCCTCCGTGCGGGAGGCGATGCGCCGCCCTGGTCGCACCGCCGCCTTCTCGCGCACCACGCACACGAGTCACGCCGAGGCCGAGCAGCGGGTCGGCTCCGTGGTCGCTCCGGCGCTCGTCGTGATGGGCGAGCGTGACCCCGACTTCCGCGACCCGGCGGGCGAGGCGCACTGGATCGAGGCGCAGTTCTCCGGTGCGGGTCGCGGAGGCGCCGAGATCGTCATGGTTCCGGATGCCGGCCACTACCCCCACGCGCAGCGTCCGGAGATCGTCACCCCGGCCGTCCTCGCCTTCGTCTCCGGTCTGCCGATCGCCGCCGACGGCGGGTTCGCCCGTGCCTAGGGCCGGCGTCACGAAGGACCGTGTGGCCGAGGAGGCCGAGCAGCTCGCCGACGAGGTGGGGCTCGAGACGGTGACCCTCGCGGCGGTCGCGGGGCGCCTCGGCATCAAGCTGCCGAGCCTCTACAAGCACATCGATTCGCTCGGCGCGCTCCGCGCCACGGTGGGGGAGCGCGCCACGCGGGAGCTCACCGAGGTGATGGTGCGGGCGACCGTCGGCAAAGCGGGCCCCGACGCCGTGGCGGCGCTGGCGCACGCGCTGCGCGACTGGGCCCGCGCCCATCCCGGGCGTTACGCCGCCACGGTCACGGCTCCTCGGGTGAGCGCCGGTGCCGAACCCGAGCAGGTGCAGGCCGCCGAAGACGCCGTCCGAGTGATCTTCGACGTGCTCGCGGGGTTCGGCCTGCAGGGCGACGACGCGGTCGACGCCACCCGTGGGCTCCGCGCCGTGCTGCACGGCTTCGTCGCCCTCGAAGCCGCGGGCGGGTTCGGGATGCCGGCCGACGTCGACCGAAGCTTCGACCGCCTGGTCGCGGCGTACATCCGCTCCCTTCCCGCGTACTGACCGGGAAGGGAATCGGCCGTCAGCGGCGACCGAGCGGAGCGACCTCCGGCGGCACGCCGCCCGAGGTGAACGCCTGCCGCGGGGTCTGCGTCGTCTGGAGTGACACGATGTCGCGCCCGAAGAACAGCGCGCTCAGCCACACCAGGGCCACCCGCACCTTGCGCTCCCAGGTCGGTACGGCGAGCACGTGGTAGCCGCGATGCATCACCCAGCCGAGGAATCCGGTGATGACGATCCCCTTGTACTGGAAGATGCCGCGCCCGAGTCCGAGCGTCGCCACCACGCCGAGCGAGTGGTGGATGTACGGCTTCGGCTCCTCGCCCCGCAGGGAGGCCGCGAGGTTCTTGGCGAGGCGCTTGCCCTGCCGCACCGCGTGCTGGGCGTTCGGCACCGTGCGGGCCCCGGGCTTCGGCGAGGCGAGATCGGGCACGGAGGCGTTGTCGCCGGCACCCCACGCATCCACGATCGCCGGCTCCCCCTCGATCCCCACCCGCAGATCGGCGTGCACCTGCAGCAGTCCGCGCTGGTCGACCGGCAGGTCGGTGTGCTTGGCCACGATCGGATTGGCGGCGTTCCCCGCCGTCCACACCAGCAGCTCGGTGTCGTACTCCTCACCGGTCGAGAGCACGATGTGTCCGCCCGAGGCCGAGGTGAGCTGGGTGTTCAGGTGCACGTGGGCGCCGCGCTCCTCGAGGTGGCGCACCACCCAGCGCCCCGGCTCGTCGGTGACCTCGGGCAGGATGCGCCCCATCGCCTCCACGAGATGGAAGTCGAGCTCGTCGAAACCGAGCTGCGGATAGAACTTCAGCAGCGCTGTGGCCAGCGCGAGCAGCTCGCCGAAGACCTCGACGCCGGTGAAACCGCCGCCCACCACGGTGGTGGTGAGCAGCCGTCGGCGCTCCGCCCCGGGCGGGAGGGTGGAGGCGCGCTCGAAGGCGGTGAGCAGCTGGTCGCGCACGGCGACCGCCTCCTCGACCTGTTTCATGCCGATCGCCTCCTCGGCGATGCCGGGGATGGGGAAGGTGCGGGTGACGGCGCCGGCGGTGACCACGACGATGTCGTACTCGAACGAATAGTCGGGCCCTTCGAGCGGGCGGATGATCGCCGTCTTGTCGGCGTGCCGGATCTCGACGACGCTGCCCGCCACCACGGTCGTGCGCGTGAGGTGCCGCCGCAGCGACACCGCCACGTGCCTCGCCTCGACCGAGCCCGCCGTCACCTCGGGCAGGAACGGCTGATAGGTCATGTACGACCGCGGGTCGACCAGCGTCACCTCCGCCTCGCCGCGCCGCAACGTCTTCTCCAGCCGCCAGGCGGTGTAGAAACCGGCGTAGCCGCCGCCGACGATGAGGATCCTGCGCATGATGACCTCCGTTTTCGTGTCACCCATTAAGACGG
Organism: Herbiconiux sp. UC225_62; assembly: GCF_042694625.1. Lineage (GTDB taxonomy): Bacteria > Actinomycetota > Actinomycetes > Actinomycetales > Microbacteriaceae > Herbiconiux. The sequence goes on along the minus strand of NZ_CP170551.1, from coordinate 1,159,572 downwards.
ACCAGGGTCCCGTTCTGTGACCTTTTCGGTGACCTTTCAGGCTCGCTCCGAGTCGCCGGAACCGGTGCGCCGGAAGCCGGACGTGCCGAGATCGGCTCTACCATTCCGTCATGAGTCCGGACGAGAGCAGCGACGCCGACACCGACCGCGATGACGTTTCCACCCGGCGCCTCGAAGCGTTCACCGACGGGGTGTTCGCGATCGCCGCGACGTTGCTGGTGCTCGATCTCAGTGTGAACACCCTCGGACCGGCCATCACGGACGACGCCGGACTGTGGACCGCTCTCCTCCACCAGTCGCATTCCTTTGTGAGCTTCGTGATCAGCTTCCTGCTGCTCGGATTGCTCTGGAGCATCCATGTCTGGGAGTTCGAGCACATCGTGCGGGTGACCCGCCCGCTCGTGCTGCTGAACAATCTGAGACTGCTCGGAATCGTGCTCATCCCGTTCACCACGAGCCTGTCGAGTGACTACCCCGAGCTGCTCGCGGGGCGCATCCTGTTGCCCATCAACTTCCTCCTCGTGACCGCGCTGGGCCTCATCGAATGGAGCTACGCCACGCGGCCGTCGCGCCGCCTGACCGCGGGGTTGTCGGAGGCCGGCATCCGCTCGGCCAGGAACGGCGCGATCGTCGCCGTGGTCTCCTCGGTGATCACGGTGGCGCTCGCGCCGTTCTTCGGGCCCTGGGCCTTCCTCGCCTTCGCGCTGAACCCTCTGGCCGATCGCATCCCCGGCCTGAACCGCCCGCGCCGCGGGCGGGCCTGAGGCTCGGACTACTCGACCAGCTTTCCCGCGGTGGAGACCTCGCGCATGAGGGCGGCGATCTCCTCCGGAACGGCGGGGATCTCCTCGCGCACCACGCCCGAGTCGGGGCTCCAGACCAGGTTGACCTGGAGCTCGGGGTCGATCTCCGGGTAGTCGCTGCGGTTGTGGCAGCCCCGGGTCTCGCGGCGCTCGAGGGCGGCCAGCAGTGTGGCGCGGGCCGCGAGCGCCGCCGACTTGAGGTCGAAGGCGTGCGCGAGGTCCTGGTAGCCGGCGATGTCGGGGTGGATGCCCACCTCGGCGATGCGCGCCTCGATCGCGTCGAGCTCGGCGAGGCCCGCGAGGAGTCCCTGCTCGTCGCGCACCACGCCGGCGTGCTCGGTCATCGTGTTGCGGATGGCGCGCTGGAGCGCCCGCACGTTCTCCGGGCCGTCGGAGGCGAGCAGGGCCGCGATCTCGTCGCGGGCCACCTGCAGCGCGGCGGAGGAGCGCTTCTGCGCCGGCAGCGCGGCCGAGTACGCGGCGGCCGCCTGACCGACGATCCGGCCGAAGACCAGCAACTCGATCAGCGAGTTGCCGCCGAGCCGGTTCGCGCCGTGCAGGCCACTCGAGGCCTCGCCGATGGCGTAGAGACCGGGCACGTCGGTGCCGTGGTCCTCCGGCCGCACCCACACGCCACCCATCGAATAGTGCGCGGTGGGCGCGATCTCGATCGGCTCCTTGGTGATGTCGAGCATCTGCAGTTCGAGCATGGTCTGGTAGACGCGGGGGAGCCGAGTCATGATCGTCTCGCGGGGCAGGTGGGAGACATCCAGCCACACACCGCCGTTCGGGGTGCCGCGCCCCTCCTTGATCTCGGTGTAGCAGGCCAACGCGACGCGGTCGCGGGTGGAGAGTTCCATGCGCTCCGGGTCGTAACGCGCCATGAAGCGCTCGCCGAGGGCGTTGGTGAGGATGCCGCCCTCGCCGCGCGCCGCCTCGGAGATGAGGGTGCCGGCCGCGTTCTCGGGCTCGATGATGCCCGACGGGTGGAATTGCACCAGCTCGGGGTCGCGCAGCCGTCCGCCGGCCTCGACGGCCAGGCGGAAGGAGTCGCCGGTGTTCTCGTCGCGGCGGCTCGAGGTGCGACGCCAGATGCGGTTGTGTCCGCCGGCGGCGAGGATGACGGCATCCGCGTGGATCAGGTAGCGGGCGCCGTCGTCGAGGTCGAAGCCGTAGGCGCCGAAGACCGCGCCGTCGTCGTTGACGAGGATACGGGTGATGTAGACCGTGTCGAGGATCGGCACGTTCAGCTGGGCGGCGCGGTTGATCAGCGTGCGCTGGATCTCGAGGCCCGTGTAGTCGCCCGCGAAGGCCGTGCGGCGGAAGGTGTGCGCGCCGAAGAAGCGCTGCGAGATGCGGCCGTCCTCTTCGCGGGCGAAGGGCATCCCGTAGCGCTCGAGGTCGTCGATGCCCTGCGCCGCGCCCTCGGTGACGATCTGCACGGTGTGCGGGTTGGCGAGGAGGTAGGACTCCTTGAGGGTGTCGGCGGCGTGCTGCTGCCAGCTGTCCTCGACGTCCATGGTGCCGAGGGCCGCGTTGATGCCGCCCGCGGCGAGCGAGGTGTGCGCATCCGACTTCGGCCGCTTGCCGACGGCGAGCACGTCGACGCCCTGCTCGGCGAGCTCGATCGAGGCACGGAGGCCGGAGCCGCCGGTGCCGATGACGAGCACGGTGGTGGAGATCTGTCGTTCTGAAGGGCTCATGGATTCCACGCTAAGCAGGGCATCCGGATTACTCCAATGCATATGTCTGCTCGAATCGATGCAAGTAGGCTATCGATGTGAATCTCGAGCAACTGCGCAGCTTCGTGGAGGTGGCGCGCGTGGGCAACTTCACCCACGCCGCTGAGTTGCTGCATCTGGCGCAGCCCTCGCTGAGCCGTCAGATCGCCTCGCTCGAGCAGGATCTCGGGGCCGAGCTCTTCCACCGCGCCCGCGCCGGGAGCACGCTCACGACGGCGGGCGAATCGCTGCTCCCGCTGGCCCGTCGGATGCTCGCCGACGCCGATTCGGTGCGGCGCGAGTTGAACGAGCTGGCCGGCCTGCAGCGCGGACGGGTGCGCCTCGGAGCCACGCCGACCCTCTGCATCAGCCTCGTGGCCGAGGTGCTGAACGCGTTCCACGCCGCCCATCCGGCCATCGAACTGCACCTCTCCGAGCAGGGATCGCGACGCCTGCTCGATGAGCTGTCCGCCGGGGAGCTCGACCTCGCCCTCATCACCACGTCGGACTCCTCGTCGGCCGAGCGATTCACCGTGACACCGCTCCTCGTCGAGGAACTCGTGGTGATCTCGTCGGCGAGTGCGTCGCCCGTCACCCCTCGCGCCGCGATCGGGCTCGCGGATGTCGCGGCCCTGCCCCAGATCGTCTTCAGCTCGACCTACGACCTCCGTAGCACCACTGACGCAGCCTTCCTCGCGGCGGGGCTCCTGCCCGAGGTCATCCTCGAAGGGGCCGAGATGGATGCTGTCCTCCGGTTCGTGGAGCGCGGACTCGGCGTCGCCATCGTTCCGGCCATGGTGCTCATCGACCGGCCCGGCCTCCGTTCGGTGCGCCTCGCCGATCCCACGCTCAGCCGCACGATCAGTCTGGCCCGCCCTGCGGATGTCGCGCCGACGCGCGCTGTCGCAGTGATGCAGCACACGATCGCCACCACCGCCACGGCCTTCGCGGCTCGCGCCGGCGCCACGATGCGCCTCGCGGTCGCCCCGACGCGCCCCTGACCTGCGCGAGGTAGCGCTAAGTGCGCGTTATGGGTTCCCCAAGTCGCACTTAGCGCTACCTCGCGTGCGTGCGTGCGTGCCCGGCCTGACCTGCGCGGCGGATCAGGCGCGCAGGGTGTGGCTGCGGCCGCGGAACTCGGCCACGACCTCGCCCGCGTCATCCGTCACCCGCACGTCGTAGAGGCCCGTGCGGCCGCTCCGGATGCGCCGCTCGGCGGTCGCGGTCAGCGTCTGCCCCAGCCGCACCGGCCGCAGGAAGCTGATCTCCGCGCCGGCCGCGAGCGTGGTCTCCGGCCCCTCGTTGCAGGCGACCGCGAAGGCCGTGTCGGCCACGCAGAAGATGATCCCGCCGTGCACCACCTCGAACCCGTTCAGCATGTCCTCCCGGATGCGCATGCTCACCACGCCGTGACCCGGCCGGGATTCGAGCACGGTCATCCCCAGGGCGGCGGAGGCGCGGTCGTTCTCGATCATCGCCTCGGCGGCGGGGTTGGGGGCATCCGTCGTGTCCATGGACTGAACGTACGGTAAGTAGTCCGGCACGGCAAGCCGCCTTTCGGATGCGCCGACGGTAGCCTGATGCGATGAACGTCGACCGCGTCGATCGCGCCATCATCTCGGAGCTGAGTCAGGACTCGCGCCTGTCGATCCGCGAGCTCGCGGGCCGGGTGCACATCTCGCGCACGGCGGCGCACAACCGGGTGCAGCGGCTGATCGCCGACGGAGTGCTCTCGGGCTTCGCCGCCACCGTCGACCGCAAGGCGCTGGGCCTGCACGTGACGGCCATCGTGATCGTGAAGGTGGGCGACGTGGTGTGGTCGGAGCTCGCGCAGGCGCTCGCCGAACTGCCCTACGTGGAGAACGTGCAGGCCGTGAGCGGCGACATCGACTTCGTGCTCACGGTGAGCGCGCCCGACCACGAGCGATTGAGCGAGGTCATCATGCGCCAGATCCACGCGATGCCGGGCGTCGCCTCGACGCGGTCGTACGTCGTGCTCGACGAGCATCCGGGAACCGCGCCCGGCGTGATGATGGACGTTTGGCCCATCCAGACCCCCTGAGACAGGACGAATGGCTCGGATTTCCGGCCGTTCCGACCGTCTGTACACACCTTCGCCGGGGCTCTCGCATCGCCCGCGCTGCTGCTGCACGATGACTCCATGAACGACGACGTCGCCGCTCGCGCCGAACCCGTGCGTCCCACCCAGAAGCCGATCCGTCTGATCGATGAGAAGGGCGTGCCCGTGCAGGGCGCGGAGTGCGCCGGCTTCACGCTGCCGTCGCCGGAGGTCCTGCTCTCCCTCTACCGCCGCATGGTGCTGGCCCGCCGCTTCGACGGGCAGGTCACGGCGCTCACCCGGCAGGGGCGGCTCGCCACCTACCCGTCCGCTCTCGGCCAGGAGGGCTGCGAGATCGGTGCGGTGAGCGCGCTCAGCGAGGACGACTGGCTCTTCCCCACCTACCGCGACAGCGTCGCGCTGCTCACCCGCGGCGTGCCGCCGGCGCAGATCCTCTCGTCGTTCCGCGGCGACTGGCACATGGGTTTCGACCCCTACGAGCACCGGATCTCGGCGCAGGCCACTCCGCTCGCCACTCAGGCCCTGCACGCGGTCGGCCTCGCCACGGCCGCGAAGCTGAAGGGCGACGAGGTGGTGGCGCTCACCCTGCTCGGCGACGGAGCCACCAGCGAGGGTGACGCGCACGAGGCCTTCAACTTCGCCTCGGTGTGGCAGGCGCCCGTGGTGTTCGTGGTGCAGAACAACGGCTACGCCATCAGTGTGCCGTTCTCGAAGCAGTCGCACGCGCGCACCCTGGCCGATCGCGCCATCGGCTACGGCATGCCGGGCTACTTCGTCGACGGCAACGACGTGGCCGCGATGTACGCGGTGATCTCGGCGGCCGTGCAGAATGCGCGCGAGGGCGGAGGCCCGACGCTCATCGAGGGTCTCACCTATCGCATGGAGTCGCACACCAACTCCGACGACCCGACGCGCTACCGCTCGAAGGACGAGGTGGCCGAGTGGCGGCAGCGCGACCCGGTGGCCCGGCTCGAGACCCACCTCGTCGCATCCGGAGTCCTCACCGACGAACTGCGCCGGGAGATCGCGGATGCCGCAGAAGAGCTCGCCGCCGCCACGCGCGACGCGATGAACACCGATCCCGAGCTCGATCCCCTCGAACTCTTCGACCACGTCTACGCCGCCGAGCGGCCGGCGTTGCGCGAGCAGCGGGAGTTCCTGGCGCGCGAGCTCGCGTCCGCCGAATCCGTGTCCACCGAATCCGTGTCCGCCGAAGCCGGGAGCCTCGCATGACGATCATCGACGACACAGCGCTCGGGACCGCCGCTGCCCCCACCGCGGCGGCCGCGCCGAGGGGCCGCGCCGAGTCATCCGCCCCCGCTTCGATCAGCATGGCCGGGGCGCTCAACGCCGCCCTCCGCGACGCGCTCGTCGACGACCCCTCGGTGGTCGTGTTCGGCGAGGACGTCGGCCCGCTCGGCGGGGTCTTCCGCGTGACGGATGCGCTGCAGGCGAGGTTCGGAGAGTCGCGCGTGTGGGATTCCCCGCTGGCCGAATCGGGCATCGTGGGCACCGCGATCGGCATGGCGATGTACGGCCTGCGCCCGGTGATCGAGATGCAGTTCGACGCCTTCAGCTATCCGGCGTTCGAGCAGATCACCTCGCACCTGGCGAAGATGCGCAACCGCACCAAGGGCCGGGTCTCGCTGCCCGTGGTCATCCGTATCCCCTACGCCGGCGGCATCGGCGGGGTGGAGCACCACTCCGACTCGTCGGAGGCGTACTGGACCCACACCCCCGGCCTCACCGTGGTGACCCCGTCGAACCCCGCGGATGCCTACTCGATGCTCCGCGAGGCGATCGCGAGCGACGACCCGGTGATCTTCCTCGAGCCGAAGAGCCGCTACTGGGCCAAGGACGCGGTGACCCTGCCGGTGCGCACCACTCCGATGACGCGAGCGCACGTGGTGCGCGCCGGATCGGATGTCACGCTGCTCGCCTACGGTCCGACGGTCAAGACGGCCCTCGAAGCGGCGACGCTCGGCGAGGCGGAGGATCTCTCGGTCGAGGTGGTCGACCTGCGGAGCCTGTCGCCCTTCGATGACGAGACGGTCGGCGAATCGGTGCGGAAGACGGGACGCGCCGCCGTCATCCACGAGGCCGCGCAGTTCGGCGGGTACGGCGCCGAAGTGGCCGCGCGGGTCACCGAGCGGCAGTTCTTCCACCTGCAGGCCCCCATTCTCCGCATCGCAGGATTCGACGTTCCGTTCCCGTCGCCGAAGCACGAAGAGCACTACCTGCCGACCGCGGAGCGCGTGCTGGCCGCTCTCGACACCTGGGAGTGGTGACCGGTTGGCGAGCGAGTTCCTGCTTCCCGATCTGGGCGAGGGTCTGACCGAGGCGGAGATCGTCTCGTGGCTGGTGGCGCCGGGCGACGTCATCGCCGTCGATCAGCTCGTGGTGGAGGTGGAGTCGGCCAAGTCGGTCGTGGAACTGCCGTCGCCCTACGGCGGTCGTGTCGCCGAGTTGCACGGGGCGCCGGGCGACGTGGTGCACAAGGGCTCACCCCTCATCACGGTGGTGCCGGTGGATATCGAGGGGGCCAGGGCTGCGCCGGGGTCGGCCGACGCCGCGCCGTCGGGTGCCGACGCGGTGCAGGCAGCCGCAGCAGGCGCTGACGTGGTGCCAGGAACCGCTGTGCGGGCGACGGCTGCCGAGGTGACTGCCGCGGGCTCCGGTGCCGTGCTCGTCGGCTACGGCACCAAGGAGTCGACCGTGCGTCTGCGGCGACCCGAGGGCGGGCGCTTCGGGCGCCGCGCCGGGACGCGGTCCGCGCCGCCGGTCGCTGTCGGCGACGCATCGCTCGACGGGGGCGCCCGTTCCCCCGTCGTCTCGCGGCCCTCGGCGGTGGACGCGGTCGGCGACCCTGGCCGCGCCCTGCTCGACCCCACCCGACGGTCTCCCGTGGTTTCGCCGATCGTGCGTAAGCGTGCCCGCGACCATGGCTTCGACGCGAGTCAGCTGCTCGGCAGCGGCGCGGGCTCCCTCGTGCTGCGCGACGACGTGGAGGCCGCGATCGAGGCGCTGTCCAGCGGCACCGCGGCGGCGGCATCCGTCGTGCCCGCCTCCGGCCTGCGTGGTGCTGCCGGGGCGACTCCCGACAGTCCGGCGGGTATCGGGGTGGCGGACGTGCGCATCCCGATCACCGGGCTCCGCAAGGTGGTCGCGGCGCGGCTCGCGCAGTCGCGCCGGCTCATCCCCGAGGCCACGATCTGGCTCGACGTCGACGCCACCGAGCTGTTCGCGGCGAAGGAGCGGCTGCAGAAGTCGACCGGAGAGCGGTTCAGTCTCACGGCCCTGATCGCGCGGTTCGTGGTGGCCGGGCTGAAGCAGTACCCGATCCTCAACTCCTCGGTCGACGACGAGACGAACGAGATCGTGCAGCACGGCTCGATCAACCTCGGGCTCGCGGCCCAGACCCCACGCGGACTGATGGTGCCGGTGGTGCACGGGGCACACGACCTCACGACGCGCACTCTGCGCGACGAGATCGCGGCGCTCGTCACGCGGGCCGAGAAGGGCGACTTCCCGCCGAGCGCGCTCGCGGGCGGCACCTTCACCCTCAACAACTACGGCGGCTTCGGTGTCGACGGTTCGGCCGCCATCATCAATCACCCCGAGGTCGCGATGCTCGGCGTCGGGCGGGTGATCGACCGCCCCTGGGTGGTCGACGGCGAGATCGTGGTGCGCAAGGTGGTGGAGCTCACGCTCGTGTTCGACCACCGCGTGTGCGACGGCGACGTGGCATCCGGGTTCCTGACCTACGTGGCGCGCTGCGTCGAGGAGCCCCTGCTCCTGCTCGGCAACCTCTGACACGCCGGGCGGCGCCGTCAGGCGCGGGTGGCGCCGAACACGGGGCGGCGTTTCTCCTGGAAGGCCGCGAAGCCCTCGCGGTAGTCCTCGCTCCGGCAGAGGGCGCCTTGCGCCTCGTTCTCGTCGTCGATCGACGCCCAGAGGCCGATCCGCTCGTCACGGAGGCGCCGCACGAGCTCCTTGCTGGCCAGGAACGCGCCCGTCGGCCCCTGCGCCACCCGGGCGACGCGCTCGCGGGTGAAGGCGTCGAGTTCATCGGCGGGCAGAACGCGACTGAACAGACCGGATGCGACGGCCTCGGCTCCCGACATCAGCTCGCCCGTGTAGATCACGTCGAGCGTGCGGTGGGCTCCGAGTCGCTCGAAGAACAACGCGTGACCGCCGGAGTCGAGCGTCGCGCCGAGATTCGCGAACGGGGACCCGATCGCGGCGGTGTCGGCCACGTAGACCACATCGGTCGCGATGAGGAGACCGAGCCCGACGCCGAGACAGGCGCCGGTGGCCATCGCGAAGGTGGGGGCGGGGAAGGCCGCCATCCGGCGCAGGACGGGGGTGACGACGTCGGCGAGGTAGCCGCGGGCGTCGTCGGTCGCCGGGTCGACGTGCGAGATGTCGCGGCCGGCCGAGAAGGCGCGGCCCTCGCCGCGGAGGAGGAGCACGCGCACCCCGGCCCGCTCGGCCTCGGCGTAGGCGGCGGCGAGCTCGGCCAGGGCGGTCTCGTCGACGGCGTTGAGCTTCGCCGGGGCGTTCAGGACGACCTCGGCGATGCCGTCCGCGATGGTGAGTTCGACTGTCATGGGGCTCCTCGGTACGAGTGTGCGAGTGTGCGAGTGTGCGCGGGTCGCTAGGCGTCGTAGTCCACGGTGACCGCGGAGGAGGCGGGGACCGACTGGCAGGTGAGCACGTAGCCGCGCGCGAGCTCCTCGGGTTCGAGCGCGTAGTTCTCCACCAGGTCGACCTCGCCGTCGACGAGTTTCGCGCGGCAGGTGCCGCAGACCCCGCCCGCGCACGCGAAGGGCACGTCGCGGCGCACCCGCAGGGCGGCGTTGAGGATGCTCTCCCGCGAGTGCTCGGGGCTCGTGACGGTGGCGGTGGTGCCGTCGAGACGGAACCGGATGGTGTGCACTGCGCTACCGGCATCCGTCGCGACCGGGCGCCCGGCCTGGCCAGCCGGGCGTTCGGGCCGGCCCGTGGTGAACAACTCGTAGCGCACGGCGTCGGCCGGCACACCGAGGGCCGCGAGTTCGTCGCGGCAGAGCTGCACCAGGTCGAACGGCCCGCAGAGGAACCACTCGTCGACCGTCGCCGGCTGCAGCAACGAGGTGAAGATCGACCGCACCCGGTCGGCATCGAGCCTGCCCGACAGCAACTCGGAACTCCGCTTCTCGCGCGTGAGCACGTGATGGAGCGCGAGGCGCGCGGTGTAGCGGTCTTTGAGGTCGGCGAGCTCGTCGACGAACATCGTGTCCATCGCCGTGCGGTTCGTGTAGACGAGTTCGAACACGGCGGCGGGATTCTCGCGCAGCGTGTGCTCGATCAGCGACATCATCGGCGTGATGCCCGATCCCGCCGCCACCCCGACGAAATGACCGGGGGAATCGAGGGGTGCCTGCGCGGTGAACCGCCCCTCCGGGCTCATCACCTCGAGTTCCATTCCCGGCGCGAGGTTCTCGACCGCCCAGGTGGAGAAGAGGCCCCCGAGGTCGCGCTTGATGCCGACCTTCAACGACCCGCGGCTCGGCGCCTGGCAGATCGAGTAGCTGCGGCGCACCTCCTCGCCCTCGAAGGTGGTGCGGAGGGCGATGTACTGGCCGGCCGCGTAGTCGTAGGCGTCGGCCAGTTCGTCCGGCACGGCGAACGACACCTCGATCGCGTCGTCGGTGAGCGGGCGCACCTCCGACACGGTGAGGGTGTGGAAAGCGGCGCGGCGGCGTGCGCCCTTCGTCGGGATGCCGGTCGGCGTCTCGGTCAGCGCCATCAGTGGTCCTTGAAGTAGTCGAACGGCTCCTGGCAGCGTCGGCAGACGTAGAGCGCCTTGCACGAGGTCGACCCGAAACGGGACAACTGACGGGTGTGCATCGACCCGCACCGCGGGCAGCGGATGCCGAGACCGAGGCTCACGGCGCCGTCGCTCCGGCGAGGTGCCGGGGCCGCGATGCCGTACTGCTCCAGCTTGGAGCGACCCTCCTCGCTCAGCCAATCCGTCGTCCAGGCCGGGGAGAGCACCACCGTGACCGAGACGTCGTCGTAGCCGTTGCCGTGCAGGACTCCGACGATGTCGTCGCGGATGGCGTCGACGGCAGGGCATCCGGAGTAGGTCGGGGTGATCTCGACCGTGACCGAGCCTGACGCGGTCGCGAAGGTGACGCCGCGCAGCACGCCGAGGTCTTCGATGGTGAGCACGGGGACCTCGGGATCGACGACCGTGGCCGCCAGCTCCCAGATCGCGCGTTCCGCCTCGCCCAGCGGCCGCGGGCGCGCCTCGCGCTCGAGTGTCTCCTGCCCGAGTGTCTCCTGCTCGCTCGACGCCGTCGCGATCACCAGGTCACCCCCGGATGCGCGCGGGCCAGCACCTGCATCTCGGCCAGCATCGGGCCCAACGCCTCGGTGTGCCGACCCTCGCGGCCGCCCCCGCGCGCGAACGGAATGGTGGGCACGGTCAGGCCCGCATCGGCGATCAGCCGGGGCACCCGATCGTCGAACGCCGCGCGCAGCGGCTCGGGGTCGACGGCGACGCCGTCGAGTGCACCCGCGGCATCCGTTGCCGCGTCGGGGTGGAACAGCTCGTCCACGAACGGCCACATCGCATCCAGCCCCCGCTGCATGCGCCGGTGCGATTCCTCGGTGCCGAGGCCCAGGCGCAGCAGCCACTGCACGCTGTGGTCGAGGTGGTAGTCGACCTCCTTGGTCGCCTTCGCCGCGATGGCCGCGAGCGTCGGATCGCTCGACAAGCGCAGGGCGCGGTAGAGGGCGTCGAAGTGGACCGAGGCGTAGAGCTGCCGAGCGATGGTCTGCGCGAAGTCGCCGTTCGGCTGCTCGAACAGCTGCCGGTTGCGGAACTCGGATTCCCCGCGGAAGTAGGCGAGATCGTCCTCGCTCCTGCCCCAGGCCGAGCCGGCGTAGGTGAGGAGACTGCGGGCGTGACCGAGCAGGTCGAGGGCGATGTTGCCGAGCGCGACGTCTTCTTCGAGCTCGGGGGCGTTCGTGATCCACTCGCCGAGGCGGTGCGCGAGCACGAGCGCGTCGTCTCCGAGCCCCAGCGCGTAGAGGGCGACGGGCTCGGGCGCCATCGTCTCCTCGGCCGCGATCGACTCGGCGAGGGCTTCGGGGGTGAGGGCGGTGGAGGAGGCCCTGCTCGTCTTGGGGATCACAGGTGCGGCACCGCCTCCGACGCCGTGTAGTAGGTGGCGTGCCGGTATTCCTTGCCCTCGGGCGACTCGAAGAACTCGCCCTTCGCATCCGGATCCGACGCCGTGATGGCGGAGGCGGGCACCACCCAGATGGAGACCCCCTCGCCGCGGCGGGTGTAAAGGTCGCGGGCGTTGCGCACCGCCATCGTGGCGTCGGGCGCGTGCAGCGAACCGGCGTGCACGTGCGAGAGGCCGCGCGAGGAGCGGAGGAAGACCTCCCAGAGCGGCCAGGTCTCGCGGGTGCCGGAGTCTCCGGGGCTGGTCATGACGCGATCCTCTCCGCCTGCTTGTCGGCGTAGGCACGAGCCGCTTCGCGCACCCAGGCGCCGTTCTCGTGGGCGGTGCGGCGGCGCGACACACGGATGGCGTTGGCCGGCCCGCGACCGGCCAGCACCTCGCGGAACTCGTTCCAGTGGAGTTCGCCGAAGTCGTAGTGACCGCGCTCCTCGTTCCAGCGGATCGCCGGGTCCGGTAGCGTCACCCCGAGGATCTCGGCCTGCGGCACCAGCATGTCGACGAAGCGCTGGCGCAACTCGTCGTTCGAGAAGCGTTTGATGTTCCACGCCATGCTCTGCTTCGAGTTGGGGGAGTCGTCATCCGGCGGCCCGAACATCATCAGCGCCGGCGCGTACCACCGGTTCACCGACTCCTGGGCCATCGCCCGCTGCTCCTCGGTGCCGTTCATCAGTGCGAGCAGGATCTCGAAACCCTGCCGCTGATGGAACGACTCCTCCTTGCAGATGCGCACCATCGCGCGCCCGTAGGGACCGTACGACGCGCGGCACAGCGGCACCTGGTTGCAGATGGCCGCGCCGTCGACCAGCCAGCCGATCGACCCCATGTCGGCCCAGGTGGGGGTGGTGTAGTTGAAGATCGACGAGTACTTCGCGCGGCCCGTGATGAGCTGGTCGAACATCTCCTCGCGGTCGATGCCGAGGGTCTGTGCGGCGGAGTAGAGGTAGAGGCCGTGGCCCGCCTCGTCTTGCACCTTGGCCATGAGGATCGCCTTGCGCTTGAGACTCGGGGCGCGCGTGATCCAGTTGCCCTCGGGCTGCATGCCGATGATCTCGGAGTGGGCGTGCTGCGAGATCTGGCGGATGAGCGTCTTGCGATAGGCCGCCGGCATCCAGTCGGTCGGCTCGACGCGGCTCTCGCTCGCGAGCAGCTCCTCGAAGCGGCGCAGTCCGTCTCCGTGGGGGTCGTCGATGTCGGTGGTGCCGTCGGCCGCTGCCGCCACTGCGGTGGGGGTGACCATGGAACCTCCTGTGCGACATCCGATCTGCTACTTACCGATCGTTCAGTAACGATAACACCGACCGATGCGGGGAACAAGCGGTGTCGTCGACTAAAGTCGGGAGCCATGAGCCAGCCACGACCCGCCGATCCGTCCGCCCCGCGCGGCGGCAACGGCCGTTCGGGCCGAGCCCCTTACGACCTCGCGACGGTGCTCGACATCGCCGTCGCCGCGTTCAACGAGTTCGGCTACGACGCCACATCGATGGGCACGCTCGCCGAGAGGCTCGGCACGAGCAAATCGGCCATCTACTACCACGTCAGCAGCAAGGAGGACCTGCTGCGGCTCGCGCTCGAGCGCGGACTCGGCGAACTGGAGGGCGTTCTCTCCCTGCCCGGCGCGCAGGAGGGGACGGCGGATGCCCGACTCGAGTTCGTGCTGCGCGGCGCCGTGCGCGTGCTCTGTGAGGAGCTGCCGTCGGTGACCCTGCTGCTGCGCCTCCGCGGCAACACCGAGCTCGAGCGGGAGGCGCTCGCCCGCCGACGCGACTTCGACCACGCCGTGGCGACCCTGGTCGACGAGTCGCGCGCCGACGGCACGCTCCGTGCGGATGTCGACGCCCGCACCACCACGAGGCTCCTCTTCGGCATGATCAACTCGATCGTCGAGTGGTACAAGCCCGGCGGCCCGCTCACCCCCGACCAGCTCGCCGACGACGTCATCACCGTCGCCTTCGAGGGCCTCCACCCCCGCCCCTCGGCCTGAGTACGCACTCATCCGCGCGTTTTCGCGCTTCCCGCGGCGGTCATGGCGCAAAAGCGTGCGGATCAGCCACTACTCCTTGGCCACGAGGGTGAGCACGTCGTAGGTGGCGACCACCTCGTCGCGCTGGTTGTGGAGCACCGCGTCCCAGCGCACCTCGCCGTAGTCCTCGTTCTCGCGCGGCGTGATCTCCTTCGCCGTGAGCGTGACCCGGATCGAGTCGCCGGGGGAGACCGGTGTGAGGAAGCGCAGGTTCTCGAGTCCGTAGTTCGCGAGCACCGGGCCCGGCACGGGGTCGACGAACAGCCCGGCGGCCCAGGAGATGAGCAGGTAGCCGTGTGCGACGCGGCCCGGGAAGAACGGATTCGCCGCCGCGGCCTCCTCGTCGGTGTGCGCATAGAAGGTGTCCCCCGTGAACTCCGCGAAGTGGCCGATGTCGTCGAGTGTGACCTCGCGGGCCTCCGATGCGATGGCGTCGCCGAGCTGCAGCCGGGAGAGCGGCTTACGGAACGGATGCTCGCGGGAGTCGGAGGCGGCGGCATCCGTGCCCGCCCCCGCGCGCCACTGCCCGGTCAACGCCGTCAGCACCGTGGGCGATCCCTGCAGCGCCGTGCGCCGCATGTAGTGCTTCACGGCCCGGATGCCGCCCAGCTCCTCTCCGCCGCCCGCACGCCCGGGCCCGCCGTGCACGAGATGCGGCACCGGCGACCCGTGGCCGGTGCTCGAGCGGGCGTCGTCGCGGTCGAGCACGAGCACCCGCCCGTGGAACGGCGCGATCCCCGAGACGAGCGCGACGACGACCGACGGATCGGCGCTCGCCACGGTGGCCACGAGCGATCCGCCCCCGCGGTTGGCGAGCCGCACGGCGTCGCCGAGATCCCGGTAGCCGATGACGGAGGCGACCGGCCCGAAAGCCTCGACCTCGTGCACGGCGTCCGCATCCGCGTCGTCGAAGCGCAGCAGCACGGGTGAGAGGAACGCGCCCGACGGTGCCGACCCGACGGCGCCATCGGCTTGGGTCACGACGGGCTCGTCGAGCGAGCCGTACGCGATCCGGCCGCCGCCGGCGAGCAGCGCCTCGATGCTGCGGCGCACCTCGGCCTTCTGCTCCAGGCTCGCCAGCGGACCCATCGTGACCCCTTCGGCGCGCGGATCGCCGAGCGTCACGCGCGCGTCGATCCGGGCGCCGACGGCTGCGATCACCGCATCCATCACGCCGATCGGCACGATGACCCGCCGGATGCTCGTGCACTTCTGCCCGGCCTTGGCCGTCATCTCGGCGACGACCGAGGCGACGAAGGCGTCGAACTCCGGCGTGCCGGCGACCGCGTCCGGTCCGAGGATCGCGGCGTTCAGCGAATCGGTCTCGCAGGTGAGCACGACGCCTCCGGTGAGCACGCTCTCGTGGCCGGAGAACGCCGACGCCGTCGACGCCGACCCGGTGAACCCCACGACGTCGCGCACGTCGAGGAGGTCGAGAAAGCCGTGCACCGAGCCGCTCACCAGCTGCAACGATCCCTCGGGCAGGAGACCCGAGTCGACGATCGCGCGCACCGCGGCTTCGGTGAGGAAGGCCGTGGGCGTCGCCGGCTTCACGATGCTCGGCACCCCGGCGAGGAACGCCGGGGCGAACTTCTCGAGCATCCCCCACACCGGGAAGTTGAAGGCGTTCACCTGGAAGGCCACCCCGGGGATGCGCGTGTAGAGGTGCTGCCCGCCGAACGACCCGTCGCGGGCGAGGTTCTCGGGCGCGCCGTCGACGATCGCGAACGCGTTCGGCAGTTCGCGCCGCCCCTTCGACGAGTAGGTGAAGAGCACGCCGATGCCGCCGTCGACATCGACCAGACTGTCGCGGCGTGTGGCGCCGGTTCGGGCGCTCACCTCGTAGAGCCCCGCCTTGATCTCGTCGGAATCGAGGTGCTGTGCGAGCGCCTTGAGGATGAGCGCGCGCTGGTGGAACGTGAGGCGGCCCAGTGCGTCCTGGCCGACCGTGCGCGCGTAGTCGATCGCGGCGGCGAGGTCGAGTCCGTCGCTGGTGACCAGGGCCACCGGCTCGCCCGTCGAGGCGTCGAGCGTCGTGACCGCTGTCGCCGCCTCCACCGGCTGCTGCCACTCTCCCTGCAGGTAGCTCTGCAGCGTGCGAGGCGACGAGGATGTCGCGGCAGCGGCAGCGGCAGCGGAGGGGGAGACGGGGGAGATCGTGGACATCAGAGGGCCTTTCTCGGTGCTTGCCGAACGTTCAGTACGATGAGGTGACCCGCGAGAGACGAGGACCCAGGATGACCGGCAGCGAGCCCCTCCGGCCGTGGACGATCGAGCTCGGCGAACTCGACCGCACGATGGGCGTCGTGGTGCTCGAGCAGTCGGCCGAGCGGGTGGTGGCGACGATGCCGGTCGAAGGCAACAGGCAGTCCTTCGGGTTGCTGCACGGCGGCGCCTCGATGGCCTTCGGGGAGGCGCTCGGTTCGTGGGCCGCCGTCATCCACGCCTCGACGCTCGGCAAGACCGCGGTGGGCCTCGACATCAGCGGCACCCACCACCGCAGCGCGCGCTCCGGCCTCGTGACCGGAACGGCGACGGCCATCCATCTCGGCCGCACCACGACCTCGCACGAGGTGGTGCTGACAAACGAGGAGGGTGAGCGGCTCTGCACGATCCGCAT
This sequence comes from Herbiconiux sp. UC225_62, assembly GCF_042694625.1. GTDB lineage: Bacteria > Actinomycetota > Actinomycetes > Actinomycetales > Microbacteriaceae > Herbiconiux. The sequence continues at coordinate 1,143,087 of NZ_CP170551.1, read as the reverse complement.
CACGAACCTGCTCATCACGCCGGCCACGTGAAGAACCCTTCGCCGCTCTTGCGCCCGAGCTTGCCCTCCGCGACCTTCTCGCGCAGCAGCGCCGGAACCGCGAAGCGCTCGCCGAGGGTGGATTCGAGATACTCGGCGATGCCGAGCCGGACATCGAGCCCCACCAGGTCGGTGAGGTGGAGCGGCCCCACGGGAAACCTGTAGCCGAGCACCATCGCGGTGTCGATGTCGTCGGCGCTCGCCACACCTTCTTCGAGCATCCGGATGGCCTCCAGCGCGATCACGACACCGAGTCGCGAACTCGCGAAGCCGGGTGAATCCTTCACCACGATCGGCGTCTTGTCGATCGCCGCGACCCAGCCGCGCGCCGCTTCGATCAGGGCGGGAGCGGTATGCGAACCGCGCACGATCTCCACCAGGTCCGATGCGGGCACGGGGTTGAAGAAGTGCAGACCGCAGAAGCGCTCGGGGCGGTCGAGGGTGGCGGCGAGGTCGTCGATCGAGAGCGAGGAGGTGTTCGAGGCCAGCCAGGCGTCGCCGGGCAGCACCGCTTCGACGCGAGCCAGCACCTCGAGCTTCAGCACCAGGTCTTCGGGCACGGCCTCGATCACGAGCCCGGTGGTGGCGAGCGGATCGGCCGAGGCGGTGAACGACATCCGGGCCTCGAGATCGTCGAGTGTCTCGGGTGTGGTTCCGCGGTCGATGCTCGCCTGGGCGGCTCGCAGCAGGCCGGCTCGGGCCTGCTCGGCCGCGTCGTCGTCGCGCTCGAGCACGATGACCGACGCGCCGGCCAGAAGGAACGCGTGCGCGATCCCCACCCCCATCCGTCCGCCTCCGGCCACGCCGACGACATCGGGAACGGTGGGAATCTCCTCGACGCCGGACGGATCGGTCATCGCTTCTTCCTCTCCAGGAACGCGGTCATCCGCTCGACCTTCGCCGGTGACTCGAAGAGCACCGACTGCGCGATCCCGTCGACCTCCGGATGCGCCGACCGGGGTGCGTGGAACACCGATTTCGTGAGGCGGACGGCCTGTGCATCCTGGGCGGCGATGCGGTCGGCCAGCGCATCGGCCGCCGCATCGAGGTCGGCGGGATCGTGCACCTCCGTCACCAGGTGCAGCGCCAGTGCTTCCTCGGCGCTCAGCACGCGGCCGGCCAGAAGGATCTCCTTGGCGACCGGTTCGCCGACCAGCTCGGCCAGTCTCCAGCTCGCGCCCGCCGCCGCGATGATGCCGAGCGAGGTCTCGGGGTTGCCGATGCGCGCCGTCGTGCTCGCGATGCGGAAGTCGGCCGCGTAGGCGAGCTCGGCCCCACCGCCGAGAGCCCAGCCGTCGATGGCGGCGATCACCGGCATCGGCAGGGCGGCGATGCGCGCGAACAGGCGCGAGTTGATGCCGGCCAGCGCATCCGCCCGACGCCGCTCACGCAGTTCGGCGATGTCGGCTCCTGAGGCGAACACGCCCCCGGCGCCGCTCATGATGAGGATGCGCGGGGTCGCCTCGAGTTCGGCGCACACGCCGTGCAACTGCTCCACCAGAGCCGCATCGATCGCGTTGCGCACCGCGGGCCGGTCGAGCCGGAGGTGCAGCCGGTCGGGCCGGTCGTCGACCCGACGTAAGGCCGACGCCTCCGGTGAGCCCGGAGCTGTGCGTCCGCCCACGAGACCGTCTGGCATCGAATCCCTCTCACATCGGCTACTTACTGACCATTCGTTCAGTAAGAATGACACGCGCAGACAGGGGCGGTCAAGCGCGCGTGCCGGGAAAACGGAACGGCCCCTCCCTGTCAAGGAAGGGGCCGTTCGCTGCTCAGGCGGGCGTGCGCTCAGGCGGGCGTCAGGAGGCGCAGGCCGTGAGCGACTGCACCTCCGGCGACAGCGACGCCGGCCCGCCGAGCAGTGTGACGCGGTCGGGGTTGAGCCCGGCGATGTCCATCAGTGCGGCCTGCGGTACGCAGGTGCTCGGCACCACGTAGAGCGGGGCCGTCGAAGAGGCGGCGAGCGCCGCACCGGCCAGCGCGTCGGGGAAGTTCAGTCCCGTCGCGATGAAGACGTCGTCGGCGCGCGTGAACGCGTCGTGGTTGATACTGATGGACGCCTCGAAGCGGTCGGCGCCCGACAGGCGGGTCACCGGGGCCACGGACGCGAGCGAGGACTCCATCCCCGGCGACACCGAGTTCGGGCCGCCGGCGATCTTCAGCGTGGTGACACCGAGGTCGCCGAGAGTCGACGTCGTGGCGTCGTCCGCCGCCGTGGCGGAGCCGTACACGAGCAGCACCGGAGCGCCGAACGATCCGCCGGCGGCGCTCGCGGAGAGCGCGTCGGGGAAGTTCGTTCCCGTGGCGACGTACGCGGTCGTGGCGCCGGTCTCGCCGAAGGCGTACTCCACCACGTTGCGCGAGACGGCATAGCGGTCGGCGCCGTCGATGCGCACGGCCGAGTCGCCGGCGAGCGCCTCCAGGTCGGAGAACACAGCGGGCGAGACGGAGTTCGGGCCGCCGACCACCACGATCGTCTTCGGCGACAGGCGCTCGATCTCCTCCGCGACCGCGGGCAGCAGTCGGTCGGCAGGCGTGAGGAGCAGCGGGGCGTCGTCGCTCGCGGCGGCGGGCGCCGCGCTCAGGGCATCGGAGAACACCGCTCCGTTGGCGACGTAGACCGTGTCCGAGGTGACCCGATGCGAGGTCTGCGAGATCGTCACGGCCACGTCGTAACGGTCGGCTCCCTCGATGCGCGACGCATCCGGGAGTTCGAAGCTCACCGGGGTGGAGGTCTCGAACGGGGCGTAGACCGCGCCGCTGCCGGGGTAGGTGTAGATGCCGTAGTTGCCCGCCGCGAGGGCGCCGGTGAAGTCCTTCTGCACGGTGAGCTGCACGCTGAACGAGCCGTCGGCGTCGATCGCGACCGCGCCCGCGGCGGCACCGCCGACCGACTGCACATCGGCGGCGTCGAGCGCCCACGCGGTCGAGAAGGTCTTGCGAGCCGATGAGGGCGCGCCCTCGGATGGCTTCCAGGTGTCCAGGAACGTGCCGAACGCCACGTAGACACCGCCGAACTTGCCGGCGAGCGGCGGGCGGGTGCCGTTGGTGGCGGGAGCGTTGCGGACGAAGCCGGTGCCGGTGACGGTCACGACATCGGTGGCCGGGTCGAGCCCGGCGGTCGTGGAGACCGTCACCGTCGGTGCGCCGGAGAGGGTGACGCCGATGGGGAGGGCGACCTTGCCGGCATCCGACGATCCGCCGCTGGAGTACCAGTACGACGACTGGCCGGTGAGGCCCTGGAAGTCGACGAAGCTCTGCGGGAACGAGCCCCAGCTGTCGCCCGTGGTGACCTGGGGGGCCGCTCCCTCGGGCGCGGTGATGCTGACGCCGAGGTATTCGGGGGCGACCGAGAAGCCGGCGTCGGTGACGTCGACGCCGGTCAGGTCGGCGAGGACCACCTCGGTGTCGGGGAGGGCGGCGAACTCGTCGGGGTTGTCCATGCTCGTGCCGTAGCCGCTCAAGGTCGCCGTGACCGTGCCGGTGCCGTTGTCGACCACGAGGTGCGGGTTGCTGACCGAGTACTGCGTGAGTCCGCTGTAGAAGGCGACGGTGAAGTCGCCGGTCCAGCTGATGTCGGCGTCGTCGGCGGCGGCGTCCACGGTGCCGGTCCCGGAGGTGATGGAGACCCGGTTGCCGCTCGGCCCACCGCCGGTGGTGAGAGGAGCTCCCGAGGGATCGGTCGAGAGACCGGCCCCAGGTCGACGTCGCATAGCTGCCGTCGGTCTGCTTCTTCTGGATGGTCGTGTTGCCCGCGGAGGCCAGCCACTCCGACTGCGCGATCACGTCGCCCGCGCTGGTCTTCGCGATCTTGCCGGCGCTGAGGAGGTTGTAGCCGGGGCCGAAGGCCTTGCTGCCGGCCTCGTCACTGAGCCCCCAGGTGAAGACGGCGCCGGTGACGGCGGTCGGGGCGGGCGCGGCGGGAGCGGCGGCCGGTTCTGCCGCGAGGGCGGGTGCCGCGGTCGGGGCGGAGAGCGCCAGGGCTGCGGCGACGCCGGTCGCGAGGGCTGCACCCGCGCGTGACCGGATGGGGCGATGTGTTTTCACAGGAACTCCGAGTCGTAGGGAAAGGATCGGAGTTAGCCTACCCTTACTAAGGGTAGGCATACCTAATTAAATTGTCGCCGTACGACCAGGCCGCCACCCACTCCGGTGATCACCACGACGAGGCCGAGCAGGGCGATCAGGGCGACGAGCAGGACGACGACCTCGTCGGTGAGGGCCGCGGAGACCGGGGACTCGATGATCACGACCGACGAGCTCGGCGCATCCGTCGAGACCGTCGGAACGGCCGTCGGAGTGGCGCCGAGCACCGCTGACGCCGGCCAGCGCGGCGGGGGGAGTTTGCCCGCCGGTACCCGGGCGCTCGCCTTCTCCGCCGATTGCTGGGGTGCGGTCGGCGGCGTGAATGTCGCCGCGTCGTACCCGACGGTGAACGGCTGAGCGGTCTTCGCCGCATCCGCCTGGCCGCCGCTGGAATACCAGTAGGCGGCCTGCCCCGACTCCAGATGGAAGTCGATGAAGCTCTGCGGGAAGGCACCCCAGTCGGCACCCGAGCGCGACTGCGCGGTCTGGCCGGACGGTAAGGAGACCGGGACGCCCCGGTAGTCCGGTGTCACGGTGAATCCGTCGGCGCCCACCTGTGCGCCGCTGAACGTGGCGAGGGTCACCGTGCGGTCGGCGAGCGGCACCCACCTGGCGAGATCGTCCATGTCGGTGCCGAAGCCGCCGACCGTGGCCGTCAGGATGCCGGTGCCGTTCTCGACGGTGAGCTGCGGGTCGCTGAGGTACCAGAAGGAGAGCCCACCGTAGTAGACCACCGTGACGTCGCCCGTCCACTGGATGGTCGCCGCGCCCGTGGCGGTGTCCACCTGTCCGGTGCCGCCGGTCATCACGAACTGGTTGCCCCCGTAGGGTGTGCCGGTGCCTGAGCTGAGGGGCGCGCCGGTGCGGTCGAGGCACTTCGTGTCCCAGGATGCGGGCACGTAGCGGCCCGAGGCATCCGGTTTCTCGATGGAGACGGTGCCGGCCGTGGCGGAGTACTGCGATGGACCGAACACGACCGAGCCACCGGGATCGGGGGTGCGCCCGGCCGAGAGGTAGTTGCAGCCGCCGAAGTAGGCGCCGTTGTTGGTCTCGTCGTTGAGGCCCCAGCGCAGGACGGCGTCGTCGAGGGTGAGGATGCCGGGGGTGCCCGCTTCGGCCCCGACCACGTTCACGGTGACGACGCTGGTCTCCGCGCCGGGCGCTGCGGCGGCGCCGTCGAGAGCGTCGTCGCTGACGAAGAGCAGGTAGTGCGCGCCGGGACGGAGATCCTTCGTGGAGACGGTGAGGTGCGGTCGGGTGGTGCCGTCGGTCGAGACGGTCGCCGCGAAGGTGGCGTCACCGTACCACCAGGCCTCCCCGCTGTGAGTGCCCGTCCAGGGAATGGGGACCGTCGCATCCTGGCCCTGTTCGACGGTCACGGGTCCGCCCGTGGTCGCGGTGGCGTCGGCGACGGACCCCGCTCGGATCGCCGCCTCGAGGGCGGCGCGGTCGGCGTAGCCGGGCGGCTTGCTGCCCGGGGCAGTGCCCGGCGTGGTTCCCGTTGTGGTGACGACAGGGCTGAAGTCGGAGAGGTCGCCGACGCCCACGGCGTTGACGGCGGCGACCCGCACCGAGTAGGCGGTGCCCGGGGTGAGGCCTCCGAATCGGGCTGTGGGCGGGGCTGCGGGCTCGGCGACCGCGACGTCGGCGCTCGACACGAGGCCGATGCCGGCCCCGAGGAGGTCGACCCGGTAGCCCGTGATCGGGGAGCCGCCGGTGTAGCGACCGGTGGTGGGGGTGCCCTGCCAGGTCAGTGAACTCGCCGAATCTGCGGTCGGCGCGGGCGGGGTGCTCGACCACTCGGTGGCGGGGGCACGCGAGCCGAGCGTCTGCGCCGCGTACTCGGTCGACCAGGCGGGCACGCTGCTCGTCGGCGACGACGGGCGGAACCGTTTCACGCCGTCGACGAGGTCGTAGGCGACGACGCCGGCGAGGTAGCGGCTCGAGCCCTGGAGTCCGGTCACGACCGCCGAGGTCGTGGCGCCGACGTCGAGGGTGGCGGTGATGAACGAGTTGGCGCTCGTCGCCGCCTGGTCGTGACGGCGTTCGAGGATGCGCAGGGCGTAGCCGGCGGGGGCGGGGTCGCCGGTGGCGGCATCCCACGTCACGGTGAACCCGTCGGCCGTGGGCGAGGTCAGTGTCGGCGTGCCCGCGCGGCTGTCGGAGAGGGCGCCGGTGCTGGACGCGGGCAGAACCGAGGGTTCGCTGAGAAGGGCGCCGGGCAGAGCGGATGCCCCGTCGAGCAGGGTGACGCGGGCGACGACCGTGGTGGACCCGAAGCCGACGCCCTCGACGCGGTAGCGGGTCGTGGTCGCGTCGACGTCCGCGCGGGCGATGAGGGCGTTGGAGTTGGTGACCGACCGGCCCGCGAAGAGCTCGACCCGGTAACCGAGGGGTGCCGCGGAGGCGGGCGGGGCCCAGGAGATGTCGACGGCGTAGTCGACGCCGGCGGGGTCGGTCTGCACCAGAACCTGGCCCGGGCCGGGCGTGGCGGCGGCGGCCCAGGTGGAGGCGGGAAATGGGGTGGGCGCGACCGGGGCCGCTGCGGGTGCTGCCGGCGGGGTGGGCGCGGAGGCTGCTGCTCCGGGGGCGACGGAAGCCGGTGGATCGAGGAGGTCGGTGGATCCGCTCTCAATCACGGAGGGGGCTTCGGTGGAGTCGGCGGGGGCTGGTTTCGGCGCTGCATCGGGTGTCTCCGCCGCCGGCTCGGCGTCAGGAGCGGATGGAGAACCTGCCGCGGGTGCGGGTGCGGGTGCCGGTGCGGGGGCGGGTGCGTCGTCGACCGGAGTCGGGCTGGCATCGAGGGAGGGCGCCTCCGAATCGTGCCCATCGGGGCCGGCGGCGGGACTGATGCCGGCATCCGTCCCGGCATCCGCGCTGCCGAGGGCCGCGGCGGTCGCGGTGGAGATCGGACTCGACGTCGCGTTCGACGACAGCGCCTTCGGGGTGGCGTCGAGCGGAGCGGCAGCCTGCGAGGCGGTGTACGGGGTCGCGGCGAAGGCCGCGGTGGGGGCGAGCGCCGCCGTGAGGCACGCAGTCGTGAGGGCCGCAGCCACTGCGACGGCGCGAATCCCGCCGCTCGATCGGCGACGCACGTCAGGCTCCCCGCTCGGCGCCGGAGCTGTCAGCCGTGGCGGAGGCCCCACCGACGCCGCCCGCCTGCGACGATCCGGCGGCGGCATCCGCTTCACCGGGTCGACCTCCCACCACGGGCGCCGGGGCGCCAGCGGCGGCAGGGGTGAGGGCGCGCTTGCGGGAGCTGAGCACGGCCCAGACGAGGAATCCGATGGCCGCCAGGGCCAGGGTGCCCACTCCACCGACCGCGCCGAGCAGGAGCGGCACGAGGTTGCCGTCGTCGGAGGCCGCCGTGGGCGCCGCGATGATCGTGGTGGAGACGGGGGCGGGGGCATCCGTCTCGGCCGCTCCGTCCGCGACGGGATCGGAGGCCGCTGCATCGGCGGCCGCGGCGGCCGCGGCCGCATCCGCCGCTGCCTTCTCCGCCTCGGCCGCAGCGGCCGCCGCCGCGTCACCCGAGTGGAGGTCCTGGAACGAAATGGGCGTGAAGCTCTCGTTGCTCGGGTTCACCACGCCGTGCGCGCCGATCGTGATGATGCCGCACTGCACCTGGAGGCAGTCGACCGTCGTGACGTCGCCGTTGCGGTCGTACGACTCGAACGAGGACCCGGGGATCTTCATCGTGCCCGACCAGTCGCCCGCGGCCGACACCTCGCCGCCGTTCGCGGCGTACTCGGTCGACGACCCGGGGAAGCTCACGAACAGCTGATAACCGACGGGGTTCGCTTCGTCGTCGTAGACGTAGCGGTAGGTCGAACCGGTCGCTCCGCCCTGACTGGGTGCCCAGGCGCCGCCGTCGACCCAGCCGAAGAACACGTAGATGCCGCCGAATCCGCTCGGCACCGACTGGAATCCGCTGCCCGTGACCGTCACCTCGGTGAGGTAGTTCGGGTCGGCCACGCCCACGAGTTCGGGCTGGGCGGTCACGACGACCCGCACCGATCCGGCGGCCTGCGCCGGTGCGGCCGCCCCACCCACCGTCGATCCGAGCATCACCCCCGCAGCCACACTCAGTGCGGCGAGGATCTTCGTCGTTCGGTTCATGTCGTCTCCTCGAGGGTGGATGCCGGCATCGAGTCGCCGGAATCCGACGGAATGGTGGCGGTCGTTGCGGCGCGTCTTGGCGATTCGGTGGGCGGGGTGGCGGGCGCGCGGCGAGGGAGCACGACGGCGGTGCCGGTGACGGGGTGGCGGATGACGTCGACGTCGAGCTCGTAGACAGCGGCGAGCCGGTCGGGGGTGAGTACGGCATCCGGCGCACCGTCGGCGACGACGCGGCCGCCCGAGATGAGCACGATGCGGTCGGCGTAGGCGGCCGCGAGGCTGAGGTCGTGCAGCACCACCACGACGCAGTCCCCGGCACGGGCGCGATCGCGGGCGATCCGCAGCACGTCCTCCTGGTGCCGCAGGTCGAGCGCGGCGGTCGGTTCATCGAGCAGCAGGATGCCCGTCTCCTGCGCCAGGATGCGCGCCAGCGACGCCCGCGCCCGCTCGCCGCCCGAGAGCGACGGCAACGGACGGTCGCGGAACCGCGTGGTCTCGGTGAGTGCGATCGACTCCTCCACCACGCGGTCGTCGTCGGCGTCGCGCGGGGTGCCCTGCCACGGCGCCCGCCCCATCTCCACCACTTCGCGCACCGTGAACGGGAAGAACACGCCGTTCTGCTGCAGCAGCACCGCGCGCCGCCGCCCGAGTTCGCGCAGGCTCCAGTCGGCGAGCGGGCGTCCGGCGATCTCGATGGTCCCGGCCGTCACCGCCTGGTCGCCGGTCACGACCGAGAGCAGCGTGGACTTCCCGGCGCCGTTCGGCCCGATCAGCGCCACGACCTCGCCCGGAGCCGCGTCGAACGACACATCGCTCAGGATGCGCGCGCCCCCGATCTCGACGCTCGCCCCACGCACGCGCAGGGCGGCTTCGCCTGCCAGGCCCCGCGCATCCGTCTCGCCGGGTGTCGACCCGTCAGTTCCTGTCGTTATCGACGCGCTATTCCGACCGTTTCTGACGGGTCGCCGGCGATCGGCGCGCGCGGAGAAGACGCTCATCCCCAGCCCCCGGCCTTCTTGCGGGTGCGGCGGAGGAGCCAGAAGAAGAAGGGGCCGCCGATGAGCGACGTGAGAAGCCCGATCGGCAGGTCCGCCATCGGGATGGCCGTGCGCGCCACCAGGTCGGCCGCCACGAGCAGCACCGCGCCGCCGAGAGTCGAGGCGATGAGCAGCGGCAGGTGCGCGGGGCCGATGATCATGCGCATCAGGTGCGGGATGACGAGCCCCACGAACGCGATGATGCCCACGAACGCCACCGCCCCGCCCACGAGCAGCGCCACGAGCACGATCGACACGATCCGTAGCGCCTCCACGTTCACCCCGAGGTGCCGCGCGGCCTTCTCGCCGAGCGAGAGCAGGTCGAAGCGGCGTGAGAGCACGAGCGCGACCGCGATGCCGACCACCACGACCGGGAGCACCACGAGAACGTCTTGCCAGCGCGATCCGTTGAGGCTGCCGAGCTGCCAGAACACGATGGCCTCGCGCGACTGCGTGTCGGCCAGGAACATGAACAGCGCCAGACCCGCACCGGCGAAGGCGTTGACGGCGATTCCGGTGAGCACGAGGGTCACCACCTCGGTCTTGCCGTTCGCGCGCGAGACGGCGTAGACGAGCAGGGTGGCGGCGAGACCGGCGACGAAGGCGGCGAAGGCGATGGTCCAGTCGCCGAGGAAGTTGAGGCCCAGCACGATCGTGGCCGCCGCGCCGAGCGCCGCGCCCGAGCTGACGCCCACGACTCCGGGCTCGGCGAGCGGGTTGCCGAAGATCGCCTGCATGATCATGCCGCTGGCCGCGAGGGCTGCGCCGACGAGCACGGCCATCGCCACGCGGGGGAAGCGGATGTTCCACAGCGCGCTGTCCCCGTTCGGATGCGACGGCAGCGGCCAGATCGTCACGCCGATGCGGTGCAGGATCGACCCGAGCACCTCGTCGGGCGCGATGGCGAGCTGCCCCGTTCCCGCCGCCACGAGCGACACGACCACCAGAGCCACCGCGAGCACCCCGAACAAGACCGCGCGCCGCCCGCCTCCCACACGCCGCCGCGGCAGCGGATCGACACTCGCCTCCAGGCTCCCGCCGCCGCCCGCCCCCACGCCGCCCGCTGATCCGCGCGTTTTGGCGCTACCCGCGTTCCCGGTTTCCGCCAATCCGTGCGGGTGAGTGTCGTCGGGCGCATCGGCCACGGGGGTGGCGTCGTCCGCGAGCAGCGGGCGAGTGGCATCCGCCGCTGATCCGCGCGTTCTGGCGCTACCCGCGTTCCCGGTTTCCGCCAATCCGTGCGGGTGAGTGTCGTCGGGCGCATCGGCCACGGGGGTGGCGTCGTCCGCGAGCAGCGGGCGAGTGGCATCCGCCGCTGATCCGCGCGTTCTGGCGCTACCCGCGTTCCCGGTTCCCACCAAACCGTGCGGGTGAGCGTCGCCCGGCGCACCGTCCGCGCCCACCGAGGGAGTGACGCGGGTCATCGGGCCGCGCCCGAGGCATCCGGGGCGTAGATGGCGCGGGCGAGGGCGTCGAGCACGGCGGCCGAGCGCGGGCCGAAGCTCAGGATCTCGTAGTCGCTCATGTCGACGATGCGCCGGTTCGCCCCGGCGGGCGTCTCCGCGACCGCCGGGATGCGTTCGAGCAGCCCGTCGACGCCGCCCACCGACTCGAGGCCCTTGGTCATCATCAGCAGGATGTCGGGCTGCGCCTTCACGAGCGCCTCGGCCGTCATCGGCCGCATGCCCTGCCACCCGATCTCGCCCGCGACGTCGATGCCGCCGAGCGCCCGGATCAGCGCATCCGCCCCTGACTCCTCGCCGAAGATGTAGTACACACCGGCGTTGCCGCGCACGTAGAGGAAGAGGATGCGGGGCCGATCGGCCAGATCGCTCGGCGTCACGGCCGCGATCGCCGCCACCTCGTCCTGGATCTCCGCGGTGACCCGCGCCGTCAGTTCCGCCCCGGCGGACGGAACGCCGAGCGCCGACGCCACCATGCCCACGAGCTCGCCCACGTTGTCGAGATTCCGCTCCGGAGTCGTGACCACCACCGGGATGCCGGCCTCGCGCATCTGCAGCACCACGTCCCACGGCCCGATCGAGGAGTCGGTGACGATGACGCTCGGATCGAGTTCGAGGATCGCCTCGGCGTTCAGCTCGTGTCCGTTCTGCGTCACGAGCGGGAGGTCGGATGCGCCGGCGAAGCTCGTCGACGAGTCACGCCCGACGACGCTGTCGCCGAGCCCCAGGCCGAAGACCGTGGCCGCGAGGGAGCCGTAGATGTCGAGCGCGAGGATGCGGCTCGTGTCGGCGACGGTGACGACGGTGCCCTGGTTGTCGGTGACGGTCGCCGGAAGGACGGGCGCGGCATCCGTCGTCACGGGGATGACGCCGGTGTCGGAAAGGCAGGCGGTCGATTCGCCCTGGTGCGTCTTCGGATCGGGCGCGAGCGGCAGGTCGGACAGAGAGACGTCGGAGGAGAGGCACGGCCCCTCGGCGGAGGCGCCGGCCGCTCCGCCCGCGCCGCCCGCGTGGCTCGAGCAGGCGCCGAGGGTGACGGCGGCGGCGGCGACGCCGAGCGCGAGGGCCAGGCCCGCGTGGGCGCGTCGGCGGAGGGGCGTGAGAGAGGTCATCAGTCCGAACTCGAAGAAGGGGCGGGGGCGCCGCCGGGCGATCGTCCCGATACTAGTTAGGTTAGGCTTACCTAGTCAATCGGCGCCGACTCACCCTTCCGTTCACCTCTCGTCCACCGTCCGGAGGGTCTTCGTGCACCCGTCGGGGGCGTTACACTCGACACGTGGGCGCATCCGGGCGGGTCCGGAATTCGTAGGGGATGACGAAGCTCTGCCCACGAGCAAGGCTTGGTGGGGCTGTGCTCGGACGAAAAGAGACTGTCGTGAGCGACCCCTCTGAACGATCCGCGATCTCGCAGGAATTGCAGGATGCCGTCTCCCGCGCCGACTGGGACGCGGTGCAGACCCTCGTGGAGCGCAACTGGTCGGCCCTCATCCTCGCCGACCCCGCCGTCATCCGCGACGCCGTCGCCGCCCTGCCCGACGCCGTCGTGGCGGCCAACCCGCGCTGGATCTCGGCGCAGAACTACCTCAGCTACCTCCCCGTCGGCGACGCGCCGCGCCCGCTGCGCTTTCGCGACACAGCGCCTCCCGGGCTCTCCTCGGCGCTCATCGACGTGCTCGTCGAGCTCACCAGCCGGGCCGCGGCCGCGCGCGTCGCCGGCCGTCTCGACCGGGCCGTGCGGTGGGTCGATGAGGCTCGCGAAGCCCTCGGAGACGCCACCGACGAGGCCGTGGTGGAGATGCAGTACTCCCTGCCCGACCTGCACAGCCAATGGGGCAAGGTGCGCGAGGCGGCCGGGCAGAGCACGGAGGCGTTCCGGGAGTTCCAGGATGCCCACGACCTCGCCGCGGTGACCGGCAACGAGCTGATCTACCAGAGCTCGGCCGGTAGTCTCGCCTGGCTGCACACCATTGCCGGCCAGACCGCGGAGGCGGAGGCCTGGCTCGATCGCGTTCCGCGCGGCGACCCACCCGGGGTGACGCCGGACTGGACCTCCAAGCGCTACGGCATCACGGCCCACCTCAGCCGGGCCCTCGGACACATCGACCGACTCGAATACGAGGAGGCCGACGAGGTGCTCGACGTCTACGTCGATGTGGCGAAGGCGCCGGAGTACTGGGCCGTCATCCTCTATCTCCGTGCCCGGCTCGCGCGACACACGGGCGATGCCTGGCGGGTGCTCACGCAGATCGACTCGGCCGTGCAGAGCCGTCCACCCGAGCTCACCGCGAACGGCATCAGTGGGCACTTCGTGGCCGTGGCGCGTGCCGAGCTCTCCATCGAGCTGGAGCAGCCCGCGCGGGCGCGGCAGGCTCTGGCCGGGCAGAAGTCGACGCCCCCGTCGACGTACTACCTGCAGCTCGAGCAGGCGAAGATCGACATGCTCACGGGCGACCTGCAGGCCGTCGCCCGCACGGTCGAGCCGCTCCTCACCGTCGCGACCTCGGCTCAGCGGGTGATCGCCGAGGCGCTCGTGCTGCACTCCGTGACGCGGTTGCGCAGCGGATGGGAGCGGGAGGCGGGGGAGGCGTTCCAGCAGGCCCTGGCCCTCATCGAGTCGGCGCGGCTGTATTCGGCTTTGACGGTGATCCGGCGCGGCGACTTCGACGCGCTCGTGGCGCTGGTGCCGGCGACCGTGCTCGCCGGGTCGGCCGGGGCCGTCCTCGACCGGGTGCGGGAGCGGGGGAGCTTCCTTCCCGAGATGGATTCGACGGTCCCGCTGTCGCCGCGCGAACGATCGGTGCTCGCCGAACTGGTGTCGGGAGCATCCGTCGCCGAGATCGCGAACCGGCTGTTCGTGAGCCAGAACACCGTGAAGTCGCAGTTGCGGAGCGTGTACCGCAAACTCGGCGTGGCGAACCGCGCCGAGGCCGAGCAGGCCGTGGGGCGGTTGGGCCTGCTCGACTGAGCCCGCTCGGCGTCGCTACTCGGCCGGGCCGTCGGTGGGGACCGGGGTGTCGGTGGGTGCGGGGGACCCGGTGGGGGCTGGGGTGGCGCCGTCGGTGCCCGTCGCATCCGTGCCGGCCGCCGCCGACGCCTTCGTGAAGACGTCGGTGATGAAGGTGTTGAGCGCCTCGGTGTCGTCGAGCGCTCCGGTGTAGGCCGTGCCGTCGATCACGACGAGCGGCACCGTGGTGAGCGCCGTGACGTCGGAGTTCGGGATATTCTTCTGCGCTCGGGCGGTGGAGTTCGCGACCCAGTCGTCGAATTCGTTGCCGGTGATGCAGCTGGCGATGGCGGGGTCGGTGACGCCCGCCTTCTGCACGAGGGCGACGAGGTCGTCGTTGCTGAGGCCTCCGTCGGGGAGGGTCGACTGTGCGGCGACCAGGGCGTTGTGCACGACGAGGGCGGCATCCGGGGTGGTGTTGGCCACGCAGGCCACGGTGTTGGCGGCGCGGGTGGCGTAGCTGTCGGAGCTCCCGGCGCCTTCGAGGGCGACCGGGTGCAGTTCGAGGCTCGCGTAGCCGGCGGAGACGTACGACTGCAGGGCCGAACCGTTCGCGGTCTCGAACTTCGCGACGTCGGGGCTCGAGTAGTCGACGTACTCGGTGATGCGGAGCACGGTCGAGGTGTCGAGATCGGAGGCGACGGGCTGCGCATCCGGCTGGATGGCGGCCGTCCTGGTCGCGGTGGCGGTCGCCGTCTCGGTGGAGGTGGCGTTCGCCGGGTCGCCGGTGAACAGGATGCCGTCGCTCAACATGTTGAGCGGGCCGACGAAGGTGGCGCGGATGCCGCTGTAGACCGCCCATCCGGTGCCAGCAAGCGCGAGCACGCCGACGGTGATGAGGCTCGTGATGAGGATGACGCGGTTGCGCTTCTTGCGCCGCTGCTCCTCTTCGCGCTGGATGCGCGCGATCTCGCGGGAGAGCGCCTGGCGGTCCTTCTTCGAGAGCCCGTCGTACATGCTCTTGTCGGGCTTCGCTGGGCTCATGCCGCGGGTGCTCCTTGCTCGCTGGGATCGACGGCCGGTGTCGTGCCGGATGCGACGGATAGACGCTAGGGAGGCAGTCTATGAGGCCGCTATGGATTGAGTGGGAAAATGGCGGACATGACTCTCCCGCGCGTCGACACCGTCGTCACCTATCCGTCCGGGGCGGTGGTCTCGTCGGGGGTCGTGCTCCACGTCGAGCCGCTCGACGACGGCGGGCGGGTGGCGGTGCTGCTCGACGAGACGGCGTGCCATCCGGTCGATGCCGCGTGGCCCGACCAGGGGGCGGATCGGGCCGGTCTCCTGGTGGGCGGTCTGGCCTTCCCCGTCGTCGACTGCGTGGTGGGAGCGACGGACGGGGTGCAGTTGTTCCTCGGCCCCGATGTCCCGGTCCGCCCCGGTGCCGACGGCTGGACCTTCGTGGTGGCTCACGTTCTCGACCCCTCGTCCGTACCCCTCCTCGAGTCGCCAAGAATCGACGGAATCGCGCCGTCGAATGCGGCGGATTCTGGAGACTCGATGGTGCCGGCCGATGAGGGGAGCTGGGCGCTCGTCGAGGGTGCGGTGGCGCTCGTCGAGGTCGACGCGGGGTATCGGCGCGCGCTGTCGGCGGGGCACACGGCCTGCCATCTGGCGTCGCTCGCCCTCAACGAGGCGCTGGCCGGCGCCTGGACCAAGGATGTCGCGCGCGATGGCCGGGGCCGTCCGAACTTCGACCAGCTCGCGATCGAGTCGTCGACAATCGAGGAGAACGGATCGCTCGACGTGTACCGAATCGGCAAGTCGCTCCGCAAGAAGGGCTTCGCGCCCGCGGTGCTCACGGAGGGAGTGGAGCTCCCGGAAGGCACGTCGGGTCCGTCCGGCCCGCTCGCCGTGCTGGCCGCCGAGGTCGACGCGCAGCTCGCGGAGTGGTGCGCATCCGGAGCCCGCGTCGAAGTGCGACAGGATGGCGACGCACGCGGCCTGAGCGGGCGCCGCACCTGGACGTGCCACTTTCCTGACGGCGCGGTGAGCATCCCCTGCGGCGGGACGCACGTGTCCTCGCTGGCCGAGATCGCGTCGATCGGGGTCGCGTTCGACCTCGTCGAGCAGCCCGGCGCCCTCGAACTCCGGATGCGCACGACGGCGACCCTCGCGCCCGTCTCGACGCCCGCTACCACGCTCGCCGCGACGGAGGGGTGACGGATGCCGGTGCTGAGTGCGGGCATCCTGCCCTGGCGGCGTCGCGACGGCGGCGTCGAGGTGTGGATCGCGCACATGGGAGGACCGTTCTGGGCGCGCAAAGACGAGGGCTCGTGGTCGGTGGTGAAGGGCGAGTACGGCGCCGAGGAGGAGGCGCTCGCCGCCGCCCGGCGCGAGTTCGCCGAGGAGACGGGGGCGCCGGCGCCCGAGGTCGAGTACGTGTTGCTCGGCGAGTTCCGGCAGCCCTCGCGCAAGGTGATCGCCGTGTTCGCAGCCGAGACCTCCGCCGTGCCCGAGGTGGTCGTGAGCAACACCTTCGAGCTCGAATGGCCGCCGCGCTCCGGCCGCCGGCAGGAGTTCCCCGAGATCGACGACGCCCGCTGGTTTCCCCTCCCGGAGGCACGCGTCAAGATCCTGGCGGGCCAACGCCCCGCCCTCGACGCCCTCGAGCGCCTCGCCGCCGGCTGACCCCCGCGCCCCGCCGCTCGGCGCCGGGTGCTCATCCGCATGGATTTGCGGAACGAGCGGCGGGGTAGGCGCCAAACCGTGCGGATCAGCGCGTCCCGTCACCCAGGCGCCGCGCCTCGTCCTCGCCGCCACGCCGAAGCCCCGCCCCACACCGCCCGGAGTCGGGTGCTCATCCGCACGGATTTGCGGATCGAGCGGCGGGGGAGGCGCCAAAACGTGCGGGTCAGTGCGCCACCCCGGCCCCGCTACGCCGGGACGGGCGCCGACGCGAGCGGGAGGGCCTCGAGGCCCGCGCGCAAGCGGATGAGGTCGAGGGCGTGCGCGTCGAGCCGCCGGTCCTCCTCGGAGACGAGCGGGAGGGTGGGCACGGGGCGAGAGCGCCCGGTCGCGGCATCCAGATCGACGAACACGCTCATGCACTGCGTGGTGAGCTCCAGCGCGCTCGGCGTCTCCGGCGAGCCCGACCGCACGTGGATCGCGATGTGCATGCTCTGCGGCCCGGTGTGGATGAGCCGCGCGGCCACCTCCACGATGTGCCCGATCCGGATCGGCCGGTAGAAGTGGATGCCGCCCGAGTACACCGCGACGGCCGAGGCCGACGTCCATCCGGCGGCGCACGCGAACGCGGTCTCGTCGATCCAGCGCATGACGGTTCCGCCGTGCGCGTTCCCACCCCAGTTCGCGTCGCCGGGCGCCGCGAGGAAGCGGAACACGGTGCTCGGCGTCGTGCCCTCTGCCGAATACGTCTGCTGCTGCATGGCGTCGCGGATGGCGCGCCGCGGGGCGAGCCGTTCCTCGGCGCGGGCGTTGAGCATCCGGTCGCTCTCGCTCGTCGGCGACCAGTGCGGGACCTCTTGCGGCCGCCCCGCGTCGTCGACCGCGACGAACACGAGGATGCAGTGCGTGGCCGGTGCGAAGTCGCGACTGCGCACATCCGCCGACTCCACCGTCACGAGCACCTGCATGCTGGTGCGTCCGGTGTGGATGATGCGGGCGTGGGCCTCGATGATCTCGCCCGAGGCGATCGGCCGGGTGAAGTGCACGTTGCCCACGTAGGCGGTGACGCAGTACGAAGAACTCCAGCCGACGGCGCAGGCGTACCCCGCCTTGTCGATCCACTCGAGCACCCGACCGGCCGCCACGGTGGCGCCGCCGGCCGCCGCGTCCTGCGGAGCGGCCATGAAGCGGAGCGTGATTCTGTCGTCCATGTTGTCAGGATGACAGGCTCAGACAGCACCTTTCCGAGATTCGTGACGCGAAGAATCGCTGATCTTTCACTTTCGGCAAAACCCCGGGAGCGCACCCGGCCACCCGCTCAGGGCCTGCGTGCCTCGATCAGCGCGCGCTCACTGTGCGACACGAACGATCCGGTGGCCTGGATGCGCGTGTGCACGGCGGCGAGCCGGTCGCGATAGCGCTCCACGGTGAAGTCGGGGACGGTCCAGAGCACCTTGCGCAGGAAGTAGACCACCGCTGCCACGTCGAAGAACTCGACCTTCGTCGACTCGTGGAGTGCGTCGACCACTCGCAGTCCGGCGGCTCGGGCGCCCGCCACGAGGTTCTCGAGGCTGCGGGAGGTGTTCTCGTCGTCCGGCTGCGGCCCGAGGAAGAACTCGTAGAGCTCGCGGTTCGAGCCCGCCGCGACCTGTTGGGTGAGGAAGGTGCCGCCGGAGTGCAGCACGCGTGCCACCTCGGCCCAGTCCGTGGACTGCGGATGTCGGCTCAGCGCCAGATGGAAGCGCTCACCGGCGAACGGCAGCGGTGCATCCTCGGCCACCTGCACGACCTCGCCGCGGAAGAGCTCGAGCCGCTCCCGGGCCAGCGCGACGTTCGGCGGATAGCCCTCGGTGGCCCACACCGTCGCGGGGATGCGGCCCGACCGGGCACCGGCTCGGGAGAGCGCACCGGCGAAGACCTCGGCGCCGCCCGTCTGGATGTCGAGCACCGAGTCGGCCGCAGCGATCCGTTCGGCCGCGATCCCCGCGTAGCCCCACGACGGGCGCTCCTCGGTCGCGCGCCCCTCGAACCACGAGAAGTCCCAGCCCGCGGTCGGCACCGCTTCGCCTTCGGCCAGCAGGTCGTCGAAACTCCGATCGGCGCTCATGCTCCAATTCTGTCCCGCCCGTGCTCCACCGGTGATCGTGATCTCTTCACCACCAGCTCGCCGAGCCTATTGTTGGACTCAGTCCAATTAACCTATGCTTGCCCCATGACAGACTTCGTCGTGGAAGGCGTGGGGCGGCGGTTGGTCCCCTATGCCGAGGGTCTCGCGTTGCAGGCGCGCCTGCACGATCAGGTGGTGGCGGGGGATGCCCCCGACACCGTGATCCTGCTGGAGCACGAGGCCGTGTACACCGCGGGCAAGCGCACGGAGGACTCCGAGCGTCCCGTTGACGGCACGCCCGTGGTCGAAGTGGATCGCGGAGGCAAGATCACCTGGCACGGTCCGGGGCAGCTCGTCGGCTACCCGATCCTGCGCCTGCCCGATCCGATCGACGTCGTCGCCTACGTGCGCTCGCTGGAGAGCCTGCTGCTCGACGTCGTGATCGAGCTCGGCGTCGTGGCGCACCGGGTCGAGGGGCGCTCCGGCATCTGGACCACGGTCGACGGCACGACCTCGAAACTCGGCGCCATCGGCATCCGTGTCGCCTCCGGGGTGACGACCCACGGCTTCGCGCTCAACTGCAGCAACAGCCTCGAGCCCTACGAGCGGATCGTGGCGTGCGGCATCCGCGACGCCGGCGTCACCACAATCAGTGAGATCCTCGGTCGGCGGGTCGATCCGGCCGACGTGGTCGATTCGGTAATGGCGAAGTTCGAATCGCCGGGCGACCGGATGCGCGAACTGGTGCGCGTGGGCCACGAGGTCGTCGCGGCGGGCGCCCGGTGAGCGCGCCGCACATCCCCGAGGGCCGGAAGCTCCTGCGCCTCGAGGTGCGCAACGCCGAGACGCCGATCGAGCGGAAGCCCTCGTGGATCAAGACGAAGGCCAAGTTCGGCCCGGAATACCGTGAGCTGCAGGGCCTCGTGAAGGAGAAGGAACTCCACACGGTGTGCCAGGAAGCCGGCTGCCCCAACATCTTCGAGTGCTGGGAGGATCGCGAGGCGACGTTCCTGATCGGCGGGTCGCAGTGCACCCGGCGCTGCGACTTCTGCCAGATCGACACCGGCAAGCCGGCCGACTACGACACCGACGAGCCGCGACGGGTGGCGGAATCCGTGGTGTCGATGAACCTGCGCTACGCGACGGTCACCGGTGTCGCACGCGACGATCTGCCCGACGAGGGAGCGTGGCTGCACGCGGAGACGGTGCGGAAGATCCACGAGCTCAACCCGGGCACAGGAGTAGAGATCCTCGCCACCGACTTCTCGGGCAACCCCGACCTGTTGCAGGTGGTGTTCGACTCGCGCCCCGAGGTCTTCGCCCACAACGTGGAGACGGTGCCGCGCATCTTCAAGCGCATCCGCCCCGCCTTCCGCTACGAGCGCTCGCTCGACGTGCTCACGCAGGCTCGGGATGCGCGGCTCATCACGAAGTCGAACCTCATCCTCGGCATGGGGGAGACCCGCGAGGAGATCTCGCAGGCGCTGCAGGACCTGCACGACGCCGGCACCGACATCATCACCGTCACGCAGTATCTGCGGCCGTCGCCGCGGCACCTGCCCGTGGCGTCGTGGGTGCGGCCGGAGGAGTTCGTGGAGATCAAGGAGGAGGCCGAGGAGATCGGGTTCCTCGGCGTGCTGGCCGGTCCCCTCGTGCGCTCGTCGTACCGCGCCGGCCGCCTCTGGGCGCAGTCGATGCGGCGCAAGGGCTGGGACATCCCGCCCGCGCTCGCCCCGCTCGCCGACGCAGCCGACGCCCCGGCCGGCTTCGCCCAGGCAGTCTGACCCTCGGGGTTGCTGCATCCGATCGAATGAGCAATAATCGCGTTCGGGGTTGGGCCCAGTGAAAGGGTCGTCCTGTGCAGCAACGTCGTCGCTGGGTCGGAGTCGTCGCATCGACCGCCGCTTTGGGGGCGCTGATCGTCGGGTGGGGAGTGGTCGCGGGAGTCGGCGGGTTCGGCGCCTCGGCCCAGGAGGACGTCGTTCATCGCAAAACGAATGCGCGGCCCGTCGAGAGGGAAGCTGACTCGTCTTCCGCGGCGAGCGGTCAGACCGGATCGCCCGCCGATGCGGCCTGGCCGCCGGCGCCCACCGCTGATCCCGACCCGATCACGATCACCATTCCCGCGTCCTGGCCCGAAGCAGACAAGGTCATCGCGCGCGAATGGGTCGCTGTGGAGCAATCCACCCGCGCCTGTTCGCTCAGCCGTGGGGTCGACTACCGCTTCTCTCCCGTCTGGGACGAGCGCATCGACGAGTCGGGGACGACGGTCGGCGATCCTGCTCCGCCCGCGGATTGGGAGTCGCACTTCCAACGGCCCTTCATGTACTTCCTCGATACCCCGGTGGTGTGCTTCAACCGAGCACTCCAGGCGGTCGGACGCCCAGCTCAGGGGGCGCTCGACTTCGCTCCCCGCTCGCCACGATTCGAAGAGACGGACTTCGTCGACCCGACCACGCTCGACGTGCCAGCCGACTGGACGGACGAGCAGCGAGCGGAGGCGCGCCTGTCCTGGTCCGCGGAGTTGATCACGCGGCAGTGCATGAGCGATGCCGGATTCTCGGAGTACGGCCAGACACCGTACTGGCTGATGACTGACGCCCTTCGGGCGCAGGATCCGTGGGAGTCTGTCTACCCCGTCGAGAAGCGCGAGGCGGCACGGCGGGCGTTGAACGGCGACGACGACAACATCCCCTACGACTGGGAGCGCGCCGGATGCTGGGGTCGCGGGCAGCACGAGGTCGCCCTCGGCGGGTGACGGGCGTCGGCGGTGGGGTTTAGCGTGGCGGGCATGGATCAGCGAATCGACTTCATCACGCTCGCCACGGCCGACCTCGATGCCGCGCGGGGCTTCTACCGCGACGGGCTCGGGTGGGAGCCGCTGCTCGACGTTCCGGGCGAGATCCTCTTCTTCCAGGTGGGGCACGGGTTGGTGCTCGGCCTTTACGACGCCGTCGCGTTCGAGGGCGACCTGCGCGACGGGGCCGAGGCGCCGACCGAGGCGCCGACCGTCGACTGTTCCCTCGGCGCAGCAGCGCCCACCTTCACCCTCTCCCACAACGTCGGCTCACCCGCCGAGGTCGACGCCGTGGTCGAGCGGATGCTCGCGGCCGGCGGCAGCATCCGCAAACGTCCGCAGCAGGCCGCGTTCGGCGGCTACCACGCCCACGTGACCGACCCGAACGGCATCCTCTGGGAGGTGGCGCACAACCCGGGCTGGAGCGTCGAGGCCGACGGAACCGTGCGTCTCGAGCCCGTCGAGTAGCGCCGCTACTCGCCCGTGCGCGCCCATCGCGCGAACCGCGCCATCGCCTCCTCGGGCGTCCCGAACCGCCCGAGCCGCTCCATCGAGCGCGCATCCGGCGGCATCACCGAGTGGGCCACGACGAATCCGTCGCCATCGGCCCAGATCTCGGCTTGCGGCTGCCAGCCCCGCTCGGTCAGCCGCTCCACCAGGAACTCCGCCCCGTCGCCGAGCGCCCTCAGCCGGTAGTCGCCGAGCGCCGGGTCGGGCGCAGAAGCGGACAGAGCGGGCATCCGGCAACGCTAAGCCGACCTCGCCCACCTCGGTGCGGAGCGGGCGCGATTCACCCGGATATTCACCCGTCCCGCCCCTGCACCGCGCCGGCTGCCGGGTCGCCGTCCGCCGGGTCTGCGCCCGCCGGCACCGCTGACGGCTTCTGCCACGGCCAGCGCCCCGTGATCTCGAGCTCGAGCGAGAAGCTGAGGAAGGTGCGGATCAGCACGATCGCCCCCAGCACCGCGACACTCTCGAGTGTCGGCGTGACGGCGACGGTCCGGATGATGTCGGCTGCCACCAGCAGTTCCAACCCGAGCAGGATGGCCCGTCCGAGCAGCCGCCGGAACTGCGTGTACACGGGTCGTTGATGCCGCAGCCCCCGGGTCAGCGCGTTGAGCGAGGCGTACAGCGCCCCCACCACGATCGCCGCCACCCCCGCGGCGTCGATCACCTTGCCGACGATCTCGATGATCCCGTAGAAGTCCATGCCCACCTCGCCGTTCCGCCGTCACGCCTGCTGTCGTGCCGTGTCAGAAGCGTGGCAGCGTGGGTCCGCCGAAGGCAAGGACGAGCCAGACGACGGCAGGTCCGACGAGCGGCACCGCCCCTCAGTACTGGAGCCGCTCGCCCTCCGGGATCACCCGCAGCCAGGTGAACCCGTAGCCGTCGAGCTGGATCGTCGTGCGTCCCGCGGCATCCGCGTGCGACGACTCCCCGGTCAGCAGTTCGCTCACCTCGCACCCGGCGTGCGCCCGGCCGAGATCGAGCGGCACCGACACCGGCGACGCCGCGAAGTTGTGCAGCGCGATGACCTGCCGGTCGTCCCAGGTGAGCGAATGCGCCAGCACCGAGGCCGACTCCACCGGCAGCACCTCGAACGCACCCCAGCCGAACTCGGGCGCATTGCGGTAGTGCTGCACGAGCATCCGGATGAACGAATACAGTGACGACGGATCGCGCCGCTGCTGCTCCACGTTCACGTGCTCCGGGCCGTACCCGCCCGCCACGACGGCGTTGCGCAGCCGGGACGGTCGCGCGGCGGAGAACCCGCCGGTCGCGCCCGCGTTCCACTGCATCGCCGTGCGCACCGCCATCCGCCCCTCCGCGTCGAGGTTCTCGCCCATGCCGATCTCCTCGCCGTAGAACAGCACCGGCGTGCCCGGCAGCGAGAAGAGCAGGCTGTAGACCATGCGGATGCGCCGCGGATCCCCGTCGAGCATCGGCGGCAGGCGACGCACCAGCCCGCGCCCGTACACCTGCATCCGCTCTTCCGGCCCGAAAGCCGCGAAGACCTCCTGGCGCTCGGAGTCGCTCAGCTTGTCGAGCGTCAGTTCGTCGTGATTGCGCACGAAGTTCGCCCATTGCGAGTCGGGCGACCCGACCGGCCGCGACTCGAGCGCGGCGATCAGCGGCCCCGCATCCTGGCGCGCGAGCGAGAGGTACATGTTCTGCATCGAGATGAAGTCGAACTGCATCGTCAGCTCGTCGCCCTCGACCCCGCCGAAGAACACCTCCTGCTCGTCGCGCGGCAGGTTCACTTCGCCGAGCAGCACGCCGTCACCCGAGCGCCGGCCGAGGAAGGAGCGCAGCGACCGCAGGTAGGCGTGCGGATCGGGCAGCAGCCGCGATCCGTCGATGATGCCCGATTCGTCGAGGAGGAACGGCACGGCGTCGACCCGGAATCCCGAGAGCCCGAGCTGCAGCCAGAAGCCCATCACCTTCGCGATCTCGTCGCGCACCAGCGGATTCGTGATGTTGAGGTCGGGTTGGTGCTTGTAGAAGACGTGCTGGTAGTACTGCCCGGTCTTCTCGTCGAGCTGCCAGTTGCTCGTCTCCTGGTCGGGGAAGACGGGCGCCCCGTCGTGCGCCGGCGGTTCGTCGCGCCAGACGTAGTAGTCGCGGTACGGGTTCGTGCGACTCGACCGGGCCGCTTTGAACCACGGATGTTTGTCGCTGGTGTGATTGATCACCAGGTCGGCGATCACGCGCATCCCCCGGTCCCGGGCGATCCGGATGACCTCGACGAGGTCGCCGAAGTGGCCGAGCCGCGGGTCGACCCCGTAGAAGTCGACGATGTCGTAGCCGTCATCGCGATCGGGGGTCGGGTAGAACGGCATCAGCCAGAGGCAGGTCACGCCGAGCTCGGCCAGGTAGTCGAGCCGGTTGGCGAGGCCGGCGAAGTCGCCCACGCCGTCGCCGTTCCAGTCCATGTAGGTCTCGACGTCGAGGCAGTAGATGACCGCGCTCTTCCACCACAGGTCGCTCGTGTCGGTGACTTTCATGCTCTCAGTGTGGGCACGACCGAGCGGAATGCACAGGCCGGTCGCCGGGTTCATACCTGCATGACCTCGAACGAGAACGCCACCGCAACGCCCGCCTCCACCTCAGGGACCTTCGCCATCGGCGGCGATCTCACCGTCAACCGTCTGGGCTTCGGCACCATGCAGCTCACCGGCCCCGGCGTCTGGGGCGACCCGGCCGACCGCTCGGCCGCCATCGCCGTGTTGCGCCGCGCGGTGGAACTCGGCGTGAACCTCATCGACACGGCGGATGCCTACGGCCCGTTCGTGACGGATGCCCTCATCCGCGAGGCCCTGCACCCGTACGCCGACGGGGTCGCCATCGCCACGAAGGTCGGTTTCACCCGCCAGGGCCCGAACCAGTGGACGCCCGTGGGTCGCCCGGAGTACCTCCGCCAGCAGACCGAACTCAACCTCCGCCACCTCGGCGTCGACCGCATCGACCTGCTGCAGCTGCACCGCATCGACCCGAAGGTGCCGCTCGAGGACCAGATCGGCGAGCTCGCCGCGCTGCAGAGCGAGGGCAAGGTGCGCCACATCGGCCTCTCCGAGGTGACGGTCGACGACGTGGTGGCGGCTCGCGCCGTGGCCCCGATCGTCTCGGTGCAGAACCTCTTCAACCTCACGAACCGCAGCGCCTCCGAGCTGCTCGACTACTCCGCGGCCGAGGGGATCGCCTTCATCCCGTGGTTCCCGCTCGCCACCGGTGCGCTCTCCCGCGAGGGATCGCCCCTGGCGAAGCTCGCTGCGGCACACGGCTCGACCCCCTCGCAGCTCGCGCTCGCCTGGCTGCTCCACCGTTCACCGGTGATGCTGCCGATCCCGGGCACCTCCTCGGTGGCGCACCTCGAGGAGAACGTGGATGCCGCCCGCATCCACCTCTCGCCCGAGGAGTTCGAGGCGCTCGACGCCCTGAGCTGAGCGGGCGGCCCCCTTGGTCGGGAGCGCGGGTTAGGCTCGGAGATCATGCGGCGAACCGAGATCACCCCGCGCCCCGACTGGCGCTCGCGCCTGGACGAGGTGGGGTTCAGCTTCTACGACCTCGAGTCGGAGGGCGGGCGCCCGTACTGGAACGAGGCGGCGGCCTACGTGTTCTCGCTGACCGAGATCGAGCTCATCGAGCAGGCCACCGCCGAGCTCTTCGCCCGGTGCATGGAGGCCGTGGAGTTCGTGGTGCGGCAGGGGCGCTTCGACGAGTTCGGCATCCCGGAGCGGTTCCACGAGCTGGTGCGGGCGTCGTGGGACGACGACGATCCCACCGTCTACGGCCGCTTCGACCTGGCCTACGACGGCGACGGCACCGTGAAGCTGCTCGAGTTCAATGCCGACACGCCCACCTCGCTCGTCGAGACCGCGGCGGCGCAGTGGCAGTGGCTCGAGGAGCAGACCGCGCGCGGCGCCCTGCCGGCCGAGGCCGATCAGTTCAACGGCCTGCACGAACTCCTGATCGAGCAGTGGGAGCACGTCCGCTCCGCCCGCTGGGGCCTCGCACCGGGCGCTCGGCTGCACCTCGCCTCGTTGCACGACACGGGCGACGGCGAGCTCATCGTCGAGGACTTCGACACCGTGGCCTACATGGCCGAGACCGCCTCCGCGGCGGGCTTCGACCCGAAGCTGATCTTCATGGAGGACGTGCGGTGGAGCGTCGACGACGGCGTCTTCCTCGACGCCGACGACGAGCCGATCCGCCGCATCTTCAAGCTGTATCCGTGGGAATGGATGCTCGCCGAGCAGTTCGGCGGTTTCCTGCCGGCCAGTCGCGGGGCGACGCAGTGGGTGGAGCCGGCCTGGAAGCTGCTGCTCAGCAACAAGCAGCTGCTGGTGGTGCTCTGGGAGCTGTTCCCCGGGCATCCGAACCTCCTGCCCGCCTTCGCCTCCGCAGATGTGCTGTCCGGCCGACCTCACGTCGCGAAGCCGCGGCTCGGTCGCGAGGGCGCGAACGTGCGGCTCATCGACGCGTCGGGCGCGGTCATCGCCTTCGCCGAGGGGGCGTACGGCGACGAGGGCTTCGTCTACCAGGAGCAGGCGCGGTTCGCGCCGATCCCCGACAAGACGGCGGTGATCGGCAGCTGGATCGTGGGGGAGACGCCCGCCGGCATCGACCTGCGCGAGACCAGCGGGCCGATCACGGGCGACCTCGCCGAATTCGTGCCGCACTACATCGATCCGCAGCACATCGAGGAGGCGTCGTGAAATCGGCCCGATCCACCCGGCTGACCCTCGCGGGCATCGCCGCCGATCAACGCGCCGGCCTCGCCCGCCCCTCGCGAGCCGCCGTGCAGCGCGGCGTCGCCGTCGCGTCGATCGCGGGCGCCGTGCTGGCGCTCTCGGGGTGTGCGCCGACCGAAGAGGGCATCGTGCTCGAGGGCGCCGACGGCGAGAAGTACGTGGTGCCGCAGAACGCCGAGCGCCCGATGTACGACTCGAAAGAGGACTGCATCGCGGATGTGACGGAGCAGATCGGGGTGCTCGAACGGCAGGGCGAAGACATCGTCGATACACCGGAGGATCTCTGCGAGCCCTCCTCCCGGTATCCGTCGGCCCACTATTCGGGCTTGTGGCTCGGCCCGTTGCTCTTCGCGGGTTCGCGCTGGGCTTCGCCCCGGGTCTCCGGATGGGCGCCGGTGCCGAGCGGCGGCTTCGCGGCGCCGGGTTCGAAGCTGCAGTCCGACGTGGTCTCGCCGGCACCGGCCGGTGCGAAGGCGGGCGATCGCGCGCCCTTGAAGGGCGGTTTCGGTGGCTCGGGGAAGTCGGGCTTCGGTTCCTCCGCCGGCGGCTGATTCATGAGGTAAGCTCATCCGGGGTCGGGAACCCATCGATCGGATGTCTCCATGCATGAGTCCTTCCTGACTGCTCCTCGTCCCCTCGTGGCCGTCCGCCGTCTTCTTCTCGCCGCTGTCGCCACGTTCGCCGTCACCGGCTCCGCGCTCGCGGCGTCGCAACCTGCCTTCGCGGCCGCGCCGATCGCCGCTGACGACCACTACTCGGTGATCGCCGACACCCCGCTCGAGCCCCCGGCGCCGGGTGTCTTCGCGAACGACACCGGCGCCACGAGCGTCTCGATGACGATCAAGGTGGTGGCGGGGCCGTCGCACGGAACCGTCACGGTCACCGGGCCCGGATTGTTCCGATACGTGCCTGCCGCCGGGTTCGCCGGAACGGATGCCTTCAGCTACTGCATCGTGAAGCGTGCGGCCTCGCCCGCCTGCATCTCGCTCGACGCCGAGGTCTCGATCGACGTCACCAAGGTCAAGGCGGTCGACGACGCCTATTCGACCCCCGTCAACACACCCCTCACCGTGCCGGGCCCGGGCGTGCTGGCGAACGACACCGACGTGCTGCCATCGATGTCGGTCGCGTTCGATCCTCCCGCCCACGGCGGGCTCACACCTGGCGCCCGGGGCGGGTTCGCCTACACACCACCCGCCGGCTTCCGCGGCGCCGACACCTTCACCTACTGCCTCGCGGCGGATGACGAGTGCCTGTCGAACCCGGCGACCGTCACGATTCGAGTCGGACTCGACGGCCTGCTTGCCGTCGACGACCATTACGACGTCGACGTGGACGCGTTGCTCGTCCGATCCGGCGCCGATGGTCTCTTCTCGAATGACGTCGGAGCAATCCCTGGTGACGGCATCACCATCGTGACGGAACCGCACGAGGGGAGTCTCACTGCGGTCGGCGTCGGTGGAGGGTTCGCCTACACACCCTCAGACGCGTTCGTCGGACAAGACACCTTCCAGTACTGCATCACCGCGGTTCCTCTCCACTCGCCCTGTCTCTCGAACGTGGCGACGGTTGTGGTCGACGTTCACCCGGTCGCGCTCCGCGTGGGTGGTGCTGACCGCTATGCGGTCTCGGCGGCCATCTCGGCGCGCACCTTCCACGCCGGCGTTCCGGTCGCGTACATCGCTTCCGGTGCGGTCTTCGCCGACGCGCTCTCCGGATCGGCCGCAGCGGGAGCCCAGCGCGGTCCGGTGCTGCTCACCACGCGGGACGCGGTTCCCGACGTCATCCTCGGCGAACTCCGACGCCTGAAGCCCGCGAAGATCGTCGTGCTCGGTGGCGTCGCGAGCGTCAGCCCGGCCGTCGAAGACGTGCTCCGTCCGCTGGCCGGAACCGTCGTGCGCTACGACGGGGCAGACCGGTACGCCGTCTCGGCGAGGGTGTCACGCGAGGCGTTCCGCACCAGCCCGTCCGTCGCCTACGTGGCCTCGGGCGAGACCTTCCCCGACGCTCTTTCCGGTTCGGCTGCCGCCGGCCGTTTCGGCGGCCCGGTTCTGCTGGTGACGCGCGATACGGTGCCCGCCGCGGTGTCGACGGAGCTCGCGCGCCTGAAGCCCGGCCGCATCGTCGTACTCGGCGGCCCCAACACCGTCTCGGCGGGAGTGTTCGATGCCTTGTCCGCCGTCGCCTCGACCACCCGTATCGGAGGCTCCGACCGATTCGAGGTCTCGGCCGCCGTGTCGAAGAGCACTTTCCCTGCCGGGGCGCGGACCGTGTATGTCGCGTCGGGCTCGGTGTTCCCGGACGCGCTCTCGGGGTCCTCCGCCGCGATCGCTCAATCCGCGCCGGTGCTCCTGGTGACGGCGACAGCGCTCCCATCTGCCGTGGCCGCAGAACTCGACCGCCTCAAGCCCGCTCGCATCATCGTGCTCGGTGGAACGAACACCGTCTCGGATGCCGTGCTCGCCGAGCTCCGCGGTCATCTGGACGGCTGAAGTCGGAGGTTCCGGTGGCGCACCGCGGCCACCCGGATGTCGCCGGGTCCTGAGAGGATCGACGCATGAGCGGACTCCCCGACCTCGGAACACCCGATCCGCACGACGGCACGTGCCCCTGGGCCACGGGATCGCCCGCGATGCGCGCCTACCACGATGCCGAGTGGGGCGTGCCGAGCCACGACGACCACTACCTGTTCGAGTTCCTGGTGCTCGAAGGGGCACAGGCGGGTCTCTCGTGGTCGACCATCCTCAACCGGCGGGCCGGCTATGCGCGCGCTTTCCACGACTTCGATGTCGACGCGGTCGCGGCGATGGGGGATGACGAGCTCGAGGCGCTCATGGGTGACGAGGGCATCATCCGCAACCGCCTGAAGATCTTCGGCACGCGCAAGAACGCGCTCGCCTTCATCCGCGTGCAGCAGGAGTTCGGCAGCTTCGCCGACTACCTGTGGAGCTGGGTCGACGGCCGGCCGGTGGTGCGACCCGCGGATGCCACGGGCTTCACCGCCACCACCGAACTCTCCGACCGCCTCAGCAAAGACCTGAAGAAGCGCGGCTTCACCTTCGTCGGTTCCACGATCGTCTACGCCTACCTCCAGGCAGTCGGCGTCATCGACGACCACGTCGCCACCTGTCCCGCGAGGCGGCGGTGAACAGCGGAGAACGACGGTGAACGCCCCTGAACGCACGCTGAAACGGGCGTGAAACACCCGAGCGGTTAGGCTCGGAGTATGCCCACTTCTGTCGACACCTTCTCCGTTCCGCAAGCCCGCAAGCTCGTCACCGAGCTGCCCGGGCCGAAGTCGCGCGAGCTGCACGAGCGTCGCCGCAAGACCGTCTCCCGCGGTGCCGGTACCCTTGCCGACATCTACATGGACCACGGATCAGGCGCCATCCTCGTCGACGTCGACGGCAATCAGATCATCGATCTGGGCTGCGGCATCGGCGTCACCACCATCGGCCACGCGCATCCGGCGATCGCCGCGGCCGCCGCCGAGCAGGCCGGCAAGCTCACCCACACGCTCTTCACGGTCACCCCGTACGAGAACTACCTCAAGGTCGCCGAGAAGCTCGCCGAGATCACCCCCGGTGACTTCGAGAAGCGCTCGATCCTCGTGAACTCCGGCGCCGAGGCTGTCGAGAACGCGGTGAAGATCGCTCGCAAGTACACCGGCCGCCGCGTCATCGCCACCCTCGACCACGCCTTCCACGGCCGCACCAACCTCACCATGGCCATGACCTACCGCCCCTGGCCCGAGCGCGCCGGAATCGGCCCGATGCCGGGCGACATCTACAGCGTGCCGATCAGCTACCCCTTCCGCGACCCCGACGGCATGACCGGCGAAGAGGCCGCCGAGCGCACCATCGACTACATCAACACGCACATCGGGGCGACGGAACTGGCCGCACTCTTCGTCGAGCCGATCCAGGGCGACGGCGGCATCGTCATCCCCGCGCCTGGGTTCTTCAAGCGCCTCAGCGAGTTCTGCACCGAGAACGGGATCGTGTTCGTGGCCGACGAGATCCAGGCCGGCATCGCCCGCTCGGGCGCCTGGTACTCCATCGAGCACCACGGCGTGGTGCCCGACCTCGTCACGAGCGCCAAGGGCATCGCCGGCGGCTTCCCGCTCGCGGCCGTCACGGGCCGCGCCGAGATCATGGATTCGGTGCAGCCCGGCGGCATCGGCGGCACCTTCGGCGGCAACCCGGTCTCCACCGCGGCGGCACTCGCCGTGTTCGACCTGATCGAGCGCGACGGCCTGATCGCCGAGGCGCAGCGCGTCGAGCGCGCCTTCTTCGCCCGCATCGGCGACTGGCCGTCGAAGTACTCCGTGGTGGGCGAGGTGCGCGGCAAGGGCGCGATGTTCGGGGTCGAGCTCGTGCATCCCGGCACCAAGAAGCCGAACCCCGAGGCCCTCACCGCCGTCATCAAGCACGCCACCTCGAACGGCGTGATCGTGCTGGACGCGGGCAGCTGGGACAGCGTGCTCCGCTTCCTCCCGAGCGTCGTCATCAGCGAAGAACTGATCGACGACGCCGCCACGGTCATCGAGCAGAAGCTGGCCGAACTCTCGGCCTGACGACGCTCGGCCGTCGAGGTCAGCAGGCGGTCAACGACTCGACGGCCGGCGTCAGTGACGCGGTGCCGCCCAGCAAGGTCACCTGCTGCACTCCGCGACTGGTGATGTCGTCGAGCACGCGCTGTGGCACACATGTTCCGGGAACCACGTAGAGCGGAGCGTGCTGCGCACCCGCGACGGCCGCGCCGGCGAGCGCATCGGGGAAGGTGAATCCCGTTGCCAGGTAGAGCGACGAGGCGGAGATGAACGCCTCGCCGTTGATGTTCTGCGACGCGCTGAAACGATCGTTGCCCCACAGTCGTGTGATCTCCGGCTGTGGGCCCCAGATCGCATTCGTGAACGCGAACATCACCGGATTCCGGATGGTGTTCGGCCCTCCGACGACGATGGCCCGACTCGGGTCGAGTTCGTTGAAGAGCGCCTTCGTGTCGGCGTCGAACGCGTCGGGGTTGTTCGGATCCCCTTGACCGGGAATCAGGATGACGGGATATCCGCGCGAACCCGCAGCCGCACTGGCCGACAGGGCGTCGGGGAAGTTCTCACCCGCGGCGACGTAGATCCCGTCGGCGGTGCCGAACGCGTAGCGAGCGACCGCGCGGGAGACCGCGTATCGGTCGGCGCCTTCGATCGGCACGACGGGCGCGATCGACGCGAGCGCCGTCCGTACGGCCGGTGACACGGAGTTCACCCCTCCGACGGTCACGATCGTCGACGGCTCGAGTCGCCGGATCTCGTCCTCGACCGCTTTCGGGAGGGCCGCCGTCGGCGTCAGCAGCACGGGTCCGCCCTGTTTCACGGCGGCCGGAGCAGCGCTCAGCGCATCGGCGAACTTCTCGCCGGTCGCGACGTAGACGACGGGCGCCGTGGTCGGGAATCCGGCTTGGGAGACCTTGACCGCGACGTCGTAGCGATCGGTTCCACTGATCCTGTCGACCTCGGGTTCTGCTGGCGCGGGTCGATTCACCGGAACCACCAGGAGCGTGGTGGGAGTCGTCGTGACGACATAGAGCTTGGACCCGTCCGGCGATGTGGTGACACTCTGCGGGGTCGCGGGGAGGGTCGTGGTACGGAGGATCGTGCCTGACCCGTAGTCGAGCGTCAGGAGCTGATCGTCGCTCTGAGTGACCGCGTAGATCTCGGAGCCCGAGGGTGAGAGATCGACCGAGACGGTGCCGTAGTGGTCGGTGGGGATTTCCTGGAGCATCGTGGTGAAGGTCAGGTCCTGCACCGAGATGCGTGCGTTCCCCGTGGTGAACAGCGCCCGTGAGCCGTCGGGCGAGAACACCAGACGTGACGTGCCTCCTGGGCCTCCCGTCGCCGTCACCTTGCGGGTGGAGGCGTCGTACCGCACGATGCCGTCGTTGATGGCGAGATAGACCGACGAGCCGTCGGCCGAGAACTGGACGAAGGTGGCGAGGCCGCCGCGCAGGGACGAAACCGTGGGCGTGGCTCTGAGGTGGTCGACGATCTGGGTGCCGTCGCTTCCCGCCACCCAGGCGGTGTCGCCGTCGGGCGAGATGGCGACGTCGAAGGCGGTCGCGTTCAGCGTGATGGATCTCTTGACCTGGCTGAGGGCCACATCGATCTCGGTCAGCTTTCCGCTGGGGCCGCTCTCGCTCGCGACGTACGCCAGCGAACCGTCGTGCGAGAACGCGATGCCTCGAGGATGTGCCGGCACCGGGATGGTCGCGCGCACCGCGTCGGTCGCCGTGTCGAAGACGGTCACCGTGCCGGAATCGTACCCGGAGATGTAACCGAGACTGCCGTCGGGTGAGAACGCGGGCATGCCCGCCCCGGAACCGACCGGAATCGTCACGAGGTCCGGGTCTGCTCGGGCAGCGGACGTGGCATGAGGCGTGATCGTCGTACCCACGGCGATCAGCAGCCCCGTCGCGACGAGGAAGGCGGAACGGAATGGCGCTCGCAGCATGCGAAGTCCTCTCTCGTCGGACTCGGGAGATTTCAGAGTAGCGGCTCGATGCGACTCGATCGACTGCTGTAGAAACGCGGCCATCGACCTGGCATGTTAGCGATCACTCGCAAAGTCATCGAGCGTAGAACAGTGGCGAATCCGAAGGGTGCGTAGCGACGTTTCAACGGCCACGACAGGAGTTTTGTAAAGTGCTCTTCATCAGGCTAAATAGCAAATTTGTGCACTGTCGTTGGCTACGTCGTCATCCGCTAACGCTCCTGGGACCCCGAAAAAACACTTGCGTCCGCGTTCTGATAGTGCGCTAACATGGCCATCACGAACAACCGACAAAGGAGTTGATGTGACAGAGCCGTACACCGTCGTGGCCCTCTCGCCCCTGCAGATCCCGATCGTGGAACCGGAGGACGCGCTGAAGAACACCAAGCGCATCATCGGCTTCATGAAGACGGCTGTGGGTGTGGCCGCCACCGAAGGACACCCGGTCAAGCTCGTCGTGATCCCGGAGATGGCGATCCAGGGGATGC
This sequence comes from Herbiconiux sp. UC225_62, assembly GCF_042694625.1. Lineage (GTDB taxonomy): Bacteria > Actinomycetota > Actinomycetes > Actinomycetales > Microbacteriaceae > Herbiconiux. The sequence continues at coordinate 1,109,522 of NZ_CP170551.1, read as the reverse complement.
ACATGGCGTTCACCGCCGGAAACCGCGAGGCCGAGAAGAAGTTCGCCCGCACCATCCCGGGCCCCGAGACCGACGAGCTCGGCAAGGCCGCCCGCGAACTGAACACCTACATCGCCGGCGAGCTGTACCTCGTCGCCGACGACGACTTCCCCGACCGCTACTTCAACTGCGCCTTCATCATCGACCCGAACGGTGACGTCATCTACCGCCGGGCGAAGGCCACCAGCGACGGCTTCGAGGGTGGCACGCTCGGCACCACGAACCCGCACGACCTCTGGGACGAGTGGATCGTGAAGAAGGGCGGCGGCAACGTGATGGACGCCATCTACCCGGTGGCGAAGACCCCCGACATCGGCAACATCGGCTACGTCATCTGCCACGAGGGCGCCTACCCCGAGATCGCCCGCGGCCTCGCGATGAACGGTGCGGAGATCCTCATCCGTGCCACCTTGATCGAGCCGCAGACCTCGCACGGTATGTGGGAGGTGCAGAACAAGGCACACGCCCTCTTCAACAATGCGATCGTCGTGGCCCCGAACCTCGGCCCCGAGCTCGGTCCCGATGGCGTCATCAACGACCTCTTCGGTGGCCGCTCGATGATCGTCAACCAGCGCGGCAAGGTCATCGTCGAGACGCCCGGCGTCACCGCCGGCGACACCTTCGTGAGCACCACGATCGACGTGGATGCGCTGCGTCGCGACCGCCAGTCGAACGGCGTCTTCAACGGCTTCAAAGACCTCCGCACCGAGCAGTATGCGGCGATCTACGAGAAGCCGATCTACCCGAAGAACCAGTACCTGAACGAGCCGCCCTCGGAGGGCTGGCTCGCTCGCGAGCGCGAGACCCGCGCCCGCAACATCAAGCTCCTCGAAGAGCGTGGAGTCTTCACGCCGCTCGACTGAGCCCGTGCCGGGACCGGGACCGCATCGGCGCGGTCCCGGCACGACCCATAACACCGCACGACAGAACCATCGCACGACAGAAACACCGCACGACGCCACCACCAGCACCACCCAGCACCAGACCCAGATCAGCCTCACAAAGGAGTGGAATCATGATCATCTCCCGCACCCCGAAGGGCCGCCGGAGCACCGCGGCCCGGATCGCGCTCGGCGCGGCCACCCTCGCGACAGTCGCCATCGTTCTCAGCGGATGCCGCGCCTCCAGCAGCGACGCCGGCACCGAGGACAAGGCCAGCGGCGAAGGGCTCGTCATCGGCTGGAGCCAGCGCGGCATCAGCGGCAGCGACTGGTGGAAGACCCTCGTCGAGGGCGGCCAGGCCGAGGCCGACAAGATCGGCGCGAAGATCGAGTTGCTCGACGCGAACGGCGACACCGTTCGTCAGAACGCCGACGTGCAGACCCTCATCACCAAGGGCGTCGACGTCGTGGTGATGAACGCGAACGACCCGATCGGCGTCGGTCCGTCGGTCGCCGCGCTCAAGGCGGCGGGCATCCCGCTCGTCACCGTCAACTCGAACCTCGACGAATCCCTCGTGCCCGACATGTTCTGCTACGTCGCCGAAGACCAGGGCTACACCGGCTCCCTGGCCGGCGAGGTGGCCGCGAACAAGGCCATCGAGAAGTTCGGCGACAGCGGCGAGATCAAGATCGTGGGCATCGGCGGCTTCCCCGGCGACGTCCTGAGCGACCTGCGCTTCAACGGGTTCATGGAGGGTTTCGAGTCCGTCACGAAGGACCACCCCGGCATCACCATCAACAAGCTCGACACGAAGTACGGCGAGTGGAAGCCCGACAAGGCACTCGGTCCGATCCGTGACGTCGCCACCGCGAACCCCGACCTCAAGGTCGTCTACAGCATGAGCGACGTCATGAACGGCGGCGTCGTGCAGGGTCTCCAGCAGGCCGGCCTCTGGGGCGACGGCATCATCCTCTCCAGCTACGACGGCGGCATGGTCTCCGTGAAGGAGATGATGGACGACCCCACCGGCCCGCTGCAGGCGACCGCGTCGAACCAGCCCTGGGACCAGGGTGCCACCGCCGTGAAGATGGCCCTCGCCGCCTACAACGACGACACCTCGGCCTGCCCCGACAAGACGGTCTTCATCGACACCACCGTCGTGACCCCGGAGAACGCCGCGGACTACTACGTGCCCGAAGACACCTACGTGCGGGCGAAGGACGACGAGTAGCCGACCGGCACACCACTCGACATCCGACGGCACCCGACAGGAACAGGAACGAGCCGAGATCATGACCCTCCCCACACCCGACCAGGCCGATCGCGTCCGCGTGATCCCGGATGCCCCGGACGAGCTCCGGCTCACCGGCATCACGAAGTCGTACCTCGGCGTGCAGGCCCTCAAAGGGGTGAGCTTCTCCGTCAAACGGGGCAGCATCCACGCCCTGGCCGGTCAGAACGGGGCGGGCAAGTCGACGCTCGTGAAGATCCTGTCGGGTGCCGAGACCCCCGACGGTGGCGAGATCCACCTCGGCGGTCAGCGCGTGCGCTTCCGGGAGCCGACGGATGCGCAGAACGCGGGCATCCACACCATCTACCAGGAACTCAGCCTCGTGCCCTCACTCTCGGTGGCGGAGAACATCTTCCTCGGGCAGCTGCCGAAGAAGGGCCACGCCGTGGTCGACTGGAAGCAGATGCAGGTCGAAGCCCGTCAGGCCCTCGACCGCGTGGGCTTCGACCTCGACGTGCGGCGGCCGGTCGGCTCCTTCTCCGTGGCCGAGCAGCAGGCGGTCGAGCTCGCGAAGGCGTTGCACAAGGATGCCCGGGTGCTGCTGCTCGACGAACCGACGTCCACGCTTCCCCAGCCCGACGTGGAGAAGCTCTTCACCGTGCTCCGCACCCTGGCGGACCAGGGCGTCACCCTGCTCTACATCTCGCACCGGATGGACGAGCTCTACTCGCTCTGCGACTCGGTGACCGTGCTCCGCGACGGCCGCAACACCGCCGATCTCGCCACGGCCGACACCAAGCCCGCCGATGTGGTGACGGCGATGGTGGGCAAGAGCCTCGAAGGGTCCATCGCCGATGCCGCCCTCCGCGGCGAGCGGAGCCCGCGCCTGGGCGCCGGACCGAGCGACGAGGTGCTGATGTCCGTGTCGCACCTCAGCGAGCAGGGCTTCGTCGACGACGTCTCCTTCGACCTGCGTCGCGGCGAGGTGCTCGGCATCTCGGGACTGATCGGCAGCGGTCAGTCCGAGCTCGCGGGTCTCCTGGCCGGGGCGCGGCGCAAGAGCGCGGGACGCATCCGTCTCGGCGGCAAGGACGTGACCTTCGCGGCCCCCCGCGACGCCATCCGCCGCGGGATCGGCCTGCTTCCACAGGACCGCAAGGCCCAGGGCTTCGTGCCCGACATGGGCGTGGCCGGCAACATCACCCTCGCCAGCCTGCCGATGTTCAGCCGGCTCAGCATCATCAACGGCGCCAAGGAACGCAAGGTGGCCACCGAGATGGTGGCCCGGCTCGGCATGAAGGTGTCGAGCGTCAACCAGCCGATGAAGACGCTCAGCGGGGGAACCCAGCAGAAGGGCATCCTCGCCCGCTGGCTCGCCCGCTCCTCACAACTGCTGATCTGCGACGAGCCCACCCGCGGCGTCGACGTCGGCGCCAAAGAGGACATGTACGAACTGCTGCGCGAGTTCGCCCGCGCCGGCGGCACCGTCATCATCTCGAGTTCGGAGATCACCGAGGCGATGATGTGCGACCGCGTGCTGGTGCTGGCCCGCGGCCGGGTCGTCGCCGAATTCGACCACGACGAGATCGATCCGAGCGGTCACACGCTCGTGACCCGCTTCGCCTGATCCACCCCCATTCACCACGAGACCGATGGACAGAGACATGACCAATCATTCACTCGCCGAAGCCGTGACCTCGCCGTCGCCGTCGCCGGCCCCACCGCAGTCGTCGCCCCCCGGGCGCGTCGGAGCCCTCGTGCGCCGGTTGCTGCCGAAGAGCTACCTCATCCTGGTGCTCATCGCCATCGTGATCGTGGGCTACTACGTCTCGGAGGACTTCCTCACCATCCGCAACGCGGAGAACGTGATCGCTGCCGCCTCGATCGTGGCGGTGCTCGCCGTGGGCCAGTTCTTCGTCATCCTCACCGGGGGCATCGACCTCTCCGTGGGATCGACCATGGCCATGTCGACGGTGATCGTGGCCCTGACGCTGCAGACCGGAATGGATGCCGGACTCTCCGTCGCCCTGACGCTCGGCAGCTGCGCGGTGGCCGGCTTCGTCAACGGCATGCTCGTGGTCTGGCTGCGCATCCCGCCCTTCATCGCCACGCTCGCCATGATGAGCGCCATCAAGGGCTTCAGCTACATCATCCAGTCGACCAGCCTCATCCAGATCCTCAACACCTCGTTCATCGACGCCTTCTCGCGCGGCACGACGCTCGGCATCCGCAACCCGGTGCTGATCTTCCTCGTGGTGATGATCGTGGCCGCCCTCGTGGCCAAGTTCACCACCTTCGGGCGCTCGCTCTACGCCATCGGCGGCAACCCCGAGGCGGCGCGACTCTCCGGCCTGCCGGTGGCCCGCAACCTACTGATCACCTACACGCTCTCCGGCCTCCTCGCCGGTTTGGCCGGCCTCATCGCCGCGGCTCAGCTGCAGCAGGGATCCTCGCTCATCGGCGTCGGCTACGAGCTGGATGCGATCGCCGCGGTCGTGGTCGGCGGCGCCTCCCTGATGGGCGGCAAGGGCGACCCGATCAGTTCGGTGATCGGGGTGTTCGTGCTCGCCACGATCATCAACATCATGAACCTCGTCGGCATCTCCTCCGAGCCGCAACTCGTGATCAAGGGTGCGGTGATCGTGATCGCCGTCTTCCTCTCCAGCGCCGGGGGAGTCCAGCGCATCTCCGCCTTCTTCTCGAAGTTCGGCCGCCGGCAACCGGCACTGCGCTGACATGTCCCGCGAAGCTCAGAACGGTGCCCGCGGGGCCCGGATGATCGATGTCGCGCGCCTCGCCGGCGTCTCGCAGCAGACGGTGTCACGGGTGGTCAACAACTCCACCAACGTGGCGCCGGAGGTGCGGGAGCGTGTGGAACTCGCCATCACGCAGCTGCGCTACCGCCGCAATCCGGCGGCCAGGGCTCTGGCCACCAGCCGCACCATGAACATCGGGATCGTGAGCTTCGGCCTCGCCCAGTACGGCCCCTCGGTCGCTCTCACCGGCATCGCCGACGAGGCGCGGCAGGCGGGCTACGCGACCAACCTGGTGACGCTCGCGAGCGTCGACCGGCCCAGCATGCGCGCCGCCCTCGACCACCTGCTCGCCGACTCGGTCGACGGCATCGTGGTGCTCGCTCCGATCGACGCGGCGTTCCACGCCATCGACGGTCTCGACGCCGGAGTGCCTCTCGTGGTGTTCGAACCCGGCGGAGAGGAGGGCACGACGAACGTGGCCACCGACGAGGTGACCGGCGCCCGACTGGCCACCCGCCACCTGCTCTCCCTCGGCCACGCGACCGTGCACCAGGTGTGCGGCCCTACCGGCTGGCTCGGCACCGAAGCCCGGCTCGCGGGCTGGCGCGCCGAGCTCGCCGCCGCAGGCGCTCCGGCTCCCGAGCCGTTCCGTGGCGACTGGACGACGGAGTCGGGATACCGGGCCGGTCTCGCCATCGCGGCGGACGCATCCGTCACCGCCGTCTTCGTGGCCAACGACCAGATGGCGCTCGGGGTGCTCAAGGCCCTGAGCGACGAAGGGGTCGCGGTGCCCGACATGATCAGCGTCGTGGGCTTCGACGACGTGCCCGAGGCGCGCTTCTACATCCCAGCGCTCACCACGGTGAGCATCGACTTCGCCGAGGTCGGCCGCCTGGCGGTCGATCGGATCCTCGAACTGATGGGCGGCGCCGTCGCCGATCCGATGCCGAGGATCTCCCCCCGACTCGTGGTGCGAGCCAGCACCGCAGAACCCCTGCCGGCCGACATCGACCGCGCATCGCTTTCATCCCGAAGGAGAACATCATGACCATCCGACAGTTCGGCACGACGGATCTCCGGGTCTCCGAGATCTGCGTCGGCACCAGCGCGCTCGGCAGCTTCCCCGCCCAGTACGGCTACGAGGTGTCCGACGAGACCGCGGTCGCCACGATCGCCCGCGTGTTCGAAGGGCCCTACACCTTCATCGACACCTCGAACGAATACGGCGGCGGCGACAGCGAGCGGCGCATAGGCACGGCGATCGCGCAGGCGGGCGGCGTTCCTGAGGGCGTTGTGGTGGCCACCAAGGTCGACCCCCTGCCCGGGTCGACGGACTTCTCGGGCGAACGCGTGCGCCGTTCGGTGGAGGAGAGTCGCGAGCGGCTCGGCCTCGACGTGCTGCCGCTGGTCTACCTGCACGACCCGGAGAAGATCACCTTCGAGGAGGCGACCGCTCCGGGCGGACCCCTCGAGGCGCTGCTCGCCCTCAAGTCCGAGGGCGTCATCCGCTACCTCGGCGTCGCGGGCGGACCCATCGACCTCGAACTGCAGTACCTGGCCACTGACGCCTTCGACGCCGTGATCAGCCACAACCGCTTCACCCTGGTGGAACAGACCGCCGAGCCACTGCTCGACGATGCGGCCGAGCGTGGTGTCGCCTTCGTGAACGCGGCGCCGTTCGGCGGAGGGATGCTCGTGAAGGGCCCCGACGCCGTGCCCCGCTACTGCTACGCCCCCGTCGGCGAAGCGACCCTCGACCGGGTGCGCGAGATGGAGCGGCTCTGCGCCCGCTTCGGCGTTCCGCTCGCCGCGGCCGCACTGCAGTTCTCGACCCGCGACCCGCGAGTCACCTCCACCATCGTCGGCATGTCCGAGCCTTCGCGCATCGAGCAGACCGTGGAGCTCGCGGCCTGGGACATCCCCGACGAGCTCTGGCAGGAGCTCGAGCCGCTGGCCCGCGTCGGCCGCAACGGCATCGAACTGCAGACCGCCTGACCCCCACCAGCGACACCCCCGAGACCAGAAGGAATCGATCATGAAATCCCTCAAGAACCCCGAGCCCGTCGACGTGGTCATCATCGGCGCGGGCGCCGGCGGCGCCACGGCGGCGAAGGTGCTGACCGAGGCGGGCCTGCGCGTGGTGGGCCTGGAGCGCGGCCCGTGGCTGAAGCCCGAGCACGCCTCCGGCGACGAGCTTAAGTACCTCAACCGCAACTTCATCTGGCAGGACCCGAAGCTGAAGCCGCGCACCTACCGCCAGAACGACAGCGAGGAGGCCGTGATCACGAACTTCTCCGCCACCCCGCAGGTGGTGGGCGGCGGCACCACCCACTGGGGCGGCATGGTGCCGCGCATGACCGAGAGCGACTTCAAGCTGCGTTCGCTGCACGGCGACGTGCCCGGGGCGAGCCTCGTCGACTGGCCCATCAGCTACGACGAGCTCGAGCCCTACTACACCCGCGTCGAGTGGGAGTTCGGCACCTCAGGCCTCGCCGGCGCCAACCGCTGGGAGGGCCGTCGCAGCCGCGGCTACCCCACCAAGCCCTCGCCGCTCAGCCAGATCGGCCGCACCTTCGCCACGGCGATGGACAAGCTCGGCCACAGCACCTTCCCGATGCCCCAGGGCATGGTGACCGAGCCCTACCGCGGGCGCGAGCCGTTCAGCGAAAACGGTTTCTGGCAGCAGTACCCCGATCCCGGAACCGGCAAGTCGTCGGTGCTGATCAGCTTCATCCCGGATGCCATCAACACCGGCCTCTACGACCTGCGCTCGGACTGCTACGTCAGCGAGATCCTCGTCGGCCCCGACGGCAAGGCCACCGGTGTGCGCTACACCGACGAAGACGGCGACGAGTTCGTGCAGAACGCCAAGGCGGTCATCGTCTGTGGCGGCGGCATCGAGACGCCGCGCCTGCTGCTCATGTCGAAGTCGTCGCTCTTCCCCGACGGCCTCGCGAACTCCAGCGGCCAGGTGGGCAAGAACGCCACCTTCCACCAGTACTCCTTCTCGGTCGGCCTGTTCGACCGCGAGGTCAGCGACCCGCTCTACGGCTGGGCGGGGCACTACATGAGCCTGTGCTCCTTCGACTTCTACGAGACGGATGCCAGCCGCGGGCACATCCTCGGATCGCTGATCTTCCCGTCGATGATCGGGCATCCGGTGAACTGGAGCTTCCCCGGCCGGCCCACCTGGGGCCAGGCGGCGAAGGACGCCGACCGCGAGCTGTTCAACCACACGATGAAGATCGGCATCCTGCTGCACGACCTCCCGGTGGAATCGAACCGGGTCGACCTCGACCCGACGGTCACCGACGCCTGGGGCCTCCCGGTGGCGCGGATCACGCACACCCCGCACCAGAACGACTTCGCCCAGGAGCAGTGGCAGGTGAAGAAGAACGGCGAGATCCTCGAGGCCGCGGGCGCCCGCACGGTGGTGCCGGTGAACATGGAGCGCATCACGGGCAACACCTCGCACGAGCTCGGCACCGCCCGCATGGGCGACGACCCGGCTTCCTCCGTGGTGGACCGCTGGTGCCGCACGCACGACGTGCCGAACCTCTACGTCTTCGACGCGAGCTTCTTCCCCACCGCGACCGGGATCAACCCGGCCCTCACCATCATGGCGAACGCCTGGCGCTGCTCCGACCGCATCATCCAGGTCGACCGCCACGGCTGGACCACGGACTGAGCCCGGCCGAGTCCGGACACCGCAGACAGCAGACAGGAGAACCCCATGGGTCAGGCAGAATGGACCACCGTCCCCATCTCGACACGAGACGTCGACGGTCCCGTGTACTTCGACGAGCACGAGTGGGACGTCATCGAGGCGGCCACGGCGCGCATCATCCCCACCGATCACCACCCGGGAGCCCGCGAGGCGAAGGTGGTGCGCTTCATCGACCGGATGCTGGCGGGCACGCAGTTCGTGTTCCCCGCGGCCGACGGCATCGGCTTCCTCCGCATGGAGGGGCGCGAGGAGGAAGCCTGGCAGGAGCGGATCGCGACCCGACGCGAGCTCTACGCCGACGGAATCCGCTCGCTCGATCGGATCGCCGGCGACCGCTTCGGCAGCGACTTCCTGGGGCTCGACGACGCCCAGCAGGACGAGGTGCTCGAGGAGATCAGCGGCGCACCGAAGCCCGAACGGTTCACCTTCGAGACCGCGGAGGACGGCGCGGGGGGTGCTCCCGCCGGCAACCAGCCGGTGAACGAGGACTTCCTCACCTTCTTCCCGCTGCTGGTGCTGAACACGCGGCAGGGGTTCTATGCCGACCCCGTGTACGGCGGCAACGAGAACCGGGTCGGCTGGGCGGTGATCGGGTTCGACGGACCGCCGAGCCTGGCGTCGACGATGGATGCGAGCTACACGACGCGGAAATACATGATCCCGGATGCGGAATGGCCGTACGAGCGTCACCCGGAGGTCTTGCGGTACCGGCGTCCGTGAGTGCCGGCCCGGCGCCCCCCGAGCGCCGGGCCGGTCCGCGCACGGGCATAATGAGTGGATGCTCGTTCGACGCCCGCCGTTCCGCTCGCGAGGTACCCGCCGATGAGCCGCACGGCGTCGAAATCGCGGGGTGCCCGGATGGTCGACGTGGCGAAGCTGGCGGGGGTGTCTCAGCAGACGGTCTCGCGAGTGGTTAACGGGGCGGCCAACGTGGCGCCGGAGATCCGCGAACGTGTGCAGCTCGCCATCGAGCAACTGAGCTACCGCCGCAACACCGCTGCCGCGGCGCTCGCGAGCAACCGCACCATGAACCTCGGAGTGGTGAGCTACGCGCTCTCGGTGCACGGGCCGTCCGTCGCGCTCTTCGGCATCTCCGAGGAGGCGCGCCTCAATGGCTACTCCACGCGGCTGGTCACCATCGGATCGCTCGATCACGCCAGCATCCGTGCAGCTCTGCGCGAGCTCACGGCCGACGAGGTCGACGGGGTGATCGTGCTCGCTCCGCTCCGCGCCGCCATCGAGGTGCTGCGCGGCATCGAGACGGATGTGCCGGTCATCACGTTCGAGCAGGGTTCGCCGGTGAGCACGCGGAGCGTGTCGATCGACGAGGTCGACGGCGCCCGCCGCGCCGTGCGCCACCTCCTCGACCTCGGGCACGAGACGGTGTGGCACGTGCAGGGCCCGGAGGGCTGGATGGCGAGCGACGCCCGCACCCGCGGGTGGATGCTCGAGCTCTCCGCCGCGGGCCGGATGGCGCCGCCGGTCGTCACCACCGCCGACTGGAGCGCCGAGAGCGGCTACCGGGCCGGCTTGCAGCTGGTGCAGAAAGCGGGCGTGACGGCGGTGTTCGCCGCCAACGACCCGTTCGCCCTCGGGGTGATGAAGGCGTTCGACGAGCACGGCATCTCGGTTCCCGGGCAGGTGAGCGTCGTGGGTTTCGACGACGTCGCCGAGGCGCGCTTCTTCCGCCCCGCACTCACCACGGTGGTGCTCGACTTCGAGGAGATCGGCCGCGTGGCCGTGGAGAGCATCCTGTCGCTCATGCGCGGAAAGGAGCCCGAGGTCATCCCGCTGATCGACTCCACCCTCGTGGTGCGCGACAGCACGGCGCCGCCCCCGGCCCCGGGCTCGACCGCCTGACCGGTTCAGAAGCGCAAACGTCGCGTCGACCGCCGCATACAGCGGCGAGGTCGGCCTGAGGTTTGCGGTTTCTGACGAACGCTACTGATTTGCGCCCGCCGCGCCGGCTGCCGGGGTCGACGTCGGGGTGGGGCCGGGGTCGACCGGCGGCACCGGGTCCACAGGCACGACCGGTGGCGCCGGCGCATCCGGAGTCGAGGTCGGAGTCGGAGTGGGGGTCGGCGTCGAGCCGGAATCCGAGTCCGAGTCCGAACCGGAGTCGTCGAAGCGCGACGACGAGCCGTTCACCAGAGCCCGGTCGGGGTCGGGGAACTCACCGCCGCCGAGGAGGTCGTCGTTCGCCGTCATCACGGAGCGCCAGATGCGGTGCCGCACCGTGCTTCCCGCGTAGCCGTTGGGTTCGACCTCGGTCATCGACACGTTGCCGTTGACGTTGCCCACCCACACCGCGGTGGCGGCTGCCGTGGAGGCGCCCACCATCCAGGTGTCCTTCTCGTTGTCGGTGGTTCCGGTCTTGCCGATGTGGGTGATGCCGTCATCCGGATCGGACGCGGTCGCGGTGCCGCTCTCGATCGGGCCCAGCATGGCGTAGGCGAGCGTCGACGCGATGGTCGGGTCGAGCGCCTGGGTGCAGTTCGCCTGCGGAGGTGTGAGCTCGGAGCCGTCGGGGCCCTCGATCTTGTCGATCGCCACCGGCGCGCAGAACAGGCCGTTGGCCGCGATCGCCGCGTAGGAGGCGGCCATCGTCACCGGAGCGATCTCGTTGGTGCCGAGCACCGAGGAGGGCTGGGTGTCGAGGTCGTCGCCGTCGGCGCGGTGCACGCCGAGAGAGGCCGCCGTGTCCTTGATCTTGCACAGGTCCATCTGCTGGGCCATGGCCACGAAGGCGTTGTTCACCGAGTTGGTCAGGGCGCTCTGCACCGACATGGTGCCGGGGCGCGCGCTTCCGTCGTTCGCCGGCTCCCAGGGGCCGCCGAGGGTCTGGCACGAGTTCGGGAAGGTCGCCATGTCCCACTCCTTCTCGTTGCCGCTCACGCGGTCGGAGAGGGTGTGGCCTTCCTTCAGCCACTCGGCGAGGGCGAAGACCTTGTAGGTCGAGCCGACCTGGAAGCCCGACGATCCGCCGTAGTCGATGTCGGTGTTGTAGTTGACCGCGGTGGCGCCGGGCGCGGCGGTGTCGGGGTCGTCGTCGAAGGTCGTGTTCTGCGCCATCGCCAGGATGCGCCCGGTGCCGGGCTGCACGGTCACGATCGTGGAGCCGAGGTCGGCGCCGTCGTAGGCGGCCGGGATGTACTCCTTCATCGTCTCGTCGGCGTTGGCCTGCAGATCGGTGTTGAGGGTGGTGAAGATCTTGAAGCCGCCCTGCTTGAAGTTCGACCAGCGCTGGTCCGCGGTGTCGCCGAAGCTCGGATCGTTCTTCACGATCCAGGTCACGTAGTCGCAGAAGTACGTCGCCCCGTTCGCGGCCGCCTGGCATCCGGTGGTGGGCTGGGTAATGTTCGGGGTCACCGGCGTCGCCACCGCCTCGTCGTGCTGCTGCTGGGTGATCGACTTCTGTTTCAGCATCGAGGCGAGCACGTCTTCGTTGCGGCGGGCCTCGTTGTCGGGGATGTTCTCGGGTTCGTCGATGCGGAGTCCGTTCGGCTCGTTCACCGTGGCGGCGAGCGTGGCGGCCTGGGCGATGGAGAGGTCCTTCGCGCTCACTCCGAAGTAGTACTCGGCGGCCGCTTCGATGCCGTAGACCGATCCGCCGAAGTTCGCGATGTTGAGGTAGCCGAGCAGGATGTCGTCTTTCGAGTACTGCTTCTCGAGCGCGATGGCGAGTCGCATCTCCTGCAGCTTGCGGTCGAGCGACTCGGTGGTGGCCTCTTCGTAGGCGGCCTCGCGCTGCTTCGGGTCGTCGATCATCTCGGCCTGCTGCACCAGGATGTTGCGCACGTACTGCATCGTGATGGTCGAGGCGCCGCTCTCGACTCCGCCCGACGCGACATTGCCCACCGCGGCCCGGAGCGTGGAGGCGATGTCGACGCCGTGGTGGTCGTAGAAGCGGGGGTCTTCGGTGGAGACGACCGCGTCCTTCACGTACTGCGAGATGTCGTCCCAGCCCACTTCTTGCCGGTTCTGGTCGAAGACGGTGGCCAGGAGGGTGTTCGATCCGTCACTGTTGGTGGCGTAGATCTCCGACTTCTGGGCGAGCGTCGACGGGCGGATGTAGTCGGGCAGGCTGTCGAGCACGTCGACCGAGCGGGAGGCGTAGACGCCGGTGACGGCCATCGCGGGCACGGCCAGCACGGTGACGAGCAGGGCGGCCACCACGCTGAGCAGGGCGATCATTCCGACCGGGCGTTTTGTGCCGTCGACGACGCGCTGGAAGCGCTCGGTGAAGCGGTTGAGACGTTCGGGCATATCGGCCAGGGTACGACGTCGCGATTTGAAGACCCTGAATCAAGCTGGGTGTTGCGTGTACGGGCGGTGAAGAGTAGGCCCGAGAGAGTGATGAGAGGACGCCCATGACCACGAGCATCGACCTGCTGGAGGATGCGTTCACGCGCATCCGTGACACCGTCCGCCGTGCTGCCGGTGGCCTGAGTGAGGAGGAGTTGGCGGCTCGAGTCGACCCCGGGGCGAACTCGATCGCCTGGCTGGTCTGGCACCTCACCCGCGTGCAGGACGACCACGTCGCCGACGTCGCGGGCACCGAGCAGGTGTGGACGGGGGAGGGCTGGTTCGAGCGCTTCGGCCTGCCCTTCGCGCCGGATGCGACCGGTTACGCGCAATCCGCGGCCGAGGTGGGGCAGGTGGCCGGTGTCTCGGCCGAACTGCTGGTCGGCTACCACGAGGCGGTCTACGCCGCGACGGTCGCGTACCTGCACTCCCTCGGGGACATCGACCTGGCTCGGGTGGTCGACACCAACTGGAATCCGCCCGTCACCCTCGCGGTGCGCCTCGTGAGCGTCGTCTCCGACGACCTCCAGCACGCCGGCCAGGCCTCGTTCGTCCGCGGCATCCTGACCCGTCGCGCCTGAGTAGTCCTGCCCGATCGGACTGGCCAGGCCGGCCGGGTCGGGCCGGCTTCACGGTGTCATGCCCGCACCACCGGAGTACAACGTTGTAGTATCGAGTACTGCCAGGCCGAGAGGATACGCATGGCCGCAACACTGCACGACGTCGCCCACCTCGCCGGCGTGTCGATCAAGACGGTCTCGAACGTGGTCAACGACTACCCGCACGTGCGACCGGAGACCCGCCACAGGGTGCAGCGCGCGATCGACGAGCTGGGCTACCAGCCCAACGCCACGGCCCGGAGTCTTCGCTCCGGCCGAAGCGGAGCCATCGGCCTCGTTCTTCCCGAACTCAGCCTGAGCTACTTCGCCGAGCTGGCCGACGAGGTGATCGCCGAGGCCGAGAAACACGGTCTGGTGGTGCTGATCGAGAAGACGGGCGCCAGTCGTGAGCGGGAGATCGCCGTGCTCTCCAGCCCCCGGATGCGGTTGACCGACGGTCTGATCTTCAGCCCTCTGGGCATGGGGCAGGACGACGCGGAGCTGCTCTCCGTCGACTATCCGCTGGTTCTGCTCGGCGAGCGGATCTTCGGCAGCCCGGTCGATCACGTCACCATGCGCAACGTCGAGGCGGCGAGGGCCGCGACCGAGATGCTCATCGGGCTGGGGCGGCGGCGGATCGCCGTCGTCGGCGCGCACGTGGACGAGGGTGTCGGATCGGCCGCGCTGCGTGTGCAGGGCTATCAGGACGCGCTGGCCGCCGCCGGCATCCCTTTCGACCCCGCCCTGGTCGCCTACACCACCCTCTGGCACCGGGCCAACGGCGCCGCCTCGATGCGCGAGCTCATCGACAGCGGCGTGCACTTCGATGCGGTGTTCGGGCTCAACGACGCACTCACGCTGGGTGCCATGAGGGTGCTGCAGGAGGCGGGTTTCCGCGTGCCGGATGACGTCGCCGTCATCGGTTTCGACGACATCGAGGAGTCGCGCTACGCCGTGCCCAGCCTCACCAGCGTCGACCCCGGTCGCGCCTCGATCGCGCGCACCGCGGTCCAACTCCTCGTGCGCCGGATCGGCGAGCAGGGCGGGCGTCCCGCCGACCCTCAGGAGGTGCTCGTCGACTTCGAGATCGTTCCCCGGGAGTCGACGGGGACCGGCTCGCTCGGTGTTGCGTCGTCGTCCGCCGCCACACCGGCGGCCCGCTAGGACGCCTCCGAACCCGCGAGACGCCGGAAGCTGTCGGCCACTGGCGTCTTCACCCGCTGCAGCACTCCGTCGGTGTCCTCCTCCAACGACCACAGCCCCATCCGAAGCCGGTAGTCCATCGCGTCGCCGGCGCCCGGTCGATACGACCACTCCACCATGTCGGTGATGCACCACCAGGTGTAGCCGATGACGTCGACGCCGCCCGCGCGGAGGTCGTGCACGGCTGCGACCGAGGCCTCCATCCAGGAGATCCGCTGCTCCACTGTGCCGGTGTAGCTCGTCTCGGTGAGGTAGACCGGCTTTCCGTAGCGCGCCGCGAACGAGGTCAGAACATCTTTCAACCCGTCGGTGCCGGCGTCTTCGCGAGGGCGCAGATCGTTCGGGCCGCCGCCGAGCTCGACCCCGGCCTCGAACACCTCGGTGGAATGCTGCGGGTAGTAGTTGACCCCGATCACGTCGGGCTGCGCGGTGTTCTCG
Source organism: Herbiconiux sp. UC225_62 (assembly GCF_042694625.1). Taxonomy (GTDB): domain Bacteria; phylum Actinomycetota; class Actinomycetes; order Actinomycetales; family Microbacteriaceae; genus Herbiconiux. The sequence goes on along the minus strand of NZ_CP170551.1, from coordinate 1,094,342 downwards.
CGAGCCCAGTTCAGGTCGTCGTCGCTGAAGCCGTTGCGTTCGAGGTAGGGAACGAGCGGATGAGCGGGGTCGACGCGCCCCATCACCAGGTCTTGCACGAGATAGGCCCGGTGTCTGAGGTGCTCGTGCGTCTCCTGGTGTGCGTCGAGGTCTCCGGAGAACCGGAACGACGCCTCCACGTGCACGAAATCGGCCGCGGGATCGACCGACGCGATGGCGCTCTGGGTGGTGACAATGCCGCGCGACACCCCGCGGAGCACCTCCACGAAGCCGGTGTCACCGGTGCGATAGGGCGGCCACTGGCCGAACTCACCGCAGTACATGATGTTCAGCAGGGGTTCGTTGAGCGGTGTGTAGTGCTTGATGCGGCCCCGGTACCGCTCCGCGACAGCGGCCGCGTAATCGGCGACACGCTTCGGGTAGTCGGGGTTCACGAACTCCCGCTCGAGCCACAGCGGAGTGCCGTAGTGCACCAGGTCGGCCACGAGATCGAGGCCGGTCTCGTCGAAGTGGTCGATCACCCGATCGAGCCAGCTCCAGTCCCAGGTGCCAGGCTCGGGGTTCACGCGATACCAGGGGATGCCCCAGCGCACCTGCTCCGCCCCGGCCTCGGCACAGTAGTCAAGATCGTCTTGCCAGAAGCGGTAGTGCTGCATGAGGTCGTATTCGTCGAGGGCCCGCTCGCCGGGCCTCGTCTGCGGGATGAAGGTGTCCTCCACCCCGACCGCGAATCGGAGCACGCCGTCGTCGAACCACTTCATGCCCTGTCCTTCTTTCATCGATCGATCGTCCCGTTCATCATCGGGCAGACGCACCGCGATCCGCATCCCGCCGACGGCCGGATGCGGATCGCGGTGTGCTGCGGGTTACTTGGCGAGGGTCGCCGTCATCTCGTCCTGCGCGGTGGCCAGGAGCGCGGACGGGTCGCCGCCCGACATCGCCTTCTGGGTCGCCGTGTCGAGCGAGGTCAGCACGTCGGTGGAGGGGATGACGCCGGGGAGCAACGCCACACCGTACTGCGACTGGTCGGTCAGCGCGGCGACCACCGGGTTCTCGGCCACTTCGTCGGAGGTCACGTCGGTGGTGAGCGGCGGCCAGCCCGAACCGAGCGACCAGGTGATCATGTTGTCGTGCTGGAAGAACCAGGTGAAGAAGGTCTCGGCGGCGGCCTTCTCCTCATCCGTCGAATCCGAGGTCACGCTCATGTCGACCGCGAGAGCCGAGGCCGAAATGCCCTCGGGCCCGGCGGGCAGCGCGGCGATGCCGTAATCGATCCCCGCCTCCTTCGACACGGTTGCGAGCCACGGTCCGCCCAGGGTCATCGCGACCTTGCCGGCGCTGAACAGGCCGTCGGCGTCGGCGCCCGTGAGGCCCGTGGGCGAGATCTTGTCGTTCTGCACGGCATCGGCCCAGAATGCCAGGGTCTTCGCGTTCTCGGGGGAGTCGATCACGACCTCGCCGTCGGCGGTCACGACGTCGCCGCCTCCGCTCTTGAACAGCGACGGCCAGACGCCGTTGCCCACGGTCACGTTGTCTTGCAAGGCGAGCCCGTACTGCTCGGGCGTGCCGTCGGCGTTCGAGTCGACGGTGAGTGCCTTGGCAGCGGTGACCCATTCATCCCACGTCGTCGGAACGGCGACTCCGGCGGCCTCGAACATCGCCTTGTTGTAGAACATGGTGAGCGGGGTGAAGCTGAGGGGCACTCCGTACTTCGTGCCGTCGACCGTTCCCGTGGCCACGGCCTCGGGGTTCAAGGCTGCTGCGCCGCTGTCGGGGTCGTCGTACCAGCTGTCGAGCGAGTCGAGAGCGCCCTTCGAGGCGAAGACCGGGATGTTCTCGGGCGGCATCGCCATGATCTGCGGCCCGTTGCCCGAACTCAGTGCCGGCAGGGCCGTGTCGAGCAAGGTGGCCCACGGCTTCACCGAGGGGGTGATCTCGATCGTGTCCTGCGACTCGTTGAACTGGGTGACCAGATCGTTCAGTACGTCTCCGTCAGCCTCGGTGTAGCCGTGCCAGAACGACAGTTCGACCTTGCCTCCGGAATCACTGCCCGAGTCGGCGGTTGAGCAGCCGGTGATCGCGAGCATCAGGGCGCCCACGATCGCTGTACCGGCGATTGCTTTCTTCATTCGTCTTTCCCTCCACTTTGCGACTGCATTGTCGGTGCGGAGGACATTCGAGTCCTCGCAATCGCACTCTACAACGTTGTAAGTAAACGTTGTAGATGTTTATGCTCATCCATGCGCGCTCAGATGTCAATTGCTCGACGCGACGATTTGACGCGGCGGAGAACATCTCCTTATCGTTCACTACAACGTTGTAGAAACATCGACCGTTTCGAAGGAATTCAGCAATGAGCGCCAGCGCCACCGAGGTACCACGCCGCTATCGCCCTCCCGCGCAACTCGGCGGCCGAGGCCCGATCCGTGGCAAGGCCAAACGCCGACTGACCATCATCGGCTTCCTCGTGCCAGCCATGACCATCCTGGTTCTCTTCGTCTTCTGGCCCATGATCTCCGCCCTTCGGCTCTCGTTCACCGACGCGAGCGGATTCGGGCGGGAGGAGTTCATCGGCCTCGACAACTACGTCGAGATATTCACCGACCCGGGCATCCTCCGAGCCATGGGCAACACGGTGCTCTACACGGTGCTGTTCACGCCCACTGCCGTCATCCTCGCGCTCGTGTTGGCGCTTGCTCTGAACAGCCCGAGACTGCCGTTCCGCGGCGTCTTCCGCACCTGGCTCTTCCTGCCGTTCATCGTGTCGTTGGCCGTCGCCGCCTTCGCCTGGCAGTACCTGCTCGATCCGCAGGTCGGCCTGCTGAACTACTGGCTGCAGGGCTTCGGTGTGAGCATCGGCAACGTCCTGCAAGATCCGGTGCTCGCGATGCCGACCGTCGTGCTCGTGGCCGTGTGGAAGAACTTCGCCTTCTACATGATCGTCTTCCTGGCCGGATTGCAGGAGATTCCCACGAGTCTCTACGAGGCGGCGCGGATGGACGGTGCCGGTCCGTGGTCGCGCTTTCGCAACGTCACCATCCCGCTGCTCGGCAACACCACCGGCTTCGTGCTCATCATCGCCACCATCGCGGCGCTGCAGGCCTTCGACCAGATCTACGTGCTCACGGGCGGCGGGCCGTACCAGAGCACGCAGACCGTCGTCATGCAGATCTATCAGTCGGGCTTCAAGGATCTCGAGCTCGGCTTCGCCTCAGCGCTGTCGTACGTGCTCCTGATCGCAACCCTCATCCTCAGCCTCGTGCAATTCGTGGTCACGAGCCGCGGCGAGAAGGATGCCGGCTGATGGCCGCCGTCGCGCTCGCTCCCCGTTCCCGCCCTCGCCGCTCACCGTTGCGACGCGTTGGCCCCTGGCTCTTCTTCGTGGCGATGCTCGCGGTGGCGCTGCTCGTGCTGCTCCCGATCATCATCATCGTGTTCACGGCGTTCAAGCCGGTGGCGGAGGTGAACGCGTTCCCGCCGTCGCTCCTGCCCACCGATTGGACTCTCGACAACTTCACCCGCATCTTCAACGAGCTGCCGTTCGGCCGGCTCATCCTGAACAGCTTCGTGTTCGCCGGCGGTGTGACCCTGTGCGCTCTGGTATTCGACTCGCTGGCCGCGTACGTGCTGGCGCGCGTCGACTTCCGCGGCAGTCGCATCCTGCTGCTCGTCATCGTGGCGAGCCTGATGATCCCGTTTCAGGCCACCCTCATCCCGATCTATCAGCTCGTGGCCGACTTCGGCTGGGTGAACACGTTCTGGGGACTCATCATCCCGCGAGCGGCAGATGCGTTCGGCATCTTCTTCCTGCGTCAGTTCTTCCTCTCTCTCCCGCGCGATCTCGACAATGCGGCCCGCATCGACGGCGCATCCGAGTTCCGCATCTTCCGCAGCATCGTGTTGCCGAACGCGGTGCCCGCGCTGCTCACGCTCGGCATCTACACCTTCGTGAACAACTGGAACGACCTGCTCTGGCCGCTCGTGTTCACCACCGAGCAGGAGATGGGAACCATCACCTCCGGCCTCACGCTCCTCACCGGACCGAGCGGCATCATCCCCTACGGCGTCATGATGGCGGGTTCGCTGATCGCCGTCGTCCCGCTGGCCATCATGTTCCTCTTCGTGCAACGCCGCTTCATCGAGAGCGTCGCCAGCACCGGACTCAAATGACAAACGACCGCACACCACCCTCAAGGAATCCGATGTCCACTGCACGACTGTTCTTCGACCCGCGACTCCCGATCGGCCCGGTGAACCGGCGGGTCTTCGGCTCTTTCGTCGAGCACCTCGGCCGCGCCGTCTACGACGGCATCTACGAGCCCGGGCATCCGAGCGCCGATGAGCGAGGATTCCGCACCGACGTCATGGAGTTGGTGACCGAACTCGGGGTGAGCGCGGTGCGCTATCCGGGTGGCAACTTCGTGTCAGGCTTCCGCTGGGAGGACAGTGTGGGTCCGCGTGACGAGCGCCCCACCCGGCTCGACCTCGCCTGGCACTCCACCGAGAGCAACCAGATCGGGTTGCACGAGTTCGCGTCGTGGTTGGAATCGGTGGGCAGCGAACTGATGCTCGCCGTGAACCTGGGCACGCGGGGCACGCTCGAGGCGCTCGATCTGCTCGAGTACAGCAACCGGGAATCCGGTTCCGCGCTCGCCGATCGACGCATCGCGAACGGCCGCACCGAGGCCTTCGACGTGCGGATGTGGTGCCTCGGCAACGAGATGGACGGCCCCTGGCAGCTCGGTCACCGCTCCGCCGACGACTACGGCAAGCTCGCCGCGCAGACCGCCCGCGCGATGCGGATGTTCGACCCGGCCCTCGAGGTGGTGGTGTGCGGCTCATCGAGCCGGCACATGCCGACTTTCGGCGAGTGGGAGCGGGTGGTGCTGTCGCACAGCTACGACGACGTCGACTACATCTCCTGCCACGCGTACTACGAGGAGAAGAACGGCGACCTCGGCAGCTTCTTGGCGTCGGCCGTCGACATGGATGCGTTCATCGAGTCGGTGGTGGCGACCATCGATCACGTCAGGGCCGTGAAGGGCAGCGATCACGTCGTCAACATCTCCTTCGACGAGTGGAACGTCTGGTACAACGACCGTTTCGAGAACGTCGACAAGATCACGGGGGCGCAGAACTGGCCGGTCGCGCCGCGTCTGCTCGAGGACTCCTACTCCGTGGCGGATGCGGTCGTGGTCGGCAATCTGCTCATCTCGCTGCTGAAGCGGGCAGATCGGGTGACCAGCGCATCCCTGGCCCAGCTGGTCAACGTGATCGCGCCCATCATGACCGAGCCGGGTGGCATCGCCTGGCGTCAGACCACCTTCTTCCCGTTCGCGCTCACGTCCGCGCTCGCGGCGGGATCGGCACTGGCCACCCGGGTGGAGAGCGATTCGTATGACACGGAGACCTATGGCCGGGTGCCCGTGGTCGATGCAGTCACGACCTTCGACGAGGCAACCGGGCGCACGAGCGTCTTCGTGGTGAACCGTTCGCAGACTGAGACGGTCTCCCTCGCATTCGACCTGACCGGTCTCGGTGCGGTGACCGATGCGAGGGCTCAGACCCTCACCGACGACGACGCATACGCGGCGAACACCCTCGCCGATCCGGAGCGGGTGGCGATGCGCCCCAACGACACCCTGGCGCTCACCGACGCCGCCGGCAGCATCGACCTGCCACCGGTGTCGTGGACGGTCATCACTCTGCAGACGGCACCCTGATCTCCCCCACGGGTTGACGACAGAGCACCGACGACCGAGGGCCGGCGCGGGAACGCGCGCCGGCCCTCGTGTGTGCGGGTGTTACTGGATGCCCTCCTTCACCAGTTGCCACTGCTGGCAGGCGGCCCCCGTCGGGCCCCACTGCTGAGCGACCGCGCCATCCGTGGTCAGGCAGGAGTCGATCTCGAGCAGCTTGTTGCTGTTGGCATTCTTGATCGTCCAGAAGCCGCTGCTGTCCGGGGTGAGCGTCCAGCGCTGGGTCGCGCTGCCGGTCGGGCCCCACTGGGCCGCGTCGATGCCGTCCGCCGTCGCGGCACCCGGGATCTCGAGCAGCTTCAGGCTGTTCTTGTTGACCAGTTGATGCGTTCCCGATGTGGCGGGCAGCACCTGCCAGATCTGGGTCGGGTTCGCCGTCGGGCCCCACTGGCCGGCCGGCGCACCGTCGGTGACGGCGGCCGAGGCGATCTCGAGGAGCTTGCCACTGTTGCGGTTCTTGATCTGGAACTCCGGCGCCGGCGTCGTGCTCGACTGGTAGACCTGGATCTGGTCGAGCTCGGCATAGGTTCCCGAATAGCCGAAACGGATGGTGTTGTCCCCGGCGTTCAGGGTGGTGGTGAACTGTGCCCAGAGGTAGCGACCCCAGTCAGCCGTCTTCGGGTAGCTCAGCGAGGTCGCCGTGCCGCCGTTCACCGACACCGCGTGGCTGCTCGTGGCACCGGTGCCGTTGGCGTACCGCACGTTCACTGTGTAACTCCCGGCCGCGGGAGCCTTGACCGTGAACGTGACGGTGCTGTTCGAGAAGTTGATGTTGCCCACCTTCGAACCGTTCGAGGCGTCACCGTGCGTCACCAGCGTGGTGTTGACCAGCGCCGCCTTCTCCGCCTCGTACGTCGTCGCGTTCAGCGGAACCGTGCCGACCCGGATGTCGTTGTACAGGTAGGTCTCGCTGGGGTTGCTCGGATTCGGGCGGTGGTTCTCCACGTTGGTGGCCTGGTAGAGCGTTCGGCCGTCGGGGCTGTAGTCGATCCCCTGTGCGAACCCGGTGATGGAGCTCGGCCCGTCGAATGTCACCGCGAACGGCAGACGCTCCCAGGGTCCGGCTCCGAGGTTGTAGTTGACGAAGAAGTTCTGGCCTCCATCGAGATTGCCCGCGGCATCCAGCCCCCACTTCGAGGCCACGACGACCATGCCCTTCGGGCCACCGGTCGGCACCCATCTCACCGTGGGCGACGACCCGATGCCCCGACCGTCGGCCAGCTCCACGGGCGTTCCGAGGCTACTGGTGGTGCCCCAGTTCAGGCCGTCGACCGACTTCTTGAAGAACACCGGAGAGGCGTTCGAGAACGCGTAGCCCGTAGCATTCACCACCTCGTAGGTGGCGATGTAGGTGCCGTCGGGCAGCTTGTCGACCGTGATCATGCCTGGTCGGTGCGTGGAGTCGGTGGGAGCCGACACATTGGCCAGCGTGCCCCAGGTGAGACCCCCATCGGTCGATCGCCGATACGACACCGCCTGCAGCACCCCGTTCGCCTTCTGCCGCTCGTCGGAGAAGTAGGTCACCAGTCCGCCGTTCGCGTCGACGGCCAGCGTCGGCTCCCAGACGGTGGTCGTGGTCGATGTCGGCGACGGGTCGTAGATGGCGGGGCCGCCGGTGTCGACGGTGCTGAGGTACGACCAGCTCGTTCCCTGGTTCGTGCTCTTGTAGACCACGAGCTTGGTGACGGATGCGGGGTTGTCGCGATCGGCCGGCCGCACCTGCCCGGTGAAGAGGAGCGTGCCCGCCGCGAGGGTGCCCACCGCCTGCGGGAGCTCGTAGAGGAACGGCTGCGCGGTGCGGTCGAGCTGGGTGCTGTCCTCCTGTCCCGGGGTTCCGGGGAACTGCAGGCCGGGGTTGATCGACGAGATCTTCTGCCAGGTCGCGCCGTTGTCGGTGCTGCGGAAGAACGGCCATTCCTGATGGCAGGCCAGTGCCGGGTTCGCGAGGCAGGCCTGGGTGTCGGTGGTGGGGTTCGTGCTCGGACTCACGTCTTTGATGAGCCTGGCGTCGTCGAAGGTCGAGATCAGCGTGCCGTTCGAGGCGCCGCTGTACTTCAGCGCCACGATCTTGGCGTAGGCGGTGCCCGTCGCGTCGCCTCCTTCGTCGTTGAACGACGAACCGTTCGGCGGCGCGTAGACCAGAGCGCCGTTGCCGGTGGTGACGGCGAAAGCCGGCCCCGTGGCCGCTCCCACGGCCAGGGCGGAACCGATCAACGCCGTCGTCGCGACCAGTGCGACGAGGCCTCTCGACCGCTTTCGCGCTGCCCGTTCGCGTGTGTGCTTCATTGCATCCTCCCGTCGGTCGACGCACGAAGGCAGGCGGTCACCCGCCGTTGTACATCGTTGTAAAAGGAGGTTTGCACAACGTTGTAAAGAGGTCAAGGGGGATTGTTCAGCCCAGTGCCGCCGCCTTGTCGAGGAGCACCTGGCGTTCGCGGGCGTTCGTCGCGAGGTGGGCCGCCGTCGTGAGTTCGGAGCGGGCCTCCTCGGTCCGGCCGAGGCGGGCGAGGAGTTCGCCGCGCACGCTCGGGAGCAGGTGGCTGCCGGCGAGGGCACCTGTGGCGGCGAGTTCGTCGACGATCCGCAATCCGGATGCCGGCCCCACCGCCATCGACACGGCCACCGCCCGGTTCAGTTCGACGACCGGGTTCGGCGCGAGGCGTCCGAGGGCCTCGTAGAGCACGACGATCCGCTCCCAGTCGGTGTCGTCGACCGAGGGTGCGACCGCATGGCACTCGGCGATCGCGGCCTGGAGCGCGTACGGCCCGCGCCCCCGCCCGAGGTCATCGGCCCGTGCCAGTGCCGCGATGCCGCGACCGATCTGGGCGCGATCCCAGCGCGAGCGGTCCTGATCCGCGAGCAGCACCGGACTGCCGTCGGATCGCGTGCGTGCACCGAAACGCGACGCCTGGAACTCCATCAGCGCCACCAGCGCGTGCGCCTCCGCTTCACGCGGCACCAGCCCCGCCACCATGCGGCCGAGCCGGAGGGCCTCGAGGGCGAGCTCGGCGCGCATCCAGCGGTCTCCGGATGTCGCGGAGTACCCCTCGGTGAAGATCAGGTACACCACCCCCAACACCGACCCCAGCCTGGCCGACCACTCGCTCGGGTCGGGCGTCTCGAACGGGGTCTTCGCGGCGGCGAGGGTCTTCTTGGCGCGCACGATCCGCTGCTGCACGGTCGCCACCGGAACGAGGAAGAGTCGCGCGATCTCTTCGGTGCTGAGACCGCCGACCACGCGCAGCGTGAGCGCGACCTGCGCCTCGCGGCCGAGCACGGGGTGGCAGGCGGTGAACACCAGGCGCAGTACGTCGTCGTCGATCGCCTCGCCGCTGTCGGCGGCGCCGCCGTGTTCGTCGAGCTCGTGCGCCAGGGCGCGGTACCGGTCGTCGAGGCGCTCGCGTCGTCGCCAGCCGTCGATGGCTTTGCGCTTCGCGACCGCGGTGAGCCACGCGCCGGGGTTCTGCGGAACGCCGGTCGATGGCCACTGGGCGAGAGCGTCGACCACGGCCTCCTGCGCGAGGTCTTCGGCCCAGGCGAAGTCGCCGGTCACCTTCGCGAGTGTGGCGACGATGCGGGCGCTCTCGATGCGCCAGACGGCGTCGACGGTGCGGCGGATGCCCGCCCCGTCGACGCCTGGCGTCGCCGCGTCGGCGTTCATGGCGCTCAGCCCAGCGCGCCCTCGCCGCGCCACTCCTTCTCCTTCTGGATGTACTCGTTGTCGGCGAACTCGGCGAAGTCGCTCTCGTCCGTGATGCGGCGCACCTCGAGCTTCGAGCCCGGTCCGAGTGGAGCCCGGCTCGCCCACTGGGCGGCTTCCTCGCGCGAGGACACGTCGACGATCCAGAACCCGTTGAACAGTTCGTGCACCTCGCCGTAGGGGCCGTCGGTGATGACCGGGGTCTCGGAGGCGAAGTCGACCACGAAACCCTCCGAGGCATCCGTCAGTCCGTCGCCGCCGATCAGCACGCCGGCTTTGATCATCGACTCGTTGTAGGCGCCCATCGCGTTGATGATCTCCTCGAAGTCCATCGTCTTCGACGCCTCGATGGCCTCTGCGGTGCTGCGCATGATCAGCATGTACTTCATGGTGTCTCTCCTCGTGTCGGCGGGGCTCTTTTCGACCCCTTCTGCTGAGGCGTCGAACGGGAGCGACCGGGATCGACATCGCTCCCCAGAATTTTTTCCAGTCTTTCAGGACTCGAAGCGCGTGGCCCTCTCCTCGTCGAGGGCGTAGCGGATGCGCGCCCGCATGTCGGGGGACATCTCCGGGAGGTCGGCGGGGGCGAACCAGCGCGCTTCCGTGTTCTCGCCGTCGGCGGGGAAGGGGTCGCCCGACTCGTAGCGCATGCGGAAGGTGAGGTCGAGGTACTGCGACTGGTCGCCGTTGGGGTAGGTGACCATCGGGATCGTGTGCACCCAGGCCAGGTGCACCGGATGCGCCACGACGTCCGCCTCCTCAAGCACTTCGCGTGCGGCCGCCGCGGCGGGTTCCTCGCCCGGGTCGACGATGCCGGTCACGGGGGTCCACGCCCCGGTGTCGCTGCGCCGCACCAGCAGGAGGTCGTCGCCGCGGGTCACGACGGCAGTGATCCCGGTGAGCCACAGCGGTGCGTGCCCGATCTTCTCGCGGAGGGCCAGGACGAAGTCGGGGGTCGGCATCCTCCGAGCCTATCGAGCCGCCCCGGCGCTGCGGCTAGGCGGTAGCGTGCAGCTTGATCCAGACGACGCTGACGAGGTGCCCTGTGAAGTCGACGGTCACGGATGCGGTCGGCTCGCCGGCGCGGCTGAGCACGAGCCCGGCCTGGCTTCCGACGGGGCGCTCGGTCACGACCACGCCGGGGCGGGGCGCCATCCCGTGTCGCAGCAACGCCACCGCCTCGTAGGCGCCCTTCACCACCTTGATCGTCGGATGGGCCGGCTCGCCCGCTTCGACGACCACAGCGACCTCGGGGTCGAGCAGTGCGCCGAGCCTCGCTTCGTCCCCGCTCTGGGCGGCGGCGCTGAAGCTGTGCACGGCTTTGACGTGGTTCGGTCGGGCGACCCATTCCCACACGGTCTGCCACAGCGATGGGTTGCCTGCCACCCTTTCCCCGCTGCTGAGGTGATTCCTGTTCCCGCCTCGGTCGGATGCTCTCATACCCGTATAGACCGGATTGGTGACGCAAATGTGACGTCTCCCCGCGGCTGGCATAAAATGATGTATGCTCAACTATGAGATTCCGAAGGACTACATCGCTAGGTCTCGCGTCGGCGCTGCTGGTTGCGGCTTTCATCGGCACCGCATCGGGGCCGACCGCGGCCGCCTTTCCTCTGGGCGGGGCGACGAAGAACTTCCCTGAAACGTGCCCGGGCCAGGTTCATGACAACGACTCGGGCGTCGAGAGGATTGCCGGCGCCGATCGGTACGCCGTGTCGGCAGCGATTTCAGCCCGCACGTTCTCACCGGGAGTGCGAGTCGCCTACATCGTCAGTGGCGCGACCTTCCCTGATGCGCTCTCGGCTTCCGCAGCCGCTGGAGTCGCCGGCAGCCCGGTATTGCTCGTGGCGCCGGATTCGATCCCGAAGGAGGTCGCCGATGAGTTGAAGCGACTCAAACCCAGCGACATCATCATCGTGGGTGGGCCGGCGTCAGTCAGTCCGTCTGTTGAAAGCAGCCTCAAGGGTTTTGCATCCGCAGTCCAACGATTCGGGGGTACCGACCGATACGAGGTCTCGGCGAACGTCCTCAAAGGCATCTTCAACATCGGTTCCGACAAGCTCTATGTCGCTTCCGGGGCAGGATTTGCCGACGCGCTCGCGGGAGCTGCGGCCGCGGGAGCGGTCGGTGGACCCGTTGCTCTCGTCACGAAGGACGATGTACCAGCGGGAGTCGACTACTTCTTCCTTCTGCGGACACCGAGCAGGATCGCTCTCCTCGGTGGAACAGATTCCGTGTCGAATTCGGTCGCCCTGGAATTGGGTGAGACGGCCCGAACCAATCGGCTCGCTGGGGCGGACCGTTTCGAAGTCGCCGCGAAGGTGAGCTCCGACCTGTTCTGTGCCGAAACCCATACGGTCTATGTCGCTTCCGGAACGACCTTCCCTGATGCACTGTCCGGTTCGGCGGCCGCCATCAAGAATGGCGGACCGATGCTCCTCGTGACCCGTGACGGCATCCCGGCGCCGATTGCCGCCGAGTTGCGGCGAATCGGGCCCGCGCACATCGTCGTCCTCGGGGGAACGGCGACGATTTCCGAGGCCGTGGCAACCGAACTCGAGGGATACCTCGCCCACTGATGTGGTTTGTGGTGGCGATGGCGTGGTGGGTCCCGGGAAGCTGACGGGGCTGCAGCGCGCGGCAGCCCCGTCGACAGCGGAACCTCCGAGCCTCAGCTCAGCTGATTGCGCTCCACCCAGGCCAGGTACTCCGGCGTCACCGTCCCGGTCACGTACTCGCCCGTGAAGCAGCTCATCTCCAGATCGGTGATGTCGGAACCGAGCGTGATGGCACGACGCATGTCCTCGACCTCCTGGTAGATCAGGTGGTCGGCCCCGATGGCCTGCGCGATCTCGGGGATCTTGCGGTCGTGCGCCACGAGCTCGTGCCGCGACGGCATGTTGATGCCGTACACGTGCGGGTACCGCACCGGGGGAGCGGCCGACGCGAACGTCACCTTGTTGGCGCCGGCCTGCCGCGCCATGTCCACGATCTCTTTCGAGGTCGTCCCCCGCACGATCGAGTCGTCGACGATGAGGATGTTCTTGCCCTTGAACTCGCTCGACATCGCGTTCAGCTTCTGCCGCACCGACTTCTTGCGTGCCGCCTGCCCCGGCATGATGAACGTGCGCCCCACATAGCGGTTCTTATAGAACCCCTCGCGGTACTCGACGCCGAGCTTCTGGGCCACCTGCATGGCGGCCGGCCGCGACGAATCCGGAATCGGCATCACCACGTCGATGTCGCCCATCGGCGTGTAGCGCGCCACGGTGTCGGCGAGGTAATTGCCGAGCCGTAGCCGCGCCTCATACACCGAGATACCCGACATCACCGAGTCAGGGCGAGCCAGGTAGACGTATTCGAACGAGCACGGCACCAGCACCGGGTTGGGCGCGCACTGCTTCGTGATGAGCTCGCCGTCGAGCGTGATGAACACGGCCTCCCCGGGCGCGACATCCCGCAGCACCGTGTAGCCGAGGCTCTCCATCACGAGCGACTCGGATGCCACCACGTACTCCATCTGGCCGTTCTCGAGCAGACGGCTTCCGATGGTGAGCGGCCGGATGCCGAACGGGTCGCGGAAGGCGAGCAACCCGTGCCCCGCGATCATCGCGATCGCCGCGTAGGAGCCCTCCACCCGCTCGTGCACGCGGGAGACGGCGGTGAAGATCTGGTCGGGATCGAGTGACAGGCCCGAGACCTGCGACTGCAGCTCGTTGGCGAAGATGTTCAGCAGCAACTCGGTGTCGGAGTCGGTGTTGAGGTGCCGGCGGTCGATGTTGTAGAGCTCGCTGGTCAGCTCACGCGTGTTCGTGAGATTGCCGTTGTGCACGAGGATGATGCCGTAGGGCGCGTTCACGTAGAACGGCTGCGCCTCCTGCTCCTGCGAGGCCGAGCCGCGCGTGGCGTACCGCACGTGCCCGAGGCCCATGGTGCCGAGCAGCGACCGCATGTCACGGGTGCGGAAGCCCTCCCGCACCTGCCCCTTCGCCTTCACGATGTGGAAGGTGCTGCCCTCGGCCGTGGCGATGCCCGTCGAGTCCTGCCCGCGGTGCTGGAGCAGCAGGAGCGAGTCGTACACGAGTTGGTTGACCGGGTCTGAGGAGACGATGCCCACGATGCCGCACATTGCATCGATTCTACCGTGCCAAGCGCACCCCAAGGCCCGCCAAGAACCCGCCAACCGTCAGGCGGGAAGGTACAGCCATGACTATTCGACAAGCGGCCGTCGCCGCCCCCGTTCTCGCCCTCGGCGCGGCTCTCGCGCTCTCGGGCTGTTCCATCGCCTTCCCGGGCACCCAGCCCGCGGCCGACTCCTCCGGTGCCGTCGACTTCGACGGCGTGCAGTCGGCCACCGTGCAGATCGAATCGGTCGGCACCTTCGTCTCCCCCGAGGAGGGCGGCTACGAAGCAGCCGGCCGCGGCTCGGGTTTCGTCATCTCCCCGGACGGCCTCGTCGTCACCAACAACCACGTCGTCGCCGGCGCCGGCACCCTCAAGGTGTGGCTCGGCGGCGACACCTCGACGACGCTCAACGCCAAAGTGCTCGGCTCGTCGGAGTGCATGGATCTCGCCGTCATCCAACTGCAGAAGGGCGACTACCCGTACTTCGACTGGCGCGAGGGCGACATCGAGACGGCGACGGATGTCTACGCCGCCGGCTTCCCCCTCGGCGACCCCACCTTCACCGAGACCAAGGGCATCGTGTCGAAGGCGTCGACCGCGGGCGAGACCCCGTGGGCGTCGATCGACAGCGTGATCGAGCACGACGCACGCATCCGCCCCGGCAACTCGGGCGGCCCGCTCGTCGACACCACCGGACACGTCGTGGGCGTCAACTACGCCGGCAACGATCTCTACGACACCAACCTCGCCATCCACCGCGACCAGGTGCTCGCCGTGCTCGACGACCTCGAGCAGGGCATCGACCACGACAGCATCGGCGTCAACGCCGAAGCCATCACCGACGAGGACGGGAACGGTCTCGGCGTCTGGGCCTCCTCGGTGGTTGCCGGATCGGCGGCCGACGAGGCGGGCATCCAGCCCGGCGACCTCATCACCCGGATGGCCGGCGTGACGCTCGCCACCGACGGCACGATGGCGGACTACTGCGACGTGCTCCGCACCCAGGGCAGCGACGCCGCGATCGACGTCGAGGTGTTCCGGCCGAGCGAGGGCATCTACTACGACGGCCAGATCAACGGCACCCCGCTCGCCGCCGTGCAGCAGATCGCGCAGGGCGGCTCCACCGCCGACGGCGACTACACGGCCATCACCGACGACAACAACATCATCCAGGTGGAGGTGCCGAGCTCGTGGTCGGATGTCGACGGCGCGCCCTTCACCGACGCCGGCGGCGCCACCTGGGCCGCCATCGTCGCGAGTCCCGACGTGGAGTCGTTCAACACCACCTGGGACACCCCCGGCGTCGTGATCGCCGCGTCGCAGGACGCCGTGGCCACCACCACCGTCGACGGGCTGATGCAGCCGTCGATCGACTTCCTCAACTCGGAGGGCTGCACCGCCGGGGGCGTCGAGGAGTACGCCGACGGCTACCACACCGGCCGCTACGAGATCTTCGACAACTGCGGCGGGGTGGGCGCGAAGTACGTGACCCT
Organism: Herbiconiux sp. UC225_62; assembly: GCF_042694625.1. Taxonomy (GTDB): domain Bacteria; phylum Actinomycetota; class Actinomycetes; order Actinomycetales; family Microbacteriaceae; genus Herbiconiux. The sequence continues at coordinate 1,079,265 of NZ_CP170551.1, read as the reverse complement.
CGCGGCGGTCGCCGACGACGGCTCCTACGTCATCACGGTGAACGTGCAGGCCAACACCGACGACGACCTCGCGGCCATCGACCGCATCGTCGGCAGCTTCATCGCCGAATTCTGAACCGACCGACGGATGACCCGACAACGGGTCGTCCGACCACCGATCACCGACATTCCGATCCATCAAGGAGAAAAGACATCATGACCATCCCCGTTCTCACCGAAGGCACCTTCGACGAACTGGACGCGAGCCTCACCGGATCGCTGCACCTCCCCGGCGGCGCCGACTACGAGCGGCTCGCCACCCCGTGGAACGTGGCCGTGCCGGCCCGCGCCGCCGCCGTCGTGGAGGCCGCCGATGCCGCCGACGTCGTGACCGCCGTCCGCTTCGCCAACCGCGCGGGAATCGTGGTGGCCGTGCGGGCCACCGGCCACGGCGCCTCCAGCGACCTCGACGGCGAACTGCTCGTGCACACCGGTCGCCTCGACGAACTCACCGTCCACGAGGAGGGCTGGGCGCGCATCGGCGCCGGCGTGAAGTGGGGCCCGGTGCTGGATGCCGCGGCGCCGTTCGGTCTCGCGCCGCTCGTCGGTTCGGCACCCGACGTGGGCGTGGTCGGGTACCTCACGGGCGGCGGCCTCGGGCCGGTGGCCCGCACCTACGGCATCGCCTCCGACACGGTACGCGCCTTCGAGGTGGTGACCGGCGACGGCGAACTGCGACGGGCGACGCCCGAGGAGAACCCCTCCCTCTTCTGGGGACTGCGCGGCGGCAAGGGGAGCCTCGGCATCGTCACCGCGGTCGAGATCGACCTCGTGTCGCAGCCGACGATCTACGGCGGATCGCTGTTCTTCGCCGACACCGACACCGACGCCGTGGTGCGGGCCTGGGCCGCGTGGAGCCCGGGGCTCGATCGCCAGGGCTCCACGTCGCTCGCGATCAACCGGCTGCCCGCTCTGCCGTTCCTACCGCCTCCGATCGCGGGGAAACAGACCGTCGCCGTGCGATTCGCCTGGACCGGCGACCTCGCGGACGGCGAGCGCGCGTTCGCCGCCATCGCATCAGTGGCGACGCCGGTGTTCGGCGGTGTGGGGGTCATGCCCTACGCCGCGATCGGGATGGTCCACTCCGACCCGGTCGACCCGCTGCCGAGCCACGAGGAGTTCAGCCTCCTGCGCGCCTTGCCGGCCGACGCGGTCGAGTCGCTGCTCGACGTCGCCGGGGCGGGTGCTCCGAGCCTGCAACTCATCACCGAGCTGCGGCTCCTGGGTGGGGCGCTCGCCGACCCGCCACGGCACGAGAGCGCGTTCGGCGTCGTCGACGCCGCCTACACGCTGCTCACCATCGGCCTTGCGGCAGGGCCGGCCGTGGAGCACTCGGTGCTCGACGGCCATGGCATCCACGCGGTGCTCGCCCCGTGGGCGACTGGCCGTGAACTGCCGAACTTCGCGCCCGCCGACGACCCGGCGCGCGTGCATCGCGTCTACGACGACCACACCTTGGCTCGGCTGTCCGGCCTGATCGCCGCCTTCGACCCGCGCGGCGTGATCGCGGCCGGCCGACCCCTCCTCGCGGCGGCCGCCTCCGCCTGAGGCGGGGTCAGGCGCGCTCGCGCGCGGCCGTGGAGGCGGCATGCGCCCGACGCGCGACCCCCTGCATGCCGAGCTGGGCGGCATCCCGAGCAATACCGTCGTAGACGGTCGCCGGGGCGTCGTCCAGCTCGGCCTCGAGCAGGCGGCACCGGAGCAGGGCGCAGCGGCCGCCGTTGCTCTCGGCCAGCTGCCGTGCCGCCGCCACGCGGCGACGGGCGTCGTCGACGCGTCCGAGCAGCGCGTCCAGTCGCGCCAGGGCCAGACTCACCGGTCCGGCGCCCCCGATCTGGCCGAAGATCGCGATGAACCCCTCGAACGGTTCCAGTCGGGCCGCGAGGGCCGCGGCGTGGCGGGGGCGGCCGGCATCCGCCAGTTGGTGGGCGAGGAACGCCATCTCGCCGAGCGTTGTCCAGAACTCGCCGGTGGGGCGCGCGAGCACCTCCCCGAGCATCCGGTCGGCGTCGTCGGGATCGCTCTCGAAGCGGAGCGCGGGGCTCGCCCAGGGGAGCGCGGCCTCGTTGTCGACCGGCATCCCGTGGAACTCGTCGAGCCGTCCCTGTTCCCAGCGCAGCAGGAGCATGGCGATGTCGAAGACGCCTGTCGTGTACATCTCGGTCTGGGTCTGCAGCTGGATGGCCAGTCGGTAGAGCGCTTCGGCTCGTTCGAGCTCACCCGACCAGAGCGCCAGTTCTCCCTCCGACCAGCGCATCTGCATGCGCGTGACAGGCAGGCGCAGGGCGTCGCTGCCCGCCGTGCCGTCGCGGATGAGCTGCTCCACCCGCTCGCGGTCGCCCACCATCGCGAAGCACAGGTGGAGCAGCGCGGTGCTGATCACCGTGTCGATCCGCTCGTTGGTGTGGGGCAGGGCGCGCAGACGCTCGATGAGCTCGAGCTGCTCCGGCCGGTGGCTGGGCACGGCGGTGAAGGCCAGCGCGCGACCGAGCAGGGCGTCGGCGAGCGCATCCGGGTCGTCCAGGCTCTCGGCGATCTCGATCGCCCGGCGGCTGAGGCGATCGGGCACGGCGGCGTCGATCTCGTAGTAGTTCCCCACCGCGAGCGCGGCCAGCACGCTCACGTGGGCACGCGGATCGGCCGCGACGAGCGACTCGATCGCGGCGAGCCGGGCGAGCAGGCGATCCGGATGGTCGCTGTAGATCCACGGCCAGGAACCGGCGGTGCGCAGGAGAGTGGAGGCGAGACGCCCGGCCGAATTGGTCCGCCCCTCCCGTACCGCGTCGAGCATCGCCTCGTCGACGACGTCGAGCACGGTCTGCCGGCGCCCTGCCCTCGCCAACGCGGCCACCCGCGACACGAGCAGGTCGTCCCGTTCCGATTCGGAGCGATCCGCCGCGGGCAACCACTCCCAAGCCTGCAGCGCGCGGCCCCACCAGTCGGCTGCGGCTTCTGAGTTCCAGCGCTCCTCGGCGTCGAGGGCGGCGTCGCGGCATCCGTCGAGCACCTCCGCGGCGTCGACGAAGGGATGCGCGGCGAACAGGTTCACGGCGCGCCGGGCCACCCAGTCGTCTCCGCCCTGCCGGAGCGCCTCGGCGATGCGGGCGTGCAGCCGCTGCCGGCGAGTGGCGCTGAGGCCGGCGAGCACCTCGTCGCGCAGCAGGCCGTGCGCGAAGATGTAGGTCGACGTGCCCGGGGCGAGCACGATCAGCTCGTCGTCGGCGGCCTCGTCGAGCAGGTCGGCCAGTTCGTCGCGGCTCAGTCGCGTGACCGCGCAGAGCAGGTCGATGTCGAGCGGATCGCCGGCCACCGCGGCCGTGCGGAGCACCTGCAGCACGTCGGGGTCGACCGCGGCGAGACGGCGGCCGAGCACCGAGCTCACCGCGACGGGCACCCCGGCGGTCGAGCGCTCGGCGCGCGGCACCCGGGCGTACTCGGTGACGAGGAAGGGGTTGCCGCCGGTCTGCCCGGCCAGCTCGAGCGCCTCGTTCGGGTCGACCTGCTCACCGCTCACCCGCCCGGCGAGGGCGGCCACCTCGCCGACGGCGAGCGGCGGTACCTGCAACTGGCGGGCACCCTGGTGGCGGGCCAGCGTGGCGAGCAGCTTGTCGAGTTCGGGCACCTCGACGCCGCTGCGCACGGTGCAGATGACGGCGAGCGGGATGTCGTAGACCGACGACGCGAGGTGCGTGAGCCAGCGGAAGGTGCTCACGTCCGCCCATTGCACGTCGTCGATCAGGACGACCAGGCCGCTCAGGGCCGAGTCGTGCAGCAGTCGGTCGAGCCGCTCGTACACGGCGAAGCGCGCCGCGTCGGCATCGACGCCGTGCGGCGGGGTGAGTACGGCGTCGGGATCGGCGCCCAGCGCCCGCACCACGGCTCGAACCGGCCACCACGGCGGGGTGCCGGCATCCTCGGGGCAGCTCGTGCGCACGACGGGGCGTCCGTTCCAGGCCGCGTGCACCGCCTCCTCGGCGAGCCGGGTCTTGCCGATTCCGGCCGGCCCGGTCAGCACCAGCCACCGCGTCGACCCGAGCGACTCGAGCACGGTGTCGATGGCGCTCAGTTCGCCCTCGCGCCCGACGAAGTCGGTCGGGTCGGCAGTCGATCGCGGCGCGGGAGCCTCGGGCGCGGGCCCTTCGCGCGTCGGGACGGTGTCCTCGAGCTCGCGCTCCGGGCCGGCTCCGGCCGCGGCATCCGGCCACCGGTCGAGGGAGCGGTCCTGACGCAGGATCGCCGTCTGCAGGTCGCGCAGGGCGGCCGCCGGCTCCAGCCCCAGCTCGTCGTCGAGTTCCGCGGCGTGCGCGCGGAACAGGTCGAGTGCATCGACGGATCGGCCCACCCGGTAGAGGCACAGCATCAGGAGCCACACGCTCCGCTCGCGGAGCGGCTCGGAGCGGTGCCCCTCGTCGGCCTCGGCGAGTGCGGCTGCGGGCTGCCCGAGCGCCAGGAGCGCGGCCACGAGGTGCTCGCGGCACTCGGCCCGCAGCGGTTCGAGCCGGTCGCGTTCCGCGTGGGCCCAGTCGTCGTCGGCGAACTCGGTCAGTGGGGGTCCGCGCCAGAGGGTCAGTGCTCCGCGGGCCGCTTCCGCCGCCTTCTGCCACGATCCGGCGCCCGCCGCTTCGCGCGCCGTGACGACCAGCCGCAGGAAGGAGTCGCGATCGACGGCGGCGGCCTCGACGTCGAGCACGTAGCCAGGGGCGCGGCGCACGATGGGCGACGCGGCGGTCGACTCGTCGCGCAGGATGCGCCGCAAGTTCGAGACGTAAGCCTGCAGGCTCGCGGCCACGCTCGAGGGCGGGTCATCGCCCCAGACCGCGTCGACGATCGAGTCGACCGGAACGACGGTTCCGCGGTTGACGAGCAGCACCGCCAGCACCGCGCGCTGCTTGGGCGCGCCGAGATCCAGCATCGTCTCGCCGCTCGTCACCTCGAGCGGACCCAGTAGGCGGTACCGCACGATCCTCATTGTGCTGCGTCGGCGGCCGTCGGCCAATCCCTTCGTCCTGGGGTATCCCGCATGATTCCGGGGGATTCCCGCACACCAGCCGAGCACGGCGACCAGGGCGCCGGTCCAGCGCGGCGGTCCGGCACCCCCGTTCATAGGAACACCCAAGGTCCGTGCGATCCCGCTGATAACCGCTCTCCCTACGCTCGACCCGTCCGGTGCTGACCCGGGCCGATCAGGTCGTCGAGGGAGAACATGAAAATCGCCGAATTCATCAAGCGCATCCGTCTGCGCACCTGGATCATCGGGGGCGCGGTCGCCGTGGTGGTCATCGGCGGCGGGGCCACCTGGGCAGCCCTGTCGTTCTCGTCGTCGTCGGCCCAGGCGCAGACCGCTCCGGGCTCGATGAGCGTGGCCGCCTCGTTGCAGACCCTCGAGAAGACGGTCGACGCCACGGGCACCCTCGCCCCGGCGGTCGACGAGGACGTCGACTTCGCGGTGGCCGGCACGGTGACGGCGGTGAACGTCACCGCCGGAACGACCGTGACGGCGGGCGACGTACTCGCCACCGTCGACACCCTCACCGTCCAAGCCGACCTGCTCGCGGCGCAGGCGACCCTCGCCACCGCGCAGGCGACCCTCGCCTCGGCGCAGGCCGACGACGACGGAACGGATGCGTCCGCCGCGCAGATCGCGGCCGACGAGGCCGCCGTCGCCGTGGCGCAGTCCGCCGCCGACAAGGCCGCAGCCGCGGTGAGCGGGGCGACGCTCACCGCACCGGTGTCGGGTCTCGTCACCGCGGTGAACCTCGCCGTCGGCGACACGGTCAGCGGGTCGGCGGGCTCGGGATCGGGCGGTGGATCGGGCGCTGACGGGTCCGATTCCGGCACGTCCGCGCAGTTCACCATCGTCGGCACCGACGCCTGGCAGGTCTCGCTCACGGTGGGCGAGACGGACGTGCCGAACGTCGCATCCGGCGACCAGGTCGAACTCTCGACCGATGACGGCACGTCCTTCTTCGGCACCGTCGATTCCGTGGGCCTGCTGCCCTCGACCACGTCTGGCGCTGCCGCCTATCCCGTGACGGTGACGGTCACCGGCTCGCCCGAGGGCCTGCACGACGGCGTCTCGGTGACGGCGAAGATCGTCTACGAGCGCCGCACCGACGTGCTGACCGTGCCCGCCGCCGCCGTGACGACGGGTGAAGACGGCACCACGAGCGTGACGGTGGTCGACGCCGACGGCGCCGAGACCACGAAGTCGGTGACCGTCGGCGAGACCGTCGGCACGCTCACCGAGATCACCGACGGGCTCGCCGAAGGCGACCTGGTGAAGGTGACAGTGTTCACACCGAGCGGCGACGGTTCGGGGGGCACGGGCACCGATCGCGGCGCGACCACCGGCCAGTTCCCCGGCGGTGGAACGCTCCCCGAGGGCGTCGTGCCCGGCCAGGGCTTCACGGGCCCGCTGCCCGGAGGGGCGGTGACCGGTGGTTGAGCCGGCGAACCGGAGCACCGCGGCATCCGAACCCGTCATCCAACTCACGGATGCCCGCAAGCTGTACCGCTCGGGCAGCATCGAGTTCGAGGCGCTGCGGGGGGTCGACCTCGAGATCGCCGAGGGCGAGTACGTGGCCATCATGGGCCCCTCGGGCTCGGGCAAGTCGACCCTGATGAACGTGCTCGGCTGCCTCGACACGCTGACCTCCGGCAACTATCGGTTGGCGGGACAGGATGTCGACGACCTCGACGAGTCGGAGCTCGCGCAGATCCGCAACGAGCGCATCGGTTTCGTCTTCCAGCAGTTCAATCTGCTGCCCTCGCTCGAGGCCTGGCGGAACGTCGAGCTGCCGCTCGTCTACGGGCGCGTGCCCGCGGCGGAGCGACGCGAACGGGCTGAGCGCTCGCTGGACCGCGTGGGGCTCGGCGACCGTTACGGCAACCGGCCGGGCGAACTCTCCGGTGGCCAGCAGCAGCGGGTCGCGGTGGCGCGAGCGCTGGTCGGGGAACCGACCCTGCTGCTCGCCGACGAGCCCACCGGCAACCTCGACTCGGTCTCGACCGACGACGTGCTCGGGCTCTTCGACGAACTGCACGACATGGGGCGCACGATCGTGCTGATCACGCACGAGCGCGAGGTCGCCGAACGGGCGCGCCGTATCGTGCGGGTGCGCGACGGCCTGCTGATCCCCGAGGAGGTGCACGCGTGAACTGGACCGAGACCCTCCGCACCAGCTGGTCGGCCGTGCGCTCGCACTCGTTGCGCTCACTCTTGACCGTGCTGGGCATTCTGATCGGCATCGCCGCGGTCATCCTCACCGTGGGGCTCGGACTCGGCACCCAGAAAGACGTCAGCGCGCAGATCAGCTCGCTGGGCAGCAACCTGCTCATCGTCTCGCCCGGGTCGAGCACCGACAGCTCCGGCGTGCGCGGCGGCTTCGGCACCGGAGCGACGCTCACCACGGCGGATGCCGAGGCGCTGGCCTCCCCAGTCAACGCGCCCGACATCGAGGCGGTCGCCGCCGAGAAGTCCACGTCGCTCTCCCTCGAGGCGGGCGACGCGAACTGGACCACGACGGTCACGGGCACCACGCCCTCCTGGCTCGACGTGCGCTCCCGGGAGTTGCTCGCCGGGGAGTTCATCGACGACGAGGATCAGGCTTCGGCGGCATCCGTCGTCGTGCTCGGTTCGGAGACCGCGACCGAGCTCTTCGGCACGACGAACGCGGTGGGTCGAGCAGTCACCATCGACGGGCGGAGTCTGCAGGTGATCGGCGTGCTCGCCTCCGCCGGGTCGGACTCCTCGTCGAACCTCGACGACCTCGCGATCGTGCCGCTCTCGACCGCCTCGAGCCAGCTGATCGGTGGGGCGGGTGGCGACACGGTGTCGACCATCTACGTCAAGGCGGCCTCCGACGGGCAGCTCTCGGCGGCCTACCAGGAGGCGCAGTCGGTGCTGCTCAACCTGCACGGGGTGGCCTCGGCGGATGACGCCGACTTCACGATCTCCAGCCAGGACGCCCTGGTCGACACCGCGACCTCCATCTACCGCACGCTCACCGTGCTGCTCACCGGCATCGCGGCTCTCTCGCTGCTGGTGGGCGGGATCGGCGTGATGAACATCATGCTGGTGTCGGTCACCGAGCGCACTCGGGAGATCGGGTTGCGCAAGGCGCTCGGGGCGCCGCCGTGGGCCATCCGGCGGCAGTTCCTGGCGGAGGCCGCGATCCTCGGGCTCTCGGGCGGGCTGCTCGGCGCGGTGCTCGGTATCGGCGCGGCGCTCGCGCTGCCCGGGGCGATCGGTTCGTCGATCGTCGTCTCGCCCGCCGCGGTGGGCGTCTCGATAGCGGTGGCCATCGGCATCGGGCTGGTGTTCGGGGTGTATCCCGCTACCCGCGCCGCCCGACTCGCGCCGATCGACGCGTTGCGCAGCGAATGAACGCCCTACTTTTTGTCCTCCTCTCAGTAAGGAATCCACGATCATGAAACTCACCTCCTCCTTCCCGGGCCGGCGTCGCATCCGGTCGCACACGGTCGCACTGGCGCTCGGCGCGGCCGGGCTCGCCGGAGTGCTCGCCCTGTCGGCGTGCGCGTCGGCGGGTTCGGCGTCGCCGACGGGAGCCGCCTCGACGCCGGCCGCGGGTGCGGTCATGCCGATGGGCGGTGGCGGGGTCTCGGGCGAGATCGCCGCGATCTCCGGCACCACGCTGCAGGTGCAGGACTCCGAATCGCAGACCGCCGTGAGCTACAGCGACAGCACCACGATCACCCGCACCGTCGAGGCGGCGCTGGCCGACGTGAGCGCCGGGGTCTGCGTCACCGCGTTCACCGGAGGGGTGCCGACGCTGGATGCGACGGGTTCGGCGGATGCGACCGGTTCTACGGGTACGTCGGGCACGTCCACGGACCCCAGCGGATCGGATACGGAATCGGCCGACGGCACGGCGGCGGCATCCGTCGTCATCAGCGACTCCGTCGACGGCGCGTGCCCGGCCGGTGCGTTCGGGGGAGGAGGCACCCCGCCCGAGGGTGCGCCGACTGATCTCGGCGGCACGGATGTCACTCCACCGACGGACGCTCCCGAAGGGGTCCGGCCGACCGGGATGCCCGGCGACGGAGCCACGGGAGACGCCCTCCCCGGCGGACCGGCCGGGGCCGGCTTCGGCGGACTCACCGCCGGACTGGTCACCGCGGTCTCGGCCACGAGTATCACCGTGCAGACCACGGCGGCCGACGGCACCACGTCGACCGAGGAGGTGAGCGTCGACGACTCCACCGCGTTCACCCGCACCGAGTCGGCCGACGCCACAGCCCTCGTGGTGGGGGCGTGCGTCACCGCGAGGGGCGAAGCCGACGACAAGGGTGCCGTGGTCGCCACGGCGCTGGCGATCTCAGCCGCCGGAGACGACGGATGCTCGGCCGCCGTCACGACGCGCGGTCCCGGCGGCGGTCAGCGACCCGCCCCGTCTGGCGCGACCACGGGGAGTGGCAGCTGATGGCCCGCCGCACGCCTCCACCCGCGCCGAAGTCGGCGCCCTCGCCCAAGCGGATGGCCGCGCGTCGGCGACGCACCAAGCGCATCCTCGCCGTGTCCGTCACCACGATCGTGCTGTGCGCGTTCGGCGGGGGAGCGGTCTTCGCCCTCACCCGGGGCGCGAGCTCCGACTACCGCACGGTCACGGCGCAGAACGGTACCGTCGACCAGGAGCTCTCGCTCAGCGGCACGGTGGCCTCGGCCACCCGTCGCGACGCCGCGTTCCAGGTCGCGGGAACGGTCGACACCGTCGGTGTCGGAGTCGGCGACACCGTCACCGCCGGCCAGCAGCTCGCCGCCCTCGACACGAGCGACCTGCAGGACGCTGTCGACTCGGCCCAGGACGCCGTCACGAAAGCGCAGGACCAGCTCGCCGACGACCTCGAGACGCAGGCCTCCGGCGGGACGGACTCGGCGTCCACCGACACCGGGAGCGGGACGGGCACCACGACCGGCGGTGCCGCCGCCGGCGCGGGTGGAACGGGCGGAACCGGTGACGGTTCCGCGGCGCCGGGGGCGGGTGGAACGGGAGCCGGAGCCGGAACCGGAACCGGGGGCGGTTCGGGCGGCGACATGGATGCGCCCGACCACGCCGCCGTCCAGGCCGCGGTCGACGCCGTCAGCGCTGCGCAAAAGGCACTCATCGCCCAGCTCTCGACCGCTTCAGCGGCGTTGGCCGCCACGCAGGAGACGATCGCGGCGTCCGACGAGACCTGCCGCCCCTTCCTCGAGGCCACCCTCGACGAGCTCACGGCGGGCGACGGCGACACGGATGCCTCTGGCGAGTCCGATGGTGCGGGAACGACCGGCGATGATCCGGCCGCCGACGATCCCACCGCCGGCGACCCGACCGGCGACGCCGCATCCGGAACCGACGGCGACGGCACCGCCGACGAGGACGCCCTCGAGGCCATCAAAGCGGACCTCACCGCCTGCCAGTCGGCGATCACCGAGGTGCAGACCGAGCAGACGCAGGTGAACGACGCCCAGAGCGCCCTGACTCCGCTCATGGACCAGCTCGACTCCGCCGTCGCAGCCCTCCAGGCGGTGGTCACCGGCACGGGCGCGACCTCGACCCCCACCCCCGACCCCGCTCCCACCGCCGACCCGGCCGCGGCCGTCACCCCCGACGTCAGTTCGCCGTCCGCCACCGGCGCGATCGTCCTGGCCTCGGCCGTGACGCCCCTCGTCGCCACCGCGACCACGACCCCGGCGGTCAGCGCCCCCAGCGCCGCCGACCCGGGCACCGGCACGGGCGCGGGCGCCTCCGCCACCGTCACCGCCGAGACGATCGTCGCCGACCAGGCGCAGATCGACCTCGCCACGGCGAAGCTGGCGCTCGCCCAGCAGCAGCTCGCGATGGCGACCCTCACCAGCCCCATCGCGGGCACGGTCGCGGCCGTCGGCATCGCGGTCGGCGACACCGTCGCCGCCGGCTCGGCCACGGCCGTCATCACGATCATCGGCGACGACGGATTCGTGGTGGAGTCCACGGTCACCCTCGCGAACGTGGGTGCTCTCGCCGCCGGGCAGGAGGCATCCGTCGAGCTGCCGAGCATCGGCACCACGGTCACCGGCACGGTCGGCTCGATCGGCGTGCTGAACGTCTCCGAGGACTCGTCCACCCCGAGCTACCAGGTCACCATCGCCCTCGACCCCACGGATGCGCAGCTGCTGAACGGCGCCTCCGCCCGGGTCACCGTCGCGGTCGCCTCCGAGGCCGACGTGCTCACGGTGCCCACCTCCGCCGTTCATCGAGACGGCGCCGACTACACGGTCGACCTGCTGGTCGACGGCTCGCCGCAGGCGACACCGGTCGAGATCGGCGCGATGGGCGCCGAACGCACCGAGATCACCTCGGGCCTCAGCGAGGGCGACACCGTGGTGCTGGCGGATGTCGCGGCCGCGGTCCCCGGCAGCGACACCGACTCGGGCAGCGGCGGCCTCACCGGCCTCGGCGGCGACTCGACGGTCACGGTCATCCCGGGCTCGGGCCCGCCCGCCCCACCTTCGAACTCGGCGGCCCACCCACCCGCTGACCCCCCACCCACGGCCCATCCCCACTCATCCGCACGTTTTGGCGAATGCGCGCCCCGCCGAAGCGCGAAAGCGGGCGGATGCGTGGCGGATGAGCCCGGGTGCGCACCGACCGAACTAGCCTGGAGAGCGCACCCGCCACCATCCACCCGAAGGAAGACGCCCATGCAGATCGACCTCACCGGCAAGGTGGCCCTCGTCACCGGCTCCACCCAGGGCATCGGGCTCGCCATCGCGAAGCAATTGGCCGCCGCCGGAGCCGAGGTCGCGGTCAACGGACGCACCGCGGAGAGCGTCGAGCGCGCCCGCATCGCGATCCTCGAGGCGCATCCGGCCTCGCGCGTCACCCGCGCGGTGGGCGACGTCACCGACGAGACCGAGGTCGGGCACCTCGTCGCCGCGCTGCCGGTGGTCGACATCCTCGTCAACAACCTCGGCGTCTTCGGCGCCCAGCCGGCGCTCGAGATCACCGACGACGAGTGGCGCCGCTACTTCGACGTCAACGTGCTCTCCGCCGTGCGCCTCACCCGCGCCTACCTGCCGGGCATGACGGAGCGGGGCTGGGGCCGCATCCAGTACATCGCGAGCGACTCGGCCATCGTGACGCCGGTCGAGATGATCCATTACGGCGTCTCCAAGACGGCTCTGCTCGGCGTCTCCCGCGGCTTCGCCAAGGCGGCGGCCGGATCGGGCGTCACCGTCAACTCCGTGATCGCCGGCCCCACCCACACCGAAGGGGTGGAGGACTTCGTCTACCAGCTGGTCTCCCGCGATCTGCCGTGGGAGCAGGCCCAGCGCGAGTTCATGCGCCTGCACCGCCCGCAGTCGCTCATCCAGCGGCTGATCGAGCCGGAGGAGATCGCGAACATGGTCACCTACCTCGCGTCGCCCTTCGCCTCGGCCACCACGGGCGGCGCCCTCCGCGTCGACGGCGGCTACGTCGACGCCATCCTCCCCTGACCGCCGCGTCTCGGAAGCCCGCCGACCTGCTGCCGACGGGATGCCTCCTCGACACGCGTTGCGGATAGGATGTAGCCGATCCGAGCCGGGGGGACTCGCGCGTCATCGCCGACGCCGACCCCGGAAGGCGACCCCGCTCTCGGTCCTCACGACCGAGAGGCTCCTGTGTCCCGCAGAACCCGCCGCGCCAGCCTGCTGGGCGCGCTCACCGTCGCCGTCGTGCTCGGCGCATCCGTCTCCGTTCCGCTCGGTGCGCAGGCCGCACAGCTCCGTGACGCGGATGCCGCGGCAGCGGTCACGACGGACGCGTCGACCGATCCGCAGCCCGAACCCGCGCCCGACTCGCCCGTCGTGATGGGCGACTACCCGCTCGACTCCTATGCCGCCGACGCCGCCGTGTTGCCGGTCGAGCTCGCCGAGGCGATCGAGTCCGATCTCGGGTTGACGCCGGAGCAGTACCTCGCCCAGGCCGAGGCGGCCGCGACCGCCGCCGACGTCGTCGACGAGCTGAACGCCGGCGGAACCCCGGTGCTCGCCTCCCGGATGGAGGGCACGCAGCTGGTGGTCACCGTCGGCTCCGAGGCCGAGATCCCGGCCGTCGAGTCGGTGGGCGCCGTCGCCGAGGTCGGCGCGGCAGCCGAGCGTCCCACCGGCCCCGGCGACCTCTCCTTCCTGAAGGACCTGGTCGGCGGCCAGGGTTATTACACGCCGTTCGGTGACGGCGGGTACCGCTGCTCCGTCGGATTCACCGGTCGCGACAAGACGAACTCCTCGCCCCAGTTCCTCACCGCCGGGCACTGCTACGAGCCCGCCACGTCGTCGGGCGGCTCGGTCTACGAACTCATGCAGACCTCTCCCGGCGGCCCGTACTTCGCGGGCTCCTTCCTCGCCGCGCCGGTGAGCGGATCGGCCCACCTGGGCAACGGCTACGACGCCAGCCTCTACTCGCCGAGCGGCGACTGGACCCTGCGCCCGGCGGTCGGCACCTGGAACAACAACCAGGGCAGCGTGACCTCCGGAACCCCGATCACCGTGCGCGACTACACGAAGGCCACCGTCGGCCAGGTCATCTGCAAGTCGGGCAGCACCACGGGCTGGACCTGCGGAACCGTCAGCTACGTCGACGCGATCGTCGACGTAGGCGACCACCAGATCAACTCCTACATCTCGAACATGTGCGCGCTGCCCGGAGACAGCGGCGGCGCGGTGGTCTCAGGCAACTACGCCGTGGGCCTCCTCTCGGCCGGAAGCTTCCAGAGCAGCTGCAACGAGCCCGGCGAGGAGACCGCGAGCGTTCCGATCGATTCGGCCTACGAGTCCGTTCTCGGCGCCGAGCCGGACTTCGAGTTCGCGGTTTCGGTGTCCAAGCCCACCAGCACCACGATCGGCGGCGGCGTGCCGCTCTACCGCGGCAACCAGGCCACCGGGTACCTGCCCAACGGCGGCACCCGCTTCACGGTGCACCTGACGGTCGACGGCACGCACGAGTACACGATCCCGGTCGCCGCCAACGCGACCTGGTCGGCGAACATCGCCCCCGACCTGACGAACGGATCGCACAGCTTCAGCATGTACGCCAGTTACGGCAGTGGCGCCGACAAGTCCGGAACCACCACCGGGACCTTCCAGGTGGCCGACAAGCCCACGGCCGACCGCATCCAGGGCGCGACCCGCTTCGACGTGGCCGTGAACATCGCGAACACGGCCTACCCCACCACGGCACCCGTCGTCTACGTGGCCACCGGCCTCAACTACCCGGATGCGCTGAGCGCCGGCCCCGCCGCCGTGAAGCAGGGCGGCCCGCTGCTGCTGGTGTGGCCGGACAGCGTTCCGCAGAACGTGGCCGACAAGATCGCCTCGCTCGACCCCGACCGGGTCGTGATCGTGGGCGGAACCGTGTCGGTGAACACCTCGGTGGAGAACACCCTGAAGGCCCTGGTGCCGGACGCCGAGGTCGAGCGGATCTCCGGAGCCGACCGCTACGAGGCCAGCCGCAACGTCGTCGAGTCGGCCTTCGCGACGGGATCGGCACATGCCTACACCGCGACGGGCGTCAACTTCCCCGACGCCCTCTCCGCGGGCGGCGCGGCCGGTTCGAAGGGCGAGCCGGTGACCCTCGTCTACGGCCCCGCGCCCGCCGCCGACAACGCGACCATCTCGATGTTCAAGAACCTCGGCACGAACTCGCTGACCGTCGTCGGCGGCACCAACTCGGTGTCGACCGGGCTCGAGAACTCGCTGCGCACCGACATCCCGGCCACGGTGAACCGGGTGGCGGGAGCCGACCGCTTCCAGGCTTCGATCAACCTCAACCGCTCGGCCTTCACCTCGGCCGGCACGGTCTACCTCGCTACGGGCCTCAACTTCCCCGATGCCCTCGCGGGCGGCGTGCTGGCCGGCAAGACCGACGGACCGCTCTACGTGGTTCCCGGGGACTGCGTGCCGCGCGGGGTGCTGGCGGATGTCGCGACCCTCGGCGCCACGAAGGTGACCCTGCTCGGCGGACCGAACTCGCTCAGCCCGGCCGTGCAGAACCTCGTGGCCTGCGCCTGGTAGTCCCGACCGAGGACCGGATGCGGTGACGGATGCGCGAGCCGGGTCGGCGCATCCGGCCCGCGTCCGCGAGAATGGACGCATGAGCAACAGTTACGCCGCAGCCGGAGTCGACACCGAGGCGGGCGACCGCGCGGTCGAGTTGATGAAGGCGGCGGTGCAGCGCACCCACGGACCGGAGGTGCTGGGCGGCGTCGGCGGATTCGCCGGGCTCTTCGACGCCTCGGCGCTCGCCTCCTTCACGCACCCGCTGCTCGCCACCTCGACCGACGGGGTCGGCACCAAGGTGGCGATCGCCCAGGCGCTCGACAAGCACGACACCATCGGGCAAGACCTGGTGGGCATGGTGGTCGACGACATCGTGGTGGTGGGCGCGAAGCCCCTCTTCATGACCGACTACATCGCCTGCGGCCGCGTGGTGCCCGAGCGCATCGCCACCATCGTCGCCGGCATCGCACGCGCCTGCTCCGCGACCGGAACGGCACTGGTCGGCGGCGAGACGGCCGAGCATCCGGGGCTCATGGGCGTCGACGACTACGACGTGGCCGGGGCCGCCGTCGGTGCGGTGGAAGCGGATGCCGTGCTCGGCGCCGAGCGGGTGCGTGACGGCGACGTCGTGCTCGCCTTGGCCTCCTCGGGGCTGCACTCCAACGGCTACTCGCTGGTGCGCAAGATCCTCGCGGATGCCGGCCTGGGCTATGCGGACCGCTCCGACGACTTCGGCGGCGTCGTCGGCGAGGTGCTGCTCGAGCCCACCCGCCTCTACACCGGGCCCCTCGTGCGTGTGCTCGAGAACCCCGCGCTCTCCGGCGCCATCCACTCCCTCTCGCATGTCACCGGGGGCGGCATCGCGGCCAACCTCGCGCGCGTTCTGCCCCGCGGCTCGTGGGTCGAGGTCGACCGCTCCACCTGGTCGCCGTCGCCGGTGTTCCGCGTGCTGTCGTCGATCGCGGGCGCCTCCCTGGAGAGCAGCGAGGCGACCTGGAACCTCGGGATAGGGTTCTTCGCCGTGGTCGCGGCCGCGCAGGCCTCCGCGGTCGCCGCCGCGATCGAGGCGGAGGGCATCCCGACCTGGGCGGTGGGCACGGTCTCCACGGCCGCCCGCTCCTTCGAAGGCTTCGAGCAGGGCGCCAAGGGCGTCGACGGCGGGGCCGTGCGGCTCGTCGGCGAGTACGCGGCCGGCTGATCGGCCGCGCAGCGGGGAGGAGGCGCCGATGGCCGTACCGATCAGTTCGGACGAGGCACTCGAACGCTGGGACCTGCTCGCCGCAGAGCTGGGTGACCCGGCGATCGACCGCTCGCGGATGATGGGCCGCCCCATCCTCACCCGTCACGGCACCATGTTCGCGTGCCTCAACGGCGACAGCGTGGGCTTCAAGCTCGGCGCGGCGACGCCCGAGCACGAGGGCGCGCTCGCGGTGCCGGGGGCGGACCTCTTCGATCCCTCGGGCAAGGGGCGCCCGTTCAAGGACTGGGTGAGCATCCCGCTGGCCGAGGCGGAGCAGTGGCTGACGTTCGCGCAGTGCGCGGTGATGCACGTCGCGGGGTCGGAAGCCGAGTCCGGCTCGGCTCGCGGCGACTGACGTTACGCGCGGAGCCCCGCCAGCAGCAGTCCCACCATGCGTTCGGCTCGGGCTGACGCGTCGGCGCTCGAGCGCGGGCCGCTGTGGCAGAGATCGGCGACCGCTCCGAGGAACTCTTCGGGCGCGACCGGCGCGATCCGCTCCCCGGCCGCCCGGGCCGACTCCAGCAGTCGGTCGAGCGTGGGCACCAGGCGGGTGGAGAAGTACCCGGCGAGCGGCTCGTACGCGGAGTCGCCGGAGTGCAGGGCCGCCGCGAGCCCGCGCTTCGCCGCGACGAACTGGGTGTACCTCATGATCCAGCGGTCGAGCGCTTCCCCGGGTGGGTAGGCGGCCTCGATCTCCACGGCGGCGTCGACACAGGCATCCATCTCGCGGCGGAACACCGCGGAGATGAGGTCGGACCGCTGAGGGAAGTGGCGGTAGAGGGTGCCGACCCCCACCCCGGCCTTCTCGGCGATCGCCCGCACAGGGGCGTCGACCCCCGACTCGGCGAACACGTCCTTGGCGGCGTCGAGCAGGGCGTCGACGTTCTGGCGGGCGTCGGCACGCATCCGGCGCGGTTCGGTGGTGTCGAGAGACGGCATCAGGGATCCTCTTGTACCGGAACGTCGTTCCATGTAACGTGGGGGAAAGTAAGCGGAACAACGTTCCGCTTATCATTCCGGCTGTATCCGGAATGGTGTTCCGAATCTGATGATCATAAGACGATCTCCCGAAGGAGACAACATGCAGTACCGCACCCTCGGCCGCACCGGCATCAAGGTCACCCCCTACGCGCTCGGCGCCATGATGCTCGGTCAGCTCGGCAATCCCGACCGGCAGGAGGCTATCCGCATCATCCACCGCGCCCTCGACGGGGGCATCAACTTCGTCGACACGGCCGACCGCTACGGCGACTCCGAGGAAGTCGTGGGCGAGGCTCTCAAGGGTCGCCGCGACGACGTGGTGCTCGCCACCAAGTTCTGGGGGCCGGTCGACGACGACATCAACCACCGTGGCGCCTCGCGCCGCTGGATCATGCAGGCCGTGGAGCGATCGCTCCGGAACCTGCAGACCGACCACATCGACCTGTATCAGCTGCACCGTCCCGACACCGAGACCGACATCGACGAGACGCTCTCGGCCCTGACCGACCTCGTGCGCCAGGGCAAGGTGCGGGCGATCGGCACCTCGTCGATGCGCGGCTCGGAGATCGTCGAAGCGCAATGGATGTCGGAGCGCCGCGGTTTCGAGCGGTTCCGCACCGAGCAGCCGAACTACTCGATCCTCGATCGCGAGATCGAACGGGAGATCCTCCCGGTCGCGCAGCGCTACGGCATGGGCACCCTGGTCTACAGTCCGCTGGCGGGCGGGACGCTCACTGGCCGCTACCGTGCCGGGCAGGAGAACGACGTCTTCCGTGCCACGCGCACCGGGATGGCGCACTTCCGCGACGAGCGACGGCTCGCCGTGGTCGAGCAGCTCATCGGGCTCGCGGAGGAGGCCGGACTGAGCCTCACCCACCTCGCGATGGCCTTCGCGATCGCGCATCCGGGCGTGACCTCGGCGATCGCCGGGCCGCGCACGATGGAGCAGCTCGAGGACACCTTGGCGGGCGTGGAGGTGTCGCTGTCCGACGACATCCTCGATCGCATCGACGCCATCGTTCCGCCGGGGGAGAGCGTCGGGGCGATGGACATGGTCTACCGCGGGCCCGAGGTCGGTGACGCGGCTCTGCGTCGGCGGCCGACTGCGCAGCGCTCAGCCGCCTGACGGAGCGCTGCGCGGCTCACGCGACCGGGCGGCCCGCGTTCGCGATCTCGTGGGTGTCGTCTTCGAGCTGAACACGCAGCAGCAGGGTGGCCCAGGTGCGGTAGGGCGCCCAGCCGGCCGTGAGTTCGGCCAGCGAGCCCGCATCCGGGGCGGCGTCGAGCCGGTAGGCGTGCGCGATCGCCTTGGCGAGACGCCCCTCGTGCACCGGTGCGTGGTCGGGATCACCGGCGCCCCGGAGCAGGATGAGCTCGGCCGAGAACGGGCCGACTCCCGGCAGGGTCTGCAGCAGTTCGAGCGCCTCCTCGCGGGGGAGTGCGCGGAGACTCGCGCTGTCGAAGACGTTGTGCCGGGCCGCCTCAGCCAGGGCGCGGAGACGCTCGACCTTCGCGCCGGTGAGGCCGGGGCCACCCGTCAGCGTGGCGAGGGCGGCCGGCGCCGGGAAGGCCTGGTGCGCGACGCCGTCGATCAGCACCGTCTCGCCGAGCTCGGCCGATAGCCGCTGCTTGACCACCGCCGCCTGGCTCATCCGCATCCGCTGACCGATGATGGCCCAGGCCGCCGCCTCGTACCACGACCAGAAGCACACCGGCCGGAGGCCCGGATATCGCGCCTGGGCGGTGCCGATCACCGGGTCGCGTGCGCCGACCTCGTCGAACGCCCGGCCGTCGACGTCGAGTGAGAGGATGCGCTCGACCTGCGCCCGCACGGCCGACAACTCGGCACGCCGCACGGGGTGCTCGGTGAAGACCCGGCCCCGCACCACCGTGCCCACCTGCTCGACGCGCAGGCCGACCACCCGCCACGACCCCTCGAGGGCGAACGCGAAGTCGAGCGTGCCGGGCGAATCCGCCGCGTAGCCCGCGGGAGTGAACCCCTCGAGGAAGCGGATGCATGACTCGAGCGAGAAGGCCCCTCGTGGTTCGATCGCGAACGATCCTCGTGCCTCGGTCATCGACTGCCTCCTGCCGCCATCCTGCCGCACGCCGCCGACATTCCGGCGCCGATCGGGGAATCGCCCCGCGGTCGGCCACCGAGTAGCCTGGGGTCATGACCACACCAGCACTCGCGCACCTCTCCGGAGGTCCGCTCGACGACCAGACCATTCCGCTCGAAGACGGCGCTCCCGAAGAACTCGTGCTGCCCTACAGCGAGGGCCAGCTGGTCTACCTGCTGGTCTCGCAGTCCGATGGCACCGACGGACCGGCGACGGCGAAGTACCGCTTCAACGAGGTCTCCGAGATCCTCGTCGAGGGCACCTACAACGAGCACTAGGAGGGCGCACCACTCGCCTTCCGGCCCTCCACCCGGCAGAGTGGGGTGATGTCGAGGATTCACGATCTGGTGGAGGGTCTGCGCGACCCCCGGGCGCCGCTGTTGCACGTCGCATCCGACAACCGGCGCGAGGGGCACGATCCCCGCCCGGTGGTGGTGATGATCCACGGCATCGCCTCGTCGTCGGCGACCTTCTTCTTCGTGCGGCCGCTGATCGAGGAGGAGCACCGGGTCGTCGCGATCGACCTCCTCGGCTTCGGCGATTCCCCGCAGCCGGAGGGCGCCGAGTACACGCTCGAGGAGCATGTGGCCGCGATCGCGCACACCATCCGCTCGTTGCATCTAGACGCGCCGTTCACGCTGGTGGGCCACTCGCTCGGCTGCCTGATCGCGAGCCGCTACGTCGCCACCCACGAATCGCACGTCGACAAGCTCGTGCTCGTGAGTCCGCCCGTGTACCTCTCGCCCGCCGAGATCGGCGATCCGCGCGTGCGACTGCGGATGCAGGGCTATCTGCAGGCCTATCAGTACTTCCGTCAGAACAAGGACTTCACCATCGCGCACGCCGCGATCGTCTCGAAGCTACTGCCGGTGGAGCACGTGATGGAGATCACGGAGCAGAACTGGGACCCCTTCGTGAAGTCGCTCGAGCACTGCATCGAGTCGCAGACGGTGATCAGCGACCTGGCCCGCGTCGACGTGCCGGTCGAGGTGGTCTACGGGCGGCTCGACGAGTTCCTCGTGCCGGAGAACCTCGCCATCATCGAGAAGATGCGTAATGTCACCAGCCACGTCGTGAACGTGAGCGACCACATGATCCGGAAGCCGATGGCGCGCGTGGTGGCCACCGCCATCGGCTGAGAGCGGTATGGACGGTCGAGGCCTCGTCGAGACCTCTCAGACGCCGACCGCGTCCGCGATCAGCCGGCCGAGCTCCCGCGGTTTCGTGAACTGGGGCCAGTGGCCGGTCGGCAGCTCGACGATGGTGGCCCGCGCCATCAGGGGCACCTCGGTGAAGTAGGGCACGCCGGCGGCGATCGCCTCCTCGATCTCGGCTCGGCTGAACGTCGAGCTGATGAGCGTGATCGGCACCTCGTAGCGCGCCGGATTCGTGAGGTGCTGCGGATCGTGCGCCACCCGAGCGGGCTCGGGCACCGCGATCTCGCGGAACCAGGCGAGCTGCTCGTCGGTGAGGTCGCGAAGATCGGTCTCGTCGAAGTCCTCCCACGGCGGCAGCGGCGCGTCGGACCCGGTCGCCTCCAGACCCTGGTTGATGGGGACGCCCTCGGGGGTGGGGCCGCTGTCGACGTAGATCGCTCGCTCGACCCGATCGGGCCGTGCATCGACCACGCCGTGGATGATCGCTCCACCACCCGAGTGCCCGACGAGCACGACCTTCCCGTCGCCCGCCAACGAGTCGACCAGGTCCACCACCTCGGCGATCTGCGACGCCAGCGTGACGTCGGACCGGTCGTCGTCGACCGACGTGAGTCCGGCGAGCGTCGGTGTGTGCACGGTGAGACCGGCCTGCTCGAGGACGGGCACCACCTCGCTCCACGAGTCGCCGCGGAGCCAGAAACCTGCGATGAGTATGACGTTCATGCCGGCGACGATACGCCGGGCCACCGACATCCGGCCGGGTCCGCGCTACCGCTGGTCAGAGCGGATGCGTGCCCGTGAGCCGTTCGAGCAACTCGCGGTAGCGCAGCACGGTCTGCTCCACGATCTCGTGCGGCAGCGTCGGCGGTGTGCCCGTCTGATCCCAGTTCGCCGCGAGCCAGTTGCGCACGATCTGCTTGTCGAAGCTCGCGGTGCGCTCTCCGGAGTCGTAGGCCGAGGCATCCCAGTAGCGGCTGGAATCGCTCGTCAGCACCTCGTCGGCGAGCGTGATGGCGCCCGTCTCCGGGTCGCGACCGAACTCGAACTTCGTGTCGGCCAGGATGACTCCGCGCGCCTCGGCGATCGTGGCGGCCCGTCGGTAGATGTCGAGCGAGAGGTCGCGCAGCGCCGCGGCGTCGCCCTGCCCGACGAGTTCGACGGTGCGCTCGAAGCTGATGTTCTCGTCGTGCTCGCCCAGCGGCGCCTTGTAGGCCGGGGTGTAGATCGGTTCGGGCAGGCGATCGCCGTCGTGCAGGCCCGCGGGCAGCGCGATGCCGCACACGCTCTGCGTGGCCTGGTACTCCTTCCAGCCGCTGCCGGAGAGGTAGCCGCGCACGACGCACTCGATCGGGAACATGTCGAGGGAGCGCACCACCATCGACCGGCCGGCGAGCTCCTCGGGAACGGGAGGGAGCGCATCCGTCTCCGTGATCAGGTGGTTCGGCACTCCGGACAGCTGGTGGAACCACCAGCGGCTGAGCGTGGTGAGCAGCTCGCCCTTGCCGTGGATGCCCGGTTCGAGCACGTGGTCGAAGGCGCTCACGCGGTCACTCGCGACCACGAGCAGGGCGGCGGGGCGGGCATCCGGCGCCGTTTCCTCCGGAACGAAGAGGTCGCGCACCTTGCCGCTGTAGACGTGACGCCAGCCCGGCGCGGTGACGGATGCGGTGGGCGCGCTCATGCACCGACCTCCGCTTCGGTCGAGGCGTCGGAGACGCCGGGCGTCACCGTGGCCGCGATGTCGCTGCGGTGCTGGGACCCCTCGAGATGGATGCCCTCGAGCACGCCGTAGGCTCGGTCGCGCGCGACTCCGAAGTCGGGACCGGTGGCCACGACGCTGAGCACGCGACCGCCGGTGGCGCGGAGCACGTCGCCGTCGCGATCGGTGGCCGCGTGCATCACGCTGACGCCCTCGACACCGGTGCCCCCGCCGTTCGGGCCGAAGGCGTCGAGGCCTGTGATGACCCGGCCGGTGACGGGCGACCCGGGGTAGTTCTCGCTCGCGAGCACCACGGTGACCGCGACCTCGTCGCTGAACCGGGGGCGCTCGTGGTCGCCGAGGGTGCCGGTGGCGGCAGCGAACAGCAGGCCGCTCAGCGGTGTCACGAGCCGAGGCAGCACGACCTGTGTCTCCGGGTCGCCGAAACGGGCGTTGAACTCGATGACGCGGATGCCCTTGGAGGTGAGGATGAGTCCGCAGTAGAGGAGTCCGATGAACGGTGTGCCCTCGGCGGCGAGCCGGCGCACGGTCGGGAGGGCGATGGTGTCGATCACCTCGTCGACGAACACCTTCTCGCTGCCGAAGCGGTCGGCGAGCCAGGGCAGCGGGGAGTAGGCGCCCATGCCTCCGGTGTTCGGGCCCTGGTCGCCGTCGAGCAGGCGCTTGTAGTCCTGGGCGGGGGAGAGCGGGGCGACGGAGTGACCGTCGCTGAGCAGGAAGAGGGAGACCTCTTCGCCGTCGAGGAACTCCTCGACCAGCACCTCGCCGTGTTCGAGCCAGTGCGCCGCGTGGGCGACGGCCTCGGAGAGTTCGGTGGTGACCAGCACGCCCTTGCCGGCGGCGAGACCGTCGGCCTTCACCACGTAGGGCGCGCCGTACTCGACCAGGGCCGCTTCGGCCTCGGCGAGGGTGGAGGCGTTGAGGGCGCGGCCGGTGGGAACGCCCGCGGCATCCATGATCCGCTTCGCGAAGGTCTTGCTCCCCTCGAGTGCTGCCGCCTCCTTGCCCGGGCCGAACACCGGGATGCCGCGGGTGCGCAGAGCGTCGGCGACGCCCGCGACGAGGGGTGCCTCGGGGCCGATCACCACGAACTGCATGTCTTCGGAGAGCGCGTAGTTCGCGACCGCCTGCGGATCGTTCGCGTCGAGCTGCACCGTCGGCACGTCGGCCGCGATGCCGGCGTTGCCCGGGGCGGCGACGATCTCGTGCCCGGCGTCTTCGCGGAGCAGTGCGGTGATGATGGCGTGCTCGCGCGCGCCCGAGCCGAGGACCAGGATTTTCACCCTCCTAGCCTAGGGCGTGCGCCCGGCAGTACCGTGGGGCCATGACCCTACGGATCGAGCGGGTGACGGATGCCTCGACCGTGCTGCGCGGGGCGCACCTCTTCGATGAGCCGATCGATCCGGCCGCGACCGAGCGCTTCCTGGCGAGCCCGACGCATCATCTGCTCTTCGCCTACGACGACGAGGTGGCCGACCCGATGTATCCGGTAGGGATGATCTCGGCGGCCGAGCTCACGCATCCCGACAAGGGCACGGAGATGTTCCTCAACGAACTCGGCGTCGACGAGATCGCGCAGCGGCGGGGCATCGGCGCCGCGCTGGTGCGGGCGCTCGCCGAGCTCGCCCGGGAGCAGGGGTGCACGGCGATGTGGGTGGGCACCGAACCCGACAACGTCGCGGCGCAGGCGACGTACCGGTCGACCGGGCCGGATTCGAGTGAGCCGTTCGTGGCGTTCACCTGGGAGTTCTGAAGCGCGCTCGGCGGGTGCCCCGTCGAAGTGGATGGAGATTCGCGCGGTTGCGACATCCGGATGGAGACTGTGACGGGTTCGGCGGAAATCTCCATCCGCTTCGTACGGCGGCGGTAGCGTTGGGGCATGGGCAAGGCGAAGATCGACGGGGCGGTCGGCGCCGCCGCCGTGGATGCGATCGCGGCCGACGGCTTCGACACCGCGTCGCGCGAGGTGCGGGCGACCGCCGTGCGCTACCTCCTCCAGGTGCTCGCCGAGCGCGCATCCGGCAACTCGGTGGAGGTGCGTGTTCCGCCGTTCGGCGCCGTGCAGTGCATCGAGGGCCCGGGTCACACGCGGGGAACGCCGCCGAACGTGGTGGAGATGGATGCCCGCACCTGGCTCGAACTCGCCACCGGCGTGCTCGCGTGGCCCGATGGCATCGCGGCCGCGCGCATCCACGCCTCGGGCCAGCGCGCCGACCTCACCGGCTACGTCCCCCTCGCCGGCTTCCGTCGCTGACGCCCGGTCACCGCCCCCGGTAGACGTCGCGCCTGTGTCCGGCGCGGAGCACGAGCACTCGTAATTCTCCGTCGTCGATCTCGTAGATGATGCGGAAGTCGCCGGTGCGCACGCGCCATTCGCCGCTCCCTCCGACCAACTGGGTCGCCGATGGAGGGCGCGGCTCATCTGCGAGCAGCTCGATCGCGGCCTGGATTCGGCGCCGCGATGGTGGGTCGAGCTTGCGGAGTTCCTTGACGACCAAGGGAGCCAGGATGACGCGGTAGCTCATCCGAGGCCGAGATCGCGTTTGACCTCGTCCCACGGAATGGCGCCGTCCGGTGACCGCCGAAGCTCCGCGCGCGCCGCCTCGGCCGCTCGGATGTCTTCCATGTCCTCAGCCAGGGCGAGCAGGGCATCCAGGTCGTCGGCGTCAACGATCGCCGCCACCCGGCGCCCGTGACGTTCGAGGTAGACGGGCGCGTGCTGCGAATGAGCGCGGTCGACCATGGCC
Source organism: Herbiconiux sp. UC225_62 (assembly GCF_042694625.1). Classification (GTDB taxonomy): domain Bacteria; phylum Actinomycetota; class Actinomycetes; order Actinomycetales; family Microbacteriaceae; genus Herbiconiux. The sequence continues at coordinate 1,054,242 of NZ_CP170551.1, read as the reverse complement.
GACAGGTTCTGTCGGGCCTCGCTGACGCTCAGGGTGATGGGTGGAACGGACATGTACGAATCATAGGCCATTTTTGTACAAATTCGATGGCCGTCGCAGCACAGGGTCAGGTGGATGCGGGACAATGGAGGGGTGAGTGATCATACCGACCTGCCCCCCGCCGAGCCGCAGCGCAGCGCATCCGTGCGCTCGACCGAGTCGATCGATTCGGTGTCGGTGCGTCGCGCGCCGCGCTACTACCGGTTCATGGCCGTCGGTTTCGCCATCGGGCTGCTCGTCACCATCGTGCTGACCTTCGCGTTCCCCGAGCGGGAGGATTTCAACCGCTTGCAGGTGTTCGGCTTCGTCGGCCTCTTCGTGGTGGCGTTGTTCGTGGCGATCGGTGCTCTCGTCGCCATCGCGCTCGATCGGGCGAGCCGCAAGCGCTCGCGGACGGTCACCGCCGAGCGCATCGCGGAACACGAAGAACACGGCCCCCTCGAGGTGGCCGACTTCGTGCAGATCACGGATGCGCCGCCACCCGCCGCGCCGGCGGCCCCCGCCGCGGATGGAGCGCCGGCGGAGTCGCCCCAACACTCGGCCGACGACCCGAAGTCCTGAGCCTCCCGGAGGTCACCGTGAAGTCCGAGACCATCAGTCGGGTCGTCTTGCACGCCCTTCGGCACGCCCCGGAGCTGTACGGTCTCGAGCTCGACGCCGAGGGCTGGGTGCCGGTGTCCGACCTGGTGGTCGGACATCGACGTGGCCGACGTGCAGTCGATGATCGAGACGTCAGCCAAGCGACGCCACGAGTTGCGTGACGGACGCATCCGGGCGTTCTACGGGCACTCGGTGGCGACAGCGATCCAGCACATCGGAGCCCGTCCGCCCACCCTGCTATTCCATGGCACGTCTCCGGAGGCTTGGGCCGCCATCCGCCGCGACGGTCTCCGGCCGATGGCACGCCAGAACGTGCACCTCGCGGCTGATCTGGACACAGCGATACTCGTGGGGCGCCGGAAGGCTCCGAAGCCGATCATCCTCGAGGTCGACACCGTGCGCGCGCTCGATTCCGGCAGTCATTTCTGGCTGGGCAATGACTCCATCTGGCTGAGCGACTTCATTGCGGCGCAGTTCATCGCGATCCGCACCGGACCGTACCGCGACTCAGCGCGCTGACATCCTCCGTGCTGCCGCCGGGCGCGGAGCTACCCCAGGATGTGGATGCACGAGAACGTCAAGAAGAGCCGAACTCAGGCGCGCTTCTGCTCGTCTTTCGGCTCGAAGCTGTCGTCGGAATCGTCGTCGTCGTCGATCCACTTGGAGTAGTCGGGCTCATCGGCCTTCGCCGTGAGTTCGCGCTCAAGCGCCGAATAGTTCGTGTCAGGGCTGAAGTACTTCAGCTCGCGCGCGACCTTCGTGTGCTTTGCCTTTTGACGGCCACGCCCCATGCGAGACCCCCTCACGAATCGGGCCGGGGACATACGTCACCCGGATGAGACGAATAACTACGAAAACTTGGGTCAGTTTAGCATGCAGGGGTCACTCGGCTTTCAGCCCCGAGCGCGTTTACGTGCTGCCGCAGCCGATGTGTGCGGCTTGCGCACGATGGGGCGCATCGGTTCGCCGCGTCGCTCCTGACCGGGCAGCGGTCGCGACCGCTTTCCGTAGAGCAATTCGGAGGAATCGAGCAGCCACGGCACGAGGGCCAGGGTCACCCCGTGCACGAGCATCAGCTTCTTGCGGATGCGCCGCGCCTTGTGGTTGTGCAGGATGGTCTCCCACCAATGACCCACGATGTAGATGGGCGTGTAGACCGTCACGACCTCCGAGCCGTGCTCGGCCCGGTGCTTCAGGATGTACTGGCAGAGCGGCTCGGCCACGTCGCGATACGGCGACTCGATGATGTTGAGGGGCACCTCGATGTTCATCGCCTGCCAGTCTGCTTCGAGTTGCTCGGTCTGCTCGTCGTCGATGGCGAGGTGCACCGCCTCGATGGAGTCGTGACGGGCCGCGATGGCGTAGTCCAAAGCCTTCAGCACGGGTTTCTGCATCCGCCCCACCAGCACGATCGCGTGGTCGCCGGTGGCGCCGAAAGTGGTGGTCGGGTCGACCTCCACCTCTTTGTTCACGTCGCGGTAGTACCGGTTCACGCCCATCATGAGCAGGAACAGCACCGGCATGATCGCGAAGACGAGCCACGCGCCGTGCGTGAACTTGGTGATGGTGACCACGATCAGCACGATCGCGGTGAAGACGGCCCCCACCGCGTTGATGGCAAGCGATCGGACGACCGCGCCGCGATCGGGAGTTCCCCCGCGCAGCACGCCGATCCAGTGCTTCACCATGCCGGTCTGCCCGAGCGTGAACGAGACGAACACACCGATGATGTACAGCTGGATGAGCTGCGTCAGGTTGGCTTGGTAGACGATGAGGATCGCGGTGGCCGCGAGCGCCAGCACGATCATCCCGTTCGAGAACACGAGGCGGTCGCCGCGGGTCAGCATGGCCTTGGGGGCGTAGGAGTCCTTCGCGAGCACCGAGCCGAGCAGGGGGAATCCGTTGAACGCCGTGTTGGCTGCGAGGAGCAGCACCGCGGCGGTGGCCGCCTGGATCACGAAGAACATGATGCTGTTGTTGCCGAAGACGGATGCCGCCACCTGCGCCATCAGGCTGCGCTGCGGAGTGGTGGCGCAATCCGTGAACCCGATCAGGTGACAGGCGTCCTCGGCGTAGTGCACGTTCGAGATGAGGGCCAGCGCGGTGAGGCCGGCGAAGAGGCAGATGGCGATGCTGCCCATGAGCACCAGGGTGCGTTGCGCGTTCTTGATCTTGGGGGTGCGGAACGCGGGCACCCCGTTCGAGATGGCCTCGACGCCGGTGAGGGCGGAACATCCGCTCGAGAAGGCACGCAGCAGCAGGAGGATCATCGCCGCCTGCGTGAGCTGCTCGGCCTTGACGCCGAAGTCGGCCGACTCGGCGATCGGAGCGTCGCCGAACGCTGTGCGGGCGAGGCCGATCACGATCATCACGGCGACACTGCCGACGAAGACGTAGGTGGGGATGGCGAATGCCTTGCTCGACTCGCGCACACCGCGGAGGTTCACGGCCATCAGGAGGATGACGAACCCGACGGCGATCTCGACGCGATAGGGGTTCAGCTGCGGGATCGCCGAGATGATGTTGTCGACCCCGGAGGCGACCGACACGGCGACCGTGAGCACGTAGTCGACGAGGAGGGCGGATGCGACGACGAGGCCGGCCTTCTCGCCCAAGTTCTTGTGGGCGACCTCGTAGTCGCCGCCACCCGATGGATAGGCCTTCACGAGCTGGCGGTAGGAGGCCACCACCACGACGAGCAGCAGAACGACCGCCGCCGCGACCCAGGGGGCGAAGGTCAAAAAAGAAAGTCCTCCGATGAGGAGGATCATGAGCAGTTCCTGCGGCGCGTACGCCACTGAGGAGAGAGGGTCGCTCGCGAAAATCGGGAGGGCGAGCCGCTTGGGGAGGAGTTGGCCCTCGAGCTTGTCGCTGGGAAGCGGATCGCCGATCAACCAGCGTTTCGCCGAGCGGGTTTCATTAACCACGAGTGATGACACTACTCCCGCGCGAGGGACTGTCAAGTTGAAAGAGGGGCGGTTTATTCCCACCCCTCTTCCGGCTTGTATTCAGCTGCTGCGAACCCGCTCGACGGTCACTCGTCTCCTGGGATCTCGCTGTCGGTGTACTCACCGGATTCGGGCTCGGGAACGTTGACGTCCTCGGCCTCCGTGTCGGTGTATTCGCCGTCGCGTTCCCCGCGTCGTTCGTTCTTCTCGGTCATGAGATCCTCCTCGATTTCGTCGCCGTGGCTCGTGTTCGTGACGGTACCACTCGGGTGGGGCGTGGGCTAGAGTCCCGCACGGATGTGCATCCGCGTCCGCGCTACTCCCGGCGGACCTCGGACGGGGACTTGTCGGGGCGCCAGCCGCGCCAGGAGGGCTGGCGGAGGCGCTCGGCGCCGGGCTGGCCGGCGCCGGTCCACTCGGCGAACTCGACCTCGCCCACGAGCTTCGGGGTCACCCAGTGGGCGTCGCGGGCGTCGAGCGAGGGCACGTCGTCGAACGGGGAGGTCTTGCGGCTCAGCTTCTCGAGTCTGGCGGTGATCGCGTCCAGCTCCTTGTCGCTGAAGCCCGTGCCGACGCGACCGACGTAGTGGAGCGCGCCGTAGGCATCCGGAACGCCCATCAGCAACGACCCGACCTGCGACGCCCGACGACCCTTGCCCGGGCGCCAGCCGCCGATCACGACCTCTTGCGCCAGGTGGTGTTTCAGCTTGATCCAGGTGCGGGAGCGGCGGCCCAGCGAATAGGCGCCGTCGCGTCTCTTGGCCATCACACCCTCGAGGCCGAGCTGTCGACTGGAGTCCATCGCGTGGGCGAGGTCGCCGTGGAACGCGGGAGGCACATGCAGCGGCCCGTCGCTCTCCGGGGCTGTGTCAGCCAGGATCTCGCGCCGGGCGGTGTACTCCTCTTTCACGAGCGAGCGCCCGTCGAGTTCGAGGATGTCGAAGAGCATGAGGTCGACCTTCACCTTCGCGCGCGCCGCCTCGACGTCGCGCGGCTTGCTCAGCCCCATGCGCTGCTGCAGGCGGCCGAAGCTCGGCCGACCGCGATGGTCGAGGGCCACGATCTCGCCGTCGAGCACGAGCGAGCGGCCCGCGAAGACCCGGGAGAGGGCATCCGTCAGCTCCGGGTAGCCGGCGGTGACGTCGTTGCCATTGCGGGTGCGCAGGGTCACGGCGCCGTCGTCGATGGTGATGAGGGCGCGGATGCCGTCCCACTTCATCTCGAAGGCCCACTCGTCTTCGTCGTCGATGTCGGCCTCGGTGCCGAGGGTGGCCAGCATGGGGGAGAGCTTGCCGGATCGGGCGGCGAGCGACAGGCCGGTGCTCTCGGCGGTCGCCTTCGCCGGCGATTTCGCGGGTGACGCCTTCGACGGGCGTCTGCTCTTGGGTGCCTCCGTTTCTCCGGGCTCTTTCTCGACCATCCTGTGGATGAGCCAGTTCTTCCCGTTCTTGTCCGACGCCGTATGGATCAGCACCACCTTGCGCGGGTCGCCCAGACCGCCCGACGGCTGCCCGTGCAGGGTGACGATGATCTCCTTCCCGTCGCGCCACTTCTCGAGCTCGTAGGTGCCGAAATCCCAGATCAGCACATTTCCGGCGCCATATTCCCCTGCGGGTATGGACCCCTCGAAGGTGCCGTACTCCATCGGGTGGTCCTCGGTCTGCACCGCGAGGTGATTGACCTTCGGATCGTCGGGGACGCCCTTCGGCAGGGCCCAGGAGACCAGCACGCCGTCGTGCTCGAGCCGGAAGTCCCAGTGCAGGGCACGGGCGTGGTGCTCCTGGATGACGAACGAGCGCCCGTCGGATGTCGGCGGTGCGGCTTCGGGCACGGGCTCGGGCGTCTTCGACTGATCGCGCTTCGAGCGGTAGGTCGCGAGACGATCGGAACCGCCTGTGGCCGTCGCGCGCGCCGGGTTCTCCGGGTGCGCTTCAGGCTGATCCTCCGGCCCTCGGTTCGAGTGCCACACGCCGCCGGGCGCCTCGAGCGCCCCGGGGGCCTCGGCGCTCTCGGCGAGCGGATCGGCGCGCCGCTTCATCCGGTCGAGCACCTCGTCGAGCTCCAGCTGGCGGAGCCCCCGCCCCGAGAGTTCGCGCCAGGTGCGGGGAACGGCGACCGTCGGCCGCGATCGGCCGCGCAACGAATACGGGCACACCGTTGTCTTGTTGGCGTTGTTCTGGCTCCAGTCGACCAGTACCTTGCCCATCCGGAGCGTCTTCTTCATGTCGCTGACGACGAGGTCCGGATGGTCGGCCTCCAGCGCTCGGGCCAGCTCGTGGGCGACCGCTGAGACCTCGTCGGAGGTCTGCTTGCCGTCGAGTGCTGCGTAGAGGTGGATGCCCTTGCTCCCGCTGGTCACCGGCACCGGTTCGAGCCCCATGTCCTGGAGGATGCTCCGCGCCAGCTTCGCCACCTCGACGCACTCGGGCAGACCCGTGCCTTCGCCGGGGTCGAGGTCGATCACGAAGCGGTCGGGGTTCTTCTGGCGACCGTGTGCATCCACCCGCCACTGCGGAACGTGGATCTCCAGGGCCGCGATCTGGGCGAACCAGGCCAGGGTGGCGGCGTTGTTGACGAGCGGGTAGTCGTTGGTGTGGTCGGAGTGCTGGATGGTGACGCGGCGCACCCAGTCGGGCGTTCCCTCGTCGAGGTTCTTCTGGAAGAAGACCTGGCCGGGATGCTCCGCCGTGCCGACGCCGTGCACCCAGCGCTTGCGCGTGGCCGGGCGGTTGCGCGCATGAGGAATGAGGAACGGCGCGATCTCGGCGTAGTAGCGGAAGACGTCCGCTTTCGTCGTGCCCGTCTCGGGATAGAGGACTTTCTCGAGGTTCGTGATGCGCAGCCGGTGCCCGCCCACGCTCACGGTCTGATCAGTCGCTGAGGATGTCCGGGAGGCGGCCATGCTCCATCCTCTACCCAAGAAGGGCCGGTGCGGGGTCTAATTGGGTATGCGATCGATCTGGAAAGGCGCCATCACCTTCGGCCTCGTGAACGTGCCGGTGAAGGTCTACAGCGCCACGGAGGACCACGACATCTCGTTGCACCAGGTGCACGAGAAGGACGGCGGCCGCATCCGCTACCAGCGCCGCTGCGAGATCGACGGCAAGATCATCGACTACCAGGACATCGCCCGGGCCTACGACGACGGCGAGCGCACCGTCATCCTCACCAAGGACGACCTCGCCTCGCTGCCCGAGGAGCGCAGCCGCGAGATCGAGGTGGTGGAGTTCGTGCCGAGCGAGCAGATCGACCCGATCATGCTCGACAAGAGCTACTACCTCGAGCCGGACTCGAAGTCGCCGAAGGCCTATGCGTTGCTCCGCAAGACGCTCGAGACCACGGATCGCACCGCGATCGTGCACTTCGCGCTGCGGCAGAAGACCCGGCTCGGCGCCCTGCGTGTGCGAGGTGACGTGCTCGTGCTGCAGTCCCTGCTCTGGGATGACGAGGTGCGCGAGGCCGCGTTCCCCGCTCTCGACGAGCCGACACGGGTGTCGTCGCAGGAGCTCGACATGGCGATGTCGCTGGTCGATCAGTTCGCGACCGACTTCGCACCCGAGAAGTTCACCGACGACTACCAGGAGCAGCTGCGCACGCTCATCGACGCGAAGCTCGCCAAAGGCGACTCGGTCGACACCGACGAGACCTTCGGCCGCGAGCCCGGTTCGGGCGACGAGGGCGGTGAGGTGCTCGACCTCATGGAGGCGCTGCGGCGCTCGGTCGACAAGAGCCGCTCCGGTTCGTCGGGGTCCGACGCCACGAAGAAGGCGCCGGCCAAGAAGCCCGCCGCGAAGAAGCCCGCAGCGAAGAAGGCCACTAAAGCCTCCTGATCACGAGTTGAGCTTTGCTCATGTAACGTGTCAGTATCTCCTAGCGGCACCCGCCGCGATGAACCCAAGGAGATGACCGTGACCCAATCCACCCTTCGCACACCCTCGGCGGGAACCGACTACCCCGGCAAGACGCTCGGCATCGTCGGCCTGGTCGCCGCGATCGTCCTCGGACTGATCGGCATCGTCATCAGTGCCGTCGCCTACTCGCAGTCGAAGAAGGCCGGCTTCAAGAACACCCCGGCGTTGATCGGCATGATCGCGGGAGCGGTCATGGTCGTGATCTGGCTGATCATCACCATCGCCACCAACCTCATGCTCGCCGGCTACTGAAACGCCCCTGCCGGCCCGCGCCCGCATCGACGGATCGAAGGCGCGCGCCGGCCGGACGGGGGCGCTCGCTAGAGCTCGGGGTCCCGCACGGTCAGCGTCAGGGTCGCGGTCGCGAGGCGCACGCCCGCCTGGCTGGCGACCACGGTGACGGGGTAGGTGCCCGGTGTGGCCGTGATCGTGCCCTGCAGCAGCCCCGTCACCGCATCGATCGACAGCCCCGCGGGCAACGACTCGCCCTTCGGCGCCGTGAGCTCGAAGCTCGGGCTCGCGATGCCGACGGTGCGGATCGGTGCGGAGTAGGCGGAGCCCTGGTGGGCGTCGGGCAGGGTGCGGGTGGTGATGGCGGGCGTCACCGAGACCGAACCGGTCACCGCGGTCACGGTGCCGTCGCCGGAATTGGCGACGAAATAGTCGCCGCTGCCCTGCTCCACTGCGAGGGCGGACGGATCGGCGCCGATGCCCTCTCCTGCACCGAGCACCGCCACGCGCGTGTAGTCGTCGGCGTCGAGCACGGTCACGGTGTCGTCGCCCGCATTGGCCACGTAGATGCGCCGGCGGGATTCGTCGACGGCGACGGCCGAAGGCGCATCGCCGATGCCGTAGGCCGAGCCGAGCAGTCGGTCGGCTGTGAAGGTGCGGGTGTCGATGACGGTGACCGTGTCGTCACCGGAATTGGCGATGAAAGCGTGATGCTTGGCTGGATCGACCGCGACACCGGTCGGGGTGTGACCGATGGCTGAGCTGAGGTCGTTCAGGACGATGATCGCCTCCGACAGTCTCGTGTCGATGACCGACACGGTGTCGTCGGCGGAGTTCGCCACGATCGCGCGATTCGCGCCACTGTCGACCGCGATGGCGACCACGCTGTCGGAGCTCGTATCGATGACCGCGACCTGGCTGTCGGCGTACTCCGTGACGTAAGCCCGATCGCGGGTCTCATCGACGGCGACTCCGAGCGGCTCGTGGCCGATGCCGGTGTGCGGGTGGTTGGCGATCACCGAGACGACCGCTGCCGTCGAGGTGTCGATGACCGAGACCGTGTTGCTGCCTCGGTTCGCCACGTAGGCGCGGTGCTTCTTCTGGTCGACGGCGATGCCCGACGGGCCGTCGCCGATGCCGTTCACGAGGTCGTGCGGGATGACCCCCACCACCGTGTTTGCCTCCGTGTCGATGACCGAAACCGTGCCGTCGCCCGAGTTGGTGACGAAGGCGCGATCGAGACTCTGGTCGATGGCGATGCCCGCGGGGGCGGCGCCGATGCCGGCCGTCGAGTCGTGGGGGATGACCGTGGAGGAGGGCGGTGTGACCGTGGAAGAGGGGTCGGCGCTCGCGGAGAGCGGCGCGGCGAGCAGCGTGAGCGCACCGGTGGCGGCGAGTGCCCCCAGGAGTGCCTGCTGTCGGACATGAGAAATGCTCGAGTTGTGCATGCGTCACGGTAGCATCGAGAGACGGCGCTGCGCAAAGGGTTACTGCGACAGCCCCCACCGCGGGTAGAGCACCGCGAAGGCGTGGTCGAACCCGTACTCGATCGTGGCCGACTCGTGGCCGGTGCCGGGCGAGATGAACAGGTGGGCATCCATCCCCGCCGCCGTGGCTGCGGCGTACAGCGTGCGCGACGCCGTGAGGTACGGCTCGTCCTCCGACCCGTCGGCGAAGATCGCGACGGTGTCCGCGTACAGCGCCGCGGTGGCCGGATCGGCCGCTCCGGCCTCCAGCACGGTGAGCGGCTTGGCGGCGTCGTAGGCGGCCTGGTCGCCGCCGAAACCGTCCTCGAGGGTCTCCGACTCCCCGCCGAGATCGGGTTCGAGCTCCCCCGAGATGTCGATCACGTTGCCCCAGACGGCAGGGAACTGAGCCGCTGACTTGATGGCGCACTCGCCGCCGTTCGAGAACCCGGCCATCGTCCAGAACTCCCGCGTCGGCAGCACGTTGAAGGTCGAGGCGATGAAGGCAGGGACATCCTGATTGACGTACGTCTGCGCAGCGCCCTGGTAACCGTCGACGCACAGCGGGTTGTTGCCCGAGCTGCCGCCGAGGTGGTCGACCGACACCACGATCGGCGCGAGACCGTCGTGAGCGGCGGCGAACCTGTCGAGGCTCGCCCCGATGTCGGCGACGTCGGGGGCGCCCGGCTGGCCGCTCAGGAAGACGACGACGGGGAGGGCCGGCGCATCCCGCAGTCGGGCCGCGGGCGGCAGGTAGACGATCGCGTCGCGCGGCGTGAACGCCGGATCGGAGGCGGGGATCTCGAGGGAGCCGTGGATGCTGTGCGCCGGCATCGAGGCCGGGGGAGTCCACGACGCGTACAGCGGCCCGGGCGGATTCGTGGAGTGCGGGGCCAGCGCGCTCACATCCAAGGGTGTCTCGATCGAGATGTCGAGGAGGTCGCCCAGGTTCTTCAGCACGCCGAAGTCGGCCGAGATCCCGAGTGTCGCGGTCCACGCGAAAAGCCCGATGCCGAACACGGCGACCACCTTGCGCCACCATCGCGAGCGCCACAGGTTCGCGACGGCGAGGGCGACGGATGCGCCGGCCGCCACGATCCAGAGGCGCGCCGTGAGCGTCATCGGCGAGTTGAACACGTCGAGCACGTCCTGCACGATGAAGGTCGCCAGCAGGGCGAGCAGGATGCCGGCTCCCACCGCGACCGCGGCGGTGACGACCCAGCGGCGCGTCGGCCGTCGCAGCAGCAGGAACGCGAAGACGAGGATCGCGAGCGCGTAGGTTCCCCAGAGGAAGGCGCCGTCGACGATGCGGATCGACAGGAACCAGTCGGTCATTCCGACCCGCGACCGGGTTCGACCATGCCGGGCTCGGGGATGCCGAGGAGCTCGGATTCGTCCTCGTCCGCCTGTGCCGGGACATCCGGAGTTCCTTCGTCCGGAGTTCCGGCGATCGCTCCGCGGTAGGCAGCGCGCACGCGCAGCGCCTCACGAGCCTCGTGGAAGAGCGGCTCGTAGAACGTGGTGCGGTAGCCCCGGTTAGTGGTCACCGAGACGAGGAAGTTGAGCGACGACACGCAGCTGAGGAAGAGGGCGGTCTTCAGCAGCGCCCAGGTGAACGGCACCTCGATGCCGAAGAAGGTGAGTGTGGTGGCCCGCGGTCCCACCCATTCCTCGAGCACCTCCGACGAGAAGGCGAGACCGCCGAGAACCAGCAGGAAGACGCAGGTGAGCACGGCGAAGATGAGCACCTGGAACCCCAGTGCCAACACGAAGACCGCTTCGATGTTCGCTCTCTCGAGGCGTCCGAGCGGAGGGCCCGACGTGGCGGCGAGGTCACGCATCTCGGTGCGGGTGATGGGCACCGCGAACAGGAGTCCGAGGACCACGAAGAAGACCCCCACCGCTACAAGCCGGGCGGGCTGCATCGTGCTCGTGACCTCCCAGAGCGGCCGGGAGAAGAAGGCGAACACGACGACGAGCATCAGGATGGGCAGGGCCCGCGTGGCGAGGGTGCCGACGGCCCCGAGCTGCCGGAGGGCGGTGCGAGCGGCGCTCCCGAGCAGGGCGCCGACGCCGATCCAGGTGAGGAGGAAGGCCAGAGCGACTGCGGTGACGTTGACGACGATCATCGCGATCACGTCGAGGCCGGAGGAGGTCAGTGAGGCGACGAGCGGCGTGCCCACCAGGCAGAGCACCAGCAGGGCGATGGTGCAGGGGAGGGCCGCGGCGGGGAAGCGGCGGAGGAGACCGGCCGAGAGGTAGGCCAGTGTGATCGGTACGGCGATGACGGCCAGGGTCAGGAGCAGCACGACGAACAGAAGGAGCAGCGCGAGCTCGGGCGAATCCTCGTCGATCACGACCTGGAAACGGATGAGACCGGAGAATGCGACATCGGCCAGCAGCAGGAACACCAGGAAGGGCGCGATGCGCACGGCGAGCCGGTCGCCCCAGGCGCGCGAGGGGACGAAATAGGGGAGTCCTCTGGCGCGCAGCCAGTGCTCCGCGGCCCGTTCCTTCGCGCGCTCGGCGCCGGGGTCGCTCTCGGCGGTCATCGTCCCCCCTTAGAATTGTCGTCGATCCAGTGCGAGCAGCCGGCCGCGCGGAGATATCGGAGTCAACTACATGCCTGCATCCCGTCTCGATTCTGTCATCGCCTTGGCCAAGCGCCGGGGATTCGTCTTCCCGACGGGAGAGATCTACGGCGGAACCCGGTCGGCGTGGGACTACGGGCCCCTCGGTGTGGAGTTGAAGGAGAACATCAAGCGCCAGTGGTGGAAGTTCATGGTGCAGGGTCGGGACAACGTCGTGGGTCTCGACTCCGCCGTCATCCTGCCCCGCCAGGTGTGGGAGGCCTCCGGCCATGTCGAGGTCTTCACCGACCCGCTGGTCGAGTCGCTCCACACGCACAAGCGCTACCGGGCCGACCACCTGCTCGAGCAGTACGAGGAGAAGCACGGGCATCCGCCGGTGAACGGCCTCGCCGACATCCGAGACCCCGACACCGGCCAGCCCGGATCGTGGACCGAGCCGAAGAACTTCTCGGGCCTCATGAAGACCTACCTCGGCGCGGTCGACGACGAGAGTGGGATGGCGTATCTGCGCCCCGAGACCGCGCAGGGCATCTTCGTCGACTTCAATGCCGTGCTGAACTCCTCGCGCCAGAAGCCGCCGTTCGGCATCGGCCAGATCGGCAAGAGCTTCCGCAACGAGATCACGCCCGGCAACTTCATCTTCCGCACGCGCGAGTTCGAGCAGATGGAGATGGAGTTCTTCGTCAAGCCGGGCGAAGACGAAGAGTGGCACCAGTACTGGATCGACGAGCGCTTCCGCTGGTACACCGACCTCGGCATCGATCCCGAGAACCTGCGGTTGTTCGAGCACCCGAAGGAGAAGCTGTCGCACTACTCCAAGCGCACGGTCGACATCGAGTACAAGTTCGGCTTCCAGGGCAGCGCCTTCGGCGAGCTGGAGGGTGTGGCGAACCGCACCGACTTCGACCTCACCACGCACTCGAAGGCTTCGGGAACCGATCTGTCGTACTTCGACCAGACCACCGGTGAGCGCTGGACGCCGTACGTCATCGAGCCCGCCGCCGGTCTCACCCGCTCGCTCATGGCCTTCCTCGTCGATTCGTTCCACGAGGACGAGGCGCCGAACACCAAGGGCGGCGTCGACAAGCGCACGGTGCTGAAGCTCGACCCGCGGCTCGCCCCGGTGAAGGCCGCCGTGCTGCCGCTGTCGCGGAACGAGGCGCTCTCGCCGATGGCCCGCGAGCTGGCCGCCGACCTGCGCAAGAGCTGGAACGTCGACTTCGACGACGCCGGTGCGATTGGCCGCCGCTACCGTCGACAGGACGAGATCGGCACCCCGTTCTGCATCACGGTCGACTTCGACAGCCTGGAGGACAAGGCGGTGACCGTGCGCGAGCGCGACTCGATGGCGCAGGAGCGCGTCTCACTCGACCGCCTCCCGGCCTACCTCGCCGAACGCCTCATCGGCGCCTGACCCGGTCAGGCGGTCAGGCGGTCGAAGAGGGAGGCGTAGTAGGGGTCGATCACCTGGAGTGAGGGATTCGCGTCGTGCCAGTCGAGCATTTCGCGGGCGCCCTGGTGGAAGGGGATGACGGCGCGGAAGTCGGGCACGAGGGCCTTGATCTTCGCATTGTCGAACACCACCGAGTGGGCGCGGTCACCGAGGTGCTGGCCTGCGGTCTCGGGGGCGGCGGCCTCGATGGCCTGGCTCGTGACGTAGCGGATGTCGGCCGCCGTGCCGGCCGCCGTCGCCATGATGCCGAAGATCTCGTTCCAGGTGTAGACGAAGTCGGACGTGATCTGGAACGTGTCGCCGTAGGCCAGCGGATTCGCGAACAGGCCCACGAAGCCCTTCGCGAAGTCGTCGGTGTGCGTCAGCGTCCAGAGCGAGGTGCCGTCGCCGTGCACCACGACCGGCTTGCCGGCGCGCATCCGGTCGACCACCGCCCAGCCGCCGTAGAAGGGCAGCGACCACTTGTCGTAGGTGTGCGAGGGCCGCACGATGGTGACCGGGAAGGCGCTCTCGCGATAGGCCTCGTTCAGCAGGTTCTCGCAGGCGATCTTGTCGCGTGAGTACTGCCAGAACGGGTTGCGCAGCGGAGTCGACTCGGTGATCGGGAGGCGGCTGACGGGCTTCTGGTAGGCGGAAGCCGAGCTGATGAAGACGTACTGGCCGGTGCGTCCTTCGAAACGGTCGATGTCGCGCTGCACCTGGTCGGGAGTGAAGGCGATCATGTCCACCACCACGTCGAACTCGCGCGACCCGAGGGCGGCGTCGACCGCGGCGGCGTCTTCAATGTCGGCGGTCAGGATCTCCGCTCCCTCCGGCTGATCGCGCCGCGACGAGCCCCGGTTGAGCAGCGTCACCTCCATCCCGCGGGAGATCGCGATCGCACTCGCCGCCGAGGAGATGATCCCTGTGCCACCGATGAACAACACCTTTGCTGAAGACATATCGAGCACACTATCCCTCCTCGGGAACTTCCGGCTTGCACGTCTTCGAATTCGGGGTTATCGTAATGAAACGTTTTACCTAGAACGTTTTAGATTCGTCTTCGAGATTTCTTCCAACAACGAGGTTGCCCGATGTCTGACACCACGCCCGCCACACCCGAGATCGCGATGAGCGCCCGCAACATCACGCGTCGCTACGGCGCCGTCGTCGCCCTCGCCGACGCGTCGATGGAGCTCCGCAAGGGCGAAGTGATGGGTCTGGTCGGCGACAACGGCGCCGGCAAGTCGACCTTCCTCAAGGTGCTCTCCGGTGCGGTGATTCCCGACGCGGGCGACATCCGCGTGGGCGGCGAGCTGGTGAACTTCCGCCGCCCGGCCGACGCCCTGGAGGCCGGCATTGAAACGGTCTACCAGGATCTCGCCCTCGTCGACACGATGTCGGCCGTGCAGAACGTCTACCTCGGTCGCGAAGAGCTCTCGAAGAACCCCTTCCTCCGGCTGCTCAACGTCGTCAACGACGGCGGGATGCGCAAGCGCAGTCGCGAGGTGCTCGCCGAACTGGGCGTGGGCATCCAATCGGTCAACGTGTCGGTGAAAGGCATGTCGGGCGGCCAGCGCCAGTGCCTCGCCATCGCCCGAGCCCTCCTCTGGGGCCGCCAGATCGTCATCCTCGACGAGCCGACCGCCGCGCTCGGCGTGCGCGAGTCGGCCCAGGTCCTCGACCTCATCGGCCGCCTCCGCGATCACGGCGTCAGCGTCATCCTGGTGAGCCACAACATGCAGCAGCTCGTGACCGTGGCCGACCGCGTGACCGTGATGCGCCTGGGCCGCTCCATCGCGACGCGCGACGTGGCCGACCTCACCCCCGAAACCATCGTCGGTCTGATCACCGGCGCCATTCCCGCGGACGTCGCGACGCCCGAGGACACCGCGGCCGTCGTCCGCTGACGACACGCGGACACCACCACCATCACCTGAAACACCAACCCCTTCCCAATCACTGAGGAGAACACTGCAATGACGCACTCCACCACACGCGGGCAACTCGCCCGCCTCGGACTGGTCGGCCTCGCCGCCGCCAGCTTGATGCTCGCCGGTTGTAGCACCGTCGGATCGTCGGCCTCCGGCGGCGACAGCACGGATGCCGCGGGCGACGGCACTTTCACCGTCGGCTTCGCGACCGGCGGACAGCCCGACGCCGACTGGCAGGACCTGCAGGGCGACGTGGCCAAGGGCCTCGCCGACCAGCGCGGCTGGGACTTCGTCGAGCTGTCGAACGACAACAGCGAGGCGACCGCCACGAAGAACGCCGACATCTTCATCCAGAAGGGTGTCGACATGGTCATGATGTTCAACGGCCAGCCGTCCGCCAACCCGGTGATCGCCAAGAAGTACGCGGATGCCGGCATCCCGGTGGTCACGTTCGACATCGCGCAGCCCGGCTGGTACTTCGTGGGCGTCGACAACGCCGCCGCGGGCACCGACGGCGGCACCGCGCTCGGCAACCTGGCCAAAGAGAAGTGGGACTGCAAGGTCGACCTGGTGATCGAGGCCGAGGGCACCGCCGCCGGCCAGATCAACACCTGGCGCACGGGCAACGCCGCTGACGCCATCGCGAAGGTCTGCCCCGACATCCCCGAGGCCAACTACGTCAAGTACGAGGCCGACGGCAACCTGACGACCTCGCTCGCCAACGCTCCCGGCGTCTTCGCCGCACACCCGGATGCCAAGAACATCCTCGTCGTGGGCCTCAACGACCAGGCCGTGGTCGGCGCCCTCCAGGCCGCCACCCAGCTGGGTCGCGACGGCTCGATCATGGGCTGGGGCCAGGACGGCGGCCTGATCACGGGCCCGAACGTCGACCCCAACCTCGTGGGCAGCGTCATGTACTTCCTCGAGGGCTACCCCGCCTCGGCGTTCGAGATCGCCGACGAGATCGCCGCCGGCAACCCGCCGGCCGTGAAGGACACCGGTGACGATGCGGCCGCCAGCGTGAAGCCGTGCGCCGTGACCGCCGCCGAAGCCGCCCAGATCCCCGACATCAACCAGCGCGTCAAAGAGCTCGCCGCCGCCCCCAAGGGCACGTCGGAGTACGACCTCTACTGCAAGTCCTGATCACCCGTTGAATCCCGCATCCGGATCAGCCCTGAACGGTTTTGGAATATGACCACGTCACTCATCACCCCGGCCGATCCGGCCGCGCCCCGGAGCCCGGGCGGCAAGACCAGCCGCCCGGACTCCCGGGGGCTCCCCGTGAGCGCCCGCGATGCCCTCAGCATCGCGGGCGTGTGGGTGGCCCTGATCGTCGCCACCACCATCGTCCGGCCCGACTTCCTCTCCACCCAGTCATTGCTCGCCATCACCTTCACGATGTCGATCTCGGGCATCCTCGCGGTGTCGCAGGCGATCATCGTGATCTCCGGCGGGCTGCTCGACCTGAGTCTGCCCGTGTCGCTCATCATCAGCGCCTGGGCCACGGTCACCGCGCTCAACAACGGCCTGCCCACCGTCGTCGCCATCCCGATCGGCATCGTGACGGGCATGGCCTGGGGCGCCCTGAACGGCGTGATCGTCGTGTTTGGCAAGCTCAACCCGATCATCGTCACCCTCGCCACCGGCTTCGGCGGGCTCGCGGTGATGCTCATCTTCTTCAAGTCGGCGCAGATCCCGGCCCAGTCCGACCTGCGGCTCTACGGCCTCGGCCGCTTCCTCGGACTTCCCAACATCTTCTGGCCGATGGTGATCACCATCGTGCTCGGCGGTCTCGCCTTCGCCTTCACCCGCTGGGGCCGTCGCCTCATCGCCATGGGCGGCAACGCCCCGGCCGCCAAAGCGCGCGGCATCAACCTGCGACGGATGCGCCTGGGCAGCTTCATCGGGGCGGGTGCCGTCGCGGGCCTCGCCGGAGTGATGTTCTCGGCCGTGACCCCGAGCTTCACCCCGGCCGCCGGAGCGAGCTTCCAGCTCATCGTGATCGGCGCCGTCATCCTCGCGGGAATCAGCCTCTCCGGCGGCAAGGGCAACCTGCTCGTGCTGCTGCTGAGTGTCGGCTTCTTCGCCACCATCCCCACGTCCATCGCCTTCTTCGGCCTCGCCCCTGCCTGGGCGCTCGTGTTCCAGGGCGCGCTGCTGATCATCGCCGTCGGCATCGACGGCTACCGAATGAAAAGGACGGCGCGATGACCACCACGGCCACCCCCTCCACCACCCTCTTCGACGATCCGGTGCTGCCCATGCGCCGTCGCATCCTGGACTCGTTCCGCGGCCCGGTCGGCAGTATCAGCGCCACGCTGATCGTGACCCTGCTGGTCGGCTTGATCTGGGTGGGACCGAGCTTCTTCTCGCCCTCCAACATCCAGATCGTCGGCGTCAGCGTCGCCATCCCGCTGATCGTCGGAGTGATGGCGTCGTTCGCCCTTCTCGCCGGCGTGGTCGACCTCTCGATCGGCTCGATGGTGGGCTTCGGCGCCGTCATCTTCAACCAGCTCGTGGCCGCCGGCCTCAACGCCTGGCTGGTCGCCCTGATCACCGTGGTGGTCGGTGTGGTCGTCGGCCTCACCAACGCCTTCGTGATCGTGCGCTTCGGCGCCGAGCCGCTCGCCGTGACGCTCGGCATGCTGACGCTGCTGCGCGGCCTGTCGCAGGTCATCGTGGTCAGTGCTCCTCCGTCGACCCTCATCGAGCCCCTCTACAACGTGACCCAGGGCGCCATTGCCGGGTTCCCGACGCTGCTGCTGATCGGCATCGGCGTGACCCTCGTCGCGGCCGGCATCGTGTCGAAGACCCGCGTGGGCCGCAAGGTGCAGGCGGTGGGGGGCGACGACCGGGCAGCGGCACGGGCCGGCATCTCGGTCTCGAAGGTGCGCGTCATCGCCCTCGTCGCGAGCTCGGTCGGGGCAGCGGTCGGCGGCATCCTCTACGTCGGCCAGCTCGGCTCGGCCTCGAACGTGCTCGGGACGGGCCTCGAGTTCCAGATCTACGCGGCGTTGATGATCGGCGGCTACTCGATCACCCGCGGCGGTGTCGGCAACCCGATCGGCGGCCTGCTCGGTCTGCTCGTGATCGCCGGAATCACCAACATCCTCAACGTCACCTTCACCGACCCGAACTACCTCGACCTGATCACCGCGGTCATCCTGGTGGCCGCCGTGCTGGTGGACCGGTTGCGCGGAGGGGACTCGTTCGAATGACGACCCTGAAGACCCTGCCGACGGCCGTGCTCGGTCGCACCGGCCTCCGCGTCTCGACGCTCTGCGTCGGCACGGCCGCCTGGGGTGTCGACTCGCCGGTGCACGGGGTCACCGTGCCCGAGGAGGAGGCGGTCGAGACCGCGCTGCACGCCTTCCAGGGCCCTGTGAACATCCTCGACACCTCGAACAACTACGGCGACGGCGAGAGCGAGCGCCGTGTCGGCCTCGCCGTCCGGCGGGCGGGCCTGCCGGAGGGTTTCCTGGTGCAGACCAAGCTCGACCGCGACCCGGCCACCGGCTCTTTCGACCGCGACCGGATGCGTGCCTCGCTCGAGCAGAGCCTCGACCGCCTCGGCCTGACCCGGCTGCCCGTCCTCTACCTCCACGATCCCGAGCACATCGGGTTCGACGCGTCGATGGCCCCCGGCGGCCCGGTCGGGTCGCTCCGGATGCTGCGCGACGAGGGTTACGCCGACCACATCGGCATCTCCGGTGGCCCGGCCGCGCTGCTCGAACGGTTCGTCGACACGGGGTACTTCGACGCCCTGATCACCCACAATCGCTACACCCTGGTCGACCGCACCGCCGATCGGCTGATCGACGTCGCCCACGCGGCGGGCGTCGGGGTGATGAACGCCGCGGTCTACGGCGGCGGCATCCTCACCACCTGGCCCCGAACCAGTGACCGCTACCACTACGCCGCCGCGTCCGAGGAGCTGCTCACCGCGGTCGACGCCATGGGCGCCGCCTGCGAGCGCCACGGCGTGCCGCTCATCGCAGCGGCCCTGCAGTTCTCCACGCGCGATCCGCGGATCGCGTCGACGGTCTGCGGCGTCGTCACCCCCGCGCAGCTCGACCAGGCGATCGCGAGCACGCAGCTCGAGATCCCGGACGACCTCTGGAGCGAACTCGAGAGCCTGTGCCCGAGTGAGGCGGCCTGGATCCGTGACTGAGGCTCAGTCCCGCGCGTCGACCCAGTCGAGCAGCTCGGCGAGCAGTCGCCGGTGCTCGGCGGAGTCGTACGACTCCACCCCGTGGCCGAGCGCGTCGTACGCGACCCGTCCGCGGTCGTCGGCACCCTCCCGGGTCCAGACCAGCGGGTGCGTCAGCCCGTCCTCGGTGTGCTCGGCCAGCACCCGCCCGCCGGGGCGCGTCTCCAGCGCGGTGTACCGCTCGTCGTACAGCACGAAGTCGTCGAACCCGGCGAGCAGGTCGCGGCCCTCGTCGGTCGCCTGCACGAGCGCGTGGCCGATCTGCGGATGCATCGTGACGCCGGGCTCCCACCGCCCGCCCAGCAGGTCGGACCAGCGTGGGTCGTCGGAGAACGCCAGACTGGACGAATGCAAGGCGAGGATTCCTTTTCCCTCGGCGAGATGGGCCTCCAGCAGGTCGACGACAGGACTCGAATCGGCCGGATCGGCGGCCAGGTCTCCGCTGACGTTGAGCACCACCACGTCGGCCGACGTGATCGCCTCGGCCAGCTCCGTCGCGCCGGTTCCGACCGTGCGCACCGCGCCCAGGGGGCTCAGCACCTCGGCCACCACCGCGCTCGTGCCGGCGAGCCCGTGCCACGGGTCGCTGTGTTCCTGCTCGCCCGACACCACGACGATCGATCTCACGACGCTCTCCCCTTCTTCCCGGCGCACGATCCGACGAACGCCTCGGCGCCTCCGAGCATGCATGCTCGCCGCCTCGGGCGCAACACGGTGCGAGCGGAGCCGCCCGTGATGCGGGCGTGGGGAGCACACACGGTGGAAGCCCTCGACTACGAACTGGTGTGGATCGGCCACGATCCCGAGCGTGCACCGCTCGGGAACTTCTCCGACGCCCACGCGGTGACCGAGCCGGTCTGGCGATTCGTCAGCGGCTACCTCATGCTCTCCGCCGGCTCGGGCGACGTCGCCGGCGGCGAGGGAGCCCGTCTCGTGGTGAGCAGCCACGGGAAGGCGGTCGGCGGCCTCCGTGCCGACGCGACCGGTTTCACCCTCGGCCTCGACACCGACGGCTGCGCGGTCGACGGATCGATCGCGCGCACCCACGCGGGCATCGCCGTGGTCGCGGACCCGTCGACCGAACTCGACCTCTCGGCCGACGGCCGGTCGGTGAGCGGTCGAGCGGCGGATGCCCCTCCGCGTCCGGTCTGGGGCGTCACGGTGGTGCACGGCCCGGCCGCCGAGAAGATCGAGAACCGCATCGGGCTGCTCCGGAGCCTCCAGCGGGTGGGGGGTCGCCATGTCTGAGATCGGAATCCGGGATGTCGCGGCCCGAGCAGGCGTCTCGGTCAGTACCGTCTCGAACGCCCTGAACCGGCCCGAGTTGGTGTCGCGCAAGGCCGCCTCCCGGGTCAAGGAGGCCATCGAGCACCTCGGCTACGTTCCCAACGTGGCCGCCCGCCAGCTGCGTGCCGGCCGGAGCAACGCCATCGGGATGGCCGTGCTCAACATCACGAACCCCTTCTTCTCCGACGTCGTGCTGGGCGCCGAGGAGGTGGCCGAGCTCGCCGGCTATTCGGTGATCGTGGGCAACAGCTACGACTCCGACGTGCGGGAGGCGCGCTACCTCGACCTCTTCGAGCGGCAGCGGCTCGACGGCGTGCTGATCGCGCCGGTGGGCGAGTCGCTCGAGATGCTCCAGCGCTTCCGCCGCCGTGACGTGCCGGTGGTGCTGGTCGACCGCGTCGACCCCGACGGCGTGTTCCCGTCGATCTCGCTCGACGACGTGCTCGGCGGCACCATGGCCGCGGCCCACCTGGTGCAGGGCGGATGCCGCCACATCGCGTTCATCGGAGGTCCGGTGCGGGTGTCCCAGATGCGGGAGCGTCTCGAGGGGGCTCGGCGCACCGTCGAGGCATCCGGAGCACGCTTCACCTTCTTCGAGACGCCCACGCTGAACCCGCAGATCGGCCGGGAACTGGGCGATCGCATCGCGGCCATGCCTGCGGAGGACCGTCCCGACGGGATCTTCGCCGCCAACGACCACGTGGCCCTCGGCGTGCTGCAGAGTCTGATCGGCCACGGCATCTCGATCCCGGGCGACGTGTCGATCGTCGGCTACGACGACATCGACTTCGCCGGAACCGCCGTGGTGCCGCTCACCTCGGTACGGCAGCCGAGCCACGAGATGGGCGCCCACGCCGCGAAACTCCTGCTGGAGCAGCTGTCGGGTGTCGAGGAATCGACGCTGCTGACGCGGTTCGAGCCCGTGCTCGTGCCGCGGCAGTCGACCCGGCACTGACACCCGGCACCGACACCTGGCACCCTCCCCGCCCACCGACGACCACCCCGCACCTGGAACGAGACCATGAGCATGCAGTACGGCGCCGACTACAACCCCGAGCAATGGGACGAGTCCACCTGGCACGACGACGTGCGCCTCATGCGGGAGGCCAAGGTGACCATGGTCAGTCTCGGCATCTTCGCCTGGTCGCGCATCCAGCCCGAGGAGGACACCTTCGACTTCGAGTGGCTCGACACCGTGATCGAGCTCCTGCACGCGAACGGGATCACGGTCGACCTCGCCACGGCGACCGCGTCGCCTCCGGCCTGGGCGGTGACGACCTACCCCGGTATCCTGCCGCAGGACGCGAACGGCGCGACCTACTGGCCGGGCAGCCGTCAGCACTACGCGCCGAGCTCGCCCGACTACCGCCGCCTGGCCGCGCGCCTCGTGACGGAGATCGCGAAGCGCTACGCCGCGCATCCGGCCGTCGTGCTCTGGCACGTCAACAACGAGTACGGCTGTCACGTGCACTACGACTACTCCGACAACGCGGCGGTCGCCTTCCGCGCCTGGCTGGAGCGCAAGTACGGCTCGATCGACGCGCTGAACACCGCCTGGGGCACCGCGTTCTGGTCGCAGCGCTACAACTCCTTCGAGCAGATCGTGCCCCCGCGCAAGGCGCCGTACAGCCACAACCCCGGCGGCGCCCTCGACTTCAAGCGCTACACCTCCGACGCGCTGCTCGAGCTGTTCACGATGGAGCGCGACATCATCCGCGCAGCCGGCGCGACCCAGCCGATCACCACGAACTTCATGGGCGCCTTCCCGCCGCTCGACTACTGGACGTGGGCGGCGGAACTCGACGTGATCAGCGA
This sequence comes from Herbiconiux sp. UC225_62, assembly GCF_042694625.1. GTDB lineage: Bacteria > Actinomycetota > Actinomycetes > Actinomycetales > Microbacteriaceae > Herbiconiux. The sequence continues at coordinate 1,031,778 of NZ_CP170551.1, read as the reverse complement.
CGACAACTACGCCGATCCCAACGATCCGCAGTCGTTCCGCCAGGCCGCGTTCACCCGCGACCTCATGCGCTCGCTGAAGCCCGGCACGCCGTGGATCCTGATGGAGCAGGCCACGAACGCGGTCAACTGGCGGCCGAGCAACGCGCCCAAGGCTCCCGGGCAGATGGCGGCGCTCTCGATGCAGGCCGTGGGGCGCGGCGCCGACGGCATCCTGTTCTTCCAGTGGCGCCAGTCCCGCCGCGGGAGCGAGAAGTTCCACTCGGCGATGGTGCCCCAGGCCGGCACCGCGACACGCACGTGGCGCGAGGTCGCGGCTCTCGGTGAGGCGCTCGACCGCCTGCCGGAGCTGCCCCGTGGCGGGCAGGGCGCATCCGTCGCCATCGTGTTCGACTGGGAGAACTGGTGGGCGCTCTCGAACCCCGACCACCCTGTCGTGCTCGACTACCTGCAGCTCGTGCAGCGCTGGTACTCCGCCCTGCACCGCCAGAACGTGCAGGTCGACTTCGTGCAGACCACGAGCGAGCTCTCGGGCTACGCCTTCGTGCTTCTGCCGCACGGCTATCTGCTGACGGATGCCGGCGCCCGCAACCTTGACGGGTTCGTGCGCGACGGCGGGCACCTGCTGGTGACCGCGTTCAGCGATGTCGTCGACGAGTCGGACGCGTTCCGCGAGGGCGGGTTCCAGGTGGGGCTCCGTGACCTCATCGGCGTGACCGTCGACGACTTCGGGGCGCTCGTGCCACCGCCCCTGCAGAACGCGGCGTCGTCGGTGGGCGAGGTCGCCCGGGCCGTCTCGGCCGTCGGTTCCGCCTCGCCCGGTGAGCAGCACGCGCAGGTGGACGCGCCGTTCGGGTCGTTCCGCGGCCAGTACCTCGCCGAAGAACTCGGGGTGATCGACGACGGCCGGCCCGTGGAGGTGCTCGGCCGCTTCTCGGACGGGCGGTTGACCGGGGCTCCTGCGCTCACCACCCGCGCGACGGGTGCCGGGCGCGCGCACTACCTCGCCACCGTTCCCGACGACGACGGGATGCTCCAGGTGACCCGCTGGGCGACCGCGCTCGCCGGGGTGCGCCCGGTGCTGGAGTCGCCGAGCCCCTGGGTGGAAGCGGCCCGGCGCGGCGACGTCCTTACCGTGATCAACCACGGGCACGAGCCCGTGCGGGTGGAGGTGACCGGAACCGATCTGCTGAGCGGGGCATCCGTCGACGGACTCGAGTTGGAGCCGTTCGGCTGGGCGCTGCTGCGCGATGCGCGGGCGGGGGTGGACGCGTGAAGTACACCCGGCTCGGAGCCTCCGGCGCACAGGTCAGTCGCATCGCCCTCGGCACGATGAACTTCGGGCCGGTCATCGGTGCCGAGGAGTCGTTCCGCATCCTGAACCTCGCCGTCGACGCCGGCATCACCTTCATCGACACGGCCGACGTCTACGGCAGCGGCCGCTGGGGAGACCATTACGGCCAGAGCGAGGAGCTGCTCGGCGAGTGGATGCGCGCCCGCGGCAACCGCGACGACCTCGTGGTGGCCACGAAGGGCCAGGGCCCGATGGGCGACGGCCCGAACGACCGCGGCTTGTCGGCCGTGCACATCCGGGCCGCCGTGGATGCCTCACTCCGCCGCCTCGGCACCGATCGCATCGATCTCTACCAGATGCACCACATCGAGCGCGAGGTGCCGCTCGACGAGGTGCTCGACGCCTTCACCACTCTCCGCGACCAGGGCAAGATCATCTACCTCGGCTCGTCGAACTTCGCCGGCTGGAACATCGCGCAGTACCGCGAGCACGCCGAGGCGCGGCGGCAGCTGCCGCTCGTGACGGAGCAGTCGGTCTACAACCTCGCGCAGCGCACCGTCGAACTCGAGGTCGTGCCGGCCGCGAGCCACTACGGCATGGGCATCCTGCCGTGGTCACCGCTCGCCAGCGGGCAGCTCGGCGGCGTGCTCAAGAAGGCCGACCGCAGCCGATCGAGCGATCTGGATGCCCTCGGGTCGCGTCGTGCGCAGATTGAGGAGTACGAGCGGTTCGCCGCCGACAACGGGCTCGACCCGGCCGAGCTCGGGCTCGCGTGGCTGCTCCACCAGCCGGCCGTGACCGCGCCGGTGGTCGGACCGCGCACCGAGCACCAACTCAGCGGAGCGGTCGCTGCCCTCGACATCGCTCTCGACGCGTCGCAGCTGGCCGAGCTCGATCGCATCTGGCCGGGCCCGGGCGGACAGGCGCCGGAGGCGTATGCCTGGTGACCGACCGGGCCGCCTTCCGGCGGTCTTCTTCGTCACGCTCGGGTTCATCCAGGCCTTGTGGCCGCTCACGATGGACCTCTATTTGCCGTCCTTCCCGCAGATCGAGCGGGAGCTCTCCACCAGCCCCTCGCTCGTGCAGTTCACCCTCACCGGGGCATTCGTGGGCATGGCAGCCGGGCAGCTGGTGGCCGGGCCGCTCTCCGACCGGGTGGGGCGCATCCGTCCGCTCCTCGTGGCGCTCGTGGTGTACGTGCTCGCGAGCGCCGGATGCGCACTGGCTCCGTCGGTCGGTCTGCTCGTCACCGCGCGGCTCGTGCAGGGGTTCGGTGCGGCGGCCACCGCGGTCGTGATCCTCGCGATCGTGCGCGACCGGGCCGAGGGGCCGCTGATGGTGAAGCTGCTGGCACGGCTGCAGCTCATCAACGGGGTGTTCGTGGTGGCATCGCCGGCGATCGGCGCGCAATTGCTGCAGCTCACCGACTGGCGGGGACTGTTCTGGCTGCTCGTGGCCTACGGTGCCGCCATCCTGGTCGCGGCGTTCTCGGTGCTGGCACGGCACGAGACCAACCCGCCGGCTCGTCGCGCCCTGCGCACCGGCGCGAAGCTGCTCGACGACTACCGCGCGCTCGCCCGCGACGGCCGGTACCGCGCCGCCATCCTCGCGGGCGCGCTGCAGTGGGCGGCGATGATGAGCTACATGGCGTCGTCGGCCTTCCTCTTCCAAGGCGTCTACGGACTCAGCCCCACGCAGTACGCCATCGTGTTCGGCGGGCACGGACTGCTGATGATCGCGGGCGCCCAGATCAGCGCTCGCCTGGCCGGACGGCTGCGGGTGACGGTCGTGGCCCGGGTGGGAACCGTCGTGCTCTTCGGATGCGCGGGGCTGCTGCTGGCGAGTCTGCTCGCCGCTCCGGGGCTCGGGCTCCTCGGCTTCCTGCTGCCCTTGTTCGCGTTCACGACCACCTTCGGCGTCATCTCGCCCACGCTGCAGAGCACCGCGCTCGGTCGCCACGGGCTGCGGGCCGGGGCCGCCGCCTCCCTCATCGGCGCCACGAACATGGTCTCGGGAGCGCTGGCCGCGCCCTTGGTGGGCCTGTTCGGCGTGACCTCCGCGGTGCCCGCCGCCGCCGTGATGACCACCTGCGCCGGGCTCTCGGCGATCGTGCTCCTCGTGGGCTTCCGCCGCGAGCGCGCCCTGGCCTGACGACTACTTCGTGTCGGAGTCGTTCGGGGCGTCGGGGTCGGGGGAGTGGCCGCCGTCGATCGAATCGAGCGTGCCGAAGAGCTGACCGTTCACGGCCTGCGTCTCCTGCAGCGCCTCGTAGGCCTCGGCGTAGGTGTCGGGTTCCGGTTCGCCTTTCACGCCGTACTTCGCGATGACGAGCCCCAGCAGCCCTCGTGCCGGATTGCTGATCGGCTTGGCGCGCTGGTCGGCATTCGAGTTGTCGAAGTCGACCTCGGGGTTCGGCGGGGTGTACTGCGGCATCGTCTGCGGCCAGTCGGAGGCCGGGCGTGGCTTCTTCAGGTTGATGGCGTCGAAGAGGGGGCGCGACGCCACGTCGCGGTGGGTCAGCGGCTTCAGGCCGTGCAGCTTCGAGAGCGTGGCGACGACCGATCCGTGGTCGTGCTGCTCGTTGACGATCGTGTTCTTCGCCGTGTAGGCCGAGATCGCGATGGCCGGGACCCGGCAGCCCAGGCGGTTGAAGGTGAAGTCGAACTCACCCTCGTCGCCGTTCACCGGCGGCACCGCGGAGGGTGGCGGCACGTGGTCGTAGGTTCCGCCGTGCTCGTCGAAGGTGACGAAGAGCATCGTGTTCATCGCGTTCGAGCCGGTCGGGGAGTCGCTCTTGCGGATGGCGGAGTAGATGGCGTGCAGCAGGGCGTCGCCGGCGCGAGCATCCGACACCGCGGCATCCACCACCACACCTTCGTCGCCCTCGTCGCTCATGCGCAACGTGCCGTACGGCGGATGCATGTCGTTGTGGTTGTAGATCATCCGCGGCTCGATGAAGGCGTAATCGGGCAGGTTGCCCTTCTCCACGTCGTCGTAGAACTGCTCCATCACGCGGAAGTTGGTCTTCCAGTAGGGCTCCAGCACCGGAGCGTGCAGCACGCCGGTCATCGAGATCAGTTGCGCGGAGTCGTAGTAGACGCGCCAGGTGAGGCCCGCCTCCTCGAGGCGGTTGAAGACGGTGGGGGCGTCGGCATCCGGGTCGAGCCACTTGGCGTATCCGCCCTCGCCCTTGTTGGTGACGAAGCCGTGCGAGGTGGAGGCGTGGAAGAAGGAGCGGTTGCAGAAGGTCTGCGACGGCACGGCCGAGAACCAGTGGTCGAAGACCGCGAAGTTCTTGGCGAGCGTGGTGAACACGGGCAGCATGTCGGGCGTGAAGCCGCCCATCGCCAACTCGTACTCCTTCGGCGACGGGTCCTTCTTGTTCTTCGTGAGCCGCCGGTAGTTGATGATGTAGTCCTCGACGAAGCCCTTCATCGTGGGCGATTCGTTGGGGCCGGGCGCGTTGTAGGGATACTGCAGTCCGTTGGCATGCAGGTCGCGGTTGCTCTCGGGGTCGACCTTGCCGAAGAGCTGTGTGTTGACGTGGAAGTACTCCTCGCCCGGGTCGGGGCGGGGGCTCGACATGATCTCATCCGTCGAACCGCTGTAGGCGTGCGCCTTGATCACCTCGTCGGTGCCCGGGATCGGATTCGAGTGGTTGCCCTGGTGCAGGCCCTCGAACTTCTGCCCCGGGGCGAGCTCGTCGTCTTTGTAGAGCCAGCCGAGCAGGTTGTCGAAGGAGCGGTTCTCGTACATCAGCACGACGAGGTGCTCGAAGCCGGGCTCGCTCGTCTTCTTCTCGGCGGCGAAGTCGAGCTCGACCTCGTTCGCGTAGACGCCCACGCCGATGGAGGCTCCCGCGAGTCCGCCGGCCGCGGCTCCGGCCGCGCCGACAGCGGCGGCCTTGAGGAAGGCGCGGCGGGAAGCCAGCGCCTCCTCGGGACTCTGGCCGCTCTTCTCACCCTCCGGGTCCTTCGGGCCTTTCGGGTCTTTCGGGTCGCCCTTCCGGCGGCCGAACGGCGGGGTCATGCCGAGCCGCCCGGCGGCGTCCAGGCCGAGACGGCGTCGAGCCGAGCGACCTCGTCGGGGGAGAGCTGCACACGGGCCACGGCCAGGAGGTCGGCCACCTGCTCCACGCGCGAGGCGCTCGCGATCGGGGCGACGACGGTGGGCTTCGCCACGAGCCAGGCGAGCGCGGTGGTGGCGATGGAGGCATCGTGGGCGCGGCCGATCTCCTCGAGGGCGTCGACGATGGCGAGGCCCTGGGTGCTGACGTACTGCGACGCGCCCCTTGCGCGGGCGCCGTCGGCGTGGTCGTCCTTCGTGCGGTACTTGCCGGTGAGGAATCCGCTGGCCAGCGCGTAATTAGGGCACCACGCCGAGATGCTCCCGCTCGGCGATCGGCGCCAGGGTGTCCTCGAAGTCGTTGCGGTGCACGAGGTTGTAGTGCGGCTGCAGGGCGACCGGGCGGGCGTAGCCGTTCGCCTCGCAGATCGCGAGGTAGGACTCGATGCTCGCGGGCGCGAAGTTCGAGAGCCCGATGTACCGCGCCTTGCCCGATCGCACCACCTCGTCGAACGCCGCTGCCGTCTCCTCGAGCGGGGTCTCGGGGTCTTCGAAGTGGGCGTAGTAGAGGTCGATACGGTCGGTCTGCAGGCGGGCCAGCGAGGCGTCGACGGCACCGCGGATGGTGTCGCCCGCCAGCCCTCGGAACTGCGGATGCCGCGACACCTTCGTGGCGATCACGGTGGCGTCGCGCGATCCGCGGCTGGTGAACCACTCGCCGATGATCGTCTCCGACTCGCCGCCGGAGTTCCCGGGCACGCTCGCCATGTAGGAGTCGGACGTGTCGATGAAGTTCCCGCCACCGGCCGCGTGGGCGTCGAGGATGGCCAGCGAGGTATCGCGATCGGCGGTCCAGCCGAACACGTTGCCGCCGAGGGACAAGGGGAAGACGTCGAGATCGCTGTCGCCGATGCGTGCCATGGTTCGACGTTACTACGAGCGTCGAAGAGCGCCCCGACGAAGAGCTTGACATTGACGTTGCGTCAACTCGTAGCGTGGTGATGTCGGCCCGCCCGGGGCCGATCCGTGGAAGGAGGAGAGAGTATCCGATGGACTGGCCGATCCAGGAGGTCGCCCGGCTGGCCGGCACCACGAGCCGCACGCTGCGGCACTACGCGCAGCTCGGCCTCGTGCAGCCCAGCCGCATCGGCGCCAACGGTTACCGGTACTACGACGAGGCCGCCCTCGTGACGCTGCAGCGCGTGCTGATGCTCCGCGAGCTCGGACTCGGGCTCCCCGCCATCGCGGACGTGCTCGCGAACGAGACGGACGCGCCGAGCGCCCTCCGTGGTCACCTCGAGTGGCTGCGGAGCGAGCGCGATCGGCTGGGCCGGCAGATCGCCTCCGTGCGGGCGACGATCGAGACGATGGAAGGAGGTGGACAACTGATGGCAGAGAACATGTTCGAGGGATTCGACCACACCCACTACAAGGACGAGGTCGAGCAGCGCTGGGGGAAGGCGGCCTACGCGGCCGGCGACGCCTGGTGGAGCTCGATGTCGGCCGAGGAGAAGGCGACCTGGCAGCAGCGGGTCTCGCAGCTCGCCGCGGACTGGCAGGATGCGGCGGCGCGCAGCCTCGACCCGACGGGCGAGGAGGCGCAGGCGCTCGCGCAGCGGCAGTACGACTGGCTGGCCGGGGTGCCCGGCACTCCGGGACACGGCGCCGGCGGACCGACGAAGGAGTACTTCGTGGGCCTCGGCGAGATGTACGTGGCCGACGAGCGCTTCGCGGCGAACCATGGCGGCACGGCCGGCGCGGCCTTCGTGCGCGACGCGATGGCGGCCTATGCGGCGCAGCACCTCGCGTAGCGACTCGGGATGCGCGGCGGCTCAGCGGAGCCGCTTGCGCATCTCGAGTTCGCGGAGCGAGGGATCGAGCGGATACGGGCGGGTGACGCCCGTCTCCACGAAGCCGCGGTTGCGGTAGGCCGCGACGGCGCGCGGGTTCTGCTCGTTCACCTCGAGGGTGAGGGTGTCGCCGCGGCCGAGCGCCCATTCCTCGATGCGGGTGAGGAGGGCATCCGTCACGCCTGCCGAGGTGCCGCGGTGATCGGGCGCGACGTAGACGCCGTAGAGGAAGGCTCCGCGCTGCCCGTGCGGCACCTTCGACATCATGGTGCCGATCCAGCGGCCCTCGGCGGTGATGGCGGCCACGGTGATCGACTCGGGCGACGACCCGTCACGGGCCCACGCGCGCCACTCCCATTCGCGGCGACGCAGGGCGTGTTCGACCGTCTCGAGGTAGGCCAACGGGGTGTCGGCGAGCATCTCGAGGCGCAGTGCCTTCACCTGCGGCCAGTCCGATTCGACCGTGCGACGGATGACGACACCCGCCGCCGGACGGGCGGGCTCGACGCGTTCGGCTGGATCGCTGTTCCGCTCAGGCATGCATCGACTATACGTTTGGAGCAGTCGAGGGGAGAGCCCGGGCATGACCATCTGGACCTGCGCGACCTGCGCCGTCGAGCATCCCGACACGGAGCAGCCGCCCGCGAGCTGCGCGATCTGCACCGACGAGAGGCAGTGGGTGCCGGCCTCCGGCCAGCGCTGGGTGACCCGTGACGGTCTCGAAGCCGAGGGCTACCGCATCGTGGTGCGCGGCCTCGAACCCGATCTCTTCGCCATCGAGACCGACCACGAGCTCGGTATCGGCCAACGCGGTCTGCTGGTGCGCACGCCCGCCGGCAACGTGCTCTGGGAGCCGCCGGGGTTCATCGACGAGTACGGCATCCGCGAGGTGGAGGAGCTCGGCGGCGTGGCGGCGGTGACGGCGAGTCATCCGCATCTCACCGGATCGTCGATCCAGTGGAGCCACGCGTTCGGCGGGGCCCCGGTGTACGTGGCGGAGGCGGACGCGCGGTGGATCCAGCGGCCCGATCCGGCCATCCGGTTGTGGTCGTCCTTCGCCGAACCGGTGCCCGGAGTGGAGCTGGTGCAGCTCGGCGGGCACTTCCCCGGAAGCTGTGTGGCCCGTTGGGCGGCCGGCGCCGGCGGCCGGGGAGTGCTGCTGACCGGGGACACCCTGATGGTGGGGGCGGATCTCGCCTCGGTGGCGGTGATGCGGAGCTTTCCCAACTACATCCCGCTGCCCGAGAGGATCGTGCGGCGCATCCTCGACGCGGTGCAGCCGCTCGAGTACGACCGGATCTACAGCGCCTTCCGCTGCATCGAGGCGGATGCGCCGGCGATCGTGTCGCGCGGTCTGGAGCGCTACATCCGCTGGCTCCGCGGCGACGAGTCGGAGGACTGAGCCCGGGTCAGCCGACGCTGGCGACGAGCACGCGGATGCGGGCGGCGGGCCCGGATGCGCTGCCGGCGAGGTGGGCGGCCACCGCGTCGTAGACCGCACGGCAGGTCGCGGCAGCCGATGCGTCGTCGGTGACTCCGATGGTGACGGCGATCTCGATGCCGTCGTCCGCCGCCCCCACGACGATCGGCTCGGCGGGTGAGCGCAGGCCGAGCGTGGACATCGCGTCGGAGAGCGCGGCGACCGGGGCAGGCTGCGCGGGGTACACCGCGGTGACGCCGGGCACGGAGGCGACCACGGCGCGGATCGCCTCGGGCAGCTCGGGCAGCTCGGCCAGCGCAGGACGCTCAGGCACTTCGGGCAATTCGGCGGTCACGAGGCGTCTCCCGTCGTCGGCGGCATCTGCACGTCGTGCACGGTCACGTCGATCGCCACCACGTGCAGGTCGGTGTGTCGTGCGAGCGTCGCGGCCACGGCCTCGCGGAGCGCCGACGTGGCCTCGGGGATGTTGTGGCCCCAGTAGACGACGGCGTCGATCGCGATCGTGATCGGTTCGCCCGGAACGGTGACGTCGCCGACCAGGGTGCACCGGCCCACCAGCAGTCCCTGGACGGTGTCGCCCGCGGCACGCACCAGTCCGCGCACGGATCCCTCGGTGATGGCGAGCGCCGCCGCCGGATCGGGGTGCGGGAGCGGGATGCTCCGCCCCGTGTGCGCCTCGCGGCCGATGTTCTTGAGGATGCCGCCGATCCAGCTCTCCTCGGGCTCCGGCTCGTTGCGCGCCTCGGCGTCGAGGAGTCCGGCCGACAGCGTTCGCAGTCGCTGCAGGGCGGCGAGGGCCGTCTGGCAGCCGGGCGAGGAGTCGATCGACGGATCGGCCGGGCTGCGACCGGCATCCAGGTAGTCGCTCAACTCCTCGATGGTGTGCCCGTCGAGGTCGTCGGGCTCGAAGCCGGGCGGACCGGACTCGGGAACGAGGTCGTCGTGATCGCTCATCGCCATGCCTCCATCTCCCTGATCAGATTCTTACGGGCCCGCGCGATCAGTCCTCTCACCGTCGATGAGGGCAGATCCAGTTCTCTGCCGATGTCGAGGTAACTGTAGCCTGCGATCTCGCGCAGCACCCAGCAGCGGCGTTGCTCCTCGGGCAGTTCGGAGAGGGCGCGGGAGAGTGCTTCGTCGAGTGAACGGGCCTGCGCCTGGGCCGCGGGGTTCTGCGACTCGGGGGCCGCGTACTCGTGCTGGTCGAGGTCTTCGTCGTCGTGCCGGCGGCGCAGGCGGTCGATGCTCTTGTTGCTCACGATCCGCATCAGCCAGGCCTTCACGCTGCCGAGGTCGGCGAGGGTGGGGAGACTGTTCCAGGCCTGCACGAAGGCATCCTGCACCACGTCGTCGACCTCCGAGTCGGAGCCCAGGATGCGGCGGGCGTACACCCGCATCAGCCGCCCGTAGCGGCGCACCAGGGTCTCGAAGGCGGGTACGTCGCCGTCGGCGGCGCGACCCGCGAGGGTTCTGTCGTCGGCGCCCTCGAGATCGAGCCGGCGCCCCTGGTCGGCCATGTCCTCATCCAACACCCCGCAGATGTTCTTTCACTGCAGGCGTGACGGATCGGCAGACCGGCGACGATCCGGGCGCAACGCGACGGTGATGAGTTACTACGAAAATGCGGGGGAGTGACGGCGTACACGGGGTCGGTCTTGCTCGATGTAATCGTTACTGGGATGTCTGCGCCTGCAAGTAGGCGCGGAGGCGCGCGTCGGTGGTGAGGGAGATCGCCTTGGCGTAGGCGGCGCGTGCCTCGTCGGCGCGACCGGCGGCCGCGAGCAGGTGGGCGCGGGTGGCCCACGCGGGTTGGAACCGCGCGAGTGCCGCGGCGGCCTCCGGGGAATCCGGATCGGGGGACGTGGCCAGCGCGTCGAGGTGGGCCAGGCCCGCCTCGGGGCCGTCGACCTCGGCGATGGTGGCGGCGAGGGAGACCTGCGCGCCGAGCGTGGGCGCCACCCGCACGAGCGCCTCGTTGAGCGTGCGGAGGGTGCGCCAGTCCGTTTCCCCGGTGACGGCGCGCGCGCAGTGCACCGACTGCATGGCGGCCTCGAGCTGGAACCGTCCGAAGCCCGGTGCCTCGCCGCCGGCAGGAGTCGGTCGTGCCATCGCCAGGCCGTGCGCCCGGCGGAGGTGAGACTCGCCGCGGGCGATGAGGCCGGTGTCCCAGAGCGCGGTGTCCTGTTCGGCGAGGGGCACGTGTTCGCCGGTGGAGCCGGTGCGCGCATCCGTCCGCGCGATCGAGAGGCAGAGCAGGGCGCCGAGACCGTGCACCTCGGGCTCTGTCGGCAGCAGCTCCGCGAGCGTCGTGGCCAGGTAGAGCGCCTCGCCCGCGAGCGAGTCGCGCAGGGTCTCGCCCGAGACGCGCTGCCATTCGATGGCGTAGCAGCCGTAGACCGCCTCGAGCACCGGAGGCAGCCGGGAATCCATGGCCCCGCGCTCGGGAACGACGAAGGGGATTCCGGCGTCACGGATGCGCCGCTTCGCCCGCACGAGTCGCTGCGCCATCGCGGGCGCCGGCAGAGCGAAGGCCTGCGCGATCCGGGCGGCGTCGAAGCCGAGCACGGTCTGCAGCATCAACGGGGTCCGCACGGCCGGATCGATCGCCGGGTGCGCGCAGACGAACAGCAACTCGAGCCGCTTGTCGGGCACGGCGTCGTAGTCGATGGTCGAGGGGTCGCCGAGCGGGGTGGAAGACCGCGCCGAACCGAGCGACGCGGCCCCGGCCGAGTCGCCGACGGACCCGCTTTCGACCCGCCTCCCGTGGCCCGATGCGGCGGAAGCTGCCGCGAGGTCGCTTGAACGGCCACGCGAGCCGCCGCGCTCGTCGTCCGGGTCGAGCACGTCGAGCGGCACGGTGGTGCGCCGTGCGGCCGACCCGAGGTCGTCGCGCTGCCGGTTGCGCGCGACGGTGAGCAGCCACGCCTCGGGGTTGTCGGGCACGCCGCTCTCAGGCCAGGTGCGGAGCGCCCGCTCGAACGCGTCGGCCAGGGCGTCCTCCGCCCCCGCGACGTCGCGCGTCGGCGCCGCGAGCACCGCGAGCAGCCGCCCGTACGACTCCCGCGCCACGAGCTCCGCCCGCGCCCGCGCCGCGCCCGCCTCCGTCACCCGAGTGCCCCCGGCGTCACTGAGCCGCACGTTGTGGCGCTACCCGGTGCTCGCCATTCGCGAAAACGTGCGGATGAGCGCGCGGCACCCCTTGGCGTGGGCCCCGTCACGCGAGCTCGTGCCAGGCGCCGTTCTGGAACGAGATCGCCGTGGGGCGGATCTCGAGCACGCCGTACTGCGCGCCGGGGCACTTCTCGGCCCAGGCGATCGCCGCGTCGAGGTCGTCGACCTCGATCACGAAGGTGCCGGCGAGCTTCTCCTTGGTGTCGGCGAACGGCCCGTCCTGCACCTCCAGCGATCCGTTGCGCAGTGTCACGGTGGTCGACGCGGCGACGGGTTGCAGGATGTCGGCGAGCACCAGCACACCGGCCTCCTCGAGCGACTTGCCGTAGGCGTCGAAGGCGGCGCGGAACGGCGCCATGTCCTCTTCGGTGACGCCGGCATCCTGGGCTTCCTGGTTGATGAGAAGGAGCGAGTAGCGCATGGTGTGTCCTTTCGTGGTGGTCACGTTAGCGGTCGCGGGATGCGACCTCTACTGTGATGACGATCCAGCGCCGCCCCGATCGACACCTCCGGGCAGATCGACACCCCGAGAGCCTTCGTGCCAGCATGGTGGCATGGCCATCTCGCTCCACATCACGGGCGTCGCCGACGCCGACGAACTGCTCTCCTCCGATCCGCTCGCGCTGCTCCTCGGCATGCTGCTCGACCAGCAGATCGCGATGGAGACGGCGTTCGAAGGCCCGAAGAAGATCCGCGACCGCGTCGGATCGCTGGATGCGCAGACGCTCGCCGCCTACGACCCGGAGGCGTTCGTCGAGGTGTTCCGGCAGACGCCGGCGGTGCACCGCTTCCCCGGGTCGATGGCCGCCCGCGTGCAGGCGCTCTGCGCCGCCCTCGTCGAGAAGTGGGATGGCGACGCCGAGGCACTCTGGACCCGCGACCACCCCGACGGTCCGACCGTGCTCAAGCGCCTCGAGTCGCTGCCCGGTTTCGGCGCCCAGAAGGCCCGCATCTTCCTGGCCCTGCTCGGCAAGCAGTACGGCGTGCAACCCGCCGGCTGGCGCGAGGCGGCCGGCCCTTACGGCGAGGAGGGGAGCTTCCGTTCGGTGGCCGACATCGTCGACGCCGACTCCCTCACCCGAGTGCGCGAGACGAAGCGCGCCGCAAAAGCGGCGGCGAAGAAATAGACGACACCCCCGCGTAGCGCTGCAGCACCAGCGCACGGAGGGCGGCGGCGGCGGCACCCCGTGCCCAGTCCTCGAAGGTGTGGGGGCGGATGACGATGCGGCAGTTCCCGGCCGCCCCGAACGCGTGGGCACCGAAGGCTGCGCGCAGCCGCTGGTCGTAGAGGTCGTAGTCGGCGACGGCCTCACCGGTGATCACCACGATCTCGGGGCCGGTGAGGTTCGCGACCGTGGCGATGGCCGTGCCGATGACGGTCCCGGCCCGGTCGAAGGCCTCGATGGCGGCCGGCTCCCCGGCGTGCGCGAGGGCGACCGCGTCGTCGATCGTGGCGACGGGAGTCGACTGCGCGGAGGCGACCGCGCGCACGATGGCGCTCGACCCCGCGACGGCCTCGACGCATCCGCGCCGTCCGCAGGTGCAGACGTACTGCTCGGAGGTGAGCGGCAGGTGCCCGATCTCCCCGGCCACGCCGAACGCGCCCTCGACCACCTCGCCGTTCACGTGCAACCCGCAACCGATACCGCTACCGATGGTGACGATCGCGAACGACCCTGTGCCGACACCGACGCCGAACCAGTGCTCGGCGATGGTGAGCGCGCGCACGTCGTTCTCGATCAGCACCTCCACGCCGAGGCGCTCGCGGAGTGCTGCGCCGAGCGGCTCGTCGGCCCAGCCGAGCAGGGCCGATTCGCGCACCACCCCTCCCACGGTGTCGACGTCACCCGACACGGCGACGCAGACGCCGGCGAGTCGCTCGGCCCGGTCACCGAGCAGCTCGGTGAGTCGACGGGCCACTTCGGCGATGGCGTCGACCATCGCCGCGAACCCGGTGTCGACCACGGCGAGATGCGCGGTGACGAGGATGCCCGCCGTCAGGTCGGTGGCCACCCCGATGATGTCGCCGGGGTTCACCTTGATGCCGAGCGTGATGAGCGACTCCGGCACCACCCGCACCGGACTGGCCGGTCTCCCCGGGAGGCCGTTGCCGTTCGCGGCCGAGTCGTGATGATCGGCCACCAGGCCGGCCGCGATCATCGGCGCGACCGCCTTGGTGATGGCGGCCTGCGAGAGGCCGGTGAGCCGCGCGACATCCGTGCGCGACAACGGTCCGCGGGTGAGGATGCGCGTGAACACGTCGACGGCCGCGGGCGAAGCGGTGCGCAGCAGGTCGACGGCGTCGGTCACACTACGCATTCTGGCCTCTTTCCTGTCTTCTCGTCAGCTGTCGAGCCGGGGCGGCGGGGTCTCGGCGACCGCACCGCCCCGGCTCGGCGGGGATTCCGGGCGACTACTCGCTCAGGATCTCCTTCGTCTTCTCGGTCATCTCCGGGAACACGTCGTCGCCGCGCTCACCCGAGAAGTAGGCCTCGAAGAGCGGCTGGATGGTGTCGACGATCTCCTGACCGTTGATGGTCGGCGGTGCCGGGTAGAGCTCGTCGTTCTGCAGCGCGTTGGTGAACACCGAGAGGTCGACGCCCTGCTTCAGCTGAGCATCCGCGGCCGCCTGCATCGACGCGGCGATCGACGGGAGGAAGGTGCCGTCGGCGCCGGCGACCGACTGGCAGTCCTCGGAGCCCATGTAGGAGACCCACTTCCAGGTGGAGTCGAGGTTCTTCGTGCCCGAGTAGATGTTGTTGGCGTTCGAGTTGCTGATGACGGATCGGCCGTCGGGGCCCTCGACCGTCGGCGCGATGCCGACCTTCAGATCGGTGAGCTTCGCGAACGTGGTCGCATCCCACGATCCACCTTCGACCATCGCCACCTTGCCCGAGCCGAGCTGCTCGGTGCCCGAGACCGTGAACTCGCCGAAGGCCGGTGAGAAGCCACGCTCGGCGAGCGAGCTGACGTAGTCCATGGTCTTCACGAAGTCGGGGTCGTCGTACTCGAACTGCGTGGGCCAGGCGGCCTCGTCGCCGAGACGCCATCCGGTCGACGACGCGAAGGCGTTCCACGAGGTCTGCCCGTTGAAGTCGCCCGAGCCGAGGCTGCCGATGCCGTAGGTGGCCACCTTGGTCTTGTCGAATCCGGGCTCGTCGCCGCGCACGCCGTTCTCGTCGACGGTGAGGTGGGCCACGATCTTGTCGAAGCTGCCGCCGTCGTCGGGGTTCCAGGTCATGGTGGCCAGGTCGTCGGCCGTGAGGCCGGCATCCGTCACCGCCTGCTCGTTGAAGTAGAAGGCGGCGGAGGCCCAGTCCAGCGGCAGGCCGTACTGCTTGCCGTCGGTGTACTTCCAGGAGTCGACGCCCACGGCGAACTTCGACAGGTCGAAGTCGTTGTCCTTGATGAGGTCGTCGAGCGCCATGATCTGGCCCTGGCCGGCGTAGGCGCCGAGGAGGGGCACGCTGTTCTGGAAGGCGTCGGGGGCGGAGCCGGAGACGAAGCCCGCGGTGAGCTTGGTGAAGTAGTCGTCGACCGCGTACTGCGAGATCTTCACGTCGATGCCGGGGTTCTGCTCCTGGAAGCCGGGGATGCACTTCTCGTAGGAGGCGGCCTGCTTCTCGTCCCAGGTCCACCAGTTGACGGTGCCGCCGGCGCTGTCGGTCGAGCCGCCGGCTCCGCTCGAGCAGGCGCTGAGGGCGGCCGCCGCCCCGGCGACCGCCGCGATGGCGATGATGCGCTGTAGTTTCATCTGTTCTCTCTTCTCAGTACGAGGATTCCTGCCCGGCGGTTGCGCGCGACGTCGTGCGCTCGTCCGGTTCGGGGGAATCCGAGGGTGGTGTGGTGCTGGGGTACGTCTGATGTCCGGCGGCCGCCCAGGGCAGGTCGCGGAGCGTGCGCTCGCGACCACGGTCGTACCCCTGTGACTGGGCGACCGCCGGAACCTGTTCTCCATCGAGCAGCTCGCCGAGCTCGGCGCTGCCGTGCGGGGCGAGCGTCACCGTCGCACCGCGCTCGCGGTGGGCGACGGATGCGGTCAGCTCCCGGTCGGTGAGGTTGTGAAGTCGGGCGGCGGTGAGGATGCCTCCCGACCAGCGCAGGTCGACCGCCAGGCCGCCGCGGGCGCGCAGGCCGGTCACCTCGCCGTCGGGCCAGGCCGCCGGGAGGGCGGGGAGCAGGGCGATGGCTGATCCGTGGCTCTGCACGAGCATCTCGGCGACGGCGGCCGTGAAACCGTAGTTGCCGTCGATCTGGAACGGCGGATGCGTGCTGAACAGGTTCGGCAGCAGGCCGCCCCACTCCGAGCCGTCGACCGGGGCGAAGCGCGTGACGTCGCGCTCGAGCGGATGCGTGGCCTCGAGCAGCAGGGCGCGTGCCGTGTCGCCGTCGCCGAGTCGGGCTCGCAGCGCGATCTTCCAGGCCCACGACCAGCCCATGGCTCCCGGCCCGCGGCCGTCGAGGAAGCGGCGGGTCGCCTCGGCGAGCACCGGCGTGCGCTCGGGGTCGATCTCGTCGAGCGGGTAGAGGCCCACGGCGGCCGAGAGGTGGCGGTGCAGCGGATCGTGCTCGGTCTCGTCGTGATGCCACTCGCGGAGGCGCCCGTCGGCGGTGAGGCCGGGTTCGGGGAGCCGCGCGAGGCCGTCGGCGAGCTGGTGGTCGAGGGCGCGCACGGTGTCGTCGGTGAGGTGCGCCCCGAGGATGCCGATGGCGCGGCGGGTGCGCGCGAACAGGCTGCGGATGAGGAAGACGTCCATGCTCACCGACTCGGTCAGCGACTCGGGTGACCCGTCGGGACCGAGGAACAGGTTCTCGGGCGAGGTGGAGGGGAGCGTGCGCAGGCGGCCGTCCGGCGCATCCTGCAGCCAGTCGAGGCAGAACTCGCTGGCGCCGCGGAGCAGCGGCCAGAGGGTGTCGCGCAGGTAGGCGGTGTCGGCGGTGAAGGCGTAGTGGTCCCAGGCGTTGTGGGTGAGCCAGACGCCGCCCATCATCCAGATGGCCCAGCTCGGGTTGCCGTGGCCGTTGCCCACGGGGAGCGCCCAGCCCCAGGCGTCGGTGTTGTGGTGGGCCACCCAGCCGCGCGCGCCGTAGAGGCGGCGGGCGACGTCGCCGCCGGTGACGGCGAGCTTCTGCAGGAGCTCGGGGAGGGGAGCGAAGCACTCGGGGAGACCCGTGAGGTCGGCGAGCCAGTAGTTCATCTGGGTGTTGATGTTGATGGTGTAGTTCGACGACCAGGCCGGGCGGAGCTGGTCGTTCCAGATGCCCTGGAGGTTCGCGGGCGGGCTGCCGGCGCGGGAGGAGGCGGTGAGCAGGTAGCGGCCGAACGCCGCCATGACGGTGGCGCGGAGCGCGTCGTCGTCGCCGCGGAGCACCTCGGTCGCGACGTCCCAGGAGCCGGAGCGGCGGGTGCCGATGACGATGCGCGTGCGGGAGGTGAGCGCCTCGACATCGGCCAGGTGCCGCTCGAGCAGCGCGTCCGCCCCGCGCCGGATCGCGGTGGTGGAGCGGGCGCGGGCGCGCGCTTCGATCGTGGTGCGGTCGTCGCGGATGTCGCCGGACGTGTTCGTGGCATCGCGGTCGTGCTCGGCGCGGTCTCCGGCCGGTGTGCCCGCTGCGGTGGCGCGTTCGTCAGCCGCGCGGGTGGAACCGTCGGTGGCCGAGTCGCCGGAGGGCCGGCCCGCGTTCCACCACGACTCGGCGCGGCTGGCGGTCGAGAGCACGGCGAGGAGGCGGGTGGCGCCGCGGACGAGCACGGTGCCGTCGACGATCTCGGCCGTGCCGTCGGTGTCGAACGCGAGGTGCGCGGCGGCGAACGGGTCGTAGTCGTCGGGTGCCGAGCTAGCCGGGTCGGTGGCGGCCGCACCGGTGGTGGCGGTGCGGGTGGCGCCAGCCGGGCCGGTGTCGGTTGCGGTTGCGGCGGGGCCGGCCGGGCCGGTGGCCGTCACAGCCGTGGCAGTCGCGTCGGCGCGGTAGCGGTGGGCGGGCTCGTCGGGCTCGTGCAGCGGGGCGCCGTCGATGGGGATCTCGACACCGAGCGAGAGACCCGAGCGCGTCGCCGCACTGCCCGCCTCGCGGAGGGGCGTCGTGAGCCGCAGGCGCACGTCGACCGCGCCGCCCGCCGTCTCGACCAGAACGCAGAGCGCCTGGTCGGGGGCCGAGGCCCAGCTGCGGCGACGGATCTCGGTGCCGCCCGCGCGCATCCCCTCGCTCGCGATCGCCCGGTCGAGATCGAGCTCACGGCCCAGGAAGACGAGGGGTGCAGCTGCCGAAAGCTCGACGTCGAGGTCGGCGAACGGCAGGAACTCCTGCGAGTACGGCCCCTCGAAGGTCATCAGCAGCTGCTCGGCCGTGCGCCGGTCGCCCGCGTCCAGGGCGGCGCGCACCGAAGCGAGCCGCGCCGGCCCGGCCCCGCCGGCCAGTACGGCGTCGAGCGCCCGACCTGGCCCGGAAGGAGTTCCCGACCAGACGGTCGAGTCGTTCAGTTGCAGGCGACCCGAGGGCCCGCCGAAGACCATGGCTCCGATGCGCCCGTTGCCGATCGGCATCGCCTCGGTCCAGTCGGCAGCCGCCGAGGGCCAGGACAACCGCAGCGTGCCGGGGTCGGGCTCGCCGAACACGTCGTCGCGCGACATCCGCTCGCTCATTTGATGCCCGTGAAGCCGATGGAGTTCACGATGCGCTTGCCGAACACCATGAAGAGCACGAGCATCGGCAGCGCGGCCACGAGGGTCGCGGCCATGAGGCCGGCCCAGTCCGGCGCCGCCTGCGGTGACGACTGCTTGAACACCGCGAGGGCCAGCGTGAGCGGCTGCACGCTCTCGTCGCTCGTGACCAGCAGCGGCCAGAAGTAGTCGTTCCAGGCCGTGATGAACCCGAGGATCGACAGCGTGATGATGGGCCCCGACGACATCGGCAGCGTGATCTGGAAGAACACGCGGATGCGCCCGGCCCCGTCGATGAGCGCGGCCTCCTCGGTCTCGGTGCTGAGCCCGAGCATGAACTGCCGCAGGAAGAAGATGTTGAACGCCGAGAAGAGCGCCGTGGGCAGGATCATGCCGGCGAAGGTGTTCAGCAGGCCCAGCTCCTTCACGAGAACGAAGTTCGGCAGGAGCGTCAGGATGCCGGGCACCATCAGCGCGGTGAGGAAGAGGCTGAACATCAGCTCGCGACCGCGCCAGCGCAACCGGGCGAAGGCGTAGGCGGCGAGGGCCGAGAAGAACACGATCAGCACCGTGGAGAGGGTGGCGTAGATGACCGAGTTCAGCAGGAAGTGGCCGATCTCGATCGAGGCGCCCGACCCGCCTTCGGCGATCGCCTGCTCCGGGGTCGCGAGCCCGAGCACCCGCTGGAACGCGCCGAGCGTGAAGCCGGTGGGCACGAGCGAGGCCGGATCGGTGATGAGCGAGTAGTTGTTCGAGAGGGCGGTTCGGAGGATCCAGTAGAACGGGAAGATCGTGATGAACAACACGATGATGATGTACGCCCAGGCGACGGCGCGTCCGAGGCTGAAGCGGCGGCGCGCACGACGCGCGATCGGGGCGGCGGCCGCCGAGGGGGCGGCAGCGGTGCGGGGGCGGGTGGCAGTGGTCGTCATCAGTTGGTGTCCGATTCGCTCGCGCGCAGCAGGCGCATCTGCAGGAAGGTGATGACGATGAGCACGGCGAACAGCGCCAGTGACATCGCCGAGGCGTACCCGAAGTCGAATTGCCCGAAGGCCTTGCTGTAGATGTACATCTGCAGCACGTTCGAGGCGTTGGCGGGCCCGCCCTTGGTGGCGACCTGCACGATGTCGAACACCTGGAAGGCGCCGATCACGTTGAGCACCACGACCAGGGCGAGGATGGGCCGCAGCAGTGGCAGCGTCAGCCGGCGGAACATCTGGAACTCGCTCGCCCCGTCGATCCGGCCCGCTTCGTAGATGGTGGGCGGGATGGTCTGCAGCCCGGCAAAGATGATGATGGCGGTGTAGCCGAGCGACTTCCACACGCTGATCATCGCGATCGACGGGATGGCCCAGGCCCGCGAGGTGAGGAACTGGATGCTCTGCCCGGTGAGGTGCTCGAGCGCGATGTTGATGATGCCGAGCTGGGTGTCGAGCATCCACGACCAGACCGTCGCGGCCACGACGCCCGAGATGAGGAACGGCAGGATGATGAGGCCGCGCACCACCGTCGAGGCGGTGAGCCGGTGCAGTACCACGGCGGTGATGATGGAGAGCGTGAGGCCGAGCGCCACGGAGAGCACCACGAAGTAGACGGTGACGAGTAGCGAGCTCCAGAACACGTCGTCGCCGAGGAGCTTCGTGAAGTTGTCGAGGCCGATCCACTTCGGCGGGGTGAGCACCTTGAAATCGGTGAAGCTCAGGTAGATGCCGCGGAGCGTGGGGTAGGCGGCGAACACCAGGAAGCCGATGAGCGCAGGGGCGATGAACAGCCACGCCAGCTTCGCATCGCCCCGGTGCGCGGGGGCCTTCGCGTTCACGGAGCCGCGCCGGGCACGATTCCGATCGGCGCGGGAAGGCCGCGTCGGGGCCGCGGCCGTTGATCTTGCGATCACCATTGATCCACCTGTTCCGCCGGTTCGTCTCGACCGGAAACCCCGAATGGCGGAGGGAAGATTTCCGGATCTGCACTTGCATCGACAGACTAGAGATGGTTTATTCACAATGTCAAGTAATTACGAATGAGGGAATTCAGACATGACTCACGGCGAGGAAGCCGTCATTTTGCTGCGCGCGGCCGGGGTGTCCTTCGCTGTCGAACTGACCTCCCCGGTGCCGCAGGTGCTGCACTGGGGAGAGGATCTCGGGCCGCTCGACGGCGCCGATCTGCAGGCGCTGCGCACCAGCGCGCAGCCCGCCCTGCTCAACAATTCCCCGGATGCGCCGCGTGTCTTCTCCGTGTGGCCCACGGAGCGCGACGGCTGGTCGGGCACCCCGGCCCAGTCCGGCCACGCGGGCGGGACACGCACCACGCCGCGGCCCGTGCTCGACCGCAGCGAGGTGGTGCCGGCGGCGGGGGGCGACGCGGGCGGCAGCATCGTGCTGCATTTCGTCGACGCCGTCACCGCGATGCGCTCACGCCTGCGCTACACGCTCGACACCTTCGGTGTGCTCGCGGTCGACCTCGACGTCACGCGGGACCTCTCCGTCGGAACCCCCGGTTCCGCCGACCCCTACGCCCTCGCCTCCCTCGATGCGCTCCTGCCGTTGCCCGAACGGGCCGGCGAGATCGCCGACTTCGCGGGCAAGTGGTGCCGCGAGCGCTCGCTGCAGCGCACCCCGGTGCGTTTCGGCGCGCACCGCCGCGAGAGCCGCCGGGGCAAGCCGGGACACGACTCCCCGTTCCTCACCCTCGTCGGCACGCCCGGATTCGGGTTCCGCCACGGCGAGGTGTGGGCGATGCACGTCGCCTGGAGCGGCAACCAGCACACCCTCGTCGAGCAACTCCCCGAGGGCGCCGGCCCCTTCCGCTCGGTGGTGGGAGGGGGCGAGCTGCTGATGCCGGGCGAGGTTCTGCTCGCCGACGGCGAGAGCTACGCGGCACCCACCGTGCTGTTCACCTGGTCGGGGGACGGTATGGACGGCGTCTCCGAACGCCTCCACCGACGCCTGCGGGCGCGGCCGGGGCATCCGTCCACCGCCCGGCCGCTCGTGCTCAACACCTGGGAGGCCGTCTACTTCGACCACGACCTCGAACGCCTGGGCCGACTCGCCGAACTGGCCGCGCGCGTGGGCGTCGAGCGGGTGGTGCTCGACGACGGCTGGTTCTCCGGCCGGCGGGATGCGGATGCCGGACTCGGCGACTGGAACGTCGACGCCGCGATCTGGCCGCAGGGCCTCGCGCCGTTCGTCGAGCGGGTGCGTCAGCACGGCATGCAGTTCGGGCTCTGGTTCGAACCCGAGATGGTGAACCTCGACTCCGATCTGGCGCGGGAGCATCCGGACTGGCTGCTCGCTCCCTCCGAGGGGGTGGGGCTGCCCTCGCGCAACCAGTACGTGCTCGACATCGGCAAGCCCGAGGTGGCGGACTACCTGCTCGAGCGCATCGACGCGCTGGTGGACGAGTACGCGATCGACTACATCAAGTGGGACCACAACCGCGACCTCTCCGAGGCCGTGAGCCGCGGCACGGGCGCCGACGGAGGCGACCGTCCCGGTGTGCGGCGGCAGACCCTGGCGCTCTACGACCTGCTCGACGAATTGCGGCGGCGGCATCCGGGGCTCGAGATCGAGACCTGCTCCGGCGGGGGAGGCCGCATCGACCTCGGCATCCTCGAGCGCACCGACCGGGTGTGGGCCTCCGACTGCAACGACCCCGTCGAGCGGCTCGAGATCGAGCGCTGGACCTCACTGCTGCTGCCACCCGAGCTGATCGGCAGCCACCTCGGTGCCGCCCAGGCGCACACCACCTCGCGGGTGACCTCGGCGCCGTTCCGCCTGGCGTCCGCGCTGTTCGCCCACTCGGGCATCGAATGGGACCTCACCGACTGCAGCGACGAGGAACTCGAGCAGATCGCCACCTGGTCGGCGATGTACCGCGAGTTCCGCTCCCTCGTGCACGGAGGCCGCGTGGTGAACGCCGACCTGGCCGACGAGGCCACGACCCTGCACGGCGTGGTGGGCGAGGACGGGCGGGCGCTCTACGCCTGGTCGCGCGTGGCGACGTCGGCCGGCGGACAGGCGGGGCGCATCCGGTTGCCCGGGCTGGATCCCGACGCGCGCTACGAGGTCCGGCTGCGGGAAGAGCTCGGCCGGGCGAGCCGCCACGAGGCGCGCGACCCCGGCTGGGCGCAGGAGGCGGCACGAGGCTGGGTCTCCGTGCCCGGACGGGTCGCGACGGTGGCGGGATTGCCGCTGCCGACCCTCAACCCGCAGCAGACGCTGTTGATCGAGGTGCGGCTCGCGGATGCGCGTGGCGCCGTCGACGCGCCCGGCCCGGATGGGAGGCTCGAGGCATGACCGACATCCCGACCGTGCTCTTCGTGGGCGACAGCGTGACCGACTGCGACCGCCGCACCGATCCCGACGGGCTCGGCGACGGCTACGTGCGCGTGCTCGCCGCCACCCCGGAACTCGCGGGCCGCACCGTGCTCAATCGTGGGATCAGCGGCAACCGCGTGGTGGACCTCGAGGCGCGCTGGGCCGATGACGTGCTCGCGGTCGACGCGGGGGTGGTGAGCATCCTCATCGGCATCAACGACACCTGGCGGCGCTACGACAGCGACGACCCGACGTCGGCGGCCGACTTCGAGGCCGGCTACCGCCGACTGCTCGCGCCGCTCGCCGCGCGGCCCGGGACCTCGATCGTGCTGATGGAGCCGTTCGTGCTGCCTGTCACACCCGAGCAGTCCGCGTGGCGCGACGATCTCGACCCCAAGATCGCGGTCGTGCGACGCCTCGCGGCGGAGTTCGGCGCCACCCTCGTGCCCACTGACGTCGAGCTCACGGCGCTGGCGGGCGCGGCAGGCGCCGGTGGCGCCGCGGCGCTCGCGGCCGACGGCGTGCACCCGACACCGCAGGGACACGCGGCGATCGCCGCGATCTGGCTCGCGCACGCGGGGCACCTGCTCGCGCGTTGACAGCGCGCGAAGGGGCCGCACGCCCGGGCGTGCGACCCCTTCCGTCATGATCCGGCCTCAGCCGATCGGCGTGGGATTCGTCGGATTCGGCGGCACCGGCAGTGATCCGTGGATCTGGTTCTGTGCCTGGCACTGGCTGGTGCAATTCGTCGCGCCCTGGGAGAGCTCGATGGCGTCCTCACCCAGCACGCCGCCGAGGCGCCCGCCCGAGGTGACGAGCCACTTGGTGACGGTGCCCGTCTGCAGGGTCTTCGTGGCCACCTGCGGGCTGTCCTTGCCGAGCAGCATCTGGTGGTAACCGGTGGCGTTCTGTGCGCTGCTCACGGCGTCGACCCCGTTGCCGAAGTTGATCTTGCCCGTGAACTGGTTCACGAAGTAGAACAGGCCCGGGCCAAGGGTGTGCACGAGCTCGACCGAGGTGCCGAACTCCGGCTCCATCTGGAAGATGCCGCCCTGGGCGCCGTCCTTCGCCTGGATCTTGAGCTTCCCGGCGGCCGCGCCGAAGACGATCACGAGCGTGTCGTCCTTCACCTCGAGCTGTTGGATCCTCACCGTGCCGATCTGGGCGGGAGTGAGAGTCGGCACCTTGGAAGCGAACAGCACGGTGGGAGAGGTGACCATCCGCAACGCATCGGGGGCGCCCGTGAGCGTGTAGTCGTACACACCCAGCGTGCTCGGGTCGATGCGGAAGGTGTTGTTCACACCCGTGACCAGGATCGGGCCGGAGACGGCGACATCCTTGAGCTTCACATCCTTCCCGGCGGCCGGGTTGTAGGTGGTCCCGTTCACGGTGACCGCGTAGTCGCCGCCGTTCGCGGAGGGCTTGGCGGAGGCGGGCGCGGCGACCGCGGTGGCGGCGAGGAGGGCGGTTGCGGCGATCGTGGTGGCGACGAGCGCGCGGCGGGCGATTCGGCCGAGGGGGGAACGAGGTGACATGGTGACCTTCCGGAAGACGGGGGAGCGGATGCGGGCTACCCGCTCGTCCATCGTCATCGACTCGTGTCTCCCGGTCGATACGACCTTGGTACTAGTACCCGTTCTCGCGCGCCCAGAGGGCGGCGCTGGTGCGGTCGTTGACGCCGAGTCGGCGGAAGACACTACCCAGGTGCACCTTCACGGTGCGCTCGGCGATGCCGAGTTCGCGCGCGATCTGCTTGTTGGCCAGGCCCCGGGCGACCAGGCGCAGCACCTCGGCCTCCCGACCACGGACCAGCGGCTCCGGGTGGGACTCGGGGTCCGACTGTGCTTCCAACGGGGCGGCTGCCCTCCCGCTCGTGGGGAACAGCATGCGGGCCACCCTCGGGTCGATGGGTGCCTCACCGCGGGCCGCGGCCCGGATGCCCGCTGCGATCTCGGCGGGCTCGGCGTCCTTCAGCAGATACCCCGCAGCGCCGGCGGCGAGGGCATCGCGCAGCTGCCTGCTGTCTCGGGAGGAGGTGAGGATGAGCACAGGGAGGTGCGGATGCGCCGCGTGCACCATCGTCGTGGCCGTCACGCCGTCGGTGCCGGGCATCGAGAGGTCCATGAGCAGCAGGTCGGGCCGCGCGTCCTCGACCAGCGCGAGAGCGAAGGCGCCGTCCGAGGCCTCGCCCACCACGGCCACGTCGTCGAGTTCGCGCAGCAGGGCCACCAACCCGGCTCGCACCAGCGGGTGGTCGTCGACCAGCGCGACCCGGATCATCCGACGTCCTCCGGTGCGTCGGACCCGCGTCCGCCGGCCGACTCGCGCAGCACGAGCCGCCACCGGGTGCCCTGTCCGGGTGCGGTGCGCACGAGCAGACGCCCGCCCGCATCCGCGACCGCCTCGACGATCAGCGGGATGCCGAGGTGCCCCGACTCCGGCTGCCCGGCGCCGGCCGGGTCGAAGCCGCGGCCGTCGTCGGCGATCTCCACGTGTACGCTCGGGCCCGCGCCGACGCGACCGCCCGTGCCGTCACCGGCGCCGTCCCCCGCCGTGCTCAGTGTCACGACTGCCTCGCGTGCGTGGGCGTGTCTCACCGTGTTCGCAAGACACTCGCGCACCACGCGGAACACCAGCCGGGCCTCGTCGGGCGTGAGCTCGGGAATGCCGGCGTCCACGATCCGCACCTGCACCCCGCGGCCCCGGACGGCCGACGCGAGGTCGTCGAGCGCGGACAGGATGCCGGCCGCGGTGAGACTCGGCGGGTACACGTCCACGAGCAGCGACCGCAGCCCACCCACGTTCGCGCGCAGGGTACGCGCTGATTGCTCGAGCTCCGTCGCCAGCGCGTGGGCGCCCGAGGTCTCGGCTCGGGTGGCCGCATTGTGCAGTGCCAAGGCGCTTGCGGTGAGGTCCTGGATGGCTCCGTCGTGCAGGCGGCCGGCGATGCGCCGCCGTTCGTCGGACGAGGCGTCGAGCGCGTGCTGCAACACCGCCTCCCGGTGTGCCCGCACCTCACCCAGGTAGGTCATCAGCCGACGACCGAGGGGCAGCAGCAGCACCAACAAGGCCACCACGCTGCCTGCCGCCAGGAGCGAGAAGGCGCCCCAGAGCTCGCCGGTGCGCACGCTCACCTGGTCATAGCGGAAGTAGGCCTCGAACAACACCGTGCGCCCGCTCGGACTCGTGACGGCGTGGTAGGCCTCCAGCAATTCGCCCTGCCCCGACTCGAAGCGGTTCTCCGGGGCCTCGAGGTCGGAGACCTCCGCCTCCACCCCTCCGTTCTCGAGAACGCCACGCTCCTCGTCGTCGAGACCGAAGGTCTCGCCGATCAGTCGCGGCTCGTCGGAGTAGAGGATCGTGCCGGCCGCGTCCCAGATCTTCACGCGCACCACCGAATCGCCGAGCACCCGGCTGTGCACGAGTTCGTCGAGCGCAGAGCGGGCCGCCTCGTCGCCGTCGAGCAGGAAGTCGCTGAGGGCCGGCTCCACGATGACGTCGCCGAGCAGCTCGGCCGTGCGCGCGGCGTCATGCACCGCCTCCCGCTCGGCGAGCTGACGGGCCACGACCACGCCAACGGCCACGACCACGAGCACAACGAGCACGGCGGCGGCGATCAGGCGCGTGAACAGCCCGCGTCGCGAGGGCGGCGCGGCGAGGGCCCCGCGACGGCGCCCGGCCTCGGTGAGGTCGGTCCACGCCACGCGGTCCAACAGAGGGGGCGTCATGGTCTCTCTTCCATCGGCTGACGTCGTTGAGGAGATCCTCGCCCATCACGAGGGGATCTCCTGTCCACAACCCCGTCGGCGGGGCCGCTTCCTATTCAGCCAGGAGCCGACGCACTCCGCCCGATGAGCTCGGCCACTCGATCGATCGTGCCGCCCGGCGTGGTGCTGTGCGGCGAGAAGCGGATGCGGTCGTCGCCGTGCAGGGTGGCCGTGACTCCTGCCGCCGTCAGGCGCGCGTGCGCCTCGATCGCCGCGCCGGCGGGGTAGCCCGCCACCACGATCCCGGCGCGTTCGGCAGGAGCGCGGGGAGAGAGGAGTGCGAGCCCGGCCGCCTCGATCGCGTCGGCCAGGCGACCGGCGGTGGACGCGATCTGTGCCGCGATCACCCCGATGCCGGTCGCGGTGATCCCTTCGAGCGCCGTCGCCAGCGCGCCCGACGTGAACGGCGAGAGATTCGTGACCGCGTGCCGCTCGGCCCCTGCGAGCAGCGGGTGGATCGTGCCGTCGTAGCGTGCCTGGTCCTCGGCGCCGGCCCAGCTGCCGAGAGTGGGCTCCACCTGGGCGAGCCCCCGTTCGGAGAATGCCATGAACCCGGTGCCCCAGCCGGCCCGCAGCCACTTCTGCCCGCCGACCACGAGCACGTCGGCGGGCGACCAGTCGGCGTCGATCGCGCCGAAGCCCTGGATGCCGTCGACCACGAGCAGGCGGTCGGGCCCGATGACCGAGCGGATGCCCGCCAGATCGGCCCGGTACCCGGTGCGGAAGTCGACCGCGCTCACGGCGACCGCTCCGATCGCCGGCGTCAGCGCATCCGCCACCCGTTCGGGCGTGACGGGCGACGGGGAGACCGTGCCCGACGTCATGCCCGGCCCCGATCCGGGCAAGGCGTGCACGCGGAGGCGGCCGGCGGCTTCGGCACGGCGCCACGGGTACACGTTCGCCGGGAACTCGTCGAGGCTCACCAGCACGTCGCCACGCACGCCGAACGCGGTCTGCAGGAGGCCCTGCGAGGTGCTCGTGGTGAGCGCGACCCGCTCGGCCGGCACGCCCGCGAGGCGGGCCACCGCCGCCCGCGCGCGGGCGTGCTCGCCGTGCAACTCGGCCGACGTCGTGGGCCCGCCGCGCATCGCGCTTGCCAAGAGAGCCTGCACGGTGTCGGCGACGGCCTGAGTGGGCGGGCTGTAGCTGGCGTGGTTGAGGTAGAGGGGATCTTCCATCGCGGTCGCTCAGGCGTCGGGCGCGAGGCCGTCGACCTGGCTGCGGAGTCGCCACACGAGGGGCACCGGCAGGCCGGCATCGCCCTCGCCGACCCCGTTCACCTCGAAGTGGTCGACGAACGGCCCGATGGTGGCCTGCCACTCCTCGTTCACCGGGTCGCCGTCGAGCGCGGCCATCGCGGCGAGGAAGTCGTCGCACTCCACCAGGTGGAAGAGGTCGCGACCACTGCGCCAGATGGTCCAGTCGTGGATGCCGAGTTCGGCGAACCGCGCCGCCAGCGCCGCGGGGACGACCGCGTGGGCCCGGTCGTAGCCGCTCTCGGCGCCGTCACGGGTGAGGGAGTGCAGGGCGACGCGCATCGGTGTCCTTCGGGGTGTCGTTCGCGGGTGGTCGGTCCGGCGCCGGCTCCGGCGCCGACTTCATGCTGCCATATCGCCCGAGCGCCCCGAACCAGCGCAGCGTGAGACCGCAGAGCGGCCCGATCGTGACCGCGAAGACGAGCGTGCCGATGCCCACGTCGCCGCCGAGCAGCCAGCCCACCAGCAGCACGCTGCCCTCGACGAGCCCCCGCGCCACCCAGATCGGCCAGCCCAGCCGCGTGTGGATGCCGGTCATCAATCCGTCGCGCGGACCCGGGCCCAGCGCCGCGCCGATGTAGATGCCGCTGGCCACCGCGAGCAGCAGCAACCCGGCTGCGAAGAGCAGGATCTGCAGCCACAGCAGGTCGACCGGCGGGATGAGCCAGAGGCCGACCTCGATCGTAGTGCCCACGAGCAGCACGTTCAGCAGCGTGCCGAGACCCGGCCTCTGGCGGAGCGGGATCCAGAGCAGCAGCACCCCGAGCCCGATCACGTTGGTGAGGATGCCGATACCCCACCCCGTGCGCTCCGACACCCCCTGGGCCAGCACCGTCCACGGCTCGACCCCGATGGCGGCGCGGATGATCAGGCTGTCCGCGAATCCATAGAGCACGAGCCCGACGAGCAGGCGCAGGAGACGGGGAGTCAGGCGGATCATCGAAGTAGCCAATCGCGAAATTGGCTCTAGTACAAGGAGCCAATATGACTAGAGTGGATGCATGGCTGACGCTCGCATCGGAACGCGCTCCCTCCTCGCCCTGCTCGGCGACTGGCGACTCCCCGCCTCCGGCCCCTCCTATCTCGCGCTCTTCGACCGCATCCGGCTGCTCGTGCTCGACGGCCGCATCGCGGTCGACACCCGCCTGCCGGCCGAGCGCGATCTGGCGCAGGCTCTCGGCGTGAGCCGCACGATGGTGTCGGCGGCCTACCGCGAACTGCGCGACGCCGGGTACACCCAGAGCGTGCGCGGCTCGGGCAGCGTCACGCGCCTGCCGGGCCGGGCTCCGGTGGGTGGGCACGACGTCTCGGGCGACTTCATCGACTTTTCCAAGGCCACCCTGCCGGCCTATCCCGGTCTCTTCGCGGCCACGCAGGATGCGCTGAGCGACTACCCCGCGGCCCTCACCACGAGCGGTCTCGATCCCTTCGGCGAGCTCGTGCTGCGCGAGGCCGTGGCCGCTCGCTACACCGAGCGAGGACTGCCCACGAGCGTCGACCAGGTGATGATCACGATCGGCGCGCAGCACGCGATCTTCCTGCTCGCGCGGGTGCTGCTCGGCCGCGGCGACCGCGCCGTGGTGGAGCTGCCGAGCTACCCGCACGCCTACGAGGCGCTGAAGGCGGCGGGGGCTCGACTGGTGCCCGTGACCGTCGCGGCCGTCGGCACCAGCGACGACGGCCTGCACGGCTGGGACGCCGCGGGGCTCTCCCAGGCCTTCGCCCGCACGAGCCCGGCGCTCGCCTACCTGATGCCCGACTTCCACAACCCCACCGGCGAGAGCATGCCGGCCGAGCTCCGCGAACAGGTGCTGAGCGACGCGGCCCGCCAGGGCACGCTGGTGATCGCCGACGAGACCTCCGGCGAACTCGACATCGACCGCGCCGAGTCGTTCCTCCCGTTCGCGGCCTACGGCGACGCGGGCACGGCCGGGTCGGCCATCATGATCGGGTCGGTCGGCAAGACGGTCTGGTCGGGCCTGCGGGTGGGCTGGATCCGAGCCGAGCCCGCCATCATCCGCAAGCTCGCCGGTGCGCGCTTCGCCGGCGACCTCGGCACGCCGGTGCTCGAGCAGCTCGTGGTGGCGCGTCTGCTCCGCGACTTCGAGCCGGTGCTCGCCCTCCGGTCGGCTCAGCTCCGGGAAGGGCGGGACACGGTCATCCGGATGCTCGGGGAACGCTTCCCGGAATGGCGCGTGCCCCGCGTCGACGGCGGCCTCGCCACCTGGGTGAACCTCGGCTCCCCGATCAGCTCGCAGCTGGCCCTCGCCGCCCGCTCGCGCGGGGTGCTCATCACGGCCGGCCCGCGCTTCGGGCTCGACGGGGCGTTCGAACGGTTCATCCGCATCCCGATCGGGTATCAACTCGGTGACCTCGAACGGGGTCTCGACGCGCTGGCCGAGAGCAGCGGATCGCTCTCCCACGCCCCGGTGCCGCCGGCCGAGCTGTTCGCCGACGTGGTCTAGCGGTCTACGCTGACGGCATGACCGCGATCGACGACGACAACACGGATGCCCGCCGCCGCGTGGTGGAGTGGGACGACCCGCAGCAGAACGTCGACGCCGCCCCCGGGATGTCGGGGCTGGAGTTCCTCCGCGCGATGGCCGCCGGCCATCTGCCGCCGCCGCCCATCGGCAAGCTCGTCGGCATGACGCTCGCCGACGTCGGCGAGGGAACGGCCACCTTCACCTGCGAGCCGGGGGAGTACCACTACAACCCGTTGGGCATCGTGCACGGCGGACTGATCAGCACCCTGCTCGACTCGGCCCTCGGCTGCGCGGTCCAGTCCACACTGCCCGCAGGCATCGGCTACACCTCCATCGAGCTGAAGGTGAGCTTCCTGCGCCCGATCACCCGCGACAGCGGAACCCTGCGGTGCGTCGGCCGCGTCGTGAAACCGGGCCGACGTGTCGCCTTCGCCGAGGCCGAGCTGACGGATGCCCGCGGTGCGGTCGTCGCGACCGCCACGAGTTCCCTCCTCGTCTTCCCCTTCGGCAGTTAGACCTTCGCGTCTAGACCTTCGCGTCCTGCTTGGGGAAGACCACCTTCTGCACGATGATGATGGCCGACGCCGCGATCGGGATGGCGACGAGCGCGCCGAGCACCGATCCGAGCGTTCCGCCGGCCACGGCCGCGATCACCACGATCGAGCCCGGCACCGCCACCGCCCGGTTCATGATGCGGGGGCTCAGGAAGTACGCCTCCACCTGCATGTAGACGAGGTAGTAGATCGCGGCGACCAGCGCGGTGAGCGGCGAGGCGAACAGGCACACGAGGGTGATGATGATCGCCCCGCTCAGCGTGCCGACGAGCGGGATGAGCGACGCCAGGAACGCGATGAACGCGAACAGCGCCGGAAGCGGCGCCCCGATGATGGTGAGGAAGATGAGGCTCAGGATGCCGTTGATGGCCGCGAGCCCGATCTGACCCACGACGTAGCGGCCGACTGCTCCCGTGACGTCATCGGTCAGCGAGGCGAACGCGGCCCGCTTGTTGGCCGGCACGAAGCGGTAGGTGACGCGCTTCATGCTGCGGAGCGAGGCGAGGAAGTACAGGGTGAGGATGAGCACGATGACGGCACCGGTCGCACCGCTGGCGATGCCGGTTCCCACGGCGAGAAGGCCGCCGCCGATGTTGAGCAGGTTGTTCGGATCCTGGAAGAAGGCCGTCGCGTCCTGCACCGCCTTGTCGATGTCGACGAAGCCGCCGATCTGCGACTGCAAGCCCTTCACGAAGTCGCTCGTCGTGAAGTCCTTCACGATCTGGGGGAACTGATCGATGAAATTCGAGGCCTGGTCGACGATGAGTGGGATGACGGCGAAGAGCAGACCGCCGAAGATGAGGATGACCGCGGCGAAGACGATCACGATCGCCAGCGGCCGCGGCATCTTCTTCTCGAGCCAGGAGACGAGTGGATCGAGACCGAGCGCGAGGAAGATCGCCACGCCGATGTAGATCAGCACGGTGCTCAGCTGGGTGACGACGCCGCCGATCAGGATGGCGAGCAGCACCCCGAGCCCGCCGACCAGTCCGATCCGGAACGCGTGCACGCGTACCGAGGGCAGCGTGTCCTGTCCGGCCACCTCGAGATCGGACCCCGATTGAAGCGCCTGACTCTCCGTTTGCGGCACGTGCGGTTTCCTGTTGAACACCAAAACACCCCATCTCGACTTGATCGCAACACTAGCCCGGTGAACACCCCCGCGCCCGCCACGCGACAGTGTCGTCGGGCTGTGCGTTAATTGGGGTATGGGAAAGCTGCTCTACGGCACCTCGGGCATCGAGATCGAGTTCGACGACCGCACCCTCACGCATCTGCAGATCGTGATCGCCGCCAAGCTCCGTCGCAAGGAGAGCTTCTTCTTCTCCTGGAAAGACGACCCGGCCATCGGCGACGGGCGGTCGAGCATCTGGCTCGACTCCTCCATCCCGCTCTACTTCAAGTTCGCGGGCGGGCGGGTGCCGGCCATCAACCGTGAGTGGCTCGACATCCTCACCGCCTCCTCCAACGGCAGCGGGGGGCTGCAGTTCACCGAGGAGCCGGGCGCGCCCGGCAGCAACGGCAACGGGAACGGACACAACGGGAACGGTCACAACGGAGCGAGCGGCCCCGCCACCGTGCGCTGACCACCTGGTTCAGAGCGCGAGTGCTCGGCCCCCCACGTCGAGCTGTCCGTCGTCGATGAGCCACTGCAGACCCTCGGCCACGGCCTCGAGGGAGCTGTAGCGGGGCGCGTAGCCGAGCATCCGCTTCGCCTTCTCGATGCACACCGAGTGGCTGCGCGTGATGTGCTCCCAGCTCGCCTCCGCGTGGTCAGGGGTGGTCTGTGCTCGGAACTCCTCGAACGGCACGAAACGCAGTCGTGCCTCCTGGCCGAACCAACCGGCCGCCGCCAGGGCGAGGCCTCGCAGCGTCACGGCCCGGGGCGACACGATGTGGAACGACTCGCCCACCGCCTCGCCCTGACGCTCCATCGCGCGCTGGAAACCCTGGGCGACGTCATCGGCGTGCACATGGTGCACGGTCTCCAGACCGAAGCCCGGCATCACGACCTCCTCGCCGGCCGCGAGCGCCTGCCACACCGTGAGGTCGAGGTTGCCGACCGGATTGATCATGTGCCAGCCCGGGCCGGTGATGTGACCCGGGTGCAGCACCACCGAGCGCAGGCCTCCGGGGCGGCGTGCCTCGGCGAGCAGTAGCTGCTCGATCTCGGCCTTTCCGATGCCGTAGTCGCCGAAGGCGTTCTGAGCCTCGTGCTCGAGGATCGGCACCTCGACGGCCGAACCGTGGGTCCAGATCGTGCCGCAGCTGAGCAGCAGCGGCACGCGGCCGCGGATCGCCTCGACCAGCTGAGCGGCGGATGCGCCGGTGAAGCACACCATGTCGATCACGACATCCGCGTTCAGGTCGGCGATGCGCCCACCGAACGTGCCGGCCTCGTCCTCCGCCTCGCGGTCGGCGGTGATGCGCTCCACCTGATCCCAGGCGCGATGCGGGCGGTAGGGCTCGCGGAGACCGCGGCTGATCGCCACGACCTCGTGGCCGGCCGCCACGAGGCGCGGCACGAGGTATCCGCCGACGTGACCGCTCGCTCCGATGACGACTACTCGCACGGCATCCACACTCTCATGGTCGCGGGGCCGCGGTTGGCGCGACGGTGGTAGGGGATGAGGGCGGCCGCGAACGCGGCGCCCGCGGTGCCGCCCGGGAGGGAGCCGTCGGTGGTCCGGTAGGGCCACGCCCCGTCGTCGAACGACTGCGGCACGAGCGCCACCGTGATGCCGTCGGTGCCGAGCGTCGGGGGCGCCGAGGCGTCGAGGCGCACGGCGTCGACGTCCAGTCCGCCGGGCAGATCCGGAGACTCGAGGCAGTAGACGATCGGGCCGGCCTCGACGGCGAGACTGCCGCGCACGGCGTCGATGCGGGGGTCGGGAGCAGTGAACCGGGGCGCGATCGGAAGAGCGAGCTCGATCGTGTCGCCCACCGCGAAGCGGCGGCGCACGGGGACGGCGCCCGGTCCCACCGGCTCGGCGGCGGAGTCGTTCACGCGAAGGGTCGCGCCGGTGTCGGCCCAGCCGGGGACGCGAAGTCCGATCTCCCATTCGGAGTCGACCGTCTGCGTCACGCTCACGCGCACGAGTCCGTCGTCCGGATAACGGGTCTCGACCTGCACGGCCACGGGGCCGGCGTCCAGGTCGGCCGCGATCGACGCGCCCGCGTACTGGTGGATCTGCAGGCCGTCAGCCGAGGTCGTGGCGAGGTAGCTGCCGAGCGAGGCGAAGGTGCGTGCGACGTTCGTGGGGCAGCACGACACCTCGAACCACGGCGCACGAAGGCTGGAGGACGCCCTGGGGCTCAGCTCGTTCTCGGGCGGCACCTCGCCGCGCACCCGCTGGTGCAGCGTGTTGGTGTAGAAGAAGGCCGTGCCGGTCTCGTTCGGCGACCCCGCGACCACGTTGTACAGCGTGCGCTCGATGAGGTCGGCGTATTCCGCCTCCCCGGTCGCGAGCAACAGCCGGAAGTTGACCATCACTGATCCCACGCCGGCGCAGCTCTCGGAGTAGGAGCGGTCGGCCGGCAGCTCGTGATCCTGGCCGAACGATTCGCCCTCGTGGTGGGCGCCCATACCGCCCGTGAGATAGGTGCGGCGGGCGACGGTCTCGCCGAGCTGACGGCGCAGCGCCTCGAGCAGCTCGCGGTCGTCGGTCTCCACGGCGAGGTCGACGCCGCCGGCTGCGAGGTAGAGGGCCCGCACGGCATGGCCGGCCATCACCGCCGTGTCGCGCAGCGGTGTCTCGTCCTGGAAATAGGCGCGGCCGAACTCGATGTCGGCGAGGGTGTGATGCCCGCGGCGCTCGACGAACAGGCGCGCCTGCTCGAGGTACTTGTCGTCTCCGGTGTAGCGGGCGAACTCGACGAGTGCGACCTCGATCTCCGGATGCCCGCAGACCCGCTCGATCCCGCCGGCCCCGAAGACAGCGCAGACGTGGTCGGCGGCGCGGCGCGCGATCTCGACGAAGCGGTCCTCCCCGGTGGTGCGGCCGCGGGCGACCGCCGCCTGCAGCAGGTGGCCGTAGCAGTAGAGCTCGTGGCCCCATTCCAGGTCGCTGTACCGCGACGCCTGGCCCGGACGGCCGAAGTAGGTGTTGAGATAGCCGTCGGGCTCCTGCACCGGCTCGATCCGGTCGACCAGCGCTTCGAAACGGGCGTTCATCCCCTGATCGCCGGAGCGCCCGATCTCCCAGGCCATCGCCTCCAGCAGCTTGTAGACATCGGAGTCGGCGAACTCGCGGCCCGTGTGGGCCCCGGGCATCCGGCCCTCGCGGGCGGCGTCGAAGTTGTCGACCCAGCCGGAGCGGGCGATCCACTGCTCGCAGTGCTCGATCAGGGTGCGGGCGTTGATGTCCTGGCGGTCGGCCCAGAAGCCGTCGGTGATGCGCACCTCGGAGATTCCGAGCGGGCGCAGGGTTCCCCGGGTCGGCGCGACAGGCCGGCCTTGGTCGAGGCGGGTGACAGAGTGAGGCATCGAAGGATCTCCAGTGAGAGTCGTGTATTACTTGACCGCGCCGAGGGTGAGGCCCTCGCGCAGGAGTCGGTAAGTGAGGGCGAAGAGCACCAGGATCGGGATCGAGGTGATGACGGCCAGCGCCATCAGTCCCGGCCAGTTGATGCCGAACGCCGACACCTGCTGCGCGAGCAGGGCGCTCAGCGGGTAACTGCCGGGCGAGAGCAGGAAGTTCACGGCGTAGAGGAATTCGCCCCAGGAGAGCAGGAACACGAGGGTGCCCGTGGTGGCCACGCCGTTGCGCGCCACGGGGAGCACCACCGAGAAGAAGCTGCGCCAGGTGGAGGCGCCGTCGATCGCGGCCGACTCCTCGAGCGCCTCCGGCACGGCGCGGAAGAACGGACGCATGAGGATGATGGCGAACGGGATGAGCAGGGCCGTGTCGGCGAGGATGACGCCGAGTGTGTTGTCCAGCAGCCCCCACTGGCCGAAGAGCTGGAACAGCGGGATGACGGTCGCGGTCTGCGGCACCATCTGGAGCACGATGAGAAGTCCGAGGCAGATCGTCGTGATCCGCCCGCCGACCCGCGCCAGCGCATAGCCGGCCGGGATCGCGACGGCGAGCGTCAGCACGGTCGTCGACGCGGCGATGATGAACGACTGGCCGGCCGCCTGCAGCAGTCCGCTGGTCTGGAACACCGTCACATAGGCATCCAGGGTCGGGGCGAAGACGAACGCCGCGCTGTCGGAGAGCACGTCGCTGGAGTTCTTCAGCGAGGTGAGCACGATCCAGAGGATCGGGATGCCGTAGACCAGGAAGAGCACGATGCGCATCGCGAAGGCGACGGGTGTGCGCTGCTTGCGCGGGCGACGGGTGGCGGTCAGGGCGGTCATTCGAGCTCCTCCTTGCGCACGCTCCGGGCATAGACCACGGCGAGCACGATCACGAACAGCACGGCGATCAGTGCGGTCGACGAGCCGAGCCCGAAGTCGTAACGGACGAACGCCTGCAGGTAGCCGAGGAACGGCAGGGTGTTGGTGGTGGTGCCCGGGCCGCCGTACGTCATCACGTAGATGAAGTCGAAACTGCGGAAGGCGTAGACGACGGTGAGCACGACCAGCACGAGGCTGGTGGGCCGCACGGCCGGCATCATGACGTGGCGCACTTCCTGCCACGGACGTGCGCCGTCGAGCTGCGCGGCCTCGAACACCTCGCTCGGCACGCCGAGGATGGCGGCGCGGAACACCAGCGCGTTGAACGGGATGATCGCCCAGGCGTTCACGAGTGCCACCGAGACGAGCGCGAAACGGGTGTCATAGAGGAAGGGGAACGACTGCAGGCCCACGAGGTGGAAGACCGAGTTGAACAACCCGTTGTCGCCCAGCAGGAACTTCCAGACGCTTCCGTTGACCACGGGCGGCAGTGCCCAGACGAAGACCATGAGGCCGAGCAGCACGGCGGCCGCGCGGGAGTTGGTGCGCAGAGCGACGGCGGCGGCGAAACCGCCCACGAGTCCGAGACCCGTCACGATCACCACGAACACGAGGGTGTTCACGATGGCGTTCTGGGTGTCGCCCTGCTGCCAGCCGGTCACGAAGTTCTGCAACCCCACGAAGGCCCAGTCGAGGTTGAGCGTGGCGGAGGTGACCGCGCTGAAGCTCATCCTCACCAGCTGGATCAGGGGGTAGACGGAGAGCGCCAGGAGCACGATTCCGGCCGGCAGGGCGAAGAGGAGGCGACCGCGGAACAGTCCCCGGCGCCTCCTCTTGCTGCGTACCGGAGCCGATCTGGCCGTCGTGGTGGCTGACATCGGCGTCATCCCTACTTGGCCGACAGCAGCGGCTGAAGGGTGGACAGGAACTTGTCGGCGGCCTGCTCAGGAGTCGCTGCGCCACCGATGACCGAGCTCCAGGCTTGTCCGCCGGCCAACTGCACGTCGGCGACGCTCGCCGGCGGGATGGCGTCGGAAGGGTAGTTCGCGCCCTGCGCGGCCACCGAGTCGGCGAACGGCTTGATCAGCGGGTCGCCGGTGACCGCGGCGTCGGTCGCGGTGTCGGCCCGGGCCGGGATGGTGCCGGAGTCGGCCAACGCGAGCAGCTGGCCGTCGCTGGAGAAGTAGGTCTCCTGGAGGTACTGCCAGGCGAGGTCGGGGTTCTTGGCGAATGCCCCGATGCCCTCTCCCTCACCACCGAGATAGACCTTGCCCTTGTCGCCGAGCGGAAGCGGAACCACGCCGTAATCGAACGCGGCGTCGGACTTCGCCGTGCCGATCTGCCAGTTGCCGTTCTCGGCGAACGCGACTCCGCCGGCGGCGAACTTCTGGAACGGAACCGTCTGGTCCCAGGTCACGGCCTCCTTGGAGAGGTAGCCCTCGTCGATCCAGTTCTGCACGGTGGTGAGACCTGCCGCTGCGGCGTCGGCCTGCGGGTCGGCGTAGTCGAAGCCGGCATCCGTCAGCCACGGATAGGCCTGCCACTCACCCTGCGAGTTCGGCAGACCCGACAGGGTGATGCCCTGGTCGCCGCCGGCGGCGACCTTCGCCATCGCGGCGTCGAGTTCGTCCATCGTGGTGGGGGGAGTGACGCCGGCCTTGGCGAGGATGTCCTTGTTGTACCAGAGCCCCAGCAGGTTCACGTAGCCCTGCACGGCGTAGGTCTTGCCGTCGACCTTGTGCACCACGGAGTCGGGGAACTGGTCCTTGTCGGCGAAGGAGTTCCACTGGTCGTCCATCGGGGCGAGCGTGCCGGCGAGGGCGAGGTTGCTCGCATCCGCGCCGTTGAAGACCACCACGTCGGGGCCGGTCTTCGCGCCGACCGAGGCGATGAGTTTCTGGTCCATCTGGTCGTAGGGCACGTAGACGTTGTTCACCGAGACGTCGGGGTGGTTCTTCTGGAAGAGGTCGGCATAGTCGGTCATGACCTTGACCTGATTCGGGTCGCTGAAGTAGTGCCACACGGTCAGTTCGCCCGAGTCCGAGGAGCCGGAGGCGCCCGGAGTGCCGGAGGAGGAGCAGCCGGCCAGGAGGAGCCCGGCGGTGGCGGCCAGCGCACCCGCCGCGATCAGCGCGCGCGAGCGCCGAGCGGTGCGGGAGCCCTTCTTCTGCGACTGTCGTTCTGCATTGAAATACATTCGTCGTCCTTCATTGGATGTAAACGGAAGAGAGCAGTGAAACTTTTCGAAAAGGGTTTCGGGATTGCGGTGGCCACGGTAACACTGTCGAACAGGCCGCGTCAACGCCTATGATGATCTAGGTCCGAAACCGATTGAGGGGTGCGATGAGGGACGACACCGACGAGGGTCGCGCACGCAACCCGACGCTCAAAGACGTCGCCCAGCTCGCGGGCGTCTCGGTCTCCACCGCCTCGAAGGCCCTGAACGACCGCGGCGATGTGCATCCGGGAACCCGGGTGCGCGTGCTCGAGGCGGCCGAACGCATCCGCTTCCGGCCGAACCCGCTGGCGAAGGGACTGCTCGCCGGACGGACCGGAACGGTCGGCCTGCTCACCGACGACCTGGTCGGCCGGTTCAGCATCCCGATCATGACCGGCGCCGAGGACGCCTTCGGCACCGGCAAGATGTCGGTGTTCCTCTGCGATGCGCGCGGCGACGCCATCCGGATGTCCTATCACCTGCAGGCTCTGCTCGATCGCCGGGTCGACGGGTTGATCGTGCTGGGCAGCTCGACGGATGCGCGCGCCTCGCTCGGGCGCGACATCCCGGTTCCCGTGGTGTACGTCTACGGGCCGTCAGACGACCCGCGCGACATCTCGCTGGTGCCCGACAACGTCGGTGGCGGTGTCATGGCCGCGGAGCACATCATCGGCACCGGTCGCCGCAGGATCGCGCACATCACCGGGGAGCAGAGCTTCGTCGCCGCCCGCGATCGCGCGGGGAGCATCGAGCAGACCGTAGAGGCCGCCGGCCTCGAACTGGTCGGTGGGGTGCACTACGGTCACTGGTCGGAATCGTGGGGGCGCACCTGCACGGTGGCCCTGCTGGAGCAGCATCCCGACATCGACGCGATCATCTGCGGCAACGATCAGATCGCCCGCGGGGCACTCGACGTGCTGCGCGAGCGCCGAGTGGGGGTGCCCGACGATGTCGCCGTGATGGGTTTCGACAACTGGGAGACACTGACCCTGGAGTCGCGTCCGCAGCTGACCAGTGTCGACATGAATCTCGAGATGCTCGGCCGGCTCGCGGCGCAACGCCTGTTCTCCGCGATCGGCGGCGAACAGAGCTCGGGCATCGAGACCCTTCCCTGCCGTCTGGTGGCACGGGCGTCGACGGCGCTCGGCTAGCCGGGGTCGACGCCCGCGCGACGGCGAACCGCTACAGCGACGCTTCGAGAGCCGCCTTCGCGTCGTCGAGCGACGGGTAGCTGCCCAGATTCTTTCCGGTGCGGGTGGTCACGACGAAGCCGTGCACCCATTTCTCGGCGACGATTCCGAGGGGGCGGGCATCGGGCGCGGCAGCGACCCATAACCCCAGTTGTGCCTCCCGCCAGGTGATGGCGCGGGCGGTCAGTGTTTCCGTCATTGTTCTCCTTTGAACTCGACTCCATGAATCATAGACGCCTCCTCTGATGTAGGGAACGCGTACGGTTCGGCGGGCCGGTCGATAGGAAACCGTTAGGACCGACAGTGGTGGCCCCGGGAGGGCGTTGGATCGACTTCCGTCAACAAACGCCCCTTTCGGATGGAGATTCCCGTGCTCGACATCGTCTATGTCGCTGCGATCCTGGCCGTTTTCGGTCTGGTCGCCCTGGTCGCGTGGGGGGTCGAGAAGCTGTGATCGTCATCGACGTCCTGGCACTGGTGCTCGGCGCGGCCGCGGTGGCGTACCTGGTGTACGCCCTCGTGAAGCCAGAGCGGTTCTGATCCGTGTCCGCTCTCGAGATCTGGCTCGCCGTCGCGCAATTCGCGACCCTCGTCCTCGCCCTGGGCCTGCTCTACCGGCCCCTCGGCGATTACATCGCCCGCACCTTCACCTCCACCAAAGACCTCAAGGTCGAGCGCGGCCTCTATCGCCTCGTCGGCGTCGCCTCCGGCTCCGAACAGAGCTGGGGCGCCTACCTCCGCGGCGTGCTCGCGTTCTCGGTGGTGGGCGTGCTCGTGGTGTACCTCCTCCAGCGCCTGCAGGCCGTGCTGCCCTACTCGCTCGGATTCCCCGCCATCCCCGAAGGCCTGTCCTTCAACACGGCGGTCTCCTTCGTCACCAACACGAACTGGCAGTCCTACTCGCCCGACGTCACCATGGGGTACACCGTGCAGCTCGCCGGGCTCGCGGTGCAGAACTTCGTGTCGGCCGGCGTCGGCCTGGCCGTCGCGATCGCGCTGATCCGCGGCTTCGCACGCCGCTCGACGGGCACCATCGGCAACTTCTGGGTCGACCTGACCCGCGGAGTCCTCCGCGTGCTGCTGCCGCTCTCCTTCATCGCCGCGATCGTGCTGATCGCCGGCGGGGTCATCCAGAACGTCGCCGGCTTCACGGATGTGACGACCCTGACGGGCGGAACGCAATCGATCCCCGGTGGCCCGGTCGCCTCGCAGGAGGCGATCAAGCTGCTCGGCAACAACGGCGGCGGGTTCTTCAACGTCAACTCCGCGCATCCGTTCGAGAACCCGACGGGCTGGACGAACCTGTTCGAG
Source organism: Herbiconiux sp. UC225_62 (assembly GCF_042694625.1). Classification (GTDB taxonomy): domain Bacteria; phylum Actinomycetota; class Actinomycetes; order Actinomycetales; family Microbacteriaceae; genus Herbiconiux. Next base: position 990,799 of record NZ_CP170551.1, on the reverse strand, counting down.
ATCCTGCTCATGCTCGCGATCCCCTTCGCCCTGCCGCGCACCTTCGGCACGATGGTGGGCGACAAGCGTCAGGGCTACGCGATCCTGGCCGCCATGGCCACGATCTTCGTGGTCTCCCTCACGGCGCTCACGGTCTTCGAAGCGGTCGGGTCGGGCAGTGGCCCGATGGCCGCGGGCGGGGCGATGGAGGGCAAGGAGCAGCGGTTCGGCATCTTCGCCTCCACCCTCTTCGGAACGACCTCCACGATCACGTCCACGGGCGCCGTGAACTCGATGCACGACAGCTACACCTCGCTCGGCGGCATGATGACGATGTTCAACATGATGCTCGGCGAGATCGCGCCGGGCGGTATCGGGGCAGGCCTCTACGGCATGCTCGTGATCGCGATCATCACCGTCTTCATCGCCGGATTGCTCGTGGGGCGCACGCCGGAATACCTGGGCAAGAAGCTCGGCCCGCGCGAGATCAAGCTGGCGAGCCTCTACATCCTGGCCACCCCCACCCTGGTGCTGGCCGGCACCGCACTCAGCTTCGCCATCCCGGCGGTGCGAGCGGATGTCGAGAGCACCTCGATCTGGAACCCCGGGTTGCACGGCTTCAGCGAAGTGCTCTACGCCTTCACGAGCGCCGCCAACAACAACGGCTCGGCCTTCGCCGGCCTCACCGCGAACACCCCGTGGTTCAACACGGCGCTCGGTGTCGCGATGCTGCTCGGCCGCTTCGTGCCGATCGTGTTCGTGTTGGCGCTCGCCGGATCGCTCGCCTCGCAGGGCAAGGTGCCGGTGACCGCCGGAACCCTGCCCACCCACCGCCCGCAGTTCGTGGGCCTCCTCGTCGGCGTCGTCGTGATCGTCGTCGCCCTCACCTACTTCCCCGTGCTCGCACTCGGACCTCTGGCCGAAGGGCTTCAGTAATCCATGTCCAACTTGACCGCTCAGATCACCTCGGGGCTTCCCCAGGCGTTCCGGAAATTGAATCCGCGCTCGATGTGGCACACCCCTGTCATGTTCATCGTGGAGGTGGGTGCGGCACTCACCACTCTCATCGCCATCGTGCAGCCGTTCACCGGGGCCACCGATTCGCTCGCCTTCACCTGGGCGATCGCGGTGTGGCTCTGGCTCACCGTGCTCTTCGCGAACCTCGCGGAGTCGGTGGCCGAGGGCCGCGGCAGGGCCCAGGCCGCGACGCTCCGGGCGACGCGCACGAGCACGATGGCTTCGCGCGTCGTCGATTACGACGCCGCCGCCGACCCCTCGGCGCTCCACGCCACGACCGCCCAGGTGGCCTCGGCCGAACTGCGGCTGGGTGACGTCGTCGTGGTGGTGGCGGGAGACCTCATCCCAGGCGACGGCGACATCATCGACGGCATCGCCTCGATCGACGAGTCGGCCATCACGGGCGAGTCCGCGCCGGTGGTGCGCGAGTCGGGCGGCGACCGCAGCGCGGTCACCGGCGGCACGCGCGTGCTCTCCGACCGCATCGTGGTGCGCATCACCTCGAAGCCCGGCGAGACCTTCGTCGACCGGATGATCCGTCTCGTCGAGGGCGCCTCTCGGCAGAAGACGCCGAACGAGATCGCGCTGAACATCCTGCTCGCGAGCCTCTCCATCATCTTCGTGATCGTGGTGCTGACCCTCGGGCCGATCGCCGGCTACTCGAACGCAGCGCCCTCGATCGCGGTGCTCGTGGCCCTGCTGGTCTGCCTCATCCCCACCACCATCGGCGCCCTGCTCTCGGCCATCGGCATCGCCGGCATGGACCGCCTGGTGCAGCGGAACGTGCTCGCCATGTCGGGCCGCGCGGTCGAGGCCGCCGGTGACGTGACCACCCTGTTGATGGACAAGACCGGAACCATCACCTACGGCAACCGGCGCGCCTCCGAGTTCATCGCCCTGACCGGGGTGGATGCCGCGGACCTCAGCAAGGCGGCGGCGCTCTCGTCGCTCTCTGACCCCACACCGGAGGGCAAGTCGATCGTCGACCTCGCCGAGAGCGCCGGATTCGTGCGCCCCGCGAAGGTGGCCGGCGAGGTGGTGCCGTTCACCGCGCAGACCCGCATGAGCGGCATCGACTTCAGCGACGGCACGCAGATCCGGAAGGGCGCGGGCTCCGCGGTCATCGCCTGGGTGCGCGAGGGCGGCGCCGGATCGGCGTCGAGCTCCGTGCTTGCCGAGGTCGACGAGGAGACAAACCGGATCGGGTCGCTGGGAGGCACCCCGCTTGTGGTGGCCACCAAGCAGCCCGGGAGGCCGGCGGAGATCCTCGGCGTCGTCTACCTCAAGGACGTCGTGAAGGAGGGCATCGCCACCCGTTTCGCCGAGCTGCGCGCCATGGGCATCCGCACCGTCATGGTGACGGGTGACAACCCGCTCACGGCCAAGGCCATCGCGGCCGAGGCCGGTGTCGACGACTACCTCGCCGAAGCCACGCCCGAGGACAAGCTGGCCCTGATCCGCCGCGAGCAGGAGGGCGGCCGGCTGGTCGCCATGACCGGTGACGGCACCAACGACGCCCCGGCGCTCGCGCAGGCGGACGTCGGCGTGGCGATGAACACGGGCACGTCGGCGGCGAAGGAGGCCGGCAACATGGTCGACCTCGACTCCGACCCGACGAAGCTCATCGACATCGTGGCCATCGGCAAGCAACTGCTCATCACCCGCGGTGCGCTCACCACGTTCTCGATCGCGAACGACGTGGCGAAGTACTTCGCCATCATCCCCGCCATGTTCAGCGCCGTGTTCCCGGGCCTGGCCCTCCTCAACATCATGGGCCTGCACTCACCGGCCTCGGCCATCCTCTCGGCGGTGATCTTCAACGCGCTCGTGATCATCGCCTTGATCCCGCTGGCCTTGCGCGGGGTGAAGTACCGCCCGCTGTCGGCGTCACGCATCCTCAACCGCAACCTCCTGATCTACGGGCTCGGAGGCGTGATCGCCCCGTTCATCGGCATCAAGCTGATCGACCTCGTGGTCTCCCTCATCCCCGGCTTCTGACCCATATACCCCGAAAGGCATACGCACATGGCTCCCACCCGCGGATTCGCCCGCCCCTACTGGGTGGCGCTCCGATACATGATCGTCGCGACGATCGCACTCGGCATCATCTACCCCCTCGCCGTGCTCGGCGTCGGTCAGCTCGCGCTGCCCGCGCAGGCCAACGGCAGCCTGATCACGAACGCCGACGACACCGTGACCGGGTCCTCGCTCATCGGACAGTCGTTCACCGACGCCGACGGCAACGCGCTGCCCGAGTGGTTCCAGTCGCGTCCCTCGGTGGCCGGGTACGACGCGTCGGCCTCGGTCGGCAGCAACTACGGGCCCGAGAACCCCGACTTCCTCGACGAGATCGCCGCGCGCAAGGCCGCGATCTCGGAGCTCGAGGGCGTCGACCCGGCCGACATCCCGGTGGATGCCCTCACCACCTCCGCCTCCGGACTCGACCCCCAGATCAGCCCGGAATACGCTCTACTGCAGGTGCCCCGCGTCGCGGAGGCCCGGGGACTGGAGGAGTCGCAGGTTCATGATCTCGTCGAGTCGTTCATCCAGGGCCGCGACCTGGGCTATCTCGGCAACGAGACCGTCAACGTGCTGCAGCTCAACCTCGCGCTCGCGCAACTGGGCTGACCGGGTGCGCGCGTGAAACAGGGGCGGCTCCGGGTGCTGCTGGGGGCGGCGCCCGGGGTGGGCAAGACCTACACGATGCTCGAGGAGGGCCGGCGGCTCCGCGCGGCGGGCAAAGACGTGGTGATCGCGATCGTGGAGACCCACGGCCGCGCCGGCACCGCCTCGATGACGGCCGGCTTCGAGGTGGTGCCGCGTCTGCGCGTCGGGCACCGCGGGGTCGAGCTCGACGAGATGGATCTCGACGCGGTGCTGGCCCGCGCGCCCGAGTACGCGCTGGTCGACGAACTGGCCCACACCAACGCGCCGGGTCTGGCCCACGAGAAGCGCTGGCGCGACGTGGAGACGTTGCTGGATGCCGGCATCAACGTGCTCTCGACCGTGAACATCCAGCACATCGAGTCGCTCAACGACGTGGTGCAGCAGATCACGGGCGTGCCGCAGCGCGAGACGGTTCCGGATGCGGTGCTACGCTCGGCCGACCAGATCGAGGTGGTCGACCTGGCCCCGCAGGCCCTCCGCGACCGGCTCGCCGAGGGGCAGGTCTATCCGGCGGCGCGGGTGGATGCCGCCCTCTCCAACTACTTCCGCCTCGGCAACCTCACGGCGCTGCGCGAACTCGCGCTGCTCTGGCTCGCCGACGAGGTCGACAGCTCGCTGCGCCGCTACCGCGCCGACCACGGCATCGGCGAGAAGTGGGAGGCCCGGGAACGCGTGGTGGTGGCCCTCACGGGCGGACCCGAGGGCGAGACGCTGCTGCGCCGCGGTGCCCGGATCGCCGCTCGCTCCTCGGGCGGTCAGCTCCTGGCGGTGCACGTCACCGCGCAGGACGGGCTGCGCGAACCCAACCCGGGCGCGCTCGCCGCTCAGCGCGCGCTCGTGGAAAGCCTCGGCGGCAGCTTCCACCAGGTGGTGGGCGACGACATCCCGTCGGCTCTCGTGGAGTTCGCCCGGGCTTCCAACGCCACCCAGCTCGTCATCGGCGTGAGCCGCCGCAGCCGGTTGGCAGCGCTGCTGACCGGCCCGGGCATCGGGGCCACGGTCATCCGGGAATCGGGCGACATCGACGTGCACATCGTCACCCACGCGGCGGCGGGCGGCCGGATGCGACTCCCCGGCACCCGGGGGGCCCTCACGCTCCGCCGGCGCATCTACGGCTTCGTGTTCGCCCTCGTGGCCGGGCCCCTGCTCACGTGGCTGCTCACGTCGTTCCGCAGCGACGACTCGATCACCTCCGACGTGCTCGCCTACCAGCTGCTGGTGGTCGTGGCCGCGCTGATCGGCGGTATCTGGCCGGCTCTCTTCGCGGCGGTGCTGAGCGGGTTCACCCTCGACTTCTTCTTCGTCGATCCGCTCTACACGGTCACCGTCAACGAGCCGTTGCACGTGCTCGCGCTCGTGCTCTACGTGGTGATCGCGGTGCTCGTGAGCATCGTGGTCGACCAGGCGGCACGGCGCTCGCGAGCGGCACGAAGGTCGGCGGCCGAATCGGAGCTCGTGGCCACGGTGGCCGGTAGCGTGCTGCGTGGCGAGGACGCACTGCAGGCCCTGGTCACCCAGACCCGGGAGGCGTTCGGCCTCACGGGCGTGCGCCTCGTGCGCGACGGGCGCGCCCTCGCCTCCGACGGAGAACCCCTTCCGCTCCCGGGACAGTCGGGGGAGTCCGGTGGGGTGGTGACCATGCCCGTCGACGAGAGCACGGTGCTGGAGTTGCACGGGCGGGAGCTGCAGGCATCCGATCGGCGGCTGCTGGCGGTGATCGTCGCGCAGATCGCCGCCGCCCTGGAGCACGCGAACCTCGAGGAGACCGCGCGCGGTGTGGCGCCGCTCGTCGCGGCCGACCGGGTGCGCTCCGCGCTCCTCGCGGCCGTCGGGCACGACCTCCGCCGACCGCTCACGGCGGCGACGGCGGCCGTGACGGGGCTGCGCGCCCGCGACGCCTCGCTCAGTGCGCACGACCGCGAGGAGCTGCTCGCCACGGCCGAGGAGAGCCTCGACTCGCTGGCCCAGCTGCTCACCGACCTACTCGACGTGAGCCGCGTGCAGGCCGGGGTGCTCGGCGTCTCGCTCGTCGACGTCGATCTCGACGACCTGCTGCCGGCCGTGCTCGATGAGCTCGGCATCGGACCCGCGGAGGTCGACCTCGACATCCCGGCCGACCTGCCTGCCTTCCCGGCGGATCCGGTGCTGCTCGACCGCGTGCTCGTCAACCTGCTCTCGAACGCGCTGCGGTACAGTCCGGCGGGGGAGCGGGTGGTGGTGTCGGCGAGCACCTTCGCCGACACGGTGCAGCTGCGCGTGGTCGACCGCGGTCCCGGCATCCCGGCCGACCGGCGCGACGACGTGTTCGTGCCGTTCCAGCGCCTCGGCGACACCGACAACCTCACCGGTCTCGGCCTGGGGCTGGCCCTCTCGAAGGGATTCGTCGAGGGCATGGGCGGCACACTCGACACGGAGGAGACCCCGGGTGGCGGTCTCACGATGGTGGTGACGCTGCCGGTGGCAGCGGAAAGGGACGGCGCATGAAGATCCTGATCGCCGACGACGACCCGCAGATCCTGCGTGCCCTGCGGATCACGCTGGGTTCGCAGGGGTACGACATCGTCACCGCCGCCGACGGCGCCGAAGCCATCCGGGTCGCCACCGAGGGGTCGATCGACCTCATCATGCTCGATCTCGGGATGCCGCGGCTCGACGGCCTCGAGGTCATCCAGGCCGTGCGCGGCTGGTCGGCCGTGCCCATCCTCGTGGTCTCGGGCCGGGCGGGCTCGGCCGACAAGGTGGATGCGCTCGACGCGGGCGCCGACGACTACGTCACGAAGCCCTTCGCGATGGACGAATTGCTGGCGCGCATCCGCGCTCTCACCCGGCGCCGCGCACCCGGGGTCGGGGGAGACGACCCCGTGGTGACGTTCGGTGGCATCACCGTCGACCTCGCCGCGCACCAGGTGACGCGCGACGGCGACCGCACGGCCATCCGCCTGACGCCGACGGAATGGAAGATCCTCGAGCTGCTGATCCGCAACCCCGGGCGACTGGTGACGCACCAGGAACTGCTCACCGAGGTGTGGGGCACCCATCTCGTGAAGGAGACCGGCTACCTGCGGCTCTACATCGGCCAGCTGCGCAAGAAGCTCGAGGCCGAGCCGTCGCATCCGGTGCATTTCCTCACCGAGGCCGGCATGGGCTACCGTTTCGTGCCGGACGCCGCTCCCGCGCCCGGTGGAGGAGACAGCCGATGATCGTGGACAACGCCGTGTACGTGGCCGGGCACCGCACCGCCGACCCGCCGAGTCTCGACGAGACCTTCGAGGTGATGAGGGAGCGGCACGGGTTCGCCTGGATCGGGATGTACCGCCCGAGCCCGGAGGAACTGCAGTCGGTGGCCGACGAGTTCGACCTGCCGCCGCTCGCGGTCGAGGACGCGTTGAAGGGGCACCAGCGGGCCAAGCTCGAGAAGTACGGCGGTTCGACCTTCCTCGCTCTGCGGCCCGCCCGCTACCTCGACGCCGATGAGCGGGTGGAGTTCGGTGAGCTGCACGTCTTCCTCGGCGCCGAGTACCTCATCACCGTGCGGCACGCGGAGTCGCCCGACCTGGCGCTCGTGCGCAAGCGCCTCGAGGCCGATCCCGCCCTGTTGGCGAAGGGGCCGCTCGCCGTGCTCTACGCCGTGCTCGACCAGGTGGTCGACGAGTACGTGCCGGTGATCAACGGCCTCGAGAACGACATCGACGAGATCGAGGACCAGCTGTTCAACGGCGATCAGGAGGTGTCGCGGCGGATCTACCAGCTCTCGCGCGAGGTGATGGCGTTCCAGCGCGCCACGCATCCGCTCTCGGACATGCTCGAGACCCTCCGCGATGCCCTCGCCGAGCGCGACGCGGATGTGACGCTGCGCGAGAACCTGCGCGACGTGCACGACCACGTGCTGCGGATCGTGGAGCGCGCCGACTCGTTCCGGCAGCTGCTGCAGAACGCGCTGATGGTGCACACCACCCTGGTGGGGCAGGACCAGAACAACGAGATCAAGAAGATCTCCTCCTGGGCCGCCATCCTCTTCACCCCGACTCTCGTGGGCACCATCTACGGCATGAACTTCGAGTACATGCCCGAGCTGCACTGGGTGCTCGGGTACCCCTTCGCGCTCGCCCTGATGCTCGCCCTCGGATTTGGGCTCTACAAGGCCTTCAAGCGCAAGGGCTGGCTCTGACCGTTTCGCTCGACACTTCGGAACCTCCGCTATATAGTGGAGTATATAGAAGTGAGGAGAAATCATGGTTGTGACTTCTATCGACATCGACCCGGGTGACCTGCAGGCAGCACGGCGGCTCGTCGGGGCGACGAGCAACAAAGAGACTGTGGCCGTCGCGTTGAAGACATTGATCGCATCTCGGAGGCAGTCGGCAGTCATCGAGAGCATCATCGCCCACCGATTCGAGGACGACCAGATCGACGCCCCGACCATCACGCCCGCGGGTCAGCATTCAGCGGCTTCGTGACCACCTACATCGTCGACAACAGCATCTGGCAGAAGGCAGCCAGGAGCGCAACGATCGCAGAGCGGTTGCGGCGACTGCCGCCCCAGCATCTCGTCATGACGTGCCCGCCTCAAGTGCTGGAGTACTGTCACTCTGCGCGGAGTGCGGCTGAGTACCGGCTTCTCAGACAGTACATGGACGGTTTGCTTCCCGCTCAGTACCAGCCCGACGAGTCAGCTGTTCTCGACGTGCAGCAGGCGCTCTGGGAGAAAGGGACGATACGCTCGGCCGCCGCCTTCGACTGCCTCATCGCGGCCTACGCCATCGCGAACGACGCGATCGTGCTGCACTCAGACCGCGACTTCGAGTACATCGCCGATGCTGTGGGACCGGCTTTCCGTCAGGAGTACGTGCCGGAATGAGAACGCGTGCCCGGCCAGCCCACCGCGTGCGGGCGGCGACGCGCGCCGATTGTGGAATACAGTAGGCAATCAGCCAGCTGGAGGGATTGCTCGTGGATGCCGGAATCGTGACGAACGCACTGCCGCTCGGGGTCGCGGACCAGTCGCTCTCAGCGAAGATCTACGAAGAGCTGCGCGAGCGCATCATCGAAGGGGTGATCCCGGCGGGGGAGCGCATCCGCGAGCGGGAACTGGCCGAGGAGTTCAACGTCTCCCGCATCCCGATCCGCGAGGCGATGCCTCGCCTGGAGAGCGAGGGCTTCATCCGTACCGTCCCTCGCAAGGGCGCCGTCGTCACCGAGATGACGCTCGGCGACGTCGAGGAGCTGTTCGCCGTTCGGTCGAGCCTCGAGGTGCTCGCCGCCCGCCTGGCGGCTCAGGCCTGCGCGGGCGGTGCCTCGTCGAGCGAGCTGTTCGAGCGACTGGCTGCCGCCGAATCAGCGCTGGAGGTGGGGGATGACCGCGAGATCGCCGCGGCCAACTCCGCCCTGCACGAGGAGATCCTGCGCCTCTCCGGCAACTCGCTGTTGATCGGGCTGATGGGGCCGATCAACGGTCGGGTGCGCCGCCTGTTCCGGCTGGAGGCGGAGCGCGACCAGCAGGTGCTGTGCGCCGAGCACCAGCAGCTGTGCCGCGCCATCGCCGACGGCAATGTCGAGTACGCCGGCTCGCTGGCCTACGCGCACGTCGAGCACAGCCGGTCCGACTCGCTGAAGCTCATGCGGGAGCGCCTGGAGCCCTGAGCGGCGCGGCGGGCGCCGTGCGGCATACCAAACAGCACGAAACAAACACGTAACAGCGGAGAAGTCGCGCCGAAATATAAAGCTGGCATTTTGTATACCAAGATCTCTTCCCAGAGCTCGACGCGTTGGCCGCTGCCGACGTCGGAGTGGTGGTGCTGCCGGCCACCGACCTCTATCTGATGGGACGCGCCGATGAGCGCAACGCCCGGCGTGGCGTGGCCCCGCTCGAGGCGCTGCGGCGACATGGCGTGCGGACCGCCGTCTCGTCGAACAACGTCCGCAACGCGTTCACGCCGACGGGCCGCGCCGATCCGCTCGACATCGCCCTGCTGCTCGCCCGGGTGTCCTTCGTCTCCGACGAAACGGATTTCGCGGCGCTGCTCGGGCTGGCGGGTGCGGCCGGTGCACAGATCCTCCACCCGGAGGCCGCCCATCGACACGTGGTCGAATCCGGCGCGGCCGCCGACCTGGTGGTGTTCGACTCCGTCGACCCGGCGACGGTCGTGATCGACCAGCCCGGCCGGCACCTGGTCGTCGCTCGCGGCCGCGTGGTCCACGGCACGGAGCGCCGCGAGACCTGGGCGCCCGAGCTCGCCGGCCTCATGGCGTGAGGAGACGGGGTCAGGCGCGATCGTGGAGGGTGATCTGATACCCGTCGGGGTCGGCGAAGGTGAAGGTGCGCCCGAAGGGGCCGTCGATCGGTTCTGCGGTGATGCTGACGCCGTCGGCGACGAGGGCGTCGTGGATGGCTTGGGCGTCGGGTGCGTGCAGCCACACGCCCACGCCGATTCCGGGCTGGGGGATGATGTCGAGATCGACGCCGGGCAGGGGCGAACGCACGGCGAAAGCCGCCGGAGCGGTGTCGAAGACCACCGCGTGCGGCGGACCGGCCTGCCGCGTGAAGCCGAGGTACTTCTCGTAGAAGGCGGCCGACGCGGGCACGTCGCGCACCTGCAAGGAGATGAAACCGGGTCCGGAGGCGGGCATGATGATCCTTTCAATCAATGTCAGTTAGCTGACATCGAGAACTGTATGTCAGAATACTGACATGAGTCAAGACGCGCCGGGAATCCATCTCGAGACCTCGCTGGGCTACCTCCTGAAAGAGGCGTCGAGCGCCCTGCGAACGCAGATGGAAGCGGTGCTGCGACCGCTCGGCATGACGATCACGCACTATTCCTGTCTCGAACTCCTCGCCCAGCGGCCCGGTCTGTCCAATTCGGAGCTCGCCCGGGGCGCCTTCGTGACCCGTCAGTCGATGAACGTGCTGCTGCAGTCGCTCGAACGCGACGGGCTCGTCACCCGCCCCGACCAGCCGCCGTCCGGCCGGGCGCTGCCGGTCGAGCTGACGGCGAAAGGGCGGCGTCAGCTCGCCTCCGCCAGTGCGGCCGTCAAGGGGGTCGAAGATCGCATGATCTCCGGCCTCTCACCCGAGGAGCGAGCCCGGTTCGGAGACCTGTTGACGCGGTCGGTGACCGCTCTCCGGGGATGCGATAGTTAAGCTACCTAGCCGTTTCAGAGGGAGTCGACGACGTGCATTTCCTTGCCGTTCTCAGCATGAAGAACCGGGCCCTCATCGCGCTCGTCACCATCGTGGTCGCCGTGTTCGGCGGGCTCGCGCTCACCAGCCTGAAGCAGGAGCTGATCCCCTCGATCGAGTTCCCGCAGCTCGCGGTGCTCACCACCTACCCCGGTGCGAGCCCTGAGGTCGTGAACGACGACGTCTCCACGCCGATCGAGAGCGCCATCCAGGGCGTCGAAGGCATCGAGACCACGAGCGCCACCAGCAGCACGAACCTCTCCATCATCTCGGCCACCTTCACCTACGGCACGGACCTCGCGACCGCCGAGCAGAAGATGACGCAGGCCATCAACCGCATCAAGTCGACGCTGCCCGAGAACCTCGATCCGCAGGTGCTCTCCGGCAGCATCAACGACCTGCCGATCATCTCGATCGCCGTCTCCGGCGAAGACACCAAGACGCTCGCCGGGCAGCTCGAGACCTCCGCCGTCCCTGACCTCGAAGAGGTCGACGGCGTGCGCGCCGCCGAGGTGCTGGGCGCCATCGGGCAGCGGGTCACCATCACGCCCTCGCCCGCCTCGCTCGCGATCGCGACCGTCACCACGAAGGACATCAGCGACGCCATCGCGGCGAACGGGCAGCTGATCCCCGCCGGCACCCTCACGCAGGACGGCCAGAGCTACGCCGTGCAGGCCGGATCGAAGCTGACCTCCACCGACGACATCGCCGCGCTGCCGCTCCCGGCCGTCAATCAGGACGGAACGCCCGTCACCATCGGGCAGGTCGCGACGGTGGCCCTCGTCGACGACCCGGTCACCTCCATCTCCCGCGTCAACGGTGAGGATGCGCTCACCCTGTCGATCACGAAGCTCCCCTCGGCGAACACGGTCGAGGTGTCGCAAGGCGTGCGCGACCTCCTGCCGCAGCTCGAGAGTGCGATCCCCGGCGCCACCTTCACCGTGGTCTTCGACCAGGCCCCGTTCATCCAGCAGTCGATCGAATCCCTCGCCACCGAAGGCCTCCTGGGCCTCTTCTTCGCGGTGCTCGTCGTGTTCGTCTTCCTGCTGTCGATCCGGTCGACGATCGTCACCGCCATCTCCATCCCGACCTCGGTGCTGATCACCTTCATCGGTCTGCAGACGGCGAACTACACGCTCAACATCATCACGCTCGGCGCTCTCACCATCGCCATCGGGCGCGTGGTCGACGACTCGATCGTCGTCATCGAGAACATCAAGAGACACCTCTCGGCGCTCGCCGGAGTGCAGCTCTCGCCGAAGGAGGCCGGGGCAGCCCGCGCGTCCCTCATCGTCGACGCGGTGCGCGAGGTGGCGGGGGCGATCACGGCCTCCACCATCACCACGGTCGCGGTCTTCCTGCCGTTGGCGTTCGTGGGCGACACCACGGGCGAGCTGTTCCGGCCCTTCGCGCTCACCGTCACCATCGCGCTGCTCGCCTCGCTGCTCGTGGCGCTCACCATCGTTCCGGTGCTGGCCTACTGGTTCGTGCGCCCGCCCAAGGCGAAGAAGGCGCCGGCCGCCGGCATCGCCGCGGGGTCCGGAGACGGTTCCTCGGATGCCGCGCCGACCCGCTCGACCGAGCACCCGCATCCGCACGCCGGCCCGCTGCACGACCCCGCGCTCGACGTCGCCGCATCCGGAGCCGCTCCCGGCACCGCGATCGCCGTCATCGAGTCGCCGCCCCCCTCGCGCCGCCCCCGCGCACACCGCGCGGAGATCGAGGACGAGCCGCCCACCGCCCTCCAGCGCCGCTACCTCCCGATCATCTCCTGGACGCTGAAGCACTCCGTGATCACGATCGTCATCGCGATTCTCGTGCTGGTGGGGACCGTTCCGCTCACCCTGCTGATGAAGACGAACTTCCTCGGCTCCAGCGGCCAGAACACCTTCACGGTCACGCAGACCGTACCGGTCGGCTCGAGCCTGGACACCCAGTCGGCGGCGGCGGACCAGGTGGAGTCGGCCCTGGAGGGCATCGACGGCATCCAGACCGTGCAGCTCACCATCGGCTCCTCGGGGAGCGCGCTGCGCGACGCCTTCGTGGGCGGCGGGGACAGCGCCATCACCTACAACATCACCACCGATGAGGGCGTCGACCAGGACGCCCTGCAGGACACCGTGCGCACGACGCTCGAAGCGATCCCGGATGCCGGTGACATCTCGGTCTCGTCGGGAGGCGGCTTCGGCGGCTCCTCCGACATCGCGATCGACGTCACCGCCCCGACCCAGACCGACCTCGCCACGGCCGCGTCCGCGGTGCTCGCCAGCATGCAGGGGCTCGCCGAGGTCAAGCAGGCCTCGTCGAACCTCAGCGACTCGCGCCCGTACGTGCAGGTCGCGGTCGACCGCGACAAGGCGGCTCAGGCGGGGCTCAACGAGGTGGCGGTCGGCAGCATCGTCTCGCAGGCGATGCAGCCCACCACGGTCGGTTCGATCGTGATCGACGACAAGAACTACACGATCTACATCGCCGCCGAGAACCCGCCCACGACGCAGGACGAACTGGCCGGGCTGCAGATCCCGACGGCCTTCGGCCCGGTGCGGCTCGACTCGCTGGCCACCGTCTCGATCGTCGACGGGCCCGCGACCATCACCACGGTGAAGGGTGTCCGCACCGCGACCGTGTCGGTGACGCCGAACAGCGAAGACCTCGGCACCGCGAATGCCGAGGTGCAGAAGGCGCTCGACGAGGTCTCGCTCCCGGCCGGCGCCACCGCGAGCGTCGGCGGCGTGGTGACGGATCAGTCGGACGCGTTCTCCCAGCTCGGGATCGCGCTGCTGGTCGCCATCCTCATCGTCTACGTCGTCATGGTGGCCACCTTCAAGAGCTTGCTGCAACCGATCCTGCTGCTGGTGTCCATCCCGTTCGCCGCGACCGGGGCCATCGCGCTGCAGGTGATCTCCGGCATCCCGCTCGGGGTGCCGTCGATCATCGGAGTGCTGATGCTGATCGGCATCGTGGTGACGAACGCGATCGTGCTCGTCGACCTCGTGAACCAGTACCGGGGGAGGGGTCTGCCGGTGCGGGAGGCGCTCGTCGAAGGCGCGTCCCGTCGTCTCCGGCCGATCCTGATGACGGCACTCGCGACGATCTTCGCGCTGCTGCCGATGGCGGTGGGGCTGACCGGGCACGGGGGCTTCATCTCGCAGCCGCTCGCGATCATCGTCATCGGCGGTCTCGTGTCGTCGACCCTGCTCACCCTGATCGTGCTGCCGGTGCTCTACAACCTCGTCGAGGGCACGCGTGAGCGGCGCCGCGAGCGTCGTGAGCAGCGTGCTCGGGATCGCGCCGCGGCCGCGCCGACTCTGCCGGCTGCCGAGTAGCCCGAGCCCCGCGCGGCGCACTCGGCAGAGCCGTCACACCGCCAGGGCGAGCAGGAAGAAGATCACCCCGAGGAGGGGGAGGGTGCCCTGTGTCGCCGCTGCGCGGAGGCGCTCGCGACCGGTGCTGAGGAGCACGAGCGACGCGGCGAACATCGACCCCGCCGAGAAGACGGCGAGGGCGAAGCCGGCCTCGCGCGCATCCGTCCAGTAGAGGATGACGCCGAGGGCCGCGCCGACCGCGAGGAAGAGGTTGTAGTAGCCCTGGTTGTAGGCGAGTGGCGCCGTGGTGTCGGCATCCGCCTGGCTGGCGAGGCCGAAGCGCTTCCAGACGACGGGGGTGCGCCAGCGCACGCTCTCCATGTACCAGATGTAGACGTGCAGCAGGGCCGCGAGGCCCACGAGAACGGATGCGACGATGGCCATGCGGTCAGCCTAACGTCGGCTGTGCGGGATACGTTGGTGACATGGACAACGTCGCAGTCACTGGTGGAAGCGGAAAACTCGGGCGGGCTGTGGTGCGGGAGCTGCTCGACAGCGGCTACCGGGTGGTGAACCTCGATCGGGCACCCTCCCCCGAACCGGATGCGCGTGCTCAGTTCCTGCGCGTCGACCTGTCGAACTACGGCGAGGTCGCTGAGGCGCTCACCGCGGTCGACGACCGGTACCGGTCGGTCGATGCCGTGGTGCACCTGGCCGCCATCCCGGCCCCGGGCATCCTCACCAACTCGGCGACCTTCGCCAACAACGTTCCGAGCACCTACAACGTCTTCGCGGCGGCGCAGGCGGCCGGTATCGACAACATCGTGTGGGCGTCGAGCGAGACCGTGCTCGGTCTGCCTTTCACCGAGACTCCGCCGCCGTCGTTCCCGGTCGACGAGTCGTACGCGGTGCGCCCGCAGTCGACGTACTCGCTCGGCAAGGCCGTGGAGGAGGAGATGGCACGGCACTTCACGCGCTGGAATCCGAATCTCAAGCTGATCGGCCTGCGCTTCTCGAACGTGATGGACGTGGCCGACTACGCCGCGTTCCCGTCCTTCGAGGAGGCGCCGCTCTCACGCGCCTGGAACGCCTGGGGCTACATCGACGCGCGCGACGGTGCGCAGGCGGTGCGCCTGTCACTCGAGAGCACCCTCCGCGGTTTCGAGGCCTTCATCATCGCGGCGGCCGACACCGTCATGACCACTCCCTCTGCGGCGCTCGCGGCCGAGCATTTCCCGACCGTGCCGTTCACCCGCTCGGTCGACGGCACCGACACCCTTCTCTCCATCGACAAGGCCCGCGACCAACTCTGGTACGCCCCCAAGCACTCCTGGCGCGACCACGTCTGACCTCCCCCTGGTGAACGGGGCCTGCAGAGAAGCTGGTAGCTCGCCTCGAATCTGACCGATCGGACAGCGGCTGACCGATCGGTCAGACTAGGGTCGGATCGTGCCTTCTCCCCAGCCGATTCCCCGCATCCAGACCGACGTCAGCGCCGAGCTGCGCCAGATCGCGCTGCAGATGTTCGCCGAGAACGGCTACGCCGGCACGAGCCTGCAGCAGATCGCCGACGCGGCCGGCTACTCGAAGTCGAGCGTGCTCTACCACTTCTCGTCGAAGGAGGCCCTCTTCGAGGAGGCCATCGCCCCCGCCGTCGAGCGCCTCGGCACCTTCCTCGCCTCGACGGTCGAGCGCGCCTCCTCCCGCGAGCTGCGTGAGGCGTTCGTCGTCGAATTCGTCGACCTGCTGCTCGAATACCGGCTCGCCGCACACATCATCATCAACCAGGGGCAGACCCTCGGCGACATCCGCCTCATCGACGAAGCGCTCGGCTACATGGCGCAGATCGGCGAGGCGTTCATGTCCGAGCTGCCCACCACCCAGCAGCGCGTGCGGCTCGGCATCGCGCTCGCCGGAGCCGCCTACATCCTGGTCGCCGCCCCCGTGGGCGCCGACGCGTTCGAACCCGTCGGTGAGGTCAGGGAGGCCCTCATCGACGTGGTCACCGAATTGATCGTGCCCCTCGCGGGGTAGCG
This sequence comes from Herbiconiux sp. UC225_62, assembly GCF_042694625.1. Lineage (GTDB taxonomy): Bacteria > Actinomycetota > Actinomycetes > Actinomycetales > Microbacteriaceae > Herbiconiux. Next base: position 974,615 of record NZ_CP170551.1, on the reverse strand, counting down.
ACCCGACAACCCGAGAACACACACCCGAGAACACCGAGGAGCCCTCCCGTGGCGACATTGCTCTACCGAATCGGACGATTCGCCTTCCGCAAGGCCTGGTACGTCGTGGCCGCCTGGGTGCTGGTGCTGGGCGCCCTCCTCGGCACGGGCCTCGCCCTCGGCGGCCAGACCCAGGAGAGCTTCACCATCCCGGGCACCGAGTCGCAGCAGACCATCGACAAGCTCGAGAACCTCTTCCCCTCCGCGGCGGGCGCCGCGGCCACCGTGGTGATCGTCGCCCCCGACGGTCAGAGCGTCAACGACGACACCGTCAAACAGGAGATCAGCGACGTGGCCGACGACCTCGGCAACCTCGATCAGGTCGCCGCCGTCGTGAGCCCCTACTCCGAATACGCCACCAACGCGATCTCCGACGACGGCACCACCGCGCTCCTCAAGGTGCAGTTCGACGGGCCGGCGACGGATGTCACGGACGCCACGCTCACCCAGGTCACCACCGCCGGTGACACCCTCGAAGCCGACGGCATGACGGTCTCCTACGGCGGCGAGGTGTTCACGAACCAGACCTTCGGCCTCACGATCACCGAGGGAATCGGCGTGCTCTTCGCCGGCATCGTGCTCTTCATCACCTTCGGCTCCCTGCTCGCCGCCGGACTGCCTCTGCTCTCCGCCCTCATCGGCGTGGGCGTCTCCTTCGCCGGCATCACCGTGGTCGCGGCCTTCACCAGCGTCTCGAGCACGGCCCCGATGCTCGCCGTCATGATCGGGCTCGCGGTCGGCATCGACTACGCCCTGTTCATCCTCAGCCGACATCGATCCCAGTTGGCGCGGGGGATGGATGCCGAGGAGTCGGCCGCGCAATCCGTCGCCACCGCCGGTGCCGCGGTCGTGTTCGCGGGACTCACGGTGATCATCGCGCTGCTCGGTCTGCTCGTGGTGGGCATCCCGTTCCTCTCCGTGATGGGCGTGGCCGCGGCCTTCGCCGTGTTCGCCGCCGTCTCCATCGCCATCACGCTTCTGCCCGCCATCATGGGCATCTCGAAGGGCAAGCTCGCGCCGAAGCCGGGCTCGCGCGCGGCCCGACGGGCCATCGCCGAAGCGTCGCACGACGTCGTCGCGAGCCCCGCGCCCGCAGACGAGACCGGCGCGACCACGACCCCTGCCGCACCAGCGAAACCCGCCAAGCCCTCGCTCGGCGGCCGCTGGGTGCGCCTCGTGATGAAGGCCCCGATCGTCTTCATCGTGGCGGTCGTCGGCCTGCTGGGCGTGGCCTCGATCCCGGCCTTCAGCCTCGACCTCAACCTCCCCACGGCCGCCTCGCAGCCCGAGAGCTCGTCGGCGCGGGTCGCCTACGACACCATCGCCGACAAGTTCGGCCCCGGCTACAACGGCACCATCGTGGTGGTAGCCGACATCACGCAGACCACCGACATCCAGAACGACCTCGCGGGCATCCGATCCGACCTCGAAGCGGTCGACGGCGTCGCGACGGTGGGTCCGGGCCTCCCCGACGAGACCCTCGACACCGCGATCTTCCAGGTGGTGCCCACGACCGCGCCCGACGCGCCCGAGACGAAGGCTCTCGTCGAGCGGCTGCGCGACATGAAGGGCGAGGTCGAGGCGCAGTACGGCACGCCGTTCACGGTGAGCGGCCAGACCGCCGTCGCGATCGACGTCTCGAACCAGCTGAGCAACGCGCTCATCCCGTTCGGCATCCTCGTGATCGGCCTGTCCATCCTGCTGCTCGCGATGGTCTTCCGCTCGATCGCCGTGCCCATCAAGGCGGCGCTCGGCTTCGCGCTCTCGGTCGGCGCCTCCTTCGGCGTCACCGTCGCGGTGTTCCAGAACGGCCTGTTCGCCGACGTGCTCGGGGTGCACTCGACGGGACCGATCATCAGCTTCCTCCCCATCCTGTTGATGGCGATCCTCTTCGGCCTCGCCATGGACTACGAGGTCTTCCTGGTCTCCGGCATGCGCGAGGAGTACGTGAAGACGAAGGATGCGAAACGGGCGGTGCGCGTGGGCTTCCAGCACGGCGCCCGGGTGGTCACCGCGGCCGCACTCATCATGTTCTTCGTCTTCTTCGCCTTCGTTCCCGAAGGGGAGGGTGCCATCAAGGCCATCGCGCTGGCGCTCGCCGTGGGTGTCTTCGTCGACGCCTTCCTCGTGCGCATGACCCTCGTGCCCGCCATCATGACCCTGCTCGGCAAACACGCCTGGTACCTGCCGAAGTGGCTCGGACGCATCCTGCCGAACGTCGACGTGGAGGGCGAGAGCCTGCGCGAACACATCGAGGAACGCGAGTGGGCGCACCGGCACGACGGCGCGGTCACCGCCGAAGATCTCGAGGTGGAAGGGTCGGGCGCTCCCGTGTCGTTCGACGTGCCCGCCGGAGCGGTGGCCGTCGTCACCGGCGAGACCGCTGCCCGCCGTCTCATCGGGGCCGCCGTCGCCGGGCGGATCGCGCCCGCCGCCGGCCACCTGCAGGTGCTCGGCCACTGCCTCCCCTCCGAGTCGGGTCCGGTGGCCAAGCGCGTCACCCTGGTCGACCTCGAATCGCGGCGACCGGATGCCACCACCACCGTCGGCGACGCCCTGAACGAGCGCCTGCGGCTGGGTCTGCCCTGGTTCCGCCGGGTTCCGCAGGGCGATGCTGAGGAACTGGTGGCGCGCATCAACGGCGCCCTCGCCGACGTCGAGGGCGAGGCGCCGATCGACATCCACCGCACCCTGGGTGAGCTCACCCCGCTCACGCAGTCGCTGCTCGCGGTGGCGCTCGGCGTGGCCGACCGCTCCGACGTGCTCGTGGTCGACGCGGGCGACGGCGACTTCGCGCATCCGTCGACCCCGGCCTTCGCCGGCGCGGTCGCGAGCATCGCCGACCGCTCGACCACCGTGATCATCGGGCTCGAGTCCGAGCCCGCCAGCCACGCCTCGACCGTCGGCGACCGCACGCTCGTCCGCATCGCGTTGCCCGCTGCCGCGGGGGCCACTCCATCCACTGAATCGCCCGCTTCGAAGGGAGGCCCCCGATGAGCAGCTCGACCACCACGCCGACGCCTCGGATGCGCCGCCGCACCAAGATCGTCCTCGTCGTCCTCGCCGCGCTCGCCGTGGCCTTCACGCCGCTCGCCGTGAACGGCCTGTTCACCGGCGCACTCGCGGATGCCGACACGAACATCAGCAGCGTGCCCGCCGCCATCGTGAACAACGACACGATGACCACCACCACGAACGCCGACGGCACCACGTCGACGAACTTCGCCGGCCGCGGCCTGGTCACCGAGCTCACCGGGGCGGGGCAGACCGGCTTCGACTGGCACGCCACCAACTCCGACGACGCCCAGAAGGGCCTAGAGAACGGCACCTACTACGCGGTGCTGACGATTCCCGAGGACTTCTCGGCCAGCCTGAACACGCTCGGCACGGCCGATCCGAAGCAGGGACTCATCGACATCACCACCGACGACTCGCACGGCTACCTCTCCGGGCTCGTGGCGAGCACTGTCGCCTCGGCCGTGCAGGCCGGGTTCGGCCAGCAGGTGACCGCCCAGGTCGTGAACGGCATCTACACCAGCTTCGGTGGCGTCGGCACGAGCCTCTCGGATGCCGCGGGCGGCGCCACCCAACTCGCCACCGGCGCCGACGGCCTCGCCACGGGCGCGACGCAGCTCGCCGATGGCGCCACGCAGTTGAGCTCGGGGCTCAGCCAGTACACGGATGGAGTGAGCCAGTTGTCGGGCGGGCTGGATGACGCTGCGGCGAGCGCCAGCCAGCTCGGCGGACTCGCGAGCGGGTACGCCACCATGTCGGGATATCTCACCGATGGCAACGCCGCTCTGCAGACTGGTTTGCAGCAATTGCAGGCGGGCGATCCCAATGCCGGTGCGACCCTCGGAGCCGCCGCCCAAGCGATCGGCACTGCGCAGTACATCGCCAGCGGTGACCTGGGTTCTGGGGTGGCGAGCCTGCCACAGCTCTCCTCGGGTCTCAGTGAAGCCGCATCCGGCGCCGATACTCTCGCCGCCAACGGCCCAGCCCTCGTCACGGGCGCACAGCAGCTTGGCGACGGCGCCACTCAGCTGTCGTCCGGCGCGACGCAGCTCGGCGACGGGGCGCGCACGCTCGCGTCCGGCCTGCAGTCGGGTGCTGACCAGCTCAAAGCGAACTCCTCATCCGACACCTCCAGCGCGGCCGACGTCGTCGCCCAGCCGGTGAAGGTCGACGTCAGCACCGTCAACCAGGTGACCAACCTCGGTCAGATCGTGTCGACCATCCTCCTCCCCACCGCCCTGTGGATCGGCGCGCTCGCCCTCTTCCTGTGGCTGCGCCCCTTCTCGCGCGCGGTGCTCGCCTCCTCGGCCTCGACCGCACGCCTCACCGCCCGCACCTTCGTGCGCGCCGCGGGAATCGCGGCCGCCCAGGTGGTGCTGCTGGTCGCGTTCCTGCACCTCGCGCTCGGCGTGGCCTGGAGCTCCCTCCCCGCCACCCTCGGCTTCTCGCTGATCGTGGCCCTCGCCTTCACGGCCTTCCACCAGTTCCTCGCCACGGCGCTCGGTCGGGTCGGCGCCGTCATCTCGCTCGTGCTGCTCGCCCTGCAGCTCGCGGCGACGGGTGGGCTCTACCCGGTCGAGATCCTCTCCGGGCCCTTCCAGGTGATCAACGCGATCAGTCCGCTGAGCTACGCGGTCTCGGGCATCCAGGCCATCCTCACGGGCGGCGACGCCGGCACAGTGGTGACCGCGGCTCTCGTCATGGCGGGGATGCTCGTGCTCAGCATCCTGCTCGCGGCCTACGCCCTGGCCCGCCGGCGGCGCCCCGTCGAGATCGGTTGGCTCGTGCCCGCCCGGACGGCCCTGGCGGCGCCGAAACCGAAGCCGCGCTCGGCCCCGGCCTCGCGACCCGGGATCGCCTGACCCAATTCCGAGCAGAGAGCCCTAGGGCAGCGCGTTCGCGTAAACGCACAACCGCGCGTAGCACGCCCCGAGCAGCGGCGTCGGCACCCCGAGCGCGCTCCCACGGTCGACCAGGTCGCCGATCACCGACTCCACCTCGATCGGCCGCCCCTCCTCGAGATCGCGGTACATCGAGGTGGTGAACGGCGAGCCCTGCTCCGTCACACGCTCGATCGCGGCATCCACCACCCGCGCGCTCAGCGGGTAGCCGGATGCCGCGGCCACCGCCGCACACTCCTCCACGATCGCGCGCGCCGTCTCCGGCCCGGTCGGGGTGGCGGCGACGCGTCCGACCGGCCCGCCCATCAGCGTGGTGACGGCCCCGCCCGAGGCGAGGAACACCCACTTCACCCACATATCGGCAAGGATGTGCTCCGACAGCTTCGCCGTGTACTCCGCGCCGTCGCGGTCCGGCACCTGCAGCGTCTCGTCGACCGCCCGGATGCGCGCCCCCACCGACCCGTCGAGATCCCCGTAGGTCATGCTCGTGCCGGGCAGGAGCAACTGAACGGTGCCGTCGCCCAGCAGCTGCGAGGAGGCGACGCAGAGGCCGCCGATGACGGCCTCCGATCCGTAGCGCTCGGTCAACGTGTCGAGGTGCTTCATCCCGTTCAGGAGCGGAAGGATCGTCGTCTCGGGCCCCACGAACGGCGCGACGTCGTCGATCACGCCGTGCAGCGCATACGACTTCACGGCGAGCAGCACGAGGTCGAACGAGTCGTGGTCACCCACCGAGATGGCACGGATGCCGGAGAAGATCTCGACCGCGTCCGGTCCGCCGTCCGGCAGCCGGCCGGCGACGCGCAGACCGTCGCGCCGCAGCGATTCGGCCCGGTTCTCGCGGGCGAGGAAGGTCACGTCGCGCCCGGCGGCGATGAGTCGCGACCCGAAGAATCCGCCGATCGCACCGGCGCCGACGATGAGTGTGCGCATGACTGCATCCTCCTCTGCGAAGTGTCGCCTCCAACGCTACGCGTAGTATCGGAGATAACCCCGAGATGAACAGCCGATGACGGATCGCCGTCGCGCACGGCACTCCGGGAACGAGGAACCAGCAGATGAAGTCGCTTTCGCGGGCCGGGTTCCCCACCATGCTGGTGGTCGGCATCGTCTTCATCGGCTTCATCCTGCGGGGCCCGCTGATCGCCGTCGCGCCGATCACGGGCACCATCAGCGACGACCTCTCGATGACGGCGGCTCAGGCCGGTCTCCTCACCAGCCTGCCGGTGCTCTGCTTCGCCCTGATCACGCCCTTCGCGTCGATCTTCGTGGGCAAGGCGGGCGCCAACTTCGCCACCACGATCGCCATCATCGGCGTGGGGATCGGCTCGATCGTGCGTTCGGCCGGGGGACTCGAGGCCACCTTCGCGGGCACGATCATCATGGGCGCGTTCATCACGATCGGCAACGTCGTCATCCCCGTGATCATCCGCCGCGACATCCGCGAGGAGCGCGTGGGCATCGTCACCGGCGCCTACACCTCGGCGATGAACGTGAGCTCCATGATCACCTCGCTCGCCACCGTGCCGCTCGCCGTCGTGTTCGGCTGGCGCGGCGCCCTGCTCGCCTGGCTCGGCTTCGTGGTGCTCGCCGCCGTTGCCTGGCTCGTCGCAGTGGGACCGCGGCGCGCCTTCCATTGGGGGCCGGTGCGGCGCTCGGTGGAGACGGGAGCGGTCGACACGGTCGTGATCGACACCCGCTCGGTGACGCTCACCGGCGAGGAGCCGCGTACCTGGCGCAACCTCTCGGCAGTGCTGCTCGCCCTGGCGTTCGCGGGGCAGGCGTTCTCCTACTACGGGCTCACGGCCTGGTTCCCCACCATCCTCGAGCAGGAGCTCGGGTACACGGCGGCAAATGCGGGCAGCAGCTCCTCGATCTTCCAGATCGCCGCCGTCGTCGGAGCACTGGGCGTTCCGTTGCTCTCGAAACGCATCGGCATCCCGATCACCTTCATCGGCGTCGCGGCACTCTGGGTGAGCTTCCCGCTCGGCATGATCCTCGCGCCCTCGACCTGGTTGCTGTGGGGCTTCCTCGGCGGGGTCGCGCAGGGCGGCGGGATCACCATCGTGTTCATGCTCATCGTGCAGCTCGCGATGAGCGGCACCCACGCGCGACGCCTCTCCGCGATGATCCAGGGCGTCGGCTACGCGCTCGGCGCCACCGCCCCGACGCTCGTGGGCGCCGTGCACGACGCCACCGGCGCCTGGACGCTGCCGATCGGGGTGGTGCTCGTCGCCACCCTCGTGTTCAGCGGCGCCGGGCTGGCCGGGGCGCTGCGGGCCACCGGTCCGCGAGGGAGACCCACCGCGCTCAGCCGGTAGGCGGATGGCGTAGCACCTAGGCTTGACGGGTGGACTTCAGAATCTTCACCGAGCCCCAGCAGGGCGCCAGCTACGACGACCTCCTCGCGGTGGCCCAGGCCACCGAACGCCTCGGTTTCGACGCGTTCTTCCGGTCGGACCACTACCTGCGCATGGGCGACGGCGATCCGGGCCCCGGCCCCACCGACGCCTGGACCACGCTGGCCGGGCTCGCCCGCGAGACCTCGCGCATCCGTCTGGGCACGCTGGTCTCCTCGGTGACCTACCGCTACCCCGGCATCCTCGCGATCCAGGTGGCCCAGGTCGACCAGATGTCGGGCGGCCGGGCGGAACTCGGCCTCGGCACCGGCTGGTTCGAGGAGGAGCATCGCGCGTACGGCATCCCGTTCCCGGCGAAGCGATTCGACCTCCTCGAGGAGCAGCTCGAGATCGTGACCGGACTCTGGGCCACCGAGCCCGGCGAGACCTTCTCCTTCCACGGGCAGCACTACACGCTGGAGAACTCGCCGGCCCTGCCCAAGCCCGTGCAGTCCCCGCTCCCCGTGCTCGTCGGGGGCAAGGGAGCCCGGCGCACACCCCTTCTGGCGGCCCGCTTCGCGAGCGAGTTCAACATCCCGTTCCCGGAGCCCGGTTCCATTCCGGGCCTGTTCGAGAACGTGCGCTCGGCCTGTGTCGAACTCGGTCGCGATCCCGACGAGATCGTCTACTCCGTCGCCCAGATCGCGGTGGCGGGAGCGGATGACGCGGAGTTCGCCCGCCGTGCCGCGGCGATCGGCCGCGAGCCGGGGGAGTTGCGGCAGAACGGGCTCGCCGGCACGACGGCCGAGGTCGTCGACAAGCTCGGCGCGTTGCGCGAGCAGGGTGTCGAGCGGGTCTACCTGCAGATCATGGATCTCGCCGACCTCGACCACCTCGACTTCCTAGCGCGCGAGGTCGTGCCGCAGCTCTGACCGAGAGCCGGACGCGGGCGTCCGCCGCGGAATAGTGTTGTGCCATGACCGTGAATTCTCTGCTCGACCTGACCATCGCCCCGGAGTTCCTCGACGAGGCCGTCGACCGCATCAACCGTGTGCTGGAGGTGACCCGGGCGTTCGACGGATGCCTCGGGGTCGACGTGATCGTCGACGTCGACGACCCCGCCCACATCGTGCTGCTCGAGAAGTGGACGAGCATCGAGCGTGACGACGCCTACCGCGCCTTCCGCGCGACGCCGGAGGGCGCCAGCGACCTCGGCGCGATCCTCGCCGGGCCGCCGACGCTCACGCGCTACCTCGTCGTCGAGTAGCGCCCGGCGCTAGTCGAAGCGCGCCGTCGCGAGGCGGTGGAGCCGGAGGGCGTCGCTGAGCCTGACGCGTCCGCTGGGCGTCCGCGGATCGAACCCGAGCGCCTCGGCCAGATCGGCGGCGCGCGCCTGCATGGTCGAGTGGTGCACGCCCGCGAGGGCCGCGGCGGCGCGCACGATGTCGGTGTGGGCGAGGGCGTCGAGCACCTCGAGGTCGGCGGTGCGGTCGTGACCGCTGCGGGTTTCCCCGACGACGGCGCCGATGGCCGTCGCATCCGGACTTGTCGCGGCACGCGTCGGTTGCCTCGAGGCCCACTGGCGGATTCGTCCTCCGGGTGGCCGCGCCCGCGACTGGCTCTGAGGACTCAGGATCCGGTACAGCGAACGCGGTTTCGATCTGGGCGCGCCCGGGCGCCGTCGGAGGGCTAGGCGTGCCCCGGTGGCTGCGCGCCTTTGTCTACCCGTCGGCGGGTGCTGGTGGTGGTGCGGTGGTGTAGTTGCGGCCGTGGGGGCTTTGCCAGTTGAGGTGGCGGGGTCGGTTGGGGTGGGGGTGGACGGTCCAGCGGGTTTCGTGTTTGAGGTGGTGGTGGCGGGAGCAGAGGTAGGTGAGGTTGTCGGGGGTGGTGGTGCCGTGGTGGGCCCAGTCGCGGGTGTGGTCGAGTTCGCACCGGTTCGCGCGTCGGCTGCATCCGGGGAACCGGCAGGTCTGATCGATCGCGGCGAGCACCAACCGCAGTTCGGGCGGAGCACTGTACCGGTCCCGCCCGCCGCCGACGCGGGCGTCGGGGTGGCCGCCGACCGGTGCGCCGTCGGTGGTGGGGGTGACCGAGGTGCCGGTGGTGCCCGAGGTGTCGCTGTCACCGCTCGTCGGGGTGCCGGTGGCGGGGTGGTCGGCGATGGGGCGGCCCCAGTGCCGAGTGATCATGGTGGGTTCCCGGGTTGTGGGGTGGGTGAGGACGCGGAGGAAGGTAGGGGCGGTCGCGGCGATCGCCCGGGCGGTATCGGGGTCGATGGGGCCGTACCCGTGGAGGTCGCCGGGCTGGTCTGAGACGCCGGCGACCGTTGCCGCGGGGATGGTGACGAGCACGTTCGCGGTGATCGACGCGGGGCGGGCGGGGTTGTCGGGGGTGAGGATCAGGCGGGTGAGGGCGTCGGCGCGGCGTTGCAGGTGGGTGCGCGGGTCCGTGTCGGACCGTTCGGCGCGGGCGATCTTGTCGACCAGGTCGTCGATCGCGACCGCGTCCACCGCGGGAAGGTAGTGGGTGAGGGTCGCCATCCCGTCACACTCCGGCGACAACCACACGCTTCGCTCCTCCCGGGCCTGCCGGTGACGCACCGTGATCGATTCCGGGTGGGCGGTCTCCCGGAGACGGCGGGCCCGCTCGTTGAAGCGGTGCGGGGGCAGCGCGGCGGCCTCGGCGAGCAGTCGGGTCTCGAACCCGGCCCGGGCGTCGGCGGGGAGGGTGGCGGTGTGCGCGATGAGGTGCCGGGCATGCAACCCCGACACCCGCCCGTCGGAAAGCGCGGCCAGGGTGGCGGGGTAGTCGTGGACGAATTGCTCGGCATCGTTGATCATCCCCGCCACGGTGCGTTCTGACCGGCGGGTCGCGGTCGCGATCTCCACCGCGACCAGGCGCCGTTCCCCCTCCCGCACCGCCGACCCACCCGCGACGAGAGCGGCCCGTTCATCCGCGATCTCCGCCACCGCCGCCAGACACCGGGCCCGGCGGGCGTCCAGGCTCGCGGTGGCCCGGTCGATGTCGTGGAGCTCATCGATCGCGGCATCCAGGCGCGCGTCGAGTTCCTCGGTGCGGACCACGAACAAACCCTTCATGAGCTTTATTCAACCAGCAGCCACCGACATTGAGGCACCCACCCCGACGGACTGCCGCGCGCTCCGCGCTTGCCAACAATGAAACGTGGCCGGCTCGAACAAAGCGGGTCGCAGATTCCCAACCAGCCGCATCCGTCACCATCCTGCGGACCCGGCCACGACCCATCATCGGCAAGCGGGGAGCGCGCGGCAGCCCACTATCAGCTCAGCTGAGCGTTTAACCAGAAAGCGTTCCCGGGTCGACGCAACCGCGATCGACAGAACGGTGCGGTTCGTGTAATGTGGATCGGTCGGCTCTGGACACCGCGAGTTGCATCGCGGAAGGGTTTTGTAAGTCTGGTGGGCCGGTTTCCCAGTCAGTGCGCTGTTGCGCTGGTCACTGGTGAATGTCGCGTACGACACGGCCCCGGATACGAAACAACCGGGTTCTAGTTTGCACTTCAACACGAGCGCTTGCGAGCGCGAGAACGGTGTGGAGAAGTGCGCGCAATTGAATAAACCCGGAAAGAATCATGCCCAAAACAAACAAGTCGGGTGGCTACAAGGCCGCCAAGAACTACGAGCCGCGCACGTCCGCCAAGGGTGGACCGAAGGCCGGCAGCCGAAGCCCCGGACATCGCGGCTACAAGGCCGTCGACGAGACCTCGCCGCGCAAGCAGCGCTGGAACTCGGATGACCGTGCCGCCCGCGGTGCTGCTCCCTCGAGCCGTGGCACGGAGCGTCCGTCGTACAACGACCGCAACGACCGCAACGACCGCAACGACCGTCCGGCCCGTCCTGCTCGCGATGGCGAGCGCGGCGGCTATGACCGTAGCTCGTCCTACGGCGACCGTCCGGCACGCGGAGGCTACGAGCGGCCGAGCCGCGAGAACGGCTTCCACCAGTCGGGCACCGGCACCGGCCGCTCCGAGCGACCCGCGTACAACCGCGGCGACCGTCCGTCCTACGAGCGCCCGTCCTACGACCGCGCCGAGCGCCCTGTCGGTGACGGCGAGCGCCGCGGGCACGACCGCGGCCAGCGCACCGACCGCCAGAAGTGGAACGACGCTCGCAACGAGGAGCGCCGCGCTGCTGCAGCCGCGGAGCGCGGAGCATCCGATCGCCCCACCGGTGGCAAGCCGCCCCGCACCGACGACCGCGGCTACAACCGCAGCGCCCGGCCGACAGCCGACTACCGGCCCGGTGAGCGCGCCGATCGTCCGGCCCGCTCGTCGTACGACCGCGACGACCGCGCCCCCCGCAGCGGCGGCTTTGACCGCGGCGATCGCGCTGACCGCCCGGCCTACAAGGAGCGCGGCGAGCGCCCCGCCTACAACGGCGACCGCGGCGAGCGTCCCGCCTACAACCGCGACCGCGACCGCGCCGAGCGCCCGGCGTACGGTGACCGCCCCGCCCGCGCCGAGCGTCCCGCGTACGGTGACCGTCCGGCTCGCAGCTACGACGACCGCCCGAAGCGCAGCTTCGACCGCGACGACCGTGCGCCGCGCACCGACCGCGCTCCCCGCAGCGGCGGCTACGACCGCCCGAACCGCGATGACCGCGGCAGCGACTTCTACCCCTCGCGCGACGCCAAGCAGAACTTCCACGCCGACGACGTGGTGCTCGAGCGTCTCGAAGCCCAGGCCACACTGGCCGAAGAGGTCGAGGGCGCGACGTTCGCGAGCCTCGGTCTCGGCGGCAACATCGTGCGCGTGCTCGGTGAGCTCGGCGCCGAGAGCCCCTTCCCGATCCAGTCCGCCACGATCCCCGAGGTACTGAAGGGCCGCGACGTCCTCGGCCGCGGCCGCACCGGCTCCGGCAAGACCATCGCCTTCGGCGCCCCCCTGGTGGAGCGCCTGATGGAGAACGGCGGAGGAGCCAACCGCAAGCCGGGCCGCAAGCCCCGCGCGCTCATCCTGGCTCCCACCCGCGAGCTAGCCTTGCAGATCGACCGCACGGTGCAGCCCATCGCCCGCGCCGTCGGCCTCTTCACCACCCAGATCTACGGTGGTGTTCCCCAGGCGCGCCAGGTTGGCGCCCTGCAGCGCGGCGTCGACATCATCATCGGCACCCCTGGCCGCATCGAAGACCTGATCGAGCAGCGCCGCCTCGACCTCTCCGAGGTCACCATCACGGTGCTCGACGAGGCCGACCACATGTGCGACCTGGGCTTCCTCGAGCCGGTGCAGCGCATCCTGCGTCACACGAAGGACGGCGGGCAGAAGCTCCTCTTCTCCGCCACGCTCGACAAGGGCGTCGCGACGCTGGTCGAGGAGTTCCTGGTGGAGCCGAGCGTGCACGAGGTCGCCGGTGAAGACCAGGCCTCGTCGACCATCGACCACCGCGTGCTGATCGTCGAGAGCCGCGACAAGAGCGAGATCATCAAGCAGCTGGCCGATCGCCAGGGCAAGACGCTCATCTTCTCGCGCACCCGCGCCTACGCCGAGATGCTCGCCGAGCAGCTCGAGGACGCCGGGTTACCGGCCACGAGCCTGCATGGCGACCTCAACCAGTCGCGCCGCACCCGCAACCTGCAGCAGCTGACCAGCGGCCGCGTGAGCGTGCTGGTGGCGACGGATGTCGCGGCCCGCGGCATCCACGTCGACGACATCGACCTGGTCATCCAGGCCGACGCGCCCGACGAGTACAAGACCTACCTGCACCGCGCCGGCCGCACCGGTCGCGCCGGCAAGAAGGGTACGGTCGTCACCCTCATCCCGCGCAGCCGCGGACGCCGCATGCAGGAGCTGCTCGGCCGCGCCGAGATCGAGGCCGAGATGATCACGGTCGCCCCCGGCGACAGCCTGGTGAGCGAGCTCGCCGCTGATCAGTAGGCGGCCGCTTCACCCGCCGACGCCGGTCGCCTGCCCTTCGGGGCGGCGGCCGGCGTTTGCCGTTTCCCGACCAACACATCACGAGGGCGGCACGGCGTATTTCTGCATCTCGCCGAGGACCGAGTCGGAGATCGTGGCTGGGCCGCCGAGCACGACGATCCGGGTCGGTTTGAGGCGGGCGAGCTCGGCCCGAACCGGTTCGGGCACGCCGTCGCGGGCGACGAGCAAGACGGGCCCCACTCTCCGGATCGCCGCTGCCGAGCCGGACAGAGCATCGGGGAACACCGCGCCAGACGCCACGTAGACGGTCCGCGTTCCGACGGGGAACGTCGCAGCGGACACGTTGGCCGACACCGCGAACCGATCGGCGCCGGCGATCCGCGTGGTGGGGGCGATCGCCGACAGCGATGCCACCACAGCCTCGTCGACGGTGTCCGTTCCGCCCAGCACCACGATGCCGGCCGGGGCGAGCCGCTGCAGTTCGTTCGCGACGGCGGGAGGCAGCACGTTCTTGCCCACCAGCAACACGGGCGCGCCCGCGAAACCCGCGGCCGCGGAGCCCGAGAGCGCATCCGGGAAGACGGCTCCCGATGCGACGAGCGCGACCGGCGTGGGCGCCGACGTGCCGAACACGCTCGACGAGACTCCGACCGACACCTCGAACCGATCTGCGCCGGCGATGCGCGTCACTGTCGGCGTATACGCGGAGAGAGCGATCTCGACAGAAGGGTCGATCGTATTCGTGCCGCCGAGGACGATGATCTTCTCGGGGAGCAGTCGGCGGAGCTCCCGGGCGACGACGTCGGGAATGGTGTCTTTCGCGACCAGGAGGACAGGTGCCCGTTGCGCACCGGCCGCGGCCGATCCGCAGAGGGCGTCGGCGAAGGTCGCTCCACTGGCGATGTAGACCACGGGCACTCCCGGGTCGAAGGTGTCGGCGGAGACCGCGGCGGACACGGCGAATCGATCGGCACCGCCGATCCGCACTGCGCCCGGCGACTCCGTGGTGTTGCGGAGGTAGACCTGAGTGTCGCCCGGAGAGCCGGACACCAGATTCGTGGCGAACGAGGCGAAGGCGACCAGGGCGCCGTCTCCGGAGATCGACGGCAGGAGCGAATCATCATTGCCCCCAGGTGGACCTGCCGACGGACGGCTGACCAACGAGGTGACGCCCGACGCGAGATCGCGTTCGTAGGCCTGGCGGACGTCGCCGTACGCCCGGCCGTCCGGCGTGAGGTCGGGAGCGGTGGAAAGGAAGGCCACCGAGGAGCCGTCGGCTGAGATCGCCGCGGACTGCGAGATGCCGTGTGCCGGCTTCCCGTCGCGCACACCGGCGCTGATGAGACGAGTGATTCCCTTTGCGGCGTCACGCAGATAGACCTGGAGTCCGCTCGTCGGATCCGCGATGAGATCGTGCGCGTTGCTCGTGAACGCAACGGCATTCCCGTCGTGGGAGATCGAGGGGTACGCCGCATAATCCAGACCGTCGCCGGACGGACCCCCTGTTGTGCTCTGGCTCAGCAAATCGATGGCGCGGCTGCTCCGCTGCCAGCGGAAGATCTGGTTGGTTCCGGTGCGAGGGAATCCGCTCAACGCGGCCCTGCTCGAGAAGGCGACGAAGCCACCGTCGCCGGAGATCGAGGGGGCGCCCGCACCTTCCGAGGAACCCAGAGAGGGAGACGACGGGTCATGGCTCACGAGCATCGTCGTGCGACCCGCCAGATCCCGTTCGTAGACCTGGTCGAATCCCCGGGTGTCGTAGGCGGCGAGGTTGGTCGCCGACGTGGTGAATGCCACAGAGCGTCCGTCTCCGGCCAGCGTGATCTCCGAGACAGCGGCGTTCGCTGTGGCCAGCGCGTCGCTGTAGCTGGCCACGGTCGTCACACCGGTCGCCCGGGTCCACACGAGCGCCTGAGGGATGCCAGTCGACGCCGCACCCACGATATTCGTGGCAGCCGAACTGTAAGCGATGACGCCTCCGTCGTCGGAGATCGAGGGCATCGTCGAATCGGCGTTGCCGGCGCCGCTCGCGCCCGTACTGACAAGCGTGGTGACTCCGGCGGCGAGATCGCGCAGGTAGATCTGCCGGACGCCGCCCGCGACTCCGGTGAGGTTCGTCGCGTTCGAGGAGAACGCGACGAACCGACCATCGGCGGAGATGACGGGGGCCGACGACGCGGCGTCGCCCGCCGCGCCTGTGCTCGACACCGAGAGGAGTTGCGTCTCGGCCGCGCCGGGCAGCGCCGCCTCGGCGGCGATCGGGCTCAGGGCGACCACTGACACTCCGATTATCACTGCGGCCGTCATCATTCGATGGCGCTGTTCGAGAACTGACATTTGCTCATAGTAGCAAGCCGATAGGATCTGCGGAGATCATGTCCTCCCAGTCCCGCGCGCACCTCGGCCGCCTGCCCCTCGGGGCGGCGGTCGTCGTCGCGGTGGTGTGCGGGGTGCTGATGGCCGCCCAGTCGCGCCTCAACGGCGAGCTGGGCCGACGGCTCGGCGACGGGTTCACCGCGGCGGCGATGAGCTTCACCATCGGCCTCGTCATCGTTCTGGTGATCGTGGCGTTCATGCGCTCGGCCCGGCAGGGCACGCGTCACGCCTTCGCCGAGGTGAAGAAGCACCGCCTGCCGGTCTGGACCCTCTTTGCCGGACTCGGCGGCGCCGTCTTCGTGCTCTCGCAGGGACTCGCCTCCGCGATCGTGGGCGTCTCGCTGTTCACGGTCGCGTTCATCGGCGGGCAGACGGTCAGCGGACTGCTCGTCGACCGCGCGGGGCTCGGCCCGGGCGGCGTGCGCTACCTCACCCTCCGGCGGGTGCTCGGTGCCGTCATCGCGCTGGCTGTCGTGATCTGGTCGATCCTCTCGCACCTCGAGCCCGACATCCCGCTCTGGATGCTCGTGCTCCCGGTGATCGCGGGCGCCGTCGTGGCCGCCCAGCAGGCCGCCAACGGACGGGTCGCGAACGCGGCCGGTTCCGCCGTTACCTCGACCCTGTTCAACTTCATCACGGGGTCGACCGTGCTCGTGATCATCGCCCTCGTGCACGCCCTGCTCGTCGGCGGGCTTCCCACGGCGTTGCCGCCCGAATGGTGGCTCTACCTGGGCGGCCCGCTCGGCGTGACCTTCATCTTCGGCCTCGCCACAGCCGTCCGCACCACGGGTGTGCTCCTGCTCGGGCTCTGCTCGGTGGCCGGTCAGCTCGGCGGGTCGATCGCGATCGACCTCATCGCACCCGGGTCGGGTCACTCCGTCGACTGGACCACCCCGATCGCCGCGGGCCTCGTCGTGGTGGCCGTGCTCGTGGTGTCCCTGCCCGGCCGCCGTGGCAAGCGCATCGACGCGGGAGAACCCGCCGAGGAGATCAGCCTTCGGGCGTGAGGCGCAACCCCGCGCGGGCCGGGCGCACGTGCGGCCCGGCGGGGATGCGCCATCCGTCGCTCGTGTCGAGAGTGCCGATCAGCTCCACGTCGACCGTGATCCCGAGCCCCGGAGCATCGCCGAGCACGATCCCGCCATCGGAGAAGGTCTGGTCGACGGTGAGGCCGACGGGATGCGCGAGGTCCTGCACCTCGGTGGTGAGGTGGTTGGGCACCGCCGCCGCCGCGTGCGCCACGGGGTTGCCGTTGTAGCTCACGGGGCTCACCGGCAGGTCGCGGGCGTGCGCGATCGCCGACACACGAAGGAAATGCGTGATGCCCCAGATCATGCCGGCCTGCACGACGTCGACGGCATGCGCATCCAGAAGCGGGCCGTACTGCTCCAGCCCCACCAGGTTCTCCCCGGTGGCGACGGATGCCCGCACCGCCCGGCCCACGACGGCGTTGCCCTCGGCATCCCATCGCCGCACCGGCTCCTCGATCCAGGTCAGTGGCACCTGCGCCTCCACCTCGGAGACGTAACGCACCGCCTGCTTGCGGTTCCAGGACTCGTTGGCGTCGAGCATCAGGGCGGGCCGGGGGGTGTTGCGTCGGAGCACGTCGCCGACGGCCCGGAGGCGGGCGATGTCGGTCTCCGGGTCGCGGCCGCCCTTGAGCTTCGCGCTCGCGAAACCGTGATCCGCGTAGCGCTCGTACAGGGTCACCAGCTCGTCGTCGGTGAGCGCGATGTCGAGACCGGAGGCGTACCCCGGCACGAAGCGGTCGCAGGCACCCAGGGTGCGCCAGAGCGGCTCGTCGGCCATCTTCGCTTTGAGGTCCCAGAGCGCGATGTCGACGGCGCCGATGGTGCCGAAGGTCGCGCCGGCGTGACCGGTCTTGAAGACACGAGCGAGCATCCGGTCGTAGAGGGCGGTGACGGCCCGGGGGTCTTCGCCCTCGATCGCCGGGAAGACGCGGGCGATGTCGGTGTGGGCGCCGAGACCGACGCCGGTGAGCCCACCGTCGGTGTGCAGCAGCAGGATCGGGACCTCGGTCACCCCGGCGTCGACGATGCCGTTGACGTCGCCGACCGGGCGACCCCAGTCGTGCACGGTGGTGAGACTCGTGTAGCCCGTGATTTTCATGTCGTCCTGTTCTGCGGAGCTCGGCTCGTCGTCGAGTCGATAGAAACAGCATACATCATATGTTCCAGATCATCATCCGGTGTGGTGACGTATGACGTTCGGGCGGCTCGCCCTAAACTCGGGTCATGAGTTCTCCGTCGCTCCCCGACATCGGCATCCCGTCGCTCGCCGTGCGTCCGCCGGCCGCACGCCTGGGCGTGGCGGTGGTGAGTCAGCTCGTCGACGTCATCGTGACCGGGGTGCTCGCTCCGGGCGACCTGCTGCCGCCCGAGGTGCCGCTCACCAACCAGTTCGGGGTGAGCCGCACGGTCATCCGCGAGTCCGTCAAACGGCTCGAGGAGAAAGGGTTGGTCACTGTGTCGCAAGGGCGCGGCACCACGGTCAACCCGAGTTCGGAGTGGAATCTCCTCGACCCGGTCGTGCTCGGCGCGATGATCGAGCACGACGACTCGCTCGGCATCCTCGACGAGCTGAGCGCGGTGCGCGCCGGCCTCGAGACCTCCATGGCGGGCGACGCGGCCCGGCAGGCCGACTCCCAGGCAGTGGGTGAACTCCGCGACTCGCTGCAGCGGATGCGCGACACGATCGACGATCCCGCCGCCTTCCGTCAGGCCGACATCGACTTCCATGCCCTGGTGATGCGGATCTCGGGCTCTCGCCTGGCGTCGAGCATCGCACGCACCCTGTTCCACCGGGCCTTGGAGAGCAGCCGCTACCACGGCCGCGACCCCGAGCACGCCTTCGAGCTCACCCTCGACGAGCACACCGCCGTGCTCGATGCGATCGCGGCGGCCGACCCGACGGCGGCCGAAGACGCCATGAAGGCGCACATCGAGGGGTCGTGGCAGCGCCGCCGCCTCCCGGTGCGCGGCCGCGATGCCGACGCCTGACGAGGCCGGCGCGGCAACGCCCTACTCCTTCGTGCCGCCCGCGGTCATCCCTGACACCAGGAACCGCTGCGAGAACAAGAACACGATGAGCACGGGCAGCACCGACATGATCGTGGCGAGCGCCAACGTCGGCAGCTGAACGGATGCCGCCCCCGCCGACGACGGGTTGAACGCGGGCGTCGAGGCGAGCAGCGAGGTGAGCCCGACCTGCATCGGGTACTGATCGCTCGCGGGCAGCATCACGAAGGGCAGGAAGTAGTTGTTCCAGTTCTGCACGAAGCTGAAGAACGCGACGAGCGCGACGACCGGTGACGCCAGCGGCAGGGCGATGCGCGTGAACACGCTGAGCTCGGAGCATCCGTCGATCCGGGCCGCCGCCAGCAGATCGCGCGGGATCGACGTGGAGAAGTAGATGTAGGTCAGGTACACGCCGAACGGGAAGAACGAGAACGGCAGGATCACCGAGAGCGGCGAACCGATCAGTCCCACCGTGTTCAGCTCGAGGAAGACGGGCAGCACCAGCGCCGTGTTCGGGATGAGCATCACGACGAGGGTGGTGACCAGCAGCGCGCGGCGCAGCCGGAACTCGGTCAGCGCGAGGGCGTAGCCCGCCGGGATGCTCACCACGAGGGTGATCACGAGCGCCACGATCGCGTAAAGGGCCGAGTTGCCGAGCCATCCGCCCACCGCGCCGTCCTGGAAGCCGATCAGAGCGTTCCAGTTCGCGGCCAGCCCCTCGAAGGAGCCGAAGGAGAAGGGGTTGCCCTTGATGAGCTCTGCCGCTGACTTGGTGGTGGAGAGCAGCAGCCAGACGATCGGGATGGCGAAGAAGAGGCCGAAGGCCAAGAGGAGCAGCGAGACCACGAAGCGGCCCGACCACTGGCCGGGCGAGACGCGCGAGCGCCGGGCGGGAAGGGTTGCGGTCATCGGTCAGTCCTTCTCGAAGAGTCCGCCGCGGGCGACGAAGAAAGCGGAGAGCCCCAGGGCGATCACGAGCAGGATGATCGAGATCGCGGCCGAGCCGTTGAAGTCGTTCTGCTGGAAGGCGTAGAGGTAGGCGAGCTGGTTGAGCGAGTAGTCGTTGGCCACCACGGCGTTCGACGCCTGCGACAGCAGCTGCGGCTCGACGAAGAGCTGGGTGCCGGCGGCGAGCGACATGATGCCCATGTAGCTGATCCACTTCCGCATCATCGGCAGCTGGATGCGCACGGCCGTCTGCACGGCGTTCGCCCCATCGATCTTCGCCGCCTCCATCACCTCGACCGGAATGTTGTTGAGGGCGCCGTACATGATCACGATCCAGCCGCCGGCACCGGTCCAGAACGCGATGATGGTGAACACCACAGGCAGGTTTGCCGGGTTGATGGTCTGCACGAAGGTCTCGAAGCCCATGGCCTGCAGCAGCCAGCCGACGGGGCTCACCGAGGGGTCGAGCACGAACAACCAGAGCAGCACACTGGATGCCCCGGCCAACGCCCCCGGGATGTAGAAGATGAAGCGCGAGGCGTTGGAGAGCCAACGGATGCGGATGGCGTGCACCACGAGAGCGAGCAGCACCACGAGCACGAGCAGGCTGACCAGCCAGATCACGAGATAGACGGCCACGTGCCCGACGGCGGGGAGGAAGCGGTAGTCCTCGAACACCTTCACGAAGTTGTCGAAGCCCGCGAAGGAGCCGTCGATGGTCGTGACCGAGAGGACGAGGGCGTAGAGGGCCGGGAAGACGCCGAAGGCGAGCATCAGCACCGTGTAGCCCGAGATGAAGACGTAGCCGATGGGGCTGCGGGTGGAGTTGCCCCGCCGCGCTCGGAGGCGGCCGGCGCGCCGAGGCGACCGGCCGGGCGCGGGGGTGTCCCCGGCTCCGACGGTCGCCTCGACGTGTGGCGCGGTGACGGTCACGTCAGTTCACCTTGTAGCCGTTGACCTGGGCCTGGTCCTTGATGGCCTGACCCCACTCCTCGAGCGTGTCCGAGATCTTTCCGCCGGAGGTGACGACCGGCGTGATGGTCTTCGCCCACACGGCCTCCTGGCTGAAGGTCGGCGAGCCCCAGCCAGGCCAGACCAGCGAGGCGGAATCGGTGATGGCCTTCAGATCGTTGGCGAAGTATCCGCTGTCCACCTGCTTGGTGACCCACTTCTCGCCGGCCGACTGGAAGGCCGGCAGGCCCGGGTTGAGCTCGACCTGGTAGTCGTCGCTGGTGGCGACGAATTCCACGAACTGCTTCGCGGCATCCAGGTTGGCGGAGTGACTGGAGATGTACCAGGTGCCGCCGCCGACGTTGCCGGTCACGACGTCCTCGCCCTCCCAGGTGAGAGGCGTGGCCGCGCCGATCTGGCCGGCCGGGACGTTGAGCGAGTCGGGGCTGTTGAAGATCGCGCCCGAGTACCAGACCGGGCCGGGCATCGCGAGCACCTTTCCGCTGTACTTCTGCACGAAGGTGGGGCTGAAGACGCTCTCGGTGGTGATGGAGCCGTTGGCGATCGAGGTGTCGAGCAGGTCGGCCATCCGCTGGCACTCCTCGCTCGTCGTTTCGACCGTGATCTCGCGCACCGCGGTCACGTCACCGGCCTGGCACTTCGAGGCCCACATGTAGATCTCGGGGGTCCAGGCGTCTCCGGCCGACCCGATGATGTAACCGGGGTGCTCGGCGGCGACCTTCTTGCCGAGCTCCTCGTACTCCTCCCAGGTGGTGGGAACGGTGTAGCCGAATTGGTCGAAGAGCGTCTGGTCGAACCAGAGCACGTTCTGCGCGAGGTCGTTGCGCAGGCAGTAGACCTTGCCGTCGATGGTGCAGGGGTCGAGGGCGCCGGCGGAGAACCCGTCGATCAGGGTGTCGTCGACCAGACCGCCGTCGAGCTGCGCCGCGAAGGGCTGCGAACCGGGCGTGGACTGGCTGGCCCAGGCGGCGTCGTTCGTCTGCGTCGACCACACCACGTCGGGCCATCCCTTCTTCGCCTTGTCGAAGAGCTGGATCTTGGTCTGGAAGCTGTTCGAGCCGTTAGCGCTGCCATCGTAAGTCACGACTTCGATCGGCACGTCCGGATGTGCCTTCTTGAACGCATCCGCGGCCGCGACGCGCGTGTTGTCGACCCACACCGTGATGGTGCTGTCGGCCTGCTGCGTGGCTTCGGGGAAGCCGAACTCGCCCGACGACGTGGCGGTGGAGTTGCCGGCGCACCCGCTCGCGATCACCGCGAGGATGACGGCGCCGGAGGCGAGGGCGAGTGAGCGGAACCTGCGCCGTGCGGAGTGCGAACGCTCGGAGGTGAGAACCATGTGCCGTGTCCTTTTCTGGTCGACGTCGTTGACGACTTGCTCCCGGGGCGGCGAGCTCTTCAAGTAGATCATACATGTTACCTTTCCGCAATGCAGGCGGGAGGGTGGCTCGGGGTCCCTGATCGGAGGCTTGCTGCTGCTACTCGCTGGCCCAGTAGGCGGCGACGACGATGACGATCGTCGCGAGCCAGAAGGCGGCCAGGAAGACCCAGTCGCGGGCGCGGAACGGGACGAGGTGACGCTCGGTGCGCGTGGGCGAGGCCCCGAAGGCCCGGGAGTCCATGGCGAGAGCGACACGTTCGGCGTGCCGGATGCCGCCCGCCAGCAACGGGACGACTGTGCCCACTGCGCGGCGCACCGCGGCGATCGGCCCGCGCCCGGCGGACATCCCGCGCACCCGATGCGCCTGCCGGATGACCTCGAGCTCGTGAGCGAAGCGCGGCACGAAGCGATACGCGGCCAGCGCCGTGTAGCCCACGCGGTAGGGCACGTGGAGCTGCTGCACGAGCGCGCGCACGAGATCGGGGCCGGTGGACGTGAGCCCGGCGATCAGGGCGAGGGTGAGGATGCCCGCGAGCCGTAACGCGGTCGTCGCGCCCACCAGGAGCGAGCCCGCGTAGAAGCGGTAGTCGCCGACCTGGAAGAGCACGGGCGTGGTGTCGACGCGCGACGCATCCGTCCAGAGTCCGAGGCTCACGGAGAGCACAGCGGTGGCGAGCGGCACCACCACGAGCAGGCCGACGAGCGCACGGCCCGAGAGGTGGGCGCCGACGAGAAGCAGCACCAGTGCGAGCACGATCAGGGCGATCGGGATGCCCGGATCGGTCGAGACGACCAGCACGACCATCGCCGGCAACGGTCCGGCGATCTTCGCGAGCGGGTTGAGGCGGTGCAGGAATCGGAGCGGCCCGTGATCGGGCGCGTCCGCGTAAGGGTCACGGGCGAGCCGTCCTGTCGGAAGAGCGGCTCGGGTCATGGGGCGCTGCCGTCGGGTTCGGTGGGCGCCGGGGCGAAGGCGGCGTCGGGTGCGGAGGCGAGATCCCGCAGGCGGGTGACCGTGTGCCAGCCCGGATCGGTGGCCGCACGGAACGCTCGCGCCAGCGGCGGCGAGAGCAGGCCGGCTCGGTCGAGGGCCTCGCCTCTCAGCACCTCGGCGGTCGTTCCGGAGGCGGCGACCCGCCCGTCGTCGAGCACTACGATGTGCGAGGCATGATCGGCCACGAGCTGTAGGTCGTGCGTGACCACGACGACCGTCGTGCCCTCCCGGTTGAGCTCGGTGACGATGTCGAGCAGTTCGGCGGCGCGCTCGCGGTCCTGGCCGAAGGTCGGCTCGTCGAGCGCCAGCACCGGCGCTCCCGCGATGAGCGCCGTGCCCACCGAGAGCCGGCGCTTCTGCCCGCCGGAGAGGAGGAAGGGATGCGCGTCGCGGTGCTCGGTGAGGCCGAAGCGGGCGAGCATCCGGTCGACCCGCTCGGCGATCTCGGCGGATGGCGCCCGCTGCAGTTCGAGGCCGTGAGCGAGCTCCTCGGCCACCGTGGCGCGGATGAACTGGTGCTCGGGATTCTGGAAGACGAAACCGATCGTGCGGGCGAGGGTGCGGACGTCGGTGCGAGCGGGGTCGAGACCGAGCACCTCGATGGCCCCTCGGGGAGGGGGGACGACCCCGGCGATCGCCTGCAGCAATGTGGTCTTCCCGGCGCCGTTCGTGCCGACCACCGCCACGAAGGAGCCGGGTGCCACGTCCAGGTCGATCCCGTGCAGGATCTCGGTCCGTCCCCGGATGACGCGCAGGCCGGTCACTCGGATGGCGGGCTCGACGGGCGCGGCGAGATCAGGCGCCGGCGCGGAGGCGGAGGACGCGAGGGTCGGTGCGACCCCGTCGGGCGCGCCCACGGGTAGTGCGTCGAGGGCCGCGGTCAGCTCGGCCGGGGTCAGCGGGAGCGTCGGCACGGCGAGACCGGCCGCCCGCAGGCGCAGGCCGGCGAGCGTGGCGTTCGGCAGCCACACACCGAGGGCGATCAATTCGTCGACGTGGTCGCGCAGCACGTCCTCGGCCGGGCCGTCGAAGGCGAGCCGCCCCGTCCCGTCGATCACCACCACTCGATCCACGATCGCCATCGCCGCATCAAGGTCGTGCTCGATCAGCACGATCGCGTGATCGCCACCCCGCACCAGCTCGCGCAGCAGCGCGTACACCTCCTCGGTTCCGACCGGATCGAGGTTCGCGGTGGGTTCGTCGAGGACGATCACAGGGGATTGGAGGGCGAGAGCGCACGCGATCGCGAGTCGTTGCCGGCCGCCGCCCGAGAGCCGGTCGGGATTCTCGCCCCGTCGTTCCCAGAGGCCCACCTGCCGCAGGGCGCTCTCGGCGCGGGAGATCACGTCGTCGACCGGGAGCGAGAGGTTCTCCGGCCCGAAGCACACCTCGTCGAGCACCGTTCCCGTGACGATCTGGGCATCGGGGTCCTGGAAGACCATCGACACCGTCTCACTGAGCCGGGCGACCGTCGTGTCAGTGGTCGCGACGCCGTCGACGACCACCGTGCCCTCGATCGTGGCGGGAACGGCGTGCGGGATGAGGCCGTCGAGCGCCAGGGCGAGTGTCGACTTGCCGCTGCCGGACGGCCCGAGAAGCAGAACGACCTCGCCGGAGCGCACGTCGAAGGTCACGCCGTCGGGCGTGGGCCGTCGGTTCCCCTCGTGGCGGATGCGCGCATCCGTCACCCGGATGACGGGAAGGCTCAGGCTCATGGCGCCTCTCGGGCGGTTTCGGGGCAGCGGATCTCGTCGCTCCCTGGTCCCAGCTTAGGTAAGCCTTCCTCTGCTCAGAGAGAGGTTCCGGGGGGAAGTGTCTTCGCCCTCTGGGTTTTTCCAGCGAGCAGCCGCTATTCTCGTAAGGCCCCCGGTTCCTCTTCGCTGCCCGCGGAACGGCCACCCGTAAGACCCCGAAAGCACTTCGTTTGACAAACCCGGAATCGCGATCCGACGAGACGTCGGCTCGCACAGAGCGACTCGTCGGTTCGTCGACCCCGCTCACCCGGCGGCAGTTGCGCGAAGCAGCCCTCGAGCGCGAGGCACGGAATGCACCGGCGGTGCGGCCGGCCGAATCCCGGCCGATGAGCCGGCGCGAGCGGATCGCCGCCGAAGCGGCGGCCGCCACAGCCGCGATGCCATCGGCTGAAGCCGTTGCCGAACCGGTTCCCGTCGTCACCACCGAGATCGTGATCGTGCCCGTCGCGGAACCCGCGCCGCTCACCCGCCGTCAACTGCGCGATCGTGAGCAGCAATTGCGCGCCCGCGAGGCGGAACTCCAGCTCGAGGAGATCGCCGATCTGGAGATCGCCGCCCTCGACTCCGGGGCCCTGGAGCCGGCACTCGAGCTCGCGCTCGAGCCGGTCGTGCCCGAATCGTCGGTCGACGAGCTCCCGGTCACCGAGCCCGCCCTGCACCTCGCGCGGCCGGGTCGTCGCGACCGTCGGCGGGCATCCGAGTCGGCCGTCGCGGCATCCGAGGTTGTCGAGGCGGAACTCCTCGAGGCGGAACTCATCGGGGCGCCCGAGGCCGGCCCGGCCGCCGCCACTGCCTCAGCGCAGCTCTCGGGTGCCGCGCTCACCGGCTCTTCATCTCATTCCGGCGGCGCGTCCGCAGCCTCCGCGTCTGATTCGGGCGCCTCCGCGTCTCACCCCACCGCCCGCATCGCCTCGATGTTCGGCGCGACGTCCGCCGCGACCTTCGCTTCCGCGGCTGACGCCGCTCCCGCGCACGCGACGGCGACCTCGTCTTCCGGCGCATCCGTCGAGCCGTTCGTGGCGCGGTCGGCGTCGCTGGCCCTCTCCGCTCCGGCCTCGCCGAGCGATCTGGCCGCTGCCGACGCCGCAGCGGGCGGCACGCGTGCCGCCGCGAGCCGCGGCTCCCGCTCACGCCGACGTTCCGGCGCCGGCCGCCCGCCCAGGGAGCCTCGTGCCGGTCGCGGACGCGGCGGCTGGGCGAAGGCCGGGCTCACCGCCGTCGCCATGACGTTCGTGCTCGGCATCACAGCGGTCACCGCCATCCCCTCCACCGTGTCGGCGAGCCCCGTCGACGCCAACGTGGTCAACCTCAGTCTCACCGCGGGCACCGCACCCGCACCGCAGCAGCTCATCACCGCGGGTTCGGCCTCCGAGGTCGTCAACCGCGACGGCTATGGTGTCACCGATGCCGGTGAGCTGCAGGCCGCCGGGTACTCCACCGCACAGCTCCTGGTGGGTCGCTCGCTCGCGCAGGAGCTCGTGAACGCGGTCGATTCGGGCAAGCTCGTCGGTTCGACACCCGATCACATCAAGGAGATCCGCTGGATCGCCCAGGGCGTCACCGTTCCCGATTGCGGCGTCGACTACCGGGTGCTCGAGATCATCGCCATCGCCGTGCGCAACTTCGACCAGGTGGGCGTCAGCGACATCAACCGCAAGTGCACCGGCCAGATCGAGGGCGCGGGCACCAGCTCGTCGCACTACGTCGACGGCGGTGGCCACGCGGTCGACTTCTACCTGCTCAACAACAAGAGCCTCGACGGCACCGACGCCGGCACGCTCAAGCTGATCAGCCTGCTCGACCCGGTGATGCCCGTGGGTGCACACGTCGGCCAGGCCCAGTGCCGCGCCTCCGCCGGCATCAAGCTGCAGCTCACCAACTGGACCGAGTTCGACGACTCCTGCACGCACATGCACGTCGACGTGCCGGTGACGGATGCGCCGCTGCTGCTCACCGACGACTCGCTGCTCGCCTCGCAGTAGCGCCGAGTCGACGTCTCCGCTCCGGGTGTCCGGTGCGTTTCGGGAGGAGCTGCGCGCAACGAGCCCTCGTGGGGCCGGTCGTTCGCGTTTCCTCCTCCCGAAGGGGAGGCCGGCGGCGACTAGCGCCGGTCCGCGCGGCGCGCGATGCCGCGGGCGACGCCCGTCGCCGCGAGGGCCCGTCCGATGGCGATGGCGAGCAGCGTGAACACCACGGGCGAGAGCACCGAGCCGATCACGAGTACGATCGCTCCGGCCGGATCGAGGTCGCGAGCGCCGACGAGGCGGTACATGCCGATGGCCAGCACGACACCGGAGAGCACGGCCCCGGCCATGAAGAGCCAGACCGGCCAGCGCCGGTACCGGAAGATCAGGAAGGGCAGCTCCTGCAGGGCTCCGATTCCGACCGCGATGAGCGCGGCCAGGAAGCCGAGCGGCTGGAAGGCCGCCGACACGAGACCCGACAGCACCGCCACGAGCAGGGCGACGCCGCCCCGGCGGAACAGGAACTGCGCGATGGCGCCCGGCAGGAAGTACACCCCGAGCGTCAGCCCGTAGAGCATCGGCACCAGCGCGTTCACGGTTCCGCCGAGGTACGACGCCACGATGTAGAGGAGGCCGCCGGCGACCCCGATCGCCGCGCAACTGAGCAGCAGGCGGGTGCTGGTGTTCTTCATCTGTCCTCCAGCAGAAGTCTAGAGGCGGCCGGAGCGGCGGTGCTCCCGCCGCCGGGCTGACGCCGTGCGACGATCGGACCATGGGAGAACGAGAATCCCGCACGGAGCGGATGCGCCACGCCCGCGTGCGTTTCGCGGTGATGGGCGCAGTCGGGTTGGCGGTGGCCGCGGCATCCGTTCTGCTCGGCTACGTCGAGGTGGCGGCGATCGCCGGCTGGGCGGCGGCCTGCGTGGTGTACCTGATCTGGATCTGGTCGACGATCGGCACGATGGATGCTCGGGAGACCGAGGAGCACGCCTTCCGCGAGGATCCGACCCGCACCGTGAGCGACGTGCTGCTCATCCTGGCGAGTCTCGCGAGCGTGCTCGTAGTGATCTACGTGCTGGTGCTCTCCAACGGCGCGGCGGGCGTCGAGCGCGATGTGCTGAGCGGCATCGCCGTGCTCAGCGTGGTGCTCTCCTGGTGTCTGGTACACACTCTCTACACACTGCGCTACGCGGTCGTCTACTACTCGGGCACGCGTGGCGGCGTCTCCTTCAACCAGGACGAGCTGCCCCGCTACGCCGACTTCGCGTACCTCGCGTTCACGATCGGCATGACCTTCCAGGTGTCCGACACGAACCTCACCTCCTCCGACATCCGGATGACGGCGCTGCGGCACGCCCTCCTGGCCTACCTGTTCGGGTCGGTCATCCTGGCGAGCCTGGTGAACCTCTTGGCAGGGTTCACGCCCTGACGCTAGCTTTGTGCCAACCGCACGACGAGGTGCGGTGTGAACGAAGGAGTTCTCATGGCAGCACGACCCGGGGGAGTCACCCTCGTCGCCGTCATCGTCTGGATCCAGGGCCTGCTGACCCTGATCGGGGGCATCATCGCCCTGATCGGGGCGTTCGCTCCCGGCGTCGTGGGCGGGGCCTTCCTCGCCGTGGCGATCATCTCGATCATCATCGGCATCATCACCATCGCCGTCGGATTCGGTCTGCTGCGGGGCAGCAACGGTGCGCGCATCCTCACCACCATCGTGCTGGTCATCTCGCTCGCCACCGCGATCTTCTCGATGTTCACCACCAACAGCTTCTGGAGCCAGGTGGTGAGTGCGCTGCTCGCCGTGATCGGACTCATCCTCCTCTACACGCAGCGCGCGAACGAGTACTTCCGCGAGTAGCCGTCGTCGCGGTCAGGCCGGGCGGGGGGAGGCGACCCGCCTGATCGCGTTGTCGCGCAATCGGGCGGTCAGGGTGCGGAGCCCGGCATCCGCCGCCGACGCACGTCGCACGGCGACGAAAAAGGTCCTTTCCACGGTGGCGACGAGGGGACGGAGGGCGACGCCCGCCGGTACCTTATCGATCGTGAGGTCGGGCACGAGGGCCACTCCGGCTCCGGCCGCGACGAGTTCGAGCTGAACCGCGAAGTCGCTCGACTCCGCGACCACCCTGGGCCGATAGCCGGCGAGTCCGCACGCCCGCTCGGCCATCTCGGCGCAGCTGAGCCCTGAACTCGCACCGACCCACGGATGCTCGGAGAAGTCGCCGAGCTCGGCGTCGGGAGCGCCGTCGTAGGCCGGGTCGTCGAGCCGGCAGGCCAGTCGCACCGGCTCGGTGGCGAGCACCTGTGCGTCGACCCCGTTCGGAAGATCTCGCGCGACATTGGAATAGGAGTGGATGACCGCGAGGTCGGCCCGGCCGGCCCTCAGGGCCTCCAGGGCGTCCTCGGGCTCGTGTGTGATCAGGCGTAGCTCGAGACCGAGGCCGTCGTCGACGATCTGCCGCCAGGTGTCGGCGACGAAGGTGCGCGCGGCGCTGGGGAACGCGGCGATGCTGTACCGCCCCACGCTCCCGCGCCGGAGCGCGTCGAGATCGAGCTCGGCGAGCGAGAGCCGGTCGAGGATGTCGTGGCCGTGCTGCGCGAGCAGCGCGCCCGCCGGCGTGAGCACGACGCGTCGACCCGCGCGCTCGGTGAGGGCGATGCCCAGTTCCCGTTCGAGCGCGGCGAGCTGCATCGAGACACCGGATGCCGTGAGGTGGAGTTCCTCGGCGGCCGCAGCGATCGTGCCGCGGCGCTCGAGCTCGGCGAGCATCCGCAGCTTCCGGGTGTCGATCACGAGAAGTCCGATCGCATCAGCGTCACTTGTGATTCCATGCACGAATGCTAACTGGACGTGATGCGCGGTGTCGAGGAGGATCGGCTCATGCGATTGCAGCCTGTGCTCCCCGTGGTGGCCGGCCTCGCCGTGGTGGTGCTTTGGGCGAGCGCCTTCCCGGCCATCCGTCTGGCCTCGCCGGCACTCGGGCCGATCGGACTCTCCATAGCCCGCCTCGCGGTGGCGGCCACGGTCCTCGTGATCGCCGCGGTAGCGACCCGGTCGCGCCTCCCGCGCCCACGAGACTTCGGCTGGATCGCCGCGTGCGGCTTCTTCGGCATGACCGCCTACCAGCTGCTGCTCAATGCGGGCGAGCTGTTCGTGCCGGCGGGGACGGCCAGCATCGTGGTGGCTGCAGCGCCCTTGGTGTCGGTGATCGTGGCGCGCCTTCTGTTCCGCGAGCGGATCACGGTCCTCACCATGATCGGCAGTGCTATCGCCTTCGGCGGCGTCGCCTTCGTCTGTCTGGCCCGGGCGGGCGTCTCGCTGTCGGCGGCGGTGTGGATCGTGGTCGCCGCGATGGTGGTCCAGGGCATCTATCACCCGCTGCAGCGGCCTCTGCTGGTGAGATACACCGGGCTCGAAGTGGCGTGCTACAGCATGGTCGCGGGGACGGCGATGACCCTTCCGTTCGTGCCGGCGGGCTTCTCCGACCTGGTGGGAGCCGGCCCGGGACCGTGGCTGGCCGCGCTCTATCTCGGGCTTCTGCCATCGGCCCTCGGGTTCGTGCTCTGGGGTTACGCGGTGGCGCGGATGCCGGTGGCCGCGTCGACGTCGCTGCTCTACCTCGTGCCGCCGATCGCCGTGCTCGTCTCTTGGCTCTGGCTCGGCGAGGCGCCGCTACCCGCGGAGCTCGTCGGGGGAGCGGTCGTGATCGCGGGCGTGGTGGTGGTGTCCCAAGGGCCGCGACTCCGGAACATGAGAAGAAGTCGGAGAAAGGATGCGTTGAAGACGGCGGCCTGACATACTATCTGAGATATCGTCATTATCTCAGGAGCGTGGAACATGTCGGTCACCAGTGATTCAGCAGCAGTCGGGTCGGCTTGGCGAGGGCGGCGACGGATGGCCGCGGTCGTCGCGGCCTGCGCCGTCATCGGGGCCGTCGCGTTTGCACCCTCGGCGGCCAACGCCGACGAGATCCTCCCGACTCTGACCGATGACGATTACACGCTCACGGCAGGACAGACCTTCACCACGCCAGTCGGTCAAGGGGTGTTCGCCAACGACCACGACTTGGGGCTGACCCCGTTCATCTCGATCGTGAGCGGGCCTTCGCACGGCAGCATCGACGGGCTCGGTGAGGGCGGCTCCTTCACCTACACCCCCGAGAACACCTTCTCGGGCGATGACTCGTTCGTCTACTGCGTCAAGCTGGGCAAGGCGCTCCCGTGCCTGCCGCTGCTCACAGCCAAGGTGACGCTCTCGGTCGATCCGACGATCGAGCGCATAGGCGGGCCGGACCGCTACGCGGTGTCGGCCGGCGTCTCGGCGAAGTTCCCGGGCGAGATCGACACCGTGTACGTCGCGTCGGGCGCCGTGTTCCCCGACGCGCTGTCCGCCTCGGCCGCGGCCGGCGCCCAGGATGCGCCGGTACTCCTGGTCACGAAGGACGCGATCCCCGCGTCGGTCGACTCCGAGCTGCGCCGCCTGCAGCCGCACCGGATCGCGCTCATGGGCGGCCCGAACACCGTCGGCGCCTCGGTCGAGACGGCCCTGGGCGCCTACGCCGACGTGGTGGAGCGCATCGGCGGCGCCGACCGCTACGTCGTCTCCGCCGCGGTCTCCCGTGGTGTCTTCGCGCCGCATCCCGCCGTCGCCTACGTCGCCTCAGGCGAGGTGTTCCCCGATGCACTCTCGGGCTCGGCGGCCGCCGGGCTGCTGGGCGGTCCGGTGCTGCTCGTCACGAAGACCGGGGTGCCGGCCGACGTGAAGACCGAACTCGAGCGGCTCGACCCCGACCGGATCGTGGTGCTCGGCGGCACGAACTCGGTGGCTGAATCCGTCGCCACGGGACTCACCGCCATCGCACCCACCACGCGCATCGACGGCGCCGACCGCTACGCCGTCTCGGCTAGCGTGTCCGCCGACGCTTTCGACGTCGACGACACCGGCACGGTGTACGTGGCCTCGGGCGAGGTGTTCCCGGATGCGCTGTCGGGCTCCGCCGCGGCCATCCAGTTCCACGCTCCGGTGCTGTTGGTGACGAAGGACAGCGTCCCGGCGACCATCGTGTCCGAGCTCGAACGGATCAACCCGGTCCACATCGTGGTGCTCGGTGGCGTCAATACCATTTCCGAAGCCACCTACACGAAGCTGGCCACCTACCTGGGGTAGGCCTCTCAGACGGACGACGGTCGGCGTCTCCCCGGGGGCCGGCCGTCGTCGCACTCGCCATCGCTGTCAGAAGAGGGCGATGAGGGCGAAGACCACGCCGAGCACGGCCGTGGCGATCAGCAGCACGGCAATGCGCGTGAGCGGTGTCCATGCGGAGACCCGGCTCTTGCGGGCCGCCGCGCGCCGGGAGAAGAAGAGGGTCGCGCCGGCACCCACCGCCACCAGTGCGGCGATCGCGGTGCCGATCAGGAAGCCTCCGCGGAGGCAGGCGAAGGCCAGCAACAGGGCGATCATCGCGGTGGAGAGGGCCGTGCGCTGCCAGGCCAGAGCGGTACGCTCGGGCTGCAGACCCGGGTCGCGCGGCTTCGTCGCGCCGCCCTCCGTCGGCTTCGGCGTCACAGCGTGCGCCCGAGCTCGAAGATCGCGTAGCCGCCGAGCACCAATGCCAGCACCACCACGCCACCGACCAGCCACGGTAGAGCGGCCGGGGCGGGCAGGGGTCGGTCCTCGCGCAGCGCGCGCTCGACCCGGCGCCAGGAGAACAGCGCCGAGGCGGCCAGTGCTCCGCCGGCGAGACAGGCGACCAGGGCGATGACGTCGATCACCCACGGGAGATCCGCCAGGGCGGACAGGGTGGTCAGCGCCACGCCACCCGCCACGAGCGAGAGCCCGGTGCGCACCCACGCCAGGGCCGTGCGCTCGTTGGCGAGGCTGAACCGCACATCCGGGTCGCGGCCTACGCCGTAGACCGACCGAGGGCGACGGGTGTCCGGCACCTGTTCCGGTTCGCCGCCCGAGGGGCTCGCGGCCGATTCATCCATAACCGAACTCTAACCGGCGCCGATGGCACGACGAAGGGCCGGCCACCCTGAGGTGACCGGCCCTTCGGCTGTGCGCCCGAGACTACATCGGGGGCATCAGCACCGAGTCGATGAGGTACACGGTGGCGTTGGCGGTGTGCACGCCGCCGCAGATGACCTTGGCGCCGTTGACCATGATGTCGTCGCCGCTGCCGGTGACCTCGACCGTGCCGCCCTCGACGGTGGTCTGGGTTCCGTCGATCGCGTCAGGCGCGATCTGGCCGGGGACCACGTGGTAGGTGAGGATCTTGGTCAGCGTCGCAGCGCCTTCAGGGGTCTTCAGCGAGTCGAGCGTCGCGGCGTCGATCTTCGCGAACGCGTCGTCGACCGGGGCGAAGACGGTGAACTCGCTGCCGTTCAGGGTGTCGACGAGGTTGACGTCGGGGTTGACCCCGCCGGAGACTGCGGCGACCAGGGTCTTCAGGAGGGGGTTGTTGGAGGCAGCGGTGGCGACCGGGTCGGCGGCCATGCCGGCCACGGAGCCCGCGCCGTCCGGAACGGCATCCGCGTAAGCGGCGCAGCCGGAGCCGACGAGGTCGGAGGCCGGGTCGGCCATCGAGTCGGGCGTCGAGGTCATGCTCGGCGACGGAGCCATGGACTCCTCGGACGACGAGGACGAGCCGGACGAGTCGGTGCTGGAGCCGGAACATCCGGCGAGGCCGAACGTTGCGACAGCGGCGATAGCGAGTGCTGTCAGGGTGTGACGCTTGGTGATGCGCATGGGACCTTCTCCTTCAGGGATCGGATGAAACCGG
The DNA here is from genome assembly GCF_042694625.1 of Herbiconiux sp. UC225_62. Classification (GTDB taxonomy): domain Bacteria; phylum Actinomycetota; class Actinomycetes; order Actinomycetales; family Microbacteriaceae; genus Herbiconiux. Next base: position 941,201 of record NZ_CP170551.1, on the reverse strand, counting down.
CCCCTGAACAGCGCTTTCGTTGCGGTGCCAGGGTGCCGTTGCCTTCAGAAGGTCTTCGGAGGCCCATCCGCATCGGATTGGAATCCGCGGGAAGAAAGTGCGAGCGGCTCGCTAGCCGAACGCCTCGACGATCGGCCGGAACTTCATCTTCGTCTCGAGGTACTCGCGTTCCGGGTCGGAGTCGGTCACGATCCCGCAGCCCGCGAACGCCGTGATGTCGCCGGATTCGTCGACCTGCGCCGAACGCAGCGCCACCGCCCACTCGCCGTCGCCGTCGGCCCCGACCCAGCCCACCGGACCGGCGTAGCGGCCACGATCGAAGGGTTCGAGTTCGTGGATGAGGGCGAGCGCCTCGGGAGTCGGTGTGCCGGCCACGGCCGCCGTGGGATGCAGCGCGGCGATCAGGTCGAGTGAGGTCGAGCCGTCGCTCAGCGTGCCTTCGATGTCGCTGGCGAGGTGCCAGAGATTCGGCAGCTTCAGGGTGAACGGGATCTCGCTCACGGTCAGATTGCGGCTGTGCGGCGTGAGAGCGGCGATGACGCTGGTCACCGCGTAGCCGTGCTCGTCGAGGTCCTTGGTGGAAGTGGCCAGCGCGACCGCCTTCTCCTGGTCGGCCTCGGCATCCGTTCCCCGCGACGTGGTGCCGGCGAGCACCCGAGCGCTGACGGTGCCGTGGTCGACCCGAACGAGCGTCTCGGGGCTGGATCCCACGAAACCGTCGACGGCGTAGGTCCAGCAGTCGGGGTAGCCGAGGGCGAGGTCGGTGAGGGGGCGGCGCAGGTCGGAGCCGGCGGGCAGGTGGCCGGTGAGGTCGCGGGCGAGCACCACCTTGCTGAGCTGCTGATCGGCGATGCGGGCGACGGCGGCGTCGACGGAGGCGCGGAAGCCCTCCGCTGACACGGCACCCGGGAGCAGCGAGATGCGGTACTCGGGGCCCAGTGGTCGAGACGTGGGGGTGGTGACCGAGGCCGGGTCTTCGCCCTCGACGGTGGTGCGCGTGATCCAGAACCGGCCGTCGCGCTTGCCGAGCACGAGCCGGGGCACGATCAGCACGCTCGTGGCGGCCGAGTCGTCGGCGAAGGCGAAGGTGCCGAAGGCCACCAACCCCGTTCCCGAGGCGGCGATCGGGTCGACGACGGTGGCTGCCTCGGCCACCTCTTTCCACGCGGCGCAGGCGTCGAGCATCCGGTCGGGTCCGGAGAATTCCAGTCGCAGGGCCTCGCCGACACCGGCGATGCCTTGGCCCTTGCGCATCCAGATCAGCGGATGCCGCGGGTCGATCAGAGGGATGAGGAGCTTGAGGTCGTCCACCCGGGTGGTCTCGACGTGCAGCCGCGGAACCGGGGGAGTATCGCTCACCGAATCAGCTTACGCCCGCCTTCGGGGGCCACTGTCGCTCGGTCGGCGGCGGCGCACAGCAACCCACCGTAAACTGTGACGGTGACTAAGGCAGACCTCACCAAGCGACCCGAGCAGGTCTCTGCCATGTTCGATCAGGTGGCAGCCGGCTACGACCGCACGAACACCGTGCTCTCCGTCGGCAACGCGACCCTCTGGCGGGTGGCCACCACCCGTGCCGTCGCCCCCCGACCGGGCGAGCGCATCCTCGATCTCGCGGCCGGCACCGGCACCTCGAGCGCCTCGCTCGCCCGCAGTGGCGCCCACGTGGTGGCCGCCGACTTCTCGCCCGGCATGATCGAGGTCGGCAAGAAGCAGCAGGCCGGCATGCCGAACATCGAGTTCGTGGTGGCCGACGGCATGAACCTGCCGTTCGCCGACGACGAGTTCGACGCCGTCACGATCTCCTTCGGGCTGCGCAACATCGTCGAGCCGCAGACGGCACTCGCCGAGCTCTATCGCGTGACCAAGCCCGGCGGTCGCATCGTGATCTGCGAGTTCAGCAAGCCGATCGCGCCCATCCGCTCCGCCTATTACTGGTATCTCAAGCACGTCATGCCGACGCTCGCCAAGGCGGTGTCGTCGAATGTGCCGGCCTACGGCTACCTCTTCGAGTCGATCGAGTCCTGGCCCGACCAGAAGACCCTCGCGGGTTGGTTGCGCACCGCCGGTTTCGAGCAGGTGAAATACCGCGACCTGAGCGCGGGCATCGTGGCTCTGCACAAGGGCACGAAGCCGGCGAAGCCCACCCGGCCGCTCGCGGAAGAAAAGTAGGCTAGTGAACGTGACCCCCAGTCTCCGCCGTGCCACGGGCCGGTCCACTCCGCTCTCCCTCGCGGACCGCCTGTTCTCCACCGGAGAAGACCGGCGCACCGCGAGGCTCATCGAGGAGAGCATCGACGCGCTCGAGATCCGCCTCGCCGTCGAGACCAAGTTCACCGGCGGCCTCGTGGATGTCGTCTCCCGCTACCTGCTCGACGCGGGCGGCAAGCGCGTGCGCCCCATCCTCGCTTTCCTCACCGCCCAGCTGGGTGACGGCGTCACCGACGAGGTGGTCACCGCCGCCACCTCGATCGAGCTCACGCACCTCGCCTCCCTCTATCACGACGACGTGATGGACGACGCGGATCAGCGCCGCGGGGTGCCGAGCGCCCAGAACGTGTGGGGCAACTCGGTCGCCATCCTCACCGGCGACCTGCTCTTCGCCCGCGCCAGCGCCCTGCTCGCTCAGCTCGGCGAGCGGGCCATCCGGTTGCAGGCCGACACCTTCGAGCGCCTCTGCCTCGGGCAGCTGAACGAGACCATCGGCCCGCAGGACGGCGAAGACGTGGTGGCCCACTACCTCCGCGTGCTCGCCGACAAGACGGGCTCGCTCATCTCCGCCTCGGCGCAGCTGGGCATCATCTTCTCCGGTGCCGATTCCTCCTACGAGGAGCCGGTGCGCGAGTTCGGCGAGAAGGTGGGCATCGCGTTCCAGCTGGTCGACGACGTGATCGACATCGCTCCGAGCGACGAGGAGTCGGGCAAGACGCCCGGCACCGACATCCGGGCCGGCGTCGCGACCCTGCCCGTGCTGTTCCTGCGACAGGAAGCGGTCTCCGATCCGGAGGCCGCCGCGCTGCTCGCCCGGCTGACCCCCGAGGCGCTCGAGGCGGGTGGCGCCGACGCCGACGAGGCCATCCGGATGCTCAGGGAGCACCCGGTCACCCGGCGCACGGTCGACGAGGCGCGCCGCTTCGCCCGCGAGGCCATCGAGGCGCTCGCGCCGCTGCCCGCCGGCACCGTGAAGAAGACCCTCATCCGCTTCGCCGACACCGTCGTCGAGCGCACCAGCTAGCCATCCGCTTCGCGCATCCGAATCGGATGCGTGCACCTCAGACGCCGAGCGTCTACCGATCCGAAGGAACTCACCGTGACCAAGCTCCGTTTGGCCATCGTCGGAGCCGGCCCCGCCGGAATCTACGCCGCAGACCTGCTCGTGAAGGCCGAGCGTCACTTCGACGTCTCGATCGACCTGTTCGAGCAGCTCCCCGCCCCCTACGGCCTCGTGCGCTACGGCGTCGCGCCCGACCACCCGCGCATCAAGGGCATCATCACCGCGCTCCGCGAGGTGCTCGACTCGGGTGTCATCCGCTTCTTCGGCAACGTCCGCTACGGCGTCGACATCACGCTCGACGACCTCAAGAAGCACTACAATGCCGTCATCTTCTCTACCGGAGCCATCCGCGACGCCTCGCTGAACGTGCCCGGCATCGACCTGGAGGGATCGTACGGCGCTGCCGACTTCGTGAGCTGGTTCGACGGTCATCCGGATGTCCCGCGAACGTGGCCGCTCGAGGCCCAGTCGGTCGCCGTCATCGGCAACGGCAACGTGGCGCTCGACGTGTCGCGCATCCTGGCCAAGCACGCCGACGACCTGCTCGTGACCGAGATCCCCGCCAACGTGTACGAGGGGCTCAAGGCCTCGCCGGTCACCGACGTGCACGTCTTCGGCCGGCGCGGGCCGGCGCAGGTGAAGTTCACGCCGCTGGAGCTCCGCGAACTCGGCGAGATGAACGACGTCGACATGATCGTGGCCGACGAGGACTTCGAGCTCGACGACGCCTCGAAAGCCGCCATCGAGACCAACAAGCAGGTCTTCGTGATCAACAAGGTGCTGAACCAGTGGCGCGAGCGCCCGGTCGGCGAGGCGTCGCGCCGCCTGCACCTCCACTTCTACGCCAAGCCGCTCGAGATCGTGGGCGACGAGAACGGGCACGTCGCCGCCATCCGCTACGAGCGCACCGAGCCCGACGGCGCGGGCGGCGTGCGCGGCACCGGCGAGATCCGCGAGATCCCGATCCAGGCGCTCTACCGCGCGGTCGGCTACTTCGGCTCGCCGCTGGACGGCATCCCCTTCGACGAGCACCACGGCGTCATCCCGAACCACGAGGGTCAGGTGCTCGACGACCACAACGAGGTCATCCCGGGCGTCTACGCCACGGGCTGGATCAAGCGCGGCCCGGTCGGCCTCATCGGCCACACGAAGTCCGACGCCATGGAGACGCTCTCGCACCTCGTGCGCGACCAGGCGAACTGGTGGAGCCCGGCCGATCCGTCGGAGGAGGCCGTTCCGGCGCTCCTCGAGTCGCGCGGCGTCGCATATACCGACCTCGAGGGCTGGCACAAACTCGACCAGCACGAACTGGCACTGGGGGCGTCCGACACCCCGCCGCGTCTGCGCATCAAGGTCGTGCCGCGCGACGAGATGATCGAGATCTCGCGCGCCTAGCGACGTACCCGGGAGCGCACCGCCGCAGCCGCACAGACGATGACCGCGAGCGCTCCGACGATCGTGAGCGGCGTCAGGACTTCTCCCAGGAGGAGTGCCGCCCACACGATGCTCAGCACGGGCTGCACCAGCTGGATCTGGCTGACCGAGGCGATGGGTCCGATCCCGAGGCCGCGATACCACGCGAAGAAGCCGAGAAACATGCTGATCGCGCTCACGTACGCGAAGGCGAGCCACGCGTCCGGTGATGCGGTGAGCGGATGCTGCACCACCGAGACACCGGTCAGCACCGCCATCACTGGAGCGGCCGCAAGGAGGGCCCAGCAGATGACCTGCCATGACCCGATCTCGCGCGCGAGCAGGCCGCCTTCGGCGTAGCCGACGGCCGCGGCCACCACGGCTCCGAGCAGGAGGAGGTCGGACAGATGCACGCCGCGCAGACCGCCGTTGCCGATGACCGTGAAGGCGACCACGGCGACCGCTCCGGCGACGGAGGCGATCCAGAACATCCGGCTCGGTCGCTCCCGGCCGCGCACCACCGCGACCACCGCCGTCGCCGCGGGGAGGAGGCCGATCACCACGGCTCCGTGGCTCGCCGGGGAGGTCTGCAGGGCGAAAGAGGTGAGCATCGGGAATCCCACAACGACGCCGGCGGCCACGACGAGGATGCGCGGCCAGAGGGCGCGTGGCGGCAGGGCGGTGCGGGTCGCGAGCAGCACGATCCCGGCGAGGGCGGCGGCCACCACCGCACGGCCGGCACTCACCAGCAATGGATCGAGGGTGGCAACCGCGATGCGCGTGAACGGGAGCGTGAAGGAGAATGCGAGCACGCCGAGGAATCCCCAGATCAGGCCCGGCGCCGTGAGGCTCCGGGCTGCGCCACGCGATAGCGGAGCGGTCACGGTCGCAGTAGCGCTACTATCATCCTTCATGACCCAGAGTAGCAGTGCTCTGCGCATCGCCACCGACCTCCGCGCCTCGATCGCCGGCCTACGGGCCGGGGCGCGACTCCCGTCGACCCGCGAACTGACCGTGCGATACGGAGCCGGCCCGGTCACGGTGCAGCAGGCCGTGCGAATGCTCGTGCGCGAGGGCCTGGTCGAGTCGCGTCCCGGGGCCGGCAACTTCGTGCGGCATGCTCAGCCCGCGCCGCGCGCCGACTACGGCTGGCAGACCGCGGCTCTGGGCGCGATCCGCACCGACGGCGGGTATGTCGGATCGACCATGCAGACGGCCGAGCCCGACGTCATCGCCCTGCACAGCGGCTATCCGGTCGACGATCTGCTCCCGGTGCGGGCGGTGCAGGCGGCGCTGGGGCGGGCCGCGCGGTCGCGCTCGGCGCTGGATCGGCCGCCGGCATCCGGTCTGCCTGAGTTGCGTTCGTGGTTCGCGCGAGAGGTGGGGGAGGCGACCTCGACGGGCGGGTCGGCGCCCACCGCAGCCGACGTGCTGGTGATGCCCGGCGGGCAGAGCGCCCTGTCGTCCGTCTTCCGAACACTCGCGCGGCCGGGCGACGCGATCGTGATGGAGTCGCCCGGCTACTGGGGAGCGATCGCCGCCGCCCGGCAGGCGGGGCTCGAGGTGGTGCCGGTGCCGCGTGACGAGAGCGGGAGCGCGGTCGATCCGGTCATCCTCACCGAGGTCTTCGAGCGCACCCGCGCGCGTTTGTTCTACGCCATGCCGCACTTCGCGAACCCCACCGGGGTCAGCTGGTCGGCGGCCCAGGCCTCCGCGATCCTCGAGGTGGTGCGGTCGAACGGGGCGTTCCTCGTCGAGGACGACTGGGCGCACGACTTCGCGATCGACTCCGTGGTGCGGCCGCTCATCGCGCAGGATGCCGACGGTCACGTCGTGTACGTGCGCTCACTCACCAAGAGCGTGTCGCCGAGCATCCGGATCGCCGCGGTGATCGCCCGTGGGCCCGCGCGCTCGCGTATCCAGACCGATCGGGTGGTCGACGGGCTCTACGTGAGCGGGGTGCTGCAGACCGCGGCGCTCGAGGTGGTGACCGCGCCCGGGTGGGAGCCGCACCTGCGCCGGATGCGCGAGCAGCTTCGCTCGCGGCGCGACGCGCTGGTGGCCCTGGTGGAGGAATTGCTGCCGCCCGGCACACTCACGGGCGTTCCTCGGGGCGGGCTGAACCTGTGGCTGCGGTTGCCTCCGGGCATCGACGCCGCTGACTTCGTGGCGGCGTGCGCGCGCGAGCGGGTGCTGATCTCGCCCGGGGAGGAATGGTTCCCCGCCGAACCGACGGGGGCTTTCGTGCGGCTGAACTACTCCGGCCCCGACCCGGGTCGTTTCGAGGAGGCGGTGCGAGTGATGGCCGGGCGACTGGGAGACCCGATGGTGCGCTGAGCGGGCGGATCGCCGAGGCGGATGCGGGGTCCCGCAATCCTCGCGGAGCCCCTCGACCCGCGTCGGAGGGGCTCGCTACAGTCGCAGGCATGACCTTCTCCTCCGAATCCTTCGCCGAGCTCGTCTCCGCGGCCTCCGGGCCGGTCCTCCAGCGCGGTGACGCCGCGTTGCCCGCCGAGGTCGTCGCCCAGAACACCGCGGTGGTGCACGATCCCGAGGTCGCCGTCGGTGCGGCCGGCGAAGCGGATGTCGCAGCCGCCGTGCGCTTCGCGGTCGCCAACGGCCTCCCGGTGCACGTGCTCGCCACCGGCCACGGCAGCGCCGTACCGGTGACCTCCGGGGTGCTCATCACCACCTCGCGCCTGACCGGGCTGTCGATCGACGCCGAGAACGCAGTGGCCGAGATCGGGGCGGGCAACCGCTGGGAGAGCGTGGTCGCGGCCGCGGCGGAACACGGTCTGGCGCCCATCACCGGCGCGTCGGGGCACGTCGGATGCATCGGCTACACCCTCGGCGGAGGAGTCGGTCCGCTCGCACGGACCTTCGGCTTCTCCTCCGACTACGCGCGCAGCTTCCGGGTGGTGACGGCGGAGGGCGACATCGTGACGGCGAGTGCCGACGAGCATCCCGATCTGTTCTGGGCACTCCGTGGCGGCAAGGGCGGGCTCGGGGTGGTCACGTCGATGGAATTCGGGCTGGTGCGACTGCAGAGCCTCTACGGCGGATCGCTGTTCTACGAGGAGAGCGACATCCCGGCCGTCTTGCGGGCGTGGGCCGCGTTCACCGAGACCGCGCCCGAGGAGGCGACCTCGTCGGTGGCGGTCGTGCGGTTCCCGCCTTTCGATGTCATTCCGGAGCCGTTGCGCGGCAAGACGGTCATCTCGGCCCGGTTCGCCTACGTCGGCGACCCGGTGGAGGGTGAGCGCCTGTTCCAGCCCATCCGTGACGCGGGCACGGCCTTCCTCGGCCGGGTCGGCGAGATGCCGGCGAGCGAGATCTCGACGATCCACAACGATCCCACCGAACCCGGGCCGAGCTGGGACCGCGGGATGCTGCTGAGCGGCATCGACGGCGAGTTCATCGACCGCTTCCTCGCGATCTTCGGACCGGGCCGCGAGGTGCCGATCATCTCCGCCGAACTGCGGCACCTCGGCGGTGCGACCGCGCGTGACGTTCCGGGCGGCAGTGCGGTGGGTGGGCGCTCGGCGGGCTACTCCTTCGTGATGATCGGGGTCCCCGATCCGTCCCTCTTCGACACGGTGCTGCCGCAGATCGCCGACGGCATCACGGCTCAGCTCTCCGACTGGGTGTCGACGGAGACCAACATCAACTTCTCGAGCGGCTCCCTGTCGGTGCCCGGCCTCTACGAGGAGTCGTGGCCGGCCGCGATCTTCGACCGCCTGGCCGAGGTGCGCCGCTACTACGACCCCACCCACGTCTTCCCGTACCCCGACTTCCCCCACCGGGACTGACCCTCGACTTCTTGCCCCGTCCCGCCCCAAAATCCGGATTTTGGGGCGGGATGGGGCAAATACTCGGGGCTAGGGAGCGAAGGGGCCGGAGAGCGCAGCCCACTGGAGGAGCATGATCGTCTTCGCGTCGAGGATGTCGGTGCCGATGCGGGCGAGGGCCTCGTCGATGCCGAGCTCCACCAGTTCGATGTCCTCGCCCTCCTCGGCGAGCCCTCCGCCGGCATCCGCTCGGTTCGAGGCGTCGTAGGGAGCGGCGAAGAAGAAGAGCTTCTCGGTGACCGATCCGGGGCTCATGTAAGCGTCGAAGACGTGCTGCACCTCGCCGATCGCATACCCGGTCTCCTCGCGGGCCTCGCGGCGGATGGCGGTCTCGGGATCGTCTTCGTCGAGCAACCCCGCGGGCACCTCGAGCAGCAGGCCGTCGGGGTGGCCGTTGACGTAGGCCGGGTAGCGGAACTGGCGGATGAGCAGCACCGTCCGGCGTTCGGAGTCGTAGAGCAGGATGGTGGCGCCGTTGCCCCGGTCGTAGGTCTCCCGTTCCTCGGTCGACCAGTGGCCGTCGCGGTGTTGGAACTCGATCCGGGTCGTTCGGGTGATGTACCAGTTCGAGCTGAGCAGCTGCACGTCGGTGACCCGCACTCGCGGGTTGCCGGTGAGGTCGCGCCCGGTCTGGTCGAGACCCGTGCGGCCCCGCCGGTCGGGAACGTCGATTCCCGGGCGGCCGGCCTGTCCGCTCACCGCGGGATCACTCGCCACCGCTGTCAGCGGAAGTTGATGAACTGGAGGGCCACGTCGAGATCGGCGCCCTTGAGCAGCGCCATCGTGGCCTGCAGGTCGTCGCGGCTCTTCGAACTCACGCGGAGCTCGTCGCCCTGGATCTGCGACTTCACGCTTTTGGGCGCCTCGTCGCGGATGAGCTTGTTGATCTTCTTCGCGTCGTCCTGCGCGATGCCCTCCTTCATGGAGGCCTCGAGGCGGTATTCCTTGCCCGAGGCGTAGGGCTCGCCGGCGTCGAGGCTGCGGAGCGAGATGCCGCGCTTGATGAGCTTCGACTCGAAGACCTCGAGGATGGCCTTCACGCGCTCCTCGGAGTTGGCCTTCATCAGCACCTTGTCTCCGCTCCACTCGATGGAGGCGCCGATGTTCTTGAAGTCGTAGCGCTGCGCGACCTCTTTCTGCGCCTGGTTGAGGGCGTTGTCCGCCTCCATCTTGTCGACCTTGCTGACCACGTCAAACGATGAATCTGCCATGCGCTCATTTTACGCGGGTCTGCGGTTGTGACGAAGTCTCAACCTGGCTAGGCTTTGTGGCTAGGAGGTCGGGGAGACCATGGAGCTGTTCAATGTGCTGGAAGCAAGAAACAACCTGTCGAGCCTGGTGGCTCGTGCCCAGGCCGGGGAGGAGCTCGTGATCGCGCGTCGCGGTGTGCCGGTAGCGAAGATCGTGCCCTATGTTCCGAAACGCGGGATGACGGGAAGGGAGTTGGTCCAGTGGCTGGAGTCCAATCCGATTCCCGAGTCGCAGCGTAAGACGGCCGAAGAAGTGGACGAGGTGATCCGCGACATCCTCGAAGGGCGCGACGACTCGTGATCTATGTCGACACGAACATCCTGGTCTACCTGGTCGAAGATTCCACGGCGCGTGGCGACGGACTCCGGCGGCGGTTCGCCACGCTTTCGGCGGAGATCGCCGTCAGTCCCCTCGTGGCGATGGAGTGCCGGGTCGCCCCGCTCCGTCGCGGCGACCTGCTTCTCGCCCGCCGGTACGACGGCATGATCGGAGGCCTCACCATGCTCGACATCGGGCCGGAGATCTACCGCGACGCCGCGGCACTCCGAGCGCGTCACTCGCTGAGTGCCATCGATGCCCTGCATCTCGCGACCGCACAATTCCACCTGTGCGAGGGATTCTGGACGCATGATGCACGTCTGATCCAGGCGGCTGGTGGAATGGGTATCGAGGTGCTGTGACGGCTACTGGGGCTGGTTGTCAGGGGGGTCTGGTTGAGTGGGGAGTGTGCGGAAGACGTGGGGTGCGGTCGTGTCGGGGGTGGTCGCGGCGGTGCTGCTGACGGGATGCGCGAGCGGAGGGGCGGGCTCGGCCGGGCCGGGGGCCACGTTCGCTGTCTCTGCCGACGCCCCGCGCGCATCCGATGTCGGTGACAGGGCCTTCACCGACGGCACCCCGAGCGCCGAGCTCGTCGACAGCGGATGGCTCGACCAGGTCGCCGCGGCGACCGGCATCCCGCGGCGAGCTCTGCAGGGCTACGCCGGCGCGGCGCTCGCGATCAGCGAGCAGCAGCCCGACTGCCACCTCGGCTGGAACACCCTGGCCGGCATCGGCTGGGTCGAGTCGCACCACGGCACGATCTTCGGCGGCGACATCCAGGACGACGGGGTCACCAGCGACCTCATCATCGGCGTGGCGCTCGACGGCAACGGCTTCCAGGAGATCCCCGATTCCGATGCGGGGGCGGTCGACGGCGACACGGAATGGGACCGCGCCGTGGGGCCGATGCAGATCGTGCCCACCACCTGGGCCGCCTGGGCGACGGAGGCCAACGGAGACGGCGTGCCCGACATTCACAACATCGATGACGCCTCCCTGTCGGCAGCGGAGTACCTCTGCTACTCGGGCGGCGACCTGGGCACCGAAGACGGCTGGCGCACCGCGATCGCGGCCTACAACGAGTCACCCGCCTACCTCGACGAGGTGCTCGACTATGCAAACCGCTACGCCGACGAAGCCGCGGACGCGGGCTGACACGACGCGATTTCGCTCCGGGCGCACTCCTGGGTATCCTTTATCAGCGCCTTCGGTTGTGTTGTAGAACGTGGTCGGGTGCGCCCTGGCGGGTTACCCAAGTGGCCAAAGGGATCTGACTGTAAATCAGACTGCTTCGCATTCGGGGGTTCGAATCCCTCACCCGCCACTGTCTTAGTGCCACCCAGCCGGTGGCGCCCCCGCTTGTGCCACCCAGCCGGTGGCGCCCCCGCTTGTGCCGCCCGGCCGGTGGCGCCCCCGCTTGTGCCGCCCGGCCGGTGGCGCCCCCGCCGTGCCACCCAGCCGGTGGCGCCCCCGCTTGTGCCACCCAGCCGGTGGCGGGCCGCCGATTCAGAAGCGGGCGAGGAAGCGCCGGGGATTCTCCGTGGCGACGCGGTGCGCGAAGTCCGATCCGCCGATCCGCTCCAGGAGCGGCACTCCGCGTCGACCGAGGTAGGCCAGTCCCGGCATCCCGCCGTACGCCTCGTAGCGGCTGCGCCGCGCGACATCGCCGCCGATCAGGATGTGCCGCTCGGCGCCGAGCGCGGCCGCACGCACGGCGCACTCCACGATGACCGAATCGGGCCACGACTTGGTGCGGGCGAAGCCGTCATAGCCGAGATAGGCGCCGGTCGCCGCGAGATCGGCGTGCAGATACGGGTCGGGATTGCGGTCGATGTGTGCCAACACCACCGCGCCCGGTGCGACTCCGGTCGACTCCAACAGCGCGATCACCTCGAAGGCGGCGCTGCCGTACTCCAGGTGCACCATGACCGCTGCTCCTGTCGCGGCGTGCGCCTGCGCGACCGCGTCGAGGGTGCGGCGCTCGAAGCTCGAGAAGCGCCAGTACCCGATCCCGGCCTTCAGCAGGCCGGCACGCGGCGCGCCCGGTTGAGGTGGCTCACGCCGTGCGGTGTCGAGCGGCGGAAGCCCCTCCGTGACATCCGAGATCAGAGCAGCGGTGAGCTGCTCGGGGCTCCACGCGCGAATCCAGTGCCCGGCCGGATAGTGCCCCTCGTGGTGAACTCCGGTGGTGGCGACCACCGCGAGCCGTGCGGCCGAGCTGATCCGCATCGTCGCCGCGGGCGAGCGGCCGAGCCCGATCGGTGTCGCGTCGACCATCGCGTCGAACCCCGACTCGACGAGTGCGACCGCCTCGGTGGCGCTCGCCCATTCGTCGTCGAGATCATCCCCGGGCAGGAGCGGCGTCGATTGGAACAAGTGCTCGTGGTAATCGATCCGTCCGAGCGTGGCAGGATCGACGTCGCCCGTCACGGTGCGGATGAGGCGGGAAGCAGGACCGCTTTCAGACGCGGGCATCGTCGGTCACGCGGATGTCGCGGAGCGCCGCCGCGAAGCGCCGAGCCGTCGCCTCGATCGTCTCCCAGTCGCCGGACGCCATGGCCTTGGCCGACACGAGGTCGCCACCCGCGCCGACGGCCGTCGCTCCGGCCGCGAACCAGGTGGCGAGGTTGTCGGCGGTGACCCCGCCCGTCGGCATGAAATCGACGTCGGGGAACGGTGCACGCAGCGCGCCGAGATAGCCCGGACCTCCGAGTGACGAGGGGAAGACCTTCACGACGTCGGCGTGGAGTTTCGTCGCCAGCATCACCTCGCTCGGCGTCATCGCCCCGAGCATCACGATGGCGCCGGTCGCCGCCATCGCCCGCGCCAACTCCGGATCGGTGCCGGGGCTGACCAGGAAGGCCGCACCTGCCTCGGCGACCTCGGCGGCCTGTTCGGGCCTGAGGATGGTGCCGGCGCCGACATACACGTCGTCGCCGTGCCGCCTGAGGATCTCGGCGATGACGGCGGCCGGGTCGGGCGTGCTGAAGGTGACTTCGATGGCGGAGACACCGCCCCGCACCAGGGCCTCCGTGGTGGCGAGTGCCGCCTCGACCGTCGGTGCCCGGAGCACTGCGATGACGCCGTGGCGGCGGACGGCGGAGAGATCTGTCGAGGTCATGGGCGTCCTTGGTCGAGGTGGGTTGAGGTAGCGGGCACGAGGTGTGCGAGGAGGTTGTCGACGGCCATCGCCGTGGCCCGGCTGACGCTCGCGCCGGTGTATCCGCCCAGGTGGGGGGTGGCGAGCACGCGCGGGTGTCGGAGCAGGGCCGACGGCGCGGGTGGCTCGGTGTCGAAGGCGTCGACGGCGTAGGCGCCGAGATGCCCCGATTCCAGTGCGGCGAGCACGGCCTGGTCATCGACGAGCGCCGATCGGGCCGTGTTGATCAACGTCGATCCCGCCGGCATCGAGGCGAGCAGGTCCGCTCCGACGAGCGGGTGGCCGTCGACCGGGGGCGGGGCGTGCAGCGTGACCGTGTTCGACCGTGCGAAGAGGCGGTCGAGCGGGAGGTTCTCGATGCCGTCGACCTCGGTGAACGGGTCGTGGCCGACCACGGATGCACCGAGCGAGCGGAACAGCCGAACGACGGTGGCTCCGATCGCTCCGAGACCGACGACGCCGACCCGGAGGTCGGCGATCTCCCGGCCCTGCCAGCGATCCCAGCCGCCGCGCTTCACGGACTCCGCCGACCAGGTCAGCGAGCGTGAGCAACTGAGCGCGGCGGCGAGCGCAAGCTCGGCGACGCCCTGAGCGTTGGCACCCGCGGCCCGGGTGATCAGGATGCCGCGCTCGGCTGCCGCGGCCAGGTCGATGTTGTCGACGCCCGTGCCGTTGCGGCTGATGACGCGCAACTCGTCGGCGTGGGCGAGGACGTCCCGCGTCACGGGCTCGACCCCGGCGAGCCAGCCCACCGCGCCGGGAAGCACCGAGGAGAGCTCCTCGGCGCTCGGTGTGGCGCCCGCCGTCGTGGCGATCAATTCGAAACCCGCGTCCTCCAGGGGGCGCAGCTCCGGCACGGCCGCCAGTCCAGCTCTGGTGAGCGACCTCGGAGTCACCACTATTCGTCCCAGCATCCGCCTCGCCCGTCTTCCCACTTCGATGTAGTAGTACTACAATAAAGCACGAGGCGAGACGGGGCGCAAGCCCGAAAATCCGGCTCGGCCTTGCGATAATGGCGGAATTCAAGTAGTTCTACTACAGGAACACCGGGTCGAACATCGACTCGACAGACTCAATGAAGAGGAGTGACCATCGTGCTCGTGGGCATCGACAGCTACAGCTTCCATCGCTACTTCGGGGAGATCTACCCGCAGCAGACCGATCCGGGCACGCGCTGGGACATGAAGGACGACTTCATTCCCTTCGCCGTGTCCCTCGACGTCGACGAGGTGGCGCTGGAGACCTTGTTCTTCCCGGCATTCGACGATTCCTACTGCGCTGCCGTGAACGACGCGCTCGATGAGGCGGGCCTCCGCCGGGTCATCGGGTGGGGACATCCCGATGGCCTGCATCGAGGGCAGGATGCTGACGCCCTCGAGGATCTCATCCGGCACATCCCCCGGGCCGGAAAGGTGGGCGCCGACATCATGCGGATCGTCGCCTCGAGCATGCTCTACGTCGACGAGCCGCATGGTCCGCAGGTGGAGGCATCGATCCGGATGCTGAAGGAGGCCACCAAGGTCGCCGAGGACAACGGCGTGACGCTCGCCATCGAGAACCACATCGACTTCACCTCGCTCGAGATCCTCGAGATCGTGCAGGCCATCGACTCGCCGAACTTCCGGGTGAACTTCGACACCGGAAATGCGCTCCGCCTCTACGAGGACCCGGTGGAAGCCGCTCGGAACCTCGCCCCGTACACGGTCGCGACCCACACCAAGGACATCATCACGCGCCGCGGCGGAGCACCGTCGGAGCGATTCCTGTTCTGGCCGTCCTGCCCTGCCGGCGAAGGCCTGATCGACTTCCACGGCATCGCCCGGGTGCTCGACGACGCGGGCTTCGAAGGATCGCTCGCCATCGAGCTCGACCTGCTCGCCGCACCCTGGAACGACCGCACCGAGGAGGAGAACGTGACCCAGAGCATCGCCTTCCTCAAGTCGGTCGTCGCCGACCTCGAGAGCTCGAAGGTGCCGGAGGCGAGCGCATGACGCTCCGCCCGGCGCCCGACGACGACCGCACCGCCCTCCGAGTGGGCATGCTCGGCTACGGTTTCATGGGAACCACGCACAGCAACGCCCTGAAGACCCTCTCCTACATGTTCCCCGACGGTCCGCGGCCCGAGCTGCGGGCGATCGCGGGGCGATCCGAAGAGGCTGTGCGCCGAGCCGCCACCCGGTTCGGGTGGGAGCAGTACACGACGGATTGGCGCGACATCGTCAACGATCCGGAGATCGAGGTGTTCGACAACGTGGGTCCGGATGCCGCGCACTTCGAGCCGACTCTCGCCGCCATCGAGGCCGGCAAGCATGTCGTGTGCGAGAAGCCGCTGGCCGTCACCGCCGCCGAGGCCGCGCGTCTCGTGTCGGCGGCGGAGCAGACCGGGGTGAAGAACCTCACCTGCTTCAACTATCGTTTCGTGCCCGCGGTGCGCCTCGCTCACGACATCATCGCCAACGGCGACCTCGGGGAGATCTACAGCGCGAGCTTCCGCTATGCCCAGGAATGGCGCACCGACCCGCACGCCGAGCTGCCGACCTGGACGGGGGCACTCTCGGTCATCGGCTGCCACGCCGTGGACCAGGCACGCTACCTCGTCGGCGAGCTCGCCTCGGTGTCCGCGATCCTCTCCAACCCGGTGACGTCGGCCGAGCGGGCGGAGCCGATCGACACGGTGGCATCGGTGGTGCAGTTCGCGAGCGGCGCCACGGGTGACATCGGGGCGAGTCTCATCGCTCCAGGACGACGGAATCGTCTCGGCTGGGAGATCAACGGCTCGAAGGGGAGCCTGGTCTGGGATCTCGAGAACCTGAACGTGCTCAAGGCCTTCACGCGCACGGGCGGACCGCTGGACGGGTTCGCCGACGTCATCGTGAACGAGGCGCAGCATCCGCTGGTGGGCGCCTGGTGGCCGAGCGGGCACGTGCTCGGCTGGGAGCACTCGCACGTGAACATGCTCGCCCATTTCCTCGCTGCCGTCGCTGACGGCGGCGAGGTCGGCCCGGAGGCGGCGACGTTCGCCGACGGGCTCGCCGCCGCTCAGGTCGCCGAGGCGATCACGCGCTCCTCCGAGACGGGGGAGCGCACGGCGGTGCAGTGATCCGGTCGACACGACCTGATCGAGCCGGGAAGCGGGGCGGGACTGTGGTGGGTCCGCCCCGCTTTTCCGTGCGACCGCAGCATTCCGACGAGACCGACGCCTCGATCAGGCAGCGGTCGCCGGAACGAGGTACACGCCGAAGGAGAATGAGCGCGACTGCCCGGGCCGCAACACCACGTGGGCGCGTTGGTCGCCCCGGTTGAAGGCGTCGGTGAGTCGTTCGACCGGCTCGAGCGCGATCGACCGGCGAGGCTCCCGGTCGAGGTGGTCGGCTGTGTAAACGTGCATCGAACCGCGCTCTTGCCAGACGTCGAGCGCGCGACCGGAGGCCGGATCGCGCAACTGCGTGTGGAAGGGCCCGCCCTCGAACCCCTGCAGACCGGTGAAGCACGCGTCGATGACCGCGTCACCGATCGGAAGCCCGGATCGCAGGGAGAGCGGATCGTCGTCGTCGAGCGCGACGAAGGCGGCGCGGCCGTCGAGCGGGATCAACTCGTCGTCGGTCACCACTCGCACGGTGGCCGGGACGGTCAGCTCGAGATCGGCGACGGACGCCCGGCCGAGCCGGAAGTACGGATGCCAGCCGCTCGCGAAGGGTGCATCGGTCTCCCCGTCGTTGCTGCCCGTGATGCGGATGCGCAGGGCGGTGTCCGAGAACTCGTACTCGACCCCCACCCGGACGACGAACGGGTAGCCCGCGATCGAACCGTCGAGCGCGGAGGAGCTGAACCGGATCACGGCGGAGTTCTCTCCGGTCTCCACCGAGTCGACGGTGAAGTCGCGCTCGCGGAGGAGACCGTGCAACACCAGGTCCGGGTCGGTCGGCGAGCTGCCCCGGAGATCGTGGCTCTCGCCGTCGAATTCGTAGCGGCCGTCTCGTTGGCGATTCGTGAACGGGGCCATGATGCCGTTGCGCACGCCGTGCTGCTCGAGCAGTTCCTGTTCGGTGGCGTAGCCGTCCACCAGTTCGATGGGCTCGCCGGCATCTGTCACCACCCAGGAGAGAAGGGTGGCGCCGCGCAGGGCGATCGACGCGGTGACGGCGCCGTCGGCTCCGCTCACGACGACGACCGGTGACGAACCGAGCGTCGACTCGGTGATGGTGAACTCGGTCATGGCGCCGTCAACCTCGCATCTGGGCGAGGTCTTCCTTCATGATCTGGATGCGCCGTGCGGCATCGGGGCCGCGCCGCATCGACGCCCCGGTGGCGAGGATGTCGACGATGACGAGCCCGGCTAGACGGCTGACGGTCGGAGTGTAGAGATCGGTGTCTTCGAAGGTGCTGACCCGGATCGAGATGTCGGCGATCTCCGTCAACGGACCGTCGGCGCCGACGATGGCGAGCACCCGGGCGCCCTTCTTCTTGGCGGCCTCCGCGACGCTGACGACCGTGTGCGTGCGCGCGGTGTTGGAGATGGCGACGATCACGCCGCGGTCGTCGGCCATCGACGCGGCGATGAACTGCTGGTGGTAGTCGGCAGGAGCCTGGCAGGGCACGCCGAAGAGCGGGAACTTCTGCTGCGCGTCCTGAGCCACGATCCCGCTGGCGCCGGCCCCGACGAAGATCAGCTCCGACGCGTCGGCGACGAGTTCGATCGCGCGTTCCATGACATCGTGATCGAGCAGCCGCCGGGCCCGATCGAGGCTGGAGATGGTGCGGCTGAACACCTTGTCGGTGATGTCGGAGAGCGTGTCGTTCTCCTGGATCGACGACATCGTCATCGGCAGTCCGAGGGCGATCGTCTGCGCGAGGCTGATCTTGAAGGTGCGGAAGCCGTCGAATCCGATGGCGCTGCAGAATCGCATCACCGTGGGTTCGCTGACGCCCGCCGCGTCGGCGAGCCCGGCCATGTTGAAGTCCATCGCCTGCACCGGGTCGCTCAGGATCAGTTCGGCGACTTTGCGCTCCGACGCCCGGAGGCTGTCCTTCCGCGCGGCGATGGTCTCGAGGAGTGTGGTGTTCGCCGCTTCCTGATCAGCCATGGCGATGCGCATCATCGCGTCGCTCTCGCGAGATCGGAGAGACGATCGAAGGTCGGACCACTCGTCGGAATGTCGACGTGGAACACTTCGCCGATGACCTGGGTCCACCCATGCAGGAAGTATACCCACCCGTCCTCGACGTGCTGGAGCCGGATGTCCTGCTGAGCCCGCGCCTGGTCGAGGAAGACCAGGTCGCCGCGGTAGTTGAGTTCCCAGGCGAGACCCGCTTCGGGGAACCGACCGGCATCGGTCAGCGGCGACCCCGGGGCGTCCTTGCCCAGACCGGTCGCGTTGACCACCAGTGACCCGGGCGCAAGCCCCGCCATCGCGCGGTCGTTGTCGGCCGGTTCGGGGGCGAGCACGTATTCGAACACCGTGTCGGTGTCGAGTGCGGAATGGAAGTCCCGGATGTGATCGAGTCGCGGCTGCGAGCGGTTGCTCACCACGATCCGTCCCGGCCGATCGCTCCCGCGTTCGCGCTGACTGAGGTACCAGCTGATGGCGATCGTCGACCCTCCGGCACCGAGGCAGAGCACTTCTCCGCCCGAGGAGAGCCAATGTCCTTCGGGCACGAAGGCGTCCAGAGCGAGGCCGCTGGAGATCGGATCTTTCGCGTGGCAGATGAGTCCGGCATCCGATTTGGAGATGCAACTGGTCTCGCCCATGACACGGGCGAAGCGGTCGGTCTCGTCGAAGAGGTCGGCCGCGGCCCGGTACAGGTCGATCTTGTGCGTCGTGACGAGCGCGCCGAGGCTGAGGGGATCGCCGCCGATGAATTCCACCACACGGCGATACTGCTCGCGCGGTGCGTGCAGAGGCAGATCGATGCCCTGCAGGTGGGCGGGTCCCAAGCCGAGCTCCGCCGTCCACCGGGGGAACACCGACTGGATCGAGGACTGCGCCGTCGACACCCCGATGAAGTAGAGGGTGGGCACCTCCGCGGGGCGGAGCGTGTCCGACGTCATCGCCGTCGGGGTCACGACGCCGCCACCTCCAACGGCTCGTATCCGCGGTGATCGGGATTGGTGCGAAGCGCCCACCGGGCGGTGTCGGCCACCACCAGCTTGGCCATGCCGCCGGCCCGCGCGATGACCTCGTAGTCCTGTCCGGCATCCGTCGGGTAGCAGAACAGTGTGGAGAACGGAACGTGTCCGACGTTGACGCTGCGGTGGATCCAGTGACCCGGAACGTGCACGGCCACTCCGGGAGTGATCTCGATCGCGCGGGTCTGGCCATCCAGTGTCTCCATCAGCATCACGCCGCGCCCGGACAGGCCGTAGTAGAGCTCCGCGCACTGCGCTCTGCCGTGGATGTGGCCGCGGGTCATCGCGAACTCGTCACCCACGCGGCCGGGGTTGAGCGTGGAGATTCCGATGGTGAGCGCTCCGTCGCCGTTCTCGATCGAGCTGGTCTGCACCCAGTAGGTGGGCTCGCCGTCATCACTGGCCAGCGCGCGGTCGAAGGCCTCGGTGTCGCGGTACAGCCCGGTGAGGTCGCCGAGGTATTTCTCGTAGCGGCCGCTGCCGCCGACCATCGCACCGGCGTCCACCAGGAATTTCAGCTCGGCGGGTTCTGCGTATCGTGGTTCGTTGTCGGTCATGTGGTTCCCCAGGTTCGGGTCGATCGTCGGTCGGTGGGAGTGGTGCGTCACAGCTCGTCGAACCACGGCTCGAGCCTGCGGTAGGCGTCGACGAAGAGACGGTGCGAATCCTGATATGCCGCGTGCCGCCCGGTATCGGGGGCGTAGGAACCCGTCTCGTCGGAGAGGCGGCTCGCGATGTCGAAGTCGAAGAGGCCGACACCGACTCCGCCAACGATCGCCGCGCCGAGCGAGGTGGCCTCGTCGACGAGCGCGCGCCGGTGGATGGGTTGCCCCCACACGTCGGAGAGGATCTGCAACAGTTCGCCCGAGTTCGCCGCGCCGCCGATCGCCTGTACGCCGGCGATCTCCGCCCCGTTCGACGTGAAGGCGAGGAGACCGGTGTAGAGGTTGAAGGCGATGCCCTCCACCACCGCGCGCACCAGGTTGTCGGCGGTGTGGTGGCGGGCGAGGCCGGCGAAGACGGCGCGCGCGTTCGGGTTCCAGTAGGGCGAGCGCTCGCCGAGGAGGTGGGGGAGGAAGTACAGGCCGTCGCGAGAGGCTTCCGCGCGGCCCGCGCCGGCGAGGAGGGTGCCGTAGCGATTCTCCTGCCCGGGCGCGAGGACGTCGACGATCCACTGCAGCGAGGCGCCGCCGGCCTGCATCGTGGCGGTCGGCACGAAGCGCCCCGGGATGACGTGGTTGAAGGTCATCGTGCGCATCTCAGGGTCGTGCAACGGCGCATCCGATGCGTACGACACCCACGACGACGAGCCGAGGTAGGCGTAGGCGCCCGACTCGGGCGAGGTGATCCCGGTGCCGAGCGCGGCCATGGGCCCGTCTCCGCCGCCCATCACGACCGGAGTTCCGGCGGGCAGTCCGGTGGCGCTCGCCGCCTCGGCGGTGATGGTGCCCACGATGCTGGTCGACGGGACGATGTCGACGAACATCGACCGATCGACCTGTGCGGCGTCGAGGAGTTCTTCCGACCAGGTGCCGGCCGACTGGTCGTAGGCGTTCATGCCGCTGGCGTCGGAGGGGTCGGTGGCCAGCACCCCGGTGAGGCGGTAGACCACGTAGTCCTTCGCGCAGAGAACCCGCCGCGATGCCGCGAAGGCGTCGGGGTCGTTGTCGCGCACCCACATCACCTTGGGCAACGAGTAGGTCGCGTTCAGGCGGTGGCCCGTGATGCGGTAGGCGCGCTCCATGCCGACCTGGTCGACCAGTCGGGCGGTCTGCGCCGTCGACCGCGTGTCGGCCCAGATGATCGCGGGTCGAACGGGCTCGCCGGCTCCGTCGAGCAGCACCGCTCCCATCATCTGACCGGAGAAGGACACCCCGGCGATGCGGTCGCGCGAGCCGGGCACGGCGTCGATGAGTGCGCGGCTCGCGCTGCACACGGCGTCCCACCAATCGTGCGGATTCTGCTCGGCCCGGCCGTGCGGGCCGAAGTCGGTGCCGTATTCCACCGTGACGGCCGAGACCACATGGCCGTCGGCGTCGACGAGAGTTGCTTTGTTCCCGGTCGTGCCGAGATCGTGCGAGATGATCACGATGTGCCGCCTACCTGAGGGAGAATCCGCCGTCGATGAGCAATTCCGTGCCGCAGCAATAGGCGGCCTCGTCGCTCAGGAGATATTCGATCGCTCCGCTGATCTCGTCGAGCGTGGCGAAACGGCCGACGACCGTGCCCTCGATCCAGTGGGCGTGCATGTGCTTCTTGAGCGCGTTGAGCGGCGTGTCGACGTAGCCGGGCGAGACGGCGTTGATCCGCACTCCGCGCGAGCCCCACTCCACGGCGAGTGACCGGGTGAGGGCGGAGACCCCGGCCTTGGAGGTGTTGTAGACGCTCTGCTTCTGAGGCTCGTTCACCACCGCGTTGCCCGACATCGAGGCGACGTTGACGATGGCGCCGCCGCCACGCGCCAGCAGTTCGCGGCCGAAGTACTTGCACGCGATGAAGACACCGCGCAGGTTGACGCCCATCACCCGGTCGAAGGTCTCCAGCGGCATGTCCTCTGCGGCGACGTCGTTCTCGACGATCCCGGCGGCGTTGACCAGCTCCACCGGTACGTCGTCGCCGTCGTACAACGCGGCGACGACGTCGATGACGGATTGTTCGTCGAGGACGTCGATCGTCCGGAACTCGACGCCGGGCGTCGGCTCCTCGGCACTGCGCAGGTCGAGCGCGTAGACCTTCGCTCCCTGTCGGGAGAGCGATGCGGCCAGATGGGCGCCGATCCCCCCGGATCCGCCGATCACTGCGATGCGGCGTCCTTGAAATCGTTCGTTCACGAGTGTCTCCTTTGAAGCCCGGACGAGGTGAGTTGTAGCTAAACTACACAAATCAAGGGCGCATGGCAAGATCTGCGGCGCAGAACCCGCGGAATGCCAAGATATTTCCCCATACCCCCTTCCCAACCCTTGAAAGATGTAGTAAACATTCTCCAAGCCGTTACTTCCAAACGCATGACCTGGAGCAATCAATGTCGATTCCCGTTACCGAGGCGAAGAAATCCCCCTTCAACGGGGTGAACCCCGTCTCCGTGCTGAACCGCTTCGGCCTGCTCATCGTGATCCTGATCGGGGTCGCGATCATGAGTCAGGTCTCGCCGGTCTTCTTCACCTGGATCAACTTCACCAACGTCCTCTACGTCGCGAGCCTGGTTGCCGTGGTCGCCATCGGGCAGATGTTCGTGCTGCTCGTCGGTGGGATCGACCTCTCCGTCGGGGCGATCGTGGCGGTGTCGTCGGTCTTCGTCGTCGGACTTCCGCAGCAGAACGACGTCCCCACCTGGGCGGCCGTGCTGGTGAGCCTCGGCTGGGGGATCGTCTTCGGGTTCGTCAACGGCTTCGTCACCACGAAATTCAAGATCTCCGCGCTGATCGTGACCCTGGGCACGATGAGCATCGCACGAGGCATCGCCTATATCTACACGGGCGGAAGCAACCTGGCCCCGATCCCGGCCGACCTCGCCGCGGTCGGGAACGCCTCGATCGGCGGGTTTCCCGTCGTCATCCTCTTCGCCCTGGCGATCGCCGTGATCGCCCACATCGTGCTCTCCCGTACCCGCTTCGGACGCTCCGTCTACGCGGTCGGAGGCAACGCCGTCGCCGCGAAGTTCTCCGGAATCCGGAGCGACCGCATCATGATCCTCGCTTTCATGGTGTCGGGGCTCCTCGCCGCCGTCGGTGGTCTGATGATCACGGTGCGTCTGGGTGCCGGATCGGCGTCATCGGGCACGGGGCTCGAGCTCACGGTCATCGCCGCGGTCGTGATCGGTGGAACGAGCCTGTTCGGAGGAGAAGGAAAGGTCGCCGGCACCCTGCTCGGCGTGCTGCTGCTCGGGCTCGTGCAGAACTCCATCAACCTGCTCTCCGTGCCGCCGAACTTCGACCTCGTCGTGAGCGGCATCGTCATCATCCTCGCCGCCGGAGTCGACGTCTACCGTCGCCTGCGGCTCGAACCCGCACTGGCCCGGCGTTCCCTCGAGCGTCAGAAGCAGGCCGAGGCGCGGGCCGAGGCCAAGGCCGGCTCCGGATCCGAGCAGTCCACGACCGACGAGAAGGCCGACGCCAGCCTCTCCCAATAGCCCACCACCAGTCAGAAGCACGAATTGCAAGGGAGCAATCAGATGAAACACAGCAACGCACAACCGTGGCGCAAGCGCCTCGGCAAGCTCGGTGTGGCGGCCGCCGTCACGGCGGGCCTCGTGTTCGGTGCCTCGGCCTGTTCATCGGGCACGACAGCCGGCGGCAGCACGGATGCCGGTTCCGACGGCAGTGGCATCTCCGGCAAGCGCATCACCTTCGTGACCTTCGGCATGCAATACGAATTCATCGTCGGCCTGGTCAGCACGGTGCAGCAGCGTCTCGAAGACGCCGGAGCCGAGGTCACGATCGTCGACGGCAAGTCCGACCCGAACCTTCAGACCACCCAGCTGCAGGATGCGCTGGCGCAGCAGCCGGACGCCATCATCGTCGACCCGGTCGACCCGGCGCTGATGACCGCGGGCATCCAGAAGGCCAACCAGCAGGGTGTGCCGGTGTTCATCGTCGAGTCGCTGCCCGACGGCGTCGACTACACCTCCTTCGTGGGCTACGACAACGTCGCCGCCGGCGAACTGGGAGCCCAGACGCTGGCCGAGGCCGTCGGCGACAAGGGAACCGTTCTGCAGTTGCAGGGCGGCGAGGCGTCGAAGCAGGCTCAGGAGCGCAAAGAAGGCTTCGACACGGAGATGGCGAAGCACCCCGACATCACCGTGAAGGACCTCAAGACCGAGTGGACCGCTGAGAACGCGAACAGCATGACGCTGGACGCCTTCACCACCGACCCTGACATCGTGGGGATCTGGTCGCACAACGACGAGATGATCCGTGGCGCCGTCGAGGCGCTCAAGCAGCTGGGCAAGACCGCTGCGGTCGGTGAAGCCGGTCACGTCGCGATCGTCGGACACGACGGCACCCCGCTGGCACTGGACCGCATCCGCGATGGCGTGCAGGACGCATCCGTCGTCTACGACGCGATCGAGATGGGCAACATCACCGCCGACAACGCCGAGGCGTTCTTCGCCGATGAGTCGTTCGAGAAGGACACCGTCATCGTGCCGTTCATCGCCACCATCGACAACGTCGAGGACGAGTCGCTCTGGGGCAACCTCCCCGCTCTTCAGAAGTAGAAACCCACCGAACAAGAAGGAGAACACAGTGGCCGAGTACGCCAAGAAGACCGTCTGGCACTTCGACGAGATCGAAGAGGACGAGGAAACCGCTCGTCTGATGCCGGGATTCGAGATCCAGTACATCATCACCGACGAGACCACCGAGAACAACGACAAGACCGTCTTCGGACACTGCGTGTTCCCGCCGAAGTCGCAGCACTTCCCGCACCGCCACCTGGCGGCGGCCGAGGTCGTCTACGTCATCAGCGGTCGCGTGGTGAACGGTTCGGTCGACGAGGACGGCACGATCACCGAGACGGAGTGCAGCGCCGGCATGGCGACGTACGTGCCGCAGCGTCAGATCCACTGGACGCGCAATCCCTACGACGAGCCGTGCGAGTTCGTGTTCGCCTACTACGGGGCTCCGAGCCTGGAGAAGAGCGCGTACGTCGATCTGACGGACGTGGTTCCGATCGAGAACGTCGAGGTCTCGGGTGTCCTGGTGCACGACGAGAAGGTCGACACCAAGCTGGCGCACTACCTCTGATCGGTGAGTGCCCGGGCCGCTCGTCACCGACGAGCGGCCCGGGTCCATCCGTTCCACCCACGATTTCAACATTTGCTTCGAAGGAGAAGACAGCATGCGGGTAATTCAGGTCGGTCTGGGATTCTGGGGCGCCGATTGGGCGAATGTCATCGCCACCTCGGGCCAGACGGAGCTCGTGGCTCTCGTCGACATCAGCGAGGAGTCGCTGCGGGTCGTCGGCGACGCGATCGGCCTGGCTCCCGAGAAGCGGTTCACCGACTTCGCCGAGGCCATCGCGGCGACGGATGCCGATGCCGCCCTGGTCGTGGTTCCGCCGCACGTGCACGAAGCCGTCGCCCTGCAGGCACTCGAGGCCGGGCTCCACGTGATGGTGGAGAAACCGTTCACCACCACGATCGCCGGGTCGCAGCGCCTCATCGACGCGGCCGAGCGCCAGAACCGCACGATCATGGTGACTCAGAGCTTCCGCTTCCGACGCGGACCACGCACTGTCAAGCGGTTGATCGAGGAGGGTGCGCTCGGCACCATCGAGCAGGTGTACGGACGTTTCTTCAAGGACCCCGCCTTCACCGGCTTCCGCTTGGAGATGGACGAGCCGCTGATCGTCGACATGTCGATCCACCACTTCGACTACATCCGCGGCATCTTCGGCCTCGAACCCACCCAGGTGCGCGCTCGCAGCTTCAACCCCAGCTGGTCGCGCTTCGCCGGGAACGCGTCGGCCAACGTGCAGTTCACCACGGCCGACGGGGCGGAGATCTCCTACGTCGGGTCGTGGCACGCGCGGAGGCCGCACACCTCGTGGGACGGCACCTGGGAGATCCACGGCACGGATGCCTCCCTCTCCTGGGATCACAACACCGTGCTGCTCTACCCACACTCGAACGTCATCGGTGAGACGGTCTTCCGGCGCCGCGCGCTGGAGCGCCCGGGCGACGTGCTCGAGTTCCCGCTCGAGCCGCTCGAGCGCGAGGAGCGCTGGGGCACCATCAACGAATTCATCTCCGCGATCGAGGAGGGCCGCCAGCCCGAGACCCATGGTGGCGACAACATCCGCTCACTCGGCCTCGTGCTCGCCGCGGTGGAATCGACCAAACAGGACGGCGCCCCCGTCGACTTCGAGAAATTCCTCCGCGAGGGTCTCGAATCATGAACGGCGCCCCGCTGCTCAGTATGACCGGCGTCAGCAAGTCGTTCCCCGGCGTCCGAGCACTCGACGACGTGCGGCTCACCGTGAACGCCGGCGAGGTGAACGCCCTGTGCGGCGAGAACGGCGCGGGCAAGTCGACTCTCATCAACATCCTCTCCGGCGTCTACACCCCCGATTCGGGAGAGGTGCTGGTGGGCGGCCAGCCCCTGCCCGCCGACCCGGTGAAAGTGATCGAGGCGGGCATCGCGACCATCTATCAGAAGCGGCAGTTCGTCCCGGCGATGACGGTGGCCGAGAACGTGATGCTCGGCAACTGGCCCACCGCGGGCGGATTCGTGAGCAGACGGGAAATGAAGAAGCGCGCTCTCGCGGCGCTGCGCCAGGTGGCGCCGCACCTCTCGCCCGACAAGCTCGCACGCGAGCTGTCGCCGGCCGAGGCGCAGGAGATCGACATCGCCCGCGCCCTCTCGCGGCAGTCGAAGGTGCTCATCATGGATGAGCCCACCACTGCCCTCTCGCCCCCCGAGGTCGACCGTCTGCTCGCTCTGGTGAACAGCCTGCGCGATGCCGGCATGGGCATCCTGTTCGTCTCCCACTGGCTCGAAGAGGTGCTGCAGATCGCGGACCGGGTGACCGTGCTGCGCGATGGTCGGTACGTCGGCGAGGCGCCGGCCGCCGAGCTCGACGCCCAGGCCATCATCCGGATGATGGTCGGCCGCGAGGTGAAGGATCCCCCGATCCCGGCCCGCACCATCGGTGAACCCGTGCTCGAGGTCAAGAACCTCACCCGCACCGGCATCTTCAACGACGTCTCGTTCCAGGTGCGGGCCGGGGAGATCGTGAGCATGGCCGGCATCGCGGGAGCCGGTCGAACGGAGGTCGTGCAGGCGCTGTTCGGTGCGGACAAGTACGACTCCGGCGAGGTGCTCGTCGGCGGCCGCCCGATCCGGCCCGGCGACGTGGCCGCCTCGGTGCGCGCCGGCATCGGTCTCGTTCCCGAAGAGCGCCACCTGCAGGGCCTGGTGGAGCAGATGAGCGTGCGCGACAACATGACGTTGGCCGCGTTGAAGGGCGTGGCTCCGGGCGGCTGGCTCTCGAACTCGCGCGAGGCCGCGGTCGACAAGCAGTACACCAAGGAGCTCTCGATCAAGGCGGCGAACTCCGGCGTGCGCGTCTCGACTCTCTCCGGCGGGAATCAGCAGAAGGTGCTGATCGCCCGCTGGCTGGCGCGCAAGCCGAAGATCCTCATCCTCGACGAACCCACGAAAGGCGTCGATGTCGGCGCGAAAGCAGAGATCCACGCCCTCATCGCCCGGCTCGCCGAGACGGGGATGGCCGTGCTTCTCGTCACCTCCGAGCTGCCCGAGGTGCTGCTGCTCAGCGACCGCGCGCTGGTGATGCGCCAGGGCCGGTTGGTGGCCGAGGTGGCGAAGGCCGACCTCACCCAGGAGTCGGTCATGGCGCCGGCGACCGGCGAGTGACCATGTGCAGCGACAGGAGAAACCGATGAAAGCCCGCTTCGTTCCCGTTCACCTCGAAGAGCACCCGACCGAGTCGTTCACCCGGCAGCTCGACGCCCTCATGATGCTCGGCGAGCACCTGATCGACTGGCAGGAGCCGCGCTGGATCGGCCACGCGGCGGATGCCGACGGCGACGCCGTCATCGTGCCCGACATGAGCGGCGTCGCCTACCGGCTGCTGCCCGAGTTCCAGGCCCTCCGCCTGCCGATCCTCGTCGTGACGAGCGAGTTCGGAACGGTCAGCATGTGGGACTGGGAGATCCGCGACTTCCTACGCCGGCGCGGCGTGGAGACCACCGCTCCCACGTCGCTGGCGGAGTTCCACGACGTCAGTCGCGCCCTCGCCACCAAGGCCAAGCTGGCCCGGTCCACGATGCTGGCCTATCAGGACAACCTCGGCGCGGGCAAGCAGCCCGACATCTTCAAGCGCTTCTACTGGTGGGAGGAGGAGTGCGTCGACGACATGCAGAAGGCGTTCGGCGTGAGCATCGAACGTCGCAGCTACAAAGAGCTCTGGCAGCGCGCACTCGCCCTACCCGATCAGCGGGTGATCGACGAGATGACGCGCATCGACGGCGAGGTGCCGATCCTCGGACTGTCCCAGAAGGGAAGAGCGGACGCGCTGCGCCTGAAGCTCGCCCTCGACGACGAACTCGACGAGACCCCCGACGTGATCGCCGCGGGCATCAACTGCCTCAACGAGTCGGCCACGTCGACCACCACGCCGTGTCTCGCCTGGAACCTGCTGTTCGAGGAGCGCGGTCTCATCTGGGGCTGCGAGGCCGACCTGACATCGATGATCACGCAGTTCATCACCTGGGAGACCCTGCGCACTCCGGCCATCATGACGAATCTGTATCCCTTCCTGATGGGTGACGCCGCGCTGAAGCACGAGAAGATCCCGTACTTCCCCGAGGTCGATCAGCCGCAGAACCACATCCTCACGGCGCACTGCGGGTTCTTCGCGGTCATCCCGCAATCGTGGGCGACCGAATGGGCGGTACGCCCGCGCGTGCTCGAGATCGTCGACGAGAACGCCCACGTCCTGGATGCGCGCCTGCCCCTCGGTGACCTGACGATCGTGAAGATCGCGAGCACCATGGACACGCTCACCGTCGCACCGGCCGAGCTGACCAACTACGAGCAGTACGTCGACTCCGACTGCCTGAACGGTGCGGTGCTGCGGATCGAAGACGGCTACCGCTATGTCGAGACCCTCCCCTCGCATCACGCCGTGCTCGCCGTCGGCGACATCGTGCGGCGTCTGGAACTCGTGGGCCAGGTCATGAACCTCGACATCCAGAAGATCTGACCGTGCCTCGCATCCTCACCATCCCTACCTGGAACGACTTCGAAGGACTCCGATGAAAGCCATCGTCTACGACCGGCCGGGCAGCTTCACGCTCGCCGACATCCCCACCCCCCAGCCCGGTCCCCGCGACGTGCTGCTGCGCGTCATCGTCGCAGGCGTCTGCGGCACGGATCTGCACCTGCACGACGGCGAGTTCGGCCCGAGCTACCCGCTCATCCCCGGGCACGAGGTGGTGGGCGAGGTGGTCGAGCGAGGCGCCGAGGTCACGCAGGTGGAGGTGGGCGACCGGGTGACCTTCGACAACACCGCCGCCTGCGGGCATTGTGACGAGTGCCGCCGGGCCCGTCCGGCGTTCTGCCGGTACATCCTGGCGCAAGGGGTGAACGCCCCGGGAGGGTTCGCGGAGTTCGTGCTCGCCTCCGCCGACCGCTGCTTCGTGGTGAACGACCTCGACCCCGAGGTGGCGGTGTTCGCCGAACCGACGGCGTGCGTGGTGCACGGACTCGACGTGCTCGCGGTCGCACCCGGGTCCGACGTGCTGTTGTTCGGAGCGGGGCCGACGGGGCTCCTGCTGGCGCAGCTCCTCCCGAAGTCCGGCGCGGGAACGCTCACGGTGGCGGCGCCGACGGCGGCGAAGCTGGCGCTGGCCGCCGAGCGCGGTGCCGACCGAACGGTGCAGGTGCAGCGCGGCGGCGACTTCGCCGACGACCTCCTGGCCCAGACCGACGGCCGCGGCTTCGACATCGTGATCGACGCCACGGGCGCGCTCGGCGTGCTCGAACACGCCATCCCGCTCACGCGTACCGGCGGCACCGTGTTCGTCTACGGCATGACGGCCGAGGCCGCGATGCTTCTGATCGCGCCCTATCAGGTGTTCCGCCGCGAACTCACCATCAAGGGTTCCTTCGCCCAGCAGTTCTCGTTCGACCGGGCGCTCGCGGCGTTGCGGAACGGCCGAGTCGACACCGCCGGCATGGTCACTCACCGCTTCACGCTGGAGGAGTATGCCGACGCTCTCGCCGCTGTCGCCGACAGCGCGTGCATCAAAGCCGTCATCCGCCCCGGCGGAACCTCGTAGGAGACATCGTGTCGCGCTATCGCTTCGGAATCAGTTCCTTCCTCTTGGCCTCGCCGTTCCGTGACGACGACGTCGACGAGCAGTTCACCTACGCGCGGGAAGCGGGGTTCGACGTGTTCGAGGTCTGTGTCGAAGACCCCGCAGTACTCAGCGCCGACGCTCTGAACCGGGCGGCCTCCCGCACCGGCCTCGAGGTCTCGGTGTGTGGAGCGTTCGGGCCCGACCGCGACATCTCGCACGAGGATGCGGCGGTGCGCCGGCTCGGCATCGAGTACGTCGAGCTCTGCATCGACCTCGCCGTCGAGGTCGGATCGCCACACGTCGCCGGACCGATGTATTCGGCGACGGGCAAGGCGCGCATGCTGGCGCCCGCGGAACGGCGGCAGCAGCGCGAGTGGGCCGCCGAGAGCCTGCGCGAACTCGGCGACTACGCGGGCGAGCGGGGCGTGCTGCTCGCGGTCGAACCGCTCAACCGCTTCGAGACCGATCTGGTGAACACGGTCGAGCAGGGCCTGGAGCTCTTCGCACTCGCCGGGCGCGAGAACGTCGGGTTCATGCTCGACACCTTCCACATGAACATCGAGGAGAAGCACCTCGGCGACGCCATTCGCACGGCGGGCGACAAGGTGTTCCACTTCCAGGTCTCCGAGAACGATCGGGGTACGCCGGGCTCCGGGCACGTGCCGTGGGGCGAGACCTGGCAGGCGCTGGACGACATCGGCTACCGCGGCTCCATCGTGATCGAATCGTTCCTGCCGACGGTGGTCGAGATCGCGCGCGCCGTGTCGCTGTGGCGGGAGATCGAGGTCTCGATGGATGCGCTCGCTCGCGACGGACTCGCCTTCCTGCAGCGCGAACTGCCCTGACCGAGCCTCGGCGGATTTGCGCCCGGATGCCGCGTTGGCTTGACTGGTGGCCCGGCGAACATCCGACCGGCATCCCACCCCAGTAGGAGAACGCCCATGGCCGACGCCACCCCCACCGAGCTCCTCGAACTGGCTCGATCGATCGCGATGGAGGCCGGCGCCCTCGTCAAGAAGCGGCGAGCCGAAGGCGTCACCGTGGCGGCGAGCAAGTCGTCGCCCGAAGACGTGGTGACCTTCGCCGACCGCGAGTCGGAGGACTTCATCCGCGCGCGCCTCGCCGAAGCGCGCCCCGATGACGGGTTCTTCGGTGAGGAGTCCGCGGCGACCCCCGGCACGTCGGGCATCACCTGGGTGGTCGACCCCATCGACGGCACCGTCAACTACCTCTACGACCTCCCCGCCTATGCGGTCAGCATCGCGGCCGTGCAAGGCGACCCCGACCCCTCCACCTGGACGGCCCTGGCCGGTTGCGTCGTGAACCCCGCCACGGGCGAGGTCTTCACCGCCAGCCGCGGTGGCGGCGCCTGGCTGGGGGAGCACCGGCTCGCCGTGAACACGGATGTCGCGCTCTCGCAGGCCCTCGTGGGCACCGGCTTCGCCTACGACGCGCAGCTCCGGGTGAAGCAGGGCCGGTTCGTCACCGGACTCGTCGAGAAGGTGCGCGACATCCGCCGCGCCGGCTCGGCCGCCCTCGACCTGTGCTCGGTCGCCGCCGGGCGTCTCGACGCCCACGCCGAGCGCGGCCTCAACCCCTGGGACCACGCGGCGGGCGCCCTGATCGTGCGCGAAGCGGGCGGGCGGGTGAGCGGATTCCACGGTGCCGCGGAGAGCACGATCATGACCTTCGCGGCCGGTCCGGCCCTCGCGGAAGAGCTCGAACCCCTCCTCTACGAATTGCACCGGGACGCCGGTCTTCCGCTCTGATCCTGCGTGACACTCGGACCTCGCGCGGGTTTGTTGCACCGGGTGGCGGTTCGATAGAAGCGTATGTAGCCTTGATGAATCCGTTATCTCGCTTACCCCGAGAACACCCGACGTTCAACCGGAAGCTCCCACACAATTGGCACGTACGACTTCACGCCCGGATGACGACTCATCCAAACGCGAGGCCCACGGTTCATCGAAGCACCCCTCATCCTCCTTGCCCTCCCGCCGCAGCCTGCGAGCGGGCTCTGCCGCAGCAGCGGAACCGGAATCGGTGACCGCTGAGCCGGCGCCCGCGACCTCACCGCGCAGCCGACGCGAAGCGCGGCTGGCGAGCACTCCCGGCGAGATCGCTGCGGCGACTCCGGACGCGATCGTGAAGAACGCGCCGGTCGATGCTGCCGGCCGCCGTGCCCGTCGTGCGAGCTCCGAGACGATCTCGGCTCCCGCAGCCGACGACGCCGCCGCCCCGACCACGAATGCGCCTGCGAGCGTCGCTCGGGCATCCGCGACCACCGTCGGCCGGCGCGCGGCGCGAGCGGCCGCCGCCGCGAACCCGGCCACG
This sequence comes from Herbiconiux sp. UC225_62, assembly GCF_042694625.1. Lineage (GTDB taxonomy): Bacteria > Actinomycetota > Actinomycetes > Actinomycetales > Microbacteriaceae > Herbiconiux. The sequence continues at coordinate 908,651 of NZ_CP170551.1, read as the reverse complement.
TCGGATGCAGCCACCTCCTCTCTCGACACCGAGGCTTCCGATCAGCCGAAGGCCGACGCCCCGGACGCCGTCGCCGCGAGCAGCGTGGCCACCCTGCGTCCGCACTCCCAGAAGGCCGGCCGCCGCGCCGCCGACGCCTTCTCCGACCAGATCGAGAAGCCCGCGGGCGGGCGCCGCGCGCTCGTCTCGGAGCCGACCACCGCGCTTCCCCAGGACGAGAGCGTTCCGACCATCGCGAGCGGCGTCGACGTCGAGATCGTCGTCGCCGAGGTCATGGACGATTCCGCCGCGACAGCCGACCCGATCGTCTCGAGCGCGAACGCTGTGCCGATCATCTCGACCGCAGCCATCCCGATCATCGAGACGGCCGCCCCCATCCTCCCGGCCACGATGGCGTCGGACGAGCCCGTCGCGCCGGTCAAGCCGGTCTCGCGCCGCACCCTTCGAACCGCATCCATCGCGCCGGCGGATGCGGTCGGTGCCGACGAACGCCCCGCCAAGGGAACGGGCACCGGCGCCGGGCGTGCCGACGACGCGAAGCCCCCGACCGGCCGCCGCAGCCGCCGCAACATCGCGAAGGGCGGGTTCAGCGCCCTCGCCCTGATCTTCGCCACCGGCATCGCCGTGGCCACCACCATGCCGGCCGAGGCGCTGCACGCCGCGTCGGAGAACCAGCACACGAGCATCCTCGCCACCGAGCGGGCGGCCACACCCACCGTGCCCGGGCAGGAACTGACCACGAGCGCCGAGGTCGTCGAGGCCAGCATCGCCCGCGACGGCTACAGCGTGCGCGACACCGCCGCGCTTCAGGCGGCCGGTTTCCGGATCGCCGACACCTTCACCAACAACCCCCGGGGCGCCATCCAGTGGCCGTTCCCCGTGGGAGTGCCGATCAGCGACGGCTTCGGCGCCCGCGAATCACCGGGCGGCATCGGCAGCACCGACCACAAGGGCGTCGACTTCGCGCCCGGCCAGGGCACCCCGATCCAGTCCATCGCCGACGGTGTGGTCAGCTCGGTGCAGCCCTACGACAACAGCGGCCTCGGTGTGCACGTGATCATCGATCACGTGGTCGACGGGCAGAAGGTGTCGAGTGTCTACGGGCACATGCTGACCGGCTCGATCCAGGTGACCGAGGGTCAGGTCGTCAAGGTCGCCCAGCCGATCGGTCTCGTGGGCAACACCGGCGCCTCGACCGGCCCGCACCTGCACCTCGAGATCCGACTGGACGGGGTCACCCCGGTCGACCCCTTCGCCTGGCTCCAGGCGCACGCGGTCTAGCGCAGCCAGACCGCCGTGTCGGGTGCGAGGGCGGCCTCGCTGAGGTCCTCGCTCGAGAGCAGCGCATCGCCCACCGGGAGCTCCACCGCGGTCGAGCCGAGGTTCGCGATGACGGTCACGCCGCTGTTGCGGAAGGCCACCACGTCGGGCCCGTACCCGGGCAGCCACTCCACCGAGCCGGTACCGAGGTCGAAGCGCGACCGCAACTCCAGGGCGAGCTTGTAGAGCTCCAGCGTCGAGCCGGGCACGCCCTCCTGCGAGGAGCGCGCGAAGCGGTCCCAGTCGGCGGGCTGGGGCAGCCAGCTCTTGCCGGAGGATGCCGGGCCGAAGCCGTAGGTGGGCACGCCGGCCCCCCAGGGGATGGGGACGCGGCATCCGTCACGCCCGTAGCGTTCGCCGTTGCTGCGGAACCAGGTCGGATCCTGCCGGGCCGAGTCCGGCAGCTCGATGTCTTCGGGGAGCCCGAGCTCTTCGCCCTGGTAGAGGTAGGCGCTGCCCGGCAGGGCGAGCATCACGGCGGTGGCGGCGCGGGCGCGCCGGAGTCCGACGACCGGGTCGGGCAGACCGGGGGAGTCGGGGCCGATCCCGTGGCCCTGGGGGTTCTCGGCGGTGAGCGCGAGACGGGAGGCGTGGCGCACCACGTCGTGGTTCGAGAGCACCCAGGTGGAGGGTGCTCCCACGGTGGCGAAGGCCGAGATCGAGTTGTCGATCACCGCGCGGAGTTCGGATGCCGACCACCCCGCCGAGAGGTAGGTGAAGTTGAAGGCCTGCTGCATCTCGTCGGGCCGCACCCAGCGGGCGAGCTTCGTCAGGGGCTCCACCCAGGCCTCGGCGCAGAGCACGCGGTCGCCCTCGTACTCCTCGAGCACCTCGTGCCAGCTGCGGTAGATCTCGTGCACGCCGTCCTGAGCCCAATAGGGCGGGGTGGGCGGATCGGAGGTGGCGTGCGCATCGATCTCGGGCTCCAGCCCGACGATGCCGCCGCCCATGCTCCCGGCGTCCGCGGGGGGCGTGTAGTCGGGCAGCCCGGCCTCCTTGATGAGGCCGTGGGCGACATCGACGCGGAAGCCGTCGACCCCGCGGTCGAGCCAGAACCGCAGGATGTCGCGGAACTGCTCGCGCACCCAGGGGTTCTCCCAGTCGAGGTCGGGCTGCGACTTGTCGAAGATGTGCAGGTACCACTGGCCCGGCGTGCCGTCGGGGCGGGTGACGCGTTCCCACATCGGGCCGCCGAACACCGACTCCCAGTTGTTCGGCATCTCGTCACCGTTCGGGCCCTTGCCGTCACGGAAGATGTAGCGGGCGCGCTCGGGGCTGCCCTCGGGGGCCGCGAGGGCCTCCTGGAACCACTTGTGATCCCACGAGGTGTGGTTCGGCACGAGGTCGACGATGACCCGGATGCCCAGCTCGTGCGCCGTCGCGAGCAGCGCGTCGAAGTCGTCGAGCGTGCCGAAGAGCGGATCGACGTCGCAGTAGTCGGCGACGTCGTAGCCGGCGTCGTGCTGTGGCGAGGTCATGAAGGGGGAGAGCCAGACGGCGTCGACCCCGAGGTCGGCGAGGGCGGGCAGCCGCTTCCGGATGCCGATGAGGTCGCCGATCCCGTCGCCGTCGTCGTCGGCGAAGGAGCGCGGGTAGATCTGGTAGATGACCGCCGAACGCCACCACTCGCCACCGGCGCCGATCAGGGTCGCCGTGGGCTGCGCATCCGTCTCGGTGTCGGTCACCTCCGCGAGGGGCAGGTCGGATTCGGGTGAGTCGGCGATAGTCATGACGAAGACTCTAACCGTTCGGCGCGACGGTGTGGAATCGTTTGCACATCACCGACGCCGCCCTCGGCGAAACGGGGTCGCGAGTGATGCTATTCTCTACTGGTGCCAAAAGCCGTTCGCGGCTGCGTGCGCCCCCTTAGCTCATTGGTAGAGCACTTCCTTGGTAAGGAAGAGGTAGTGGGTCCGATTCCCACAGGGGGCTCCGGCTTCCAGCCGCCGTACGATGGTCGGAAGCATGGCGGGATAGCTCAGTTGGTTAGAGCACACGGCTCATAATCGTGGGGTCGCGGGTTCAAGTCCCGCTCCCGCTACGAAAACCCCCAAGATCTCGCCATCTTGGGGGTTTTTGCTTGTTGCCCGCGTCGCCTGCACTCGCAAGAATCGATCCATGGCATCCGTCGAGCATTTCGAGATCCCAGCAGACGACATCGCCCGCGCCAGCGCGTTCTACGCCGCCGTGTTCGACTTCGGGTACGAACCGTGGGGCGAGGAGATGGGGATGCTGCGTACCGGTGGTGGCATCGACGGCGACCTGCATCTGCGCGGCGCCGCGCCGCATCCGACGATCGTCGTGACGGTCGACCGCATCGAGGACACCCTCGCTCTCGTGCTCGAGAACGGGGGAGAGCAGCTGGGCGACATCCAGCCGCTCGATGAGGCGTCACGGTGGGTCTACATCCGCGACAGTGAAGGCAACCTGATCGGGCTCTTCGACAAGGTCGCACCCGAGGGCGAGGGCGAGGGCGGCGGCGACGGCGACGGCGGCGTCGACGGCGGCTCGCCGGAGTAGCGGCCTAGCTGCTCAGCGGCGGAGCGTCGGCGCGGCGAACCGCGCCGCGAGGGCGTCGAGGAGCGGGGCGAAGCTTTCGGCCATCTGGTCGAAGAACTCGTTCTCCCAGTCCGCGCCGGTGCCATAGGCGCTCGTGACGACGCGGAGCACGCTGGTTCCGCCTGATCCCGCCTCGATGAGGAACTCCGTGGCGATCGGGGTGACGCGCGGCAGCGTCTCGTAGACCTGCGACAGGGGCACGCCGAGGGACTCGAACCACTCGACCATGTCGGGAGCGATGTCCTCGGGCCGGTCGGCGATCGGCCAGGGCTCCTCGTAGGCGAACCGGGCGCTCGGCGTGTAGTCGGTCACGACTCCGTGCGAGGTGAAGTCGCCGAGGTCGAACGACACCGCGCCGCCCACGCGAGGGTCGAGCTGGGTCGGCGCCATCCAGGAGGTGATGCCGTCGGCGGTCGCGATCACCGCCCACACCTGTTCGGGGCCGGCGGGGACGTCGTAGCGGCGTTCCAGTCGGTGCTCGACGCGATTCGGTTCGTCGGTGGGATCGGGTTCGTCGGGGCGGTTCATGATGACTCCTTCGGTCGGGGGTAGGACGAGACGGTGAGGCGATGCGGCCGGCCCTCGTCGTTGTGGTACCGGGCGATCAGCGCGGTGACGGCCGACTGCAGCTCGGCGGCGAAGTCCGCTCTGTCCTGGGGCGACGCGAAACCGATCACGGCGTCGATCGCCAGGGTCGGCACGCGGGTCTCGGTGGGCGTGGCTGCGGCGATCGCGCCCATCTCGGTGACGGTGCGAGCGTTGAGGGCGATCAGGTAGGAGGCTGACAGGCGGTCGGCCAGCTGGTCGGGATCGAGGGCGGTGGTGCGCAGCACGCTCGGGGAGATGACGAGGTGGCGGGCCGTGCGGCGCATGAAGCGCTCGCTGATGCCGCCCCAGAGGCGCACCTCGGCCTGCTCGATCAGGCCGTGGGCCTCCAACGTCTTCAAGTGGTAGTTCACCTTCTGTCGCGTCGAGCCGATCGCCGCCGCGATCGTGGTGGCCGAGCCGGGTTCGTCCAACGCGTCGAGGATCGATGCGCGGATCGGGTCGAGCGCGACTTCGACGGCCGCGCTGTCGTCAAGTACTCGGATGTCCTGCATGCGTTCCATACAACTCTTGACAGGAAAAACTGTCAAGAGGTGATCTCGCCGGTGGGGTGAGGGTCGGTTTGCGTCAAAAAGTTGGTTTGATCGGGATGTTTACGCGGAGCGGACACCACTGCGGGGTATAATCGAGGTACGCTCATGAATCAATCCACAGCTGTCCTCCTCGCTTCCGCCGGTCACGGCGAGTTCGCCGACGGCGACACGCGACCGGTCGGGCAGATGCGGGAATCGCTGCTTCGGGGGCTCGGGGCTGACCTGGATTCGGTCGCCGCGATCCAGCGGGAGCAGGCGATGCTCGAGGCGAATTCGGTCGCGCTCCTCGCGGCAGCGGCCCGCAAGGCGAACTGGCTGGCTCGGCTCCCCGACGGGTCGCTCGAGCACGCGCGGCGGTCGTTGGTGGCGGAGGTCGCCACGACGCTGCTGATCCCCGAAGCAACGGCAGCGCTGCGCATCGACGAGGCGGAGACGCTGAGTGACTTCCTGCCCGCCACGCTCGAGGAGCTGTCGCGCGGCGACATCAGCTATCGACACGCGAAAGCTGTGGTGCGTGAGGCGAGAACGCTGCCCGAGTCTGCCCGAGCCGAGTTCGAAGTAGCGGCGCTCCCGAAGGCCACGGCCCTGACCGGTGCACAGTTCGCGACGCACGCGCGCACGCTCCGGGAGCGGATGCATCCCGACTCGATCGACGTGCGTCACCGCGAAGCCCGTGACGAACGTGCGGTCTGGGTGGAGAAGGAGCACGACGGCATGGCCACCCTGGTGTGCCACCTCCCCACGGTGGCGGCGCTCGCGATCGACGACACGGTCGATCAACTCGCCCGCGCCCTCCGGTCGCCCGACGAGACCCGAACCCACGCCCAACTGAGGGCCGACGGCTTCGTCGAGATGATCCTCCATCGCGACGGCGACACGGCCGCCCGCGCCCGGGGCATCACCGCGAACATAGCCGTCACGGTGCCGGTGATGACGCTGCTCGGCCGCTCCGACGAGCCTGCCGAAGTCCTGGGTCATGGCCCCATCGATCTCGACACCGCCCGCAGGCTGGCCGCCGGCGCCTCGTCGTTCCTCCGCATCCTGACCGACCCGGTCACCGGCGAGCGACTCTCTCTCGGCCGCGACCGCTACAAAGTGCCCGCCGATCTCCGCACGGCCGTGATCCTGGATGACGAGACCTGCCGCTTTCCCGGCTGTGTCCGGCGTTCCGACCGCTGCGATCTCGATCACACCATCGACTGGGCCAAGGGCGGAGAGACGAGCCTCGCCAACCTCGCCGCCCTCTGCCGCCGACATCACACCCTGAAACATCAAACGGAGTGGCGGGTCAGATCCGGAGACGGGCGGGCCTTGCACTGGACGTCGCCCACGGGTGCCGAACACACCACTAGGCCTCCCGGCCACATTCGCCCTCCGGCGACGATCACCCCGCACGGGCCGCGCCCGCCACGCCCTGTGCGCCACCCACCGGACGATCCGCCCTTCTGAGCGCTCCGGCGCCGTGCCGCACCGCGCGATCTCGCGCACCGATCCGATCGGCGGAGCAAAGCACGAGCGAAATCGTTCACACGGGCGTACGTTCGGTCGCGCCGCCGGCGTTGCCCGCATCCGCTCGACGAACGACCGGCGAAACGGAGGTGCGACGTGGCAGACAAGACGGATGTGACGGCTGGCTCGCCGAAGGCGAAGAGCGTGCGGAGCCTGGTTCCGGCCCGCATGGACCGATTGCCGTGGACGAGATTCCACTGGATGGTGGTGTTCGGGCTCGGGGTCTCCTGGATCCTCGACGGACTCGAGATCCAGATCATCGCCTCGAACGGCTTCCAGGAGTCGCTCGGCATGAACTCCCAGGAGGTCGGCCTCGCCGGCACCATCTATCTCGTCGGCCAGGTCGTCGGCGCCCTCGTCTTCGGCCGGCTCTCCGACAAGTTCGGCCGCAAGAAGCTCTTCATCATCACGCTGGCCATCTACCTGGTCGGATCGGCCGCGGCCGGCTTCTCGCCGAACATGGAGTTCCTCTTCGCGATGCGCTTCGTCGCGGGCCTCGGAATCGGCGGTGAGTACGCGGCCATCAACTCCGCGATCGACGAACTCATCCCGAGCCACTACCGCGGTCGCGTCGACATCGCCATCAACGGCACCTACTGGGCCGGTGCCGCCCTCGGCTCGGTGGCCAACCTGTTCTTCCTGAACCCCGACAACTTCGCCGAGAACATCGGATGGCGCCTGGCCTTCTTCATCGGCCCGCTCCTCGGTCTCGTCATGATCTACATGCGCCGTCACATCCCGGAGAGCCCCCGGTGGCTGATGACCCACGGCAAGGAGGACGTGGCCGAGAAGACGGTCGACGACATCGAGGCGCGGGTCGAGAAGGAGTCGGGCAAGAAGCTCGACCCGGTGCCCGACGATCAGGCGATCGAGGTGCAGCCGCTCGACCGTCTCCCGTTCACGAAGATCGCCAGCGTGCTCATCCGGGACTACCCGAACCGCACGGTCGTCGGCTTGACCATGATGATCACGCAGTCGTTCCTCTACAACGCCATCTTCTTCACCTACGCCCTGGCGCTGCAGAACTTCTACGGGGTCGCCAACGACGCGGTGCAGTACTTCTTCTTCCCCTTCGCCATCGGCAACCTGCTCGGCCCGCTCGTGCTCGGGCACCTGTTCGACACCATCGGCCGCCGCAAGATGATCCTCGCCACCTACGGGCTGGCCGGCATCATCCTGACCGTCTCCGGATTCCTCTTCCAGGCGGACGTGCTGAACGCCACCACCCAGACGATCTTCTGGTGCGTCGCGTTCTTCTTCGCCAGCGCCGGCGCATCCTCCGCCTACCTGACGGTGAGCGAGCTGTTCCCGCTGGAGATGCGGTCGCAGGTGATCTCCTACTTCTTCTCGATCGGCCAGATCGCCGGATCGGTGGCCCCGCTGCTGTTCGCGACCCTGATCGGCGAGGGCGAGGACCGCGGACCGATCACCATCGGCTACATCGGCGCCGGACTGCTGATGCTGGCCGGAGGCATCGTGGCGTTCATCTTCGGCGTGAACGCCGAACGCAAACCGCTCGAGGCCATCACCAATCCGCTCTCGGCGGTCGGTTCCGGCAAGCTGAAGGTGGAGGGGGAGCGCACCACCCGGGAGCGGGAGCGGACCTAGTCGACGAGCGCCTCCAGCGACGGTCGCGTCGCGAGGTATTCCTCGATGCGCAGACGACGCTCGTACTCGTTCGAGTAGGCGACCTCGACCAGTTCGAGCGAGATGCCGTCGGGGTCGTGGAAGTAGACCCAGCGCCATCCGGCGAGGGCTCCGTCGTCGAACCCGTTGACCTCTGCCAGGAACTCGACTCCGTGTCGTTCGAGCTCGGCCTTCTTGGCCGTGATGTCGTCGACTCTGAGTGCTATGTGCATCGCCCCGAGGTAGTTCTGTTGAATCGGCCGATCGTTGTCGGCCGGTCGGTTCGCATACTCCAGGAGCTCCAGCGTGGCATCCGACCCGATGCGGAGGAGGGCGTTCCGCAAGCGCGCCCCGGGCACTCCCGTTCCGCGCGCCAAGGCTTCCCCTTCCATCCAGTCGCTCGGCTCCTGGGAGAGCTCGAGGCCCAAGACGTCGTGATAGAAGTAGATCGAACGATCCAGATCCCTCACGATGATGGCCGTGTGGTGCACTCCGCGAATTGTCATTCTGCGCATTCCTTTCGATGTGACCGGATGTGATGTGGCCAGATGGCTCGTGCTGTCAGTCGAAGACGAACATGACCTTGTCGGCCCGTCTCTCGTGCACCATCCGGAACGCAGTGGGCGCCTCGTCCAAGGTGAAGCGATGGCTCACGGTAATCTCGGGCGTGATCGAATGCCGCACGAGGAAGCGCACCATCTCGTCGTATTCGTAGATGGGGAATACCCATCCGCCGATCACACTCAACTCCTTGCGCAAGAACTGCTCACTGGGGTTGATGGTCGCCGAGGAGCACTCGCCCACGAACGCCACGCGCCCGAGCCGGGCCGCCGCATCCAGAGCCAGATTCTCGCCGGCGGCGTTGCCGGAGCAGTCGATCGTGACCTCGGTGCCCCGGCCGTCGGTGAGCGCGAGGATCTGCTCGAGCGCGCTACCGGCGGTCGAGTCGCTCACGTCGATCACGTGATCGGCTCCGAGCTTGCGGGCCAGCGCCAGTCGATGGGGAACCATATCGGCCGCGATCACGCTCGCACCGCGCGCTTTCGCCACCAGCACGGCCGCCGCCCCCATCGGGCCGAGGCCCACCACCGTCACGACATCGGTACCCGACACACCGAGGCGTTTCTGCGTGTGGAACTGCGTGCCGAAGTTGTCAACCATCACCGATCCGGCCTCGTAGGAGAGTTCTGGCGGCAGTTGGAGGCACACCGCCTCCGGCGCGACGATGTATTCGGCATCACCGCCGTCGACATCGAACCCGACGCACTGCCACTGCAGGCACTGTTCGATGTAGCCGGCCCGGCAGAATTCACAGTGCATGCAGCCGATGGAGAGGTGCACCGCGACGCGATCGCCGACCGCGACGCTCCGCACGCCCGCACCGACCGCGACCACGTCGCCGGCCGCCTCGTGCCCGGGAATGATCCTTCCGCTGCCGGCCAGCGCCCCGCCCACCACGGCGTTGCCGGAGTAGAGGGAGAGGTCGCTGGCGCAGATCGCCGAGGAGCGCACTCTGATGAGCACCTGGTTCATCGCGGGTTCCGGTATCGCGCGGTCGACGACTTCGACCGTGCCGTCACCGGGTAAGCGAACTGCTTTCATCGTGGTCTCCTTCAGGGTGTTCATTTGATTGCTCCGAACGCGAGGCCCGACACCATCTGACGTCGCAGAAGAACCATGAGCACGAGGATCGGAGCGGCCGTCAGAGTCGCGGCCGCGGTGATGTTCCCCCAGTCCGTTCCGTAGAGCCCGGTGAACTGCTGGAGTCCGACCGGAGCTGTCTTGGCTCCGCTTCGCGTCAGGGTGAGGGCGAACAGGAACTCGTTCCAGGTCAGCACGATCGTCAGCACCGCAGCGGTCGCCGCGGAGGGCACGATGAGCGGCCAGATGACACGGGTCAGGATCGTGAACGAGGACGCCCCGTCGACCATCGCGGCCTCCTGCAACTCGTAGGGCAGTTGGATGATCGTGCTGCGCAGGATCCACACGACGATCGGCAGGTTGAATGCGGCATACGGGATGATGAGCGCGATGTAGGTGTCCATCAGGCCGAGCCTCCCGACGATCAGGAAGATCGGCACCACGGCCACGATCGGCGGGAACATGTAGGTCGACAGGATCCAGTTGGACAGGCCCTTACGAGCCCGGAACGAGCGCATCGAGAGTGCATATGCGGCGGGAACCGCGAGGATGAGTGCGAACGCCGTGGCGCCCAGACTCACGATCGCACTGTTCAGGAGAAGATTGGCGAACCCCTCCGAACTGCCCTCACCCGGCGTCAGCACCGCAGCATAGTTCTCGAGCGTCGGAGTGAAGATCCACGCCGGAGGGATGTCGTTCGCCAAGCCAGTGGGTTTGATCGACGTGATCAGCATGAACACGATCGGTACCATGCTGATCGCCAGCCACAGCCACAACCAGGTGCGCCCCACCAGCCAGACCGCTCGGCCTCCGGATCTGCTTCGGTTCTCCTGCGTGCCGGACGCGGTCATGACATCTCCTCGGGGTCGGCGCGGCGGCCGATGACTTTCTGCAAGAGCGGGACCAGCAGCGACAGCAGGATCAGGAAGATGACCCCGAGCGCGCAGGCAAGTCCCACGTTGAACGTCTGGAGGCCGATGCGGTAGATCCCGAGGTTGATGATCTCGGTGGAGTCGCCCGGACCGCCGCCCGTGAGGATCTTGAACGAGTCGAACGTCTTGAACGCCTGAATGGCTCGAAGAACGACGGCGATGGAGAGGAAGGGGATCATCTGCGGCAGGGTGATGTGCCAGAACATCTGTGCGCTCGACGCCCCGTCGACCATCGCGGCCTCGCGTGGCTCGAGCGGGAGGGATTGCAGCCCGGCCATCAAGATCAATGCGATGAACGGAGTCCACTGCCACATGTCCAAGATCACCAGCATCAGCCATGCGGTGGTGGGGTCGCTCAAGAGGTCGGTCCCCGGGGGCAGGCCGAGGAAACCGAGGTAGTAGCCGATCCAGCCGAAGTTCGGGTTCAGGAGCTGCTTGAACACGATGGCCGCAGCCGCGGGAGTGACGGCGAAGGGAAGCAGCATGATGGCCGCGCCCACCTTGTTCGCCCGGGTCTGGCCGGACAGCGGCAGTGCCAAGGCGAACCCTGCCGCCATCTCCAGGGCCACGACCACGACGACGAAGGCGATCGTCACGAGGAAGGAGTGCTGCGTCGACGGATTCGTGAGCGCCGTGACGAAGTTGTCGAAGCCCACGAACCTGCCCACGCCACCGAGAACCCGATCGTTGCGGAAGGCCGAGTAGAGCACGAAGATCGCGGGGCCGATGGTCAGAGCGCCCAGGACGACAAGGCTCGGCGCCATGTAGAACCAGGGCGAGCCCCGCTTCTTCGACCGGGCCGGGCGAGCGCGTAAGGGTGGCTCGATCGGCTTCGGGGGACGCTCCACTCGCGCCGGGAGGGTTCTGGTCATCGGCCGACCCCTCCCGTTCCGCGTTTCGGCTCGCTCATCAGTTCCCTGAGCCCAACAGCGCCGTTACGCGCTCGGCCGCAGATTTGAGTGCCTCTTCCGGAGTCGCGACTCCGGTCGCGGCATCGTTGACCGCGACCGCGACCTCGTGACTGATCTCGGTGTAGTTGGGCACCCGAGCCCGACCGACGCCCACGGCGAGGGACTCACCGAGGGTCTTGTAGAACGCGGCGTCGGGATTGTCGCTCGTGACGCTCTCGTAGGCCGATACCCGGCTGGGGTGCATCTGCAGCTCGGTCATGGCGGTCTGCTGTTCGCTGGCGGTCATCCAGCTGATCGCCTGATACGCCCACTCCTTGTGCGTGGAATTGGGGTTGACCGACAGCATCCAGGTTCCGAAGTGCGGTCCTTCCGCCTCGGCGGCAGGCATGGGCGCATACCCGATCCGTCCACCCGCATCCGTGACCGTGGGCGACAACGTCATCGGGCTGTAGTTCCAGGTCATGGCGGTCAGTCCGCTGCTGAAGGAGTCGGCCGTGGTGCCCCAGTCGGCCGAGGTGCTCCCGGGCGGCACCGTGCCGCTCTGGGCGAGGTCGGCGTAGTAGGTCAGGGCGTCGACACCCTCCGGCGTGTCGAAGGTGAGCTTGCCGGACGGGTCGACCAGCGTGCCGTCGCCGCCGAAGGAGGCGAGCAGGGTCTTGAAGTCATCCGTCGCCCAGTCCCCGACGCCCGCCATGATCGTCGTGCCGTACAGCCCCTTGTCGGGCTGGGTGAAGAACTTCGCGACCTCCGCGTAGTCGTCCCACGTCGTGGGCACTTCGAGCGGGCGGCCGTACTCGGCGGCGAACGCCGCCTGCTGAGCCGGGTCGTCGAACAGATCCGCCCGGTAGGCCATGGTCGCGACGTTGGCCTGGATGGGCAGACCGAAGACGTCGAAGCCTTCATCGGTGATCGCGGCGATGTCGGGTTCGGCGGTCGGGTCGGTGAACCTCTCGGTCGGTGAGTCCGCCTTGTAGACCGCCGTGTCATAGAAGACCTTGGGGATGAAGTCTCCGAGGTCGGATTCCGGCGAATCCGGGTTCAGGGCCTCGTTGGTCAGGTACGGGCTGAGCGGCTCGAGTCCCTGCACCAATGCGGGCGCCCAGGGGGTGTCGACGATGACGATGTCGTAGTAGTCGCTGCTCGAGGCGAATTCGGAGAACACCTTCTGCTGCAGCGCGTCGTACGGCATGTTGTCGATCACGAGGTCGATCCCGTACTTCTCCTTCAGCGCGGGCACGAGCGACGCGATCGCCTTGTCACCGGCCGAGGCGTCGCCGTACAGCATCCGGAGTTGCTGAGGCTTCGCGGCGTTCTCGTCGAGGCTGCTCGATCCGGCGCTGCAGCCGGCGAGTGAGAGAGACGCCGCAGCGAGCAGTGCGCCGGCCGCCAGAAGGGGGCGTCGGATGGTTCTCCTGGAAATCATGTCTAGACCTCGTCGTCTGTTTGATCGTGAAGGATGCGCCCGAGGCGCGGTCGGCGATTGCCGATGAAACTGTAGTGAAACTACCGATCAAGCCACATCTACGCAAGCCTGGCCGTGATTTTGGGTGAATATTGCTTCATGTCTTGTTTAAAAAGAATGTTTACTACAGGATGGCGACCATTACGTCGGTAAAACCGGCCCTGATGAGCGAGGGCCGAAGACGATCTTCTGCGCGCCGTGACGACCCGTGGAGCAGCGCGCCCGATCGGCTGAACCTGCCAGAATCGGGGGCATGAGCAGTCACCTACCATCGCCCGGTGTCATCGCGATCGACGAAGAGGCAGGGCTCTCGGCGCGCCTGCTGCCGGCGCGCGGCCTCGACATCGGGGAGGTCTCCTTCGCGGGGCTGCTCCTGAGTTGGGCGCCGCCCGGCGGTGTGCCGGAGGAACCGGCCACGCCGGGCCCCGATCGATGGCGGGCGTCGTTCGGCGGTCTCGTCGCGACCTGCGGACTCCACAACGTCGGTCTCCCCTCGGAGGGCTACGGGCAGCACGGCTCGTTCACGCTCACGGCCGCCACGGAGGTCTCGGTCGTTCGCGACGACGGGCTGGTCACCGTCACGGGCGTGGTCGCCGACGAAGACCTGCTCTGCCGTCGCACCCTGACCGTGACACCCGACACGGTGGCCATCACGGATGTCGTCACCAACACCGCGGCGGCTGACCGCCAGGCCCCTCTCCTCTGCCACGTGAATTTCGGAGCGCCCTTCCTCGGCCCGGATCTCGTCGTCGACGGAGCCGTCGAGACGAGCATCCCGCGCGACCCGGGTCCGCCCGTCGACTGGCGCCGGCCCGCTCGCAACGTGGTGCTCGACGATTTCGTGGTCGAGCACCGTCTGGCGCCTGGAGCGCCGCAGCTCCTGACGCTGACCGACTCGGTTCAGCGGGTGAGGGTCACCGTCGGCTGGACGGGCCTCGATCGCGTGCACCAGTGGATCGATCTCACGCCCTCGAAGTACGTCACCGCGATCGAACCGGCCAATTGCTCGGTGATGGGCCGTGAATTCGATCGCGCCGCCGGTCGCGCCCCGATGCTCCGACCGGGGGAGTCCCGCACCACCGGCGTGACCATCCGCGCCGAGCGATTGGACCTCGAGAGCGCTTGACTATGACGCTCGTCATAGTGCACCATCGGAGAAGCGGATGACTCGTCCGCCCCACTCCGAGGAGCACACCATGCCCATGATCGACGTGTACGCCACCACCGGCACCTTCGCCGATAAGCACCGGCTCGCGGGCGACCTCGCGGCGACGCTGAAGGCCATCGAGCAGGTGCCCGACATCCCACTCTTCCGCAAGAACACGGCGGGATTCGTGCACGAGCTGCCCGCGGGCGACCTCTCGAACGTCGACGGCGACAGCGACTACGTGCGCGTGCAGGTGCTGACGAATGCGGGAGCTCTCAACCGGGAGCAGCAGCTCGCCGTGGTGGAGCAGTTCACGCAGATCGTGGCGGATGCCGCGGGCGATCCCACGCTGGCGGAGCGCACCTGGGTGCTGCTCACCGAGGCGGTGCAGGGCGGATGGGGCCTCGCCGGGCACGCCAACACGAACGACGAACTGGTGCAGGCGGCCCGCGCCCAGATCGCCGCGCTGCAGGGCTGATCGTCGCGATGGTCTCGGAAGCACGCACCCGGATGATCGAGGGCGCCACCCGCCTGCTCGCCGAGCGCGGGCTGCAGGAGACCTCCTTCTCGGAGGTGCTGGCGCTCACCGGAGCCCCACGCGGGTCGATCTACCACCATTTCCCCGACGGCAAGGATCAACTGGTGGGCGAAGCGGTGCAACTCGCCGGAGAACGCGCGATCGCGATGCTGGAGTCGAAGCGAGGAAGCAGTGCAGCCGAGGTGGCCGAGTTCTTCCTCGAGATGTGGCGCACCCTGCTCACGCGCACCGACTTCCGCGTCGGCTGCTCGGTGGTGGCGGTGACGGTCGCGACCGACTCGGCCGAGCTGACCGACGCGACGGCTGCCGTGTTCCGGGGCTGGCGCGCGCGGCTCGCCGAGCTGCTCGAGGAGGGCGGTGTTCCGGCCGATCAGGCCGGCCGCCTGGCCGCGACGGTGATCGCCGGATCGGAGGGCGCGGTGGTGCTCAGCCGGGCGGAGCGCTCCATCGAGGCCTTCGACCTTGTGGCGGCTCAGCTGGTCGAGGACGTGCGCCGCGCATCCGGCCCAGTCTGATCGGCCCGCCCGTCTCCGTCACGCGCGCAGCCCGCGCACGTCTAGAGATCGACGGCGTCGTCGCGCGGAACCCGCAGGGTGAGGCCCTGGTGCAGAACCGTGAGCGCGACCTCGGTCACCTCGCCGATGACGTCGCCGTCGAGCTGGAGGAGTTGCGGCGCCGCGAACCGCACGTCGAAGCGGCGGGCCTGCACGTAGTTCAGGCCCTTGAGGTCGGGGGTGCGTTGCATGAGCCAGCGCCCGGAGCGGAAGCGGTGGAACAGTCCGTTGGTTGCCAGCCGCGACCCCACCCGAGCCCAGCCGAACGGCCCCTTCGGCCGGAAGACCACCACGTCGAGCAGTCCGTCGTCGACGATCGCATCGGGGAGCAGGAGGATGTTGGCGGTCAGTGTGCCGCAGTTTCCCGCGATCACGGTGTGGGCGCGCAGGGCGGAGGGGCGACCCCCGTCGATGCGGTACTGCAAGTGCACCTGCTTGTTGCCGAGCACGGAGCGGGCGATCGGGTCGGTGTAGGCGAGCCATCCGATGCGCTTCTTCAGGGCCGGATTGGTGTTCGCGGCCATGTTCGCATCCAGACCGATGCCGGCCATCACGAGGAACGCGCGGCGCACCACCGCCCGGTCCGGCGTGCGGCTGGCCGCGAAGGCGATGTCGATGCTGCGGTCGGCGCCGGTGAATGCGGTGCGCACGGCGTGCGGGAGGTCGGTGAGGGTGAGGTGCAGGTTGCGGGCGAGCAGGTTCCCGGTTCCGGCGGGCAGCAGCGCCAGGGGGACGCCGGTGCGGTAGATCTCCTGCGCGACCGCGCGCACCGTGCCGTCGCCGCCCGCGACGAGGACGACGTCCGGGGCCGTCGCGACGGCGGCCCGGGCGGCGGCGGTTCCGGAGTCGTGCTCGGCGGTCTCGAACCATTCGGTCGGCGCCCAGCCGTACTCCTCCTCGGCCGCGGCGACGGTGGCGCGGAGCGTCTCGACCGGTACCTTCACCGGATTGAACACCACCGCCGCGAGCCGTCGGCCGCGCGCTCTCCCCGGTTCGTCTGTCACGACGTCGAGCGTACGACGTTCCCGGCTCCGGCGCCTGCCGCGCCCGGCACCGCGCGGCGGGACCGCCTCGGCCACTACCTCGGGCGCTTCTCGAGCGTCCAACTGAACGCCAGTCACTACCGCTGGCCAAGGAACCAGACCTTCGCGCTCCGGCGGTCCTACTGCGTCGCGCTGGTGGAACCGCTGAACGGCGGCTCGATCGCGGGATCGACCTCGTTGAAGAACGCCTTCGTGATCTGCTCCCAGTCGGTGCCCTCGATGTAGCCCTCCTGGCCGTCGGGTGTCAGGGTCGTGTAGACGGGCTCGCCCTCCTCGCCCACAGGCGACTTCACGATGAGGTAGCCGAAGAGCGTCCCGTCGCGGGACAGGGCCCAGCGAGGCGGTCCGCCCGCGAGCGTATACGTGAAGCCGCGGTGCTCGAGCGTCAGGGTCTCGGATTCCAGTGCCATGGTCTACTTCCTCTCGGCTGCGCGCTCGGCGATCGAGGTGCGGATCGCCTCGTCGTCGACGTCGATGTCGCCCGCGTCATCCGGGCCGCCGACACCCGGCACCGACTTCACGGCCGACTCGTCGATGTCCGGATCGTCGAGGTGGGCGGAGGTGCGCGG
This sequence comes from Herbiconiux sp. UC225_62, assembly GCF_042694625.1. Classification (GTDB taxonomy): domain Bacteria; phylum Actinomycetota; class Actinomycetes; order Actinomycetales; family Microbacteriaceae; genus Herbiconiux. Next base: position 891,701 of record NZ_CP170551.1, on the reverse strand, counting down.
ATCATCCTGGGCCTGCTCGGTCTCCCGCCCGCTCGACGGGCTGTAGGACATGTCCTTCTGAACCGTGCCGTCGTCGTTGCCGCTCTGGATCGCCATGGTTCCTCCTGGTGTCACGGATGTCGCCCTGGGGCGCGAGCGGCCCTGTGGCCCTCTCGACGGTACGCCCGATCGGCCCGCAATCGTAGGGGAGGAGGGCTGCGATTCAGGGCCTTCGGAGGCTTCGGCGAATCCGTGGCCGGTTGGGTCGGATCGTCATACGGTGAGCCCATGTCGACCATGTACACGCCCCAGGACCCGATCCACCAGTACCCCGGCCCGCCCTTCCCGCCCCAGCAGCAGTCGGCTCCGGGCGACGTGCACGAGATGGACCCCGAACCGGACCACGGCGAGAAGAGCTACGTCGGCTTCGGTCGTCTGGCCGGCCGCAAGGCCCTCGTGACGGGCGCCGACTCCGGCATCGGTCGCGCGGTGGCCATCGCCTACGCCCGGGAAGGCGCCGACGTGGCCCTGTCATACCTGCCGGAGGAGCAGTCGCAGGCGGAAGAAGTCGCCGCTCTCGTCGAGGCCGCCGGTCAGAAGTCGTTGCTCTTCCCCGGTGACCTGCAGGACGAAGCCACGAACCAGGCACTCGTGCAGGCGACCGTCGACGCGTTCGGCGGCCTGGACATCCTGGCGATCATCGCCGGCACCATGCCCACCGTCGATTCGATCGACGACTTCGAGACCGCGACGCTCGACCACGTGCTGAAGGCGAACATCTACCCGCTGTTCTGGCTCACCAAGGCGGCCTCCCCGCACCTGAAGCCCGGCGCGTCCATCGTGACCTGCTCGAGCATCCAGGGCTTCAACCCCTCGCCGTCGCTGGCGGAGTACGCGGTGTCCAAGGCGGGGATCGCCAACTGGACCCGTGCGATGGCTCAGCAGCTCGCCGAGCGCGGCATCCGCGTCAACGGCGTGGCGCCGGGCCCGGTCTGGACCCCGCTGCAGCCCGCCTTCGTGCCGAACGAGAAGATCGAGTCCTTCGGCAGCGAAGCCGCCTACGGCCGTCCGGGTCAGCCCGTCGAGCTGGCCCCGCCGTTCGTGATGCTCGCTTCGCAGGAGGCGAGCTACATCAGCGGCGAGACCATCGCGGTCACCGGCGGAACCCCGGTGCACTGACGATGGACCTCGGAATCGCGGGCAAGACGGCCCTCGTCACGGGCGGCGACTCGGGGATCGGCTGGCACACCGCACGCCTCCTTCTCGACGAAGGGGCGACGGTGGTGCTCTCCGATCAGGATCAGTCAGAACTCGACAAGGCGGCGGCGAAGCTGAAGGCCCCCGACGGCCGACACTTCGCGTTCGCCGCCGACATCACGAGTGTCGACTCGCTGGCCGCCCTGCACGCGAGCGTCGCGGATGCGGTGGGCGACATCGACATCCTCGTGCAGGCCGCCGGGGTCACCGGGGCCCAGGGACTGTTCCACGAGCTGACCGACGAGGGCTGGACGAAGACGATCGAGACCGACCTGATCGGCCCGGTGCGGCTCACCCGCGAGTTCCTCCCGGATCTGCGGCGCGGCGGCTGGGGCCGGCTGGTCTACCTGGCGTCGGAGGATGCGGTGCAGCCCTACGACGACGAGCTGCCCTACTGCGTGGCCAAGGCCGGCATCCTGGCGCTCGCGAAGGGCCTGTCGCGGTCGTACGCCCTCGAAGGCCTGCTGGTGAACGCGGTGTCGCCCGCCTTCATCCGCACGCCGATGACGGACGCCATGATGCAGAAGCGCAGCGCCGAACTCGGGGTGACCGAGAAGCAGGCGATCGAGTCGTTCCTCGACGAGGAGCGACCCTACATGGAGCTGAAGCGCCGTGGCGAGCCTGAAGAGGTGGCCGCCGTGGTGGCCTTCCTCTGCTCGGAGGCGGCCTCGTTCGTCAACGGCTCGAACTACCGCGTCGACTCGGGTTCCGTTGCCACGATCTGACGGATACGCGGATCTCCGCGACTACGCCTTCGTGGGCGACGGCCGGACGGTGGCCGCCGTGGCCCTCGACGGGCGCATCGACTGGCTGCCGTTCCCCTCGCTCGACACCGCTCCCGTCTTCGGGGCCCTCGTCGACGCGGAGCGCGGCGGCCACGTCGCCCTACGGCCGGACGGTGACTTCACCTCGCGGCGCGAGTACCTGCCCGGCACCAACGTGTTGCGCACCACCTTCACCACGGAGCACGGCGAGGCCATGGTGACGGATGCGCTGGTCACCGGAGTCGCGGGCCGGCTGCCCTGGGCGGAGCTCGCCCGGCGCATCGACGGGGTGCGTGGTTCGGTGGTGTTCCGCTGGGAGGTGGTGCCCGGGAGCCTCTTCGTGGGCGCGCCTGTGCGGCGCATCGAGACCGTGCACGGCCCGCTGCTGCGCGTGGGGACCGTCGACCTGGTGCTCGTCGGCTTCGGCCACGGACGCAGCGACGCCGTGGGGTCGAGTCGCTTCGAAGGCGCCTTCACCACGACGGCGGGGTCACGGCACCTGCTCGCGCTCTGCGGCACCGACGACGAGCCGATCCACCTCCCCGATCCGCATATCGTCGATCAGGGCATCGACCGCACCATCGACAACTGGGCGCACTGGTCGGACGTGTTCGACTACGAGGGCCCGTGGGCCGACGCGGTGCAGCGCAGCGCCCTCGCCCTCAAGCTGCTCATCCATTCGCCCACGGGCGCCATCGCCGCGGCGGCCACGACGGGTCTGCCTGAGAACGTCGAGGGGGGCAAGAACTACGACTACCGATTCGCGTGGGTACGCGACCTCTCCTACGCGGTGGGCGCGCTGACGCATTTCGGACTGCGCGAGGAGACGCATGCGGCCGTCTCGTGGGTGCTCACCACCCTCAAGAGCCACGGCAACGAACTCGGCATCTTCTTCTCCCTCGACGGGTCGACGCCCGCCGGTGTGCGGCGGACGGATGCGGAGGGCTGGCGGGGCATCGGCCCCGTCGTCACCGGCAACGCGGCCGCGGGCCAGCTGCAGCTCGGCGTGTACGCCGACGTGCTGGGCATCATGCGACAGTACGTCGAGGCGGGCAACATCCTCGACGGCGGCTCGGCCGGTCTGCTCGTGGAATTCGCGAACAGCGCCTGCCGGATGTGGCAGAAGAAGGATTCAGGCATGTGGGAACTGCCCCGTAAACGCCACTACACGACGAGCAAGATCGGCTGCTGGCGGGCGCTGACGGATGCCTGCCGACTCGCCGAGCTCGGCGAGCTGCGTCCCGGTGCCGAGGATCTGGCGCTCTGGCAGAAGAACATCCGCCTGCTGGAGAAGTGGATCGCGAAGCACGGCTGGTCGCGGCGGCGCGGCAGCTACGTGGCGTACCCGGGCGCGGACGCCCTCGACGCGTCGATCCTACTGCACGCCGGCAGCGCGTTCGGACCGGAGGAACGGATGCGCGCCACGGTCGACCGCGTCCGTTCCGAGCTCGCGGTGGGCCCGCACGTCTACCGCTACACCGGGGTCGACCGGGAGGAGGGGGCGTTCGTGGCCTGCGGATTCTGGCTCGTGCAGGCCCTGACCGAGCTGGGCGATCTGCCCGACGCGATCGCCCGGATGGATGCCCTCGTGGACTCGGCCAACGACGTCGGACTGTTCTCCGAGATGATCGATCCGGAGACGGGAGACTTCCTCGGCAACCTGCCGCAGGCGCTCAGCCACCTGGCGCTCGTGAACGCGGCTCACGCCATCCGGTCGGCGGGCTGACGCGACGCGGCGTCGTCGCGGGCGTGCGCCTGAGCGAGCTCCCGGGCGATCTCGGCGACGGCGTCACGGCCGGCCCGGTTCGCGCCCACGGTCGACTGTGACGGACCGAAGCCGATGAGGTGCACGCGGTGGTCGCGCTCGACGCGGGTGCCCCGCAGGGCGATGCCGCCCTCGGCGTTCCTCAGCTGGAGCGGGTCGAGATGCGTCAGCGACGGCTTGAATCCGGTGGCCCAGAGGATGACGTCGACCGAGGTGAAGGTGCCGTCGGCCTCGCGCACGCCGTGCGGCTCGATCGCGGAGAACATCGGTCGCCGATCGAGCACCCCGCGGTCGCGCGCGGCGAGGGCATAAGGCGTCCAGGCGAGCCCCGTGTACGAGACGACGCTCCCCGTGCGCCGGCCGGCCTCGACGTCGGCGACGACCTTCGCGATCGTGTCGCGGCCGATCGTCTCGTGGTCGAACTCGCCGGGAAGGAAGACGGGTTCGCGGCGGGTGTACCACGCGGTCCAGGCCACCCGGGAGATCTCCTCGAGTTGCTGCACGGCGGAGATCCCGCCGCCGACGACCGCGACGCGGTGGCCGGCGAACTCCTCGAGGCTCGTGTAGTCGCTGGTGTGCAGCTGGCGGCCGAGGAAGGTGTCCTGCCCGGGATAGGCGGGCAGCGTGGGATTCGTCCAGGTGCCGGTGGCGTTCACGAGATACCGCGTCGCCCAGGGGCCGTCCGTGGTCTCCAGGCCGAGTCGGCCCTCGGGATCGTCATCGAGGCGCTCGACCCGCGTCACGGTCACGGGCCGGATGATCGGGAAGCCGAAGCGCTCCTCATAGGCGCCGAAGTAGCGGGGCACCGCGTCGCGACTCGGCTCCTGGTCGTCGATGGGCGGCTTCGGGAACCCGGGGAGGTCGAAGATCCCGTTGACGGTCGCCATGCGCAACGACTCCCAACGGTGCTGCCAGGCTCCTCCCGGGGCGGCATCCGCGTCGAAGACGACGTACGTGCGCTCGGCGTCGGGGTGCTGGAGGGCGCTCACGAAGCCGCGTCGTTGCAGGTGGTAGGCGGCCGACAGCCCCGCCTGACCCGCGCCCACGACCACCACCGTGGCCAAACGCTCCACCTGCTCACTCACACTCCGTTCAACGCCCTGCCGCCCACGATGTTCCCGTCGGCCCTGAGGCAGGCCGACGCAGAGGGTGCCGGAAAGTGAGGGATCACGTTAGGGTTCGTGACGGAACATTCACCACTTGGAGGGAATCACCATGACCGCAACACCCGCACCCCAGACCCCGCAGAACGCCCCCGCCGGCCAGGACTACCCCGGCAAGACCCTCGGCATCGTCGGCCTGATCCTCGCGATCTTCTTCAACCTGATCGGCCTCATCGTGTCGGCGATCGCGCTCAGCCAGTCGAAGAAGGCCGGCTACAAGAACACCCCGGCTCTCGCCGGTGTGATCGTCGGCGCGGTGCTGCTCGTGCTCGGGATCATCATCTCGATCATCGTCGGCGTCACCACCGCCGCGACGATGAGCACGCTCAACTACTGAGCCTCTCGCACCACAGGCGAACGCCCCGCTCGACTCCGTGAGGAGTTCGGGAGGGGCGTTCGTCGTCTCGGATCGCTCTCGGCGAGGTCATAGCTCGCGTTCAGTATTTCGGGCGCCGCGCCTGCGAGGGTGGAGCACCATGATCACACCGCTGCTCTCGCTCTTCTTCGCCGGCGCGCTCGCCGTGCTGACCGTGGTGGCGCTCGTGCGGTCGGCCGGACCGTCGCCGCTGCCGGCGAGATGGGCCGTTCCCCTGGTGGGTGTCTGGGCGGCCTCGGTCGCCGTCATGACGCTGCGGCCGGGATCCGGACTCGGGATGCGGCTGAACCTCGTGCCGATCCTGTTCGACGGACCGGCCTCCGCGGTCGACGCGGCGCTCAACGTGGCCGTCTTCGTGCCGTTCGGGCTGCTGCTGGCGGCTGCAGCCGTACGCTTCCGCACGACGTTCCTGGCCGCGCTCGCGATCACGCTCACGATCGAGGTGTCGCAGTACGTCGCCGACGCCGGCCGCACCGCCGACATCAACGACGTGCTCACGAACGTGGCGGGCGCCTGTCTCGGCTGGGGGATCGCGCGCGGCATCCGCGCCGTCTCCGCTCGGGTGTCCGCCGCGCGCACCCCCGCGCCCGCCCGCCTCTAGACTCTCCTTCCATGCCCGTCATCCCCGTCGCCGATCTCGGCGACCCGCGTCTGGCCGACTACGCGCACGCCACCGATGTGGCGCTGAAGAAGGCGCGTGGCAGCGAGCACGGCCTCTACCTCGCCGAGTCCCTGCTCGTGCTGCAGCGGGCGCTCCGGGCCGGCCACGTTCCGCGCTCGGTGCTCGCGCTGGGCACGAGCGAAGACGAAGCGGTGGCGGCGCTCGCCGAGGCCGGGCATCTCGAGGTGCCCGTGTTCGTCGGCCCGGGCGAGTTGCTCGCCGAACTCACCGGCTACCTCCTGCACCGCGGGCTGATCGCGTCGATGAACCGGCCCGCGCTCCCGGATGCCGCGGCCCTGCTCGCGGGCGCCCGCCGCGTCGTGGTGATCGAGAACGTGGTCGACCCCACGAACGTCGGCGCCATCTTCCGCTCGGCCGGGGCGATCGGAGCGGATGCGGTGCTCGTGACGCCGCGCTGCTCCGATCCGTTCTACCGGCGCGCCATCCGGGTCAGCATGGGCACCGTGCTCCAGGTTCCGTGGACACGGGTGGGGGAGTGGGCGACGCTCGCCCCGCTGCTGCGCGAGTACGGTTTCCACACTGCGGCCCTCGCCCTGACCCCGGATGCCGTGAGCCTGCGCGACTTCGAACGCCGGGTTCCCGAGCGGGTCGCCCTGGTGCTCGGCGCGGAGGGCGAGGGCCTCACGGCCGAGGCGATCGCGGCGGCTGACACCGTGGTGCAGATCCCGATGCTGCACGGCATCGACTCACTGAACGTGGCCGCGGCGTCGGCGGTCGCCATGTGGGCCGTCTCGGGCTGACCGCTCAGGCCTCGACCGAGGGCCTCGGCGCCGTCGAATCGCGCACCACGAGCTCCGACGCGAGCTGCACGCGCGGGTTGGCGATGGAATCGCCCCGCGACAGGGCGAGGAGCAACCGGGTGGCCTCCGCTGCCATGCCGGAGAGCGGCTGCCGCACCGTCGTGAGCTGCGGGCTCACCCACTGGCAGAGGTCGACGTCGTCGAAGCCGACGACCGAGAGGTCCTCGGGGATGCGGATGCCCCGTTCCCGGGCCGCGAGGTAGACGCCGTAGGCCTGCTCGTCGGAGCCGCTGATGATCGCGGTCGGGCGCTCGGGCAGGTCGAGGAGTTCGCCGCCGAAGGTCTGCCCGCCCGCCGTGAGCGAGTCGCCCTCCCGCACCAGGTCGGCGTCGGTCGCGACCCGGGCGCGACCGAGCGCCGAGAAGTAGCCGTCGAGCCGGTCTTGGTGGCACTCCAGCCTCAGTGGACCGGTGATGAACCCGATGCGGGTGTGCCCGAGGGCGAGCAGGTGCTCCGTGGCATCCCGGCCGCCCGCCCAGTCGGTGGCCGCGACCGTGACGTACGACTCGGTGTCGGTGCCCACCGGATCGATGAGCACGACCGGCACCTGAAGCCGCGACAACTCGTCGCGCGCACCGTCGGCGAGCTCGGACACCACGAGCACGACGCCGTCGGTGCCCCGCGCCGTGAGCCGCTCGATCCAGTCGGGCGTACCCGCGGGCCGCCCGTCGGTGACCGTCACCACGAGATCGGCGCCCTCACGCGCCGCCTCGGCCTGAGCACCGCGGAGCAGGCCGGTGGCCCACTGCGTGTCGAGGCTCGAGATCACGAAGTCGATGAGCGCCATCTCGCGTCGGGGTTTGCGGCGCTCGTAGCCCCGCTCGTCGAGGAGCTTCTCGATCTCCGTGCGCTTCGACTCCGAGATCCCGCGCTTGCCGTTGAGTACCCGCGACACCGTGGGCACGGACACCCCGGCGGCTGCGGCGATCTCGGCGAGCGTGGTGGTGCGCTCGACGGTTCGTCGTGCTCCTCCGACCATCGGTTCCTCGCAATCTGTGGGGTGGTACCGACGCACTGTTGACACCGGACCGGCGACGAACCTAGTATATCGATCACGCAATGTGCAACGCAAGTTGCGTAGTAATTATCGAGATGCTTGCGACGCAAGTTGATCCCTGTGCACCGCAGCACACCCGAGCGCGGCACCGCCGACGCTCGTAGATCCCCGCAGAGAAGCGGGGTCCTACCAGGAGGAAATCAATGTCAACACAGTGGTTTCGACGGCGTCGTGCCGGCGCGATTCTGATCGCCGGTGCGGCCGTCATGGCGCTCGCCGCCTGCTCGGGCGGAGGAGCGGCACCCGCCGACTCCGGTTCCGCCACCGAAGGCGACATCACATGGTGGGGCTGGACCCCCGACAAGACGAACGCCGACAAGCTCATCGCGGCGTTCAACGAGGAGTACCCCGACATCAAGGTGGAGTTCGTGTCGAAGCCCATCGACACCTACGACTCCGTGCTCGGCCCGGCGATCACGTCGAGCGAAGGCCCTGACGTCTTCAACGTCGCGCCCGGTTCCGCCAACGGCGGTGTCGACACCTTCCAGGCCGGCGCCATCGACCTCGGGCCCGCCGTCGAAGGTGCGCTCGGTGCCGACTGGCAGACGAAGCTCGCCACCTCCGGTGTCGACGGCCTCATGGTCGACGACAAGGTGGTCGGTCTCTCGGCGGGTGCGGTCTACTCCGGCAGTGTCTGGATCAACCAGGACATCTTCGACCAGTACGGCCTGAAGCCCCCGACCAACCTCGACGAGTGGAAGTCGGTCTGCGACACGCTGACCGCCGCCGGCCAAGGCTGCTTCGTGCAGGGAGCCGGCCAGTGGGCCTTCGACATGGACACCTTCGAGGCGATCATGGAGAACGTCGACCCGGGCGCCTACGTGAAGGCCACCCAGGGTGAGATGAGCTTCACCGACCCCGTGTTCCTCGAGGGCATGGAGATCTGGAAGCAGCTCTTCGACGACGGCATCATGCAGGAGGGCGCCGTCGGCCTCCAGCAGTACCCGGATGCGAACAACGAGTTCATGTCGGGCCGCTACGCGATGGTCATGATGGGCACCTGGTACACCCAGTACACCGTCAAGGACATCATGGTCGCCGCCATGGAGGCCGCCGGAGTGAGCAACCCGGTGCCCTTCACCATGATCCCGATCCAGTTCCCGGATGTCGCGAACACCGGCAACGTGGGCAACATGTTCGGCGACGCCGACTACGGGCTCGCGGTCAGCGCGAAATCCGACCAGCAGTCGGCCGCGACGACCTTCGCGCTCTGGCTGGCCACCTCGGACGGCGGTCAGCAGGCGGTCGCGAACACGTTGAACAACATCCCGTCGCTCAAGGGCGTGCAGCCGCAATGGGACCAGATCGATCTGGTGAACCCGGATGCGCAGCTCGACTCCCTGAAGGAGCTCACCGAGATCGCCGGCGCGTCCACCCAGCCGCGCTTCGCGACGGTGAGCGCCGACCTCAACACGGCGTTCCGCGACGCGCTCATCGGGGTGGCCACGGGCGACGTCGCCCCTGAGCAGGCGCTGGAGAACCTGCAGGCGGTCGTCGACGCCGGCTAGGCGTCGACCATCCCCCGGTGCCACGAGGGGGTGGGCGGGTTCCTCCCGCCTCCTCGTGGCACTCAACCTCCCAGCAATGGAGCTCTCATGAATGCTTCCTTCGGAAAGCGGTTCGGGCCAGGCGTCGGCTTCGTCTGGATCCTCCCCGCCCTCGCCCTCGTGATCGGGATGATCTACTTCTCGATCGGGTTCACCGGCTACGTCTCCACCCTCGACTGGAACGGCTTCGTGCTGAGCCCTTCCGAGTTCGTCGGCTGGGACAACTACACGGCCATGCTGCAGGATCCGATCTTCTGGACCGCGATCTGGCACACCGTCGTCTTCTTCGTGGTGACCTTCACCATCCAGACCGCGATCGGCTTCACGTTCGCGGCGCTGCTGCACTCGCGCATCCGCCTGGCACCGATCTACAAGGTCATCATCTTCGTGCCGACCGTGCTCGCCCCGGCCACCATGGCCCCCGTGTTCCGGTCGATCTTCGACGCCAACGGCCAGTTCAACTGGCTGCTGGACCACGTGGGCCTGGGCGCCCTGGCCCGGCCGTGGCTGGCCGAGAGCGCCACCGCGATGCCGGTGGTCATGGTGGTCACCATCTGGCAGTGGACCGGGTTGACCTTCATCCTCTTCTACGCGGCGATGAGCCAGATCGACCCCCAGGTCCTCGAGGCGGCTCGCGTCGACGGCGCGAGCAACTTCCGGACGCTCCGCTCGATCATCTGGCCGCTGTGCTCGGGAACCACGATCGCGCTCGCCACCCTGGGGGTGATCGGGGCCCTCAAGACCTTCGACGTGCCCTACCTCGTGACGAAAGCAGGTCCTAACCACGCGACCGAGTTCCTGGGGACGTACATCTACCAGACGATGGTGCAGGAGAAGCACTTCGGCTATGCGGCCGCCATCTCGGTGGCCCTGCTCGTGATCGCCATCGGCGGCGGCGTGCTCCTGCGCGCGCGGCGCCGGAAGGAGTCCTGACCGATGTTCGAACTTCGTTCCCGCTGGTCCCGTGCCGGCGTGCAGATCCTCGCCACCGTGATCGCCCTGCCGTTCCTGGCGGCGCTGATCGCCATGGTCCAGGGGTCGTTCGCCGGCCAGGGCTGGGGCAACTACGCCAAGGTGTTCGCCACCGGTGTCGTACCCACCTACTTCATGAACAGCGCCATCGTGGCCGGGGTGACCATCCTCATCGTCTACGTGGTGACGATGCTCGGCGCCTTCGGCTTCGCCAAGCTGCGCATCCGGGGCAAGGAGATCTGGTTCTGGCTCATCCTCGCCGCGCTCGCCATGCCCGAGGCCGTGCTGCTCACCCCGCTGTTCGTCACGGCGTCGACCTTCGACATCTACAACGAGCTGATCGCCGTGATCCTGCCGCTCGCAGCCCTGCAGGTGCCGTTCACCATCCTGCTCGCCCGCGGCTTCTTCGAGGGCATCCCGACCGAGCTGATGGATGCCGGACGGGTCGACGGCGCCGGCACCTTCCGGGTGTTCTGGCACATCGTGCTGCCGCTGACCCGCCCCATCGCCGGTGCGATCGTGGTGCTCACGCTGCTGAACGCCTGGAACGCGTATCTCCTGCCGATGCTCATGCTCAACGACCCGGGCAAGCAGGTGGTGACGTTGCTGCCGTCGTTCTTCACCAGTCAGTACACGAACGACCAGACCGGCGTCCTCGCCGCCGCCGTGATCACCGCGGTACCGGTCATCGTCGCCTACCTGCTGCTGCAGCGCTCCTTCGAGAAGGGCCTCTCGGCCGGAGCCCTCAAGTGAGCGGCGGCCAGCTGCAGGGCCAGCTCGCGGTGGTCACCGCGGGCACCGCCGGCATCGGTCGCGCCGTGGTGGAGCGCTTCCTCGCCGAGGGCGCCGAGGTGATCCTCACCGGGGTCAGCGCGGACCGGGCCGCCTCGGTGCGTGCCGAGCTGCCCGAGCGCGCCGAGGTGGTGGTGGCCGACTCCGGTTCGCTCGACGACCTCGACCGTCTGGCGGCGGTCGTCGCCGAGCGCGGTCGGCCCGCCGACATCCTGGTCGTCAACGCCGGCCGCGACACGGATGCGACGGCGGTCGCCGAGCTCACGCCGGCCCAGTTCGACTTCGTCGCCGATCTCAACCTGCGCGGCACGGTGTTCACGGTGCAGAAGCTGCTGCCGTCGATGGCCGACGGCGCCCGCATCGTGCTGGTGTCCTCGATCGCCGGATCGAACGGCGGCCCGGGTCATGCCGTGTACAACGCCACCAAGGCGGCCGTGCGCTCGCTCGCGCGCACCCTGACGTCGGAGCTGCGTGATCGCGGCATCCGGGCCAACGCGGTCAGTCCCGGGCCCACCTCGACGGCCGGCTTCGACCAGTTCACCGGCGGATCGGCAGCGGTCGAGCAGGCGGTCGCCCAGATGGTCCCCGTCGGCCGTATCGGGCGGCCGGAAGAGGTCGCCGCCGCGATCCTCTTCCTCGCCGGCTCGGAATCGAGTTTCGTCGCCGGCGTCGAACTGGTCGTCGACGGCGGAATGAGTCAGGTGTGACCGGCATCGAGCCGGTCCGCCTTCCCTGCAACAACGAAAGGTGCACTACGTGTCGAATCCCCTGAAATTCGCGATCGTCGGAACAGGTTGGCGGTCGGAATTCTACCTGCGGGTGGCGAGGGCCTCCCCCGAGCGGCTCGAGGTGGTGGCGGTGGTCGCCAACTCGGATGCCGCGGCGGACCGGGTGGGCCAGGCCTGGGGTGTGCCGGTCGTCCGCACCCTCGACGAGGCACTCGCCCACCAGCCCGAGTTCGTGGTGGCGGCTGTGTCGTGGCCGTCGATGCCGAGTGTGGTGACGCAGCTCGTGGAGCTCGGCGCCCGTGTGCTCGCCGAGACCCCGCCGGCACCGACGGCCGAGGGGCTCCGCGGCCTCTGGAACGCGGTGGGCTCATCCGGCCGCGTGCAGGTGGCTGAGCAGTACATGCTCATGCCCGGCCACGCCGCCCGGCTCGCCGTCGTGCGATCGGGGGCGATCGGCACAGCGACCGCCGTCGAGGTCGCGTCGACGCATCTCTACCACGCGACCTCGATCATGCGGTCGTTCCTCGGCGCCGGCTTCGACGAGACCGTCGTGAACGCGCGCACCTTCAGCGCCCCGCAGGCCGATCCGCTCACCTTCGACGGGTGGGTCGAGGACCCGACCCCGCAGCCGCGCACGACGACGATCGCCACGCTCGACTTCGGCGACGGACGGCGGGGGCTCTACGACTTCGTCGACAACCAGTGGTGGAACCCGCTGCTGGCCCGCCGCATCGTCATCCGCGGGTCGCTCGGCGAGATCGTCGACGACACCGTCACCCGTCTGACCGACGAGGGAGTGGTCGTCTCGCCCATCTCCTACCGGCGCACCGGGGTCGACATGAACCTCGAGGGCAACGAGGTGGTCTCGGCCTCGTTCGAAGGCCGGATCGTGTACCGGAACCCGTGGATCGGCACCCGCCTGTCGGAGGACGACATCGCCGTGGCCTCGTTCCTCGAAGAGACCGGGCGCTGGGCGCGCGGCGAGGGCCCCGGGCCCTACTCGCTCGCCGACGCCTGCCAAGACCATCTGCTCGGACTCGCCATCGAGGAGTCCGCTCGAAGCCGCACGGATGTGCGCACCAACAAGGAGGTATGGGCCTGATGCCCCTCGTCACCATCGAAGTCGCCGACACCGTTCCCGTCGAGAAGCGCCACGCCTACGGGGAGGCCGTCAACGCCGGTCTCGTCGAGGGGCTCGGCATGGATGCGGAAGACCGCTTCCAGGTCATCCACCCCCTGCCGGCCGACCACATCATCGCCGACCCGCACTACCTCGGCGGCGACCGCCGCGACGTCGTCTACATCCGCATCCTCATGGTGAAGATGTACGACGCCGCCACCAAGGTGAAGGCCTTCGACGCCATCGCCCGCAACCTGGAGGCCGAGGGCGTGCGCCCCGACGACGTGTTCATCGCGATCACCGAGAACACGCTCGACGACTGGTACCCGGGTGCCCGGGGCGTGCGGTGAGTCCGAACGACCGGATGCTCTCGGCGCGGGTCGTGCTGACGGGTCGCGACGGCCGTCCGGTCGCGGGCGTGCCCGTGATCGTCGAGCAGGTGCGTCACGAGTTCGGCTTCGGCAACATCGGCTTCGACTTCGTCGAGTGGATCGGTGGCCCGCCGCAGGATTCCGGCGGCCGCGCCCTCGAGTTCTTCGGCGGACTGCTTCCGGAGAATCCCGAGCGCCTCGCCGAGGACTGGCTGGAGCTGTTCAACACCGCGACCCTCCCGTTCTACTGGCGCGGATTCGAACCCGAGCGGGGGCATCCCGACACCGTGAGGCTGCATCGCACGGCGGAGTGGTTCGCGGCGCGGGGCGTGACGGTGAAGGGGCACCCGCTGGTGTGGCACACCCTCACGCCGGAGTGGTTGCTGGAGCTCGACGACAGAGAGGTCGAGGCCGCGATCCGCGAGCACGTCGCGACCACTGTGACCGACTTCGCCGGCGTCATCGACCTGTGGGACGCCATCAACGAAGCCGTGATCCTGCCCGTCTTCACGGCCGAGGAGAACGCGGTCACCCGTCTCGCCCAGAAGAAGGGACGGGTGGGCATGGTGGCCCTGGCCTTCGAGGAGGCCCGGGCGGCGAACCCCGGTGCCCGATTCGTGCTGAACGACTTCGACCTCTCGGCCGATTACGAACGTCTGATCGAGGAGTGCCTCGAGGCCGGCATCCGGATCGACGCGCTCGGCCTCCAGACGCACATGCACCAGGGCTTCCGGGGTGAGGAGCGGATCTCGGCCATCATCGAACGGTTCTCCCGGTTCGGGCTGCCGCTGCAGCTCACCGAGACGACGCTGCTCTCGGGCGACCTCATGCCGGCGGAGATCGTCGACCTCAACGACTACGTGGTCGACTCCTGGCCCTCCACCGACGAGGGCGAGGCGAGACAGGCCGACGAGATCGTGCGGCACTACCGCACCGTGCTGGCGCATCCGCTCGTCGAGTCGCTCACCTACTGGGGCATCACCGACGACGGTGCCTGGCTCGGGGCGCCCTCCGGGCTCCTCCGCGTCGACGGATCGCGCAAACCCGCCTTCGACGCGCTGCACGCCCTCGTCCGCGGCGAATGGTGGCAGGCTCCCTCGACCGTGACCACCGGTGACGACGGGTCGATCGAGGTGCGCGGCTTCGCAGGCACCTACCGGGTCACGACCGAAGACGGCGCGATCGAGTTCGCCCTGCGGGCGGATGACGACGTCGTCGTGGTGAGGGCGGGGGAGGAAGCGCATGTCCGAATCGCCCCGTGACGGCACGATCGGCGGCGAGGCTCGCTTCCCGGACCTCGCCGACGTCGCGCGCGCCGTGCAGGCCTCGAGCCGCGCCGAGCGCGCGCTCTGGCTGCGATCGGTCGCCGACAGCATCGACGCCGAGCGTGACGCTCTCGTGGCGATCGCCGACCGCGAGACACACCTCGGCTCGGCACGGCTGAGCGGTGAGGTGGCCCGCACCACCGGTCAGCTGCGGCTGTTCGCCGAGGTGATCGAGGAGGGCTCCTACCTCGAAGCGATCGTGGACACGCCGGCTCCGGATGCCACGCCTCCGCGCCCCGGCATCCGTCGCTTCCTCCGCCCCCTCGGCCCGGTCGCGGTCTTCTCGGCCTCCAATTTCCCGTTCGCCTTCTCGGTCGCCGGCGGCGACACCGCGTCGGCCCTCGCGGCGGGGTGCCCGGTCGTCGTGAAGGCGCACTCCGGGCATCCGGAACTCTCGCGTGCGACCGCGCGGGTGGTGCGGGAGGCGCTCGCCGAGGCCGGCGCGCCCGACGGGGTCTTCTCGCTCGTCGAGGGTCGCGAGGCCGGGCGCCGGCTGGCCCGGGAGCCCGCCGTGAAGGCGGTGGCGTTCACGGGATCGCTCGACGGCGGCCGAGGTCTGCTCGCCGCGATCGCCGAACGGCCCGATCCCATCCCGTTCTTCGGCGAGCTCGGCAGCGTCAACCCCGTCGTCGTCACGCCGGCAGCCGTCCAGGCGCGGGGTGAGCTGATCGCCGACGGTCTCGTCGACTCGTTCACCCTGGGCGGCGGACAGTTCTGCACCAAGCCCGGCGTCGTCTTCGTGCCGGCGGGCTTCGCGGCGACGGAGGCGCTCCGCCTGGCCGTCGAACGTCGGCCGGCGTTCACCCTGCTGACCGAGCGGATCGCCGACGCCTTCCTGCCGGGAGCCGAGCGGCTGCTCGCGGTGGACGGGGTGCGCGTCGTGGCCGGAGAGGTGAGCGGTGCGGCAGAGGGCGTGCGTGCCGTCGCGTTGCAGACCACGGTCGCCGCGTTCGTGTCCCACAGCGCCGTCCTGCTCGAGGAGTGCTTCGGGCCGCTCACCCTGCTCGTGGAGTACGACTCCCTCGACGAGGTGGAGGCGGCTCTCGCGCTCGTCGACGGCTCGCTCACGGCAACCCTGCACGCCGAGGCCGACGAGGGTGCCGAGGTCGGCCGACTGGTCGATCTGCTGTCCGAGCGAGCCGGCCGCGTGCTGTTCGACGGCTGGCCCACGGGCGTCGCCGTCACCTGGGGGCAGCACCACGGTGGCCCCTGGCCCGCCACCAACTCCCAACACACCTCGGTCGGCGCGACGGCGATCCGCCGCTTCCTGCGGCCGATCGCCTATCAGAACGCGCCGGAGGCGGCGCTGCCCGTCGACCTCCGCGACGACGTGCTGAGGCACATCCCGCACCGTCTCGACGGCCGACTGGAATTCCCTGAGGATCAGAACCATGCAGAATGACACCGAGAGCCCGAGCCCGTCGGACGTCCCGTCCGCCGCGCGAGAGTCGATGAGGAGCACCGCCTGGTACGGCGGTGACGACCGCAACACCTACCTGCACCGGGCCTGGATGCGCCGCGGCGTCCCCGATCACGCCTTCGACGGCCGGCCGAACATCGCCATCGCGAACACCGCCTCCGACCTCACCCCGTGCAACGCGCACCTCGACGAGGTGGCCCAGAGCGTCAAGAACGGCATCTACGAGGCCGGTGGCATCCCTTACAACCTGCCCGTAGTGTCCTTGGGGGAGACGACCGTGCGCACCACCGCGATGCTCTGGCGCAACATGGCGGCGATGGCGGCGGAGGAGATGTTCCGCGCGAACCCGGTCGACGGACTGGTGCTGCTGGGCGGCTGCGACAAGACCATCCCGGCGCTGCTCATGGCGGCCGCGTCGGTGGGCATCCCGGCCATCGTGGTGCCCGGCGGCCCCATGCTCAACGGCTCGTTCCGCGGTCGCCCGCTCGGCTGCGGAACGGATGTCTGGAAGCTCAGCGAGGAGGTGCGCGCCGGACGGCTCGCGCCCGACTACTTCGTGAAGTCGGAGTCGTCGATGATCCGGAGCCGTGGTCACTGCAACACCATGGGAACCGCGTCGACGATGGCCTGCATGGCGGAAGCGCTCGGGATGACGTTACCCGGCATCGCCGGCATCCCGGCCTCCGACAGCCGGCTGCTGGAGGCCGCCCACGCCACCGGTCGGCAGGCCGTGCGCCTGGCCGAGGAGGGCGTGACGCCCGGCTCGATCATGACCGTGGCAGCGTTCCACAACGCGATCGTCGCGCTCGCGGCGATCGGAGGGTCCACCAACGCCGTCGTGCACCTGCTCGCCATCGCGGGACGCCTGGGCATCGACCTCGCGCTCGAGGACTTCGACCGGATCGGCGCCGAGGTGCCGCTCCTGGTGAACCTGCAACCCGCCGGGGAGCATCTGATGGAGGATCTCTTCCGGGCCGGCGGATTCCTCGCCGTGCTGAAGGAGGTGCGCGGGCTACTCGATCCGACGGCCGTCACCGTGGCGGGCCGCCCCCTGGTCGACGAGCTCGACGGGCAGGAGGTGTGGGACAGGGACGTCATCCGCACCGCCGACGACCCGCTGCAACGCGGCGCGGGCATCGCCGTGCTGCGGGGCAACCTGGCGGCATCCGGAGCCATCATCAAACCGGCCGCCGCGACGCCCGCGCTGCTGCGCCACCGGGGACCCGCGGTCGTGTTCGACTCGGTCGAGGACATGAAGGCGCGCATCGACGACCCCGCGCTCGAGATCGACGAGAACTCGGTGCTCGTGCTGCGCGGCTGCGGGCCGCGAGGCTATCCGGGCATGCCCGAGGTGGCCAACATGCCGCTCCCCAAACGCGTGCTCGACACGGGCGTGCGCGACATGGTGCGGGTGTGCGACGGGCGCATGAGTGGAACGGCCTACGGAACCGTGGTGCTGCACGTGACGCCCGAGGCGGCGGCCGGCGGTCTGCTCGCCCTGGTGCAGGACGGCGACCTCATCGACCTCGACGTCGAGGCCCGCACGCTCCAGCTCCTGGTGTCCGAGGAGGAGCTGGCGACCCGCGTGCCTCCGCCCTCGCTGACGGAGGCCTACGGCAAGGCCGAGCGCGGCTGGTCGCAGCTCTACATCGACCACGTGCAGCAGGCCGACTCGGGAGCCGACCTCGACTTCCTCGTCGGTGCCTCCGGCGCGGCCGTGATGCGGGAGTCGCACTGATGCGCGCCGCAGTGCTCCGCGAGTTCGGCAGCCCCCTGCAGATCGAGGAGATCGAGCTGGATGCTCCGCACCACGGTGAGATCCTGGTCGAGATCGAGGCGGCCGGAGTGTGTCACTCCGACCTGCACTACCTGCGAGGCGACCTCCAGTGCCCGCTTCCCGTGGTTCCCGGGCACGAGGGCGCCGGGCGCGTCGTGCAGGTGGGCGAGGGGACGAGCGGCGACATCGCCGTGGGTGATCGGGTGGCCCTGCTCTGGCGCCCGAATTGCGGCCGGTGCGCGAACTGCGTGGCCGGCAAGCCCATCATGTGCGAGTTCGGGCCGGTGCAGGCCCGGTCCGGGGGGCTGCTCGACGGCACGACCCGCATGAGCTCCGACGGGCATCCGGTGCACCATCTCCTGGGCGTCTCGTGCTTCGCGGAACGCGTCGTCGTGCCCGAGCGGAGCGTGGTGCGCGTTCCCGACGACATCCCGGCCGACGTCGCCGCCATCGCGGGTTGCGCCGTGATCACGGGCTTCGGCGCGGTGCGCAACGTGATCGGCGCCTGCCTGGGCGAGGCGGTCGTGATCCTCGGTGCCGGGGGAGTGGGCCTCGCGGCGGTGATGGCCGCGCGACTGGCCGGCGCGCATCCGCTCGTCGTGGTCGACGTCGACGAGGCCAAGCTCCGGCTCGCCGCCGAGCTCGGCGCCACCGTCACGATCGACGGGCGCGACGGCGACGTCGTCGACCAGGTGCTGGCACACGTGCCGGGCGGCGTGCACTGGGCGATCGAGGCGATCGGTCGACCCGAGACGCTGACGTCGGCGGTGCGGATGCTCCGCCCCGGAGGCACGGCCGTCGCGGTGGGCCTCGGCCGGGTGGGGCAGGGCTTCGAGGTTCCGATCAACGAGCTCGTGCAACGGCAGAAGCGCGTGGTCGGGTCGCTCTACGGCTCGTCGATCCCGCAGCTCGACCTCCCGGTGATCTTCGAGCTCTACCGCAGCGGGGAGCTGCCGCTCGACCGGCTGCTGGGCGAGCGCTATCCGCTCGAACGCATCGGTGATGCGTTCGAGGCGTTGCGGCGCGGTGCGGTAGGACGCGCGATCGTCCACCCCGGTGCGGGCCGAGACGCGCAGACGGGAGAGTCGTGAGCGACGCGACCTATCCGAGTCTGCGGGGCAGGACGGTGGTGGTCTCGGGTGGCGCGACCGGCCTCGGCGAGGAGTTCGTGCGCCAGTTCGCCGCACAGGGAGCGCGGGTCGGCTTCGTCGACATCGACGTCGACCGCGGCGCGGCCCTGGCCGCCGAACTCGGATCGGACGCCCTCTTCGTGCCCTGCGACGTGCGCGACGTGGGAGCCCTCGAGGCGGCGATCGACGACATCCTCGCCGCCTTCGGTCCGGCCACGATCCTCGTGAACAACGCCGCCGACGACCGGCGGCACACCATCGACGACCTCGATGTCGAGTACTGGAACGACCGGATGGCCGTCAACCTGCGCCACCAGTTCTTCGCGTCGCGCAAGCTCGCACCGGTGATGCAGGAGGCCGGCGGCGGCTCCATCGTGAACCTCGGGTCGATCAGCGCCCACATCGATCTCGTCGACCTCGTGGGCTACATCACGGCCAAAGCGGGCATCGAGGGCATGACCCGCACGATGGCCCGCGAGCTGGGGAAGCACCGCATCCGGGTCAACTGCGTCATCCCCGGCTGGGTGATGACCGAGCGCCAACTGCGCGACTGGGTGACCCCGGAGGCGGATGCCCAGATCGACCGCAACCAGTGCCTGCCCGATCGTGTGCAGCCCGCCGACGTGGCGCGGATGGTGCTCTGGCTGGCGGCCGACGACTCCGCGATGTGCACGGCCCAGAACTGGGTGGTCGACGGTGGCTGGCTCTGAGTCGTCGGTCGCTGTGCACCGCGGCGGTCGCTGGTTGGAGGGGCCCACGGCGTTCCACGGCGAGGGGGCCTTCTGGGATGAGCGCATCGGGGCATTGCGGTCCGTCGACATGCTGAGCGGCGACATCCTGACCCATCGGGAGACGGCGGATGACGGCGGCGACGCCGAAGGGCGTCACTCGGTGAGCGATGTCGTCGCCCTGATCCGGCCGCGCGTGACCGGG
The DNA here is from genome assembly GCF_042694625.1 of Herbiconiux sp. UC225_62. GTDB lineage: Bacteria > Actinomycetota > Actinomycetes > Actinomycetales > Microbacteriaceae > Herbiconiux. The sequence goes on along the minus strand of NZ_CP170551.1, from coordinate 871,743 downwards.
GGGTACGTCGTGGCGACCGAACGCGGCTTCGCGCTGCTCGACGACGAGCTGCGGACCGAACGCGAGATCCCGGTCTTCGAGGAGACCCTCTTACGCATGAACGAAGGCGCGTGCGACGCCGCCGGCCGCCTGTGCTGCGGATCGCTGGCCTACGACTACGCCCCCGGAGCCGGGAAGCTCTACCGGCTCGATCCCGACCTCAGCGTCCATGTGGTGCTCGAGCAGGTGACCATCCCGAACGGCCTGGTGTGGACGGCGGGTGCGGGCGGGCCCCTGGCGCTGCACGCCGACACCGCCGACGACGCGGTGTACGCCTACGATTTCGACCCGATCGCCGGCGCGTTCGGTCCCCGGGAGACGTTCGTCGACTTCGCGGGTGTGACCGGCTCACCCGACGGCATGACGCTCGACGCCGAAGGCGGACTCTGGATCGCGCTGTGGGGCGGCGCCGCCGTGCGTCGCTACGACGCCCGCGGCATCCTCACCGACATCGTGCCGCTCCCCGTCTCCCACCCGACCTCCTGCGCCATCGGGGGCGGATCGGGCACCACCCTCTTCGTCACCACCTCCCGCGCAGGGGACACCGGGGCGCCGGAGCCCTTCGCCGGGCAGGTCTACGCCATCGACATCGGGGTGGCGGCGGCCGCGGTGCACGGCTTCGGTGTTCGAGAGCCTTAGCCGAGTCCGTCGAGGTAGCGCAGCAGGATGCCTTCGCGGAGCGCCCAGGGCGACACCTCGAGCTCCTCCACGTCGTAGAGCTTCATCACCGAGTGCAGCACCACCGCGCCCGCCACGATCTGGAACGTGCGATCGGGGGTGATCCCCGGCAGCGCCTGCCGGGCCTCGGCGGGAATCTGGCCGAGGCGCGGGATCCAGTCCTTGAGATCCGCCCGCCGCAGCGTCACGGTCGGTTCGCCCGCTCCCGACGGATGAGGCCGAGAGGAGCCCGCCAGCCGCGCGAGCGAGCGAATCGTCTTCGACGAGCCGACCACGTGCTGGAACGGCGGCAGCGCGGCGAAGAGTGGCAGCGCATCCGCCCGCATCACGGCCCGCGAGTGCGCCCGCAACTCGAGCATCTGCTCCGGCGTCGGCGGGTCGTCGGGGAAGAACTGGATGGTGGTGCGCCCGGCGCCGAGCGGCAGCGACACCGCCACCTCGGGGTACTCGTCGGGCCCGGCCGCGATCTCGAGCGAGCCTCCGCCGATGTCGAAGAGCAGGATGTTGCCGCTCGACCAGCCGTACCAGCGGCGGATGGCGAGAAAGGTCAGTCGCCCTTCGTCCTCGCCGCTCAGCACCCGCAGGGAGACACCGGTCTCCGCCTCCACCTGGGCCAGCACGGCCTCGCCGTTCGTGGCCTCCCGGAGGGCGGAGGTGGCCATCGGGAGCAGCTCCTCGATGTTCTCGCGCCGCGCCACGTCCATGGCGGCCGCGATCGCGGCGACGATCGCCGACACGCCCTCGGCGCTGATGCTGCCGTCGGGCTCGAGGTAGCGCATGAGGCGCAGCACCGACTTGTGCGAGGCCGCCGGGACCGGGCGGGCGCCCGGATGCGCGTCGACCACGATGAGGTGGACGGTGTTGGATCCCACGTCGAGCACTCCGAGTCGCACGTTCCGAGACTAGGGCATGGGATGCCGCCGAAGAGCTTCTCCGTAGACTGGACGGGTGGCAGTGAACCCAGACCTCGTCGGACGCGCGTTCGAGAAGACGCGCCCCTACCTCGTGGGCCGGGAGAAGGTGCGCGAGTTCTCTCGCGCCGTCTTCTCGTCGAACCCCGTGAACCTCAGCGTCGAGGCCGCGCGCGACGCCGGCTACGCCGACCTGGTGGCCCCCCCGACCTTCGCGATCGTGGTGCAGGAGCTCACGCTGAGTCAGCTCCTCGCCCAGGACGACGCGGGCATCGAGCTCACCCACGTGGTGCACGGCGAGCAGCGCTTCGACTACTCCCGCCCCATCGTCGCGGGCGACGAGCTCACGGCGCAACTGAATGTCACGAGCGTCAAGACGCTCGGCGGCAACGCCATGGTGGTGGCCGAGTCGGTCGTCACCGACTCGGAGGGGGAGCACGTCGTCACCGCCGTGTCGACCCTCGTGGTGAGGGGAGACGCATGAGCGACCAGGAGACCGTGCACGAGTACGAGGTCGGCGACCAGGTCGCCTCGGCCAGCTACCACCTGACCCGTGATTCCCTGGTGCGCTACGCGGGGGCATCCGGCGATTTCAACGCCATCCACTACCGTGACGACGTCGCGGCCGAGGTGGGCCTGCCCGGAGTTCTGGCGCACGGGATGCTCACCATGGGTCTGGCGGTGCAGCCGGTGGTCGACTGGCTCGGCGATCCCGCACTCGTGTCCGGCTACCAGGTGCGGTTCACCCGCCCCGTCGTGGTCGACCCCATCGACGGCGTCGACGTCGCGGTCGTCGCGAAGATCGGACAGCTCGACGAGGGGGCCGGCACCGCGCGCATCGATCTCACGACCACCGTGAACGACGAGACGGTGCTCGGCAAGGCGCAGGTGCGCGTCCGCCTGCCATGAGCGACGAGGCGACGGATGTCCCGCTCGGCCCGCTGACGACCCTCCAGGTGGGCGGCCCGGCGGCCCGCTTGGTGACGGCCACCACCGAGCCCGAGCTGCTCGAAGCGGCGCGCGACACCTGGGCCTCCAACGACGACTGGTTCGTGCTCGGCGGCGGATCGAACGTGGTGGTGGCCGACGAGGGCTTCGACGGCACCGTCATCCGCGTGGCCACCCGTGGCATCGCGCCGGTGATGTCGAAGGTCGGCACGGTGCGGTTGCGCGTGCAGGCCGGCGAGCCGTGGGACGACTTCGTGCGCCACACCGTCGAGAACGGGTGGAGCGGCATCGAGGCGCTCTCCGGCATCCCCGGTTCGGTGGGAGCGGCGCCCATCCAGAACATCGGCGCCTACGGGCAGGAGGTCGCCTCGGCGATCGTGTCGCTCGACTTCCTCGAATTCGGCACGGGCGCGGTGCGTCGGATGCCGCTGGAGGAGCTCGAGCTCTCCTATCGTTCGAGCGTCTTCAAGCGCGGCCTCCGGGGCGTGGTGCTCTCGGTGACGTTCCAGCTGCGTGACGCGTGGGGCGACTCGCTCGAAGGGCCGGACTCGATCACCGACGCCGTCGACGTCGAGGGCCCCGGCGCATCCACTGCGCTGAGCGAACCGGTGATGTACGCCCAGCTGGCCTCCGCGCTCGGCATCGAGGTCGGCGAGCGGATGCCCATCGACCAGGTGCGCGGCGCCGTGCTGTGGCTGCGGGGCAGCAAGGGCATGGTGATGGATGCCGCCGATCCCGACTCCGTGAGCGCCGGCTCGTTCTTCACCAACCCGATCGTCACCGAGCATTTCGCGCGCACCCTGCCCTCGACCGCGCCGCGCTGGCAGATCGAGCCCGACGAGCCCGACACCGTCATCCCGCTCGAAGACGGCATGGAGATCGCCGTCGACGGCGACCATTCGGCCGCGGCTTTGCCCGCCGAGTACCACGTGAAGCTCAGCGCGGCGTGGCTGATCGAGAACGCCGGCATCCGCCGCGGCTTCGCGCTCCCGGGCTCGACCGCCGCGATCTCGAGCAAGCACACCCTGGCGATCGTGAACACCGCCGCCGCCCCCGCGACGGCCCCAGGCCGAGCCTCCGACGTCTCCGAGCTCGCCCGCTACGTGCAGGGCCGGGTGCTCGCCGAGTTCGGCGTGCTCCTCCAGCCCGAGCCCGTCTTCCTGGGCCACGAGCTCTGACCCCTCGAGTAGCGCGCCCGAACTATTGGCCCCCGCCGGTCCCAAAACGCGCGAAAGAGGGCGGATAGGGGCAAATAGTTCACTGGGTCAGGACTTCTCGCGCTCGATGAGCTCCCGGTAGCGCTGCGACTCGCCCACCATCTGCCAGCCGGCGTCGTCGGCGGGGGGTGCCCAGGCCGGGTCGCTCTCGCCCGCGAACACCAGGCCGCCCGCCACGATCGTCTCGGCGTACTCCGCCGCCCAGCTGCGCTCCGTCTCGAGCAGCCGCAGTTCGAGCTCGAGCGTGTGCGAGACGTGGGGCGGTGCGAGGCCGCGCGCGACCGCCGCGATCTTCTCGAGAAGGTCGGCGCGCATCCGTGAAGCCCGGCGTTCGCGCTCTCGCAGCGCCTCGAGCATCGCTGTCCGCGGCAGCAGCGGGGCGAGGCTGATCGCCACCCGGAAGCTCGACGGATGCATCGCGTTCACGGTCACGACCGCCTCGCGCAACAGCCGGTCGAGTTCGGCGCGGCCGGCCTCCGCCATCGTGTACACGGCCACCGTGCGGTCGCCCTCGGTGAGGTCGTGCCGCTCGATGAAGCCCTGCTTGGCGAAGGTGGTGAGCATCGAGTAGATCGAGCCGGGCTTGATGTGCGCCCAGTCCTCGACGCCCCAGGAGAGCAGCTCGCGGCGCAGCTGATAGCCGTTCGCGGGTTCGAACAGGCTGACGACGCCCAGGAGGAGCGCACGGGTCGTCAGGGTGGCCATGTGCCGAGTATATGAGCGTGCATCGACCAGGAAAACGTCTTGACAACGGCTATTCAAGTTTGAATAATGGGCTCCGACACGAGGGAGATCCATGATTCACGCACGAGGACTCGCGCGCACCTTCGCCGGTCGCGGCCGAGGCAAGGAAAAGGAGGAGGTGAAGGCGGTCGCCGGCGTCGACATCGACGTGGAGAAGGGCGAGATCGTCGGCTTCCTGGGGCCCAACGGGGCAGGCAAGACCACCACGCTCCGGATGCTCACCACGCTGTTGAAGCCCACCGCCGGCACTGCGACGGTGGCGGGCTTCGACGTGGCCACGCAGTCGCAGCAGGTGCGCCGCAGCATCGGCTACGTCTCGCAGAGTGGTAGCACCTCACCCGAGGCACGGGCCGGCGAGGAGATCATGGATCACGGGATGCTCTACGGCATCAGCCAGAAGCAGGCGGAGGCCCGAGGCCGTGAGCTCTTCGAGCAGCTCGACCTCGACGGGCTGTGGACGCGGGAGCCCCGCGCCATGTCGGGCGGCCAGCGCCGGCGACTCGACATCGCGATGGGCCTCGTGCACGACCCCACGCTCGTCTTCCTCGACGAGCCGACCACCGGCCTCGATCCGCAGGCCCGTGCCAACCTGTGGACCCACATCTCCGACCTCCGGGTGCGGCTCGGCTCGACCGTCTTCCTCACCACGCACTACCTCGACGAGGCGGACGCGCTCTGCGACCGCATCCTCGTGATCGACCACGGCTCCATCGTCGCGAGCGACACCCCGGATGCGCTGAAGCGGCAGATCTCCGGCGACCTGGTCGAGCTCGTGGTGACCGACGCTCGCCAGGCGCCCGCGGCCGGGGAACTGCTGGCCCGCATCGCCGACACGGCGGTCGACACCGACACCACCAGCGTGAGTGCACGGGTGCGCGGAGCCGGCCACGAGATCCCGGGCCTCATCCGGGCGTTGGATGCCGCGTCGATCGAGCTCGAGTCGATCGAGGTGCGCCGCCCCACCCTCGACGACGTCTTCCTCACCCTGACCGGCCGATCCCTCCGAGAGGACGCCTGATGTTCTGGCGCGAAACCTTCATCGTCTTCCGTCGTCAGCTCCGGATGGCGCTCCGCAACCCCGCGTGGGTCATCATCGGGCTGGTGCAGCCCATCCTGTACCTCGTGCTCTTCGGGCCGCTGCTCGAACCGCTCGCCGGGTCGCTCGGTGCCCAGAACGCGTACACCCTGTTCGTGCCCGGACTCCTGGTGCAGCTGGGGCTCTTCGGCGCCCTGTTCGCCGGTTTCGGCCTGATCGCCGAGTGGCGCGCCGGCGTGATCGAGGCCGAGCGCGTGACGCCGGCGAGCCGCACCGCCTTGCTGCTCGGGCGCATCCTGCGTGACGTGCTGCAGCTGTTCGTGCAAGGCGTCGTGCTGATCGGCCTGGCGTTCCTGTTCGGGCTCACCGGCTCGATCATCGGCATGGTGTTCGGGCTCATCCTCACGGTGCTGCTCGGTGCCGCGTGTGCCGCGGCCTCCAACGCGCTCGCGCTCACCACGAAGAGCGAAGACGTGATGGCGCCGGTGCTCAACAGCATCGCGCTGCCGGTGCTGCTGCTCTCCGGCATCCTGCTGCCGATGACCATCGGGCCGCAGTGGCTGCAGGTGGTGAGCGACTTCATGCCCACGAAGTACATCGTGAACGCCATCCGCGAACTCTTCACGGGCGACTTCTGGACCATCACCACGATGTGGGGCGTGATCTGGACCCTGGTGCTCTTCGCCGCGGGCCTCTACGTCGGCACCCGAACCTTCCGCAAGGAGAACGCGTAGGGGGCGGCATCCGTCTCAGAGGAGGTCGAGCTCCATCGCGCGGGTGACCGCCCTGGTGCGGTCGGAGACGCCCAGCTTCTCGAAGACGTGCTGCAGATGCGTCTTCACCGTGGCTTCGCCGATGAAGAGGGAGCGGGCGATCTCGGGGTTGCTCCTGCCGGCCGAGACGAGCCGGAGCACCTCGAGTTCCCGCGCGCTCAGCGCAGGGGCGGAGGACGGTGCGCCGGCCCGCATCCGCTCCACCAGCTTCGTGGCGATCGACGGCGCGAGCACCGTCTGGCCGCTCGCCACCGAGCGCACGCCCGCGATGATCTCGTCCTGCGGAGCCGCCTTCAGCAGGTAACCGCTCGCGCCCGCCTCGATGGCGCCGAGGATGTGGTCGTCGCTCTCGTAGGTGGTGAGCACGAGCACGCGGATGCGCGGGTCGGCGGTGAGGATGGCGGCGGTCGCCTCCGAGCCGCCGAGCACCGGCATCCGCAGGTCCATCAGCACCACGTCGGGACGTGTCTCGGCGTCAGCGGCGAGGGCGACGGCTTGGGCGCCGTCGGCGGCTTCGGCCACCACCTCGATGCCGTCGGCCGCGCCGAGCAGCGCCACGATGCCACTGCGCACGATGGGGTGGTCGTCGGCGACGAGCACGCGGATGACGTCGGTCACGCGGTCGCCTCTCCCTGGTGGATCGTCGCGACGAGCTCGGTCCCGCCGCCGGCGAGCGAGGCGACGCGCAGGGTGCCGCCGACCAGGGTCAGCCGCTGCCGCATCCCCTCCAGCCCGAAACCGCTGTGAACGCTCGCGGCGTGGTCGGTGCCGATCCCGATCCCGTCGTCGCCCACCGTGAGCGTGACGGCGCCGGCCTCGCGGCCGAGCGTCAGCCGCGCCCGCGAGGCGCCGGAGTGCTTGCGCACGTTGGCGAGGGCCTCCTGAGCGCAGCGCAGCAGCACGACCTCGAGTTCGCGCGGCAGTGCTCCGACCTCCTCGAGCGACGTCTCGATCTCGATCCGGGTCTCCCGCTCGAAGGTGGTCACGAGCCGCGCGAGAGCGGAGGTCAGGCCGCCGTCGACGGGCACGGTCGCGGTGGCGGCGACGAGCGCGCGGGCCTCGGTGAGCGCATCCCGCGCCACCTGCTCGATCAGCTCGAAGTCGTCGCGCATCCCGGCCTCGTCGGTCCCGCGGTTCTGGCCGCGCTGCGCGAGCATCACGAGGCTGGTGAGGTTCTGGGCGATGGTGTCGTGGAGTTCCCGCGCGAGGCGCTCGCGCTCGTCCGACGCGCCGGACTCCCGGTGCATGGCGGCGAGCTGCCCCTGGGTGGCCGTCAGCTCGGCGAGCAGACGCGTGTTCTCCGCGCCGGCGCGCATCTCGGTGGTGAACCACACGCCGATCCCGATGCCGAGCGCCACGGAGACCGCTTCGATCACGACACCCTGCACGAGCGCGTCGAGCCCGCCGCCGAGGCTGATCCAGAACCCCGCGGCGACGCCGACGGCCATCGCCACGCAGGTGAGGATCGGGCGGCGCAGCGATCCACCCGGGCAGAGCGTCCAGATCATCGGGAACGCGATGCACTGCAGCGTCGCCATGTTGGGCGAGAGCGCGGTACCCGCGGAGGCGGTCACGATCACGGCGACGGTCATGGGTGTCGCCCACCGCTGCTCGTGGAACCCGCGGCGCCCGGCCACGGCGTAGAACACCCCGAAGGCACCGAGCAGGGCGATCGCCGCCGGCGTCGTCCAGGCCGGCGGCACCGGGGTGCTCGCCACGAGCACGCCCACGACGAGGAGCGCGCCCGTCACCGAGACGTGCCACCAGCGGTTGCGGTTCATGGGCCAACCCTATTCATGTGCGGGGTGAGGAACGACCGCGCGCGACATCCGCCGGTCAGCTGTCCTTGCGGATCCAGCGGAACGTCACCCGGCAGACCACGAGCCCGACCACCAGCCAGATGCCGAGCGCGATCGCGACGCCGGGAAGGTTCCAGCTGCCGCCGGCCTCGGCCGAGGCGAAGGAATCGGGGAGCAGCGCTGCCCGCATGCCCTGCGCGATCCATTTGAGCGGGAAGATGCTCGCGATGTTCTGCAGCCATTCGGGCAGCAGGGCGAAGCTGAGGTAGACGCCGGAGATGAACTGCAGCACCAGGAGCGGCGGGATGATCACGGCCGAGGCGCTCTTTCCCGAGCGCGGCAGCCGCGAGATCGCGATGCCGAGGACGGCGGCGGTGAAGATGCCGAGGAAGTACACCCACGCGAAGGTGAACCACTTCTCGGGCTCGGTCGGCAACGCCACGCCGAAGGCCACCCGGGCGAGCAGGAGGAGCAGGATCACCTGCGCCAGCGAGGTGACGAGCACCTGCCCCATCTTGCCGATGAAGTAGGAGATGACGGGCAGGGGAGTGCCGGCCAGACGCTTGAGGGTGCCGTCGCCGCGTTCCATCGCGATGTCGACGCCCAGGTTCTGCACGCCGCTCAGCAGGATGCCGGCCGCGATCATGCCGGGCAGGTAGTAGGCGGCCTGGCTGATGCCGCCGGAGCCGTCAGGATTCGCGCCCACGTTTCCGAGGCCGTCGAACGCGACCGAGAAGATGCCCAGCAGCACCACCGGGAAGAGAAAGGTGAAGAAGACCGTGTCGCCGGCGCGGAAGTAGAGCTTCGTCTCGTAGCCGACACGGCGGAGGCCGAGCCGCAGGGCGCGGAGGGCACCGAAGCGTGCCTCGCCTGTCGTCTCGCTCAGGGTTCCAGGGGTGAGGGTCGTGGTGCTCATGCCGCTGCCTCCGCGTCGTTTTCGGCCGCGCCGACGAGCTCGAGGTAGATGTCCTCGAGCGAGGGGCGGATGACTTCGAGCTCGGCGGGTTCGCCGTGCTCGGCCACCAGACCGGCGACGAAGCGCGCCGGCTCGAGGGTGCGCTGCTCGCGCACCGCGCCCGACCCGCTCTCGCGCCAGCGCACCAAGGGCACGCGCGCCTCCGCCGATCCGAGTTCGTGCACCGGCCCGATGTCGATCAGCCGGCCGCCCGCGATCACCGCCGCGCGGTCGCTGAGCTGCGCCGCCTCGTCGAGGTAGTGCGTGGTGAGCACGATCGTCGTGCCCTCCCGCGAGAGCGAGCGGATCAGCTCCCAGAACTGCCTCCGGGCCTCCGGATCGAAGCCCGTGGTCGGCTCGTCGAGGAAGAGCAGCTCGGGTCGGCCGATCACGCCGAGGGCGACATCCACTCGCCGTCGCTGTCCGCCAGAGAGCGACTTGATGCGCGTCTTCGCCTTCTGCTCGAGACCGACGGCCGCGATGACCTCGTCGATGTCGCGCGGATGCGGATACAGGCCCGCGAAGTGGGTGAGCTGCTCGCGCACGGTGACGTTGCCGCTCTCGCCGGTCTGCTGGAGGACGATGCCGATGCGCGCCTTCCACTCGAGGGTGGCGTGACGCGGATCGGTGCCCAGCACGCTCACCTCGCCTCCGCTGCGCTCGCGGTAGCCCTCGAGGATCTCGACGGTCGTGCTCTTGCCGGCGCCGTTCGGGCCGAGCAGCGCGAAGGTCTCGCCGCGGGCGATCTCGAAGCCGATGCCGTCGACGGCGGTGAAGCTGCCGTAGCTCTTGCGGAGTCCGTCGACGGTGACCGCCGGTCCGGAGCCGCGATGCGAAGAAGTCATGCTCCCATGCTCGTCACTCGGTGGCGCAGGCACCAGCCGTCGGAGGCAGGATTCCGACATCCCCCGGTCGGTGGATGCGCGGGCGGTCGCGGGCCGGCGACGCGCTACGCGAAGAGCTTCTGCAGCCGGGCCACGCCCTCGGCCAGCGCGTCGTCCCCGAGCGCGTAGGACAGGCGCAGGAATCCGCTCGGTCCGAAGGCCTCGCCGGGAACCGTCGCCACCTCGACCTGCTCGAGGATGAGGTCGGCGAGCTCGAGCGACGTGGTGGGGGTGACCCCGCCCCACGTGCGGCCGAGCAGCCCCGTGACATCCGGGTACACGTAGAAGGCGCCCTCGGGGAGCGGCGTGTGGACGCCGTCGATCCGGTTGAGGCCGTCGACGATCAGCTTGCGGCGCCGGTCGTAGGTGGCGCGCATCACGTCGACCGTGTCCTGCGGCCCCGTCAGCGCCGCGATCGCCGCGCGCTGGGAGACGTTCGCGACGTTGGAGGTCATGTGGGATTGCAGGTTCGATGCGGCCTTGATCGCGTCCAGAGGGCCGACCATCCAGCCCACGCGCCATCCGGTCATCGCGTAGGTCTTGGCGACGCCGTTGACCAGCAGGGTGCGGTCGGCGAGAGCCGGCACGGCGTCGACGATGGAAACGGCGGTCAGGCCGTCGTAGACGAGGTTCTGGTAGATCTCGTCGCTGATGACCCAGAGGCCGTGCTCGTCGGCCCATTCGCCGATCGCCTTCGTCTGCTCGGGGGAGTAGACCGCGCCGGTGGGGTTGGACGGGGAGACGAACAGGAGCACCTTGGTGCGGTCGGTGCGGGCGGCCTCGAGCTGTTCCACGGTCACCAGGTAGTCCTGGTCGCTGCCCGCGAACACCTGCACCGGCACGCCGCCGGCGAGAGCGATGGCCTCAGGATACGTCGTCCAGAACGGCGTGGGCACGAGTACCTCGTCGCCCGGGTCGAGAAGCGTGGCGAAGGCCTCGTAAACGGCCTGCTTGCCGCCGTTGGTCACGATCACCTGGGCCGGTGAGACCTCGATACCGCTGTCGCGGAGCGTCTTCGCGGCGATGGCCTCGCGCAGTTCCGGCAGTCCGGCGGCGGGGGTGTAACGGTGGTTCTTCGGATCGCGCACCGCGACCGCGGCCGCCTCCACGATGTGCTCGGGCGTCGGGAAGTCGGGCTCCCCGGCGGCGTAGCTCACGACCGGCCGCCCGGCCGCCTGGAGCGCTTTGGCCTTGGCGTCGACCTTGAGGGTCGCCGACTCGGCGATGGATGCGATTCTGTGCGAGATGCGTGCGTGTTCCGTCACGCCCACCAGCCTACTTAGTGAGAACGGGGAAAGCCTCGGTGAGGGCGCTGATGATCGACTGGATGGCGATCGAGAGCAGGAGCAGCCCGAAGATGCGGGTCACGATGCTCATGCCGGTGGGCTTCACCGCGCGAGCGACCTGTGGCGCGAAGAACAGCACCACGGTGATCGCGACCGCGACCAGGAGGTTGATGCCGACGCCGGCGAGCAGGTCGAGCGGGGTGGGGTTGTCGTCGGCGAAGGTGATCACGAGGCTGATGGCGCCCGGCCCGGCGATCAGCGGGATCGCGAGCGGCACGACCACGGGCGACTGAGTGTCCGACACCGCCACCACGTTCTGCTTCGCGGTCAGCATGGCCCAGCCGATGGAGGCGACGAGCAGGTTGCCCGCGATGCGGAACGACGTGAGATCGATCCCGAAGGCTTCGAGGATGTACTTCCCCGCCAGCAGCGACACGGTCAGCACCGCGAACACCGCGATGCCCACCAGGAAGCCGATCCGCCGTTGCCGGGCGCGGTCGTAGTCCTTCGTGAGGTTGAGGAAGATCGGCAGGCTGCCGATCGGGTTGGCGATGGTGAGGAGGGCGATCGCGCTGGTCAGTATGGTCGGGGCGCTGATGACCTCGTTCACGAAAGCGCCTGCCGCGGCACCACGACCTGCTTGATGATGATGAGCATCGACGCGACCACGGGCACCGCGATCAGCGCGCCCAGCACGCCGAGGAGCGTCCCACCGACCAGAGCGCCGATCACGACGAGGATGCCCGGGACATCCACCGCCTTGTTCATGATGCGCGGACTGAACACGTATGCCTCCACCTGCATGTACACGAGGAAGTAGATGCCGATGGCGATGGCGGTCCCCGGCGACACGGTGAGCGCGAAGAGGGTGATGAGGATGGCGCTGATCACGGTGCCGACCAGCGGGATGAGCGCCAGGAGGAACGCGACCACCGCCAGCGCTCCCGCGTACGGGACTCCGATGACGATCATGGCGAGGAACCCGAAGACGCCGTTGGTGGCGGCGAGGATGACCTGCCCGCTCACGTACTTGCCGATCGACCGCACGATCTGCTCGGAGATGGCGACCACCCCTTCGCGCTTCGACATCGGCACCAGCACGTAGAAGCTGTTCTTCACCGCCTCGAGCGACCCGAGGAAGAACAAGGTGAGCACGAGCACCAGGATGCCGGCCGAGATGCCGTTGATGAGAGCAAGCCCGACCTTCAGCACACCGCCGCCCAGGGCTGCGAGGTTGCCGGGATCGGTGAGGTAGTCGTCGAGGTCCTGCACGAGCTTCTGCGTGTCGACCGAACTGCCGAACACGTCGGTGAACCAGGTCGTCTGCGTCGCGGCCTTCACCGTGTCGGGAAGACTGGTGACGAGCTCGGTGGTCTGGTCGACCACGGCCGGGATCACGAGGAAGAACACCGCGACCGCGAAAGCGATCACGAGCACGAACACGATGAGGATCGCCCAGCCGCGCGGGATGTGTCGTCGCGTGAGCCAGCGCACCAGGGGGTCGAGGCCGAGCGCCAGGAACAGGGACGCCATGATGCAGATGACCACGGTCGACAGCTGCACGAACGCGAACCCGAGCGCGAACGCCACCAGCCCGCCCAAGGTCGCGACGAATCCGATTCGGAAGGCGCCTGCGCGCATCTGGTGCTCCATCCCGCCGCCTTTGCGGTCCTACCGGAAGTGACTTACACTGAGTGTCGGTGGTTGAAATCTGCCAAGCTTTTCTATGCCTATTTTCTGGCGCTGAATCCTCAGAGTGAGTGTAGCGAAGCTGTGCTGTTTTCAATGCTTAGGGCGGTGGCTCAATTGGTAGAGCAGCGGTCTCCAAAACCGCAGGTTGCAGGTTCGAGTCCTGTCCGCCCTGCTCCTGTTTGTGAAAGGTACTGACACGGTGGCACGAAAAGTAATCGACGAACCTTCCGAGGACGTCGTCGAGAACGCCAAGAAGGAGCGGGCGGCCCGGCGCAACCCGTTCGCCCGTATCGTCCTGTTCATCAGGCAGGTCATCACAGAACTGAAGAAGGTCGTCACCCCGACCCGGCGCGAATTGATCAGCTACACGCTGGTCGTGCTGGTGTTCGTCGTCATCATGATGGCGATCGTCGTGGGGCTCGACACCTTGTTCGGCTGGCTCGCGATCGTGGTGTTCGGAACTCCTTCCTGATCTCCCGCGACATCCTGCGGCCTCAACACAGCTCGACGAGCTCGACAAGCTAAGAAGTGGAACGTATTTCGTGTCTGACGCAAAGCCCGAAGAAGCCGGTGTCCCGGCTGACCTCGACGCCCTCCTGGAGGCGATCGACGAGGCAGCCGACCCCGAAGCCGACGCGGTCGTCGACGATGCACTGAACATCGACGACTTCGACGAGGCCGCCGCCGTGCTCGACGTGCTCGAAGACGACGACGCCGAGGTGGCCGACCAGCCCGTCGCGGATGCGGCCGAGTCCGAGGAGGCGCAGCTCTCCGAGGTCGACGCCGAGCTCGCCGATGAGGATGCCGCCGAGGTCGACCCTTACGACGCGTTCCGCGCGGAGCTGCGTTCGCTTCCCGGCAAGTGGTACGTCATCCACTCCTACGCCGGTTTCGAGAAGCGCGTGAAGTCCAACATCGAGAGCCGCAAGACCTCGATGGGCATGGAGGACTTCGTCTTCCAGGTCGAGGTTCCGATGGAAGACGTCGTCGAGATCAAGAACGGCCAGCGCAAGCTCGTGACCCGCGTGCGCATCCCGGGCTACGTGCTCGTGCGCATGTTCCTCAACGAGGACAGCTGGTCGGTCGTGCGTCACACGCCCGGCGTCACCGGCTTCGTGGGCAACTCGCACAACCCGACGCCGCTGCGCTTCGAGGAGGCCTTCAACATGCTGAAGAGCCTCGTCGAGGTCAAGGAGGTGCCGACCGCGAAGTCCGCCGGCGGCAAGGGCGGCAAGGCCGTCTCGCGCACCATCCCCGCCGAGGTCGACTTCGAGATCGGCGAGACCATCACGATCAAGGAGGGCTCGTTCGCGGGCCTGCCCGGATCGATCAGCGAGATCAAGCCCGAGAGCGGCAAGCTCACGGTTCTCGTCTCGCTCTTCGAGCGTGAGACGCCGGTCGAGCTCTCGTTCGACCAGGTCACGAAGCTGTAAGGCTGTTCAGCCTTTTCGGCTAAGATATTTCGGTTGCCTTCGCGGGCATCCGTCACACCACTGCAGGGAGAAGCCCTGTGGTGGGAGCGCCGCCTTCGCGCGGCTCGATAGAGAAGAGAAGAAATGGCACCGAAGAAGAAGGTCACAGGTCTGATCAAGCTTCAGATCCAGGCCGGCGCCGCCAACCCCGCACCGCCCATCGGGCCGGCGCTGGGTCAGCACGGCGTCAACATCATGGAGTTCTGCAAGGCCTACAACGCGGCGACCGAGTCGCAGCGCGGCAACGTCATCCCGGTCGAGATCACGGTCTACGAAGACCGCTCGTTCACCTTCATCCTGAAGACCCCGCCCGCGGCGGAGCTCATCAAGAAGGCCGCCGGAGTCGCCAAGGGTTCCTCCACTCCGCACACCGTTAAGGTCGCGAAGCTCACCCGTGAGCAGGTGCGTCAGATCGCCGAGCAGAAGCAGGTCGACCTGAACGCCAACGACATCGAGGCTGCAGAGAAGATCATCGCCGGCACCGCCCGTTCCATGGGCATCACGGTCGAGGCATAAGGAGGAGGCTGGAAATGGCACAGAAGTCAAAGGCCTACCGGGCCGCGGCCGAGAAGATCGAAGCCGGCAAGTACTACACCCCGTCCGAAGCCGTCTCGCTCGCTCGTGAGACCGGTTCGGCCAAGTTCGACAGCACCGTCGAGGTCGCGCTGAAGCTCGGGGTCGACCCGCGCAAGGCCGACCAGATGGTTCGTGGAACCGTCATCCTTCCGCACGGCACGGGCAAGACCGCCCGCGTCATCGTGTTCGCGACGGGCCCCGCGGCCGAGGCTGCCATCGCAGCCGGCGCCGACGAGGTCGGTGGCGACGAGCTGATCGAGAAGGTGGCCGGCGGCTACACCTCGTTCGACTCCGCTGTCTCGACCCCCGAGCTCATGGGCAAGGTCGGTCGTCTCGGAAAGGTGCTCGGCCCGCGTGGCCTCATGCCCAACCCGAAGACCGGCACCGTGACGCCGGATGTGGCCAAGGCCGTCTCCGACATCAAGGGCGGAAAGATCGAGTTCCGCGTCGACAAGCACGCCAACGTGCACTTCGTCGTGGGCAAGGCTGCGTTCACCCCCGAGCAGCTCGACGAGAACATCAAGGCCGCCCTCGAAGAGGTCGTCCGTTTGAAGCCGTCGTCCTCGAAGGGCCGCTACATCCAGAAGGGCGCCGTCTCGACGACCTTCGGCCCGGGCATCCCGCTCGACGTCAACGCGATCTAGTCGCGTCTCGCACCACCCGCACCACCTCGGAAGGGGCTCGCCTCGCGGCGGGCCCTTTCTGCGTGCTGGGGCGAGGATGCTCCTGCGGATTGATCGTCAGGTGTCGTGGAGCGGATGGCGCGGCGGGGCCTGCGGGCGGATGTGCGGTGCGCCGGTAGCGTGGGGGAATGGTCACGAGGGTTCGCAGAGCGCGCGTCGAAGACGCGGGGATCGTATCGGCCGTGGCCGCCGAGACGTTCGAGATGGCGTGCCCTCCCGGAACCGCTCCCGAAGCGATCGCCGCATTCATCGCCGAGCACCTTTCGGATTCGCGGTTCGCGGGGTACCTCGCCGACCCGGCGCGCACCGTCATCCTCGCTGACGTCGACGGAGAGATCGCGGGTTACACGATGCTCATCGGCCGCGAGCCGACCGACCCGATGGTGGCCGCGGCCGTGGCTGGAAGGCCGACCGTCGAGCTGAGCAAGTGCTACGTGCGCGCGAACTTCCATGGCCACGGCGTCGCCTCGGCGCTGATGACGGCGTCGATCGATGCCGCCGCCGAGTCCGGGGCGGCGAGCGTGTGGCTGGGCGTCAACCAGCAGAACGCGCGCGCCATCCGGTTCTACGAGAAGAGCGGCTTCCAGAAGGTCGGGGTGAAGCACTTCCTCGTCGGAGAGGAACTGCACGACGACTTCGTCCTCGAGCTGACCCTCGGCACAGCAAGCTCGATGACTGAGTAGGGAATTACTCATATCACCCAGGCCTCGAGCGTGGCGAAGATTGAGGCACCGAAACCCGAAAGCCGGTCGCCATGTCTCGCAGATCCCTCTTCCGATCCGTCTCACTCGCCCTGATCGCGGTGTTCGCCGCGGGGGCGGGCGTCGGAACGGTCTCGTCCGCGCAAGCTCTCTCGACGCCTCGCTTCGCGTTCCCGACGCCCACCCGTATTCAGGGTGCCGATCGATACGACCAGGCGATCAAGGTGTCGTCGAGCCTGCGCTCGGCCGACATCGTCTACCTCGCGAGCGGAGAGAAGTTCGCGGATGCGTTGAGCAGCTCCGCCGTCGCAGCGCAACGAGGGTCACCCCTGCTCCTCACGCCCCAGGACTCGGTTCCCGAGACGGTCCTGGCAGAGCTGTCGCGCCTCCACCCCTCGACGATCGTGATCGTCGGCGGAACGGCATCGGTCTCCGAAGCGGCGATGGAGCAGGTCTCCCAGCGTGTGGCGGATGCCACGGTCGTTCGCGTCGCCGGCGCCGACCGCTACGAGGTGTCGCGGAACCTGGTCACCGATCCGACGGTCGGCGCCATCGATGCCGATACGGTGTTCGCCGTGACGGGAGCGAATTTTCCCGACGCTCTCACCGCGTCACCGGCAGCCGTCACGAGGGGAAACGCGACCGTGCTCCTCGTGAACGGAACGGAAGAGGCTGCGACGGATGCCGACATCGCCGCCATCGACGCCCTGGGTGCGCACGACATCTTCCTGGTCGGGGGCACGAATTCGCTCAGCTCGGGCCTTGAGACCTCCCTGCGTCTTCGCCGCTACGGCGTGACGCGCTCGGATGGGGCGGATCGATATGAAGCCGGCGTGAACATCAACCGCGCGATCTTCGGGGGCACGACGACGACCGTCTTTCTGGCCAGCGGCACGTCCTTTCCCGACGCGCTCAGTGGTGGTCCCCGGGCGGCGAAGGGGAGTTCGCCCCTTTACGTGGTGCAGCACGACTGCGTACCCACCTCCGTGCTGGGCGAGATCGAGCGGCTGCAGGCGCAGCAGATCATCATCCTCGGCGGGCCGGCCACCCTCGGTCCCGGTGTCGACGCGTTGACGCCGTGCTGAGCGTCACCCCTGCCGAAGTCAGAACGGGAGGTCGCCGATCTGCAGCACCAGCTTGCCGCGGGTGTGACCACCCTCGAGGTCGCGGTGCGCCTCACCGGCCGCCGACAGCGGATAGCTCCGATCGACGTGCACCCGCACGTCACCCGAATCGATGAGGCGCGCGATGACGGCGAGGGTCGAAGCATCCGGAGCGACCTTGTAGGTCGTCGCCCGCACGCCGGCCGCAGCCGCCTCCTCCTCGAAGCCGGGCCAGCTGCCCGTGGGTCCGTTGATGATGAGGCCGCCGGGGCGGAGGGTCGACAACGACCGGCTGCCCGTCTCGTTGTGCACGTTGCCGACGAGGTCGATGACGACGTCGAGATCGGAGAGCTGCTCCTCGAACGCGACAGCGGTGTAGTCGATCACCGTCGAGGCACCGAGCTCCCGCAACCAGTTCTGGTTGCGCGCCGAACCCGTCGCCGCCACCCGCGCCCCGAAATAGGTGGCGAACTGCACCGCGAAATGCCCGACCCCACCGGCGGCGGCATGGATGAGCATCCGCTGCCCCTCATGCGCTTTCGCCAGATCGACCACCAGCCCCCAGGCCGTGAGGGCCGCGAGCGGAACCGCCGCCGCCTCGGTCAACGAGAGCGACTTCGGCTTGCGAGTCACCTGCAGGCTCGGCACCGAGACGTACTCGGCATACGACCCCTCCCCGCGTGGCACCGACATCATGCCGAACACCTCGTCGCCGACGTTCAGCGGATGCGCGGCGTACGGCGTCTCGACCACCACGCCCGCGAAGTCGTAGCCGAGGATGCACGGGTACGACGGGATGGCGCTCGCCACGCCGCGGCCCGCGCGCGTCTTGGCGTCCAACGGGTTGACGCCCGCGGCGGCGACCTTCACCAGCACCTCGGCGTTCACGCGAACGGGCGCCGGCACCTCGGCGATCTCGAGCACCTCGGGTCCGCCGATCCCGGACATCACCGATGCCCGCATCGTCTCCGGATGGGTGAGGGTCGGTGTCGGCGTCGCCGGCGATCCACTCCGCTGCTCGATCATCCCTGTGCCTTCCGTCGATCTCCTGGAATACGCGATGGGGCTCGGGGACCCGCTTCACTGCGTTGCCTAGTGGCTATCACCACGCTAATTGCTGAATAATTCACAGGTGTTACGGTCAGGTCACTGGGGTGCAAACTCGGGCCGACGGCGTTAACATTCAGTAACTTCCGAAGACCACCCGAGCCCGCACCGGCGCCTGCACGAGAGAGACCCGATCCATGAGTCCAGCCCGTCGGGCGCCGAGCCTGCGGCTACCCGCGGTGGTTCGCTCGTCGATGCTCTGGGTCGCGGCGCTCCTCGGCGCGACGGGGCTCGCGCTCATCTGGGTGGCCCGGATCGCCGCCGCCCGCTTCCTGTACGTGAGCGAACTCGGCGCGACGGGGGAGCCCACGGCGGAGGTGTTCCGCTGGGGACTCGTGCTGGTGGCGGTGGCGGCGATGCTCGTCGCACTCGCCGCACCCCAGCTGCACCCCCGGGTGCGGTGGCTCGCCGTCGTTCCTCCCGCCGCCGTCCTCGCCGGCTCGGCGATCGCCTTCGGCATCGCCTCGCAGGTCACCTGCACGGTTGGCTGCCCGCTCCCGGTGGGTTCGGCGTTCACCTGGCAGGACCTCATCCACACCTCGTGCGCCGTACTCGGGTTCGCCGGGGCCGCGTTCGTGATGCTCCAGGTGGCTGCCGACCGGAGCTTCCGGGCCCTGGCCCGCTTCTCGCTGGTCTCGGCCATCGCCGTGGCCGTCATCGCGGGCGTCGGCGGGCTGCTGTCGCTGTTCCGGATCGGCACTCAGGTGGGTGGTGTGCTCGAGCTGGTCGCCACCACGATCGCGTTGCTCTGGCTGGTGGGGCTCGCCGCGTTCCTGGCCGTCTCGGTGGGCCGTGGCGTGGCCGTCTTCCCGCGTCAGGTCCAGCCGAGCCAGGCCGCGACGCCGCCGCGCATGGCCGCGACGTATTCCGAGTAGCCGTCGTCGCGTGCCGGCACCGGGATGCTCGTGGCGCCGCTGAGCTCGTCCATCCAGAGTTCGGCCACCGACACCGGATGCACGGGGTCGAGCGGAGCCCAGGCGATGGCCAGGGGCAGGTCGATGGACGCGAGGTCGTCGCCGGGACCGAAGGCCGCTGATCGCGGGATCTCGATCAGGCGTGTCGCACGCTCGACCGCCCGCGGGCTGCGGAACTGCTGCAGCAGTCCGGCCGCCCCCAGGCGCGACTCGGCGTGGGTGTCGGCATAGAGCGCCGTCTGCAGGAACGCCTTCTCGCCCTCGGTCGCGCCGCGGTCGGCGAGCAGTTCGCCGATCACGGGAAAGGCGCGCAGATTGTGCGGGAGGGGTTGATCGGTGAACGACGGCCGCGCGAAGACGACGCGATCGATCGGGAGGAGCTTCCGAAGCGCCAGCCGCAGGGCGATGGCCGCCCCCATCGAGATGCCGATGACGGTGACGGGCTCGGTGGAACGGTCGTCGGCGTCGCGCGCGGCGGCTACCCGGGCGGCGATGTCGTCAGCAAGAGCGTCGAGCGCGAACGACGCCGGTGGACCGGTCTCGTCACGCTCACCGTGCCCGCGCGCGTCGGGTGCCAGTACCTGCGTGCCGGGCGGCACGATCGGGGCGAACAACGACAGGGCCTGCTCGCGATCGCCCCCGAGCCCGTGCAGCAGGAGGGCGGTCACGCCGGATGCCGCTCTCCACGCATCCAGGCGAGCATCCGGTCGGCTCGGCGCACGAGAAGCTCGATCTGCGACTCGTCGCGATCGACCCACTGGCAGCGCGGCTCCACGTCGACGGGCACGAAGTCGCGGTGCTGCTCCCACACCACGAGGGTGCGCTCCGCCCCGAGCACGTACTGCTGCCACCAGACCTGGCGGAGGTAGCTGCGGGGGATGCGCGACCACGGCTTCGAGGTGGTCTTGATCTCCGCGAGCTCGAGCGTGCCGTCGCCGACCACTCGGATGCCGTCGGGCGTGGCGAGGTGCCGTCGGTCGCGCGACGCGTGGAAGAGCGCGAAACTCGGATCGATCGCGTGTTCCCGCCGCACCCAGTCCGCGATCTCCGGCTCGCGTGCCCGCCCGTGATCGGTGAAGGCGTTGCCGCTGAACCCGGTGCCGTTGAGCTTCTCCCACGCCACCGTCGCGATCGCCTGGTCGCTAGCGAGCCGGGCGACATCCGTGGCTGTCACGCCCCGGCTCCGGGCACGCAGCCACGCGACACGATCGGTCGACTGCGCGACGACGCGCCTGAGGTGCTCGGGCGGCGTCGGCTCCGGCGCGACCTCGTCGCCGGTCTCCCAGGGAAAGGAGAGCATGAGATCGATCACCGCTCCATTCTCCCTCCCGCCCCGGACATCGCGCGCTCCGGACCCGGCGGGTCAGGAGGAGCGATTCACAGGCGGCGTAATGACGGCTCATAGCTTTCTCATAGCGAACTATCAATACTGGAACTGTGACCATCGACCGATCTCTCATCTCCGGCAGTTCTGCCGCCTCCGCCAAGCAGCCGAAGCTCCGCCGGGCCGACGGTTCGCCGGTGCGCGCCCTCGTCGTCGACGACGAGAACACGCTCACCGATCTGCTGTCGATGGCCCTGCGCTACGAGGGCTGGGAGGTCAAGACGGCGAGCGAGGGCCGCCAGGCCATCACGATCGCCCGGGAGTTCCGCCCCGACGTCATCGTGCTCGATGTGATGCTGCCCGACATCGACGGACTGCAGGTGCTGAATCGGGTGCGCGCCGACGGCCACGAGACCCCCGTGCTCTTCCTCACCGCGAAGGATGCGCTCGACGACCGGATCGCGGGCCTCACCGCGGGCGGCGACGACTACGTCACCAAGCCGTTCAGTCTCGAAGAGCTGGTCGCGCGGTTGCGCGGCCTCATCCGCCGCTCCACCCTCGTCGTGGCCGACGCCGACGACCCCGTGGTCACGGTCGGCGACCTGGAGCTGAATGAGGACAGCCACGAGGTCTTCCGTGACGGCGAGCCGATCGAACTCACCGCCACCGAGTTCGAGTTGTTGCGGTACCTGATGCGCAACCCGCGCCGCGTGCTGAGCAAGGCGCAGATCCTCGACCGCGTGTGGAGCTACGACTTCGGCGGCAAGTCGAGCGTGGTCGAGATCTACATCTCTTACCTGCGCAAGAAGGTGGATGCGGGCCGGCCCGCGATGATCCACACGGTCCGCGGCGCGGGCTACATGCTGAAGCCCGCGCTGTGACCATCCGTCGCACGCTGATCCTGAGCGTGCTGGGGTTGATCGCTCTGGCGGGCCTCGTGATCGGCGTCGTCAGCACCATCGCCCTCAACGGCTTCCTGCTCGACCGGCTCGACTCGCAGGTGCAGGAGGCATCCGACCGCACCGTGTTCTCGCTCACGACCCAGGCGCAGTCCGCCGGGCCGCAGCCGGGCATCACACTCGGTCAAGCGGCCGGCACCGTGGTCGCCGTGGTCTCGGGCGGGGTCGCCACGAACGGCTACGTCCTCGACGACGCCGGACAGTTGCAGCAGCTCACCACGGCTCAGCTCGCCGCCCTCGACAGCGTGGCCGGCTCGGGCAACGCCGTCACCGCTCCGGCCGACGGCGGGGCGGTGACGCTCGCGCGGCCCGACCCCGTGAGCGTCACCATCGACGGCCTCGGCGCCTACCGGGTGGAGGGGCGCACCGTCACCTCGGCCGGTGACATCGTGGTGACCGGGCTGCCGCTCGCCGACGTCAACGGCACCGTGTCGCAGCTCGTGATCGTCATCGTGCTCGTCACCGCCGGGGCCATGGCGCTCGCCGGCGTCGCCGGGCTGCTCCTCATCCGCCTCGCCCTGCGTCCGCTCGACCGCGTCACCGCCACCGCGACCCGCGTGGCCGAGCTCCCGCTCGACCGCGGCGACGTCGCTCTGGCCGAGCGAGTGCCGGCCTCCGACACCGACCCGCGTTCGGAGGTCGGCCGGGTCGGCCTCGCCTTCAACCGGATGCTCGAACACGTCGCGAGCGCCCTCACCTCCCGCCAGCGCAGCGAGAACAAGGTGCGCCAGTTCGTGGCGGATGCGAGTCACGAACTCCGCACGCCCCTCGCCTCGATCCGCGGCTACGCCGAGCTCACCCGCCGCACCGCTCCTGACCTGCCCGACGAGGTCGCGCACTCGCTCGGGCGCATCGAGTCGGAAGCGACCCGGATGACGACCCTGGTGGAAGACCTGCTGCTGCTCGCCCGCCTCGATGCGAAACCCGAACTCGCGCTGACGGAGGTGGACCTCTCGATCGTGCTGGTCGACGCCGTGAGCGACGCCCATGTCGCCGGACCCGACCACGTCTGGGACCTCGACCTGCCCGAGGAGCCGGTGCTGGTGGCCGGAGACGCCCACCGCCTCCACCAGGTGTTCACCAACCTGCTCGCGAACGCCCGCGTGCACACGCCGGCGGGCACCACGGTGCGGGTGAGCGTGACCGAGGACGTGCGGGAGGAGGCATCCGTCGCCCTCGTCACGGTGGCCGATGACGGGCCGGGCATCGCTCCCGAGTTGCTGCCGACCCTGTTCCAGCGGTTCGTGCGGGGTGACGCCTCGCGTTCGCGGCATGCGGGCAGCACCGGCCTCGGTCTCGCCATCGTCGAGGCCGTGGTGGACGCGCACGGTGGCAGCGTCAGCGTGCGGAGCAAGCCGGGCGAGACGGTGTTCACCGTGGCGATCCCGCTCCAGGCGACCCCGACGGTCGAGACCTCGCAGGGCTGACCTCCGCGTCCTCGTTGACGTAGAGCGTGACGTCGTCGAGCTCGAGACGCCGGAACCGGGAACCGGGGGCGTCGATCAGGGCGCGAACGGCCGGATCGATCGGGAACCGCAGCGAATCCTTGGTGGCGACCGCGACGACACCGGGGGTGCCGGGCGTCGTGACCTCGCGCCCGTCGAGGTAGGGCTGGTACTCCCACTCCGCCATCCCGGCCACGAGGATGCCTCCCGACCCCACCCCGAGACGGTCGAGCGTCGGCAGCACGAGGGCCATGTCCCGGGCGCGTTCGTTCGCGATCGCGACCGTCGTCCACGCCGCGGCTCCCAGGGCGACGACGACGGATGCGGCGACCAGCGCCCGCGCGACGGTGCGGCCGCCACCCGCCGGTCCGTCGCGGCATCCGATCCGGAGGAGGGCCGCGGTTCCCACTCCGAACAGCGCGCAGAAGAGCCAGACCCAGTCGTAGTAGTAGTGCGGCAGCGCCACCGACGACACCGTGAACTGGAAGATCCACTCGAGGAGCACCGCGCCCACCAGAAGTGTCGGGAGCGCACGGTCGGCGCCGACGAACGCCGCCACCGCACCCACCGCGAGCACGGCCGCGGCTGGGAGACCCATCCCCTCGACCGAGAACAGCAGATTCGCCCACCAGGGTGGGTGAGTCGTCGCGACCCCGCCCACGACCACGAGGTGCCCCGCTTCGTCGTGTGCGAGCTGGAACCGGATCATCTCTCCGAGCGAGTGCACGAGACCGGCCGGCAGGTAGACGACGATCACCACTGCCGCCACGATCGTCGAGTAGACGAGCGCGCTCACGAGCACCGTGCGCAGGTGGCCGGCCACCGGGCGCGTGGGCCGTTCCAGCAGCGGCGACAGGATGATCGCGGGGATCATGACCGCCGACGGCACCTTCGAGGTGACCGACAGACCCATGCACACCGCGGAGACGCAGAGCCACCCCCACGACCGCCGGCGGAACCAGCGCCATCCGGCGGCGAAGGCCGCGATGGCGAACACGACCATGAACGGGTCGAGCAGCCCGAAGCGGTCGATCCGCACGCCGCTCGTGACGCCGTGCGGCAGCAGGAGCCAGGCCCCGGCACCGCAGAGAGCGCCCACCCAGCCGACTTCCGGTCGCAGCCAGGCGTATAGAAGGATGCCCCCGGCGATCGCACACAGCCCGGTGGCGACGCGTGCCGAGACCACGCCCTGGCCGAAAATCACCTGCGCGACCCCGATCAGGAGCTTCGCGGTGGGCGGATGTTCGACGTTCGCGCTGAAGTCCCCGTGCACGTACGCCCAGCCCGCTGCGACATAGCCGGGCTCGTCGGCGTTGACGTTCGCCGCCGCGAGATTGCCGAACGCCTGGAGCAGCGCCCACAATCCGACGAGCGTCGTCAGCACCGGCTGGAGCGCTCTCGGTGGGGCTGCGGACGACATCGCGTCCAGTGTCCGGCCGTCAGCCGCCGGATCTCGCTGAGCAATTTCTACTCATCTCGAGCCGAGAACATCGCCGAGTCCGTTTCCGACGGGATCGGGGTACGGTCAAGAGCAGGCCGTTTTTGGCCGAGGGTCACAAGCCCGAGTCCCGAAAGGTATGGAACACCTCCATGAACATCCTGCTGATCGTCATCGCCGTCATCGCCGTGATCCTCTTGTTCACAGGCGGCTTCGTCTCGACTCTCAACTTCCTGCTCTGGATCGGCCTGATCCTGCTGGTCTTCGCGGTGATCGTCTTCATCGTGCGAGCCATCTCGGGCAACCGGAGGGTCTGACCCCCATGCCCGACGACGAGCAGAGCGAACCCATCATGGTCGGCAGCGACGACGCCACCGTGGTCGAGAAGGCCGAGGGCATCATGGCGCAGGTGAAGGCCGACGCGCCGGATGCCTCCGAGCCCGAACTCGTCGTCCTCCTGCGTCAGCGCTTCGCCGACGCCGGCATCGAATCCGATGACACCGACCTCGCCCGCATGGCGCGGTGGATCGCCGGAGACGAATAAGGAAGATCCCTTTTCAGGCGACCCGCGCATCCGATTTGCACTGGATGCGCGGGTCGCCTATTCTGTACGGAGCCAAAGACCGCTGGTCATCGGTGTGCGCGTAAGCAGTGCATCGATCGAAGTCTCGTGAGAACGAAGACCCGCGCAGGTGCACGAAGTAAGTTCGAGCAGTTCTGCTGCTTCTCTTCGCTCCGGCCCTGTGCCGGAGCTTTTTTCGTATGAGCACTGCCTATCTGAACGTAGGTACAGCGGCCGTCCCGGCTGAATCTGACTACTACTAGGAGCGCCATGGCGAACAAGGAAGCCTCGGTTGCCGAGCTCACGGAACTTTTCCAGAGCTCGACCGCCGTTCTGCTGACCGAGTATCGCGGTCTCTCGGTCGCGCAGCTCAAGCAGCTGCGCGGTTCCATCCGTGAGCACGCGTCATACGCCGTGGTAAAGAACACGCTGACCAAGATCGCGGCGAACAACGCCGGCATCTCGTCGTTCGACGACGAGCTCGCCGGTCCGTCCGCGATCGCCTTCGTCCACGGAGACCCCGTGGCCGTCGCCAAGTCGCTGCGTGACTTTGCCAAGGCAAACCCTCTGCTGGTCGTGAAGGGCGGTTACTTCGACGGTAACCCTCTCTCCGCCGCCGAGGTCACCAAGCTCGCCGATCTCGAATCCCGTGAAGTCCTCCTGGCGAAGCTCGCCGGTGCCTTCAAGGCTTCGCTCTTCGGTGCCGCATATCTCTTCAACGCCCCGCTGTCGAAGGCCGTTCGCACGGTCGATGCGCTGCGTGAGAAGCAGGAGTCCGCTTCCTGAGCTTCGGCTTCGTGAGCGGTTGATCTAACTACCAAACAAGGAGAACATCATGGCAAAGCTTTCCACCGAGGAACTGCTCGACGCGTTCAAGGAGCTCACGCTCATCGAGCTGAGCGAGTTCGTCAAGGCATTCGAGGAGACCTTCGAGGTCACCGCGGCTGCCCCCGTCGCCGTTGCCGGTCCCGCTGCTGCGGGCGGCGCCGCTGCTGAGGAGGTCGAGGAGCAGACCGCTTTCGACGTCATCCTCGAGTCGGCCGGCGAGAAGAAGATCCAGGTCATCAAGGAGGTGCGCGCCCTCACCAGCCTCGGCCTCGGTGAGGCGAAGGCTCTCGTCGATGGCGCCCCCAAGGCCGTGCTGGAAGGCGCGACCAAGGAGGCCGCTGACAAGGCCAAGGCTCAGCTCGAAGAGGCTGGCGCCACCGTCACCCTGAAGTAGTCTTCTTCTCCTTCACACGGATGCCCCGGGCCACTGGCTCGGGGCATCCGTCGTTATCCTGGAGTGTCAGTGAAGGAGGCTCGGATGACCCTGATCGCCCACGTGGCCATCGTCGACGACTGGGAATCGGCCCGCAACCTCGGGGAGTACGAGGTCTCCACCCGCGGGGTCAGCCTCGACGAGGCGGGGTTCATCCACGCGGTGGTCCTCGACGGTGTGCGGGGAGTGCTCGACGAGTTCTATTCCGACATCCGCTTCGCGCTTCTGCTCGTGGTCCTCGACACGGACGCGCTGACCGCGGCGGGCCTCGAGGTCACCGAGGAGACGCCCGGCTTCCCGCACATCCACGGGCCCATCCCCACCGATGGCGCCGCTGTCGTGGCCGAGTTGCCGATCGAGCGTGTCGATGGTGACTTCGTGATCCCCGACCTCAGCCGGTTCTCGGGCGGGGCCGCGCCGTCGACGAACGCATGATGAGGGTGGCCGGCAGCACCGTGTGACGCTTCGGCGGGGTCCAGCCGGGCTCCTCGAGCTGGCGGATCACCCAATCCACCACCTGCTCGCCCTGCAGGTCGGGCCGCTGCTCGATGGAGGTGAGCCCGAACATCTCGGCCAAGGGATGGTTGTCGATGCCGATCACGGAGAGGTCGTCGGGCACGGAGATGCCGAGTTCCCGGGCGGCGAGGATGACGCCGATGGCCACCTCGTCGGCCGCGGCGAAGATCGCGGTGGGGCGGCGCCGGGGGTCGCCCAGGATCTGCTTGCCCACCCGGTAGGCGCTGGGGATGTCGAAGCGGGTCGCCACGTAGGAATCCTGGTCGTAGGGGATGCCGGCCGCGGTGAGCGCCTCCATATAGCCCTTCAGGCGCTTGGAGTGCACGTGGAAGTCCATCTGCTCGTCGATGTCGCCGCCGATGTGCATGATGTCCCGGTGACCGAGCAGCAGCAGGTGCTCGGTGGCGAGGCGCGCGGCCGCGACATCGTCGATGCTGAGGGTCGGGATGCCCTCGAGCGGACCGCCGATGCCGGCGATCGGCTTGCCGAGGGCGAGCAGCTGCGTGGTCTCCTCGGGTGTGATCTCGAGGGTCACCGCGATCACCGCGTCGACGCGCTTGCGCACCAGGAAGTACTCGAACACGCGGGTTCGCTCCTCGTGTGACTTGGTGAGGTTGTACAGCATCAGGTCGTAGCCGCGGTCGAGCAGCGCGCGCTCGACGCCCTCGATGATGCTTCCGAAGAACCACTGGTTGATCACCGGGATGATGACGCCCACGTTGTTGGTGCGGCCGGTCACGAGGCTCGACGCGCTGGAGGACACCACGTAGCCGAGGCTGGCCGCGGCCTGGGCCACACGCGTTCGGGTGTCGCTCGAGACGTAGCCGCGCCCGCTCAGCGCGCGCGACACGGTGGCCTTGGAAACCCCCGCCAGGTTCGCCACGTCTTCGATCCCCGACACGCTCGACCTCCTCGTCTGCAAACGCTTCCAGAATCCTAGTCCCTGGCCGGGGAGGATGTGGAAATCGTTCCAGAAGACGCACCACGGAGTGTTGGTGGTGAGAGCGCTCTCTGCAACCAAATCGTTACACTCTCGTCTCGGACCACACGCGGGTTGTGATTTGCTGGGAGATATGGAAAGGTTTCCCTACACGAGCCGCCGATGGCACCACAACGGGGGCGCGTCCACCTAGTCGATCATCGGATCGGCGGTGACCCGGGTCGATCGACCCGCGTCACGTCTACTCAATGAGGAGGAGAAATGCGGGCTACCTTGCACCGCCGGGTCACAGCACCCATCGCAATCGCGGCGGGCCTCGGCCTCGCACTCGTCGGCTGTTCCGGCGGAGCGGGCGGAGGCAACGCGGGAGACGCGGGCGAAGCCGATGGCATCGTCACCGTCTACGGCACGATCGCCGACACCGAGGCAGAGCTTCTCGAACAGTCCTGGGCGGACTGGGAGAAAGAGAACAACATCGACATCCAGTACGAATCGTCGAAGGAGTTCGAGTCGCAGATCGGCATCCGGGCCCAGGGTGGAAACCCGCCCGACCTCGCCATCTTCCCGCAGCCGGGCCTGCTCGCCGACCTCGCGTCGCGCGGCTTCCTCAAGGAGGCGCCGGAAGGCGTCGAGAAGAACGCCGACGAGTACTGGTCGAGTGACTGGAAGGCCTACGGCACGGTCGACGACAAGTTCTACGGCGCCCCGCTGATGGCGAGCGTCAAGGGCTTCGTCTGGTACTCGCCGAAGCAGTTCGCCGACAACGGCTGGGAGGTCCCGAAGACCTATCAGGAGATGCTCGACCTGACCGCCAAGATGCAGTCCACCCTGGGCAAGCAGCCCTGGTGCGCCGGCTTCGGCTCGGGCGACGCCACCGGCTGGCCGGGCACCGACTGGGTCGAAGACCTGGTGCTGCGTCAGTCCGGCCCCGACGTCTACGACCAGTGGGTGAAGAACGAGGTGAAGTTCACCGACCCGCAGATCTCCGAGGCCTTCGACTCGGTGGGCGACATCCTGCTCGACCCGAACTACGTGAACGCGGGCTACGGCGACGTGAAGTCGATCAACAGCACCGAGTTCGGCGACGTGGCCACCGCCATGGCGCAGGGCACCTGCTCGCTCACCCACCAGGCCTCGTTCTTCGACGGCTTCCTCACCGACGCCGGAGCCACGGTCGGCCCCGACGACCAGATCTGGGCCTTCGTGACCCCGCCGGTCACCGAGGGTGAAACCGCTGTCACCGGTGGTGGCGAGATCGTGGGAGCGTTCTCGAACGACGCCGACACCGTCAAGGTGCAGGAGTACCTCTCGAGCCCCGAGTGGGCGAACAGCCGAGTGTCCCTCGGCGGTGTCATCTCCGCGAACAAGGGGCTCGACCCCGCGAACGCGAAGAGCCCGATCCTGCAGCAGGCCATCCAGATCCTGCAGGACCCTGACACCACGTTCCGCTTCGACGCCTCCGACCTGATGCCCGGTGCCGTCGGCGCCGGAACCTTCTGGAAGGGCATGGTCGACTGGATCAACGGCACACCCCAAGACGAGGTGCTGACGCAGATCGAAGCGGGCTGGCCCACCGAGTAACGCACCACCCTCTACGTCGAGGCCGCCCGAATGACTCTTTCGGGCGGCCTCGGTGTACCGGTACGGTGTCTGCACGGCGCCAAGGCGCGCCGAGCCTGCACTGAGTTCACTGTCGCACTCGAAAGGTTGTCATGTCAGAGTTCCTGCTCTGGGTCGGGGGACTGCCACCGATCGCCCAGATCCCCATCGTCGTCCTCGCCTTCGCGGTGGTGGTGGCGCTGATCCTGTTCTTCATCGAGATCGCACCCCGCTCCGGTCGCAAGTACACGATCATCCGTCTCGCCGTCTGCATCATCGCCCCGTTCCTGGCGTTCGTGCTGATCGGCTCGGTCTGGTGGGCGGCCCTCATCGCCGCCGCCCTCGGCCTCCTGTTCTTCTGGCTCGATCGCCGCTCCAAGCAGGGCGCGGGCTACCTCTTCCAGCTGTTCGGATTCCTGGCCCCGGCCATCATCCTGTTGCTGGTGGGTCTCATCTACCCCACCATCAAGACCACCATCGACTCGTTCTTCTCCAGCCGCGGCAACTTCGTCGGCTTCGACAACTTCGCCTGGGTGCTGACCAGCCCGCAGAACCTGCGGGTCATCCTCAACACCATCATCTGGGTGCTGGTGGTGCCGACGCTCTCCACCATCTTCGGTCTGGCGTACGCGGTCTTCATCGACAAGAGCCGCGGTGAGAAGTTCTTCAAGATCCTCGTCTTCATGCCGATGGCCATCTCCTTCGTGGGCGCCTCGATCATCTGGCGGTTCGTGTACACCTACCGGCCCGAAGACCAGAACCAGATCGGTCTGCTCAACCAGGTGGTGGTGTGGCTCGGCGGCCAGCCCCAGCAGTGGCTGGCCGGCTCGCCGTGGAACACCTTCTTCCTGATCGTGGTGCTGATCTGGATCCAGACCGGATTCGCCATGGTCGTCCTCTCCGCCGCCATCAAGGGCGTGCCGACCGAGCAGCTGGAAGCGGCCGAGCTGGACGGCACCAACGCCTGGCAGCGATTCATCAACGTGACGGTTCCGGGCATCCGCTCGTCGCTGATCGTGGTGATCACCACCATCTCCATCGCGTCGCTGAAGGTCTTCGACATCGTGCGCACGATGACCGCCGGTGCGAACGACACGAGCGTGCTCGCGAACGAGATGTACACCCAGTTCAAGAACTTCGAATACGGGCGGTCTGCGGCCTTCGCCGTGATCCTGTTCATCCTGGTGATGCCGATCGTCATCTACAACGCCCGCCAGATCAAGAAGCAGAGGGAGATCCGATGAGCGCCGTCCAGCCGATCGACCTGCCGGTCGATCCCGAGACCCGAGGCCAGCTCCGCGGAGGAGAGCGCGCGATCGAGCGCGAGGAGACCGCGGTCAAGCGCACCAAGCGCCGCCTCACCAGCCGCGGGGCCACCATCGCCGCACTCGTCATCGCCATCCTGTGGACGATTCCCACCTTCGGCCTGTTCATCTCGTCGTTCCGTGAGCGCACCGACATCCAGACCACCGGTTGGTGGACCATCTTCAGCAACTGGGGCTTCACGCTCGACAACTACGCCGACGTGCTGCAGGCGGGCAACTCCCAGGTCACCATCGCCTCGTCGTTCGTCAACTCGATCGCGATCACGATCCCGGCCACGCTCATCCCGCTGGTCATCGCCTCGCTCGCGGCATACGCGTTCGCGTGGATCGACTTCAAGGGCAAGGACTGGTTGTTCATCGGGGTATTCGCCCTGCAGATCGTGCCGATCCAGATGGCCCTCGTGCCGTTGCTGTCGCTCTTCTCCCGCGGCGTCGCGGTGGGTGACGACTGGATCTTCTCGGGCATCCCCTCGTCGGGCACGTTCTCGCAGGTGTGGATCGCGCACTCGATCTTCGCTCTGCCGCTGGCGATCTTCCTGCTCCACAACTTCGTGTCGGAGATCCCGCGTGAGGTGATCGAGGCAGCGCGCGTCGACGGTGCCGGGCACGGGCAGATCTTCTTCCGTATCATCCTGCCGCTCACCATGCCGGCGCTGGCCTCCTTCGCGATCTTCCAGTTCCTCTGGGTGTGGAACGACCTGCTGGTGGCGCTCATCTTCGCCGACGGCTCGGTGGCTCCGATCACCAAGCTGCTGGCCGAGATCACCGGTTCGCGCGGTCAGGACTGGTACCTGCTCACGGCCGGCGCGTTCGTGGCCATCGTGGTTCCGCTGATCGTGTTCTTCGCCCTGCAGCGCTTCTTCGTGCGCGGCCTCCTGGCGGGCTCGACGAAGGGCTGATCCGCGGAGAGCGACGGACGTCACTCCGGCCCGGGAAAGGAGAAGCCGGTCCGGAATGGCGTCCGTCCTCCCCGTTCGGAGGCGTCAGTCGTGCGACCGGGGCCACGAGGTGGACAGCTCGGATCGGGCCCGGACGCCGAGCTTCCTGTAGACGCGCTGCAGGTGGGTCTCCACGGTGCGCACCGAAACCACCAACTGCTCGGCTATCGCTCGGTTGGACAGGCCGCCGGCGGCCAGCTCCGCGATCTCGGCCTCCCGGTCGGAGAGATGCTCGATCTCCACGTCGATGGCCAACGGGAGGTGATCGAGCCCGCACGCGAGCGTCTGGTCGCCTCGACGTCTCAGCGAAGCAGCCGCCTTGCGAGGGGCGCCGGCGGCGGCGTGCAGCAGTGCCGCGTGCGCGAATGCTTCGGCGCTGATCATGTTGACTTCGAGGACGGTCGCGGCTTCGCCGATTCTGTCGAACTCGTCGCCCAGGACCTCAGCGTCCGTGCGAGCACGCGAGGCGGTGTCCTCGGCGTGCGCCAGTGCGCGGGAGAGTCTCACCATCAGTTCGGCATGCTCGCCCTCGACGACATCGGCCAGCGCGTTGATCCTCGGCAGGGCCGCAGTGGCCGCACCCACGCGGGCGGCATCGGCGAGCACGTTCAGGCTGGCCAGATCGAGACCCTGAGCGGCATACGTGTCCGCAGATCGGAAGAAGCTCGACGCCGCTTCGTCACGATGTCCGGATGCCGCCGCGATCCAGCCTTCGGCGTGGAGCAGTTTGCCGACCCCGATGCCGGGAGGCGGCGAAGGAGTGGCGTCCAGGATGTCAGAGGCTTCCCGAGGGCGGCCCGCCAAGGCGAGAGCCGTTGCCAGATCGGTTCGAGCTGTTCGGCTGACGGCGCCGGTGAGGCCGAGTTGCTCCATCATCTCTATCGCCGGCTCAAGCTCCGCGACGGCCTCGCGGGCGCGGCCGGCGAACACGAGAACCGTTCCGATAGCCCAACCGCAGAGCGCCTGAGCAGCCGGACGCCCGAACGCCTCAGCGGCATTGCGGAACTGTTCCACCACGGCCAGTGACTCCGAGATGCGGCCACGGAAGACGTTGACGTTGGCTCGCAGGACATGCACGGTCGAGGCATCAGCCCCGGTCCTGCCCATCGCGGCCTCTGCAGCATCGAGGGAGCTGCTGGCCAGTCCCAGCCGCCCGGTGAGGAACGCAGCGTTGGCCATGACGAGCTGAGCCTGCCCGAGTTCCTCGTCGGCGAGCTCCGCGAGCGCGGGTTCGACGAGCCGCGCTGCGCCGATTGCATCGCCGAGAGTGAAGAGCATGAGGCCCTTGAGGGCATCGAGCCGGATGTTCGGCAGGGCGGATGTGGCACCGGCGCTGGGCTCGAGCGACGCCAAGACCTCCGGGTCGGAGGCCCGGACGAGCACATGGTGGGTGAGCGCCGCCAGCGCTTCGCCGAAGTGTGCGTCTCCCTCGGATTCGGCCAGAAGGCGACGGAGTCGGGTGAGCGCCTCGTCGGACCTCCCGAGTTGCGCCTCGGCGGCCGCCAGTGCCATCTCTGCGTCGAACCCGCCGTCCTGCTCGACCGCCGCCTCGGCCAATCGCAATGAGAGGAGGGCGTCGGGGTAGCGTAACGAGGTGGTCGCGGCTCTGGTCAGCGTCTCTGCTTCGAGGGCGAGTTCGAGCGTCGTCCTGTGGCGGGCATACGCCACGAGCTCGCCCGGCACCAGCTCGGCGGGGGCGATGCCGTCGAGTACGGCTACCGTCGCCATGATCAAGCGCCGCCGGCGGAGGGCACCCACGGTCTGTTGCAGAAGGAGCTCGATCAGTCCGTCGCGGAACCGCACGTGCGGTTTGCCGGGCGCTTCGAGTACGTCGAACACGCCGATGTCCTCGAGCCGCTCGAGTTCGGCGTCCGCATCGACTCCGAGGTGCAGACGAGCGGCGATCTCGATCAGGGAGTTCACCGAGATCTCGGGAGTGAGAGCGACGAGATCGAGAAGCGTCGAGGTCAGTGTCGAGCATTCTCCCGAACCGGAACGCGATTGGAGCAGCCGTCGGAGGATGGCACTCGGCGGAGGGTCGGAGACCAGAGTCCAGAGACCGTCATGGCGCCGGAGAGCTCCGCTGTGTTCGGCCTCGAGGAGGGCGAGTCGTAGAGCTGCGAGATCGGAGCCGCCACGAGGGGGAACGAAGGCGGCCACAGCGGCCGGGTCGAGACCACCGCCGAGAAACGTCTCAGCCAGATGTAGGAGGACATTCGCCGCCACGGGACGCAGTTCAACGCGCATGACGGCGCCGCTCTGCCACAACCTGCTGATCGGTTCGGGAAAAGGACGAGGGGAAACCGAGGTCACGAGGGGCACGATCTCGCCACTCGTCACGGCCTTGGCGAATCGCGTCGCACTCTCGTCGTCGAAGTGGCGTATGTCGTCGCCGACCCAAAGGCGTTCGCGAGATGAGGCGTCGAGCCGTTCCACCACGGCGGCGACCAACGTGCTCCGGCCGGAACCGGGTGGACCGGTGACCACGACCCCTGTGCCGGCACGGAGCGCGATCCGAGCGGTCTCGAGCTCCGTGGCCCGAAAATCGCCGCCCGGCGATCGGTGTGCGTCGGTGGTCGCCACCCGGTCACCTCCCTGAGCATCGTGTGATGTCATTGTTGCGTTCGGGCCGTGGATTCGGCGACCATGTCGGCGAGCGAGTCCGCCGTGTCGCGTTCGTTCAAGCGGCGCGGTGCCGGCGGGATCAGGATGGTGGTGACGGAAGGAACGATCATGAGCGACGACAGTGACGACACGATCTCCCGCGCGAGCACGGTGGTGGATGCCGCGCCCGAACAGGTGTGGCAGGCGCTCACCGATCCGGCCATCGTGAAGCAGTACTTCTTCGGCACCACCGTCACGAGCGACTGGCGGGTCGGCAGCCCCATCACCTACTCGGGCGAGTGGGAGGGCAAGGCCTACGAGGACAAGGGCGAGGTGCTCGAGGTCGACGAACCGCACCGGCTCGTGACGAGCTTCTTCAGCCCCTCGAGCGGCAAAGCGGATGCGCCCGAGAACTACCAGACGGTCACGTACCTTATCGAGCAGACGGACGGCGGCACCCGCGTCTCGGTGGAGCAGGACAACAACGCCGACGCGGAGGCCGCCGCGCATTCCTCGGGCAACTGGCAGATGATCCTCGACGGTCTGGCGGGCGTGGTCGGTCGAGCCTGACGCCCCGGTTCCGCCGTCGGCGAAGCCGGCCGGCGACGTCGGTGCCCGGGCGTATGGTGGGCCTGTGAGTGGAGCAGGCGGCGGTCGGATGAGTGCGGTCGCCGCTGCCGGTGGCGCGGCCCGCGCGGGTGGTGGCGGTGGCGGCCGGATCTCCGGCGGAGACGCCCGGGCGCAGCGGGCAGCGAATGCGGCGGCACCGAAGATCCCGCACCTCTTCCAGCGCATCTCGACACTGTTCCTGCCGTACCGGGCGGCGCTCATCACCACGGGCATCCTCGTGCTCATCACGGCCGGCCTGACCGTCATCCCGCCGCTGCTCACCCAGCAGGCCTTCGACCTCGGGCTCTTCCCGCCGAGCGGCAAGCCGAACATCCCGGTGCTGCTCGAGCTGGTCGGCGCCATGGTGCTGATCTGGATCGTGTCGGCGGCGCTCGGCGTCTGGCAGACGTATCTCACCGCGAAGGTGGGCAACCGTGTGATGGGCGATCTGCGCATCCGTCTGTTCAGCCACCTGCAGCGCATGGAACTGGCCTTCTTCACGCGCACCAAGACGGGCATCATCCAGTCCCGCCTGCAGAACGACGTGGGCGGCGTGGCGAGCGTGCTCACCAACACCGTCTCGAGCGTGCTCGGCAACACGGTGACCGTGATCGCCGCGCTCGTCGCCATGCTCGTGCTGAGCTGGCAGCTGACGGTGGTGGCCATCGTGCTGATGCCGCTGCTCGTGTTCGTGCAGCGCCGTGTGGGCCAGGTGCGGGCGCGCATCGCCGCGCAGACGCAGGAATCGCTGTCCGACATGACGGCCATCACGCAGGAGACGCTGAGCGTCTCGGGCATCCTGCTCGCCAAGAGCTTCAACCGGCAGGCCGCCGAGGTGGCCCGCTACTCCGACGAGAACGACAACCAGATCCGGCTCCAGGTTCGCCAGCAGATGAGCGGCCAGTGGTTCTTCGCCATCGTGCAGATCTTCCTCTCCATCGTGCCGGCCATCGTCTATCTCGTGTCGGGGTACCTCATCAACGGCGGCGTCGACATCACGGCCGGAACGATCGTGGCGTTCACCACGGTGCAGGCCCGGCTGATGTGGCCGTTGCTCGGCCTCATGCGCGTGGGTCTCGACCTGCAGACCAGCGGCGCGCTCTTCGCCCGCATCTTCGAGTACCTCGACCTCAAGCCCTCCATCTCCGACAAGCCGGATGCGGTGACGTTGCCTGCCTCGTCGACCGCGGGCCGGGTGGAGTTCGACCACGTGAGCTTCGTCTACCCCGACGGCGAGCCGGAGCATCCGACGCTCGACGACGTGTCGTTCACCGTTCAGCCCGGGCAGTTCGCGGCGTTCGTGGGTCCCTCCGGCGCCGGCAAGACCACGGTGTCGTATCTCGTGCCGCGCCTCTACGAGGCCACCTCCGGCGCCGTGAAGGTCGACGGTGTCGACGTGCGCGAGCTGCAGCACCAGTCGCTCATCGACCGGCTCGGCATCGTGAGCCAGGAGACCTACCTCTTCCACGCCACCATCGCCGAGAACCTGCGGTACGCGAAGCCCGAGGCGACCGGTGAGGAGCTCGCCGACGCGGCGCGCCGGGCGAACATCCACGAGCGGATCATGAGCTTCCCCGACGGCTACGACACCGTCGTGGGGGAGCGCGGCTACCGTCTCTCCGGTGGCGAGAAGCAGCGCATCGCCATCGCGCGGGTGCTCCTGAAAGACCCCGCCGTGCTCATCCTCGACGAAGCCACCAGCGCGCTCGACTCGATCTCCGAGCGCGTGGTGCAGGACGCGCTCGACGAGGCTGCGCACGGGCGCACGACCATCGCCATCGCCCACCGCCTCTCCACCATCGTGAACGCCGACGTGATCTTCGTGGTCGAGGCCGGGCGCATCGTCGAGTCGGGCACGCACTCCGAGTTGCTGGCGCTGAACGGCGCCTACGCCGGCCTCTACGCCCAGCAGCTCGCCAACGCGTAGCCTGGCACCGGAACGCGGGCTTCAGTTCCCGTGACGGATGTGGTTAGAGTTGCCTTCTGAGTCATCGTCGAGATGACGACAGAGGTGCGGGGGCCCATCGATGGCGCGAAATCGTCTCAACCTGCCCACGGTCAAAAGCGGTTCGAACCGTCGCGGCCTGGGCATCCAGTCAAAACTGCTGATCATGCTGCTCGGCGTGAGCATCGGCTCGACGCTCGTGGTGGGCTACGTCGGGTACGCGTCAGGGCGCGACAGCCTGCGCGACGCGGCCTTCGACCAGCTGACGAGCGTGCGCGAGGCGAAGACGCTGGCCATCCAGTCGCTGTTCACGAACATCGAGTCGGGACTCGTGCTCGACTCGAGCGGAGCCACGGGCAATCAGGCCGCGGTGGAGTTCGCCGCCGCCTTCGCCGAGCTCAACACGCAGCCGGTAAATCCGGAGCAGCAGGCCGCGGTCGACTCGTACTACGCCGACTCGTTCATCCCCGACCTGGAGGCCCGCACGGGGCAGCAGGCGGCGCCGGATGTGTTCGAGCCGACCTCCGCCGCCGAGGTGTACCTGCAGAACTTCTACACCGCCCCGCCGGCCGGCGACTATGACGCCGCCGCGCTCGTCGACGACGCGGGCGACGGCAGCACCTGGTCGGCCGTCGACGCGAAGTACAACCCGTACTTCCGCGAGCTGGCCACTCGCTACCAGTACGACGACGCGCTGATCCTCGACACCGAGGGCAACGTGGTCTACTCCGTCTACAAGGGCGTCGACCTCGGCACGAACATCCTCGACGGGCCCTACAAGGGTTCGAACCTCTCGACCGCCTACACCGACGCGTTGAACTCCAACACCGTGGCCTACGCGACCGTCACGGACTTCGACCGCTACCAGCCCTCGCTCGGTGTCCCCACCGCCTGGGGCGTGTCACCGATCGGCGACGGCGGCCAGGTGAACGGCGTACTCGCCGTCCAATTGCCGATCACCTCGATCAATGACGTGATGACCGGACAGGAGGGGTGGTCGGCCGACGGCCTCGGCGAGACCGGCGAGTCGTATCTCGTGGGGCCGGATCGCACGATGCGCTCCGTGTCGCGGCTCCTGATCGACGACCCCGAGACGTTCGAGGAACTCACCGTCGAGGGCGGCTCCTCACCGGACCTCGCGCAGCGAATGGTGGACGTGAACGGCACCGTGGAGTTGCAGAAGGTCGACACGATCCCCGTCGACCTGGCGCTCAGCGGCAAGACGGGGACGGTGATCGCCCAGAACTATCTGGGACAGGAGACGTTGAACGCCTACGCCCCGGTCGACATCAACGGTGTGCAATGGGTGATCGTGTCGAGCATCACCACGGCGGAGGCGTTCGCGCCGGTCGACGAGTTCACGCGCAACCTGGCGCTCGCCATCCTGGCCATCATCGTGATCGTGTCGCTGCTCTCGCTCCTGCTCGCGCAGGTCTTCGCCCGTCCGGTGCGCACCCTCGTGGGTGCCGTGCGGCAGGTGGCGGGCGGCGACCTCGGGGTGGAGGTGACCTCGAAGACCCGCGACGAGTTCGGGGATCTCTCCGTGGCGTTCAACGACATGAGTCGCAGCCTGCAGGTGAAGCAGCAGCTCATCGACGAGCAGAAGGCGGAGACGGATCGCCTGCTGCTCAGCATGATGCCCGAGAAGGTGGCCCGTCGCTACCAGGAGGGCGAGGAGACCATCGCCGAGAACCACCAGGACGTCTCGGTGATCTACGCCGACGTCGTGGGCTTCGACGAGTTCGCGGCGTCGCTCAGTTCGGAGCAGGAGCTGAGTATCCTGAACGACCTGATGCGCCAGTTCGACGACGCGGCGACGGCGGCCGGCGTGGAGAAGGTGCGCACCCTGCGGGCCGGCTACCTGGCGAGCTGTGGCCTGATCGTGCCGCGCGTCGACAGCGCCCGGCGCACCGTCGACTTCGCCATCCAGATGACGCGCATCGTGGAGCGGTTCAACGCGCAGTACGACGCGTCGATCTCGATCCGCGCCGGCATCGACAGTGGAACGGTGACCTCCGGCCTGGTCGGCAAGGCGAGCATCGCCTACGACATGTGGGGCGACGCGGTGAACGTGGCCAACCGCGTCCAGGAACTGGCCGGGAAGCCCGGCATCTTCGTGACCCAACGGGTGCGGGACCGACTGCCCGACACCAGCGGGCTGGTCGAAGTGGGCTCGATCGACATCAAGGGCACACCGCAAGCGGTGTGGCAGATCTCCTGAGAGGGCGACGCTCGTGACCGAGATCTGGAAAGAGGCCTGGTTCCCCTGGGCGGTGGGCCTCGCGATCGGGCTGCCGATCGTGCTCGTCGTGCTCACCGAGGTCTACGGGGCCCTGGTGCGGCGCGGCAACCCGGCGGCCAAGCCGGTGCGCCTGCTGCGCAACCTCGTGGTGCCGGTGTTCGCGCTGTTCGTGTTGCTCACCCTCGCCTCCGACCAGCAGTTCGATCTGAACTGGGTGCGCGTGGTCGGCACGGTGCTCGGGTTCCTCCTCATCCTGCTCGTGCTCTCGGCGTTCAACGTGGCCCTGTTCGCGAACGCGAGCGAGGGCAGCTGGCAGAAGCGCTTGCCGTCGATCTTCATCGACCTGGCGCGGCTGGCGCTCATCCTGGTCGGACTCGCCATCCTGTTCTCCTGGGTCTGGGGTGCGGATGTCGGCGGACTCTTCGCCGCTCTCGGCGTGACCTCCATCGTCATCGGCCTCGCCCTGCAGAACGCGGTCGGATCGGTGATCTCCGGTCTGCTTCTGCTGTTCGAGCAGCCCTTCAAACTCGGCGACTTCCTCGACACCCCCTCCGGCCGAGGACGCGTGGTGGAGGTGAACTGGCGGGCGGTGCACATCGACACCGGGAACGGCATCCAGATCGTGCCGAACTCCTCGCTCGCGGGCGCCTCGTTCACGAACCTCAGCCAGCCGGCGGGCGCCTACGTCGCGACGGTGGCCGTGAAGTTCACCACGGATGATCCGCCGCACCGGGTCTCGAACCTGTTGCGCTCAGTCGCGGCGACCCTCCCGATGCTCGACCCGGCCGACAAACCGGCCGTCAGCTACGCGGGCAACGGCGCCTACTCCGTCGACCTGCCCGTGGTGAGCCCGGCGGTGGAGTCGGAGGCCGTCTCGCTCTTCCTCGCCTGGCTCTGGTACGCGGCCCGCCGCGACGACCTCGCCCTCGACGGCGACTCGACCGACCCGGTGAACACCCCCGAGAACGTGCGGGAGGCGCTCTCCTTCGTCGGCCCGCTGTTCAGCCTCGACGAGGACTACCTCGACCAGATCGCAGCGAGCTGCCGCATCGAGCAGTGGGGGGCGGGCGAGCAGGTGCAGGGCATCGGCGTCGTGCCGGACAGTCTGCGGATCGTGCTCGACGGCGCGCTGCAGCTCACCACTCCCTACGACAACGGGCGCCTCGAGTTCGGCATCGTGGAGCGCGGCGAATCGGTGGGGCTGACCTCGCTGACGCGGCAGGCGACGACTTACTACGCCACCGCGAGCCGGGCCGTGCGCATCCTGAAGGTTCCGCGCGACGCGGTCGACGCGGCCGTGCGCCGCAATCCCGCGCTCGCCCGGCGGATCGGGGAGCAGCTCGACAACCGGCGCCGCATGGCGGTGGACGCCATCGCGTCGGCGCGCGAGGCATCCGGGGTGATCTCGATCGGCGACGCGGCCTGACGTTGGCGCCGCGTCCGCGCGGGCTACCCCTTTGTCAGGGCGACGAGCTCGGTTCGCTGGGAGTCGTAGAGGGTGAGGGTGTCGGCATCCAGGGTGCCCGTGCTGAGGCCCGCGAACGACAGCGTCACCCCGAGGCACGCCTTGAGGGTGGTGAGCTCGAGATCGAAGGTCACCTCGTCGCCGCTGACGTCGTAGGTGCCGTTGACCGGGTTGCACCCGTCGCTCCCGGTGACCGATCCGCCATCGAGCGTGAGCCACGCCCCTTCGGCCTCGGGGGTGCTCCAGTTGCCCTCGACCGGATCGGCGGCGCCGGCCGAGGAGTCTCCGGTAGCGCCCGAATCGCCCGCGCCGGAACCGCCGGCACCGGAGCTCGCACACCCCGAGAGAGTGGCGATCGTCAGAGCGGCCAGGAGGGCGAAGACTGCGCGGCCGGTCATGTGCTCATACGATCACTGTCCGACGGATGACGCAACTCCCCATGCACCAGGGCCAACTCCCCATGTCGGTCGTCGCGCGACCTGTATAGGCTCGGGCGCGGCTGGGGGAGCCTTCTCCGTTCGAAGGAGCACAGTGGCGCTCGCCCCCGCCTATTCACAAGGAACTAGGGGCATATGACGAAGACATGGAAGAGACTCGCCTATCTGGCGATCGGCACGGTCACGGTGGCGGGGATGACCGGAGCATTCGGCTCGGCGGCGTTCGCGGCCGATGACGACACCACCGTTCCCGCATCCGGTGCGGCATTCGACGCCTACGCGCAGTCGGTGCTCGTCGACGACCAGGTGCAGGCCGTGGCGAAGGACGGCGACGGCAACGTCGTGATCTACACCACCACTCCGGCCGACCAGATCGACGATGCGTCGACGCGGTCGCTGCTCGAGTTCAAGAGCAACGTGGTCGTCAAGGTGCTGAGCGCGCCGCTCGAGGCCTATGACGCCAACGACGTGGTGGGCGGCGCCGGTTACCTCGCGCGCGAGACCCCCACGTCGATCGAGGCCGGCCTCTGCTCGGTCGGATTCTCCGGCTGGACCCCCACCGGCGACCCCGCCGTGATCTCGGCCGGGCACTGCACGAACGACAACAGCTACGTGGTCAGCGACCTCACCCTCCCGACGGGTGACCCGGCAGGTGGCGGCGACCCCGAGAACGGCGACGTCACGATCACCCAGGCCCTCGGCCAGCTCGGCTTCAGCCAGTACGGCGGCCCGGGCAACACGACCGGCACCGCGGGTGACAAGTCGAGCGTCGACATCTCGACCATCGACATCGACATCGACAACCCCACGCTCACCCTCCTCCCGGAGGTGACCGACTGGACCACCGCCCAGAGCGAGGACCTCTCGGCCTCCACGCTCCCTGTGCGCTCGGTCGGAACGGCCTCGGTCGGCGCCTCGGTGTCGAAGAGCGGCCGCACCACCGGGTTCACCTCCGGCACCGTGCAGTCGGTCGACGGCTGGGCGAACGTCGGCGGCCGCCAGGTCTACGGCTTCATGACCGTGATGACCTCGAAGCCGGGCGACTCCGGCGGATCGATCATCCAGGGTGACACGGCCGTCGGCCTCGTCTCCGGAGGCTCGGAGGTCGACGGCGTCGTCTGGGGTGCCGACCTGCAGGCCGGCCTCGCGCTGACCGGTGGCTACACCGTGGCGCTGAAGCTCGACGCTCCCGTGCTGACCTCGCCCGCCGACGGCGGCGACGTCTACACCGGCGGCGCGATCACCGGAACCGGGCCCGCCGGCGCCACTCTTGTCGTCGACCCGAGCCAGGGCGCGACCTTCGACGTGGCGATCGACGGCGACGGCAACTGGTCGTTCCCGGCTCCCGGCCAGGCCGGTGCCCTCTCGTACTCGGTGCACGCCGAGCGCGGGTTCGACACCTCGCCCACGACCGCGTTCTCCGTGAACGTCGTCCCGGCTCCGCTCAAGGCGCCCGCGATCACCTCGCCGTACGACGGCCAGAAGGTCGAGACCTCGATCAGCGCCCTCTTCGGAACCGGTGAGCCCGGCGCCACGGTGACCCTCTCCGGCTCGGTCGAAGACACCGCACTGGTCGGCTCCGACGGCACGTGGAGCGTCGACGTTGATCTCGACTACGGCTCCTACTCGGTGTCGGCCGTCCAGAACCGCTCGGATGCCTCCACCTCGCCGAGCGTGACGGTCGCCTTCAGCGTCGTTCCGGTCGCACCGGTGATCACGAGCCCGGCGAACGGCACCACGTTCGACGCCGGCAACGGCCCGACCCAGGTCACCGGCACCGGCATCGACGGCGCGACCGTGACGATCTGGATCAACGGATCGATCGCGGGAGCGACGACCGTCGCCGACGGAACCTGGGCCATCCCGCTCACGTCCGCGCTCGCCGCCGGCACCGTGACGATCACGGCCGCGCAGACGATCGACGGCACGACCGGCACCGGCTCCACGTCGACCATCACCATCACGGCTGCTGCCGGCGGTGGCGGTAACAGCGCTCCGGCCGGCAACTCCGGTGCGGGCCTGGCCAGCACCGGCGCTCCGGTCGCCCCGCTCCTGGGCGGCGGCGTTCTGCTACTCCTGGCCGCGGGTGGCCTGCTGATGGTCGCGCGTCGCACGCGCTTCGGTCAGCGCAGCAACTAGCGATACCTCGAAGGGGTGCGCCGACCGATCCGGTCGACGCACCCCTTCGTCGTGCCCGGGGGACTAGAGTGGAAGCGTGTTCGTGAACCAGCTCTGTTGTCGCCGCTAGCGACCCTCCCTTCTCAGACCGGATTCGCCACGCCCCAGCCGCCGCTCTCGCAGCGCGCCGTGCGAGAACCGCACGTGATCGCTGCGGCCCTCAGCCAAGGACACTCATGAAGTACGCAAACAGCGTCATCGACCTCGTCGGCAACACCCCGCTCGTCAAGCTCACGAGCGTGACCGAGGGGATCGCGGCCACCGTGCTCGCGAAGATCGAATACCTCAACCCGGGCGGCTCGTCGAAAGACCGCATCGCCACCCGCATCATCGACGCCGCGGAGGCCGAGGGTCTCCTGAAGCCGGGAGGCACCATCGTGGAGCCCACCTCGGGCAACACCGGCATCGGCCTCGCCCTCGTCGCCCAGCAGCGCGGCTACCGCTGCGTGTTCGTGCTGCCCGACAAGGTGGGTGAGGACAAGCGCAACGTGCTCACCGCGTACGGCGCCGAGATCGTGGTGACGCCGACGGCCGTCGCGCCCGAAGACCCCGACTCCTATTACTCCGTGTCGGATCGGCTCGCGCGCGAGATCCCCGGGGCATTCAAGCCGAACCAGTACTCCAACCCCAACGGTCCGCTCAGTCACTACGAGACCACCGGCCCCGAGATCTGGCGCGACACCGAGGGCGAGATCACGCACTTCGTCGCGGGCGTCGGCACCGGCGGCACCATCAGCGGTGTCGGGCGCTACCTCAAGGAGGTCTCCGACGGCCAGGTGCAGGTCATCGGCGCCGACCCGGAGGGCTCGGTCTACTCCGGCGGCACCGGCCGCCCCTACCTCGTCGAGGGCGTGGGCGAAGACTTCTGGCCCACCGCCTACGACCCGACCGTGGTCGACGAGATCATCGCGTCGACGGATGCGGAGTCGTTCGAGATGACCCGCCGCCTCGCCCGCGAAGAGGGCCTGTTGGTGGGCGGATCGAGCGGTCTCGCCGTCTCGGTGGCGCTCAAGGCGGCCCGCGACCTGCCCGCCGACGCGGTGGTCGTGGTGCTGCTGCCCGACGGCGGCCGCGGCTACCTCGGCAAGATCTTCAACGAGAAGTGGATGCGCTCCTACGGCTTCGCGCCGGAGAGCGAGGGATCGACCGTGCGCGACATCCTGAATGGCAAGAACCACGGTCTGCCGGCGCTCGTGCACGCGCACCCGAGCGACACCGTGCACGACGCCATCGGCATCATGACCACCTACGGTGTCTCGCAGGTGCCTGTGCTCTCGGCCGAACCGCCCGTCGTGATGGGCGAGGTGGTGGGCTCGCTCGACGAGCAGACCCTGCTCGACCAGGTGTTCGGCGGCACGGCGGCCATGACCGACAAGGTCGGGGACTTCGTGTCGACGCCGTTGCCGCTCATCGGCATCAACGAGACCGTCTCCGCCGCGCGGCAGGCTCTC
This sequence comes from Herbiconiux sp. UC225_62, assembly GCF_042694625.1. Classification (GTDB taxonomy): domain Bacteria; phylum Actinomycetota; class Actinomycetes; order Actinomycetales; family Microbacteriaceae; genus Herbiconiux. Next base: position 826,987 of record NZ_CP170551.1, on the reverse strand, counting down.
ACCACCGCGCCCGCCCTGCTGGTGAGCGACGACGGCAAGCCCGTCACCGTCATCACCCGCCAAGACCTCCTCACCTTCCTCAGCGAAGCGTGAGCTCCGACCCGACGAAAGACAGCACCATGCCTCCCAAGAAGACCGAGCAGTTCGAGACCCGCGCCATCCACGCCGGTCAGGCGTTCGACCCGACCACCGGCGCGATCATCCCGCCCGTCTACTTCACGAGCACCTTCGTGCAGGACGGCATCGGCGGGTTCCGCAACGGCTACGAATACACCCGCGGCGGCAATCCCACCCGCACCTCGCTCGAGACGCTGATCGCCTCGCTCGAGGGCGCCAAGCACGGCCTCTCGTTCGCCTCGGGCCTCGCCGCCGAAGACGCACTGCTGCGCGCCCTGCTCGAGCCGGGCGACCGCATCGTGCTCGGCAACGACGTGTACGGCGGAACCCACCGTCTGATCGAGCGCATCCACGGCAAGTGGGGCGTGGAGAACGTCGTCGTCGAGATGAGCGATCTCTCCGCCGTCTCCAAGGCCGTCGCGGGCGGCAAGACCAAGCTGCTCTGGCTCGAGACGCCCTCGAACCCGCTGATGAAGATCTCGGATGTCGCGGAGCTCGCCGAGATCGGCCACGCGGCCGGCGCCCTCGTGGTGGTCGACAACACCTTCGCCTCGCCCTACCTCCAGCAGCCGCTCGCGCTCGGCGCCGACATCGTGGTGCACTCCACCACGAAGTACCTCGGCGGCCACTCCGACGTGCTCGGCGGAGCCGTGGTGCTGAACGACGACGCGCTCGAAGAGAAGGTGCGCTTCCTCCAGTTCGCGTCGGGCGGGGTCTCCGGCCCGATGGATGCCTGGCTCACCGTCCGCGGCATCAAGACCCTCGCGGTGCGCATGGACCGCCACTCCGCGAACGCCCAGGCGATCGCCGAGCACCTGGTGGGCCACCCCGCGCTCGACGCGGTGTACTACCCAGGTCTCCCAACGCATCCAGGGCACGAGCTCGCCAAGCGGCAGATGAAGTCGTTCGGCGGCATGATCTCGGTGGCGCTGAAGGGCGGGCCGAAGGCCGCACGCAAGTTCGCGGAGTCGACCGAGGTGTTCCAGCTCGCCGAGTCCCTCGGCGGCGTGGAGTCGCTGATCGGCTACCCCTCCGAGATGACGCACGCCTCGGTGAAGGGCACGGTGCTGGAGGTGCCCGAGAACGTCATCCGCCTCTCGGTGGGCATCGAAGCCGTCGACGACCTGCTCGCCGACATCGACCGCGCGCTGCCGCGCAAGTAGTCCGCACGCACCGTCACGCGGAAGAGGAGAGCTGTGAGCACCGTCGGAGAGAACTGGGCCGGAACCTACGAGTACGGCGCGCGCGAGCTGCTGCGTCCGCAGAGCGCCGATGAGGTGGCGTCGATCGTGGCGGGCGCCTCCCGCGTACGGGCGCTCGGCACCCGGCACTCGTTCAACGACCTGGCCGACACGACGGGTGAACTCCTCACCCTCGTCGATCTCGAACCGCATCCCGAGATCGATCCGATCGCCTCCACCGTCACCGTCGCCTCCGGCACGCGCTTCGCCGTTCTCGCCGCGCATCTCGAGGCGCACGGCTACGCCCTGCACAACCTCGGTTCGCTGCCCCACATCTCGATCGCGGGCGCTGTCGCCACCGGAACCCACGGCTCGGGTGTGGGCAACGGCAACCTGTCGACCGCGGTCGCGGGCCTCGAGTTCGTGAACGGACGCGGCGACGTGGTGCACGTCAGCCGCGCCGATCCGCGGTTCGAGGGCATGGTGGTGGCGCTCGGAGCGCTCGGCATCGTGACCCGTCTCACCCTCGACATCCAGCCGAGCTTCCGGATGCGCCAGGACGTCTACCTCGATCTGCCCTGGGACGCGGTGCTCGGCTCCTTCGAGGAGATCGTCTCCGCGGCGTACAGCGTGAGCCTGTTCACCGATTGGACCGGGGAGACACTGAAGCAGGTGTGGCTGAAGTCGCGCCTGCCCGCCGCGGGCTCAGGTGCCGACGAGCCGGTGCTGCCGGAGGACTTCTTCGGCGCGCATCCGGCCGGCGACAAGGTGATGTCCCCGGCGGGCGACGACATCGACAACACCACGGTGCAGGGCGGACTGCCCGGGCCGTGGTCGGAGCGACTGCCGCATTTCCGGGCCGATGTGACGCCCTCGAACGGCGACGAGATCCAGACCGAGTACTTCGTGTCGCGGTCGGATGCCGTGGCTGCGCTGACCGCGGTCCGGGCGCTGGCCGACCGGATCGCTCCGCACCTGCTCGTGACCGAGCTGCGCACGGTGGCGGCGGATGCGCTGTGGCTGAGCCCCGCCTACCAGCGCGAGAGCCTCGCCATCCACTTCACCTGGCGCAACGAGCCCGACGCGGTGCACGCCCTGCTGCCCGCGGTCGAGGCCGCGCTCGCCCCCTTCGACCCGCGCCCGCACTGGGGGAAGTGGTTCGCGATGGGGGCCGCCGAGATTCTGCCGAAGTACGAGCGGGCGGCCGACTTCCTCGCGCTCGCCGCCGAGTTCGATCCGCAGGGCCGCTTCCGCAACGCCTACCTCGAGCGGGTGCTGGGCCTCAGCTGAGCGATTCCGCTCCGTCGCGCCGCCCACGCTCAGCTGAGTCAACTATGTTGACTTGTAGATGACCGTGCCGACGAAGGCCCGGACGACAGGAGGACGACATGACCAGCAGCCACCCACTCACCGCTCAGAGTTCCATCGCCGAGTGGCTCGACCATCCCGAGGGCGGCGCCCTGATCCGGCAGGTGCTCGGAGCTGCGGGAGCCTTCGACGAGAGCCAGCTCGCCCCGGTCAAGGGGCTTCCCTTGCAGCAGCTCGTCGAGTTGAGCCAGGGGCAGCTTCCGCAGTCGGTCGTGGACGACCTCGTGCTGCGTGCGAACGGCGGCGTGATGCCCGAAGCGGTCGAGTCGACGGGCTGGCGCGAGAAGGTCTCAGCCGGGCGCTTCGCCGGACAGACGGTGATCGTCACGGGGGCGGCATCCGGTATCGGGCGGGCGACCGCGTCGCGCATCGCGCGCGAAGGCGGTCGCGTCGTCGCTGTCGACATCTCGGCCGAACGGCTCCAGGACTTCGCCGACTCGCTTCCCGAGGCGGACGTCGTGCCCGTCGCCGGCGACATCACCAAGCAGGAGGACATCGACCGGATCGTCGCCGCGGCCGGAGAGCGGATCGACGGACTCGCCAACGTCGCCGGTGTCAACGACGACTTCTCGCCGGCCCACGAGACGAGCGACGCCATCTGGGACCGGGTGATCGCCATCAACCTCACCGGCACCTTCAAGCTCACTCGCGCGGTGCTGCCGGCCATGCTCGCGGCGGGCAAGGGCTCCGTGGTCAACGTCGCGTCCGAGGCCGGCCTTCGTGGCAACGCGTCGGGCAACGCCTACACGGTCTCCAAGCACGGTGTGATCGGATTCACCCGCAGCGCCGCGTTCATGTATGCGCAGCAGGGCATCCGCGTCAATGCGGTGGCCCCCGGCGGTGTCGCTACGGGCATCCCGTTCCCGCCTCACGTGTCGGAAGCCGGAAGTGCGCGGCTCGCGCCGTTCCAGTCCGCCATCCCCTCGGTCGCCACCGCCGAACAGTTGGCCGCCTCGATCACTTTCGTGCTGAGTGACGACGGGGTGAACGTGAACGGCGCCGTGCTGCCTAGTGACGGCGGCTGGTCGGTTCAGTAGGCGTGATCAGCTCCTGCAGCAGCGCGCCGTAGCGTTCGACGATCTGATCGTGGTCGGTGGCGAGGAGTTCCTCGTCGCCGACCACCCAGAGCGAATAGAGCAGCCCGCCGACGAGCGCCGCGGCGAGTCGAGCGCGCAGTCCGGCATCCGGGCCCGACATCCGGACGCGAAGGGGGGCCACGAATTCCTCTTCGTGCACCGAGCGGAGCCGACGACCGATCTCGGTGGTGTCGCTCCCCCGGAGGAGAGCCAGGTACACGCTCCTCGTGTCGACGTCGCCGTCGAGGAGCTCTCCGACCAAGCGGCGGCCGAGCAGGTCGAGAGGGGCGTCCGCGACCGTGCGAGGTCCGATGCCGGAGCGCATCGCCTCGAGGAAGAGCAGCTCCTTCGATCCGAAATGCCGGATGACGAGGGCCGGGTCGGCGTCTGCCGCGGCGGCGATCTCGCGGACCGAGGTGCGCGCGAATCCCTGCGCTTTGAACGTGGCCGTCGCGGCCTCGAGGATCCGGGTGCGCGTGAGGGCGGCGGAACGTCGGGGCATGACCTCGATGCTAGCCCGGGCGCCGGCGGTCGGAGTGGTCAGGCGGCTGCGGCTTCGTCGAGGGCGGCGTGGATGCGCGCCGTCACCTCGTCGAGGGTGCCCACCCCGTCGACCCGGAGCAGGAGGCCCTGCTCGGCGTACGCGTCGGCGAGCGGCTCCGTCTCGGCGCGGTAGACCGCGATGCGACGCCGCACCACCTCGGGGGTGTCGTCGGCGCGGCCCTGCTGCTCGGCGCGGAGGAGGATGCGTGACACGATCTCGTCGACGTCGGCGTGCAGCAGCACGACGGCGTCGAGCGCCGCGGTGTCGCCCAGCATGCGGTCGAGCTCGGCCAGCTGCGGGAGGGTGCGGGGGTAACCGTCGAGGATGAAGCCGGCGCGCGCATCCGGTGCCGCCAGGCGCTCGGCGACCATCGCGTTCGTGACCTCGTCGGGCACGTACTCGCCCGCGGCGAGGAGCGCGCTCACGTCGAGGCCGAGCGGCGTCTGCGAACGCACGTGTTCGCGGAACAGGTCCCCGGTCGACACCGCCGGCACACCTGAGGCCACGGCGAGGAGGGCGGCCTGCGTTCCCTTGCCCACTCCGGGCGGTCCCATCATCACGATGCGGCTCATCGGCGTGCTCCTTCGATCAGGTGGGCGATCTCGTCGGCCGAGAGTCGCGAGTTGATGACGACGACGCCGGTGCGCTCCGGATGCTCGGCGCCGGGACCCCGGCCGCGGAGCCCGGATTCGCCCATCGACTCCGCGATCTCGTCGACGAGTTCGGCGAACAGGGCGCGCGGGTCTTCGGACTGCGGGGCGGAGAGCCAGCGGTCGATCACCTGGCTGAGCGCGGCCAGGATCGCGGCGGCCACGATCTGCGCGAAGATCGCGCTGCGGGCGCCGAGGTCCTGCTCGGCCAGGAAGGTGCCGAGCAGCTGCTGGTATTCACGGAGCCACAGCACCTCCCGGTCGCGCAGCGCGACGTTCTCGCGCGTGACGACGGACCGCCGGACGACGAAGTCGGCGTCGTCGACGAGGCCGTCGAGGAGCGGATCGAGGGCCACGCCGGCCACCCGGATCGGCTCGCCGTGCGCTGCCCGCAGGCGCTCCTCGACGCGGAGCAGGTAGACCGCATGGTCGGAGAACAGCACGTCTTCGCGCACCGGGAAGTAGCGGAAGAAGGTGCGGCGGCTGATGCCCGCCGACTGCGCGATGTCTTCGGCCGTGGTGGCGTCGAATCCGCGGGTCTCGAAGAGGTGCAGGGCGCCGAGGCGCAGTCGGGCGTTGAGGTCCTCGCCGTCCGGGCTCGCCGAGCCGCCGGAGGTGGTGACGCGGCTGGGGGTCATGGCGGGCTTCCTTGCGCGGGATGGCACTGAGTGACAGGATACTGGCACAGGATGCAAAAGGGGAAGCGGTTGCGCCGTTTCCCGGCATCATCCAACCGCATCAACCACCGTCAGAGTTTCAACGAGGAGATCTCCTGTGGCCGAGGATTCGCGCACCACCGCCCCCGACGGGCCCCGCATCACCCTGCAGGACGTCGCTCCTCAGGAGGCCGGTCACGTCTTCGACAATCTGCTGCACGAGACCCGCACCTTTCCCCCGAGCGACGACTTCGCCGCCCAGGCCAACCTCGGAGCGGAGGCCTACGAGCGCGCCGCCGCCGATCCCGAGGCGTTCTGGGCCGAGCAGGCCCGCCACCTCAGCTGGGTGACGCCCTTCACCGAGGTGCTCGACTGGTCGAACCCGCCCCACGCCCGCTGGTTCGGCGACGGCACCCTGAACGTGGCCTACAACTGCGTCGACCGGCACGTCGAGTCGGGTCACGGCTCGCAGATCGCCCTGCACTGGGTGGGGGAGCCGGGCGACACCCGCGACATCAGCTACGCCGAGCTGAAGGACGAGGTCTCGCGTGCGGCGAACGCGCTCGCCTCGTTGGGGCTCGTGGCCGGCGATCGCGTGGTCATCCAGCTGCCGATGATCCCCGAGGCCGTGATCTCGATGCTCGCCTGCGCGCGGCTCGGGCTCGTGCACAGCGTGGTCTTCGGCGGCTTCTCTCCCGCCGCGTTGCGGGCGCGGGTCGACGACGCCGAGGCGCGGCTCGTCATCACCTCCGATGGGCAGTACCGCCGGGGCGCCTCCGCACCGATGAAGGCCAACGTCGACGAGGCGCTGGAGGGCGCCTCGACGGTCGAGCACGTGCTCGTGGTGGAGCGCGTCGGCGGTGCGACCACCGATCTGGTGCCGATGACCGAGGGGCGCGACCTCTGGTGGCACGACGTCGTCGACGGTCAGTCGGCGTCGCACGAACCCGAAGCGTTCCCGGCGGAGCATCCGTTGTTCATCCTCTACACCAGCGGCACCACGGGAAAGCCCAAAGGCATCCTGCACACCAGCGGCGGCTACCTCACGCAGACCTCCTACACGCACCGTGCGGTGTTCGACCTCAAGCCCGACACGGATGTCTATTGGTGCGGCGCCGACGTCGGCTGGATCACCGGCCACAGCTACATCGTCTACGGTCCGCTCGCCAACCGCGTCACGCAGGTGATGTACGAGGGCACGCCGAACACGCCGCACGAGGGCCGGCACTTCGAGATCATCGAGAAGTACGGGGTGACGATCTACTACATCGCGCCCACGCTCATCCGCACCTTCATGAAGTGGGGCGACCAGATCCCGGGCGCCTACGACCTGTCGTCGCTGCGGGTGCTCGGCTCGGTGGGTGAGCCGATCAACCCCGAGGCCTGGATGTGGTATCGCACGAACATCGGCGGCGACCGTGCCCCGATCGTCGACACCTGGTGGCAGACCGAGACCGGCGCCATCATGGTGGCGCCGCTGCCCGGTGTCACCGCCACGAAGCCCGGATCGGCCCAGCGCGCGCTGCCCGGCCTCTCGGTGCAGGTGGTCGACGAGCAGGGTGCCCGGGTGGAACCCGGCGAGGGCGGCTACCTGGTGATCGACAAGCCGTGGCCGTCGATGAGCCGCGGCATCTGGGGCGACCCGGAGCGGGCCAAAGAGGTCTACTGGGACCGCTTCGCGGCGCAGGGCTACTACTTCGCCGGCGACGGCGCGAAGTACGACGCCGACGGAGACGTCTGGCTGCTCGGCCGGGTCGACGACGTGATGAACGTCTCCGGTCACCGCATCTCCACCATGGAAGTGGAGTCGGCGCTGGTGTCGCATCTGGCCGTGGCCGAGGCCGCGGTGGTGGGCGCGGCCGACGAGACCACGGGCCAGGCGATCGTCGCCTTCGTCATCCTGCGCGGCGCCAGCGACACGCTCGGGGCCGACCAGGAGGCGATCGTGGCCGGTCTGATGAAGCACGTCGCGTCGGAGATCGGGCCGATCGCGAAGCCCAAGCGCATCCTCGTGGTGCCCGAGCTGCCGAAGACCCGCTCGGGCAAGATCATGCGGCGCCTGCTCCGGGATGTCGCCGAGAACCGCTCGGTGGGGGACACGGCGACGCTCGCCGACACCTCGGCGATGCGCGTCATCACCGAGAGCCTGCGGGGCCGCGAGGGCTAGGCGCCGTCGTTTCGGGAGGAACAACGTCGAACGAAGCCCGTATACGGGGTTCGTCGCACGTAGCTCCTCCCGAAACGGAGGACGCCAGCAAGAGGAGCCGCTGAGAAGGTCGACCGGGCCGGGATTGGCGGAAAACGCTCGTCGAGTGGCGGAAGAGCCGTTCCGCTGTGCCTCACGTGTGCGGAATGCTGGGCGGATGGCAACCGCACCGCCCGCTCCCGCCGCGTCCGGCGACCCCGCGACGGGTGAGGGTCCCACATCCGGCGACGCGGCCGGGCACGCGCCGAGCGTCGGGCTCGCGCAGGGGACGGCGCTGTACATCGCAGCCGTGCTCGGCACCGGCATCCTGGTGCTGCCGGCACTCGCGGCCGAGGCGGCAGGTCCTGGCTCCATCCTCGCCGTCATCGCATTGATCGGGCTCTCGATCCCGCTGGCCGGCACCTTCGCGGCGCTCGCGGCGCGGTTTCCGGATGCCGGCGGCGTGGCCACGTTCGTCCGTCTCGCGCTCGGGCCGACGGCCGCGCGCATGTCCGGGTACTGGTTCTTCTTCGGTGTCACCGTGGGCGCTCCCGTGGTGGGGCTCCTCGGCGCCGAGTACGTGGTGGCGGTGCTCGGGATCGAGCGCTGGGTGGCGCTCGTGCTCGCTCCGGTGCTGCTCGTTCCGCCGTTCATCCTGAACGCCTTCGGCCTGCGCTTCTCCGGCAGGGCGCAGCTCGTGCTCTCGGGCCTGCTCGTGGTGATCGTGGTGGGTGTCGTCGCGGTCGCCGCCCCGGCCTCGCAGGCGTCGAACTTCAGTCCACTCCTTCCGCACGGGTGGGCCGGTGTCGGTCTGGCGGTGAGTCTGTTCGTCTGGGCGTTCGCCGGTTGGGAGGCCGTGACGCACATCGCGGGGGAGTTCACGAGGCCGCGCCGCACCATCCCGCTCGCGACGGCGATCGCGATCGTCGTGGTGGGCGCGTGTTACCTGGGGCTCCAGATCGTGACGGTCGGCGTGCTCGGCGATCGGGCCGGGTCGAGCCCCGTTCCACTGCTCGACCTCGTGGCCGAGACGGCGCCGGCCTGGGGGAAGTACGTGGTGGCCACCATCGCGGCCATCGTGGCCCTGGGAGTGGTGAACACCTACGTGGCCGCTCTCGCCAACCTCGGCGCATCACTCGGCCGTGACGGTCATCTGCCGCGATGGTTCGCCAAGGGGGCGGAGGCCGGAGGGGTCCCCCGACGCGCGCTCCTGCTCGTCGCCCTGCTGGTGGCGCTGTACTTCGCCGCCTTCTTCGTGACGGGCGGGGTGCTCACGCCCTTCATCCTCATCCACACCTCGAGCATGGTGTCGGTGTACGCGCTCGGGGTGGTGGCGGCGCTGCGTCTGCTGCCGCGGTTCGGACTGGGATGGTGGTTCGCCGCGGTCTCCACGGTGCTCGTCGCGGGGCTCATCCTGCTCGCCGGAGCGAACCTGTTGGTGCCCCTCGTGCTCGCCGTCGCGGCAGTCGTGGTCACCGTCGTGCAGAGGGTGCGCGCGACACGCCCGACACGCTGAATGTCGGTGGTCGGATTTATCCTCAGGGGTGAGGGTGGATGCTGTCCACAGGCGACCGCAGAAGGCCGGAAATCCGCCATTCAGGCTGTGGATGAAAGGGTCGGAAAGATGTGCACAGATGTGGATGACCTGTGGATAATTACACGGGTGTAACACTTCATCTAGGGGTGCTCGATATCGCGACCAACTATATGTAGTATTGAACTCCCGGCGCAGAGAAGCCACGAAAGCAGTGGATTTCCACGGGGTTGGAGTGGATACGGCGCCGGTCAACTCAAGATTTCACAACCTTCAAATCCTTCGAGAAAGGTGCATTCCTTATGGCAATCACGGTGTACACGAAGCCTTCCTGTGTCCAGTGCACTGCGACCTACCGTGCCCTCGAGAACAAGGGTCTCGAGTTCGAGATCTTCGACCTCTCGGTCGACGAGAAGGCCCTCGAGACCGTCAAGGAACTCGGCTACCTGCAGGCCCCCGTCGTCATGACCTCCGAGGGCGACCACTGGTCGGGCTTCCGTCCCGACAAGATCGAGGAACTGGCGCGCGCAGCGGCCAGCTGAGTCCGGTGTCCGACGACCTCGTCTATTTCTCGAGCGTCTCCGGCAACACGCGGCGCTTCGTCGAGTCGCTCGGTCGGCCGGCTACGCGCATCCCCCTCTACGCCCGCGAAGAGAAGCTCCAGGCGACCAAGCCGTACGTGCTGGTGCTCCCCACTTATGGCGGGGGCAACGGTCAGGGCGCGGTTCCCAAGCAAGTGATCCAGTTCCTCAACGACGAGGGCAACCGATCGCTCATCCGCGGTGTCATCGCCGCGGGCAACACCAATTTCGGCGAGGCCTACTGCCTTGCGGGCGACATCGTCGCGCGCAAAACAGGGGCGCCCCTGCTCTATCGATTCGAAGTATTCGGAACCCCGGATGACCGTGAGGCCGTCCAGATCAGATTGGACACACTGTGGAAGCAACACTGATCGACGCGCCGACGGCCGCGCCGGCGCTCGACTACCACTCGCTGAACGCGATGCTGAACCTCTACGACGAGAACGGACTGATCCAGTTCGACAAAGACAAAGAGGCCGCGAAGCAGTACTTCCTGCAGCACGTCAACCAGAACACCGTCTTCTTCCACAACCTCAAGGAGCGCCTCGACTACCTCGTCGAGAAGGAGTACTACGAGAAGGAGGTGCTCGACCAGTACTCGTTCGAGTTCATCCAGCAGCTCAACGACCTGGCCTACTCGAAGAAGTTCCGCTTCGACACCTTCCTCGGCGCCTTCAAGTACTACACGAGCTACACGCTGAAGACCTTCGACGGCAAGCGCTACCTCGAGCGCTTCGAAGACCGCGTGGTGATGACCGCGCTCGGCCTGGCGCAGGGCGACGAAGAGCTCGCCACCAACCTGGTGGAGGAGATCATCGGCGGCCGCTTCCAGCCGGCCACCCCCACCTTCCTCAACACCGGCAAGGCGCAGCGCGGCGAGCTGGTCTCCTGCTTCCTGCTCCGCATCGAGGACAACATGGAGTCGATCGCTCGCGGCATCAACTCCGCGCTGCAGCTCTCCAAGCGCGGCGGCGGCGTGGCGCTGCTGCTGTCGAACATCCGTGAGGCCGGCGCGCCGATCAAGCAGATCGAGAACCAGTCCTCGGGCATCATCCCCGTGATGAAGCTGCTCGAAGACTCCTTCAGCTACGCGAACCAGCTCGGCGCCCGCCAGGGTGCGGGTGCGGTGTACCTCTCGGCCCACCACCCCGACATCATGCGGTTCCTCGACACCAAGCGCGAGAACGCGGACGAGAAGATCCGCATCAAGACGCTCTCGCTCGGTGTCGTCGTGCCCGACATCACCTTCGAGCTCGCGAAGAACGACGAGGACATGTACCTCTTCTCGCCCTACGACGTCGAGCGCGTCTACGGCGTGCCCTTCGGTGACATCTCGGTCACCGAGAAGTACCGCGAGATGGTCGACGACCCGCGCATCCGCAAGACCAAGATCAAGGCCCGCGAGTTCTTCCAGACCCTCGCCGAGATCCAGTTCGAGTCGGGCTACCCGTACATCATGTACGAAGACACCGTCAACAAGGCGAACCCCATCAAGGGCCGCATCAACATGTCGAACCTGTGCTCGGAGATCCTGCAGGTCAACACGCCCACGACCTACAACGAGGACCTCTCGTACGCGTCGATCGGCAAGGACATCTCCTGCAACCTGGGCTCGCTGAACATCGCGCTCACCATGGACTCGCCCGACTTCGGCCGCACCGTCGAGACCGCCATCCGCGGCCTCACCTCGGTGTCGAACCAGTCGCACATCGCCTCGGTGCGCTCGATCGAAGACGGCAACGACAAGACGCACGCCATCGGCCTCGGTCAGATGAACCTGCACGGCTACCTCGCCCGCGAGCGCGTCTACTACGGCTCGGAAGAGGGTGTCGACTTCACGAACATCTACTTCTACACCGTGCTGTTCCACGCACTACGGGCCTCCAACGCGATCGCCATCGAGCGCGGCGAGAAGTTCGACGGCTTCGACGACTCGACCTACGCGAGCGGCGAGTTCTTCGACAAGTACACGGATGCGCCCTGGGTGCCGGCGACGGCTCGCGTGGCGGAGCTGTTCGAGACCTCGAACATCCACATCCCGACGCAGGAGGACTGGCTGGCGCTGAAGGCGTCGATCCAGGAGCACGGCATCTACAACCAGAACCTGCAGGCGGTGCCGCCGACCGGGTCGATCTCGTACATCAACAACTCGACCTCGTCGATCCACCCGGTGGCGTCGAAGATCGAGATCCGCAAGGAAGGCAAGATCGGCCGCGTCTACTACCCGGCGCCGTTCCTCACGAACGACAACCTGGAGTACTACGACGACGCGTACGAGATCGGCGCCGAGAAGATCATCGACACCTACGCCGCGGCCACGCAGCACGTCGACCAGGGTCTGTCGCTCACGCTGTTCTTCAAGGACACGGCGACCACGCGCGACATCAACAAGGCCCAGATCTACGCCTGGCGCAAGGGCATCAAGACCATCTACTACATCCGTCTCCGCCAGCTCGCCCTCGAGGGCACGGAGATCGATGGCTGCGTCAGCTGCATGCTGTAGTCGGCGCCCGCCTCATCCTCCTGTGAACTGGAAAAGATCATGACCCCTCCTCCCTCCGAGCCGCTGAAGCTGCTCAACACAGTGCAGGCCATCAACTGGAACCGCATCCAAGACGATAAAGACGTCGAGGTGTGGAACCGGCTGGTGAACAACTTCTGGCTGCCCGAGAAGGTGCCGCTGTCGAACGACGTGCAGTCGTGGGCCACGCTCACGCCGGCCGAGCAGACGCTCACCATGCGGGTGTTCACAGGGCTGACCCTGCTCGACACGATCCAGGGCACCGTGGGTGCCGTGTCGCTCATCCCGGATTCGCTGACGCCGCACGAAGAGGCCGTCTACACGAACATCGCGTTCATGGAGTCGGTGCACGCCAAGTCGTACTCCTCGATCTTCTCGACGCTGTCGAACACGAAGGACATCGACGAGGCGTTCCGCTGGTCGACTGAGAACCCGAACCTGCAGAAGAAGGCCTCGATCGTCCTCGACTACTACCACGGCGACGAGCCGCTGAAGCGAAAGGTCGCCTCGACGCTGCTCGAGAGCTTCCTGTTCTACAGCGGCTTCTACCTGCCGATGTACTGGTCGAGCCGGGCGAAGCTCACGAACACGGCCGACCTCATCCGTCTCATCATCCGTGACGAGGCGGTGCACGGCTACTACATCGGCTACAAGTTCCAGCGCGGACTCGAGCTCGTCGACCAGGCCAAGCGCGACGAGATCAAGGACTACACCTTCTCGCTCATGTACGACCTCTACGAGAACGAGGTGCAGTACACGCAGGATCTCTACGACGAGGTGGGTCTCACCGAAGACGTCAAGAAGTTCCTGCACTACAACGCGAACAAGGCGCTGATGAACCTCGGCTACGAGCCGATGTTCCCGAAGACGGTGACGGACGTGAACCCCGCCATCCTCTCGGCTCTCTCGCCGAACGCCGACGAGAACCACGACTTCTTCTCCGGGTCGGGTTCGTCGTACGTCATCGGCAAGGCCGTGAACACCGAAGACGAGGACTGGGACTTCTAGGTCTCGCGCCCGTCTTTCCGACGCCCTCCGTCGCGCTGCTCGTCAGCTGTGGCGGAGGGCGTCGTCGTTTCCAGCTGGGGCCCGAGGCGCTGATAGGGTCGTCGGACGGATCGAGTGCAGGGGGAGTTCGTGGGGTTTTCGTCGCGCCGGAAGAGGGGGAGCAGCGGGACCGGGCGAGGGGTCGGCCGCACTGCCGGCGTTCTCGTGGCGGTTGTGGTGATGGGTGGATCCTTCGGGGTCGCGTCGGCCGCTGTGGCCGAGGTGGGACCCGTGACGGGGGGCGACTCCGAGCTCTCGCCGCGACTGCATCAGGTGAGCGAGTTGCAGGTGTCGACCGATCCGATTCGGGGTACGGAGGAACTCGTCGCCGCCTCCGGCGAGCTCGGCGTGGCGGAGTCCGGGCCCGGGAGTCTGCAGCTCGACGCCGACGGGCGGGTCGCGGTGACCGTGCGGTACTCCGCCGGACCGGATGACGCCGACGTCGCCGCCCTGGCAGCGCTCGGGGTCGTGCACGCCGCGTCCGCGCGCTTCGGGCAGGCCAGCGCTTCCGTCGCGCCCGCGGACCTCGACGCCGTCGCCGCGCTGCCGAACGTGACGACCGTGGTGGAGGCGCTCGCGCCCGCCGTCGGCCGCTCGGCGTTCACGGATGGGGCATCCGCCTCCGTCATCTCGGCCGCGACTGCCGCCGCTCCCGCGGAGTCGTGCCGTACGGTTCCCGTCAATCTCGCCGCACCGCTCGGCGCCGCCGTGGCCGCCCACGATTTCGGCGTCGACGGAAGCGGAGTGACGGTCGGCGTCATCTCCGACTCCTTCGACCGCGATCCCAGCGCCCTCACCACTCCCGACGACGACGTCGCAGCCGGGGTGCTCCCGGGCCCCGGCAACCCGTGCGGCTTCGAGACGCCCGTCGAGGTCGTGCACGAGGCATCCGCCGACGCGACGGACGAAGGCCGGGCGATGGCTCAGCTGGTGCACGGCATCGCGCCGGGCGCGCGCATCCTCTTCGCCTCCGCCGGGCAGGACGACCTCACCTTCGCCACCGCGATCGCCGACCTGGCGGATGCCGGAGCCGACGTGATCGTCGACGACATCACGATGCTCAGCGACCCGTTCTTCCAGGACGGCCCGATCGGCGTCAGCATCCGCGACGTCGAGCGCCACGGCGTCGCGTACCTCGCGGCGGCGGGCAACTTCACGGCCCTGGGTGCGACCGGCTACCCGAGCGCGGGACTGCCGATCAGCTCCTGGGCGACGGAGGCCTACCGCCCCGCCCCCTGCCCGACCGACGTGCTCACCGAACTCGCCGCGCAGGATGTCGCGAGCGCCGATTGCATGGACTTCGACCCGGGCGAGGGCGTCGACGCGACCGACGGCATAGTGTTCTCGGCGACCCCCGACGGCGCCGCGGTGACGTTCGCCCTGCAGTGGGCGGAGCCGTTCGGCGCGGCACAGGGCACGTTCCGCTTCGCACTGGTGCGCCCCGACGGCGGCGTCGATCTCGGCCCCGCGAACGCCTCGGGCCTTCCCACCGTGATCGGGGCCACGGGCACGGTCGAGGGTGCTTACGACTTCGTGATCGTGCGCGACACCTCGCTCGGCGCATCCGCCCTCGTGACGCCGGCGATGAAGCTCCTCCTCGCGCGGGCCGATCCCTTCCTGCGGGCCGTGGAGCACAGCTCCTCCAAGGGCGGTGACGTCGTGGGACCCACGATCACGGGGCACGCCGGCGCCCCGCAGACCATCGCGGTCGCCGCCTCGCCGTACGACTCACCCCTGGCGGTCGAGTACTACTCGTCGGGCGGCCCGACCACGACCTACTTCCGCTACGACCCGGATGTCTCTCCCGTCGCGACGCCGCTGCCGGAGCCGATCGTGACGTCCAAGCCCGACGTCACGGGCGTCGACGGTGGGTTCACGACCTTCTTCGGCAGCTCGGTCGGCCCCGGGGTCTACGCCTTCTACGGGACCTCGGCCGCATCTCCCGCGGTGGCCGCGGTCGTCGCCCTCGGCCGTGAACTGCGACCGGAGGCGTCTCTCGAGACGGTGCGGACGGCGCTGAGTCAGACGGCGGTTCCGTTGGCCAGCCCGCTGCCGTCGGTTTTCGAGCCGCGCAACATCGTGGGTGCGGGACTCGTGGACTCCGAGAGGTTCCTGGCCGCGCTGAAGGCGTCCGCGCCGGTGCCCGCGCCTCAGCCCGACCCGGTCCCGGCGCCGGCCGCGGTCGCGGCGCCGCCCCAGCTCGCGGCGACCGGTTCCGCCCCGGAGATCCTGCCGCTCACGATCCTGGCTCTGCTGCTGGCGGCAGCGGGCGGTTCGCTGATCCTGACGCGGCACATCCGTTCCCGCGGGGTCTGACGCGTTTTCGGGAGGAGCTGCGCGTCACGACGGTCATATACAACCTTCGTTGCACGCAGCTCCTCCCGAAGCGACGTCGAGAGGTGCGCCGAGAGGCGCGGTGGGCGGGGCGGATCAGTGCAGGGCGGCGTCGGGTGCGGTGACGCGCCAGGCGTGGAACCGCACCGTGAGGTCGGCGCGCGACGGGGCCGAGACGAGCGGACCTGCCCAGGCCACCGCATCCGGCGGGAAGGGCAGCACGCGCACCAGGCGCAGGGGCTCGTCGTCGACGCGGGCGCGGAGGGTCACGGCGTCGCCGGTCCAGCTGGCGCGGATCGTCACGTGGCGCCCCTTCCACGACGGCACCGGCGCGAGCGACCAGTCGGAGGTCGGGGCCGTGACCACGGCGCCGAGCTGGAGACTGCCCTCCGAGAACTCGAGCCCCGCCTTCACCCAGCGGTCGTCGGCGATGCGCAGGAACAGGCCGGCCTGGTCGAACTGCCCCTCGAAATCGGCCGTGAACTCGACCTCGACTGCGGAGTCGCGGGCGAACGGCGTCAGGAGTGCGTGTTCGGTGTCGTGCACGAACCCGTAGGAGGTGGTGCGCCAGGCGTCGCTGCCCTCGACCGCGGTGACCAGAAGGTCGGGGCCGTCGGCGACGGATGCGGCGGGTGGCGTCGTCCAGACGCCCTCCGACCACGGGACGGTCCGCGGGGTGTTGACGGCGTCGGTCGAGTCCGCGGCGTCGGTGGATGCGGATGCATCCTCCGTGCTCGCCGCACCACTCTCCACCGGCGTGACCGCGGCCCGACCGGCCAGAACGGCTGCCACGTTCTGCACGGCCAGCGACGCCATCCGTTCGCGGGTCGCGATCCCCGCACTCCCGATGTGCGGCACGGTGACGACGTTCGGCAGGGCGAGAAGGCCGGCCGAGACCGTGGGCTCCCATTCGTAGACGTCGAGGCCGGCGGCACCGATCACGCCGTCGCGCAACGCCTCCACCAGCGCCTGCTCATCGACGATCGGGCCGCGGGCGGTGTTGATGAGGATGGCCGACGACTTCATCGCCGCCAGCTCGGCCGCTCCGATCAGATGCCGCGTCGACGGCGTGAGTGGGCAGTGGAGGCTCACGACATCGCTCTCCGCGAGGAGCTCCGGCAGCGTCACGGGCCGGATGCCGAGTGCCGCCGCCTCGGGCGACGTGGCCCGCGATCCCGTGGCGATGATCGTCATGTCGAAGGCAGCCGCACGCCGAGCGACGGCGAGACCGATGCGCCCCAGTCCTACGATTCCGAGGGTCGCGCCGCCCGACACGTCGAGGCCGACGAACAGGTCGGGTTCCCACTGCCACTCGTTGCCCGCGCGCACGAATCGGTCGGCCTCCACCACCCGCCGCGACGTCGCGAGCAGCAGGGCCAGCGTGAGATCGGCCGTCGCGTCGTCGAGCACGCCCGGGGTGTTGGTCACCACGATGCCGCGCTCGCGGGCTGCGGCCAGGTCGACGTTGTCGTAGCCGACCGCGTAGTTGGCCACGACCTTCAAGGCCGGGCCCGCGGCATCCATCACCTCGGCGTCGATGCGGTCGGAGAGCAGGCAGATGATGCCGGATGCCCCGCGCACGCTCTCGAGGAGATCCCTCCGCGGCTGCCCGGTGGGGCCTGTGTACACGGTCGTGGGCAGCCCCGTCGCGGCGAGCTCCGCGGCCGCCTGAGCCGGCAGTTCGAAGGTGACGTGGACGTGAGCGGCAGCGCTGTCGGAACCCATGCGTCCACTCTTCCGTCTCGCGCCGAGAACACAAAACCCGCGGCGATTTGACACCTCGTCGGCCGTCATGAGGTGATGGGCAGGTGAGTCGTCGTCGAGTTGTCGTGGCCCCCGATTCGTTCAAAGGAACGGCGACGGCGATCGAGGTCGCCGACAGCCTCGCCGCGGGGTGGCGGGAGGTGCATCCGCAGGACGACGTGCAGTGTCTTCCGATGGCGGACGGAGGCGAGGGTGCGCTGGACGTGTTCGCGATCGCTCGGCCCGATGCCCGCCGGATGCCCGTGACGGTCACCGGCCCCGACGACCGCGCCGTCGAGGCCTACTGGCTGCTCCTGCCCGGCCCCGGCGGTGGTGCGGCCGGCGGCACCGCGGTGGTGGAGCTCGCCAACACGAGCGGCATCACCCTGCTGAACCCACTGCGCCCGCTCGAGGCCCATTCGATCGGGTTCGGGCAGGCGATCCGTGCCGCCCTCGACGCCGGGGTCGACCGCCTCGTGCTCGCGATCGGCGGCAGCTCCTCGACCGACGGCGGTGCGGGAGTGCTACAGGTGCTCGGCGCCCAGTTCGTGGGAGCCGACGGCGTGCCCGTGCCTTCGGGCAACGGCGGTCTCGGCGCGGTGGTGCGGACGTCGTTCGAGGGACTGGTGCCTCTGCCGCCCGGTGGGGTCAGCGTGCTGAGCGATGTCACCAATCCGTTGCTCGGCCGTCTGGGGGCGGTGGCGGTGTTCGGTGCGCAGAAGGGCATCGGCGACGGGCTCGCACATCAGGCCGAGCTGAACCTGGAGAACTTCGCGACCGTCGTCACGGAGGCGCGGGGCACCGATCCTCACCTTCCCGGCGCCGGCGCGGCCGGCGGCGTGGGGTTCGGCCTGGTGGCGTGGGGAGCCGAGCTCACGGCGGGGGCCGCCGCGGTCGGGTCGGAGGTGGGGCTGCCGGCACTGATCGCCGACGCCGACATCGTGCTCACCGGCGAGGGCCGCTACGACCACCAGTCGGAGTCGGGCAAGGTCCCGAGCTATGTGCGGGGCCTGGCTCGGGAGGCCGGTGCCCGCACCGGTCTCGTGGCGGGAGCGGTGCAGGCGACCCCGCGCGATTTCGACGCGGCGGTGTCGCTCACCGAGCTGGCCGGCAGCGGCGAGGCCGCGATGTCCGACACACGGCACTGGCTCCGCGAAGCCGGGAGACGCCTGGCCGAGGAGCTGGGTTAGGCGCTCAGCGAGCGAGGATCAGCGCGTTCGTCGCGCGCTGCCAGCCCTCATCCGCCCACATCGGATGGTGCGGCGCCGCGTTGGAGCAGAGGACCATGCCCCACACCCCGTGGTCGAGGGCGGTGCGGATACCGTGCTCGGCGAGCGCCCGGCCCACCGGCCCCTCCTCGAAGGTGCCGTGCAGCGGGGTGTAGCCGATCCAGCCCTCGCCGATCACCGCGGGCACGCCCTTCCAGCGTGCCCACTCGGCGATCGCGATCGTCCGCGACTCGATCTCGCGCAGCATCACCTCCCGGTAGGGCTCGTAGTGCTCGACGAGCCATTCGTCCCAGGCGGCCGCGTCGACCCAGTCGTAGCCGTAGATCATCTGGTCGGTGACGACCGTGGCGCGGTACTTCCACTCGGCCGCCCGTCCGTACTCGGCGGGAGTCGGCGCATCCGGCACGAGGAGCGACGAGAGCATCGCGTTGGGGAAGCCCTCGCTGCCCTCGGAGCGGATGTCGACGAGCTTCTGCAGGGCGTCGAGCACCCCGTAGCTGTAGACGTGGAACTGCGCGGCGCCGAGTCCTTCGGGCACCTGGTGCATCGCCAGGTGCGGGGGTTTGCCGTAGCTCGCGGTGATGAGGAGATCGGGATGCGCCCTCCGCAGCCGCACGACCTCGGCCGCACCCCCGGTGCCGGCGTCGGCACCCTCGCCGAGCGGCGGAAGGAGGGAGAAATCCACCTCGTTGTGCAGTTCGACGAGCGCGATGGTGTCGCGGTGGCCGGCCTCGGTGAGGAAGTTGATCATCCGGTTCCAGGATGCCCCGAGAAGGGAGTAGCGGAGGGTCAGCGGTACCGCGGCGATGGCCTCGAACCAGTCGCTCGACCGGGCGAAGGCGGGTGACTGCTGGTACTCCCAGCTCGCCAGGACGACCACGAGGCCGTGCCGTTCGGCCGCCTCGAACAGCTCGAGCAGGCGGTCGCGGAGGTCGAGACGGTAGCCGCCCGGAGTGTCGTACCAGCGGGTGCGCTGCCCGAAGAATCCTCCGTGAGGCGACGCCCCGAGCCCTTCGATCTCGAGGTCGGCGGCCAGGGCGTCGAGCGGCCGGCCCGCGGCCTCCAGACCGCTGAACAGCAGCAACGGTGCCGCGCAGATGCGGATGGCGTTGTAGCCGAGGTCGGCGGCCCGGGCGCAGGCGGCGTCGAGGTCGGCGAAGGGGCCGCCGGGCTCGGCGCGGGTGTACCAGGAGAAGTCCCAGAGCGTGATGGTGAGGCGCTGCGGGAGGTGGGCGGGAACCGGCCCGGTGAGGGCGGCCACGTCGCTCGTGTCGGGTTCGGCACCCGCCCCGAGGTATCGCCGTGCGGAGGGCGTGTCGGCAGGATGCTGCTCGGCGCTCATGCGGCATCCTCCCCTCGCGAGAGCGTGCGGCCTCTCCGAGCCCAGTCTCGCAGTTCACCCGCGGTGCGGACCCGGGCGGCTGCGGTGTCGGTGTCGAAGAGCAGGAGCTCCGGCAGCGACGTCGCGAAGTAGTCGGTCTGCGGGCGCTCGCGCTCGAGGGCGTCGGCCTGCTCGTCGAGCGCCGTCCAGATCCGCTCCGCCGCCTCGGTCTCGTCCAGCCGCAGGTGCGCGACCCCGGTCCAGTAGTCGGCGGCCTCCGCGGGCCGGGGGGCGACGGCGAGCGGCCCGCCGCCCGAGCGGGCCCGCTTCCAGGCGGCGACCGCGGCCGCCGTGTCGCCGGTGCGTTCGAGCGCGTCGCCGAGGAGCAGGAAGCGCTCCGCGACACTGTCGGCCGGATGCCGGCCCTCGCCGAGGTTCGCGGGCACGTCGATGCCCGAGCGGAGCAGCTCGACCGCGGCGCGCGCATCCGTGTCGATCAGGGTGCGGGCGATCGAGAGCGTCGCACGGTCGTAGACGGCGATCGCCTTGCCCTCGCCGCCCTCGAACGGCTGGAAGCGACGGGTGGAGAGGATGCGCAGAGCGTCGTCGACGCGGTCCTCCGCCAGCAGCAGGTCGAGGTAGCCGAGGGTGAGGTCGTCGCGCACGAACACCCGCGGATCGTGCCGCTCGATGGCGGCCAGACGCTCGGCGATCGGGATGCCGCGAACGCTCGCGAGAAGGTCGCGCTCGAACACGAGGCGTGGGTCGTCGGGGCTCAGCTCGAGGGCGCGCGCGAAATAGGCGTCGGCGGCCTCCGCGTCGCCGCCGGTGTTGACGGTCGCGACGGCGGCGTTCCGCCAGGCGACCGGATCGGCCGACCCGTTCGCGAGGGCGTTCTCGAGAGCGACCCGCGCATCGGCCGTGCGACCCGCGTCGAGCAGCCAGGCGCCGAGGAGCGCCGGGGCGACGGGATCGGATGGGTCGACGGCGATCGCGGCGACGAGGGCGTCGTGCTCGTCGAGCCCCGCCGGGAAGGCGTAGGTGGAGTCGGCGGCTCGCGCGCCGGCGCGTTCGGCGGCCGCGGAGGCCCCGGCATCGGAGCCGCCCCGAGCGGTGAGCCAGGTGGCCCGGAGATAGTGCGTGAGCGGCACCGGGTTGCCGAACGTCGTGGGAGCGCGGCGCTCGCCGGGAGCGGGCGTAGCCCGGTCGGATGCCTCCGCCGGAGCCGCGACGAGCGTCTCCGTGAGGGCCAGGGCCTCGTCCCAGTGCCCGGCTCGCGCCAACCCGGTCGCCACCAGGAGCGGGGTCTTCGGGTCGATGGCCGCGAGACGTCCGGCCAGCGCGAGCGCCACCGGGTCGAGCGGGTCGACATCGAGCGTCTCGTCGAGCAGCCAGAACGCCTCCGTGTCGCGTCCCAGCCGGCGCGACGCCAGGATCGCGAGGTGCCGGGCCTCCGGACTCTCCGAGTCGAGGCGGCGGGCGTCGTCGGCGTGGGCCCGGGCCTCAGCGGGGCGACCGGCACGCAGCGCCAGCCGGGCCAGGGCGAGGTGAGCGGGATGCGCCCACGCGGCATCCCAGGCGGATTTCGCGAAGCGGTCGGCGGCCGCGTCGAACTCGCCCTGCCGTTCGAGCACGAGTCCGAGACGGTAGCTCGCCTCGCCGCTGGCGGGATTGAGGTTGCGCCGCGTGAGCCGCTCCAGGGCGCCCTCGAGCAGCCGGCGCGCACGGTCGTACTCGCCGCGACGGTGATGTCCGGCCGCCAGCGCCACGGACGCCCGGGAGTCGAGCGGATCGCGCCGCAGCACCTCCTCGAAGTAGGGGACGGGGGAGCGGGTGGGATGCCGGTACTGCACCAGGTGCACCCCCGTCAGGTAGAGCTCGTCGACGCTCTCGATGTCGCCGGGCAGCGGCGGCTCGGTCGCCACCCAGGGTTCGGCGTCGGTCTCACCGGCCTCGCCCGGGCCATCCGTCGTCGGCCGGGGCTGCCAGGCGATCAGCTCCTGTCCGTCGGCCAGCACCCGCAGGGTCAGCTCGTCGTCGCGCACGGCGACGCTCTCGCCGCCGATTGTCGTCGTGTCGACGAAGGGCTGTGCCGGCGACAGCGCGGTCTCCCACTCGGTCACGACCTGCCCGCGCAGCTCCAGCACCACCCGCGCCCGCTCCTGCACGACCGCACTCGACACCCCGACCCGTACGTCCACGCCGTCAGTTGCCACTGAACCGCGCTCCACGCCTAGGCTGACTGCGATCTCGCGCGTCGCCTGCTGTGCGGGGCCCAGCTCCCGGATCGGGAACCAGAACTGGCTGAACCGCCGCGTCTCGCCTGGCGCCAGGTAGCTGAAGTCGGGCTGGTTGTCGGTGTAGACGCCGGCCATGAGCTCGACGTAGGGCCCGTCGTTGTCGGTGAGTTGCGCATCCCAGGCCCGGCCGATCGGTCCGTCGCCCCAGGTCCACTGCTTCTTGCCCGGCGCGATCGCGCGGTCGGCCCAGTGCACGAACCCTGCCCGGGCGTCGTGGTCGTAGCCGCCGAAGAAGCTGTCCCGGGTGTCCGTGATCATGTAGGAGGTGGGCACGGGGATGTTGCCGTAGAAGTCGAGGCGGTCGGCATCCGGATGCTCGGCGTCGGCCAGTGCCGGGTAGTCGACTCCGTAGTAGGGCCGGTCGGCGCGCGGGAACGCGGTGATCGCGCGGCGCGCATGGTCGGCCACGTAGTGCACGTCGGTGGGGAAGAAGGACTGGTAGTCGCCGTCGGAACGCGCCGCCACGTTCGCCCACCAGAGGAAGGTCTGCGGCTCGTCGGTGCGGTTGTGCAGCCGCGCCGCGACCTCGATCACCGAGCTGTCACCCCGCAACCGCACGCCGTGACTGCCGCGCATGCGCTGCAGGGGGTCGAGGTCGGAGTGCCAGACGGTGACGTCGCCGGCATCCGTCCGCTCGATCGCGGTCTCGACGGGCAGGAAGGTGCCGGGGCGGTGGTGCTGGGGCCAGTTGAACTCGACGCCGCCGGAGATCCACGGGCCGGCCAGGCCCACGAGCGCCGGCTTGATGACGTTGTTGCGGTAGAAGAAGTCGTAGCCGTTCGTCTTGTCGTAGCCGATGTGGATGCGGCCCCCGATCTCGGGCAGGAGCATCAAGCGCACCCACTGGTTCTCGAGGTGGATGGCCTGCCACAGCCGCGGAACCGGCTCCTGGGCGATCCGGTCGACGAAGGGGATCGGGTAGACCCGCCCGCTCGAACCCTGATACACCCGCCGGTCGAGGAAGAGCGGATAGCGGTCGGGCTCGGCCGGTTCGTAGGTGCCGATCTCCACCGGCTCGCTCCAACAGGCGACGCCGCCCTCGTCGAGCACGGCCTGCTGGTCGGCGGGAGCGTGGGGGAGTCGGATGCGTGCGGAGTCGTCGTCGATGGTCACAGCGTCGAGAGTAAGCAGCGCCGCACCCGCGATCCATGGCAGATGATGGCCGAAGTATGGATGATCCGCTGGTGTGGCAGACTGGCGCGCATGGAACGCGCTGTCGGCTTCGAGAACCAGCGTCTCTGCGTGGTGCCGCGACCGCTCATCGCCGAGGCGCTGGCCCGGCCGGTGACCCGGCGCCTCGTCGTCACCGACGCCGGGTACTTCCCCCAGGCGGATGCGCACGGGCGCCACCGCCCGGCCGGCGCGGAGGAGACGATCGTGATCGTCTGTGTCGCGGGCTCGGGCTGGGTGGAATCGAGCGGAACGCGCATCCGCGTGGCCTCGTCGACCGCCATCGTGATCCCGGGTGGCCAGCCCCATTCCTACGGCGCCTCGGACGACGATCCATGGACGATCTGGTGGTGCCACGTGCGCGGGAGCGATGTGCCGGAGCTGGTCGAGGCGGCCGGCATCGACCCCGCCCGCATCACGGTCTCGCTTCGCGCCGTCGATCGCATCACGGCGATGCTCGACGAGATCGTCTCGGCGCTCGAACGCGACCAGTCGCCCGCGCGGCTTCTCGCCACCGCGGGCATGGCGTGGCGGATGCTCACCCAGCTCGCCGTCGACCGGAGCCTGCCCGAGCAGGGCGAGCCGCTCGAGCGGGCGCTGCACTACCTGGAGCAACGCATCGACGGCACCATCCGGGTGCCCGAGTTGGCCGCGCTGGTGGGGGTGTCGTCGTCGCATCTCAGCACCCTCTTCCGCGACGCGACCGGCGGCGGGGTGCTCGCCCACCACACGGCCCTGAAGATGGCCCGGGCCCGACAGCTGCTCGACACCACGACGCTGCCGATCGCGGAGGTCGGCCGGGAGGTCGGGATGCGCGACCAGTTCTACTTCTCCCGGCAGTTCCGCCGCACGCACGGGGTGAGTCCCTCGGCGTACCGCGCTCAGCACAAGGGCTGACCCGCTCCTTCTGGCGTGCCTTTGCGTGCGCGGCGACGGTGGAATATGTTGTCAACGAGAACTTTTAGGCTCACCCCGAACAGCCCCAGGAGACACCAATGACGCTCGTCGCCGGCATCGACTCGTCCACGCAGAGCTGCAAGGTCGTCATCCGCGACCTCGACACCGGGGCCCTCGTGCGCCAAGGCCGCGCGGCGCATCCGTCCGGCACGGAGGTGGACCCCCAGGCCTGGTGGGAGGCGCTCGCCGTGGCCCTCGCCGAAGCGGGCGGAGTCGACGACGTCGCGGCCATCGCGATCGCGGGGCAGCAGCACGGCATGGTGGTGCTGGATGCCGCGGGAGAGGTCATCCGCCCCGCCTTGCTCTGGAACGACACCCGCTCCGCCGGGGCCGCCGCCGACCTGATCTCCGAGTTCGGCGCCGCCGACCTGGCCGCGCGAACCGGCTCGGTGCCGGTCGCCTCCTTCACCGCGACCAAGCTCCGCTGGCTGCGCGATGCCGAACCGGAGGCGGCCGCCCGGGTCGCCGCGGTCGCCCTGCCGCACGACTGGCTGACCTGGCGTCTGCGCGGCTACGGCCCGGCCGCCGTCAGCCCACTCGGGCCCGTGCTCGAGGAACTCGTGACCGATCGCTCCGACGCGAGCGGCACCTCGTACTGGAACCCCAACACCGACGCGTACGACCGCCAACTGCTGGTGGCCGCGCTCGGTCACGACGCCGTGCTGCCCCGGGTGCTCGGGCCCGCCGAGCCGGCCGGAACCACCGTCGAGTTGGCGGGCACCGGGCTTCCCGCCGTCCCCGCTGGGATCGTGGTGGGCCCGGGTGCCGGCGACAACGCCGGGGCGGCCCTCGGACTCGGCGCCACCGAGGGAGACGTCGTCGTCTCGATCGGCACCAGCGGCACGGTCTTCGCGGTCACGGGCGCGCCGTCGGCCGACGAGAGCGGCACGGTCGCCGGGTTCGCGGATGCCTCCGGCGCCTTCCTCCCGCTCGTCGCCACCCTGAACGCGGCACGCATCCTCGACTCCACCGCCGCTCTGCTCGGCGTCGACCACGCCACGCTCGGCACCCTCGCGCTCGCCGCGGAACCGGGAGCCCGAGGCCTCGTGCTGCAGCCCTACTTCGAGGGCGAGCGCACCCCGAACCTCCCCGACGCCACGGCCACGCTCTTCGGCATGACGCTCGCCTCCACCACCCGCGAAGGACTCGCCCGCGCGGCCATCGAGGGCTTGCTCTGCGGCCTGGCCGACGGCCTGGACGCGCTTCGCCGGGTCGGCGTCGAGCCCTCCCGCATCCTGCTCATCGGGGGAGCGGCGTTGAACCCCGCCGTGCAGGCCATCGCGGCACAGGTGTTCGACGTGCCCGTCACGGTGCCCGAGCCCGGCGAGTACGTCGCCGACGGAGGTGCGGTGCAGGCGGGCTGGGCGCTCACCGGCACGCGGCCGACGTGGGCGGTCTCGACGGCGGCGACCCCCGCTCCCGACTTCCGCCCCGTCATCCGGCAGCAGTACGCCGCCCGCGCGGCTCGCTGAACGCAGCAAACGACGGACGCCCCGCCCACCGCGAGGCGGGGACGGGGCGTCCGGCAGCGGATGCTCAGGCGCGGCCCGCAGCGCGACGCGAGCGCCGCGAGAGCGAGTCGACGATCACGGCGAGCAGCAGCACGATACCGGTGATCATGTAGCGCACCGAGGAGTCGAGGTTCAGCAGCGTCAGGCCCGACGAGATCGACTGGATGACGACGATGCCGAGCAGAGCCGAGAACGCCGATCCGCGTCCACCGAAGAGCGAAGTGCCGCCGATGACCGCCGCCGCGATGGCGTTCAGGTTGATGTCCCCACCGCCTGAGCCCTGGTTCGCCGCCGCCAGACGGGAGGCCGCGAGCAGGCCGCCGACGATCGCGAGGGTCGAGCAGAGCACGAACACCGACATGTAGATGCGGTTCACCCGGATGCCCGACCGCCGTGCCGCCTCGACGTTGCCACCCACCGCGAACACCGCGCGACCCCAGCGGGTGCGGGTGAGCGCGTAGTTGAAGATGAGCACGAGGGCGAGGAAGAACACGAACATCGCGCCGACGCCGCGGGTGAGGTTGAGGTACCACGCGGCCGCGCCGAGGAGCACCAGGAGTACCACGCTCCGCACGATGATCGAGCCCGCCGACATCGCCGAGAGGCCGGCCGCCGTGCGCCGTCGCGCCTGCGACACGAGCTGCCACGCGTAGACCGCGACGAACAGCACGATCAACAGGTAGGAGACCCAGGCCGGCAGGAACCACTGCTGCGCGAACTGCACCAGGAAGGAGTCGAACGGGATGTTGATCGATCCGGTGGGCCCCAGCACCCAGAGTTGCAGACCCAGGAAGCCGAGCAGGCCCGCGAGGGTGATCACGAAGCTCGGCACGCCGAAGCGCGTGTAGAGGAATCCGTAGAGCAGCCCGATCACGACGCCGACGGCGAGCGCGAGCAGGATCGAGAACACGGGGTTCCAGCCCTGCTGCACGAAGGTGACGGCGAGGATCGCCGCTCCCAGCCCGCTGACCGAGCCGACCGACAGGTCGATCTCGCCGAGCAGCAGCACGAGCACGATGCCGATCGAGATCGTGCCCACCGCGGCGCACTGCAGCGTGAGGTTCACCAGGTTGGTGCTCGAGAGGAAGTTCGGGTTGAGGATCTGGAACACGGCCCAGATGACGATCAATCCGATGATGACCGGGAGGGTTCCGAGGTCGCCGCCGCGCACGCGGGAGAAGAAGGCGCGCACGGCGCCGCCCGCACCCGCGTTGTGGATGAGGCGCTCGTCCTGCAGGTCGGTGGCGAGGGTCGATGCCGTCGCGTCCTGGGCGAAATCCGTCGCCGACGATTTCGTGTCGCTCATTCCGAGGCCTCCGTGACGATGGACGTTGAAGCGGTCTTGTGTGCCGCGCGGCGGGTGACCGCGTTGTCGCTGGCCCCGGTGATCGCGGCGATGATGGTCTCGCTCGTGACGTCGGCGACGCGGAAGTCGCCGTTGTTGCGGCCGAGACGGAGCACGACGACGCGGTCGGCGACCGCCTGCACGTCGGCGATGTTGTGGCTGATCAGGATGACGCCGAGCCCGCGTTCGCGCAGGCGCTCGATCAGGTTCAGCACCTCGGCGGTCTGCGCCACGCCGAGAGCGGCGGTGGGCTCGTCGAGGATGACCACGCTGGGTTCGCCGATCAGCGACCGGGCGATCGCGACCGTCTGCCGCTGGCCGCCGGAGAGGGAGGCGATGGGGGTGCGCACCGAGGGGATCTTGGCGCTGAGCTCCCGCAGCAGGGTCCAGGAACGCTTCTCCATCTCGACCTCGTCGAGGGAGCCGTTGTGGGTGAGCTCCCGGCCGAGCCAGAGGTTGGCCACGACGTCGAGGTTGTCGCAGAGCGCGAGGTCCTGGAACACGGTCGCGATGCCGAGCTGCTTCGAGTCGGCCGGGCTCGCGATCGTGACCTTGTTGCCCTCGAACTCGATCGTCCCGCCGTCCGGCGGGTGCACCCCGGCGAGGATCTTCACGAGGGTCGACTTGCCGGCCCCGTTGTCACCGACGATCGCGACGACTTCGCCCGCGTGCACATCCAGTTCGATGTCGGTGAGGGCTTGGATGGCACCGAACTTCTTTCCGACCCCGCGCAACGCGAGGATGTGATCCCCCGGGCGGTTCCGTTCGGTGGTGGGCTGTGACGTCAGCGTCATGTTCGTTCCCTTGTTGTTGTCAGGAAGGTAGCAGACACGGGTGCTGACCGGAACGGAGGGTTCCGGTCAGCACCGTGTCGTGCATTTCGTGATCGGTATCGCGCGCCGTTACTTGATGTTGGCCGCGGCGCACGCGTCGGCGTACTCGGCGGTGCAGATGTCGTCGACGGTGTAGAACCCGTCGGCGACGACCGTGTCCATGATGTTGTCGATGGTCACGACCACCGGGTCGAGCAGCGTGGCGGGGGTGCCGTCCACGTCGGTGTCACCCGAGACCGTGTCGCCGTTGGCGAGGGACACGGCGATCTCCGCCGCCTTCTCGGCCTCCTGCTTGATGGCCTTGTAGATGGTCATGTACTGGTCACCGGCGACGATGCGCTGGATGCCGGCGAGCTCCGCGTCCTGACCGGTGATGACCGGCCACGGGGTGACGTTCGCTGCCTTCAGCGCGGCGACCGCTCCACCCGCGGTGCCGTCGTTCGCGGCGTAGACGCCGGAGATCTGACCCGGGAACTGCGTGATCTGGCCGGCCACCCAGTCCTGGGCCTTGTCGGGGCTCCAGTCGGGGGTGTCGAACTCGGCGAGCACCTTGATGCCCGAGGGGTCGATCTCGCTGTGCGCGCCGGACTTGAACAGCGCGGCGTTGCCGTCGGTGGGCGATCCGTTGACCATCAGGATGCCGCCGGTGGCGCCGTCGCTCTTCAGCTTGTCGACGATCGACTTGCCCTGCAGCTCGCCGACCTTCTCGTTGTCGAAGGAGATGTAGTAGTCGAGCTTGCCGCCCGCGACCAGACGGTCGTAGGAGACCACCGGCACGCCCTGGGCGTTCGCGGCCGAGACGATGCTCACGGCGGCCTCGGCGTCGACCGGGTCGAGCACGAGCACCTTGGCGCCGGAGGTGAGCGCCGATTCAGCCTGCTGCTGCTGCTTCGAGGCGTCCTGGTCGGCGTTGGAGTAGAGCACCTCGCCGCCGCCGAGGTCCTTGACCTTGGCCTCGAACAGGGGGCGGTCGAACTGCTCGTAGCGAGCGGTCTTCGACTCGGGCAGGAGCAGCGCGATCTTCGCGCCGTCTCCGCTGTCGCCGCTTCCCGCGGAGTCGGTGCTCGTTCCCGAACCGCCTCCGGCACACGCCGAAAGGGCTCCCGCCGCGACGAGGAGTCCGGCAGCCAGGAATGTGAGTTTCTTGGTGGTCTTCATTGATTTACCTCTCACTGGACCGCCCTCATTGGCGGTTTTGACCGAGTTTGGCACTCGCGAGGCTTGGCGTCAATTCTTGAACTCAATCGACCGGAAAAATGCAACCGTGTCGTTATCTTCCGAACTCAACGGGCTCGGGAGAGTCGATCAGGCGTTCTCCAGCAGACGCCCTTCGGCGTCGAGTGCGACGTGCTCGATGGCCAGCGCGAGGGCGCCCATGAGCTCGGATCGGTCGCCCAGTGTCGAGCGCGTCACCTCCGGCGCCTCCGTCGTTCCGCCCAGCGCCGAGCGCTCCAGCGCGTGCCGGAGTGGGGCGATCAGGATCTCTCCGGTCTCGGCCAGTTCGCCGCCGATGATGATCCGGTCGGGGTCGAGGAGGTTGCACAGGCTCGCCGCCGCGATTCCGATGTGTCGGCCGGCATCCGCGATCACCCGGCTGGAACTCGGATCGCCGTCCTCGGCGCGGAGGATCAGGTCGCTCAGTCGCTGCACGCTCGGATCGCTCCGGAACAGGTCGAGCAGGGCCCGCCCACCCGCCAGGGTCTCCAGGCAGCCGCGGTTTCCGCAACGGCAGATCGGGCCGTTCTCGTCGATCGTGATGTGCCCGATCTGGCCCGCCTTGCCCGTCATCCCGCGGAACGGCACCCCGTTCACCACGAGGCCGGCGCTGATGGTGTGCCCGACCCGGATGTAGGCGGCGACGCCCTCGATCCGGCTGAGGTCGCCGCGCGTCTCGGCGATCGCCCCGAGGTTCGCCTCGCTGTCGACGAAGACGGGCGCCCCGGTGCGCAGCGAGAGGCTCTCGGCGATGTCGATCCCCTCCCAGCTCCGCAAGAGGCCGAGCGGGGCGACCATGCCGGAGCGGATGTCGACCGGCGCAGGCAGTCCGACCCCGATCGCGAGCAGGTCGGAGAGGGAGGCGCCGAGCGATTCGACCATGTCGGTCAGGAGCAGCGTCGCGCGGTCGAGTTCGCTGTCATGGCGGTGATCCGCGGCCAGCGGCACGTGGGTCTCGGCCACGATCGTGCGCGCGGTGTCGCTGATGGCGACGCGGAGGTGTCGACTGGAGAAGTGCAGCCCCGCGACCAGGCCGAGTTGACGGGCGAGCGTGACCTGCACGGCCCGCCGCCCGCTCCGCGTGGAGGTCGAGGTGTGGAGCACCCCGGCCGCGGCGAGCTCCTTGACGATGTTCGACACCGTGGCGGGAGAGAGGCCGGTCGCTCCGGCGAGTTCGACCTGCGTGAGGCGGCCGTGGAACTTGAGGGCGTCGACGATCCTGCCGCGATTGGCTTCGCGCAATGAACTCTGCGATCCCGGCGTCGGGTTGACGTGCGCCACAGCCACACCCTACACGGCCGCACTTCGGGCGAGTTGACGCCACGCAACTAGTCGTGCGAGAGTAGTCGCGTGTCATCCATCCGTCTCTTCATCCTCGGGAGTCTCGACTCCGCGGGCCCGATGCACGGTCACCAGCTGCGACTGCTGGCCGAGGAGGAGCGCATCCATCTGTGGACGGATGTCTCGGTCGGCTCGCTCTACGGAGCCATCAAACGTCTCGCGAACGAGGGTCTGATCGAAGAGGTGCGGGTCGAGCGGGAGGGGTCGTATCCCGAGCGCCAGGTGTTCGAGATCACGGCGGAGGGGCGGCGCGCGCTGTCCACCCTCCGGGAATCCGGCCTCAGCGTGGTCGACTTCCGCAACGATCCCTTCGACCTGGCGATGGCCCGCCTCGACCCCGACAGCCTCGACGAGCTCGTGCCCGTGATCGAGACCCGCGTGCTGGCCCTGCGCACCAAGCTCGCCGAGCAGCAGTTCCTGTCGCGCGCGGCGGCACCCTACCTCTCCGTCGCGGAGGCCTGGGTGATGCAGCACCGGGTCGACCGGCTGACCGCCGAAGTCGACTCGCACGAGCGACTTCTCTCCCTCCTCCCCGACATCATCGCCGACGAAAAGGCGCGAAAGGCCACCCCTCATGACTGACGCCGCACTCCCCACCTCGAGCGCTCCGGCGCCCGCCATCCCGCGCCGGGCCTGGCAGGCGCTGATCGTGCTGCTCGCGGCGATGTTCATCGCGCTGCTCGACACCACGATCGTGAACGTGGCCCTGCCGAGCATCCGCACCTCGATCGACGCCTCCGAGGCGACCCTGTCGTGGATCATCTCCGGTTACGCCCTCGCCTTCGGCCTTGCGCTCATCCCGGCCGGCCGCATCGGCGACCGGATCGGGCACAAGTGGGTGTTCTTCACCGGCCTCGCGCTCTTCACCGTGTCGAGCCTGGCCTGCGGGCTCTCGCAGAACGACGTGCAGCTCGTGATGTCGCGCGTGGTGCAGGGGCTCGCCGGCGGCATGTTCGTTCCCGCCGTCACCGCCTACATCCAGCTGCTGTTCCCGTTCCGCTCGCGCGGCAAGGCCTTCGCCATCATGGGCGCCGTCATCGGCGTCTCCTCCGCGCTCGGCCCGATCGTGGGCGGCCTCATCATCGAGGCGTTCGGTGCCGAGAACGGCTGGCGGCTCGTGTTCGGCGTCAACCTGCCGATCGGCGTCGCCACCCTGATCGCCGCGGCCATCCTGCTCCCCGGTCACCGGGAATCGGATGCGATCTCCACGTCGATCAACGGCCCCACCTCGTCCGCGTCGCCCGTCAAGGCCGGCATCGACTGGCTCGGCCTGGTGCTCGTGTCGGCCGGCCTGGTCGCCCTGCTGGTGCCGCTCATCCAGGGGGAGGACGAGGGCTGGCCTCTCTGGACCTTCCTCTCGATCGCCGGGGGCGCCCTGCTGATCGTGGCCTTCGGCGCCTGGGAGGTGGCCTACTCCAAGCGCGGCCGCAGCCCCCTGGTGCCCCCGCGACTTTTCCGCCACCCCTCCTTCACCGGCGGCGTCATCCTGGCTCTGGTGTACTTCGCGGCCTTCACGAGCATCTTCTTCACCATCTCGATCCTCTGGCAGGCCGGACTCGGCCACACCGCACTCGAGTCGGGAGTGGTCTCGATCCCCTTCGCGATCGGCTCGATCGTCGGCTCCTCGCAGAGCGGTCGGCTGGCGCAGCGTCTCGGCCGCACCGTGCTCGTCATCGGCACCGCGGCCGTCACCGTGGGTCTCGCGTGGGTGTGGCTGGTGCTCCTGCTCACCGATCCCTCTGATCTCACCAACTGGGAGCTGATCGCCCCGCTCCTGATCGCCGGTCTCGGAAACGGTCTCTTCATCGCGCCGAACGCACAGTTCATCGTGGCCACCGTCGACCGCTCGGACGCGGGTGCCGCCAGCGGCGTGATCAGCGCCATGCAGCGGGTCGGCAGCGCGGTGGGCATCGCCGTGATCGGCAGCGTCTTCTTCGGCACGCTGGTGATCGACGGGCGGACTCCGGATGCCGTCGCGAGCGGATTCGGTGCCAGTGCCACCTCGGCGATGGCGGTGAGCGTGGGCTTCGCCCTGCTCGCCTTCGCGCTCGTGTTCACGCTGCCGCGCCGCACCGGAGCGCCCGGAGGCCATTGATCCGGAGCGGACTCCGATCCGGAGCGGATTCCGCATCGATTCCGAGAAGGGGGTTGCGCCCGCGCGGCGCAGCCCGCTACTCTCGGAGACCGCGACAGACTGTCGCCATTGAGACGAGAAGGGAAGGTGAGCCCGATGATTTCCATCATTCCGGCGCTTTCCCCGATCCGGAGCTTCGCAGGCTAGTCCTTCTCGACTGCCCGCCTGGCCCCTTCGCCAGAAAGCGCCCCCTCGCCGGGCGCGTACTGACTCCGCGCACCGCGCCTTGCGCGCCCGGCGCCTCCTGCGCCCCGCGCACCGAGTCAGCACCTCCTCGCTGGTCATCTCATTGGAAGAAGTCTCCTCGTGTTCACCTCAAGCAATCGCGCCCACGACCGGGCGCTCCTCGATTTCCTCAACCTCCATCCCGAACGCGGGCCCGATCCCGTCCGCGGCATCGACGCCCTCGAGTTCGGCCGCGGCCTCGCCGCCGGCACGCTCCGTCGGGACTGGACCTGGCTCGCCTTCGTCGACGACCGACCGGTCGCCCGCGGGGTCTGGTGGGGTCCCGTCGGCGCCGTGCACCCCGTCGAGTTGCGGTGCCTCGCCGTCGACCCTTCGCTGCCGCACCCCGAGGTCTGGGGCGCTGCGCTGATCCGCTCCGCTCACCGTCAGTTCGCCGAGGCGGGCGCCATCCTGGCCCCCGACTTCGTGGTGGAGTTCGACGGCGCGCAGCGCGACGATCCCGCCCTCCAGCGGGCGCTCGCGTGGCGCGGCCTCGCGGCCGAGGCTGCCGGCCTCACCGTGCGGACGGAGGACGGATCGGGCGACCGGGTCACCTTCTCGACCCGCCCGGTGCGGGCCGGGCACGTCATGGCCGCCTCCGTTTCGCGGTAGCGCCGATGAGGGCGTGCCCCGGATGTGACTGTCACTCGGCGTTCGAACGCGCCGTGTGACAGTCACATCCTCCCCAGGTCATCGTCGGCTGGAATGTGCATAATGTAACTGCGTCCACTCTTTGTGAACGTGCACACCGGCACTGATGCGAGCGGACACGTGACCTCCGAAACCCCTCCCGAGGCGAAGCGCCCGCGTGCCCCGAGCATCCGCGACGTCGCGAAGCTCGCGGGGGTGTCGCACCAGACGGTCTCCCGGGTGCTGAACAACCATCCGAGCATCCGCGAAGAGACCAAGAGCCGCGTGCTCGAGGTGATGAGCGAGCTGCAGTACCGCCCGAACCGTGCGGCGCGCGCCCTGGTCACCAGCCGATCGCGTACCATCGGGGTGCTCACCTCCTCACGATCGGAGTACGGACCGGCGTCGAGCATCCAGGCCATCGAGGAGGCCGCGGCGCTGCAGGGCTACCTGGTGGTCACCGCGAATGCCGAGGGCGCCGATTCGCGCTCGATCGCGCGCGCGATCACCCACCTGCTCGAGCAGGCCGTGGAGGGCATCGTGGTCATCGCGCCGCAGGTGCGCGTGTTCGACACCCTCGCCGAGATGCAGCTGGACCTGCCGTTCGTGACCCTGCAGTCGACCGGCCGGATGAACGACCACGCCCTCTCCGTCGACCAGATGACCGGCGCGCGACTGGCCACACGGCACCTCATCGAGCTCGGGCACCGCGGCATCTACCACCTCGCCGGGCCTCAGGACTGGATCGAGGCGGAAGCGCGGATGGAGGGATTCCTCCGCGAGATGGGGGACCGGGACGTGCCCACCACAGCCCCCATCCTCGGCGACTGGACGGCGGAATTCGGCTATCACGCGGGCCGCGAGCTGCTGAGGGTGCGCGATTTCACGGCCATTTTCTCGTCGAACGACCAGATGGCCCTGGGCCTCATGCACGCGATCCACGACGAGGGTCTCGACGTGCCGCGCGACATCAGTGTCGTGGGTTTCGACGACATACCCGAAGCCGCTCATTTCTGGCCTCCTCTGACCACGGTACGGCAGGATTTCGCGGAACTCGGCCGCCGCTGCGTGGCGTTGCTGATCGGCCAGGACGAGCCGTCGGAAGGGCAGGATGCGCCCGGCTCGGTCATCCCGACACTGGTCGTGCGAAGCTCCACGGCACCCCCTCCGGCCTGACCGCCGACCGCCCTCCGGAACCTCGGTTACCGAACCGAGACCTTTGCGGGTTGACACGGCAATCCACTCTCGGGCTAACATGATGAACCGATGTGACCGTTCACATCAGACCGAATGTGAACGGTCACACCCAGAGCAGATCCAGACGAGGGAGTCAGCGGCGTGACGACGACGAGCAGCGAGCCGATGCCAGGGGCATCCCGGTGAGCGGCTTCGGGCCGGAGCTCGAGGTGGGCATCGCCCGCCTCCGCGCCGAGATCGCGGGCCTGCACGCCGAGCTCATGCACTACGGCCTCGTGGTGTGGACCGGAGGCAACGTGTCCGGCCGGGTGGCCGGGGCCGACCTCTTCGTCATCAAGCCCTCGGGCGTCTCCTACGACCAGCTCGCGCCCGAGAACATGATCCTCTGCGACCTCGACGGAGTCGTGGTTCAGGGCACCCCGGGTGCCGGCCGCAGCCCGTCGAGCGATACGGCCGCGCACGCATACGTGTACCGGAATATGCCCGAGGTGGGTGGCGTCGTGCACACGCACTCGCCCTACGCGGTTGCCTGGGCCACGCGCGGCGAGCCCATCCCGTGCGTCACCACCGCCATCGCGGCCGAGTTCGGCGGCGAGATCCCGGTGGGTCCGTTCGCCGTGATCGGCGACGACGCCATCGGCCGCGGCATCGTCGACACCCTGACCGGTCACCGCTCACCCGCCGTGCTGATGCAGAACCACGGCCCCTTCACCATCGGCCCGGACGCTCGCAGTGCGGTGCGGTCCGCCGTGCTGGTGGAAGACGCGGCCCGCGCCGTGCACCTGGCCCGCCAACTCGGCGAGCCGATCCCCATCGCGCAGGACGCGCTCGACGAGCGCTACCGGCTCGCCTCCGAACTCTCACTTTGACCCAAGACGAAGAAGTCCCTCACAGAAACACGAAAGGAAACACAGTGAAGATCAAGACACTGCTCGCGGGAGTCGCCGCGGGCGCACTGATGGTCAGCCTGGCTGCCTGCTCCAGCGGAGGAAGCAGCTCCACCGACAGCGCCGGAGGCGGAGACGGCGGCCTGATCGGCGTCGCGATGCCGACGAAGTCGTCGGAGCGTTGGATCCAGGACGGCGACGCCGTCAAGTCGCAGCTGGAGGACGCCGGATATACCGTCGACCTGCAGTACGCGGAGGACGACATCCCCACCCAGGTCTCGCAGATCGAGAACATGATCACGAAGGGCGCCGAGGCGCTCATCGTCGCGTCGATCGACGGCACCACGCTCACCAGCGTGCTGCAGGAGGCTGCCGACAACGACATCCCCGTCATCGCCTACGACCGCCTCATCCGCGACACCGAGAACGTCGACTACTACGCGTCGTTCGACAACTACAAGGTCGGCGTGCAGCAGGCCAATTCGGTGCTGAACGGTCTCGGACTCGTCGACCTCGACGGCAAGCCGATCGACGGCGCCCCGGCCGGCCCCTTCAACATCGAGCTGTTCGCCGGTAGCCCCGACGACAACAACGCGACCTTCTTCTGGAACGGCGCGACCGACACCCTGAAGCCCTTCATCGACAAGGGAACCCTCGTCGTGAAGAGCGGCCAGACCGACTTCGAGCAGGCCGCAACGCTCCGCTGGGACGGCGAGACCGCTCAGAAGCGCATGGAGAACCTGCTGACGTCGACCTACTCCGACGGTTCGAAGGTCAACGCGGTGCTGTCGCCCTACGACGGCATCTCGCGCGGCATCATCTCCGCCCTCACCGACGCCGGCTACTCGGTCGGTGCCGAATGGCCCATCATCTCGGGTCAGGACGCCGAGCTCGACTCGGTGAAGGCCATCGAGTCCGGTGAGCAGTACGCCACGATCTTCAAGGACACGCGCAACCTGGCCAAGGTCGCCGTCGACATGGCGGTCGCGCTGCTCCAGGGCAACGAGCCCGAGGTCAACAACACCACCGACTACGACAACGGTGTGAAGGTCGTTCCTTCCTACCTGCTCGAGTCGCAGATCGTCGTCAAGGACAACATCGAAGACGTCCTGGTCAAGTCCGGCTACTGGACCGAAGACGAGATCAAGGGTTAGTCAGCCCTTCTGACGGCATCCGCCCCGCCCCGCCTGCACGCGTGGGCGGGGCGGATGCGCCGGGTCCGCACCCGGCGAGTAAGGTACAGGCCACCGGCAAGGAAGCAGGCAATCGCGCATGACGGACGACATCAAGGCGAGATCGAACATTCTCGAGATGCAAGGCATCACGAAGACATTCCCGGGCGTCAAGGCGCTCCAGGCCGTCACGGTCGACGTGCAGCGCGGTGAAGTGCACGCCATCTGCGGCGAGAACGGCGCCGGCAAGTCGACGCTCATGAAGGTGCTGTCGGGGGTCTACCCGCACGGCACCTACGACGGCGACATCGTGTTCGAGAACGAGGTCGTGCAGTTCCGCGACATCCGTGACTCGGAGGCGAAGGGCATCGTCATCATCCACCAGGAGCTGGCCCTCAGCCCCTTCCTCTCGATCGCCGAGAACATCTTCTTGAACAACGAGCAGAAGGGCCCGCTCGGCCTGATCGATTGGAACAAGACCAATCACGAGGCCGCGAAGCTGCTCGCCCGGGTGGGATTGCGCGAGAACCCGACCACGAAGATCATCGACATCGGCGTCGGCAAGCAGCAGCTGGTGGAGATTGCGAAGGCACTCTCCAAGCGCGTGAAGCTCCTCATCCTCGACGAGCCGACCGCGGCTCTCAACGACGAGGACTCCGACCACCTGCTGAACCTCATCCTGCACCTCAAGGAGCAGGGGATCACGTCGATCATCATCAGCCACAAGCTCAACGAGATCAAGAAGGTCGCCGACTCGGTCACGATCATCCGCGACGGCAAGACCATCGAGACGATCGCGAAGACGGATGTCACCGAAGAGCGCATCATCAAGGACATGGTGGGCCGCGACCTCGAGCACCGCTACCCCGACCACACGCCCCACATCGGCGAGGAGGTGCTGCGGGTCGAGGACTGGACCGCTCACCACCCGCAGGATCCGGGCCGGGTCATGGTCGACAACGTCAACCTGCACGTGCGCCGCGGCGAGATCGTGGGCATCGCGGGCCTGATGGGCGCCGGACGCACGGAGTTCGCCATGAGCCTGTTCGGCCGCAGCTACGGGTCGAAGATCTCCGGCCGCGTCTTCATCGACGGCAAGGAGGTGAAGACCCGCACCGTGTCGGAGGCCATCCAGAACGGCCTGGCCTACGCCACCGAGGACCGCAAGACCTACGGGCTCAACCTGATCGAGGACATCAAGCGCAACATCTCGATGGCCGCGCTCGACAAGCTGGAGCGCTTCGGCATCGTCGACGACGGCAAGGAGTTCCAGGTCGCGAACGAGTACCGCACGAGCATGAACATCAAGGCTCCGAGCGTGCTCTCGAAGACCGGGAAGCTCTCCGGCGGCAACCAGCAGAAGGTCGTGCTGTCGAAGTGGATCTACGCCGACCCCGAGGTGCTCATCCTCGACGAGCCCACCCGTGGCATCGACGTCGGTGCGAAGTACGAGATCTACAGCATCATCAACAAGCTCGCCGCACAGGGCAAGGGCATCATCGTCATCTCGTCGGAGCTGCCGGAACTGCTCGGCATCTGCGATCGCATCTATGCCCTCTCCGAGGGACGGATCACCGGTGAGTTGCCGATCGAGGACGCCAGTCCCGAAGCCCTTCTCAAACTCATGACCATGGAAAAGCCCCGCTAGCGCCCGCGCTACCGGAGAGGAGAAACAACGACTATGTCTGACTTGGAAACCAAGCCGTCCGACTCGACCGCCGCGGGCGCGCAGGTCAACCCCGTCGAGAACAAGTTCACCGACCGGCTCAGCCACATCCTGGGCGACCTCGGCAAGAACGGCATCTTCATCGCGCTGATCCTGGTGGTGGTGCTGTTCAGCATCCTCACCAACGGCATCCTGCTGCGGCCGCAGAACATCTCGAACCTGATCGTGCAGAACGGGTACATCCTCGTTCTCGCGATCGGCATGGTGATGGTCATCATCGCCGGCCACATCGACCTCTCGGTGGGGTCCGTCGCCGCCTTCGTGGGCGCCGTCTCGGGCGTGTTCGCGGTGCAATGGGGACTCCCGTGGTGGCTGTCGATCATCCTGTCGCTGCTCGTGGGAGCTCTGGTGGGTGTCTGGCAGGGCTTCTGGATCGCCTTCGTGGGCATACCGGCGTTCATCGTGACGCT
This sequence comes from Herbiconiux sp. UC225_62, assembly GCF_042694625.1. Classification (GTDB taxonomy): domain Bacteria; phylum Actinomycetota; class Actinomycetes; order Actinomycetales; family Microbacteriaceae; genus Herbiconiux. Next base: position 787,847 of record NZ_CP170551.1, on the reverse strand, counting down.
GGCCGGCATGCTGATATTCCGAGGCCTCGCACTGGTCGTGCTGGGCAACGCGAACATCGGCTCCTTCCCGGTGGAGTACCGGGCGCTCGGCAACGGCTTCCTCACCAACCTGTTCGGTGAGTTCGAGCTCGACCCGCTGACCCTCGGCATCGCCGCGATCGCGATCATCGCGCTCTTCGTGCAGCAGTTCCGCACCCGCCGCGCCCGTCAGAGCTACAACCAGGAGGTCGAGCCCTTCGCCTGGTTCGTGACCAAGCTCATCCTGGTCGCCGTGGCCATCGGCCTGTTCGCCTTCGCGCTGGCCACCTACAAGGGCATCCCGGTCACGCTCATCGTGCTCGCCGTGCTCGTGCTCATCTACGGCATCGTGATGAACCGCTCGACCTTCGGCCGGCACATCTACGCCATCGGCGGCAACCTCCACGCCGCCGAGCTGTCGGGCATCAAGACCCGCCGGGTGACCTTCTGGCTCTTCGTCAACATGGGCTTCCTGGCGGCGCTCGCCGGCCTCATCTTCACCGCACGCCTCAACCTCGCGGGCCCGAAGGCCGGTGACGGCTTCGAGCTCGAGGCCATCTCCGCCGCCTTCATCGGTGGCGCGGCCGTGCAGGGCGGTGTCGGCACCATCGGCGGCGCGATCATCGGTGGTCTGATCATCGGTGTCCTGAACAACGGTATGTCGATCCTCGGCATCGGCATCGAATGGCAGCAGGTCGTCAAGGGCCTCGTGCTGCTGCTGGCCGTGGCCTTCGACGTCTACAACCGCCGTCGCGCCGGCGGTCGCTGAGCCGCATCCGCCACATCCCACCTCGCGACCCGTCGTCTCCGGCCCTGAGTTCCTCGTTCCAGGGCCGGAAACGACGGGTCGCGAGTCTGTTCGGGGCTAGCGTTGCAGGGTGAGTGAGGCATGAGCACGGAAACGGATGGCGGCGTGATGTTCACGCTCGCCTCGGGGGATGTCGTCGGTGCCGCACGGGGCGAACTCGTCGCCGTGTGCGGCGAGAACGGATCGGGTCTCGACGTCGTGCTGCGGGAGACGACCGACCGCATCCTCGCGCGCGGCCCGGGCTCCACGGACGCCACCGCGCGGCTGCCCGCCACGGCCCTGATCGGCCGGCGCCGCGGTCTCACCCCGGCCTTCGACGTGGCCGAGAACGTGTTCCTCGGCAACGAGCGCAAGAAGCGGCTCGGGCCGATCCCGTTCGGCATCGACTGGGAGCGCACGCGTGCCGACACGGCCGAGATCCTGCAGGGGCTCGGCTCGTCGTTGACGCCCCGGATGCGCGCCCGCGGGCTGGGCGAGTACGACCGGCTGGTGGTGGAGCTCGCCCGCGCGATCGCCCGGTCCGCGACATCCGTCGTGCTCGACGAACCGGCCGAGCGTCTCGGCGAGGCCGACGCCGGTCGCTTCTTCCGGCTCCTGCGATCGGTCGCCGAGCGCGGGATCGCGGTGCTCGTGCTCACCCAGAAGCCGCGCCAGGCGCTCGGCTACGCCGACCGGCTCGTGGTGGTGCGGGATTCCGCGGTGGTGGCGGAGCATCCGCGTTCCGAATGGGCGGACGGCGTGGCCGCGGCCGAGCGGGTGCGCGCGAACGTGCTCAATGAACTCGTCGATCGCGCACCGCGACCCGGACCGGATCGGGAGTCCGCTTCGCCGGCGGACATCGCCGCGCGGCCGGAGCTCCTGCGCATCGCCGACTGGAGCACGCACGATCCGCTCGACCCGGAGTCCCTCCTCGTCGACAGTGCCGACCTGGTGGTGCGCGCGGGCGAGATCGTGGGGATCGCGGGTCTCCGCCGATCGGGTGCGCAGGCCTTCCTGCTCAGCGTGTACGGCAACTCGGCCGGCACGAAACCGACCGGGACGGTGTCGGTGCGCGGCGCCGAGGTGAAGACCGACACCGTGGAGCGGGCGATCGCCGCCGGCCTCTATTTCGCGTCGACGGATGCGCCCCAGTACCGGGTGCGCTTCGTGGGCGGAATCGCCGTGCCGGTGTCGTCGTCGAAGCTGCCGGGTCTGGTCAAGGCCGGGTTGGTCGACCGTGACAGCGATCTCGGACCGGGCGACGGCTGGGGTGGCCGCCTGCTCGGCGCCGTGCGCTCGCTCAGCCGGGAGGGGTCGCAGGGCGACCAGGTCCGCGGCCTCGTGAAGGAGTTCGCGGCATCCGAGAGGCAGGTGCTCCTGCTCGGCGACCCGACGGCCGGTGCCACACCCGCCGAACGCGCCGAGGTGCACGCCGGGCTCGCGCGGATCGCCCGTTCGGGCAAGGCCGTGGTCATCGCCTCCGACGACCTCACGGAGCTCCTGGACGTCTGCGACCGCGTGATCGGCATGGCATCCGGACGCGTGATCGGCGAGGTGCCCGGTGGCTCCGATCCCGCCGGCCTGGCCGCCCTCATCGTGCGCGACTGACCCCGCCCACCCGAACTTCTTGCCCCTTAACGCCCTAAAACGCGCGAGATGGGTCGTTAGGGGGCAAGAAGTTCGGGGGAGGGGTAAGAAGGTCGCGGGGACGGGCGTTTGGGGGCAAGAAGTTTCGCCGGAGGGGTCAGGAGAGCGTGTGGGATTGGGCGGCTCGGGCGAGAAGTTCGGGGGAGGGGTCAGGAGAGGGGCTCGCGGGTCGCGCCGCGGGTGGGGGTGACCGTGAAGACGTCGGGGGTGGCGTAGCCCGCTGCCGCGAAGGCGGCGAGAGTGGCGGTTCGCAGGGCGTCGACGCGGGAGGAGGGGATGACGGCGATCGCCGATCCGCCGAAGCCGCCGCCCGTCATCCGCGCGCCGATCGCACCGTGCTGCTGCGCCGTCGTGACCGCGAGGTCGAGTTCGGGCACCGAGATCTCGAAGTCGTCGCGCATCGAGACGTGCGAGGCATCCAGCAGGGGGCCGATCGCGGTCGCGCCCTTGTCGCGCAACGCGCGCACCGTCTCGAGCACGCGCTCGTTCTCGGTGACGACGTGCCGTACGCGGCGGAAGGTCTCGTCGTCGAGCTCGCGCGACGCGCGGGGCAGGTCGTCGACGGTGAGGTCGCGGAGCGAGGTGACACCGAGCAGCTTCGCGCCGAGTTCGCAGGAGGCGCGGCGGGCGGCGTAGCCCCCGGTCGCGTGCTCGTGCGCCACCTTGGTGTCGATCACCGCGATGGTGAGTTGCGCATCCGAGAGTCCGAGGGGGATGACGGAGGCGTCGAGCGAGCGGCAGTCCAGCAGCACGACGGAGTCCTGCTCGCCGAGGAGCGACGCCGACTGGTCCATGATGCCGGTCGGCGCGCCCACCACCTGGTTCTCGTTGAACTGTCCGATCCGGGCGATCGACTGGCGGTCGTAGCCGAGGCCCCAGAGTTCGGTGATGGCCAGACCGAACACGCTCTCGAGCGCGGCCGAGGAGGAGAGGCCGGCGCCGACCGGGATGTCGGACTCGAGGTAGGCGTCGAAACCGAAGGCCTGGTCGAGCACCGAACCGAACTCGGTGACGCCCCACACCATACCGAGCGGATACGCCGACCAGCCGTCCACCGTCTCGGGTGAGATGTCGTCGATGGCGATCTCGACGGTCTCGGGCGCGAAGGAGGTGGCGATGCGGATGACGCGGTCCTCACGCTTCCGCACCGCCATCACCGTGCGGCGGTCGATGGCGAAGGGCAGCACGAAACCGTCGTTGTAGTCGGTGTGCTCGCCGATCAGGTTCACGCGGCCGGGTGCCGACCAGAGCGAGTCCGGCGTCTCGCCGAAGCGGGCGGCGAAGCCTTCCACGACGGAGTGTGTCAGGGGCGAGGTGGTCACAGCTGGGCGTCCGATCGTTCGAGGGCTTCGCGCAGGAGGGCGGCGCTGGTCTCCGGCAGCACGTCTCCGATGAAGGCTCCCATGGCCGCCTCGGAGCCGGCGAGGAACTTCAGCTTGTCGGCGGCACGGCGGGGGGAGGTGATCTGCAGCATCAGACGGATGTCGTCGCGGTGGGCGTGCACCGGCGCCTGGTGCCAGGCGGAGATGTAGGGGGTGGGCGTGTCGTAGACCGCGTCGATGGCGCGCAGCAGGCGGCGGTAGAGCACTGCCAACTCGTCGCGCTCCTCCTCGGTCAGGCCCGCGAAGTCGGGCACGTGGCGGTGGGGGAGGAGATGCAGTTCCAGGGGCCAGCGGGCGGCGAAGGGCACGAAGGCGGTGAAGTGCTCGCCGCGGTAGACCACGCGATCCGACTCCTGCTCGAAGGCCAGGATGTCGGAGAAGAGCGTCGGGCCGTAGCTCTCGATCGAGGCGATGAGCTTCTGCGTGCGCGGCGTGATGTAGGGGTAGGCGTAGATCTGCCCGTGCGGGTGGTGCAGCGTGACGCCGATGGCCTCCCCGCGGTTCTCGAACGGGAACACCTGCTCGACGCCGGGCATCGCCGAGAGGGCGGCGGTGCGGTCGGCCCAGGCCTCGATCACGGTGCGGGCGCGCGACTCGGAGAGCGTGGCGAAGGAGCCGTCGGTGTCGGGGCTGAAGCACACCACCTCGCAGCGGCCGATGGAGGGGCGCGTGCGGCCGAGGCCGATGCGCGCGAGCTCCGAGAGTGCCTCGGCGTCGTCGTAGGTTCCGGATGCGCCGGTCACCGCGGCGAGATCCGGCCCGAAGGAGGGCGACTTGTTCTCGAACACCGCGACGTCGTAGTTGCTCGGCACCTCGGTGAGATTCTCCGGCGTCGACGGGGCAAGGGGGTCGAGGTGCTTGGGCGGCAGCATCACGCGGTTCTGCCGCGCGGAGGCGATGGAGACCCATTCGCCCGTCAGTGGGTCCTGCCGCATCGACGCCACGGCGGGGCGCTCGGCGGGAGGACGGGCATCCGGGGCCCGATCGGGGTCGAGCGTCGTGTCGGCGTCGTCGAAGTAGATGAGTTCGCGGCCGTCGGAGAGGTGGTGCACGCGCTTGACGATGCCGTGGGAGAGCTGTTTCACACCACGAGTAAGCCACTTTCGATACCACAAGTCAAGTCGGACCGAACGGAGGAATTGACAAGTAAAGCGAAGTATTCGAAACTCTGCGCATGGCCAACGATTTCGAGCAGCTCCCCGCAGCCGTGCGGCGCGAGCGCATCCTGGCCCGGGTGTCGGAGACCGGCTTCGTGCGGGTGGCCGATCTGAGCCGCGAGTTCGGCGTCTCCGAGGTCACGGTGCGATCGGACCTCGACGCCATCGAACGCGAGAACCCCATCGATCGCGTCCACGGCGGCGCCGTGCTGCGGGGCGGGACGTCGCTCCGCGAGGAGCCCTTCGAGCAGGCCCTCTCCACCTCGGCCGACGAGAAGCGGCGCATCGGTGTGGCCGCCGCCGCCCTGGTGCGGAGCGGGGACAGCCTGATCCTCGACGTCGGCACCACCCCGGCCGCGGTGGCCGCCGCCCTCCTCGACCGCGACGACCTCGACGACCTCGTGATCGTGACCAACAGCCTCACCACCGCCCTCGCGCTCGAACCCGCCATCCCGCGCTTCACGGTCGTGGTCACGGGCGGCACGTTGCGGCCGCTCCAGCACTCCCTGGTGGCGCCCTTCGCGGCGAAGGTGCTCGACGAACTGCACGTCGACCTCGCCTTCCTCGGCGGCACCGGAGTGCATCCGGAGGGCGGGGCGACGAACGTCAACCTGGCTGAGACGGAGCTGAAGCGCGCCATGCTGCTCTCGGCCGATCGCGCCGTGTTCGTGGCCGACGCGTCGAAGGTGGGGCGGGTGGACCTCGGCCGCATCGGGTCGATCGAGGAATTCGACACCCTCGTCACCACCGGCGTCGACGAGCGGATGCGCGCCGAGTTCGAGAAACGCGGAATCGACGTCGTCATCACCTGACGGATGACGCTCCTGACGGCCTAGACTCTTCTGGACGCCGGGGGGACGAGATCCTCGCTGCGCGGACAATCACCATCGTCGGCCCCCTGGATCGCGGCAGTGCGCCCGCAGGAATGTCATCGTGACCACAGCAACATCGCCCATCACCGTCGTTCACCCCGGCGACTCCCTCACCACGCGGCAGCGCCTGGTCTACGTGATCATCCTGGGCGCGCTCACCGCACTCGGGCCGTTCACGATCGACCTGTACCTCCCGGCCTTCCCGGTGCTCGAGGCCGACTTCGACGTGCCGGCCGCGCTCATCCAGCTCACCCTCACCGGCACCACGATCGGCTTCGCGCTCGGCCAGCTGCTGGTGGGCCCGTGGAGCGATCGGGTGGGGCGGCGGATGCCCATCATCATCGCGTCGGGCGTGCACGTGGTGGCGTGCGTGGGCGCGGCGGTGGCGCCCGACATCTGGACCCTCGGCGTCTTCCGCGTGCTGCAGGGCATGGGCGCGGCGGCGGGAGGCGTGGTCGCGATGGCCATGGTGCGGGATCTGTTCGGCGGGCGGCCGCTCGTGGTCATGCTCTCCCGCCTGGCCCTGGTGAGCGGGCTCGCGCCCATCGTCGCCCCCGTGATCGGCTCGCAGTTGCTGCTCGTGATCGACTGGCGCGGCATCTTCTGGGTGCTCGCCGCCTACGGGGCGCTCGTCATCCTGGTGGTGGCGCTGTGGATCCGGGAGACGCTGCCCGTCGAACGACGGCACGACTCCGGGCACACCACCACCCGGCAGCGCTATCGGGCGGTGCTCACCGACCCGGTGTTCGTCGGTGTGGCGATCATCGGCGGCATGACGTTCTCCGGCCTGTTCTCCTACCTCTCCGCGAGCTCGTTCCTGTTCCAGCAGGTGTACGGATTCGACGCGCAGCAGTTCGGCATCCTGTTCGCCGTGAACTCGCTCGGCATCGTGGGCGGCGCGCAGCTGAGCGCGCGACTGACCAAGTACTTCGGGCCGCAATGGATCATCGCCGTGTCGACGGTGATGCTGTTCTGCTGCGCGGGACTCATCATCCTCTTCGACCACCTGGGTTTCGGGCTGATCGGCACCCTGATCCCGCTCTGGTTCTTCATCTTCTCCTGCGGCCTGACCTTCCCCTGCGTGCAGGTGCTGGCGCTCAACGCGCACGGCCACGAAGCGGGAACGGCGGCGTCGCTGCTGGGCGCGGTGAACTTCGGACTGGCGGGGCTGATCTCGCCCCTGGTGGGCGTGCTCGGCATCGGCAGCTCCACCCCCATGGCGTCGGTGATGGCGGGGACGGCGGTAGTCAGCATCCTGGCGCTCTGGCTGATCGTGCGGCCGAAGCGGGTGCCCGCCCTCACCCGCTGAGCCGCAGGTTTTCGCGCTACACGGATGCGGGACAGCGCGAATTCCTGCGGATCAGCGCTGCCGTCGAGACGCGCTCGGGGTAGTCTCGCGAGATGTCCTCCGACGACGGCCACGACGCCCCTCCCGACGCCGCTGACGGCGCCGCGCCCGCTGTACTCGCCCCGGGAGCATCGACGGCCCCGGCTCCCGCCCAGGTGGCGCGCCGCTGGCCGATCGTCTCGGGAGCCGTCGCCGTGCTGCTCGTGCTCGCGCTCGGCGCGATCGTGGTGTTCCGCGAGCGCCTGCTGCCGTTCGGCTTCGACGCCGAGTGGATGGAGGAGATCGTCGAGCACCGCAACCCGTTCTGGGAGGTGCCCTCGCTCGTCATGAACTCGCTCGGCGGTGGCGTGATCGCGGTGTTCGTCGTGCCCATCGTGGTCATCGTGGCGCTGCTCGTGTTCCGGCGGCCGTGGGCGGCGCTCTACTTCACCATCGCGATCATCGTGAGCGCGGCGGCCGTGCAGATCCTGAAGAGCGCGATCGGGCGCCCCCGTCCGGAGGAGATCCTGGTGGTCTCCGACTTCGGCTCCTTCCCTTCGGGCCACTCCGCCAACGCTGCCACCCTGGCCGTCACGCTCGGCATCATCTTCGTGCGGGTGTGGATCTGGGTGGCCGGCTCGGTCTACACGCTGCTGATGATGGCCAGCCGCACCTACCTCGGCGCCCACTGGCTGAGCGACACGATCGGCGGGCTGCTGCTCGGCGCGGGCGTCGCGGTGCTGCTCTGGGCGCCCTTCGCGGCGAGGCTCTACGACGAACGGACACGTCCGCACCGGCCGGTGTGGATGCGCTGAGATGGCCGATCTCGACCTGCGGAAGCTGCGGTACTTCGCGGTCGTCGCCGAGGAACTGAACTTCGGCCGCGCCGCCGAACGGCTGCGGATCGCCCAGCCGGTGCTGAGCCGGCAGATCGCGGCCCTGGAGAAGGAACTCGGCGTCGAGCTCTTCGAACGCTCGCAGCGAGGCACGCGGCTCACGGCAGCGGGAGCGGCGCTCCGCGAGGACGCCCGCGACATCCTGATCCAGGCTGCCGCGCTGCAGCGCCGAGTGCGACGGGGGAGTCGCGCGGGCCGCAGCATCGGGCTCGGGTTCATGCCGGGGCTGATCGTGACGCCGGTGGTGCGCGCGCTGAGCGAACGGTTCCCCGCGCTCGCTGTCGAGGTGGTGCGTACCTCGTGGGACGACCAGGTCGAGATGGTGCACGACGGGCGGATCGACGCGAGCTTCGTGCGACTGCCGATCGCGCGCGACGGATTACGGGTGACCGTGCTCTTCGCAGAGCCGCGCGTAGTGGCGCTGCCGGCGTCGCACGAGCTGGCGACGTCATCCGCGGCTCCGCCCGGTCCCGTCGATGCGGGCACGCCGGATGCGGGCGCGTCGGATGCGGGCACGTCGGGTGCGGTGAAGCTCGCCGACCTGCTGCCGTTGCGGCTGCTGCAGGCACCGGATGCGGTGCCGGAGTGGCGCGATGCGCTGTTGGCCGCGGGCACCGACCCGCACGAAGTGATGCGCGGCAGGCCCGTGGTGCACACGGTCGAGGAGAAGCTCGAGCACGTGGCCGCGCTCCGCGGTGTGGTGGTGCTGCCGGAATCGACGGCCCGCTTCTACACGCGGCCGGACGTCGTGTACCGGATGGTGGACGATCTGCCGCCGAACGAGGTCGCCCTGGTGTCGGAGGCGCGCAACGACGCGCCCGAGATCCAGGCGCTGCACGAACTCGCCGTGCAGCTGCTGCGCGCCTGATGTGCTGATCGATACCCGGTGGGTATTGCAGCGATGCCGAAGGGGTCTTGGACGAGGCGGCCCGGTGAGCCGCAGAGTGGAGGCATCCCGCTCCTCACCTGAATCGAGTTCCCCATGTCTCTCTCCGGATCCACCGTCGTCGTGCTCGGCGGCAGCAGCGGCATCGGCTTCGCCGTGGCCCGTGCGGCCGTGGCGGCCGGCGCTCGCGTCGTCATCGCCTCCAGCCGCCCGGCCAACGTCGAGGCGGCGGTCGCCGAGCTCGGTCCGGCAGCCGACGGGCACGCGGTCGACGCGTCCGACTCCGTCGCCCTGGACACCTTCTTCGCCGAGGTCGGTCCGTTCGATCACCTCGTCTACACCGCGGCCGGCACACTGACGCCGGTGCCTCTGGCCGACTACACGGCTGAGGCGGGTCGCGACTTCTTCTCGCTGCGGCTGGTCTCCGCACTCGACGCCGTGCGCGCGGCCCTCCCGACGCTTGCGCCGAGCGGGTCGATCACCCTGACCTCCGGCTCGGCCGCCCACCGCTCGGGCGCCGGCTGGGTTCTCGGAGCCGCGGCATCCGGAGCCATGATCTCGGCGGTCCGATCCCTCGCGGTCGAGCTCGCGCCGATCCGCGTCAACGTGGTCGCTCCCGGGGTGGTGCGGAGCCCGCTCTGGGCCGGCCTGAGCGCGTCGGATCAGGAGGCGATGTATGCGGGTGTCGGCGCATCCGTACCGCTCGGCCGGGTGGCGGAGGTCGACGACGTGGCGAAGGCCTACCTCTATGCGATGGAGCAGCACTACGCGACCGGCTCCGAAATCCTCGTCGACGGAGGCGGCATCCTGGTCTGAACCTCGCCCTTACCGGTAACGTCGACCCATGAGAATCCTCCTTGTGGGCGCCGGCGGAGTGGGCGACGCCATCGCGAAGATCGCCGCCCGACGCGACTTCTACGAACTGCTCGTGGTCACGGACTACGACGCCGCGCGGGCCGAGCGCACGGTTGCCTGGATCACCGAGAAGCACGGTGCCGAGGTCGCCGCCCGCTTCGCTGCCGACCGGATCGACGCGTCCGACCCCGACGACGTCGCGGCGGTGGCCCGGAAGCACGGGGCGACGCACGTGATGAACGCGGTGGAACCGAAGTTCGTGCCGACGATCTTCGCGGGTGCCCTCGCCGCGGGCGCCGACTACCTCGACATGGCGATGAGCCTGTCGGAGCCGCATCCGACCGATCCGTACGCGGAGACCGGGGTGAAGCTGGGCGACGACCAGTTCGCGCAGGCGCCCGACTGGGAGACGGCCGGCCGGCTGGCGCTGGTGGGCATCGGCGTCGAACCCGGGCTGTCGGATGTCTTCGCCCGCTACGCCGCCGACCACCTCTTCTCCGAGATCGACGAGCTGGGCACCCGCGACGGCGCGAACCTCGTGGTGCGCGACAGCGATGGCAACGAGATCTTCGCCCCGTCGTTCTCGATCTGGACCACGATCGAGGAGTGCCTGAATCCCCCCGTGATCTGGGAGAAGGATCGCGGCTGGTTCACCACCGCCCCGTTCTCCGAACCGGAGGTATTCACCTTCCCGGAAGGGATCGGCGACGTCGAGTGCGTCAACGTGGAGCACGAGGAGGTGCTGCTGATGCCGCGGTGGGTGGACGCCAAGCGGGTCACGTTCAAGTACGGGCTCGGCAACGAGTTCATCGGCATCCTGAAGACCCTGCACCAGCTCGGCCTCGACAAGACGACGCCCGTGAAGGTGCGGAGCGCCAACGGCCCGGTCGAGGTCGCGCCCCGCGATGTCGTCGCCGCCGGCCTGCCCGATCCGGCGACGTTGGGCCCGTTCATGACCGGCAAGACCTGCGCGGGGTTGTGGGTCACCGGCACCGGCACCGATGGGCAGCCGCGCGAGGTGTACCTCTATCACGTGGCCGACAACGAATGGACGATGGCCGAGTACGAGGCGCAGTGCGTGGTGTGGCAGACCGCCCTGAACCCCGTGATCGCGCTCGAACTGCTCGCCGCGGGCACCTGGGCGGGTGTCGGGGTGCTGGGTCCGGAAGCGTTCGACGCCAAGGCCTTCCTCGATCTCATGGCCGCCCCGATCGACGCCGGCGGCTACGGCCAGGCCTGGGGACTCGAGGACAGGCTGGCCTGACCATGACCACCTTGGCCCCCGTGCACTCGAGCGGTTCCGCCCTCCCCGTCGTGGTGGAGGCGGTGGAGCTGCACCGGGTCGCCATGCCTCTCGTGCGCCCCTTCGAGACGAGCTTCGGGCGGCAGACCGCCCGCGAGGTGCTGCTCGTGCGGGTGATCACGGAATCCGGCGACGGCTGGGGCGAATGTGTCGCCATGGCCGACCCCGTCTACTCCAGCGAGTACGTGGTGGGCTGCACTGACGTCATCCGGAACTACCTCGCACCGGCCCTCCTCGACGCGGGTACGGTGCGCGCGGCCGATGTCGCGAGTGTCCTCGACTTCGTGATCGGGCACCGGATGGCGAAGGCCGCGGTGGAGACCGCCGTCCTCGACGCGCAGCTCCGCGCATCCGGAACCAGTTTCGGCGAGTACTTCGGCGCCGTGCGGCCCGAGGTCGACTGCGGGGTCTCGGTGGGCATCGCGCCCGACCTCGACTCGCTGCTCACGGAGGTGCAGGGATATGTCGACCAGGGCTACCGCCGCATCAAGCTGAAGATCAAACCGGGCTGGGACGTCCTGCCGGTCGCGGCCGTGCGCGCCCTGGTCGGTGAGGAGATGCTGCTGCAGGTCGACGCCAACACCGCGTACACGATCGCGGACATCGACCACCTGCGCGAACTCGACGAGTTCGGCCTGCTGCTGATCGAGCAGCCGTTCGTCGAGGAGGACATCGCGGCGCACGTGCGGCTGGCCCGCGCGATCGACACCCCGGTCTGCCTCGACGAGTCGATCACAGGCACCGGCGTCGCGATCGACGCCATCGAGCGGGACGCGACCGCGATCATCAACATCAAGGCCGGACGGGTCGGGGGCTACCTCGAGGCGATCCGTATCCACGACGCCTGCGTCGAACGCGATGTGCCGGTGTGGTGCGGGGGCATGCTCGAGACCGGGATCGGGCGCGCGGCCAACGTCGCGCTCGCCGCGCTCCCGGGCTTCACGCTCCCGGGCGACACCAGCGCCTCGAACCGCTATTTCGCCGAGGACCTCACGGAGTCGTTCGTGCTGGTGGACGGGAGGCTCGCCGTGCCCACCGGACCCGGCTCGGGCGTGACAGTGCGCACCGAGCTCGTGGAGGCGTGGAAGTCGAGCCCGACGCAGCTGATCACGCGTGTCTGAGCGAGCGGATGCGCTGGGCCGGCTCCGCATCCGGCCCTACGACCCGCGTCGTGCCGCCGATCGCGCCGCGGTGCTCGACATCTGCCTGAAGACGGGCGATGCCGGGGCGGATGCCACGGGCACCTACGCCGATCCGCGCGAACTCACGGAGCGCTACGCCGCGCCCTATCTCGACCTGGAACCCGGCCTGGCGTTCGTGGCCGAGGGGCCGGAGGGCGGTGACGTGGTCGGCTACGTTCTCGGCGCAGCAGACACCCGCGACTTCGCGGCCCGCTTCGCCGCTCGGGAGAGTTCGCTGAGCCGCGCCGCCCGGGCGGAGCACGCGGCCGGGATGCTGCTGCCCGAGATCGCCGCGTTCCCCGCCCATCTCCACGTCGACCTGCTGCCCGCGGCGCAGGGCCGGGGAGGCGGCCGGATGCTCGTCGAGACCCTGCTCGATGCCCTCCGCGCCGCCGGCGTGCCCGGCGTGCACCTCTCGGTGGATCCGCGCAACACGGGCGCCCTGGCCTTCTATCCGCGCCTGGGATTCGCCGAACCCCGCCCGACCGTCTTCACCCGCGCCCTCTCCACGACGGCCCACCCGACGGACCCGGCGGCCTGACGCGTCAGGCCAGGACGAGCGACGCGGGCGACATCAGGGCGATCAGGAGCAGGGCCAGCAGCGAGATCGCTCCGGCCACGCAGAGCCCACCCACCCAGGGCCAGCGTTCGAACCAGTAGACCATGTCGGGTGACTCGGCCCGGAGCCGCGACGCGGTGATCGGGTCGGCCATCCGCCGCACGGGCACGTCGAAGGCGCCGGCGACGGCCTCGATGTCCTCGTTCGACCAGAACTCCCCGCGCATCCGCAGCAGCAGCTCGCCCGAGGAGTCGAGCAGGAAGAGCTGCCGATGCGTCTCGGTGGAGACCCCGCGGTAGACGTCGATGATTAGCGCGGTCGCGATGCGCTTGGCCGGAATGCGGTTGTCGTGCCGGAAGAAGCCGCGCTCCACCACTCCGTCGCGTTCGATCCGGATGCTCACCCCGCGCAGCAACCAGGCCGCCGCTGCGTAGAGCACGGCGATGAAGAGGAAGGCGATGATGACCCGGGGCCAGGTTCCGCGCGGGATGGCGAACCAGAGCATGGCGGCGAGGATCGGGAAGGTGAGGGCGGCCACCACCAGGCGGGTCTGGCTGGAGATCTGAGCGCGCGGTCGGAGGACGGTGGCGACGGAGCTGTTGCGCAGGCTCATCCGTTCTCGAATTCTCTGGTGGGGTTAGGCGCTTGGGCCCGGACACCTGTGATGATACGGCGCGGCGGGGACCGTGGATAGAGACCATCCGGGGGACATGGTCGGCGCCGCTCCCAGCGAGCGTTCAGCGCCTGCACACGAGTGGGGAGCGGACGCGACGAAGGCCGGATGCCTGGGTGGGCATCCGGCCTGCGCCGCTGTGGTGGTGTCAGCCGATGTAGCTCTGCAAGGAGTTGTAGACCGCATCGGAGACGGTGTTCGGCCCGCCCAGCACCACGATCTTCGCCGGGTTCAGCCGGTTCAGTTCGGTCTTCACCGAGGCCGGTATCGAGTTGGTGTCGACCAGGAGAACCGGGCCGCCCTTGACGATCGCAGCGGCCGATCCGGAGAGCGCGTCGGGGAAGACGGCTCCGGAGGCGACGTACACGACCGGGACACCGGGGGTGAACGTGGCGGCCGAGATCGCGGCGGAGACCGCGAACCGGTCGGCGCCCGCGATCCGGGTCGTCGGCGCTTTCGCCTGCAGCTTGGCCTTCACGGCGTCGGAGACCGTCGCGGTTCCGCCGAGCAGCACGATCTTCGCCGGGTGCAACCGGTTCAGCTCCGTGTCCACCACCGCGGGGATGCTGTCCTTCGCGACCAGGAGAACCGGTCCGCCGAGCTTGCCGGCGGCGGCCGATCCGGAGAGCGCGTCGGGGAAGACGGCTCCGGAGGCGACGTACACGACGGGCACGTTCGGCGCGAACACGGCCTTCGAAACGCCCGCGGAAACCGCGAACCGGTCGGCTCCACCGATCCTCGTGGTGGGTGCCGTGCCGTTCAGCGAGTTGAGCACCGCATCCGACACCGTGTTCACGCCGCCGAGCACCACGATCTTCGCCGGGTGGAGTCGAGCGAGCTCGGCACCGATCGAAGAGGGGATCGTGTTCTTCGACACCAGGAGCACCGGTCCGCCGAGCTTGCCGGCGGCGGCCGAACCCGACAGGGCGTCGGGGAAGACCTCACCGGAGGCGACGTAGGCGACGGGCACGTTCGGGGCGAAGGTGCTGGCCGAGACCGCAGCCGAGACCGCGTAGCGATCCGCGCCGCCGAGGCGGACGACGGTCGCGTCGGCCGCGATCACCGCCGCTGTGGGAGCGGAGGTCGCCGACAGAGGCGTGTAGCCCGTCTTCGTTCCCGAGACCGTGAATGTGATGGCCTTGCCGACCTGGGTCGTCGTGGGCGTGAAGGTCAGGCCGGTGGCTCCGGCGATCGCGACGCCGTCGGCGTTCCACTGGTAGGAGAGCGCCACCGGGTCGGGCGCCCAGGGGGCGACGGTCGCGGTGAGCACCTTGCCGACCTGGGCGGTGCCGGCCACGGTGGGCGGAACCGGGCTGAGCGCGTAGAGCGGAGCGCCGTTCGAGTCGTACAGGGCGTAGTCGTCGGTGATGAGCTCGCCGTTGGCGGTGAGGTTCAGGCCGAAGCTGATGCCCGTGACGTCAGCGGGGATCGGCGGCGTGGTGAAGTTCGCTTCCGTGTAGATGGTCGCCGGCCCGATCAACGGGCTCGAGGTCCAGTAGGTCCAGGTGCCGGTCGTGTTGCGGGTGTAGATCGCGAACTGGGTGTTCGCCGTCGACATGTAGAAGGCTCTCAACGAGTACGTGGCGCCCGGTGTCACGCTGGGCGCGCATCCGGATTCATCGAAGAGGGCGAGGATCTTCGCGTCGCCGTCGACGTAGTTCGTCACCGTGACCTTCGAGGCGGTCGCGCCGGTGCGCCCGGGTGTGACCGTCGAGAACGTGGGCGTGTTGTTGCCGAAGCTCGAACCCCACCAGCACTGCGGCATGTTGACCACGGTGCCGGGAGTCTCCAGGCTCGGGTTCGTCACGCCGTTCTCACCCGGTCCGGGCGGCGGTGCCAGCGGCGGCCCCTGGACGACGGGCTTGACGTCGCCACCGATGACCTGGTTGACGGTCTTGACGGTCTTCGTGGTGCCGTCCTGCCAGCCGGCGAGCCAGGTGGTGAACTGGTCGAACAGAGCCGGAGACGTTGTCGGGTCGTTGGCGTCGAATCCGCAACCGTCGCAGATGTGGTGGAAGGTCAGCTGAACCCAGCCGCCCTCGGCCTCGGCGTCGGTGACGCGCTTCTGCATCTGCTCGAGCGTCCAGGTCGCATCGAACTGGTCGGCCGCGCGGGTGTAGAACGGGTCGGCCGGCGGGATCGTCTCCGCGTTGGCGCAGTCGGCGCAATCGGTGCCGGGAGCCGTCTTGAGGTCACCCAGCCCGCGAGCGCTGTTGTAACCGCAGTCGGCGGCCACCTGCTCGGCCTGGGCGTTCACCGCGGCGAACGGATACGCGAAGCTGGTCACCGAGAAGCCCCAGTTGGTGAGGTTCACGCGGTCGTTGCAGATCTCGCGCTTGGCGGCGTCCAGCCCGAGGGTGGTGAGGTCCTGGTGGTGGACCGTGTGGCCACCGATCTCGTTGCCGGCGGCGGAGAGGGTCTGCAGGTTGGCCTGCGTGAGGTAGTTCGGTTGACCGATCGATCCGGAGATGATGTAGAAGGTACCGGTGAGGCCCTTCGCGTTCATCGTCTGCGCCGCGGCCAGCTGGTCGGCGTTGCCGTCATCGAAGGTGAGCGAGACGACGACGTTGCCGGCTGCTTGGGCGGGTGCGGCGACGCCGACGACGGCTCCCGCCGATCCGATGACCACGGCGAGAGCCGCAACCGCTATGCGCCGCCATTTGGAGCGCGTGGACGTTGGAACGGCATTCTCGTGCATGAGGTACCCCCTAGATATGAGCTGCCGGCCCCCGATCCGGGTCCATCGGGGAGCGGCAGAACGGAAGTCGAGTCACTTCCTTGTTGGGGAAGCTAACAGCGCTCGGGGAGCCGTGCCCAGGACGTTTCCCGCACGATTTCGATGCGGGAAACCACGCGGTTTACCGCATGGCCGCACGCCGGAAATGGCCGTATCGTGCTTGTTCATGGTGGGGGTCTGTGCACGGCGGCGGTCTGTTCCTAGGCTGAGCCCATGACCTCACACGGATCTGTTCCGCTGCCCGTCGTCGACGCCTGGTGGCGTGCGGCCAACTACCTCTCGGTCGGGCAGATCTACCTGCTCGACAACGCGCTGCTCCGCGAGCCGCTCACGCCCGCCGACATCAAACCCCGGCTGCTCGGGCACTGGGGCACCACTCCGGCGCTGAACCTGGTGTGGGCGCACCTCAACAAGCTGATCGTGGAGCGCTCCTCCAACGTGGTCTACATCGCCGGGCCGGGCCACGGCGGTCCGGGTGTGGTGGCGAATGCGTGGCTCGACGGCACCTACTCCGAGCTGTTCCACCACGTGCCGCGCGACGGGGAAGGGATGCAGAAACTCTTCCGGCAGTTCTCCTTCCCCGGCGGCATCCCCTCGCACGCCGCACCGGAGACCCCGGGCTCGATCAACGAGGGCGGCGAACTCGGCTACTCGCTCGTGCACGCCTATGGCGCCGTGCTCGACAACCCGTCGCTCATCACCGCTTGCGTGATCGGCGACGGCGAGGCCGAGACCGCGACGCTCGCCACGAGCTGGCACCTCAATAAGTTCCTCAACCCCGTGACCGACGGCGCCGTGCTGCCGATCCTCAACCTCAACGGGTACAAGATCGCCAACCCGACGATTCTCGCGCGCATCCCGGAATCCGAGCTGACGGCGCTGTTCACGGGATACGGCTACTCCCCGCGGATCGTGTCCGGGGGCTTCGACGGCGAAGACCCGATGCTCGTGCACGAACGGTTCCAGGCGGCGCTCGCGGAGGCCTTCGACGACATCGAGGCCATCCAGCAGGCGGCACGCGTGGACGGCGTGACGGATCGTCCGGCCTGGCCGATGATCGTCCTCCGCACCCCGAAGGGCTGGACGGGACCGAAGGTGGTCGACGGGCTCCCGGTGGAGAACACCTGGCGGGCGCACCAGGTGCCCCTGTCGACCGTGCGCGACAACCCCGAGCACCTCGCCCAGCTCGAGGAGTGGCTGCGCGGCTACCGGCCGGAGGAGCTCTTCGACGACGACGGCCGACCCGTCGAGCTCCTCGACGGCGACAAGCCGGTGGGCGATCTGCGGATGAGCGCGAATCCCAACGCCAACGGCGGATTGCTGCTGCGCTCCCTCTCGTTGCCGCCGCTCGCGCCGCACGCGGTCGACGTGTCGGAGGGGAGGGGGGCGGTGGTCGAACCCACACGCATCCTCGGCCGCTGGCTCCGCGACCTGATCGCGGACAACCCCGACAATTTCCGCATCTTCGGGCCCGACGAGGTGGCCTCCAACCGTCTCGACGACGTCTACGACGTCACGAACAAGGCCTGGCAGGGGTCGACCCTGCCCACCGACGAGCACCTCGCCCACGAGGGCCGGGTGATCGAGATGCTGAGCGAGAATCTCGCCCAGGGGTTGCTCGAGGGCTACCTGCTCACGGGTCGCCACGGGCTCTTCACGTCGTACGAGGCCTTCATCCACATCATCGACTCGATGTTCAACCAGTACGCCAAGTGGCTCGAGTCGAGCGCGCACGTCGAGTGGCGGCGGCCGGTCTCGTCGTTCACCTATCTGCTCTCGTCGCATGTGTGGCGGCAGGATCACAACGGCTTCTCGCACCAGGATCCCGGATTCCTCGACCACGTCGTGAACAAGAAGGCGAGCGTCGTGCGGGTCTACCTGCCGCCGGACGCGAACACCCTGCTGGTGACCGCCGAGCACTGCCTGGCGTCGCGCGACTACGTCAACGTGATCGTGGCGGGGAAGCAGCCGACGGCCACGTTGCTGTCGCTCGAGGAAGCTCGCGCCCACGGCGCCCGGGGCGTCAGCGTGTGGGAGTGGGCAGGCACCGAGAAGCCGGGGGAGGAACCCGACGTCGTGGTGGCCTGCGCCGGCGACATCCCGACCGTCGAGGCGATGGCGGCGGTGCAGATCGTGAAGCGGGAGATCCCGGATCTCTCCGTGCGGTTCCTCAACGTCGTCGACCTGATGCGCCTGCAGGACTCCACCGAGCATCCGCACGGCCTGGCCGCCGACGACTTCGACGCTCTGTTCACGCGGGACAAACCGGTGATCTTCGCGTTCCACGGGTATCCGTCACTCATCCACCGGCTGACCTACCGGCGCACGAACCACTCGAACATCCACGTGCGGGGGTTCAAGGAGATGGGCACCACCACGACGCCCTTCGACATGCTGATGCTCAACGATCTCGACCGCTTCAAGATCGTCATGGACATCGTGCACCGGGTGCCGCGGCTGCGGGTCTCCTACGCGGGGCTGTCGCAGCGGATGGACGACGAGCGCTACTCCCACCGTGCCTACACCCGGGAGCACGGCGAGGATGCGCCCGACGTGGTGGGCAGCGCCGGGCTGCCGTTCGCCGACCCGGACTCGCAGCCGGGCGGAGTGGACGACACGGGCGACGACAACGCGCGATGACGATGTCCGGGGAGCTCACAGCATCCGCGTCTTCCCCGGGAAGGTTTTCGGGTGTCTACTTGTTCTACTGAACGACGAAAGGAGTCAATATGAAGGTGCGGAATTCATTGGGCTCGATGAAGAAGATGCAGGGTTCACAAGTCGTTCGACGCCGGGGTCGTACATTCGTGATCAATCACGCGAACCCCCGTTTCAAGGCCCGTCAGGGCTGATCGGAACACCCGGATAGCGCACACGCAGCTTTTGCCCGTGGCGCTGCATTTCCAGTTCAATCTCTCGGAACCGCCCTCGTCCTCGCGACGGGGGCGGTTCTCGTTTTCGGCCACGGCTACGATCGGAGCATGAGCAACAATCTCCTGGGCGTTCCGGAAACACTCCTCCCCGACGAGCCCGGAGTGCGCGAGGCTCTTGCTCGCGCCGTGGGATACGACGTCGACGACGTGCTCGAAGCCACGGTGAGCGACTTCCCCACCTCGTCGCTCGCCTGGGCCACACTCGCCGACCGTACGTGGCAGAAGGGTGAGGTCGTGGCCTCCTACGCCTACGCGCGGGTGGGCTACCACCGCGGCCTGGACGCGCTCCGCAAGGCGGGCTGGCGCGGACAGGGACCGGTGCCGTGGTCGCACGAGCCGAACCGCGGCGTGCTGCTCTCGCTCTACATGCTGCGCCGCGCGGCCGAGGGCATCGGCGAGAGCGCCGAGGTGGTGCGCCTCACGGAGTTCCTCGACGGCGCCGACCCCTTGGCGGTACCCGCCATCGAATCCGGGGAGCGCTAGCCCCCTCCTCCAACTTTTTGCCCCTACCTGCCCCAAAAACTGAGATTTGGGGCGGATAGGGGCAAGAAGTTCGCTGGGTCAGCTGCGGATGCGGCGGCGGGAGCTGGCGAGGAGTGCGAGTCCGAGCATCCCGAGCACGATCGCGGCGGTGGCGACGGGCGGGAACTCGAAGCCGGTGTCGGCGAGGGAGCCGGTGCCGGAGGCGCCGCCTGCACCACGGCCGGAGCCGGCGCCGCCGGCCGCGGCTGAGCCGCCTGCTGAGCCTGAACCACCTGTGCCTGTGCCGCCTGTGCCCCCGGTGCCTTCGGTGCCGGTTCCGCCCGTGCCGCCGGTGCCTTCTGTGCCGGTGCCACCTGTGCCGCCGGTGCCACCTGTACCACCGGTGCCACCCGTGCCACCGGTGCCGTCTCCGCCGGGCACCTCACCGGGCGTTGTGGGTGGCGTGGTCGAGGGCGGTGGGCTGGTCGGAGTCGTGTCCTTGCAGAGCCCGTCGGTGAAGACGTTGTTGTTCAGCGTGACCGACCCGTTGCGGGCGAGCGCGCGCCCGTCGACGGTCGCACCGGACCCGAAGGTGATCGTGGTCAGCGCCATGATCGTGCCGACGAAGGAGGTGCTCGAGCCGATCGTGGCCGATTCACCGACCTGCCAGAACACGTTGCAGGCGCGGGCGCCGTTGATCGGAACCACGCTGCTCGACGTGGCCGTGGTGAGACCCGATCCGATCTGGAAGATGAACACGGCGTTCGGATCGCCCTGCCCGTCGAGCGTGACCGCTCCGGTGAGGCCGATCGAGCTGGCGGCGTTGTAGACGCCCGGGAGCAGAGTCAGGTTGCCGAGGTCGCCCGACACGCTCGCGTCGGCCGCTTGGGCCGCTGCTGCGTCATAGGCCGTGCCGAGGTCGGTCTGCGCCTGGAGGGCGGGAGCGTCGGCCGCGTGTGGCTCCCCGAGGGCGAGTCCGGGCGGGAAGCCCGTGATCGCCGAGCCGGGGCTCACTCCGACTCCGGCGCCGAGGATGCTCGGACCCGTGTTCGTGACGGATTGGCCACCCAGCACCGAGTAGCTTCCAGCGGTGCCGAGATCCACCGTGGTGCCGATGGCGCCGGCCGACTGGGCTGACGCGAGAAGCACGACCGCCCCCAAAGCGATCGCACCACCCCCGGCGATCGCCCGCGAGTGGCGGTGTTTCTGATCGGATGTGCGTCGACGTGCGGTCATTCGGCTTCTCATGAAGCGCCCCAAAATCCCTCGCCGCCGAGGGCCCCTGATCACGAAATTGTGACTGACGCCCCAACCTACGTCACGGCGCGCCGATCACCTAGGCATTCTGAACAACTGCCAGTTTCAGGGGGGAGTGCAATCAGGAATGTTCGGCGGAGAATGGGGGATTCGAACCCCCGAGGGCTTGCACCCAACACGCTTTCCAAGCGTGCGCCATAGGCCACTAGGCGAATTCTCCTGGAGCATTCTCCCCGTCCGGGGAGATGACCATGAAGCATCCTACCCGCACCGCGCTCCGAATCGCGATTCGGGCGGGTCAGAGCGCGCGCAGGGCCTCGGCGATGGGGGTCGAGCCCGAGATCGCCTCGAACTGGCGGTGCACGGCGTCGCCGGAGATGAGCAGTTGGCTGACGATCCATGCAACGTCGGCCCGGGGGATGGTGCCTCGCTCGGTCGTCTCGGCGAGGGTCACCAGGCCGGTGGCGGCCTCGTCGGTGAGACCGCCGGGTCGCACGATCGTCCAGTCGAGTTCGGAGGCCCGCACCGCGGCATCCGCTTCGCTCTTCGCGCGCAGGTAGATCTGGAAGACGTCGTCGCTGTCGGGATCGAAGGCGTCGGCGCCCATGGCCGAAATGAGCACGTAGCGGCGCACCCCGGCCCGCCAGGCCGCGTCGGCGAGCAGCACGGCACCGTCGCGGTCGACGGTGAACTTGCGTTCGGCGCTCGACCCCGGCCCGGCGCCGGCTGCGAACACGACGCCGTCGATCGACTTCGAGGCGAGTTCGCCGGCGAGCCGCTCCGAGTCCGACTGCTCGAGGTCGAGCACGAGAGCGTGCCCTCCCGCCGCTTCGATGTCGGCGGCGTGGGCGGGGTTCCGCACGATCCCCCAGACCTCGTGTCCGGATGCGGCCAGGAGTTTCGTGGTGAGCAGGGCGATCTTGCCGTGCCCACCCGCGATCGCGATCTTCATGTCCCCAGCTAACGCCCGTCGGCGCTCCGACTCAACCCCACCGACTTGCTACACTGGTACCCGGCTCCCCGTGTGGCGCCATCCAGGCCAACTCCCCCAGGACGGAAACGTAGCAAGGGTAACCGGGCTCTGGCGGGTGCGCGGGGGGTCCTTTCTCGTTAAAGACGAGCGTTCAGCCCCATGCGGGTCTTCGGAGCCCCGGCCCGAACTGGGGTAGGCGGCGCCCCGCCCTCCGGCCCTAGGGTCTGAGAGGCGCACCGTGAGAGCACACGGTGGCCGACGAGGGGGATGTCATGGGGATGCGACGTACGTCTGCGCTCACGGGAGCGGTTCTCGCGGTGCTGCTCACGGCATCCGGATGCTCGGCAGGCGCCCCGGAGCCCACACCGACGGTCACCGTGACTGTCACCGCCACGCCGACCCCCACTGCGGCGCCCGCGCCCGAGCCGACCGACGACCCCGCGCCGGACCCCGCCGCCTATTCGCCCGACGACATGAGCACCTGGGTCATCGACTACGCCGGTATCGGCCCCTTCATCGTCGGCGAGACGCTCTCCGACGTGCAGGCCGCGGTGCCCGCCACGGTCGACACGTGCCGACCCGGAGTCGACACCTATCAGCTCGCCGATCTGGGATTCACGGCGGTCTCGGGCATCGACGAGACCGACCCGGCGGCCCCCGTCGTCGTGATCCGGATGCTCGAACTCGACGGCTTCACCCCGTCGGCCCCTCAGCCGCGCACCGCGACGGGCATCGGTCTCGGCTCGACCGTGGCCGAGCTGCAGGCCGCCTACCCGGAGCTCGAGAGCTACCAGGGCATGAACACGATCACCATCTACCGCATCGCCGCCGACGGCCGCACCGTCAACTTCGAGGACTACGGCACCGGGGAGATCAAGGCCATCTCGGTCGCCGAAGGTCCGGGCGTGGCCAGCGAGTACTGCGGCGCCTGAGCACCACCCGGGCGCGCGCCGGGACCCGCGTCATAGGATTGGAGGCGGACGACCGAAGAGGATTCCGTGCCGACTTTCGAACAGACCCCCAGCCAGCCCACCGGTGTGAAGAGCATCTACATCACCTCGGTCGAAGGGCACTCCGGTAAATCCACGATCGCCCTCGGCGTGCTCGACACGCTGAGGCGCTCCCTCCGGCGCGTCGGGGTGTTCCGCCCGGTCGCCCGATCGGTGACCGCCCGCGACTACGTGCTCGAGATGTTGCTCGCCCACAACGGCGGCGCCCACGACTACGACCAGTCGATCGGTGTCACCTACGACGACGTGCACGACGATCCGGATGCCGCCCTCTCGCGCATCGTCGAACGGTACAAGGCGGTGGAGCGCGAGTGCGACGCGGTCGTCATCCTCGGGTCGGATTACACCGATGTCGGCAGTCCCACCGAACTCTCCTTCAACGCCCGCATCGCGGCGAACCTCGGAGCCCCCGTGCTGCTGGTGCTCGGCGGGCGCAAGGGACCCGGAACGGACGAGCTGCTCGGCCACTCCGAGGCGCGCTCGGCCGACGAGATGCGCCAGATCACCGAGATCGCCCTGGTGGAGCTCCGCAACGCCCACGCGACGCTGGTGGGCATCATCGCGAACCGCTCCGACCCGGGGCACCTCGAGAAGATCCGCGACGCGATCGGGCGGGCGGCGCGCGAGGCCGTCGACGAGCTCGCCAGTTCCGCGCAGGCCGGACCGCCGCCGAGCGACGAGACCGCGCCCATCCCGACCCAGCCGCGCCGGGTGCCGGTGTGGGCCATCCCGGAAGACCGTGTGCTGGTCGCGCCGAGCATGGCCGGCATCCTGGAGTCGATCGACGGCACCATGATCATGGGCGACCGGCGCCTGCTCGCCCGCGAGGCGCTCGGCGTCGTGGTGGCCGCGATGTCGATGCGCAACGTGCTGCCCCGCCTCATCGAGGGCGCCGTGGTGGTGATCCCGGGCGACCGCGCCGAGGTGCTGCTCGCGGTGCTGATGGCCAACGCCTCGGGAACCTTCCCGTCGCTCGCCGGCATCGTGCTGAACGGCGGATTCGAGCTGCCGGAACCGGTGGAGCGACTCGTGTCGGGTCTCGATCCGGCGATCCCGATCATCACGACTCCGCTCGGCACCTACGAGACGGCCGTGCGCATCACCTCCACCCGCGGCCGGCTCGCCGCCGACTCGCAGGTGAAGTACGACAACGCCCTCGCGCTCTTCGAGCAGTACGTCGACGGCAAGCAACTGCTCGACCTGCTGAACGTGAGCAAAGCGGATGTCGTGACCCCCCTGATGTTCGAATACGGCCTGCTCGAGCGCGCACGCCAGGCCGACCGGCACATCGTGCTGCCCGAGGGCGGCGACGACCGCATCCTGCGGGCGGCGAGCACGGTGCTGAAACGCGGCGTGGCGCGGCTCACCATCCTCGGCGAGGAGGCGGAGGTCCGTGGGCGTGCGACCGACCTGGGCCTCGACCTCGAGGGCGCGGCGGTGGTGAGCCCCTTCGACGAAGAGCTGCGCGATCGGTTCGCAACCGAGTACCAGCGGCTCCGCGCCCACAAGGGCATCACCTACGACATGGCCTTCGACACCGTCGCCGACGTCTCCTACTTCGGAACGATGATGGTGCAGCTGGGCCTGGCCGACGGCATGGTCTCGGGCGCGGCGCACACCACCGCGCACACCATCCGTCCGGCGTTCGAGATCATCAAGACCCGGCCCGGCGTCTCGGTCGTGTCGAGCGTGTTCCTGATGGCGCTCGCCGATCGCGTGCTGGTCTACGGCGACTGTGCGGTCGTGCCCGATCCCACCAGCGAGCAGCTCGCCGACATCGCGGTGTCGTCGTCGGAGACCGCGATGCAGTTCGGCATCGAGCCGCGCGTGGCGATGCTCTCGTACTCCACCGGCTCGTCGGGCACGGGTGCCGACGTCGAGAAGGTGCGGTTCGCCACCGCGCTCGTGCACGAACAGCGGCCGGAGCTGCTGGTGGAGGGGCCGATCCAGTACGACGCCGCGGCGGACCTCGTGGTGGCGGCCGCGAAGATGCCCGGATCGCAGGTGGCAGGTCGTGCCACAGTGTTCATCTTCCCGGACTTGAACACGGGCAACAACACCTACAAGGCTGTTCAGCGGAGCGCCGGCGCGGTGGCCATCGGGCCGGTGCTGCAGGGGCTCAACAAGCCCATCAACGACCTTTCCCGAGGAGCGCTCGTGCAGGACATCGTGAACACCATCGCCATCACGGCGATCCAGGCGGCGACGGCGTCGTCGTCGTCGGCGGACGGGGCGGAGTCGTGAGCACGATCCTCGTCGTCAACAGCGGCTCCTCCTCCTTCAAGTACCAGCTCATCGAGGTCGAGTCGGAGCAGGTGCTGGCCTCCGGCCTGGTCGAACGCATCGGCGAGGAGTCGGGTCACGCCCGCCACACCACGCAGGTCGGGCTGTGGGAGCAGGAGCTGCCGATCGCCGATCACACCGCCGGGTTCGGGGTGATGCTCGCGGCGTTCGAGGAGCACGGACCGAGTCTCGACGCGCATCCGCTCGCCGCGGTCGGCCACCGCGTGGTGCACGGCGGCAAGCGGTTCCACGAGGCGACGGTCGTCACCGACCTGGTGAAGATCAACATCGAAGACCTGTCGGAGCTGGCCCCGCTGCACAACCCCGCCAACCTGCAGGGCATCGACGCGGCACAGAAGGCGTTCCCGTCGGTGCCGCAGGTCGCGGTGTTCGACACCGCGTTCCACCAGACGTTGCCGCCCGCCGCCTACACCTACGCGATCGACGCGTCGCTGGCCGACAAGCAGCGCGTCCGCCGCTACGGGTTCCACGGCACCTCCCACAAGTTCGTGTCGGGAGCGACGGCCGAATTCCTCGGCCGTCCGCTGTCGGAACTCTCGATGATCGTGCTCCACCTCGGCAACGGCGCGTCGGTCTGCGCGGTACAGGGCGGGAAGTCGGTCGAGACGTCGATGGGGATGACGCCGCTCGAGGGCCTCGTGATGGGAACCCGGTCGGGCGACCTCGACCCGGCGGTGCTGTTCCACCTCAACCGCAAGACGGGCATGAGCTTCGCCGAACTCGACGAGCTGCTGAACCGGCGCAGCGGACTGCTCGGGCTCTCCGGGCACGGCGACATGCGCGACGTGCAGAAGGCCGCCGCCGCGGGGGACGCCGCGGCCACGCTGGCCCTCGAGGTGTACCTGCACCGCATCCGCGGTTACGTGGGCAACTACTACGCGCAGCTCGGGCACCTCGACGCGATCGTGTTCACGGCGGGCGTGGGCGAGAACAACCCGCTGGTGCGCGCGCGGTCGCTTGAGGGGCTCGCCGAGATGGGTATCGAGGTCGACCCGGCGCTGAACGAGGTGGAGTCGCGGTCGCCGCGGTTCATCTCGTCGCCCTCGTCGCGCGTCGCGGTGCTGGTGGTGCCCACCAACGAGGAGCTGGAGATCGCGCGGCAGTCGCTCGAGGCCGTTTCGTAATTACTCGTCAGACGTCGGGGATGAGGCGCTTTCCGAAGCTCACCGCGCCGTCGCGGGTGTAGCCGAGCGTGCGGTAGAAGCCCATCACGGGCTCGTTCCCCTCGCGGATCTGCAGGTTGACCTTCGGGCAGCCCTGCGCTTCGAGGCGCCGCTCCACCTCCGCCATGAGGATGCGGCCGAGGCCGCGACCCTGGGCGGAGGGGTCGACGGCGAGGTAGTTGACCCAGCCGCGGTGCCCGTCGTAGCCGGCCATGGCTGTACCGACGAGGGCGCCCTCGCTCTCCGCCACCAGGAACAGCTCGGGCTGGGTGGTGAGCTTGCGGGCGATGTCCTTACGCGGGTCGTTCCAGGGGCGGGTGAGGCCGCAGGCCCCCCAGAGCGCGACGACGGCCTCGGTGTCGGATGCCTCGAACGGGCGGATACGGGCAGCTCCGGTTTCGACGTCAGGGGTCGTGCTGACGGCCTCGACAGAGGGTGCGAGTGCGGGTGCGGGTGCGGGTTCGGCGGGCGTGTCGCTCGCGAGCATCCGATCGATCGCGTCGGTCATCATCCGCCGCTGAACCCCGGGGGAGTAGGTCTCGGGGTCGAGCGTACTGAGGGTGTTGGCGCCGTCGGCGAGGGAGATGAGGGAGAGCGCCTCGGTGCGTGCCCGATCGGGCGACCACCCCGGGCGGCAGGCCTGCACGAGGCGCGTGACCCGCGCAATCAGGCGGCGGTTGCCCGTGACGTGGCGCTCGGCGAGTGCCGGATCGGCGAGCGCGGCGGCGAGGTAGCTGATCCAGACCCGTGCTTCGTCGACGCTCACCTCGTCGAGCGACATCGCGTCGAGCATCACGGCTCGGAGAGCTTCTTCGGGCGTCTCGGTGGCCCCCTCGGCGGCGTCGAGCTGCTCGCCGGTGCGGCTGTGCAGCAGGTCGCGGGCGTGCAGCAGTAGTGCCTCTTTGGTGGGGAAGGCGTGCATCACGAGTCCTGTGGTGCAGCCGGCGCGTTCGGCAACGGCGCGAAGGGTGAGGCCGGGGAGTCCGCGTTCGGTCAGCACCGACCAGGTGGCCTCGGAGAGGCGCTGCTGCTGATCGGCGAGATTGCGTGGTCGGCTCATCCGTCTCCTCCGTTCGGGTTTGCACGCCAAGCATAACAAGCGTTACGGTAATGCTTGTTACGAGGAAAGGATGCCCGTGCCCACCGCCTTCACGATCGCCCGCGAGCCCTTCGACAGCGCCGACGCGGCCGCCCTCCGCCAGGCGCAGCGCGACGAGCTCGACGCCCGCTACGGTCGTGACGACCACGAGCCCGGTGAGAAGCCCACGGCCGACTCGGTGCCGGTCTTCCTCGTGGCGCGGTCGGCGGAGGGAGTGGCCGTCGGATGCGGCGGATTGCGCCTGCTCGCGGAAGGCGGCGCCGAGATCAAGCGGATGTACGTGGTTCCGTCGGCGCGCGGAACCGGGGTGTCGACCGCCATCCTCCGTTCCATCGAGGAGGAGGCGCGCGCCTTGGGAGTCGACCGCCTGCTGCTCGAGACCGGTACCGAGCAGCCCGACGCCATCCGCTTCTACGAGCGCGAGGGCTATGCGCTCATCCCCAACTTCGGGCCCTACGCCGACTCGGAGATCTCGGTCTGCTACGCGCGAAACCTGAGCTAGTCCTCCCGGGCCCCACTGTCGGTGGCCGAAGGTAGTCTTGTCGGGTGGTCACCGCCCTGTATCGCCGTTACCGGCCAGAGAACTTCGCCGAGATGATCGGTCAGTCGCAGGTGACCGATCCGTTGATGACGGCGTTGCGCACCAACCGGGTCAATCACGCCTATCTCTTCAGCGGTCCGCGCGGCTGTGGCAAGACCACGTCGGCGCGCATCCTGGCCCGCTGCCTGAACTGCGCCGAAGGCCCCACCGACAAGCCGTGCGGCGTCTGCCCCAGCTGCGTCGAGTTGAGTCGCGACGGCATGGGGTCGCTCGACGTGGTCGAGATCGACGCGGCGAGCCACGGTGGTGTGGATGACGCGCGCGACCTGCGCGAGCGGGCCATCTTCGCTCCGGCGCGCGACCGCTACAAGATCTTCATCATCGACGAGGCGCACATGGTGACCTCGGGCGGCTTCAACGCGCTGCTCAAGATCGTCGAAGAGCCGCCGGAGCACATCAAGTTCATCTTCGCGACAACCGAGCCCGACAAGGTGATCGGCACGATCCGGTCGCGCACGCATCACTACCCGTTCCGGCTCATCCCGCCGGCGCAGCTGCTCGAGTACGTGCAGCAGCTCTGCGAGACCGAGGGCGTCGAGGTGGCGCCGGGCGTGCTGCCGCTCGTCGTGCGCGCGGGCGGCGGGTCGGCGCGTGACACGCTGTCGCTGCTCGACCAGTTGATCGCGGGCTCTGAGAACAACCGTGTCGAATACGAGCAGGCCGTCGCGCTGCTCGGCTACACCCACGGCGCGCTCCTGTCGGAGGTGATCGACGCGATCGGCGCCCATGACGGCGCCGCCGCGTTCGACGCGGTCGACCGCGTCATCCAGACCGGGCAAGACCCGCGGCGCTTCGTCGAAGACCTGCTCGAGCGGCTGCGCGACATCATCATCGTCTCGGCCACGCGCGAGTCGGCGTCGTCGGTGCTGCGCGGGGTTCCCGCCGAGGAGATCGAGGGGATGCGCCGCCAGGCCGCCATGTTCGGTCACGCCGAGCTGTCGCGTGTCGCCGACATCGTGAACGACGCGCTCACCGAGATGACCGGGGCGACGTCGCCGCGACTGCACCTCGAGTTGATGATCGCGCGCACGCTGGTGCCTGCGTCCGACGACACGGAGCGCGGCGCGCTCGTGCGCGTCGAGCGGCTCGAGCGGCGCATCGGCGTCGACGGGCCGGACGCGGCGTCGGGCGGCGTGCCCGCCACCCGTGCGGTGACCGGCGAGTCACGTGGCGGGGCCGTGCCTGCCGTGACGCCCTCGGCTGCGCCGGTATCCGCGCCGGCCGCTTCTGCGGCGTCCGATCAGAGTTCGTCGGACGCTGCTGCTTCGCCGTCGTCCGGTTCGGGGTGGTCGGCGGTGGCGCCTGGTTCGGGCGTGCCCTCTGGGCCTCGCGGTTCCGACTCGGCGGCCGGTTCGACCTCGGAGGCGTCCAGTGCGGCGACCGCGCCGTCGTCCGCCGCGTCATCCTCGGCGCAGTCGACTGCGGCATCGCCTGACCCGCGACGTCCGTCGGACTCCGCCGCGTCGGCGACCGCCTCGCCAGCGGCCACCAGTGCCACGGATGCGCCGGCCGCATCCGCCCCCGGCGCGTCCTCGTCGGCCGCCGTGCCGCCCGCTACCGCGAGTTCGCCCGTGGCGGCCGCAGCCGGCGAGGTGTCGTTGCAGCAGTTCAAGGATGCGTGGCCCGAAATCCTCGAGGCCGTGCAGAAGGCCAAGATGACGGCCTGGCTCGTGGTCTACACCGCTCAGGTTCGGGCACTCGACGGCGACGTGCTCACGCTGGCATTCCCGAGCGAGAACGACGTGGCGAGCTTCAAGGAGCGCTCGGCGCCCGGCCAGGGTGTGAGCGAATACCTCCGGCAGGCCATCGTCGACGTGCTCGGCCTGCGGGTGAAGTACATCGCCCGCGTCGATTCGTCGTTGCGCCCGGACTCGCCATCCCCAGCCGGTGAGCACCCGACCACCGAAACGTCGCTCCCCGCGCAGTCGGCGCCCTCGACGGCGCCCGAGGCATCGACGGCGGTGCCGTCGGCACCCTCGACGGCGCCTGCTGCGCCCCCGACGACGCCTGAGACATCGACGGCGGCGCTCGAGGCGTCGTCAGCCGCACCCGTCGCATCGGCGACCGCTGCCGCAGCCGAGTTCCTCGCCTCGTTGCCTGACAACCGAGCCGGTGGCCGGGCGGGTGTGCCCACCGGCGCACCTCAGTCGCCTCCCACCTGGTCGACGCCGGGGGTGTCCGACCCGGGGCCGGCAATCGAACCTGAACCCGAATCCACGCCGGCGTCGAGCGCTCCGCGGCAGGCGCCGGTCGCTCCCGCGCAGTCCCCGCGAAGCGCCGCTCCGGACCGCTCAACGGCGCGAGGCGCCGGCGCATCGCGGCCCGCGGCATCCTCGGCTCCGTCCGGGGCTGGCGCGGCCGTTGCGCCGACCACCTCTTGGGACGTCGTCGCCATTCCCACGTCGTCCGACGAGGAGCCCCCGCCCTTCGACGAGCCCATGCCGAGCGACGAGCCTGAGCTACCGGCCGATCGTGCCGGATTCGGCGTCGCTGCGGGTGCTGCGACGGCTCGGGCCGATCAGGCGCCGGCGGCCGGCGGAGCCGCTGAACCTGCACGTGCCGATTCGCCCCGCGCCTCCGACCCGGCTGCCCGACCGGGAGCGCTGCGGTTCGAGGCATCCGGAGACGACGCGCCCGTCGCATCCGCGCCACCACCCACCGCCACCGCGGGCGGCCGGGCCCGCTACGGCGAGGCCGTGGTGCGCGAGATCCTCGGCGCCAACTTCATCGAAGAACAGCCCCTCCCGGGCAGAGAAGGCTGACGGCCACCCGCATGTATGAAGGAATCGTTCAGGAACTCATCGACGAACTCGGCCGCCTCCCCGGCATCGGCCCGAAGTCGGCGCAGCGCATCGCGTTCCACATCGTGCAGACCGAGTCGTTCGACGTGTCGCGGCTGGCCGAGATCCTCACCGACGTGCGCGAGAAGGTGCACTTCTGCACCGTCTGCGGCAACGTCTCCGAGCAGGAGACCTGCTCCATCTGCCGCGACCCGCGCCGCGCGCAGAACCTCATCTGCGTGGTCGAGGAAGCGAAAGACGTCGTCGCGATCGAGCGCACGCGTGAGTTCCGCGGTCTCTACCACGTGCTCGGCGGCGCGATCAGCCCGATCGACGGCATCGGGCCGGACAACCTCCGCATCCGCGAACTGATGCAGCGCCTCGCCGACGGCACCGTCACCGAGGTCATCATCGCCACCGACCCCAACCTCGAGGGCGAGGCCACGGCGACGTACCTGTCCCGGTTGCTCACCACCCTCGAGATCCGCGTCACCCGTCTCGCGTCGGGGCTGCCCGTGGGCGGCGACCTCGAATACGCCGATGAGGTCACCCTCGGTCGCGCCTTCGAAGGGCGCCGGCTCGTCGAGAGCTGAGCATGTCCGGGCCGCAGCCGGATGCCGCCCCCGCGCCGCGTCCGGTCGCCCACGTCATCGTCACGGAAGCCGGCCTCGGCCGTGTGCGCCTCATCCCCGTCCGCGACCCCGCGCCCGCATCCGTCGAAGGGTCGCGCGAAGCCGCCTTTCGGGCTGCGGACACCCTCGTTGCGGCGACTTCGCGAGGTGGCTCAGTCGACGACAGGGGCGAGCGCGACGGCGATGGGGAGGGCCGGGTCGCGGATGCCGCTTCGGGTGAGTTCGACGTGGACGGCGAGCGCACTGGCGACCGGGACGGTCGGGCCGCGGGCGCCGAAGCAGGTGAGTTCGACGACAGGGGCAAGCTCGACGGTGACGGGACGGGCGGGGCCGGGAGCGCCGGCTCAGGGGAGTTCGGCGACAGGGGCGAGCGCGACGGCGACGGGGAGGCTCGGGCCACGGGTGTCGATGCAGCCGAGTTCGATGTGGACGGCGAGCGCACTGGCGACCGGGAAGGTCGGGCCGCGGGCGCCGGCGCCGCCGAGGTCGACGACAGGGGCAAGCGCGTTGGTCGTGGGACGGGTGGCCGCGACGCCGACGACATGGGTGCGAACGGGGGCGTCGGGGCGGGCGACGGGTCGATCGAGGTCGCCGAGGCAGACCTCGCCGCTGCCGTCGCGCGGCTCGAGCGCGGGCATCCGCGCTGGGTGTGGAGCGACACCGCGCGCTGGTACCCCGGCCTGCTCGCCGCCGGCGTGCGGGTCGAGCGCTGCGTCGACCTGCGCCTCTCGCACGCGATCCTGCGGCACTCGTCGCTCACCGCGACTTCGGCCTTGGCGACGTCGGCCCCCGACCACTGGGACACCGCCCCGCGCCTCGACGCTCTCGCATCGTCCCCCGCACCCGCGCCCTCGCACCAGGCCACCCTCTTCGACACCCTCGACGAGCCCGTGGCCCCGCGATCCGCACGTTTTGGCGCAACCCGGCACGGCGATTCCCGCCAAAACGTGCGGATGAACGGCGCTACGGGTGACGAAGACGCCGAAGTGCCCGAGCTCGTCGAGTGGCGGCGGCAGCGCGAGGCGGTGCGCGGCGCGACCGATCCGAGCCGGATCGCGCTGCTCCTCGCCGCCGAATCGGCCGGAAGCCTCGTCGCCGCGGAGATGCAGCACGCCGGCCTGCCGTGGAGCGCCGAGCTGCACGACGAGCTGCTCACACGACTCCTCGGCCCGCGCCCGGCCGCCCCCGGCATCCGCCCGGCCCGCCTCGAAGAACTGCTCGCGAGCATCCGCACCCTCCTCGACGACCCCACCGTCAACCCCGACTCCCCGGCCGAGCTCGTGAAGTCGCTGCGCCGCGCCGGCTTGAACGTGACGAGCACCCGGTCGTGGGAGCTCAAGACGATCGACCACCCCGCCATCCCGCCGCTGCTCGACTACAAGAAGCTCGCCCGGCTGCTCACGGCCAACGGCTGGACGTGGGTCGACACCTGGGTGCGCGAGGGCCGCTTCCATCCGAACTACATCCCGGGCGGTGTCGTCACGGGCCGCTGGGCCTCTGAGGGCGGGGGAGCGCTGCAGTTGCCGAAGCAGGTGCGCGGTGCCGTGGTGGCCGACCCGGGGTGGAAGCTCGTGGTGGCCGACGCGGCCCAGCTGGAACCGCGCATCCTCGCCGCCCTCGCGGGCGACCGCGCCATGGCTGCCGCCGGCCGTGACCGCGACCTCTACGACGGCATCGTGGCCTCGGGTGCCGTCGACACCCGTGCCCACGCGAAGGTCGGGATGCTCGGCGCGATGTACGGCGGCACCACCGGCGAGAGCGGCCGGATGCTCCCGCGTCTCGCCCGCGCCTACCCGGCCGCCATCAAGTTCGTCGAAGACGCCGCCCGTGCCGGAGAGGCCGGCGCGGTGGTCACCACCCGCCTCGGCCGCACCTCGCCGCGGCCGAGCGACGCCTGGCAGGACGTGCAGGACGCAGCCGGCGGCGACAACGCGACCGAGGCTGCGCGGTCGCGCGCCCGGTCGGCCGCCCGCAGCTGGGGCCGCTTCACCCGCAACTTCGTGGTGCAGGGCACGGCCGCCGAGTGGGCCCTCTGCTGGATCGGCGCCATCCGCCGCCGTCTCTGGCTCCTGGAACCGCCGCCCATGCCACCGGCCTCCGTCCCGGAGGAGGCGATCGCCCAGCGGGCCCGAGTCCCGGAATGGCCGCCCACCCAGCCGGCCCCCGAGGACGCCCCGCCCGCGCCGCGCGGCCCCGCGCCGAATGCGCGCCTCGAGCAGCGCCCGCACCTCGCGTTCTTCCTCCACGACGAGGTGATGGTGCACACCCCGGCCCATCTCGCCGACGCCGTGGCCGACGAGCTGCGCGCCGCCGCCCTCGAAGCCGGCCGCCTCATCTTCGGCGACGCCCCCGTGCAGTTTCCGGTCACGGTCGCGATCGTCGACAGCTACGACCAGGCGAAGTAGCGGAAGCGGCAATCCGCCCCTCAGGCCGCCAGGGTGTCGGTGAGCTCGTCGAAGAGCAGCGCCCCGGCCTCGGGCGTGATGGTGCCGGCATCCACGCCCGTCACGATGTTGAAGTACTCGAGCCGCCGGGTGGCGACATCCGCCGTCACGGGTCGGATGGCGGTGTCGAAGGCGATGTCAGCCCGCAGCCGCGCCTTCAGTGCTTTCTTGTTCCAGTTGGTCACAGCGCGACGCTATTCCGGGTGCGTGAATTGCCCGTGAACGGATGCCGCGAATCACCCCCGAGCCCGCCGTGCGTCAGCCGAGGCGCACGCAGAATTCCCCCATCCCACGCGCGATATAGTGGGCAGTCGGGTTTCGCAGCCCCATTCCCTTCAATCAGTCGTGCAACCCAGCGCAGCGACACCAGGAGTCCCACGTGAGCTTGATCGTGCAGAAGTACGGCGGATCCTCCGTCGCCGACGCGGAGAGCATCAAGCGGGTCGCGAAGCGCATCGTCGAGACGCGCAAGGCGGGCAACGAGGTCGTCGTCGCCGTCTCCGCCATGGGTGACACCACCGACGAACTGCTCGACCTCGCGCACGAGGTCGCCCCCATCCCGGCCCCGCGCGAGATGGACATGCTCCTCTCCGCCGGCGAGCGCATCTCGATGGCACTCCTCGCCATGGCCATCGAGTCCCTCGGTCACGACGCGCGAAGCTTCACCGGCAGCCAGGCCGGCATGATCACGGATGCCCGCCACGGCGCCGCCCGCATCGTCGACGTCACCCCCGTGCGGCTCCGCGAGGCGCTCGACGAGGGCGCGATCGTGATCGTGGCCGGGTTCCAGGGCTTCAACCGCGACACCAAAGACATCACGACCCTCGGTCGCGGCGGCTCCGACACCACCGCCGTCGCGCTCGCCGCGGCACTCGACGCCGACATCTGCGAGATCTACACGGATGTCGACGGCATCTTCACCGCCGACCCCCGCGTCGTGCCCAAGGCCTCGAAGATCGACCGCATCACGAGCGAGGAGATGCTCGAGCTCGCGGCCAACGGCGCGAAGGTGCTCTACATCCGCGCCGTCGAGTACGCGCGACGACACGGCGTCACCCTCCACGTGCGCTCGAGCTTCAACAACAACGAGGGAACCATCGTCTACAACCCGGCCGACGACGAGTCCGCCGGCCACAAGGAAACCACCGAGAGCGGAAGTGAGGGTGCTGTGGAAGAGCCCATGATCGCCGGGGTCGCCACCGACCTCTCCGAGGCCAAGATCACCGTCGTCGGCGTCCCCGACATCCCGGGCAAGGCGGCGCAGATCTTCACGATCGTCGCCAAGACGGGCGCGAACATCGACATGATCGTGCAGAACGTCTCCGCGGCCTCCACCGGCCTCACCGACATCTCCTTCACCCTGCCGAAGAGCGATGGTCAGGGCGTGCTCACCGCGCTCCGGGCCGAGCAGAACGAGGTGGGCTTCGTGGGCCTGCAGTACGACGACCAGATCGGCAAGCTCGCCCTGGTCGGTGCCGGCATGCGCACGAACGCGGGTGTCTCGGCGAAGCTCTTCACGGCGCTCTTCGAGGCCGGGATCAACATCGAGATGATCTCCACGAGCGAGATCCGCATCTCGGTGGTGACCCGCGCCGACACCATCAACGATGCCCTCCGTGTGGTGCACACCGCTTTCGGTCTCGACGCGGCCGAAGAGGCCGTGGTGCACGCCGGCACCGGTCGCTGACGCTCCACCGGCGCCATCCGTCACAGGCCGATCGGGCATAAGCCCGCTTGGTATCGTGTTGCAGAATTGAAACTCCCGAACAGAGGATCCACCGTGAGCAAGGCACTCAACGTCGGCGTCGTAGGCGCAACCGGTCAGGTCGGCAAGGTCATGCGCCGCCTCCTCGAGGAGCGCGACTTCCCGATCGAGAGCATCCGCTTCTTCGCCACCGCCCGCTCGGCCGGCACGGTGCTGCCCTTCAAGGGCCAGGACATCGTGGTCGAAGACGTCGAGGCGGCCGACCCCACGGGCCTCGACATCGCTCTGTTCTCCGCCGGCGCCACCGGCAGCCGCGCCCAGGCCCCGCGCTTCGCGGCCGCCGGCGTCACGGTGATCGACAACTCCAGCGCTTGGCGCATGGATCCGGATGTCCCCCTCGTCGTCTCCGAGGTCAACCCGCACGCCATCGCCGAGGCTCGCAAGGGCATCATCGCGAACCCGAACTGCACCACCATGGCGGCCATGCCCGTGCTGAAGGTGCTGCACGCCGAGGCCGGCCTCGAGCGCCTCATCGTCAACACCTACCAGGCGGTCTCCGGCTCCGGACTCGCGGGCGCCGAGGAGCTCGCGAGCCAGACCCGCGCCGCCGTCGAGCAGCCCGGCCTGCTCGACCTCGTGCACGACGGCCGCGCGGTCGACTTCCCCGAGCCGGTGAAGTACGTGCGCCCGATCGCCTTCGACGTCATCCCTCTGGCCGGTTCGATCGTCGACGACGGACAGGGCGAGACCGACGAGGAGAAGAAGCTCCGCAACGAGAGCCGCAAGATCCTCGAACTGCCCGAGCTGCTGGTCTCCGGCACCTGCGTGCGCGTTCCCGTGTTCACGGGCCACTCGCTCGCCATCAACGCCGAGTTCGCGAGCGACATCACGCCCGAGCGCGCCAAGGAGATCCTCGCGAACGCTCCCGGCGTCGAGCTGTCGGATGTCCCCACGCCGCTGCAGGCCGCCGGCACCGACCCGAGCTACGTCGGCCGTATCCGGCAAGACCAGTCGGCTCCCGGCAAGCGCGGCCTCGCCCTGTTCATCAGCAACGACAACCTGCGCAAGGGCGCGGCCCTGAACGCGGTGCAGATCGCCGAGCTCATCGCGGCCGACGCCGCGGTTCCCGCGGCCGTCTGACGCCGCGCCCGGTCAGAAACCGCAAACGAGACGGCAACCGCTCCGCATACGGGGTCGGTTGCCGTCTCGTTTGCGGTTTCTGACGGCGGATGGCAATCCGGAAGCCGGATGCACGCCGAATACCCGGCATGCGAACCCGAACGCGCCACGCGGCGGCCGCCGGAGCGGCAGCGCTGGGCTTCGTCGCGCTGGTCGCCACGATGATGGGTCTCTCCGCCGCGGCGACCGGATCGTCGACCGCGCCGTCGCCTCCTGCACCCCGCACCGCGCCCCTCGCCGCGTTCTACGGCGACTCGTACACGCTCGGCACCGGCGCCTCCGACCCCTCGAAGCGCTGGTCGACCGTGATCTGCGCCGAACGCGGCTGGACCGAGTTCAATCCCAGCGTCAACGGCCTCGGCTTCGTGAACAACCGCGCGAGCACGCCACCCGACTACCTCGACAGCGACGAGATCCCCCGGATCGTGGCGGAACAGCCCGACCTCGTGTTCGTGACGATGGGCCTCAACGACAACTTCTCGATGCCGGAGCGCTCGGAGGCGATCGAGCACGCCATCCGCACCGACTTCGAAACGCTCCACGACGAGCTGCCCGCGGCTCGCATCATCGTGGTCGAGCCCTTCTGGTACACCGACGACCGGCCTGACTCGGTGTCGTGGATCATCGATCGCGTGAAAGCGAACGCCGCAGCCATCGGAGCCGACTACCTACCGGGCGCCTCGCACTGGATCGAGGGACATCCCGAGTGGATGGCCGCCGACGGGTTGCACCCGAACGACGACGGCTACGCCGAGATGGCCCGCCGCATGGATGCCTCCCTCGCCACCATCGGTCTGTGACCGAGAAGCGAGGCGGGAGAGCCCGCGAGGGCCGATCAGCGGATAAACTCTCGGCATGTCCGAGCCCGAGCAGCGAAAGGCCTCCGCGGTGGTCTCCTACCTGCTCGTCGTGGTCGCCGTGGCCACCGCAGCGACCGGTGTGATCTCCGGGCTCTCCGCCCCGCCCGCGAGCTGGATCACCTGCGTCGTGTTCCTCATCAGCGTCGGCGTCACCGCGGTCTACCAGATGCCCATCGGACGGGTCACCGGCCTGCCGCCCTTCGGCGTCGCGGGCGCGCTGCTCGTCGTCGGCACCACGGGCCCGAATCCCGCGCTCGAGATCGGCCTCTGGGTGATGGCCTACTTCGTCTCCAAGGTCATCACCACGCGGTCCTTCTGGACGTCGGCGCAGTGGACCGGGGTGGCCGCCATCGCCGGTATCGGCTTCGTGGCCCTGTCCCGCTGGTTGATCGGTCTGGGCTGGTGGGGTCCGATCGCCCTCGTGCTGAGCGTGCTGGTCTACATGCTGATCGTGCTCGCACTGGAGTTCCTCCGCGAACGCGGCCGCTGGAGCATCGAGCACACTTTCGGCATCTCGGCGCTCAGTCCGTGGCGCCTCCTCGGCGTGTTCGCCATGTGCTCCGTCGTGGCGATCGCCGTCTACGTCGCATCGACGGGCCTGCTCCAAGTGGTCGACGGTCCGGAGGAGGAGTTGCGCCTCGCGCGCGACACCATCCCCTTGCTCGTGGTCGCCCTGTTCTTCTACGGGGCGGCGAAGCGCCGGCAGACCCGGGACAGCGAGCGGCGCCTGAGCGGGGTGGTGGATGCCGCGCGAGCCCTGCCCTGGGACGTGCAGCAGGAGCCCAAGGAGACGATGGTCGAGTTCGCCCGCCGGGCGATCGACGCCGCCGAGTTCGACGTGCGCCGCACGCCGCCCGGCCGCAACGAGATCGGCGCGCGCTTCTCCTCGATCAACGCGACCGACCCGCAGCTCACCCCGGAGTCGATGGCGCCGGGCGCCGAGGTGTCGGAGGAGCACCAGGAGGACGCGGTCGAGCTGACCGAATATCTGGTGGCCAGCCGCAAGAACGGTGGTGCGCCGTTCACGCCCGACGACGAGTTGGCGCTGGACGCGATCGGCCACATCGCCTCCGAGACCGCTCGGGTGCGGGGAGCCTACGACACCCTGCTCGACCGTGTCGACCGTGACTCGCTCACCGGACTGCCCAACTACAACGCCTTCCGGCGTTCCCTGGCGCGGCTCAATGAAGACCGTAGTTATGCCTCGGGCATCGCCGTGCTCTTCATCGACCTCGACCAGTTCAAGCGGCTGAACGACACGGAAGGGCACCACGTCGGCGACGAGGTGCTCTCCACGGTGGCGACGCGCCTGCGCGCCAGCGTGCGCCCTCACGACTTCGTGGCGCGGGTGGGAGGCGACGAGTTCGTGGTGGTGCTCACGAAGCTCCAGTCGCTCGCCGAGTCGAAGGCGGTGGCCGACCACATCGTCGCCAACATCGGCGCCCCCGCGATGCTCGGCGGCCGCGAATACCGCCCGTTGGTGAGCGTCGGCCTCGCCTACTCGGGGCACCAGGAGACCGATCCGCAGTCGATCGTGGTCGATGCCGACCACTCGATGCTCGCCATCAAGAAGTCGCGCCGGCAGGGCGGTCCGTCGTTCGAATCGAGCATCGGCATCTCGCCGCACCGGTCGAGCCGCATCAACGAGATCGTGGCGAAGGCGATCGACGACGGCATCCTCAATGTCGTCTACCAGCCCATCGTGAACACCCTCGAAGACAAGATCTGGGCCTTCGAGTCGCTCGTGCGCTACACGCATCCGGAGCTCGGCCGCATCTCGACCTCCTCGCTGATCGAGAAGGCGAAGGGCCTCGGCCGGATGGACCTGCTCACGAAACAGGTCATCGAGGCGTCGCTCAAGGCGGCGCGGGAGTTCCGCAAGATCGTGCCGGGCATCTCGGTGATGACCATCAACCTCGAGGTCGAGCAGATCCGCGACGAGCACGTCGGCGCCTTCCTCAAAGACATCGTGCCGCGGTATCCGGATGTCTCGCTCTGCCTCGAACTCAACGAGCGCTCGACGAAGGACATCGACGACGACCTCCGCGCCCAGGCCGAGCACTTCCGGCAGCTCGGAATGCTCATCGCACTCGACGACTACGGGTCGGAGGCCTCCAGTGTGGGTGCCCTGGTGCGCATCCCGATGGACATCCTGAAGATCGACCGTTCCCTCGTCGACAACCTCGACGACACCCGCCAGCGCGAGGTGGTGCGCGCGCTGCAGGGCTTCGGCGACGCGTTCGACTACTCCACGGTGGTCGAGGGCATCGAGACCCAGGATGCCGTCGACGTCCTGGTCGGCATCGGCGTGCGTCACGCGCAGGGCTTCTTCTACGGCCGGCCCGTGCCCTTCGCGCAGACGATGTCGCGGCTGAAGGCTTACGGGGCCGCCGGCACGGTCAACCGGGCCACCCCGGTCGCCGGATCGGGCCTCCGCGTCGAGAGCGCTCCGACCACGGCCTGACGCTCCCGCCGCAGGTTAGAGTGGGAGCAGTCCGACCGGGGGAGGGACCTTCTTGAGCAACGTTCTGCCGCGCGTCGGCCTGGGGGTGGCGATCGTGGCGATCGCCGGGGTTCTCGCGACCATGGTCGTGGGGGTCGGAAGCATCTTCGCCCAAGGGGGCGTCGCGGCCGACAACCCCTTCGCCGGAACCTCCTTCTACGTCGACCCGGGTTCGAAGGCCCAGACGGCGGCGGATGCCGCGGCCGAATCCGGCGACGACGCGGATGCGGCCACCTTCGGGCGCATCGCCCAGGTGCCGACCGCGATCTGGCTGACTCCGGAGAAGCACCCCGTGGGTGAGGTCGGCGGCTACGTCTCAGGACTGGCGGCAGCGGCGAAGAAGCTCGGCCAGACCCCCGTCTTCACGGTCTACGGCGTGCCGAACCGCGACTGCGGCAACTTCTCCGGCGGCGGCCTGTCGGCCGAGCAGTACCCGGTGTGGGTGCAGGAGATCGCCGACGCGCTCTCCGGCGGCCCGGCCGTGATCATCCTCGAACCGGATGCGCTGGCCCTGGCCGACGAGTGCGGAAACGTCGACGAGCGGCTGGGCGAGATCGGCAGCGCCGTCGACAGTCTCGCGGGCGCCGGTCTCGTCGTCTACATCGATGCCGGGCACTCCAACTGGGGGCCGGCTGCCGAGATGGCCGACCTGCTGAACCGCGCCGGGGTCGAGCGGGCTCGCGGCTTCGCCACCAACGTCTCGAACTACAACGCCACCGACCTCGAGCAGGCCTACGCCGAGCAGATCTCCGCACAGACCGGCGGCGCCCACTACGTGATCGACACCTCACGCAACGGCAACGGCTCCGACGGGCAGTGGTGCAACCCTCCCGGCCGGGCGCTCGGCGCGGAGCCCGCGGCCAGCCCGTCGGGCAGTGCGCAAGACGCCAACCTCTGGGTGAAGCCGCCCGGCGAGAGCGACGGCACCTGCAACGGCGGTCCGGCCGCGGGCGAGTGGTGGAACGCGGGAGCCCTCGAACTGGCGGCCGACGCCGGCTGGTGAGTCAGCGACGGCGTCTGTCAGCGGTCGTGAACGATCGGCAGGCCGACGGCCCCTCGCGCCATCTCGTCGATCAGTCCGAGCGGAACGTTCTTGTCGAGCACGCAGAACGCGCCCGCCGAGACGGCCCGCTGCGGGTCGTCTCCGGTGCCCGTGGCCGTCATCACGAGCACGGCGGTCCCGGTCGCCCGCAGGGTGCGCACGCGCGACTCGACCGAGTTGCGCTTGCTCGACGCGGCATCCAGGATCACCAGGTCGGTGGGGAATCCGGGGTCGTGCAGCAGGTCGCCCCAGCTGGTGGCGGAGAGCACCACGGCGAGCTGCGGATCGTTCGACCCGAGCCAATGGCGGAGTCCACCGGTGAACAGGGCGTCTTTGCTGACGATCGCGACCCGGGCTCCTTCCTGCGCTGAAACACTCAATTGGATCCCCATCCGTTGGTACGATCATGACAATGGACACTCATGCGGAAAGACGCGTCGCGGTGATCATCGAGGATGATGCCGACATCCGCCACCTGCTCGAGACGGTGCTCACTCAGGCAGGCTTCGAAGTGGTGGCGACCGGCAACGGACTCGACGGGGTGCAAGCGGTGCGCGCCTACGACCCCACCGTCACGACGCTGGACGTCAGCATGCCCGGCATCGACGGTTTCGAGGCGGCCAAGCGCATCCGCGCGTTCAGCAACACCTACCTCGTCATGCTCACGGCGCGCGACGAGGAGATCGACACGCTGCAGGGCCTCGAGGCCGGTGCCGACGACTACCTCACCAAGCCCTTCCGCCCGCGGGAACTGCGTGCCCGTATCGAGGCGATGATGCGACGGCCCCGTCAGGTTCTCGCGAGTGACGGATCGGGCCCGGTCGCTCCGGTGGCCCCCGCTGCTCCGCCCGTCGCCACGGCGATCCAGCCCGTGGCGCCCGCTCCGGTGTACGCGGCAGCGGCTCCCGAGACTCCCACCGCCGTTCCGGCCGCCGCGCCTGCGGCCCCCGCGGAGCCCGCCGCCCCGAAGAGCTTCGACCCCGAGGAGGGCTGGCTCGAGCACAATGGGCTCTGCGTGAACTCCGAGATGCGCCTCGTCGAGAAGAAGGACGGCGGCCCCATCGAGCTCACGCGGAGCGAGTTCGACCTGCTCAATGCCCTCATGGAGTCGAAGCGTCGCGTGCGCAGCAAGGCCGATCTGGCGCTTCTGCTGCGCGGTGAGAGCTACGTCACCGCCCACTTCGTGAGCGAGGCCGACAAACGCGCCATCGAGGTGCACATGGCGAACCTGCGGCGCAAGCTCGCCGACAGCATCACCACTCCGCGCTGGATCGAGACGGTGCGCGGTGTCGGCTACCGCTTGGCGGCCTCCGAAGACGATTGACGGCATCCCGCTCAGCTCACCCGGGCGGCCGGGGCTGAACGGCGGGACTCCAGCAGAACGCTGAGCTCGGTGCAGGTGACGGCGCCCACTTCGCGCAATCGCGGCAGGTGACTCAGGCTTCCCGGCAGATCGGCGTTCTTCACGGCAGCATGCACCATGCCGGCGATGGCCTCGAGGGGCCACGCGCCGAGCATGGTGCTGCTGCTCCGGATGCTCAGCAGCACGACGTCGGCTTCCTCGAAGTCGTGGCTGCTGAGCGCGTTCATCAACCTCTGGGATCGGGTCTCCCAGAGGTTGATGAAGTCGAGCACGAACCGGCCACTGTTCTCGTCTCCGATGGAACCCAGGAGAGCGAGCGTCACGTCCTGTTCGACGTATCGGTATGGGGTCAAACCTTGTACCCCCGGTAGCGGCGGAGGACCTTCGCCACCATGCTGAGCGTCTGGATGATGGTGATGATGCCGAGCACCGGCCAGCCGATCCAGAGGATCGTCGACTGCATGAACGGGTCGAGCTGGAACCAGACCAGCACCATCACGGCGACGACGAGGACGAGGATGACCAGGGGCACCAGGTAGCCGTTGCCGCGACCGCGCTCGGCCTTGGCCTGGGCGGCCCAGTTGTCGGTCTGCTTGCGGCTGAGGAACTTGGTCCAGGCCCGAAGGAAGTGACCGAGCCGCACCCACATATAGATCTCGGCCGGGAAGAGGAACAGGGCGAAGAACAGGTCACGGCCGTTGCGGTTCTGCATCGACAGCGCGGTGCGCAGGTTGAGGAGGATCGCGACCACCGGCGGGACGAGCCAGATGGGGGAGAAGACGAAGGCGCTGATCGAGAGCGAGGCGAAGAGCAGGATGAAGAACAGCACTCGGGTCACGAGGTTCGTGAGCATCGAGAGGTTCTCGAGCCAGCGCAGGCGGAGGTTCGGGTGGAACGGCTGGCCCTTGGTGTCGCCACGCTGACCGGGCCACATGAGTTCGATGGCGCCGAAGTTCCACTTCACCTGCTGGGCGTCGAGGCCGCGCAGGGTGGTCATGCCACCGACATCCGCTCGAGCCTGGGCCGAGATCTTGGTGAGGTAGCCGGCGCTCTTGATCTGGAGCGAGAGCAGGGAGTCCTCGACCTCGGAGTCCTTCACCCAGGGGGTGTCCTGGTGGTTCTCGACCATGATCTGGCGCAGGGCCTTGGTGCTGAAGATCGAGAACTGGCCGCCGAGCACCGCCATGTTGCGGCCCTTCAGCATGTTCTGCATGTTGAACGCGGCGAACTGGAAACGCTGGCCGGTGATGAGGAACTTGGCGACGAACCCCTTGATGGGCTGGTCGTCGATCGAGAAGATCGCCGAGATGCCACCGATGCGGCTGTCGGAGGTGATCTCCTCGGCGAGCCGCTCGACCGCATCCGGTGCCGCCGTGGTGTCGCCGTCGACTCCGAGCAGGAAGTCGCAGCCCTCGACGAGCTGGAAGCCGTAGTTGAGGGCGCCGACCTTCTTGTCCTTGTTCTTGCCGATGTCGTGGACGTAGACCTCGGTGAACTGCTCGATGCCGTCGATCTCCTTGAGGTGAGGTCCGGCGTACTGCGCGGCGATCTTCACGGTGTCGTCAGTGGTGTTGTTGACGACGACGTGGATGACGTCGGGGAGGCGGGTCTGGCTCAGGAGCGACTCGAGAACGGCGCCGATCGACTCGGCCTCGTTGTACGCGGGGATGATGCACCCGATCGTGGGGCGGTACGTGGGGAGCGACTCGACCGACTCGATGAAGTCGTTCGCGAGGTCGTCCTGGCCGGCGCCGAAGTCGGTGCGGTCCGTGACGTACGGGTTCGTGATCTCTGCCATGTCCCCAGTCTGGAAGACGACCCCAAGCGTTCCCGGCTCCAATCGGACAGCGTCCGGTCAGGATCACCTTAAGATTGGCTCAAGGCGACAAGAGGGGTGAACCGATGGCGCGTAGACACGGGGTTCCAG
This sequence comes from Herbiconiux sp. UC225_62, assembly GCF_042694625.1. Lineage (GTDB taxonomy): Bacteria > Actinomycetota > Actinomycetes > Actinomycetales > Microbacteriaceae > Herbiconiux. Next base: position 743,330 of record NZ_CP170551.1, on the reverse strand, counting down.
GCCGGAGAACAGGGGTTCTCGCGGCGGCGACGGTGCTGACGGCGGCTCTCGTCGCGGGGCTCAGCGGCTGCGGAACCGCCCCCTGGGACCAGCCGGGCTTCAACACGGCCTCGGCCACACCGAAGAAGTCGTCGACCCCCACTCCCACGGCCACCATCACCCCGATCGTGAACGAGCTGGCCACCGGATCGACCCAGCACGAGCTGAAGGCCGGCGACATCTCCCTCACGGTCACCTACTACTCCACGCTGAGCATGGACCAGTGGACCGCCGAGGCGAACAAGCCGCTGAGCTTCTCGATGACGGGCAAGCTCGGCACCGACCAGGGCCAGAAGATCTACCTCTCCCGCGTCTCCGTGACCCCGGCGGTGGGCGGGCCGACGGGGTCGCTGCCGGCTCCGGCGCCGCTGACGGATCAGGCCTCCGTGGCTCCGGGATATCTCGTGAAAGACCCGTACAGCTACAGCCAGACGTTCGTGCTGCCGGCCCTCGACCCGGCGGCCACCTCGATGACCCTCTCGTTCACCTACGAGATCCTGCTCCAGTCGGCACCCGACTCCACCGACTACGCGAAGCAGACCGCCACCGACCAGCTCACGATCGCGATCGCCCAGCCCTAGACGGCGGGGAGGGTGCGTCCGACGACGATGCGGTTGCCGCCCTCGTCGCGGGCCGTGAGGGTGGCGTCGTCGAGCGCGCGGCGGAGGGCCGGCAGGCTGTAGCCGAAGGCGTCGGTGTCGACCACGCCGAAGCTGGCCGTGGCCCGGAGCGACTGCTGCGGGTCGATCGGCTCGTCGACCAGGGCGGTCTGCAGCCGGATGGCGAGGCGCTCGGCCTCGTTCGCGTTGGCGGTCACCACCACGATCACGAAGCGCCCGGCGCCGGTGTGCCCGAGGAGAGACGTCGTGGGCGAGTAGTGCCGCACGATCTGCGCGACCGAGCGGATGGCGGTGTCGCCGAACGCGCGGCCGAACGCCGTGTTCATCTGCGGGAGGTTGTCGACGTCCATCGCGATCATCGCGAGTCGGTCTCCGTTGAACGACGCTCGCTCGACCCAGTCGGCCCACTGCTGCATGAACGACGCGGCCGAGAGCACTCCCACCACCGAATGCACGCCCACGGTCACGTCGCCGAGCGCACGAGCGCCGGAGCGCTCGGCCTGCAGGATCGACATCGAGATGGTGCCGAGCAGCACCAGCACGATGGTGATGACCGTGGTGATCTGCGACCCGAAGTAGGTGGTGAAGACCTGGCTCTCCGGGCCCAGGGTCACGAAGATGGAGCTGCGCAGCACGTAGTAGGCGCACACGATCCACAGGCAGTAGCTGATGATGCGGGCGTTGAGGTTGCGCCGCATCCGGGAGCGCATCGTCTCGGCGCCGCCGAGCCCGGCGAACACGGCGATACCGATGAAGAGCCCCGTCGACCCGGTCCAGATTCCACCGGAGGGCCCTTGGAGGGCGGTCAGCAGTGCGACGACCCCTCCGCCTGCGAGCACGACCCAGATGTAGGAGCTGCGCCCGTTGAACACGCGCGAGCCCGACCAGATGGCCCCGATCGAGATGATGTAGGCGGTGTTGCCGATGGCGAGCACCCACCAGAGATAGGGGGAGACGGCCCACACCAGGAACGACAGGGCCGTCAGCATGCCCGCGATGTAGGAGATGCTCCACAGCCGGCCGGATGCGTCGTTGCGGCGCATCGCGGTGTTCACGATGAACGAGATCCCGCAGAGGATGACGATCAGTCCGCTGACGACGAGCAGAGTGGCCTGGTCGAGTACCATGCGCCGAGACCCCCCCTCGATCGAAACGTTCTGTGAATCGGAGTTTAGCGCGCGCGGGGGATCGACGCCGTGAAGGTCGTGCCGACACCGAGCGCACTCGACACCACCAGGTCTCCGCCGTGGCGCCGAACGATGTCGCGGCTGATGGTGAGACCGAGGCCGGAGCCGTGGACGGTCGACTGGCGCACCCCTTCGGCCCGGAAGTAGCGCTCGAACAGCTTGGTCTGTTCGAGTTCGCTGAGGCCGATGCCGGTGTCGCTCACCACCAGTTCGACGTGGCCCTCGAACACCCGGGCGCTGACCGACACCTTCCCGTTCTCGGTGTTGTACTTGATGGCGTTGGAGATGAGGTTGTCGATCACCTGGCGCAGGCGGAATCCGTCGGCCTCGAGCAGCACCGGCTCGATGATCGCGTTCTCGATCGAGATGCCACGCTCCGAGGCGGCCAGCCGCTGCGCCTCGATCGATTGCGCCGCGATCTCCGCCAGGTCGCACTGGCTGAACGACATCACGATCTGCTGGTCCTTCTCGCTCGCGGCGGTGAGCAGGTCGGCGACGAGGGCGAGCAGGCGGTCGGCGTTCGAGGAGGCCACCTCGAGCATCGAGCGGGTGGAGGCATCCAGCCCCTCGTCGTCGAGGGCCAGCTCCAGATAGCCGAGGATGGAGGTGAGCGGCGTGCGCAATTCGTGCGAGACGGATGCCACGAGGTCGTCGCGGGCTCGGATCGCGTTGATCTCCGCCGTGACGTCACGGGACACCATGACCCCGCCGTCGAGCCCGCCGTCGGGCGCGGTGAGCGGTCGAGAGCTCACCGAGAGGGCGAGGCGGTGCTCGCCCGGCTCGCCGAGCCAGACCACGAGGTCGTCGAATCGCTCGCCCTGAGTGGCCCTCCGGAACGGGCGCTCTTCGGGGAGGTAGGGGGTGGTGCGGTCCGGCTTGTAGAGCACCGACGCCTCGACGCTTGACTCCGGCGTGCCGAACTGCGCCTGGAAGTTGCGGTGCGCCCGGTTCACGATCGATTCCACGCCGTCTTTGCCGAACGCGACCACGCCGAAGGTCACGGCGTTCAGCACCTCGTCGAGCGTCTGCTCCTGGCGGCGGGCGCGCCGCAGTGCGACCTCGAGCAGGTCGGCCTGCTGCCGCAGCAGTCCGCGTTGGGCCGCAGTTCTGCTCGAGGTGGTGAGCGTCGTGGTGGCGATGAAGGTGAGGGTGACGGGCAGCACCAAGAGGCCCGGAATGCTGTTGAGCGTGAGCGGATCGCCGCTGAGCAGCGCACTCAGCCAGAGCAGCACCGACGAGGTGACGACGCTGACGAGGGCACCCGCGAGCCCGAAGTAGCTGGCGAGCCAGATCACCGGGAACACGAGCAGCAGGCCGGCGCCGAGCACCGAGTTGCCCTGCCGCACGGAGACGATGGCGAAGATGTCGATGATCGGCAGCAGCGCGATCCAGTGGCGCGGAAAACTCGACCACGGCACGATCGCGGCGGCACCGGTGAGCAGGAAGACCACGGCGACGCCGCCGAAGAACCGGAAGTCGAGCACCGAGTCGGGCTGGAAGATGTAGGCGGCGCAGACCAGGAGCAGAAGGGCGGCCGCGAGCAGGAGTTGCGACTGGAAGACGGCACGGTCGACTCGGGAGCGGCGGTCTGCTTCTGCGAAGGCGCTCCCCGGACTCATGGATCGAGGTTACAGCCCAACCGTTGCCCGCGATTGGACTGGTCATCCGAGCGGCGGATATCATCCAAGAGGGGTGTCGTAGTGGATCTGATCGCGAACGCGCGGGGCGGTCGACCGTACACGGTCGGGATCGTCGACGACCACGAGATGATCCTCGACGGATTGTCGAACTGGATCGGGGCCCACGCGCACGACCTCGACGTCGTGATCCGCTCGGCGAGCTGGGTCGAGATGGCGCGGCATCCGGCCTTTCCACCCGATCTGGTCATCATGGACCTGCAGCTCAAAGAGCCGATCTCGGTCGAGGCGCGCATCCGGATCTGCCGCTCGGTCGGTGCCGCCGTGCTGGTGATGAGCGCCCTGGATTCCCCCGACACCGTCGAGCGGGTGCTCGCGGCGGGTGCTGCCGCGTTCGTGTCGAAGTCCCGTCCGGCCGGCGACCTGGTGCAGACGGCACGGTCCGTGCTCGGCGTGGTGCCGTCGCGCTCCGGCCAGGCGTGGGACGACGCGCCCCGGCCGATCGTGCACGGCGCGTCGGCGAGCATCCGTTTCACCGAGGAGGAAGAGGAGACGCTGCGGCTCTACGCCTCGGGCCACAGCCCCGTCGAGGTCGCGATGATCCTCGGCACGAACATCCAGGCGGTGAAGAACGCGCTGGAGCGCATCCGGGCGCAGTACGTCATCGAGGGGCGGGTGGCCGACAAGAAGCAGGACCTCATGTTGCGGGCCGCCGAAGACGGTTACCTGTCGTAAAATCGCAGGAGGCCCGGTGGCCGCGGCCCATCCGCGTTCCGGGCGCAAGGGGCGTGGGTGACACTTCAGATTGCGGCTGATGTCGACGGGGTCGCGACCAGTCGCGCGCTGGCCCGCGCCGGCAGCTGGCTCGCCGGTGTGTTCCTCGCCGCCACGTTCGGTGTGGCGGCCCTGTTCATCCCCGTCACCGGGCACATCGAGATCGTGGTGGGCCTCGCAGCGCTCGTGATCACGGGCCTCGGCGTGGTGGGGGCGCTGCACGCGCACCGCTTCTCCGTGGCGGTCGTCCTCACCCTCCTCGCCTGCGAGGGGCTCTATGTCTTCGCGCTGATCGCGACGGGAGTCTCGGTGCAGGTGCCCGGCGACACGCCCTCGAGCGACTACGTGCTGCTGTCGATGCCGGAATTCGCCGTGCTGGTGGTCGGCATCTCGGCGCGCTCGCTCGGCAAGGCGCTCGGACTCGGCACGCTGGCCTTCGTCGCGGGCCCCGGATTCGTGCAGCTCGCGGCCTGGCAGCAGGGGATGCCGCTCGCCGTCGACGTCCCGGTCGTGGCGTCCTACCTCGCGCTCGGCCTCTTCGTCACGGCGCTCTGGCTGGGCCGGAAGGATGCCGCGCGCGGTACGGCGGTGATGTCGGGCGCCGCGCTCGCCGAGGAGCGGGATGTCGCGCTCGAACGCTTCTCGACCCGCGCCTCCAGCTGGCTGCACGACACCGTGCTGAGCGACCTCCGCTCGCTCGCGGCGGCCGATCCCGGCCCGCTCGATCCCGCTCACGCGCAGGCCATCGACCGCGATCTCGCGAACCTCGCCGACGTCCGGCTGATCCTCGACGCCCCCAGCGTGAACGGATCGGCCACGCGCGCCCTGGTCACCGTGCCCGCCCTGGTGGGTCTGGTGCGCGATGCCGAGCAGAAGGGGCTGCGCGTCCGGGTCGGTGGCGACGTTCCCGCGATCAACGCGCTGAGCTTCGCCGTCACGCGCAATCTCGAGCGGGCGATCGCCGAGTGCCTCGACAACGTGCTGGCGCACTCGGGTGTGCGCGAGGCGGAGATCTCGGTGATGTCGAGTCCGCCGGAGCTGAGCGTGATGGTGTCCGACTCCGGTGTCGGCTTCGAGGTGAACGAGACCGCGGAGGACAAGATCGGCTTGCGGCTGGGCGTCGTCGACGCGATCGCGGACATCGGGGGCTCGGTGCAGATCTGGTCGCGGCCGGGCGCGGGCACCGCGGTGTTCATGACCGTGCCGGGTGGGCCCTCGTGATCCGGGGAACGGCCCTGCGGGGCACGCCCGCTCCGCATGCCTCGCGCCAGGTGCTGCGGCCACCCCGTGGCCTCACCGCGCTCGAGCTCGACCCGCTCGCCGCGATCAGCGCGCGCGGCTTCCTCGTGGTGGTGGCCGCGGTGGCACTGGTCTGCGCCATCGTTCTCACCCTGGTGACGGCCGACCAGATCTCGTCGTGGCCTCTGGCCGTGCTGGCGCTGGTGCTGCTCGCCGCGGGCTTCGGCTGGTTCATCCGCAGTGCGTTCCGCTTCGACCTCGGGGTCTCGAACGACCGCTTCGCCGTCTCCTATGCCCTCGTCGCGATCGCCACGGCGCTGAACTCGCTCAGCTGCCTCGGCACCAATGTGCTGGTGCGCGACGACTGGGGTCTCGTGACCATCGGATTGGTGCTGATGGCCGCCGCCCCCTTCCGCACCTCGGCCGAGCTCGGCACCTATACCGCCATCTCCGCCGCGCTCGCCGTGCTGCTCGCGGGGTTGCACTGGTTCACGAGTTTCAGCCCGAGCATCCCGCTCGGTGTCATCGTGCTGGTGGCAGTCGCTCCCTCGCTGGCGTTCGGCCTCGGCTCCGTGGGGTACGCCCGCCGCCTCCTGCTCGGGATCTACGCCGAGAGGCTCGATCAGGCGGAGAACCGCGAGCGGCAGTTCGACGAACTGCGCCGCTCCTTCGTCGACGACGACGTGGTGGGATCGATCGGGTCGCTCCGGGAGGAGATCGTCCCGTTCCTGGCGCGCATCCGCCAGTCCGGGGCCCTGACCGTCGACGACCGGGTGCGCGCGGGCGTGCTCGCGCAGACCCTGCAGGGTGCCATCGCGGAGGCCCGACGCGCCGATTCGCTCGGCGACCACGTCTCCGCCCTCATTGACGAGGCCGGGCTGTCGCCTCGCCTGCACGAAGACGACCGGGCGACGCTCCGGGCCCTGTTGATCGCCCTGGGCAACTCCGAGCACACCTCGCCGCAGGGAGTCACCCTCGAGCTCATCGAGGGCGAGGGCGAGGACGACCGCTTCGGCGTGGTGCGTTGCCGGGCCGACGACGTGCGGGCGTTGCGGGCCGACGTGCTGCCCTTCATCCGGATGGCGCGGCTGATGTTCCGGAGGGCCGGCGAGCAGGTGACCGACGACACCCTGCTGGTGCAGTTCGACATCGACCGGCTCGCCTGATTCCCTCCCGATGCGGTTCTGCGGCTATCCGCATCGTTCGCGCATAGTTGCCCGGCCCCCCGTTCGGGGCCGCTCGGCGCTGCTAGCTTCATGACACGTCGAGGTTGTCGCCTCGATGGTCACGAGGGAGATCCCGATGATCCTGCGAGACACCGTCACCGACATGGTGCGTGCCGTCGTTGTTAACGCGGGCAGCGCAACTGCGGCTCACGCCGTCTCGCGCGGGGGCTCGGCTCTCCCTGATTCCTCGGCAGCGGTGCCGGATGTCGCCGGTTCACCCCACCCTGCGACGATCCGCGCCGCTGCCGAGCTCACGCCGGCGACCCTGCGAGGGGAGACATCCTCCCGCAGGGTCGCCGTGCCAGTACCGGCGCCCCGGGCTCCAGCGGTCGTCCGCATCTGACGGACACGCGTCGAAGCGGCGTTCGGGTCCGTTGAGGCCGCGCCGTCCGCGATGCGGTCGTGGAGTCCGGGGCGTCGCTCGGGTGGAGTGCGGGGTGAGTTGTGCTCGTCTTGTCCGGAGTTCGGGCTGGAATTCATTACTCTTGTGCTAACGATGCGTCTTCATCGACCCGGAAGGGCGTCGTGTCACACGAGTGATGTGGGGGGTGGTGCCGGTGGTCGATTCACCCAACCCTCACGAGTCCCACCGGCGGCGGTCACGCATCCGTGCCGCGGAAGTGCGTCGCCGGGTGCTGGATGCCGCGCTCGAGCGGGTGGAGGGCATCGGCCTCACCATCGGTTTCGAGCACCTGGTGATGGACGACCTGATCCGTGAGGCCGGGGTGCCCCGGAGTTCGACCTACCGGCTCTGGGATTCGAAGGAAGCGTTCGTCTCCGACCTCCTGATCGAGATCGCCGCCGAGACCTCGAACAAGCTGGCCGACGACGAGACGCTCGAGATCAGCGAGCGCATCCTGTTCGACAACCTCGAGCTGCTCACCCAAGAGGACGATCGGCGCCGGGTGATGTACGAGGTCATCCGAGTCGCGCTCGAGCACAACTACCGGGCCGTCATCGCTTCGGTGCCGTGGCAGTCGTACGTCGGGCTCTCCGCGACTCTCCTCAGCCACCTCGAGTCGTCGGCGCGGGAGGAGATCGAGCGGGCGTTGCGCGCGGGCAGCGACGCGTTCATCGAGCGGATGGCCGAGTTCCACAAATGGTTCTCCACCATCCTCGGCTACCGCATCCGCGCCGAATGGAATGGCGACTACCGGCCTTACGCCGTCGTCATCTCCGCCGTGGTCGAGGGGCTGGGACTGCGTCATCTCGGCAACCCGGGAGTCGTGGATGCGAGCTACCGCGGGCCCGCGACGATCAGTTCCGACGACCCGGAATGGGCTCTCCCGGCGATCGCGCTGGTGGCCATCCTGGAGCGGTTCCTCGAGCAGGATCCCGATTTCGACGCCGAAGCGAACGTCGAGATGCTGCGCCGGATGAAGGCGGCGCGCGAAGCGGCGGCCGAGGCCTCAGTCGACGACTGAGCTGCCGAGCAAGACGGCGACCGCGGCCTCCGGGCTGTCGTAGGGCCCCGACCAGGCCTGTTTGGTGTGCACGGTGGCGAGCTTGGCGTGCCACCCGTCTTTCAGCAGGTAGAGGCGGGCCACCGGCTGCTTGATGTCTCCCGAATGGATGATGGCGCGATCGGCGCCCTCATAGTGCAGATTCCCCATACCCAGATGCTACTCACACCCTCTGACACGTGTGGCACAGCGTCGCAACAAACATTCATTTCGCGACGCAACCCATCACCAGAACGACACATGGCCACGGCGCGTGCGAACACGGGAGCCGACGACGCGGCTCCGGCGAGCATGTTGCGGCGACTTAGTCCGGGGAGTCGTTCATAGGGCTCATGCTGCCAGTTCGGCGTCAAGTGCGAGCGCGCGTTTCGCGCGGCGCCGGTCGTTCACGAAGGCGATGCCCGCGGCGCTTAAGCAGACGCGTAAGTGGGCAACGGCCCGTAACCTCCCCGCAATCCGACCCTGTTATCCTGGCGAAACCAGAGACCGGGGGGACTTCATGCCAGCCTTGCCACGCACGAAGTACGACGGAATTCAGACGCTCCGGTTCGTTGCCGCGCTGCTGGTTGTCATTACGCATTCCACCTTCTACGCGGGTGAGCGATTAGACACTTCCATTCAGACGTGGCACTTTGGTGAGGTCGGCGTCGACATCTTCTTCGTGATCAGCGGCTTCGTGATGATGATCTCGACGGGCAGTCTGGTCGGACGGAAGGATGGCTGGAAGTTTTTCGGAATGCGTCGCCTGGTGAGAATAGTTCCTATGTACTGGATCGCGACGACGGTCAAATTGGCGACGCTGGTCGCGCTACCCGGAGCGGTCCTTCATGCCCAGCTGAATCCAGGTAACATCGCGCTCTCATATCTCTTCCTGCCTTCGAGAAATGTCGACGGGCAGGTCGAGCCGCTGCTCGGCGTCGGGTGGACTCTCACATTCGAGATGTTCTTCTACTTCATCTTCACAGTTGCCCTGCTGCTCAAAGCAAAACCGATCTGGTTCTGCGGGATCGTGCTCTCCGTCTTTGCAATCGGAACCGTGTTCCGTGGAGACGACTGGCCCCCGGCCGCCGTGTATTTCAACCCGATCATCCTCTACTTCCTGGTAGGCATGGTCATAGGCCAATGGACCCAAGACCGGTCGTTTGTGCGCCTGTCGATCTGGATGGGCTACATCGTCGTCCTCTGGGCGGCGATTCCGGCGCTGGACGGCACGTTCTCGACCAATGATGTGGAAAAGTTCATCCGCCATGTCGGCGTAGCGGCTTTGTTGCTCGCCGTGGTGATGGCTGAGCCCCTCCTCGCCGGTCGAATCCCCGGCCCTGTCATCTACATGGGCGATGCGTCGTACAGCCTGTATCTCTTTCATCCGTTGTTGGCGCCTCTGGTCCCTGTTGTCTTGGCCGTGGTCGGTCTCAAAGTGGGCTGGTTGTCAGTCACCTTGTCGGTCGTGGGGGTGGTAATCGCAGCCGCACTCATCTTTCGTTTCGTGGAGCGCCCGATCACTCGCGTTCTGCAAGCGCGCCTACCGTACGTGCGCAGACACTCCCCGGCCACGGTCGAACCTGCGCCGACATCGGGTCGAGCTTGAGCCGATCGGCCACGATGCCGGCTAATCAGACGGCGTATTCGAGATCCATCGAGGCCCTGGCGCTGGGCCTCACTATGACCAAGGATCGGCGACGCCAGCTGTCACAGGAATTTCCATTCGCGATAATGCGGACATTCACCCTTGTTGAATTCGTCCGGATCCTCGACCACCAGGCAAGGACGACATAGCTGTCCACGGGTGCCTCTGACGACACCTTGTTTGACGTGGTGATGTACGGCTCGCGTCAACGTGGAATGGTGTCGATCGATAGCATGACATCGAAGATCCGTATCGGCGATCCGCTGAGGTACACGAACGGGTGGGCGCCAGGATCAGTGAATTTGTGCTCGACCTGGCTGACTATCTCGCCCGATTCGACTGATCCGCTCGCAATAGGATTACATCGACCTGCAATCATTCGATGGGGAGACGTCTTTGGCTGTGTATTCGATCTTGACGGTCTGTTCCGGGAACATTTGCCGGTCGCCCATGGCGGAACAGTTACTACGCCGAAGATTGCAGGACTATCCAGGCATCGTGATGAGCAGCGCGGGGACTTTTGCCGGTCCAAATGAGGCGATGCCCGAAGAAGCTGCTGCATTGTCCGTGAGATTCGGAGGCGAGCCCCGAGGGCATCTCTCGAGATCCTTGACCGAATCAATGGTCAATGAGGCCGACTTGATCTTGGCGATGTCGCGCAATCACCGGCGTGAGATTGCCGAGCTTGCTCCCCGAAAGGTCAAGTCGACATTCACCATTCGTGAGTTTGCGCGGCTGGGAGCGACTCTCTCAGACGAGGAGGTCGTTGACGCGGCACGGCAGCAGATCACGCTTCGTAGTGCATTGATCGAAGCGTCCGCTCTCGTCGCATCTCGCCGGGGAAGACCGGACACGCTCGAGTTTGTGCCCGCTGAAGAGGACGTCATCGATCCGTATCGCAGAAGTGCAGCGACTTATGAGCGGAGCGCACAGGAACTCGTCCCGGCGGTTGACGAGGTTGCTAGAATTCTCGGCCTTGCCGCTTCCACAGTGAGCAAGAACACGAGGGCCTGAGTCTGCTCGGTGAAGCTCTGAGACTGCTCGGAACATTTATGTTGCGAATACACGCGGTGCAAACTTAATACTTCTATCGTCGATGCGCTGGTGCTCGGCCCGTTCAGGCTGGAGACACTGTGACGCATCATGCGCGAGCCCTCACGATCGTGGGGACTCTTGCGACGTTGTCGCTACTCGCCGGCTGCGCAGCAGATCACGAGCAGCTCGCCGCCGATGCCTGCCGGGATGCCGTGATCGGTCGATTGGCGGAGGAGCATCCCGATCTGGGCCGCGACGTCCGGTCTGAATCTAAGGTCCGCAGCGACGAAGGCGGTTTCGGAGTGTTACACGTGAGTGGGTCACTGGTGGTTGACTCGGGCGATCACACCAGGTACTTCACCTGGGCGTGCTTCGCCCAAGTGGTCGACGGATCCCTTCACGTCAACGTCGAGTCCCTCAATCCGACTTTTCCGTCGAAGGCCCGCTTATACGAATAGGCGGATCACCTGTTCGCACTCAGGTCGGGCACGGCCCCGATCCCGAACTCCCTGCGCAGCGCTGACCTTGCCGCGTAGTATCCCGAGAGCCCGTGCACGCCTGTTCCGGGCGGTGTCGAGGATGACGCCAGGTACACGCCTTTCGCCGGAGTCCGCCATGGCACGGGCGACAGTACAGGCCGCTTGAGCATCTGTCCGATCGTCAGGGCGCCGGATGAGATGTCGCCGCCGACGAAATTCGGATCGAACGACTGGATGTCCTGAGCCGTCATGCCTTCGGCAGCCAGGATGACGTCTCGAAACCCGGGAGCTGATCGCTCGATCTGGTTTGTGATCGCTTCAACCGGATCGAAGTTTGATCCGGCGGGTACATGCATGTACGCCCACAGGGTATGTTGCCCATGAGGTGCGCGGCTCCGATCGAAAAGGCTCGGTTGGGCTACGAGCACATACGGGTTCGATGGCACGATTCCACGAGCCACCTCGCTCTCCGAATGTGCGATCTGTCGCCGCGTGCCGCCGAGATGCAGCGTCGCTGTCTCGTGTGCGTGCGCATTCGACCACGGCACTGGCGAAGCGAGGGCGAAATCGACCTTGGCCACTCCGTTTCCGTATTTGAACCGCAGGAGATCTCGGGCATAGCGGTCCGGGAGGACTGCGGAGGCGATGTGCGCGAGCGAACGTGCCGAGACGTCGAACATTGCAACTGCGGAGCGGGTAAGCTGGCGCACATCCTCGATCTCCACTGCCGTGTGAATCAAGCCACCGTGGTCGACGACATCGGCAGCCATCGCATCGACGATCGCTTGGCTTCCCCCAACTGCTACTGGCCAACCTCTCGCGTGGGCGTGGGCCGCGAGCACCAGCCCGGCCCCGGCAACAGCGAGCGTGGGCATTCGGCCGATTGAATGGGCGCTTACTCCGGACAGGAGGGCTGACGCTGCTGGCGACCTAAACCGAAGATTCCACGCTGGTGATCCCTGCTCGAGAACTCGCAAACCGAACCTCACGGCGGTCATGGGATCTCGCGGAAATCTGAGCAACTGCGAGAGAGCGAAATCCGTGAGGCCGTCGATGTGTTCCACGAGCGGAGAGAAGAGGTTTCGCCAGGCAACCCCGTCGCGACCCAGCTCCGATGCGGTGCGCCCTAGGTCTTTGAATGCGACGGCGGCGGCCGACCCGTCGAGCGGATGGACGTACGAGACCTCGGGAATCGCGAATTCCACGCGCTTCGTCAATTCGAATGCGCGGAAGAAGGGAGACCCCAAGCCCATGGGATGGATGGCTGCGCCCACGTCATGCTTGAATCCCGGCAGGGTCAGCTCGAGAGTTCGAGCACCACCCCCGATCGTGGTGTTCTTCTCGAAAATCTCCACGCTCAGCCCGGCGCGGGCCATTACCACTGCTGCGGCGAGGCCGTTCGGGCCGCTCCCCACGATCGCGACATCCACCATGCCCCGAGTATGGCACCTCCCGGGCTCGCCCTAGGATTCGACGGATCGGCTCCGGCTGTCGCAAAGACTTGCTGCTCGACCGACGAATAGACCCGTGAGGAGGGCAGTGACAAACCACCCCACGAGTATCGATGGAAGAAGGATGTAGCCCAGAAACTCCATTGTTTCTCCTCGGGGTAGACGTGCATCCACGCGCTTACGTGATTCTTTATAACAGATGCCGACGGATGCTCACGGTAATCCGTGCGGTGTTGCAGGACAATTGGCAAGCGGGATTCTGTAACAAGGTGTTGACAGCGATGACCTACGTTGTTCACAAGGATCGTGAGACTATGAGTAGACGGACGTTGTGTACTGCATAAGTGCACCTGAAAGGGGAACATCCGCGTGGGAATTAGAGACTATATTCGCGTTTTTCGCAAGGGGTGGGTCTTCATCGTTGCGCTAACACTTTTGGGGATCGGTCTCGGAGCCGCATATTCAATTGCTCAGACGCCGAAATATCAAGCGACAGCACAGGTTTTCGTGTCAATCCAGTCGGCGGGCTCGGTATCAGAGCTCACTCAGGGAGGGAACTACACGGCCAATCAGGTCAAGTCGTTCGCCGACGTCGCCACGTCCCCTCTGGTGCTCAAGCCGGTGATCGACGAACTCGGTCTCGACGTCTCGGTGGATGAACTTTCCCGCTCGGTCAAGGCTGAGATCCCGGTTGACACGGTGATACTTTCGATCACTGTCACGAATGCTGATCCTGAACTTGCAGCCAAGGTCGCGAACTCGGTTGCCGACAACCTGCAGGCTGCCGTCGGGACCCTGGTTCCGAAGACCGTCGACGGGAGCAGCCCCGTGAAGATGTCGACCACGCGGGAAGCGACTGTTCCACAAGCTCCATTCACTCCGAACGTTCCATTGAACATAGTCATGGGAGGTGCCATCGGACTGGCCATCGGCCTGGTGCTGGCGTTCTTGCGTGAGATTCTCGACACGCGAATTCGTAACGAACACGACGTCGAAGCGATCTTGCCTACGGCGATCTTGGGCGGCATCACCTTTGATCCCAGGACGCCCGAACACCCTCTTGTTGTTCAGGATGACCCCCGAAGCCCACGAGCCGAAGCGTTCAGAACGCTTCGCACCAACCTCCAGTTCCTCGACTACGCGGGAGCTGCCAAGAGTTTCGTGATCACGTCGTCCGTTCCCGGTGAAGGCAAGAGCACCACGGCTGCCAACCTGGCGTTGGTCACAGCGGCGAACGGTAAGAGCGTCGCGGTAATCGATGCGGACCTTCGGAAGCCCAAACTCGCCGCCTACCTTGGCGTCGAAGGCGGGGCCGGTCTCACGGATGTGCTCGTCGGGCGCGCTGAGCCCAACGACGTCATCCAGAGATGGGGGGCTTCGAATCTATACATCCTTCCCGCGGGCCGCATACCGCCGAACCCATCGGAGTTGCTCGGGTCGGACGCCATGGTGCGATTGCTGCGCACGCTAGAACATTCTTTTGACGTGGTATTCATCGATGCACCGCCAATCCTGCCCGTGACCGATGCCGCAATCCTCGCGAAGAGCGCCGGCGGGACTCTGGTCATTGTGGGCTCCGGCAGAGTCCATAAGGGTCAGCTTCGAGGTGCCATCTCCGCCCTGCAGAATGTCGGTGCGAGAGTGTCCGGCGTCGTGCTCACCATGCTGCCCACACGCGGTCCTGATTCCTACGGCTACGGTCGTTACGGATACGGGTACACGTACGGGTATGCCGGAGAGGCAGACATAGACTCCACCATGGATGCCAGTTTGGACGCTCCTCTAACTACGAGAAGATGAGTTCATCCAGTGCTAAGCGAAGAGTGGTCGGCTCGTGGTTGCTAGTCGCTGCTCTCGCGGCCGTCGTGACCGCTTTGGTTGTATTCGCGTTCGCCAGGAGCGCGGCGCCCCCTGCCCTGCTCGATGCAGGGCCGGTACTCCCCACAGCGAGTTCGGATGCGGGCCCCACGTCAGCTCCGTCGACGACTAAGTCATCTACGCCGACCGCCTCGCCGGAGCCATCGACCGCCCCTCGGCGCGTGATGACGTATTTTGACGATCGCCTCAGCGGAGTGAGGGTCGAAGGTGGGGAATGCGGCGGGAAATCCGCGACCATCGAGACGTCAGCCGACGGCGGTGTGAGCTGGGTCGCCTCGGATTTGGGTGGCCTGGTGCTGAGTGACGTGCTCTCCGTCACACTTTCGGGGGAGTTTCAAGTGGACATCGTCGGAAAGCTGGGATCGGACTGTTCGGTGGGAATGGTCACGTCGTACACCGGAGGCCAGTTTTGGGCCGTTCGCACCGATGCCCTCTCTGAAGCGACGTACTTCGATGCAGACGCCAACGTGATCCATGACGGCGGATCCACGGTTGCCAATCCATGTTCGTCACCGCTTGTAGTCCGTTCGTTCGATTCCGATTCGACCTTGGTGTGCGACGATGGTGTTCTCGCGATCACCGAGGCGCGAACGATCGCGGTCGTTCAGAGGCCAGGTGTTCTCGATGGAGAGGTCGTCGGGGATCAAACTGCGGTTGCGATCGACGACCCAAGCACTTGTGACGGTGTTCTGGTCTCGGTCACAGGCAACACGACGTCGGCCGTTCTGGGTCAAAGTTGCTTGGCTGCAGATGCGACTTCCGGAGTTTCGATCGCCGCCAATGGTCAGCTGGTCCGTTTGTGGGTCGGCTCCGTCGTGTATGAATCAGAGGATAGGGGAACCTCGTGGACACAGCTGTGAGTATCGAAGAAGTCCCAGCGACGGACGCCGCGCAAGCCGCCGGTGCGAAATTGTCCCCGACGCGTTCAAGCGATGACTGGCGCACGATCTTCGGCAGGAGGCTGTTCCTCACCGATCTGGCGGCCCTGATCGTTGCAGTTTACGGCGCGCAGGTCACCTGGTTCGGACTTGAATCGCCTGACGTCCTTGCTCGTTCGTTCGTCGGAAACGTGCCGCTTAGCTATTCGGTGGTCTCTGCGATCCTGTTGATCTCGTGGTTGATCGCATTACAGATTTATGGCACTCGAGGGCACCGTGTGATCGGCACGGGCACGCAGGAATATCGTTTGATCGTCGACAGCACGTTGCGGCTGTTCGGACTTGTTGCGATATTCGCATTTCTCTTCCAGGTGGACTTCGCGCGGGGTTATGTCTTGATCGCCCTGCCGAGTGGCTTGATCTTTCTTCTGATCAGCCGGCTCGTTTGGCGGAAATGGCTCAGTCGTCGGCGAGCCCGCGGGGGTTATTCCTCCACGGTGCTCCTGGTCGGGTCGACGGAGTCGGCCACCGACATCGCCAACGAACTCATGCGCCAGCCCGACGCGGGCTATCGAGTTGTGGGTGCCTGCGTTCCGACGCCGCTCATCGCGTCGGCATTGCCAGGAACCGACATTCCAGTGTTCGGGAATCTAGACAAGGTGGCGCAGGCGCTGGAGGCTTCGGGAGCGGACACCGTGGTCATAACTAGCGCGGATGAACTCCCCCCGGCGCGGGTCCGGGAACTCAGCTGGTATCTGGAGCCCGGCCGCAAGCACCTCGTCGTGGCACCGAGCCTGATCGACATCGGGGGCCCGAGGATCCACATGCGCCCTGTGGCCGGCCTTCCGCTCATTCACATCGAAACCCCGCGGTTCGATGGTGGAAAGAAGACGCTCAAGCGGGCCTTCGATCTTGTTTCGTCTGCAATCTCCCTGATCATCCTTTCCCCCGTGCTTCTCGTGATCGCCATGATCATCCGATTGAGTTCGCAAGGGTCCGTATTCTTCCGGCAGGAGCGGATCGGGCTGAACGGCAACAAGTTCAACATGCTCAAGTTCCGCTCGATGGTGGTCGATGCTGAATCGCAATTGGAAGTTCTCCGCACAAAAAGACGAGCCGAGGGAAATACGGTTCTGTTCAAGATGAAGGATGATCCGCGGGTCACCCCGATCGGCCGCCTCCTTCGTCGCTTCAGCCTCGATGAGCTCCCTCAGTTGATCAACGTCTTTCTCGGCTCGATGTCGCTTGTGGGTCCGCGCCCACCCTTGGAGCACGAAGTTGCCCAGTATGAACGGCACGTCCATCGGCGATTCTTGGTGAAGCCAGGAATCACCGGGCTGTGGCAAGTGAGCGGGCGATCGAATCTGTCGTGGGAGGACACTGTCAGGCTCGACCTCTTCTACGTCGAGAACTGGTCGCTGACCGGCGACTTAGTGATTCTCGGCCGCACCGCTCGAGCAGTTCTTGCTCGCGAAGGCGCATATTGAGCAGGACAGAGATCCGCTCCGACCGTTCACGCCCCAGGGAGAATCACGCTTGAAGATGTTCGTTGCCGCTCACGGGCAAGCAGACAATGTAGGAGATTCCGTGCTCCGCCGTGGCATGATGGCGAGTCTGGCTACGGGCCGGGATCGTTACGTGCTGGTGGGTCGCGCCGGTCCTGACTATGTAAGCGGCCTCGGCCTTCGATCCACCGACACGGTGTTCACCAGCAGACGGAAATGGCAGCTCGCTGCACTTGCAGCCGGTCTTCGTGAGAGAGTGGCGTTCTTCTCGAATGCTGGCGAAATGCAGGTCAACCGGCGAAGGATCCTCATCGGCCTCGTCGACACCATCCTGCTCGCAGTCATCCGCCTTCGCGGGGGCGTCGCCGTTCACACCGGTGTTGGTGTACGCAACCCGCAGGGCCGCTGGCCGGCACCGATCGCGATTCCGGCCAGATTGTGCTCGCTCGTTGCCTGGCGTGACGCCCCGACGAGAGACAAGATCGGCTTCGGGTCGGTCTACCCCGACTGGGCTTTTGTAGAGGGATCAGTGCCGGTGGAGTCCGAGATCCAGTTCTCGGCTCGCGACATCATGGTCGTTTCCCTGCGAGGAGATCGGCCGATTCCTGACGCGGTTTGGATCGACTCGGTGAAGGAGTTCAGCAGAATGCACGATCTGCAAATCGTGGTAGCAAATCAAGTAGCCCGCGACGCGCACCGTGCGATCGAGCTCGCTGATCTCCTTGGCGGACGCACGGACCTATGGGAAGGCGGAGCGCACGATCTCCGAGAGAACGAGATGCGCTCTCTGTATAGGCGAGCGCAGGCTGTAGTGAGCGATCGTCTGCATGCGCTGATCATGGGGTTGACTGAGGGCGCCGTGCCGCTGGGCCTGATGCCAGGTAGCACCGCAAAGGTGGACCGCACTTTCGAAGCCGGGGGGTTCTCGGACTCGGCCCTATCATCTTCGGATCACACGCTGTCTGAGTGTGTCGAGTGGCTGGTCGAGAGGATGTCGAAGCGCGACGCGATCTTTGCACAGGTCGCAGGCGCAAGGCGTTCGATCGCTGACCTCACCCAAAGAGTGCGCACGCTTGTACCGGCAAGTGCCACTGTGCCCCTCGCAGCCTCTGGGGCGGAGAAATGAGGCCTCAGTCGCGCGGCACGTCGAGGGGGTGCTGAGTGGAAGTGGAACTGGTTCACTGGAACCCCACGCGGAAGATCTACAGGGGACTCCTAGGGCGGTTGCTCCCCATTCGGAGACCGGTGAACAACTTCGGTGATCTTCTCGGCCCGATGATTGTGCTCGAATTGCTTCGTCGGCGTGGCATCGACCCCAGCGTTGCGACCAACCGACGACGACTCGTGTCGGTCGGATCGGTGATGCACATCGCACGTGCTGGCGACGTCGTTTGGGGATCCGGCGTCAACGGCAAGTTCGTCGATCGAATCCCTCCCACCGAACTGGACATCCGGGCAGTTCGAGGCCCTCGAACCGCCCGGATCCTCAGGAGCGCGCACCTCGAAGTCCCCGACGTGTATGGCGATCCCGGGCTATTGACCGGGATGCTCTGGCCGCGAGATGGCCTCGCCGAGGAGCGTGAGCGGAGCCAGGTACTGGTGGTGCCGAATCTCAACGACTTTGGGCGAATGAAGAAGTTCCCGTCGACTACCGGAATTCGGCTACTCAATCCTCAGCTTCCGATTGAACAATGCTTGAGAGCGATCGCGAATGCCGACTTGGTGGTGGGATCGTCGCTTCACGGGATTGTTGTGGCGGAGTCTTTCGGCGTACCCGCGCGCCTGGTGAAGTCGGTTTCCGAACCCGGGTTCAAGTACGAGGACTACTTCTTGGGCAGCGGCCGAACGTCCGTCGGTGCGGCAGCGACCGTGTCGGACGCCATCAAACTGGGTGGGCACGACCCCCTTGCGTGGGACTCCACTCCTCTCCTCGAGGCGTTCCCATACGACCTCTGGGTTGAGCCCGAGGCATGAGTCTCGCCTCGACGGCGGCGCGTGGGGCGGCCGCATCCCTGAGTTCGCAGTTCATCAAGTTCTTGGTGAACCTACTTTCCATCAGCGTTTTGGCGCGCCTTCTTTCGCCGGGCGATTACGGAACAGTCGCGATGGTGACAGCGATCACCAGCGTTGCTTTCATCCTGTCTGATTTCGGTCTTTCTATGGCCTCGATCCAATCCCAGACCATCACTCGCCCGCAGAAGACGAATCTCTTCTGGCTCAACGCTGCACTCGGGGTCGTTCTGTCGGCGATCGTGTTCATCTGTGCTGTTCCGATTTCGGTGCTCTACGGAAACGCCGACCTCGTCCAGGTGACTCAGGTAATTTCGATCCTTTTTCTCCTCAGTTCTCTCACTGCTCAATTTCGTGCTGAAGCCACCTCCAAGCTGAAATTCAATGCGATGGCGATCGTCGATGTCGCCTCACCCGCGGTGGCATTCGTCGTGGCGTTGTTCATAGCGCTGGGTGGATACGGCTATTGGGCTCTCGTGTTGCAGCAGGTCGTCCAGGTGTTCGTGCAATTGGTGCTGCTCGTCGTGATCGCACGATGGTGGCCAGGTCTACCCAGACGGCACCAGCAGATGAAGTCACTGTTGTCATTCGGCGTGAACAGCGTCGGAGTTCAATTGGTGAACTACGTCAGCAACAACATTGATTCCGTGCTCATCGGCCGATTCTCAGGCTCGGAGGCGCTCGGTTTTTACAGTCGCGCCTATCAACTGTTCCGACTCCCTCTTCAGCAGCTGGCCGCCCCTACAACCCGCGTCGCGTTTCCGATTCTCTCTCGACTGAATGGAACTCCGGAGTACGACCGATACATTCAACGAGCGCAGCTTGTATTGACCTACGTCCTCGGGGGCGTTTTCTTTGCGGCAGCCGGCGCCGCAGCACCATTGATTGAGATCGCTCTCGGACCGGGTTGGGATCAGACCAAGTTACTGTTTGCGATCCTTTGCGTGGGTGGTGTCTTCCAATCGCTCGGTTACGTCTACTACTGGCTGTTCCTGTCGAAGGCCATGACGGGACTCCAGCTGCGTTACGCGCTGATCTCGCGATCCATCATGGTCGGATTGGTCGCGTGCGGAGTGATTTGGGGGCCGGTCGGAGTCGCGACAGGAATGTCCACGGGACTATTCCTCAACTGGCTGATCCTCACGATATTCGCGGTACCGAAGACGGGCGTGGCAGTCAAGCCGCTCGTGCTGGCCGCAGTCCGGCCGATGCTCTTGTTCGTGGGGATGCTTATTTTTGCATCTCCTGTGATCTATTTGTCTTCGGCCTGGCCCGCCTGGGGAAGTCTCGGCGCGATAGCGGCGGCGATGGCCGTCTACCTCGGAATCGCGTTCCTGGTCTCTCGTGCCGTCCGCCGAGACGTGTTCTCCATCGTCGAGGTCGTGAGGAAGATACGCCGATGACTGAGGAGCAGAGACGACCATGGTAATTCGCGTACTGATGAATCCGGCGGGCCGCAACAACCCCAACTCGCCTATCCACGCCCTGGTTGAAGCGCTTGATGATGACATCAGAGTCGAGCCTTTTACCTGGAAGAAGGCCCTGATCGGTCGCTACGACGTCTTGCACGTCCATTGGCCGGAAGCCCTGGTGCGCTCGACCCGCGTCGCGCCGCGCCTTGTTAAAAGCGCCCTGCTCTTCGCTGTACTGCTGATGGCACGTTTAGGGTTACGGCAGATCATTTGGACGGTGCACAACGAGCATCCGCACGAGTCGGGAGGGTGGCTCGAAGGGCGATTGTTGAGGTGGTGGGAAAAGACTGTGACCTGCCGGGTCTACCTCTTCGGCTCGGTCATGCCATCGACGTCACGTAACAGAGTCGAGCACATTCCCTTCGGGAACTTCGACCAGATCCTGCGCGAGAACGCGACAGCCGAGCGGCCGGACCCGGTCAGAGGGTCGATTCTGACATTTGGAGTGCTTCGCCCATACAAGGGCATCGAGGATCTGATCAAGGTGGGTCAGCTGCTGCCCGCGCCGGTAGACATCACCATTGCAGGCAGGCCCGCGGATGAGCGGTACCTCCGAGAACTCGAGACTCTCGCAAATGGGACAGAGGGAATTCAGATCGTTCCGCGACTTCTTGAATACCGTGAACTCATCACCCTGGTCAGCGGAACTCAACTCGTAGTGTTGCCGTACAAGAAGATGTACAACTCCGGTGTGGCCCTTCTGGCGCTCACCCTCGGCCGCCCGATTCTCGTGCCCTGGTCGCTGACTATGCAAGAGCTTTCAGACGAAGTCGGAGCCGGGTGGGTGATCACCTACAAAGGTGAACTGAAACCAGAAGACATCACGTCTGCAATTGATAATCTCGGCGCGAATTCAGGGACCTCGACTCCGGATTTGTCGAACCGTCAGTGGGGAGCCGTCGGTTCGGCTTATTCTGACTTATACCGATCGCTGAAGAAATCGCAAAAGGGGGCACGCGATGATTGAGCTCGTCCTCGTCGGTGCCTGGGGTGCGTTGGCGATGTTCGTGGGCACCCTGAAGTGGGGATGGGGCGCCATGGCTGGCGCCCTTGCCATACTTGCGCTCTGCCTGGATCCCCGCAATGGCAGCGTCATCATCTTCGGTCTCGCGGTGATCGCCGTCGTGATGATGCGCAAGAACACCATGCCAGCGCGGTTCATACCACTCCTGGTCTATGTAGCGGTGGGTCTTCTGTTCGCCTGGCCGGATTACAACGGCAAGTTATCGGGTGCTGTGCAGATTCTTCTGGTGGTCGCTGCGTGGACGGTCGGCCTGCATGTCGCACGGGTATCCGCGTTGCGCTTGAATGACCTCCTGCGCTGGCTGGCTGTCGTGATCTTTATCATCGCAATCATCCAGTTGGTGGTCTGCATCCTCCAGACTGCGGGCGTACCGATCTTCGTCACTGGCGAACGTACGGCGGAACTGACCGAAGGACGGGCAAACGGCACGACAGGGCATCCGGGCTCCCTCGGAAAGGTGTTGTTCTTCGCTGCGATGCTCTGTCTGCCCCTCACTCGATCGGGTGATCGCATAAATCGACGCCTATCCTACGCGTCGCTGGTTCTGATCATGGCGGCTGTTGGACTGTCCGCAAGCCGAACTAACTTCATCGCGCTCCTGATGCTTGTGCTCGTCTGGGCGCTGATCATACCGAGCGCGAAGTCAAAGGGCGCCAAGATTGTGCTGCCCGGTGTCATCCTCCTGGTGGGTCTATTCTTTCTCGAGCCCATTCTGGAGCGATTCGATGAAGATCCCATGGGCGGCCAACGAGCCAGATTCATGAGCGTCGCGCTGCAAGTGATCGGTGAGAACCCGCTCTTCGGGGTCGGACCTAATGGGTATCTGCCGTATGCGGGAGACATAGACTTGCTTACCGGTCAAGGATGGCGAGTACACAACGTTTTCGTCTTGCAGACCGCCGAACTCGGTATCGTCGGAGCAGTCGCATTGTTCCTTCCGCTCGTCTTCGCCATCTTCGCGGCACTCAAAGTCTGGCGGAAGCCCGACTTCAACTCGGACTTCGGCCGAGTCATGATCGCAGCCATCCCCGGTGTCATACTGATGGGCGTAACGGGATGGGGGCTGTGGCAAGGTTCGATCCCGGCGTTATGGTTCTTCGCTTTCGGCCTGTGTTACGGACTTATGACAATGGTTCGCAACGCTGAGGGCCCGAACGACCAGTCGACGATCGATCCGTTCGTCTATCGCGTGCGTCCGGCCTTGCGAGGTGCGAAGCGATCCTGATGAAAATACGATCGACCTAAGTGGGGTAGCGGGTGTCGTTGGGTTCGACACGCGGCAGACGATGTTTCGGATTGGGGATTCCGTGGTTCAAGGGGACAGGCGCTTCAGCAGGAGAGGACTGATCACAGCGGCGGGTGCGGCGATAGCGGCGGGAGGTCTTCCGCAGATACTTGGTCCGGCAGGGGCCGCTCAGGCGCTCGCCGGCTCCCCACAACTCGGGTGGCCGGGGGCTCTGACCGTCTTGCCGACGGACGCGGTCACATATGGCTACCTCGACAAAATGACGATCGTTGCCTCTGTCGACCGCTACAGCAATATTGATCCAACCGGCGTTAGTGATTCCTCAATCGGTCTTCGCACGGCTCTGCAGGACTGTCCCGAATACGGCACTCTCTTCGTTCCATCTGGCACCTACCGAGTAGGGACATCGATCGGCAATGACGGGAAGAACGTACGAATCTTCGGCGATGGCGCGACCTTCATCAAAGCAGCAGATTCAGCTCCCGTTTTCAACCTCTCCGGCTCGTACACCGATCCGGTAGCGGTCACAAGCGTCTCGTCTGTCGACGTCACGAATAACAGCGGTGGTACTCAAAAAGGCACGAAGATTGTCCTAGCTTCTGGAGTCACTTGGGGCCCGGGCGACGTTGTCAAACTCGTTGCAGACGACGAGGTCCCGGAGGCCCGTGCCGGTTCAGGAGGTACCGCATCCAGAATCGGCCAGTACTTCACGATCTACCAGGTGACGGGGGCCAACGTCACCTTACTGGGATTGCCGAGGTTCACGTTTTCGACCAACGTCCGAGTCGCAAAGTTGAATGAGACCAGTGTGAGCCTCCAGGGCCTGCGCTTCCAGGTGGACGACGCCGGTCTGGCGGCAGGGTGGACCGGTCCGATGTGCGTGTTGACGTCGCTCATGCGCCCCGTTGTGGCCGACCTCGACTTTCTTACGTCCAGTGGTGCAGCCTTGATGTTCCGTGGGTGCTACGGGTATTCGGCGTCGAGAGTCTCCGTCAACTACGCCATCGATTCGCCGACGACCGCGAATTACGGGTATGGCGTTTTCGACAACTCTTCGGCACTCGGTACGATTTCTCAGCTCGTGTGCCGTCGCGTCCGTCACGCTTACACGGATGACACGTCACGGGTGACGCCGAATTCGAGTGTGGCGTTCTATGGCTCGACATTTGGAACGAAGATCGTCGATTCCTCATGCGATGGCGCATCCCGCACCGCATGGGACACGCACTCGGCGTCGGAGTCTGTGACCTTTCAGGATTGCATCGCGATTGCGTCGACGAACGCGTTCAGCCTTCGAGGGAGACGGCATTCTGTGCTCGACTGCACTGCCGTCTCGTGCGAAAGTGGCGTGTTGGCGATTACGGAAACCGACGGGGGGGACCACAGTTGGGGTCATCGGATCTCGGGGTTCACCGGCGATCAGTTGCGCGGGCCCGCCGTGGCCATCGAACTCCACACTTCGAGCAGTCACCCGTCTTATGGACAGCGTGAGTTGCGACGCGTTTCCGTCTCGGATGTCCAAACCCACTCGTGTACCTCTCCCCAGATCACCTCGACGAATGCTGTGGTCGACATTCGGCAACTCCGATTGCAGGCGGCCCCGACTCTCGCGACATCTGCGCCGGCGATGCAATTCAGCAATAGTGAAGTCACCGTGGATGATGCGACGATCGACTACGGCATCAACACCGCCGGCACGAAACTGCGAGTGTTGTATGGCAGACTCGGTAGCAGCGTCCGGGTGCGCCGGCTGAACGTTTCGTGGCCGTCCTCCGTTACATCCCGTTTTGACTGCGTCGCCGCCTCGGATGACACAACGTTCAGCCAGGTCTCGGAGGTTGAACTGAGCACGCCTCTCCCGACACCTACTTCGGCGTTCCCCATCGGTTCCACGCTCTCGTGGAGGTCGAAGGAGAAGAATTCGGAATTCATCGAGCGGACTGACGCCGAGATCTCAGCGGCCGACACTGCCCGCCTTCTGAGCAAGACTGGTGAACAGATGGTCGTCATGCGGTTCAAGACGGCGAGTCTCCGCACACTTCCGGTTCTCCTGGCGAGCGCTCGCCTGGGCCAGATGCTGAGTATTCACAATGCCGACTCCGGCGTCGGTCGAGTAAACGTGCGACACGGTACAGAGTTCCTGGTCAGTCTCAAAGGCGCAGCGACGCGGGCTCTAATGCCGGGCGATTCGATGATGCTCACGTGGACAGGGACCATCTGGCGTGAGATCTGACGAATTCGAATTGGACGGTTCTCAACGTACGCGCAAACTCCGTGAAACGTTCCCGTAGCCTGCGCCCGCTAAAGTCGTCGCATACGCCAAGTGAAGATTGAGAGTGATGTGACTGCATTCACCATCTCGTGCGTCATCCCGACCCACAACCGCTCCGACTTCCTCGCGAAGTCCCTGAAGTCGATTTCCGAACAAACGCTGTCGCCGCTCGAGGTGGTGGTAGTCAGCGACGTGGTGGACCCGTCCGCAGAGCAGTTGTGCCAGGAGCTCGGGGCGAGCGCCCCGTATCCGATCAGATACGTCTACGACCCGGAGACCCGAGGTGGCGCATCTGCTTCCCGCAATGTGGGAGCACGGGAAGCGCGCGGTGATGTGCTCGCCTTCCTCGACGACGACGATCTCTGGCTGCCCGAATATCTGGAGAAGGTGACAGCACTGCTTTCGTCCAGTGGTCAAGACATGGTCGTCACGTGGCGCACTCTGGTCAAGGGAGGGGTCACGGTCGACGGGCCAGCCATGGAGGAGGGGCTCCGGGCGTCCGATGTCGTCGCCGTCAGTTACGGTACGACGGGAAGCAACATGGCGATGACCCGGGGATCGTTTTGGCGTGCCGACGGATTCGATGACCAGATGCCGGTCAAGAACGACACCGATTTCTTCTTCCGATTCCTGAAGGCCGGCGGAAGCTACGCTGTGCTGCGGGACCGCCTTGTGTTGCAGGTAAAGCACGGCTCCGGGCAGCTCACCAACAATGACGAGCGACGTGCCGCGGGCACCGAGGTCTACATGCAGAAGCACCGATCGGACTTGAAGCTGAAAGACCGCCGGCATCTGCGTCTCTCGATCCACCGCATCCGGTACCACATGGCGCCGGATCCGGTCAGGCGCTATTACCACCTGGCCTTGGCCTTGGTCAACTATTCGCCAGCGAAATACTTAGAGGAACGTCGCCTCCGCAGAATGTGGCTCGATCTCGACCGCAAGTACGGTGAATGGGAAGCTCAGAACGCGATGGAGCCGGCATCGATCCGATGACGAAAGTTCTGTATTGCCACCCTGGTGCCGAGATGTACGGAAGTGACCGCATGGCGGTCGAGACGGTCGTGGCGCTGTCAGCGGCAAATATCGGGGTTACGGTTGCTGTGCCGAACACTGGCCCCCTCGTTGACACTCTGGAAACACGGGGGATTGACCACGTCATCATCGACGTACCCGTTCTGCGCAAGCAGATCATGCGTCCTCTTCCGTTTCTGAAGTACGTCGTCAAGACACTCGAGTCGGGCGTGGAAATCGCCCGCCTGCTCCGACGAGAGAGGCCGACCGTCGTCTTCGTCAACACCATCACGCAGCCGGTTTGGATACTCGTTTCCTGGTTCCATCGGGTACCGGTGATCGTTCATGTCCGGGAGAACGAATCTCAATACCCTCGTCTGCTGCGAGCCTTGTTAGTGTCGCCGCTTCGGCTCGCACGACTTGCGATCAGCAACAGCAAATCGACCCAAGAGTTCATCGTCGGGTCACGAATCTTGCCGAACCGGACTAAGCGGCTGATAGTCATCTATAACGGCAAGGATTGGACGCCCTACTATCTCAGGGAGCCGGAGCATGGCGGGACGACGGCTCGTCTGATCGTGGTTGGAAGGATTAGCCCGCGCAAGGGCCAGGATGTCGTCATACGAGCGCTTGCGATCCTCCAAGATCGAGGCATCGAGTGCTCCCTTGACCTGGTCGGGGACGTCTTCCCCGGCTATGAATGGTTCGCTGATGAGTTGCGGCAGCTGGCTGTAGACACTGACCTCGCTGAATCGGTGACATTCTCCGGGTTCACCGAGGACATCGCCGGTCACCTCGCGGACGCACAGATCGCAATCGTGCCGTCGAGGATGGAGCCGTTCGGTACGGTTGCCGCTGAATCGATGGCTGCCAAGCGTCCGACCATCGTCTCGGAAACGGAAGGGCTTGTGGAGATCGTCACGGACGGTGTCACAGGGCTCGTGGTCCCGACTGACGATCCTGCGGCGCTCGCAGCCGGGATCGAGCGCCTCATCGTCGATCAGGCTTTTTACGAACGCCTGGCCCTCGCGGGTTACGAGCATGTGCTGTCGACTTTCTCCAGCTCTGCCTATGGCGGGCAGATCGTCGATTCCGTTCGACGAGTTGTAGCAGAGTCCAGTAGGAAGACCGTGCGCTCGGTCGACGCAGGCACTCGACGAAAGGTGACCCATCGATGACGGTCGACACTGCCGCGAAACTCATGATCCTGGGGTTCATCACCCTTCTCGCGGCGATAGCATCGGCCGCGCGTCTCCTCTACGTCTTGTCGGGGAGCACCGACAGTCCAGACGCGTCGAGCACAGTGATCACGGTGGTGCAGATTGGTGTCACCATGCTTCTCGCTGCAGCGTTGATCGTGTTAGGAGCTCGGCTCAGAGTGCGCTCTCGGCACGCTTCGCCCTCATGAGCGAACCAGAAGCTCGATCTCGTCGCGTTCGATCCAAGGTGAAATCGATCACCCACGCCACAGGTTTGGCGAAGAAAACGGCATACACCACGAAGTAGCTCGAGAAGTCGATGCCCAACGTGAGGTAGACCGCGATGTGGAATCCCATGATCACCACGATGCCGATGCGGAAGAGCGGGGGAAACAAGAACGCGATCAGCAACCACGACTCCGCGAACAGCGTCGCCCAGTCGAGAAGCTTCCAAAATGGGGACCAGTCGAACTGGAAAATCCATTCGGCCAGCGGGCCGACCTTGAGGTCCTTAGAAAGGTCTCGCGCGATCTGACCGCGGGTAACGAGCCTGTTCGGGTCGAGCCAGTGCGCGGCGAACTTCGGGATCGAGGCAGTGAACAGGGCGAAGGCCACAGTCATGGCCCAAAGCACGACGGGGAACCCGCTGGGGGGATGAGCAGACCGCTTCAGGAGAGCATCCAGCGAGAATCGGTTTCCCCAGCCCGCGAATGCCATGAAGATCGGGAAGAGTTCGAACAGGATGAAGTGATCGAGCTTGCCGAAGGAATAGATGATCGCGCTACCCGCGACTAAGGTCAGGCCCAGGCCGATTGACGCGAAAAAGGTTCGGTAGCCCACGAGCAGCGCGAGCGCGAAGCAGAAGCGGACGACCTCTAGCGTCACCGTGAGCCAGAGCGGCACCGTGTCACCGAAGATCCAGGTGATCCCTGGGCGGGGCTGTAGGAACCCTGCAGGCAGGCTCGATGTCCAGGTGTAGGAGATCGGAAACACCAACACGAATATTGCGAACCAGATTCGGATGATGCCGAGGAACCGGCCCGATGCTCGGTACGACGAGCTGAGCCAATCCACGTATCTCGCGAGCTGATCGATGAGATTGTTCACAAGGCCACCTTCGTGTTCGCGCATGGTGTCTGATCGACTATCTGGCCTGTCTGCACGTTGACGTGAGCGCTGATTCGGCAGATCTCGAGAGTCATCGGCTGGGCGCCGTCACCCAGTTCGAACGCTTTCTCTCTCAGCCAGACTCTGACTGCATCGCTGATCTGCCCGCTTCCGGCTGCGGGGAAGACGTGATTGAAGGCGGGTCCGGCCACTGAGAACCGCACACCGTGCATGAGCTCCTCTATGGCAGGAGTCGTAGCTGTGCCGTCGTCGTATCGGATGGTGATCAGCGTCTGCGAGGTGGAGAACAGGCCGTCGCTCGACGGCGATGTCCCGAATCCAGGCATGCGGATCGAAGGGTAAGGCTCTGGCTTCGTCACGAAGGAGAGTGCCCCTTGCGCCGCTAGAAAAATAGCGAAGAGCACGACCACGAGGAGCCGAAGCCTTGAGCGCCTCGAGACAGTGGGTACGGTTTTGAGATGCATCATCCCTCATCAACCTCGACTCTCTGATACTCGTGGATGAATCGACCTCGGAGGACCTGGATCATGCCCCAACCGCGGTATGCGGGGTTTAGGGCCCGTGCATTGGGGCTTCTTCCTTGCAGACGAAGTATCGCCAGGCGCGCACCGCCCAAGAACATTCGCGCGATTGATTCGGCTAGAAGTCGACCTCGCCGACCGTCGCGAAGAAGAATTCGAGCGCGAACCTCACCGGTGCGCTGAGCGCGAGATCGCACCCAGCGCCACGTCATGCGAGAGGCTGGCACGACCTCCTCGACGATTGCGTCATCGCACCAGTAGAGAGTCGCGCCCCCTTGGCGCAAGCGATGGAAGAAGTCGGTGTCGCTGCCACCGGTCATGGAAAACGACTCATCGAATCGAAACGGAGCTAACCGCCGTAGGACGCTCGACCGAACAAGAGTGTTGTTTGTTGCAGCCACTTCGAGTGCCGTGCCGGTCGGGTGCCGTGCTCTCTCGAAGAACATCCCGTCAACTGCCCATTGCGGTGCATCGGGCGGGAAGAGCGGAATCACAGGGCCCGATATGACGTCGCCATTCAAACGCTCTGAGGCCTCGATCAAGGCAGCCAGCCACCCTGCAGTGACAGTCTCGTCATCGTCAACAAAAATCAAATACGTCTCGTCGCCGACGATGTCCAGGAACCTGTTTCGCGCCGCTGCGATCCCGGGCTGTGGCTCTGCTTCATAACGCACGACCGACTCTGCGAATTCCGCGCAGACAGTCGCGGCTGACTCGAGTGGATCGTTGTCGATCACGAAGACGGTGAGCCCCTCGAGGTCGCAGGTCTCGACAATGCTCGTGAGGAGTGCCCGAAGTAGTTCTGGCCTCTTGAAGGTAGCGATCCCGATGGCAACGTGGCCCCCCTGAGGCTGACGCGTCGCGTCGATCATGGCCTCAGCGTGAGCTTGTGCGCGAGGAGGCCGTGCAGCGATTGGTTGTATGCCTCGCAAACGGCTTCCCATGTATAGACGCCTTCCCGACGCCGAGACGAGTTATCTATCGACGCCTCCTGCGCGCGCGGATTCGAGATCATGGCTTCGATTGCGGTCGCGATCGCGCGTGGCTCTGGGCGAGCGAAGCTACCGCCCTCACCGAGCACTTCGCGGTTGTACACCGTGTCGCGAGCGACGATCGGCGCGCCCGAGGCCATCGCCTGCACCAGTGCGGGATTGGTGCCGCCCACGCTGTGCCCGTGGAAATACGCTCCGGCATGTTGCATCAAGGCGAAGAGATACCTGTCGTCATTGACGTGGCCCGGCCAAAGGACCGCGGGGCTGGAGGTTGCCAACTCCCGGATCTGATCCTCGAGCGGCCCGCCGTAGCCCGAGGAACCCACGATGACCACGGGCCAGCGTGTGCTGATCTCGCGCGCAGCCTCGAGGAATTCGGGAATGGTGTTTTCGGGAACGAATCGAGCAACGACAAGCACGTAGCCACGATGGGTCAGGCCCTCCGGGACCGGCAACCGGTCGGGAACGTCACCACCGTAGGGAATGAAGACGCCGTCGCGACCGAAGTCTTGCTTCCATCGTCGCTGTATCTCGTAGGAGTCAAAGACCAGTTCGGTGCCGTGCTTGGCCGTCGCGCGAGCGCCACCGCGGAAGGTCGCCTTCGCAAAGCGCCCCCACTTCTCCCGGTCCCACTCGATACCGTCGACATTAATCAACGTAGGGATGGCGGCTCGCTTGAGCAATGGAAGGAAGAATCCGTTCGCCACGTTCATGACCAGAGCGACGTCGGGTTTTCTCCTTCGGGCATCCAGCGCCGCGGTCAGGCCGTAAGACAGGGTACTGACCGACTTCTTTTCCAGGCCGCGCGTGAAAATCTGTTGGACGGCCACATCGCGCTGGAGATCATCTTGCCGCACGGCATTCTTCCGGCTGTAAACGGATACGTCCCACCCGTCCTGCCGGAGATACGGGGCGAGCTTTCGGACTGCGGTTTCGAAGCCTCCGTAATAACTCGGGTAACCACGAGTTCCGATTATTGCCACTGATTTCCCCATCCCAGCACCATATCTTGCCTGCGTAACGGCTCTGTTACGTTCTGGAATACGCACGATTGCGGGATGCGGTTTTGCGCCGCAACGGCGGCTGACGCTCTCGGAGGCCGTTATAGACTCCATCACGTCACACAGGGAAATGCTCCATTCGTATCGTCATCTTGGGGGTTTGGGTTTGCGGATATCAGTGATCGGATGCGGGTACTTGGGTGCCGTGCACGCCGCTTCAATGGCGGAATTGGGACACGATGTCGTCGGAATCGATGTCGATGAGAGGAAGATCAGCTCATTATCTGCCGGAGTCGCGCCCTTCTTCGAACCAGGCTTGCCGGAGATCCTGAGTACAGCCAGCGCAAGTGGGCGTCTAACCTTCACTACGGACATGTCCGCCGCCGCGATTGCGGACGTGCACTTCATTGCCGTTGGGACGCCACAGAAGGCCGGCTCCTACAGTGCCGACATGACCTATGTCGACGCCGCGTTGGATTCTCTGCTTCCGTTTCTTAAGGCTGGAGATCTGGTGGTCGGCAAATCGACCGTTCCGGTTGGAACGGCAGCGCGCCTCGCAGAGAGGGTTCACGAGGCCGCCCCCGGAGCTGAGCTGGCGTGGAACCCGGAGTTTCTTCGGGAGGGATTCGCGGTCAAAGACACTATTTCCCCTGATCGACTTGTGTACGGCGTGTCGGACGATGCAGAGTCCGGCGCCCGCTCCAAGGCGCTTCTCGACGAGGTCTATGCCAAAGCGATCGGCGAAGGGACTCCCCTAGTGGTCACTGACTACGCCACGGCAGAACTCGTTAAGGTGTCTGCGAATGCCTTTCTCGCTACAAAGATCTCGTTCATCAATGCGATCGCAGAAATCGCCGAGGTTACCGGTGCGAATGTCACAGAGTTGGCTGACGCTATCGGATTCGACACCCGTATCGGTCGACGGTTCCTCAACGCAGGAATCGGATTCGGGGGCGGTTGCCTACCGAAGGATATCCGCGCATTCGGTGCTCGAGCCGAGGAACTCGGTCGCGGCGAATCCCTCTCCTTTTTGAAGGAAGTCGACGCCATCAACCTTCGTCGTCGGCAGCGTGTCGTCGATCTCGTCGTCGAACTCCTGGGTGGCCAGGCCTTCGAGAAGCGCGTCGCTGTGCTGGGACTGGCATTCAAGCCGGACTCCGACGACATCCGCGATTCGCCTGCACTGGACATCGCTGTACAACTGAACGGGCTTGGGGCGGATGTGCTGGCAACCGACCCAGAAGCAATCGCGAATGCTCACGCGAAGCATCCGCAGCTGGTCTTCGTCGAAAGCCTCGAAGATGCAGTGCGTGACGCCGAGGTCGTCTTGCTGCTCACCGAGTGGGCAGACTACCGCAGGCTCGTGCCGGACGACATCGAATCCCTTGTTGCAGGTAAGCGAATCATCGACGGCCGTAACGTTCTCGACTCGCAGCAGTGGCGTTCCGCAGGCTGGGACTACCGGGCGATGGGTCGCCCGTAAAGAACTGATGATCTTGCCGAGCTGGTCGGTACTGAGCGTGTATACAAGCAGCGTAAACTGACGTAGTGAGTACTAAGAGCGTTGATGTCGTCCTGATCGGTGGTGGCATCATGAGCGCCACACTGGGAACAATGATCAAGCTGCTTCAGCCCGATTGGTCGATCACGATATTCGAACAGTTGAGCGACGTCGGTCAGGAGAGCTCGAACCCCTGGAACAATGCTGGTACAGGACATGCGGCGTTGGCTGAGCTCAATTACATGCCCGAGGCCTCAGACGGCACGCTGGAGACGTCGCGTGCAGTAAACATCAACGAACAGTTCCAGATCAGTCGTCAATTCTGGGCGTCCTTGGTAAAGGCCGGTGTGCTGTCGGATCCCGGATCATTCATCAATCCCACCCCGCACATGACTTTCGTTCGGGGTGAACAGAATGTCGAATACCTACGGCGTCGCCATGAACTCCTGAAGAACGAGCCTCTGTTTGATGGGATCGAGTTCAGTGACGACCCCAAGGTCATTTACAAATGGGCACCCCTACTCATGCGAGATAGGCAGAAGGATGAGAAGGTGGCGGCGACCCGGATTCAGACCGGTACGGACGTCGACTTCGGCTCGCTGACGCACCAGCTGGTCGACTATCTCGTACGGAGTGGGGCGGTCCTGAGCTCGGAGACCGAGGTCAAGAAGCTCAAGAAGCAAAAGGACGGCACGTGGAACGTGACCGTGCGTGATCGGGTCGGGAATACGCCTCACACGGTCAATGCGAGATTCGTTTTCGTCGGCGCCGGTGGACACGCGCTTCCGTTACTCCAGAAATCGCACATTCCGGAGATCCGCGGTTTCGGCGGATTCCCCATCAGCGGGCAGTTCTTCCGAACCGACAACCCCGCGGTCGTGGCGCAGCATCAGGCGAAGGTATACGGCAAGGCTGCTGTCGGCGCACCTCCGATGTCGGTGCCGCATCTGGACACCCGCGTCGTCGAGGGTCAGTCGTCGCTGCTCTTCGGCCCATACGCGGGTTTCAGCCCGAAGTTCTTGAAGTCGAGTTCGTGGCTCGATCTGCCCGCTTCAATCCGGTTCCACAACATCGGCCCGATGCTCGCGGTCGCTCGGGACAACTTCGACTTGATGAAGTACCTCATCGGAGAATTGCTCGCGAGCAAGAAGAAGAAGCTTGCCGCTCTGAGGGAGTTCATGCCGACGGCGAAGGCCGAAGACTGGTACCTCATCACAGCGGGTCAGCGCGTCCAGGTGATGAAGAAGGACGCAAAACGCGGAGGAATCCTGCAGTTCGGAACCGAGATGGTCACCAGTGCTGACGGCACGATCGCGGGCCTGCTCGGAGCTTCGCCCGGCGCGTCGACAGCTGTCCCCATCATGATTGATTTGATCGAGCGTTGTTTTGTCGAGCAATATCCGGGGTGGAAGAACAAATTGGACAAACTGATACCCTCGCTCGGCACCAAACTAAACGAGGACAAGAAGGCGAGCGAAAAAAGCCTCGAGGCTACCGCCACCATTCTCGAACTGACCCGCTGACATCGGCGAGGTCACCCGTTCCAGACACTCGCTGTTCACCCAGCCGGGTGCAGTCTTCGCTGGCTAGACTGACGCCGTGACCGACGAGATCCCGACCCGCCGATCTGTTCGCGCCGAGCCCGAACGGCGGCGGAAGCGCCGACGCCGATGGCCATGGGCGGTCGGCGGTGCGGTCCTCCTGCTCGCGATCGCGGGGGGAGCTCTCTGGGTCGGTCTTCAGGCTCTCACAGTCAAGAACGAACTCGAGGCGGCGCGGCCGCTCCTTTCTTCCGTGAAAGATAAGGTGCTTTCAGGGAGCGCAGCTTCTGCACAGGCCGAGGTCGACCGCCTCGCCGCGCACACGGAAAGAGCGCGAGAGGCTTCATCGGGACCCGTATGGCAGCTCGCAGAGATTATCCCGGGTGCTGGCGCGAATCTCAGAGCCGTTCGAATTGTTGCCGAGTCGGTCGATGACGTCGTGCAGAAAGCGGTCGTGCCGGCCGTGGGACTCGGTGACGCTCTCTCACCGGCCGTATTCAAACCGGTGGACGGTGCAGTGAATCTCGACGCGATCGAATCCATTCTTCCGGTGCTCGATCAATCGAGCACCAGTCTCACAGCAGCGAAGCGAAGCGTGGACGCGATCGACACAGCTGGCCTGATCGCACCCGTCAAGTCGGCAGTGACCGAGATCCAAAAAATGGTCGACGGCGTCGAGCCGGCGCTCGGGTCGGCGAAGGCTCTTGCCCCGGTGCTGCCGAGCCTTCTTGGTGCAGACACGCCGAAGAATTATCTCCTCGTGTTCGAGAACAGCGCCGAAGCGCGCCCTCTGGGTGGTATCGCTGGCGCGCAGATCCTCATCACCGCAGACGCCGGGCGCGTTGAGATCGCCCGGCAGACCTCGGGGCGGGATTTCGCATTCGAGTCGGAAGAATTCGCTGACAGTCATGTTCCGAGAGAGGCGAGAGACCTCTACCTCCCGCCCTTCGGCGTGCAAAGCCAGAACAATACGCTGACGCCTCGAGTCGATGTGGCGGCAAACCTGACCCGCTCAATG
Organism: Herbiconiux sp. UC225_62; assembly: GCF_042694625.1. GTDB lineage: Bacteria > Actinomycetota > Actinomycetes > Actinomycetales > Microbacteriaceae > Herbiconiux. The sequence goes on along the minus strand of NZ_CP170551.1, from coordinate 708,353 downwards.
TGGCAGGACCAATTGGGTGAGACTGCCGACACGGTTATTTTCGTCGATCCGGTGGCGCTCTCATACGTTTTGGAGGCGACCGGACCGATCCTTCTTCCCGATGGCCAGAGTTTGTCCAGCGAGAACGCTGTCGACTTGCTGCTGAACGAGGTTTATACCCAATTTCCCGACGACCCGGATGCGCAGGACGCGTTCTTTTCAGTGGCCGCTGCCTCGACGTTCGGGGCAATCATGAGCGGGTCGGTGGACGTGCCTGCCCTGGTAGATGCGATCGGACGCGGAGGTTCGGAGCAAAGGATTGTGGCGTCGAGTGTGGATCCTGTTGTACAGGAGCTCGTCGAGATGGCTGCGCTGGGAGGTCGAATGCCCGCGGAGCAAGACGCCGCGCACCAGATCGGCGTCTACTTCAGCGACTTCCTGGGATCGAAGATGGATTACTACTTGCGTTCGAGTATTGCGGTCGGTCAGCAGACCTGCAGCGATGGTTCGCGCCGTGTGCGGCTCACGGTCGACGCGAGCAACATCCTCGATCCGAATGCTGTCCCCGACCTTTCGAGATTCATCACTGGTAGTGACTCGAATGACTTCGACGTTCCGTTGGGAGACCTGCGCGTGTTCACCTATGTCTACGCCCCGGAGGGGTCCAGCATCGTGAGTATTGCGGGCACGACAAGTCAAGAGAATTCGTTTGTCGGTACGGATGAGAACTATCCTGTGGCGAGAGCAGTTATTCAAGTAGCTCCGGGTCAAATGCAGTCCGCGACGATCGACATCGATGTCAGCAGCCTGACCGAGAAGCAGATCGAAACTCTGGTGTCGCCATTGATCGTTCCCGCCCAATCCACCGAGTTGACTTTCACGTGCTGACCGCTGCGTCTCGCTCATAAGTGAGCGGAAGGATCACGACCCTTCGTCAGGGCATGAAGGAGTCCTTGCCTGGAAGATCGATCTCAAGGCCGCAATTCGGGCAGACCCACATCCCCATCCCTCCCAATTCCACCTCTTCGGCCTTCTCGGCGGCTGTGAGCTCGTGACCGCAGTTCGGACATGAAGTCACGCCAGTGACCTATCGTTGCTCCTGCGTGGATTAGCTGTCGTCATTCGGGAATCAGAGCTTCCTCGATCGCGGGGGCCAGCGACGCAGAGTACTGAACGGTGAGATGGCCACTGTCGGTACGCACAGGGGTCGACCCGACGAATGCTGGGCATTGGCCGTCCACACAAAACCACGACTCCGTGTCGATGTACTCCACGCCGGCTGCATCTGCCGCGCCAGCCTGACCTGACTTGAACGAAAGGAGAGGCTCGCCGATCTCCGACACGCAGTTGGACGGCACCGCGCCGACGACGAAGCAATCCTGAAGATCGATTCCCCGAGGAGGCGGTTCCAGCACGACGGTTCGCTGGCTTGCCGGGCTGACCCGAGCGAGCACAGATTGTGTTCCCGCGTCGATTTCGCTCGCAGCGTCGGCGCCGGTCGCTTTCGAGACCAAGCGCGTGATCGTATTGTCCGCGCTGGCGAGAATGGTCAGTTCTGGCTGCAGGGCGCTGATCTGCTGCAGGGCCCATTCTCTCCAAGCGGCGCATTCCGGATAAGGCGTCTGTCCGTCCTGAAAGACGTCCACGTCGATGCTCGGACACAACCCCAAGGTGAGTTGGTGCACGCGCCACCCTTTAGCTTCGAACGCGGCGCGAATGCCAGGGGTCCAAGCGATCGCGTAGGAATCTCCTACGATGACCACGTCTTGTGTCGAGTCGGTTGGACCGAAGGTGCACCGCTCTACATCTTCCTGCTCGACGTTCGTGCACCCGTCGGCCCTGATCGCATCGGCCCAAGCCTGCGTACCGAGCTGATCCACGGACGGCGACAGTGCAGGGAACTGGTCCGCGTCGAGCGCGACCGTGATCGCGCCGGCGATAGCCCCGGCTACCTCCGTCTGCGACTCCGCCGCGCCGCTCGTGGCAACGGGAGTGAACGAGAGCGCCTGCGGCTGATCCGTAGGCTCATCCGACAAGAGGGCGAAAGCCATCAGACCGGCGACGAAGATGCTCAGCACTCCCAAACCACCGAATCGGAATGTCGCTGAATAGGTCTTGCGCCAGTCCTTCCAGGCAGCTCGCCGAACGGATCGGCTCTTCTGCTTGTCGAGCCACGGAGATCGCAGAATCGGGGTCTCCACCAAGTGGTACGCCGCGATCGAGACGGCGAGTATTGCCGCGATCGTGACGGGATAGTAGATCCAAGGATTAGATCCAAGCAGGATCGCCAAGAAGATGATGATGGGAAAGTGCCAGAGATACAACGAGTATGAAATGTTGCCGAGGTAGAAGCTGACAGCGTTCGTCAGCGGCCAGACTTTCTGCCGAATCGGCCCGACCCCCGCCACGATAACGACTCCCGTGGCGATCACCGGAAGGGCCGCCCACGGTGCCGGGAAAGTCGATGTGTCATCGATGACGAACATCGAGTAGATGATCCCGAAGAATCCGATCCAACTCGCCCACGGTCGGAGCCGAAGAGGGATCTTCTTCCACCAGGGTTCGGCAATTGCCAACAACGCACCGAAGCCGAGCTCCCAAGCGCGTGAGAGAGTCGAGAAGTACGCGAGGTTCGGGTTCATCGCCGACTCGTACATTGCCCAGCCAAATGACAGGGCGATGATTCCGGCCATCAGCAGGCCGGTGACGGTTCGGCGCCGCAGCCCTTCCGCGGCGCCACCGCGACTGCGTTTTCCGGCGATCCAGAGGACCCCGAGCATCAGCCACGGCCAGACGAAGTAGAACTGCTCCTCCACGGAGAGCGACCAGAAATGCAGCAAGGGCGAGGTCGGTCCGCCGGCGGCGAAATAGTCCGTTCCCGCGGTTGCGAAGTGCCAGTTCGCCGAGAAGAAGAATGCCCACACACCGTCCCAGAAGGTGGTCCACGCGCGTGTGGAGTTGAAGAGAAGGAATCCCGCCACCACAGTGACGATCAAGGTGAGGGTCGCGGCCGGGAGGATTCTCTTAATGCGTCGGCGGTAGAAGCCCGTAAATGAGATGTGGTTCGTCTTCTCGTGTTCTCTCAGAAGGATGCCAGTGATGAGAAAACCAGAGATGACGAAGAACACGTCGACGCCAACGAAACCGCCTGACGGCCATCCGATCAGGTGATCCAATATCACCGCGATCACCGCAAGTGCGCGGAGCCCCTGAATGTCGGCGCGTACTCGACCTCTGGACAGCACTGGCGCCGACGAGCGGCCCGACCTTGTCCCCATTGCTGCGCCCGATGGCATATAACCTCCCCCGAATTCCGTCTGATCCAGACTAACGATCGCATGTGGCGAACACGTTAAATCCAGCCTCGTCACTCGAGCAGGGGTTCCAATGCCTCCCCTAAGGGCTTGCTAAGAACTCGCTGAACACGGACGACACATGATGGGGGTCCCGATACACGGCCACGTTGCCGACTATCGGAGGGCAGATCAAATTGGAACAGAAGTACGAGTTCAGGTCGATCAAGGGGGTGCCCGTCTCACTCGCTGCCGCTACTTCTGCTTCCCGAATTGGAGAGGCCATCGCTTCACTGCGCGGGCGGGAACACTCCAAAGCATTGGTGAGGTTTGCGGAAAGGCAAATCGAGGGGTTCTGACCCATGTAAGGAGTGTCAGCAAGCATCACAACATTGAATTGCGTCAGTTCGACGAGCGAGCGACGCAGCGCGGCGGACCATGCGTCAGGGTCTTCGGACCCGACCGTGTGATAGAAGTTTGCGAGTATCACGAGGGATGGCGGCGATTGTCGGAGATGGTCGATCACCCCATCACGCCAGATTTCGCAGTTCTCAAACGGGACGCCGTTGACCTTGATTTCCAGCTCAATGGACGGGCAGGAGCTCTTGGTGTGCGTCTCCAGGGTGTACCCCTTCTCCTCGACCCATGCCTTGAGAGCCGGGAACCATTGAGCGGCGTGGGAGTCTCCGAAGAGCGCGATGACCGTGTCGCTGGATTTTCCGAATGTGCATCCTCGAGAGTCGACTTCCGCGAAATCGAGGTGACATCCGTCGTCATAGATCGACGGTTTGTCGGATGCCGCGTCCTGCAGGGAAGGGCTCAAGTTCGCTGGAACGAAAGCTGTGCCATCAGGTGCAACGGACATCACCGGTGCCGCCACGCTCGTGTCCGTAGCCATCGGGGCCACCTTCGCCACCGTCAGTCCGGCGATCCCGATGACAGCTGCAGAGAGGGTCGCGCCCGCGGCAAGAAGAACCGTCTTGCTCGGTCGTGCCTCACTGAGCCAGCGTGTCCTTCTGGCTGGGTCTTCGACGAACCTGAAGAGCAGCCAGGCCAATGGCACGCATAGCACCGCGATCCCGAGTGTCGACCACAGCGGCAACGGATGGAAGTAGCCGATTCCGGCTTGTGGCAGTACGAGAGCAGGCCAGTGGACGAGGTACAGGGAATACGAAATGAGTCCGATGAAGAGCAGAGGTCTCAACGAAAGGAGCCGGCTCGGTCCGAATCTGGTCGAATGCGCGCCGAACATCAGGATGAGCGCAGTCGAGATGACTGGTGCTGCCGCCCAGTATCCGGGAAACGCAACCGACGAATCGAACACCATCAGACATAAGATCAGACCACCAAGGCCAATCCAGCCGAGGATGGCACCCTGTGTCGCCGAAGCTCGCCGAGAGGATCGCGTCGCGAGGATGGCATTAGCCCTCCCGCGCCGAACTCCCAGGCGCGGGTGGGGAGCGAGAAGAACGCCCAAGACTGGGATCGCATCGTCAACAAGACACAGAGCGCGAACGAGATCGCCGTGATTGCGACTACGGATGCAACCAACATCCGGCGCGAGCGGAATGCGAGAGTGAGAAGCAGCAGAATCGCTGGCCAGAACACGTAGAACTGCTCTTCGACGCCGAGCGACCAGTAGTGCTGGAAGACCGACGGGGTCGTCTCAGCCAAGTAGTCGGTTCCTTGCACCGCGAAGAGCATGTTCGGCACATACAAGGCCGTGGCAATAGCGTCTTCGAAGTTGGCTGGCCTCTGGAGGGGAGGGATCAGCAAGAAGGTGAGAACGGTGGTCACGACGAGTACGAGAAGCGAGGCCGGAAGAATTCTTCGAATGCGACGCGCATAGAACTGGCGAAATCGGATGGTGCCACGGTCGCCGAGTTCACGAAAAAGGTGGCCGGTAATCAGGTATCCGGAAACCACGAAGAAGACATCGACGCCGAGATACCCTCCCGGGATTTGCGGAAGCTCTGCATGATAAAGAACCACTGCACCGACTGCGATAGCCCGCAAGCCTTGAATATCAGGACGGAACGTCTGCTTCGGTCGCGGTGGACTCGCCGTCACTCGGTATGCCCCATAGTGTCGATCCCCCATCGTCGAAACTGAACGTACCCTAGCAACCCCACGTTTCGAACAGGTCTCTCATGGGCATCATTCTTGCGCGCGGCGGTGCCAAGCGATCGGGGCGAGGGCTAGAACTGCTCCAAGGGTTCCACCGGTGGAGTTGGCTACCACATCTCGAACCGTCGCGTAGCGGTCGGGGAGCAATAGGTACTGGTAGAGCTCGATCGCGACCGACAGGCCGGCGCAGATGATGAGCGCCGCCCACCACCAGCGGGGGCCGAAGAGCAGAGCGATGAGGAAACCCAGAGGAACGAACATCGCGAAGTTCGCCGTGAACTCGATGACGTTATAGTTCACGAATTCGGGCACGCCGTGCCGGTGGAGCATCCTCAGGACTCGGAAGATCAGCCCGCGTGAGCCAACATCGACCGGTGTCGGCCAGGCCACGACGAAGAGCACTGCGAGTCCGTACAGGGACAGGAGAACGGTCGTGATCTGGCGCACTTTCGGGGATCTGTACAGGGTGCCTCCTTCGCCTGAGCCTCGATCCTACCGAGGGGCGCCTGCGTATCAGATGGGGGCAAGAAGGTGGATGCGCCTACATCGCGTCGATGTGCCGTTGAGGGCCTTGCGCACCACCTCGGTGAGAGTGCGGCCGTCACACTCTGCTTTCGCCATCGCAGCGTGGTAGAGGTCCGAGGGTATCCGGAACACCCCGATCCGCGGGCCGTCGGAACTCCCGACGCCCTCGAGATGCGAGCCCGTCTTATTGCCGCGGCACGAGGCGAGAATCCGGAATCACTCCTCATCACCTATGACCTCGAGCTCGCCCGCATCGCTGAGGCGGCCGGCATCCGCGTCATCGCGCCGGCCTGACGACCGCCTGCGCGGTCGAAGGTCCGCACCCGGCGTGCGAGACTCGAGGAGAATCGTTGGGGGTGCCGATGACGCTGGGGATGCCGCGCGAGGCGAGCGGGCGGAGCGCCGTGCTCGCCATTTCGAGCGCCTCGCTGGCCCTGGGCTCGAGCGCGCTCGTGATCGCCGCGGCGCTCGTGGTGCTGCGCAACGTCAACTCGCCCTACGACGTGTGGCTCGCGCTGCTCTTCCTGGTGCCGATCGGCGCCTTGATGGTGCTGCGGCACTTCCAGCACTCGCTTTTCGTGGCCGTCGCCTACCTGCTGATCGCCGCGGTGTGCATCGGTTTCTATTCCTCCATCCTCCTCTCCAACGCTCCGGAGGCGATCGTCGAGTCGCCGTTCATCCTCGCCCTTCCGCAGATCGCCGTGGTCTACACGGTCGCGCCGCGCCTGCTCGGCGTCCAGTCGCTCGTGCTCATCTGCAGCGCCTACGTGGTGGGCCAGCTCGCCGTGACCGCCGCGGCGCTCGAGGCCGGTCGCTTCCCCGCGTTCGACTTCATGACCGCTGCCTCCACCATCGTCGTGGTCGTCATCTGCGCCGCCGACCTGCTGCTGCGCCGCCGCACCGAGGTCGACCAGCGCGCGGTCGCCCGGGCTCGCCGCGACGCCGACGCCATGAACTACCAGCAGGAGCTGGAGTCACAGGTCGTCGCACTCTTCCACGACACGGTGCTGAGCGAGTTGACCGTGCTCTCGCACCAGACGCCCGGCCCGCTCGGGGAGTCGCAACGGGAAGCGATCCAGCGCGATCTGGCCTTGATCGCCGAGGGCTCCTGGTGGCCCGACGAGACAGCAGTGCCGGGAGCGGCGCCGCGCGACGGCGGCCTGCCGGCCGAGCTGGCCGCTGTCGTGGCCGCGAGCCGTGCCGAGGGCCTCACGGTCGACGTCTCGGGCGACATCGCGTCGCTGCACCGCTTCACGCCCGCCGTGGCCTCCGCTCTCGCCCTGGCGGTGCGTCAGGCGCTCGTCAACGTGCGCCAGCACTCCGGCGTCGATCGCGCCGAAGTCGTCGTCGACGGTGAAGCGGATGCCGTGGTGGTGATGATCGCCGACGCCGGCGTCGGGTTCGACCCGGCTGCGGTGCCGACGGATCGTTTCGGGGTCTCGCAGTCGATCCGGGGGCGCATCCGCGACGTCGGGGGGCAGACGCAGCTCTGGACCGCGCCCGGCGACGGCACCGCCTTCATGTTCACGCTGCCCGTGGCGCCCGAGCACGCCTGGGAGCCGCGGTGATCGGCTTCCTCGCCTGGCGGGGCACTCCGCAGAGACTCGATCCGATCGTCGCCCGCTCGATCTACCCGCTCATCGGGGTCGCCGCTTTCGGGTCGATGATCTACGCGATCGTGCGCACCCTCACCGCGGGAGACGAGGTGAGCGACCCGGTCCTCGCCGGTATCGCGATCGCGTTCGTCGTCGCCGCGGCCGTGCTCGTCGTGGTGGTGACCGATCCGGTGCGCACCCCGGTGCGCTTCGCGGGCCTGGCCGCAGCGGTCTCGGCGGCGCTGCTCGCCAGCGTGACGTCGAGCCTCAGCACCTGGGGCACATCGAACGTGATCTGGGACAACTGGGGACCGCTCGTGGTGGGCATCGTCATCCTGTCGTTCGCGGAGTTCCGGCCCGGCCGCGACCTCGCCCTGGTCACCGCCGTGAGCGCCGTGATCGTCGGCACCACGGCGGCGCTCGAGACCACCGCCATGCCCGATCTCGCCTCGCCGATCACTTCGGCCGTGATCGCGAGCACCCCCGTCGTGTTGTTCGGGGTCGGGGCATCCGTGTTCTCCTACCGTCTCAGCCTCCTGCTCTCCCGCTCCGCCGAATCGGCGGTGCGCGAACAGAGCGGACTCAGCCGCCGCGTGCGCATCCGTCTGCGGGAGCTGCTCCGCGAATCCGGTCGTGAGGCGCTCTCGGTGGAGGTGGTGCCCTTCCTCGAGGAGGTGCTCGACCGCGGAGAGGTGACCGAGGCGGATGCCGCTCGCGCTCGCCGCATCTCGGCCGTGCTGCGCTCGGTGATCATCACCGACATGGCGCTGCCCTGGCTGCAGCGACTGGAGCGCGCGAACCCCGACGCGCTGGAGGCCGACGATCCCGACGAGCTCGCCGAGAGCGCCACCATGGAACAGAAGGTGGCTCTGCGGGCCCTCATCACGGCGCTGATCGAGGTGCGCACCCGGGAGGCCGGCTCACGGGTGGTGGTGCGGCTGCGCAAGGTGGGCCGACACCGCAGCATCCTGCTGCTCGCGCCCTACGACGGCGGCGAGACCGGTGTGCGCATGCGTTTCGGCGCATCCATCTCGGTGATGAACGCCGTGTTCGGCCGCTCCACGATCAGTGTCGCCGACGGAGAACTCCGGATGCTGTTCGCCTACGAACCGAAGCCCGCTCCGGCTCCCTGACCCAGTCGTCGAGCTGAATCAGTCGTCGAGCGTGTCGTAGTCGCGACTGCGCGGCTGCACCACGGGCATCTCGTCGATGCCGGAGCTGAGCCGGGCGATCGCGGCCTCCGCGTCGTAGGCCGGGTCGGGCACGATGAACGCCATGATGATGGCGTGATACGAGATCGCGGCCAGTGACACCTCGGCCGGACGGCCCTCGTTGTCGACGTTGTAGCGGCCCTCGACCAGGTCGGGGATGGTGGTGCGCGCGATGCCGAGACCCTCGATGATGGCGGCTGCGGCCACCACCAGGGGGCGGTAGTCGTCGTTGAGGTCGGGGCGGAGGCGATAGCCCACCGCCGGGACGATGTTGCGGTAGAACACCTCCATCTGGTCGAGGAAGGCGAGCTCGCTGTTGCGGAGCGCTTCGATGATGCGCTCGCGCACGCGGGAGTCGGGGTAGGAGAGTGCGGTGGAAGAGAGCGCGACGTAGGTGCGCCACTGGATGGAGGAGGTGACCGACTCGAAGTTCTGCTCCGCGGCGAGGCCCGTGACATCCACCAGGATGCGGCGGCGGCCCTCGGGGGTGCGCAACTCGTCGGCGCGGAAGCCGAGGTACTCCCAGGTGGCCACGAGCGACTCCTCGTCGGCGCGACCGGGGGAGACCTGGTTCGCGACCTCGCTCAGGAGCTCCTCGAAGAACGCCTCCTTCGACTCCCAGATGCGGTAGACCGAGCTCCGCGGAACTCCGGCCTCCTTGATCAGATCGTCCATCAGCAGGTGCTCGAAACCGACCGTCAGACCGTTGGCCTGCACGAGCGACATGGCGGTGTCGAGGAGCTTCGCGCGCACCTCGTCTTTCGGCACGCGCGTACGCCCCGCTCCGGACTTGGTCCAGCTGTTCTCAGACATACGTGCCCCTCTCAGCACCATTTTGAGACATAATGTCCCAAGTTGCAAACCCCTTGCTGCACTTCTATGCTCGGGACAACGGCTGCGTGCTTCGCGCGGACACGCCGGGCGGCCACCCACCCCCTGAAGACGGAGGATTCGAAGTGCTCCGGATGAAGACCGTCGCGCAAGCGATGTCGCGAAAGTTGAGCGGTGTCACGAATTGATCGCTCCGTAAGCAACGCGGCGGTCATTCCGGTCATCGCGGGTTCGCCCGCGTTCATCTCCGAGCCGGAAGCCCGTCTGGCCACGGGCATCATCGGGGTCAACGGTGTCGCCCTTCCCGGATTCGAAGACGTCTACCGTCAGCATTTCGAGTTCCGCCGTCGAGTCTACGTGGAGCAGACCGGGCAACTCGATCCCTCCGACCTCTCGGACGACGGCACCGACCGTGATGCCGACGACGCGCGCTCGGTGACCTTCGCGGTGCTCGAGAACGCTCCCGAGGGCGTCAGGATCGTGGGTGTCGCCCGCACCATCATCAAGGGCGCCGACGGCGAAGATCGCCCGCTCCCGGTGGAGGAGTTCTGCCCCGAGCTGTTCGCCGACGATCCGCTGGACCTCGGATGCGTCGAGGTCTCGCGCGTGATCGCCCGCCACGAGCGGGTGGCGATGCAGGAACTCATCCAGTGGCACCTCTTCGCCCTCATGTCCGCCTACTTCTCCTCGCACGACGTGGGCCGCACCTTCGCCATCATCGAGCCCTGGCTCGAGCGTCACCTGGCCGGCGTGCTCGCCATCTCGCGCATCGGCGAGCCCCGCTACATCGAGCACTACCTCGATTACAACCTGCCGGTCGAATTCGACCTGGCCGGCTCGGCCGCGCGCATCACCGAGCGCAACGCCACCATCCTCCGCACCCTCGAGGCGGCCGATGGTGCACTGGAGTACTTCGGTCGCGTCTCACGGGCCCAGCGCGCGGCGGCGGTCGTCGACGCGGTGCCCGAAAGCGGATGAAGTCGATCGACTCGCCCGAGTTCTCGCGCAATTACGGATTCTGGAGCGAGGCGGAGCAGCAAGCTCTCCTCTCCTCCCGGGTCGCGATCGCCGGAGTCGGGGGAGTCGGGTTCCAGGTGGGCACCAAGCTCGCCCGGATGGGCGTGGGGAGCTTCAGCATCGCCGACCCCGAGGAGTTCGAGCCGCAGAACGCCAACCGCGTGCCCGGCGCGACCACGGCGACCTACGGCCGCTCCAAGGCCGAGGTCTTCCGCGAGCAGGTGCGGGAGATCAACCCCGCGGCCGTGGTGCACGTCTACCGCGACGGCGTGACGATGGACAACGTGGGGGAGTTCCTCGAGGGCGCCGCCCTGGTGTTCGACGAATCGGAGACCACGCATCCGGAGATCGGCACCACCATCGCCCGCCATGCGCGCGAACTCGGCATCCCCGACGTCCTGGTGGTCAACGTCGGATTCGCGGCCCAGGTCACCTCCTTCCACCCGCGGAGCCGGTGGACCTTCGAGCGGTTCATGGGCCTGCCCCCGAACGCGTCGCTCGAGGAGATCGCGGCGTCGAAGGTCGACTACTCCCGCTTCCTTCCGTACATCCCGGCCTACAGCGATCTACGCGGTCTGGTGGCGATGACGACGGATGCCCCCGACGGCTCGAGCGTGTCGCTCCCGTCCATCGCGCCCGGCGTCGATCTCGCCAGCGCGATCGGCACCACGCAGGCGTTCCTGCACCTCACCGCGGGCGTCTCGAATCGGCGCCGGCGACCGATCTGGGCACCACGACTGGCGTACCTCGACGCCTATTCGTTCCGCGGACGCATCCTGCGGGCGGGGCGGATGACGCACCTGCGCCACGTGGTCGTGGCGGCCCTGCGCGACCGGCTCGGTCGCAATCCGCAGGGCAGCTACACGCACGCCGACATCGCCCGCCGTCGGGCGGGCGATGTCTGACGCTGTTCGGTGCGGCGGTCAGCCCGCCAGGCGCATGATCGGCCCGGTGGCGTCGGCCGGCGTGTAGCGATCGATCGCGTCTTCGGGGGCGTCGAACGGCCCCGACCACGCGAATCGGTCATGTCGGTGGGTGAGTTTCATGTACCAACCGTCTTTCAGGAGATAGACGGTGGCGAGCGGCGCGCTGGTCTCCGGATCCTGGCCCGCGCGACCGAGAATGGCGATGGTGCCTGTCTTTCGAAGGATCACGATCTCGTTCACGTTTTCGAGGTTATCCGCCTCAGGTTAGCGGCATGTTACGAGCAGAATACGAATGATGCGCACGATCTGCGACGTCGCACGCGAACCTCGCGCCGACGTTTTCGCAACCTCATTCGCCGACGGCTCGGACGGTGTAATGTGAGGCCAACGGGGACGTCGAGCGCGGGCCTGGCTCATGGCCGTAAGGGTAACGGCACAACATGACCGGCCTGCTGATGTCTCCTTGCGGGATGAGAGTATCGGGTCCTCTCATCCCGCTAAATCATTTCCGGCATTCGTGCTTGAATCGGTTCGTGAAGCTGAACCGGGTGCACCACATCGCCGTCATCGCCACCGACTACGAGCGCTCGAAGGCCTTCTACCTCGACGTGCTCGGCTGCACGCTGCTGAGCGAGGTCTACCGCGCCGAACGCGACTCGTGGATGGGCGATCTCGCCGTGAACGGCGAGTACCTCATCGAGCTGTTCTCGTTCCCCTCGCCGCCCTCGCGGCCCACGCGTCCCGAAGCCACCGGGCTCCGGCACCTGGCGTTCGAGGTCGACTCGGTGGCGGAGGCGCGGGAGGAACTGCTGGGCAAGGGCGTGGCGTGCGAAGAGCTCCGCACCGATCCGCACACCGGCAAGGCCATGATGTTCTTCGCCGATCCCGACGGGCTGCCGCTCGAGCTCTACGAGGCGTAGGCGCGGCGCGGCCTACGCCTCCGCCGGGAGGGCGCATCGGTGCAGCGTGGCCGCGCCCAGGATGAAGACGTCTCGCCGATGGGAGATCCCCTGGGGATTGGACGGGTCGAGCAGCCACTCCAGGGTCTCGATGTCCTCATCGGAGAGGTAGCGGTTGGTGGAGCCGGTGAGCAGCCGGAGGAGCGTGTTGCGGATGTGTGCCCGCGCGTCGTCGGCGACCGGCGCCGGCACGTCCCAGAGGAAGCTCGTCGTCTCCTCCACCGTGAGTCCGGCCCGCTCGATCACCACGTTCCAGCCGTAGCGGGAGGTGACCGGGTGGTCGAGCTCGGCGCGCATCCCGGCGTAGCGGATGGACTGAGCCACCACGAGCCGGTACATCAGACCCGGGGCGCCCCGGCCGAGCTCGAACGGCAGGTAGTGCGTGGCCAGTCCGCCCTCGCCCACGATCATCCGGCCGTCGGGTGCGAGCCGGGCGGCGAGGCGGCGGAGTCCGTCGACCTGATCGGGCAGGTGGCGCACCATCTGCCGGGTCACGACGAGATCGAAGGGGCCGGGCTGACTCTCCGGGTCGAGCGCGTCACCGTGCTCGATGAGCACCTGGTCGCCGAGCGCGAGGGTGGAGACGAGCGAACGTGCGGCGTCGAGCGACTCCTCGTCGTGGTCGACCCCGACGATGTGGGCGGTGGGCGCGACGTCGGCGAGGTAGGGCAGGAAGCCTCCCGGCCCGCATCCGATGTCGAGGATCGTGGCGTGCGGACCCGGCGCGATCCACTCCGCCATGGCCGTGTACTGCGCCGCCGACAACCGGTCGGCCGCCTGGATCTGAGCCATCCACCCACTGTCGTGACGCACGATGACCACCGCCTCTCCTGACGCGTGTGACTACATTGTCGCGCTATCCGCACTTGACCGATATTCGAATGTATGTTCGAATCTCTTCATGCGCTGGAACGGACAGACCCTCGGCACCGAAGCGCCCTCCACCCTGCCCGGGCTCGCGCGACTGAACAACCTCGTGCGGTCGGTGCAGACGCCCGAGTTCGCGGGCGTCACGTTCCATGAGGTGCTGGCGAAGAGCGCGCTCAACCACGTGTCCGGGGCGAGCAAGACGATGCCGTTCGCCTGGACGATCAATCCCTATCGCGGCTGCTCGCACGCCTGCGTCTACTGCTTCGCCCGGCCCACCCACAGCTACCTCGAACTCGACGCGGGGAAGGACTTCGATCAGCAGATCGTGGTGAAGGTGAACGTCGGCGAGGTGCTCACGCGGGAAGTCCGGCGACCGTCGTGGGAGCACCCGTCGGTCGCGCTCGGCACCAACACCGACCCCTACCAGCGAGCGGAGGGGCGGTATGCGCTCATGCCCTCCATCATCGAGGCGCTCGCCGGCTCCGGCACGCCCTTCTCCATCCTCACCAAGGGGTCGTTGCTGCGGCGCGACCTGGAGTTGATCGCCTCGGCGGCCGAGGTCGTGCCGGTGAGCATCGCCATGTCGATCGCGGTCTACGACGACGAGTTGCAGCAGTCGATCGAGCCCGGCACGCCGAGCACCAAGGCACGGCTGGCCACGGTCACGGCGGTGCGGGAGAAGGGCCTCGAGTGCCAGGTGTTCCTGATGCCGATCCTTCCCCTGCTCACCGACTCGGTGGAGCATCTCGACCGGGCGCTCAGCCAGGCGGCGGCGGCCGGAGCGTCGAGCATCGTCTACTCGGCGCTGCATCTCAAGCCCGGGGTGAAGCAGTGGTTCATGGCGTGGCTCAGCCGTGAGCATCCGGAGCTCGTGTCGGCCTACGCCCGCATCTACGCGAAAGGAACCTACGCGCCGAAGGAGTACCGGGAGTGGCTGTCCGAACGGATGCGGCCGCTCGTGCGCAAGCACGGGCTCGACAACCGCCGGCCTTCGCGCGTCACCGGGGGAGTAGCACCGCCGGGGCGGCTCGACCAGCCGGTGGGGCCGAGCTTCGGGCCGGTGGGCGACAGCCAGCCGATGCTGTTCTGATGGCCGGTGTGGCGGCCTCGGCTTGGAGAAAGAGAAGACCGGCCGCGGGATGGGGAACCAAGCGGCCGGTCCAGCGACCGATCGCGAGGATGGGGAATCTGCGATCGATCTGCAATTCGGGTGAACTGATGATTCAATGGTGCGCCGTGGTGGAGCGCGACGGAGGGGAAACCGGGTCAATTCACCCTCCAGGTCACCCTCGACCGGGGTGCGCGGAAGGGGCATAGGGTATTCGGGTGGCGAAACTGTATTTCCGGTTCGGGGCGATGAACAGCGGCAAGAGCACCGCGATGCTGCAGGCTGCCTACAACTACGAGGAGCGCGGCCAGCAGGTGCTCATCGCCAAGCCCGCGATCGACACCAAGGGCGACATGCAGATCGTCTCCCGCCTGGGCGTCACCCGCGACGCCGACTTCCTGATCGCGCCCGACACCGACGTGCGGGTCGAGTTCGCCGCCCGGCGCGACGAGATCGTGGCCGAGACCGGGGTCGACGTGAGCTGCCTGCTCATCGACGAGGCGCAGTTCCTCACCCCGTTGCAGGTCGACGACGCGCTGCGCATCGCCATCATGGACGGCGTGCCCGTGCTGGCGTACGGCATCCGGAGCGATTTCCAGACGGCGGGCTTCCCGGGCAGCATCCGTCTGCTCGAGGTCGCGCACAGTCTCGAAGAACTGAAGACGATCTGCCGCTGCGGGCGCAAGGCCATCTTCAACGCCCGCAAGATCGGCGACCGTTACGTGTTCGACGGCGCCCAGGTGGCGATCGACGGCGAAGACGTGACCTACGAGTCGCTCTGCGGTGCCTGCTACCTCGAAGAATCCCACGGTGTGCTGGGCCGGATCTGAGGGCCGAACTGCTACGTTTTAGCCGTTGATCCGAACACAGCGAACACCACAGGGGGCAATGATGCATCACCAGACGACTCGAGTTCTCGCCGCTTTCGCCATCGTCGGCGCCGCGGCTCTCGGACTCTCGGCCTGCTCGTCGTCGAGCGGCACCGACTCCGGATCGAGCCCCACCAGCAGCGCCACGTCGGATTCCGTACTCCCCCCGATCATCGTCGAACTCGCGGATGCCGACGGAACGACCGTGGAGGTCCCGCTCGACAACGTGGTCGACCTGGTGACGGGCGACGACGAGAACGTGGCCGCCTGGACGGCGAAGATCTCGGACGAGTCGGTGGTGGAGTTCGTGCCCGGCAAAGACGACGGCAGCGCTCAGTTCAACCCGGGTCTGAAGCCGCTCGCCGAGGGCACCTCGGATGTCGTGCTGACCAACTCGGAGACGGATTCGACCGTGTCGTTCACCGTCACCGTGACGCCGGCGGCGAAGTAGGCCTCCACTCTTCATCACTCGTCGAGGGGTTGCTGCTCCCCATGACCGGGGGCAAGGTGGAGGGATGAAGAGTGTCTCCTATGCAGGCCTGACGTTCTCGACGGCGGATGCCATCGCCGATGCCCTGCTGCAGCTCGCTGCGGCTCTCGGCCAGAACGAACGGGCGGAGACCGTGGACATCCCGGTCATCGACGAGGACGGCAGGGCCACCTCGGTGCAACTCGTGATCGGACCGGCGAGCCAGTTCATCAGCCGGCCCATCGAGTCCGCCTACGCCGAGCCGCAGGACGATGCTCTCGTCGACGGGATGCGGCGGCGCATCCGCTCGCTCGACCTGCCGCGGGCGGCAGCGGTCTCGCACGTCGAGTTCGATCGCTTCGACCTCGACAGCCCGGTCTGAGAACAGGCTGGTCGGCCGCGTACGGGGGCCGCACGAAACGAAGAACCGGCCGGAGACGATGTCTCCGGCCGGTTCTGTTCGTCGGGGTAGCGGGATTCGAACCCACGACCTCCTCGTCCCGAACGAGGCGCGCTACCAAGCTGCGCCACACCCCGAGGTGTGTATGCTCCAGCGCAAACCGCCGCTGAGGCCTTAACAAGGATAGCCGAAATTCCAGCGGCTGGAGACCGTCGCCGGTCAGGCTTTGGCGGTGAGCGTCAGGAGGGTCGCCTCCGGGCGGCAGGCGAACCGGAACGGCGCGTAGATCGACGTACCGAGCCCCGCGGAGACGTTGAGGTAGGCCGAGTGGAAGCCGTGCCGCCAGAGACTCAGCCCCTTGACCTGCTTGCGTGGGATGTCGCAATTGGTGACGATCGCGCCGTAGCCCGGCACGCACACCTGACCGCCGTGCGTGTGGCCGGCGAAGATGATCTCGGCACCGTGCGTCACGAAGGAGTTGAGCACGTATTGGTAGGGAGCGTGGGCGACGCCGACGGTGAGCCGGGGTCCGCGGTCGTCCTCCTCGCGGAGTTCGTCGAGGGCGCCCGGGATGCGCTCCAGCTTGTCGTAGTGCCGGTGCGGATCATCCACTCCGAAGAAGTCGACGATGGTGCCGTTCACCTCGGTGGTGGCGGCGCGGTTGTTGAGGTTCTTCCAGCCGAGCGAATCGAAGTAGGCCTCGAGTCGCTCGGTGTCGAGTCGCTCCGCGGTGCCGGTGTGCTTCGAAGGGCCCATGAAGTAGCGCAGGGGGTTCTTGAACGAGGGCCCGAAGTAGTCGTTCGAGCCGTTCACGTAGACGCCGGGCACACCGCGGAACACGTCGAAGGCGGCCTGCACCCCCGGGATTCCGTCGCGGTGCCCGAGGTTGTCCCCGGTGTCGACGATCAGGTGGGGGTCGAGGCGGGCGAGTCCGCGAATCCATTCCTGCTTGTCGGTCTGCCAGGGCGCCATGTGCAGATCGGAGACGTGGAGCACCCGGATGTCGGATGCCCCAGCCGGCAGCACCGGTACGGTCGCCGTGCGCAACGTGTACTGCTTGCGCTCGACGAAGGTGCCGTAGGCGAACGCAGCGGCACCGGCCACCGCGACGACGCCGAGCGAGGTCGCGGTGGCCCGGGTGGCAGCGGTCACGCTAGCCGGCCTTCGTGGTGACCCTGAGCCTGTCGGTTCCGAATCGGATCGGATTCCCCGCCCCCGGGTTCGTGGCCGTGACCTTGGCGTTGCCCGACGACGGTCCGTCGAACACGATCTGGCCCGCTTCGATGCCGGCGCCGGTGATGGCCTTCTTCGCATCGTCGGGGCTCATCCCGACCACGTTGGGCACGGTGCGGAGCTGGCCGTTCGAGGTGAAGACCGTGACGGTGGAGCCCTTCGACGCGGTGCCGCTCGGCGAGCTGCTGTCGACCGTGTTGGCCGGCTGCACGGAGTCGATCACGCCGCCGTCGTCGTAGTCGAAGCCCGCTGCGGTGAGCGCGGCCTTGGCGTCGTCGACCGACATCCCGGCGATGTTCGGGATCTGCACCTGCACACCGTTCCGGAGCAGCGACGGGGCGTCGGGGAAGGCGTCTCCGCCGTACTTGCCGTCGGCATCCGTCATGTACTGCTTCCACACGTCGTGGCGTACGTTGCCGCCGCTCTCGCCGTTGATCGAGGTGTTCCTGATCGAGACCGTACCGACGACGTTCCCGATCCACACGGCCGTGGCGAGCTTGGTGCTCGCACCCACGAACCAGGTGTCCTTCTCGGAGTCGGTGGTTCCGGTCTTACCGAAGTGGGGGATGCCGTCGTTCGGGTTCGACTGCGAGCCGGTGCCGCCGTTGATGACACCCTGGAGGGCGACCGTCATGGCTGCGGCGATGGTGGGGTCGACAGCCTGGGTGCAGGTCGACTGGGGAGCAGGAAGCTCGTTGCCGGAGGAATCCAGGATCTTGCTGATCGCGATGGGCGAGCAGTAGGTGCCCTGGTTGGCCACGGCCGCAAAGGCTGCCGCCATCGTGAGCGGGGCGATCTCGTTCGTGCCCAACACGTCGGCGGGGTTCTCGCCCAGCGGGTTGCCGTCGGCGCGGTGCACTCCGAAGGCCTCCGCTGTCTTGCGGATCTCGCACTGGTCGAGCTTCTGCGCCATGCGGAGGAACGCGAGGTTCACCGAGTCGCGCGTGGCCTGCATCACCGTGACGTTGCCGGGCGCGGACCCGCCGTCGTTCTTCACCGAGTAGGTGCCGCCGTTGCCGCCGGTGCAGCTGTCTTTGAACTGGGCCAGATTCAGCGTGCCGGGGTTTCCGTTGATCACGTCGCCCAGCGAGTGGCCGGTCTTCAGCCATTCGGCGAGGGTGAAGATCTTGTAGGTCGATCCCACCTGGAAGCCGGTCGATCCGCCATAGGCGTAGTCGGTGCTGTAGTTGATCGCCGAGGCGCCGAGGTTGGTGGCCGTGACCTCCGGATCGTCGCTGAAGTCCTTGTTCTGCGCCATCGCGAGGATGCGCCCGGTGCCGGGCTCCACCGTCACCAGTGCGCCACCGAGGTCGAAGTCGTAGGTATAAGGAACGTAGTTGTCGATGGCGCTCTTGGCTGCCGTCTGCAGATCGACGTCGAGCGTCGTGTAGATCTGGTAGCCGCCGGTCTTGAAGTTCGTCCACCGCGTGTCTTCGTCGGCGCCGAAGGCGGGGTCGTTCTTCACGATGTGCGTGATGTAGTCGCAGAAGAACCCGGCCCCGATGGGGTTGGCCGTCTGGCAACCCGTGGAGGGCTGGACGATGTTCGCCGTCACGGGCGTCGCGATGGCCTCGTCGTACTGCGCCTGCGTGATCTTGTGCTCCTTGAGCATCGCCGGCAGCACGTCCTTGTCGCGACGCGCCTGGTTGTCGGGGATGTTCTCGGGCTCGTCGATGCGCAGACCGTTGGGCTCGTTCACTGTGGCGATGAGGCTGGCGGCCTGGGCCACCGTGAGGTCGGAGGCGTTGACCCCGAAGTAGTACTGCGCCGCCGACTGGATGCCGTACACCCGGCCGCCGAAGGGAGCGATGTTGAGGTAGCCGAGCAGGATGTCGTCTTTCGAGAACTCCTTCTCGAGGCCGATCGCGAGCTTCATCTCCTTGAGCTTGCGGTCGACCGAGGTGCGCGTGGCCTCGGCGTAGGCGGCGTCGCGCTGCGCCTCGTCCTGGATGGCCTCGGCCTTCTGCACCAGGATGTTGCGCACGTACTGCATCGAGATCGTCGACGCACCGCTCGCGGAGGTCTCGAGGGCGTTGCCCGCTGCCGCACGGAGGGTGGACGCGATGTCGACGCCGCCGTGGCTGTAGAAGCGCGGGTCTTCGGTGGCGATGACCGCATCCTTCACGTACTGGGAAATCTGGTCCCAGCCGACTTCTTCACGGTTCTGCTCGAACACGGAGGCGAGCAGCACGGGGCTTCCGTCGCTGTTCGTGGCGTAGATGTTGGTCTTCTCGGCGAGAGCATCCGGCTTGATGTAGCTCGGGAGGTTCTCGAACATACCGATGGAGTTGTTCGCGGCAATGCCGGTGACAGCGAGCGCGGGCGTGACCATGGCAGTGACGAGGATGCCCGCGATTGCGCTCATACCTACAATGCCGAGAATGGCCCCGACCACACCGCTAGCCGTGGCTTTCGGGGCAGACATAGGATCAAGGGTAAGCGACAAACCTGCAATTAGCCGAGAAAGGGCCCCCGTGCCGACCTGGGAATACGTGACGACACCGCTCATGATCCACAACACCGCCGCGATTCTGAACACCTGGGGTTCTGACGGCTGGGAGCTCGTGCAGATCGTCACCGGCCCGGAAGGCGGGCTCGTGGCCTACCTGAAGCGTCCCGTCGCGAACGACGGGAAGTGATCCGGATGTCGCAGATCAGCGATCGCCTGGCCGACCTGGGAATCAGCCTTCCCGCCGTGTCGGCGCCCGCCGGGGCGTACATCCCGGCCCTCGTCTCCGGCAATCTCGTGTTCACCGCGGGGCAGCTGCCCTTCGTCGACGGAGTGCTCTCGCAGACCGGCAAGGTCGGGGAGGGCCCCTCTCTCGTGTCGCCGTCGGTCGCGAAGGAGTTCGCCCAAATCGCGGCGCTCAACGCGCTGGCCGCGGTGGAGAGCGTGCTCGGGTCGCTGGACCGCGTGACGCGCGTGGTGAAGGTCACCGGCTTCGTCGCATCCGATCCGTCGTTCACCGGTCAGCCCGGCGTCATCAACGGGGCGTCGGAGTTCCTGGCCGACGTCTTCGGCGACCGTGGCGTGCACGCGCGCTCCGCCGTGGGTGTCGCCGTACTTCCCCTCGACTCCCCGGTCGAGGTCGAGCTCATCGTCGAATTCGAATAGGGCCCAGCCCCTCTACCGCAGGGTTTCGGAGATGAGGGTCATGACGGAGGCGTCGGCGAGCGTCGTCGTGTCGCCGATCTCGCGGCCCTCCGCCACGTCGCGCAGCAGGCGGCGCATGATCTTGCCGGAGCGGGTCTTCGGCAGCTCGGAGACGATGAAGATCTGACGCGGCCGTGCGATCGCGCCGATCTGCTGGGAGACGTGCGCCCGCAGCACCGCGGCCGCGTCGTCCTTGCCCGCGGCATCCGCTTGGCTGGCGCGGGTGATGACGAAGGCGACGACGGCCTGTCCGGTGGTCTCGTCGCTGGCGCCCACCACGGCCGCCTCGGCGACCATCGGATGCGACACCAGGCTCGATTCGATCTCCGCCGTCGACAGGCGGTGGCCTGACACGTTCATGACGTCGTCGACGCGGCCCATCAGCCAGATGTCGCCGTCTTTGTCGTAGCGTGCGCCGTCACCGGCGAAGTACTTGTCGCCGAACTTCTCCCAGTAGGTCTCCTTGAAGCGCTCCGGGTCGCCCCAGATGCCGCGGAGCATGGAGGGCCAGGGTTCGGTGACCACGAGGAGGCCGCCCTCGTCTTTGCCGACGGGGGTGCCGGCATCCGTCACGATGTCGATCGAGATGCCGGGAATCGGAACCTGGGCCGACCCGGGCTTCAGCGTGGTGACGCCGGGCAGGGCCGAGATCATGATGGCGCCGGTCTCGGTCTGCCACCAGGTGTCCACGACGGGGGTGGTGTTGCCGCCGATGACCTCGCGGTACCAGATCCAGGCCTCCGGGTTGATCGGTTCTCCGACCGAGCCGAGCAGGCGGAGGCTCGACAGGTCGAACTCCTGTGGCACGGTGCGGCCGATCTTCATGAACGTGCGGATGGCGGTGGGCGCCGTGTAGAGGATGGTGACCCCGTACTTCTGGATGATCTCCCACCACCGGCCCGCATGCGGGGTGTCGGGCGTGCCTTCGTAGAGCACCTGGGTGGTGCCGTTCGCGAGCGGGCCGTAGACCGTGTAGCTGTGCCCGGTGATCCAGCCGACGTCGGCCGTGCACCAGTAGACATCCGTCTCGGGCTTGAGGTCGAAGACCTGCCGGTGCGTGAACGCCACCTGCGTGAGGTAGCCGCCGCTGGTGTGCAGGATTCCCTTGGGCTTCCCGGTCGTGCCGCTGGTGTAGAGGATGAAGAGGGGGTTCTCGGCCGGGAACGGCTTCGCGGTGTGCTCGGAATCGACCTGAGCGATCTCGTCGTGCCACCAGAGGTCGCGGCCGTGGGTCCACTCGATGTCGTTGCCGCCGCGCTTCACGACGAGCACGTTCGTGACGGTGCTCGCTTCGTCGTTGAGGGTGAGCGCTGCGTCGACGGCGGCCTTCAGCGGGAAGACCTTGCCCTTGCGGTAGCCGCCGTCGGCCGTGATGACGAGCTTGGCCTCGGCGTCGTCGATGCGGGCGCGCAGGCTCTCGGCGCTGAAGCCGCCGAACACGACGGAGTGGATGGCGCCCAGCCGCGCCACGGCGAGCATCGCGATGACCGCCTCGGGGATGACGGGGAGATAGATCGCGACGCGGTCGCCGGCGCCGATGCCGAGCGCGGCGAGGAGGTTCGCGGCCTTCTTGACCTCGGCGGTCAGCTCGGCGTAGGTCAGCGTGCGCTGGTCGCCCGGCTCGCCCTCCCAGTGCAGGGCGACGCGGTCGCCGTTGCCGGCCAGGACATGGCGGTCGAGGCAGTTGTAGGCGACGTTGAGCTCGCCGTCGTCGAACCATTTCGCGAAGGGCGGGTTGGTCCAGTCGAGCGTGCGGGTGAACGGCTTGTGCCAGTGCAGCAGTTCGCGCGCCTGGTTGGCCCAGAACCCCTCGCGATCGGCGGCAGCGTCTTCGTAGAGGCGGCGGATCTCGCTCGAGCGGGCGGCGAATTCCTCGCTGGGCGGGAACCGGCGCGACTCGTGCAAGAGGTTGTCGATGTTGTTGGTGGTCATGCTCCCGCTGCTCCTTCGCACTGCATCTCGTTCTGACGATACTGCACGGTTCCGGCGGGTGGACGGTGGGTTGTGCGGTGCCGGGCGGGTGGCTCGTGGACCCCGGCCGGACCGCCACCCGAGGTGGCTCGTGGGTCCCGGCTGGACCGCCACCCGAGGTGGCTCGTGTGTCGCTGAGAATTCGCTGGAGTGGTTTGCCTCTATGTTTCGAGCGGGTAAACTCGGAGCTACCAAACCTCGTGTTTGGATGCAGCGCAATAGAGATTCCCCCCAATCCAGCGTTGCTGCGGCGGCACCCTTTCCCCCCATTGGGTGCCGCCCCTTTATGTTTAACGGCCGGGTTATCCGGTGGGCCGCGATTCCTCCACAGTCGGATGCGCGAGCCGGGTTCTCCACCGATCTTCGGGCACCGGCCGAGCGGCCTTCCGGGCCTCGTAGATTCTCGGCATGACCCCCGCTCCCGCTCCCGCCCCCGCCTCGTCCTTCGGGCCCCTTGCGCCCTACCTCGACGACCTGTCGGTCACCGATCTGTTCGTCAACGGGCATCGTGAACTCTGGATCGACCGCGGGGCGGGCCCACTCCTCGAGCCGGAGTGGTCGTGCCCGGGCGAAGACCGCTTGCGCGAGTTCGCGGTGCGGCTGGTGGCGCGAGGTGGGCGCCACATCGACGAGTCGACACCCTGTGTCGACGTGCGGGTGGAGGGGCGTCGCGTCCACGTCGTGCTGCCGCCGATCTCCACGCGCGGCACGCTCATCTCGGTGCGGGTGCCGCAGCGCGGGCATCCCCGGCTGCAGGAGCTCGACCACCGCGGCTTGTTCGGGGCGGGCGAGCTCGGTGCATCCCGCCGGGCGTTGGTCGAGTCGGCCGTGCGCGACCGCACCAATGTGCTGATCTCGGGTGCCGGAGGTAGCGGCAAGACCACGTTCCTGTCAGCGTTCCTCGCGGCGGCCGATCCGTCCGACCGCATCGTCGTCATCGAAGACGTCACCGAGCTGCGCATCGATCACCCCCACGTCGTCGCCCTCGAGGCGCGGCAACCCAATCTCGAGGGAGCCGGGGCCGTCGGGCTCGCCGAACTGGTGCGCCAGGCCCTGCGGATGCGCCCCGACCGGCTCGTGCTGGGCGAGTGTCGCGGCGCCGAGATCCGCGAACTGCTCTCGGCCCTGAACACCGGGCACGACGGGGGAGCCGGCACGCTGCACGCCAACGCGATCGCCGACGTTCCGGCGCGCCTCGAAGCGCTCGGCGCGCTGGCCGGGCTGAACGCCGAGGCCATGGCGCGGCAGGCGGTGAGCGCGATCGGGCTCGTGTGCCATCTGCGGCGCACGAAGGAGCGCCGCGAGATCGAGGAGTTCGGCCGCCTGGCGCTCGACGCCCGCGACCGCCTGGTGGTGGAGCCGGTCGTGCTGCCGGCGGCCGGCGCCCGCGCGGAGTCGCCCCACCCGGAGGTGTCCGTGGTGGCGCCATCCTTGGCGAGCTCGCCATTCGCGAAGGCGCGCCTGGCGGAGACGCCTCTTGCGGAGCCGACCTTCCCGGAGCCGCCGTGTGTGGCGGAGGCACCTTTCGCGGATGCGCCTCCCGCGGAGTCGTGTGTGGCGGAGGCGCCGTTCGCGGTGGCGCCCCTTGCGCAGTCGCGTGTGGCGGAGGGGCCATTCGCGGAGGCGACTCCTGCGCGGTCGCTCGGGGGCCTGGCGGTGCCCGATGCGGGGCGCGGTGGTGTGTCGTGCTGACGCGGCGGCCGCGGGTGCCTCGGCTGCGAGGACCCGTTCACCGACCACAGGCCGCGGAGCCGCGCCGGCCGGTCCCGCGGGATCGCTCGCGTCGGCCAGCTGCCGAACAGATCGGGGCGGTCGTCGAGCGGCTGGCCGTCTTGATCGGTGCCGGGGTGTCGCCCACCGCGGCCTGGGCGTACGTCACCGAAGGGGCTCACGACCGGATGCTCCTCACCGTCGCCCACCGGATCGAACGCGGTGCAGCGGTCGCCGACGCCATCGTGAGCTCGACAGGCGATCTCCCCCGAGCTGCGCCGAAACGGGCCGATCGGAGTGCCGATCCGTGGCTCGTCTTGGCGGCGGCGTGGTCGGTGGCGACCGAAGCGGGCGCGCCCCTCGCACGGTGCCTCGGCGAGATCGCCGATTCTCTGCGTGCGGTCGGGCGTGTGGAGCGCGAGACGGCGGCCTCGCTGGCTGGACCGGCAGCGACCACGCGACTGGTCGCCGTGCTGCCCGTGATCTCTCTCGCGTCCGGGTGGTTGCTCGGTCTGGACACCGGTACCGCTCTGCTCGGATCTCCGGCGGGCCTCGCCTGCCTCGCCCTCGGCCTGCTGCTGATGGCGGCCGGCCGGTTCTGGAGCGGCGCACTGCTCCGTCGAGCCCGACGCGTCGACCCGGCTCCTGGGCTGATGCTCGATCTGGTGGCCGTCGCCGTTGCCGGCGGCGGTGCCCTTCCCCGAGCGAAGAACCTCGTCGGCGAGACCATGCACCGATTCGGGCTCGACACCGAGCGCGACGCGGCGGCCGTCGAGTCGGTGCTCGTACTCGCATCCCGCTCCGGTGCCCCGCCAGGAGAGCTGTTGCGCGCCGAGGCCGCGCGCGTGCGCCGCGACTCCGTCAGCCGAGCGACGGAGAAGGCGGCAGCGCTCGGCACCTGGTTGATGCTTCCACTCGGTGTCTGCGTGCTCCCCGCCTTCCTGCTGTTGGCCGTCGCGCCGGTGCTCATCGGCGTGCTTTCCGCCACGGGCCTCGCCGCATGAGCCGCCGGCCCGACCCGCCGAAGCGGACACACACCGTCCATCCCCGAACCCACCACCTGACGAAAGGAACATCATGAGCACCACCGCGATCATCCCGACCTCGACACGACCCACGACACCGGGCCGGTCCCGACCAGGCTCGTCCCCAGCCCAGGGGGTGCGGGCGACCGTTCGCCGGGCGGCGCTGGCCCTGCGAGACGAATCGGGGGCGGCCACCGCCGAGTACGCGATCGCCACGCTCGCGGCCGTCGGCTTCGCCGGGCTGCTCGTCGTGATCCTGCGGGGCGACGACATCAAGGGCATGCTGACCGACCTCATCCATCGTGCGCTCACGATCTCGATCTGAGCGGTCGGGATGGCGATCCGAGACGGGCTCCGTCACGGCGGAGTTCGCGATGATCCTGCCGGCGATCGCCGTGGTGCTCGCCCTGGGCGTCGGGGTCGTGCAGCTCGGCTCGGTGCGAGTGGCGCTGACGGACGCGGCAGCCGACGCCGCTC
The DNA here is from genome assembly GCF_042694625.1 of Herbiconiux sp. UC225_62. Lineage (GTDB taxonomy): Bacteria > Actinomycetota > Actinomycetes > Actinomycetales > Microbacteriaceae > Herbiconiux. Next base: position 682,604 of record NZ_CP170551.1, on the reverse strand, counting down.
GCCTCCTCGGCCGCGGAGAGTCCGCCGAGGTTGCGGCCTCGCGAGTCGCTCAGTCCCAGGCAGGCGCACGGATGAGCGTCGACCACCGTGGCTCTGTGGTCTGTGTGACCGCCCGGGCCGAGGCTTCGCCGGGCCTTCTCGGAGCCTTGTTCTCCTTCGAGGGTCGTGGCTGCGCCTTGGACGACACGTCGATGCCGAGTGGCGAGGGGACGACATGATGCTCCGTCCTCCGCCCAGCGAGGCGTACCGGCTGCTCGCGGAGGAACGGGGGAGCGGAGGGATCGCGGGAGTCGCCGTGATCGGAGTGCTCTGTGCCCTGCTCCTCGCGATGGCCCCGATCGGTGGGGCGCTGTCGGCGCGGCAGCAGCTCCAGGGCGCGGCGGACGCCGCGGCGCTCGCCGCCGCCGACACAGCCTCCGGCCGTGTGGCCGGTTCGCCGTGCGCTGCGGCGGCGTCCCTCGCCGAGGCGCTCGGGGCATCATTGGCCACGTGCGCCGTCGACCCGCGAGGAGTCGCCACGGTCGGAGTGGCGACCACGGTGCTCGGCATCGGTATCGGTGCCTCGGCTCGCGCCGGTCCACCCGGAATCACGTGAGTGCTCGACGCACCGAGGAGGCGTCAGCTGACGATGACCTCGACGTAGCGGTAGTCGACGGCACTGGGCCGTTCGGACTCGCCGAACTCCAACCCGGAAGAGCGCCGGTAGAGGTACTTCTTCGCATTCGACGCGGCCGGGATGGTGAGACGCGCCTGCGGTTCACCGGCCTCCGTGAAGTCGGTGCGGATGGTCTTTCCTTCGAGCGGCCCGTCGGTGAACTTGGCCGTGTAGCTGTCGTTCTCGGTTGCTGCCATGGTGCCCAGCCCCTCTCCATTGAAGTGGTCATCACCATTGTCCCCTCTTACGCTGCAGGCGCAATGGGAGCCGATTTCTTCGTGGGCGAACGCCTGATTAGGTTCACCCGGGGAGGGTATGTGTATGGTGTGCCTGACGGATGAGTCGTGTCCGTCATCGGCCGCGAAGGCGCCCGGAGTCGCTCCGGAAGCTCGTCGGCCGCCTTGTGACATATATAAGGAGAACAGTTGTCCAGCCCGAGAAAGCTCGTCATCGTCGAGTCGCCGACGAAGGTGAAGTCGATCGCCCAGTACCTGGGCGAGGGCTTCGACGTGATGGCCTCGGTCGGACACATCCGCGACCTCGTCGAGCCCAAGAACCTTCCGCCGGAGCTCAAGAAGGGCTCGCTCGGCAAGTTCTCCGTCGACGTCGAGAACAAGTTCGAGCCCTATTACGTCGTCTCCGACGCGAAGAAGAAGACGGTCGCCGAACTCAAGAAGGCCCTCGCCGGCGCCGACGAGCTCTACCTCGCAACTGATGAAGACCGCGAAGGCGAGGCGATCGCGTGGCATCTGCTGCAGGTGCTGAAGCCCAAGGTGCCCGTGCACCGCATGGTCTTCCACGAGATCACCCGCGAGGCCATCGAAGCGGCCCGCGACAACACCCGCCAGATCGACGACGCCCTCGTCGACGCCCAGGAGACCCGTCGCATCCTCGACCGTCTCTACGGCTACGAGGTCTCCCCGGTGCTCTGGCGCAAGGTCGGTCCGGGCCTCTCGGCCGGTCGCGTGCAGTCCGCTGCCACGCGTCTCGTGGTCGACCGTGAGCGCGAGCGTCTCGCCTTCACGAGCGCGAACTACTGGGACCTCACCGCCGTGCTCGCTCCCGAAGGCGCGGAGAAGGGTGCCGAGGGGTCGGTCGCCGATTCCTTCGAGGCCCGGCTCGCTCGCCTGAACGGCGAGCGCGTGGCCAGCGGTCGCGACTACGACGAGCAGGGAAAGCTCAAGAGCAAGGCCGTCGCCCTCGGCGAGAGCGCTGCGAACGCCTTGAAGAAGGCCCTCGAGGCCGACGGTGTCGACATCCGCGTCACCAGCCTTGAATCGAAGCCGTACACCCGTCGCCCGGCCGCGCCGTTCACCACCTCGACCCTGCAGCAGGAGGCCTCGCGCAAGCTCCGGTTCTCGGCGCGGCAGACGATGAGCGTCGCCCAGTCGCTCTACGAGAACGGCTACATCACGTATATGCGCACCGACTCGCCCTCGCTCTCGCAGCAGGCGATCACGGCGGCGCGCAACCAGGCCACGAAGCTCTACGGCGCCGACACCATCCCCGACAAGCCGCGTCTCTACAGCGGCAAGGGCAAGAACGCGCAAGAGGCGCACGAGGCCATCCGTCCGGCCGGCGAGGTCTTCAAGACGCCGTCGGAGGTCTCGTCCGCCCTCCGTGGCAACGACTTCAAGCTCTACGAACTGATCTGGAAGCGCACCGTGGCCTCTCAGATGGCCGACGCGCGCGGGTCGACGGCCTCGGTCACGATCACCGCCGGTCCGGTCACGGTCGAAGAGCTCGGTGGTCCGACCACGGCCGAGTTCTCGGCATCCGGAACCGTCATCACCTTCCGCGGCTTCCTGCACGCCTACGAGGAAGGGCGCGACGAGGAACGCAACGCCTCGAACGAGCCCACCGAGTCGAAGCTGCCCCCGCTGAAGGAGGGCCAGGTGCTCGACGCCGTCGACATCGAGGCCGCGGGCCACGACACCACCCCACCCCCGCGCTACACCGAGGCGAGCCTGGTGAAGGCGCTCGATGAACTCGGCATCGGCCGCCCGTCGACCTACGCCTCGATCATCTCGACGATCATCGACCGCGGTTACGTCACGCCGCGCGGCCAGGCGCTCGTGCCGAGTTGGACCGCGTTCTCGGTGGTGCGCCTGCTCGAAGACTTCTTCGCCGATCTGGTCGACTACGACTTCACCGCGGCACTCGAGGCGGATCTCGACAAGATCGCCGACGGCGAAGAAGACCGCGTCGACTGGTTGAACGGCTTCTACTTCGGCAGCGACGGTCACCCCGGGCTCCGCAATGTGATCGACAACCTCGGAGACATCGACGCCAAGGCCGTCAACTCGGTGGCGATCACCGACGACATCACGCTGCGCATCGGCAAGTACGGCCCCTACCTCGAGGTGCTCGATCCCTCCGGCGACATCGAGGCCGCACCGCGGCGCGTCAACCTCCCGCAAGACCTGGCGCCCGACGAGCTCACCCCGGAGAAGGCGCGCGAACTCGTCGACGCCCCCGTGGTGACCGACCGCGTCATCGGTGTGAATCCCGAGAACGGCAAGGAGATCGTGGCGAAGGACGGCCGGTTCGGCCCCTACGTCACGGAACTCGAGCCCGTGGTTCCGGAAGCGCCCGCCGCGGCATCCACGCCTGCGGTCGCCCCCGCTCCCGAGGGCGATGCCTCGACCACCACGGCGACGAAGAAAGCCCCGGCCAAGAAGCCCGCCGCGAAGAAGGCGGCCGCTGCGGTGAAGCCGCGCACCGCATCCCTGTTCAAGTCGATGGATCTCGCGACCATCGACCTCGACACCGCGCTCCGCCTGCTCAACCTGCCGAGGACCGTCGGCGAGGACCCCGAGTCGGGCGAGCCGATCACCGCGCAGGGAGGCAAGTTCGGCCCCTACCTCAAGAAGGGCACGGACACGCGCTCTCTCACCAGCGAAGACCTCATCTTCGAGATCGATCTGCCCGGCGCGCTCGAGCTGTTCGCCCAGCCGAAGTACGGTGGGCGTCAGGCGTCTTCGGCTCTCAAGGAGTTCGAGGCCGACCCCGTGAGCGGCAAACCGATCAAGGTGAAAGACGGCCGGTTCGGTCCGTATGTGACCGACGGCACCACCAACGCGACCATCCCGCGCGGTGAGACCGTCGAGGAGATCGACTTCGAGCGGGCCGTGCAGCTGCTGGCCGACAAGCGCGCGAAGGGCCCGGCGAAGCCGAAGGCCGGCGCCGCCAAGAAGCCCGCGGCGCGCAAGGCGCCCGCACGGAAGGCCGCCCCGAAGAAGTGAACGGCGTGTTCATCACGCTCGAGGGCGGAGACGGCTCCGGAAAGTCGACCCAGGCCGAGATCCTGGAAACGTGGCTCACCGAGCTCGGCCGCACGGTCGTGCGCACCCGCGAGCCGGGCGGCACCGAGTTCGGCACCGAGGTGCGTGAGATCGTGCTGCACAGCCGTGGCCACATCTCGCCGCGCGCCGAGGCCCTCCTCTACGCCGCCGACCGCGCCCAGCACATCGCCACGAAGGTGCGGCCGGCCCTCGAGCGCGGCGAGATCGTGGTGCAGGACCGCTACCTCGACTCCTCGGTCGCCTACCAGGGCGCCGGCCGCGTGCTGGATGCGGCGGAGATCCGCGACCTCTCCCTCTGGGCCGCCGAAGGACTGCTGCCTGACGTGACGATCCTGCTCGATCTCGACGAGGATGCCGCCCGCGCACGTCTCGACGGAGCGAACAAGCGCTTCGACCGCCTCGAAGCCGAGAAGAGCGACTTCCACCGTCGGGTGCGCGAGTCCTTCCTCGCGCTCGCCGCCGCCGAACCCGAACGCTTCCTGGTCGTGGATGCGGCGCTCCCGCCCGAGGAGATCGCGACGGTCATCCGGGCACGGGTCGAGGAGCTCCTTGTCAGACGCCCCCAGTAGATTGAAACCATGACCGTCTGGGACGACCTCACGGGCCAAGGGGCCGCCATCGAGGTGTTCCGCGCGGCCGCCGAGAGCTCCGCCGTGCCCGTCGGCCAGGCCGTCGACGCACCCGATTCGATGACCCATTCCTGGCTCATCACCGGCCCGCCCGGTTCGGGCCGCTCGAACCTCGCCTATGCCTTCGCCTCCGCGCTGCTCTGCCGCGACGGCGGCTGCGGCGTCTGCGCCGACTGCCGCCAGGTGGCCGCCCGCACGCATCCGGATCTCGCGATCCTCGCCACCGATCGCGTGGTCATCACGATCGACGAGGTGCGCAAGCTGGTCTCGTCGTCCCAGTTCTCCCCCTCGGTCGCGCGGTACCGCGTCGTGGTCATCGAAGACGCCGACCGGATGGCCGAACGCACGTCGAACGTGCTGCTGAAGGCGCTCGAGGAGCCGCCGGAGCGCACGGTCTGGATCCTCTGCGCGCCGAGCGAAGCCGATCTGCTCCCCACCATCCGGTCGCGCGTGCGGTCCGTGCGCCTGCGGGTGCCGAGCACCGACGACGTGGCGGCCCTGCTGGTCAAGCGCGACGGGGTCGACGCCGAGACGGCCGAGCGCGCGGCTCGCGAGTCGCAGAGCCACATCGGCATGGCCCACCGGCTCGCCACCAACGACGAGGCGCGCGCCCGGCGCGCGGAGACCATCGAGCTCGCCCTCTCCGTCGCCTCGGTGGGCGACGCGGTGCGCGGCGCCGCGAAGTTGCTCGAGATCGCCGGTGCCGACGCCCAGGCGATCACCGAAGAGCGGGATGCGGAGGAGCGCGCCGCTGCCCTGCGCTCGCTCGGCATCGAACCGGGTCAGGCCATCCCACCCGGCCTCCGCTCGCAGATCAAGTCGCTCGAAGACGATCAGAAGCGGCGGGCGACGCGCAGTCTCCGCGACGGCATCGACCGCATCCTCACCGACCTGCTCTCGCTCTACCGGGACATCGTGCTGCTGCAGTTGGGCGCCCGCGTCGAACTGGTGAACGAGGCGATCTCGGCCGAGGTGCGGCGGATGGCGGAGAATAACGATTCGTCATCGACCCTCGCCGCGATGGACGCGATCTCCGACGCACGTCGGAGGATTGCCGCTAACGTGGCTCCGGCCCTCGCGCTCGAAGCCATGCTGATCACGCTCGCCGAGGCGGGCCGTTCCGCCTCACGAAAGGTTGCCCGGTGATCCCAAAGACACGGAGTCGACGAACCCCCGCGAGACGCGCCGTCGCCGCGCTGGCGGTCGCCACGGCCGCCCTGTTCGCGCTCTCCGGATGCGCCACCTGGTTCACCGGTCCGCTCAGCGGTTTCTCGGGCGCCACGTCCACCTCGGCGCCTGCGACGTCCACGCCCACCGGCGAAGACGTGCCGGCCGAGCTGCAGCCGTTCTACGGTCAGGTGCTCGATTGGGAGTCCTGCGGCACCGGCTTCTTCTGCGCCACGGCCACCGCGCCACTCGACTGGGCGAATCCCGGTGGTGACACCATCTCGCTCGCCCTGATCAAGAAGCCCGCCTCGGGCGGCACGAAACTGGGCAGCCTGTTCGTGAACCCCGGCGGCCCCGGCGCCTCCGCCTTCGATCTGGTGCAGCAGTCTGCTGACTTCGCGGCGCATCCCTCGCTCCAGGCCGGCTACGACCTGATCGGCTACGACCCCCGCGGAACGGGGCACTCCGACGCCGTGCACTGCCTCACCGACGAGGAGCGCGACGCGTACCTCTACGACATCATCCCGGGCGAGCGTGGGTCCGCGGAGTGGCTCGAGGCCTACACGGCCGCGTCGAAGGACTTCGCCGAGAAGTGCGCCCAGAACACCGGCGCGCTGCTGGAGTTCATCGACACCGACAGCACCACGCACGACCTCGACATGCTGCGCGCCGTAGTCGGCGACCAGAAACTCAACTACCTCGGGTACTCCTACGGCACCTTCCTCGGCGCCGAATACGCCGAGAACTTCCCCGACAAGGTGGGCCGGATGGTGCTCGACGGCGCCGAAGACCCGACGTCGAGCGGATTCGACATCTCGATCTCGCAGGCGGTCGCCTTCGAGGCCGCCCTGAAGTCCTACCTGCAAGACTGCGTGAGCGGCTCCGACTGCTGGTTCGACGGCACGGCCGATCAGGCGCTCACCAAGGTGCAGCAGTTGCTCGCCCAGGTGGAGAAGAGCCCGTTGCGGGCCAGCGACGGGCGCGAGCTCGGTGCCTCCAACCTCCTGACCGCGATCTTCTTCCCCCTCTACAACCGCGACAACTGGAGCTACCTCGACGACCTGTTCAGCTCGGTCGAAGACGGCCAGGCCGACTTCGCGTTCCAGCTGGCGGATGCCTACAACAGCCGCAATCCCGACGGCACGTACGCCGACAACCTCATCGAGTCGTTCACCGCGATCTCCTGCGCCGACTACCCGGCCGTGACCGACCCGGCGGTGGTGGCCGAGCAGAACGCCGAGCTGGTGCAGGCCTCGCCCACCGTCGGTCCGTACTGGACCTACGGCGACGTCGCGTGCTCGCAATGGCCTTACCCGAGTCGTCGGGTTCCGGCCCCGGTGACCGCGGCAGGCTCCGGCCCGATCCTCGTGGTCGGCACCACCGGCGACCCGGCCACGCCGTACAAGTGGGCGCAGGCGCTCGCCGGGCAGCTCGAGAACGGCCACCTGGTGACGTTCCAGGGCGAGGGCCACACCGCCTACAACTCGTCGACCTGCGTGGCCGACGTGGTCGACGCGTACTTCCTCGAGGGCACGGTTCCGTCGAGCGATCCGAACTGCTCGAGCTGAGCCGAGCCGTGTCGAGCGGCGCAGCCGGCGTTGCTGACGCTGCTCGGTGTGCTGCTGTGCCGCACTCTGTGAAAACGCATCGACCCGCCCGAAGTCTGCGAGAATCGATACATGACCGCCCGTAGTCAGCCGCAGTCCGAGGAGCTCGGTCTGCGCGAGCGCAAGAGGCGTGCCACACGCCGCGCCATCCAGGTCGCCGTGCTCCGTCTGACGGCCGAGAACGGTCTCGACCAGGTCACGATCGAAGACATCAGCCGCGACGCGGGCGTCTCGCCGCGCACCTTCTTCAACTACTTCCCGTCGAAGGAGGCCTCGCTCGCCGGCGATGCCCCGTTCGCGCTCACCGACGAGATCGCGGAGGCGTTCGAGAACGCCGGGCCCGACGGCGATCCGCTCGAAGACCTGATGGCCATCATGGCCGCCCAGGCCGCGGAAGACGGCGGTGTCGACCCTGAGCTGCACGAGCTGCGGCGGAACCTGATGACCCAGTACCCGCAGATCTTCGCGCTGAAGATCGACCGCATGCGGGAATTCGAAGCCGAGGTGTGCGCATCCGTCGTCCGCCGCCTGGAGACGGACGCCGGCAAGCGGGGCGAGGACCTCGACCTCAGCGAAGCCACGGAGCGGGCCCGCCTGGTCGGGCTGCTCTCGCTCACCTTGGCGCGCTCCGCCTGGGTGGCGTGGGCCGAGCATCCGGACACCGCATCGCTGCCCGACCTGGTGATGCGGTCCTATCAGCGGTTGCGTGACGTGGTCGGGGTTCCCGAGCGCGTCTGACTCACCAGCGGGCGTCGGCGGCCGGTCGGCGATGGTGTCCGCGGGGGCCTCACGGATCGGCTATGCTTTGTTGCTGTGCCGAGCGCCAGTTCGCGAGGCCAGGCCGCCTTAGCTCAGTCGGCAGAGCGATTCACTCGTAATGAATAGGTCCCGGGTTCGATTCCCGGAGGCGGCCCCACTCCGACCACACAAGAAGCCCGGATCTCCGGGCTTCTGTCGTCTCTGAACGCAAATCGCACGAGTGGAGTCACCGATGTCGCAGTCCATCCGCTGGGGAATTCTCGGAACCGGCGGGATCGCCGACAGCTTCGTGAAAGACCTGCTCGCCACGGGCCTCACCGTCACCGCCGTCGGTTCGCGCACCCAGGAGTCGGCGGATGCCTTCGCCGAGCGGTTCGGCATCGCGGCCGCGCACGGGAGTTACGAGGCACTGGTCGCCGATCCGTCGGTCGACGTGGTCTACGTGGCGACGCCGCACACCTTCCACGCCGAGAACGCCCTGCTGGCGATCGCTGCCGGGAAGCACGTGCTCGTCGAGAAGGCGTTCACCCTGAACGGCGCCGAGGCTCAGCGGGTCGCCGACGCGGCGGCGCAGGCCGACGTCGTGGTGATGGAGGCGATGTGGACGCGTTTCCTGCCCCATATGGTGCGCATCCGCGAGATCATCGCCGCGGGAACGCTCGGCGACGTGCGCACCGTCATCGCCGATCACGGACAGAAGCTGCCGTCCGACCCGGACCATCGCATCAACAACCCCGCCCTCGGTGGTGGGGGCCTGCTCGACCTGGCCATCTACCCGGTCTCGTTCGCGGTCGACATCCTCGGTCTTCCGACGCGGGTGCTGGCCAGCGCGAGCATGACGCCCACCGGTGTCGACCGACAGACGGCCCTCATCTTCGAGCACGAGGGCGGGCGCCAGTCCATCTCGCAGAGCGCCGTCGACGCGGCAGGCCCCGTGCGCGGGGCGGTCATCGGAACCGACGGCTGGATCGACATCGACCGCTGGTGGTACGACGCCACGAGCTTCACCGTCTACGACTCGCAGCACGCGGTGATCGAGCGGTTCGAGCAGCCGGTCGTGTCGCGCGGGATGCAGTACGAAGCCCTCGAGATCGAACGCGTGATCGCCGCAGGGGAGAAGGAGAGCCCGCTGATGCCGCTGACGCAGTCCGTCGCCATCATGCGGGTGCTCGACGAGGTGCGCGAGCAGATCGGCCTGCACTACCCCGGCGAGTGACGCCGCCTGACCCCCGCTCGGGTGACTCTTCGGGGTTCGACGCGTACCATGGCTGAGGTGTCGGATTCAGGGGTGCCTCGGACGCGGCGTGAAATCCGCGAGGCACAGGCGCGCGCGGAGCAGCCCGACGCCGGCGGGACGGCCCCGGTCGCGACCGCGAGTACCACGCCCGGGTTCTGGGCACTCGTGCGCCGCCATCCCCGTGTCTGGCTCGCCTCGGCGGCCGCCGCCGCCCTGCTCGTCCTCGGCGGGGGCGCCTTTGCCGCCGGAGCGGCCATCGGCGCCACCGGCCCCGAAGCGGCCCCCGTGGTCGTCGCCACGAGCAACACGCCGACGCCCACCCCCACGCCGACTCCGACACCCACGCCCGAGGCGCGCCCGCAGCCCGCAGCGGCGCCCGGCCCCGCGCTCCTGCGCACCTGCTCGGTCGCCGACCTCGCCACCGACGGGCGGCTCGGCACCTTTCTCGGCGCCGTGCGCAACGCGGCCACCGGCGAGGTGCTCTTCGACCGCGGGGCCGACACCTACGCCCGCACCGCCAGCGTCATGAAGGTGCTCTCCAGCTCCGCCGCGCTCGCCGTGCTCGGCCCCGACTACCAGGTGCCCACCACGGTCGTGAAGGGCACCGAACCCGGTCAGGTGGTGCTCGTCGGCGGCGGCGACATCACCCTCGCCAGCGGTTCGTCCAACATCTACCCCGGCGCGGCGAGCATGCTCGACCTCGCCGCGCAGGTGAACGCGGCCTGGGACGCCGATCCGTCGACCGCCGGCACGCCGATCACCTCGATCGTGATGGATGCCAGCGTCTTCTCCGGCGATCGCTGGCAGCCGTCCTGGAACCGCAAGGAGCAGGTCGACGGCTACTCCTCCGAGGTCACCGGCCTCCAGGTCGACGGCGACCGCGCCGATCCCTCCGCCAACGTCTCCACCCGCAGCGACAACGCCGTACTGCGCGCCGGCCAGGCGCTCGCCCTCGCGCTGGGCGCCCCGAACGCCTCGCTCGCCGAAGGTCTCGCCACGGCCGGAGCGCCGCAGCTCGGCCAGGTGCTGTCGGCGCCGGTGTCGACGATGATCCCGGATGCGCTCCAGCGCTCCGACAACACCGAGGCCGAGATGCTCGCGCGGCTCGTGGCCGTGAAGCTCGGCGTCGGCAACGACTTCGCCGCACTGCAGACCGCCATCCCGCAGGCCCTGGCCACCTACGGCCTCGACACGAGCAAGCTCACCATCGTCGACGGATCGGGACTCAGCGACGACAACGGCGTCTCGCCGAACTTCCTCACCCAGCTCTTCGTCAAGATCAACGCCCGCGAGGGCAACCTCGGTGTCATCTACGACGGCCTTCCGGTCGCCGGCCAGAGCGGCACGCTCGCCGGCCGGTTCGGGGGCTCGCCGGCGGCCGGCAACGTCATCGCGAAGACCGGCTGGATCGACACCGGCTACACCCTCTCCGGAATCATCAACGCCTCGGACGGCACCGTGCTGACCTTCGCGTTCTTCGCGCTCGACGATGTCGGCGACAGCGCCAAGGACGCGATCGACACCCTCACCACAGCCGTCTATGCGTGCGGAAACGGCCTGTCGAACAACTGAGCGACGTAAAATCGAGGCATCCACTTCACCCGGACAAGACGGAGAAGACGATGTCGAGAGCATTGTTCATCATCGACGTGCAGAACGATTTCATCGAGGGCGGCGCGCTCGGCGTCGAGGGCGGTACCGCCGTGGCCGAGGGCATCTCGGCGCTCCTGTCGGCGCATCCCGACGCCTACGACTTCGTGATCGCCTCCCGCGACTGGCACGACCCCGACAACGACAACGGCGGCCATTTCGCCACGGATGCGGAGCCCGACTTCGAGTCCACCTGGCCGGTGCACTGCGTGGCCGGCACGCCGGGCGCCGAGTACCACGACCAGCTGACAACGGATGCGATCGACCACCACGTGCGAAAAGGCCAGGGTCAGCCCGCCTACTCGATCTACGAGGGAACCACCGAAGAGGGCGGCACCGTGCACGAGCTTCTCGACGCGAACGGGATCACCGAGGTCGACGTGGCCGGGCTCGCCACCGATTACTGCGTGCGCGCCTCGGCGCTCGACGCGATCGAGCACGGCCGGCACGTGCGCATCCTCACCGACCTCGTGGCGGGGGTCTCACCGGAGGCGTCGCGCGCGGCCATCGCCGAACTCGCGCACGCGGGCGCCGACCTCATCACCTCCGACCTCGTGGAGCGCGTGCCGTAGCGGGGGAAAACGGGTCGTCGACGGAGCCCACACCCGCTGCGGTGAGCAGGGCCCAGAGTTCGGCGCGATCGGCGAAGGCGTCGAGATCGAGGTCGAGGGCGGCGCCTAGTGCGGCAATGCGGGCCTTGAGGCTGTGCCGGTGGAGGCCGAGCTCACGGGCCGCCGGGTCCCACTGTCCGTTGTGGCGGAGCCAGGCCTCCGCCTGTTCGAGGAGTTCTTCGCCGTCGGGCCGCGTGAGCACCTCGTCGAGGCGCACCCGGGCGATGTTCGCCACCGCCCCCGCGTCGAAGAGGCCGAGGAAGTTGCGCGCGGCGAGTTCGCCGAACTCGCCGATCTCGCCGGCGCCCGCCGCGTCGAGCGCTTGCGCGGACTGCCCGAGCCCCAGGTCGAGTGCCGGCCAGCCGACTGTCTCGGAGACGCCGGCTCGCGCCTCGCGGGCGTCGAGCATCCGTCGCACCGACTCCCAGCGGCGCTCGTCGACCAGCAGCAGCACGCGGCCGCCGCGATGCACCAGGAAGAGGCCGCTCGCGGTCGCGAACGCTCGGCGCTCGAGCTGGTCGACGAGGCCGGGCGCCCCCTGGTCGGCGTCGAGGGTGACCACGCGGAAGCGGTCGTCGGGCATCGACACCGGGATCGACTCGGTGGCGCGCCGCACCACGGCCACCTGTCCGTCGCGCAGCAACTCGAAGAGTTGCTCGGCGAGCGAGCGGAGGCTCGTGCGCACCACCTGCCCCTGCTCGAGCGACACCTCGGCGAGGGCCGTGAGGGTGGTGAGCACCGAGAGGTCGGTGCGGTCGAACGGCTGAGCGCGACGGGCGACGAGAACGCCCCGGATGCGCCGGGTGCCACCCAGGGTCTGCACGATCGCGTGGTCGGTGGCGTCGACATCGGCGCGCGAGCGGCTGCCGGCGCGCAGCAGGCGCTTCGCCTCGGGAACGAGGTCGGCGAAGCGCTCCCGAGGAGCGGATGCGCCACCAGGCGACGAGACGAGGACGTCGGCATCCGGGTCGAAGACCGCGATGTCGCAGCTCAGCCGCTCGGCGGCCTTCGCCACCGCAGAAGTGAGTCCGCCGTTGCCGAGGGTGGCGAGCGAGACCGCCCGCTGCGCCTCGAGCGCCCAGTCGAGACGGGCGCGCGCGTCGGCGGCCTGCGCATCCGCCACCCAGCGGCTGATGGCGATGAACGGCGTGCGATACGGCACCTCGAGCAGAGGAAGGCCCTGGCGGCGGCAGGCGCGCACGAGTTCGGGCGGGGTGCCGCTCTGCACCACCTCCGTTCCGAAGCCGAGCGCCACCACGCCCGCGGCGAGGAGGCGGGCGACGTAGTCGTCGACGAGCTGCGGCACCGCGCCCGAGAATTGCCGGCCGGTGGTGAGCAGCAGCTGCCCGGCGCTGAGGAACGGGGTGGGATCGTCGAGGTCGGAGCCGTGCGCCCAGTGCACCTCGACCGTGGGGGCGGAGGCGGGAACGACGACCCGCAGGTGGAACGGTTCGTGGGCCACGAGGGCGCTGAGGGTGGCGGGCACGGTCCGATCCTAGAGCCTGTTGCCATTCTGGCAACCATATTCGGGTCATCTGCCAGAAGGGCAAGCCGTGGGTGTGCGCTCCGGGCGTACGGTCGGACTGAGCCCGAATTTCGACAGCCGAACCTTCGAAAGGAACCGACATGAGCGCAGCATCCGAGGCCGACGTTCTCGCATCCGTGCCCGACCGCCTCTTCATCGGCGGCAAGTGGATCGCGTCGTCGAGCGGAAAGACCATCGACGTCTACGACCCCGCCACTGGTTCCGTGCTGAAGTCGATCGCCGACGCCACGCCCGAAGACGGCATCCGGGCACTCGATGCCGCTGTGGCGGTCGCCGACGAGTGGGCCGCCACCGCTCCGCGGACGCGCGGCGAGATCCTGCGCGGAGCCTTCGACCTGCTCCAGGAACGCAAAGACGACGTCGCGCTGCTCATGACCATGGAGATGGGCAAGCCGCTCGCCGAGGCCGCGGGCGAAGTCGCCTACGGCGGCGAGTTCCTGCGGTGGTTCAGCGAGGAGGCGGTGCGGATCTCCGGCCGCTACGGCAGTAATCCCGAGGGCACCGGTCAGATGGTCGTCTCGCAGCGGCCCGTCGGTCCCTCGTTCCTCATCACGCCCTGGAATTTCCCGCTCGCGATGGCCACGCGGAAGATCGCGCCGGCGCTCGCCGCGGGATGCACAGTGGTGGTGAAGCCCGCCACGCTCACGCCCCTCACCACCCTCTACATCGCGCGTCTGCTCGAAGAGGCCGGGCTCCCGGCCGGCGTGGTCAACGTGATCACCACCTCGACGTCGAACGCCGTGTCGGCGCCGATCATCGCCGACCCGCGGCTGCGCAAGCTCAGCTTCACCGGATCGACCGGTGTGGGCCGCGCGCTGATGAAGCAGGCCTCCGAGAACGTGCTGCGCACCTCGATGGAGCTCGGCGGAAACGCCCCCTTCGTGGTGTTCGAGGACGCCGATCTCGACAAGGCGGTGGAGGGCGCCCTGCTCGCCAAGTTCCGCAACATCGGGCAGGCCTGCACCGCGGCGAACCGCTTCATCGTGCATCGCGCGGTGTCGGCCGAGTTCTCGCGCCGGGTGGCCGAGAGAGTGACGGCGTTCCGCATCGGCCGCGGCACCGAAGAGGGCGTGAACATCGGGCCGCTGATCAACGACGACGCGGTCGACAAGGCCGACGAGCTGGTGCAGGATGCCGTCTCCCGCGGCGCGACCCTCGTCGCCGGCGGTCACCGGATCGAGGGCCAGGGCAGCTTCTACGAGCCCACCGTTGTCACGAACGTGCCGGCCGACAGCGAGATCCTGCGCGAGGAGATCTTCGGCCCGGTCGTGAGCGTGGTCGAGTTCGACGACGAAGACGAGGCCGTGCGGCTCGCCAACGACACCGAGTACGGCCTGGTGAGCTACGTCTTCACCGAGAGCCTGGCCCGCGGGCAGCGGATGATCGAGAAACTCGACACGGGCATGATGGGCCTCAACGTCGGCGTCATCTCGAACGCGGCGGCGCCGTTCGGTGGTGTGAAGCAGTCGGGCCTCGGCCGCGAAGGCGGACTCGAGGGCATCCACGAGTACCTCTCGACGAAGTACACGCTCATCCCCAACTCCTGATCGGTACCTACCAGCCGTGGGTGAGCACGGTGTCGAGGGCGTCGGCGAAGTAGTCGGCGCTCTCGACCGTGAGGGTCATCGGGGGCTTGATCTTGAGCACGCACTGGCGGTCGGAGGTGGGCTGCACGATCACGCCGAGCTCGCGCATCCGCTCGCAGATCATCGCCGTCTCGACGTCGGCCGGCTCGCGGGTGTCGCGGTCGCGCACGAGTTCGACGCCGAGGTAGAGGCCGAGGCCGTGCACCGCGCCGATCAGGTCGTGCTTGTCGGCCAGCGACTCCAGCCGGTGCTTCAGGTGGGAGCCGACCACGCGGGCATTCTGCTGCAGCCCCTCGTCGGCGAGGATGTCGAGCACTGTCGTGCCGACCACCGAGCTCACCGGGCTGCCGCCCGCGGAGGAGAAGAAGTAGCCCTGCGACCGGTAGCGGTCGGCGATGGCGCGGGTCGTGATCACGGCGCCGAGCGGATGCCCGTTGCCCATCGCTTTGGCCACGGTGACGATGTCGGGCAGCACGCCCTGCTGTTCGAACCCCCAGAAGAACTCGCCGAGGCGGCCGTAGCCGACCTGTACCTCGTCGGCGATGCAGAGCCCGCCGGCGGCCCGGATGGCGGGGTAGACGTTTCGGAGGTAGTCGTCGGGGAGCGGCATGCCGCCCGCGTTGCCGTAGAACGCCTCGGCGATGAAGGTGGCGGGGGCGTGGTCGTCGGCCTGGAGCCGCTGGATCGTCGCCACGGCATCGACGGCGTAGCGCCGCGCGTCGGCGCCTCGGTAGCGGCCGCGATAGGCGTTCGGGGCGTCGAGCGTGTGCACCCACGGCGGCCGTGTCTCGAGCGCCTGGGGGTTGTCGGCGACGGAGGTCGAGACCGCGTCCGCGGCATCCGACCACCCGTGGTAGGCCTCGCGCACGGCCACCACGTCGCGGCGGCCCGACCAGGCCCAGGAGATGCGCAGCGCGAGGTCGACGGCCTCGGTGCCGCTGTTGACGAGGAAGACGGTGTCGAGCGGATCGGGCAGCAGGTCGGCCAACCGCTCGGAGAACTCGGCGATCGACGCGTAGTTGAAGCGGGAGTTCGTGTTGAGCAGGTTCAGCTGACGGGCGACGGCGTCGGCGATACGCGGATGCGCGTGGCCGACCGCGGCGACGTTGTTCACCATGTCGAGGTAGGGGCGGGCGTCGGTGTCGTAGAGGTGGTGGCGCCAGCCGCGCTCGATCTCGGGGGGATCGGCGAAGTAGTGCTCCTGCACCGCTGCGAGGTGCTGCGCGCGCCGCTCGAGGAGCGCGGCGGCGTCGTCCTGCGTCGGATTCCGCAAACCTGACGCCGTCTGGCGCCCTCCAGGCGTCGGATGACGCCACGTTTGCGGAACCGGACCGTCATCGGGGGCGATGCCCGTGAGCAGCGGGGTGGGATCGAGCACGAAGGGGAGCCAGCCGGGCAGCAGCTCCGGGGTGGTGAACCACGGCGCTTCCTCGGGATCGACGTCGCCGGTCAGCACTCGCACGGCCAGCGGTACCTCTGCCACGGTGGTGCCGAGCACGTCGCCCGCGCGGACGGACGTCCCGGCCTCGGTGTTCGGGGAGGGTGGAGGTGGGGCGTCGGCGGCCACCGTGGCGCCGCGGCGGGTGGAGGAGGACGGTACCGGGACGGTGGCGGGGCCTCCTGGCGCCGACAGGTGGAGGGCAAGGTCGGGGAGGGCGAGGCCGGCGAGCTCGAGGGTGAGGCCGTCGGCGGCGATGAGGCGGAGAGGGGCGTCGGGCCCTCCGGCGCGGGTCAGGATGCCGGACCAGGGTGCGTGCACGGCCTGGCCCGGTTCAGAGAGCGTCACCTCCACGCACAATGCTGCGCACGGATGCGCGACCGGCGACTCGCGGAACGAGCGCGTGAGTCGACGCTCGCCGAACCGTGTCGCCGCGGCGCGAACTCCGACGGCCTCGCCCGCGTTGCCGAGACGGAGGCCGGTGCCGGTGCCGGTGACGGTCTCATCCGCTTCGCCTGGGCCGGTGCGGGTGCCGCCGACGGTCTCATCCGCTTCGCCTGGGCCGGTGCCGGTGCCCGTCTCGCGCGCCCTGACGGTCTCGTCGCTGTCGCCGACGGCGCCGCCATCGCCAGCCCCGTCGCGGAGGGCGCGGGATGCGACGAGGCGCTCGGCGTCCGGCGACTCGAAGAGTCCGGCGGCCAGGGCGTCGCTCGCGGAGGAGAGGTCAATGAATCGCACCGCCGCGCGGGCGAGTCCCGGCAGCAGCGGATGCGTGGTCGCGGGCAGCTGCGGCGAAGACGCGGGGGCGAAGCCCGCCGCCCGACGCACCAACGCGCTCATCACGCGCATCGGCACGCTCGTCGCCACGTCGAAGATGCGGTGCTCGTGGGCGGCGTTGGCGCGGGTGTACTCGTTCGACGGGTCGGTCGCCGCCGCGTGGTGGGCGCTCACGACGAGGGTCGCCGCCCGTGCCACCACGAGCGGCCACAGTGCATCCGCCTCCGCCGACGACAACGGCCGCAGCGCCTGGAATGCCCGCACGGCCGGAAGGATCGACACCGCGGACGCCCCGTGATGGTGGAGCACCGACGAGCACGTCACAGCGAGCTCCGCCACGGCCCAGCTCGACATGACGTCGCCGAAATCGATGATGCCGCATGGCTCCAGCCGGCCGCCCGGTACCGACGCCCGCGCCACCACGTTGTCGTCGGTGATGTCCCCGTGGATGACCTGGAGCGGCAGATCGTCGGAGAGTCCGGCCAGCGTCTCCGAGCACGTCGACATCGCCGACCGCAGGCGCCCCGCCAGTGTCGCGTCGGCCACCGCGGGCAGCAGATCGTCGACGACCCGGCCGGCGTTCCGCAGGTCCCACTCGAGCTCGCGCCGGGTTCCCGGATGCTCGAACCCCACCAGCGTGAGCAGCGACCGGGCCGCGTAGGCGCCGAGCTGTGCGACGACGGACGGCGCCAGGTACTGCGACCCCGACAGGGGAGTGCCCGAGACGAAGTCGAGCATCCGCACCATCAGGGGTGATCCGCCGGCGCCGAGCGGCACCGCGCTCACGAAGGCGCCGTCGAGCGCCCGGTGTGTGCGCGGGGCGGCGATGTCAGCGGCCAGCGAGCCGAACCGCTCCGCCGCGAGAGACTGGGCGGTGAGTTCCGCCGCGGTCGTGGACGGATGCGCGAACTTCAGCAACAGGCGCCGCCCGTCGGTCGCTTCGAGCAGGAAGTTCGCGTCGTGCTGGCTCCCCAGCGCCGCGACCATCCCGGGCACCCCGAAGACGGCCGCCGCCACGTGGGAAGCGGATGCCGCGTCCACCGCCGGCGCCGGGGTGATCGCCTCGGCGAAGCTGCGCGGGCCGGGCTGCGGAGGCACGAGCGAAGGTGCGGTCACGCCACCATCTTGGCATCCGCTCTTGACACCGCGCATCAAGCCTGGTTGGTTAGTTACATGACTAATGAACCAATGAACGGTCACGAGCATGGATGAATCGCGGCCGATCTTCGTTCAGATCGCGGAACAGATCGAGAACGACATCATCGCCGGCATTCTGCCCGAAGAGGGCCAGGTGCCGTCGACGAACGAGTTCGCGACGTTCCACCGCATCAATCCGGCGACCGCCGGAAAAGGGGTGAACCTGCTCGTCGACGACGGGGTTCTGTACAAGAAGAGGGGAATCGGCATGTTCGTGGCAGCCGGGGCGCGCGACCGGCTGGTCGCCAAGCGCCGGGACCAGTTCCAGAGCGAATACATCAGACCGCTCGTCACCGAGGCCGGCAAGCTCGGCATCTCGGAGACGCAGCTGGTCGAGATGATCAGACAGGAGGGCGCCGAATGAGCGCGGTGATCGAGGTCTCCGGCCTCACCAAACGGTTCAAGAACGTCACGGCGGTCGACGATGTGAGCTTCTCTGTCGAGGAGAACACGATCTCCGGCTTGCTCGGCCGCAACGGCGCAGGCAAGACCACGCTGATGCAGCTGCTGACCGGCCAGGATTTCGCGACGAACGGCAGTATCCGGGTCTTCGGCGAGTCGCCGGTGGAGAACAAGCGCGTGCTCCAGCGCGTCTGCTTCATCAAGGAGAGCCAGAAATACCCCGACGAGTTCACGGCGAAGCACGTCTTCCGCAGCGCCCCCTGGTTCTTCCCGGGCTGGGACGCGGAGTTCGCCGCACGGCTGATCGACGACTTCCGGGTGCCCCTGACACGGCGCATCAAGAAGCTCTCGCGCGGTCAGCTCTCCTCGATCGGCGTGATCGTGGGTCTGGCCTCGCGCGCCCCGCTCACCTTCTTCGACGAGCCGTACCTCGGACTGGATGCGGTGGCGCGGCAGATCTTCTACGACCGCCTGCTCGCCGACTACGCCGAGCATCCGCGCACCGTCGTCCTCTCCACCCATCTGATCGACGAGGTGTCGAACCTGCTCGAGCACGTCTTCGTGATCGACGACGGCCGCCTCATCATCGACCAGGACGCCGACAGCCTGCGCGGCTCCGCCACCACGGTGGTGGGCACCCGCGCCGCGGTCGACGCCTTCGTCGCCCATCGAGAGGTGCTCCACACCGATCACCTCGGCGGACTCGCCTCCGTCACCGTCGGCCGGCTCAGTCCGGGCGAACGCGCCGAAGCCGTCGAGTCCGGCCTCGAGCTCTCGCCCGTGTCGTTGCAGCAGCTGGTCGTGCAGAAGACCAACGTCCCCCACAAGGAATTCGAGCAGAGCGCATGACCACCACCACTCACACCGAAGCCGCCCCCACGAGCGCGGCCGCGCCCGGCGGAAGCCGCGTCACGGCCGTGATGCGACTTCACCTCGTCAACCGCTTCAGCGTCTTCGCGATCCCGTGGATGATCCTCGGCTTCGTGCTGCTGATCAACCTCATCATCTGGTGGATCATCGTGTCGGCCACCAGCGATCCCGACGCGCTGGCGGATGCGCAAGACGGCCTGCAGTACAGCGGCGCGACCTTCTACATCTTCGTCTACATGATGGTGCTCGGCATCCAGGGCGTCGCACTCACCTTCCCGTTCGCCCTCGGCCTGAGCGTCACCCGGCGCGACTTCTGGCTCGGCAGCGCGCTCGGTTTCGGGGTGCTGTCGGCCCTCTACAGTGCCGGGATGACGGCTCTCGCCGTGATCGAACAGGTCACGAACGGCTGGGGCCTCGGCGGACGGATGTTCACGGCGCTCTACTTCGGCGCCCCTGACGAGGCCTGGTGGTTGCGCTTCCTGATCTTCTTCGTGATCTTCCTGTTCTTCTTCTTCGTCGGCTCGGCGATCGCCACGATCTACGTGCGCTGGCGCGTGAACGGGATGCTGGTGTTCTTCGCCGGCCTCGCGCTGGTGCTCGTCGGACTGCTGGCAATCGTGGTGTTCACCGACAGCTGGCCGGCGGTGGGCGCGTGGTTCGTCGAGAACGGCGCGGTCGGCGTCGTCTTCTGGAGTCTCGTGCCGACCGCGCTCGCGGCCCTCACCGGCTTCGTGCTGCTGCGCCGGGCCACCCCGAAGAACTGAGCCGGCGCCGGACGGCTCAGACCAGGAGCTGGTGCTTCGCCAGTTCGCGGTAGAGCGGGGTGGATGCCACGAGCTCGGAATGCGTGCCCACCCCCACCACCCGGCCGTGGTCGACGACGACGATCTGATCGGAGTCGACCACGGTCGACAGTCGGTGCGCGATCACGATCAGCGAGCGGTTCTCGGCCACCGCGTCGATCGCCTCCCGGAGCATCTGCTCGTTCAGTCCGTCGAGCGACGAGGTCGACTCGTCGAGCAGCAGCACCGGGGGAGCGGCCAGCAGGGCCCGCGCGATGGCGAGGCGCTGGCGCTCGCCGCCGGAGAGCATGACGCCGTCCTCGCCCACGGCCGCGTCGAGCCCCTCGGGCGAGCGTTCGAGCACCTCGCCCAGGTTGACTGCGTGGAGCACCTCCACGCAGTCGGCGTCGGTGGCCTCGGGCGAGCCGAGCAGCAGGTTCTGGCGGATGCTCCCGGCCAGCACCGGCGCATCCTGCTCCACGTAGCCGATCTGCGAGCGGAGCTCGACGCGGTCCAGCTGGCGCACGTCGACTCCGCCGAAGCGGACGGCGCCCGAGGTGGGGTCGTAGAAACGCTCGATCAGGGCGAGGATGGTCGACTTGCCGGCGCCCGAGGGGCCGACGATGGCGGTGCGCTTGCCGCGGCCGGCGGCGAAGCTGATGCCGTGCAGCACGCCCGTCTCGACCTCTTCCTTCTCGGCAGCCTGCTCTGAGGAGTCACCCGGGGCGACCTTCTCGTCGTAGCGGAAGTGCACGTTCTCGAACTCGATCGCCGGGGCATCCTTCGATGCCGAGCCGGGTGCCGCGAGGGCGGCGATGGCCCGGTCGTCCTGACCCTCGACGGGAAGGTCCACGATCTCCTGGATGCGGCCGAGCGCGCCGAGCGCCTGGTTCACCGAGTTGATGGCACCGAAAGCCTGGCCGAGCGGCATGATCATCATGAACAGGAACAGGATGAACGACACCAGGCTCGCGATGGTGATGGCTCCGGAGGCGACGCGGAAGCCGCCGACGCCGAGCACCACGAGGAACGACACCTGCAGCGCGATGCCCGCGATCGGCACCACGAGGGCCGAGATCTTCGCCACCTTCACGCCCTGCTCCCAGGCGCCCTGGGCATCCTTGTCGACCGCCGCGATCTCCCGCTCGGTGGCGTTCGAGGCCCGTACGGTGCGGATGGCGCTGATGGAGCGTTCGACGGCGGCGGCCAGGTCGCCCACCTTCTCCTGCTGCTTGCGGCTCGCGGTGCGCACCCGCCCCGAGATCGAGACGACGGTGACCACCGAGACGGCGATCACGAGCACGGTGAGGCCGAGCAGCACCGGGTCGATGATGAGCATCGCGATCAGGGCGCCGAAGAACACCAGCGAGCCACCGATGGCGTCGACCAGACCCTGCGTGATGACCGCGTAGAGGAGGGTGGTATCGGAACCGACGCGCGACACCAGGTCGCCCGTGCGGCGGGTGTCGAACTGGCTGATCGGGAGGCGGAGCATCCGGTGCACCAGCTGCCGACGGGCGGAGAGCACCACGCTCGTACCCGTGCGCTGCAGCAGGTAGTGCTGGAACCCGCTGATGAGGCCCGAGACGATGACCAGCGCGACCAAGGCCCACACGAGCATGTCGAGGGGGTCGCCGGCCTGCACGACCGTGATCACCTGGCTCACGAGCAGCGGCTGGGCGAGGCTCGCCGCGGCACCGAGGATACTCAGCGCGACCACGACGGAGAGCACCTTCTTGTGCTCGAACAGGAACGGCAGCAGCTGGCGGAACTTCGCGCGCGGCCCTTCCTCCTGCTTGCGCCCTCGCCCGAACGGGCTGCGGGAGCGCGGGGCGGGGCGGTCGTCTTCCTTCTCAGGCGTGGACGTGGTGGTCGACATGGTCTTCTTTCTGTGCGGAGTTCGGATGCGTGCGGCGGCCGGGCAGGCTCAGCGCCGGTCGGGGCCATGTGCCTCGGCGGTCAGTGCCGGCCGTACTTCTTGTGCACGGCCTGACGCGAGACGCCGAGCGCGAGCGCGATCAGCTGCCAGGAGGCGTTCGCATTGCGGGCGCGGCGCACGGCCACTCCCTCGATGCGGTCGAGCTCGGTCCGCAGCTTCGCCACGGCCCGGAGCGAGACGATGGGGTCGTTGCTGCCCGCATCCGCCGCCAGTGTGTGCACATCGGTGACATCCATGTGTCAACCCTAGTTGACGCATCCGCGGTGTCAACTTCAGTTGACAACCGACGCTCAGCCGTGGGCGAACACGCCTCAGCTGAGGGTGTTGTCGAAGTCGATGTCGCGGGTCTCCTTGCTGATGATGAGCGCGCCGAGGGTGATCAGCGCCATCAGCGACAGGTAGTTGCCGACGAGCGCGGGGCTGCCGTCGGCGGCCTGCCAGAGCGCCACCGCGATGAACGGCGCGACCGCGGCGCCGAGGATCGATGCCACGTTGTAGCTGATGGCCGATCCGGTGTACCGCACGTTGGCGGGGAAGAGCTCGGGGAGTTCGGACCCCATCGGACCGAAGGTCAGGCCCATCAGGGTGAAGCCGATGATGAGCAGGGCCATCACGCCCACGAAGCCGCCGCCGAACAGGGGCACGAAGAAGAGGCCGAAGGCGGCGATGCCGATCGTCGTCCAGATGAGGGTCATGCGTCGACCGAAGCGCTCGGCCAGCGGCCCGGCCACGAGGGTGAAGATGCCGAAGAACACGCAGCCGACCACGAGCATGATGAGGAAGTCGTTGCGGCCGTAGCCGAGCCCGGGCACGAAGGTCGACGGGTCGAAGGGCTTGCCCGCGGCATCCGCCGCCGCCTGGGCGGCCTCCACCGAGGAGGCCGTGGTGCCGAAGGTGAGCGTGAACGTGGTCATGAGGTAGAAGAGCACGTAGGTGGCCAGCATGATGAAGGTACCCAGGATGAGCGGGCGCCAGCTGGTCTTGAACACGCGCGCGAGCGGCAGCTTCGCCACTTCGCCCGCGTTCACGACCTTGGTGAAGGCCGGTGTCTCGACGAGCTTGAACCGCACGTACAGGCCGATGATGACGAGCACGGCACTCGCCAGGAACGGCACGCGCCAGCCCCAGGCGAGGAACGCGGCGGAGTCGAGGGTGGTGCTC
This sequence comes from Herbiconiux sp. UC225_62, assembly GCF_042694625.1. Taxonomy (GTDB): domain Bacteria; phylum Actinomycetota; class Actinomycetes; order Actinomycetales; family Microbacteriaceae; genus Herbiconiux. The sequence continues at coordinate 659,286 of NZ_CP170551.1, read as the reverse complement.
AGCACGAGGAAGACCACGTTCGCGATGATGAAGCCGATCGGCGCCCCGAGCTGCGGGAACGTGCCGTAGACGGCGCGGCGGCCCTTCGGCGCGTTCTCCGTGGCGAGCAGCGCCGCGCCCGACCATTCGCCGCCGAGCCCGAGGCCCTGGCAGAAGCGGAAGAGCACCAGCAGCCCGGGGGCGAGGATCTCCCACCCGGGCGTGAGACCGGTGGGGAGCGCGCCGATCAGGATGGTGGCGATGCCCATCGTGAGAAGGGACGCGACGAGGGTGCGCTTGCGCCCGATCCGGTCGCCGAAGTGACCGAACAGGATCGACCCGATCGGGCGCGCCACGAACGCCACGCCGAACACGGCGAACGACTGCAGAAGCGAGATCGTGGGGTCGGCGTTCGCGAAGAAGAGTGTGGGGAACACCAGCACGGCCGCCGTGGCGTACACGTAGAAGTCGTAGAACTCGATCGAGGTTCCGATGAGGCTGGCGAGGATGACCCGGCCGCGGGTGTTCGCGGGGGCGACGGGCGGGGCGTCGAGCACGGTGGAGGACATCAAGCGCTTTCGGTCATGAGCGCGAATCGCGCAGAAATCGCCAGTTTACGCCTGCCCGTAGGATGTCGGGGTACGTCTTCAAGAAGGAGTTGCTCGTGGGCAGAGTGGTCGTCGTGGGTTCGTTGAACATCGATTCGACGGTGGAGGTGCAGCGGCACCCGCAGCCCGGCGAGACGCTCCTGGGCGGAGACCTCGTGAAGCACTTCGGCGGCAAAGGCGCGAACCAGGCCGTCGCAGCCGCTCGCGCCGGCGCCCGGGTCTCCTTCGTGGGCCGGGTCGGCGACGACGCCGACGGAGACGCCTACATCAACCGCCTGGCCGGCTACGGCATCGACACCTCGCACCTCTCGCGCACCACCGGAGTCTCCACGGGGCACGCGGCCATCGCGGTCTCGGCCGACGGCGAGAACACCATCATCGTGTCGCCGGGAGCGAACGGACGCGTGACGGTGGGTGACCTCGCGACGCTCACCGATCTCGGCCCGGGCGACGTGTTGCTCGGCTCCCTCGAGATCGACACGGATGTCGTGGCCGAGGCCGCGCGCATCGCCGCCGCCCGCGGGGCCCGCGTCATCCTGAACCTGGCTCCCTACGCCGCGCTGCCGGGAGACGTGCTCGACCTGGCCGACCCGATCGTGGTGAACGAGCACGAGAACGAGCTGCTGGCCGCCGACGGGTACACGCCGCGGTCGGTGCTCGTGACGCTCGGCTCGAAGGGCTCGCGCTGGGGCGCGCACGAGGTGCCGGCGGGCGCCGTCTCCGTGGTGGTCGACACCACGGGCGCCGGCGACTGCTTCTGCGGCACGCTCGCCGCGGGATTGGCGGCCGGGCTCAGCGAGCCCGACGCGATGCAGGCGGCCTCCGTGGCGGCTGCCGCCTCGGTCGGCTGGGTCGGCGCGCAGCCCTAGCACCCTCGGAAACCGCAAACGTCGCTGCATCCGGCCTGTATTGGGCTCGGATGCAGCGACGTTTGCGCTTTCCGACGGCTACGCCGCGCGGATGGCCCGGAGGGTGAGGGCTGTGGCGATGGCGGCTTCGGCCGCCTCGGCGCCCTTGTCCTCCTTCGAACCGGGGAGCCCCGCGCGATCGAGGCCCTCCTGCTCGTCGTTCAGGGTCAGCACGCCGAAGCCGACGGGCTTGCCGGTGAGGATGCTCACCTGCGTGAGGCCGCTGGTGGCGGCATCCGACACGTACTCGAAGTGCGGGGTTCCGCCGCGGATGATGACGCCGAGCGCCACCACCGCGTCGGCGCCGGACTCGAGCGCCGCCTTCGAGACCACCGGCAACTCGAAGCTGCCCGCCACGCGCACCTCGGTGACGGTCACGTTCGCCGCCGAGAGGGCGCGGCGGGCACCCTCCAGCAGTCCGTTCGTGATCTCCTCGTGCCAGGTGCCGGCGACGATGGTGATGTTCAGGCCGGTTCCGTCGAGATCGACGTCGAGGCTCGGGGCTCCCGCTCCGCTCATGATGCTGTGTCCTTTCGAGGTTGTCCGGGTCAGCGCACGGCCGAGGGCAGCACGTGCCCCATGCGGTCGCGCTTGGTGTCGAGGTACTTCTGGTTGAAGGTGGAGGCGCCCACCACGAGCGGGATGCGCTCGGCCACGACGATGCCGTGGGCCTCGAGCTGCCGCACCTTCTCGGGGTTGTTGGTGAGGAGGTGGATGCTCGTGGTGCCGAGGTCGTCGAGGATCGCGACCGCCGCGCCGTAGTCGCGCGCGTCGGCGGGGAGGCCGAGAGCCACGTTGGCGTCGAGGGTGTCGAGCCCGTCCTCCTGCAGGCGGTAGGCGCGGAGCTTGTTCACCAGGCCGATGCCGCGGCCTTCGTGACCGCGGAGGTACACCACGACGCCGCCGTGCTCGGCGATGAGGTCGAGCGACGCGTCGAGCTGCGGACCGCACTCGCACTTCAGCGAGCCGAACGCTTCGCCGGTGAGGCACTCGGAGTGCACGCGCACGAGCGCTCCGGGTGCGGTGGGGTCACCGGAGACGATCGCCACGTGGTCGGCGCCCGTCTCGAGGTCGCGGTAGGCGCGCATCCGCAGCAGGCCGTGCGTGGTGGGCACGCTGGTCTCGACCTCGAAGTGCACCCGGGGGGAGGCGACGGGCACGTCGTCGGGGCTCGCGGTGGCCGGCGAGCTCGAGAGGGCGGGAGCAGAGGCATCCGGCTCCAGCCCGTCCTGCTCGTTCAGCCACTCGATGAGCAGCTCGATGGTCGTCACCGGCAGCCCTTCGCGCTCGCCGGTCGCGAGCAGGTCGTCCATCAGCATGGCCGATCCGTCGTCGGCGATCATCTCGCCGATCACGCCCACCGGCGCGAGACCGGCGGCCCGCATCAGCTCCACCGCGGCTTCTGTGTGGCCCGCGCGTTCGCGCACGCCCCCGTCGACGGCGCGGACGGGCAGGATGTGCCCGGGCCGGATGAAGCTGGCCGGCGTCGAATCCGGGTCGGCCAGCAGGTTGAGCGTGCGAGCGCGGTCGTGCGCGCTGATGCCGGTGGTGACGCCGGAGGAGGCGTCGACCGTGATCGTGTAGGCGGTGCGCCGGGTGTCCTCGTTGTTGACCACCATCGGCGGCAGCGCGAGGCGGTCGGCCAGTTCGCCGGGGAGCGGCGCGCAGAGGTACCCGGAGGTGTGACGCACCATCCAGGCGATCCATTCGGGCGTCGCGAGCGCGGCCGACATGATGGCGTCGCCTTCGTTCTCGCGGTCGGCCGCGTCGGAGACGATCACGGGCTTGCCCGCGCGCAAGGCGTCGAGCACGTCGGAGATGGGGGAGAGCGTCATGAGTTGCTCCTTTCGAAGGACACCAGGCGTTGCACGTGGCGGGCCAGGATGTCGGTCTCGAGATTCACCCGGTCGCCCACGGAGAGGGCACCGAGCGTGGTGGCGGAGAGCGTCTCGGGAATGAGCGAGACCTCGAACCAGTGCGAGCCATCCGCTTCGTCGCCGATGTTCGAGACGGTCAGCGAGACTCCGGAGACCGAGATCGACCCCTTGTCGACGACGAGGGGGGCGAGGGATGCGTCGATCGAGAAGCGCAGCACGCTCCAGGCTTCGCCCGGGGTCACGCTGAGCACCTCGCCAGTGCCGTCGACGTGACCCTGCACGATGTGGCCGCCGAGACGGTCGCCGACCTGGGCGGCGCGCTCGAGGTTCACCCGGTCGCCGACGGCCAGGCTGCCGATGGTCGACATCGCGAGTGTCTGCGCCATCACGTCGGCCGTGAAGCTGTCGGCGGTCTGGTCGATGACGGTGAGGCAGACCCCGGAGACCGAGATCGAGTCGCCGTGACCGGCGTCGCTCACCGCGAGCGGGGCGCGCACCGTGATGACGGCGGCGTCGGAGGTGCGCTCGAGCGCGAGCACCTCGCCGAGTTCTTCGATGATTCCCGTGAACACCGGGTTACTCCTTCGTGGACGACGAGTCGTCCGGTCGTGCGACGATCCTGATGTCGTCGCCCAGTCGTGTGACATCTGTGACGGTGAGTCTGAGCTGCTCGCCGATGGTGCCGACTCCGAGGTCGGTCAGGGCGGTGCGCGGACCGCCGAGCAGGGTGGGGGCGAGGTAGACGAGCACCTCGTCGACCAGCCCGGCCGCGAGGAATGCGCTGGCCAGGGTGGGGCCGCCTTCGACGAACACCGAGCGCACCTCGTCGGCGTAGAGCTCCTCGAGCACGGCCGCGAGGTCGTGGGTCGCGAAGCGGCGGAGGGGCCCCGGATGACTGTGCACTCGAGCCTCGGAGGGAATCGCGCGTCGGCCGATCACCACGGGCGCGGGCTGGTGCGGCAGTAGTGCCCCGCCGGCGCGCGCGGTCAGCGCGGGGTCGTCGGCGAGGATCGTTCCCGTGCCCACGACGATTGCGTCGGCATCCGCCCGCCGGCGGTGCACGTCGGCGCGGGCGACGGGACCGGTGATCCACTGGCTCGTGCCGTCCGCCGCGGCCGCGCGGCCGTCGAGGCTCGACGCCCACTTGATGGTGACGAAGGGGCGGTGGAGGCGCATAGAGGTGAGCCAGGGGCGGATCGCTTCTTCGACGGCGGGCGCGCCCAGCCCCTCTTCCACGTCGAGGCCGGCGGCACGCATCCGCTCGGCTCCGCCGTGCGAGCGTTCGCCCGGATCGGCCACGGCGTAGACGACGCGGGCCACGCCGGCGTCGATGAGCGCCACGCTGCAGGGGCCGGTACGGCCCACGTGGTTGCAGGGCTCGAGCGTCACCACGGCGGTGGCGCCGCGCGCGAGCCCGGGATCGGCCAGGGCCGTGAGGGCGGCGACCTCCGCGTGGGCGGTTCCCGCGCCGCGGTGCCAGCCCTCGGCGAGCACCTCGCCGTCGGGGGAGAGCAGCACGCAGCCGACCTGCGGGTTCACCCCGTGCCGGGGGCCGCGGAGCGCGAGCTCGAGCGCGCGAGTCATCGCGTCGTGCTCGGTCATGCTGGCGTTCATCCGGTCCTCGTCTGCTGACGCGGCTCCGGGGGTGCGCTCGAAAGCGCCGACGGCCCCGCCATCGGCGGCACCGTCCGTGCATCCTCCCATCCGGACTTGGACAGACCTTGCGGCACTGCCATTACCGTCGGTTCTGGAATTCCACCAGATCAACCTCCACCCGGCTGCGAACAGCAGGGCTTCGGCTCGCGGACTATCACCGCCGGTTCAGAATCTCACTGACCCCGGAGCACGTTTCTTGTTTCTAGTTATACCCCAACGCCCGGGCGCGGAAATCATTCCCGCCCCATATGACGCCGTGCTTCGCTACGGCGTGCTGCGCGCGGCGGGAAGGCTGAGCGGCTCCGGCGCGCGCCCCAGCATGCTCGCCAAGCCCCACGACGTGACCTTGGCCAAGGCCTCCACCACGATGCCGGTCGACATCTTCGAGACGCCTTCTTCGCGCTCGATGAAGGTGATCGGGAACTCGCCGATCGTGCCGCCCGAGCGTTCGAACATCCAGGCCAGCTCGATCTGGAAGCAGTAGCCCTGCGAGTTGACGGTGCCGAAATCGATGGCGCGGAGCGAGTCCGCACGGAACCCGCGGTAGCCGCTGGTGAGGTCGTGCAGGTCGGACTGGAGCATGATGCGGGCGTAGGCGGTGCCCGCTCGGGAGATGAGCTTGCGGTACGCGGGCCAGTTCTTGATGACGCCGCCCGGAATCCACCGGGTGCCGATCGCCATGTCGGCGCCGTCGCGGAGGAGCGCGGTCAGACGGGGGAGTTCCTCGGGCTGGTGCGAACCGTCCGCGTCCATCTCCACCACGAAGTCGTAGTCGCGCTGCAACGCCCACCGGAAGCCGGCGGCGTACGCGGCGCCGAGTCCGTTCTTCTCGGTGCGGTGCATCACGTGGATGCGGATGTCGTCGGCGGCGAGGTCATCGGCCAGCTGGCCCGTGCCGTCGGGCGAGTTGTCGTCGACGATCAGCACCTCGGTGCCGGTCTCCGCGGCGAGGACGCGCTGCGTGACACCGGCGATCGAGCCGATCTCGTTGTAAGTCGGTATCACCACGACAGTTTTCGCCATAGTTTCCTCAATCGATCAGGTGGTGCCAAGTCTGGCGGCGCTGGAAAGCGTATCGATGCTTTCTGTTCATTTTCCCCAGTTACGCTCAGCATTCTCTTGGAAGATACGAAAAGTTCTCTTCTTTGGTTTCGTACGTCAGAAACGGTAGATCCTTCATGAGCAGTGCCCCCGTCACGAGGTCGCGCCTCCGTATTCTCGCCGTGGAGTTCATCCGCTTCGGGCTGGTCGGAGGACTCGGTTTCATCGTGGACGTGGGCGTCTTCAACCTCCTGCGAACGACGATCATGGATCCGTCGCACATGCACGAGGGTCCGGTGATCGCGAAGCTCATCTCCACCACGCTGGCGATCCTGGTCAACTGGCTGGGCAACCGGTACTGGACTTTCAAGGAGCGTCGCCGCGCCGACATGCTGCGCGAGAGCATCGAGTTCTTCGCCGTCAGCATCGTGGGCATGGGCATCGGGCTCGCCTGTCTCTGGTTCTCGCACTACGTGCTGCACTTCACGTCGCTCTGGGCCGACAACATCTCGGGGAACGTGATCGGGCTGGCGCTCGGCGCGATCTTCCGCTTCGTGCTCTACCGCGTCTGGGTGTTCGGCGAGCACCGGGTGCGGGTTCCGGATGCGCGGGTCGAGACCGCGGGGAAGACGACCTCGATCTCCTGAGGCCCGTCTGGTAGGTTCTGCATCAGTCAGCTGGCACTGACCAACTGGCAGTAACCAAGTGAACACGCCATCGAACAGCAGCGGGAGAGTCCGCCCGAGAGCCATCGGGTCGGCGCCGTAGGAGCAATTCCTCTCCGGGAAACTCTCAGGCCCATGCACCGCTGCCGTTGGGCGACTCTGGAGAGCGAATCACGGCGGCGCACCCGCGGTCGTGCTTCCACCGACGGGGCAAGCGGCGATCGCCGCGGAATCTCTCAGGTCAGGTACAGAGCGGAGAGGGACACCGTCGGCGCAACCGCGCGTCGCGGGCGAATGGAGTCCCATGACACTCAGCATCTTCGACCTCTTCTCGGTGGGCATCGGCCCGTCGAGTTCGCACACGGTCGGGCCCATGCGCGCAGCGGCATACTTCGCCTCGTCGCTCTCCGACGCGGGTCTGCTCGACCGCGTGAACGCCGTACGGATCGATCTGTACGGCTCGCTCGCCGCCACCGGCCCCGGGCACGGAACGCCCACTGCCGTGCTCCTCGGACTGGAGGGGCTTCGGCCCGAGAGCGTGACACCCGCGCAGGTCGACGAGCGTCGTGCCTCGATCGCGGCCACCGGCACGACGATGCTGGCGGGGAGGCATCCGCTCGCACTGACCGAGGATGACGTGGTCATGCATCCGCTCACGGTGCTGCCCCGGCACACCAACGCCGTCCGGCTGACGGCGTTGGACGGCGACGAATCTGCGCTGGCCTCGGAGACCTATTACTCGGTGGGCGGCGGGTTCGTCGAACGCGAGGGCGAGGACTCCGGAGCCGCTGCGGCGGCGCCGGCCGAGGTGCCGTTCCCGTTCCGCACGGCCGCAGAACTCCTCGCGCACTGTCGCCGATCGGGCCTCGGGCTGGCGGGAGTCATGCTCGCGAACGAGGTGGCGCTGACGCGCGGGAGCCACGGCGACGACGCCGAGCGCGGAGACGCGACGGACGCCGCCGCCGCGACGGTGCGCACGAGGCTCCTGGCCATTCGTGACGTGATGGACGAGTGCGTCGCCACGAGCCTCGGCCGCACGGGCGTGCTCCCCGGCGGTCTCGCGGTGCGCCGCCGCGCGCCCGAGTGGCGGGAGCGCCTGCGCGTGGAGGACCCGCACGGCGCACCCGAGTTCTGGCAGGAGTGGGTGAACCTCGTCGCGCTCGCGGTGAACGAGGAGAACGCCTCCGGCGGCCGTGTCGTGACGGCGCCCACCAACGGCGCCGCCGGGATCATCCCCGCCGTGATGCACTACGCGCGCACCTACCTGCCGCACCACCTGCCCCCGGGTGCCGAGGTTCCTGTGCCGGTCACCTCCGATGACGACGTCTGCGAGCGTTTCCTCCTCGCGGCCGCTGCGGTCGGCGTGCTCTACAAGGAGCAGGCCTCGATCTCGGGTGCCGAAGTGGGCTGCCAGGGCGAGGTGGGTTCGGCGTCCTCCATGGCGGCGGCCGGGCTCGCCGAGGTGATGGGCGGCACGCCCGAACAGGTGGAGAACGCGGCGGAGATCGCGATGGAGCACAACCTCGGGCTCACCTGCGATCCGATCGGCGGGCTGGTGCAGATCCCGTGCATCGAGCGCAACGCGATCGCCGCATCCAAAGCCATCAACGCCGCGAAGATGGCACTCTGGGGCGACGGAAGCCACCACGTGAGCCTCGACCAGGTGATCGCCACCATGCGGGAGACCGGCCGCGACATGAGCGACAAGTACAAGGAGACCGCCCTCGGAGGCCTCGCGGTCAACGTCGTGGAGTGCTGACGGGCATCCGGATGCCGCGCGCGGCGCGCACTACTGTGGAAGCGTGAGCTCGGGCGGAACGACCGACGGCGCCAGCTCGCCCCCTCCACGGCAGGCCGCCGGGACCGGGCGCTGGCGCTCGCTGGCGCGGGCCACGATGGTGCCGGTGCGCACGTTCCAGGCCAGCGCGCGCACGCCCCTGCTGCAGGTGTTGAAGACGGCGGCCGCGGCGGTCATCGCGTGGATCGCCTGCTCGTTCGTCGCCAGCGACGAGCCGCCGATCTTCGGCGCGATCGCGGCGATCATCGTGGTGCAGCCCAGCATCAACCAGTCGTTCAGCCGCGCCGTGGAGCGCTCGATCGGGGTCATCGTCGGCGTCGTGGTGGCCTACCTGGTGGCGCTGCTGTTCGGGGCGCCGAGCTGGCTCATCCTGGCCGCCATCGTCATCTCCCTGTTGGTGGGCTGGGCCCTGCGTTTCCCGCAGTCGTCGACCGTGCAGATCCCGATCAGCGCGATGCTCGTGCTGTCCGTGGGCGCGCAGACACCGGGATACGCGGTCGAGCGCATCGTGGAGACCGTGATCGGAGCGATCATCGGCGTCTTCGTCAACTGGCTGATCGTGCCGCCGCTCGCCGTGCAGCCGGCCCACGACGCGGTCGCGACGCTCGGCCGCGAGGTGGCCGCCATCATGGACAAGCTGGCGTCGGTGCTCAGCGAGCCGACCGACGAGCGCTACCGCACCCTCCTGCTGGTCGAGGCACGGCTGCTGCGGCCCATGCAGACGAAGGCGCTCGCCACGCTCGAGACCGCGGAGGACAGCCTGCGCTTCAACCCCCGTCGTTCCGCCCATCGCGACGTTCTGAAGACGGATGCCGCGTTGATGACGATGCTCGGAACCGTCATCACCCGGGTGCTCGGCATGACCCGCGCCGTGAAAGATCACTTCGACGAGGGGCTGCGCTCCGAACCCGTGGCAGTGTCGATCGCGGAGGAGCTGCGACGCGCCGCCCACGACCTCCGGCTCGTGATGGAGAACGTGGCGCTCCCGACGGGGGAGGAGGAGCGGCTGAGCAACCCGGAACCCGCCTTGACGGCGCCGATCCAGACCATCTCGCCCGATCCTTCCCACTGGATCCTGATCGGCTCCCTGCTCGAAGACCTGCGGCGGGTGCGCGAGGAGATCGTCGGCGCGGTCGACGACCTGCACTGACTCATCCGCTGAGCGGCACCCCGCCGGTCTGCACGCCCGGGTGGTCGCGCTCCAGGCTCGCGCCCTCGATGTCGACGTTCGGCAGGATGCGGTCGAGCCAGCGCGGCAGCCACCACGCCGACCGGCCCAGCAGGTGCATGAGAGCGGGCATCAGCAGCATCCGCACCACGAACGCGTCGAGCAGCACGCCGAACGCGAGCCCGAAACCGATGGACCGGATGATCGTGGACTCCGAGAAGATGAACCCGCCGAACACCGACACCATGATGAGGGCCGCCGCCGTCACCACCGAGCGGCCGGCGCGGAAGCCCTGCGCCACCGCGAGGCGGGCCGACGACCCGTGGACATAGGCCTCGCGCATCCCCGACGCGAGGAAGAGCTGGTAGTCCATGGCGAGTCCGAAGAGGATGCCCACCAGGATCACCGGCAGGAAGCTCAGGATGGGCCCGGAATTGTGCAACCCGATGAGCGCGGCACCCCAGCCGAACTGGAACACGGCGACGATGAGGCCGTAGGTGGCGAACAGCGAGAGCACGAATCCGCCGGTGGCGATGAGCGGCACGAGCAGCGAGCGGAACACCACGATCATGATGAGGAGCGACAGCCCCACCACCACGATCAGGTAGAGCGGCAGCACGTCGGCCAGCGCCTCGGAGATGTCGATGTTGATGGCGGCCTGACCCGCCACGCCCAGCACGATCGGGCCGGTGCTGCCTTCCACTGCCGCCAACCCGCGGATGTTCTGCACCAGCTGTTCGGTGCTGGCACTGTTCGGCCCCTCGTCGGGCAGCACCTGGAAGGCGAGGAGCGTGTTGTCGTCGGAGGCGGCGACGGGCGCCACCGCCGTCACATCGGGTTGACCGGCGAGAACCTGAGCCACCGCCACCTGGGCGGCGAGAAGGTCGTCGTCACTCAGCCCGTTGGGCACGCTCGCACTCACCAGCAAGGGGCCGTTGGCGCCCGCGCCGAACTCCTCGTCGACGATCTGGAACGACCGGTAGCTGGTCGACTCGGCAGGCTCGCTCGAACCGTCCGGAAGCCCGAGGCGCATCGAGAGCGCCGGGATGGCCACCACGAGCAGGGCGGCGACGGTCGCCACCACGGTCAGCACGGCGCGCAGCGTGCTCATCGGCTTGACCGTCCCGCCCGCGTGCTTCGAATGCCCGATGGAAGCGCGACTGCGCCGGCTGAGCAGGCGCTCGCCGACGCGGCCCAGGACGGCGGGCGTGAGCGTGATGGCCACCAACACGGCGACGGCCACGCACACGGCGCCGACGGTACCCATCAGGCCGAGGAACGGCACGCCTGTGACGTTGAGCGCCAGGAGCGCCACGATCACGGTGGAGCCGGCGAACACGACCGCGGTGCCGGAGGTGCCGGTCGCCAGCCCGATCGACTCGCGCACCGGGACTCCGCCCAGCAGCTGTTTGCGGTGTCGGTTCACGATGAAGAGCGAGTAGTCGATTCCCACGGCGAGCCCCAGCATCACGCCGAGCACGGGGGTGACGGATGCCATGTCGACCACTCCCGAGAACGCCAGGCTCGCGGTCACCCCGACTCCGACGCCGACGACCGCGGTGACGATGGGGAGCGCGGCGGCGATGAGCGAGCCGAGCATGACGATCAGCACGATCGCGGCGAAGACGAGGCCGACGACCTCGCCCACGCCGAAGATCTCCGGAACACCCTGAGCGATGTCGGTGCCGAAGTCGACCGTCGTGCCGTCCACCGGCGAATCCTCGAAGTGGGCGATGGTGGCCTGCTTCACCTCTTCGGACAGGTCGAGGCGCGGCTCGGTGAACGAGACGTTGACGATGGCGGTGGAGCCGTCGGCGCTGACCACGCCGATGCCGTTCGAGAGATCGAGCAGTGTCTGGCCCAGCTCGGCCTGGTCAGCCTTCGCCTCCAGCTCGGTGCGCTGGTCGTCGATGGTGGCCTGCTGTTGCTGGAGCGCGTCGGACTGTGCGGTCAGCTGAGCCTGCTGGGCGTCGAGGGCGCCGAGCTGCTCGGGGGAGGCGCCGGCCGCCTCGGCCTGCGCGCGGGCGTCCGTCAGCTGTTGCTGGGCCGCGTCGAGCTGTGCCTTCCCGTCGTCGAGCTGGGACTGGCCGGCGTCGAGCTGGCTGCGGCCGTCGGCCAGCTGCTGCTGCCCGTCGGCGAGTTGCGCGGCCTGGTCGGCCTGCTGCTGCTGGGCGTCGAAGGGATCGATGACGGAGGCGACTCCGTCGAGGTCTTCGGCGCTGGTGGCGAGCTCGGAGATCGCCTGTTTCTGGGCATCCGTGAACGCCGCCCCGTCGGTGGTCTGGTAGACCACCGTTCCGGTGCCGCCCGCGGTGTCGGGCAGCTTCTCGGCCAGCTCGTCGATGACGGCCCCCGAGGCGGTGCCCGGGATGTCGAAGCTGTTGCTGAGCGTGCCGCCGAGGGTGAGGAAGGCGGTGACGCCGAGCCCGAGGATCACGACCCAGGAGACGATGACCGCCCACCCTCGGCGCGCCGCGAAGGACCCCAACCGGTACAGCAGTGTCGCCATCTGATCTCCTCGTTCGACGCATTGATCATACGCGTCGTCTCGTCTAGAGCCTGGCGGTATCCTGAGCGCATGAACGACCATCGAGCCGGTCCCACCCGCAGCGCCGCGGCCCGGGAGTCGATCCTCGATGCCACCGCCCGTCTGTTCCGGGAGCAGGGCTACGACCACCTGACGATCGAGGGCATCGCCCGCGCGGCGGGCGTCGGCAAGCAGACCATCTACCGCTGGTGGCCATCGCGTGGTGCGCTCATCGCCGACTGCCTGATCGAGAAGCGGCTCTTCGACGTGGACTTCGACGTGCCGAACACCGGAGACCTGGTGGCGGACGTCGAGATGTGGCTGGGGCGCATCCTCACCGTCCTCGAGAATCCCGACGGCAGCGCTCTGCTGCGCTCGCTCGTCGGCGCCGCGACCGAAGACGCGGCGGTGGGCGATCAGCTGAGCGCGAGCCTCGGCGTGGAGCGCTCGCTGGCCGAGCGGTTGAGCATCGGTGTGGCCGATGGCCAGCTGCCCCCGGGCGCGCCGGTCGAGCAGGTGGGAGACGCCATCCTCGGCGCCGTCATCGTTCAGTCGCTCAGCCGCCGGAGCGACTCCGAGGAGTCGCGCCGCCTCGTGCGTTTCCTCCTCGGGTCGCCGGACTCGCGTCGCTAGACGCTGGCGTGGACGCGGCCGCGGACTCGGACTCGGCGGCTCAGCGGCGGCGGGGGAGGAACCCCACCCGGTCGTAGACCGTGGCGAGAGTGGCCTCGGCCACCTCGTTCGCGCGGTCGGCGTTGACCCCGAGGATGCGGTCCAGCTCGCCCGGGTCGTCGAGCAGCTCGAGTGTGCGCGCTCGGATCGGGGCCACCGTCTCGACGACCGCCGCGGCCAGCGCCTTCTTCAGCGTGCCGTAGCCGCCGCCGGCGAACTCCTCCACGACGTCGTCGACGGTGCGGTTCGTGAGGATGGCGAAGATCGTCAGCAGATTCGCCAGGCCCGGCTTGGTCTCGCGGTCGAAGCGCACCTCGCCGTCGGCATCCGTCACCGCCCGCATGATCTTCTTCTCGGTGACCTTCGGGTCGTCGAGCAGCCAGATCAACCCCGCGGCCGACTCCGACGACTTCGACATCTTGGCCGTGGGGTTCTGCAGGTCGTAGATCTTCGCGGTGTCTTTCAGGATGTACGGCTTCGGCACCTGGAAGGTGTCGCCGAACCGCGAGTTGAAGCGGTTGGCGAGGTCGCGGGTGAGCTCGACGTGCTGCCGCTGGTCTTCGCCCACCGGAACGTCGACCGCCTGGTAGAGCAGGATGTCGCCGGCCTGGAGGATCGGGTAGGTGAAGAGGCCGACGGAGGCCGCCTCCTGCCCCTGCTTCGACGACTTGTCTTTGAACTGCGTCATCCGTGCCGCCTCACCGAAACCGGTGATGGTGTTGAGCACCCACGCGAGTTCTGCGTGCGCCGGCACGTGCGATTGCACGAACAGCGTGGAGCGGGTGGGATCGATGCCGGCCGCGATGTACTGCGCGGTGGTGCGACGCGTGTTCGCGAGGAGGGCCGCCGGGTCTTGCGGCACGGTGATGGCGTGCAGGTCGGCGAGGAAGAAGAACGCGTCGTGCGTCTCCTGCAGGGCCTTCCAGCTGAGCAGCGCGCCGATGTAGTTGCCGAGGTGGAGCGAATCGGCGGAGGGCTGCATGCCCGAGAGCAGTCGAGGCTTGGAGGTGTCAGTCATGAGGCGCTTTTCACAGTTTCGGTAGGAACGCTGCGCCGCAGGAGCGGCGGCGCAGCAACAAAATCTACAGGTCGTAATCGACGACGACGGGAGCGTGGTCGCTCCAGCGTTCGGCGTGCGTGGCCGCGCGGTCGACGGTGTAGTTCGTGACGGCGGCGGCGAGGTCGGGCGTGGCGAGTTGGTAGTCGATGCGCCATCCGGTGTCGTTGTCGAAGGCGTGGCCGCGCTGCGACCACCAGGTGTAGGGGCCCTCGACGTCGCCCGACCATCGGCGGCCGATGTCGACCCAGCCGAGACCGGCGCCCTTGTTGTACTCCGGGTCGCCTTCGGCGCCGAGGAACTTGTCGAAGTACTCCCGCTCGGCGGGCAGGAAGCCGGCGCGCTTCACGTTGCCCTTCCAGTTCTTGATGTCGAGGGTGCGGTGACCGACGTTGAGGTCGCCCACCACGAGCGCGAGCGGGTTGTGCTCGCGGAGCATCGGCAGGTGCACCAGCATCGCGTCGAGGAACTTGTACTTCTCGTCCTGCTTCGGGGTGTCGGCGACGCCGGAGTGTACGTAGGTGGAGACCACGGTGACGAGCTTGCCGTTCCACTCGTAGTCGGCCTCGAGCCAGCGGCCCGCGCTGTCGAAGTCGTCGGGCCCGAAAGTCACCCGGTGGATGTTCGCCTTGTCGCGGCTCGCGAGCGCCACACCGGCGCGGCCCTTGGCCGTGGCCGGGTCGTGCAGGATGTTCCACTCGGGGCCGAGCAGGTTCTCGATGTCGCTCGTCTCGGCGCGCACCTCCTGCATCGCGAGGATGTCGACATCCCGGCCGTTCAGCCACTCGCCCATGCCGTTGCGGAAGGCGGCGCGCACGCCGTTCACGTTGACGGAGGCGACGCGGAGGGGCTTCTGGGGCATGGTTCTACTGTAGCGGCGGCCGCCGACACGGTCGGAGCGGGGCGACTCTCGCTGTCTCGCCGTCTCGCTGTCTCGCTGTCTCGCCGTCTCCGCGTCAGAGCTTCTTGGAGAGCTTCACCGTCTCGGCGTGGTCGAGCCGATCGAGGCGCTCGAGCTTCTTGCGGACGCGGCGGCGGGCGAGCCCGTGCGTGGTGGCGAGCTCGTTCTGCAGACGTTCCCGCTCGGCCGAGACCAAAGTGTCGCGCGCCTCCGCCACGCGCCGCTCGCGTTCGAGCTCCAGCTGCTCCGGGCTGAGCGCGCGAGGATCGAGTCCCGCGTCATCCATTCCCACCGCGATCCAGGTGGCCGAGATGAGGATGACGCGGCAGACCAGGTTGAGGAAGATCATGATCCCGATGATCACGGCGAAGGATGCCAGGAGCGGGTTCGAGGTGGCGCCGCCGAGCAGCAGGCTGCCGAGGATCTTCAGCACGCCGAGGGCGGCACCGCCGATGACGGCGCCCGCGATCAGGCGGCGCAACGGGATCTTGACACCGGACAGCACGCGGAACGCCACTCCGAGCACGAAACTGTCGAACGCGAACACGACGAGCACGCCCACCAGCCACGCCACGAAGAGGGCGATCGGGGACTCGGAGTCGATCCCCAGCAGGTCGAAGGCGAGGGAGAGACCCTGATTGCTCAGCAGGCTGACCGCCGAGGAGACCACGATCGCGAGGCCGAAACCGAGGGCGAGCCCGAAGTCCTTGAGCTTGAGGAGCACCGCATTGGTGCTGGGCGGGTCGAGTTTGAAGATGCGGCGGATGGAGTCGCGGGTCGACGCGAGCCAGCCGATGGCGGTCATCACCAATCCGATGAGGGCGATGGCGCCGGTCCAGCCCAGGATGCGCGCCTGCGAGAGCATGTCGGGATCGATGGCGCCGTTCTCGCCGATCAGGCCGGGAATCGCGTTGCTCAACTGCTGCACGACGGCATCCATCAGGGCTTGATTCGACGCGAGCACGATGCCGAAGATCGAGAAGCCCACCCAGATGCCGGCGAAGATGGCGAAGACGGCCTGGAACGACATCCCCGACGCCATGATCTCGCCGCCGCTGGAGCTGAACCGCAGGAAGACCCGCACCACGCGCAGGGCCATCACCCACGCGATGAGCTTCTGGATGCCCGTTTTGGGCTTCTCCGGCCCGTCGGCCTTTTTCTCCACGGCGATACCCGGCTTGCCGACCGCCTTGCTCTCGGTCGTCGCCCGGTCGTCGTCGACGGCCGTGTTCCCCGCCGCAGTACCCCGCTCGTCGCTCATGCCCTGAGCCTAGAACGACCCCGCCCACCCCGCCCGCCCCTATCGCTCCTCCCGCTCGCCCACCCCAACCCGCCTCGCCCGCCCCTCCGCCCCTCCCGCCAACCCCTCCGGCTCCACCTGCCCGCCCCGCCCCTCCCGCCAACCCCTCCGGCTCCACCTGCCCGCTCCGCCCCTCCTCGCTCTCCCACTCGCCGTGTCGAACTCGATGGAGATGTGGGGCGTTGTGTGATCCGGATGGACTGACGCGCCGAATGCTGCTCAGCCTCCATCGAGTCGTCACCTCGGTAGGGCCAAGGCGGCGCGGATGGCGAGCAGGCATGTGGGCCAGGCATAGAGCACCTGCGCGTAGCTGAAATGCAAGACGTGCAGTCCGCGGTGGGTGAGCTCGGCAGCCTTGCGGCGGTCGCGCTCGAAGGCATCGGCGCCATCATGGAACTCCCTCCCGTCGACCTCGACCACGACCCGATCGGCGACCAAGAAGTCGACCCGGTGGCGCCCGAACCAGACCTGGCTTCGGGGCTGGAGGCCGGCGGCGCGCATCCGCACGCGGGCGACCGACTCCGTGCCCGATTCGGCCGCGGGGTCGACGAGACGTAGGGCGCGGAGGAGCGAGGGTGATCCCGCGAACCCGGCGAGGAGATGCGCGCTCGTCACCGATCCGAGCCGCAGTGCGGAGTCCAGCACGGCGACGAGGTGCGCGCGATCGAGTTCGCTCGGCAGGTGTCGGATGGCGAGGGCCAGGGGCGCGATGCCATTCGAAGGGTGCCCGCGCCTCGGCGCCGGCTGCTTCCAATGCACCACGACGTCGTCGCGCGGCCGCCAGGGCCCGCCGTCGTCCGCGTCGCGGAGCGCGTGAGCATGCGCGTTCACACTGACATGCAGTCGGGTGTCGCCGGGCGGCACCCACACTCCCACCGCGGCGAGCGCCGAGTAGGACGTCAGCCGACCACCGAGCCGCACGGCTCGCACGACGTCCGGCCGGGCATCCGGTCGCGCGTGGTGTCCCTGGCGGATCCGGATCAGTCGTCCGGAGCGATGCAGCTCGGCGATGTCGCGCGCCGAGAGGCCGAGTGTGCGGAGTGTCGCTGTGGTGACGACTTCCGGAATGGGCGAGCGGATCGGGGGCGACATCCGTCCAGCATCCTGAAGTCCCGCTCGGGCAGGGGGCACGCGGGTGGATCTGTGGAGGAGTGAGTCCGACCACCCGAGTGTGGAGGAGAGGAGGCGCGACGGGATGGATGGAGAAAACGAGCGTTCGCACAAATGGATGGAGCCTCAGCGCGAAAGCGGCTGAGGCTCCATCGAGATGTAACAGGGCTGGGTGGAACCCTACGGCTTGCCGCGCATGATGGCCTGCTTGACCTCGGCGATGGCCTGGGTCACCTGGATGCCGCGGGGGCAGGCATCCGTGCAGTTGAAGGTGGTGCGGCAGCGCCACACGCCCTCTTTGTCGTTGAGGATGTCGAGGCGGGTCTGCGCCGCCTCGTCGCGCGAGTCGAAGATGAAGCGGTGCGCGTTCACGATGGCTGCGGGGCCGAAGTACTGCCCGTCGGTCCAGAACACGGGGCACGACGAGGTGCACGCGGCGCAGAGGATGCACTTCGTGGTGTCGTCGAAGCGGGCGCGGTCGGCGACCGACTGGATGCGCTCCTTGTCCTTCGGCGGCGCGGTGTTCGACTGCAGGAACGGCTGCACCTCGCGGAAGGACTCGAAGAACGGGTCCATGTCGACGATCAGGTCCTTCTCCAGCGGCAGGCCCTTGATGGCTTCCACGTAGATGGGCTTGCTGATGTCGAGGTCTTTGATGAGCGTCTTGCAGGCGAGGCGGTTGCGGCCGTTGATGCGCATCGCATCCGACCCGCAGATGCCGTGCGCGCACGAGCGGCGGAAGGTCAGCGACCCGTCCTGCTCCCACTTGATCTTGTGCAGGGCGTCGAGGATGCGGTCGGTCGCGAACATCTGCACGTCGAAGTCCTGCCATCTCGGCTCGGAATCCACGTCGGGGTCGAAGCGGCGGATGATCAGCGTCACGGTGAACGCCTCGATCGGCGCCTCGGGGGCGGGACCGGAGGCGGGTGCGTCGGCTACGAGTGTCATCAGTACTTCCTCTCCATCGGCTGGTACCGCGTGATCACCACGGGCTTCCAGTCGAGCCGGATGTGGTCGGCGGCATCACTCGAGTGCGGGTCTCCGGAGAGGTACGCCATCGTGTGCTTCATGTAGGTCTCGTCGTCGCGCTTCGGGTAGTCGTCGCGCATGTGGCCGCCGCGCGACTCCTGGCGGTTGCGGGCCGAGTAGACGACCACCTCGGCCAGGTCGAGCAGGAAGCCGAGCTCGATGGCCTCGAGCAGGTCGGTGTTGAAGCGCTTGCCCTTGTCCTGCACCTGGATGTTGCGGTAGCGCTCGCGGAGGCGATGAATGGTGGCCGTGACCGCCGCCAGCGACTCGTCGGTGCGGAACACCTGCGCGTTCTTGTCCATCTCGTCCTGCAGCTCCTTGCGGATGGCCGCGATGCGCTCCGTGCCGGTTCCGTTGCGGAGCGACGCCACGAGCGAAACGATCGCGCCGGCCGGGTTCTCGGGCAGCGGCGTGAAGTCCACCGTCTGCACGTACTCCGCGGCGTTGTTGCCCGAGCGCTTGCCGAACACGTTGATGTCCAGCAGCGAGTTGGTGCCGAGACGGTTCGAGCCGTGCACCGAGACGCAGGCGCACTCGCCGGCGGCGTAGAGACCCGGGACGACGGTGTCGTTGTCGCTGAGCACCTCCGCCTTGATGTTGGTGGGGATGCCGCCCATCGCGTAGTGGGCCGTGGGCATCACGGGCACCGGCTCGACCACGGGGTCGACACCGAGGTAGGTGCGGGCGAACTCCGTGATGTCGGGCAGCTTCGTCTCGAGCACTTCGGCGCCGAGGTGCGTGCAGTCGAGCAGCACGTAATCCTTGTGCGGACCCGCGCCGCGACCCTCCGCCACCTCTTGAACCATGCAGCGTGCCACGATGTCGCGGGGCGCGAGGTCTTTGATGGTGGGGGCGTAGCGCTCCATGAACCGCTCGCCCGACGCGTTGCGGAGGATCGCTCCCTCGCCTCGCGCTCCCTCGGTGAGAAGGATGCCGAGCCCCGCCAATCCGGTGGGGTGGAACTGGAAGAACTCCATGTCCTCCAGCGGCAGACCCTTGCGCCAGATGATCCCGACGCCGTCGCCCGTGAGCGTGTGGGCGTTCGAGGTGGTCTTGTAGATCTTGCCGAAGCCGCCGGTGGCGAAGATGACGGCCTTCGCCTGGAAGACGTGGATCTCGCCGGTCGACAGCTCGTACGCCACGACGCCGGAGGGCTTGTCGACGCCGTCCACGTTCGTCATCACCAGGTCGAGCACGTAGTACTCGTTGAAGAAGTTGATGCCCAGCCGGACGCAGTTCTGGAACAGCGTCTGCAGGATCATGTGCCCGGTGCGGTCGGCCGCGTAGCAGGCCCGGCGCACGGGCGCCTTGCCGTGGTCGCGGGTGTGGCCGCCGAAGCGGCGCTGGTCGATCTTGCCCTCGGGCGTGCGGTTGAACGGCAGGCCCATGTTCTCGAGGTCGATGACCGCGTCGATGGCCTCCTTCGCGAGGATCTCCGCGGCATCCTGGTCGACCAGGTAGTCGCCGCCCTTCACGGTGTCGAAGGTGTGCCACTCCCAGTTGTCCTCCTCGACGTTCGCGAGAGCGGCGGCCATGCCGCCCTGCGCCGCTCCCGTGTGGGAGCGCGTCGGGTAGAGCTTCGAGATGACGGCGGTCTTGGCCTTCGGCCCCGCCTCGATGGCGGCGCGCATGCCGGCGCCGCCGGCGCCCACGATCACGATGTCGAATTGGTGGTAATGCACGCCGTCGATCACGGCGCCGTCTTCGTACTGGGTCACAGGCTCACTCATACTGATTGGCTGGCTCTAACTAGTTGACGGGGCAGAACGACGGCAGGAGGTCTGCCGGGGAGCCCGCGGGGCACGGGTCGAAGGTGAAGATCACGAGCGTGCCGAGCACGATCTCGGCCACAACCGCGACCAGGATGCCGGCGAGCAGGATCTTGCGGGTGAGCGCTCGCGTGGCGTAGTCGTTCACGATGGTGCGCATGCCGTTGCCGCCGTGGATGAGGGCCAACCACAGCATCAGGCAGTCCCACACCTGCCAGAACGGGTCGGACCACTTGCCGCCCACGAAGGCGAAGTCGATGGCCTTGATGCCGTCTCCGAGCCAGAGGTTCACGAAGAGGTGTCCGAAGATGAGGATGAGCAGCACGACGCCCGAGGCGCGCATGTAGATCCAGCCCCACTTCTCCCAGTTCACGCCGCGCGAGCGGCGGACGGTGTGCGGGGCGCGGGGGGAGTCGATCGTCGTCGCCATCAGTGACCGACCTCGCTGAACACGTTGATCAGGTGGCGCGGTGCGAAGCCGAGCATCGTCACGACCCAGAGGCCGATGACGATCCAGAACATGACCCGCTGGTACTTCGCGCCCTTCGACCAGAGGTCGATGAGGATGATGCGGATGCCGTTGAAGGCGTGGAACACGATCGCGGCCACCAGGGCGGTCTCGCCGAGGCCCATGATCGGGTTCTTGTAGGTGTCGATGACCGCGTTGTACGCGCCCGGGGCGACCCGCACCATCGCGGTGTCGAGCACGTGCACGAGTAGGAAGAAGAAAATGGCGACGCCCGTGATGCGGTGCAGCACCCACGACCACATGCCTTCACGGCCGCGATACAGGGTGCCTGCTGGCCGCCGCGGTGTCATCGTTCCCGCCGGATTATTGGGCACGAACAACCCTCCTTGGCTTCAGTAGGATTCGCGATCGCCCGCACGTCGAACGGTGCGCACTCGATCCACGACCGCTAGCAGTCTACGCTCAGAAATCCCCGGATGCTTGTTAGGCGAGCCTAATTTGTATACAGGGGCGTGATGGCGCGGATCCCGCATAAACACAAGCCGAGACGGCCTCTGAATACCCGATTGTATTCACGCGTGTGAGCCGGCTGGAGTGCGCTTGCGCGTCTTCACCGGCGTGGCCACCGAGGCGTAGTGAGCCATCAGCTCGTCGCACAGAGCCTCCCACGACTTGCCGATCACCGCTCGCCGTCCGGCCTCGCCCATGCGCATCCGGAGCGCGGGGTCCTCCACCAGCGACCGGACGCCCGTGCGCAGGTCGCCCGGGTCGTCAGGGTCGAAGAGGTAGCCGTTCTCGCCGTGCCGCACCAGGTCGATCGGTCCACCCGCCGCCGGGGCGACCACCGGGAGACCTGTCGCATGCGCTTCCTGCAGCGTCTGCCCGAAGGTCTCCTCGGTGCCGGTGTGCACGAACACGTCGAAGCTCGCGTAGGCGTCGGCCAGCTGTTCGCCGGAGAGTCGGCCGAGGAAAGTCGCGGGCATGCCGCGGAGCAGCCCCCGGATGTGGTCGTCGCTCGGCCCGTCGCCCACGATGGCGAGGTGGAGGTTCGGCAGGCCGCGGAGCGACGCGAGGCGCTCGAGTCCCTTCTCCGGAGCGATCCGGCCGACGTAACCGACGACGGTGTCGCTTCCGGAGGGGCCGGAGCCACCCGCCAGGAGTGTGTGGAGCGCGCGGGCCGTCGGGCGCATCCGGTTGTTTGGGTGGTACCGCGTCAGGTCGACGCCGCGACCCCAGAGCTTGATCCGCTCCACCCCCGCGTTCTCGAGGTCGGTCTTCGACGCGAGGGAGGGCGCGAGGGTGAGGTCGGCGCCGTCGTGGATCCAGCGCACGAAGCGCCAGGCGAGTCGGGACGCCGAACCGAGGCGGTTGCGCTTGGCGTAGCCCGCGACATCCGTCTGGAAGATGGCGACGGTGGGGATGCCCAGGCGGTTCGCCGCCGCGATGCCCTGAGCCCCGAGCAGGAAGGGCGACGCCGCGTGCAGCACGTCGGGCGCGAACTTCGCGATCAGGCGCGCGACCTGGGCGTTCGGGATGCCCATGGGGAACTGCCGGTACGCGACCGACGGCACCTGGTGCACCGGGAATCCGCGATAGTGAGCGGGCGATCCCGCGGCCGGGGCGATGACGATCGCCTCGTGGCCGTTGTCGGCCAGATGGTCCAGCACCTTGCAGACGCTGTTGGTGACTCCGTTGACGGTGGGAAGGAAACTCTCGCTGATGATCGCAACTCGCATGACAGGCCTCCGCTTGTCGCCGTGCGGCCTCATCCGGCCACGTTCTGACGCTAAGAAGACGAGGTGGACCGACGGTGACATCGAGGTGGCGCGCCGGTGAGCGTCTGGCTTCCATCGCAGGCGGAATACCGCGGTCACGAGCCTGACATCTGCCCGTCATCGGCCGTGGGTAGGCTGTGCCTCATGAATTCCACCCCCTCCGCGCTCGACCGGCTCTACAGCGTCATTCCGGCAGGAGGGATCGGATCGCGGCTCTGGCCGCTCTCCCGTGCCGACGCGCCGAAGTTCCTGCACGACCTGAGCGGCTCCGGGCAGAGCCTGCTGCGCGACACCTGGGACAGGCTGGCGCCGCTCTCCGGCGAGCAGCGGATCATGGTGGTCACCGGGCGCGCGCACCGTGCCGCCGTGGAGGAGCAGCTGCCGAACCTCGAAGACCTCAACGTGGTGCTCGAGAGCGAACCGCGCGACTCCACCGCGGCCATCGTGCTGGCCGCCGCCATCCTCGAACAGCGCGAGCCCGGCGTGATCGTCGGCTCCTTCGCCGCCGACCACGTGATCGCGAACCCCGAGCGTTTCCGCGCCGCCGTGGTGCAGGCGGTCGCGGTGGCCGACGCGGGTTACATCGCGACGATCGGCATCACCCCGACGGATGCCGCGGTGGGCTTCGGCTACATCCGCACCGACGAGGAGCTCGTCATCGAAGGAGCGCCCCAGGCGCTGCGGGTGGGCAACTTCGTCGAGAAGCCCGACCTCGCCACCGCGCGTCGCTACCTCTCCTCCGGCAAGTACCTCTGGAACGCGGGCATGTTCATCGCCCGTGCCGACAAGCTGCTCGAGCAGCTCGGCCTCACCGAGCCCGAGCTCCTGGCCGGCATCCTGGAGCTCGCCGAGGCCTGGGACACCCCGCGCCGCGGCATGGTGGTCGACCGCGTCTGGCCGACGCTGAAGAAGATCGCCATCGACTACTCGATCGCCGAGCCCGCGGCCGCCGCGGGAACGCTCGCGGTCATCCCGGGCGACTTCGACTGGGACGACGTGGGCGACTTCGCGTCGATCGCGAAGCTGCACAGCGCCGGCCGAGGGAGCGAACTCGCCATCCTCGGCAAGAACGCGCGCGTGCTGGCCGACTCGTCGAGCGGCATCGTGGTCTCCCAGTCCAAGCGGGTGATCAGCCTCATCGGCGTGCACGACATCGTCGTGGTCGACACCCCGGACGCGCTCCTCGTCACCACCAGCGAGCACGCCCAGCGCGTGAAGTCCGTGGTCGACGCGCTCCGCGCGGGCGGTTCGGGAGACGTGCTCTGACGCCCTTCCCTAGACTCGGTGCATGAGCAGAACGCGAATCGTCACCCTCGCTTCCGGCATCCTGGCCGGTGCCGTCCTCGTCGCACTGGCCGGATGCGCACCCGCGCCGACATCCGGAACGGATGCCGCCACGGGTGCCGCCGGGGATTACTGCGCGCGCATGGTGACCAACTCCGGAGGGCTCGACGACCGGTCGTTCAACCAGTCGAGCTGGGAGGGCATGCAGGAGGCGCAGAAGGAGTTCGGCATCGACGCGCAGGTGCTCGTCTCGACCGCCGAGACCGACCTCGCCCCCAACGTCACGCAGGCGGTGGACAGCGGATGCGGCTTCGTGCTCACGGTCGGCTTCGAACTCGCCGACGCCACGCTGGCCGCGGCCGGTGAGAACCCCGACGTGCACTTCGCGATCGTCGACGAGACGGTCGACGCGCCCAACGTGAAGCCCATCCTGTTCGATACGGCGCAGGCCTCGTACCTCGCGGGGTATCTCGCCGCCGGCGTCTCGAAGACCGGCAAGGTCGCCACCTTCGGAGGCGGCAACCAGCCTCCCGTCACCCTGTTCATGGACGGTTTCGTCGACGGTGTGGCCAAGTACAACGAGGCGCACGGCACCCAGGTGCAGGTGCTCGGCTGGGACAAGGCGGCGCAGGACGGCGTGTTCACCGGCGACTTCGAAGACATCAACAAGGGCAAGACGGTGACCCAGGGCCTCATCGACCAGGGCGCCGACGTCATCCTGCCGGTGGCCGGCCAGGTCGGCGAGGGCGCGGCCAACGCCGCCTCGGAAGCCGGCGGGGTGTCGATCATCTGGGTCGACAACGACGGATTCGAGACCCTTCCCGACGAGTACCAGCCGATCGTGCTCACCAGCGTGATGAAGAACACCGGCGACGCCGTGGTCGAGATCATCGGCGACGACATCGACGGCAGCTTCTCCTCCGAGCCCTTCATCGGCACGCTGGAGAACGGCGGGGTCGCGCTGGCGCCCTTCCACGACCTGGCCTCGTCGGTGCCGAGCGAGCTCTCCGCCGAGATCGACGCCCTGAAGGCCGAGATCATCGCGGGCACCATCGTGGTCGATTCGCCGTCGACCCCGTAGCCGGAGCCACTGCATCCGTAGCCGCTCGTGCCCGTTTCATACGGATGCAGTGGACATTTCGGGCAGATTACGCTGCGATCGCGGCTTTGTAACGCTTGCGACGCGAAGTCGGATCCCTCCTGTCGCCGAACGTAACTTTCGGTAACGTGTCTCTCACACAGCACCTGCGCACCTTGCAGGGCAGCAACTTGGAGGACATCTTGAGCATCAATCTCCGCCGCGCCAGCCTGGCCGGCTTCGCCACCCTCGGGGTGGCCGCTCTTCTCGCCGGGTGTGCGTCCGCGCCGTCCGACACCGCGTCGACCAGCGGCAGCGACACCGCGAGCGACTTCGTTCCCTGCATGGTCTCCGACTCGGGCGGATTCGACGACAAGTCGTTCAACCAGGCCGGCTTCGAGGGCCTCAACGAGGCGGCCGACAAGCTCGGCGTCGAGCCCGTCACGGTCGAGTCCTCGGCCGACACCGACTTCGCCCCGAACATCGACCAGCTGGTCAGCGGCGGCTGCAACCTGATCATCTCGGTCGGCTTCCTCCTCGCCGACGCCACGAAGGCAGCGGCCGAGGCCAACACCGACGTGAACTTCTCGATCATCGACGACTCGTCGATCGACCTGCCGAACGTCAAGCCGATCGTCTTCGACACCGCCCAGGCCGCTTTCCTCGCCGGTTACACCGCCGCGAGCTACAGCAAGTCGGGCACCGTCGGAACCTTCGGTGGCATGCAGATCCCGTCGGTCACCATCTTCATGGACGGCTTCGTCGACGGCGTGAACTACTACAACGAGCAGAAGGGCACGAGCGTCAAGGCCATCGGCTGGGACGTCGCAGCGCAGACCGGTTCGTTCACGGGTGGTTTCGCCGCCGGTGTCGAGGCCAAGACCGCGGCCCAGGGCCTCATCGACCAGGGTGCGGACGTCATCCTCCCCGTCGGTGGCCCGATCTTCCTCTCCGCCGGTGAAGCCATCCGCGACTCCGGCAAGGACATCGCGCTGATCGGCGTCGACTCCGACAACTACGAGACCGCTCCCGACCTCAAGGACCTCTTCCTCACCTCGGTGCTGAAGGGCGTCAAGGCCGGTGTGGTCGACGTGGTCGACACCTCCGCGGCCGGCAACTTCGACGCCGAGCCCTTCATCGGAACCCTCGAGAACGACGGCGTGGGCATCGCCCCGTTCCACGATTTCGAGAGCAAGGTGAACCCCGACCTGCAGGGTGAGCTCGACACCATCAAGGCCGGCATCATCGACGGCTCCATCCAGGTGGAGTCGCCCTCGACGCCGTAACATCTGAACACCGACGGTCGGGGGGACCAGCCTTGCTGGTCCCCCCGACTTCTTTAATGGACACACTTCCGCAGGTAGGTAGATTGACTCTATGAAGCTCGAACTTCGGGGCATCACGAAGCGATTCGGTGCCCTCACCGCCAACGATCACATCGACCTCACCGTCGAGCCGGGAGAGATCCACTGTCTCCTCGGCGAGAACGGCGCAGGCAAATCCACCCTGATGAACGTGCTCTACGGCCTCTACCAGGCCGACGAGGGCGAGATCGTGCTCGACGACGTGGTCCAGCACTTCGCCGGCCCGGGCGACGCCATGAACGCGGGCATCGGCATGGTGCACCAGCACTTCATGCTCATCCCCGTCTTCACCGTCGCCGAGAACGTCATGCTCGGCCATGAACAGACCGGATTCGCCGGTTTCCTCGACCTGAACGCGGCCCGCAAGCGGGTGCGGGAGATCAGCGACCAGTTCGGGTTCGACGTCGATCCGGATGCCCTGGTCGACGACCTGCCCGTCGGCGTGCAGCAGCGCGTCGAGATCATCAAGGCCCTCTCGCGGGACGCGAAGGTGCTGGTGTTCGACGAGCCGACCGCAGTGCTGACGCCGCAGGAGACCGACGAGCTGATGGCGATCATGCGCCAGCTCAAGGAGTCGGGAACGTCGATCGTGTTCATCACCCACAAGCTCCGCGAGGTGCGCGAGGTGGCCGACCGCATCACGGTCATCCGTCTCGGCAAAGTGGTCGGCGAGGCGTCGCCCACGGCGACGAACGCCGAGCTGGCGTCGCTGATGGTGGGCCGCGCGGTCGAGCTGACCGTGCACAAGGAGCCCGCGAAGCCGGGCGCCGACGCGCTGGTCGTGTCGCACCTCTCGGTCATCGACGCCCGGGGCCAGGTGGTGGTCAACGACGTGTCGTTCGATGTCCGCGCGGGCGAGATCCTCGCGATCGCGGGCGTGCAGGGCAACGGGCAGACCGAGCTCACCGAGGCCCTGATGGGCCTGCAGGAGCGCGTCACGGGCGAGGTCACCCTCGACGGCAAGCCCCTCAACGGGCTGTCGGTGCGCAAGGTGCTCGATTCCGGCGTCGGCTTCGTGCCGGAGGACCGCAAGGAGGACGGCCTCGTGGGTGAGTTCACGATCGCCGAGAACCTCATGCTCGACCGCTCCAACGGCAAACCGTTCGTGAAGGGCGGAGGCCTGCAGCTGGGCTATCTGAACACCTTCGCCGAGGAGAAGTCGAAGGAGTTCGACGTGCGTTCGCAGGGCATCCAGACCGAGGTCGGTCGGCTCTCCGGCGGCAACCAGCAGAAGGTCGTGCTCGCGCGGGAGCTCTCCCGCGGGCTGCGGCTGTTCGTGGCGGCCCAGCCGACCCGCGGCATCGACGTGGGGTCGATCGAGTTCGTGCACAAGCGCATCGTCGCCACCCGCGACGAGGGCATCCCCGTCGTGGTGGTCTCGACCGAGCTCGACGAGGTGGTCGCGCTGGCCGATCGGATCGCGGTGATGTACCGCGGCGGGATCGTCGGGATCGTTCCCGGTGACACCCCGCGCGACATCCTCGGTCTCATGATGGCGGGTGAGGTCCCTGCGGGGGTCGAGCCCCTCGATCCGGAAGGAGCGGCCGCGTGAGCGACTCGCTGGAGAACAAGCCCGTGACACCGTCGTCGCCGGCTCCGGCCGCCGCCCCCGCCCCGGGCTCCGGCTCCGCGGTGGAGCCGC
Organism: Herbiconiux sp. UC225_62; assembly: GCF_042694625.1. Taxonomy (GTDB): domain Bacteria; phylum Actinomycetota; class Actinomycetes; order Actinomycetales; family Microbacteriaceae; genus Herbiconiux. Next base: position 631,609 of record NZ_CP170551.1, on the reverse strand, counting down.
CGTCGCGGTGGCGTCAGACGTTCAACGAGATCATCGGCGGAAGCGTGATGATCTCGATCCTGGCCGTGGTGCTCGCGATCGTGGCCGGCGGCATCCTGATCGCGTTGACCGACGAGAACGTGCAGAAGGCGTCGGTGTACTTCTTCGCCCGGCCCGGCGACACCTTCGCCGAGATCTGGAAGTCGGTCTCCGGTGCCTACGTGGCCCTGTTCCAGGGATCGGTGTACAACTTCAAGCGCCCCGATTTCCTCGACCAGATCAAGCCGCTGACCGAGACCCTCACCTTCGCGACCCCGCTGATCGCGGCCGGTCTCGGTGTCGGGCTGGCGTTCCGGGTCGGCATGTTCAACATCGGTGGCCGCGGCCAGATGCTCATCGCGGCGGCGTGCGCCGGCTGGGTGGGCTTCACGCTGCACCTGCCGTGGGGCATCCACCTCATCGTCGCGATCCTCGCCGGCGTCATCGGCGGTGGCATCTGGGGCGGCATCGCCGGTCTTCTCAAGGCCCGCACCGGAGCGCACGAGGTCATCGTGACCATCATGCTCAACTACGTCGCGTTCTATCTCGTGTCGTACCTGCTGCGCACCCCGGTGCTGCAGGCTCCCGGGTCGAACAACCCGAAGTCGCCGCCGATCGACTCCACCGCCGTGCTGCCGGATCTCCTCGGCCCGAAGTTCAACCTGCACTTCGGATTCATCCTCGTGATCGCGGCCACGGTGTTCGTGTGGTGGCTGCTCAACCGGTCGGCGCTCGGGTTCAAGTTCCGCGCGGTGGGCATCAACCCGAACGCGGCCCGGGTGGCCGGCATCGACGTGAAGAACATGTACGTCTACGCGATGCTGATCTCCGGTGGCCTGGTGGGTCTCGCCGGCGTGTTCCAGGTGCTCGGCACCGTGACCACCGGGTTCAGCTCGGGCATCGACGCGGGAATCGGCTTCGACGCGATCACCGTGGCTCTGCTCGGGCGGTCGAAGCCGTGGGGCATCTTCATCGCCGGCATCCTGTTCGGTGCGTTCAAGGCCGGCGGATTCGCGATGCAGGCTTCGCAGGGCATCCCGATCGACATCGTCACCGTCGTGCAGTCGCTCATCGTGCTGTTCATCGCGGCACCGCCGCTGATCCGCACCGTGTTCCGGCTGCCCGATCCCTCGAAACCGAAGAAGCCGAAAGCGCCCAAAGCGACGCCGGCAGTGACCCGTGAGGCGGTGGCGGCGAAATGAGCGACCGACTTCCCGAGAACGTGACCACGAGCAACCTCGCCCCCACGGGTGGGTTGCCGCCGACCGAGCACAACAACCCCGACTCCACTCCGGGCCTCACGACCGTGCTGGTGAAGAGCTGGAAGGCGCCGATCGCCTTCGGCATCTTCGCGCTCGGGGCGATCATCCTGTTCGTGGTGTTCGGCCGCGACGGCGAATCGACGTTCAAGCTCTCCACCGACGTGGACCTGATCCAGTTGCCCGTCGTGGTGCTGCCCACCCGCACCACAGGGATCGTCATCTCGATCATCCTGGTGCTGCTCGCGGGCCTCAGCGTGTGGCTGGTCGCGACGGGGCGCAAGGTGCGGCTCTGGCTGATGGCGGTGTACGCGATCCTGTTCCTGATCGCGTTCCTCACCTGGGCCTCGGCCGGGCAGACCATCCCGGTCCCTGGGCTCCTGGTGGGGGCGGTCTCGCTCAGCGTGCCGCTCATCTTCGGTGCACTCGGAGGCGTCATCTCCGAGCGTGTCGGCGTCGTCAACGTCGCGATCGAAGGTCAGCTGCTCGCCGGCGCGTTCGTCTCCGCGGTCATCGCCTCGGTCACCAACAACCTGTTCGCCGGTGTGGTCGGAGCGATCATCGCGGGCGCACTGGTGTCGTTCGTGCTCGCCGCGTTCTCGATCAAGTACCTCGTCGACCAGGTCATCGTCGGTGTCGTGCTGAACGTGCTCGTCACGGGCTTGACCTCGTTCCTCTACTCGCAGGTGCTGACCGCCGACCCGGATCTGCTCAACTCGCCTCCGCGGTTCGACCGTCTGCCGATTCCGCTGCTCAGCGAGATCCCGGTCATCGGGCCCACCCTGTTCCGCCAGACGATCATCGTGTACCTCATGTACATCGCCGTGGCGGTCGTGTTCTTCGGGTTGTTCAAGACCCGCTGGGGTCTCCGGGTGCGGGCCGTCGGCGAGCACCCGCAAGCTGCCGACACCGTGGGCATCAAGGTGAACCCGACGCGGTTCTGGAACGTGATGCTGGCGGGTGCCATCACCGGCCTGGGAGGGGCGTACTTCACCCTCGGCTCGGTCGGCGCCTTCAACAAGGAGATGACGGCGGGCGCCGGGTACATCGCCCTCGCGGCCGTGATCTTCGGGCGCTGGGACCCCATCCGCGCCACCCTCGCGGCACTGCTGTTCGGGTTCGCCACCAACCTGCAGTACGTGCTCGGCGTGATCGGGTCTCCCGTGCCATCCGAGTTCCTGCTGATGCTGCCGTACCTCATCACGATCTTCGCGGTGGCGGGGCTGGTGGGCCGCGTGCGCGGACCGGCGGCGGCCGGCCGACCCTATGTGAGCCGGTGATCGGGATGACTGCTGCTTCCGAGATCGATTGGGATTCGCTGCGGGCGACCGCCCTCGAGGCCATGGAGAAGGCGTACGTGCCGTACTCCAAGTTCCCCGTGGGCGTCGCCGCGATCGTCGACGACGGGCGGGTGATCGCCGGGTGCAACGTGGAGAACGCGTCGTACGGGCTGACGCTCTGCGCCGAGTGCGCGCTCGTGTCGTCGTTGCACATGACCGGGGGCGGGCGCCTCGTGGCGTTCACCTGCGTCGACGGGCACGGCAACATCCTCATGCCCTGCGGCCGGTGCCGGCAGCTGCTGTTCGAGCACTCGGCCGACGGGATGCTGCTCGAGACGGTGTCGGGCATCAAGACGATCGACGAGGTGATCCCGGATGCGTTCGGGCCCCGCACGCTCGTCGAGTACCGCGAGGAGTCCCTCGCGGAGTAGAGCCTCTCTTCGCAGAGCGCTCGACTGGAATCGAAAGGTAGTACCCCAATGGCCACCGAAGCCTTCGACGTCGTCGACCTCATCCGCACGAAGCGCGACCACGGCACGCTGTCCACAGCCGAGATCGACTGGCTGATCGACGCCTACACCCGCGGGTTCGTGGGCGACGAGCAGATGGCGGCGCTCGCGATGGCCATCCTGCTGAACGGGATGTCGCGCGACGAGATCCGCGACCTCACGCTGGCGATGATCGCGTCGGGGGAGCGGATGAGCTTCGCGGGCCTGGGCAAACCGACCGTCGACAAGCACTCCACGGGCGGGGTGGGCGACAAGATCACGCTTCCGCTGATGCCGCTCGTCGCGTCGTTCGGGGTGGCCGTGCCGCAGCTCTCGGGCCGTGGGCTCGGGCACACCGGCGGCACGCTCGACAAGCTGGAGTCGATTCCCGGATGGCGGGCTTCGCTCTCCAACGAGGAGATGTTCGCGCAGCTTCGCGACGTGGGCGGGGTCATCTGCGCGGCGGGCTCGGGACTCGCGCCGGCCGACAAGAAGCTCTACGCGCTGCGCGACATCACGGGCACGGTCGAGGCCATCCCGTTGATCGCATCGTCGATCATGTCGAAGAAGATCGCCGAGGGCACCGACTCGCTCGTTCTCGACGTGAAGTTCGGTTCGGGCGCGTTCATGCAGGACATCGCCAAGTCGCGGGAGCTCGCCCGCACCATGGTCGACCTCGGCAACGACGCCGGGGTCGCGACCACCGCGCTGCTCACCAACATGAACGTGCCGCTCGGGTTGGCGATCGGCAACGCCAACGAGGTGCGGGAATCGGTCGAGGTGATGGCGGGCGGGGGGCCGGCGGATGTCGTCGAGCTGACGCTCGCGCTCGCCACCGAGATGCTGCGGCTGGCCGGGCAGCCGGATGCCGACGTCGCGGAGGCACTCCGCGACGGGCGGGCGATGGACACCTGGAACCGGGTCATCCGCGCGCAGGGCGGAGACCCGACGGCGCCGCTGCCGGTGGCGCGGGAGACGCACACCGTCGTCGCGCCCTCGTCGGGCGTGTTGCTGCGGCAGGAGGCGCTGCCGTTCGGGATCGCAGCTTGGCGGCTCGGGGCAGGGCGGGCACGGGCATCCGACGCCGTGCAGCACGCCGCCGGCGTCGACCTGCACGCGAAGCCGGGCGACACCGTGGTGGCCGGGCAGCCCCTGTTCACCCTCTCCGCCGACGAGCCCGAGCGCTTCGCGCGCGCCCTCGAGGCCCTCGAAGGCGCCTACGAGATCGGCGCCCCCGCCGCCTGGGTTCCGCCCGCCCCCCTCATCGCCGAGCGCCTCGAGTAACCCCCCCCGCTGATCCGCACGTTTTGGCGCTATCGGCGGAGGCCATTCGGCGAAAACGTGCGGGTGAGTGGCGTCGTGAGGTGGTGGCGGAGGGCCGCGAGGAGTTCCGCGGGTGCGACGAGGTCGGCGAGGGTCACGCGGATGACCGTCCAGCCGAGTGCTTGGAGTGCTCGTGTGCGCGCGATGTCGCGCCGCCACTGCTTCTGGTCGGTGCGGTGGTGGTCGCCCTCGTACTCGATGGCCACCTTCCACGCGGGATACGCGAGGTTGACCCGGGCGATCTTCTGCCCGATGGGGTCGCGGATGTCGAGATTCACCTCGGGGGTCGGGAACCCGGCGTCCACAAGGAGGAGGCGGAGCTGTGATTCGCGCGGCGACTCCGCGCGATCGCTCAGCAGTGGCAAGGTCGCGCGCAGCGCCCGGATTCCGCGCCGCGCTCGGTAGCAGTCGACCGCGGCCGCCAGCGACTCCCGCGATGCGAGCGGATCGTCGTGGAAGAGGATGCGGTCGCCGGCGGCCAGTAGCCCGATCCGGTCGAGCACGGCGCCGAGGTCGCACCAGGTGCGCTCGACGGAGGTGATGGGCAGGCTTTGCCGGTGCACGACATCCGTCGGCGGGAGATGCATCTCGTGCCCATGGATGTCGCGTGCCCCGACGGCACGTCGCGTGCCCGGCACGACGACGTGGACCGCCGCCTCGTGCTCGAACCGCTCCGGCACGGGGATGCCGTGGAGCAGAGCCGCCGTCGTGTGGCTGAAGGCGGCATCGCGGGGCATGCGCAGCGCGAAGCTGCGGCACCGGTCAGCGAGGGTGAGCGCGCGGTCGGCCGGGATGCGCACTCCCGTGAACGGTGCGACCACGTCGCGCGCGCGGAGGCGGCCGCGAACGACTCCGTTCGCCATGGCTTCGGCCACGCTGAACGGCCGGTTCGGGAACTGCTGGGGTGCGGGCTGTCTCGGTGGCACCAGACGATGATGCACCCGCGCCCGCCCGCACTCGGGGTTATCCACATCCCGCGTGCTCGTCATCCGTTCATCCGCAGGTTTTGGCGAAATGGGCTCGAGGTGAGGCGCCAAAACGTGCGGATGAAGGCGGACGGGGCGGGGGCGGGGGCGGGGGTGGCAGGAAAGCGGGGTGGGGTGGCGGGAAAGGGGTGGAGCGGGCGGCGGGGCGCGCCCTAGAGTCGGAGCATGGCGATTGTTCCCGACACCAAGAACTGGACGTGGGTGCTCGAACGCGAATGCCCGGAGTGCGGTTTCGACTCGAGCACGACGCAGGCGAGCGACGTTCCGGGGCTGTTGCGCGCCAACGCCGCGGCCTGGCCCGCCGTGCTGGTCCGCGACGATGTGGCCGTGCGCCCCGACGAATCCACCTGGTCGGATCTCGAGTACGCCGCCCACGTGCGCGACGTGTTCCGCACCTTCCTCGTGCGCCTCGAGCTGATGCTCGACGAGGACGACCCCGAGTTCGCCAACTGGGACCAGGACGCCACCGCCGTCGAAGAGCGCTACAACGAGCAGGACCCGGCCGTGGTCGCCGTCGAACTCGCCGAAGCCGCCGAGGCGCTCGCGCTGGGCTTCGAGTCGGTTCCGGATGACGCGTGGGAGCGCAAGGGCTTCCGCAGCGACGGATCGACGTTCACCGTCGACACCCTCGCCCGCTACATGGTGCACGATCCGGTGCACCACCTCCACGACGTGAGAGGCTGAGAACCCGACGCCGCGCATCCGATCCGTGCGCCGCGGTCCGAATGTGTGCAGTCATTCGGGCCGCGGCGGGCGGATCGGGCCGCGCCGAGAGGAACGGATCAGCCGATGCGCTCCAGCGCGTCGACGATGAGGTTCCAGAACTTCTCGTGGTCGAGGTCGACCGCCACCTGCGTGGTGCAGTCGGCGGGGGCCGGCGCGCGGAAGTCGGCCACCGTCATCCCGAGGGTGTGCGTTCCGGTGAGCTCCACCGTCAGAGGCGCGCGCCGCACCGTCATCACCGAGGGGTCGATCACCCGCGCCACCGCGCAGGGGTCGTGCACCGGCGGATGCTCGAAGCCCTGCGCCTCGAGATAGCTGTCTCCGAAGAACTCCAGCAGTTCCACGACGAACTGCGCCGGCCCGGTACCGAGGGAACGGATGCGCTCCACGACCGCCGGGGTCGCCAGCGCCTGGTGCGTGAGGTCGAGCCCCACCATGGTGAGCGGCCACGCCTCGGAGAACACGATGTGCGCGGCCTCGGGGTCGATGATGATGTTGAACTCGCTCGTGGCGCTCCAGTTGCCACCGTGGTAGCCACCGCCCATCAGCACGACCTCCTTGACGCGGGGCACGATCCGCGGCTCCTTGCGCGCCGCGAGGGCGATGTTCGTCAGCCCGCCCGTGGGCACGAGGGTGACCGTGCCGGGCTCGTGGGCCATGATCGTGTCGATGATGAGGTCGACCGCGTGCCGCGGGTCGAGGTCCATCGTGGGCTCCGGGAGCACCGGCCCGTCGAGACCGGAGTCGCCGTGGATGTCGGGCGCGACCTCGATGGCCCGCACGAGCGGCCTCGCGCACCCGGCCGCGAACGGCACGCCCGTGATGCCCGCCACCCGCGCCACCGAGAGGGCGTTGCGGGTCACCTTTTCCAGTGTCTGGTTGCCGACCACGGTGGTGACCGCGAGCAACTCGATCGACGGATTGCCGTGCGCGAGCAGCAGAGCGATGGCGTCGTCGTGCCCCGGATCGCAGTCCAGGATGATCTTCTGCGGCACGGGTCTCCGATCGTCGGTGGTGATGGTCCACAAGCATATATGAAAATCACTTTCACCTGTGCGATACTCGTCGCATGAGCGCATCGCAGCAGACGACGACCGAACTCGCCCGGAAGGGCGCCGCCCGAGTGGAATGGATCCGCTCCCGGATGCCGCTGCTCGCCGCCATGCGCGACGAGTTCGCCACTCGGCAGCCCTTCGCCGGCCACCGCATCGGCATGTCGCTGCACATCGAGCCGAAGACGGCCGTGCTGCTCGAGACCCTGCAGGCCGGCGGCGCCGAGATCGTCGGCACCGGCAACCACGGCTCGACGCAGGACGACGTGGTCGCCTTCCTGCGCGAACAGGGCATGACGGTGTTCGGCACCCGCGACGACACCCTCGAGCAGCACCACGTGAACATCGCGGGCGTGCTCGACGCCGCCCCCGACATGCTGCTCGACAACGGCGGCGACCTCGCGGCCGGGATCGTCGAGCGCGGGGCGACCGCGAGCATCCTGGGCGGCACCGAGGAGACCACCTCGGGTGGCGACCGGTTGCGCGGCGAACTGGCGGGCGCCGTCCCGTTCCCCGTGATCGTGATCAACGACAGCCTGCTCAAGGCCATCGGCGAGAACAAGCACGCCGTGGGCCAGTCGGTGGTGGAGAGCTTCATGCGCATCACCAACCTGATGGTCCCCGGTCGCCGGTTCGTCGTGGTCGGCTACGGCTGGTGCGGCCGTGGGGTCGCGCACTACCTGCGTGCGCTGGGCGGCAAGGTCGCCGTGGTGGAGGTCGACGAGCTGAAGGCCTTCGAGGCCGCGCTCGACGGCTTCCGGGTCTCTACCGCGGTCGACCTCGCTTCCTGGGGCGACGTGTTCATCACCGCCACCGGCCACGCCGACGTGCTCACGATGGACGCCATCGAGCGGATGCACGACGGCGCCGTCCTCGCGAACTGCGGGCACTTCCCGTGGGAGATCGACGTCGCCGGGCTGCGGGCCGCCGCGGTCGCCTCGCGCGAGATCGACGACGCGATCGAGCGCCTCGACCTGGCCGACGGGCGGCACGTGATCCTGCTGGCCGGCGGCCGGATGTTCAACCTCGCCGGACGCGAACCGAAGGGCAACTCGCTCGAATCGATGGACCTCGGCTTCCTGCTGCAGACGCTGTCGCTGGAGCGGGTGGCCACGAGCGCCGCGTCGCTCGCACCCGGCGCCCAGCCCGTGCCCGACGACATCGACCGCACCATCGCCCGGCGGATGCTCGCGGCGATGCACGCATCGGAGTGACGCGGATGCCCGGCGCAGCATCCGGCCCGGAGATCTCCACCGAGCCAGCCGCCAAGTCCGCCCCCGACTACGCGGTGCCCGCCCTCGATAAGGCGCTCGACATCCTCGAACTCCTCGCCGAGCAGCGCGGCGGTCTCAGCCAGCTGGAGATCGCGCGTGCGACCGACCGTTCGACCAGCCAGATCTTCCGGGTTCTCACCACCCTCGAGCGTCGCGGCTACCTGCACCGCGACCGCCAGTCCGGGCTCTACACGCTCACGCTCCGCCTCTTCGACCTCGCCCACCGCCAGGAGCCCTTGCGCTCACTGGATGCCGCGGCCCTCGCGCCCATGCGGAGGCTCGCCGAATCGACGCGGCAGTCGTGCAACCTCAGCGTGATCGACGCCGGGAGGGTGCGCGTGGTGGCTCAGGTGGAGAGCCCGGCCGACTTCGGTTTCCGGGTGCGGGTCGGGGCCGTGTTCCCGCTCGAGACCACGGCCACGGGTGCCGTGATCGCGGCGTACATGCCCTCGGACGCCGCGGTGCCCGGCTCCGACGGGGAGGCCGCCGACCGCATCCGCCGTGACGGCCACCTGGTGCGCGCCGATCCGCTGCAGCCGTCGATCACGGATGTCGTGTTCCCCATCCTCGGGCGCGACGGGCGCGCGCTCGCGGCGCTCACCGTTCCCTACGTGGCGACGAGCCTCAGCGGGCTGCCGAGCGATCTCGTGCGCGACGCGGCCGCCGCGACCGCCGCGGAGATCAGCGCGAACCTCGGTCTCTGAGCCGGTGGGCCCGGCGCCTCAGCGGCACTGCACGGCGACGGCGATCTGCTCGTCGGTGGGGCGCCCGTAGGCCTCGATGCCCGAACCCGGCAGGTCGAAGCCCTGGCTGATCGACCACGCCGTTGCCCACATCTCCTGGTCTTGGAGGAAAGCCGGACCGGTGAACAGCGGCCAGCAGACATCCCGATAGGCCTGGGTGTGACCCACCTCGTGCGCCACCAGGGCGCGCGGGTTCTCGTCCTTGTTCCAGTCCTCCTCCACGCCGTAGTTGAGGCTGATGATGGCCCAGCCGCCGTCGCTCGTCCAGGTCTGGGCCGTGCCGGAGTACCAGCCCTCGCCCAGGCCGTTGACCTCGGGCGCCCAGACGAAGTCGAGGGTGGTGCCGTGGCTGAGCGAGCGCGCGTACTCCTCGATCTCGCGCCGCACCGCCAGGGCCGGATCGGCGAGCTCCGCGGCCTCCGCGGCCTGCGAGGCGGCCAGCGCGTTCTCGGCCGCCACGAACGAACCGAGAAACGCCCCGTCGCGCGACGGGCTCTCGCCGCGGTCGTCGGCCTGTTCGATCAGGCGGGTGAGGGCGACCTGCGACTGCTTGGACGCCAGCGTGTTCGCGGCGATGTCGTTCGTGCCCCGCGCGGCGACGGCCTGGAAGTAGGCGGCCTCGGCGTCGTCGAGGGCGTCTTGCGCGTCGTTCGCCGTCTTGGTCGCGGCGATCAGGGCATCCCGGTCGCCCGCGGAATCCCGGGTGAGCGCTTCGAGGGTCTCGGCGTCGGCCACGACGTCCCACGGCGCCCGGAGGGCGGTCGCGGTCGCAGGGGCAGGGGCGGCGGATGCTCCGCCGTCGGGCTCCACGGGAACGGTGTCGTCCAGGGCGTCGAGCGCGTCGAACGACTGCCGCAGCGCGGCCGCCTCGGCGGCAGGGTCGGCGCCGAACTCGGGCGTGGCGACCACCGAACCGACGCGGGTGGTGGCATCGACGCCGTTGCGCATCCGGGCGTCGTAGGCGCTCTGCGCCGCGGTCTCCTCGTGGATCGCGGTCGCGAACACCGCCGTGGAGTGCTCGTAGCGCTTCTCGGCGAGCACGCTCGCGCCCCAGAACCCGCCGGCCACGAGGCCCGACGAGGCGAGCACCACACCCGCCGCCACGATCAGCCGGCGACTCCTGCGCATCGGTCGTCCTCCCCGCCGCGGATCCCCCGGCGGCCAGGACATCGTATCCGTCGCGACCGACCCCCCGCGCGCCGGTCGCAGACCCTAGGCTGTTGCCATGACTGCAGCGCCTGAGGAATACCTCGTCCCCGGATCCGGAATCAGCTTCAATTCGCTTCCCAAAGTGTCCCTCCACGACCACCTCGACGGCGGACTGCGGCCGGCCACCATCATCGAGCTCGCCGACGCGATCTCCCTCGAACTGCCGGCGACCGACGAGTTCGAGCTCGGCGAGTGGTTCGAGGACAGCGCCGACTCGGGCTCGCTGCCGAGCTACCTCGCGACCTTCGACGTCACCATCGCCGTGATGCAGACCCGCGAGGGACTCATCCGTGTCGCCCGCGAATTCGTGAACGACCTCACCGCCGACGGCGTGATCTACGGCGAGGTGCGCTGGGCGCCCGAGCAGCACCTCACGAAGGGACTCAGCCTCGACGAGGTGGTCGAGGCCGTGCAGGAAGGCATCGAGCTCGGCACCGACGACGCGCGGAACGACGGCCACAGCATCCGGGTCGGCCAGCTGGTGACCGCGATGCGGCACGCGGATCGCGGTCTCGAGATCGCGGAGCTCGCCGTGCGGCACCGCGATCGCGGTGTGGTCGGCTTCGACATCGCGGGGGCCGAACTCGGCTTCCCGCCCTCGCGTCAGCTCGAGGCCTTCGACTACCTCGCGCAGCACTACTTCCCGGTCACGGTGCACGCGGGCGAGGCCGACGGGCTCGAGAGCATCCGCGGCGCCCTGTTCCACGGTCGGGCGCTACGGCTCGGGCACGGCGTGCGCATCGCCGAGGACATCGAGGTGGAGCGCCAGGACGACGAGAACACCTACGTCACCCTCGGCCTCCTCTCGCAGTGGGTGAAGGATCGCGAGATCGCCCTCGAGCTCTCGCCCTCGTCGAACCTGCAGACCGGCGCCATCGCCGCCTGGGGTGACGAGCTGGCCGATCATCCGTTCGACCTGCTCTACCAGCTCGGCTTCCAGGTGACGGTGAACACCGACAACCGCCTGATGAGCAACACCACGATCAGCCGGGAGCTCGCGCTGCTGACGGATGCGTTCGGCTACGACCTCAGCGACATCGAGGTGTTCCAGCTCAACGCGGCCGCCGCGACGTTCCTGCCCCTCGAAGACCGCGAGGACCTCGCCGACGCCATCTCGGAGGGCTTCGACGAGGCCTGACCTCGCGAGGGTGAACGATTTTGCCGCCTCCGGCCCCATGTTCACGGTTTTGGGGCGGGAGGCGGCAAGAAGTCGGGATCAGGTCGTCTGCTGGTTCGCCGGGGCCCACGCGGGCAGCTCCTGGAGCGACCAGGTGTTGCCGTCGGGGTCGCTGAAGTAGACGAAGCGCCCCCAGTCCTGCACGTCGACTTCGCTCGCGGGCACGTTGTTGGCCACCAGGTGTGCCCGCGCCTCGTCGGCGTTCGGCACCACGATCTGCACGCCCTTCTGCGAGCCAGGCGGCATGTCGGTGACGCCGGTGCCGAGCACGATCGAGCAGGCGGAGCCGGGCGGGGTGAGTTGCACGAACCGCAAGTCGTCGCTGACCGTGTGGTCGTGGTCGGCGTTGAAGCCGACCTGGTCGACGTAGAACGCCTTCGCGCGGTCGACGTCGCTCACCGGGATGGCGACGAGTTCGATCTTCCAGTCCATGATCATGTTCCTTTCAGGTGGTGGTGAGGATACTGCGGGTGGGGTGGCCAGGGACAGGGTCAGCGTGTCGTCTTCATCGAGCGGATGCCCACGGCCAGGCCGATCGCGGCCAGCACGATCGCGGCCACGAAGCCCCAGAGCACCGCGGGGGACGAGAGATCTCCCGCGAACAGCGCGCGCTCGGCGCTCACGACGTAGCTGAGCGGATTGAAGGCCGCTGCGACCTGCATCCAGGCCGGCCCGTCCTCGAGCGGAAGCAGCATGCCGGAGAGGATCATCAGCGGGAAGAGGGTCGCCTGCTGCACGCCCCAGAACATCCAGTCGCGGTTGCGGCTGGCGAGGGCGAGGGCGTAGCTGAGCGAGCCGAAACCGAGCCCGAAGACGGCGAGCAGCACGAGACCGATCAGCATTCCGGCTGGATTCACGCTGAACCCGAACGGGATGGTGACGAGCGCGATCACGCCCGCCTGCACGATGATCGGCGCCATCTCCTTGAGGGCGCGGCCGACGAGCAGCGAGGACCGCGCGATCGGGGCGACGAGGGTGCGCTCATGCGATCCGGTCTGCATCTCGAAGAGCAGGTTGGAGCCGGTTGTTCCGGTACCGAACAGCGCGATCATCACGAGGACCCCGGGCACGAACCACTGCAAGGTCGCGCTCGCCGGTTGCCCCGAGCTCGCAACCAGCAGCGGCCCGAAGAGCCCCAGGAAGACCAGCGGCTGCAGCAGGCTGAAGATCAACGAGAACGGATCGCGCATTACGGGCCGGAGCTCCCGCACGAGCACGTTCGCGGTGTCGCGTACCGGGGAGGTGGGGCGCGTGGTCGGGGTGTCGGTGAGCGTGGTCATGAGAAGGCCTTTCGTTCGCGGAGGGGCATCGAGTGGGGAGCATTCGTCGCGCCGGCCGCGGCTGAGCGACGAATCGTGCCCACTCGATGAGAGGGATGCCGGCGGCGCGGAGTCATGCGGAGACCCGTTCGGGTGCCGCGGACGGCGCGGGGTCGGACTTTGCGGCGGCGCCGGTGGGTGTCTCGCCCTCGTCGCGGAGGCTGCGGCCGGTGAGGGCGAGGAACACGTCGTCGAGGGTGGGTTGCCGGAGCGTCGCGGTGGTGACCAGGACTCCGGATGCGTCGAGCTCACGCAGGAGGGTGGGGGAGCACGCGATCGCCGTGGTCGACGACGAGTTCGAGCTGCGGCGGGACGGCGCGACCGTTGGCGGTGGGGGCGCCGCCCGGCGTGGTCGCCGTGGTGCGCGCACGGCCGTCCGTGACGTCGGGAGCGCCGCCCGGCGTCGCGGTGGTGCGCGCGTCGGCACCCGTGAGGGTGAGTGCGCCGCCCGACGCCGACGCTGACGCGGCCATGCGCCCGCGGCCGTGAGCGGAGATGACCTCGCCCGCGTGTCCGTCGAGCAGCCGCGCGGCGACCTCCCGAGCGCGAGTCAGCGCATCCGTTGTGCCGTGTCCGGCAGCTCCGCCGGTATGGGCACCACTGCCGTCCGCCGCGGCCCACGCGGCCGTGCCCGCCGCACCGCGCGCATCCGACGTGCGCTCGCCGAAGCCGAGGGTGATGACGTCGCCCGCGAGGGTGGTCTTCAGCGACGTGGCGGTGTCGTCGGCGATGACGCGGCCGTGGTCCATCACGAGCACGCGCTCGGCGAACTGGTCGGCCTCCTCGAGGTAGTGCGTGGTGACGAAGATCGTGGTGCCGTGCTGTTCGCGGAGGTCGAGGATGTGCCGCCAGAGGTTCGCCCGGCTCTGCGGGTCGAGTCCGGTCGACGGCTCGTCGAGGAAGAGCAGAGCGGGGGAGTGGATGAGTCCGAGCGCGATGTCGAGGCGCCGCTTCTGGCCGCCCGAGAGGCCCATCACCGTGCGCTTCGCGAGCGGTGCCAGCTCGAGCGATTCGAGCAGCTCGTCGGCCCGCCGGGTGGCGTCGGCGCGCGACATCCCGTAGAACGCGCCCTGGCTGAGCAGCTCGTCACGCACGCGCTGGTTGTGGCCGCCGCTCGCGCCCTGGCCGATGTAGCCGATCCGTCGGCGCACCGCGGCGGGATCGGCGGCGATGTCGTGGCCGGCCACGACGGCCGTGCCGCGGGTCGGTGGGAGCAGGGTGGTGAGCATCCGGAGGCTGGTCGACTTGCCGGCGCCGTTCGGGCCGAGGAAGGCGACGAGTTCGCCGCGGCTCACATCGAGGTCGAGGTCGGTGACGGCATCGACCCGGGTGCGCTTGACGGTGAACTGCTTCGTCAGGCCGCGAGCGGTGATGATCGTGTCGCCAGTGCGAGGAGAGGTCGTGGTGGAGGTCATGAGAACACGGTAGGAAGCAATCAGGTCAGTTTCCGTCCTGATTGCGAGAGAATATTCTCGACATGGCCGAGACCACCTCCCGCATCCTCGCGCTGCTGAATCTGCTGCAGACCCACCGGCAGTGGGGCGGCGGCGACCTGGCGCAGCGACTCGGTGTGACCGAGCGCACCCTGCGCCGCGACATCGAGCGGCTGCGTGAACTCGGCTACCGCGTCGGGGCGACCCGGGGCGCCGCGGGAGGCTACCGCCTCGAGGCGGGCTCGCAGTTGCCTCCGCTCCTCCTCACCGACGACGAGGCCGTCACCATGGCCATCGGATTGCGGGTCGCGGCCACCCAAGGCCTCAGCGACGGCGAGCTCACCACCCTCAGTGCCCTCGCGAAGTTCGAGCAGGTGCTGCCGGCCGCGCTCCGCCAGCGGGTCAACGCCGTCGCCGGGTTCGTGCAGCCACAGTCGCCCTACCCGCGCCCGGACGACGCGTCCGTCTCGCAGGAGTTGCTCGGTCAGCTCGCGCTCGCTTGCCGCGACCGTGAGCGCATCCGTTTCCACTACGCGGCCGCGAGCGGCGTCGAGAGCGACCGCGTCGTCGAACCGCACACGCTGGTGGCCGCCGCTCGCCGCTGGTTCTTCGTGTGCTGGGACCTCCAGCGCGACGAGTGGCGAACCTTCCGCGTCGACCGGATGACCCGCTTCTTCGGCACCCGCGTGCACTTCGAGCCGCGCGAGCTGCCTGCCGAGGATGCCGCGGCCTTCGTGGCCTCGGCGCTCGCCTCCCTGCGCCGCCGTCTCAGCGGCGAGGCACACCTGCGGATGCCACTCGCCGAGATGCGCGAGCGCTTCGGGCCGTGGTCGGCCGAGGCTTCCGCGATCGACGCGGAGTGGACGAACTGGCCGATCAATGGGGACAGCTTCGAGACGATGCTGTCGGCGCTGGTGTGGATTCCGGCGGGCGTCGAATACACCCTCCACGGCCCGCCCGAGTTCCTCGCCTTCGCGGCCGACGCGGCGGAGCGGATGCGCAGCGCGGTTCCAGCGAACTCCCCGGTTGCTCCGGCACGCGGCTGACATAATCCTCAGAGATGTCGTTCCCGCTGCCCTCGCTCGACCAGCTGCCCGATCCGGCCATCGCACTGAAGGCGACGGCGACGGACTGGCGGTCTGCGGTGCGTGCGGCCGCCTCGGCGCTGTCGGCGGCGGGCTACGCGGAGGAGGCCTACGGCGACCGGATGATCGCCCTCGTCGAGGAGTACGGCCCCTACATCGTGATCGCGCCCGGCTTGGCGATGGCGCACGCGCGACCCGGTCCCGACGTGCACGCGCCCGGGCTCGCGCTCGTCACCCTGGAGTCACCGGTGAGCTTCGGGCACGCGTACAACGATCCGGTGTCGGTGGTGATCGGACTGGCCGCCACCGAGGCCGATCAGCACGTGGCATCCATCGCGGCCCTCGCGAACGTGTTCAACGACGAGACGATCGTGCCCGCGCTCGCCGCGGCGAACTCGCGCGACGAGATCCGCGCGCTCCTCGGCGCGGCCGCGGGCGCTGACCTATCCTGAAGCCATGAAGATCGTCGCCATCTGCGGTGCGGGCATCGGCACCTCCGAGATCCTGCGCGTCAATGCCGTGCGGGCGCTGGAGCGGCTCGACATCGAGGCCGAGGTCATCGCCACCGACGTGGCGAGTGTGGGGTCGGCGGCCGCCGACGCCCAGGTCATCCTCACCTCGCCCGAGCTGGTCGGGTCGATCGGTCGCACCAACGCCGACGTCGTGGTGATCCAGAACTACTTCGACCTCGACGAGATCACGGCGAAGCTCGAGCTCGCGGTCGGCTGACCGCCGGCATCCCGCTGGCCGAGTTTCGCCGGGTAGCGCGAAGTGCGGGTCGGCCGTGCCCCAGGTCGCACTTTGCGCTACCTCGCGAGATGACAGGTCTCGCGGGTGGTGGGAAGGGGCGTCTCAGAGGGTGCCGCGGATGCGCCGCGAGAGCTCCGCGGCGTAGCGGCGGATGTCGGCCGCGAGGGCGGGCCACGATTCGGGCGGCACATCCGCGCGAGCGAAGGTGACCGCGATGCCCGCCGCCGGCCAGCCGGAATGGTCGCGTACCGCGACCGCCACGGAGGCGAGCTGGGCGGTGACGTCGCCGTCTTCGGCGGCGAATCCTTGCCGACGCACCCCCTCGAGCAGGCGCTTCAGCTCACCGTACGACTTCACCGCGCTCCGGTCGTGCGCGTCGTCGCCGGTGCTGCGCGCGGCGAACGCGGCTCGATCGGGAAAAAGGGCCCGCAGCTGGTTGGCGGGCAGCGTCGCCAGCAGGGCTCGGCCGCTCGCGGTGAGGTGGCTCGGCAGCCGCACCCCGACATCCGTCACCAGCGCCGGCCGGCCCGCGGCGCGCTCCTCGATCAAGTACAGCACGTCGCGCCCTTGCAGCACGGCCAGGTGGGCGCTCTGCCGCAGCTCGTCGACCAGGGCGGCGAGAATCGGGCGGCCCAGCCGGGTGAGCGGCTCCTGCCGCACGAAGCCGGAGCTGAGCTCGAAGGCGGCGACGCCGATGCCGTAGCGGCGTGACTCGGGAAAGTGCAGCACGAAGCCCTCCTGCTGCAGCACGCCGAGCAAGCGATAGACGGTGGAGCGCGGCAGGTCGAGGGCGGTGGCGATGGCGCTCGCGGGAACCGGTCCGCGCTGGCCGGCCAGGTGCTGCAGGATGCGCAGGGTGCTGCGGGCGGCCGGCACGTCGCTGGTGGCCATGACGGGCTCCTCTCCGGACGTGGCCGGTGGGCGGTGGGCGGTGGCCGGTGGGTAGTGGGTAGTGGTGCGGGGCGGTTGGCCGGTGGCCGTCGGGCGGTGCCGGGAGTGGCGGTGATCGGGGCGGTGAGCGGCGGGCGACCGCGCATCCGCATTGTCTCGTATACGAGACACCACTCAGCCTAAACCGGATGCCCCGGCGTGCCCCCGGCGCGGACGATAGGAACATGAACAGTGCAGCACCCGTCCGGGTCGGGATCGGCCCCCTCAGCGTCGCCGACGTGGTCGCCGTGGCGCGCCGCGGGGCGCCCCTCGAGATCGAGCCCGACGCCCTCGAGGCGGTGGGCGAGAGCCGCGACCGCATCGATCGGCTGGCTGGCGACGAGCGCCCGCACTACGGCATCTCCACCGGGTTCGGAGCCCTCGCCACCACCTACATCGCCGCCTCCCGTCGCACGACTCTGCAGCAGAGCCTCGTGCGCTCACACGCGGCCGGGTCGGGAGCCGAGGTCGAGCGCGAGGTGGTGCGCGCGTTGATGCTGCTGCGCCTGTCGACGCTCCTGACCGGGCGCACCGGCATCCGGCCCGCCACCGCCCAGGCGTACGCCGGCCTGCTGAACGCGGGCATCACACCGATCGTGCGCGAGTTCGGGTCGCTCGGCTGCTCGGGCGATCTCGCGCCGCTGGCCCACTGCGCGCTGGCGTTGATGGGCGAGGGAGACGTGCGCGACGCGAACGGTGACGCCATGCCCGCCGCGGAAGCGCTCGCCGCCGCCGGTCTCGCGCCGGTGGTGCTGGCCGAGAAAGAGGGGCTCGCCCTCATCAACGGCACCGACGGGATGCTCGGCCAGCTCTGCCTCGCGCTCGACGACCTCGAGGGCCTCCTCCGCACCGCCGACGTCAGCGCCGCGCTCTCGGTCGACGCCCTGATGGGCACCGACAGTGCTTACGCGCCCGACCTGCAGGCGCTGCGCCCACAGCTCGGGCAGGCCGACTCCGCGGCGAACCTGCGGGCGCTGCTGCACGGCTCCGAGATCATGGCCAGCCACCGCGGACCCGAGGACACCCGCGTGCAGGACGCCTACTCGCTCCGCTGCGCCCCACAGGTGCACGGTGGCGCCCGGGACACCCTGGCACACGCGCGCCTCGTGGCCGAGCGCGAGCTCGCCTCCGCGGTCGACAACCCCGTCGTGACCCTCGACGGGCGTGTGGAATCGAACGGCAACTTCCACGGAGCACCGGTGGCCTACGTCCTCGACTTCCTCGCCATCGTGGTGGCGGATGTCGCGAGCATGAGCGAGCGGCGGGTCGACCGGATGCTCGACCCGAACCGCAACCACGGGCTCCCCGCCTTCCTCGCGCACGACGCCGGGGTCGACTCGGGACTCATGATCGCGCAGTACACGGCGGCGGGGATCGTGTCCGATCTGAAGAGGCTGGCGGTGCCGGCATCCGTCGACTCGATTCCGTCGTCGGCCATGCAGGAGGACCACGTGTCGATGGGATGGCACGCCGCCCGCAAGCTGCGCAGGGCCGTCGACGGGCTGAGCCGGGTGCTGGCGATCGAGGTGCTGACCGCGGCGCGCGCCATCGACCTGCGGGCGCCGCTGGAGACGGCACCGCCGCTGCGCTCTGTCGTCGCGGCCGTGCGGCGCTGCGTCGAGGGCCCGGGGCCCGACCGCTACCTCTCGCCCGAGATCGAGGCCGTGGTGGAGATCGTGCGGAGTCGTGCGGTGCTGGATGCCGCGGCATCCGTCCTCGAACCGGCTCACCGACTGGCCTGAACGACCGACCACCTGCCTGAACCGAGACCTGGGAGCGAAGCGATGACCACACACGAAGCCCGGCCCGTGCGAGCCTCGCGCGGCAGCACCCTCACCGCGAAGAGCTGGCAGACCGAGGGGCCGCTGCGCATGCTCATGAACAACCTCGACGCCGAGGTGGCCGAGCGCCCCGACGACCTCGTGGTGTACGGCGGCACCGGGCGGGCGGCCCGCAGCTGGGAGGCCTACGACGCGATCGTGCACGCGCTCACCGGGCTCGAGAGCGACGAGACATTGCTGGTGCAGTCGGGGAAGCCGGTGGGCATCTTCCGCACCCACGAGTGGGCGCCGCGAGTGCTCATCGCCAACTCGAACCTGGTGGGCGACTGGGCGACCTGGCCCGAGTTCCGGCGGCTGGAGAGTCTGGGGCTCACAATGTACGGGCAGATGACGGCGGGGTCGTGGATCTACATCGGCACCCAGGGCATCCTGCAGGGCACCTACGAGACCTTCGCCGCGGTGGCGGAGAAGAGGTTCGGCGGGTCGCTCGCCGGCACCCTCACCCTCACCGGTGGCGCGGGCGGCATGGGCGGAGCGCAGCCGCTCGCGGTCACGATGAACGGCGGGGTGGTGCTCATCGTCGACGTCGACCGGGCGCGGCTCGAGCGCCGGGTGCAGCACGGCTACCTCGACGAGATCGCCGCCGACCTGCCGAGCGCGGTGGCGCGGGTGCTCGAGGCGAAGGCGACACGGCTCCCGCTCTCCGTGGGGCTGGTGGGCAACGCGGCGACGGTGTTCGCCGAGCTGCAGGCCGATGGCGTGGCGATCGACGTGGTGACCGATCAGACGTCGGCGCACGATCCGCTCAGCTATCTTCCTGAAGGGGTCTCGGTCGACGAGTGGGCGTCGTACGCCGCTCGCGCGCCGGAGGAGTTCACCGAACGGGCGCGGGCCTCGATGGCCAAGCAGGTGGCGGCGATGGTGGCGTTCCAGGATGCCGGAGCCGAGGTGTTCGACTACGGCAACTCCCTCCGGGCCGAGGCCCAGCTCGGCGGGTATGCGCGGGCGTTCGAGTTCCCCGGGTTCGTGCCGGCCTACATCCGGCCGCTCTTCGCGGAGGGCAAGGGGCCGTTCCGCTGGGCGGCACTCTCGGGCGATCCGGCCGACATCGCGGCGACCGACCGCGCCGTGCTCTCCCTCTTTCCGGATGACGAGAAGCTGCGCCGCTGGATTACCGCGGCCGGCGAGAAGGTGCACTTCGAGGGGCTTCCGGCGCGCATCTGCTGGCTCGGGTTCCGCGAGCGGCATCTCGCCGGGCTGAAGTTCAACGAGATGGTGGCGTCGGGCGAGCTGTCGGCGCCGGTGGTGATCGGGCGCGACCACCTCGACTCGGGGTCGGTGGCGTCGCCGTACCGCGAGACCGAGGCGATGGCCGACGGATCGGACGCGATCGCCGACTGGCCGCTGCTGAACGCGCTGCTCAACACGGCCTCCGGGGCCACTTGGGTATCGATCCACCACGGTGGCGGGGTGGGAATCGGGCGGTCGATCCATGCCGGACAGGTGGTGGTGGCCGACGGCACGGCGCTCGCCGCCGAGAAGATCGAGCGGGTGCTCACGAACGATCCGGGCAGCGGGGTGATGCGGCACGTCGACGCGGGGTACGCGCGGGCGGAGGAGGTGGCGCGGGAGCGCGGCCTCCGGGTGCCGATGTGGGAGTCGCCGTGAGCGACGCGGCGTCGGGCGAACTCGGCCGGGCGGCAGGCGTCGCGGGCGGGCCGGGCGGGTCGGGCCGGCGGGGCGGCACTGGTCTGCCGGGCATGGCGGGCGGCGCTGGTCTGCCGGGCGTACCGGGCGGCCCTGGTCTGCTGGGCATGCCGGGCGCGCTGGGCGCACAGGACTTGGCGGGCGTGCCGGGCGTGCCGGGCAGACGGGGCGTGCCGGGCGAGATCGCGCACGGGGTGCTCGCCGGGCTGGACGAGATCGCGGGCGTGGGGGCGGATGCCGCGCGCGGCGGCTTCAGCCGCCACCTCTGGAACGGCGCCGACCTCGAGCTGCGCGCCTGGTTCACCGAGCGCGCAGCGGCCGTGGGGCTCGACGTCGAGGTCGATCGCAACGGCAACCTCTGGGCCTGGTGGGGTGCGCCCGGGCCCGGCGCTGTCGTCACCGGCAGCCACCTCGATTCCGTTCCCGGCGGGGGTGCCTACGACGGGCCGCTGGGGGTCGTGAGCGCACTGCACGCGGTGGGCCGGCTGCGCGCATCCGGATTCCGGCCATCGAAGCCGTTCGCGGTCGTCGTGTTCGCCGAGGAGGAGGGATCGCGGTTCGGGGTGGCGTGCCTCGGGTCGCGGCTGATGACCGGGGCGCTCGACCCTGCGCGCGCCCGAGCGCTGCGGGACGCATCCGGCGTGACGCTCGCCGAGGCGGGCGCAGCGGTCGGCTTCGACGTGGCGGGGCTCGGTGCCGACCCGGCCGCGCTGGAACGGATCGGCCTGTTCGTCGAGCTGCACGTCGAGCAGGGCCGCGGACTGATCGATCTCGGCGCGCCCGTGGCGCTGGCCTCATCGGTGCTCGCGCACGGCCGGTGGAGGCTGGAGTTCCGCGGTCAGGGCAATCACGCCGGCACGACGCTGATGGGGGATCGGCACGATCCGATGATCGCGGCCGCGCGGGCGGTCGAGGCCGTGCAGGCGGCAGCGCTCGCCGTGCCGGATGCTCGGGCGACCGTCGGGCGCATCGAGGCGGTGCCGGGCGGCACGAACGTCATCGCCTCCGCGGTGCGCGTGTGGCTGGATGCGCGCGCCGACAATGACGACGACACCCGGAGGCTGGTGGCCGACATCGAGCGGCGGGCGCACGCGACGTCGTTCGTGGAGGAATCGTGGTCGGGCCGTGTCGAGTTCGACGCCGAGCTGCGCGAGCGCCTGAGGGCACTGCTGGCGGTCGACGCCACCCGTGGGGTGGGCGCGGGAGGAGCCGCGGGCGCGCCCGGCGCCCTGGGCGTGGCGGACCCCGTGGGCGGCGCGCCGCGCGCCGCATCCGTCGCCGATGCACCACGCATCCCCGTGCTCGCCACGGGCGCGGGCCACGACGCCGGCGTGCTCGCCGGAGTGGTGCCCACGGCCATGCTCTTCGTGCGCAACCCCACCGGGGTGTCGCACGCGCCCGAGGAGTTCGCAGAGCTCGCCGACTGCCTGGCCGGGACGGATGCTCTCGAATCGGTGCTGAGGGGGCTGCTGTGAGCCTGAGCCAGAGCGCGGGTGCCGACGGACGGATCGACGTCGACCGGCAGGATGCGCCCACCGGCGTGTGGTGCGCGACCGTGGTCGACGAAGGCGGGGTGGAGCACGACGTCCGGTTCGAGATCGACGGCGGGGGACGCATCCGTCGTCGTGCGGTGGAGCAGCCGCGACCCGGCGACCTGGTGCTCGGGACGGTGATCCCGGGAGCCGGTAACGCGCACTCCCACGCGTTCCATCGGGCGCTGCGTGGCCGCACTCACGACGACGGCGGCGACTTCTGGCAGTGGCGCGACTCGATGTACGCCGTGGCGGCCGCTCTCGAACCCGAGAGCTACTTCGTCCTGGCGCGGGCGGTCTTCGCCGAGATGCTCGTGGCGGGGTACACCGCCGTCGGGGAGTTCCACTACCTGCACCACCGCATCGGCGGGACCGCGTACCCGCACGCGTTCGAGCAGGCGCTCGTGGCAGCGGCGGACGAGGTGGGCATCCGTCTCACGCTGCTCGACGCCGCCTATCTGCAGGCCGGCCCGGGCCGCCCCCTCGAGCCGGCGCAGCGTCGCTTCGGCGATCAGGATGCCGCGGACTACCTCACTCGGTGGCACGCGTTGCGGGAGCTCGTGCCGACCCTCGGGGCCGCCCTGCATTCGGTGCGGGCGGTGCCGCCGGCGGCGATCGCGGAGATCGTGGCCGGCCTCCCGCCAGATGTTCCCCTGCACGTGCACCTGTCGGAGCAGCCCCGGGAGAACGCGGAGGTGCTCGCGGCCTACGTGGTGACTCCCACGCGGTTGTTGGCCGACGCCGGAGCGCTGACGGCCCGCACTTCGGTGGTGCACGCCACCCACCTCGACGACGCTGACATCGAGCTGATCGGTGCCTCCGGCGCGACCGTGGTGATGTGCCCGACCACGGAGGCCGACCTCGGCGACGGCATCGGCCCGGCCCGGGCGTTGCGCGACGCCGGGGCGGTCCTCGCCCTCGGCTCCGACCAGCACGCGGTGATCGACCCCTTCCTCGAGGTGCGCGGTCTCGAGATGCACGAGCGCCTCGCCTCCGGCCGCCGCGGAGTCTTCTCGCCCGCCGAGCTCGTGGCCGCGTCGACGTCGGGTTCCTACCGCGCGCTCGGGCTTGGTGGATCGTCGGATGGCCCGGCTGCGTCTTCGCTCGGTGCGGAGGGCGCAGCGCCGGCGACGGCTGGTTTCTCGGCCGAGGCGAGTGGCTCGGTGCCGGGCGAGCGGCGCACGGCACCGACAGGTGCACGAGTCTCGTCGCTGCGCGTGGGCGACCTGCTCGACCTGGTCGAGGTCGCGACGGACACTGTCCGCACGGTCGGCGCCCGGCCTGCCCAGCTGCCGCTCGTCGCCACCTCGGCCGACGTGCGGCGCGTGCTGGTGGGCGGGCGCGTGGTCGCCGACACCGGCGTGCTGACCGGCGGCGCGCATCCGTCCGACCTGCTGCGCGACGCGCTCGCGCCACTCGATCGCGTCCACCCGTGGGCGGCTCGCGTGCACCTGCCGGCAGACCCGGGCGACCCGCACACCGAATCCGGTCGGCCCGCGCCCGGCGGAGGCGACGCGCCCGGTCCTGCCCTGACATCCGGCGACATCGACGGAGGAGGAGCCGCATGACCGCGCAGCTGATCACCGGCATCGGCGAGCTCACCACCAACGACGACGAGGTGGGCCGCCTCCACGACGCCGCGCTCGTGCTCGACGACGGCGTCATCGCCTGGATGGGACCGGCGACGGACGCTCCGGCCGCCGACACCCGCACCGACCTCGCCGGCCGCGCGGTACTGCCCGGCTGGGTCGACACCCACACGCATCCGGTGTTCGCGGGCGAGCGCAGCGAGGAGTTCGAGGCGCGGATGGCCGGTGCCCGCTACGCGGCCGGCGGCATCGCCTCCACCGTCGCCGCGACACGGGCCGCCCCGCCCGCCGAGCTCCGCGCGAACGCCGCGCGGCTGCGGCGGGAGGCCGAGCGGCAGGGAACCACGTTCTTCGAGGCGAAGACGGGCTACGGACTCGACGTCGAGTCGGAGCTGGCTTCGGCGCACGCCGCCGCCGAGGTGGCCGACGTGGTCACCTTCCTCGGTGCGCACCTCGTGCCGCCGGGGGTCGACCGCCGCGACTACCTCGACCTCGTCACCGGACCGATGCTCGCCGCGGTCGCGCCGCTCGCCCAGTACATCGACGTGTTCTGCGAGAAGGGAGCGTTCGACGTGCAGGAGTCCCGCGAGGTGCTCCTGGCCGGCCGCCGCGCCGGGCTCGGCCTGCGCGTGCACGGCAACCAGCTCGGCGATTCGGGCGGCGTGCGACTCGCCGTCGAGCTCGGTGCGGCGAGCGTCGACCACTGCAACCACGTGAGCGCAGCCGACCTCGACGCCCTGGCCGGCTCGGACACGGTCGCGACGTTCCTCCCGGCCTGCGACCTCTCCACCCGCGAGCCGTTCGGCCCCGCTCGCGAACTCCTCGATGCCGGGGGTCGGATCGCGCTCGCCACGAACTGCAATCCCGGCACCTCGTACACCACCTCGATGGCGTTCTGCGTGGCGACCGCCGTGCTGCAGATGCACCTCACGGTCGAGGAGGCCGTCTTCGCCGCGACGCGGGGCGCCGCGCACGCGGTCGGCCGCGACGATCTCGGCATCGTGCGCCTCGGCGCTCCCGCCGACCTCCAGGCGCTGGACGCGCCATCCGTCGTGCACCTCGCCTACCGCCCCGGCGTGCCCCTCACCGCTGCGGTCTGGCGCGCCGGCACCCTCGTCGCCGGTGGGCTCCTCGCGTGAATCCGCCCCGACTTCTTGCCCCGTCCCGCCCTAAAACGCGGGTTTCAGGGGCGGGACGGGGCAAGAAGTGGGCTCAGTCGAAGAGGCGTCGGAAGACGTTCGTGTCGGCGAGGTCGACGAGCTCGTCGCCGCGCCCCGAGAGGATCGTGCGCATGGCGTAGAGCGTGAAGCCCTTCACCTGTCCGGCCGTGATCGCCGGTGGGATGGAGAGCTCCTGCCGCGCGGTCACCACGTCGATCAAGGCGGGCCCGTCGTGCGCGAATGCCGTCTCGAGAGCGCCGCGGAGGTCGTCGGGCTTCTCCACCCGCTGGCCGTGGATGCCGAGGGCGTTCGCGACGTCCGCGAAGTTCGGGTTGTCGAGCCCGGTGCCGTAGTTCACGAAGCCGGCGGCCTTCATCTCCACCTCCACGAAGTTGAGCGAGGAGTTGTTGAACACCACGATCTTCACCGGCAGCTTGTTCTGCCGCACGGTCAGGAGCTCGCCGAACAGCATGGCGAGCCCGCCGTCGCCCGAGAGCGCGATCACCTGCCGACCCGGGAACGCCGTCTGCGCCCCGATGGCCTGGGGCAGCGCATTGGCCATGGTGCCGTGGCTGAACGAGCCGATCAGCCGCCGCGATCCGTTCATCTCGAGATAGCGGGCCGCCCACACGACGGGGGAGCCGACATCCGGGATGAAGACGGCATCGGGCGTCGCCAGCTCGCTCACCAACCGTGTCAAATACTGCGGATGGATCGGCTCACGATTGCGGTCGTTGTCGGCCAACCCGTCGAGCTCTTTGCGCGACTTCGCGTAGTGCGCGCGCGACGATTCGAGGTGCTTCGAACTCTTCTTCTGCGTCAGCAGGGGGGAGGAGGGCGGCGATCGTGTCGCCGACGTCTCCGACCAACCCCAGATCGATGGGAGTGCGTCGCCCCAGCTGCTCGCCGCGGATGTCGACCTGCACGATCTTCGCCTTCGACGGATAGAACTGCTGGTAGGGGAAGTCGGTGCCGAGCATGAGCAGGGCGTCACAGCTCTCCATGGCGCGGTATCCGGAGGCGAACCCCAGCAGACCGGTCATGCCCACGTCGTAGGGGTTGTCGTACTCCAGGAACTCCTTGCCGCGCAGCGCGTGCACGATCGGCGCCTCCAGCCGGCCCGCGATCTCCAGCACCGCCGCGTGCGCGCCCTCGGTGCCCGCGCCGCCCAGGATCGTCACCTTCTTCGCCGAGTTCAGGATGTCGGCCGCGGCGGCGAGCGACGCGTCATCCGGCCGCACCACGCTCCGCGTCGGCACGATGGGGGCCGACTTCGCCCGACCGGCGCTCGCCGTGAGGAAGATCTCGCCCGGCACGACCACCACGGCCACCCCGCGCTTCTCGATGGCCGTGCGCATCGCGATCTCGAGCACCCGGGGCAGCTGCTCGGGCACGCTCACCATCTCGACGTAGACGCTGCACTCGCGGAACAGCTCCTGTGGGTGCGTCTCCTGGAAGTAGCCGCTCCCGATCTCCGCCGCCGGGATGTGCGCCGCGATCGCGAGCACCGGCACCCGGCTGCGATTGGCGTCGAAGAGACCGTTGATCAGGTGCAGGTTGCCCGGGCCGCAGCTGCCGGCGCACACGGCGAGGTCGCCCGTCAGCGCTGCGTCGGCCGCGGCCGCGAACGCTGCCGCCTCCTCGTGCCGCACGTGCTCCCAGGCCACCGCGTCGTTGCGGCGGATGGCATCCGTGAACCCGTTCAGCGAGTCGCCCGGCAATCCGTAGACCCCCTGCACCCCCGCATCCGCGATGATCTCGACGATGGTGTCGGCGACTGTCGGCATGGTGGACCCCGTTCCGTGATTCTGGCGTCGGACGCCCTCCACGCTACTCGCGGCCGGCCTCGGGCGGGTGGCCCTCGCGGCACCTGGCGCGGTCGGCCGACCGCCCCGACCGCCCCAATCGACACGGCCGCGCGGACCGGCCCGCGCCCACTCGGCTCAGGAGATGCGGTCCCGCATCCCGCCCTCGAGCTTCTGCAGCACTTCGACCACGGCGTCGCGCCGCTCGCCGAGCCCGCCCCGGGTGCTCCAGGCGTCGAGGTAGATCTTGAGCTTCGGCTCCGTGCCGCTCGGGCGCACCATCACCCGGGCGCCCGGCAGCGCGATCCGCAGCACATCGCTCGCGGGAATTGCTCCGTCAGTGTGGTTCAGATCGTCGATCCGCTCCACGGGGAGGCCGCCGATGTCGCTCGGCGGGGAGGTCCGCAGTCGCGTCATCACGCGGTCGATCTCGGAGAGGTCGGTGACCCGCAGAGAGATCTGCGCCGACCCGTAGTGCCCGAACCGCTCGCTGAACTCGTCGAGCCGGTCGGCGATCGTGCGACCGGATGCCGCGAGCTCCCGCGCGAGCGAGAGGAACGCGATCGCGGCCGAGATGCCGTCTTTGTCGCGCACCGTCTCGGGGTTCACGAGGTAGCCGAGGGCC
Organism: Herbiconiux sp. UC225_62; assembly: GCF_042694625.1. Lineage (GTDB taxonomy): Bacteria > Actinomycetota > Actinomycetes > Actinomycetales > Microbacteriaceae > Herbiconiux. The sequence goes on along the minus strand of NZ_CP170551.1, from coordinate 604,361 downwards.
TCCTCGTATCCGAACACGAGGCCGGGCGCGCGGGAGACCCACTTGAAGCCGGTGAGCGTCTCCACCCAGCCGAGTCCGTACGCCTCCGCCACGACGCCGAGGGCGGGCGAGGAGACGATCGAGCACGCCAACGTCGCGCCGGTCGCGCCGCCGGGTCGGGAGGCCGCGGCCTCGGCGGCCTGCCAGCCGAGCAGTTGCCCCACCTCGTTGCCGGTGAGGCGGCGGAAGCCTTCGGACTCGCGCTCGTCGGGCACGGCGATGGCCAGCCGGTCGGCGTCGGGGTCGTTCGCCACGATGAGGTCGGCGTGCGCGGCGCGTGCGGTCTCGTAGGAGAGGTCGAGGGCGCCCGGCTCCTCGGGGTTCGGGAACGAGACGGTCGGGAAGGCGGCGTCGGGCGCGATCTGCTGCGCCACGAGTTCGGGCCGGGGGAAGCCGGCCGCGTCGAGCACCCGGGCGAAGGTCTCCCAGCCGACGCCGTGCATGGCGGTGTAGACGACGGAAAGGGGCGAGCCGCCATCCGCTCCCGTGCGGGTCGGCGCGGACGCGAGGCGCGCAGCGGCGGCGACGTAGCGCTCCACGACGCCCTCGTCGGCGATCTCATGGTCCTGCGACCGCGGCACGTCGGGGAGCGCGATGGTCTCCGCCACGCGCAGGATGTGCGCCGCGATCTCCGCGTCGGCCGGCGGCACGATCTGCGAGCCCTCGTCGGCGTCGCCCAGGTAGACCTTGTAGCCGTTGTCGCGCGGCGGGTTGTGCGACGCGGTCACCATCACGCCGGCGCTCACGCCGAGGTCGCGCACCGCGAAGGCCACGAGGGGCGTGGGCAGCAGGCGCGGCAGCACCACGGCGCGCACGCCGGCTCCGGCCATGATCTCGGCCGTATCGGTGGCGAAGACGCGGGAGTTCTTGCGGCCGTCGTAGCCGATCACGATCGACGGACGGGTTCCCGGATGCGCGCGCTCCACGAGGAAGGCGGCGAGACCTGCGGCCGCCTGGCCCACGAGCACCCGGTTCATCCGGTTCGGGCCGGCCGCCAGCTCACCGCGGAGACCCGCGGTGCCGAAGGCGAGGCGCTCGCCGAAGCGGGACCGCAACTGGGCCAGGGCCTCGGGATCGCTCGACCCGACCGATTCGAGGAGGGAGCCGAGTTCGGCGCGCGTCTCCGCATCCGGATCCTGCGCCATCCACGCCACCGCCGCTTCGGCCAGGCGCTCGACGTCGTTGGGCAGGTCGTCGCTCCCGCCGGCGGGGGACTCGCGGTACTCGCTCACGGGATGCTGTCTCGACGTCGCCGTCACAGGGCCGTCACGACGCGGGCGAGCAGGTCGCCGATCACGCCCTCGGCGTTCTTGCCGGCCTCGATCACCTCGGCATGGGAGAGGGGGGTCTTCTGGATGCCGGCCGCGAGGTTCGTGATGAGCGAGAAGCCGATGATCTCCAGACCCGCCTGCCGGGCGGCGATCGCCTCGAGCGCCGTCGACATGCCCACGATGTGGCCGCCGATGGTCTTCGCCATCTGTACCTCGGCCGGGGTCTCGTAGTGCGGGCCGCGGAACTGTACGTACACGCCCTCGTCGAGTGACGGGTCGACGCCGCGGGCGACGTCGCGCAGCCGCTTCGAGTAGAGGTCGGTGAGGTCGATGAAGGTGGCGCCCTCGAGCGGGGAGTCGGCGGTGAGGTTGATGTGGTCGCTGATCAGCACCGGGGTGCCCGGGGTCCAGGTCTCCTTGATGCCGCCCGCGCCGTTCGTCAGCACCATGACCGAGGCGCCCGTGGCGGCGGCCGTGCGCACGCTGTGCACCACGCGGCGCACTCCGTGGCCCTCGTAGTAGTGAGTGCGGGCGCCGATCACGAGCGCGTGCTTGCCGTTCGGCAGGCGGATGGAGCGCAGCGACCCGACGTGGCCGGGCACGGCGGGCTCGCCGAAGCCGACGACCTCCGTGGCCGGGATGCTGGCGACCGTCTCACCGAGGAGATCGGCGGCCTTGCCCCAACCGCTTCCGAGGGTGAGCGCGACGTCGTGGCGTGCGACTCCGGTGAGTTCCGCGATCTGCGCGGCGGCCGCATCGGCCACCTCGAACGGGTCGGTGTCGGGCAGATCGAGGGGGTTCTGTGCAGGTGTCGCCATCCACCCACTCTATTCAATCGAGCAGCTTTCGCGCCGAGTCGGCCAGGCGTTCACTCCCGGTTGGTTTGGTGGGGATGCGCGGCTACGCGAGAATGACGTCATGGGCAATGAGTTCGAGCGCAAGCAGAGGATCGCCGTCGTCGGCGGAGGGCCCGGCGGATACGACGCCGCGATCGCCGGAGCGCAGCTCGGCGGCGACGTCACGCTCGTGGAGCAGGTCGGGGTGGGCGGCTCGGCCGTGCTGACCGACGTCGTGCCGTCGAAGACGCTCATCGCCGTGGCCGAGGCCACCAACGCCATCGGGGAGGCCGCCGACCTGGGCGTGCAGTTCTTCAGCCGCACCGAGACCGGGCGCCCGGTGCGTCCCGAGGTCGCGGTGAACCTCGCCGCCGTGAACAAGCGGCTGCTCGGTCTCGCGCGGCAGCAGTCCGAGGACATGCGGGCGAACCTCATCCGCGCCGGCGTCAAGATCGTGCAGGGGCACGGGCGGCTCGACGGACCCGACTCCGTCATCGTCTCCACGGCCGCCGGCCCCGAGGGAACCGACTTCGACCAGATCGACGCCGACACCATCGTCGTCTCCGTGGGTGCCAGTCCGCGCATCCTGCCGTCCGCCGTTCCCGACGGGGAGCGGATCTTCACCTGGACGCAGCTCTACAGCCTCACGTCGATCCCCGAGCGGCTCATCGTGGTCGGATCGGGTGTCACCGGTGCCGAGTTCGCCTCCGCCTACACCGCGCTCGGCTCGAAGGTGACGTTGATCTCTTCGCGCGACCAGGTGCTGCCGGGCGAGGACGCGGATGCGGCCGCCGTGATCGAGAACGTCTTCAAACGCAACGGCATGACGGTGCTCTCGAAGTCGCGCGCCGACTCGGTGGAGCGCACGGCCGACGGTGTGGTGGCGACGCTCTCCGACGGCACGAAGGTGGAGGGCACGCACTGCCTGATGGCGGTCGGGTCGATCCCGAACACCAAGGGCATCGGGCTCGAGTCCGCAGGCGTTCAGCTCAGCGACTCCGGGCACATCCGGGTGAACCGGGTGGCCCGCACGAGCGCGCCGAACATCTACGCAGCGGGTGACTGCACGACCTTCCTGCCGCTGGCATCCGTCGCGTCGATGCAGGGGCGCACGGCCATGTTCCACGCGATGGGCGACGCCGTGAACCCGACCGAGCTCCGCAACGTGGCCTCGAACATCTTCACCCAGCCGCAGATCGCGACCGTCGGATGGACCCAGCGGCAGATCGAAGAGGGCATCGCCCAGGGCGACATCTACAAGCTTCCGCTCTCCTCGAACCCGCGCGCCAAGATGATGGGCATCAAGGACGGCTTCGTGAAGCTGTTCGCGCGCACCGGGTCGGGGACGGTCATCGGCGGTGTCGTCGTGGCGCCGAACGCGTCGGAACTCATCTTCCCGATCGCCCTGGCGGTCGAGCACCGTCTCACGGTCGACCAGGTCTCCCGCGCCTTCACCGTCTACCCGAGCCTTTCCGGCAGCATCTCCGACGCCGCCCGCGCCATGCACATCGTTCTCTGACGCTGCGCGTCTGAAAACGCAAACGTCGCTCCGACCTCGCCCGTATAGGCGGCGATTGGGGCGACGTTTGCGATTCTGAACGGTATGCCGGGGTCAGGCCGAGATGTCGAGCAGGACGTGTCCTGAGGAGACGGTCGAGCCGACCGTGGCCGAGATGTTGCCGATGGTGCCGTCTTTGTGCGCGGTGATGGGCTGCTCCATCTTCATGGCCTCGAGAACCAGTACCAGGTCGCCCTTCACGACCTTGTCGCCCGGCTCGACAGCGATCTTCACGACGGTCGCCTGCATGGGGGCCTTCACGGAGTCGCCCGTGGCGGTGGAGAGGGCGGCGGCGGATGCTCCGCGGCGCTTCGGCGGGGCGCCGATGGTGCGTCCGCCCGGTGTCCCGTGACCGGCGGCGCGGGCGCCGGCGGCGACGAGCCGGGAGGGGAGCGCCACCTCCACGCGCTTGCCGTCGACCTCGACGATGACGGTGCGGCGCTCGGCGGCCGGCGCGGCGTCCTCGAGGGAGCCGCTCCACGGCTCGGCCGGGTTCTCGTACTCGGTCTCGATCCAGCGCGTGTAGATGCCGAAGGGCTCGCCATCGGCGGGCGCGAAGGCCTCGTTGCGCACGACGTCGCGATGGAAGGGCAGCACGGTCGGCAGGCCCGCCACCTCGAACTCGTCGAGGGCGCGGCGGGCGCGGTCGAGCGCATCCTCGCGGGTCGCCCCGGTCACGATGAGCTTGGCGAGCAGGGAGTCGAAGGCGCCGGAGATGACGCCACCGGCCTGCACACCGGAGTCGACGCGCACGCCGGGACCACCGGCGGGCTTGAAGACGTGGATCGGCCCGGGGGAGGGCAGGAACGACCGGCCCGGGTCCTCTCCGTTGATACGGAACTCGAAAGAGTGGCCGTGCGGCACGGGGTCGGCGTAGTCGAGTGTTCCGCCCTCGGCCAGGCGGAACTGCTCCCGCACGAGGTCGATGCCGGTGACCTCTTCGGAGACCGGATGCTCCACCTGCAGTCGCGTGTTCACCTCGAGGAACGAGATGGTGCCGTCCTTGCCCACGAGGAACTCGCAGGTGCCGGCGCCGAGGTAGCCGACCTCTTTGAGAATCGCCTTCGACGAGGTGTAGAGCAGCTCGGTCTGCTCGGCGCTGAGGTAAGGCGCGGGGGCCTCCTCGACGAGCTTCTGGTGCCGACGCTGCAGCGAGCAGTCGCGGGTGGACACGACGACGACGTTGCCGTAGGCATCCGCGAGGCATTGTGTCTCGACGTGACGCGGGTGGTCGAGGTACTTCTCGACGAAGCACTCGCCGCGGCCGAAGGCCGCGATCGCCTCACGGGTGGCCGACTCGAACATCTCGGGCACCTCGTCGATGGTGCGGGCGACCTTGAGGCCGCGGCCGCCTCCACCGAACGCCGCCTTGATGGCGACGGGCAGGCCGTACTCGGCCACGAACTCCAGCACCTCCTCGGCGCCGGAGACGGGATCGATGGTGCCGGGAGCCAGCGGCGCCCCGACCTTCTCGGCCACGTGGCGCGCGGAGACCTTGTCACCGAGCTTCTCGATGGCCTCGGGTGAGGGGCCGATCCAGGTGAGGCCGGCGTCGATGACAGCGCGCGCGAAGTCGGCGTTCTCGGCCAGGAACCCGTAGCCCGGGTGCACGGCATCGGCACCCGACCGGCGGGCGACGGACAGGATCTTGTCGATCACCAGGTAGGTCTCGGCGCTCGTGGTGCCGTCGAGGGCGTACGACTCGTCGGCCAACTGGGCGTGCAACGCATCCCGGTCCTGGTCGGCGTAGACCGCCACAGACGCGATTCCGCTGTCACGGGCTGCACGGATGACTCGAACGGCGATTTCGCCACGATTGGCGATGAGGACCTTGGTGATACGCGGCATAATGACCCAGCCTATTGCGGCATCCCATCGCCCAATTGGCATGTAGGCACAAAAATGACGCCCGAACTGGTCGCAGTGTCTACAACAGGGGCGTTTCCCAGAACGATGTCCAGTCGACGCCGAAGTCGTGGAGGAGGTCGCGGACCACGGGGAGTGACATGCCGATCACGGCTGAGGGAGCGCCGGTGATGGTGCGGATGAAGGGGGCGGCCAGCCCGTCGATGGTGAAGGCCCCCGCCACGAGCAGGGGCTCCCGCGACGCGACGTAGGCGTCGATCTCGGCGTCGGTGATGTCGTCGGCGAAGGTGAGTTCGGCGTGATCCGTGCGGCCGGCCGCCCCGTGGCGCACGCCGCCGCGGTGGTCGACCAGCCAGTGGCCGGAGTGCAGCACGCCCGTGCGGCCGCGCTGGGCGAGCCAGCGTTCCCGGGCCACTTCCGGCCGGTGCGGCTTGCCATAGGCCACGCCGTCGAGCTCGAACGCCGAGTCGCCCCCGAGCACGAATCCGTCGATCGGCGACCCGTCGGGCAGCACGCCCGGCGCGGCGACCGCCTCGGCTTTCGCCTCGGCGAGGAGCTGCACCATCGCATCCGCCGTCAGTGGTCCGTTCGCGGCGACGGCGCGTTCGACCGCGGCGTCCTCGTCGACCTCGGAGGGAACGATCACCGGCTCGATGCCGATCTGGCGCAGCAGCGCGAGCCGGGCGGGGGAGGTGGAGGCGAGGTAGAGACGCACGGGTCCGCCTTTGCTGTGAAATGCTCGGGGGATGGATCACCAGAACGAGCTCGTCGAGCTGGACATCGACAATGTAGCCCACGGCGGGGTCACGGTGGCGCGACTCGACGGCCGCGTGGTCTTCGTCGCCGACGCGATCCCGGGCGAGCGGGTGCTCGCCCGCATCGCCGACGACAGCAAGGCGTCGTTCTGGCGGGCCGACACCGTGGAGGTGCTGACCGCATCGCCCGACCGCCGTCCGCATGTGTGGGCCGCCGCCGGGCTGGAGCGCGCACCCGAAGAGCGCGCCGGTGGGGCCGAGTTCGGTCACATCGCGCTGGATCGTCAGCGCTCGCTGAAGTCGCAGGTGCTGACGGATGCCCTGCGCCGCTTCGGCCGGATCGAGCGCGCCGTCGAGGTGGAGCCGATCGGCGCGGATGCGGAGGCCGACCGGCGGCTCGAACTGGATGGAGAACGCGGTGAGTCGTCGCATCCGGATGGATCGTGGCGCGCGGCTGGCGGCAACCTCCATCGAGATGGCACCGCCGCGGGTGGTGCCGCCGCCGACGAGACACGCGCGCGGCGGGAGCCCGGCACGCGGTGGCGCACGCGGGTGCGGCTGCATGTGGGTCCGGACGGGCGGATCGGGCCTTACGCAGCCCGATCGCACACCGTCATCCCCGTCGACGACCTGCCCCTCGCCACCGAGGCCATCGAGGCCGAGGCGCGCGAGATCGCGCACGCGCTCCGCGGTGACGCCCAGGGTGCGGCCGCGGTGGAGTTCGTCGAGACGGCGGGTGGGGAGCTTCGGGTCTCGCTCGTGCCCGCCGAGCGCTCGAAGACCGGCGGCCGCGGACGCGACGGTGCGCGCGGTGCCGGGCGCGGTGCGGCCGGTCGAGACCGCCGCGGCGGTCGAGGTGGCAGGGCGGACGCGACCCCGTCCGGCCAGGGCGGAAGGCGCGGCCGGTCCGGGTGGGCGGATGACGGACTGGCCGACGATGCGCCGTCCGCGACCTCAGCCCGCGGCGGCCGGGCCGACTCCCGCTCGGCCGGACCGGGCACCACCGCACCCCGCGCATCCGGAACCGCTCCCGCCGACGCCCCCACCGCCATCGTCGAGCGCGTCGGCGAGCGCGAGTTCCGCCTGGCCGAGAACGGCTTCTGGCAGGTGCACCGCGACGCCGCCCGCACTCTGTCGAAGGCGGTCGGCGAACTGACGCGCGCAGACCTCTTCGACCCGCGCGCGGCGAACCACGACCTCTACGGGGGCGTGGGCCTGCTCGCCGCCGCGATCGGCGACCGCTTCGGGCCCGCCACCCGCATCACGAGCGTCGAGAGCGATCCGACGGCCACCGACCACGCCGCCGAGAACCTGGCCGAGTGGATCGGCGCCCGCGCCGTGACGGGTCGTGTGGACCGTTACCTCCTCGAGCTCGAGAAGCTCGCGGGTGCCGAGGACCGCCGCCGACTCGAAGCCGCGACCATGGTGATCGATCCGCCGCGATCCGGTGCCGGTAAAGAGGTCGTCGGGTCGCTCGTGCGCCTCGACGTCGCCCAGGTGGTCTACGTGGCCTGTGATCCGGTGGCGTTCGCGCGCGACGTGGCCCTGTTCCGTGAGGGCGGCTACGAGCTCGACGCCGTGCGCGCCTACGACCTCTTCCCGCACACGCATCATCTGGAGACCATCGGGGTGCTCGTCAAGGCGTGAACCGCACCGGTGCGCACCGGAGAGCCGCCGCCGTAGACTGAGGGCCAGTCTTCGCGAGGGGTGAACGGTGCACGACGACAGCGACGGGGCGGCAACGGATGCGGATGCGACCGTCCGTCCCGACCGCACCGTGCAGGTCGCGATCGTCGACGATCACGAGTCGGTACGCCTCGGCATCCGCGCCGCCTGCCGCGAGGCCGGCTACGACGTGGTGGCCGCCTGCCCCTCGGTGAGCGAGCTCTGGGTCGCCCTCGCCGGGCGCAGCTGCGACGTCGTCGTGCTCGACCTCAGCCTCGGCGACGACTTCACGGTGACCGAGAACGTGCAGCACGCGCGGTCCATGGGCGCCGCGGTGCTCGTGCACAGCATCGCCGACCGGGTGGGGCTCGTGCGCGAGGCGCTCGCCGCGGGTGCCGCGGGCGTCATCCCGAAGTCCGCGGCCACCAGCACCGTGATGGCGGCCATCGCCGCCGTCGCGCGCGGCGACGTGCTCAACAACCTCGAGTGGGCCAGCGCGATCGACGCCGACCGCGAGTTCGGCAAGGCCCAGCTGGCCCAGCGCGAACGCGACGTGCTGCACCTCTACGCGAGCGGGCTGCCGCTCTCGCAGGTGGCGTTGAAGCTCAACATCAAGGTGTCGACGGCGAAGGAATACCTCGACCGCATCCGCGCGAAGTACGTGGAGGTGGGCCGGCCCGCCCGCTCGAAGGTGGAGCTGTTGCGCCGGGCGGTGGAGGACGGCATCCTCGCCCTCGACGAACACGGACATGTCGAATAGCCCCACCCCCACGACGCGCGAGGCGCGCGGATCGCGCGGCGGGCAGTGGCGGGGTGCGGTGCCGGGCCCCAGGCCACCGCTCAGCCGGGCGCAGATCGACTCGACCCTGGCGCGCCTCGAGGGACTCTTCGGGTTCGTCTTCGCCCTGCTGTCCATTCCCGTGCTCAACGAGTCGGCCGCCACCCTCCGGCCCGAGTGGGCGTGGGCGGTGTCCATCGCGCTGTTCGGGTCGATCGGCGTCGCCTTCATCTGCTCGCTCGCCGGCCGCGGGGTGCGGATCAGCATGGGGGTGGTGGCGTGCGTCTTCGTGGTGACGCTCGTGCTCTGGCCGTTGGCCGTGCGCAGCCCCACGGCGGCCCTCGGCACGCAGCCCTGGCTCTGGTACATCGTGATCGTGGCGATCGGCGCGGCGGGCATCTCCTTCCCCACCTTCTGGGCGGCCGCCTACACCATCGCCGTGCCCGCGATCTTCGCGGTGCTGCGCGTGCTTCCGGCCGGGGGCGGCGCGCCGTGGGAGCTCGCACTGCTCGACGCGGTCTACGCCCTGCTGCTGGGCTCGTTCGTGGTGATGGTGATCACGGCCCTCCGCACCACCGCCAGCCAGGTCGACGAGGCGCAGAGCACCGCCGTGCGCCGATACGCGGATGCCGCCAAGCGGCACGCCGCCGAACAGGAGCGCACCCGGGTCGACACCGTGATCCATGACCGGGTGCTCTCCACCCTGCTCGCCGCCTCGCGCAGCCGCACGGCCGACGACCGGGAACTGGCCGTCCAGATGGCGCGCCGTGCCCTGGTCGCCTTGCAGAGCGTCGACGCGGAGTCCGAGGGTTCCGCCGATCTCCCGCTCTCGGTGCTGGTCGACCGGTCGCGTTCGCTGGCCGAGACGCTCACCGGCGAGATCGGGTTCTCGGTCGACGGCGACCTCGGAGGCACGGTGCCGGCCCGGGTCCTGGAAGGCCTCTATTCGGCGACGGTGCAGGCGATCGTCAACAGCATCCAGCACGCGGGCGACGGCGCCGCGCGCACCATCTCCGTGCACGGGCGCGGCACGCCCGGGCGACCCGAGGTCACCGTGGTGGTGGCCGACACGGGCACCGGGTTCGACGTCGACGCCGTGCCGCCCGACCGCCTCGGCGTGCGCATCTCGATCCGGGAGCGCGTGGACGCGGTCGGCGGCACCACCGACATCCGCTCCATCCCCGGGGCCGGCACGACGATCGCGATCACCTGGCCGGCACCCTCCGCGACGGAGGTCGGGGCATGATCTCGATGCCGCGCATCCTGCTGGTCGGACTGGCCGCGATCTTCTCCGCCTATCACCTCGTGCTCGGGCTGTACTCCCTCGACGTGCCACCGTCTCCGTGGCCCGCGGTCGTGGCGATGGCGCTCTACGGGGCGGCGACGGCCCTGAGCCTGGCGCCGTCGCCATCGATCCGGATGCCGCTGCCGATGGCGGCGGTCAACCTGGCCGTCTGCACCGTCGGCCTCATCCTCGTGCTCACGCAGCTCGATCCCCGCGTCGACAACGGCTACGCCACCTGGATCATCGGCGCCGTCGGCACCCTGATGACGATCACCGTGGTGCGCCAGCGCCCCTGGTTCGCCTGGGGCGGCATCGCGATCATGATCCTCACCGTGCTGCTGTGGTCGCGTGACATCTTCGAGCTGCCGTCGCTCGGCGTGATCGGCGGCCCCATCTGGGTGGGTGTGGCGCACGCCACCACGGTGGCCATCGTGCGGGCTTCGCGAGACGCCCGGCTGTTCGAGCGGGCCGAGCAGCGCGCCGCCGAGTGGCACGCCCAGGAGGAGGCCGAGTACTTCGAGCGCCGGGTGAGACTCGGGCAGATGACCCGGATGGTGGAGCCGATGCTGCGGCGGATCGTCACGAGCGACGGATTGCTCAGCGAGCAGGACCGGCAGGAGTGCCTGCACCTCGAAGCGGCGATGCGCGACGAGATCCGGGGGCGGCGTCTGCTCGACGACGCGGTGCGCCGAGAGGCGCTCGCGGCACGGCGACGCGGCGTGGAGGTGACCCTTCTGGACGACGGCGGCATCGACGACCTCGACCGAACGGAGCATGCCCGGGTGACCGCAGTGATCGCGAAGGAGATCGGGGAGACGACGGCCGACCGGGTCGTGGTGCGCACGGCGCAGCACGACGAGGACGTGGCCGTGACCATCGTGGGGCTGCGCGCGGCGGCGCCCGCTGAGGAGGAGGAACTCGACCTCTGGCTCGAGGTGCCGCGGAGCGGTGGGCCGGCAGAAAAAGAACCGGGGGCCGAATGAATTCGACCCCCGGAAGGCTTTCGAGTCAGGACGACAACCCGAATATCGCCCTGACTCGCCCCCGGAATGCAAGCCCGCTTACCCTAGTCGACCTGCATCCGGCGATGTACTCAAAGAGAGACACCTAGCACTCACCATGCTGGCCCCCACGGGTTCGGCGCGCAGTAGGTCTTTCGGAGGACATTTTTCCGAAGGCGTCCAGCAAGCGTTCAGAAAACGATCAGCGAGGCTGGCCGCTGAAGCCGCGCCAAGCGGAAGGCCCCGGGTGAAGGGGGCCGCGCATCGAACGCTGGCTGCGCTCCCAGGCCGACGGCCCGATCTGCACGTCGTCGTGAAGCTCGGCGAGTTCTTCGGCCACGGCGGACTCGACGACCGCGGTCACGGCAGCCAGCTCCTCCGGGGTGACCGCTTTCGTCAGCACCTGGAGGGCGGGTTCGTCGGCGGATGTCGTAGCCTCGTCGTTCACACGGACGAGGCTACATTAGAACCCTGGCATCAGAGGGGAATCGTCGGCATGAGGAAGACCATCACGTTCGCGGGGAGATATCTCGCCACGATCCCTCTGAGCATCGGTTTCGCGGTGCTCATCCTCGTGACGGCGCTCGTCACCGGCACCTTCTTCGGCCCGGCCTCCGAGGTCACCCAGAACACCTGGGCCGCGGGCGTGACCACGGTGGTCGACATGGGCAACTGGTGGACCGTCTTCACCGCTCTGTTCATCCCGTGGGATCCGTTCCAGCTGGTGGGCGACATCCTCGCCTCCCTCGTGCTGCTCGGGGTGGCCGAACGACTGCTCGGGCGGCGCCGGCTCGTGCCCGTGTTCCTCGTCACCGGGCTGATCGGCGTGGGTCTCGGCGTGATCGTGCAGTGGATCGGATCGCTCGCGGGCGAGTGGTGGGCCGATGGCACGAGTTTCGACCTCACCGTCGATCCGCTCACCCCGATCGTGGGCTCGCTGCTGGCCGCGAGCTCGTTCATGGGCCCGCTCTGGCGCCGCCGGGTGCGCCTGGTGACCTTCGGCTTCCTCATCATGTTCGCCCTCTACGACGGCGACACCTCCACGGTGTACCGGCTGATCGCGGCGATCGCCGGTCTCGTCATCGGCCACTTCCTCAGCGTGCGGCGTCGGCGCGGAATGGTGTTCCTCCGCAGCTCCTTCGGCGAGGTGCGGGTGCTCATCGCGGCCGTCGTGCTGATCACCGCGATCGGCCCGCTGGTGAGTCTGCTCAATCCGAACGGCACGGGTGCCTTCGGTCTCGCCGGAAGCCTCTACGGCGACATCTTCCCCAGCGCGGCCGACATCAAGACCTTCTGCGCCACGGCGACGACCGGGGTGTGCGACGACTTCCGGCGGCTCGGGGCGCTCGGCGGGGTGGGGCCCGTGGTGCAGACCTTCGTGCCTCTGGCGCTGCTGCTGGTCTCGGCCTGGGGGCTCCGTCGCGGTCGGCGCTTCGCCCTCTGGCTCGGCATCGTCACCAACCTCGCGATGATCGCGCTCGCCCTGGTGTTCCTGGGCCTCGTCTTCACGCTCGCGTCGGCGGTGTCCGTCGACGACAGCACCCCGCTCGAGCCGATCGACATCGGTGAGTACGTGGTGTGGGGCGGCTCGACCGTCGCCGTTCCGCTCGCCGTCGCCATCCTGCTCTTCGTCACGCGCAAGCGCTTCGCGCTGCGGGCGCCGCGGGAGGCCTTCATCCGCTTCCTCGTGGTGGTGATCGGGGCCCTGCTCGCGCTGTCGCTGATCAACGTCGTGGTCGGCGCCTTCACGCTCGACAGCTTCACGCCGCCGGGCACCAGCATCGTCGAGCTGGTGCTCGACCTTCCGCGGCGATTCCTTCCGGTGACCCTCGTGGGCATCACGGGCGACGTGCTCATCCCGTCGTCGGGTGTCACCCTGTTCCTCTTCCAGTGGATCGGACCGGTGTTCTGGGCGATCTTCACCGTCGCGGCCTTCCAACTGCTCACGGCGAGCGAGCACGCGGTCACGGTGGGCGACCATCAGCGCATCCGGGCCCTGCTCCGCCGGGGCGGCGGCGGAACCCTCGGCTGGATGACCACCTGGCCCGGCAACGTCTACTGGTTCGACGAGGCCCAGGATGCCGCCATCGCCTACCGGGTCATCAACGGGGTCGCCATCACGATGTCCGATCCGGTGTGCCGACCGGGCGCCGAGAAGGAGACGATCGAGGCCTTCGTGACGTTCTGCGACGCCCACAGCTGGGTGCCGGTGTTCTACAGCGTGCACGAGCAGTACATCCCGGTGTTCGCGGGGATGGGCTGGCAGTGGATGTCGGTGGGCGAGGAGACGCTGATGCATCCCCAGACCCTGGAGATGACCGGCAAGGCGTGGCAGAACGTGCGCTCGTCGCTCAACAAGGGCGTGCGGGAGGGCATGACGACGGTCTGGACCACCTACGACGAGCTCTCGCGGGCCAAGGTGGCGCAGATCAACGCCATCTCCGAGGCCTGGGTGTCGGAGAAGGAACTGCCGGAGATGGGCTTCACCCTCGGAGCCCTCGAGGAGATCAAAGACCCGGATGTCGCACTCATGCTGGCGATCGACGCCGACGGTCGTATCGCGGCGGTCACCAGCTGGCTCCCGATGTACCGGGACGGCGTCGCCGTGGGCTACACGCTCGACTTCATGCGCCGTGCCGACGGGTCGATGCCCGGCGTGATGGAGTACCTCATCGCCTCGTCGGCGCTGCACATGAAGGAGCTCGGCGTCGAGGTGCTGAGCCTGTCGGGTGCGCCGCTCGCCCAGCCTCCCGTGCCGAAGGGCGAGGAGCCGCCGGCACCGACCGTGATGACCGAGCTCTCCGACTTCCTCGCGCGCACCCTCGAGCCGGCCTACGGCTTCTCGTCGCTGTTCAAGTTCAAGGCGAAGTTCAACCCCACCTATTCCACGATCTATATGGCCTATCCCGACCCGTTGGCGTTGCCGACGATCGGCGGGGCGATCGGGCGGGCCTACTTGCCGTCGATGTCGCCGAAGGAGGCCGTGTCGCTGGTGCGCACCCTGGTGCGCTGACGCGGCCCGTGCGACGACGCAGCCCCGGCCGCCGGTAGGGTTTTCTCTTGGGCATCGATCGAGAGGAACCCATGACCTGGCTAGTCACCGGCGGAGCAGGCTACATCGGATCGCACGTCGTCGCGGCGCTGCGTGAGGCGGACATGGCGTGCGTGGTCCTCGACGATCTCTCGAGCGGCCATGCCGAGTTCGTGCCGGCCGACGTGCCCTTCGTGCGGGGGAGCATCCTGGACGCCGAGCTGGTGCGAAGCACTCTCGCCGAGCACCGGGTGACCGGCGTCATCCACATCGCCGGATTCAAGTACGCGGGCGTCTCGGTGCAGCGGCCCCTGCACACCTACGAGCAGAACGTGACCGGCACGGCCGTGCTGCTGAAGGAGATGCAGGAAGCGGGCGTCGACCGCGTCGTGTTCTCCTCGAGCGCCGCCGTCTACGGCACCCCGCCCACCGACATCGTGACCGAGGACACCCCCAAGAACCCGGAGAGTCCTTACGGCGAGTCGAAGCTGATCGGCGAATGGCTGCTGCGCGACCAGGGTGTCGCCGCGGGCCTCCGTCACACGTCCCTCCGCTACTTCAACGTGGTGGGCTCGGGCAGTCTCGACCTCTACGACACCAGCCCGCACAACCTCTTCCCGCTGGTCTTCGATGCCCTGCTCGCCGGACGCACGCCCAAGATCAACGGCACTGACTACCCCACCCCCGACGGCACCTGCGTGCGCGACTACATCCACGTCGCCGACCTCGCGCTCGCCCATGTCGAGGCGGCCCGCAAACTCGACGAGGGGGCATCCCTGCTCCCGGCCTACAACCTCGGCTCGGGCGACGGCGTCTCGGTGCGGCAGATCATGACCGCGGTCGCGGCCGCCACCGGCATCCCCTTCGAGCCCGAGGCCGCGCCGCGCCGCCCGGGCGACCCGGCCCGCATCGTCGCCTCAGGCGAACTCGCGGCCCGCGACCTCGGTTGGGCCATGCGCCACACCCTCGACGACATGGTGGAATCGGCCTGGGCCGCGAGGGAGCACGCCGCAGCCTCGGCCTAGGACGAGGCGCACGGCGTCAACCCGGCAGCCCGATGGTGATCGAGGTGCCCTCGCCCTCGACGCTCTCGATGGTGAGGTTCCCGCCATGGGCGGCGGCGATCGCCTTCGTGATGGTGAGGCCGAGTCCGACGCCCTGCACCGCGTTCTTGGTGGCCGTGGAGGCTCGGAAGAAGCGTTCGGACAGCCGGTCGACTTCGTCGGCGGGGATGCCCACGCCCGTGTCGGTCACGGTGATCAGAATCCGAGCGCCCTCGCGACGCGCCGAGAGGGTGACCCGGCCACCGCGCTTGGTGAACTTCACGGCATTGCTGACCAGGTTGTCGACCGCCTGACTCAGTCGAGTCGGGTCGGCGCTCACCCGCAGCTGGGCGTCATACTGTCCGAGTTCGACCTCGATACCCGCCTTCTCCGCCTGGGGGCGCGCGCTGTCGGCGGCGGCCCGGAGCAGAGTCGTGACGTCCAGCGACGACGACTCGATGGAGAACCGCCCGGCCTCGACCTGTGCGGTGAAGAGGAGGTCTCCGACGAGCTGGAGCAGACGCTTCGCATTGCGCTCGACGATGCCGAGGTATTTCTGCTGCGGAGCGCTGAGGGGAGGGTCGTCGTCGAGGCGCAGCAGCTCCGCGTAGCCGAGGATGGAGCTGAGCGGCGTGCGGAGCTCGTGGGAGATGAGTCCGGAGAACTCGTCCTTCAGACGCTCGATCTCCTTCGCCTTCGTCTGGTCGGTGGCGACGAAGATGAATCCCGACGGACGGCCCATCGCATCCGTGCGCTGCGTGGTGGCGACGAGGGCGGGGAAGGTGGAACCGTCGCGCCGCCGGTAGGTCCAGTCGCGCACGTCCGCGCTGCCGTCGCGCGCGACGTCGGTCAGGGCCGCGAAGCGGCCGGGGAACGTGCCACCACCGGGCGCGGTTCCGCTCAGCACCTCCTCGCGCAGGTGCAACTCGACGATGCGCATCCCGGAGAGCGCCTGCTGCTCGCCGTAGCCGAGCATCTGCGCCGCTCCGCCGTTCCAGACGTCGATGACCCCGTCGAGATCGGTTCCGATGATGGCCTGCTCCGTTATGGCATCCCACACGCTGTTCATCAGGCGGGAGGCCACGGCGGCCTCCTGCGTGCTGCGTTCCGCTGCGCGCGCCGCCTCGGCCAGCGACTCGATGAGGTCGTCACGTTCGGCGAGGAGGGCGTCGGCTCTGCGCTGCCGCGCTCGGGAGACGGCGCTGAGCTGGTTGATCAGGGCCGCCGCGATCGTGAAGGTGATGGGGGAGAAGACGACCCGGATCCAATCCTGGGCGCCCCCGACCTGGGATTGCCCGACGAGGTACGGCAGGGCGAAGTTCACCGCGACCGCCGCGAGAACGACGGCCACCGAGCGGCGACCGGGCTCCGAGGCGATCCAGACGATCGGAATCAGCAGGAGTCCACCGTAGGGCGACTGGGCGCCGCCCGTCGCCAGCCGGAGCACGATCATGCCCGCGATGGTCAGGAGGGGCACGGCCAGCTGCACGCGGCGACCATGGCGCTCCCACGGCACCAGGAAGGCGAGCAGCGTCGCCACCGCCACGAGGGCGTCGGCTGCCACGAGGGCGCCCACGTTCGTGGGGATCGCGCCGACCTGACCGGGAAGGAGGATGAAGACGTTGGCCAGCACGAACGCGGCTGCAGACGGGACCTGCTTCACCGCGGGACGATCGGCGGTGTCGAGGAAGCGGGTCACGCGTGCCCGGACAGTGGGCATCAGAGGCGTTCGGCGACGTCGCGCACGAACGCGACCAGCTCCATGACCACGAACGGCTTGGTGATCAGGCCGTTGGCGCCGGCCAGATGCACGGCCTCGGCGGTGCTGGGCTGCACGTTGGCGGTGATGATCAGAACGCTGAGCTCGCGTAGCTCGTCGTCGGCGCGGATCTTCTCGGTGAGCTCGAGGCCCGTGAGCTCGGGCATCGAGATGTCGAGCACGGCCAGATCGACCTCCTCTTCCTGGAGCACGTTCCAGGCGGCGGCGCCATCGGCGACCGCGGCCACCACGGTGAACCCCGCCCTCTCGATGGCGATGGTGACGAGATCACAGAGATCCTGGTCGTCGTCGGCGATCAATACGCGCATATGTTCGTCTTCCCCCTTGTCGCGGCGCCCCTGGCAGGTGCTCAGGCAGCGAACATCCGGTCGAGTTCGGCGGCCAGGTCGGCTGCGCTGAACGGCTTCGGCAGGACGCCGTCGACCACCGGATACTCTTCGAGGCCGAGCACGCTCGTGACGAGCAGCCGGCATTCGGGGACGTCGCGCTTCATCGCGGTGACGAGCGCCCACCCGTCGATCCCGGGCAGCAGCAGGTCGACGATGGCGAGCTGGGGTTCGAGTTCGGCGTAGGCGGCGATGGCGGCCTCCGCCGTGTTCACGGTGACCACCACGTAGCCGAGCCGCTCGAGCAGAAGCTCGACGAGCTCCGCCTGATCCGGGGTGTCGTCGACCACGAGGGCGTTGCGGGCGGGGCTGTGTGCTGCCATGGGGAACTCCTGTGACGCGCGGTCTGACAGGGGTGGAGCTCACCGCATCGAACGTCTGGTCACATTCTGCCAGCTCTGCGAACGGACGTCGTTCCGCCTCGCCTAGGGAGCGACGGCCGGTTTGCCCGTGCTGTAGATCCAGGTGTCGAACAGTGCCGTCAGGTCCTGGCCCGAGACCTGTTCGGCGTAGTCGACGAACTGCTCCGTGGTGACGTTGCCGCCGGCGTTCTCGGTGGCCCAGCCCTGCACGATCGCGAAGAACGCGTCGTCGCCGACCGTGTTGCGGAGGGCCTGGAGGGTCATGGCGCCGCGGTAGTAGGTGGCGTCGGCGAAGATGTTCGCCGAACCCGGATCGGCGACCTCGACGGTCCAGAACTCGTCGCCGGCCGGGATGCCGTCGTAGGTGGCCTGAGCCTGCGTGGCAGGGTCGTCTCCGCCCGTGTGCTCGGCCCAGAGCCATTCCGCGTAGGTCGCGAAGCCCTCGTTGAGCCAGATGTCGCTCCAGCGGTGCATCGCCACGCTGTCGCCGTACCACTGGTGGGCGAGCTCGTGCACGGCCACGCTCGGGTCGTCGACGCTGGTGAAGGCCCACGCGCCGTAGATCGGGCGGGTCTGGTTCTCCAGGGCGAACTGGAGGTCGGGCTGATCGGCGGCGATACCGCCGGCTTCGGTGAACGGGTAGGGCCCGAAGACGCTGGAGAGGAAGTCGATGACCTCGGGCTCGTCAGCGAAGATCGACGCGGCTGCCTCGCCGGCGCTCGGGCCCGTGGGGTCGTTCTCGTCGGCGGGGATGTCGTTGAGATCCTGGTCGATCGCGTTCCAGTAGTCGATGCCGTCCTGGCTGAAGGAGGTGAGCTCGTAGTCGCCGATCGAGGCGGTGGCGAGATAGGGAGCCATCGGCTGGTCGGAGCGCCAGGTCCACTCGGTGTTCGCTCCGGCCGGGGTCTGCGACACCAGGTGGCCGTTGCCGACCACGGTGAGATCGGAAGGCGCCGACATGGTGACCGTGAGAGTGGCCTTGTCGGCGGGGTGGTCGTTGGCCGGGAACCAGGTGGCGGCGACTCGGGGCTGGCCGACGATGAGCGCACCGCCGTCGGCCTGGTGGAAGACACCGGAGATGCCGTAGGCGTCGTCGATCGTGGTCGGCACGCCGCCGTACTCCACGACCGTCGTGAACGGCACGCCGATCGGGATGCCGGCGGCCGGCGACACGGTGACCTCGGTGCGGGGCGGGGTCGCCTCGCCGTCGCCGCTGCCCGCCACCAGGGGCTGCCCGGTGACGATGCTGATCGGGGTGCTCGCCGAGGTGAACGTGGCGGGCGCGCCGTCGACCGCGACCGAGCTCACGGTGAGACCGTCGAGGTCGAGGTTGAAGGCCGACAGGTTCTGCGTGGCCGTGGCGCTGATCGTGGCCGTGCCGTTGATCGAACCGGTGTCAGGGTCGTAAGAGAGGTCGAGGTCGTAGTCGGCCACGTCGTAGCCGCCGTTCCCGTCGAGCGGGAAGTAGGGGTCGCCGATGCCGACGGCGCCCGCCGTGAAGGGGTTCACCGGAGGTGCGGGCGGCGGGACCACAGGCTCGGACCCACCTCCGGGCGCCCCGGCGACGCATCCGGAGCCCGCGTTCGCGAACGAGGGCGCGGGGGTTCCCGTCACGACGAGACCCGCCACGAGCACGGGCACGACGCCCAACAGGGCGGCTTTGCGCTTCCCCTTCCGGGTCAGAACGGCGGCGGTGCCCACCCCGATCCCCACGAAAGCGATGACGGCGGCCGGCAGCAGCAGCCCGGCCTCCATTCCGGTGGCGGCGAGCTCGCAGGTCGGCACAGGTCTCCTTCGTAGGGGTGGAGGCGGTGGGGAGACTCTATCGGCGCAGCCGACAGCACCGCTAGGGCACCCCTCGCTCCCGCCTGCCCGAACGCGCGAATGAGGGGGTGGATATTCGCACTCCCGCCGCCTTTGAGCTCCGCTCAACCCTTAGGCGGGAGTGCGAATATCCACCCCCTCATTCGCCCCCAGATCAGAGCGGAATGTTCCCATGCTTCTTGGGCGGCAGCGAGGCACGCTTGGTCTTCAATGCGCGAAGCGCCTTCGTGACCGCGACCCGGGTGGCAGCCGGCTCGATCACGCCGTCGAGCTCACCGCGCTCGGCCGCGAGGAACGGGGATGCGACGTTGTAGGTGTACTCGTTCGCGAGCTTCGTGCGCACGGCCGCGACATCCTCGCCCGCTTCCTCGGCTCGCTTGATCTCGCCCCGGTACAGGATGTTCACCGCACCCTGCCCGCCCATCACGGCGATCTCCGCGGTGGGCCAGGCCAGGTTCATGTCGGCGCCCAGCTGCTTCGAGCCCATCACGATGTACGCGCCACCGTAGGCCTTGCGCAGGATGACGGTGACCAGCGGCACGGTGGCCTCGGCGTAGGCGTAGAGCAGCTTCGCGCCGCGGCGGATGACGCCGGTCCACTCCTGGTCGGTACCGGGCAGGTAGCCGGGCACGTCGACGAGGGTGAGGATCGGGATGGAGAACGCGTCGCAGAACCGCACGAACCGAGCCGCCTTCTCGCCGGCCTCGATGTTGAGGGTGCCCGCCATCGCCGACGGCTGATTGGCGACGATGCCGATCGAGCGCCCCTCGATGCGGGCGAAGCCCACCACGATGTTGGGCGCGTAGAGCGGCTGCGTCTCGAGGAACTCCCCGTCGTCGACGAGGTGCTCGATCACGGTGTGCACGTCGTAGGGCTGGTTCGGGCTGTCCGGGACGATCGTGTTCAGCTTGCGGTCGGCATCCGTGATCTCGAGCTCGACGTTCGAGTCGTAGACCGGGAGCTCGGCGAGGTTGTTGTCGGGCAGGTAGCTGAGCAGGGCGCGGGCGTAGTCGAGCGCGTCGTCTTCGTCCGAGGCCAGGAAGTGCGAGACGCCCGAGACCTTGTTGTGGGTGAGCGCGCCGCCCAGCTCCTCCATGCCGACGTCTTCGCCGGTGACCGTCTTGATGACATCCGGTCCGGTGACGAACATCTGGCTGGTCTTGTCGACCATGATGACGAAGTCGGTGAGGGCGGGGGAGTAGACCGCGCCGCCGGCCGCCGGGCCCATGATGATAGAGATCTGCGGGATGACGCCCGACGCGGCCGTGTTGCGGCGGAAGATCTCGCCGTACTTGCCGAGTGCCACGACACCCTCTTGGATGCGCGCGCCGCCCGAGTCGAGCATGCCGATGATGGGCACGCCGGTCTTGAGCGCGAGATCCATGACCTTGATGATCTTCTCGCCGGCCACCTCGCCGAGCGAGCCGCCGAAGATCGTGAAGTCCTGCGCGTACACGGCGACCTGGCGGCCGTGGATGGTGCCGGTGCCGGTGACCACGGCGTCACCGTAGGGCCGCGACTTCTCCATGCCGAAGGCGTGGGTGCGGTGCCGCACGAACTCGTCGATCTCGACGAAGGAGCCGTGGTCGAGCAGCTGCTCGATGCGCTCGCGGGCGGTCTTCTTGCCGCGCTTGTGCTGCTTCTCGATGGCGGCTTCGCCCGACGCCGTCACGGCTTCGTGGTAGCGGTTCTTGAGGTCGGCCAGCTTGCCCGCCGTGGTGTACATGTCGGGCTCGGTCGTCAGATCTTCAGTCACGCGGTTCACTCTACCGGCCAGCCCTCAGCGCTTCCCGTTGACGAAACCCTACAAATGCGCGCGGCGGGCTTGTGCGCGGGTGATCCGCCGTCGGGTGGTCGTCGGGTAGCTTGGCCGCATGGAAAAGCCTGCGCATCCGCCCGCCCTTCCGCTCTCGCGCGCTGTCGTGCCCCGGCTGGAGTGGATGCCGCAGGCCGGTTCCACGAACGACGTGCTGGTGATGGCGGCGACCGGCCCCTCAGCTTCGGAGTGGCCGGATCTCGCCGTGGTCGCCACCGACAACCAGGTGTCGGGCCGCGGGCGGCTCGGCCGCGTCTGGACCGCGCCTCCCGGCCGTGCGCTCGCGATCTCGGTGCTGCTGCGGCCGCGCGGCGCATCCGGAGACCCTATCCCGCTCGACCGCTACGGCTTCCTGCCGCTGCTGTCCGGGGTGGCGATGGCCCGGGTGGTGACGGGCCTCGTGCAGACGGCGCGCATCCACACCGCGCACCGGCTGGAGCACGAGACGGTGAGCCTTAAGTGGCCGAACGACGTGCTGATCGGCGAGAAGAAGGTGTCGGGAATCCTGGGCGAGCTGCTGCCGAACGGGCAGGGGCTCGTGATCGGTGCCGGCGTCAACCTCACTCTCACCGCGTCGGAGCTGCCGACCGAGACGTCGACGTCGCTGCTCGTGGCCGGAGTGGAGCATCCGTCGCCCGATGCCGTGATGGCCGGCTACCTGCGCGACCTCGGGCTGCTCTACGAGCGCTGGAAGGCGCACGACGGCGACCCGGTGGCGAGCGGGCTGCTCGACGACGTGGCGCGCATCACCGGAACCCTCGGCCGGGTCGTGCGGGTGGAGCTCCCCGGCGGGGTGTTCCGCACGGGGGTGGCCCGATCGATCGACCCGACCGGGAGGCTCGTGGTCGATCTCGACGACGCCGACGAGCCGCTCGTGGTCTCGGCGGGCGATGTGACGCATCTCCGGCACGACGACAGGGCAAATGGAGGATCCCGGTAAAGAATGGGGCCTATGGCCAGGCGCACCCGTGAGACGGACTCGTTCGACTCCGTCGTGCGCGGGCCCGGACCCGCAGACGGCACCTATCCACCCGGTGCGCCCCCGGCGCGGCGCGATCCCGCCGCCACCGAGCGCTTCGGCTGGGGTGCGGCGAACGTCGATCCGGGATACACCACCTCGGTCGAACCGGTGCGGCCCACCGCGCCCGAGACGGTGCTGGTGCGTACGCGTCCGCACGCGCGGCGGCTCACCGTTCCGGTGCTCGTGCTCTTCGCCACGGTGACCGCGTTCGGCTACTTCGGCGGGCGGTTCCCCGAGGAGTGGCAGAACTGGGCGGCGCTCGCCGTGGCCTGCGCCCTCGTCTTCTTCGCGACCCTCTTGCCGTTCCTCGCCTGGCTGGGTCACCGCTACACGGTCACCACCCGCCGCATCATCGCGCGTCGCGGCATCCTGGTGCGCCAGCGACAGGATGTCTACCTCGCGCGGGTCTCGGATGTGCGCCTCCGCCGCACCCCGCTGCAGGCCGCGTACGCCTCGGGCGACGTCCGGGTCGTGGCCGGCCCCGAACTCACCCTGATCCTGCACGACGTGCCGTCGGCCAGGCTCGTGGCCGACCTGCTCGGCGACCTCACCGAGCACCCCACCCCGCCCTCGCACCTGCCCGGATCTTAATCGAATAATCGTCATTAATGACGTATGCTCGATGAATGTTTTCATTCTCAGGTCATGCTCGCCAAACGATCGCGAGTTTGGTGGCGTCATCGCTTGTCGTCGTCACCCCTGTGGCAGCAATGGCGGAGACGCCTCCCATGGCTTCCAGGGGCGTGACCATCACCCAACTCGCCGACTACGTGTCGACGGATGATGTCCGTGAGGTGGCCGTCGACTGGTCCACTCGCCGGGCGTTCCTGCTCGAGGGCCACGGCGGTACCTCGGATGTTCGGATCTTCGACATCTCAGGCTCGGCGTTGACGAGTCTCGCCACGATCGCAGGGTTCACCGCTCCATCGGCCATCGCGGTCAATGAGAAGACGCATCAGCTCTTCGTCGTCGACGCCGGGGCGACGAACCGGGTCATGCTGGTCGACGCGAACCCGGCCTCCCCGACCGCGAACACGCTCGTTGGCTCGATCGGCACCGCCGGAACCGGTGATGCTCGCATTTCCGTCGACTCCGACGCGAACATCGCCTACGTAGCGCATGCGACGAGCGAGAGCGTCTCTGTCGTAGACATCGCGACCGGAACAGTCAAGGAATCGGCGCTGATAGCGCGACCCGTGGATATCGCCGTTGATTCGATCAACCACCGCGCTTTCGTCGGCGTCCTCGATCGGGCGATCTCGGTTGTATCGGCCAGCGGTGTTTCGACCGTCCCGATCGCCCATCTGCCGCAGCGCCTCGGCCTGGCGGGCGGCCGCCTCGTGGTACTCGATGAGGGAGACGACGGAAAGGCCTGCTTGGAGAGTTTCAATCCTGACACCCTTGCAGCTCAGGGCGGCTGCACGCCCGTGATCGGATTACCGATCGGCTTCCAGGTCGACGAGGCGCGGCATCTCATCTACCTCCTGTCCGGGGGAGCGGGCGTGCCTGGTGTTCAGATCTTCAGCAGCGGGTCGCTGAAGCGGGTCCTGAACGGACCATCAGCGATGTACGTGGCCGGCGCGATCGACCCGTCGTCTCATGACTTATTGGTGCTCGACGTCGCAAAGTCGGCGGGTCGGCTGGTCAGGTTGTGGGTGACGCCGGATCCGCCGGCCGAGGTGCATCGGATCGGCGGGAGCGACCGATTCGATGTGGCAGCCGGCGTGTCCGCCGAGGCCTTCGCGCCGGGTGTTCCTGTTGTGTACGTCGCATCGGGAAGCGGATTCGCTGACGCTCTTTCGGGGTCGGCCGCTGCGGGCGTCGGCGGCGGCCCGATCCTGCTCGTCACTCGAGACGGCATACCCACAAAGGTTGCTGCAGAGTTGACCAGGCTGAGGCCGGCTCGGATCGTCGTGCTGGGCGGCACGACCAGCGTCAGCGCAGCGGTCGAGTCACAGCTGGCCCGCTACGGTCGCGCCGTTTCGCGGGATGGCGGCGCCGACCGTTTCGAAGTCTCGGCCAGCGTCTCTGCCGACGCATTCGGTGGGGGCGCTCGAGTGGCGTTCGTGGCATCGGGCGAAGTGTTCCCCGACGCGCTGTCGGGCTCTGCCGCCGCCGGACAGCTGCAGGGACCGGTGCTCCTCGTCCAGAAGCGCGCCGTCCCTGCTGCTGTCGAAGCCGAGTTGGTCCGCCTCCACCCCGATCGGATAGTGGTGATCGGCGGCGAGGCCACGATCGACGCATCGGTGGCTGCAGCGCTCGGCGGGATAGCCCCGGTCTCGCGAATCGCCGGCAGTGATCGCTTCGCCGTGTCGGCCAATGTCTCCGCTGCGCACGTCCTGAGCGGTGTCGACACGGTCTACGTGGCTTCTGGGGCTGTGTTCTCGGATGCCCTTTCAGGCTCCGCAGCTGCCATCGCCGACCGGTCGCCCGTGCTGCTGGTCGACACGGACTCGATTCCGGCGGTGATCGATGCGGAGTTGAAACGACTGGCGCCGTACCGCATCGTCGTGCTCGGTGGACCTGACAGTGTCTCCGACCAGGTCGCTCAGCGACTGGATTCCTACCTCCCTGGGTGACGCGTATCCTCCAGCTTGAGGAAGGGTTGGACTGCCGGGCCATTTCGGGGAGAGACTCGGGCACTCGGTCGAGCACCCCAACTAGACTCTTGCCGTGACTTTTGTAGTGGGCGTTGTCGGTGGCGGACAGTTGGCGCGGATGATGATCCCGCCCGCGGTGGAACTCGGGATCGACATCCGTGTGCTGGCGGAGACCGAGGGGATGTCGGCCGCGATCGCCGCCACCGCGGTGGGCGACTACACCGACCTCGAGACGGTTCGCGCCTTCGCGCGCGACGTCGACGTGCTGACCTTCGACCACGAGCACGTGCCCCAGTCGGTGCTGCGGGCCCTCGTCGCGGACGGCGTCGCAGTGCACCCGGGGCCGGACGCCCTGCAGTACGCGCAGGACAAACTGCGCATGCGCGAGCGGCTCGGCGAGCTCGGCATCCCGATGCCCGACTGGGCCCGCGTCGAGAACGCGGAGCAGCTCGACGACTTCATCGCCGAGCACGGTGGCCAGGCGGTCGTGAAGACGGCCCGTGGCGGCTACGACGGCAAGGGCGTGCGCGTCGTGACGGCGGCCGCCCAGGTGGAGGAGTGGTTCCTCGCGCTCGACCAGGACGGCGGTCCGGATGCCGGAGCGCTGCTCGCCGAGGAGCTCGTCGACTTCCGCCGCGAACTCTCGCAGCTCGTGGCGCGGCGCCCGAGCGGCGAGAGCACGTTGTGGCCCGTGGTCGAGTCGGTGCAGAAAGACGGGGTGTGCGCCGAAGTGATCGCACCCGCCCCGGGCAGCGCCGGCAAGGTGGCCGAGATGGCCGCCCAGATCGGCACCACGATCGCCGCCGAGCTGGGCGTCACCGGGGTGCTCGCGGTCGAGCTCTTCGAGACGACGGATGAGCGCATCCTCGTGAACGAGCTGGCGATGCGCCCGCACAACACCGGCCACTGGACCATCGACGGCTCGACCACGAGCCAGTTCGAGCAGCACCTGCGTGCCGTGCTCGACCTGCCGTTCGGGGCGACCGGTCACCGCGACCCGTGGTCGGTGATGGTGAACATCCTGGGCGGCCCGGTCGAGAAGACGCTCGACGAGGCGACCACACTGGCGATGGCCGACCAGCCGGCCGCGAAGATCCACCTCTACGGCAAGGAGCCGCGCCCGGGCCGCAAGATCGGGCACGTCACGACCGGCGGCGAGGAGCTCGACGAGGTTGTGTTCCAGGCGCGTGCCGCTGCGGCCTTCTTCCAGGACTGACATTTAGCATTGGGCCTATGCCCGAACTGAACCCCGTCGTGGGCATCGTCATGGGGTCGGATTCCGATTTCACCGTCATGAGCGATGCCGTGCAGGTGCTCGCCGACTTCGGTGTGCCCTGCGAGGTGCAGGTCGTGTCGGCGCACCGCACGCCCGAGAAGATGATCGCCTACGGGAAGTCCGCTCGCGAGCGCGGTCTGAAGGTGATCATCGCGGGAGCAGGCGGCGCGGCGCACCTGCCGGGCATGCTGGCCTCGGTCACCACGCTTCCCGTCGTCGGAGTTCCCGTTCCGCTGTCGCGCCTCGACGGCCTCGACTCGCTGCTCTCGATCGTGCAGATGCCCGCCGGCATCCCGGTCGCCACCGTCTCGATCGGCGGCGCGAAGAACGCGGCGCTGATCGCTGTCAGCATCCTGTCGACTTCAGATGATGGGCTTGCCGACAAGCTCTCCACCTACCGCACCGAGCTCAGCGAGCTCGTCGAACGCAAGAACACGGACCTCCAAGCCCGCCTATGACCGCTTCCACCGCGAACTCCACCGCCAGCCCGATCCGCTATCCGGACGTCTCCTCCCAGAGGGCGATGACCGTGCGGGGCTGGTGGCTCGTGGTGCTCAATTTCCTCATCCCGGGCTCGGCGCAGGTGCTCGCCGGCAACCGCAAGCTCGGCCGGTTCGGACTGTACTTCACCTTCGCCATGTGGATCATGGCGATCATCGGCCTGGTCATCTACCTGATCTGGCCGCAGGTCATCTTCTCCATCGCTACGAACCCGATCCCGCTCGGGGCGGTGCAGGTGGTGCTGCTGGCGTATGCGATCCTCTGGGTCATCCTGACGCTCGACACGCTGCGCCTGGTGCGGCTCGTGCGCGTCGGAACCCGGGCGCGGCCCGCCCTCGCGCTGTTCTCCGTGCTGCTGCTCGTGGTGGCGTCCGGTGGGGCGGCCGCCGGTGCCTACTATGCGAACGTCGCCCAGAGCGGGCTCAACGCCGTGTTCTCGGCCCAGGCGGCGGCTGAGCCGCCGATCGACGGGCGCTACAACATCCTGCTGCTCGGTGGCGACGCGGGTCCTGATCGCGACGGGATGCGGCCCGACAGCATGACCGTCGTGTCGATCGAGGCCGACACGGGCCGCGCCACCATGATCGGTGTGCCGCGCAACCTGGAGCAGGTGCCGATCGTCGAGGGCTCGCCCCTGATCGGCAGCGACTACGCACCCGACGGCAGCTACGACTGCGGCAGCGACTGCCAGATCAGCTTCCTCTACCCGCGCGTGATGGCCTTCGACCCCGACATGTACCCGAACGCCGAGGCCGAGGGCTCGAACTCCGGCGTCGAGGCGACGAAGGATGCCATCGAGGGTGCGCTGGGCATCACCATCCAGTACTACGTGATGATCGACATGCAGGGCTTCTCCGATCTCATCGATGCGCTCGGCGGCGTCGACATCAACGTCACGGAGGCGCTGCCCATGGGCGGCGACGAAGACGGCAACGAGATCGAGGGCTGGATCTGGCCCGGCGAGCAGCACATGAACGGCTACACGGCACTCTGGTACGCGCGCTCCCGCCACACCACGAGCGACTACGACCGGATGCAGCGCCAGGGCGAACTGCAGACCGCCATCCTGCAGCAGTTCCAGCCGGTGAACGTGCTGACGAAGTTCCAGGGCATCGTGCAGGCGGGCACCCAGGTGGTGCAGACCGACATCCCGCAGTCGACCCTGTCCTACTTCATCGATCTGGCCCTGAAGACCAAGGACCTCCCGATCGACCGCATCGACCTCACACCCCCGCTGATCGACCCCGAGGACCCGGACTGGGACACCGTCCGCTCCACGGTCTCGAACGCTCTCGTCCTGTCGACGGCCACCAACGACGCCGGCTGACGTTCGAAAGTGCAAACCTGACGTCCACCGAGCCCGCAGACGGCGCGGTGGCCGTCAGGTTTGCGGTTTGAGACGTTACAGGTCGGCGTGGAGTTGCCAGACCTTGTCGGCGGAGTCGCGCCAGGAGAAGGCGCGGGCACGGTCGAGGCCCGAGATGGAGAGGCGGTTGCGGAGGGCGGCATCCGTGGTGACGGTGTGGATGGCGTCGGCCAGCTGGCCGGGGAACTCGGCGGGCGTCGTGCGCTCGACCACGAACGTCGAACCCGCGGCCACCTCGAGCAGCGCCGGCACGTCGGCGTGGATGACGGGGGTGCCGAAGTTGAAGGCCTCCACGACCGGCAGGCCGAAGCCCTCGGCCTGGCTCGGGTAGACGAAGACGGTGGCGCGCTCGATGGCGAGCGCGAGATCGCTGTCGCTGAGGAACCCGAGCACGTGGATGCGCGACGCGTCTACCCCGGCCTCGGCGGCGACGGAGGCGACATCCACCTCGCCCCAGCCTTCGGGCCCCGCGATGACGAGCGGCAGGTCGGCGACCGACGGCTCGGCCATGGCCCGGATCAGCGCGGCCAGCCCCTTCCGCGGCTCGAGCGTGCCGACGGCGAGCACATAGCGGTCGGGCAGGCCCAGCGCGGCGGCCCGTTCCCGAGGAACCAGAGGCAGCCGCAGCTCCTCGCTGACGGCCCCGCCGATCACACGGATGCGGTCACCGAAGTTGAAGTAGTGAGAAAGCTCCTCGGCCACGGCGTGGGTGGGCACCACGATGGCATCCGCATAGCGAGCCGCGCGCTTCGCCATGGCCTTGTGCCAGGTGACGCCGCGTGGGGTGAGGGTCTCCGGATGCGTCCACGGCACGACGTCGTGGATGGTCACCGCGGTCTGCGTGCCGAGCTCTTCACGTCGATCGTGCTTGCGCAGCGGGGCGAGCAGGCTGGTGGCGTGCACCATCCCGCCCCCGGAGGAGCCGATGATGCCGTGCTGCCAGGCCGCCGACAGCTCGCGGCGCGGCAGAGTGGCACGATGGAGCGACGCGAGGCCGGGCAGCTTCGCGCGCAACTCGTCGGCGGTCTCCGACGGAACGGCAGAGACGATGCCCTCGACGTCGCAGTTACGCGGCGCGGTGGCGATCAACTGCCGGGTCAGTTCGAGCGTGTAACGACCGATACCGCCCGGTACGGGGGCGACCAACTGGTCGATGATCACCCGCAGCGTGGCCATTACTCTCCAAATACTCCCGAGGTCGCCGCGGCATGAAGCGCAGCGCGCCAGTCTCGCATGGGCTCTAATCCCGCTCGGGACCACGCGTCGTGTCCGAGCACGGAGTACGCGGGACGCGGGGCAGGACGAACAAACTGCGAACTGTCTGTCGGCTTGACTTTAGCAGGGTCCAATCCGGCTTCCTGAAAGGTTGCCTGGGCGAAATCGAACCACGAGCCCTGCCCGGAATTGGTGCCGTGATAGATGCCGGCCGGGGCATCCGAGTCGGCGAGCAGCACGAGTTGACGCGCCAGATCGGCGGTCCACGTGGGCTGGCCGACCTGGTCGTCGACCACCGAGACGCTCTCGCGTTCGGGGTCGCGACCGAGTCGCAGCATGGTGGCCGGGAAGTTCGCGCCGTGCTCGCCGTAGAGCCAGGCCGTGCGCACGACGTAGCCGCCCGCGGGGTTGAGCCCCAGCACGGCCTCCTCGCCGCCGGCCTTGGTGCGGCCGTAGGCGTTCAGCGGATCGCGCGGCTCGTCTTCGGGGTAGGGCGTGGTGGCCGAGCCCTGGAAGACGTAGTCGGTGGAGATCTGGATGAGCTTCGCCCCGGTCGCCGCCGTGGCCTCGGCGAGCGTCGCCGGGCCGACCGCGTTCACGAGGTGCGCCGTGTCCTCGTCGGTCTCGGCCGCATCCACCGCGGTGTAAGCGGCGCAGTTGAAGACGACGTCGATGCCGGCGACGGCGGATGCGACGGCCGCGGCATCCGTGATGTCCAGTTCGGCGCGGGAGAGGGCGACGACGTCACGGCCCTCCAGGGCGGCGACGAGGTCGTGGCCGAGCATCCCGGACGCACCGGTGATGAGGTAGCGGGTCATGAGGCGACCCGCTCAGACCAGCGCGGCGCGGGCCTTGAGGGGCTCCCACCACTGCCGGTTGTCGCGGTACCACTGCACCACGTCGGCAAGACCCTTCTCGAAGGGCACGAGCGGCTGGTAGCCGAGCTCGTTCTGGATCTTCGAGATGTCGACCGAGTAGCGCAGGTCGTGACCGAGGCGGTCGGCGACGCGGTCGACGTACGACCAGTCCTTGCCCGTGGCGTCCAGCAGCAGCTGGGTGAGCTCCTTGTTGGTGAGCTCGGTGCCGCCACCGATGTTGTAGATCTCGCCGGCGCGGCCGTTCACGAGCACCATGGCGATGCCGCGGGTGTGGTCGTCGACGTGCAGCCAGTCGCGGATGTTGTTGCCCTCGCCGTAGAGCGGCACGTGCTTGTCGTCGATGAGGTTGGTGACGAAGAGCGGGATGACCTTCTCGGGGAAGTGGTACGGGCCGTAGTTGTTCGAGCAGCGCGTGATGGAGATGTTCATGCCGTGCGTGCGGTGGTAGCTGCGGGCGAGGAGGTCGCTGCCGGCCTTCGAGGCCGAGTACGGCGAGTTGGGCTCGAGCGGGCGGTCTTCGGCCCAGGAGCCCTCGGCGATGGAGCCGTAGACCTCGTCGGTCGAGACGTGCACGAAGCGGGGGAGGTTGTTGCGGAGCGCCGCGTCGAGCAGCTGCTGGGTGCCGAGAACGTTGGTCTCGACGAAGATCGACGCGTCGCGCACCGAACGGTCGACGTGGGATTCGGCGGCGAAGTGCACGACCGCGTCCAGGCCCGGGAACAGGTCGTCGAGCAGCTGGCCGTTGCGGATGTCGCCGTTCACGAAGGTGAGTCGGGGGGAGTCCTTCACCGGAAGCAGGTTGTCGAGGTTGCCCGAGTAGGTCAGTGCGTCGAGCACGACGACCTCGGCGCCTTCGAGACCGGGGTAGGCGTCTTCGAGGGTGCGTCGAACGAAGTTCGAGCCGATGAACCCGGCGCCGCCGGTCACAAGAATCTTCATGGTGTGGGGGGTCTCCTCGCATCAGTGTCGCCCACGATTCTAACCGGAGCCCCCGACCGGCCCGCTTCGGTGGCCTCAGCCCTCGGTGCGATTGCGCGGGTTGCGTGACGCGAGGATCTCCCGCAGCGTCGGCAGCACCCGCTGATCGAGGGGCCTATTGGCGATCTGCTTCATTCGTATGACGTCGGCGAGGGAGGCGACGCCCACCGTCAGGCCGGCGAGCTCCATCTTCTGGGCGTCCCTTCGACATTCGCGGAAAGCATCCGGACACAGGTGCACGCGGTCGCACCAAGTGCGCTCCGCGAGGGTTTCGCTCAGTGATACTGCGATGCGGGAGTCGCTGGGAACGGCCAGGTCGAGGCCGAGGCTCATGAACGGAGACCCGTGCAGAACCGACGCATATCCGTCGATGAGGATGAACGGTGCGCCGCTCGCGGCGAGCGCGGTCAGAAGGTCCTGAGTCGGTAGCGGCTGCAGGGGTTCGGCGAGGCCGGCCGCGTTCCGTATCCGTAGCACCGAAGCGACCCATCTCTCGTGGCGCTCGAATCGTTGGCCCGGGGTGAGTGACAACAGGGGGAGCGTCTGGGCCCAGTCTTGTTCGTCGCGGTCGACGAGCATGAGGTCGAGGTCGAGGTGCATCAGGCGGAGGTATCGGATGACATCGTCGAACCTCGGAGAATCGCGGCCCTCTTCCAGCTCGGCGATCGCTCTGACCGTCGTGCCCGCGAACGCAGCGAGGTCTTCTCGCGTCAGGCCGGTGCGACGACGGGCTTCACGAACGAGATCATTGCCCATACCCTTCATGCTGAAATTATCTCAGTGAATGCGACCGGCGGTGGCGGGTGTCGTGAGGGTTTCTCGCAGGGTGGCGGGCCTAGAGTGACAGCGTGGAACAGCCGGAGGAGCACGCGGCCGAACGGCCCGGCCTCATCCTCCGCCTCATCAAGGATCAGCGCGTCGCGTTCCTCCTCGTCGGCGCCACCAACACCGGCGTCGGATTCCTCTTCTTCATCTTCTTCGACCTCACCGTCGGCAACTGGCTCGACACAGCCGTCAACGAGACCATCGGCTCGCTCGCGACGCTCGCGTGCGCTCACGTGCTCGGCGTGCTCTTCGCCTTCGTGATGTACCGCCGCTTCGTGTTCCGGGTGAGAGGCCACGTCTGGCGCGACCTGGCCCGGTTCGAGAGCGTCTACCTCGTGGCCATCGCCATCAACGCCGTCATCCTGCCGATCCTCGTGGGGTTCGGGTGGAACCGCATCCTCGCGCAGTTCTCGATCCTCGTCATCACCACCCTGATCAGCTGGTTCGGGCACAAGGGCTTCTCGTTCCGTCGTGAGGCCGAGGCCGCCACCGAGATCGAGACCGATGACACGGAGGCCGACCGCTGATGCCCCGCCTCTCCGTCGTCATCCCCGCCTTCAACAACGCCGACTTCATCGCCGACGCCGTGCGCTCCGTGCTCGACCAGGATCACCCCGACTTCGAGCTCGTGGTCGCCGACCACTCGTCGACCGACGACACCCGCGCCGTGCTCGAGACCTTCGCCGACGACTCGCGGGTCACCCTGCTGAACACTCCCGCCGGGGGCGGTGCTGAGGCCAACTGGCGCCGCGTCTCCGAGGCGGCGACGGGCGAGTACCTGAAGCTCCTCCCCGGCGACGACCTGCTCTACCCGGGAGCCCTGCGGGCGCACTCCGATGCCCTCGACGCGCATCCGGGAGTGGTGCTCGTGTCGAGCCCCCGCGACATCCTCGACGCCCGCGGCCGGGTGACCATCAAGAAGCGCGGCCTGCAGGGCGTCGCGCGCCGGCAGCAGCCCGGGGTCGAGGTCATCCGCCAGACCGTGCGTCGCGGCACGAACGTCTTCGGAGAACCCGGATGTGTCACGATGCGCCGAGAGACCCTCGAACAGGCGGGTGGCTGGGATGCCCGCTTCCCCTACCTGATCGACCAGACCAGCTACTCGAAGGTGCTGCTGCGCGGCGACTACCTGCCGATCGACCATGCCTACGCCGGGTTCCGCGTGAACCAGGGCCAGTGGAGCGTGGCCCTGGTGAACGAGCAGGCCACCCAGGCCAAGGCCTACCACGCCTGGTGCCGGGAGCAGGCGCCCGACACCATCAGCGCATCCGACGTCTGGCTCGGCAACCGCCGCGCCGAGTTCATGGCCCTCGCCCGCCGCGCCTACTACACCCTCAACCGACCCAGGATGTCCGCCGCCGCATGAACCGACTCGACGCCCTCGCCCTCCGGCTCGCCACCTGGCGCTGGCTGCCCTACGCCCTGGCCGCGCTGCTGTCGCTCGTGGCCGTGTGGTTCGGGCTCGACCTCTGGAACCTCGACTGGAAGGTGCCGCTCTACTACTCGGGCGACGCGCTCGCCGTGGGATCGCACTTCAAGACGATCATCGAGTACGGCTGGTTCACCCACCAGCCCGACCTCGGGGCACCGTACGGGCAGTTCTACAACGACTACCCGCAGGCCGACAACCTGCACTTCATCGTCGCCAGCGTGCTGCGCGTGTTCACGCACGACTTCGGCGCGCTGATGAACATCTACTTCGTGCTCGGCTTCCCGCTGGCGGCCATCACGGCGGTCTGGTTCCTGCGGCTGGTCGGAGTGAGCCGCACCCTCTCGGTGGCGCTCGGAGTGGTGTTCTCCATCGCGCCGTACCACTTCATCAAGGGCGAGGGTCACCTCTTCCTCGCGGCGTACTTCGTGGTTCCGCTCGCCCTGGGCGTGCTGTACCTCGTGGCGACGGGGCAGCCGCTGTGGTCGCGGCGCATCCTGAGCCGGCGCAATCTCGCCACCGTGGGCATCCTGGTGCTGCTCGGCACCGCGTCGAGCTACTACTCGGTGTTCGTGGCCCTGGTGCTCGCCGTGGTGGGACTCGCGAAGCTCTGGCAGACGCACGCCTGGCGCCGCTTCTGGGGAGCGGCCGCGGCGGGCGGCGTGATCGCCCTCACCATGGTGATCAATCTGCTGCCGGATCTCGTCTACCGTCTCGCCAACGGGGCCAACGAGGCCGTGCTGGTGCGCAGCCCTCCCGAGGCCGAGCTGTACTCCTTCAAGATCGCGTCCTTGCTTCTCCCGGTGCCCGGTCACCGGTTCGGGCCGTTCGCCACGCTGCGCCAGCTCTACGACACCTACTACCCGTTGCCGTCGGAGGCGCCTGCGCTCGGCCTGATCGGCGCCGCCGGATTCGTGGCGCTCATCGTGTTCGCCGTCTACTTCCTGCTCTCCGCCGGCAAGACTCGGTGGCGGGCACCGAAGCAGTACGTGCGCACGCTGGCGATCCTGGCCGGGATGACGCTCGTCGCCTTCCTGTTCGGCACCGTCGGGGGGCTCTCGACGTTGCTCTCGTTCGTCGACTTCCCGATCCGCTCCTGGAACCGCATCGCCATACTGATCGCGATGCTCGCGCTCGCCGCGGTGGGACTCATCCTCGACCGCTTCGTGCGCTGGGTGCTGCGGAGGGCGAGATCCCGTCGGGCGGATGTGTCGGCCGAAGCATCCGCCATGCCCACGTCGTCCGCAGCACGCCGCTGGGTCGTGGCCGTCCCCCTGGCCGTGCTCCTCATGCTCCTGGCGGTGTGGGACCAGATCCCGCCGATCGACCCCGCCGTCCGCGCCGCCACCGTGGCGAGCTACGACTCCGACGATGCCTTCGTGCAGGAGGTGGAGAGCGCCGTCGCCCCGGAGTGCCTGATCTACCAGCTGCCCTACATCCCGTTTCCCGAGTCACCGCCCGTCAACGGCGTCACCGACTCGGACGAGCTGCGGCCGTTCTTGCACTCCGACGACCTGCGCTGGTCGGCCGGCGGAATCAAGGGTCGCGCGCCGATCGACGACGTCGGCGCCTACGCCTCGCTCGCCGTGCCCGCGATGCTGATGGCGCTGCACGGGATCGACGCCTGCGGCATCGTGGTCGACCGCGCGGCGTACACCGATCACGGCGATGACATCGTGGCGCAACTCGAGCGCGCGACCGGCACCGGAGCCTCCGCATTCTCCTCGACAGACGGCCGCTTCACGTTCATCGGCATCACCCCGTGATAGCTTCTGGTCTCGTGGAGAGTACCGCCTCGGACGAGACCACGGAGTACACCATCTCCGTCGTCGTGCCCGTGTATCAAGGGGAGCGCACTCTGGCCGCGGTCGTGGCGGAGCTCGAGCCCTACACCCGGGGTGCTCGCACACCCGACGGCGTCTCCTACCGTCTCTCCGAGGTCATCCTCGTGCACGACAACGGGCCCGACCACTCCGACACCGTGATGCGGGCGCTGGAGATCCAGTACCCCTTCGTACGCATCCTCTGGTTGAGCCGCAACTTCGGGCAGCACGCCGCGACCATCGCGGGCATGGCCTCCTCGAAGGGCCGCTGGATCCTCACCATGGACGAGGACGGTCAGCACGACCCGGCCTCGATCGGCGCCTTCCTCGACACCGCCATCCGCGAGCGAGCGGGCGTGGTCTACGCGCGCTTCACCAACGAACGGCCGCACGGCCTGTTCCGCGCCGCCGCCTCGAAGTCGTCGAAACGGATCATGCGCACCGCGTTCAACCTGCCCGACGCGAGCCAGTTCCAGAGCTATCGCCTGGTTCGCGGTGACATGGGCCGCAAGCTCGCGTCGTTCGCGGCGACCGGCGTCTACCTCGACGTCGCGCTGTCGTGGGTGACGAACCGGGTGGCCACGAGCCCCACCGTGCTGCGCACCGCCGACGGCCGGGTCTCGGGCTACTCGCTGCCGGCCCTGTTCGCCTACTTCTGGCGGATGGTGCTCACGAGCGGCACCACCGGGCTCCGCGCCGTGAGTGTGCTCGGGGGGATCATCGCCCTCATCGGGCTCGGCATCGCGATCTACGTGGTGGTCTCGCTCGCGGCGGGCAATCCGGCCGGCACCGACGGCTGGGCTTCGCTCATCGTGGTGGTGCTGCTGTGTTCGGGTGCCATCCTGGTCTCGCTCGGCATCATCGCCGAATACATCGGCGTCTCTCTCAACGTGGAGATGGGGCGGCCGCTCTACCTGGTCGTCGACAACCCCGAGACGATCATGCCCGAGGAGGAGTCGGCCGACCCGGAGCACGTGCTCACCTCCGAGATACCCACCCTGCCGGGGTCACCCACCCCACCCATCCCCCCAGCCGCTCGGCCCGAACCGACCGTCGCACCTCACGGAACGGACCCCTCACCCGGTGCTCGATGAGATCGTCTTCAGCCGCCCCTATCGCTCGTCCGACGAGCTGGCCAACCTCGACGCGGTGCTGCGTTCGGACCATTCGCACGGAGACGGTCCTTTCACCGCATCCGCCTCCGCTCGGCTCACCGACCTGACGGGTGCGCCGCACGCCCTGCTCACCACCTCGTGCACGCACGCCCTCGACATGGCGTCGATCCTGCTCGACCTCGGGCCGGGCGACGAGGTCATCCTGCCGAGCTTTACCTTCTCGTCGGCCGCGACCGCCGTGGTGCTGCGCGGGGCGACCCCCGTCTTCGTCGACATCGACGAGTCGACCGGCAACATCGACCCCGAGCAGGTCGCCGAGGCGATCACCCCGCGCACCCGGGCCGTGACGGTGATGCACTACGGGGGAGTGCCGGTCGACCTCGACGCGATGATCAGGATCACGACGGATGCCGGCATCGCTCTCGTCGAGGACAACGCCCACGGGCTGGGAGGCCGAGACGGCTCCCGGATGCTCGGCACGGCCGGCGTGCTCGCCACGCAGAGCTTCCACGACACCAAGAACGTGCACTGCGGTGAGGGCGGAGCACTCCTCATCAACGACGACTCCTTGCTGGAGCGTGCCGAGATCGTGCGCGAAAAGGGCACCAACCGCGCCCGCTTCCTGCGCGGTGCCGTGGACAAGTACACCTGGCAGGACGTCGGCTCCAGCTACCTGCTGAGCGAGCTCAACGCCGCCGTGCTCGACTCGCAGCTGGCCGAGTTCGAGACCATCCAGGCCGCGCGACACCGGGTCTGGGACGCCTACGCCGACGGGCTGGCCGAGTGGGCCGACGACCGCGACCTGCGCTTGATGTCCGACGACCCGACCCTGCAGCACACCGCGCACCTCTTCTACGTGGTGATGCAGGACCACGACGGGCAGACCGCGCTGATCGACCACCTGCGCGGCCTCGGTATCCGCGCGGCCTTCCACTACGTGCCATTGGACTCGAGCCCTGCCGGGCAGAGATTCGGCCGCACCCTGCGCCCGCTCGAGCGCAGCGCCGCGTTCTCCTCGCGACTCGTGCGCCTTCCGCTCTGGGCGGGACTCAGCGACGCGCAGACCGAGCGGGTCGTGGAGGCCGTCCGCTCCTTCCGCTGAGAGCGCGTCGATCAACCGGATGCCGGCCGCAAAGAATTCGCTTACGAGCGGGCCGACGCTGTGGTTAGACTCGCGCCCCATGGAGCCAGACAGAGCAGTCGCCCTCTTCAGAGATGTCGCCGAAGCCCGCGTCGCCGCGGAACGGCTGATGTCCGATCCGTACCGCGACTTCGTCAACAACATCGACATGGACGAGACGCTTCGCGGTGATCTCGCGGCCTGGGAGGAGCTGTGGCTGCGGCCGCGCGCTCTCGTCGACGTGAGCGACGTCGACACCTCGACGACGGTCGTCGGTCAGCACCTCGCCCTTCCCGTCATCACCGCGCCGTTCATCGGGTCCTCGCTCATCGACCCCGAGGGCGAGGTGGCGACGGCGCGGGCGGCGGTGGCCGCCGGAACCGTCACCACGCTCAGCATGATGGGGTCGCGAGGGCCGGAGCAGGTGGGCGCGGTCGCCGCCGGACGGTACTGGCAGCAGCTCTACTTCGTGCGAGATCGCGACGTCGTGGCGGACGTCGTCGCCCGCGCGGTCTCCGCCGGGGCCTCGGCGCTGTGTCTCACCGTCGACCTGCCGCTGCTCCCCACCTTTCCCGGCCGGATGGGCGCGGCGGCGCAGGCCATCGGAGAGTACTGGGGTGCAGGGGAGCACTCGATGTCCGTCGCCCGCGAGTACGGCCACCTCCCGTTCGGCAGCACCTTCCCCAACCCGGGTGTGTCCTGGTCGGACGTGGAGTGGCTGCGGGGTCAGACCGACCTCCCCCTCATCCTGAAGGGGATCATCCGGCCCGAGGATGCCGTGCTCGCGCGTGACCACGGCGCTGCAGCGGTCGTCGTCTCCAACCACGCCGGCCAGGGCCTGCGGTGGTCGATGCCGGTCGCCCACGCCCTCCCGTCGATCGTGGACGCGGTGGGAGGTGACCTCGACGTGCTCGCCGACAGCGGCATCCGCACCGGGTCCGACGTGCTCCGAGCGCTGGCGTTGGGAGCGAAGGCGGTGCTGGTGGGGCGGCCCGTGCTCTGGGGGCTCGCGGTCGGCGGCTCCGCCGGGGTGGAGAACGTCTTCCGCATCCTGAAGACCGAACTCGCCGAGGCGATGGCGATCACCGGGGCGCCGCGGATCGCCGACATCGACCGGTCGGTGCTGGCTCCCGCCCGGCCGTGAGCCGGGGTCAGCCGGCTCGGCGCACCGAGCGGCCCGCGAGCGCCATCCTCAATGCGACTCGCGACTCACCGCCGGGCCGCTCGCGCCGACGAGGAAGTCGAGGTCGGCGCCGGTGTCGGCCTGCATGACGTGGTCGACGTAGAGCTTGGCCCAGCCCCGGACGGGCGCCGCGTAGGCGGCCTCGCTCGCGGTCGCCTGCGAGCGGGATCGCAGTTCCTCCTCGCCCACCTCGACGTTCAGCACACGGTTCTCCACGTCGATCGTCACGATGTCGCCGGTGCGGATGAAGGCGAGCGGCCCTCCCGCGGCGGCCTCGGGAGCCACGTGCAGGATCACGGTGCCGTACGCCGTTCCACTCATCCGTGCGTCGCTGATCCGCACCATGTCGCGCACGCCCTGTTCGAGCAGCTTGCGAGGGATCGGCATGTTGCCGACTTCGGGCATCCCCGGGTATCCGCGCGGTCCGCACCCCCGCAACACCAGCACGGAGTCGGCGGTCACCTCGAGCTCGGGATCGTCGATGCGGGTGCGCATGTCCTCGACGGAGTCGAACACCACGGCCGGCCCGACGTGTTGCAGGAGCTCCGGAGTCGCGGCCGACGGCTTGATGATCGCTCCCTGCGGGGCGAGGTTGCCGCGGAGGACGGCGATGCCGGCGTCGTCCATGAGCGGAGCATCGCGCGGCAGGATCACGGTGTCGTCGTACACCCGGCGATCGACCAGGTAGTCCACCAACGGCCGGCCGGTCACGGTGATCGGCTCCGGGTGCAGCAGGTCCGTGATCTGCGTGAGCACGGCCAGGACGCCGCCCGCACGGAACAGGTCGTCCATCAGGAAGGCGCCGCTCGGTTGCAGGTTCGCCAGAACGGGTACACCGGCACCGGCGGCGTCGAAGTCCTCCAGGGTGAGCCCGATGCCGAGCCTCCCCGCGATGGCGAGGAGGTGCATGACCGAGTTCGTGGAGCCGCCCACCGCCGCGACCGCGACGATGGCGTTGAGGAAGGCCTCCCTCGTCATGATGTCGCTGGGCTTTCGGTCTTGCGCGACCATGTCGACGATCAACCGCCCGGTCTCGTGGGAGAGGGACAGCAGCCGCGCGTCAGCGGCGGGAGTGCCGGCGAATCCGGGGATCGTCATGCCCAGAGCCTCCGCCACCACGGCCATCGTGGAGGCCGTGCCCATCGTGTTGCAGTGGCCCTTGCCCCGGATCATCGATTGCTCGGAGGCGAGGAACTGGGCGCCCGAGATCGTGCCGGCCCTCGCCTCCTCACTGAGCCGCCAGACGTCGGTGCCGCAACCGAGGGCCTGACCCCGGAAGTGACCCGTCAGCATCGGACCGCCCGGCACGACCACCGCGGGGATGTCGACCGAGGCTGCTGCCATGAGCAGCGCGGGGATCGTCTTGTCGCACCCGCCGAGGAGCACGAGCCCGTCGATCGGGTTGGCGCGGAACATCTCCTCCATCGCCATCGCGGCCATGTTCCGCCACAGCATCGCGGTCGGCTTGACCTGGGTCTCCCCGAGGGAGACGACCGGCAGGTTGTACGGCACGCCGCCGGCGGCCCAGACGCCCTGCTTGACGCTCTCGGCCACCTCGTTCAGGTGCATGTTGCACGGGGTGAGATCCGACGCCGTGTTCGCGATGGCGATCTGCGGCTTGGTGCCGTCGAGTGCGTCCTCGGGATGTCCGCGACGCATCCAGGCGCGATGGATGTAGGCGTTCCGGTCGCTGCCCTGATACCAGTCGGCGCTGCGGAGGTGGTTCGTCATCGAGCCCTCGTTTCCAACATGCTGAAGATGCGTCTACTATTCTGAATTATGGCACGAACGGTCCTCCACTGATGCGCGCGCTCGTCGTGCGCGAACCTCGTACCGCGTCGGTCGAGGAGGTGACGGATCCGGTGCCCTCGTCCGGCGAGCTGGTGGTCGACGTGGAACGCGTCGGTATCTGCGGAACCGACATCGAGCTCTTCACCGGCGAGATGGCCTACATCGAGCAGGGCCACACCCACTTCCCGCTCCGCCTCGGCCACGAGTGGACCGGCCGTGTCTCGGCCGTGGGCGATCCGGCCGACGAGGGATGGCTCGGAATGCGCATCACGGGCGACACCATGCTCGGCTGCGGACGGTGCGAGTACTGCCTCGCCGGCCACCACCACGTCTGCCCGAACCGGTTCGAGGTGGGCATCCGCGGTGATTGGCCGGGAGCGCTCGCGGAGAAGGTCGTCATCCCGACACACTTCGCGTATGAGATCCCCGAGGGGGTGAGCCTCGCCGCGGCGGCGCTCGTCGAGCCCGGTGGGAACTCGTTGCGGGCGGTGCAGGCGGCGCAGGCCGGGCCCGGTCGGAGCATCCTCGTGCTCGGCTCCGGCACCATCGGGTTGCTGGCCGCGCAGTTCGCCCTGGCGGAGGGTGCCGAGGTGCACCTGGGAGGCGTCCGCGAGGGATCGCTCGAGCTCGCCCGCGAGCTCGGGGTGCAGCACACCTGGCAGCTCGACGAGCTCGGATCCTCCGACCCGAATCGCTTCGACGCGGTCATCGACGCGACCAGCACCGACTCCATGCCGGCGCTCTCGGTGCGGCTCGCGAAGCCGGCCGGACGTGTCGTGCTGATCGGCCTGTCCTCCACGCCGAGCGGGGTCGACACCCGAGACATCGTGCTGAAGGACATCACGGTCGTGGGCATCCTCTCCGCCTCGCCCGGTCTCGCCGGCGCGATCGCCCGTTTCGCCGACGGATCGGTCGTGCCCGATCCGATCGTCAGCGAGGTCATCGCCCTCGACGAGGTGCCCTCCCGCTTCGAGGGGAAGCGGGGAACGGATGCCGGGCCCGGGCCGAAAGTGCACGTCGACCCGCGGAGAGGGTCGTCGGCGCCATGACGAGCACGGCGACGGACCGGGCTTTCACACAAGGAGCGGAACCGGCCGAGAAGCTGGTCGGTGCCGACCGGGTGGTGGCGGTCCTCACCCATCTGGCCGAGCATCCGCTCGGGGTGACGCTGGACGAACTCGCCGCGACGCTGCGCAGCCCGAAGCCCACGGTGCACCGCGCGCTCGGCGTGCTGCGCCGCGCCGGCCTGGCCGACATGACCGGCCGGGGTGTCTACATCCTCGGTGACGAGTACCTCCGCCTGGCCTTCCGCAACCTCGACGGCCGTCCGGAGACGGCGCGCCTCCAGCCACTGCTCGAGGAACTCGCCACGCGTTTCGGCGAGACGGCGCACTATGCGGTGCTCTCCGGCACGGACATCGTCTACCGGGCGAAGATGGATCCCCCGCAGGGTGCGGTGCGGCTCACCTCCGTCATCGGGGGACGCAACCCGGCCTCGCGCACCGCGGTCGGCAGGGTGCTGCTGAGTCCGCTGCTCACCGAGCTCGACCAGGTGGAGACGTGGTTCGCGCCCTTCCCGTTGGAGCAGAAGACGCCGAGCACCCTCACCACCGCGGCGGCCCTCGCCGAGGAGCTCGAGGCGACGCGGGCGCGGGGATTCGGCATCGACGACCAGGAGAACGAGGTCGGGGTGACCTGCGTGGCCGTCCCGATCCATCTCGGCGGTTCGGCAGCGGCGAGCGGCGCGATCAGTGTCAGCGCCGTGAGCTTCCGGACACCCCTGCACGAACTCGTCGACGGCGTGCCGGAGATCCGGGCCGTCATCGCCCGCCACCTCGGCCCCGCCGCTCTCGGCTGACCGGTCGTCGCCGATCACCTGAACGCCTGCGGCACGAGCCGCGGAGTGGCTTTGGTTAGACTCGGTGCGTGCAGATCCGCGAACTGAGCATCCCAGACAGCTACGAGATCACGCCGAAGCAGTTCGGCGACGACCGGGGCGTCTTCCTCGAGTGGTACCGCTTCGACAAGCTGGCCGACGAGATCGGGCACTCGATCGACCTCGCGCAGGCGAACACGAGCGTCTCGAAGAAGGGCGTGGTTCGTGGCATCCACTTCGCCGACATCCCTCCGTCGCAGGCGAAGTACGTCACGGCCACGCACGGCGCCGTGCTCGACTACGTGATCGACATCCGCGTCGGCTCGCCGACCTTCGGCAAGTGGGACTCGGTGCTCCTCGACGACGTCGACCGCCGGGGCATCTACCTGGCCGAAGGGCTCGGGCACGCCTTCGTGGCGCTCACCGACGACGCCACGGTGAGCTACCTCGTCACCTCGACCTTCAACGCCGACCGCGAGCACGGCATCAACCCGCTCGACCCCGAGGTGGAGCTGCGCTTCCCCGAGGAGGCGGGCGATCTGCTGCTCTCGCCGAAGGACACGGATGCTCCGAGCCTGGCCGAGGCCGCGGCATCCGGTCTCCTGCCGAGCTGGGACGAAGCGCGCGCCTTCTACGCGTCGCTGAACGAGAAGGGTCGCTGATGCGCGGAATCATCCTGGCCGGCGGGTCCGGCACGCGGCTCTGGCCGATCACCAAGGGCATCTCGAAGCAGTTGATGCCCATCTACGACAAGCCGATGGTCTACTACCCCTTGTCGACGCTGATGATGGCCGACATCAACGAGGTGCTCATCATCACCACGCCCGAGTACAACGAGCAGTTCCGGGCCCTGCTCGGCGACGGCAGCGACCTCGGCATGCGCATCGAGTACGCGGTGCAGCCCTCGCCCGACGGACTGGCGCAGGCCTTCATCATCGGCGAGGAGTTCATCGGCGACGAGAGCGTCGCGCTGGTGCTCGGCGACAACATCTTCCACGGCGTGGGCCTCGGCTCGTCGCTGCGCACCAACGGCGAGATCGACGGGGCGCGCATCTTCGCGTACCACGTGGCGAATCCGCGCGCCTACGGCGTGGTGGAGTTCGACGACGACTTCACCGCGGTGTCGATCGAGGAGAAGCCCGAGGTTCCGAAGTCGAACTACGCCGTGCCCGGTCTCTACTTCTACGACAACTCGGTGGTGGAGATCGCGAAGTCGATCGAACCGAGCGCCCGCGGCGAGCTGGAGATCTCGACCGTCAACGAGCGCTACCTCGAACGCGGCGACCTGCACGTGCAGGTGCTCGACCGCGGCACCGCCTGGCTCGACACCGGAACCTTCGAGTCGATGATGCAGGCCTCGGAGTACGTGCGGGTGATCGAAGACCGCCAGGGCTACAAGATCGGCTGCATCGAGGAGATCGCCTGGCGGGCCGGCTGGATCGACACCGAGCAGCTCGCGAAACTCGCGAAGCCGCTGGTGAAGAGCGGCTACGGCGCCTACATCGAGACGCTCATCGCCGCGGCCGACCAGGCCTGAGTCGCGAGTCGTAGCCGGGGCGCGCAGACATCTGCGCCTACCGTGAGAGGGTGCCAGCCACCCTTCTCCGTCGACGTCGCCGCCTGGGTCTCCGTGCGAGCCTGATCCTCGTGGGCGTCGCGCTCGTCGCGAGCTCGGCGGTGAGCGGGCCGGCGATGGCGGCACCGCGGGATGACGCGCCCCCGGTC
This sequence comes from Herbiconiux sp. UC225_62, assembly GCF_042694625.1. GTDB lineage: Bacteria > Actinomycetota > Actinomycetes > Actinomycetales > Microbacteriaceae > Herbiconiux. Next base: position 560,343 of record NZ_CP170551.1, on the reverse strand, counting down.
GAGGAGATCGACGCCGGCCAGCTCCCCACCATGTCGACCTACTCGGCCGAGCAGTTCCTGGGCGACGCGGAGGCGCTGCCCACCGAGCTCGTCGACGCGGTCGAGCGCGACCTCGGTGAGACGCCGGAGGACTACCTGGCCCGGTCGCAGGCCGCTGTCGACGCTGCCGCGGTGGTCGACGCCCTGTCCGCGAACGGGATGGACGTGCTCGGCTCGCGCCTGGACGGCACGCAGCTCGTGGTGAACGTCGGCAGCGACGCCGACGCCGCCGTGGTGGAGTCGCTCGGTGCCGTCGCGGAGCTCGGCGAACCCGAGGTGCCCGACTACTCGGGCGCGAAGCTCGATGCGCTCGCCGACCTGATCGGCGGTCAGGGCTTCCAGTTCCTGGCCTCGGGCACGACCTACGTCTGCACGGCCGGGTTCACCGGCCGCTACAAGCCCTACCCGCTCGAGCAGTTCATCACCTCGGGTCACTGCATCGAGTCGGACCACGACTCCGGCACCTACTACTACGAGTCGAAGCAGACCTCCGCCGGGTCCCCACCCTCCCGCGGCGGCATCATCGGCGCGCCGATCGCCGAGCAGTACAAGTACGGCGGCGGCGCCGACGTCGGCGCGGTCGCGGTCTCCTCCTCGTGGAGCTCGAAGCCCCTGGTGTCGACCTGGGGCGGGGGAGCGGGCGCGCTCACGCAGGGCACCCCGGTCACCGTGCGCGATATGACGACCGGCGTCGTCGGCTCCCCGCTCTGCAAGTCCGGGCGCACCACCGGCTGGACCTGCGGCACGATCCTGGTGACGAACGAGTCGTACCCGCTCTACAACCACGAGGGCACGCCGCAGTACGTGAACCTCACCCTCACGGATGTCTGCATGCTGCCCGGCGACAGCGGATCGGCCGCGCTCATCGGCAACGCGGCCTTCGGTCTCGGCTCGGCCGGCGACTTCTCGGGCAACTGCTCCTCGCAGCCGAACGCGATCAGCGCCTTCTTCCCGCTGCTCACCTCCGACGGAACACCGAGCATCACCACGACGCTGCCGAACTGGGAGCTCGGCGTGGCCCTCGAGGCGCCCAGCTACGTGCGCCCCTCCTTCGTGGGCGACGCCATCACGGGCACGCTCGCGTTCGCGGGGCCGAGGCACCGCGTGATCGTGACGATCGACGGTACGGCCTACAGCGTGACGCCCAACGCCCAGGGCAGGTGGTCGGTGCCGATCCCCGCCGCCGCGCGCACCGGCAAGCACACCTTCACCGTGCAGTCGAAGTGGGGCGACGTGACCTATTCGACCACCGCGACCGACACCTACGAGCTGCTGCCTACTCGCCCCGCGATCGAGCGGATCAGCGGCGCGAACCGCTACGAGGTGGCGGTGACGGTGTCGCAGCGCGCCTACCCGTCCACGGCCTCCGTGGTCTATGTGGCGAACGGCGGCAACTACCCGGATGCGCTGAGCGCCGCGCCGGCCGCGGTCAAGCAGGGCGGTCCGCTGCTCCTGACGCCCACCGATCAACTCCTCCCCGCGGTCTCCGCCGAGATCACGCGGTTGAAGCCCGCGAAGATCGTGGTGGTGGGCGGCGCGAACTCGATCTCCGAGCCCGTGCTCGCCTCCCTGCGGGCGCTCGTGCCCGACGTCGCCCGCATCGAAGGCGCCGACCGCTACGAGGTCTCCCGCGCCGTCGCGCTGGCGGCGTTCGGCACCGAGGCCGGCGGAGCGCCGGCCACGGTGGCGAGCGGGTACGTGGCGACCGGCACGAACTTCCCCGACGCGCTCTCCGCCAGTTCGGCCGCGGGATCGAAGAAGGTGCCCGTCGTCCTGGCCTACGGGCCCGCCTCGTCAGCGGATGCGCCGACGCTCGACCTGTTCCGCACGCTGGGCACCACGAAGATCACCATCGCCGGCGGGCCGAACTCGGTGTCGACCGGTGTGCAGTCCTCGCTCGGCTCCGTGGCATCCGTCACCCGGCTCTCCGGAGCCGATCGCTTCGCGGCCTCGCAGGCCATCAACCGCGCGGCGTACACGACGAGCGGCACGATCTACCTGGCCACCGGGTTCAACTTCCCGGATGCGCTGGCCGGCGGTGTGCTGGCCGGCAAGTCGAGCGCCCCGCTCTACGTGGTGCCCACCGACTGCGTGCCACGCGGTGTCATCTCCGACATCGCCGCGCTCAAGGCCACCAAGGTGGTGCTGCTCGGCGGCCCGAACTCGCTCAACGACTCGGTCGCCACCCTCTCCGCCTGCGGCTGGTGAGCACCCCTCCGTGTGCGCGGAGCGGGCCGTCGGTCTTGCTACCCTGATCTGACACTGTCCGCATTCGGGGGAACACGGGGAAACGTGCGTATCGTCAAGCGCCTGGCACAGTCGGTGATCGCGGTTCTCGTGCTCTCCGTCTCGATCGTCGTCGTCGCACCGCAGGCGAACGCCTGGTCGGAAGACGAGACCCTCTTCACCCTGATCAACCAGGCCCGGGCCGAACACGGCCTGCCCGACATGGTGCGCGACCAGAAGTTCGACTACTTCGCCCGGCTGTGGTGCGCCGACATGCGCGTCAACGGCTTCCGGCACAGCGATGCAGGATGGCGCGAGTCCAACCTGTGGCCCGGCTTCACCAAGGAGTCCGAGAACATCTCCTACGGCTCGCGATCGCCCCAGGCGGTGTTCGACAGCTGGATGAGCCAGCCCGAGGCCCGCGCGAACATCCTCGAACCGAGCTTCACCAACGTCGGCATCGGCTCGAGCGACTTCTCGAACGCCTACAACTGGACGGTGGTGTTCGCCGCCTACCCGGGCCAGCAGCCGATCGTGCAGCCGAAGACACCGACGATCGGCGGATCGAGCGTCTACACAGGCCACCTCACGGCATACACGGACCCATGGGGGCCGGGAGCGGTGCACCTGGCCTATCAGTGGCAGATCGACGGCAACGACATCCCCGGCGCGACCCAGGCCGACTTCTACCCCGATTGGTACGACAAGAACCGCGAGATCCGGGTGCGCGTGACGGGCACCAAGGACGGCTACCGCTCGACCTCGCGCCTGAGCGCGCCGACCAGCGTCGGCCTCAACGTCACCGGGTACCGCGTCGACGGCGCCACGCGCTACGACATCGCCGCGGCCCTGTCGTACAGCGGCTTCTATTACGGGGCGTCGACCGTCTTCATCGCGACGGGCGAGAACTTCCCCGACGCGTTGAGCGCTGCTCCCGTCGCCGCCCGGGTCGGAGGGCCGCTCCTGCTCGTGACCCGCGACACGATCCCGGATGCGATCACCCGAGAACTCGACCGACTGGCGCCGACCCGCATCGTGATCGTGGGCGGTGAGGCATCCGTCTCGCCCGCCGTGGAGGAGCAGCTGCTGCAGCGCACCCCCGACGTCGAACGCATCAGCGGAGCCGATCGCTTCGAGGTCTCCCGCGCGTTGGCCGGATGGGGTTTCGGGTCCACGGGGGCGAGCTCGGCGTTCGTCGCGAGCGGCGCGGCGTTCGCCGACGCGCTCTCAGCGGGTGCGGCCGGCAAGGGTGAGATGCCGGTCATCCTGGTCGACGGAACGCAGAGCGTGATCGACGACGCGACCCGCGAGACGCTCTCGGGCCTCGGCGTCAGCTCCGTGGAGATCGCCGGCGGTCCGGTGTCAGTGTCGCCGGGCATCGAGGAGTCGCTCGGTGCCGGGTTCGCGACGACGCGGCTGGCCGGTGCCGACCGGTACACGACGTCGATCGCCGTGAACGCCGCCCACGCCGAGCAGGATCGCAGCCCCTACCTGGCCGTCGGAACCAAGTTCCCGGATGCGCTGACCGGCTCGGTCGTGGCCGCGAAATACCGCTCGCCGCTCTACGTGGTGCCGCCCGACTGCGTACCGCGCGCGGTGCGGGAGTCGATGAACGGGCTCTCGGGCGCCCAGTTCACCATCATCGGTGGCGAGAACTCGCTGAGCCGTGACATCGACATCCTGGTCGCCTGCTCCTGGTGAGCGGATGCCCGGCGACGACGGTCAGGAGCGCTTGCCGGCCAGGTAGCGGTAGAACTCGCGCTTGAGGTCGCCGAGTGACCAGTGCTGATTGGTGTCCGCCAGGACGAACTCGATCTGCACCGGGAGTTTCGCGAGGGTGTACCCGCGCGACTTCGCGAACCAGGTGAACCAGAGGTCGTCGAGCAGCCAGTAGCGCTGCGGCAACTCCGTGAAGAAGGCGTCGTCGAGGAAGAGTTCGGAGCCGCAGATCATGCCGCCCGGCCCGAGGTGATCCACCGGGCCGCCGACGACCGCGGGCTCCCGGTGGAAGTAGTCGTCGCTCTGCACGGTGAACGCCCACCAGCCGTGCACCGTCTTCGGACGGTGCACCTCCAGGGCCGTGGCCACGAAGCTCGACTCGATGTCCTCGTCGTCGTCGATCACGATGATCGGCCGTTCGCCCGCCTTCGCGAGCGCCCGCGCCCAGTAGAACCGCGCGATGGACCCGAGGTTGTAGGGGGTCTTCACGATGCGGATGGATGCCAGTGCCCCGGTGGGTTCGTAGCGCCGCAGCACGTCGAGGTAGAACTCGTGGTCGGCCTTGTTGTTGTTCCACAGGTAGAGCGCGATCGGGGGCGTGCCGGCCTGCCCGTCGAGCGACTCCAGCATGGGGATGAGCCGTTCCGGGCGGTTCCAGAGGCACATCAGCACGGCGATCTCGTCGCCGGTCTCCGCACGGTGCACGAAGTCGGTCGAGCGGAACCGCCCCGCCAGCAGGCGACGGCGGATGACCGACTTGGCCGCAGCCTCGAGACGGGTGCGCAGCGTCATCCGGAGACCTGCTCCGCCCTCAGCCAGGCGACGGTGGCCGCGAGGCCCTCTTCGAGCGATACGGGTTCGAGGTCGGGGAAGAGGGCGGCGAGCCGGGCGCCCTCGGCCTGGGAGTGCATCACGTCGCCCGCGCGCACCGGGCCGCGCTCCACGGTGAGCGGATGCCCCAGCTCCTGTTCGATGAGCACGATGAGCTCGTTGAGACTGGTGCGCACCCCGAAACCGAGGTCGACGGGCAGGTCGGAGGAGACGCGGCGGCGCAGTGCGTCGGCGATGACCTCGCACACCGACTCGACGTAGGTGAAGTCGCGGGACTGCTCGCCCGATCCGTGCACGAGAAGGGTCTCGCCGGCGATCGCCGCTTCGAGGAAGGCGGGCACCACCGCCGGATACGCCGAGTCCGCGTGCTGCAGCGGCCCGAAGACGTTGAAGAAGCGGAAGGCGAGGGTCGGCAATCCGTAGATCCGGTTCCAGGTCAGCGCATAGCTCTCGGCGGCGAGCTTGCCCACCGCGTAGGGGCTCTCGGTATGCGGCACCATCCCCTCGTGCTTCGGCAGGGTGGGGTCGCTCCCGTAGACCGACGAGGAGGAGGCCAGGACCACGTGCGCGTTCCCGGCCCGACGCGCCGCTTCGAGCACCAGCAGCGTGCCCGTGACGTTCACCTCGTGCACGTGTACGGGATGGCGCATCGACTCCTGCACGGAGGCGACGGCGGCCAGGTGCACCACGGCGGACACGCCCTCCATCGCCCGGTCCAGGGTCGCCGGGTCGAGCACGGAGCCCTCGATGACGGTCACGTCGAGGCCGTCGAGGCGGTCGGGCGTGCTCGCGGAGAAGTCGTCGAGCACCACGATGTCGACGTCTCCCTGGCGGTGCAGCACCCGGCACAGATTCGTGCCGATGAAACCGGCGCCCCCGGTGATCAGAACGCGCATGGACGCTACCGTGACCAGCGGGACAGGGTCGACCGCACGCGGCCGGGGAAGCGGCTGGTGAGGTGGACCGACTTGCGGAGACCCGACTCGATGCGGGTGAGCTTGCGGTTCTCGTGCGCCGCCAGTCGACCGGACACGTCGACGAGGGCGGCGTTCAGCCGCTCGACCCGCTGCTCGGCGGCGTCGAGACGCTCCTCGAGCTCCGAGATGCGGTCGGCCCGGCGGTCGAGCTCCGCCTGCCGGAGGTCGGAGAGCGTGCTGGTGTAGATCTGCGTCGCGCGCTCGCTGGCGAGCGGACGGAGCAGATCGGGCCGGCCGGTGCGTGCGAGCGACTCCGCGATCGCGGCGCGGATGAGTGGATCGGTCTCCGCGGCCCGGACCTCGAAGGTGTGACGTTCCCGCACGACCGCGCGCAGCTCCTCCAGTACCTGCTCGTAGCGCTCGCGGTCGCCGGTGAAGCCGTTGACGGTCTCGATCAGGTCGGCGGCGGTGGCGTAGCTCGGCACGGCGGAGAGTCCGAGTTCGTCGAGTCCGTCGCGCACGTTCGTGATCGGCACGGCGCCCGCGGCGATCGCCTCGAACAGGCGGCTGTTCTGGTTGCCGTAGGCCTTCGCCTGGTCGATCAGGTCGTCGAGCACCACGAGGCTCCGGTGGTAGACGTCGGGCAGCCCGAAGTAGCTGATACGGCCCGCGTGCACGGCGTGGTGCACCTCGGAGCCCTTGCCCGGCTCGCCGAAGAGCGAGACGTCGACACGCGAGGCGAGCTCGGTGATCACGGAGTGCACCTGCCGGGCGTTTCCCCAGTGGTTCACGGTGCTCACCACGGTCATGTCGATGGGGCCGTCGACATCGGTGAAGAGCTCGGCATCGGCGGCGATCGGAATGACGGAGACGGGCCGACCGGATGCCTCGGAGAGCTTCTGCGCCGAGGCCGACGACGACGACCAGATCCCGTCGAACTGGTCGAGGAACGGCAGCGTCACCCAGGAGTCGGTCCAGTTGCGCACCCAGGCGATCCGCGCGGTCTCCGGGCGCATGAGCCCGGGCACGAACGACTCGAGCATGGAGATGACCACGTCGACGTCGTCGTCGACATCCGTCCCCCACTGAGCCATCGGCCAGAGGCGCACGCCCCAGCCGGCGCGCGAGAGGTATTTCGCGAGGCCGAGGGCGACGAAGAGGTCGCCCCGCCCTTCGGACACCGCCGTCGTGGACACCGCGAAGGCGATGCGTCCGTTTGGGCCGTCGGCGAATTCTCCGGACGCGATCTTCTCGTACAGGTCGTTCTGCCGATCGTCGATCGCGGGAGTCCGTTCATACTCCACCGGGCTCACGCTCCTCTCGATCCGCGCTGCCGCGGCCGCGCCTGGTTCGGGTCAGGGCACGGACACTCAGCTTATCGGCGCGCAGGCCGCATTCCGAAGTGTCGCGCATCCGCGGCTCAGTGTGCACGGCGGCTCACGAAACGCGACCGGATGCTGAGGCCCGCCGAGAGCACGACGCGAACCGGCCAGAGCAGCGGACCGGCGTACTTCTTGGCGAGGAAGCGCTTGGCGCTGTCGTGGTGGGCCTTCAGCATGCGTGCCGATTCGCCCGAGGTGGAGTGCGCTCCGGTGTGCAGAACCTGGGCCGCCGGCTCGTAGAGGTTGCGCCATCCGTGCTCGCCCAAGCGGTAGCCGAGGTCGACGTCTTCGAAGTACATGAAGTAGCCGGTGTCGAACCCGCCGAGTTCGTCGAAGGCCGAACGGCGGATGAGGAAGCAGGCTCCCGAGAGCCAGCCGGCATCGCGTCGCACCGGGTCGGAGCCGATCTCGTTGCGGTACGACCGCGTCCACGGATTGGCCGGCCAGATGTTCGCGAACAGCGCGTGGCCGATGCCGTTGCGGATCGACGGCACGGCGCGGGCGGACGGATAGGCACTCCCGTCGAGCTCCACGATCTTCGGGCCCACCGCGCCGACGTCGCCGAACTCACGGATGGTGGCGGCGAGCACGTCGATCGCCCCGGCCGACAGCACCACGTCGGGGTTCGACACGAGCACGAACTCGACCTCGGCGGGGAGCTGCTCCACCACGGTGTTGATGGCGTGACCGTAGCCGAGGTTGCCGGGCATCGGTTCGTACTGCGCGCCGTGTGCGGCCACGATCCGTTCGATCTCCGGACGTCCGGCCGACTCCGGCTTGTTGTCGGCGACGTGCACCGAGACCGCGTTCTCCCGGGCCGCCGGGCCGATGGAGGCGAGGAACGGCTCGAGCACGCCCGCCGAGTCGAAGCTCACGGTCACGACGGCGATGGCGGGGGAGGCGTCGGTCACGCGGGCACCTCGATCCCGGCTCGCCGGTAGGCCTCGAGGTGCACCCGGGCGCAGGCCTCCCAGGTGAAGTCCGCAGAGCGGATGGCGGCGGCGTGGGAGAGGCGCGCGCGCCGGTCGTCGTCGCCGAGCAGGAGGGCGAGGGCCGTGGCGAGCGGTGCGACATCCGGCTCCGTGTATTCCACCGCGTCGCCGCCCACCTCGGGGATCGACAGGCGGCGGGTGGTGAGCACGGCGGCACCGCACGACATCGCCTCGAGCACGGGCAGGCCGAAGCCCTCGCCGAGGCTCGGATAGGCCACGACCCGGGCGCCCCCGAGGAAGGCGGGGAGCTCCTCGAGAGGGAGGTAGCCGACCTCGAGCACGCCGTCGGCCGGGCCGAGGGCGTCGAGCATCGCGGCGGCCTCGGTGTCCCAGCCGCGGGAGCCGGAGAGGACGAGGGGAGGTACCGTCGTCGGCGTCGCCGCGTCTGCGCGCAGCCGGGCGTAGGCGCGGATGAGGGCGGGCACGTTCTTGCGCGGCTCGATGGTGCCCAGGAACCCGATCCAGCCCACCGCCGGGTCGAGCGCGTGCGCCTCGGCGAACCGCGCCACCTCGTCGGAGGACGGCACGCGGAAGACCGTGGGATCGACACCGAGGTAGGCCACGAAGATCTCGGCGCGCACCGAGCCGACACTGCGGCGCAGCGCGTCGGCGGTGGCGCGGCTGGGCGTCACGAGGGCCGCGGCGCGGCGCGCGGCGCGTCGGCTCCACCAGGTGAAGAAGGTGCGCTTCAGTCGCGAATGCACCTCGGGATCGGTGAAGAAGGTGGCGTCGTGCAGCGTGACCACGCTCCGTGTGCGCGAGAGCAGGGGAAGCGTGTAGTGCGGCGAATGGATGACGGAGACGCCGAGTCGGCGGGCCAGCCGCGGCAGCCCGACCTGCTCCCAGGCGAAGCGCACCGGGCGGCGAGCGAGCGAGGCCGGGCCGGCGTGGTAGACGTGACCGGGCGCATCCGCTCGCAACCGCTCGAGGTCTCCGGGCTTGGCGACGACGTGCACGGTGTGGCCGAGGGCGTCGAGCCCCGAGAGCAGCCCCTGGATGTAGCGCGCCACTCCGCCCCAGTTCGGCGGCAGCGAGGTCGCGTCGAAAAGCACGGGTAGTTGGGGGCTCACCGATTGTCCTTCAGGCCGAAATCGAGCACCACCCAGCATAGCTGCGCGGTCTGCGGCGCTCAGTCGCGCACCAGGAACGAGGCCGGGCGGGAGCGCGGCACCGCAGCATCGCGATCGATCCGGCGCCGTTCACTCAGCGTCGCGGGCAGCCGCCGCACCGCAGCGCCGAGGGAGCGCCGTCGCCGCCGCGCCTCGGCCCGGGCGGGGGCGGTGCGACCGCGGAGGGCGTTCAGCTGCGCTCGCCCGGTGGCGGCGGTCGTGCGGGCCAGCGCCGTCAGCGCGACGCGGACCGGGGCGTTCTTCGCGGCCACCAGGATGCGGTTGCGCTCGTTGTGGAAGAGGAAGACCTCCGATCCGGTGCCGGTCGAGGCGGCGTGCGCGTGGCGCACGACGGCGGACGGTTCGTAGCGGATGCTCCAGCCGGCCCGCCGGAGCCGCCAGGAGAGATCGGTGTCCTCGTAATACATGAAGAGGCTCTCGTCGAACAGGCCCACCCCGGTCAGGGCATCGGTGCGCAGCGCGGCTGCCCCGCCCGAGAACCCGAGCACCTCGCCGGCGGCGCGCGGTGCTCCACCGTCGGCCGTCGCCACCGGCGCCAGCCAGTCGCGGTCGCGCCCGTTGCCGGAGCGCGTGGTCTCGTTGCCGGTGCTGTTGAGGAGTTCGACGCCGTCCGGGTCGGCCAGCCAGCGCGATCCGTCGGCGGCGACCAGGGCGTCTCCGCCTTCTCCCGGGGCGGCTCGCCGGTAGCGCTCCTGCAGCACGATCCGCGCCGTCACCCCGCCCACGCGCCGATCGGACAGCAGCGGCCCGACGATGCCGGAGACGAACCCGGGCTCGGCCACCGCGTCGTTGTTGAGCAGCACGTAGACGTCGGCGGGCACCGCACGGATGCCCGCGTTCACGCCCGCGCCGAAGCCCCCGTTGGTCGCGCGCGCGACCACCCGGTGCTGCGGATGCCGCGCGGCGAGCCGGGCCGCCGAGTCGTCACCCGACCCGTTGTCGACGATCACGATCGAGAGCGCGATGTCGTCGAGACCGGTCTGCCGTTCGAGCGACGCGACGGCCGCGGAGGTCAGCTCGGGCTGCCGCCAGTTGACGACGACGGCGCACACCGTGACCGGCACCGCAGACGCGTCCTCGGGCGACCCCGCCACCATCGGCTCAGCTGCCGAGGTCTTCGAACTCGGGAACCGCGTGCACGCTGCCGACGGCCAGGTCGTAGTAGGGCACGTCGAAGGACGTGACCTGGGGAAGGTCGTGGAGGTGCCGCCCCTCGATGTCCATCAGCGAGGCGTTGAGGAAGTACTTGCCGGTTCCGAAGTTCACGTCTTTCAGCACGAACTCCACCGTGCGCGGCTCGCGCAGGCGGGGGAGATCGTGGCCGAGCCGCTTGCTCGTGGTGCCGTAGACCACCTGGCCCTGCACGTTGTCGATCTGCAGCGCCGCCATCCAGTCGTCGAGGCCCTCGTCGTGTTCGAAGCGCATCGTGACGACCAGGTCGTCGCCGGGCTGCACGGATTCGCCGGGCTGCCGGCCCTTCGCGTGCACCGTGGTGGAGAGGATGCGGCCGTGCCGCACCTCCTCGTGTGCCGCCGCGGCCTCGTCGACCCGGCGCTCCTCGAGGATGTCGCGGAAGTCGCGCACCGCCTCGTGGGGCACCCCGTCGAACATGACCTGTCCCTTGGAGAGCAGCACCGCACGGTCGCAGAGTTCCGTGACCTGCCCGAGGGAGTGGGTGACCAGCACGATCGTGCGGCCCTCGGCCTGGAAGGATCGGATCTTGTCGAGGCACTTGCGCTGGAAGGCCTCGTCGCCGACGGCGAGCACTTCGTCGACGAGCAGCAGGTCGGGGTCGACGTGCACGGCCACCGCGAAGGCGAGGCGCACGTACATTCCGGAGGAGTAGAACTTCACCTGGGTGTCGATGAAGTCCTTGATGCCCGAGAACTCCACGATGTCGTCGAAGTAGAGGTCGGTCTGCCGGCGCGACAGGCCGAGGATCGAGGCGTTGAGGTAGACGTTCTCGCGGCCCGTGAGGTCTTGGTGGAAGCCGGCGCCGAGTTCGAGCAGGGCGGCGAGACGACCGCGGCGCTGCACCGTTCCGGAAGTGGGCTGGATGATGCCGCCGATGGTCTTCAAGAGCGTCGACTTGCCCGATCCGTTCGGACCGATCAGGCCGATGGTGGAACCCGACTCGATCTCGAGCGAGACGTTCTTCAGCGCCCAGAAGTCCTCTTTGAACTGCTTCGAACGGCCGGCATTGACCAGACGTTCCTTGAGGCTCTTCTCCTTGCGGATGATGAAGCGCTTGGAGACGTCGTTGACTTCGACGACGGGGACATGAGTGGCCACGATCACAGCTCCTGTGCGAAGTCGCCCTGAAGGCGGCTGAAGACTCGTTGCGCCCCGAGGAGGGCGATGATCCCGATCGCGAGAGCGATGAGCATCCGCAGGGCGAGGTGCGGCAGCGGCACCCCGTTGGAGGCCTCCGACCAGAAGGCCTCCTGGAAGCCGAGCACCGCGAGCGTGATCGGGGAGTTGACGTAGATCTCGAGCAGCCAGCCCGGCAGCACCGCTGCCGCCTGCTGCCAGGAGTAGAGGATGGGCGAGGCCCACATGAGCAGCAGCAGCACCACCTCCACGAGGTACTGGATGTCGCGGAGGTACACGTTGAGCGCCGCGAGCAGGATGCCCACGGCGGTGCCCCAGACGAGCACGAGCACGAGCGCGCCCACCCCGAAGAGCAGCTGCGGACCGAAGGTCAGCGTGCCCACGGCGATCGAGGCGATCAGGAGGATCACCAGCTGCACGGCGAAGTTGAACAGTGCCGAGCCGACGGCGGCCAGCGGGAAGATCTCCCGCGGCAGGTAGACCTTCTTCACGAGGCCCGCGTTCGCGATGATGGAGCCGGTGCCCGCGCCAACGATCTCGCTGAACAGCGTGTAGACCGTGAGTCCGGCGAAGATGTAGATGGCGAAGTTCTCGATGCCGCGGGCGGCGCCGAGGAACTGGCCGATCACCAGGTAGTAGATGAACAGCTGCGTGAGCGGCTTCGCGAGGCTCCACAGGAAGCCACCGGCGCTGTCTTTGTAGCGCGACTTCAGCTCGCGCTTGGTGAGCAGGCCCAGCAGTTGCCGGTGCGCCCAGATCTCCCGGAACGATGCGATGGTTCCGGTGACGCCGGAGCCGGTCGCCCCGGCGTGCTGCCACGGTTCGTTGAGAAGTCGGGTCGACCTCTCGGCCGGGGACTCCAGGGAGTCAGCCATGATCACGGCCTCCAAGCCAGTTGGTCGGGCAGGGGAAATCTGCCGGGATAGACAATACATGACGCTTCCGGCCGGGCCTCCCAGGCTCGGCCGGACGCCTCTCAGCCTTTCGTGGCGCGGGTGTGCTGCAGCCGGGAGCGGATCTTGCCGCCGAGGGAGGAGAGGCCGCCGTTGCTGAGGTAGTGGCGGGCCAGCGCGATGTCGCGCCGGAATCCGTGGCGCCTCGTCGAGATGGCTTGGAACTTCTCCTCGGCCGTCACCGGACGGGTGCGCCGGCCGGCGGCGACGCCCGAGACGTCGAGCGGCGACGAGAGCGAGCCGAGCACGCGATCGGCGGCCGGATGCGGGTCGCGGCAGAACTCCACCAGCGGGCGGAGCGTCTCCTCCCAGGTGAAGCGCTCGCGCACCCGGGCGACCGCCTGCTGCGCCGCCTTGCGTTCGGGGGCGACGTAGAGCATCCGCTCGAGCGCGTCGGCGAGCGCGTCGACGTCGCGCTCGGGCACCGAGACGCCGAGACCCTCTTTCTCCACCAGGTCGCCGAAGCTGTCGCCCTCGGTGGTCACGATCGGCAGACCCGCCCAGAGATAATCCAGAATGCGCGTGCGGAACGAGAAAGTCGTCTCGATGTGGTCGAAGTGGGTGCTCACGCCCACGTCGGCCTCGAGCAGGTAGTTCTGCCGGTCGTCGAGGTCGACCCATGACTCGTTGAAGAACACGTTCCTACCGCTGAGCCCGAGCTCGGCCGCGAGCTGCCGGGTCTTCTGCACCACCGCCATCTCGGGCACATCCGGGTTCGGATGCGCGGTGCCCATGAAGAACAGGCGCACGTTCTTGCGCGTCTCGGCCAGCTTGCCCACAGCGCGCACTAGGGTGAGCGTGTCGAACCAGTTGTATATGCCGCCGCCCCAGATGATGACCTTGTCGCTCTTGTCGATACCCGGCACCACCCCGCGGATGGCGTCGCGTGTGTGCCGTGGGGGAGTGGAGTCGAGGCCGAACGGTGCGATGGAGATGAGTTCGTCGAGTGAATCATCGGCCGCGTAGTTGGCCGGATTGATGCGGCCGAGGGCTGCGAGCTGGCCGAGCCAGAACAGACGCTGCCGCTCGGACGCGCAGAGGAAGAAGTCGGCTCGGGCCAGCTGCTGGTTGAGCACCTCGGTGGCCGAGCGCACGATGTTCGTCCACCGCTCGGTGCCGAACTCGCGACCCTGCTCGAGCTGCTCGAGGTGCATCGGGTCGTAGATGTCGGCCACCACGATCTTCTGCGACTTCTGCAGGGTGGTGAAGTGGTGCAGGGCGTAGCCCTGGAAGAAGATGACGTCGGCCCACTGCTCGTGCACCTTCATCTGCCGCTCGTTCTGCAGCTGCACGTGCTCCACCTCGAAGCGGTCGGACTGCCGGTTGGCGGCGTTCCAGGTGACCAGACGCACGTCGTGCTCGGCGCTCAGCGCCTCGCTGATCTTCCAGGCACGAAGGCCCGGACCCGCCATCTTCTCGCCGAGCGAGTCGCCGGTGATCACGAGGATGTGCCGCCGGTCGCTCGAGGACTCGATGTCGAAGGCGTCGACCACCGCGCGGAACCCGGCGAGATAAGAGGAGCCGCCAAGCAGCGGATGGATCATGTTGCCGAAGAGGCGGAACAGCTCGGCATCCGTCCGTCGCCGCCGTGACTGGAGGTCGTCGCGGGTGGCGCTCAGCGATTCGAGGTCTTCGACGAACTGGTCGAGCGCGAACAGGCCCGCCAGCGACTCCTTCGACACCGGCGTGGTCTCGTCGAATTCGCCCTCGGCCGTCCGGTCGAACCGGCGGATGTCGAACAGCTGCGAGTCGAGGTCGCTCTTTGAGACCGCGCGCCGGGCGAGCAGGGCCATGGCGCCCGGCAGGAAGCGGGCGAGGTTCTCGGGCGAGAGGTTCTTGTAGAGGGTGGCGAGCGCGTTGCGCTCGAGCAGGTAGCTCTCGCGGTAGGGCCCGAAGCTGCGCATCGAGGCGTGGTGGCGGTGGTAGACGACGGATGCCGGGGCGAACCGCACCCGGTAGCCGAGGAGGTTGAGGCGCCAGCCGAGGTCGACGTCCTCGTAGAACATGAAGTAGCGCTCGTCGAAGCCGCCGACCTCGGCGAACACGGAGGCGCGCACGAAGAGCGCCGATCCGGTGCCGTAGAGGATGTCGCGCGGTGCCGCGAACCGCTCGTCGTCGGGCTCGTTCTCGTGATCCTTGTAGCCCATGCCGAACCAGCTGAGGCTGCCGCCGACGAAGTCGACGACATTCCCGTTCCAGTCGAGCACCTTGCTGCCGACCGCGGCGATCGCCGGGCTGGTGTCGAACTCGGCGACGGCGCCGCGGATCCAGGCCGCATCGGGCTTCGCATCGCTGTTCAGGAAGGCCACGAACTCCCCGCGGGCCAGCGACGCGCCGAGGTTGCTGCCGCCTGCGAAACCCAGGTTCTCGGCCGACTCGACCACCCGCACGCGGGCATCGCCCTGGAAGGCCTCGGTGAGGCGGGCCAGGCTGTCGTCGCCCGATCCGTTCTCCACCACCACGATGTCGAGGTCTGCGGCGGGCCAGTCGACCTCGCCGAGCTGACGGACGCACTCGATCGTGTCGTCGGCGCCGCGGAAGTTGACGATCACCACCGAGACGACACCGGACTCGGTCTTCTGCGTGGGAATTTTCACCCGATCAGCCTATCGTCGGTGGGTCAACGGGCATCCGGAGACATCCTCGCTAGGGTCGGAGACATGGCTCGTACGTCCCTTCTCCGCGTCTCCGTCAGCAGTGCGATCGCCCTGGCCGCCGTGCTCGGGATGTCGGGCTGCATCGGCGGCGCCGGCACACCGAGCCCCACGGCCACGACGCCGAGCCCCACCCCCACGGTGAAGCCGACCCCCACCCCGACGCCGACCAACACCGGAGTCGTGCCCGGACCGACGCCGACCCCCACCCCAGCGCCCACGACGCCGGGCGTGAAGCCCGTCTCGGTGCAGATCCTCAACGCGAGCTACGACCCGTCGACCGGTGCGATCACTGTCGCAGGAATGGTGACCGACCTGGTGAGCTCGACCGGCACCTGCACCGCCACCGCTACGCAAGACGCCCAGTCGGTCTCGGCCGAGGCGGCCGGCATGGCGGATGCCGCGGTCACCTACTGCTCGGGTCTCTCGCTCGCCCTGCCTGCCGGCAGCACCGGTACCTGGACCGTGCAACTCGACTTCGCCGACGAGGGCCACTCGGGGTCGGCGCAGATCACCGCCGACGCGAGCTGAGCTGAGTCGCACTCGGCTTCCTTGCAGGCGGTGGAAGCCGAAGCTGGCTAGCATTGACACGTTTCCCCTGTCGAAAGCAGCAGCCATGAGCTCACGTCTCTCACCAACAGGCAACGGTGCCACAGATCCTTCTGCGCCCTCCGTCGACCCCGCAATCGTGGCGGGCTCGGCCAACGAGCTCCGCGAACTGCGCCTCGAGGTCGCCGCTCTGCGCTCACAGCTGGCCCGACGGAACGCCGAGGTCGAAGAGTTCCGAAAGCGGCTCGTCGCCAGCCGCAACCAGTGCGAGCGGTACAGCGCGCAGCTGAAGGCACTGCGGGCGTCGACCTCCTGGTCGGTCACGCGGCCGCTCCGGATGCGCCGTCGCAAATCGCTCAACAACGGCTGGACCTGATGCGGACCTCTCCCAGCGTCCTGGAGAAGGTGCTGCCGCGAGCGGTCATCGAGAGCACCCGCACCACGCTGCCCGCCACCGACCGGGTGGCGGTGGTCGCCAGCTACGGGCCCACCGCGCAGGTCTCCCTGTCGTTGTCGTGGATGGTGGCACGCCTCGAAGAGCAGGGGTACTCGGTCGTGGTCGTGCGGGCCTCCGACGACACGGCGCCGCTCGACTGGTCGCGCGGTCCGGCGAACGATGCGATCGTCATCCGCAAACCCAATGTCGGCTACGACTTCGGTTCCTGGGCCGCGGGGCTGGAGATGTTCCCTGAGATCCGTTCGAAGCCCTACGTCATCATCACCAACGACTCGCTGGTCGGCCCGTTCTCGAGCCTCAAGCCGATGGTCGACGATTTCGAGGAGTCCTTCTTCGACGTCTGGGGCGGCACCTGGACCACGCAATACGTGCCGCACCTGCAGAGCTTCCTGCTCGGCTTCCGCAACGGCGCCCTCGACGATCCCGCCGTGAAGTACTTCTGGCGCAACCTGCCCGAGCAGTCGGCGAAGTTCGACATCATCGACAAGTACGAGCTCGGCCTCAGCCGGCTGCTGCACGGCGAGGGCTTCGTGACCGGTGCCTGGTTCGATTACGAGCTCGTGGTTGCATACAGCCAGAACCCCACGATCCTCGGCTGGCGCGGCCTCCTCGACCTCGGTTTCCCGTTCGTGAAGAGGGAACTCGTGACCAACCCCAGTATTGTTGCTGATGGTTCCGAGGTCCCCGCCGTCGTTCAGGAGAAGTTCGGGATCAACCCGACGGACTGGCTCTGACGGAATGAGAAAGATCACCATCGGTGGCGTGAAGCGCCGCACGGGACGCGTGTTGCAGCGCGCGGGCACCAAGCTCGCGACCACCCCGCCCCGCGTCGTCGCCGACGACTTCCCCGCGAGCTTCCGCGACTGGGCGGCCAACCGCACGAACCGCTTGAAGGCCCTCTACCCGGGGGAGTGGAAGAAGCAGTTCACGGCGAAGCCCACCACCTCGCGCATAGCCGTGGTGGTGCACGTCTACTACGTCGACCTGCTCCCGCAGATCGTCGAGTCCCTGGCCGCGTTGCCCGTGCAGTTCGACCTCATCGTCACCAATTCCTCGGGCACGCCGATCGAGATCGACATGAACGCGATGCCGAACCTCGATCGCCTGCAGGTGTTCGACATCCCGAACCACGGTCGCGACATCCTGCCGCTGGTGTCCGTGGTGAACGCCGGCCTGCTCGACGCCTACGAGCTGGTGTTCAAGGTGCACACCAAGAAGAGCGCCTGGCGCGAGGCGCACACCGAGCTCAGCGGCTCGGGTGAGCAGTGGCGCGAGAGCTTCTTCAGCGAACTCGTGGGCTCGGTCGAGAACGTCACGCGCGTGCTCGACGAGTTCGCGTCGGATCCGTCGCTCGGCATCCTCACCTCCGAGGGCAACGTGCTCGGTCCGGAGTTCTGGGGCGGCGACCGCGACATCGTGGGTGCGCTGCTGCGGCGCATCCAGCTCGACCTCGACGAGGACAGCCTGCGCTTCGCGGCCGGGTCGATCTACTGGGTGCGCGGCTTCCTGCTGCAGGGCCTGCGCGCGTTCGAGCTGTCGGCCTCCGATTTCGACGAGGAGCGCGGCCAGGTCGACGCCACGACGGCGCACGCGATCGAGCGGATCCTCGGCATCGTGGCACGCGAGGCGGGTTACGACGTGCGCGACACCACCTCGCTGATCGCCGACGTCTCGGTGGCCGGCGCCCACGAGCGCTACCGGCCCGAGATCGAGACCGTGCCGCGCGCGCGGGTCATCCCGTTCTACCTGCCGCAGTACCACACCTTCCCCGAGAACGACGAGTGGTGGGAGAAGGGCTTCACCGAGTGGTCGAACGTGGCCGCCGGCACCCCGCTCTACCCCGGGCACATCCAGCCGCTCCTGCCGAGCGAGCTGGGCTTCTACGACCTGCGCACCCCCGGGGTGCGCGACGCCCAGTACGACCTCGCCGCCGCGATGGGCATCGAGGGCTTCATGTACTACTACTACTGGTTCGCCGGCAAGAAGCTCATGGACATGCCGATCGAAGACCTCGCGGCGAGCGACGCCGATCAGAGGTTCTGCATCATGTGGGCGAACGAGAACTGGACCAGGCGCTGGGACGGCAGCGAGAAGAACATCCTCATCGCGCAGGACTACGACCGTGTCTCGGCCAAGCAGTTCATCCACGACGTGCTCCACCTGATCACCGATCCGCGCTACATCCGGATCGACGACAAGCCCGTGATCGCGGTCTACCGCATCACCCAGATCCCCGACCACGTGGAGGTCATCGCGCACTGGCGCGAGGTCGCCGCCGAGGCGGGACTGCCCGGTCTCACCGTGCTGACCGTGGATGTCGGCACCTCGATGCAGGGCGTCGAGGGCGAGCTGGCCGCGCACGGTCTCGACGCCTACCTCGAGTTCGCGCCGCACAACATGTTCTGGGGCGCGCTGCCGCGCGAGAACCGGGGCCTCGACGAGCGCTTCCAGGGCAATCTGCTGAGCTACCACGCGATGGCCGAGCACGCCGAGCGGCGCCTCAACACGGAGCCGCCCGCGCACCGCTACCCGGGCGTGATGGTGAACTTCGACAACACGGCCCGTCGGCAGTGGCAGCCCGACATGTGGTACGGCTCGAACCCGTACACCTTCCGGCGCTGGCTCAACACCACGGTCTCCTCGGTGATGGAACGCGATCGCGACGAGCGGGTGGTGTTCGTGAATGCCTGGAACGAGTGGGCGGAAGGCGCCATCCTGGAGCCCTCGCAGCGCTACGGCCGCACCTACCTCCTCGCGGTGAAAGACGTGCTCTACCGCTAGACCCCCATGCCTTTTTGCCCCTAACCGCCCCAAGAATCGCCTTTTGGGGCGGTTAGGGGCAAGAACGTCGGGGACACGCCGCGCCACAGCGACTCCTCGGCGTTCGTCCACCTGCTCTTTAGGATGGACGGGACTGCTGGGACGAGGGGAAACACGATGACGCGCAACCGGGCCCGACGAGGCGTACTCGCCGCCGCCCTCAGTGCCGTTCTCGCACTGGCCGGGCTGACTGCCGTCGCGGCACCCGCATCCGCCGCCGTTCCCGCCTCAGCCGCCGAGGCATCCGTCGCCCCGGCGACCGCACCGCAGGCCGCCTCGGTTCCCGCGGCCACCGCGTCGGACTTCGACCCCGGCAACATCATCAGCGACGCCAACTTCTTCAACGGCAACGCGATGTCGGCGGGCGCCGTGCAGAACTTCCTCAACGCCCAGGTGCCGAGCTGCCGCTCGGGCTACACCTGCCTGAAGGACTACAAGCAGTCGACCTGGACCAGGTCGGCCGACGCGATGTGCAACAGCTACAGCGGAGCGGCCAACGAGTCGGCCGCGACCATCATCACCAAGGTGGGTCAGGCCTGCAACGTGAGCCAGGCCGTACTGATCGTGCTGCTGCAGAAGGAGCAGTCGCTCATCACCGACTCCTGGCCGAGCGCCAGCCAGTACACCTCGGCCACCGGTTTCGCGTGCCCCGACACCGCGCCGTGCGACGCCGAGTACTCCGGGTTCTACAACCAGGTCTACAAGGCGGCCTGGCAGTACAAGCGCTACTCGAACCCGCCCGGCACCTCGGCCTTCTTCAACTGGTTCCCGGTGGGCAAGTACTCCGCCGTGCGCTACCACCCGAACGCCGCCTGCGGTTCTTCGCCCGTCCTCATCCAGAACCAGGCGACGGCCGGCCTCTACTACTACACGCCCTACCAGCCCAACGCGGTCGCGATGTCGAACGTCTACGGCGCGCAGACAGACGGCTGCTCCTCCTACGGCAACCGCAACTTCTGGCGCCTCTACACCGACTGGTTCGGCGACCCGCGGGGGTCGAACAACCCGCACGGCAGCTTCGACACGGCGGTGCCGGTCGCCGGCGGCATCCAGGTCACCGGTTGGGCGGTCGACCCGACCTCCGCGAACCCGGTGGGCATCACGGTGTCGGTCGACGGCCAGGCCACCTCGGTCACCGCCGACGTGCGGTTGGACTGGATCCCGGCCCTCTATCCGAACATCGGTGTGAACCACGGGTTCAGCACCATCGTCAATGCCCTGCCGGGCAGCCGCACGGTGTGCGTGTCGAAGGCCAACGGTGCCGATCTCGGCTGCAAGACCGTCGTCGTGCCCTCGAAGACGGCGGCCGGCTACCTCGACACCGCCGAGGGCGTGGTCGGTGGCGTCCACATCGCCGGCTGGTCGCTCAACAAGGCGAGCGCCGACAAGACCTACATCTGGGTCGACATCGACGGCAAGGGCCAGCTCTTCCAGGTCGACCTGAAGCTGAACTGGACCCCGGTGCTCTATCCGAACACCGGCAACACGCACGGCTACGACCGCGTCGTGCCGGCCAGCCCCGGCGCCCACAAGGTCTGCGTCTACGGCTACGACTCCGTGCTCCTCGGCTGCAAGACGGCGTACGTGCCCGCGAACGAAGCCGGTGCCGTGGAGAGCGCGACCGGCGTGCTCGGCGGCATCAAGGTGAGCGGATGGTCGCTCGACAAGCGCACCACGGCCTCCACCTACGTCTGGGTCAACGTCGACGGGGCGGGCAGTGCGCTCTACGCCGGGGCCAACTCCGATGCGGCGGCAGCGGCCTGGCCGGCCGCCGGCAAGAAGCACGGATTCTCCGGCACCTTCTCGGCGAAGCCCGGCCCGCACTCGGTCTGCGTCACCGGCACGGTGGAGAACACCTCCTACGGCTGCCGCACGGTCACGGTGCCGAACAACGAGGTCGGCTCCTTCGACACCGCGACCGGCGTGCTCGGTGGCATCAACGTGAGCGGCTGGTCGCTCGACCAGACGAAGTCCGAGTCCACCTACGTCTGGGTGACGGTCGACGGCGCCGGCGGGCCGCTGTACGCGGGCGGCAAGCTCGGCTGGATCGAGGCCATGTTCCCGGGCAAGGGCGCGAACCACGGATTCGGCGGCTTCTTCAAGGCCTCCGCCGGCAAGCACACCGTCTGCGTCTGGGGAACGAAGGAGAACGTCTCCTACGGTTGCAAGGACGTGACGGTGCCCTCCAGCGGTGCCGCGTCGTGGGACACCCTGACGGCCTCCGATCGGAAGATCACGGTCACCGGTTGGGCCGTGGACCGGATCTCGAAGACCTCGCAGTACGTGTGGGTCAACGTCGACGGGTCGGGTCGTCCCTACCTCGCCGCCAACAACCTCGACTGGATCGACTCCTACTTCCCCGGCGTCGGCAAACAGCACGGGTTCGCCATCGACATCCCGGTCTCCGGTGGGCCGCACACGGTCTGCATCACCGCCACCTTCGACAACCAGGATCTCGGCTGCCGCACAATCGACGTGCCCTCCAACGGCGCGGCGAGCGTCGACTCCGTCACCGGAGTGAAGGGCGGTGTGCGCATCACGGGCTGGGCCGTCGACCGCACCTCCACCGCGACCCAGTACTTCTGGGTCGACATCGACGGCAAGGCGGGCCCCGTGGCTGCGAACGTGCGGCTCGACTGGATCAACGCCTACTTCCCGGGCGTCGGGCCCGATCACGGGGTCGACTCGGTGGTCGCAGCGAGTTCCGGGAGCCACAAGGTGTGCATCTGGGCCACCTACGACAACCGCGGCATGGGCTGCACCACCGTCGTGGTGCCCTGACCGGAGCGCACCACCGGCGGAGTTCCAGCGAGCGGACGCTACGATCGACCATCGTGGTGAGTACGCAGAGAGCCGACCGGGGCGCCCGCTTCCGGGGCGACATCCAGGCCCTGCGCGCCTTCGCCGTTCTCTCGGTGCTGATCTACCACCTCTGGCCGAACCGTCTGCAAGGCGGTTTCGTCGGGGTCGACGTCTTCTTCGTGATCAGCGGATTCCTGATCACCGGCGCCCTGGTGCGCGAGGCCGAGACGACCGGCCGCATCGCGATCGGCTCGTTCTGGTCGAGGCGGGCCAAGCGGCTGTTGCCGGCCGCCCTCACGGTGCTGCTCCTGGTCTCCGTGGCCATCGCCCTGTGGGTGCCGCAGAACCTCTGGCAGCAGTTCTTCAGTGAGGTGGGCGCCTCGACGCTCTACGTGGAGAACTGGTTGCTGGCGGCGAACTCCGTCGACTATCTCGCCGCCAACAACATCGCCTCGCCCGTGCAGCACTTCTGGACGCTCTCGGTCGAGGAGCAGTTCTACATCGCGGTGCCGTTGCTCATGATCGCCCTGCTCGTGGTCGCGAGACGGATGCGCTCCCCGCGGTCGGCGCGGAGCATCCTGTTGGCCGGCCTGGCCGCCGTCACCGCCGCGAGCTTCGCCTATTCGGTGTACCTCACGGCCGTGAGCGCCCCGACCGCCTACTTCGTCACCACCACCCGCGCCTGGGAGTTCGGGGTCGGTGCGCTGCTGGTGTTCGTGCGGGCATCGCGTCCGGGACGCGCCGGCCAGGTCGCCTTCTTCGTTGGGTACCTCCTGCTCCTCGGCACGGTGCTCCTGCTGCCGCACACCGTGCCCTTCCCGGGCGCCGTCGCCGCGCTGCCGGTGGTCGCCACGGCTCTCGTGCTCTGGGGTGGCTCCTCGGCGGGTGCTCGCACACGGGCGGTGACCGAGTTCGCCCCCGTGCAGTTCGTCGGCGGCGTCTCCTATTCGATGTACCTCTGGCATTGGCCGCTGATCGTGCTCCTGCCGTTCGTGACCGGAGGAGCTCTCACCACGGTGCAGAAGCTCGGGATCATCGTCGCCACCGTGCTGCTGGCCTGGCTCTCCACGCGCTTCATCGAGAACCCGGTGCGGTTCTCGCCGCGGCTGCTGGGCGGCGCGCGACGGCCGCGCGTGGTGTTCGCCTGGGCGGCTGCGGCGATGGCGGTGGTGGTGGTGGTCTCCGGCGGAGGGCTTGTGACAGCGAACATCCGTACCGCCGAGGCGCAGCAGGCGGCGCTTCCGCTGGTGGAGCGCTACGCCGGATGCCTCGGGGCGATGAGCGAGCTGAACGACTGCGCCGGCGTGGTGCCTGCGGACGTGCTCGTGCCCGATCCGGCTCAGGCGGCCAACGACGACTACAACTCGCCCGACTGCTGGGCGGGCGTGAGCGATCCCGAGCTGCACGTCTGCAGCTTCGGGCCGGATGACGCGACCGTACGTCTCGCGGCGATCGGCGACTCGCACAACAACCGCTTCCTCAGTACCTACCAGTCGATCGCCGAGAAGCTGGGCTGGCGGATCGACGTGGCCGGCCACAACGGTTGCTATTGGACGACGGCGGTGCAGCAGAAGCCGGCGCAGGACATGGTCGACGCCTGCGAGGCCTGGAAGGCGTCGCTGAACGACTACCTCGATCAGCAGGAGCCCTACGACGCCATCGTGGTGACGAACGCGCGGAACGGGGCGCCGCCCGAGCCCGCCGCCGGCACGGACACGGCGGTCGATCCGGGCGATGCCGAGGTGTCCGGGCTGCTCGGGGCCTGGGCCCCGCAGGTGGCCCGGGGCACCGCGATCATCGCGCTGCGCGACAACCCGAGCATGCGGGAGGACATCGCGAGCTGCGTCGTCACCCACGGCGCCGATGCGGATGCCGCCTGCTCGTCCCCGCTCGCGGAGGCCATGGGTGCGCGCGATCCGCTGGTCGAGGCCGCTCAGGCCACCCCGGGCGCCCACGTCGTCGATCTCACCGAGCTCTACTGCCCGCAGGAGGTCTGCGAGCCGATCATCGGCAACGTGGTGGTCTACGCCGACAAGGAGCACCTCACGGTCACCTTCGCGCGCACCCTGCAATCCGCATTGGAGACCCGCTTGCAGGCGGCGCTCTCCGGCTGATCGACCCACTAGGGTGGCACGGTGGTCGAAATTCTCGTTGCCTGCATCCTGTCTTTCGCGGTGGTCCTGGCCCTCGCCGTGGTGTCGGCCCGACTGACTCAGCCGCTCTGGCGCTCGACGCCGGTGCTGGCCTTCGGGTACGCGGTCATGGGAGTGGCCTTGGTCGCGTGGCTGCAGTTCATCGTGTCGTGGATCAACCCGATCGGCGGGAGGTATTTCGCCTTCGGCTGGCTGTTCGCGCTGGTGCTGGTGGGGGGCTACCTCCGCGCCTGGCGCGTGCTCCGCGGGCACGTCGCGATCGTGGCCATCGCGTTCGGCCTGCTCCTGGTCTACCTGGGCCTCCTCTACCTCTGGTCGACCCCTCAAGGGCCCTACGAACTCGCCGCCATCCGGTTCAGCCCCGACGAGCGGCCCTTCCCGGTCGACAACGCGCTGCCCTGGCTCATGGCCAACCGCATCCAGGACGGCGCGAGCACACACGGCTTCCTGCTCGAGTGGAACGGCAGCGACCGCCCACCGCTCCAGTCGGGCGCCATCATCACCATGCAGACGGTGTTCGGCCCACTCGGCTTCGGCGCGCAGACGCTCTCGTTCGCGATCGGCGTCGTGCTGCAACTGCTCTGGATCCCCGCCCTCTGGGCCCTCCTGCGCACCCTGGGAGTGACGCGCTGGGTGTCCACCATGGCCCTCGTGTTCACCGGGGTCACGGCGACGATGCTGATCAACACCGTGTACACCTGGCCGAAGCTCCTCTCGGCCGCCCTGGTGATCGTGTCGCTCACGCTGCTCGTCACCGTCATGCGGCGGCAGCTGGCGGCGGTGTGGGGCATCCCCGCGGCCGGTCTCGCCTTCACCCTGGCGATGCTCTGCCACGGCGCCGCTGCGTTCCTCCTGCCCGCGATCGCGATCCTCGGCATCGTGGCGCTCGTGCGCCAAGGGCGGCGCGTGCGCACCGTGCTCATCACGGTGGGCGTTGCCGCGGTGACCTACCTGCCCTGGGCCGCCTACCAGCGCTTCGCCGACCCGCCGGGCGACCGCCTGCTCAAGTGGCACCTCGCCGGTGTCACGAACGTCGATCCCCGCTCCTTCGCCCGGGCCTTCGTCGACTCGTACAGCGGCCTGACCTTCCCTGAGTGGCTCTGGAACAAGTTCATGAATCTGGCCGCCGTGTTCAACCCGCACGTCTTCGACGGCCTCGGCGGCGCGGGCGACGACCAGATCGGTGTGCACCGCTACCACGAGTACTACAACACCACGGGGGCGCTCAGTCTCACGACCTTCCTGCTGATCGGGATCGCGGTCGCCGTCGTCGTGTCCCTGGTCCGCAAGAGGCCGATCCGCGACCTGCCGCTGGTGAAGATGATGCTCCTGATGCTGCCGTGCATCCTGTTCTGGTGCCTCGTGATCTTCCTTCCCGCCGGCACCATCGTCCACCAGGGCTCCCACGTCTGGATCGTCGTGCTGATGGGCGCGGCGTTCGCCTGGGTGGCCGGCGGATGGCGCTGGGCCGGCCCCGTGCTCATCGTCGCGCAGGCGGCCGTCACGGCCTGGTTCTACGTGCCCTACTTCGGTCAGTCGACGCTGCGGCCACCGGCGGTGCTGTCGCTCGTGCTTGGGATCGGCATCCTGGTCGCCGCGCTGCTCCTCGCCCGCCGCTCGAGTCGAGCCGCCGAGACCAGCGGCAGCACGAGCACGATCACCGCGCCGGCCACCGTCACCACGAAGGCGGCCGGGGAGAACCTCGGCGCCTCGGCGTAGATGTCGCGGAAGTAGACGCCGGTCAGCAGCAGTGCCTGCACCACCAGTAACACGACACCGGTGCGCGGCGCCCGTTCGAGCAGCCAGCAGAACGGGATGGTGGTGAACACCAGCAGCCAGGCGTGCGACCCGTGCGGCACGATCGCCGAGTTCGGCGTGAAGAGGACGAGCGCCCAGATGAGCACCGAGAGCATCATGCCGGCCACGATCAGCAGGCGCTGCAGCTCCGACGAGGTGAGCGACCGGATGCGCCCGGCAAGACTCACCGTCATCATCACCAGGAGCACGACACCGATCACGCTGATCGCCAGCACGGTGCTGGTGTAGTCCTCGACCCGCACGAAGGTGGTGCCGTCGAAGCGGCCCGCGCTCAATCGTCCGAACTGGTCGGAGCCGAACACCGTGGAGAGGTTCTGCAGGCGGTTCGCGACCACCTGCAGGAACGAGAGCTGCGAGTACTCGTCGCTCACGACGTCGAGGAACGGGCGCGGATCGATGGCGGTCACCCCGGCGAGGTGCCACTTGAGCAGCCGGTCGCCGGGAGGGTCGACGAAGCGCTGGTAGGCGATCCAGGGGGCGTAGACCACGAGACCGATGCCGACCCCGATCCCGATGCTCCGGAGAGCCGCGCGGACCCCTCGGCCCCACAGGGCGTAGAGGCCGACGGCGACGAGCGCGGGGATGGCGAAGGCGGCCGCGCCGTGGGCCAGCACACCGAACACCGCCGATACGATCGCCAGCGCGAAGAACGGTGTGAAGCGCGCCGGCGTGCGCTTGGCGGCGAGAAGGAAGGCGAGTGCGCAGAGCACCATGGCCGCCGAGAGCACCTTCGGCCAGGTGTAGACGGTGTTCACCATGATCGAGGGAACGAGCACAGCGAACACCAGGCCGCCCACGGCGACCCAGCGACGGAAGGCCAGGAGACGCAGCAGCGCGTAGCCGGTCGGGATCCAGATCAGCTGCGCCAGGAGGTCGAGGGCGTAGGAGACGGCCATCGGGGGGGCCGCCGACGCCGGATGCCCGCTGACCAGTTGACCGAGCGCCACGATCGGCCGGAACAGCAGCTCGAACCCGGACTGCAGCGGAGGCCGGTCACCGCCGTTCCAGTCGCCGAGCAGGAGGGTGGTCGGTTGCCCGTCGGCGATCTTCTGGGCGAAGAGCATGGGGATGGTGTTGTCCACCGGCATCTGGAACTTGAAGAAGCGACTGGCGATCAGGGTGTAGACATCCTGCCCGGTCCACCAGAGATAGCTGAAGCCGAGGTAGAGGGCGAGTACGCCGACGATCAGGGCCACGACGGGCACGGCTTCCCGCCAGCGACGCCAGAGGCCGCCGTGGGCGAACACCGCGATCGAGCCGAGGAGAGCGACACCGGCCACCGCGAAGCCGAGCCAGGGCGCGGCCCAGAAGGCGAGGAACACGATCCAGGAGAGGGCGGCCAGCACCAGGGTGCCGAACGCCGGCGCCAGCGCCGGGAGGGGCAGCCAGAGCCGCTCGGTGAGCGTCACGCCCGCGAAGAACACGACGGCGGCCGGAACCAGGAAGGCCGCGGCGGAGAGGAGGACGACCCACATGGACATGAGATCAGTACTCTACCCGGGCGGTCACGGTTCGAGCAGGAGTCGGCACGGCAGGATCATGGAGAACTCCCTCGGAGCGATGGGCACGGGCGCGGTCGCGGTGTGCCGCAACTCGCAGCGATCCTCCGCCGTCTGGAGTCCGCTCGAGGTCTGTGTCCCGCCCGCTTTGTAGGCCGGGGTGCGGTAGTTCGAGATCCCGGGGGCGATCAAGAGAGCGCCGGCGATCACCAGCGCGACCACACGGAGCGCCGGGCGGCGAGCCGTGCCCGCCTCCGGTATCCAGATGCTCAGCACCGCCACGATCGCGGTGATCAGGAGCAGGCTCGCCACCACGAGGTAGCGCCCGGCCCAGTAGATCACCACGCCGAACGGCTCCATCCCGAGGGCACCCCAGGTCAGCACCCCCAGCACCCCGAAGAAGCCGAGCGATCCGATCAGGGCGAGCGTCGCGAAGCCGGCACGGTGGCGCCGGAGCACGATCAGCGTCACGAGCGCGGCCAGCACGAGGGCGGCCACGATGAGCACGGGGAGGTCGCCGATCGTGTAGAACACGACGCTGCCGTCCTTCGGGCCCATCAGCGTGCCCCAGATCACCCGCAGGGCGTAGACCCGGCCCAGGCCGATGGGATCGAATTCGGGCTGTTCGCGATCGCGGTGGGTGCCGAGGTCGACGACGATCTGGATGACGGCTGCCGCCACGAAGACGATCGAGACGATGTTCTCCCGCACGGTGCGCAGGCCGACGAGCCGCGCCACGACGAGCGGTGCGAAGAGCAGGGCGAGCGGATCGCTCAGCACCGCCGCCAGCACGATGACCGACGCGAAGACCGTCCGCACGACGCCCCCGCTCCGCGCCGAGAGCGCAAGGAAGACGCCGAAGATGAGGAACCAGTGCGAGTTCGCGACGTTGGTGGCCACCTCCATCGATCCGATCGGGAGCAGCAGCACGAGGAGCCAGAGCAGCCAGCGCAACGGTGTCTGAAGGCGTCCGCGGGTGAAGACGAACGCGGCGATCGCCACGGTCGACCAGACCGCGGCGCCGATGAGGTTCATGGCGATGCCGAGATCGCGCAGCGGGACGACCGCCGCCACCAGCTGTGCGGCGGTGCGCGGCACGAAGTGCATGTAGCCGGCGTAGGGCGTGAACAGGTTGCTCAGGTAGCCGTTGCGGAAGGCGTCGGTGAGGAAGACCGTGCCGTCCTCGGCCCAGATCAGGTTGCGCTGATCCGATGGCAGCCGATAGAAGGTGATCAGGATGCCGGCCACGAGCATCGCGGCCACGACGGCGGCGAACAAGCCGAGGCGTCGGGGCGCCGCGAGCTCGGGCCCGAAAACCCAGCGCCCGAAGGCCTCCCGCCTTGTCGGGGCCGGGGTCTGCGCGCTCATGAGGCGGCCTTCAGGTTCTGCAGCGCCGTCGCGCGGGCTTCGGGCGCGACGGGGGCGTCCGGACGGGGCCAGTAGCCGGCGTCGACCAGTGCCCGCAGATCGCCGGCCGTGAGATGTGGGGCGTACATCGGCTCGGGGAAGGCGGTGTCGGGCACGTTCCCGGCCGGGTCCTCCACCAGCGGGATGGCCGCCTCCAGCACCTCCCGCGCCTGCTGCTTCATCTCCGCCTGAACCTCAGCCGTGCGGAACATCAGGTTGCCGCCGTAGAGCGCGGTCACGCCGAGCGCGGCGGCGACCGCGATCCCGAGGGCGCGCCCGCGGCGTAGGGACACCAGTCGGGTGCAGATCACCCCGATGAGCGGGATCAGCATGGCGGTGGTGAAGTAGATGTACCGGCTGGATGCCGCAACCTGCGCCCCGAGGTCGATCCTCGAGTAGGCGGTGATCAGGGCGAACACCACCGCCGCGGCGGCGAAGGCCGGTACCAGGGGAGCGGACGCCCAGAGCCGGCGCCCGAAGACGACGGCGTACACGAGGAGGGCCGCGAAGAGGGCGAAGCTGAGGTAGGGCACGGGGGTCAGCCCGTCGAGGCCGCCCACGATCATCCTGAACGCGTACGACGGGATGCCGACGAACAGGGTGCCGAGGTCGGGCGAGGCGGGGCCGCCCGGAATGAAGTACGCCGGATTGAGCCGGGCGTAGACCGACCAGGTTCCGTACGCCACCACGACCGGTGCCAGGAGGAGCGCCGTGCGCCAGAAGCCGACCCGGCGGAGCGCCACCAGGGCGACCGCGACGAGCATCGGCAAGGCCGTGCCGGAGAACATGACCGCGGCGACCGACAGCACGGCGATCCAGGCGAAGCGGCCCCAGTAACGCTCACGGCTCAGCCCGTCGGCGAGCAGAGCGCAGATGGCGCCCAGCAGGATCGCCCCCATGAACCCGAACTGGAACGCCCAGAGGATGTTCTCGCTCCCGGCGCCGAAGAGCGCGAGCACGAAGGCCAGCAGCACGCCGATCCAGGGCTGCACCCCGGCCCGGCGCAGCACGCGCCAGAGCACATGAGCGAGGCCGAGGTGCACCAGGATCGCAGTGACGAGGTACGGCCAATAACTTCCGAGGCCCACGGTGCGCACGAGGCCCGCGGTGACGAGCATCGGGATGGTGCTCCAGTGACCCAGGTGCGGAGTGAGAAGGTCCGTCGAGCGGAGGGAGATGAAATCCCACTCGTCGAAGAAGAACCACTGATTCCGCGCACAGATCACGATCCACACGAACGCGACGGCGAGCGACGCGACGTGGACGGTGCGCGGGGTCAGCAGACCCCGCGCGCGCCGAGAATCAGATGGTGCCGTCGGCGACGGCATTCGTGATCCACGGGATGACCTCGTCGAGCATGTCGTCGAGGGTCGTCGTCGCCTCGAAACCGAGCAGCTCCTTCGCCTTGGACACGTCGGGAACGCGCTTCGCCACGTCGTACTCGAAGCCCGGGTCGCTCTGCAGGTTGAGCGGAACATCCGGACCCTTGATCTTGCGCCAGATGACCTCGGAGAGCTCCTTGACCGAGTGACCCTCGGCGGTGGAGATGTTGAAGTCGTTGTTGAGCGCCGCCGGGTGGTCGAGCGACAGCACGATGCCGCGCGCGAGGTCGCCGCCGTAGGTGTAGTGACGCACCTGCTCACCGGAGCCGAGGATGTGCAGCGGGTCCTGGCCCTTCAGCACCTTCTGCACCAGGTCGGGAACGACGTGGCTCATGGCGAGCTTCACGTTGCCCGAGTTGATCTCCACGTCGCCGAGCGCGCGGCTCTCGCCGATGCCGACGCAGTTGAAGGGGCGCAGGATCGTGTAGGGCAGCTTGTACTGGTCCCAGGCCGCGCGGGCGAAGTACTCGACCGCGAGCTTCTGGAAGCCGTAGGACGACAGCGGCGGCGGAACCTCGCGCTCGTCGCCTTCCTTGGAGGGCCAGCGGTCGGTCGACTCGAACACCATCGAGCTCGACATGTAGGTCACCTTCTCGAGGCGGCCCTTCTTGTGAGCGGCGATCGCGGCGTCGACGCTGGAGGCGATGATCCGCTCGTTCTGCGCCAGCAGGTCGTAGGCGTAGGTGTGGAAGTAGGAGATGCCGCCGATGAGGGCCGCGCCCGCGATGAAGTGGTCGCAGTCCTCGAGCAGGCGCGTCATCAGCTCGACGTCCTGCACGTCGCCGACGACCAGCTCGTAGTCCGGGTTGTCGTCGTAGGACTTCTTCACGGGGCCGTACTTGGAGTAGTTGTCGACTCCGACGACCTGGTAGCCCTTGGCGAGCAGCTCTTCGACGATGTAGCCGCCGATGAATCCCGCGGATCCGGTGACGAGGACCTTCTTCATGTATGCAGTTCCTTTAGTGGAGGGTCTGGTGTGGTGGGGGTTAGGGATTGGGGACCTTGTTCGCCAGAGCGTGCAGCTCCTCGAGCGAGAGTTTGCGACCGAACGCGAAACGGTACCAGCGCAGGTACTTCGGGATCCACTTGGCCAGCTTGAAGTTCGACTCGCCGAAGGCGCGGTCGAGCCAGATGGTGGGGATCTCGGCGACCGGTCGGCGCAGACGACGCGCCTTCGCGGTGAGTTCGAGGCCGATCTCGAAGCCGTCTTTCGAGTTGATGCCCACCTGACGCACGAACTCGGCGTTGTACGCCTTGAAGGAGTTGGTGGCGTCGCGGGTTCCCGCGTTGGTGAACAGCTGCAGGGTGATGCCGGCGGTGCGGGAGAGGAAGCTCTTGAACCGCGGGCCGCCGACCTGCTGGCCACCCGGCATGTAGCGCGAGGCGGCGGCGACGACCACGCCGCGCTCCACCAGGCGCACCAGATCGTCGATCTGGCGGGGGTCGTCGCATCCGTCGGCCATGGTCACCACCACGGTCTCGCTGGTGGCGTGGTCGATGCCGTAGCGGATGGCATAGGCCGGCCCGCGGCCGTAGTCGTTGATCAGCACCTTGAGGTTCAGGCGGCCGCCGGCGGCGTAGCGTTCCACGACGGGCACGGTGGTGTCGGTCGTGGCGTCGACCACCACGAGCACCTCGGCGTCGAGGTGCACGGCCTCGAAGATGCGATCGAGGCCGGGGACGATGTCCTCCCCCTCGTTGTAGGCGGGGATGACGATCGAGGCGCGGAGGCCTTCGGTCAAATCACGACCCCCTGGCCCAGCATGTTCCACACGTCGGCGACCGGCTTCGAGGTCTGCAGCTCGCGGTACTCGCTGTGCGGCGTCGCGATGATGAGGATGTCGGCCTTCTCGAGCACCGACTCGAGCGGCAACAATGTGTCGTCCGTCTCCTCGCTCACGTAGGGGTCGGTGCCGATGACGGCTTTGGCCCGGAACTTCAACACGCGGCGCAGTTTATACGACAGGCTGGAACGGATGTCGTCCGACCCCGCCTTGAACGACATGCCGAGGATGCCCACGGTGAGGTTCTCGAGGTCGAAGCGCTTCTCGAGCTGGGTCACGATGTAGAGCGGCAGCCCCTCGTTCACGAGCATGGCCGAGTGGCCGAGCGAGAACTTGTTGTCGCTGAAGGCGGCGAGCTGCATGGTGTCTTTGAAGAGGCACGGACCGGCGGCGAAGCCCGGGCCCGGGAGATCCTTGGCGCGCGGGTAGTCGTGGGTGAGGCCCTTGCGGATCTTCTCGAAGTCGAGACCCCGGTCGTTGGCCATCATGTAGAACTGGTTGGCCGCGGCGAACTTGATGTAGCGCCAGGTGTTCGTGAAGAGCTTGGCGAGCTCGGCCTCTTCGGGCTCGAGGTCGACGATCTGGTCGGTGAGAGTGCGGAACAGCTTCGACGCCCGGGCGCGGCCCGACTCGGTGCGGCTCGACACGATCTGGGGGAGCGTGAAGAGCTCCTCCATGGCCTTGTGCTCGGCGATGCGCTCGGGGCAGAAGGCGACCTCGGTGGCCAGGCCCGCGGTGCGCAGCTGGCGCTCGACCAGGGCGGTGACTCCCGGGTAGACGGTGGAGCGCAGGATGAGCAGCTGGTCGTCGCTGAAGTACGGGAGGCAGGTCTCGAGCGCCTTGGGGATGGCGTTCGGGTCGGGGTTGAGGTGCTCGTCGACCGGTGTCCCGATCACCACGATCACGTTCTCGGCCGTCGCGACCACGGCGGGGTCGGTCGAGGCGGTGAAGCTGCCGTTCGCCAGCACCTTCTGCAGCACGGGCTCCGCACCCGGCTCGCTGAACGGCATCCGCCCCTCGTTGATGCCGGCGACCGCGCGCTCGCTCACGTCGTAGACGACGACGTTCGAACCGCGGTCCGCGAGTGCGATGGCGAGCGGGAGGCCGACGTGGCCGCCTCCGCCGATGACGACAACGTCCCTGTCAAAATTCGTGGACAAACGCCTGACCTTCGTGTGTGGAGGGTGATTTTCGCGCTTCACCGCCGTGTCTACAACAGTTGAGCAAAGGCAAGGATACATGGCCGGTTATCATTTTGAGGGCTCGGCACGCAAGCCGGGTTCCTCGAACGAAGAACGGCATCGGTACGTGAAGAAGATCTGGGACTACCTGTGGGAACGCCTGGTGCGTTACGCACTGAAGTTCGGAGTGGTCGGCCTCGCCGGGTATGCGATCGACGTGGGAGTCTTCAACGCGCTGCGCCTCGGTGTCTTCGGTGACGACGGCTGGTTCTCCGGCCCGATCGGCGCGAAGGTGGTCTCGGTCACGCTCTCGACCCTCGCCACCTGGTTCGGCAACCGCTACTGGACGTTCCGGGAGCACCGGCGCAAGAACTTCCTGCTCGAACTGTTCGAGTTCAGCGTGATCGCGGTTCTGGGTCTCGGCATCTCCCTGGCCTGCCTCTACGTCTCGCACTACCTGCTCGGCTTCAACAACCTCGTCGCCGACAATATCTCGGGCAACGTGATCGGCCTCGTGCTGGCCACGGCCTTCCGCTTCCTGCTCTACCGCTACTGGGTGTTCGCCCCGCACCGCGCCGATGGCTACACCGCGATGCAGAACGCGCGGCTCGAGGCCGATGCCGCCGCAGCCATGGCGGCCGCCGGTGCGGCGCCCGGAGAGGCTGCCGATGCGGCGGCACTCCACCCCGGCGACCCGGTCACGCCGTAGGTCAGGCCTTTCCCGGCTCTCGCCTCAGGACTGGCCGCCCACGTGGGGCTCGCCCACGAACTCGTGCGCCTCGCCGGCGAGTTCCGGCCAGAGCTGGATGTCGCTCACGCGCACCCAGTCGCGCAGCGGATGGCCGTCGTCCTCGAACACCTCGGCGACGCCGCGCGTCTTGAGATCGGTCGAGCGCGCCTCCGACAGCTCGACCACGAGGTCGTCGCCGTCGAGGAACGCGAAGAGCTTTCCGTGCACCAGCAAGCCGTCGGGCGTGACCGCCACGCCGTCTTCGTCGCGCAGGGAGATCGTGAGGAGTTCGTAGGCCTGTTTCGCGAGTTCATTCACCATGGGTACGCCTTCTGTTCGGGGGAGTTGACGGGGGGATACCCCGCAGCCGGCACGGGCTCGGGGGGCAGGGGAGCGGGGCGGCGGTCGCGTCCCGCGACGACGACGTAGGTCGCGAATCCGATCGTGGCCAGGGTGTACAGCGCGATCAGCGGGACCGAGCCGAGCGGAGGCACCCAGGCGCCGGGCTCGAGCATGGCCGGCCAGTCGGTCTTGTACCCGGACGCCATCCGTCGCATCGTCGTCGCGAACGCGTAGGCGGTGGTGTAGGTCCAGCCGGCGGCCGCGAGGATCGCCACGATCAGCAGCGGCACGGTGCTCCGACGCCAGCGCAGGAACCGGTCGGAGGCCGCGATGCACGCCGCCATGCCGAGCAGCAGCGCCATCAGCAGGATGAGCGTGTAGCGGCCCTGCCAGATGAAGCCGCCCTTGGTGACGTAGGCCGCCTGCACGAGCGGCGGCAGGAAGAAGAAGGCCAGGCCCAGCGCGATCACGAACACGAGCTTGCGGCCCCGCACGAAGATCACGACGCCCAGCACGAGGAGCGCGAACATCGCGTAGGCCACGTAGTAGACCACCGGATGCAGCGTGGTGTCGAGCCAGCCCAGGATGCCCACCATCTGGCGCAGCTGTCCGTAGAAGTCGCCGATCAGTCCGAAGAAGCCCTCGATCGGGCTGAGTCCGACGCCGTTGTTGGTGGGCACGACCTCGGGCCCCGTGTTCGGGCCGGTGCCGAGCGAGTTGCTGGAGAGCGTCCACCAGCCGCTGATGAGCGCCGTGATCGCGATCAGCAGGATGCTCACGATCACGCCGGGACGCCGGAGCAGGGCCCCGAGCTGGCGGCCGGTGAGCAGCAGGAGCGGCAGCAGGAGCAGCACGGCCACCCAGAGCGGCGAGATGCCGCGGGTGTTCGACACCAGGGCGGCCGAGATCACCACCAGGGCGAGGCGCCCGCCGAGGAGGCGTTCGTTCGGATGCAGCACGATGGAGAGCATCCCGGCGAACAGGGCGAGACCCGCGGTGAACTCCAGGGCGTTGGGGTTCACCGTGCCCATCAGGTAGGTCACGATCGGGGTGATGCCGATGAGCACGCCGAGGGTGGGCAGGCGGCGCGACCGCCAGGAGCCGATCACCCAGAAGCACACGGCGAGGAAGAAGGAGGTGAGCACGGCGCTCATGATGCGCATCGCGTAGATGCCGGACAGGTCGGGGAGGGCGAGCGACGGCCATCCCACCAGCCAGTAGTAGACCGGGTTGTAGAGGCTCGCCGAGGAGTAGGTCTCGACGAGTTCCGCGGGATCTCCGGTGAGTGGCGGCGCACACGATGCCGGCGTGTCGGCGAAGAACGCGAAGCAGCCCTGCGAGTACTCGAACGCGAAGGCGTTGGGCACGTGCAGCACGCCCCCGCGCTCCACCATGGTCTCCGGCAGCAGTTCGCCGCGCACGACCGAGGCCGCCTTCACCACGTGCGCCGGCTCATCCGGAGACCCGCCGATCGGGGTGGCGAGCGCCCAGAGCGAGCCGATGACCGCCAGCAGCAGCCACGGCAGCAGGAGCGACGTCCAGACGGTGCGCCGGGGCGCGACCGGCGCTTCGGAGGGTGCGACAGCGGGAGGAGCGAGGGTCATTGGTTCCTTCGGGAATCGAGCGCTTCGGCCAGGTCCTTCTCGAGCTGCTTGATGCGCAGATCCTGCAAGGCCACCGATTCGGCGAGGGTGCGGGTCTCGCTCTCGAGCTCGGTCAGTTCGCCGGAGTGCTGGATCGACACCAGGAACAGCACCGCGATGCTGAGGAAGAAGACGAGGTTGGTCGGCACCGTCACGCCCACGAGGCTGGCGGCCCAGCCGAGCACGTCGGGGAAGACGCCGATGATCAGGGCGACGATGCCGGCGGCGAGCCACCAGATGGCGTGCCGCTCGCGCAGGTGATGCCGGCGGAGCGACTCGATCACCACCGCCAGGACGATCAGAGCGGCGACGATGCCGAAGATGTAGCTGGCAACGCTCATGCGGGGGAGACCGGTTCGGTGAAGGCCACCACGACCGGCGGCCGGATGAGGGCGACGAACAAGGCCATGCCGGCGCGGCCGAGGTAGACCGCTGCCTTGTAGGGATTGTGGGAGGGCACGCCGCCGGCGCGCGGGCGCATGGCGACCGGCACCTGGGTGACCCGGAGCTTCGAGCGCGAGGCGATCACGAGCGACTCGACGGTGTCGCCGAGGTATTCGGAGGGGTAGTGCTGGGCGAACAGCGCGACCGCGCGCGGGCCGCTCGCCCGGAAACCCGAGGTGGTGTCGGTGAGCTTGGTCTTGGTGAGCCGGCTCAGGATGCCCGAGAGCACCTGCATCGCCCAGCGTCGGGGACCGCGCACCGCGTAGTCGCCCACTCCCGCGAAGCGGGCGCCGAGCACCAGGTCGTAATGGTCGAGCTGCGCCACCAGTTCGGCGATGCCGGCCGGATCGTGCTGCCCGTCGGAGTCGACCTGCACCACGTTCGAGAAGCCCTTCGACAGGGCGTACTTGAAGCCCGCCCGCATCGCTCCGCCCACCCCGAGGTTGATCGGGAGCTGCAGCACGGTGGCGCCGGCGGCCGCGGCCTCGCGCGCCGTCGAATCCAGAGAACCGTCGTCGACCACGAGGCACGAGACACCGGGTGCCACGCGGAGCACCTCGCGCACGACGGCGCCCACGGCCTCCTCCTCGTTGAACGCAGGCATGACGATCAGCGTGCGTTCGAGAGCGGTCGACATGCCCCCCATCATAGCCACGGGGCATCCGTGCACCCGGGCGTCAGCGCCCGGCGATCCGGGCTTCCAACGCCGCGGGAATCCGTCCCGTGTGGCCCGCCCAACCGTCGCGGAGGCCCGCCCACATGGCCCTCAGTCGGCGCGTCCGTCCGGGTGCGACGAGGAGCACGATGGCGCAGTGGCGCAGGTCGCCGAGGGTCTCGCGGATCGACCAGGCCCGATTGCGGCGGCCGTGCATCCGGTTCAGCAGCACCCGGTTGCGCAGCAGGTAGTAGTAGCGGAAGGGCTTGCTCACCACGAAGGAGAGGGGCTGCCCGCCGACCCGCACGGTGCGCCCGAAGAGGGTGAGCGGATGGCGCTCGCCGAGGCTGTGGCCGAGAGCGGCCCCACCGGCCAGAACGACCACGAGGCCCGCCGCGGCCGCGCGGAGGGCGTAGTCGGTGTCGACGCCGTCGATGAAGAGCGGATCGGCGAAGCGCCCGACCCGGTCGAGCGTGGCGACCGGAACGAGGAGTCCCGACTGGATGGGCGTGCCACCGAGTACGAAGCCGCGTTCGTAGCCGCTGATCGGGGAGGGCAGCCCCTCGACGCGGGCGGGCGCGACCAGGCCGACGCGGAGGCCCGCGCCCGCCGCGTCGCGGTAGGTGGCGAGGAGGGTGGCGACGAAGGCCGCGTCGACCGTGGAGTCTTGGTCGAAGGTGACCACGGCGGCGAGGTGAGCGGCCGCGGGCCCGGTGGCGTCGGCCCCGGGATCGGTGCCGGCCGGCTCGGCGTGGCCTGCCGGTCCGGGTGCTCCGACGAACGCCGCACGGGCGGCCGCGATGCCCGTGTTCAGCGCCGCGGCGATGCCCCGGTTCGTGTCGTGCCGCACCACGACGGCGCCGGCGGCCGCTGCTTCGTCGAGCACGGCATCCGCAGCCGGTCCGCTGCCGTCGTCGACCACGAACACCCGGCTTGTCTGCGCCGCGAGACTCCGCACCAGTTCCACCAGTCCCGACCCCGGCCGGAAGGCGGTCACGACGGCGGCGACATCGTCGGTCACAGGCACCTCTCCGCCCCGGGAGCTTCCTCGGGAGCGACTACTATGCTTGCACTCCATGACCGATTCGAGCCCGGAGACACAGCCGGGCGACGAGACCGGGGCCCGGGTGCCCACGATCGGCCGGCGCTCCTTCGTCGGCGTCGGCGCCGCGTCGCTGGTCTCGGCGGGGGTCGGATTCGCGGTCATCCTGATCGTGCCGAACGTGCTCGACAAGCCGCAGGCCACGCTCTTCCTGACCTTCTGGTCGTTCCTGTTCGCCTGGTTCGGCATCCTGGGGGGCCTGTCCTCGGAGACCACGCGTGCCGTGCACGTGAGCGACCGCAGCACAGTCCCGGCCGGTGAGCGCCGGGAGCCGCGGATGCTGCCGGTCGGCCTCGCCGTCGGCGTCGCGATCGGCGTGCTGCTCTGGGCCACGAGCTTTTGGTGGGCTCCCGTTCTGCTGCACGAATACGCCTACCTCGCCCTGCCGCTCAGCGCCGCGGTGGCGCTCTACTCGGGGCACGCCACCATCGTCGGCATCCTCGGCGGACGTCTGCAATGGCCCACCTACGTGCGGCTCGTCATCGGTGACTCCGTGCTGCGGATCGCGCTCGTGGTGGTGGTGGCGATCGTCGCGGCGAGCGTCGCGGGGTTCGCGGTGGCCGCGAGCGTCTCGACGGTGGCCTGGCTGATCGGGCTCCTCTTCTCGCCCACGCTGCGGTCCGCAGCCCGTGCCCGCGCGGACCGCCCGCTCGGCGGCTTCCTCAAGCGGGTGGGTCACGCCTCGCTCGCCTCGGGTTCGAGCGCCGTGCTCGTGGTCGGGTTCCCGGTCATCCTGAGCCTCACCTCGACCGCCGAGGCGTACCTCCTCGCCACCCCGCTCCTCGCGGCGATCACCCTCACCCGAGCGCCCCTGCTCATCCCGCTGAACGCCTATCAGGGTGTCGCGATCGCGCACTTCGTCAACAACCGCTCGGCCGGCTTCCGCACCCTGGTGCCGATCGTGCGGCTGCTCGCGGCGGTCACGGTGCTGGGCGCGGTGCTCGGCTGGCTGCTCGGTCCGTGGCTGCTCACGGTCTTCTACGGTCCGGACTACGTGGTGAGCCCCTGGACGATCGCGGGGCTCGTCGTGGGCGCCGGGATGCTCGCCCTCATCACGCTCACCGGCGCGCTGTGCCTCGCCGTGGACAAACACCGCTCGTTCTCGCTCGGCTGGATCGCGGCCACCGTGCTCGCGATCGTCATCCTGCTGCTGCCGCTCGGCCTCGACATCGAGGTGCGGGCGGTGCTGAGTCTCGTGATCGGCCCGATCGCGGGTCTCGTCGTGCACTGCCTGGCCCTGCGGCCCGGTCGGGGAATATCGTCGGAGGGGAGCGGCGGGGAGCCGCCGGCGGTGGCGGGAGGAGCGGCATGAGCAGCGGCATCCGGGCCAGCGTGTGCATGGCCACCTACCGCGGTTCGGCGTACGTCGCCGAGCAGATCGAGTCGATCGTGGCGCAGCTCGGCCCCGACGACGAACTCGTGATCGTCGACGACTGCTCGCCCGACGACACCGTGGACGTGATCGTCGCGACGATCGACCGTCTCGGCGAGTCGCGCGTCTTCCTCACCCGCACCGACGAGAACGTCGGATACGTCCGTGCCTTCGAGGCCGCCATCCGTCGCTCCCGGGGGCGGTACGTCTTCCTCTCGGACCAGGACGACGTGTGGACGCCCGGCCGGCACGAGGCGATGATCGCGGGCCTCGCGCGCTCGCTGGTGGTGGCCGGGAACCACTCCATCCTCGGGCGGGCCGGGGCACGGCTCTGGTATCCGCCGCTGCGCTCGAGGGTCTCGCGCCACCACCTCGCGAACCTCTTCGCCATCATGATCGGCTACCGCCCGTACTTCGGCTGCGCGATGGGGTTCCGACGCGAGGCGATCGAGGGCGGCATCCTGCCGATCCCGCCGTACGTCACCGAGTCGCACGACGTGTGGATCGCGATCACGGGCAACATGCGGCGCAGCATCCGTCACCTCGACGAGGTGGTCGTCGAGCGGCGGCTGCACGACACCAACCAGACCCCGCTCGGCATCCGCGGCCTCGGCACGATCGTGCGGGCGCGCTGGATGTTCGTGCGCCTGATCGCGGAGGCCTACCGCCGCACGGTGGCCGCCCGCGCCGCCATCCTGGCCGCTCGCCGCCGCTGATCCGGTTCGGAATCGCAAACGTGGAGCCATCCGACGGGCTCTGCGGCCCGGATCGCGCCAGGTGTGCGATTTCGAACGTGCGTCAGCGGCCGAAGGCGTGGTGGAGGAGGGCGCGGCGGCCGTCGGGGTCGTGGGCGCGGAGGGCGGCCGGCAGCTCGCTCAGGGCGTTGAGCCGCGAGGTGAGGTGGTGGCGGGCGGCGCGGGCGGCCTTCGGCCAGCCGAGCGGGCGCATCCGTTCCGCCGTCTCCGCGAAGAGGCGGCGTTCCTCGGCGAACTTCGCGCCGTCGGGCCCGGTCAGGGCCGAGACGCTCCCGGCGTGCCGGCGGTAGGAGAACACCACCTCGTCGTCGAGCAGCATCGATCCGCCGTCCATGATGATCTCGAGCATCAGGTCGAGGTCCTGCACCACCTCGAAGCCCGGCCGGAAGCCGAAGCGGCGCAGCTGGTCGGCACGCCAGGCGATCGACGGGAAGTAGGCCCAGTTGCCGCGGAGGAGGCTCGCCGCCAGCTTCTCGCCGTGGAAGCCCCGCGGTCCGTGGCCGCGGAAGCGCAACAGGTCCTTCACGCGGTCGGCGAGCGGTCGGTGCACGGCCCCGTCGGAATCGATCACGTCGACGCCGGGCTGGATGATCGAGGCGTCCGGCCGGAGGCGCGCGAGCTCCCGCACCCGGGCGACGTACCCCGAGTGCATCCGGTCGTCGCAGCCCATCAGCACCGCCCGCTCGTTCTCGATCAGCCGCACGCACTCCCGAAAGTTCCCGCCCACGCCGAGGTTCACCGCATTGCGGCGGTAGTGCACGCGGGGATCGTCGATGGCGGCCGCCCACTCACCGGGAGCGAGGTCGGGGTACACGTCGTCGACGATCACGAGCCGCCAGTCCGGATCGCTCTGCGCGAGGACGCTCTGCACCGCCTCGCGGAAATGATCGAATCGGCCGTAGAACGGCATCATGATGTCGAGGGTCATTCGGACGGCACCGCCAGTGGTTCGTCGGCGCGTCTCAGCCGGCCGCGCCAGCTGAGATCGCGAGCGGCCTTGACCGAGCAGATGACGAGCAGCAGCCATCCGTACTCGACGAGGATGAAGCTCTCGGCCATCGACGTGGCGATGAGCACAACGAGGATCAGCGCCGTCCAGAGGAAGACGATGCTCTTCTTCGATGCCGCCAGCACCCAGGCCCGGCCGAAGGTCAGCCCCACGAAGCCCACGAAGATCACGAAGCCGATCAGGCCGGTCTGGAAGTAGACGTCGATGAAGGCGTTGAGCGCCGAGGTGTGGGAACGGTTGCCGATCACGTCGAGGGCGAAGAACGGCGACACGCTCGGCCGCCAGAACCCGGCCCAGCCCCAGCCTTCGAGCGGGTTGAGCTGGATGAGGCGCCAGAGCTCGCGCCAGATCTCGAGGCGGTAGGTGAACTCGCGCCGGGTGGAGAGCACCTCGACGATGCGCCCGCGCAACAGGAAGGCCAGCAGCAGGGCGAACAACGAGACGGCGAGCAGGATGAAGTGCCAGCCGCGTCGGGTCTCGGGCGCCGCGCGGCGCAGAGCGAGGAGGATGAGGGTGGCCACGCCGGTCACGATCGTGACCCCGAAGGTCACCGGCGACCCGGAGAGCACCACCGCGACGCCCGCGATCACCAGGCTGTAGATCCCCGTGCCCCGGCGGATCGAGCGGGTCGCGAATTCGATCGCGAAGGTGACGACGGCGATCAGGGCCACGAAGCCGAGAGCGTTACGGGTGCCGAGCACGCCCTGGATCGGGCCGCCGAAGGGCAGTCCGCCGGTGATGCCGAGGAAGCGGATCGGCACATCCAGCAAGACGCCCGACACGATCTCGAGCACGAGCGACGCGCTGAGCACCACCCGCAGCACGTCGCCGACCGCGCGGACGATCTGGATGAGATCGCGCACCACCGCGATGTAGATGCCGAGGAAGGCGTACCCGACCAGGTAGGCCAAACCGTTCAGGGTCGACGGCAGGTATCGGCTCCAGACCAGGGTGATCACGCACCAGGCCAGGAAGATGAGGAGGGAGATGGGGAGCAGACCGTGCCAGTCGAGCTCGCGCCAGCGGCCGGCGAAGGACAGCGCGGCGAGCACGACGAGACCCGCCACGATGCCGATGAGGCCAGGCCAGCCGAGGGTCGAGCGGATGAGGAACGAGAGGAACCCGGTGGCGAGGATGGTGAGGGTGAGCGCCTTGACGAACCGGGTGTCACCGAAGAACGCCACGACCCGAGCCGCGATCGTGTGACGGTGGTTCGGCAACGCCGTCATCGGCGGGAGGCCGCCGTCCGGGCCGTGCGGGCCGAGCGTGAGAGGAGCGCGTTGACGCGCGCCGGGCCGTTGCCGAGATCGATCGCCACGGCGCTGTGGTCGAGCTTGGACTTCACGGCGAACACGACG
Source organism: Herbiconiux sp. UC225_62 (assembly GCF_042694625.1). Taxonomy (GTDB): domain Bacteria; phylum Actinomycetota; class Actinomycetes; order Actinomycetales; family Microbacteriaceae; genus Herbiconiux. The sequence continues at coordinate 517,907 of NZ_CP170551.1, read as the reverse complement.
AGCAGCGCCCACCCGCCCTCGACGAGCATCCGGCTCTCCACGAAGCTCTGGGCGATCAGGGCCGTGAGCAGCAGAGCCGGAGCCAGGGTGAGTGGGACCCGGGCGATCGGGAGACCGAGCGAGTCGAGCGGACGGTCGACGGCGAACCACCAGGTGCGATACCAGGTGGCGAGCACGAGTCCGATGAAGAGCACGAGTCCGACGATGCCCAGCTGGAACCACACGTCGAGCCACGCGTCGTGCGCCTGCAGGTAGGTGACACCCTTGCGCACGGCCAGGTCGTTGAAGGGCTCGACCCAGGGCGCCCAGTAGCTCACCCAGCCCCAGCCGAATGCGGGGCGCTGGGCCGCGAGATCGGCCACGGCGTTCCAGATGTCGACCCGGCCGGTGAGGTCGTCGGACTTGCCGAACACGGAGAGGATCTGCTGCCAGAACGCACTGACGGCGACGACGGCGAGCGCGGTGACGACCGCCACTCCGGCGAGCACCCACATCCGCCGGCCCGGACCCACCCGCCGCGCGAGCAGCAGCGCGCCGAACACGACGGCGGTGATGAGGAGGGCGCCGATGGCGGTGGCGGAGCGGGTGAGGGCCAGCACGGCGACCGCAACGACCAGCCAGGCGATCGTCGGGTTGCGTCGCCGCAGCCTCTGCGCCAGCTGCACGCCGAGCGTGATCAGGGCGAGCACGGCGACGAAGGCGAGGATGTTGCGGTTGCCCACGATGCCCTGGATCGGGCCGCCCGTGAACAACGCGCCCTGCGACCAGTAGAACGCCTTCGGCACGGTGGCGCCGCCGTAGTCGGTCCAGAACGGCAGCACCGGCTGACGCACGAAGAGCGCGACGATCAGTTCGAACAGCACGGAGAGGCCGAGGATCCAGGTGAGCGCCGTGGAGAGCGCGGAGATCAGCTGCGGCCAGCTCAGCGCGGTGACGAGGAAGAGCGCGCCCAGCGTCGTGGCCGCCTGGGCCAGGATGCCGAGAACCGTTGCGCCCGGGTAGAACGACCAGGCCAGTGACAGCACGGCGAGCAGCCCGAACAGCACCAGCGTGCGCGGGAGCCGCCAGAGGGCGAGCTTCGACCACAGGCGCCTGCGGGTCATCACCACGGCCACCACGGCGCTGATCGCCGCGACCAGTCCGAGGTAGCCCCACCAGCCGATCAGGTTCCGCCAGAAGTCGCCCGCGAACAGGGTGAACAGGATGAGGACGGACAGCGACCGGGCGGCGGCGTCGGTCGGGTATCGCATGGGGTCGATCCTACTGAGTCGGGCCGGATGCGACGGGGCCGCACCCGCCTCGATCACACGAACGCCGCCAGCCCCGTGATGCTCCGCCCGACGATCAGCGTGTTCATCTCGCGGGTGCCCTCGTAGGAGTAGAGCGCCTCGGCGTCGGCGAAGTGCCGCGCCACGTCGTACTCCAGCACGATGCCGTTGCCACCGAGGGCTTCACGGCACCAGGCGACCGTCTCGCGCATCCGGGCCGTCGTGTAGGCCTTGGCCAGGGCCGAGTGCTCGTCGCGCTGCGTGCCTTCGTCGAGCATCTGCGAGACCCGCACCACCATGCCGAGGCTCGCGGTGATGTTGCCGATCGACTTCACGAGGAGGTCCTGGATGAGCTGGTGGCTCGCGATCGGCTTGCCGAACTGCACGCGCTCCTTCGTGTAGTGCAGTGCCGCCTCGTAGGCGCCCACCGAGTTGCCGACGGAGGCCCAGGCCACCTCGGCGCGGGTGAGCCGCAGCACCTTCGCGGTGTCGCGGAACGAGTTCGCGTTCTGCAGCCGCAGACTCTCCGGAACGCGAACGTCTTCGAGCGTGATGTCGGCGTTCTGCACGATGCGCAGGCTCTGCTTGCCCTCGATCTTCGTCGCGGTGTAGCCGGGGGTGTCGGTGGGCACGATGAACCCCTTGACCTGGCCGTCGGCGGCATCCTTCGCCCAGATCACCGTGATGTCTCCGAAGGTGGCGTTGCCGATCCAGCGCTTGGAGCCGTTGAGCACCCACTCGTCGCCGTCGCGCGTGGCGATCGTGCGGAGGCCCTGTGCGGAGTCGGAGCCCGACTGCGGCTCGGTGAGCCCGAAGGCACCCACCACCTCGCCGCGCGCCATCCGGGGCAGCCATTCGGCGCGCTGCTCGGGAGACCCGGTGACGCTGATCGCGCCCATCGCGAGTCCGTTCTGCACGCCGACGAGGGTGGCGACGGATGCGTCGACCCGGGCCAGCTCGAGCGCCACGAAGCCGCGGAACACGGCCGAGTTCTCGAACGGCTTGGTCTCCTCCCAGGCGAAGCTGTAGACGCCCTGGTCGGCCAGGCCCTTCACGATCTGGTGCGGGAAGGTCGCCTTCTCCCAGTGCTCGTTGACGATCGGCTTCACCTCGGCGGCCAGGTAGTCGCGCAGGCGCGCCAGCGCCTCACGCTCCTGATCGGTGAGGAGGTTCTCGTAGCCGTAGAAGTCGCTGGCGAGGGGCTCGAAGGTCATGGATGCTCCAGTGCGGGTAGACGGATTCGGCGAGCAGAGCCTAGCCGGGCGGCTCGGGAGGGGCGCCGCCGGTTGGTAGTTTTGTCTAATCGACCGGAAGCGGCGGGAGTCGACGCTTGTAGGTCGGTGATAATCGGCGCCGGAGCCCCCGGCTGCCCGGCCGCGAGAATGAGACAGGTCAATGTTCGTTTCGATCGTCAACACCCCCCGCGACTACGCCTGGGGTTCCACCACCGCCATCCCCGAGCTGCTCGGAACGCCCGAGACCGACGAGCCGCAGGCCGAGCTCTGGCTGGGTGCGCACCCGGGGAGCCCGAGTCGCGTGGTCGACACCGCGCTCACCGGGGGCGCCCCCGACCTGGCCGCCTGGATCGCGGCCGACCCGGCGCGGGCGCTCGGCAAGGGCACCTCGCTGCCCTACCTGCTGAAGATCCTGGCGGCGGCGCATCCGCTCTCCCTGCAGGCCCACCCCTCACGGGAGATCGCGCAGGAGGGCTTCGACCGTGAGAACGCGGCAGGGGTGCCGCTCGACGCGCCGCACCGCAACTACAAGGACGCGCACCACAAGCCCGAGATCATCGTGGCGTTGAGCCCCACCTTCGAGGCGCTCTGCGGCTTCCGTCCGCTCGTCGAGGTGCGCGAGATCGTCGACCTGCTGGTGATGATCGACGGATCGCAGGTGGCGCCGCGCTGGGAGCTCTACGGCCCGATGGTGCACCTGCTCGAAGACTCCGTGACCGAGCACGAGACCGACGCCGAGGTGCTCGAGTCGGTGGTGGCGTGGGTGCTCGGAGGAGGTCCCGAGGTCGAGGCGCTGGTCGGGCACCTGGTGCGCACGACCGAGAAGGCGCTGCACCCGGCGCACGCCCACCTCACCGATCCGTACACGCCGTCGCTCGAGACCGTGGTGCGGCTGCACGAGGAGTACCCGGGCGATCCCGGCATCATCATCTCGATCCTGCTCAACCGCGTCACGCTCACGGCCGGGCAGGCGCTCTACCTGCCGGCGGGCAACATCCACGCCTACCTGCGGGGGCTCGGTGTGGAGCTGATGGCGGCATCCGACAACGTGCTGCGGGGTGGGCTGACGCCCAAGCACATCGACGTGCCGGAGCTGCTCCGGGTGCTCGACTTCGACTCGATCGCCGTGCCGTACCTCGAGCCGACGTCGCCCGTGCCCGGCCTGCAGCTCTTCCAGCCCGCCATCGACGACTTCGTGCTCGCGCGCATCGAGGTGGGGGAGGATGTCGCCTCCGTGGCCTACCCGCCGCGGGGAGCCGCCATCGCGATCTGCATCGAGGGCTCGGTGACCCTCTCCGGCTCCACCGGCTCGATCACCCTGGAGCGCGGCGACTCCGTCTTCATCACCCCCCAGGAGGGTGAGCTCACCGCCACCGGCACGGGCGTCGTCTTCCTCGCGGCGCCCGGCGAGTGACCGCCGCGGGGTAGCGCGAAGTGCGGGTCGCGGACTGCTCAGGCGGCACTTCGGGCTACCTGGCGCCCCGTCAGGCGAGCTCGCGCACCGAGAAGGCGCGACGGTAGGCCGCGGGGGTGGTGTTGAGGGTCTTGGCGAAGTGGTGGCGCATCACCGCCGCGGTTCCGAAGCCGCTCTCGGCGGCCACGCCGTCGAGGCTCAGGCCGCTCTCCTCGAGCAGCATCTGTGCGCGCAGCAGCCGCTGACGGTTGAGCCATGCCCCCGGCGTGGCGCCGAGGTCGGCCTTGAAGCGGCGCGCGAAGGTGCGCGGCGACATCAGGGCGCGGTGCGCCAGCTCGTCGATGGTGAGTTCCTGGTCGAGGTTCTCGAGCATCCAGTCGGTCACCTCGGCGAAGGAGTCGCTCTGGCTGGCCGGGATGGGCGTGGCGATGTACTGGGACTGCCCGCCCGCGCGCTGCGGCGGCACCACCATGCGGCGCGCCACCACGTTCGCGGCCGAGGCGCCGAGCTCCGAGCGGATGAGATGCAGGCACGCGTCGATCCCGGCGGCCGTGCCGGCGCTCGTGATGATGCGGCCGTCTTCGACGAAGAGCACGTCGGCGTCGACGTCGATGTCGGGGAAGTCGCGGGCCAGCCGCTCGGCGTGCATCCAGTGCGTCGTGGCGGAGCGGCCCGAGAGCACGCCGGCCTTCGCGAGGGTGAAGGCGCCGCTGCAGACGCTCAGGATCCAGGCGCCCCGTGCCGCCGCATCCTGGATGACGGCGGCGATCGCCGGATGGACGTCGCTCTCGATGTCGTGCGCGGGCACACAGATGAGATCCGCGTCGGCCGCGGCCTCGAGGCCGTTCGGGATGATCATGTCGTAGCCCATGCTCGTGGGCACGGCGCCGGGTTCGACGGCCGCGATGGTGAAGTCGAAGACCGGCCCTCCGTGGTCGCGGCGGTCGATGCCGAACGCCTCGCAGACCACTCCGAACTCGAACGGGGCGACACCGGGGATGGCGAGGAGGACGACCTTTTTGAGCATGGTGGCAGGATATCGACGATCGCGCAGAAAAGTCCAGATGAACGGGTGGCTCCCTCGCCGTGTCGTAACCCTCTAGGCGCGGTTGAGGGTTTACGATCTGCGACTTGACGTGAGCGAACTACAACGGTGTAATTAGGGAACGGGGATTTCGGCAGGTCGCAGACTGGTTCAGAGGGTGGAGCGTGATATGGCAATGTCAGACTATCGCTCGGGCGTTCCGGATGACTGGTTCGTCGATCCGGTCAACCTGGGCGTTCCGGGAGTGCGGCAGCCCGATGCGGAGGAGAACCCCCTCGCCTGGCAGGCCGATTCGCTCTGTGCGCAGACCGATCCGGAGGCCTTCTTCCCCGAAAAGGGCGGATCGACTCGCGACGCCAAGCGCATCTGCACCACGTGCGAGGTGAAGGCCCAGTGCCTCGAATACGCACTGGCCAACGACGAGCGTTTCGGCATCTGGGGCGGCTTGTCCGAACGCGAGCGTCGCAAGCTCCGCAAGAAAGCCGTCTGAGCCCTTTGCACGCCGCCGCTTCCGTGGCGCGTCCGGCGTTCAAACGGGATTCATAGGAACCTCGGCACGCCGGGGCGGTCGCCCGTGAATGGGCGGCGTGACCTTTAGAGTCGTTGCGATGCACGCCCGAGTCACTGCCGTCCTCGTCGCCTCGAACGGAGCCGACCACCTTCCGCGCACCCTCGAGGCGATCGCGGCACAGACCAGAGCCCCGGATGCCCTCGTCGTCGTCGACTGCGCGTCGAGCGACAACACCGCCGCTCTGCTCGCCGCCGCGCTGCCCACCCGCTTCATCTCCGCCTCCACCCGTCTGAGCTTCGGCACCGCCGTCGCGCACGCCCTCGGGGTGGCACCGCCGCCGAACTCCGAGAACGAGTGGCTCTGGCTGCTCGCCCACGACTCCGCTCCCGACCCGGACGCGCTCGCCGCCCTGCTCGCCGCGGTCGAGGTCAACCCCTCGGTCGCCGCCGCGGGCCCCAAGCAGACGGAGTGGGACGACACCGATTACATCGCCGAGTTCGGCGAGACGATCACCCAGTTCGGCGCGAGCGTGCCGCTGGTGGAGACCGAACTCGACCAGGCCCAGCACGACAGGATGAGCGACGTGCTCGCCATGGGCGCTGCCGGCCTGCTGGTGCGCCACACCGTGTGGAACGAGGTGGGCGGTTTCGATCCAGCCCTCCCGACCGCCGACAACGCGCTCGACTTCTCGATCCGGGTGCGTCTCGCCGGCCACCGGGTGCTCGCGGTCCCCGCAGCGCGGCTCGCCACCGACGGCGACGGGTTCTCCGGTCCGGGCCGCTCGATCCGGGGCAGCGCGCGCCGCAAACGGCAGACGGCCCGTCGAGCCGCCCAGCTGCACCGCCGCCTGGTCTACGCGCCCCCGTTCGCGGTGGTGTTCCACTGGCTCTCTCTGGTGCCACTCGCCGTCGTGCGCTCGGTGTTCCAGCTCGTGCGCAAGCAGCCGGGCGCCATCGGCGGAGAGTTCGCCGCCGCGTTCAAGACCGCCTTCGGCTCGAAGATCGGTGAATCCCGGCGCCGGCTCAAAGCGTCGAAGCGGGTGGGCTGGAAGGCGATCGCTCCGCTCCGGATGCCGGGAGACGAGATCCGCCGCCGCCGCTCGCTGCAGCGCGAAATCGCCCTCACCTACCTGCGGGGCTCGCGCGACCGCATCCAGTTCATCTCCAGCGGCGGTGTGGCGGTCGTCGCCGTGGTCGCCCTCATCGGCTTCGTGCTGTTCCTCCCCGTGTTCGGCGCCGCCGCGATGACGGGCGGGGGAGCGCTGCCGCTCGGCACCACGGTCGGGGGACTGTGGGCTCAGATCGGCACCGGGTTCCGCGACATCGGCCTCGGTTTCGTCGGGGCCGCCGATCCCTTCGCCGCGGTGCTGGCCGTTCTCGGCTCGATCACCTTCTGGTCGCCGAGCTTCGCCATCGTGTGCCTCTACCTGGTCGCTCTGCCGCTCGCTGCTCTCGCGGCCTGGTTCTGCGCGGCCCATCTCACGGAGCGTCCGTTGCTGCGCGCCGTGGCCGCGGTGCTCTGGGTGCTCGCGCCGCCGTTCCTCGGCGCACTCGACTCCGGCATGATCGGGCCGGTGCTCGCGCACCTGCTGCTGCCGTGGCTCGTGCTCGCCGGGCTCGCGGCGCCGAAGTCGTGGTCAGCGTCGGCGATGGCGTCGATCCTGTTCGCCGCCGTGCTGGCCGTGGCGCCGTCGCTCTGGCCGGCTCTGCTCGTCCTGTGGCTCGTGGGCACCATCGCCAGCCGTCGCAACGTGGCGCGCCTGATCGGCATCCCGATCCCGGCCCTGGTGCTGTTCGGGCCGCTGATGTGGAACCAGTTCCAGCGCGGCACTCCGCTCGCCATCCTGGCCGACCCCGGGCTGCCGAACTGGCGCCCGCCGGTCCCGGTGCTCGACCTGCTCATCGGGCTGCCGCAGACCGGTCTCGCCGGGTGGGAGTCGGTGGCCGGCACCGTCGGCATCGACGCCGGCGTGGTGCTGCTCGTGGTGGGCCTGCTCGCCGTGCCGCTCGGACTGCTCGCCCTCGCGTCGCTCTTCCTCCCCGGCTCCTACCGCGCGGTCTTCGCCGTGGCGACCGGGATCCTGGGGTTCATCACCGCGGTCGCGGCCGGCCAACTCGCCCTCGCGACGAGCGGATCGCAGGCGATCACCATCTGGCCCGGGTCCGGCCTCAGCCTCTATTGGATGGGTCTGGTGGGCGCGGCCGTGCTCGGGCTCGCGGCTCTGCCGCGCTTCGCCGGGTTGCCTGCGGTCGTCGCCACCGTGGCCATCGGCGTTCTCGCCCTGCCCCTGGCACTCGGTGTGCTGCTCGGGACGGCCGAGGTCACCCCGGGGAGCGGGCGTTCGCTCCCCGCCTACGTCACCGCGGAGGCGTCGAGCACGCCGCGGGTCGGGACCCTGCTTCTGCAGCCGCAATCCGACGGCGGGCTCGGAGCGGGTGTCGTGCACGGCGCCGGTGCCACGCTCGAGCAGCAGTCGACGCTGGCGTCGACCTCCGCGTTCGCCGGGGTGACGGATGAGGATCGCACCGCTCTCGCCACGCTCACGGGGAACGCGGCATCCGTCGGCACGGCCGACATCGCCGGGACGCTCACCAACCTCGGCGTGGCCTTCGTGCTGCTCGAACCCGCCAGCCCTGCCCAGGCCGGACCGGAGGCGGACGCGATCGCTGCCCGCACGTCGAAGTCGCTCAACAGCAACGCGCAACTGACCTTCATCGGCAAGACCTCGGTGGGCGAACTCTGGCAGGTGGCCGGGCAGGAGACGCCGGCGAGCCTTCCGGCACCGGTCCCGACCAACAACGGCACGCCGCTGGGGGTGCTGGTGCTCGTCATCCAGGGATTCGTGTTCGGTGTGGCCTTGCTGCTCGCCCTGCCCGCCGGGCGACTCCAGGTGCAGGGCAACCGGGCCGTCAGCACCACGGCGCACGTCGCTGCGGCCGACTCCGTCGAGGAGGAGCTGGCCGAGGAGAAGGTCGACGAGTTCGACGACGACGAGGCCGTGGGCGAGGAGCCCGAAGCGCTCGAGGTCGTCGAGGAGCAGGACGTGCTGGCCGCGGAGGCCGCCGCCGCTGCCGCCGCCGCCGCTGCTGCGACGCGGGACGGCGAGGATGACGCGACGTTCACGGCTGACGACGGGCACGCCGTGGCGGCCGGGGCCGAGGAGCAGGCGTCCGGTGACGATGTGGCCGGCGATCGAATCGCGGAGCACGAGGCGCCCGCTGATGCGTCGGCCTCGGAGACCATCGCGATCCGGGATGCCGCGACCCCGACCGTGGAAACCGACGTGGCGGAGGAGGCCATCGACGTCGAGCCGCAGCCTCCGGTCGTGTCCGAGATCGTTGCCGACACCGGCGACATCATCGTGGAGCCGGCCGGCGCCACCGCAGCACCCGCGGTCGCGTCCGGTGACGCCGACTCGGACGCCGTCGGCGACGAGCTCGAACCGCCCGGAGTCGATCCGCTGATCGAGACCGCTGTTCCCGGAGACCCGGTCGCCACTCCGACGGCCTTCCCGCCCATGCCGGCCGTCGACGCCGACGAGCAGCTCGAATCCGCGGCGCCCGAAGCGACAGCGGCCCACACGGCACCCGCCGGCATCAGCCCCGAGATCGACGACTACGACCCCAACGACGAGACGGTGATCAGCGTCCGCGACGCCATCGACCGCGACGAGAAGGGCCGCACCGATGGCCGCTAAGCGCAGAATCCTCGCCACCGGCGCCCGCGTCGTCACCGGCGTCGTGGTGGCCGCCGTGGCAGTCGTCGTGGCCGGAACAGCTCTGGCCGTGCCGCTTCCCTCCGTCACGGCGACGCCCGCCTCCTTCACCGTCGACCCGGCACCTGCCGAGTCGGTGCGCGCCTGCACCGGACCTCTGGTGCGGCTCTCCGACGACACCGGACAGGACGCCACCGCGATCTCGAGCGTCGGCTCGGCGACCGTCATCGCCTCGTCGACGCAGGGCGCCGAGGTGCTCGACCGTAGCGCGCTCGCCTCGCCCGACGACATCGTCTCGGCCGAGGGCACCGCTCCCGCCCGCATCGCTCTGCCCGCCGACGCCGGACCGGACGCGCTGTTCGCGGCCGTGCAGTCGCAGACCGCCGCCACCGGCGATCTGGTCGGCTTCGCCAGCACCGCCTGTGGAGAGGCCGATGCCGACAGCTGGCTCGTGGCCGGCGCCACGACCGTCGGGCGCACCAGCTTCGTGATGCTCTCGAACCCGGGCGACGTCGCGGCCGTGGTCGACCTCACGATCTACGGCGGCGCGGGCCTGCTCGAGTCGCCGGGCGCCAAGAACCTCGACGTGCCCGCGCGCTCGACGCGCATCCTCTCGCTCGCCGGCCTCGCGCCCGACCTGACCGATCCGGTGATCCACGTGCAGGCGAGCGTCGGCGCGGTCTACGCCGCCGTGCAGCAGAGCGTCGTGCGTGGTCTCGAGCCCGGCGGGGTCGAGATGGCCGGTCCGACCGCCGCGCCCGCGACCACCCAGACCGTGACCGGCATCTACGTCGCGGGAACCTCGACGATCGCCGAGCGACTGGGTGACCCCGACGCCTCCGATCTTCAGAGCGTGCTGCGGATGTTCGTGCCCGGCGACACCCCCGCTTCCGTCACCGTGCGCATCTCCGAGGAGAAGGACGGCGGCGCGCAGACCGAGTACCAGGTGGGGCTCACCCCGCAGGTGGTCACCGATTTCCCGCTCCAGGACATCCCCGACGGCGTGTACACCGTGCAGATCGAGAGCGACCAGCCCCTGGTGGCGGGCGCCCGCACCTCCACCATCGCGAACGGCGCCCTCGACTTCGCCTGGTACCAGGCCGTCGAGCCGCTCGACCCGACCTTCTTCGTGGCGGCCGCCGACGGGCCGAACCCGCGCCTGCACCTCGTGAACACGAGCGGCAGCGACGTCGACGTGACGCTCACCACCCCGGCGGGCGTGCAGACGGATGTGACGATCCCCGCCGGAACGCGCATCGTGCCGCTCACGCCGGGCGAGTCCTACACCGTCACCAGCACCGCTCCCGTGGCGGCCGCCGTCAGCTACTTCGGCGTCGGGTTCTCGTCGTCGTTCGCGATCGTGCCGCCCAGCCCGGCTGCCGCTCCGATCGTCGTCTACCCCTGAGCCGGCAGGCTCAGCACGGCCGCGTCACCGCGGGCGACTGTGCCGGGCTCAGAAGTGCCGGAACCGGTCGGGCGCCAGATCCCACGGATCCTTGCCGAGCAGCTCGGCGACCGCCCGGAACACGCACGACTCGATCGCGAGCCGGCGGTGCACCTCGTCGTCACGGTGCAGGCGCGACATCCGCTCGATCGGAAGACGGAACATGATGACGCGGTTCTTCGTCACCGACCAGCGGTCGACGTGATCGGGAGACCCGAAGCTGCCGAACGGCATCGTCGCCACCTCGAAGCTCACGTTGGCCAGCTCGTTCGGCCAGACACTCCGCAGGTACTCGGCGGTGGAGGCCACGGTCTGGTCGAAGAGGTCGATGCGCGAGCGGAGGAACGGCAGGTGCGGCCCCGCGACGGAGGAGCGCAGATCGCGCCCGTGCCGGTTGCGGGTGCGGGCCCGGATCGTCGCCGAACGCGGAGTCCTGCGTGAACGAGCCATGCTCCAAGTCTACGGCCGCGGCGCGACACGGGGTGAGCGTGAGCGGGTGCCGACCGCGTGCGCGGCTAGGGTGAAAGGGATGACGAACAGGGAATGCTCGCGGCCCTCGTGCCGCGGTGAGGCCACCACGACCCTCACCTACGACTACGCCGATTCACTGATCGTCGTCGGTCCGCTGAGCCCGTTGCCCGAGCCGCACAGCTACGACCTCTGTGGCCGGCACACCGATCGGCTCTCGGCTCCGCAGGGCTGGCAGGTCATGCGTCACGCCTACGTCGACTGAGGTTCTCCCGCAGCTGAGCGTGCGCTCGTAACGGAGCGGGCGGGGTCTGCGAGAATGGTGCGATGAGCATCGCTTCCCCCACCGCCGTGTCCCTGCCCTACCGAGTCGCGAACCTGCGACTCGCCGAGGCCGGCCGGCACCAGATCCGCCTCGCCGAGAACGAGATGCCGGGGCTGATGGCCCTGCGCGAGGAGTTCGGGGAGTCGAAGCCGCTCGCCGGTGCCCGCATCATGGGTTCGCTGCACATGACGGTGCAGACCGCGGTGCTGATCGAGACGCTGGTGGCCCTCGGCGCGCAGGTGCGCTGGGTGAGCTGCAACATCTTCTCCACGCAGGACGAAGCGGCCGCCGCCGTGGTGGTCGGCCCCTTCGGCACGGTCGACGCCCCGGCCGGGGTGCCTGTGTTCGCCTGGAAGGGCGAGACGCTCGAGGAGTACTGGTGGTGCACGGAGCGTGCGTTCGACTGGTCGACCGAGTCGGCGGCATCCGCGGAGCCGTTCAGCGGGCCGAACATGATCCTCGACGACGGCGGCGACGCCACCCTGCTCGTGCACAAGGGCGTCGAGTTCGAGGCGGCCGGGCGGGTTCCGGATGCCACGGCCGACGACAGCGAGGAGTTCACGATCGTGCTCGGCGTGCTCCGCGACTCGCTGGTGAACGACCCCACGCGGTGGACGCGCATCGCGGCCGAGATCAAGGGCGTCTCCGAGGAGACGACCACGGGTGTGCACCGTCTCTACGAGCTGGCGGCGGCCGGCGAACTGCTCTTCCCGGCCATCAACGTGAACGACTCGGTCACCAAGTCGAAGTTCGACAACAAGTACGGCATCCGGCACTCGCTGCCCGACGGCCTGAACCGCGCCACCGATGTGCTGATGGGCGGCAAGGTCGCCTTCGTGGTCGGCTACGGCGACGTCGGCAAGGGCGCGGCCGAGGCGCTGCGCGGTCAGGGCGCACGGGTGATCGTGTCCGAGGTCGACCCGATCTGCGCGCTGCAGGCGGCGATGGACGGCTTCCAGGTGGCTCGCATCGACTCCGTGGTCGACGAGGTCGACATCTGGGTCACCGGCACGGGCAACGTGAACGTGATCGGCGTCGACGACATCCTGAAGATGAAGCACCTCGCGATCATCGCGAACGTGGGCCACTTCGACAACGAGATCGACATGGCAGGCCTCGCGAAGCTCGACGGCGCCGTCAAGGTCGAGATCAAGCCGCAGGTGCACGAGTGGCGCCTGCCGAACGGTCGCAGCGTGCTCGTGCTCTCCGAGGGGCGACTGATGAACCTCGGGAACGCCACCGGGCACCCGAGCTTCGTGATGAGCAACTCCTTCACCAACCAGGTGCTCGCGCAGATCGAGCTCTTCGTCACGCCCGAGAAGTACCCGATCGGCGTCTACGTGCTGCCCAAGCACCTCGACGAGAAGGTCGCGCGCCTCCACCTCGACGCTCTGGGCGTCGAGCTCACCACCCTCCGGCCGGAGCAGGCCGCCTACATCGGCGTGAGCGTCGATGGCCCGTACAAGGTCGACCACTACCGCTACTGATCGGGTGCCGCCGGACGGTCGGCGCCGCGGCGATCGGTGGCGCTAGCGGTCGGGGAACCCGTTCGGCAACCCCTTGAGAATGGGGTCGACGCGGGAGAGGCGCTCGCGCTCGAGCATGAGCGCGGTGTACTCACGGTCGCGACGGATGGCCGACACGCCCAGCAGGAACGCGTGCGGATGCACGTTCGGGAGGGGTGAGACGAAGGGCGCGGCCTCGCGCGCCAATTCCTGAGCCAGGCGCTCACGGGTCTGCGGCGTCATCCGATCGGCCTGGGTGAGGAACTGCACGATGCGGCGCGAGAGCCGGTCGGGCAGCTTCGCCACGTCGGCGGTGCGCGCCCAGCCGGCGAGCTCCGGCGGCACCCCCACGACGAACGGGATCGGCTGGGGCACGCGCTCGTGCTGGCTGTAGGTGCCGGCGAGCAGGTCGCCGAGACGCTTCGACCGTGCGTTCAGCATCGAGACCACGAAGGCGAGGATGCCGAGGGTCATGTAGATCTCGACGAAACCGAGCAGGCCCCGGATGACGGAGTGCCGGAGCGAGATCGCGCCGCCGTCGTCGCGCACGATCCGGGCCCCGATGGCGAGCTTGCCGACCGAGCGACCGCGCGTCGCGACCTCCACCACGATCGGCGCCACCACCAGGAAGGTGACGACGAGGGCGAGCGAGAGCGCCTGACCGAGGGCGGGATCGATGCCGGAATCGGAGAGGAGCACGCTCACGAAGAGATACAGCGCGACGAGCAGCAATCCGACGTGGATCACGAAGTCGATGGCTCCGCTGGCGCTGCGCAGCAGGAAGCCGGCGGGCCGCACGTCGAGGGCGACGGCCTCGCCCGTCAGGAGCTCGTCGGCGGAGGGGACGGACACCGCGGCGCTCGTTCGAGCGCCGGATTCCACCCCGAACGGCTGCGTCATGAATATCATCTAATCAGATGGATCTCGACGCCTACTCCGCCGCCCATCGAGACGAATGGGATCGCCTCGATGAACTCGGTCGACGGCGCGACTACACCGGTCGCGAGGCCGACGAACTGATCGAGCGCTACCAGTCGGGATCGACCCAGCTCTCCGCCATCAAGACGGTCGCCGGTTCCACGGCGCAGGGCGACCGGCTCTCGGTCTCGTTGTCGCGGGCACGGCTGCGGTTCACGGGGGCGGGCACGAACATCCTGCGCCAGCTGCCGGTGTTCTTCGCGATCGATCTCCCGGCGGCGCTGTACCGCATCCGCTGGCTCACGCTGGCCGTGGCGGTGGCCACGTTCGTCATCGCCGGCCTCTATGCGATCTGGATCTCGCAGAATCCGGCTGTGCTCGCCGCGCTCGGCTCCAACGACGACCTGAAGAAGCTGGCCGAAGAGGATTTCGTCGACTACTACTCCGAGAATCCGGCGGCCTCGTTCACGGGGCAGGTCTGGACCAACAACGCGTGGATCGCGGCGCAGTGCATCGCCTTCGGCATCCTCGGCGTCTTCGTGCCGTCGGTGATCTTCCAGAACGCGCAGAACCTCGGCATCAACGCCGCCGTGATGTTCGAGTTCGGGCACGGCGACATCTTCTTCCTCTACATCCTCCCGCACGGCCTGCTCGAGCTCACCGCGATCTTCGTGGCCGCCGCCGCCGGCCTCCGCATCTTCTGGGCCTGGGTGGCGCCCGGGGCGAAGACCCGCGGCCAGTCGCTCGCTGAGAACGGCCGCTCCCTGTTCACGGTGGCGATCGGCCTCGTGTTCGTGCTTCTCGTCTCCGGCGTCATCGAGGGATTCGTGACGCCGGCCCCCTGGCCCTGGCCCGTGAAGATCGGCATCGGCGCCCTCGCCCTCGCCGCCTTCCTCTTCTACATGCTCTACCTGGGCCGCCGCGCCGCACAGGCCGGCCACACCGGCGACCTCCAGGAGTTCGAGGCCGGCGCCACCCAACTCGTCGCCGGCTAGCTGTGCTGGTTGCCTCGGGCGCCGGGCTGCGCTCGGCGTCCTCGGGCGGCGCCGGTCCTTGCCCGGCGCCGCGCGACACGTTCGCGGGCGGTCGCAGGGCCCGGCCTGCGGTCGGACCCTCCGGCCACCCGCTCACCCTGGGTCGTCGAGTACGGCCTGTCGCGTTTCCGTCGCGGTAGATGTACAGCTAAAGCCGCCCCGCCGCCTTCAACGCGATGTACCGGTCGGCCAACGCCGGCGGCAGATCCGCCGGCGCCCCCGTCACCACATCCGCCCCGAAGCGCTTCAGCACCGTCGTGACGCGCGCCACGTCGAGGAGTGCCCGCTCGGCGGCGGCGGCGCGGTAGACCTCCTCGCGGTCGCCGCGTGCCAGCACGCCGGCGGCGACATCCGGATCGGTGACCGAGGTCACCACGACCATGTGGTTGCGGGTGAGCTGCGGCACGATCGCCATCAGCTCCCGCGAGATGCCGGGAGCGTCGATGGCCGTGGCGAGCACCACGAGGGAGCGCTGCGTGGTGACCTGGCGCACGAGACCGGGCACGGCGGTCCAGTCCATCTCGATCAGGTCGGGTTCGATCGGGGCCATCACGTCGACCATCCGGGAGAGCAGCTCCGGTCCGGATGCGCCGTGCACCCGCCCGCGCAGCCGCCGGTCGTAGAGGATGAGATCGACCCGATCGCCGGCTCGCGTGGCGAGGGCGGCGAGCAGGAGCGCACTCTCGAAGGCGGTGTCGATGCGCGGCTCGTCGTCGATGCGCGCAGCCTGGGTGCGTCCGGTGTCGATCACGATCACCACCCGCCGGTCCCGTTCGGGCCGCCAGGTGCGCACCATCACGTCGCTGTGCCGGGCGGTGGCGCGCCAGTCGATGGAGCGCACGTCGTCGCCGCGCACGTATTCGCGCAGGCTGTCGAACTCGGTACCCTGTCCGCGGATCATCACACTCGCGCGGCCGTCGAGCTCGCGCAGCCGCGCCAGCCTCGACGGCAGGTGCTTGCGGGCGTTGAACGGGGGGAGCACCCGGATGTGCCCCTCGGCGCGCAGGGTCGCCTGCCGGGCCGCGAGCCCGAGCGGCCCGAAGGAGCGGATGGTGACGCGTTCGGTGCGCCGCTCGCCGCGGCGGAACGGTGTGAGCGCGATGGTGACGGCGCGACGTTCGCCCCGCGGGATCGCCACCCGGGAACGCGCGGTGGCCGGCCCTGCCGAGGGCTGCCAGGCGTCACGCACGACGCCGCGGAGAGTCCGCGAGCCCGTATTGGTGAGGTAGAGGGTGCTCGTCACGGTCTCGCCGAGCCGCACCCGCGCCGGCAGTGCCCGCTCCACGGCGACCCGCCGAGGCGATCCGGCCGCGACCAGGTCGATGACGACGAGCAGCACGACGAAGGCGATCCACCCCACGAGCGCCAGGTACGCCTCGTCGTACAGCACGCTGATGAGCACCACCGGCACCACTCCGAGCGCCAGCACCGCCACGAGTCGCCCCGATACGCTCACGAGAGCCTCCGGTGCGCGACCCCACGCCGGACTTCTCCGAACGAATCGGCCGCCACCGTGCCATGCGGCCACGATGCGCGATTCGTGGGGAGAAGTCCCGCGACCACCGTGTCGAGTTCCACTAGATCGGCACCCTGACCTGGGTGAGGATGCTGCGGAGGATGGCGTCGACGGACACGCCTTCGAGCTCCGCCTCGGGGCGGAGTTGGATGCGGTGGCGCAGAACGGGCAACACCATCGCCTGAACGTGGTCGGGCGTCACACCGGTGTACCCGTTGAGCCAGGCCCATGCTTTCGACGCGGCGAGGAGCGCGGTGCTGCCGCGGGGGCTCACGCCGAGCTTCACCGAGGGGCTCTGCCGGGTGGCGCGGGCGAGGTCGACGATGTAGGCGAGCACATCGGGCGAGGCCTGCACCCCGGTGACGGCGTTCTGGGCGAGGGCGAGCATCCGGGCGTCGAGCACCGGGGTGACGCCGGCGGCCACGAGGTCGCGCGGATTGAACCCGTTGGCGTGCCGGGTGAGCACGGCCACCTCGGTTTCGCGCTCCGGCAGGTCGAGCACGAGCTTCACCAGGAAGCGGTCGAGCTGCGCCTCGGGCAGGGTGTAGGTTCCCTCGTACTCGATGGGGTTCTGCGTCGCCGCCACGAGGAACGGATCGGGCAGCTTGCGGGTCACGCCGTCGGCGCTGACCTGCCGTTCCTCCATCGCTTCCAGCAGCGCGGACTGGGTCTTCGGGGGTGTGCGGTTGATCTCGTCGGCGAGCAGGATGTTCGTGAACACCGGCCCTTGCCGGAACGAGAACTCGCCCGCTTTCGCGTCGTAGATCAGCGACCCGGTGACGTCGCCGGGCATCAGGTCGGGCGTGAACTGGACCCGCTTGGTGTCGAGGCTGAGCGCCTGACTGAGGCTGCGCACCAGCAGCGTCTTCGCCACGCCGGGCACACCTTCCAGCAGAACGTGACCGCGGGCGAGCAGCGCGATGATGAGGCCGGTGACCGCGCCGTCCTGACCCACCACCGCCTTGCCCACCTCGGTACGCACGCGCGCGAGCGCCTGGCGCAGTTCGTCGGCGCTGGGCGCCGCGGCGGGGGCGGGGGACTCGGGGGAGCCTGCGGACTGCGGCTGGTCGGTCATCCGGTGTTCCTCTTCTGGTCGGAGCTTTCTGGTCTTCGGTCTTCGTCTTCGGTCTTCGGCTTTGGGTCTTCTGGTCGGAGCGGGCGGGGCCGCGGAGCGTTCCTTTCGGGATCAGCGCAGGTCCGTCGCGCGGTGCACGTCCTGCTCGAGCAGGAGCAGGCGATCGGAGAGGGCGAGCAGCTCGCCCTCGTTGCGCGGCAGGGCGCCGACCAGGGTGTCGTGCACCTCGTCGACGTTCCGGCCGGTCACGGTGGCCACCGCGCGGCTCACCTCGACGACGGTCGCGTGACGGGGGAGCGCCAGCAGCGCGGTGAGTCGTGCGATGGTGCCGATGCGCAGCGCGTCGAGCGCCCGGGCGTGCGCGCCCTGCTTGGCATAGAGCCGGGCGCGCCCCTCCATGGTCTCGCTCGCCCGCACCGTGACGGGCAGGTTCTCCACCACGACCGCGCCGAAGCGGCGTCCACGCCAGACTCCGGCCGCCACGGTGACGAGCACGAGCAACAGGATGACCGGGGTCACCCAGCCCGGAGTGAGCTCCCCGATCGTGGCCGGCGCGTCCGTCCCGGCCAGGTCGTCGGGGCCGGGCACGTACCAGACGAGAGTGGGATGCTCCCCGAGGAGCCCGAGCACGAGCGCCGCATTGCCCGCCTCGGCGACCCGCTCGTTGGTCAGGGCGTCGCCGGCGCCGAGCACGGTCACGGTCGAGTCGTCGCCGCGGTTCACCCGAGGCTCCTGCACGAGCGCGTAGGCATCGTCGTAGGAGAGGAAACAGGCGGATGCGGCGTCGCCGGCGCCCTGACCGTCGAGCACCCGGTAGGTCCACGACGGCTGGGAGATGGTGCCGGCGCGCTGGGCGGCCGGGATGGCGCATCCGGAGCCCGCCTCCACCGCGTCGGCCTGCTCGGCGGCACCCGCATTCGCGATCCCGGGGGCCAGTGCGGCGAGTTCGTCGGTGCCGGGCTCCACCAGCACCAGGTCGGTGCCGAGTCCCGCCACGGCGTCGAGCCCCTCGGCGTCAAGGAAGCCGTAGGGGTCGGTGAACAGCACGGTCGAGTCGTCGCCGGCGGCCGCTCGCGCCTCGTCGAGGCTTCCCGCCGCCACCACGTCGAGGCCCTGGCTGCGCAGCACCTCCGCCACGGCGCGGCTGCCGGAGGGGCCGGCGTTGCCGATGGAGTAGCGGTCGACATCCGGGGTGCCCGAGGCGGTCAGCAGTATCGTGGCGATCGCGACCAGCACCGCGACGATCGGCACCACGATCCAGAACAGGCGACGCCGGAAGGTCGTGCGCAGGCGGGGCGTCTCCACCGGGGCATCAGCGGGGGCGGTCGCGGCCGGCTCGACCGGGGGAGCGGCGGTCATCGCAGCACCACGTTCTCGATGCGTTCGAGCACCTCGGGGCGCTCGGTCTGCATCCGTCGGTCGAGGGCGGTGACACGGTCGAAGTTCTCGCGGGTGCCCGGTTCGTCGAGGTAGCGCACGCCGTCGAAGAGGCGGGCGCAGGCGGCCAGCTCCTCGCGGTGGGAGGGGAACGACACCCCCGCACGCCCGGCGAAGTCGTGGGCCGTCGTGCCGGGTGACGTCGTGACGACGGTGCGCTCGGCGAGCTGGCGGGCCAATGCCCGGAAGGCCTCCTGGATTGCCGTGCCGAAATCGCCCCGATCGGCGGCCCTGGCGGCGGAAGCGCGGAGCTCGGCGGCGGAGCGGGTGTCGTCGGCACCGAACAGCGCGCCCGTCTTCACCTGGCTCCGCCGGTTCAGGCGAGGCCGCCCGAACACCAGGAACGCGACCACGAGAAGCACCACCACGATGATCACGACGGCCAGCGGAACGAGACCGCCGAGCCCGGAACCGTCGGGCACCCGCAGAGAACTCAGCCATTCGCCGAAGCCCTGCGAGAGCTGGTCGAACCAGGTCGGTCGCGCCGCTTCGTAGGGCGGCTTGGCGAGCTCGTCGAGCACCCACTGGCGCGCCTGATCGGCGTCGGGATCGACCGGGATGTCGGTCACGAACGCGGTCGGCGCGGTGAGTACGATCATCCGCGCGACGAGGGGAGGTACGGGTCGGGCCAGGAGTCGTCGCCCACCTGACGCGACTCCACGAAGCGGGCGAGTTCGATGTCGAGACCCTCGTTGCGCATCCGGAGATCGATGTAGATCACCGCCACCGTCGCAGCCTGCACGACACTCGTGACGGCCGAGAGCACGACCGAGAACGCGAGGAAGAGCAGGTAGAGAGCCCCCGCGCCGATGATGCCCGAGCCGCTGTTGTTGGGGTCGATGAGCCCCACCGCGATCGGCAGCAGGAACTGGAACGGCACCGAGAGGAGCTGCGAGGCGGTGGAGAGGATGAGGTACACGAGCGCGATCACGCCGAAGGTGCGCCAGAAGCTGCCGGTCGTCAGCTTCCACGACCGGCGCATCGCGGCGAAGACGCCGAGGCGCTCGAGCACGATGACACACGGCACCAGGGAGAGTTTGACGCCGAGCCAGACGGCCAGGACCACGGTGCCGAGGCTCAGGAAGAGCCCCGTCAGCACGGCCACCACGACTCCGGCGTCGCCGAGAGCCGAGGCGGCGAAGACCGCCAGCACGATCAGGCCCAGCACGACCACGATGGCTGCGGCGATCAACGCGTACCAGCCGGTGAGGGGGAGGATGCGCCGGAACGCCGCCTTCCAGAGCTCGCCGAGTCGCCGTTTCTCACCGAGGGTGCCGCGGGCGACCTCCACCACGAGCACGGCCTGCAACAGTGCGCTCGCGAAGAGGGAGAGGGCGACCGGGATGAGCGCGGAGAGCAGCACGATCGCCACGCTCCCGGCGGCCACGGCGTCTTGATCGGCCGGGCTCGCCGACACGCTGCGCGAGATGGCCCAGAAGGTCGCGCCACCGACGAAGAGGATGGTGACGAGGATGATCGCGATCTGCACGATGAGGCCGCTGCCGAAGGTGGCCTTGGGGTTGCGGCGCAGCACCTGGAAGGGCGCGCCCATCAGGGTTCCGAAGCCGAGCGGCCGCAACGGGATCAGACCGGGCTTGGGCGGAGGCGCCCACCCTGCCGGGCCGGGCTGCGGGAGGCCCTGCCCCTGCTGCGCCCAGTAGGGCACGGATGCGCCGGGCTGCGCGTAGCCGGGAGGCGGCGGGACGTACTGCCCGTACTGCCCGTACTGCGGCGGGGGTGGTGCTGCGTATTGCCCGTACTGAGGGGGAGGCGGCGGCGCGTATTGCCCGTACTGAGGGGGAGGCGGCGGCGCGTACTGCCCGTACTGCGGCTGCGGAGGGGCGGGCGGCGGCGCGTACTGCGGCTGCGGAGGGGCGGGCGGCGGCGCGTACTGCGGCTGCGGAGGGGCGGGCGGCGGGTACTGCCCCGCCTGGCCCGGAGGCCCCTGCGGGACAACGGCCGGCGGCGGCGCGCTCGACTCGTCCGCGCTCGGGGGCGCCCAGCTGTCGTTATCGCTCATCGGTGTCCTTCAACCCCCAACGCTGGTGTCCGACCCACCCGTTTCCCGTCCATGCTTCCATACTCCTTCAGAGTTTTCTCGGCATCTGTCGAGAAGGTCCTCTGCGCGCTCGACTACTCTTGTCGCAATGACAGCCTGACTCGGCGGATGCGCGGCAACGGCGCACGTGATCCCGGCCGACGGAAGCGGAAGAAACAACACATGGACCCTCGCATTCTCGTTGTCGACGATGACACCGCTCTTGCCGAGATGATCGGGATCGTCCTGCGATCCGACGGCTTCGACCCGGTGTTCTGCGCCGACGGCTCCGAGGCGCTCGCCGCCTTCCGCGAGACCAAGCCCGACCTCGTGCTGCTCGACCTCATGCTGCCCGGCCTCGACGGCATCGAGGTCTGCGGCCTCATCCGCGCCGAATCCGGCACGCCGATCATCATGCTGACCGCGCGCACCGACACCTCCGACGTGGTCAAGGGCCTGGAGTCCGGTGCCGACGACTACGTCGTTAAGCCGTTCAATCCGAAGGAGCTGGTGGCGCGCATCCGCACCCGCCTGCGCCCGACGCCCGAGAACACGCCCGAGGTGCTGCAGATCGGCGACCTGAGCCTGGACGTCGCCGGGCACGAGGTGAAGCGCGGAGACGAGCGGATCAACCTCACCCCACTCGAGTTCGACCTGCTGCTCGCGCTCGCCACGAAGCCGCAGCAGGTGTTCACCCGCGAGATGCTGCTCGAGCAGGTCTGGGGTTATCACTACAAGGCCGACACGCGTCTGGTGAACGTGCACGTGCAGCGTCTGCGCGCCAAGGTCGAGGAAGACCCCGACAACCCGAAGATCGTGATGACCGTGCGCGGCGTCGGCTACCGCGCCGGCACCACCTGACGCTCCACCTGCGATGACCGACTCGCCCGGAATCCGCAAGAGCCGCCTGGGCCCGACGGTGTTGGCCGGCTGGCAGAACTGGCGCGCGTGGCCGCGCGAGCTCGCCCGCGTCTGGCGGCGGTCGCTGCAGTTCCGCACGATCGTCATCACGGTCGCGCTCTCCGCCATCGCGGTCGTCGCCACCGGAACGTACATGTCGATCTCGATCGGCAACGACCTCTTCCAGTCGCGCCTGAACCAGGTGCTGGTGGAATCGAAGAACGCGGCGACTGCGGCGCAGACCATCTTCGATTCCTCGGATGCGTCGGGGGAGGCATCCACCATCTCCCTGCTCTCCTCGGCGAAGTCGGCCATCATCGCCTCGTCGTCGAGCCGCCTGATCGCGCTCTACGCGACCCCCGGCGAGACCACGAACTCCACCACGGTGCTCTCCTTCGCGAGCCCCGAACTCGCGCCTGACGGGGTGATCAGCGACGAGTTGCGCGCCGAGGTCACCGACGACCCCGACGACGTGCAGCAGTACTGGCAGTCGGTGCCGCTCCCGAACACGGGCGGGGGCACGGATCCCGGCATCATCGTGGGCTCACCGCTCACCATCCCGGGGGCCGGCAACTTCGAGCTCTACATCGGCTACAACCTGGCGGAGGCCGAGCAGACCCTGGTGTTCGTGCAGCAGACCCTGTGGCTGGGCGGGCTCGCCCTGGTGGTGCTGATCGGCCTCGTCGCCGGACTGATCGTGCGCATCGTGGTGCGGCCGATCCGGGTCGCGGCCGACACCAGTGAGAAGTTGGCCGCCGGCCAGTTGGAGGTGCGCATCCCGGAGCGCGGCGAAGACGTCATCTCCACGCTCGCGCGCTCCTTCAACGGCATGGCCGACAGCATGCAGTCGCAGATCACGCAGCTGGCCGAGCTGTCGCAGGTGCAACAGCGCTTCGTGTCGGATGTCTCGCACGAGCTGCGGACGCCGCTCACCACCATCCGGCTCGCCGGCGACGTGCTCTACGACCAGCGCGAATCCTTCCCGCCGGCGACCGGACGCACCGCCGAACTCCTGCACACCCAGACCGAGCGGTTCGAGGTTCTGCTCAGCGACCTGCTCGAGATCAGCCGCTTCGATGCCGGATCGGCGCACCTCGACACCGAACCGACGAACCTGGTGCGGCTCGCCGAAGACGCCATCGACCAGATGGAGTCGCTCGCCGAGAAGGCCGGCTCCCCGCTGCGACTGGTCGCCCCGGGCGGCTACTTCGAAGCCGAGGTCGACGGGCGGCGCATCCGGCGCATCGTGCGCAACCTCCTCGGCAACGCGATCGAGCACGGCGAGGGGAAGCCGATCGTGGTGAGCGTCGACAGCGACGAGCACGCCGTGGCGCTCTCGGTACGCGACTACGGCAGCGGGATGAGCGAGGCAGAAGCCGAGCGTGTCTTCGACCGCTTCTGGCGCGCCGACCCCTCGCGCAAGCGCACCATCGGCGGCACGGGCCTCGGGCTCGCGATCTCGCTCGAAGACGCCACGCTGCACGGCGGGGCGCTCGAGGTGTGGTCGCGTCCGGGCGCGGGCAGTTGTTTCCGCCTGACCCTGCCGCGCGTGCAGTCGCAGCCGGCGGGGGAGTCGCCGCTGCCCCTCGAGCCGCAGGACGCCTACGGCGAGGCGCCGGCGGTGGCCGAGCTGCGGCCGCCGACGGGTTCCACCTCCCTCACGACCCCGGGAGCCTCTCATGCGTAGACGGCTCTTCACCTCGCTGCTCGCCCTGGTCGGTGTGCTCCTGTTCGCCGGGCTCGCCGCGTGCAGCGGCATCCCGCGCTCGGGCCCGGTGCAGGCGGGCGACGCGATCGGCACCGACGACGACATCGACGTCATCTTCCTCGCGGCCGACCCGGTGAAGGGCGCGTCGCAGCAGGACATCCTGAACGGCTTCATCCTGGCCGCGAAGAGCCCGCAGGACGACTACCAGATCGCGCGGCGGTACCTCACGAAGTCGGCCGCCGACTCCTGGAAGCCGAACGAGGGTGCGATCGTCGATACCGGGCCGCGGCCCATCACCACCGTCAGCGACACCGAACTGCAGATGAACGTGACGCCGGTGGCGGGCGTCAACTCCAACGGCGCCTACACCGAGAGCACGTCGAGCGCCCCGCTGCCGCTCTCCTTCGGGTTCACCCAGGTCGACGGCGAGTGGCGGATCAACGCGCTCGCCGACGGGATCGTGATCGAAGACCTCTTCTTCGACCAGGTGTTCAGCTCGCACGCGCTCTACTTCTACGACCCGACCTTCACCTACCTGGTGCCCGACCTCCGCTGGTTCCCCACGTCGACCGCCGTCGGCACGCGCGTCGTGAAGGCCCTGCTGGCTGGTCCCTCGACCTGGCTCGGCGACGGGGCGGTGGTGACGGCGTTCCCCGACGGCACCAGCACGACCTCGGTGGTGACCACGGGCGGACAGACCCAGGTCGAGCTCTCGAGCAACGTGCTGCAGGCCGACGCGAACGATCTCGCGCGGATGCAGTATCAGCTGCGCACCAGCCTCAGCGACCTGGCCTCGGCCTCGAACGTCACCATCTCGGTCGATCAGAACATCGTGCCCATCCCCGGGTCGAACGTGACGCCGCCCGATTCGGCGCCGCGCGTCGACTCGCGGGCACTCGTGCTGCGCGACGGCGCGTTCGGCTACGTGGCCGGCGCGTCCGTCGCTCCGATCTCGGGTATCAGCGACGGTGTCGAGTCGCTGCAGCCGCAGTCGGTGGCCTATTCGGCGACATCCGAGACGGCGGCCGTGAAGGCCGGCAACGGACAGGTGTACGCGGTGCGCGGCGGCGACGCGCCCGCGGTGCTCGACCAACGGGGCGGGTTGATCGATCCCGCCGTCGACCCCTTCGGCTTCGTCTGGACCGTTCCCGCCGCCGCGCCGACCTCGGTCACGGTGTACGGGAGCGACGACTCCGGCGTGACCCTTCCCACCAGTTGGGATGGCGCCTCCGGCATCACCTCGCTCGAGATCTCCCGCGACGGCACCCGTGCGCTGGCGTTCCTCTCGGTCGACGGGCTGCCGAAGCTCGTGGTGGCCGCGGTGATCCGCAACCAGTCAGGGGTTCCGCAGCGCCTGGGGCAGCCGGTGGAACTCTCCACCGGGCAGGGTGCGCCGGTCGACGCGACCTGGGTCGACCAGCTCACCGTCGCCTCCGTCACCGCCCTGCCGTCCGGTGAGGATCGCGCGGTGGCGCAGGTGCTCGGCGGGCGCAGCTCGAGCCTGGGTGCGCCGGTCGGAGCCGTCTCGATCGCCGGTGGCAACGACCTCGACGGACTGCGCGTGCTCTCGAACGACGGCGGACTGCTGCAGCAGCGGGGGAGTGCGTGGCAGGCCACCACGACGGGCATCTCCCGTCTGGCTGTGCAGAACTGAGCCGGCCGTCCACAGCTCCGGGGCAACGGTCGGTTCTCCACAGATCGGGCCGGGTCAGCCCGTCGGGGTGGTGAGAAGGACGACCATGACCGCATGATCTCGCTCAGCCCACTCGTCAGTCCGCCCGTTCCTGGTCCACATCCTCCCGGCGCATCTCCCGCGGGTGTGCCACAGCTCTTCGCACACTGGCTCGCGGAGGCCGCTGCGCTCCTCCTGCCTGTGAGCTGCGCCGGATGCGGCGTCGCCGATCACGTCGTCTGCCCGGGCTGCCGTGCCGAGCTCTCGCCGCGGGTCACCACGGTGCGGGCGGGGCCGGTGCCCGTGCCCGTGGCGGTCGCACTCGACTACGGCGGTGTCGTCGCTCGCGTGCTCTCGGCCGTCAAGGAGCACGGGCGCACGGATGCGCTGCGTCCGCTGGCCCCGGCCATGCGGGCGGCCCTCACCGGCGCGCTCATCGGATGTGGGGTGCCGGATGCGACGATCGTCACCATGCCGTCGGCCCGGTCGGCCGTGCGGCGGCGTGGCTATCGCCCGGTCGACCTGTTGGTGAGGAGCGCCGGATACCGGGTGGGGCGCCCGGCCGGACTCCTGCTCGGCCGGGCGATCGCCGACCAGGCCGGCCTCTCGGCGGCTGAGCGGCGGGACAATCTGCGCGGTGCGATGCGCGCATCCGAGACCCTCCGCGGGCGCCCGGTGGTGCTGGTCGACGACGTGCTCACCACGGGTTCGACCCTGGCCGAGGGCTGCCGCGCGGTCTCCGACCGGGGCGGAATGGTCATCGCAGCGACATGTCTCGCACGCACAGCGAAACGCAAGGAGATCGACGGTAAATAATCGGTGACACCCGGTGGCAGGCGCAGTAGGGTCAACTGCACAAGGCGCGAACGGTCCCGACCTTGTGCCGGGGCTGCGCCACTCAATATGGCTAGGAGGTCTCCATGGAAGTCAACATCACTGGAAGAAACCTAGGGATCACGGATCGATTTCGCGATTACGCGAGTGAGAAGTCGGAGAAGGTCGCACACCTCGCCGACAAGGCCCTCGCCCTCGAGATCAAGGTGTGTCGCCACAATTCGGCCAACGGCACGCAATCAGGTGACGATCGCGTCGAACTGACGCTCATCGGGCCCGGCCCTCTCGTGCGGGCGGAGAGCGCGGCGTCCGACAAGTACGCGGCGTTCGACCTCGCGCTGGCGAAACTGATGCAGCGCATCCGCCGCGCGAAAGACCGCAAGAAGGTGCACCGCGGCCAGCACCGCCCGGTGTCGCTGCACGAGGCGAGCACGGGCGGTTTCAGCATCATCGACGTGCGTCCGGCCGACCCCGAGGTGATCACCCGACGCGAAGCGGCTGCTCCCGCTCCTGCACCGGCGGCCGTGGAGGCCACACCCAGTGATGATGCCGACGACGAGGTCTACTGCCCCGTCGTCATCCGCAAGAAGGTGTTCGGCGCCACGCCGATGACCGTCGACGACGCGCTGTACCACATGGAACTCGTCGGGCACGATTTCTACCTGTTCATCGACTCCGAGACCGGTCGCGCGAGCGTCGTCTACCGGCGCAAGGGGTGGGACTACGGGGTCATCGGTCTCGATGAGAACGCCGACGCGTTCACCGAGCAGGAACCGGCAGCGGCCGGAGCCGCCGCCCGGTAGCGTTCCCCGCAGGACGACTCCCACTGCAGCCGCAGAGAACGCGCCGCCGACGCTCAGGCACGAGCAACTAGTATGGCTTGTGTTTGCGCGCACAGCGCAGCGACGACTGCAGTGGGAGAAAGTCCGTGGCCTCAGTTCTTGAAAAGGTCCTTCGTGTCGGCGAGGGCCGAACCCTTCGCAAGCTCCAGAACTACGCGAAAGCGATCAACGCGCTCGAAGAAGACTTCCAGGCGCTCTCCGACGAGGAGCTCAAAGACGAGACTCCGCGCCTGCGCGAGCGGTTCCAAGCCGGCGAGAGCCTCGACCACCTGCTTCCCGAGGCCTTCGCGGCCGTACGCGAGGCATCCACCCGCACCCTGGGCCTGCGACACTTCGACGTGCAGCTCATGGGTGGTGCGGCTCTCCACCTGGGCAACATCGCCGAGATGAAGACCGGTGAAGGAAAGACCCTCGTGGCCACCACCGCGGCCTACCTCAACGCCATCGCCGGCAAGGGTGTGCACGTCATCACCGTGAACGACTACCTCGCGGGCTATCAGAGCGAGTTGATGGGGCGTGTGTTCCGTGCCCTCGGCATGACCACCGGCGTCATCCTCGCCGGCCAGACCCCGGCCGAGCGCCGGGTGCAGTACGAGGCCGACATCACCTACGGCACCAACAACGAGTTCGGTTTCGACTACCTGCGCGACAACATGGCCTGGCAGGCCTCCGACATGGTGCAGCGCGGCCACTACTTCGCGATCGTCGACGAGGTCGACTCCATCCTGATCGACGAGGCGCGCACCCCGCTCATCATCTCCGGCCCGGCATCGGGCGAGGCGAACCGCTGGTTCAACGAGTTCGCTCAGCTGGCCACGAAGCTCGTTCCCGAAGAGGACTACGAGGTCGACGAGAAGAAGCGCACCGTCGGCGTGCTCGAGCCCGGCATCGAGAAGGTCGAGGACTACCTCGGCATCGACAACCTTTACGAGTCGGCGAACACCCCGCTCATCTCCTTCCTCAACAACGCCATCAAGGCCAAAGCGCTGTTCAAGAAGGACAAGGACTACGTGGTGCTGAACGGCGAGGTGCTGATCGTCGACGAGCACACCGGGCGCATCCTGGCCGGCCGTCGTTACAACGAGGGCATCCACCAGGCCATCGAGGCGAAGGAAGGCGTGGCGGTCAAGGCCGAGAACCAGACCCTCGCCACCGTCACCCTGCAGAACTACTTCCGCCTCTACGAGAAGCTCTCCGGCATGACCGGTACGGCCGAGACCGAGGCCGCCGAGTTCATGAGCACCTACAAGCTCGGCGTGGTCTCGATCCCTACGAACAAACCGATGCAGCGCATCGACCAGTCCGACCTCGTCTACAAGAACGAGCAGTCGAAGTTCGACCAGGTGGTCGAGGACATCGTGGAGCGGCACGAGAAGGGCCAGCCGGTGCTGGTCGGCACCACGAGCGTGGAGAAGAGCGAGTACCTCTCGCGCCTGCTCGCCAAGCGCGGCATCCGCCACGAGGTGCTGAACGCCAAGAACCACGCCCGTGAGGCCGCGATCGTCGCGCAGGCCGGCCGCCTCGGCTCGGTCACGGTGGCCACGAACATGGCCGGTCGTGGAACCGACATCATGCTCGGCGGAAACGCCGAGTTCCTCGCCGTGGCCGAGATGAACGCGCGCGGACTCAGCCCGGTCGACACCCCCGACGAGTACGAGGCGGCGTGGGACGAGGTGTTCACCTCGGTGAAGGCCGATGTGCAGAAGGAGGCCGACAAGGTCGTCGAGGCCGGCGGCCTGTACGTGCTCGGCACCGAGCGCCACGAGTCCCGCCGCATCGACAACCAGCTGCGCGGTCGAAGCGGCCGCCAGGGCGACCCCGGAGAGAGCCGCTTCTACCTGTCACTCACCGACGACCTCATGCGCCTGTTCAACGCCGGCGCGGCCGAGAGCCTGATGGGCCGGTCGGGTGTGCCCGACGACCTGGCGATCGAGTCGAAGGTGGTCTCGCGCGCCATCCGCAGTGCCCAGTCGCAGGTCGAAGGCCGCAACGCCGAGATCCGCAAGAACGTGCTGAAGTACGACGACGTGCTGAACCGTCAGCGCGAGGCGATCTACAGCGACCGCCGGCACATCCTCGAGGGCGACAACCTGCAGGATCGCGCGCAGAAGTTCCTCGAAGACGTGATCGACGAGATCATCACCGACCACGCCGCGGGCTCCGGCGACGACTGGGACTTCGACGCGCTCTGGGCGGAGTTGAAGACGCTCTACCCGATCTCGATCACCATCGACGAGGTCATCGCCGAGGCCGGCAGCAAGGGGCGCATCAACCGGGAGTTCGTCGCCCGCGAGATCCTGTCCGACGCGAAGCTCGCCTACAAGCGCCGCGAGGAGACTCTCGGCGAGGCCGCCATGCGGGAACTCGAACGTCGTGTGGTGCTCTCGGTGATCGACCGCCGCTGGCGCGACCACCTCTACGAGATGGACTACCTGAAAGACGGCATCGGCCTCCGAGCCATGGCGCAGCGCGACCCGCTGGTCGAGTACCAGCGTGAGGGCTTCGCGCTCTTCCAGTCGATGATGGGCCAGATCCGCGAGGAGACCGTCGGGTTCTTGTTCAACCTCGAGGTCGAGGTGAACGCCTCGGCAGGTGCCGTCGGCGCGCCGACGGTCGAGGCCAAGGGACTCGCCCAGTCGAGCGCTCCGGCCGAGAAGCTGAGCTTCTCCGCCCCGAGCGACTCCGGCGGTGTCGAGGTGCGCAACCAGCGCGGCCAGATCGAACAGGCCGCGAGTGCTCGTGCGCAGGAGGCTCAGGAGCAGTCCGCTCCGGTGACCAGCGCGTTCACCCGCGGTGGTGCCGCGCCGTCGGCCGGGGCGAGCACGGCTCGTCCGAGCACCCAGAAGTCGGGCAATCCGGCGAAGTCGGGCAATCCGGCGAAGTCGGGCGGTCAAGGGCAGGGATCCGGATCGGGCGGTAGCTCGAGCGGTGGTCCGCGGCCGCAGGGCGCCTCGGGAGGCTCCGGCAACCGCGCCCAGCGCCGGGCTCAGGGCAAGAAGAAGTAGCGGCGCCCGCGCCGTCTCAGAGCACGTGCACAGCGCTGGCCCGCCAGCGCGAGTCGAGCGCCTCCAACCGGATGGCCACGGCCCGTGATCGGGCGCGCCCGTGCACGATCACCACGGCGTCGACGATGCCGTCTTGCGGTTCGCAGAGCACGGTCGAGCCCATCGTGAAAGCGAGTCGCGACGGCGCCTCGCCTCGGGCCTGACGAGCGCGGGCGGAGAGCACGACCCGCTTCAGCAGGTGGGCGTAGACGTCGGCGGAGAGCCAACGGGAGATCTGATCGAGGTCGCGCGTGCCGGAGAGGATCTCGACGACGCACCGCGCCAGGCTCTCGGCGAGGGGTTTCGGGTCGGAGAGCCGGCGCACGCCCGCCGAGGCGATCGCATCCGGCGCGGTCGTGGCGGCGATCGTGCGCGTGGTCGTGGTGCGCGTGGTCACAGGAGCTCCTTCGTGGGGTGCCGTCAAGTAAGGAATGCTCAGGAGAGCATCAGCGGCTGTTACTCAACCAGTGTCGACTTTGCTTGTCCAGATGCGTTTGTGCCCTGTGGAAATCGGCGCCGCCCGTCCTCGGCTGAGTGGAAATTGCTCATAACACCCCATGGTGCCGAACTGGTGGACTGTAGTCACACACCGAGCACAACACTTCCGGCCGGGGAGCCCGTTCCCCCGACCTGCCGCCTCCCGGCCGGAATCGAACGGCTCCCGTGACCGCTTCGTAGGGAAACGCGGTCACGGGAGCTCCGAGTCGGCGTCGTAGGCTAGAACCCGTGTCAACACTCAGCGATCTCGTCACCGCCCACGGCCGCTCCACCGAAGCCGACGTCGAGTGGCTGCATCTGCTGGTCAGTGACTGTCAACTGCTGGCCGATCTGGCCTTCGCCGACATCGTGCTCTGGGTGCCCACCGTCGACGACACCTTCGTCGCCGTGGCACACTCCCGCCCCTCGAGCTCGGCCACCCTGTTCTACCGCGACTTCGTAGGCCAGACCATCAAGCCCGAGTGGCGCAAGCAGGTGACGGATGCGTTCGAGAGCGCGCAGATCGTCGACACAGCGGCCCCGGACTGGTACGAGGAGACCCCCACCAGGGTGCGGGCGGTGCCGGTGCTCCGTCGTCTCTCCGTCTCCGAACAGACCACCACCGACCGCCCCATCGCGGTGATCACGCGACACACGAACCTCAGCGAGGCGCGCACGCCGAGCCGGCAGGAACTCACCTTCAACGAGTGTGCGAACGACCTCTTCTCGATGATCGCGGCGGGCGACTTCCCCGACCTCGGCGCCCCGACCGGTCCTCGTCGTGGCGCCCCGCGCGCATCCGACGGTCTGATCCGGCTGGATGTCGACGGCATCGTCACCTTCGCGAGTCCCAACGGCCTCTCGGCATTCAACCGCATGGGCTTCGCGGGAGAGCTCGAGGGACAGTCGCTCGCGGAGGTCACGACGGGCCTCCTCAGCGGCCGCCTGATCGTCGACGAGTCATTGCCCCTGGTCGTCACGGGGCGCGCCCCGTGGCGCACCGACATCGAGGCGAAGGGGGTGACGGTCTCGCTGCGGGCGATCCCGCTGCGCACGCGCGGCCACCGCTTCGGCGCCATCGTGCTGAGTCGCGATGTGACGGAATTGCGGCACCAGGAGCGCGAGCTGATCACCAAAGACGCGACCATTCGCGAGATCCACCACCGCGTGAAGAACAACTTGCAGACGGTGGCATCGCTCTTGCGCATCCAGGCGCGCCGCACGCACTCCGACGAGGCTCGGGATGCGCTCACCCAGGCCATGCGTCGCGTCGCGGCGATCGCCGTGGTGCACGACACGCTGTCCGAGGGCCTCAACCAGCGGGTGGATTTCGACACGGTCTTCGACCGCGTGCTCCTCTTGGTGGCCGAGGTGGCGTCGGCTCACAACACGACGGTGCATCCGAAGTCCTCGGGCAGCTTCGGCGTGCTGCCGAGCGAGTACGCTACGCCGCTCGCCCTCGCGCTCACCGAGCTGGTCACGAACGCCGTGGAGCATGGGCTCGCCGGTCAGGAGGGCGAGGTCGAGATCGTGGCGACACGCTCGGAGGAGACCCTCACGGTGGAGGTGCGCGACAGCGGAACCGGCCTGCCGGAAGGCAAGGTCGGCTCGGGGCTCGGCACACAGATCGTGCGAACGCTCATCCAAGGTGAACTCGGCGGAACGATCGACTGGCACACGATGGTCGGGTCAGGAACCGTCGTGACGATCGAGATCCCGTTCCGCTGGCTGAAGAAGCCGTGACGAAAGGCGCCGGAGAGCTGCCGGTCTAGGGAACCGGCAACGCTACGGATGGGAGAGCGGTGGTGCGGCGTTGCTCAGGAGGCGCGGCGCGCCCGAGCGGCACGGCGCTTCAGCGCGCGACGCTCGTCTTCGCTGAGACCGCCCCAGACTCCGGAGTCCTGGCCGGTCTCCAGTGCGTACTGGAGGCAGATCTCGGTCACGGAGCATCGCGCGCAGACAGCCTTCGCCTTGTCGATCTGGTCCACTGCGGGGCCGGTGTTCCCAACGGGGAAGAACAGTTCCGGGTCAGCGGTCAGGCAGGCAGATTTGTCGCGCCAATCCATAGCGGGAGCTCCTTTGGATGCAGGGTGCTTCGATCGAGAGACCGAAGACTTTCGGGTGAAGGTCAATGGCACGGTGGACGCTGCACCCAAGAGGAGGATGCACCCGCTCACGTCACTGTGAGCAACATTGACCTCAAATATGGTCGCATACTGGTATTTGCAAATCAAGGGTTTTCTGATGGAGTACGCCCGTGAGTGACGATATGAACGACAGACCAACTCGCGGTGAACCCGCCCCCCTCCGGCCGCCCGGAGCTCCCGAAGCGACCGGCCCTGCTCGTGCTGCTGGCCGTCATCGTGGGCGCCGAGGCGCTCGTGATGGCCGGCGTCGTGCTGTGGCTCCTGGTCGAGCTGATGACCGCACAGCCGACGTCGTTCGAGACGGCCGTGGCCATCCTCGTCCTGGCCGCCATCGCGGCGATCTTCCTGGGCTTCGTGGCCGTGCACACCCTCCGCGCCCGCCCCTGGACCCGCGCCGCCACACTCACCTGGCAGCTGCTGCAGGTGGTGATCGCCATCGGCTGTTTCCAGGGCATGGTGGCCACCCCCACGATCGGCTGGTACCTGCTCGTGCCGGCGGTGCTCGCCGTTGTCCTGCTGTTCACCCCGCCGGTGGTGGCGGCGACTCGACGCGACGTCTGAGGCCAGCACCGGGCATCCGGATGCCGCCGGCGATCAGGCGTCGATAGCGAGCTTCTTGCGCAGCGACGCGACGTGGCCGGTGGCCTTGACGTTGTAAAGAGCCAGGGTCACGACACCCTCCTCGTCGATGACGAAGGTGGAACGGAGCACACCGGTGACGTGCTTGCCGTAGAGGATCTTCTCTCCCCAGGCGCCGTAGAGGTGGTGCACGGCGACATCCGGGTCGGAGAGCAGGGTGAAGTTGATGCCCTGCTCGTCGACCCACCCGCGGAGCTTCGCCGGAAGGTCGCGCGAGACGCCGAGCACGGTGTAGCCGGCGCTCTTCAGCGAGTTGAGGTTGTCGCGGAAGTCGCAGGCCTCGGTGGTGCAGCCCGGGGTTCCGGCCTCGGGGTAGAAGTAGAGGATGACCCGCCGGCCGCGGTAGTCGGAGAGGGAACGGGATGCGCCGTCCTCGTCGAGAAGGGTGAAATCGGGGGCCGTCTGGCCGGCCTCGATGCGGCCGCTCGCGTCTGTCATGACTCCAGTATTTCGCATCTTCGGCTCGAACGAAGCGGCTCGAGAGCACGGTTCGCGCAAGGCCCGAAGAGCATGCTAATGTTGACGACTGGCTCGCCAAGAGCCACGCACCTCTAGCTCAATCGGCAGAGCAACTGACTCTTAATCAGTGGGTTCAGGGTTCAAGTCCCTGGGGGTGCACCGCAAAACCGCCTAGATCTCAACGATCTGGGCGGTTTTTCGTTGTGTAGGGGAGTCGGCTCAGGGGCCCGATTCCGTATTTACTCCGTACTTTCAAAGAGGGTCTCGATGACTCCCGCGAAGTCCGCGACTTGCTCCTGTACCTCGACGTAGAACTGCACCGTGATGTCTTCGCTGCCGTGCCCGAGCTGGTCCCGTGCGGCCTCTATGCCCACCTCACGGGCGAGGAGCGTCGCCACCGCCTTCCGGTAGTCCCGGGGCGTCTTGCCCTCGTACGCGGAGCCGAGCAGCGCCTGACGCCATTGTCGGCGCGTGTTGTTCGGCCACCGATATGTTCCCGTCGCCGAGGGGAACACCATCGGATACTCGGCCGCCACGCGTCGCCCTGTGAGCATGTGGAGCACGGTGGGCGGGAGCTTCAGCCCACGGTTGCCGGCCTCACTCTTCGGGTGATCCTGGCGCCGCAGACCGTCGTCATCGACCAGCGTGGCTGACACCCGCACGACGCCGTGCTCGAGGTCGACGTCGCTGGACCAGTCGAGCGCGAGGATCTCGCCGATGCGGGCGCCGGTGGCCGTGAGCATCTGCGAGAGCTCGTGCAGCTCAGACACGTGCGTTCGGTCGTACTCCTCGAACAGCAGCCGCATCGCGTGTAGGTCAGCGACCTTCAGTGCCGTCACGATCTTCTTCTTCGCCGACACGGAGATGACGTCGGCGGCGTAGTTCTTCGGGACCGCACCGTGGCGGACGGCGAGAGCGAACATCTGCACGAGCACCGTGCGGGCCGTGCGAGCCGTGCCGACGCGATCCATGCGCTCTCTGATGAATCTGTCGAGCCGAGGCGTCGTCGCCTCCCGGAGGCGCAGAGAGCCGATCCCGGGCACGATCTGACCCACGATCGAGTTGCGGTACGTCTTGACCGTCCCGGCTGGTGTGCCCTTCAGCTTCCGTTCCTCCAGCCACGCCCATGCCAACTCCTCGACCGTCGATGTCGACGACAGGAGCGAGTCGCTGCTGCTCTCGCGGAGCTTCTCGCGGAGCGCCTCCAGGAGGATTGCCTCGGCCTTCGGCTCAGTCGGCCCGAACCGCTGCATCTCACGCCGCTTCCCGGTCGAATCCCGGTAGTAGACGCTTGCCATCGGCTGCCCGTTCACGGTGCGGCGGGTGACCTTACCCCATGTCTCCAGGGGCAGCGGCGGCCTAGGCAAGAGCCGCCCTCGCTGCCCATTGGCCCTCGCCCATGCGAGGATCGACGTACGTGACCAGCCCGATCTTCTCGATGCAGTAGTGCTGGTAGTCGAGCACAATCTGCGGGGTGACGTCGAGCTCTTCCGCAATGAACGCGACATCGTGTGAGATCGATTCGGCACGTGCGTACGCATCCGGGTCCACCAGAAGAGAGGCCGCGTAGCGGTTCGCCTGACGTTCTCCGGTAGCACTCTCGCAGGTGTGGCAATACTTGGCGTGCCCGAGCTCGTGTGCGATTACCTCACGTCGTTCGGCGCGGGTCAGTCCGATTTCGACATAGATGGCGCTGTCATCGTGGTCGTAGAACCCAAGCAGCCCAGGCTCGATCTCGTTCAGGTGAGCGAGATGGATTCGGATGCCGAGGCGCAGCGCTTCCCCCATGAGCTCGCGCATGTGGTTTCCCCTATTTCGTGTCTTCGTCAGTTGGCCGCTTCTTCGCGGCTCTCTTCTTCGTCCCTGCGTTCCAGCTCTCTCGAGCCTTCTCGGTAGCCCTCCTCGGGGACAGGTCACCAGTATCTGAATCACCTACGACACTGAGCGCCGGCCGTGATGCCGCGGTGCGGAGAATAAGCATCGGATCGCAGTCAAGCGCTTCTGCGATCACGTCTATGTCGTTCGTGTTGAACGGAACCTCTCCGCGCAGCTTCTTGTAGAAGGTGTTCCGGCCCATGCCAGTGCGTTGGATGAGTTCCGCCTGCGACATCTCTGCGTCCATGCGCGCATTCTCGATGACATCGATCACGCGCATTGAGAAGCCTCGCGCCGGCCCAGTTGGTTTCTGCCCCATGTCGTACAAAGTACCCAATTCGGGTACTTTCCGCAATTAGTACCCATTTGGGTTGCAATGAAGTATCCAAATGGGTACTGTCACTGCATGGACAGCGCAGACGTATCCCTCAGTAGCCGAGTAGCTGGTGCTGTGAAGGCTGAACTCGCCCGCCGTGACCTCAGCGGCCACGACCTCGCCGAGCCTCTTCGGCTCGGGCGCAATGCGGTGTACGCCCGTCTTCGCGGCGAGCGACCCTTCGACATGCACGAGCTCGCATTGATCGTCGAGTTCCTGGGAATCAGCCTCGATGACCTGTTCGCCTCGGCGGACCTCGGGAAGCGGGTGGCGGCATGAGTGCCGTCCAGTGGCTCACGGAGCAGCAGTGCGCGGAGAAGACCGGCATTCCGGTCGGCACTCTTCGCGACTGGCGACTCAAGAAGCTGAACCTCCCGTTCTCGCGTATCGGTCGGCTCGTTCGGTACTCGGATGCCGAGGTCGACGAGTTCATGGCTGCTCAGACCGTCGAGGTCAAGCGCACGGCGTAGCCCGCCCCCACAAACTGCCGCGTTCGCATCCCCCACCGATTCCCCCGTCGGGCGGGCGCGGCATCCCCTCTGAAGAAAGAAGAGAGCAATGAAGTTTCGTCTTTTCCTGGCCGCTGCGGCGGTCGGTGTTGGGATCGCTGTCTCGGCCGGTGTGGCCGGGTTCGCGGCCGGGTCGTCGGCGGAGCGGCTGACGCCTGGTGAGCGTGCGGCCATCACGAACGAGCAGACGTTCGAGATCCTCCGTCAGGGCTGGTTGCCTCCGTGCGACGGCTCGTCGGAGTACTGCTTCACGGTGGGCACTCCGGTGCCGGCCGAGATGCTCGAAGGGCTCGGACGATGAGCCGCCGGTTCCGGGTGTTCGTGCACCGCGGCGAGGTCGTCATCGGCCGGTACGG
This sequence comes from Herbiconiux sp. UC225_62, assembly GCF_042694625.1. Taxonomy (GTDB): domain Bacteria; phylum Actinomycetota; class Actinomycetes; order Actinomycetales; family Microbacteriaceae; genus Herbiconiux. Next base: position 481,121 of record NZ_CP170551.1, on the reverse strand, counting down.
GTCGCGGAAGGCGATCCCATGCGGGCCCGGCGCCGAGGGACTCGCTCTCGCGCACACCGTCATCGGTCAGATCCAGGCGGGTGTCGCGTTCGTGGACTACGAGCAGCTCGCGACGGTGTCCCTGGCTCAGCCGGTGACCCCGCGTCAGCCGGAACTGCGACTGCGGTCGGGGGTGGCGGCATGAACATGCAACTGCGCCACTACACCTCCGCGCCTCTCGTGTTCGAGCGCTTCTGGACCTACGAGCAGCGCAAGCCCATGACCCACTCGAAGCCGCGAGGTTTCTGGGTGAGCGTCCAGGGCGAGGATGACTGGCCGTCCTGGTGCAAGAGCGAGGGGTGGGGCACGGAGCGTCTGGTCTTCGAGCATGAGGTGACTCTCGTGGCCGACGCGAACGTCCTGGTGATCGACTCTCTCGACGCACTGGTGGCATTCGAGGCCGAGTGGGGCATCCGTGAGGAGAAGAGCTTCACAAGCCCGAGTCGCGCCTTCGAGCACTCCTGGGTGGATGTCTCGATCAACTGGCCGGCGTTCGCTGCCCGGTTCTCGGGCATCATCATTGCCCCGTACCAGTGGCAGGCCCGGCTAAATCACGACTGGTACTACGGCTGGGACGTCGCGTCCGGATGTATCTGGGACCTCAGCGTGATCGCAAGCGTCACGGTGATTGAGGATCAGCCGGCGGTGGCGTCGTGATCCGGGGGACGTTGTGGATCGTGTTCCTCGGCTCCGCGGTGGGCATCGTGGTCCTCGCGGCAGCCTTTGGGGTGAACGGCGTGTTCGTCGTGCTCGCTGTCACCGGCACGGCGTCGGGCGTGGTGCTGTTCGTGGTCGACAACCCGAAGGCGGGGCGCCGGTCATGAGCAAGTTCGAGACGGTGCTCGGCGGCTGGGCGGAAGCGCAGGCCGCGATCGACGTGGCGCAGGATGCGCTGATCGCTCACCTCGACTTCGACACACCCCTGATGTGCGAGGTAGTGGAGTCCAAGGCGAATCCGATTCCGTGCCGTCGCGCGGCCGACTGGATGGCGCGCATGACGTGCTGCGGGTGGACGGTCCTGATGTGTAACGAGGACAAGGTCAGGAAGGTCGCGCAGTCGGTCAGCGTGCAGGGCAGGTGGATTTGCAGCCGGTGCAACGCCCGCATGAAGAGCTTCGACGAGGCCGTCGAGTTCATCCCGATCGGCGGTCGGTCATGACGGAGATCGTGCTCGTGGTGCCCGGCGACCTCGTGCCGCAGGGGTCGAAGAAGGCCGTGATGGGCGGCGGCAGGCCGCAGGTCGTGGACGTCAACGAGAAGAAGCTCAAGTTGTGGCGCGGACAGATCGCTACTGCCGCCCGCCTCGTCTATACGGGCCCGCTCATTCTCGACGCAGTCGACGTCCGGCTCGAGTTCCGGGTACCGCGCCCGAAGTCGGTGTCCGAAGCGAAGCGGCCTTGGCCATCCGTCTATCCAGACGTCGACAAGCTCGCGCGCGCCGTTCTCGACGCGCTGACCGGGTCCGTGTTCAAGGACGACGGACAGGTAGTCGACCTCCGCGCGTCGAAGCGGTACGCGGACCAACCGAGCGTGCTCATCAGGGTGCGCCTCACACAGAGGAGAGAAGACCAATGACTGAAATCGACCAGCAGGAGCTGGACATCAAGCCCACCACGTTCGCGCGGGGTGTCCCGAAGCAGGCGCACAACGCCTTCTACGGCATCGAGGACGAGCTGATCGAGACCCCGGTGCAGACACAGTTCACGGCCATCGTGACCTACCGACTCTCCGATGTGACCGCGAGAAGCGGGAAGGGCGTCATCTTCCCGGAGATTTCGGTGGATCACATCGAGCTCGTGCGGGACGAGAAGCGAATCGCTGAGGCGAAAGCCATTCAGGTCGCCGAGTACAAGACCCGTACAGGCGCCGACACGCTCGATGTCGATTTCGAGGGCGGTGACGACGAGTGAGCACCGCCGCACGCAAAGCGCGTAAGCGCGCCGGCATCAGGTTCGAGCGCACGCCGAAGGTCGCCACGGCCGTCTACGAGACCCGCTCTGCGCGGCAAGAGCGTCGCCGCGGCGAGTTGAAGGTGCAGCGCGCAGCCACTGGGCTGGTCGGCCGGATCGTCGGCAGCTTGCGAGGTGCGCGATGACGGACACCATCACGCTCGCACCCGAGGTCGCCGCGGTCTACGCTCGCTCGCTCGGGAACGACAGCAACCGTGAGGCGTGGCTGCACGCCCGCCTGAACGTGGTCACCGCGACCGAGGCGAAGGTGCTCTACAAGGGCTCTGCGCAGGACAAGGCGAAGGTGGTCCGCGAGAAGGTCGAGGGCTCCTCGTTCTCCGGCAACCAGTACACCGATTGGGGCAAGCACCGGGAGCCCGCGATCGCGTCGGCCACAGCTGGCTACGGGTTGGAATTGTGCGGCGAGCTGATCGCTGCCGAGGCGAACCGCCGGCACGCGGCGACCCCGGATCAGATCGGTGTCGACTTCGACGGGCTGATCATCCTCGGTGAGATCAAGACGTCGAAGCACGACATGAGCGTTGGGTCGCCGAAGTTCGAGCAGGCCGGTTACCTGTTCCAGATGATCTGGCAGGGCTACTGCGTTGGCGCGTCCCGGGTGCTGTACACGTTCGAGCAGCACGACGACGACTGGTCGCGGTGGGCGTCGCGGCCGATGGGCCGCCCGGAGACCTGGGACTCGTATGGGCCGAAGGTGATCCGGCGGGAGTCGGTGTGGATCGACCTGACGGAGCCGACGATCGCGGCGCATTTGCCGAAGATGATCGCGGCCGCTGACCGGGCGCTCGGGCGGTTGGACAAGCGTCTCGCCGAGGTGGGGGAGCAGATCGCCCCGACTTTCACCGAGCGGCAGATCGCTGAGCTCGTCGTGCTCGCCACCCACGAGAAGGAGGGGCTGGCGCAGGAGCAGGCGGGTAAGGGTCGCAAGGAGTCGGCTCACAAGGCGGCGGTCGACGTGTTCGCGGCGGTCGGGCTGGTCGAGTCGTATTCGCAGGATCACGGCGGCTTCAAGTTCACCTGGTCACCGGCCGAGCAGACCGAGAAGGAGCAGCTCGACCAGGAGGCGGCGATCGCTGCGGACCCGGAGCTCTACGAGCGCTTCGAAGCAGCGGCGGCGGTGCTGACCGCTCTCGGCGACCAGGTGCACGAGCACGAGAAGAAGTTCAAGCGGACGGTCCCGGGCACGCCCAAGGCGGCACGGCTCACGATCACCGCACTCAAGACGAAGGAGGCGGCATGAGCACCGCAGTAGCGCTGCCGACGAGCAGCAACATCGACGCGTGGAACGAGGAGGAGCGCGCCCTGCTGGACGCGGCCGGGCTCGTCCAGCGGAAGCAGAACAAGCCCCCAGCGTGGGCGCCCCGCGCGACCGTGGCGGCGTTCTTGCAGCACTGCGCCCGCACCGGCTTGGACCCGATCGCTCGGCAGATCTACGCGATCGAGCGCGGCGGGAAGTGGGGCATCCAGATCAGCATCGACGGCGCCCGACTCGTCGCCCAACGCTCGGGCCAGTACGCCGGCCAGACCCCGGTCGAGTGGACGGGCGACGGCAAGACGTGGGTGGACGTGTGGCTCGAATCCGACCCGCCGAAGGCCGCCCGGGTGGGGGTGCTCCGTCAGGGGTTCGCGCAGCCGCTGTACGCGACCGCTCGGTGGGATTCGTACGCGGTGATGAAGGACGAGTGGTCGGGAGGTCAGAAGACCGGCCGGAAGGTCGTTTCGGACATGTGGGCCAAGATGCCCGATCTGATGCTGGGGAAGGTCGCCGAGATGCTCGCGCTTCGGAAGGCGTTCCCAATGGAACTGTCGGGGCTGTACAGCTCCGAGGAGATGGCCCAGGCTGACGCTCCCGCCGCACCGGTGGCGGCGCCTGCTGAGCAGTGGGCGCCGACGACACCTCCTGAGGCTCCGCGTGTGGCTTCGAAAGACTGGGCCGCCGCGATCGCCGTGGCGACCGACGTCGACCAGCTGCGCGCCGTCTACGCCGAGATCGAGGCCGCCGCCGAGGTGGGGCTGCCGCTGAACCCGGAGCATGCCGATTCTCTCGCGGCGCTGGTGGCGCAGTGGGAGCTCGAGCAGCCGCCGGCGGGCGTGACGTCGGGTCAGATGATCGGCGCGGTGAAGAAGGCGATGGAGGCCGCCCCGGTGGTGGCTGAGGTCGTCGAGGAGCCTGCACCCAATCCCGCCGAGCCGGTCACGGAGTGGGCCACCGCCGAGGTTCCCGCGCCCGACGTCGAGCGCGACCCGACCACGGGCGAAGAGATCTTCTGAGGCTGGCCATGGACGAACACGACATCCCGCCGGCGCTGCGCGACGTGCTCCGCGGCATCGGCCTGGACGAGCCAGATCTGGAGGTGCCGTTGCACGCGAAGCTCGTGGCCACCCTGCACCGGCTCGGGCCGACGGCGACGAAGGGTCAGCGCCTCACGGCTCTGCGCTTCGACTTCGCCTGGGAGCTCGAAGAGGCAGGCCGGGTGTTCGCGAGAGCGAAGACCGACTACGAGGCCTACATCGACCGTCGGACGGTGCGCTTGCGTGCGGAGGGCGAGAAGGTCACGCGTGCGGAGGCGGAGCAGATCGCTCGGGCAGAGGAGCGCGCGTACGAGCTGAAGCTGCAGTTCCTGATGGCGGAGCAGCGGGAGCGGGCGATGCGCAATTTCCTGTCGACGATTCAGTCGGCGCAGGACGACGCGAGAACAGACAGAGCAGACGCGCGGGCCGGGAACACGGCTCACGCGAACGGATACGACGGAGGGGCCTGAGATGCCTACTGGATATACAGCCGATCTCTACGACGGCAAGGAGGTGAGCTTCGCGGAGTTCGCCATGACGTGCTCGCGCGCGTTCGGTGCGCTGGTGCTGCTGCGAGATGAACCGCTCGACGCGCCGGTCCCAGAGTTCAAGGTCGATGACTACTTCACGCAGCGGTTGGAGAAGGCCGAGTCGGCGATCGCAACTGGGTACGCCCGATCGATGCGCGACTGGGCGGCGCTCGAAGAGAAGGCCCGCACGGAGGCGAACGAGGCCCGGGAGGCGTACTTCGATCGACAGGCGCAGATCCTGGACCGGTACGAGAACATGCTGGCCCAGGTGCGGGCGTGGGAGGCGCCGACGAGCGAGCACGAGGGCCTGAAGAAGTTCATGATCGAGCAGCTCGAGGAGTCGATTCGCTTCGATGGTGGCGGTTCCTCCTGGTACAGGGTCACCGAGCCGATGACCGCGCACGAGTACCGCCGCAAGGTGCTCGACGACCTTCACAAGGAGCGGGAGGCCGCACGCGAATCTCTCCGTGATGAGGAGAAGCGGGTCGCTGGCCGCAACCAGTGGGTGCATGACCTGCGCGTCTCGCTCGGCATCAAGGTCGGTGCGTGATGGCCACGTTCAATGAGGATTGCAGCTGGTCTACGACCGAGTGGGCCATCGAGTACCCGGGAGGGTATCAGCAGGTCAGTGACGACCGTGGCGACGTCGAGGATGGCGTGCAGTGGGTCGTTGACGGCCAGCTCGTGAAGCGGTCAGTGACCTACTCGGAGTGGGTCGGCGCAGACGAGGAGATCTCGCCGACCTGGGCAGAGGTGCAGACCGCTGAGTTGCTGGCGGAGCGTGACGCTCTGCTCGCCGAGGTGAAGGAGCTGCGCGAGGTTGTGCGCGGTGGCATGCACACGTCGGCGAAGTACTACCGGAAGTACGGGCAGGCGCTCACCGAGCGTGACCGGGCCACCCGCGAGCGTGACTGTGCCCGAGACCTCGCGGCACGCCTGGAAGCCGAGCTGGCGATCTCTGACCGCGCTGTCGAGGCGTTCGTGGAGGTGGCGTCATGAGCAGCATGGACCTCTACGAGGACGGCTTCCCGCACGGGACGAAGGAGGGCTACGAGCGCGGTTGCAAGTCGGCGGCGTGCCCGAACGCGTTCGAGGGTCTGACGATCTGCCGTGACGCGTTCATGCGCTACAACCGCGACTACGCGTACCGGAAGGCCGTGGACGCGGGAGAGACCCCACCGCCCCGAGTTTCCGACACCGGCACCGACGTCGGGCGGCCCGGCCGCTGAGGCGCGCGTGTTCGCGGCGCCGACCGTGACCGTCGCTGACAGTGTCGAACCGCTGCCCGAGGCGACGTCTTCGATCGAGTCGATCCATCGGCCGAAGCGGCAGTACTCGAAGGCTGTGCACCCGTCCCCGGCGATGTATCAGCGAGGGTGCCATAAGGACAGCGACTGCCCGTCGTTCCTCGCTGGTGGGATCTCGTGCCGGCGCGCACGCCTCGACTACTTGAAGGAGCGGGCAGAGCTGCGTCGTGCCGACCGCGAGGCCGCGGCGTCCCAGTTCCACCGCATCGACGTGGAGGCTGTCAGTCCGTCGACGACGCCGGTGGAGCCCGTCGACGACGCCGGTGGAGCGGCGGTAGAGAAGCTGCTGACCGCGGTGACCTCCGACCCGGACGTCGAGTGCACCGTGTCAGTGCTGCCGTCGGGCGGGATGGTCGTCGTGATCCGCATCCCCGCGAAGGTGGTGGCAGCGTGAGTGCGTCAGTCGTCGAGGTGCTCGGCGATCAGCTCGACGTCGTCCTGTTCGAGGAGGTATCCGTTCACCTGGGCTGCCCAGTTGGTGAGGTATGCCAGAGCCGTGGTGGCATGTTCCAATGCGTCCTCAAGCGCGGTGATCCTGAACTGATCGGCCGCGGCGCTGCCGACTTCGTGAAGGCGGTCGTCGGCGGCCTTCCACGCCTCGTTGGCGGCTTCAATGGGCGCGATACTGATCTTGGTCGTCATGCCCGCACTCTATCGGCGGTGGCGGCATGAGCGCGATGGAGCAGCTCGCGTTCGACTTCGACGTGACGCCGGAGTGGGTGCCGATCGTTGTCCCCACCCAAATGTCACTCGAGTCGCTGCTGGCGCCGAGCCGTGACCTGTGCCGCGACTGCGGCGTGAGGTGCGCGTTCAACCAGGGTGGCGCGGGTCGTGGCGTGCTGTACCAGGTGTGCGACGAGTGCGCGAAGGTAGACAGCTGCCGTCTCCGATGCTGCACGCCGGTGGCTGAGCGGCGGCCGGCGAAGATGTGGGGTGAGCGGGAAGAAGCCGCTCACTGCGACTGCGGATGGTGGCTGTACCTCGATCGCTGGGATGACGACGGCCCCACCCGGGTGCCGCTGACGCCCGACGAGGTCCTCGATCTCATGGCGGAGCATGCGCGACCGCGGCACGTCAGCCACTGGGGTGCGTCCCATCTCGTGACCGAGCACGACGACCTTATCGACCGTCGCGAGCGGCGCCGCGCCGCGTACCGGAAGCGGGTGGCAGCATGAGCCGCTCGGAGGTGTCGCAGAAGACCCGCCAAGGTGTCCTGAACCGCGACCGGAACATGTGCCAGCGGTGCGGCCGCACGCTCGGCCTCGGCGCGAACCTGCAGCACCGGCGTGCTCGCGGCCGTGGCGGCCGCGGGGATGGTGTGTCGGTGAACTTCCCGGAGAACTTGCTGTCGCTGTGCGGGAGCGGGACCACCGGGTGCCACGGCTGGGTCACGGCGCACCCGCGGCTGTCGGATGCGAACGGGTGGTCGGTGTCGACGAACGCGACGGCCTACGGGCCTGAGGCTGTACCGGTGCTTGGCCGCGACGAGTTCGGCCGGCAGCAGTGGTACTGGCTCGAGGGTTTCGACCGCATCGAGTGCCCGGCTGAGACGGCGGTGATGCGCCTGGTGGCGCTCGGTATCCGGAAGAACGCCATCGACGACCCGGCCGAGAGCGCAGCGGATCGGGAGGTGTACGGGTCATGGCGGTGAACAAGGATGCCCTGCTCGCGTGGCTCGGCCGGTGCGCGCAGACGGAAGGCGCAGTCGTGGGCGCGATCTACGACGGGCTGATCGCGCGAGTGAAGCGCGGAGATTTTGACGAGAAGGAGGAGTCGCGATGAGCAACGGAGTTCCGATTGCCGAGGCCACGGCCAAAGACTTCATGATGGTGCGAGCTGCGCTCGTGCGCAGGCTCGGCGGCGCCGACCAGGCGCTGGTGTGGGCGCGGATCTACTACCGATGCGACGAGGACTCGCGCGTCGCCGAGGAGCACGACGGCGTCCACTGGTGGAAGGCATCACACGCGAGGCTCGCCAACGAAACCGGGTTGTCAGAGAAGCAGGCACGCACCGCGGTCGAGTCGCTGGTCGCGGATGGCTTCCTTGAGCGCGAGACCTTCGCGGGTCGGACGTTCTCGTATCGCCCGGTGACCTATCTGCCCATATCGGCAGATACCCAATCTGCCCAGGACGGCAGATCAATCCGCCCAGGTGGGCAGATGCATCTGCCCGATTCGGCAGTCACTCCTCTTATAGAGACAAGAGACATAGAAGACACCCCTATAGTCCCCACGGGGGACGCGATCGATGAGGCGTTCGCTGCGGTCTGGTCGGTGTGGCCGGCGGCGCGTCGGAGCTCGTCGAAGAAGGCTGCTGCGTCGTTCCGGACTGCGGTGCGGGCGGCTGGCGGCCTGGCCAACCTTGACCGGCTGGTGGGCACGGTCCGGGCGTTCTGCGACGTGTGGGCGTCATGGCCGGCGAGCGAAGAGCGGTTCATTCCGCTGCTTCCCACGTGGCTGAATCAGGAGCGATGGACTACGCCGTTGCCGGAGGTGCGCGGTGGCGCTCGGCCGACGACCGTTGACATCGGCCGTGAGGCGTCTCGGATCATCAAGGAGCGGCAGGCTGCGCAGCATCTGGCGGTGAGCGCGTGACCGCCGACGAGACCATCGTCTTTCTGACGCGCGCCGCGCTCCTAGACCCGCGCATGAAGCGAGTCGACCCAGCGGAGTACGCCGACATGGCGATCGCGTGGGCGGACCTGCTTGACGACGTGCCGCTCGAGGTGGCGCTGGCCGCACTGCGGAAGCACTACCGGGAGTCGTCGGACACGATCACCCCTGCACGCATCGTTGACCTCGCGAACCTCGCCGTACCGCCCGCGCTGCCGGACATCACGGCCGAAGTGGAGGCCGAGTCGAAGCGGGCGCAGCTCGCGGCCGCGGGTGTCACCGAGGCCGAGTACGAGGCGCACCGGTTCGATGCCGCGTGGATCGCCGCTCGATTCCAGACACGAGAGATCGAGGCCACCGATGCTTGACACCTACTCCGACATCGACGCCCCCGCGGAGGAGGGCGGCCGCGAGCAGCCATTCGACCTCCTCGCCGAACGGTACGTGCTCGGGTCGATGCTCCTGACCCGCGACGCGGTCGATGACGTCTTCGACGAGATGACGATCCACGACTTCTACGTCCCGAAGCACCAGGTCATCGCGGAGTCCATCACCCGTCTCTTCGCGGCTGGCGCGCCGACCGACCCGATCTCGGTGAACGATGACCTCACGAAGCACGGTCAGCTCGCGCACGCGGGCGGTCCGGCTGAGGTGTTCGATCTGCAGGGTGCCCCGTCGACGGCGGCGTCGGCCGGGTACTACGCCCGCCTCGTGCACGAGCATGCCGTGCGCCGCCGGGTGATCGAGTCCGCGAACCGGATGATGCAGTCGGCCTACAACCGCGACCGGGACGTCGCTGACGTCGTCGAAGCGGCCCGCCTCGAGGTCGACATGGTCGAGACCGGCCGGCGCCGCTCCGTGCGGATGGTGGGGGAGACCATCGACCAGCTCGCGGAGAAGCTCGACGAGAAACCCACCTACATGCCGACGCCGTGGACGTCGATCGACCGGATCATCGGCGGCTTCGCGCCCGGGTCGCTGTACGTCATCGCAGCCCGGCCGGGCTCGGGGAAGACGATCGCGTTGCTGCAGTCGGCGATCGCCCTGGCCCGCGTGGGCACGGTGGCGTTCTCGTCGATCGAGATGGCCGAGGAGGAGCTGCAGAAGCGGCTCATCGCCCAGTACGGGCCGCTGCACCAGACGATCCTCCGGAACCACGCGTTGACGAAGTCGGACTGGGAAACCTTCGCGCAGGCCCGCGCACGGATCATTGGCGCGCCGATCGCGATCGACGACCGCGGCGCAGTGACGGTCGCGGACATCCGCACGCACGCCCGGGCGACGGCGCGGCGCGGGAAGCTCGCCGGCATCGCCGTGGACTACCTGCAGCTCGTCGAGGGCGAGGGGCAGGACCGCCGCGTCGTGGTCGACAACGTGTCGCGGGCGCTGAAGCAGCTCGCGAAGGACTTCAACGTCCCGGTCATCGCGGCCGCGCAGCTGCGTCGTGCGCAACCGCAGAAGGGCAAGCAGCGGGTGCTGCCGACGCTCGCGGATCTTCGTGAGGCGGGTGGTATCGAGCAGAACGCCGACGTCGTGATGCTCCTCGACCGCGGAGTCGAGAAGGAGGCCCGGGACCTGACCGTTGTGGTGGCCAAGAACCGGCACGGCGAGGAGAAGCAGGTGACGTTGCGGTGGGAAGCCGAGTACGCCCGCGTGGTCGACCGGAAGTGGTCGCCGACAGCACTGATCGATGAAGACGAACTAAGGAGAGAGCAATGAGCATCACAGAACAGGCAGAGTTGACGATCGCCGAGGTGGAGGTGAATGACGGCTACAGGGTGGAACTCGCCCAGCTGAAGAAGCGGACTGATTGCAGCCCCGAGCAGGCCGTTGAGTTGGCGGCCGAGCTGACGACCGCAGCGAGTCGCGCGATCGCGCTGCAGGCCGAGCACGGCGTGCAGCAGGCGCTCCGCGACCTCGACCAGGGGCTCATCGCCGCCGATCGGGCGGAGGCTCAGAGCGCGGCGGTCGACCCCGAGATGGTGGACTGGGAGCCGAAGTGGCAGGCACCACTGGTGCGGGCCTCGTGTCCTTCCTGTGGGCTCACTGCCGACAGGCGAGCGAGCACCTGGGCCGGGCGACTGGACGGCGGCGCCCGCGTGACTCTCTCGTGCTCTCGGTCACCCGAATTGGACGTCTGCTGGCGAGTGTGGACGCTCGAGGTGCCGGCCGACGCCGGAGTCAAGGGCGGTGCGTGATGCCGATCATGAACTACCCCACCGATATCTCGGTGTCGAAGACGATGGGCGAGATCCAGGCGGCTCTCGCGCGCCGGGGCGTGACGAAGATCTCGACGCTCTACGACCCGCAGGGCGTCGCGGCCGGCCTCGGCTTCACGATGGCCACCGACTACGGCATGCGCGACTTCGAGCTCCCCGTTCGCACCGACGGCGTGCTGCAGGCAATGCAGGCCGACGCGAAGGTGCCGAGGTCAAAGTGCACCCGCGAGCAGGCCGCCAAAGTCGCGTGGCGCATCGCGAAGGACTGGCTCGAGGCGCAATCGGCACTCATCGATGCGCAGCTCGCACGCCTCGACGAGGTCATGTTCCCGTACATGGTCGCCGACGGCGGCTCGGTCTACGAGCTATTCCGGGGCCGCCAGCTGGAGATCTCAGCGAAGGAGTCCGGGCGATGACCGAAGAAGCAACCACATGGCCGACCATTGCCGCGTTCATCGACACCGCCGAGACCGCGCTCACCACGCAGCAGCACTTTTACCGCCAATACATCGCCGACGGCATGCCCGAAGACACCGCCGAAATCCTCTCCATCGAAGCGGCCTCTGGCGCGTTCAAAGCACCCCGGACGGCTTCACGGTTCACGGACGAGGAGATCGCAGCTGTGGAGGCCGCCGTGGCCGCCCGAGACTGCGTGAAGCAGGGACGGTGGGGCTGCTCTCTCGGCGCCGGCCACGACGGCGACTGCCTGAAGACGTGCGTGAACCACTTCTGGCGCCGCCTCGGCGAAGGCTCCGAGACATGCAGCATCGAACCCGCACGGGCGCGGTTCGGGCACCTGTGTGGTCCGTGCTTCGGGCGGGCGCAGTCGGACATGTTGCAGACCCCGCAGCTGATCGCACACATCCGCTCCTTGGTCGTCCCATCGATGGAGTCCGCACGCGGCCCGAGAGTGTCGGGCACCCGCGACGCGCCCATCCCGCTGCGGCCCGAACCCGTCGAGGACGCCGACGAGCTGTACGCGCAGGTCGTGAACTGGGTGATCTCCTTCGCACGCCAACTCGGCATCATGCCGCCCCCGTCCGTGCTGCCCGTCCTCACTGCCGAGCAGGACGCTGTGCGCCTTCCCGTCTACGGGTGGAATCCTGAGGCCGCAGAATGGCTCCTACGAGACGCGGCCGTCTGGTACGAGCTTCACGAGACCCGCATCGTCACCACCCTGCCGCCGTTGACGGTGAAGGCGTGGTGCGAGGACATCGGATCGATCGTGCGCCACTACCGGTCGAAGTACCCACAGGCGGAGCGGGCCAAGCGCAAGCCTGAGCGGCGACCTTGCGAGGTCTGCCAGTCGGTCGCTGTCGTCGTGGAGTTCTTCCCGACCGGCTGGCACGTCGCCTGCACTCACTGCGGCAACGTTGTGCCCGCCGAGCAGCACGACGAGGCCGTCGACTGGGCGCAGACCTCGATCCCGCAGCGGCTGTCGCTCGCGTGCGACCGCGGCCGCCACAAGTCCTGCGCGAGCTTCAACTGCACGTGCGACTGCCACACCGAAAGGACCGCAGCATGACCGAAAACGAAGAACGCCAGCCGCTGACGGCTGAGCACGCAGAGGAACGGGGCCAGGGTATCTGTCGCACCTGCCTCGCGCCGATCTGGAATGAGGGCGGCACAGTCGGTCACGTTCAGCGAGACACCGGGTGGTCAGATCGCATCAAGCAGGGAGGGGATTCGCTCGTCTGCTTCAAGGCGATCGACTACCGGCACGTGCCCCTCGAGGGACGCGAAGCCGCGATCTACGACCGCGCACTCATCCGGACGCCGGCCGACTCGTCTCGTGATGCCCTGAAGCGTCGCGACGCCGACGTGTGGGATGCCTGCCTCGACGCCATCGAGCAGAACGAGCTGAACACGATCCAGGCTCGCGAAGGCAACCCCTACCGGGCAGGAGCAGACCAGTGAGCGCCACGTACCGCTGCTGCGATCACTGTGCCGAAGATCCGGTGCATGACGTCGAGCCCGACCGCCACGAAACATGGTGCACGGCGGCTGACTGCCGTGAAGGAAGGATGACGAGCGATGAGTGAAACCGAACGCGACGGACTGCTGCGGGTTCTACGCATCCGACCGTACTGGTTGGCCGAGGATGCTCCCGATCCCGCTGATGACGAGTACTGGGAGCTCCCAGAAGCTATCTCTCAGCGCTACTACGACGGTGGCGCCGAGGTGAACATCGCCGCTCTGGTGGACCTGGTGTTGGCCTCTGACTGGCTTACCAGGGTGAAGGCGGAAGCGGCAGCCGAAGCACTCGAAGCTTCCGCGAGCGACATCGATGCGCACTTCCAAGACCTTCCGTCGTGGCTCGATTCGTACCGCGCGGGAGAGCGAACTCAGGAGTGGATGACCGGGGCAAGCCGCATGGTGAATGACGCGATTGCACGCATCCATGCTCGTGCCGCCGAGATCCGAGAGCAGGTGAAGTGATGCCCAAGCGAATCCAGATGACCAGGCAGCACCCGTGGCGCCTTGAGAACCCCGACGCGATCATCGTTGCGCGGCCGTCGAGGTGGGGCAACCCGATCCTGCTCTCCGACGTCGGCGGCCAGTATCCGAGTCTGGACGAGAGAGGAATCGCCACACTCGTGGTCCGGGACTTCGAGGTTCTCGCGCGCCGCGGACGCCTGTCGTTCCCGAACTGGCGCTTCCTTGGCGGCGAGCGCGGGCCGGTCGCGTGGGTCTACCCGAGCGTTGAGGAGATCCGCGAGACGCTCGCCGGCCACGACCTCGCCTGCTGGTGCGGCCTCGACATGCCGTGCCATGGTGACCCGCTCCTCGAGATCGCGAACAGCTGATGGGCGGACGAACGGAGAACGGCGACGCCCACAGCGCCCGATCAGGCGCGGGCGGCCTTGGTCGCTGCGTGATCGTATTCGATGACCGCGACGATCTCCGTACCGATCTGCCCCTTACCGATCGGGTTCTCGATCTTGGCGTGCGAGATCGAGATGATCCGTGCTTTCGCGTACGGTGCGATCGCTCTCATCAGCTGATCGCGCGCACCGTCGACCCCCTTCCCAAGCGTCGACACCGTAATCACTTCCTGATTCAGAACAAGACCCATGTCCGGATTCTAGGGGTGTGCCGTTCCGCCCTCGAAGCAGCACTTGATACGAAGGCCTGATGGAAGACCGCGAGCTCTACGACATCCGGAGCGCGTCGCGCCGGGTGCACCGCTCGCGCATGACGATCTACAACTGGATGAACCACGGCATGCCCTACCAGCGCATCGGAGGCCGCCGCTACATCGCCCACGACGACCTGTTGGCCACGCTCCGCACCAAACTGATCGGCCACCGGCAGCAGCGCTCCACAGGACGCGCCGGAAGATTTAGCTCACCTGTTTGACATCGACCGTTCTTTACAGTTTCACTACAAGATAAGCACTTCTGCACCCACCGATCAGAGCCAGTCTCTCGGTGGGTTTCGTGCATCTGAGACCCGCCGCCGTTCTCTTCCGGTGGCGATACAGGGCTGACAACCTGGCGCCAGGGGGCGCGAACTCGTCAACGGGCGGCCGGGCGGGAGCGCAATCTCACCGGCCGCCCCCAATCAGACCGGGGCAAGGTGGGTAGTCGCGAAACACGCACGCCCTGCCCCCCTCGGACTCAGTCGCGCAGCACCAGACGCCTGACGCGGTCAGGCTCCAACATCGCGTACCGCGCGATCTGCTCGACTGTGAGTCCGTAGATGAACGCGAGCGGGACCACGTGCCGCTCCGCTCGCGAGAGCAGCATTCGGTCACGGGCGATCAGTCGAAGATGCTCGACGGCGGCCTCGGAGCGGCCGTTGGTAGTGTGGTCCATGGTTCCTCCTGTGTGTGCAACCTGGGCGGGAATTAGAAGCGGGTCGGTGCGCTAACACCTGGCCCGCTTCGCCGTTTGTGGACGGCAAGCACATCGTGCACCATGTGGAAACTGCGCACCAAGCGGGGTTGTGGATAACGTTGTGTATTCAGCGTGAGAATCGCCGAGAGCCCTGTGCTAAATCTGTGGATTGCCTTGTGCATAACCTGTTCAGAACGAACTACAACTGTGTGATTACCAGGGCATTTGCGTTATCCCGGTGTGTGAGCACGGACATCCTTCGACCACCGGTTGAGAGTTCAATTCCTAAGCGCATCGTGTGGACGAAATCGCCTGATGTAGACGGACTTTTTGGACGTGTACCTCGCCCAGCCCGCCTGACCCGCGGCACGGCGACCGGAGCGGCACCCACGTCGAAGGAGCTGGCCATGAACCCACTCGGTCAGATCGCTGCCGCGGTCATCGGCCTGGCCGTGTTCACTGCAGCCTGCTTCCTCGGCACGCGGGCACTCATCCGGTACTCGCCATCCGACCCCGGAGACATCGACGTGGAGGCGCCCGATGGCAACGATCAAGCCTGACGCCGTCGCCGATCCCCGGCCCGGCTCACGCGGATACCTCAAGTGGTACTGGACCAAGGGTCCGGGCCTCGCGAAGTGGGCGACGTCCCCGCACCCGTACACCGCACTGAAGCGGCACCTGCGCGGGAAGGTGCCTGCCGCGTACCTCGACCAGACGGTGGCCCAGTGGTTCCACGACGTCTTCGGGATCTGGCCGGCCGAACGTAAGGGCAAGAACCCGCTCGGGAAAGGCTGAGATGAGTACGGAACACGATGTGCGGGCGGCTCGCGACGAGCTCAGCGCGGCGATCGCCGAGTGGATGCGCGTGAAGGCCGCCTTCCGAGAGGAAGGCCCGGACGAGTACGACACCACCGTCACGGACGACCCGATCATCCAGGGATGGATCGTCATCGCCGCGTACACGAGCATCGAGCTCGAGCGCGAGGAAGCTACCGCGACAGCGTACGAGTGCGGAGACGGCCAGCCCGCGCCGCTCAGCCGTGGCCTCGCCACGTATGGGGTCGACCGCTGGTCGAACACCTGACCCATGCCCGGATGGAAGGGCTCAGACCGGCACGACAACCTCCCGAAGGACTGGCCAGCCCGCGTCCACCACGTCCTCAGCCGTGACGGCCGCCGCTGCCAACACATCCGCACCGACACCGGACACAAATGCCTGGCACCAGCCCGCGCAGTCGACCACATCATCCCTCACTCCGAGGGAGGCACCGACGAGTACTCGAACCTGCAGGCACTGTGCGACTGGCACCACGCCCGCAAGTCCGGCGCCGAGGGCGGCCGAGCATCAGGGCGAGTCCGAGCCGCGAAGAGGAACGCGAGCAAGCCACTCCATCCGGGCGTGCTGCCCGCGCCGATACGGGCCCCGACGCCCATTCAGGACAAAGAGCCGCCGCCGTTCTAATCAGCGGGAGTAAGGCACACCCGACACCTTGACCGGTACTTTGTGTCCAGCGCGAAGCAGAAACTTCTCGACGGAAGCTACTTTCACTGAGCTCACCGAGTCGCTGGACGGGCCAACCACGACCCCGCGGATCGGAAATCGACGTTTGTTCTCTTCGATGTTGTAGAACGGTGCATTCCGACCGTAGGTCGACTCTTCCCCCCGGGGGCACCATTGGCGCATGAGCCATCCGCAAATAGGGGATCAGGGTGCCGTTACCAGATGTCCGGTACTCCTCTATTGCCGCGTCATGCCTCGACAAAATGAATCGCACCTCTTGCTCAGCGGCGAAGGCCGGGTGTTTGAATCGCACCACAAGCGCGGCGAGGATAGCGCCGATGATCTTGCTCTGCAGTGGAATCGGCTGATCTAACCGCTGGAGGATTTGGATCAGCGCCTCGATCGTCTCGGCGGTCATTCGCTGCTGTGTCGCCGGATCATAGATCACGTCGTACCAGGAAGAGGGCACTAAGGGGGTAGGAGACGTCGCGAGCATGTGGGCGGCTTCGCGGGGGACCAAAACATCAAGCGACGGGTCCACTTCAATTTCAATTGCGTACCCCTGCAAGCCGGCGTAACCCTGCCACTGATTCAGCAGATCGCCTTCTCGTGACGCGCTGATCAGGTAAAGGTCGTGGGCAAGAATCAGGGATCGAGCGTTCTTGAAATCGTCTTTGAACTCGGCGGGAATATGCTCCCCGCGTCTCGCGACCTCTTGTTCGACGACGTCGATGCCGTACTTCACCTCTGACAGGTCGTTCAGGACCGTGTACGACGAAGCCCAAATCTCCCCACGGCTGACGATCCCGAGGAGCCCTTCACCGCCGGTGTAGTGAAACACGGTCTCTGACTCCGTCTGCCGCAGATGCGGCACCATCACGCCGCCGATTGCGATGCTCCCACCAGCCACGTCAACTCCTTCCCCTCGGACCAAACCCTACCTACCGCGGAGGACATCCATGACCGCACCCTCGACCGGACGCATCGTCCACTACACGCTCACCGAGCTCAACGCCGACACCATCAACAACCGCCGCGCCGACGCCAAGACGTTCGACCGCGCGAAGGTCGAGGACGGCGCCCAGGTGCACGTCGGCAACGAGGCCCGCGCCGGCCAAGTCCTCCCGCTCCTCGTCGTCCGCGCCTTCGACGAAGGCAAGGTCAACGGCCAGGTGTTCCTCGACGGCAACGACACCCTCTGGGTCACCTCGGCATCGGAGGGCGACGGCCGCGGTCAATGGTCGTGGCCGCCCCGCGTCTGACTAGTCCAATACGATGGCCGAGTGACCATCGACGGTGAAGACCCGCAGCACACGTCGGCATACGAGGGCATGAACCTCGAGGCAATGCGAGAGGCTATGCGCCGCGCAGCAGAAGAAACACCGGTTTGGTTCCCGACTGACCTGCCCAAAACGGGGGCCGACATCACGGCAGAGAACACGGCCGAGATGAATGAAAAGCTGCGCGACCTACACCAAGCGATGCTCCGCACGGTGCAGCTCTCCATCGAGTCACAACAGAGCGCCGAAAGACAGGAATCATTCACCCGCCGGATGTCTGTCGCCTCTCTCTGGGTATCTATCGGCTCACTGGCCGCTGCAGTCGGTTCGATCGTCGTCGCAGTCATAGCAATAGCCGCCACTCACTAGCACCACACCCAGGGGACCACCCTCCCCCCACCCCTCCCACCTGACCGCTTCGCGTTCTGCTGGACGCGGTGCGCGTGAGTCTGGAGGGGGGAAATGCTTCATCTGTGACCGCGCTCTCGTCGTTCTGGCGGGGGCATCCGATCTGGAGGTTCATCATGGCCGGACGTGGCCCTGCACCCGCTGGGAGTCGCACTCGTGACCGCGACAACAAGGACTCGATCAAGCTCGTCTCGGACGGGAAGAAGCGGGGTCCGGCTCTGCCGGTTCTGACGATCAAGGGGAAGCGTGTTGCGTGGCATCCGCGGACTCGTGCGTGGTGGGAGAACTGGCGGTCGTCGCCTCAGGCGTTGCGGATGATGACGGGGCCCGACTGGGACTTCCTTCTGGACACGGCGCTGATGCATCACCACATGTGGACGACGGGCAGCTTTGAGCAGGCTGCCGAGGTGCGGCTGCGGGTGCAGAAGTTCGGTGCGACGCCGGAGGATCGGTCGAGGCTGCGGGTGGAGATCGGCACGGGTCTTCCTGAGTCGGGTACTCCGCGCGCGCAGCAGGGCGTCACGGGCTCGAACGTGACGAGCATCGATCCCGAGCGTCGAGCCCGGGTCGCTGGTCAGGGCTGATGCCCCGCCGGGTCATCACGGCGCCCGGCCACGATCGCACGGTTTCGCTCGGCCATCTGGCTGTGTGGTGGATGGAGACGTTCACCGTTCACGGCACCGGTGGTGTCATTGGGCAGCACCCGGTGTTCGGCGACGAGTACTACGGCTTCGTGGTCGACGCGTACGCCCTCAACGCGGCCACTGGCCGCCGCCTGTATGACTCGGTGTTCCTGTCTCGCCCGAAGGGGTGCGACAAGTCGGGGCTGGCCGCGAAGCTCGCTCTGTTCGAAGCGTTCGGGCCGGCGCGGTTCGCTGGGTGGGCGCAGGGCGGCGAGACCTACGAGTACCTCGGTCGGGTCTACACCTACGCCAAGGGTGAGCCGATGGGCCGCGCGGTCGTGGCACCGTTCGTGCGCATCCTCGCGACGGAGGAAGAGCAGACCGGGAACACGTACGGCACGATCCACTACAACCTGACGTCGTCAGCGGCTCCGCTGTTCGAGTTGCAGGCGTGGGGCGTCATCGCGGGCCTGTCGAAGATCGTCATCCCAGGCGGCGGGCAGATCATCCGGTCGACGTCGGGCGCATCGTCGAAGGATGGCGGCCTCGAGACGTTCGTAGTGTTCGACGAGACGCACCTCTACAACACCCCGCAACTGCACGAGATGTACGACACCGTCAACGACAACCTCGGCAAGCGCGGACTCGACGCGGAGCCGTGGTACATCGAGACGACGACCATGTTCCAGCCCGGCGAGGAGTCGGTGGCTGAGAAAACGTTCGAGTACGCCGACATGATCGAGGAGGGGCGCGCGCGGAAGCCGCGGCTGCTGTTCGATCACCGGTGGGGTGACGTGAAGGACCTCCGCGACGAGCAGGAGCTGCGCGCCGGCTTCGTCGACGCGTACGGCGACGCGATCGCCTGGAACTCGCTCGATGACCTGGTCGCGAAAGCGTACGACCCTCGCCGGAAGGCATCTCGTACCCGCCGCATGCGCCTCAACGCGGTCGTGGCCGCTGAGAACGCGTGGGTGAACCCGGAGGACTGGACGCCCCGCGGCATCCGCGCACGCCGCGCTCTGACCGCGAAGCTGAAGCTGGTCTGGGACTTCGTGCGGCCGTGGAACGGCGACGAGATCACGCTTGGCTTCGACGGGTCCCTCACGAACGACGCGACAGCCCTCATCGGGTGCCGCGTCCGCGACCGGTACCTCTTCCCGCTCCACATCCAAGAGAAGCCGGACGGACCCGAGGCCGACCAGTGGGAGGTTGACCAGGACGCCGTCGACGCAGCTGTGGCGAAGACGTTCAAGAAGTACAAGGTCGTCGGGTTCTACGCCGACCCGCCGTACTGGCAGGACTGGGTGCGGAGCTGGGCGAAAGAGTACGGCGAACGCCTGAAGGTGAAAGCCAGCACGAAGAACGAGATCGCCTGGTACACGAAGCGTGACGTGCAGATGGCCGACGCGCTCGAGCTGCTCAGCACCGCGATCGCGTCAGGGACGATGTCGCACGACGACGATTCCAGGCTCGGCCGCGTGATGACCCGCCACTTCCTGAACGCGCGTGTGTGGTCCCGTCGAGGCGGTTCCGTCATCGGCAAGGAGAAGAAGAACTCTCCGAAGAAGATCGACGCGGCTGTCGCCGCGGCGTTGGCGTTCCAGGCGGCCGCGGACTTCGAAGCGAAGAAACCGGCCGATGACACAAGCACGGCCGTCCCGGTTCGAGTGCGATGACGACGAAGGGGTGTTCATGCTCAACGAGACCAGCATCCCTGGCACCGACGACTGGTGGGTGATGCAGCTCGCGGCCGATTTCGGCGCGGATCTGCCTCGCCTGCACAAGCTGCGGTCGTACGCCGATGGCACGAACGCGCTGCCGGAAGAGGCCGATCAGAGCATGCGGGACGCCTACCGTCGCTTCCTGCACACGTCACGGCTGAACATGGCCGATCTGATCGTGTCGACGAAGGTGTCGCGGATGAAGCCGCAGGGCTTCCGCACCGCGGCGCCCGACGACGACGATGGTGACGCGGTGGCGTGGGCGACGTGGAAGCGGTCGGGCATGAAGGTCGGGGTACGCGACTTCTTCACCGACGCCGGCACCTTCGGGCAGGCCTACCTGACCACCACGGGCCCGCAGCAGCCCTCTCCGGACGCTCAGCCACTCATCGTGCGCTCGAACGGGTTCTCGACCGTCACGCGGCAGCATGCGTTGCAGGACTGGCTCAGCGAGGCCGCGCTGCAGGTCGGGTTCGACCCGATCAACCAGGTCGAGATCCTGACCCTGTTCCGCCCCGGCTACATGCGGCAGGCGTTCCGTGAGGCGAAGCGATCGTCGGTGCCGGATCGCGGACGGAAGTGGTCGCCGGGTCGCGGTTGGGCGTGGGTCACCGACCCGATCCCGCTCGGCTACACCGACCAGGTCCCGGTCTTCAAGATGTCAGGGCCCGGCGGGAAGGGCATGTTCGAGAAGCACCTCGACAGCCTCGACCGTGTGACGCAGACGATCCGCGACCGGCTCACGATCACCGCGATGCAGGCGTTCATCCAACGTGGCATCGTCGGCGATCTGCCCGAGTACTACCCGGACGGCCACGAGCTCGCCGGACAGAAGGTCGACTACGACGACATCTTCAAGGCAGGACCGGCCGCGTTCTGGCGCATCCCGAAGGGGATGGAGGTGTGGGAGTCGAAGGTCGCCGACATCACCCCGATCCTCGGGGCGGTGAAAGACGACCAGAAGACCGTCGCAGCTGTCACCTCCACTCCGATCTACATCCTGTCGCCTGACGCCGCGAACTCGTCAGCGGAGGGCGCGAAGGCTGGGGGAGAGGCGTTCCAGGACTCCGTCGAGGAGTGGATCGACCGCGCCGACATGCCGATCACGCTGTCGCAGAGTTTCGCGTTCGCCGCGATGGGCGACACCGTCCGCGCCGCGCTCGGTGAGATCGAGATCGACTGGGGTGCAGTCGACCGGTCGTCCGTGACCGACAAGGCTTCCGCTTCCGCGCAGGCGAAGGCCGGCGGGCTGTCGCAGCGGTACATCAACCGCAAGATCATGGGCCTCACGCCGGGCGAGGCCGCGCAGGAGCGCCAGTACAAGTCCGATGAGGCGTTCGAAGCGACTCTGGCGCCGACTGGGTAGGAGCTCGCATGGCTGCATCGCTCGAGCGACTCGATCAGGTCAGCACCTCCCATTCAGCCCAGCAGCAGTCACTGATCCTGAAGCTGATCAAGCTGCTGCTGGGCTTCTGGGGAGACTTCGACGGCTGGTACGACGAGAGCCTCGTCATCGGGCAGGCTGCGCGCTCAGCGACGCTCGTGGCCGCCGCGACGCGGCAAGCACGCACCCTGGCGCGCAGCTACACCAGCATCACCCTCGCGGATCTCGATGCGACCCCGCGAACTGTGCCGCCAATGTGGGACTTCTACCCCCGCAACGGCATCGGGGCGCTGGAGGTGTACTCGCGACCAGCGAAGCAGTACGTGTACGCCCGGTCGCAGGGCGCCACCGTCGAGGAAGCGAAGAAGGTTGCCAATGAGCGCCTCGAACACCTCGCGACTCAGGATGTGAAGCTCGCTACCAGAGACGAAGAGCGGCGCATCTACGAAGCGGCGCCGAAGGTCATCGGTTACCGGCGCATCGTGCACCCCGAGCTGTCGAAATCGGGCACGTGCGGGCTCTGCATCGTCGCCTCCGCACGCGTGTACTCCACGGACGACCTGATGCCATTGCACGGGCCGTCCTGCAACTGCGACACTTTGCCGATCACGAAGGGTGACGACCCCGGGTTCCGTCTCAACGACGACGACCTGCAGAAGATCTACGCCGCGGCCGGCAGCACCGCTGCGGAAGACCTGCAGAACACACGCATCTCGATCAACGAGCACGGCGAGCTCGGCCCGGTGCTCGTGAAGAAGGGTGACCATTTCCGGTCAGCCGCGGACGCAGGGCGACCCGAGTACGAGAAGCCCACGCCTGAGACGATCCGCGCGAACTACACGGCCGCGCTCGACGACGCGAAGAGCAAGCTCGCCGACATCCAGGATGCCTACGCCGAACTAGCGGCTCAGCCGGGCGCCATGGACGCGAACAGCGACCTCAGCGTCAAGCGGGTGGCCCTATTCCGGGCGCAGAAGTTCGCCGCCGAGCACGTCGCGGCGCTCACCGCAGGACTTGCGAACCTGCCCAAGTGATTTCCAGCTACCGCGGCCGGTCACGCCCCGTTCTGGGGTGCTCATCCATCCGATCTGGAAGGTCACCATGTTCCGTATCAACGCCTTCGGGCAGCGCATCTACTGCAACCCCTACCTCCGCTTCGTGGACCCGCCCGAAGGGACCGAGAACGGTGGAGGCGGTGGCGGCAACCCGGATGACCTCGGGTTCCCCAAAGACACCCCGCTGACCGACATGACACCGGAACAGCAGGCCGCGTACTGGCGCAACGAGGCGAAGAAGCAGCAGAAGAGGGCCGAGGGGTTCTCGGACTACGAGCAGCTGAAAGCCGACGCCGCGGAGCTCGCTCGGTTGAAGGCGGAGAACGCCACCGAGCAGGAGAAGGCGATCGAGGAAGCTCGCCGCGACGGCGAGAACATCGGCGCCGAACGGTACCTCAAAGACGCGGTGCAGGGCCGGTTCCAGGCCCTCACCGGAAAGACGGAAGAGGAAGTCGCTACGGCTTTCGCGCACGTCGACCCCAAGTCCTTCACGGACGACAAAGGCGCGATCGACGCCGACAAGCTCAAGGCCTTCGCCGAAGTGTTCGGCACGAAGACCCCGAGCGGCAATACCCCCGATCCTGTCGCCGAGGCACTCGCCAGGCAGCGGGCAGCGGGTGGCGGGAGCGGTTCTTCGATCGCGGAGAAGCGCAAGGAAACCCGCGAGTCCCTCACCAAATCCAAAGCCTAGAAAGGCAACGAAATGACTGATCTCTCGATCCGTTCCGTTCCTGCGCCGGCCGTCGCTGACTACACCTGGGTTGGCCCGGGCAGCAACGCGTTCGACACCGCGCAGTCCGGAACGCTGCAGGTGTCGGCCCTCACGAGCGGCACCCACTACGACGCAGTGACGAAGGTGGTTCCCGCGGGCATCGTGCTCTCCAAGTCGGGCAACTACTACATCCCCTACGTCGCAGGTGCCGGCATCAAGATCGCCGGCATCACCGCCGCGCCGCTCGAGATCCTCCACGAGGACGGCACCCTCGCGACGCCCCTGATCTTCCCCCGCATCATCGAGGGTCCGATCATCCCGGCAAACCTCCCCGTCGCAGCCCACCGAACCATCGACGACGCGTCGCCCTCCGTGTGCGCGTTCTCGTTCATCACTCTCTAGGAAGGCGCAGAAGACATGGGAGTTTACAACGACACCTTCCGCACGGCGGCGGACCTCACGGCCGTCGCTCGCGGAGCTGCAGACGCGGTCGAAGCCGCGGATGCGCTGACCCCGTTCCTGCCGAGCGTCGAGAGCCAGACCCTGGACTTCGACCTCGACGCCGACGTCCTCGCGCTGCCCCGTTCCGCTTCCTTCCGATCGTTCGACGCCGCGGCGCCGTTCGGCAAGGAGAAGTCGGTCGGATCTCGCAAGGGCTCCCTTCCGGCCGCGAGCATCATGCTCCGCGTGAACGAGCTCGACCAGCTGCGGTTCCGTCAGGCCTCCGACGACGCCATCGGTGCATCGGTGGAGCGCAAGGCGCTACTCAGCGGCCAGTCGCTGGCCATCCGGGCGATCTTCGCTCGTGGTGACCTCATCGCGAACGGCAGCGTCACCCTGACGGCAGAGAACGGCCTCACCACCGTCATCGACTTCGGTCGACCCGGTGGCAACACCATCACCGCCGGCACCGTCTGGTCGAACATCGCGTCGACCCCGCTGACCGACATCCTGTCGGCTCTGGCGTACTACAACACCCTCAACGGTGGGCCCACCGACACCGCCATCACGTCTACCAACGTGCTGAACGCCCTCGCGGTCAACACCTCCGTGATCGCGGCGGCGCGCGGCAGCAACGGCGGTTCGGGGCTCACCCGGATCGCACCGGGCGAGGTCCTGTCGGTGCTGGCCGCCTACGGTCTCACTGACGTCGTGGCCTACGACAAGCAGTACGAGGATGTCACCGGCACCACACGCCGCGTGATCCCCAACGACCGCTTCATCCTGGTGCCGTCGCGGAACACCGGACTCGTCGGTGACACCGGTCCCGTCGGTCAGACGCTCTGGGGGGTGCCTGCCGAGGCGCTCGAGGACTCCTACGGCATCGGCGGAGGGGACCAGGCCGGAATCTTCGCGGCCGCGTTCAAGGACTCCAACCCGGAGCGCATCGAGGTCCTCGCATCCTCGATCTTCCTCCCCGTCGGCTCCACGGCCGGCGTGAAGGGGACCGTCTCCCTGGACGTGCTCTGATGGGCGCCCGGGTACTCGCCACCGATGTGCACGTGTGGCGTGAAGACAAGGCTGCGTTCATCACCCTGCCGGCCGACACGGTGGTCCCGGATTGGGCGACGGATCTCGTCACCAACCCGAAGGCCTTCAAGGAGGTCGAGGAGAACGACGCCCCCGCTGGCGACGACACCCCCGCGACGTCCTACGCGGAGATGAAGAACGACGAGCTCAAAGCGCTGCTCAAGAAGCGCGAGCTGCCCACCTCGGGCAAGCACGACGAGCTGGTCGCCCGCCTCAACGAGGACGACGCCGAGCGCGCCGACGAGGACGACGCACCTTCGGGTGACGACGCCCCCGCTGGCGACGACACCGAAGAGGAGTGACCCATGGCATCCGTACAGGTCTCGCCGGACGATGTCGCCGCGCGCTACGAGGGCGACCTGCTCTCCGAGTTCACCGAGGCGTACATCACCCAGCAGATCGCGGATGCCGTGGACAAGGCAGATGCCCGCTGGGGGGCGCAAATCGAATCGCGCCTCTCCAGCGGTGCTCTGACCGCGAACCTCTACAAGCGCGCGATCGCCAACGCGGTCCTGCGCGTCGCACGCAACCCGGACGGGTTCACGTCCGAGAACGACGGTACCTACGGCTACGGCAAGCGCGCCGAGGTCGCATCCGGCGCACTGAACTTCACGCAGGACGACATCGACGACCTCATCGGCGCCCAGTCATCTGGGCTGCCCGGCACATTCAGTCTGGGCCTCGATCGGGGCTGGGGCTGATGGCCGGGCTCCTCGACAAGCCGAAGCACGCTCTCCAGCTGCAGAAGTTCGTGCTCACCGGAGGCAGCCTCGGCCAACGGAAGCCCATCGCGGATGGTGAGCGAGTCACGCTCCGCTGCAACATCCAGCCCCTCGACTCTGCGGAGCGCATCAGCCGCGGCCTGCAGCTCGAAGTGACTCGCCGGATCTCCATCAGACGCTGGCCAGGCGATTACCTCTCCCGCGTCTACTTCGAAGGTTTCGAGTGGGAGACGGTGGGAGAACCAGAGCACTTCGCGATGGGCGTCCGCACACCCCATTGGGTGATCATCGTGAAGCGGGGTGCCCGGGATGGCGCAGGTCTATAAGCCCGCCGGCATCATCGCGGCGCGCATCGCCGGGGAGTCAGCCGCCATGGACCTCGCCGCCCTCGTCGTGCTCGGCCGGGTCAAGATGGTCGCCGCGCGGCACCGCCTCACCGGCAACTACATGCGGTCGCTCGAGATCAAGAAGGTCCGCGGCCGCAACGGCGTGAAAGACCGCCTCGTGTCTGCCACCGACCCCGCCGCGATCTCCATCGAGTACGGCCACTATCCGGTAAGGATTCGGCGGAAGAAGCACGCCGGGTCTCGGCGGGTTTCCACGGGCACGATCCGGTGGGTGCCCGGCCAGTACATCATGACGAAGGCTCGGGGGATGCTCTGATGATCGACGCCGAAGTCCTCGCCAAGAAGCTCCTCGACGCCGCAGTGCCGGACGGCGTGACCGTGATGCCTGACATCGACGCCGACGCCTGGGACGAGTTCCCGCTGGTCACGTTCCGGATCTCTGTCGGGCAGGCCGTCGACAACCACGCACCGCCTTCGGCGTGGATCGCGACCCTCGACATCAACATCCTCGACGACGACCTCGACGACGCCAAAGCGCTCGCCCGCGGCCTGTACGGCGCCATCTGGGAGTGGGCCGACCCGTTCGCCGGGAAGAACATCGTCGAGGACGTCGGATCGGTCAACGACATCGAGGACCAATCGATCTTCACCCGCGTCGCGACCGTCGAGGTCGAGTCCAAGTGGGTGACGCAATACGCAGGCAGTTTCTCGCTGACGCTGCGACCAAGTAAGTAATCACCCCGTCTCCAGCGGCCGAACGGCCGGGTCCGCCAACCCAAGGAGACACCATCATGGCCCTCGACGGAGACGCCGTATTCCTGCCTGGTCGCGGACTTCCCTTCCTGGCTGCAGTCGACACCGCCCCGCCCGCCTACAAGACGATGACCCCCGCCGCCCCTGGCACCGGGTGGGAGGCCGCCGGCCACACGTCACGCGAGAACAACGTCTCGCTCAGCAAGAACGGCGGCGAGGCCACCACCACCGGTTCCTGGTGGACGCCCGCACTGCGCACCACGTACTCGGACACCACCTACACGGGCACCATCGCTTCGCTGCAGATGGACAAGCTCACCCTCGACCTCGCGTTCAACGGCGCGATCGACACGGACGACGGGTACATCGTGCCCTCGACCCTCACCCCGGTCGAGAAGGCTCTGTTCATCCTCTGCCTCGACGGCATCGACCGGATGGGCGTGTACTTCCCGCGCGTGTCCATCGGCATCGGTGACGCCCCCCACCTTTCGACCCGACGAAGTTCTTCGAGATCCCGCTGGCGTTCTCGGTGCTCTCCTCGGACGAGCTCGACGGCGTCATGAAGTGGTTCCACCCCGCCCTCGAGGCGGCGTAACAGATCTTCCCGCCAGGTGCTGGAATGCGGACCCGCCTGGCGGGGAGACCCCCCTTCGGTCCGCGCAGAAAGGGTCCGCAATGACCACCCCGAAGAAGCCGCAGGATCACCTTCCGTCCAAGAGCGATCAGCTCGCCGCGGAAGCAGCCCCACCGCCCGGCGCCGACCTGCTGAAGCCTGTGACGTCGCTGCCGTCATGGGACCGGCTGGAT
This sequence comes from Herbiconiux sp. UC225_62, assembly GCF_042694625.1. Lineage (GTDB taxonomy): Bacteria > Actinomycetota > Actinomycetes > Actinomycetales > Microbacteriaceae > Herbiconiux. The sequence continues at coordinate 453,470 of NZ_CP170551.1, read as the reverse complement.
CTCACGGCCCTGCTGACGGAGGCGTTCGAGAACCTCGGCATCAATCTCGAAGACGAAGACAACACCTTCGAGGTCACCAACGACGCGAAGTCGCTCCGCGCTCTTGCATCAATGCAGCGCGGCCTCATCCCCGTCGCGGTCAACGAGGAGGCATACATCACGTTCGCGTCAGGCCCCAACTCGGTCAGCGAGGTCACGAACCTCGCGATGTGGTACCTGGCGGCCATGGGGGAATCGATGGGCTCTGCGGCCTAATCGATGAGCACGGGGTCGAGCTACGCGGGGACTTTCAGGAGTTCTTCCAGCTCGACCTCGTCGACGTCTGGCGCGGCAGCATCACGCCGCGCCGGGCACTCGACCTCGCAGAGTCCCTCTTCAGCGTGCCCCGCTCCCGCTACCGCGCCGCGGTGATGGGGGACCGGTGGCTCGGCTGGTCCAGCGAGACCGCCGTCCTCGCCGACGTCTTCGACGCGGTCCGCGACGCCATGACATCCAACGCGGAGATCTGGGGCGGAAAGATCAGCGCCCCCAAGTATCCGAGGCCGGCGGCGAAGCCCGACATGCCAGCGAGCAAGGCGGCGTCGAGCACGATCGCGGACTTCCCGATTTGGGAGATGGTGCGCTCCACTTCCTGACCCCGAAAGAGGTGACCGCATGCCGGTGACGAACACGGGTAAGGAAGTCGGTCGCGTATCCATTCGGGTGCTCCCGAACGCCACCAAGTTCCGCGAAGACGTGCGGCAGATGCTCAAGCGCGTCGAAGGCTCGATGGCCGCGAACATCAAGGTCGAAGCGGACACCCGCCCGGCTGAGAACGCGGTCCGGAAGCTGCGCGACGACATCAAGAAGCGGGCTGCGGACCTGAAGGTCGACGCGAAGACTCTCGCGGCGTCCGCGCAGATCGCGAAGACCGCCCGCGATCGCCGGGTCAAGCTCGCGGTCGACGTGAGCAAGGCGTCCGTCGCCCGCGCGGCCACCATCCTCGCGAGCCTCTCCGGCGCACGGTTGGTCAGCTCGACCTTCGCTGACATCGGCCGCGGCCTGTCGAACATCGATAAGAACCTGCCGAAGATCGCTCTGGTCGCGACGTCGGTCGGGTCGCTGGTCAGCTTGATCCTGTCGGGTATCGGCGGGATCGCGACGGTCGGGTCTTCCGTGGCGTCCCTGGTGGCGCTGGCTGCGCCCGTGCCAGGCCTTCTGGCCGCCGCCGGGGTTGCGGGCATCACGCTCGCTGTCGCCCTCTCAGCGGCCAAGGAGCAGCTGTCCGAGTTGCAGCCGGTGTGGACGTCGCTGAAGGCGACGATCCAGGACAACTTCTGGGCGCGCGCCCGCCAGCCAATCCTCGATCTCGTCAACGGTGTCTTCCCGCAACTCAGCGACGGACTCGCTGCCGCGTCGAACTCGCTCGGCGCGTGGGCAGCATCGATCGCGACATCATTCCAGGCCGCTTTTGGCGGAGACGTTCTGGCGAACATGCTCGGGCTTCTGTCGACGGGCATCGATAACTCAACCGTGGGGATGGACGCATTCGCATCTAGCATCGCCACCCTCGGCACCTTCGCTAGCCAGTATCTGCCATCGATCGGTACATGGTTCTCGGACATCTCGATCCAGTTCAACAACTGGATCACGACGGTCGCGGGCAACGGCCAGCTGGACAGCTGGGTGACGTCAGCTATGACCGCGATCACCCAGCTGGGATCGATCGTCGGGTCAACAATCGAGATCTTCGGCGGCATCGACCAAGCCGCGATGGCGGCCGGGGGCGGTGGGCTCGCAACCTTCGAATCGGTCATGTCGACTATCGCTGGAATCGTCAATGGACCAGCCTTCCAGACAGCTCTCACGACCATCTTCGAAGGCGCGAACGCCGGAGCGTCGGCTCTGAGCGCGAGCCTGGTGCCGATCGGCAATGCGATCGCCACCCTCGCGCCGACGATCAGCTCCGTTCTCACGATTGCAGGCCAGGCGCTTGGTGGGCTGCTGACGAGTATTGCCGCAGCACTCCAGGAACCAGCTTTCGCTGACGGCCTGGAGATGTTCTTTGCAGGCATCAAGACGGGCCTTGCTGCCATTGGTCCAGCCTTGCCGGCCGTGGCAGCTGCCCTCGGTACTCTCGGTGCCGTCGTCGGCGATCTAGCGGCCACGCTGGGTCCTGTCCTCGGTGCGGCCCTGTCAGCGGCAGCTCCACTGTTCAGTGACCTGCTCGCGAACATCGCCCCGCTGATCCCGGTGCTCGGTGACGCGCTGATCCAGTCGATCGAATCACTGGCTCCAGCTCTGCTGTCAATCGCAGACGAAGTGATCCCGCCGCTCGTTGAAGCCATCATCGAGCTCACTCCACTGCTACCGAGCTTGATCTCGTTCTTCGCGCAGATGCTCACCACGGTCGCCCCGATCGCCGGTCAGCTGCTCGAAACGTTGCTGCCCGCGTTCGTCACCCTGACCCCCGCGATCGTGCAGATGCTGGAGGCGCTGACTCCGCTGCTTCAGTTCCTACCGATTCTGAGTCAAGGGGTGCAGCTTCTGGCAGCCGTCATCTCGACGGTGCTCGTTGCCGCGTTCGGGATCGCGCAGGTCATCTGGACGACTTTCACCGCGCTCATCACCGGCGACTGGTCCAACTTTTCCCAGAACATCATCGGGATTACACGAGGAATGGGCGACTCGATCAGCGGAATCTGGCAAGGATTCACTGACACCGTGTCCTCGATCTTCTCTGACTCGGTCGAGAAGGTCACCCAGATCGGCCGGGATCTCGGGAGCGGACTCCGCGACCTGTTCAGTGGTGCCGGCTCATGGCTGGTCGATTCGGGACGATCAATTGTCGAGGGTCTCGCTCGAGGTATCCGTGGAGCGGTGGGCGCTGCGACCGACGCGATCGGCAGTGTCCTATCGGCTGTCCGTGACTTCCTGCCGTTCTCGCCGGCGCGAGTGGGTCCGTTCTCGGGACGGGGATGGTCCCTGTACTCGGGTCAAGCGATCGGTCTCGCGCTGGCATCCGGAATGCGATCGACGACCAGCACGGTGCAGGCGGCTGCGAACGAGCTCGCGGCCAGCGCCTACATCGGCGGGACCGGAGCGGCAACCACTTCCACCGCGGCGAACGGTGCGGCCGCTGTCTCCTTCCCCGACGAGATCATGCTCGTGGATCAGGACGGATCGATTCTGACGCGCGCGCGAGTGATCGCGGATGACGTTGTCGCGAGCTACGACAACGAGACCGTCCGTCAGGTGAAGGGTGGGGTGAACCGATATGGCTAGCATCCAGGCGGTCGCATTCCCATCGGGCGCTCCGGCACCGTATGTCGATCTGCTCATCACTGGCCCGGCGCCGGTGGGAGCAGCAACGGTGACCGTGTCGCGCACCAGCGAAGGGCGAACCTTCAAGGTGCGCGGCATGGTCGACCTCGACGTCAATTCGGAGCTGACGCGACGCGACTACGAGGCTCCGTTCGATCGGGAGATGACCTACCTGGCTCAGTACTTCGACGGCGGCGGCAACGCGGTGGGGTACTCGGAGCAGGCGTCCGTGCGTCTCCCCGCGCTCACCAGAGGGACCGCGTGGTGGCATAACCCGCTGGACCCGGAGTCCGCGGTACGAGTGATGATGGGCCCCAACGCAGCATCCGAGTTGACGCGTGAGATCGAGTCCGAGCTCCTGCGCGTCAGGAACCGGTCGGTGGGGGTGATGATCGGCGGGGTGCGGCAGGGGCTCACAAAGATCCCACTGGACTGCATCACCCTCACACCAGGAGAGTCAGCACGGTTCGACGCGCTCTTCGGCGGCTACGACCGGATCGTGACGGGAGTGGTGTGCATCAGACCATCCGGAGTGATCCCACTCCCAGGGGTGCTGTTCGCGAACGTGTCGGCGCCGACTCAACAGCCCTACAACCGGAAGCAGCGCGTCGACCCGTCATCGGACTGGCCTCTCGTGGGAGACGAGGTGGCACCGCCAGCCCCGGCGATCGTCCGGGCATTGCTGACCTATCAGGACTTCGAGGACTTCTACAGCTCCTACGCCGAATTCGAAGCGGCCTATCCGTCGTACCAGGAAGCCTCGAGGGACTACTAAGTGAAGGGGTGACCGCGTGCGAGCTACCGACACTCTCTTCGCGGACATCCTCACCGACTCCACGACTCGACGCATCACCGCTGACCTGTTCGTCGGCCTCGACCGGGTCGCGGAGGGCATCGAATGCTCGAGCATCGACCTCGTGTGGGACGGCTCTCAGCAGGTGCTCTGCTCCGGCAAGGTCGAGCTCGTCTATCAGGACGACTGGGGTCGTTCGATTGCCCCGGAGAAGCTCACGGACTGGCTTGCGCCGTTCGGTGCGTGGCTTGACCTGAAGTACGAGATCACGATGGGCGACTTCTCCCGCTCCGTGCGACTGGGTCGCCTCGTGGTACAGAAGCCGCGAGACGTTCGCCGGCAGCGGATGGTGCTGGCGGGACGAGTGTTCTACCCAGGCGAGAAGATCACGGTGGATGTCGCTGACGCGTTCTCGATCACGATGCGCGAGCGGTTCGTGACACCTGGGCAGCCGCCGACCGCGGCAACCGCATGGGGTGAGCTCGCCCGCCTCACCGGCTGGCCCATTCTTCGGAATGTGCCTGACGTCGACGTGCCGCAGACCGTGACCTACCAGGAGAACCGGCTCGACGCAGTCTTCGATCTCGGTGACGTGCTCGGCGGGTCCCCATATCTTCGAGCCGACAACACTCTCACCATCCGCCCCTTCACGCCGGGTGCTGTGGTGGCGACGCTCCACGATGGACCTGAGGGACAGATCGTTTCGCACACAGTGTCGGAATGGGACGCGGACCAGGTCTACAACCAGGTGGTGGTGCGCATCACGGACGGCGACATGGTCACGGCAATCGCGGACGCGAGGATCACGGAGGGCCGACTCCGGTACGGGCTGGCTTCGCAGGGCGCCTGGGGGCGCATCCCGTACTACGTGTCTTCCGAGTACCTCAAATCGGTCGACCAGGCCAGGGCGTACGCGCAGTCGAGGCTCGCGATCGTGTCGCAGCAGAAGACGACGATCGCGTCAATCGAGATGCTCCCCGACCCTCGCCTCGAGGTGGGTGACGTGGTGCGACTGGAGGCTTCCGTGGACGGCAGCGTGACTGTTGGTCGTATCCAGAAGATCGCCCTGTCGACGACGGGACCGATGAAGGTGGAGGCGAAGCTGCTGTGAGCGCCGGCACTGCGACAGCAAAGGGCTTCGCCGACATACCCGCAAACGAGCTGCTGGCCGGCACATACATCGGCAATGACGATGCAACCGGCCTCTGCATCGTCGACACCGGAAACTTCGAGCGAGTCACCATCCCCAACTTGGGGTTTTACCTACCCCTGCCCGGCGACCCGGTGAGGGTGTGGCGGATCGGGAACCAGATGCTCCTGCTTGGCCCTGCCAAGCCGAAGCCGCCGGAGGCGACGGTCGAAGCGTTCGGCATCGACGGTTCTGGCGCCTTGTTCCTCGATGCGCGCACCACTGACGGAGTCCTCCGCACACACCTACGCGCGTATGACACCTACGATGAACCAGCGATCGGCGACCTCGTGGCCATCAACTGGCCCCTCGGCGGAATCGTGGAAGGGCGATTCACCTCGCCAGCAGCATCTGCGCCGGTCAACCCAACCGATCCGGTGAAGCCGGTCACTGACCTGGAGTTCCCCGCGATCGATTCGGGCTCCTGGCGCTCGGGGAGTGGATGGTGGACCGCCGAAGTCTGGTCATCCGACACCAACACGGGCGCCTGGTTCTACGGCACAGCCGTTGCCGACACCATCCCTGACGCAGCGACGATTACCAGGATCCAGATTTACCTGCCTCGCTACTTCGCCTCTGGTGGCGCTCCAACGTTCGGGGTGCATTCGTCGCCCGCCAAGCCCGGCGGGAACGTGGCCGTCGACTCGGCCGTGCCGCTTGATGCGGATGGGTGGGTGGATCTTCCTCTGGCGTTCGGGGAGTACCTGAAGTCCAATCCGGGCGGCATCGGAACTGCCACCGGCGGGTACCACAAGTACAGAAGTGTCAGCAGCGACGGCCTCTCGGGGCGGTTGCGGATCAGTTGGAGTTGAGATGTCCACCACACCTGGCGCTAAGTCACAGCCGCAAGCGGCTGCCGTCTCCGCCGCAACGTTCTCGGGCGACCTCACGAAGGTCTCGAACTACGCGGCCTTCATGGGTAACTACATCGCCGGGACCGCGTCGCAGAGGACGTCGTTCACGCACCCCGATTGGCCGGATTTGGGCGACCCGTGGGAGGGCCTGTTCTGGCAGGAGACGGACGGCAACAGGAGCGGCTACCTCTACACGGGCGGCGGCTGGGTCTTCGTCTCCATGCCCCGCCAGACCGCCGTCGGTCTTTCATACCTCTCCGGATACGGCAACCACGCGGACATGCAGATCACCCGTCGCGATGGTGTCGTCACCGCGAACTTCGCCATCACGAAGGTCACTCCGTTCTCGAACAACGACGGGCCCGGCAATTTCCTGCCAGGCTTCCGGCCTGCCCGGCCGTTCAAAGGCGCGGGCATGTTCTGGGGCACGTCAGCTGTTCCCGGGCTGATTACCATCTCGACCGCTGGCGTGGTGACGGTCTTCGGTGACCCTGGAACGAACAACAACTTCTCCATGAGCAACATGATCTTCGAACACGCGTGACCCCTCCACAAACCGGAATCCCACCAGGCTCGCTTCGGCGGTCCTTCGTTGTGTAAGGAGCGCGCATGAGCCTCGTCGACGGCAACGACCTCTCCGAGTGGGAGGAGGGCCTCTTCGACCGCGACAACGAGAACTCGGTCAGCCTCCTGTTCCGGCTGCTGTGGATCTTCACGCAGCTGCGCGCCGAGGGGATCTACGTCCACCTCAACGAGGCCGGACGCCCCTTCGGTGTCTTTTCCGACATCGCGATCGGCCGCAACCGTGGCAGCGCCTCGCAGACGTTCTCCGGCCGCTCGACGGTCTGCTACCAGTACGGCCGGTACCTGCTCTGGCTGGCCACCGGCGGCGACGAGGGCACCCCGTCGGCCGCGAACCCGTACTCGGGCGTCTACGCCTCAAAGCACACCGTGGGCGTCGCCGCCGACATCGACTGCAGCGACTACGACCGCCTCGACTACTGGGCCGAGCGCGCCGGCATGAAGCGCGCGATCTCGTCGGAGATCTGGCACTACGAGATCTACCGCGACGCCGACCCGGACATCGACTTCCGGCCGTTCTCGAAGATCGTCACCGCCGTCTTCGGAGGCGGCTCCACCACGGCGGGGGAACACTCCGCCCCGTTCGACAACCGCACCCCCGAAGAGAAGGAATGGGACGAGATCATGGCCAACGCACAGGACCTCCTCAACGCGCTCGGGTCGATCGCCGCGCTGCTCGGGCAGATGGCGCTCGACGACTCCACGAAGAACGCCGGCATCCTCCGGAACTACGACGACGAGAAGGGCACGAACGTCGCGTCGGCGCTGATCTACCCGGACATGACCGCGGTCCGGCTGAACAGCACCATGGACGTCACAGCGCTCGAGCTCGCGCACGTGACCGCATACGGGTTGCAGCCGACGAACTACGACAACAGCGACATCGCGAAGCGGTTCCCCGGCCAGATGGATCGGAAGTCCTGGCAGTGGTTCTGGTGGGCCTACCCCGGCAAGATGATCGGCTTCTTCGACGACGACTTCCCCGCAGACATGCGACCGAGCGTCGACGGCAAGCCCAAGGGCCAGTAACCCCCTCTCGACCCTGAGAGGGGGCATCATGCCTGAGCTACCGGGCCTCTGGTCGCTATCCCCGATAGGGGCGCTCCTCGGAGGCATCATCCTGTTCTACTGGCTCCTCGCCACCGGGCGCATCATCACCCGGTCATCGCACGAGCGCGAGCTCGCCCAGGCAAACAAGCGCGGCGACGAGTGGAAAGAGACCGCGCTCGACACCCGCAAGCTGAACAACGAGCTCGCGTCGCAGAACGGCAAGCTCGTCGACGGCAACAGCATCGCGGAGCACTTCTTCCGCACCGCAAACCCGGCGACGATGGGCGACACTCTGCCGCGACCCCCAGGGGGTACCGATGTGGTGGCGTAAGAAGCCTCCGGTCCCGATACCGGATGACGTCAACGAGGCGATCGAGCTGCGCGAGCAGACCAACGCCGAACTCTCCCGGGTGCGCGCGCAGGACCCGTACGTGAGTCGGCTATCGAGCCGCCTCGTCGAGCGCCGCGCGCTCAACCACTTCGGTGACGACATCCAAGTCACCTTCACACCAAGGGGGCGGCATGCCGGATGAGATCCTCAACCTCATCGGAGACATCGAGATCGGCGTCGCCGGCGCTGGCGCGATCGTCTTCGGTATCTCCTACGCCACCTTCTTCAACTGGCGCAAGACCGAGGCCGGCAAAGCCCTCATGTACTTCGTCTGGGCACTCATCGCGCTCTTCGTGCTCAACGCGCTCGGCCGGTGGACAGGCTCGAGCTACCCCGGCCGCGAGATCATCCGCCCCACCGTCTACACCGGCCTCGTGATCACCGTCTGGCGCCTCGTGTGGGTGCTCTGGCGCAACTGGCGCCGCGGTGCAGACCGGCCTCTCGACATCGAATCCAAACCCCGCAACCCCGCCCCTCCCCAAGGAGACATCATGCTGACCACCTACTCGAAGTCGATCCTGCTGATCATCGCCTCGGCCGTGACGATCCTCGTCGCCGCCCTCTCCGACAACGTCGTGACCATCGCCGAGCTCGTGAACGTGGGCATCGCGATCATCACGGCCGTCGGCGTCTACCTCGTGCCCAACCTCGACCAGGGGGTGGCGCGCTACTTCAAGTTCATCGTCGCCATCCTCGGCGCCGCACTCACCGCTCTCGCCTCCGTGCTCTCGAACGGCGTCACCACGGCTGAATGGCTGCAGATCCTCCTGGCCGGGCTCGCGGCGGTCGGTGTCGTGATCGTCCCCAACACGCCTCTGATCGACGCGCGGGAGACCAACCGGATCACCTCGCTCCCCGCCGACTGACTACACCTCAGCGCTCGCGAGAGCGGCCCACTGTCCGACCCCTTGTCGCGCGCGTCGCGGCTTCGCTCATTCCCGGAGGCATCCATGGCGTCTGTCACCATCACCGGCCCGGTACTCGACTCCACGGGGGCACCGGCAACAGGTCTGTTCGTAGTCGAGGTGACTGCGCAGTTCGGGACGTCCGAGGGGGCGTACGTCTCCCGAACCCCGTACGTCGTGCAGGTCGCTGGGGGAGAGCTCTACCTCGCCGACGGGACCTCTCCGTGGACGCAGATCGTTCCTCCCGCTGGGCAGGCGATCAAGGTTTTCGAGAGGCTGCAGCCTTCCGGCGGCACTGCGGCATCCGGCACACGAGTGATCCAGCGAACTCGGGTGCTCGAGGTGCCCGGCGATGTATTGACCGTGAAGTACGGCGAGCTGATCGACGTGGAGGCGGCCCCGTCTGACGAGTACACCATTCCGGCGTATGTGCAGCAGGTGTTCGAGAACTACTGGGGCCACCGTCGCAGCCCGAGCAGCGGCAGAGGCGGCGGCCGCATCTGCTGCTGCCGACGCAGCCGGAATCCCATCTGCTGTCGGAACGGCGGTAGCTGAGCAGGACATCCCCGGCAAGGTCGACATCGCGGTCACAACGGACCTCGCAGGCCGCGATGTCGTCGAAGGATCCGACCACCGCATCCCTCAGATCGTCGAAACCGTGCGACGGGTGTGGGGTGCGCCGGTCGACAACGACGGCAACGACCCGTTCGCCGTCTACAGCGACGGCCGCACGTTCCTCGACCCGCACGAGACCGTGACGATCGAGCGGAAGCTCCACGACGTTCGCCGATACCTCGACCTGGGCGCGGACGAGCAGCTGCCGAACGACGGCATCCTCGACGCCCAACCGCTGATCCAGCGAGCGGTCACCGCGCTCCACGCCATGTACCTCATCGACGGCATACCCCGGCAGGTTTACCTCCCACTGGGCCGGTGGAGACTCAACACCGATATCAACTGGTACGGATGCTCCGGCATCGGCCTCGTCGGCGCGGGACGCACCTCGACGACTCTGCTGCCGTACGGTCCGAACCCAGCGATCCGCGGCGTGCTGACCAGCGGATACGACGGTCCGGACTACTACGACTGCGTGTTCGAGGACTTCACCATCGACTGCGCCAACCAGACCGCGGACCCGTCCGGTGATTCCACGAAGGTGAAGGGCATCTTCATCCAGCGGATGATCCGAGCATGGTTCGCGCGGGTCACGATCTTGCACTCGGGTGCGACGTCGTTCGGTGTCGACTTCCTGAAGCAGTCCTACTTCACCGACTGCTACGCAATCGACGCGGGCCGGTTCATCACCGACCGCAAGTCGACCGGTGCCGGGTTCGGGTTCGCGACCGGTCTGTGGGAGGACGAGTCGATCTCGCTCGTGAACTGCATCTCGCTGAACTGCCACTCCCACGGCATCTTCGTCGAGAAGTCCACCAGCCGGCTCTCCGCTTACCCGGAGAAGCCAGGCGGATACAAGCCCATCGGGCTCCGCGTCGTCAACCACTACGCGGCCGGCTGCTACGACGGCTTCTTCGCATCCGGCGCCACCGCTCCGCTGCTGCTGAACTGCGTCTTCGCCTACAACGACTTCGCCGGGGTGCTGATCGACGAGAACACCCTCACCCTCGACGGCGACGACATCACCCAGATCCGCGGTTGCCTGATCTATAAGAACGGCAACGGCATCGACCCCAACACATCGGCGAAGTTCATCAACAGCGGCGGCGTCGTGCTCCGGAAGACCACCGGGTTGTCGCCGAAGATCGAGGAGAACGTCATCCTCGAGAACTACGGTCCCGGGGTGCGGGTGTACGGCTCGTCTGCGGGGCCGGCGTTGGCGATTCGTGGGAACCAGATCCTCCGGAACCAGGAGTCCGGCATCCTGATCTCGTCCGGCACGGGCCCGAAGCGCACGGTGATCGAGGGCAACCAGATCTTCGACAACGGCACCAACGCGTCCGCCACCTACCGCGACGGCATCACCTTCGTGAACACGATCCTGGATCACCTCGTGATGGTCCACAACAACGTGTGGGACACCCGGGCGGCCGGGTCGAAGACGCAGCAGAACGGTGTGCAGACCACCGGCACCCCGTTGTGGACCAAGCCGCGTGTGCAGGACAACAACTTCGACGAGAACGCGGTCGCGTCGATGGGGTTGTCCTCGAACCAGTCGGTGACGACCTTCGTCACCGGGAACATGGTCTAGGAGGCGCGCCGTGACGGTACAGGGATACGCCCAGCGATGGGATGGCGTGTACGACAACGACAACCTGCCTCAGTCCGGGCTGCCGGGACTCATCGTGATCCGCGACGAGTTCGCTCGAGTGGACCAAGTTCCGATCGGTACCGCAGCCGACGGGAACGTGGACCGGGAATGGCAGTACATCACCGGCGCTTCCGGGCTCTGGGGAGTGGTCGCTGGCCGCGCACAGCCCACCCACACCCCAGGCTCAACGACTAGCTTCATCACCATCGTCGACACTGGGATCGCCGATGGTGAAGTGAGCGCCACCCTCGCTGCGCTGGGAGCGTCAGCGGCCACTACCGATGGGACCGGGATCATCGCCCGTGTCCCAACGCCGCTGGCGGACGCGACTAACCAGCTGCGACTCGTCGCTTCAACCACCCTGGGGTGGCGACTGCAGCAGGTCGTGGGCGGCACGCTGAACACGCTGGTGACGACCGAAGTGGCCTGCGCCCCCGGAGACACCATCAAGCTGCGGGTGGTGGGGACAACCGCCGTCGCGACGATCAACGGCGTCGAGTTCCCCTATCCGGGTGTGTCAGCCGGACTGACCGGGCACGGGTTCGGGATGCGCGCTCCCCGCAACTCCTCCACGGCGTCCGCCGCGCTTGACTCGTTCCGGTTCAATGGCCTCGACTAAACGCCCCGAGCCCCTGACTCTCGAGAGACAGCGACGAGGCTTTCAATTCTCAAATTGACCTGTCGGTAACCGTGACACACCGCGTCGAGGAGAGTCCAAAACAGCTCGCACTGCCTCGGCCGTCCACACTCTTCCGAGATCAGCCTCCTCCGAGATGCGCCCGGAGTAGATGCCAACGAACTGCGTGTAGGGAACTCCCATCATGCCTAGCTTCACGTCGCCTCCCTTGAATGGCACCGCGCCAGAAGATGAATGAAAGAACACCGGCGATCCAGACTGGCCTCGTCGAGTTCGAGCATCCATCAAGAACATTGGAAGGTCATCGAACGGAACATCGGGCTCGGTTGCTATCGTTCCTCGTATCCAGATACCTAGCGCCTGGGCGCCTCCCGTGCGCCCGAAGGGATACCCGATTGCCATCAGCTCGGAGCCGGGCGCGAGCGCGAGAGTCCCGAGGTTCGTGTCGGCATTCGATCCGGGTGGTATCCCGTCGATCTCGTTGTTGGGTATAGGGATGGGCATAAATTTTTCGCCCAGGTGATCAAACCTAATAGCGACGATGTCGGCTCGAGGTCCTAGAGTCGGATGCTCGCGCCATGCAGGCTGACCGTTCTGGTGATAGAGCCTCAGAGCGAACGTTGTGATCTTTCCCTGCGCGGTCATGCCCGAGATGCGGATCTGGTTCGGCTCGGTGCGACCTAAGAGATCGTCGGTGTCGTTGTTTCGCCCTGTCACGTTGTGCCTGTTCGTCACGATAAAGTGCAGTCCACCCCGCTCCACGTAGAACGAGGTCCCCGTGGCCAGGACCTTTTCATCCCAGAGCAGCTCCGTGTAGAGCGCCAGAACGCTGTGCACTGCAATCGACATAGGACCCCCGCAGGTTGTTTCCGACAATGGCGGCTCCCGCCCGATCCTATTCATAGTGCGCCGGTCGGGACGATGCGTGACCACCTCGATCGAGCCCTGCACCTCAGCCGGCCGCCCTCGAACTCAGCGACCCCCTCGGGGCTTCTCTTCGGAGAGGCTTCAAGGGGGTCATTTCTGCGTTCACCTTCTAGTGGCCAGCACGGATTCGAGACGCTCGCCAAGGGGGTCGCTGAGGTACTCGGAGAACACCGACGACACGTGATGCGGGTCGCGGTACACGGCGATGTTGCTGATAATTGGCGGGCACGCCTCTGCCGAGCAGAAGTAGTCGTTCAGGTCAATGAGGGGCGTCTCGGTCGCTGCGGCGACTCGCGCCTCGGCGTCTCGGATTGGTGAGGTCAGCGCGAACTCGGGCGTCCGGTCGCAGGCAGTCGTGTCGGTGAGGTGGGCGGAGAGACAGATGGAGGGGTTCTGCCCCATGAACGGACTGTCGGCGAGAATCGCCGCATCGACGGTGCCGAGCTCCGTGATGGTGTCCCGGAGGCCCTGCTCCCACTGCTGGGGGTCGGAATCGGCGGAGTGGTAGTAGTTCGCGAGGAGCACCAGGTCGGGTTTGGTGTCGGCGATGTAATCGATGACGTCCTGCCGCCACTTGTCGCATTGTGTGAACGGCACACCGTTGAGAGTGACGTCGATCTCTACTGAGGGGCACGAGCTCTTCGTGTGCGTCTCGAGGGTGACGCCCGAACTCTCGGCCCACGCCTTCAACCCCGGGAACCACTGGGCGGCGTGAGAGTCGCCGAATAGCGCGACGACGGTATCGGACTCAGGCCCGAACCGACACCCCTCTGCGTCGGTTTCGTTGAAGTCGAGGTGACATCCGTTGGTGTAGATTTCGGGCTTGTCCTTCGCGGCATCCCACAGGGACGGCTCGAGGTTGAGCGGCACGAATGTCGTACCGGACGGGGCGACCGCCACAGGTATCGGGGCTGCCATTTCGTCGGTGGAGAGCTGCGCGTTCTTGGTGTAGGTGAGGCCGCCGAGGGCGAGGGCGGCGGCAACGACGGACGCCGTAACGGTGAGGGTGAAGGTGCGGCGAGTGCGGCCTTCGACGAGCGGTTTCCACTTCCGGGCTGGTTCCTCGATGAACTTGAACATCACCCAGGCGACGGGCACACATGCCAAGGCGATGCTGATCGTCGCCCAGAGTGGCATTGGATCGAAGTAACCGATCGCGGCCTGCGGGAGGACGAGGGCGGGCCAGTGGATCAGGTACAGCGAGTACGAGATGGTGCCTATGAACACCATCGGCCGCAGGCTCAGCACTCGTGTCGGGCCGGCGGGTTGGATCGAGGCGCCGAAGCCGATGATCAGTGCGGTCGCGATGACCGGCAATGCTGCCCAGTATCCGGGGAATGGGGTGGATTCGGTGAAGAGCAGTACGCAAGCGATGAGACCGCCGAGCCCGACCCATGCGAGAGCTGCTGACGCGTTGGCGCTGATGCGCTCTCGCAGTTTGGCCATGGGAAGGACGGCAATCGCGCCGCCGACTCCGAATTCCCACGCGCGGGTTGGAAGGGAGAAGAACGCCCATGGCTGGGACCGGTATGTGAGCCATGCGCACAGAGCGAACGAGACGGCGGTGATAGCGATCACTCCTACCGCGATCGCCTTCTTGGAGCGCAGGGCCCCACCTGCGAGTCCGAGAACGACCAGGATCGCAGGCCAGAAGAGGTAGAACTGTTCCTCGACACCCAACGACCAATAGTGCTGGAACACCGATGGTGTCGCCTCAGCCAGATAGTCGGTGCCCTGCACCGCGAAGAGCATGTTCGGGACGTAAAAGGCGGTCGCGATTGCGTCTTCGAAGTTGGCCGGCCGCTGTAGTGGCGGTATCAGGAAGAACACGAGCACGGTGGTGACGATGAGAACCGCGAAGGATGCCGGGAGAATGCGACGCGCACGGCGGGCATAGAACTCCCTGAAGCGCACGGTGCCGCGCACCGTGATCTCGCGGAGGAGATGGCTCGTGATCAGGAACCCCGAGATGACGAAGAACACGTCAACGCCGAGGTAGCCGCCCTGCAGCCCGGGAACGCCGGCGTGGTAGAGGACGACCACGCCCACCGCGATCGCGCGTAGACCCTGGATGTCTGATCGGAATGTCTCAGACCGCGATACGCGTCGAGTTTCTATTGCCACGGCTTCCCCCATCAGTGGTCACGGAAAATCGTAGAGCAAACGGGTTAGCGGCTTCGAGATAGTTCGTTCGCTAGCATGTGCGCGGGGGCGGGAGTTGAGTGCTGTGCGTGCTTCCCCCGGAGTCGATGGCGTCTCCTCCCGCCCTTCGACCCCGCTGAGGTTCACGCGCGGGCGGTGATCATCGCGTACCCAGCCAGGCCGAGGGCGACGATAGCGAGTATCACGACAATCAGGTAGCCCCACCACGGCGTCTTGCGTGGTCCGAGTTTTCGCGCGCGGCGGCGCGCCTGGTAATTCCCCATGATTCAACGGTACGCAGCCGATGTTTCACGCGAGTGAAGACTAGAAGACGGCCAGGGTTAGGTGACGAGGGTCATGCACGTGTGAGAGCGACGACCACGAGCAACCCAGTCCCGCCCACGAGAACGGTCGATGCGACGAGTCGAACGGCGAGATTGCTGGTGAGCCGGTCCCATGAGCTGAAGAGATCGGGGCGGTAGAAGCGCCCCTTGTTCGCCGGAGTCGGCGACTTGCGCTGGCGGCGCGGCCGCTGCCGCGCTTCGACGTGGAGCGGTGCCTTGACTGGCGGATTCTTGGGATGGTCTCGAGCGAACCGTTCGAGGTCGTCGTAACTGAACTCGTCCACGGTGGTCATGTTTCTCCTGGCGCTGTGTGCACTCAGAACGATGTTCGGGTCCAACGACTGAATGAGGTGAAGCTCGCGGGTCAGTGGAGCTTTCGTCGACACAATGTTAGCCGAAGTCAACAATGCGGACATTCACCCCCTGTTCAGGAGGACGACAGCACCCGCGCCGCCCTGTCAGGCTGGACGGGCAAAATGCGGGCTCGCCTACCCGGCCACAGAGCCCAGGCCCCCGACGTCTCGACTCACAATCGAAGCCGGGGGCGGTTTGGTTTGAGCTCTCCTTCGGGAGGGTCAGGGGCCCTTTTTGTCGTTCATCACCCCCGTTCTGGTGGAAGACGCACCCTGCCACCGAATGCCAGGCTGGTTGCGCAAAGGTGCAGAGGCTCGCTCGACCCGACTTGCGAGTTCACGCCCCCGACCACATCCCTCCGCGTCGGGGGCGGTCTCGTTGCTCTCCTTGGGGGGTCAGGGGCCAGATTCGTGTTCTAGGACCATACCGGCGTCAGGGCGAACGCCGGCATGCAACTACAGTCGACACACCTAAAGCAGGCCGCGCAGGCCATCAACCGCGGACTCCGGCGTCTCGAACGCTCCCAAGGCGAACACGCGCGCCGTCTCGGAACTGTCGTCCGCGTGGCTGAGTCGATACCCGCCACGCTCGTGCTCGATTCGCCACGGCGTCTCCACGAGCACACCGTCAACCTCGTGGACGACCCAGTAGTGGTCGTCTTCGATGCCGCGGGCGAGGAACAGCATGATCAGTCTCGTTCGGCGCTGACGGCGATCATCTTCCACCCGTCTGGGATGCGGGCCTGCAGCTGCGCGTAGCCGGTGTCGTAGTTGGGTGCCTCGGTCTCGATGTCGCGCACTTCGCGCGTTTCGGTGTTGCGGACCATGGCGGTGACCTTCATGCCGTCGATCTTAACGTCGATCGGCGTTGCACCCAGTGACTCCCTGGGGCTCGACGCGACGGTCGCTCCCATACGTCAATTTGCCCATACCTCGATGACGGCAGCCAGGATTTGTCGCACGGGGGATATTGACATCCCTCGAAGACTGTCTCGACTCTTGCGCGACCGCGGCAATAGCCTGTCTGCGGGAGGATTCGAGCGTAGATGGGGAACCCTCCTAGGCCGGGGATCGAGCGATACTGCGAGGGGTCGCAGTGCTCTCCCCGGCCGCCCGGAGTGACTTGTCACAACGCGGATTGGACGTGGGTAGCCCGAACGGGAGCGGACAAGCGTAGGTTCGCACCGTGGGTAATCATGTGATGCGAGTCTGGACCGCCAAGATTTTGACGTCTGACGGGGAAGGGTACATCGACCTAGTTCGTCGCACTGGATTGCAGGACCACGCGGAAACGGCAGGCCACCTTCGTTCGTGGGTTCTGTCGCGCAGGTTGGACGCTGGTTACACCGAAATCAAGACGGTGTCCCTGTGGGAGTCGCGGGAGGCGATCGAGGCCTTCGCCGGTTACGACATTGAGCGTTCAGTTTCGTATCCTGGCGAGGAGATGTATCTCATTGAGTCGTCTCCGTGGGCCGCGCACTTTGACATTGCTTTCGACTCGCAGTCCGAGATGTCGGATTGATGGTCAGCGGTATGTGGCGACTCCAGCTTCGCGCACCACTGACCGGCCGGTCTGCGAGTGGATCACGTTGGGTGTGATCTGGGCGAGCGCATGCTTGTGGGCGGCCATAGCTGCGTCCTCGAGCTCCCGGTAGTAGCCGTCGCCGAGTAGGCGCCGCTTCTTCGGGTCGGCGTTCCAGGACACGACTCGCCACCGGGACACGGGTTCTCCGTTGAGGGTGACGTCGACCCAGCGGATGATCGCGAACGGGTCCTTGGTGCCTGGCTTCGGGAAGATGAGTTCGGCGGGGAGCAGGGTGTCGACGGGGTGCCAACGCTCGGCCAACGGGTGCTCCTCTCATTGGGGAGCGCGCCGGCCCGCGCACGTCTGATCGTAGGCAGAACCCCTGACAGAGGTCCAGTCGCCCCGGTCAGGCGTGCCAGTAGTGGTTCGGGCTCACCGAGTAGTAGATCAGCCAGATCACCGGAATGAACAGGAACACCGAAAGAATGATCCAGAGCGTCAGGCTGTGGCCCTGCTGGGGTCGCACGTACGAGACGCCCATGTTGTTGGCCTGGCGGCCCTGCACAGCGACAGGCACCGGCTGCTGCGGATACGGGGCCTGTTGGGCGTATTGCGGCTGCTGGTAGTGCTGCGGCTGAGGTTGTGGCGGGTAGGGCTGGACCGGAGCCGGCTGAACGGGTGCGTAGTTCGCGGTCCACTGGACGCCGTCCCACCACCGCTGACGTCCTGCTCCGTCGTCGTACCAACCAGGTGCCGCGTTGCTCATGCTTCCCCCTCGAATCCGTGGGGAGATCATACCGAGATCGGCCCCTACGAGACCATGAATGCCTCGCACGCGCCTCCGGGCAGTGCGGGGCTTCTCGTCGTTGTCGGTGGCTCCTGGCAGCATCGACGCCGTGCTCACTGATCAGGACCGCGCCATCCTCGCGTTCGAGGAGCGATGGATCGATCAGCCCACCGGGCCGGGAGATGGCGATCCGCCGCGAGTTCGGATGGTCGCAGGCGAGATACCTGCAGCGCCTGGCCCACGTGCTTGCCGAGCCAGTCGCACTGGCCGAGCATCCGCAGCTCGTCTACCGTCTCAGGGCGAGGCTTGAACGGCGGCTGAACCAGCGCAACCGAGCGCTGCTGCGCCGCGACGAGTGATTCCGTACTTACTCCGGATTTTGAGCCGGGACTTGTCGGTGCTGGTCGGCAACGCTCGGCTGCAAGCCAGGGCGAACTTCCCCGAGATTCCGCGCCAGTCGGCACCCGTCGGTGCTAGTCAGAATTGGCACTCCATATCAGTGGGTTCAGGGTTCAAGTCCCTGGGGGTGCACCAGAACATCGCAGCGGAGGCCGGGGGCGCGTCGCCACTCGGCCCCGGATTCACAGGCCCTCCGGCTCAGGTTGCCGTAGTCTGAAGTCACGCCGTCCTGGACCCAGGCCGCATCGCGCACCGGCTTCTGCTGGGTGACGGGCCAGGAGGACATCATCTCGAATCATCCAGTCTCACCTGACTCGACGTTGTGTGAGCCGTTCGTGGCCTCGCTTCCCATCGCCCGGGCGGCCATCTCGACGTTGAAGAACCCCTTCGACGTGGAGACCGTGTGCGCGAGCGACGACCTGGCCGCCCACCTCGACGAGCTGCAACTCGACCTCGGCGAGGGTCCGTGCTGGATGGCACTCAGCACGCGGGCCCCCGTGCTCGTTCCGGACGTGCAGCACACCTGGAATCCGGCGTGGCCGAGCCTGCACACGGCCATCGCGGAATGCGGCATCCGATCGGTCTTCGCGTTCCCTCTGATCATCGGCTCGCTGGAGATCGGCGCCGTCGATCTCTATGTCGATGCACCTCACCCCTTCACGTCGTCCGACGTCGCGCGGGCATCCGCTCTGGCCGACATCGCTGCGCTCACCGTGCTCAATCAGGCGCTCGACCGGCAGCCGACCGAGGAAGGCGACGCGACCCAGGACAGTCCGTATTCCCGTCGCGAGGTGCACCAGGCGACCGGCATGGTCATGGCGCAGATGAAGGTCGGCCCCGACGACGCCTTGCTGCTCATCCGTGCCCGCGCGTTCGCGGAAGGGCGATCGGTGCGCGACATCGCCTCGCAGATCATCGATCGACAGATCTCCTTCCCTCTCTGACCCGAGAAGCGTCGTCGGAAAGTCCTTCGCCGCAGGTCCCCCTACAGGTCGGCCCGTTTGGCAAGGGGGTACCGGAACTTCTTTGCCGGTGCAGGTTGAGGGCAACGGGACGCACGATGCGGCCTGAACAATCACGGAGGACCGTCATGTATTTCCACGTCCAGGAATGGATCAACGACATCGCGAACGACGAGCCGGACCCCGCAGCGGCGAACGCCCTGCAGGAGGGACTCGGCGGCCAGTTCGGCGAGATGCGCACGATGATGCAGTACCTCTTCCAGGCCATGAACTTCCGCGGACCGGATGCGAAGCCGTACCGCGACCTCATCCAGGGGGTCGGCACCGAGGAGATCAGCCACGTGGAACTGATCGGCACCACCATCTCGCGCCTGCTCGACGGCGCGCCCGGTTACAGCGGCAAGAAGACCGACCCCCTGGACACCCCGGGGTCCGGTGGCGCCACGCCGCTGAACATCGCGCTCGACACCGGCAACATCCACCACTACCTCGTCGGCGCCCAGGGGGCACTGCCCGTCGACTCCGCCGGCAACCCATGGCTCGGCAGCTACGTCTACAACTCGGGCAACCTCGTGCTCGACCTGCTCTACAACCTCATGCTCGAGTCGACCGGACGCCTGCAGAAGTGCCGAATCTACGAGATGACGGCGAACAAGACGGCCCGCTCGACCATCGCCTATCTCATCGTGCGCGACCAGGCCCACGAGAACGCCTACGCCAAGGCGCTCGAGACCCTCGGCATCGACTGGAAGAAGACCCTCCCGATCCCGAAGACCAACGCCGAGAAGTTCCCGGAGGTGAAGGAGCTCGTCGACCTGGGCCTGCAGAGCAAGCAGTTCACCTTCGACCTGACCGGCGCCTCCGAAGCCGGGCGGATCTTCCAGGGCGCCTCCCCGTCGAACGACGGAACCGAACTCGATGGCAGCCAGCAGGCGCCGAAGGGCACGCCGTCGTTCATCGCTCCCGAGCGACTCGAGGAGTTCTCGCCGGGGCTGGACCCCGAGCTGCTGAAGCTCATCCAGAAGACGGCCGAGGCGGAGCTCGCCGAGGTCGAGGCGTTCTACGGGCCAACAAAGAAGTAACACCACGGCAGATCGGCGGTGGCAGCGGGTCACTCCCGCTCCACCGCCGTTCCGCGAGGTCCCTGGGCATCAGCGGGGCGCGCCGGCCCGCATCCACGACTCAGTGCGCGGTGTCCGCAGCATCCGATTGGGCTGCGAGGAACGTCGAGATGGCGGATGCGACGGCCCGCGGCGCCGTGAACTGCACCACGTGCCGATGGCCGGGCACCACGGCGAGGGAGCCTCTGGGCGCGGCATCCCGCAGACGCCGGCACCAGGCCGTGCCCGCGATCGGATCGTTTCCGCCGCGCACGACCAGGAGCGGAACGGTCAGGTCGGCGACCCGCTCGTCGATCGGATACGACAGCATCGGCCCGGACTCGCGGAGGAACCAGGCCGGTCCGCAGCGGAGGTAGTCGAGGAATACGACGGCGTTGACGACCGGCGGTTCGCCCAGGATGTCGATGCCGAGAGCGACGGACTGCGCGGTGAGGGTGCGGTGCCGGTCGTCGGCGACCGGCCCGATGGCCACCACGGCGGACGCCAGATCGGCTCGTGTCGCGGCCAGTTCGACCACCCACTGAGCGCCCATGGAGTGCCCGACGAGCACAGGGCGGCGCAGACCCAGACCGTCGAGGACATCGGCGAGGGCGGCTGCCATCTCGGGCACGCTCGGTGCTTCGGGGGGTTTCGGCAGGCCGCCGAAGCCGGGGAGATCGATCGAATGCACCGGGCCGGTCCGGGCGAACTCGTCGTGCAGCCTGCTCAGATAGCGGTGCGAGGTTCCGATCCCGTGCACGAGGACGTGCGCGCGCCCATCCCGGCCAGTGGATGCGTCCGGTACGGCCCGCGCGCCTCCCTCGACCGTGGAGAGTACCCGGAACCACATCCCGGCGGACTCGATCAGGCTCGAACGCGGCTGCTGCCGGCCGGCCTCAGCCACGAGAGTCCGGGCGTGCGCCCGCGCCTCGTCGGCCGGTGGCCCGAGCGACGAGATAGAGGACCACGCCGAGCACCAGGAAGCCGCCGCCGAACGCCCAGACCAGCGGTTCCTGCTGGGTGAGCAGCAGCAGGCACGAGGCGACTCCGAGGATCGGCACGACCGTCCACACCCGGAAGTGCTTGTGCTCCACCTTGTCCTTCCGCAGCACCAGCACCGCCACGTTCGTGCTGATGAACACGAACAGCAACAGCAGCACCACCGCGGACGCGAGCGTGGTCAGGTCTCCGACGAGCGTGAGGAGCATGGCGAGCACCGTGGTCACCACGATGGCGACCCAGGGCGTGCGACGCTTCGGCAGGACCCGGCCGAGCACGGGGGGCAGGAGGCCCTGTTCCGCCATGCCGTAGGTGACGCGACTGGTCATGATCATCGTGAGCAGGGCGCCGTTCGCCACGGCGATGAGGGCGATCAGACTGAAGAGCCACTCGGGCACGGGCACTCCCGTCGCGTTCACCACGGCCAGGAGCGGGCCGGAGGACGCGCTCAATTCGCGGGAGGGCAAGGCGACGGCGGAGGCGAGTCCGACGAGCACGTACACGACGCCGGCGGTCAGGAGAGCGCCGAACAGAGCCCGGGGGTAGACGCGCGACGGGTCCTTGATCTCCTCCGCGACGTTTGCGGAGGTCTCGAAGCCCACGAAGGAGTAGTAGGCGATGATCGCGCCGCCCAGCACCGCAAGGCCCGGGGAGGTCTCGGCGGGGAACTGCGTCACGCGGGAGCCGTCGCCGCCTCCACCCCCGAGCATCAGCCCGACCGCGACGATCACGATCACGAGGCCCGACACCTCGATCACGGTCATGACGAGGTTCGTCTTGACCGACTCGCTGATGCCGCGGGCGTTGAGCGCCGCCACCAGCACGAGGAAGACCATCGCGGCGGGGATGGTCGGCACCGAGAAGAACGTCTGCAGATACTCGCCCGCGAATGCGATGGCGAGCCCGGCGGCACTCGTCACGCCGGCCGCGAGCATGCTGAACCCGACCAGGAAGGAGATCACCGGTGGCCGGAAGGCTCGTTGCGCGAAGATCGCGGCACCGCCCGCCTTCGGGTACTTGGTCACCAGTTCGGCGTAGGAGCCGGCGGTGAGCAGAGCGAGCAGCAGGGCCAGCGCCAACGGCGCCCAGAGGGCGCCGCCGACCTCGCCCGACAGCACACCCATGAGCGCGTAGATGCCGGCGCCGAGCACGTCGCCCAGGATGAACAGGAACAGCAGCGGACCGGTGATCCGTCGGGCGAGTCGGGAGGAGCCCGCGTCGGTGTTCTCGGCGGTGCTCGTGGTGGTGGTCATGCTCGTGAACCTACGTCGCATCAGAGCATTCGGCCCGAGTCGGATGGCGCCTGCTTCGGCGACCGTCCGCGGCCGTCAGGGGCACACGCACGCGCGTTGCATCCGTCGAGCACGAACGCAAGGGTCCGAGGGCATCCTCTGTCGGGGCCAGAGTGAGAGAGTGGGCGGAGGTCGCCGTTCACTCTCGACGGAGGATCTCATGCACCACCACACCCCTCCGCCGGTCACCGTCTCCGTCGTCATCCCCGTTAAGGACGATGCCCACCGCCTGGAGGTCTGCCTGGCAGCGCTCCGGCGGCAGACAGCCGCTCCGTTGGAGGTCGTCGTGGTCGACAACGCGTCGACGGATGCCACGGCCGCCGTCGCGAGGGCGGCGGGTGCCAGGGTCGTGCGTGAGGAACGTCCGGGCATCCCGGCGGCCGGAGCGGCGGGCTACGACGCGGCACTCGGCGACGTCATCGCGCGCCTGGATGCCGACAGCATCCCGCCCGCACACTGGGTCGAGGCGGTCCTGAGTCACCTGCGCGATCACCCGGACGTGCTCGCCGTCACCGGCGCCGCCGTGTTCTCGGGGGGACCGGCGCCATTGCGGAAGGTCGGTGCGGCCCTGTATCTCGGCGCGTACTACGGAGCGCTCGCGCCCGCCCTCGGTCACGTCCCGCTGTTCGGATCGAACTTCGCGATGCGGCGTGAGGCGTGGGAGCGGGTGCGGTGGAGCGTGCACCGCCACGATCCCGAACTGCACGACGACCTCGACCTCTCGTTCCACCTCGGTGCGCCGGGCAGGATCCGCTATCTGCGCGGCATCACCGTGCAGATCTCCCACCGCCCCTTCACCGATCCGGTGGCCATGGTCAGGCGATTCCGGAGGGGGTTCCGAACGGTCTTCGTGCACTGGCCGCATGAGCTGCCGTGGCGGCGATGGGACCGAATCGTGCACGCTGTCTTCCTGCGCCGGAGGATAGACACACGTGCCGAGCGGATGTCAACCCCCGGCGCCCGGGACTCGGAGTCGGGCGGATCCCCTGATACTGGGAGGGTGAGATGGCGTATCCGCCGTCGACGAGCTGCGGCGGTGTCGGCTGCCCGTGACGATCCGTACGCGGCCTATCAGGAGTGGGTGGCCGCTGGTCGTCCGGCCTTGCAACCGGCCGATTTGATGTCGAGTCAGGCGATCGCCTTGCCGGCGGCCGAGCGCGACCTCGCGGACGACGACTAGGTCAGCGGCTTCGGACCTGGTCGGTAAGCGGTCCCCGGTCCGTTACCGTCTCGAGGCCGTCGTCGTCGTCATTCCCGGCGTCGCCGCCCCGACATCCGCGAGGCCGCTTCGTCGAGGGCTGCGACGACGTCGGCGTCGGTGGCCTGGCCGAAATGCTCGTAGTGCTCGCCCACCGCACGGAACACGGTGGGAGTGCTGACGCAGACGATCTCGTCGGCATCGACGATCGTGGCGAGGGTGTCGCCGGACGCGACGGGGACGGCGAGCACGATGTGCCCCGCGCCGAGCTCGCGGGCGGCGCGGCAGGCGGCTCGCGCGGTGGCTCCGGTCGCGACGCCGTCATCGACGACGATCACGGTGCGGCCGGCGAGCGCCATCCGCCCTCGCCCGCGTCGCAGCACGACCTCCCGAGCCTCGAGCACGCGCCACTCCGCGGTCTCGACGTCGACGAGCTCCCGATCGGTGACGCCGTAGGCGCGGATCAGGTTCTGGTCGACGTATCGGATGCCGCCCTCGGCGATGGCGCCCATCGCCACCTCGGGCTGGAACGGCAGCCCGAGCTTTCGCACGAGGATCACATCGAGCGGGACGTCGAGAATCGCCGCGACTTCCGCGGCGACGGTGACTCCGCCCCTCGGCAACCCCAGCACCACGACGTCCTCCCCGCCGAAACGGTCCAGACGTGCTCCGAGCCTCCGCCCGGCGTCCCGGCGATCACGGAACGGGCTCATGACCGCCTCCCATCCGCGCCGATGCTGCCTTCCGACCATGTTCTCGCTGCGAGCGTTCGCGCGCCAGGCTCGGTGCCTGACGTCCCGCGGCTGACGGAGACCGGTCAGAGCGCCGGATCGACCGTGTCGCCGTCTTCGGGCAGGGGAGCGGGGGCCGTTCGGTCGGACGTCGCGGCGATCGTGATGACCGCGCCGATCGCCGCGAACGTGAACGCGACGACCGCGATCCACGAGGTCACTGTCTCGAGGGTGCCGTCATCCGACCCGTGGAACACCGAGGTCACGATGGCGGGCCCGCCGAAGGCGAGCGCCACGTCGAAAAGGAACAGTCCGGCGCCGACCAGGTAGGCGATACGGAGCGCGAGCACGAGATGGGCCAGACGGGCGGTCACCCCTCCACGGTAGTGCGTCGGGTCCGTTCCGGGCGAGCCTCACGGATGAGGAGCACCGCGATCCCGGCGGCGACCGCGAGCACTGCAGCACCGAGGAACACCCACGAGAATCCGGCCGTCAGTGCCTCCGGCGCCGCGACGCCGGAGCGCACCAGGTCCTCGGTGCGGGTGGCGGCGAGCGTCGAGAGCAGCGCGAGTCCGACGGCGCTACCGATCTGCTGACCGGTGTTGACCAACCCTCCGGCGAGTCCGGCATCCGCCGGCCGCACGCCGTGCACCGCGAGCTGGGTGGCGGAGACGAAGGCGCCGCCGAGGCCGATGCCGAGCAGCAGCGTCGGGCCGAGCAGGTCGGTGACGAAGACGGCGGTGGCCGGGGCCGCGGCCAGCCAGATCAGGCCTCCCGCGACCACGGCGAGGGAGCCGAGCAGCGTCATCCGGGTTCCGATGCGGCCGATCACTGCGGGCACGACGCCCGCGACGACCACCAATGCGCCGGCGAGCGGAAGCTGGCTGAGCCCCGCGGTCAGCGCGTCGTAGTGCAGCACCGCCTGCGTGTAGACGGAGAAGGCGAAGAACAGAGCCGTCATCGCGGCACCCATCAGGAGGATCGCGACGTTGCCGGCGGTCACCGACGGATTGGCGAAGATCGAGAACGACACCAGCGGAGCGGGGGAGCGGCGCTCGATGAGCACGAACGCGACGATCGACGCGACCGCTGCCAGCGCGAGACCGAGGGTGACCGGATGGGCCAGCCCGAGCTGCTCGAAGGCGGTGAGCGCGGCGACCAATGCCACGAGTCCGCCGGTGATGGTGGCCGCGCCGGGGTAGTCGAGGCGGGTTCCGGTCGACTCGGGGTCACGGGTGACCAGGCGCGGCACGAACAGCAGGACGATCACGCCGATCGGCACGTTCACGAAGAACACGGCCTGCCAGCCGAAGGCCGCCGTGAGCACTCCGCCGAGCAGGACGCCCGCCGCACTGCCGATGCCGGCGACCGCTCCCCAGATGCCGAGGGCCTTGGCGCGGTCGCGGGAGAGCGGGAAGAGCTGGGTGACGAGGGCGAGCGACGCGGGAGCGAGCAAGGCCGCCGAAGCGCCCTGCAGGGCGCGCGCGGCGAAGAGCATCTCGCCCGAGACGGCGAAACCGGCCAGAGCGGATGCGCCGACGAAGCCGGCCGTTCCGATCAGGAACAAGCGGCGATGCCCGTAGCGGTCGGCGAGCCGGCCGCCGAGCAGGAGCAGCCCGCCGAACGGCAGCACGTAGGCGGTGATCACCCAGCTGAGCGCTGCCGTGTCGAGCGCGAGTTGCGCGCCGAGCGAGGGGAGCGCGATGTTGACGATGGAGGCGTCGAGCACCACGAGGAATTGCGCCAGAGCGAGCACCCCGAGGGCGAGCCAGCGCCGCCGGCTCCGGGATGGCGCGGCCGGGTCTCCGGGGTGGGTCGCGAGAGCAGATGTTTCGGTCATGAGCTTCTTTCTGGTGAGTGTGTGACTGATCAGTCACTCTTGTGGATGAAAAAAACCGGCCGCGTCAGGCGATCACGCGGCCAGGCTGGTCGATCAGGGGTGCCGGATGCCCCGGTTCAGGATGGCCGCCCACTCCGATCCGTCGTCGTCGATGCCCGTGGTCACGATCAGGTGGCACAGCTGCCCGAAGGCGATGAACCGTTGCACGTCCTCGTCGCCCGCGCCCGAACGGGACTTCGCGAAGAGGGTGACCTTCGCCAGCCCTCGCCGGAGCGCGGCACCGATCTCGGGCACGTCGGCCGCCGACTGGGCGTGCACCTGCAGCATCAGGAGGCGCCGGTCGGCGATCAAGTGCGCGTACGCCGCGCCCATCGCGTCGAGGATGCCGGTGGGCGTCTGCTCGACGGCTGAGGCGGCGCCGTCGTCGAGCGCCTCGACGATCAGGTCGAAGCACTGTTCCAGGGCGGCGACGAAGAGCGGCTCCTTGCCCGGGAAGAGCTTGAAGACGTAGGCCGGCGAGATGGTCGCTCGCTGGGCGATCGAGGCGACCGTGGTGCCGAGGTAACCGGTGAGGGCGAACTCGCTCAGCGCGGCCGAGATGACAGTCGCGCGGCGGGCGTCGGCGGTGGAGAGGACGGAGGATCGAGCAGGCATGTGAGTGACTGTACACTCACTCCCTCGACGAAGCAAGAACGAGGCGCCCGAACGGTCCGGCGACCGCGCCGAGCTGTCAGGGCTACGTATTGAGCCGCACGGGACTACGTATTCACGATCCGGCGACGGAATTTCGGGGCAAATAGTGAGTAAAACCTACTCATGCCGTCTCGACCGGACGGCTCCCTCTCGCCCCGAGATGCCGAGACATGCTGTCGCGGCGTGAAGAGAAAGCCAGATCATGACACAGCGAAAGAACGTTGCCCAGATTCCCGGCGGACACCCGCTCCGCGGCCGTGATCGCCTCTTCAATCAGGCGCGAAAGGCACTCGAACGCGGTGAAGCGCGGCCCTTCGTGGTCGTCGGCGGCGCGCCGGGCGTCGGGCGCACCGCCTTCGTCGATGCCCTAGCCCAGTCGATCGACCCCGGCCGCACCATTCTGATCGTGCGTGGCGACCCCGATCTCGGCGCCGTGCCGCTCGGGGCGCTGGCGCCCGTGATGTCGGCCCTCCCGGTCGGCGACGACGGGAATGCCATCGTCGAGTTCCACCGAGCCGTCAATCGCCGCGAGGTGGTGCTGATCGTCGATGACGCGGAGTACCTCGATCTGACCAGCACCGGTGTGCTGGAACAGGTGGCGCGGGCCGGTGTGGCCTCGATGGTCGTGGTGCGGGCGACGAAGCCGGCACCGGACGGGCAGAGCGCGGCCACGGCGCGACTCGTCCGCCACGCGACCCTGCAGATCGAGCTTCCAGCGCTCGGCCAGGCCGACGCCTGTGCGATGGTGAAGGACCGGCTCGGCACGAGCATCGGCGCCGCCGCCGCGGACGAGATGGTGCGACTCGCCTCCGGCAGCACGCGCACGCTCTCCGAGTTGATCGAGGCCTCGGTCGGCATCTGCGATCTCGCCGACGACGCGGGTGCGTGGAACGAGCGCTGGCCCGCGGTGTCCGAGGGCTTGATCGCGTCGCTGCCGGCGAACCCGCTGCTGGCCTCAGCAGCGGTGCTCGACGTGGTGACCCTCCTGGCCGTCGTCGGGGAGCTCCCGGTGGAGCAGGCGGGCACGTCCGGCGTCTCGGAACGTGGCACCCAGCGGGCCGAAGCGGCGGGGTTCGTGGTCGCACGGGCCCGGGACGGCCGGATCTGGGTCGATCTCGCGCATCCGCTCTACGGGCCCGTGCTGCTCTCGAGCGTCTCGGAATACTCGCAGGACGGCTTCCGGATCGCGGGCATCGACATGCTCGACGGCTACCCAGAGCATCGCGTGCGACGTACCCTGTTGCAACTTAAGGTGGGACAGGCGATCGCACCGCAGCCCCTCATCGATCTCGCGCACCGCGAGTTGAGCGAACGTCGGTACAACACGGCAATCACGCTGGGCGAGCACGCCGCCCGGGCGGCCGGGGCCGATGCGGCACTCCGCGCTGCCGGCGAGTACGTCGAGGCGCAGGCGCTCTCGCAGATCGGCCGGGCGCGCGAGTCGTCGGAGCACTTCGCGGCGGCCTGGGCGGCCGTGAACAGCGTCGGCGAAGCGGCCGACCGCTCCTTCATCGCCGCACTCGCCCAGGCCGAGGGCAACCACCTCGCCTTCCGCGAGCTGCAGCCCGACGTCGCGGTCTCCCGGGTGGAATCGGTGCTGCACCGTCTCGACGAGCCTGACCGTGCCGGCTTGGAATCGGACCTCGCCAAATGGCGATTGATGTCGGGTCAAGGGATGTCGGGGCAGGGCATCCCTCTCGGCGTCGAGCAACTCGCGCTGCTGGGCCCGGTCGAGACTCCGGGAGATCTCAACCTGCTCATCATGACCGCGACGCTGCAGACCATGGGCGGCAACCTCACGCTCGCGGGCGAGGCGGTCACCCGGGGCCTCGCCGCCTGCGACCGGTTCCGTGAGGTGCTGCCGAACGCCCGCGACCTGCTCGAACTCTCCGAGGTGCTCGTGCTCTCCTTCACCAGCCGGTTCACGGATGCGCGCAGCGCCGCCCGCCGCAACCTCGCGCGGGCCGAGAAGAGCAACCCGAGCGCTCGCGGCATCTGGAGGGTCGTGCTCGCGATCATCGAGTTGCACGGCGGCTCGCCGGCACGGGCCTGGAAGCTGATCACCGAAGGGCGCCGGGATCTCGTCTGGCGCGACATCGCGGGCCTGCTCCCGACCGCCGACGCTCTCACGGCCGCCGTGGCCGCTCGCACCGGGCGGTTCGCGATCGCACGGAGCTGGCTCGACCAGCTGGCTGCGGCGGAGATCCTCGATCCGAAGGCCGAGCTCTACGCCGCGCTCGCGCGTGCCTGGGTGTCGGCGGCGTCCGGCCGGCCGGGTTTCGCCATCCGCAGCATGGGCCCGGCCCTGCACAAGGCGGTCGACGGTGGTCACCTCTACCTCGCGGCGCTCGTCGCCTACGAGGCCGTGCGGATCGAACCGGTCGTCGGAGCCACGGTGATGCTGCCGCATCTGCTCGCCGCCCGGCACGCCTTCCCGTTGGCGGAGTCGCACGCCCGAGCCGTGATCGCCCGCTACGACGTGCTGCCGGTCGCCAAGGAGCTCGCCGAGGCGGGGCTGCTCGGTCCCGCGATCGACGCCGCGCGCTGGGCGGCCGAGCACTCGAACGGCGACCTGGCGCGGGCGTCGCTCGCCCACCGGCTCGCCGATTCATGGACCGTTCGGGCCGGCGTCGCGATCTCGAACCGTCGTTCGACGCAGCCGCGGATCACGCCGCTGACCGATCGCGAGTGGCAGCTCGCCTGCGGCGCCGCGGCCCATCGCACCAGCGCAGAGCTCGCCGCGGAGTACGGCATCTCGGTGCGAACGGTCGACAACCACCTCGCTCGCATCTATCGGAAGCTCGGCGTCACGGGGCGCCGTGAACTCTCGGCGGAACTCAGCGAGCTCCAGCTCGACGGGCGATACGAGGACGACGGGGCGGATGCCGCCACCTTGGGAAACAAGTAGAAAGTACTCACGATGGGGTCGAGGAACCGTGACGGACAATTGCTCATGGCGTAAGCCAGATCATCTGCACCGTGCGGCGCGGTTCTTCAGCCCGAGGTTCACTCGTCAGCTCCTCGCCGGCAGCGCCCGCGTGATGGTCTCGGAACAGGGGTGGCCTTCGGGTGGCCGCCCCTGTTCCAATCCGAGTGGCTCCGCCGCGCCGCTTTCGAGTCGCTCCGGCGGTCCCGATCGCGGTCGCTTCCCTGGGCTACTGTGACAGGTATGACGCAACGGGTCGACACGCTCCTCATCTTCGGCGCCAGCGGAGATCTCACCGCACGCCTCCTCCTTCCCGGACTCGGGCAATTGCTGTCCGATCAGCCCGACCGCCGGCTCGACCTGATCGGCGTCGGCAGCGCCGACTGGAGCGACGAGGAATGGCGGAAGCTCGTCGCCAGCTCCTTCGGCGAGGCCAAGGCCGACGGCGCCTGCGTCGACGCCCTGCTCGCGCAGACCCGCTACGTCAAGGCCGACGTGACGGATGCCGCCGATCTCGCGAAGGTGCTCGGCATGGCGAAGGGCACCCCCGCCATCTACTTCGCCCTCCCACCCGCGGTCGCCGCGCAGGTTGTGAGGACTCTGCCTCAGGTCGACTTCCCGGCCGGACTCACCCTCGCGCTCGAAAAGCCCTTCGGCACCGACGTGCCGAGCGCCGAGGCGCTGAACGCCGAGCTCGCGAAGCTCGTTCCCGAGAACCAGATCCACCGGGTCGACCACTTCCTCGGCCGCTCGACGGTGTTCAACATCCTCGGCCTCCGCTTCGCCAACCGCATCTTCGAACCCGTCTGGAACGCCGAGCACATCGCCGAGATCGCCATCGTCTACGACGAGCAGCTGGGTCTCGAGGGTCGCGCCGGCTACTACGACAAGGCGGGCGCGCTGATCGACATGATCCAGAGCCACCTGCTGCAGGTCATGGCGGTGCTCGCGATGGAGCCTCCGTCGACTCTCGGGCAGGACGATCTGCGCGATTCCAAGGAACTGGTGCTGCGCGCCACCCGCCTCTGGGGCGACGACCCGCAGGCCTCCAGTCGTCGCGCCCGCTACACCGCGGGCACCATCGACGGGCGTGAGATGCCGAGCTACGCCGATGAGAACGGCGTCGATCCGGCTCGGAAGACCGAGACGCTCGCCGAGGTCACCCTGGAGATCTCCACCTGGCGCTGGAAGGGTGTGCCCATCACACTGCGCTCCGGCAAGGCCATCGGCCAGCGCCGGCGCGAGATCGTGGTGACGTTCAAGCCCGCGCAGCAACTCCCGGTGGGACTGACCGGAGCCAACCAGCCCACGGTGCTGCGCATCTACCTGGCGCCGGATGCGATGTCACTCGAACTCGACATCAACGGACCGGGCGACCCCTATGAGCTCGAGCGCGTCAGCCTCGACGCCACCTTCGGCGACGGTCAGCTGCTGGCCTATCGCGAGGTGCTCGCCGGCATCCTCGACGGCGACCCCACGCTCAGTGTGCGCGGGGACTCCGCGGTGGAGGGCTGGCGCATCCTCGCGCCCGTCATCGCCGCTTGGCATGCCGACGAGGTGCCGCTCGAGGAATATGCGGCCGGCACCGAAGGACCGGATGCCTGGAAGCCGGTGGGCTGAACGCCGACGTGAGCGCGTCGTCGGCGCCCGCATGACGTCGACGAAGCCGACCGGAATGGTCGACGCTTCGACGCGACCTCAGATCGCGATGGAGCGGGCCTCGGCTTGACGCTGGGCGACGACTTCGGTGACCTCGGCGTGGTGGGCCACGAGGGCGCGCAGCGCGTCGTCATCGCGCGGGTCGGGACCGTCGATCATCGGGGCGGCGCCGATGGCGACCCCGGCGGCGACGGTCGGGTAGGCCGGCACGAGGGGTGCGACCGGGGCCAGAGGCGTGACGGGCGCGACGCGGGTGGCGGCGGACGTGACGGCGTGCGCCAGCTGGCGTGGCACCGGGACGGCCTCGACGGGCGTCAGCGGCGCGATGACGCCATGGCCGTTGGATTTCATGGTGATGCCGTGCTCGGCGAGGTTCGCCACGATGTCGTGGGCGACCGACTTGGCCAGCGCGGTGTGGAAGATGTCGTCGGTGTCGGAGGCGCTCCGACGGGTGATCGCGAACGATCCGAGCGGGCCGAAGTTCTCCATCAGGGTCTGGCTGACGAGTTCGTACTGTCGCTCCTGGCTGACCGTGTTCTCCCGCGCCGCTTTCGCACGCCGTCTCCAGCCGATCATCGCAACTCCCTCCGCAACCTCGTCGTGTGAACAGTGTGCGTGCTGGAGGTTGACCGGAGCCAATCGACACGCCGGATTGCGGCATCCAATGGGCTGATTAGGGTGTAAATTCACCCAACCGCGGATCCATTCGCGGCGACCCCGGCCCGGGAAGGCACCCATGACCGTCGAAAGAACCTGGATCACCTTCGCGATCGCCGCCGTGCTCGCGCTGCTGGTCGCCATCGCGGTGACCGCGATCGTCGCCCTCGTGGTGCGTCTCATCGGCCGCAAGAAGCAGTGGCCCGGTGCCCTCGTGCGACGGGCGCGCATCCCGTTCCGCATCGTGCTGGTGGTGCTGCTGCTGTGGACCGGGGTGGCGATGACGCTCCCCGCCACCGACTGGCTACCGGTCGTCAATCAGCTGTTCCTCATCCTCTCGATCGCCGCGGGAGCATGGCTGCTGTGCGGGCTCGCGCTGTTCGCGGAGGACGTGGCGCTCGAGCGCTACCGGATCGACCGGCCCGACAACCGCATCGCCCGTCGAGCGCGCACGCAGGTGTTGATCCTGCGTCGACTCGCCATGGCCGCGGTGATCGTGCTGGCGATCGGCGCGATCCTCCTCACCTTCCCGGGGGCGCAAGCGGTGGGCGCGAGCGTGCTGGCCTCCGCCGGCATCGTGTCGATCATCGCCGGGCTCGCCGCCCAGTCGACGCTCGCCAACGTGTTCGCGGGGATGCAGATCGCCTTCAGTGACGCCATCCGCGTCGACGACGTGGTGATCGTCGAGAACGAATGGGGGCGGATCGAGGAGATCACGCTCACCTACGTCGTGGTGCACATCTGGGACGACCGGCGGATGGTGCTGCCGAGCACCTACTTCACCGCCCAGCCGTTCCAGAACTGGACCAGGCGCAACTCCGAACTCCTCGGCTCGGTGGAGTTCGACCTCGACTGGCGCGTGACGCCGGGGGAGATGCGGGCGGAGCTCGCTCGCATCCTCGCCCGCACCGAGCTCTGGGACGAGCGGGTCTCCGTGCTGCAGGTGACGGACGCCGTGGGCGGTTTCGTGCGGGTGCGCATCCTGGTCACCGCGGTCGACGCCCCCACGCTGTTCGACCTGCGCTGCTTCGTGCGGGAGGAGATGATCTCCTGGCTCTACCGGTCGAGCCCGCAGTCGATCCCGCGCACCCGCGTGCGCGTGGTCGACGAGGAACCCGACGTGTCACATCGGCCGCGGGCGGGAGAACCGGATGCCTCGGGCCTGTTCCACGGGGATCGCGACGCGGAGGGGCGGGCGAGCATGTTCACCGGGCCGATCGAGACCCGCGGCGACGACGTCCGCTGATCAGGACGCGGGACGCGTCTTGGGCTTCCGGGGAGCACGCGGGGGGCGGGACCTGCGCGGCGTTCTCCGGTAGGGGAGTGGTCTCCGCGGTCGCCGTGGAGGGCTCGTCCGACGGTTCCGCGGGCTCCTGCCGAGGGGCGTCCGACCGGGCCTCCGGGTCGTCGACGGGCCGGAGCGGCCAGGTGAAGTGCCCCGGTTCCCCGTTCTTCACCAGGTAGACCTGCGCCGCCCGCGTGCCGAACCAGAGGAACCGCACGAGCAGGAAGAGCACCCCGAGCACGACGAGGAACACGATCGCGGCCGCCACGACCGAGATGACGCCCGAGAGGATGCTGAACAGGATCGGCAGCACCCCGCCACCGCCGTGGAACATCTCAGGACTCCTCGAGCTCGCGGGCGTTCTCGTCCTGCTGCAGCACGCTGCCGATCGCGAGGGCGACCGTGATGCCCCAGCTGACCCACATCAGGATGAGGCGCCAGTCGCGTGGCCCCTTGCGCGTGGCCTGGACGGCGGAGAAGGCGCCGATCGCCGCGCTGATGATGCTGCTGTTCAGGATGTACTTGCGCACACTGTCCCCATCTCTTCGGTCGATGCCCCTACGCTACCGCTCACCGCCGCTCCGGCACCCGCCCTGATAGACTCAGGGCTGGAATTCCGGGCTGTATTCGTTCCCATCCGATCCGCGGCCCGACTCAGCCGAACGGACCCATGCCCTCCTCAGACAGCCCATCCACACCGCAGTTCGGCGAGTTCCCTTTCGTCGTCGTCTCGAACCGGCTGCCGGTCGACCGCGTCGTCGACTCCGACGGGAACTCCACCTTCCGCACCTCGCCCGGGGGACTGGTCACCGCGCTCGAGCCGGTGATGCGCGAGGCCGACGGCGCCTGGATCGGTTGGACGGGCACGGCCGACGACGAGGCCGATCCCTTCGAGAACGACGGCATCCATCTGATCCCGGTCGCGCTCTCCGGAGACGAGATCGAGCTGTACTACGAGGGCTTCTCGAACGACACGCTCTGGCCGCTCTACCACGATGTCATCGCTCCTCCGGCGTATCACCGCGAGTGGTGGGAGAGCTATGTGGTCGTGAACCAGCGCTTCGCCGACCGCGCCGCCGAGGTGACGGCCGAGGGCGGCACAGTGTGGGTGCAGGACTACCAGTTGCAGCTGGTTCCGCGGATGCTCCGCGAGCAGCGTCCCGACCTCACGATCGGCTTCTTCAATCACATTCCGTTCCCGGCATATGGCATCTACTCGCAGCTGCCGTGGCGCACCCAGATCATCGAGGGTCTGCTCGGCGCCGACGTCATCGGCTTCCAGCGCACGGCCGACGCGGGCAATTTCTCCCGCGCCGTGCGGCGACTGCTGGGCTATCAGTCGAAGGGCACCGTCATCGACGTGCCGGTCGAGGCCGAGTCGGAGGTCGCGAGCGCGAAGCACCGCATCTCGACCATCCGCGACGACAAGCTGGTGCGCACGGTGGTGGCCAAGGCCTTCCCGATCTCGATCGACGCCGCCAGCTACGAGGAGCTCGCTCACCGGCCCGACATCCAGGCACGCGCGGTCGAGATCCGCAACGGGCTCGGCAATCCCGACGTTGTGATGCTCGGCGTCGACCGGCTCGACTACACCAAGGGCATCGGTCACCGGCTGAAGGCCTTCGGCGAGCTGCTGGCCGACGGCGACCTCGACGTCGAGGAGGTCACCCTCGTGCAGGTCGCGAGTCCCAGTCGGGAGCGCGTGCGCACCTACCAGAAGCTGCGCGACGAGATCGAGTTGACGGTCGGCCGCATCAACGGCGACTACTCCACCATCAGCCACACGGCGATCAGCTACCTGCACCACGGCTACCCGCGGGAGGAGATGGTGGCGTTGTATCTCGCCGCCGACGTCATGCTCGTCACCGCGCTCCGCGACGGCATGAACCTCGTGGCGAAGGAGTACGTGGCCACGCGCTTCGACAACGACGGCGTGCTGGTGCTCAGCGAGTTCGCCGGGGCATCCGACGAGCTGCGCACCGCCCTGCGCGTGAACCCGCACGACATCGAGGGCTTGAAGGAAGCCATCCTGCAGGCCAAGCAGATGCCCAAGAGCGAGCGGGCGAGACGGATGCGTGCCATGCGCAAACGGGTGCAGGAGAACGACGTCGCGCGCTGGTCGTCGTCGTTCCTGGCCGCGCTCGCCACGCCCTCGCACGACCTGGCGCTGCCGAAGGCCAACACGCGGCAGGGCCAGCGGGTCGTTCGCGACGACCGAGCGGCCCGGGCCGAGGCGCGCGCCGAGGCGCGAGCGACGGAGGAGGCCCGATGAGCATCACGTCGCCGAATCCGACCGGCCCGATCCGGCACTCGCACTCGCGCTCGAATGAGCACGATCAGGCCGCTCCGGATACCTCGACCGACTCCGGGCTGCTCGAGTCCACCAGCGGTCCGGTCGAGCGCGAACTGCTCGACGGGCTGCACCGCCTGGCTTCGGCCGAGCGACTGCTGGTGGCGATCGACTTCGACGGAACACTCGCGCCCGAGGTCGACGAACCGAGCCGGGCACGGGCCCTGCCCGAGGCGCGAGAAGCCCTCCTGCGCCTCATCGCGCTGCCCGCGACGCGGGTCGCCCTGGTGTCGGGTCGGGCGATGGAGAGCCTCGAACAGGTGAGCAACCTGCCCGACGAGGTGCTCCTCGTCGGGTCGCACGGCGTGGAGATCCGCCTCGACGGTCCGACCCAGCTCACCCTCGACACGGTCGAACTCGAACAGGTGGATGCCCTCAGCGAGGTTCTCGAGGGCGTCGCCGACTCGATCGACAACGTCTGGATCGAGTCGAAGCCGGCCGGATTCGCCCTGCACACCCGGCTGGCGACCGAGGCCGACAGCCGTCTCGCGCACATGGTGGCGCTCGACGAGGCGCACTCCGAGGTGGAGGGACTGACCGTGCGCGAGGGGAAGAACGTGCTGGAGTTCTCGGTGCGCAACACCACCAAGGGTGAGGCCCTGCTGCACCTGAAGGAGTACGTGCACGCGACCTCGGTGTTCTACGCGGGCGACGACGTCACCGACGAGGACGGTTTCGCGGTGCTCGGCCCGAACGACTTCGGGTTGAAGAGCGGGCCGGGGCGCACGATCGCGGAACACCGCGTCGACGGGCCGCGGGAGGTCGCATCCGTCCTCGCGCTGCTGGCTGATTTCCGCGGCGGCGACTCCTCCACAGCCTCGCTCTGAGCGTGTGCCGTCCACAGCCTGGGCCCGCGTGCCGGAGCACCCCTCCGCCGGTTCTAAACTCGTAACATGCCGGAAATAGACATCAAGCCACGGAGCCGCACCGTCACCGACGGAATCGAAGCCCTCACCTCGCGCGGAATGCTCCGCGGCGTCGGAATGGGCGACGGAGACTGGGAGAAGCCCCAGATCGGCATCGCGAGCTCGTGGAACGAGATCACGCCGTGCAACCTGTCGCTCGAGCGGCTCGCCCGCGCCTCCAAGGAGGGTGTGCACGCCGGCGGCGGCTACCCGTTGCAGTTCGGCACCATCTCGGTCTCCGACGGCATCTCCATGGGTCACGAGGGCATGCACTTCTCCCTGGTGTCGCGCGAGGTGATCGCCGACTCCGTCGAGACCGTCATGATGGCCGAGCGCCTCGACGGATCGGTGCTGCTCGCCGGCTGCGACAAGTCGCTCCCCGGCATGCTGATGGCGGCGGCGCGCCTCGATCTCGCGTCGGTGTTCCTCTACGCCGGGTCGATCGCTCCCGGCTGGGTCAAGCTCTCCGACGGCACGGAGAAGGACATCACGATCATCGACTCCTTCGAGGCCGTCGGCGCCGTGCGGGCCGGACGGATGTCGATGGAAGACGCGCACCGCATCGAGTGCGCCTTCGCGCCGGGTGAGGGCAGCTGCGGCGGCATGTACACGGCGAACACCATGGCCAGTGCGGCCGAGGCGATGGGCATGAGCCTGCCCGGCTCGGCCTCGCCGGCGGCGGCCGATCGTCGTCGCGACTACTTCGCGCACCGCTCGGGTGAGGCCGTGGTGAACATGCTGCGCCTCGGCCTGACGGCCCGCGACATCATCACGAAGAAGTCGCTCGAGAACGCGATCGCCGTGGGCATGGCCTTCGGTGGGTCGACCAACCTCGTGCTGCACCTGCTCGCGATCGCGGCCGAGGCCGAGGTCGAGCTCACGCTGGCCGACTTCAACAAGATCGGCGACAAGGTGCCGCACATCGGCGACCTCAAGCCCTTCGGTCGTTTCGTCATGAACGACGTCGACCGTCACGGCGGCGTGCCGGCCGTCATGAAGGCTCTGCTCGACGAGGGGCTCCTGCACGGCGACGCGATGACCGTCACCGGCAAGACCATCGAGGAGAACCTCGCCGAGATGGACATCGCGCCCCTCGACGGCGATGTGCTGCGGCCGCTGTCGAACCCCATCCACAAGTCGGGCGGGCTCACCGTGCTCACGGGAACCATGGCTCCCGAGGGCGCCGTGGTGAAGTCGGCCGGTTTCGACGCCGACGTGTTCGAGGGCCCGGCGCGGGTCTTCGAGCGTGAGCGGGCGGCGATGGATGCGCTCACCGAGGGTCGCATCAACGCCGGCGACGTCGTGGTCATCCGCTACGAGGGTCCGAAGGGTGGTCCGGGAATGCGCGAGATGCTCGCCATCACCGCGGCCATCAAGGGCGCAGGCCTCGGAAAGGATGTACTACTATTGACCGACGGCAGGTTCTCAGGCGGCACAACCGGACTGTGTATCGGCCACATAGCACCCGAAGCGGTGGACGCAGGTCCCATCGCCTTCGTGCGCGATGGTGATCTAATACGGGTCGATATCGCAGCTCGCTCGCTCGACCTACTTGTCGAACCCGCTGAGCTAGCAGCTCGCCGAGATGGCTGGGCTCCACTTCCTCCGCGCTATACCCGTGGCGTTCTCGCGAAGTACTCCAAGCTCGTGCACTCCGCCGCGGAGGGCGCGATCACCGGGTAGTTCGCGCATCCCTCACCCGCGCTCGAATTTAGGACGATACATGACCACGGATGCCTTCCCCGTGCCGACCAAGAAGACCCCGACTCCACCCAGCACCGAGCCCGAGATGCTCACCGGTTCCGGTGCCGTCTTGCGCTCGCTCAAGAACCTCGGCGTCACCGACGTCTTCGGCCTGCCGGGTGGCGCCATCATCCCGTTCTATGACGAGTTGATGACGCAGGACGACATCCGCCACATCCTCGTGCGACACGAGCAGGGCGCCGGCCACGCGGCCGAGGGCTACGCGGCCGCCACCGGCAAGGTGGGTGTGGCCATCGCCACGAGTGGACCGGGAGCCACCAACCTCGTCACCGCGATCGCCGACGCCTACATGGACTCGGTGCCCCTGCTGGCCATCACGGGTCAGGTGTTCTCCCACCTGATGGGAACGGATGCCTTCCAGGAGGCCGACATCGTGGGCATCACGATGCCGATCACGAAGCACTCCTTCCTGGTCAAGACCGCCGAGGAGGTTCCGGCCACCATCGCGGCTGCGTACCAGATCGCGTCCACCGGCCGCCCCGGTCCCGTTCTCGTCGACATCACGAAAGACGCCCAGCAGAACCTCGCGCCCTTCATCTGGCCGCCCAAGATCGACCTGCCCGGCTACCGGCCCATCACCAAGGCGCACGGCAAGCAGATCCAGGCCGCGGCCCAGCTGCTGCTCGAGTCGAAGAAGCCGGTGTTCTACGTGGGCGGCGGCGTCATCCGCGCCGAGGCCACCGCCGAGCTGGCCCAGTTGGCGGAGGCCACCGGCGTGCCGGTCGTCACCACGCTGATGGCGCGCGGCGCCTTCCCCGACTCGCACCCGCAGCACCTCGGCATGCCCGGCATGCACGGCACGGTGCCCGCGGTGCTCGCCCTGCAGGAGAGCGACCTGCTCATCTCGCTCGGCGCCCGCTTCGACGACCGGGTCACCGGCAAGGCGAGCGAGTTCGCGCCCAACGCCAAGGTGGTGCACGTCGATGTCGATCCCGCCGAGATCTCCAAGATCCGGGTCGCCGACGTGCCGATCGTGGGAGACGCGAAAGACGTCATCGCCGATCTCATCCGGGCCTACGCCGATGCGGCGGGCTCCAAGAAGCTCGACCTCGACGAGTGGTGGAACTACCTCCACGGTCTGCAGAAGGAGTTCCCGCTCGGCTACTCCGAGCCCACCGACGGACTCCTCGCTCCGCAATACGTGATCAAGCGCATCGGCGAGCTCACCGGCCCTGAGGCGATCTACGCGGCGGGGGTCGGGCAGCACCAGATGTGGTCGGCGCAGTTCATCAAGTACGAGCGCCCGCACGCCTGGCTGAACTCCGGCGGCGCCGGCACCATGGGGTACGCGGTTCCGGCCGCCATGGGCGCCAAGGTGGCCGAGCCCGAGCGCACGGTGTGGGCGATCGACGGCGACGGATGCTTCCAGATGACCAATCAGGAGCTCGCCACCTGCACGATCAACAACATCCCGATCAAGGTCGCGATCATCAACAACTCCTCGCTCGGCATGGTGCGCCAGTGGCAGACGCTGTTCTACGACGGCCGGCACTCGTTCACCGACCTGAACACCGGTCACGCGACGCAGATGGTCCCCGACTTCGTGAAGATGGCTGACGCCTACGGTGCTCTGGGCATCCGGGTCACGAAGCTCGAGGAAGTCGACGCGGCCATCAAGCTGGCGCTCGAGACCAACGATCGCCCGGTCGTCATCGACTTCATCGTGTCGGCCGACGCGATGGTGTGGCCGATGGTGCCGCAGGGTGTCAGCAACAGTTTCGTGCAGTACGCCAAAGACCACGCCCCCGAGTGGGAAGAGGAGTAGACCATGAGCACTCACGTTCTGAGCCTCCTCGTCGAGGACAAACCGGGTCTGCTGACCCGCGTCGCGGGCCTGTTCGCCCGTCGTGGTTTCAACATCGAGTCGCTCGCCGTGGGCCATTCGGAGATCGACGGCCTGTCGCGGATCACCGTGGTGGTCGACGTCGAAGACCTCCCGCTCGAGCAGGTGACGAAGCAGCTCAACAAGCTGATCAACGTCATCAAGATCGTGGAGCTCGACCCCGCGCAGGCGGTGCAGCGCGAGCACCTTCTCATCAAGGTGCGCGTCGACAACACGACGCGCTCCCAGGTGCTCGAGGCCGTGACCCTCTTCCGGGCCCGTGTCGTCGACGTGTCGAGCGACGCGTTCGTGATCGAGGTCACCGGCGACTCCGGCAAGACCCAGGCGTTCCTGCGCGTGCTCGAGCCGTACGGCATCAAGGAGCTCGCCCAGTCGGGCCTGCTCGCCATCGGTCGCGGCGGCAAGAGCATCACCGAGCGCGTCTTCAAGAACTGACCACAAGCCCCACTAACAAGGAGAAAACACACGTGACCGAGATCTTCTATGACCAGGACGCCGACCTGTCCCTGATCCAGTCCAAGAAGGTGGCCGTCATCGGCTACGGCTCGCAGGGCCACGCCCACGCGCTGAACCTTCGCGACTCCGGCGTCGAGGTCGTCGTCGCGCTCAAGGAAGGGTCGAAGTCGACCGCCAAGGCCCAGGAAGCGGGCTTCACCGTCCTCTCCGTCGCCGAGGCCACCGCTTGGGCCGACGTGATCGTCATCCTCGCGCCCGACCAGCACCAGCGCGGCATCTACGCCGCCGACATCCAGCCGAACCTGACCGACGGCAAGACGCTGGTCTTCGGCCACGGCTTCAACATCCGCTTCGGTTACATCCAGGCGCCCGAGGGCGTCGACGTGATCATGGTCGCCCCCAAGGGCCCGGGTCACACCGTGCGCCGCGAGTACGAGGCCGGCCGTGGCGTCCCCGTCATCGTCGCCGTCGAGAAAGACGCGACCGGCTCGGCCTGGGACCTCGCCTGGAGCTACGCCAAGGGCATCGGCGGCCTCCGTGCCGGCGGCATCAAGACCACCTTCACCGAAGAGACCGAGACCGACTTGTTCGGCGAGCAGGCCGTGCTCTGCGGCGGTGTCTCGCAGCTGGTGCAGTACGGTTTCGAGACCCTCACCGAGGCCGGTTACCAGCCGCAGATCGCCTACTTCGAGGTGCTGCACGAGCTGAAGCTCATCGTCGACCTGATGTGGGAGGGCGGCATCGCCAAGCAGCGCTGGTCGGTCTCCGACACCGCTGAGTACGGCGACTACGTCTCGGGCCCGCGCGTCATCGACCCGCACGTGAAGGAGAACATGCAGGCCGTTCTCGCCGACATCCAGTCCGGCGCGTTCGCGAAGCGCTTCATCGACGACCAGGACGCCGGAGCTCCCGAGTTCCTCGCTCTCCGCGAGAAGGGTGCCGCGCACCCCATCGAGGCCACCGGCAAGGAGCTGCGTGCCCTCTTCGCCTGGAAGCAGCAGGACGCCGACTACACCGACGGGTCTGCCGCGCGCTGACCTCTCCGCATCACGAAGGGCCCCGGAACTCGCGTTCCGGGGCCCTTCGGCGTTTCAGGCAAGCGCGCTACTGCAGTGCGTGTACCGCGAGGTGCGGCGAGCGGGCCGGATGCGTCGGGTTGCGGATGCCCACGAACGACACCACCGCTCCCACCAGCAGGAAGACGGCCGCGAAGGTGACCACGTGCGCGAAGCCCGCTTCCCCGAGCGAGCCTCCGGAGAGGATGCCGACCAACGCGATGCTGATGAGACCGGCCACCCGCGCGACCGCGTTGTTCACGGCCGATCCGATGCCGGCACGGGCGGGGTCGATCGAGCCGAGGATGCCGCTCGTCAGGGGCGCCACGGTGATCGAGAGCCCGAGGCCCACGAGCAGTACGCCGGGGAACACCTGCACCCAGTAGTCGACGTCGGCGCGGGCGGTGCCGGTCACGAAGAAGCCGAGACCGGCGACCAGCGGGCCGACGGTCATGAAGAACCGGGGGCCGAAACGGCCGGCGAGGCGGCCGAACAACGGGGACAGCGCGAGAACGACGAGCGTCGAGGGGAGGGTCGCGAGCCCGGACGCGGTGGCGCTGAATCCGCCCGTCTGCTGAATGAAGACCGTGATGGCGAAGAACCCGAGCGAGATCGCACCGTAGATGAACAGGGTCGCCACGTTGCCGAAGCCGAAGTTCCGAACGCGGAAAAGTCCGAGGGGGAGCATCGGGTTCTCGTGCCGACCTTCCCACCAGATGAAGGCGGCGAGAGACGCGAGTCCGATGAGCAACGGCACAAGGAGTACCGGGCTGCTCCACGGGTAGCGTTCCTGCTCGATCAGCGCGAACACCGGGCCCCCGAGACCGACGGCGCCGAGGGTGGCGCCGACGACGTCGACCTTCGGGCGGTGCGCCGGTGCCGAGGCCGCGGAGGCACCCAGCCGAGTCATGAGCCACAACGTGGCGAGGATCGGGACGACATTGATCGCGAAGATCAGCCGCCACGACACGGTGTCGACGAGCAGGCCGCCGAGCAGCGGGCCGGCGAGCCCGGCCGCGCCGGTGAACGCGGTCCAGGTGCCGATCGCCTTGCCCTGCGCGGCGCCGGAGAAGGTCGAGATGATGATGGCGAGCGAGCTCGGCACGAGTAGCGCCCCCGCGCCGCCCTGCAGCAGGCGGGCGACGACGAGGAACTCGGCCGTGGGCGCGACGGCGCAGAGCAGGGAGGTGACACCGAAACCGACGAGGCCGATCCGGAGGATCCGCATCCGGCCGAAGGCGTCCGACAGCGATCCGGCGAGCAGGATCAGGGAGCCGAGGGTGATCAGGTACGCGTCGACCACCCATTGCTGCACCGCCAGCCCGCCCCCCGAGTTCGGCGGTCATCGCGGGCAGCGCGACGTTCACCACCGAGCTGTCGAGGAAGGCGACGAACGAGGCGAGGATCGCGATCGCGAGCACCAGCCGTTGATGGCCTGTCGAGGCCGGCCTGTCGGTCGTCCGGGGGGTCGTCATGATCATCCTCTCGTCGCGGTGTCCTGCTGTCGGCAACTACGACCGCAGCCGTGGGCCGGCTGTGACAGCGGGTTCCCACGTCAGACCGTCACACCATCACTCCGTACCCGGTCACAGATGGACAATGGGGCAACCGCATCCCGACCGTCAGGAGAAGGTATGAAGACCGACATCGACGCCGTCCGGCACGTGCTCACCGACACCCTCGACGTGGCGTACCGGGAGTCCGGGCCGCCCGACGGGACGCCGGTGCTCCTGCTGCACGGGTTCCCGTACGACGTGGAGAGCTACCGCGAGGTCGCGCCGAAGCTCGTCGACCAGGGCTGCCGCGTGATCGTGCCCTACCTGCGCGGGCACGGCCCGACACGGTTCCGCGACCCGCAGACCCTGCGGTCGGGTCAGCAGGCGGCCCTCGGGGTGGACGTGATCGAGCTCCTCGATGCGCTCGGCCTGCCCCGCGCCGTGCTGGCCGGCTACGACTGGGGTGGCCGGGCAGCGTGCGTCGCCGCCGCCCTGTGGCCCGACCGCGTGA
Source organism: Herbiconiux sp. UC225_62 (assembly GCF_042694625.1). Taxonomy (GTDB): domain Bacteria; phylum Actinomycetota; class Actinomycetes; order Actinomycetales; family Microbacteriaceae; genus Herbiconiux. The sequence goes on along the minus strand of NZ_CP170551.1, from coordinate 409,301 downwards.
CGGGACTCGTCTCGGTGAACAGCTATCTCATCCAAGACATCGGCGCGGCCATGACACCGCTCCCGCCCGCTCTCGAGGCCGGTTTCTGGTATTTCTTCTACTTCCTCACCGAACGCGGCCGGGCGGGCCTCCTCGAGAACCGGCGCGAGATCGCCGAGGTCATCTGGCGCCGCAATTCACCGGAGTGGCCCTTCGACGATGCGACCCTGGATCGCACCGCGCGGTCGTTCGACAATCCCGACTACGTCGACGTCGTCATCCACTCCTACCGTCACCGCTTGGGGGCCGCGGCCGGCGCACCGGAGTACGAGGCACTCGAGCGCAGGCTCGCGACCCTGCCGCCGATCAGCGTGCCCACGGTCACCCTCGATGGTCTGGCCGACGGCAACTTCCCGGCGACCGACGGAACCCCGAGTGCGTCGCACTTCACCGGCCCCCGCCTCCACAACCGGGTGCCGCATGCGGGCCACAACCTGCCGCAGGAGGCGCCGTCGGCGTTCGCCGACGCGGTGCGCGACGTCATCGCGCTGGCGGCCGGCTGAGAGGACAACGGTCGACCAGGATGTCGCCGGGGGCCTGAACTCTCGGGGGTGGTGTCGGGAACCGCAATCGTGAGCGTCATCGAGCCCGTATGCGGCGCGGGTGCCACGAGGTTTGCGATTACCGACGTGACTCGGCACTCAGAGAGCCCACGGCGCCGGGCCGGGCGCCGCGGGAAACGCTCAGGTTCCCTCGACCACGGGGATGCGTTCCGGGGTGCGCTGGATGAGCCGCGGGCGCACCAGGCGGTGCCTCGGGTCGTCGGCTGGTGCGTCGCCGAGGCGGCCGCCGTGCGCCCCGGTGAGCAGTTCGAGCACACCGGCGGCCACCTCGTCGAGCGGTTGTTCGACACTCGAGAGCCCCAGTGCCGCGGCGACGGGCGTGTTGTCGTAGCCGATCACGGGAATCCGACCCCCGGATGCGATCAGCGCGCCGAGCGCGAGGGAATCGCTCGCGCAGACCACGCCGTCCACCGAGCCGGGGCGGGAGAGGAGTTCGCGCATCGCTGCGCCGCCCTGGGTGACGCCGTCTTCGACCGCCAGGTCGAGTGCATCCAGCTGCGCGTCATCCGTCATCCCGCCCTCGATCATGGCGTCGCGCCAGCCTCGGCGCCGGTCGTCGCCCGTTCCGGACGGGCTGGGCCAGCCGATGTACCCCACGTGCCGGTGCCCGGAGGCGAGGAGCGACGAGGTCGCCTCGTGCAACCCGAACCAGCCGTCGACATCCACCCAGAGGTGCTGCGGGTCGTTCATGTCGTCGATGCCCCAGGGGCGCCCGAAGGTCACGAACGACTGGCCGTTCTCGATCAGCCACCGGGTGCGCGGATCACCGTGGAAGGTGGAGGTGAGCACGAAGGAGTCGACGTCGGCGCCGTCGCGCAGGCGGGCGAACTGGCGGATCTCGTCGTCGGGGTCGGTCGCGGTGAACAGCATCACCCGGAGCCCCTGCCGGGCGGCCTGCTCGGTGAGAGCGTGCAGGAAGCGGTCGAGCACGGAGCCCGAGATGCCGTCGGTCATCGGATCGATCCGGATGCCGAGCGTCGAACTCTTGCGGGTGCGCAACCGCCGCGCCGACTCGTGCGGGCGGTAGCCGAGTTCGGCGATGGCCGACTCGACGCGCTCGCGCGTGTCGGGGCGCACGATGGCGGGCGTGTTGAGCACGTTCGAGACGGTCTGGCGCGAGACGCCGGCCACGCGGGCGACGTCGTGGATGGTGGGGAGTGCCGACATCCGCGTCTCCGTCTCTGATCGCTGCGGCTTGATCGTTCCAACGAGGTTAGCGCACCGGATCGCGCGTGCCGCGGGCACCGCAGTATGCCCCACCGCCGACCCGGCAGCCTGAATGGGCTACCGGGGTGGTGGCGCCTCGCGCTACCGCATCCGGAACGTCGGGTTGCCGCATCGGGAGGACAGGGTTATGGTGGAGCAATCACTCTTTGAACGATCAAATTTCCATCGACGTGGCGTTAGAACGTTCAAACTCCATCCGGATGACCCATCGTCGGGCCCGGAGGTCCAGCAACAGCACAAGGAGAACACCATGCAACGACGCAGCTCCCGTTGGCTCCTCGCGGCCGGCATCGCCGGCGCGGCGGCCCTCACCCTCAGCGCGTGCGGTTCCGGCTCCGGCTTCGACGACTCCACGGGCTCGGCCCAGGACTCGTCCGCCCCGCTCACCGTGCTCATCGGTTCGAGCGGCGACGCCGAGACGACAGCGGTCACGGACGCGGTGAAGAAGTGGTCCGATGGCTCGGGCACCGAGGCCACGGTCACCGCGGCATCCGACCTCAACCAGCAACTCAGCCAGGGCTTCGCGAGCGGCAAGCCCGCCGACGTGTTCTACGTGTCGACGGATGCGCTCGCCGGCTTCGCCTCGAACGGCTCGCTGTATCCGTATGGTGACCAGCTCAGCAACAAGGACGACTTCTACCCGACCCTCGTCGACTCCTTCACCTACGACGGCCAGTTCTACTGCGCTCCCAAGGACTTCTCCACCCTGGGCCTCGTGATCAACACCGACATGTGGGCCGCGGCCGGACTGACGGATGCCGACATCCCCACCACCTGGGACCAGCTGACCGCCGTCGCCACGAAGCTCACCACCCCCGAGCACGTGGGCCTCACCTTCTCGCCCGAGTTCGCCCGCGTGGGCGCCTTCATGGCCCAGGCCGGCGGATCGCTGCTCAACGACGACCAGACCGAGGCGACCGTCAACAGCGACGCCAACGTGCAGGGCCTCGACTACGTGAAGTCGTTGCTCACCAGCGGCGTGGCGAAGTACTCCTCCGACCTCGGCGCCGGCTGGGGCGGCGAGGCCTTCGGTAAGGGTCTGGCCGCGATGACCATCGAGGGCAACTGGATCGCCGGCGGCCTCGAGGCCGACTACCCCGACGTGAAGTACTCGGTGGCGCAGCTGCCCGCCGGCCCCGGCGGCCAGGGCACCCTGCAGTTCACCAACTGCTGGGGCATCGCCGCCGACAGCCCCAACCAGGAGGGCGCGCTCGCCCTGGTGGAGCAGCTCACCAGCACCGACCAGCAGCTCGCCTTCGCCAAGGCCTTCGGCGTGATGCCCTCCGTGCAGTCGGCTGCCGACCAGTGGAAGACCGAGAACCCCGACAAGACCGCGTTCCTCGACGCCGCCGACTACGCCCAGGGCGTGCCGACGCTGAACGGATCGGCCGACGTCATCAAGGACCTCAACTCGCAGCTCGAGTCGTTGGCCTCGCAGGATCCGAAGGCGATCCTCGACAGCGCGCAGAAGAACATGGAAGCGGTCGTCGCCGACAACCAGTAGGCGACGACCCGGCGATCGGATGCCGGCCGGCCCCCTCGATGGCCCGGCCGGCCGGCATCCTCGCCCCGAACATCCGCTGCTCCACGATGTGGTGAAGGAGATTCCATGAGCGCGACCGCGACCGTTCCGGCGCCGGTCGGCCAGGGCAAGAAGCCCGGCCGCAACCGCGGGGTGCCGCGAGGCATCGCCCGCTCCGAGGGTGTGGCGGGGTGGCTGTTCACGGCGCCGATGCTGATCATCCTCGGGCTCTTCCTCGTGGTGCCGGTGGTCATGGCGCTGTGGGTGAGTTTCTCCGACTGGTCGGGCCGGGGCAGCCCCTTCTCGGCGAACGTGAACTTCATCGGCACCGAGAACTACGCCGACCTGCTCGGAGGCGGCGGACTCGCCGAGCGCGACTTCGGCATCTCACTGCGCAACAACGCCTGGTACGTCGTGCTCGTGGTGCCGCTGCAGACGGCGCTCTCCCTGTTCCTCGCCGTGCTGGTGAACAGGCAGATCCTGAAAGGGCGCGGCTTCTTCCGCACCGCCTTCTACTTCCCGAGCGTCACGAGTTCGGTGGCCATCACGGTGCTCTGGCTCTTCCTCTTCGGTGCCACCGGAGCCGTGAACAAAGTGCTCTCCTGGCTCGGCATCAACGGACCGAACTGGTTCCAGGATCCGTCGGGCATCGTGCACAACCTGCTCGCGGCCGTCGGCATCACCCAGGGTCCGGCCCTGCTGACCGAGAACACCGCCCTCGGCGTCTCGTGGTGGGACTGGCTCGCCGGCCCGTCGGTCGCCATGTCGGCCTTCGTGCTGATGGCGGTCTTCACCACGAGCGGAACCTTCATGCTGCTGTTCATCGCGGCTCTGCAGAACCTCTCCGGCGACGTGCAGGAGGCCGCGATGATCGACGGTGCGAACGGCTGGCAGCGATTCTGGCGGGTGACCCTCCCGCAGCTGCGTCCGACGTTGTTCACGGTGCTGACCCTCGGGCTCATCGGCACCTGGCAGGTCTTCGACCAGATCTACACCGGCACCCAGGGCGGCCCGGGCAAGACCACGGTCACACCCGCCTACCTCTCGTACACCTCGGCGTTCGAGGGCCAGGACTGGGGTCGGGGAGCGGCGATCGCGTTCATCCTGTTCGTGATCATCGTGCTCTTCACCATCCTGCAGCGATTCGTGCTGCGTGACCGCAAGGTCTCGAAGCGACGGATGCGCGCCTACTCGATCGCGAGCGCCGCCACCGCGAACAAGGAGGGCCGGCCATGAGCGCCGTCGTCATCGATCCGCCGGCGCAGTCGCCGTCGCAGCAGGCTGCTCCGCCGCCGAAGTCGGAGAAGCGGCCGCGCCCGCCGCGCGCCATCGCGGCCTCGTCGGTGGTCTACGCCATCCTCGTCGTCATCGCGATCATCTACATCTTCCCGTTCCTCATCAACGTCGCCACCTCGTTCAAAACGGATGCGGAGGCGGCGAGCGATCCGCTGTCCCTCATCCCGCAGACCTGGACGACGGCCGCCTACACGAAGCTCTTCCTCAACTCCGACTTCCCCACCTGGTTCGCGAACTCCGCTGTCGTCACGATCTTCGTGACGGCGGGACGCGTCTTCCTCGACTCGCTCGCGGGCTACGCGCTCGCCCGGCTGCATTTCCGCGGCCGTGGCGTGGTGTTCGCCGGGCTCATCGCGGTGATGGCCGTGCCCGCGGTGGTGCTGCTCATCCCGAAGTTCCTGGTGATCAACCAGCTCGGCATCTACGACAGCTACGCCGGCATGATCATCCCGCTGCTCGTCGACGCGGCCGGGGTCTTCATCATGAAGAACTTCTTCGAGTCGATCCCCGCCTCGGTCGAGGAGCAGGCACGCATCGACGGCGCAGGCACCTTCCGCATCTTCTGGTCGATCGTGCTGCCGATGGCGCGCCCGGCGCTCATCACCATCATCATCCTGTCGTTCCAGGGGTCGTGGAACGAGCTGTCGCACTTCATCATCTCGACCCAGTCGCCCGACCTCACCACGCTGACCAAGGGCGTGGCCTCGCTCGCGTCCGGGCAGCTGAGTCAGGGCACGCAGTATCCGCTGAAGCTGGCCGCCGCCGCGATCATGACCATTCCGGTCGCGGTGATGTTCTTCATCTTCCAGCGCCGCATCATGAACGCGAGCGAGGGGGCGGTGAAGGAGTGACGGCATCCGTTCCCACCATCGTCGCGACCTGCGGCGGGCTGAACCCGGGACGCTGGACGGAGGCGGTCTACGGCCCGCTGTTGCTGCACGCGATCGCGCTCGCGGAAGTACGGGGCCGGGCACCGAGGGTCGCGCACCTCAACACGGCGGGCGGCGACCCCCGTCCCATCGAGGGCGTCGAACTCGAGGCCGCGCGGGAGGCGGGCGTCTCGGCGTCGCACCTGCGGGTGTTCCCGCATCCGAACGTGGACTCGGTGCGGTCGTACCTGCTGGAGCAGGACGTGGTGTGGGTGAGCGGCGGCAGTCTCGCCAATCTGCTCGCGCTCTGGCGGTTGCACGGCATCGACGAGGCGTTGCGCGAGGCGTGGCAGGCGGGCGTCGTGCTCGCGGGCGGCTCGGCCGGGGCGATCTGTTGGCACACCGGAGGCACCACTTCGTCGTTCGGGCCCGACATCGCGCCGCTGGCCGACGGGCTCGGTTTCGTACCGTTCTCACTCGCTGTGCACTGGGACTCGGATGCCGCGCGCCGGCCCGTGCACTCCGCCGCCGTCGCCTCGGGGCAGCTCACCTCCGGCTTCGCTCTTGAGGAAGGGGTGGGCGTCGTGTACCGCGGGGGCGCCCCGCAGGAGCCGGAGTACTTCGTGACCGAGCGACAAGGCGGGCGGGCGTACCGCATCCGTGCCGCCGTCGACGCCGCCCGCCGCGACGCCGCCGAGGCCGGGGACGGCCGCGAGATCATCGGGGGCCACGCCGCCGCCGACAACCAAGAATCCTCCCTCTCCGCGGGCAGTAACAAGGTCGCCATGGACGTCGTGGAGCCGCGACTGATCGCCTGACACCGACCGAACCGACCGGTGCGTTCCGTGCTTCACCGCCCACGCCCCGCTCCGCCCACCGCCCCGCGCAACTCGCCCCTCGCCACACCGACCAGGAGTCGTGACATGTCCCATCCCCTTCAGCCCCTCCTCAACGACGCGACCGTGGTGCTCGCCGCGCCCACTCAGGCTTGGTCCGCAGCCTCCGGTGCCATGACCGACGCGATCCACGGGGTGTACCACTCCGATTCGCGCGTGTTCCGAGGGCTGTCCGTGACGGTGGGAGGGCGGGCGCCCGAGGCGATCTCGACCGCCGCCACGGATGCCACCACCGTCGTGTTCACCGCGCTGGCGCGCAACATCGACGACCGGAGCGCCGACCCGCGGGTGCGGCTCGATGTGCGCCGGGAGGTCGCCGCCGGACGGTTCGCGGAGACGCTCACGCTGTCGTCGGCCCTCACGGGCGACGTGTCGACCGCGGTGCAGGTGACTCTGGTGGCCGACTTCGCGCCGATCCAGACGGTGAAGTCGGGTTTGGCGGGGGTCGGGTTCGACTTCGCGTTCGTGGCGGGGTCGCCGGGTGCTCTCGTGGCGGGTTCGGCGTCGGCCGCGGACGTCGCCGGCGCGACCGAGGCGGGTGCCGCGATCGATGCGGTCGTCGACGGTGATCGCGTGCGGCTCGCGGCCGGCAGCTCCTCGGCGGAGATCGAGGCGCCGGGCGCGTCGGTGCGGATCGAGCGGCCGGAGAACACGGGCGGCATGGCGCTCGTGGTGCTCGAGTGGCCGGTCACGATCCCCGCGAAGGGATCGGTCTCGCTCGGCTGGCACGCCGACCTGCGTGACGAAGCCGCGGTGGTGGGCGGCGCATCCGGAGCGGCCGAATGGCACGATGCACGCGTCGACTCCGGCGACACGCGACTGGCCCGCTGGACGGCCCGGGCGCTCGACGACCTCGAGGCCCTGCGCATGACCACGACCGTCCGCCCCGACGAGCCCTTCCTCGCCGCCGGTGCGCCCTGGTTCTTCACGCTCTTCGGCCGCGACTCACTCTGGGCCGCGCGGCTTCTGCTGCCGTTCGGCACGGCGATCGCGGGCTCGACCCTCCGCGTGCTCGCGGGCCTCCAAGGCGCCGAGACGGTGGGGGAGACGGCGGAGCAGCCGGGCAAGATCATGCACGAACTGCGACCCGGCACCCTGACCATCCCGGGAGAGGATGTCTCGCTCCCGCCCCTGTACTACGGCACCGTCGATGCCACCGCGCTCTGGATCACGCTGCTGCACGACGCCTGGCGCTGGGGTCTCCCCGACGACGAGGTGCGCGCCCTGCTGCCGAACCTCCGCCGCGCGCTCGAATGGATGCGCGATCACGGCGACAGCGACGGCGACGGCTTCCTCGAATACGCCGACACCACCGGTCACGGCCTCGCGAACCAGGGCTGGAAGGATTCCGGCGACTCGGTGCAGTGGCGCGACGGCCGGCTCGCCGAAGGGCCGATCGCGCTCTGCGAGGTGCAGGGGTACGCCTACGAGGCGGCGCTCGGGGGAGCGGAACTGCTCGAGCACTTCGGTGACGGTGACGGAGACGCGGCCGGGTGGCGCGAGTGGGCGGCCGCGCTCGCCGAACGGTTCCGAGCCTCGTTCTGGGTCGACGGCCCTGCCGGTCGCTACCCGGCCATCGCCCTGGATGCCTCCAAGCGAGCCGTCGACACCCTCACCAGCAACATCGGCCACCTGCTCGGCACCGGCATCCTGAACGCCGAGGAATCGGCGGCCGTCGCGGCCCTCCTGGTCTCACCCGAGCTCGACTCCGGCTTCGGACTGCGCACCATGGCCACCGACTCGGCGGGCTTCTGGCCGCTGAGCTACCACGGCGGGTCGGTGTGGGCGCACGACACGGCGATCGCCGTCCGCGGGCTGGCCCACGACGGCTTCCGGGCGGAGGCCGCCGTGCTCAGCGAGGGGTTGCTGGCCGCAGCCGAATCGTTCGACTATCGGATGCCCGAACTCCACTCGGGCGACTCGGCTGCGTCGGTCGTGTCGCCGGCTCCCTACCCGGCGGCCTGCCGCCCTCAGGCCTGGTCGGCCGCTGCTGCCGTGACAGTCGCGGCCGCGGCCGTCGACGCCCGTCCCACCGCGGATCGCGCCGGCCTGACGGTCGCGCCCCTCGCGTCCGCCGCCCTCGGCCACGTCACCCTCGAGGGCCTCCGCGTCGGTACCGCCCGCTTCGCCGCCTGCGCCACCCCCGCCGAGGCATCCGTCACCCCCGCCTGACCGTCTCGCACCCTGCCGCGCGCTGCTCGTTCGAAATCGCAAACCTGGTGCCGACCGAGTCGCCCAGCGCCTCGGTCGGGCGCAGGAGTGCGGTTTCCGACGTCCCACCGCTGTACTGGGGCTCAGGAGGGCGCGCGATAGGGTGAAGACATGAGTGACCGCCGGGATGACGACGCCTTCGCCTGGGCGGGCGACGACGATCCGACCCTCGCGCCCGTGGGGTCGCCGGTCGCCGACGACGAGCTGGACGACGACGTCGAGGCGGCGGCATCCGAATCGCCCGCCGTCGCCGCACCCGCGTCGCCCGCGCCGTCCACTGCTCCAGCGACGTCCACGTCGCCCTCTGCACCCGCCGGCTCGCCCGCGGGGCCCTCGGCGCACGCGGCACCCGCGCGGCGGACCGTGCTCGACGAGGCGGAAGAGGCCGAAGACCGGGCCGTCGACAAGGAGCTCGCCGAGGCCGAGGCCGCGTCGAAGCAGCTGAGTTCGCCCGCGCTGATCGGCATGGGCATCCTCGGCGGCGTCTACCTGCTCTACACGATCGGCTGGATCGTGAGCTTCTCGCGCTACCAGACCCCGCTCACGGTCGACTTCTCGGTGGTGAGCTACCGCATCACCCAGACCCTCGCCATCGCGGCCACGCCGCTCTGGTTCGTGGCGACGCTGTTGCTGACCCAGACGAAGGACATTCGGTTCCGCTTTCTCTGGCTCGTGATCGGTGTGCTCGTGCTCGTGCCCTGGCCCTTCCTGATGGGGGTGTGAGATGACTGACGCCACCGTGACAGCACCGGTCAAGCCCGCGAAGCGCGGCTTCCGCACCTTCGGCCGCGCCGGCTGGGCCGTGGCCGTGATCTTCGCGTTCCTGTACGCCTACCACCTGTGGGGAGGCATCGCGAACCTCATCGCCGTGGTCTCGACCTTCTCGACCTTCGGCGTCGCCGTGCCCGGCACCATCTGGGCGCTGGTCATCGCCTACGCGGTGGTGCCGATCGTGATCTACGCCGCAGCGCTCGTCGTCGGCCGGCGCCTGTCCACCTTCGGGCGCATCGTGGTGTTCGTCGTGGGCTTCGCCGTCGTCGCGCTGGTGTCGCTCGACGTCCTCGTCATCGCCTCCGCCGCCTGACGGCTCGAACCGGGTGCCCGCGCCCGGCCCCGGATCGGCGTCAGAAGAACGCCACCAGCAGCACTAGGGTCGCCAACACGACCTGCCCGATCAGTCGTGGCACGAGCGGGATCGCGAGCGCCCCGAAGCGCTCCCGGTGCCCCGCCGCGTAGGCATTGGCCGGGAACACGCACGCCAGGAAGACCACGAGTGCCACTCCCGCGAGCACGCGTGTCGGCGGGAAGAGCAGCCCGAGTCCGCCCGCGATCTCGCACACGCCGGTCAGGTACACCAGCGTCAGCGGGGTCACGCGACCGTCGGGCCGCAGCCACGGCGGGATCATCGCCGCCATGGTGCGCGCCGAGCGCGGCACGAAGTGGTTCACGCCCATGGCGATGAACACGACGGCGATGAGGATGCGGAGCACCGTCAGGACGACGTCGGACGTCACAGAGTCCATGGCCCCATTCTGCCTGCACTACAGTTGAGAGGCTCCCACCAGACCAACCGAAGGACCCGATCCGTGTCGAAGCCGGTCGTGCTGATCGCCGAAGAACTGTCCCCCGCCACCGTCGACGCCCTCGGGCCCGACTTCGACGTGCGCAACGTCGACGGCACCGATCGCCCCGCTCTGCTGGCGGCGCTCGCCGAGGCGAACGCGGTGCTCGTGCGCTCCGCCACGAAGGTCGACGCCGAGGCCATCGCCGCGGCCCCCAAGCTGCAGGTGGTCGCCCGAGCGGGCGTCGGGCTCGACAACGTCGACATCAAGGCGGCCACCACCGCCGGCGTCATGGTGGTGAACGCGCCCACCTCCAACATCATCTCGGCCGCGGAGCTCACGGTCGGCCACATCCTGAGCCTGGCCCGGCACATCCCGGCCGCGCACGCCGCGCTCGCGCAGGGGCAGTGGAAGCGCTCCGCCTACACGGGCGTCGAGCTCTACGAGAAGACCGTGGGCATCATCGGCCTCGGGCGCATCGGCGCCCTGATCACGGCTCGCCTGCAGGCCTTCGGCGTCAACGTGATCGCCTACGACCCCTACGTCACGAGTGCCCGCGCCCAGCAACTCGGCGTCACCCTGGTGACCCTCGACGAACTGCTCGAGCAGAGCGACTTCATCACCATCCACATGCCGAAGACCCCGGAGACCACCGGGATGATCAGCGACGAGCAGCTTGCGAAGATGAAGCCCACCGCGTTCATCGTGAACGTCGCCCGCGGCGGCCTGATCGACGAAGACGCGCTCTTCCGTGCCCTCAGCGCGAACGTGATCGCCGGTGCCGGCCTCGACGTGTTCGTCTCCGAGCCCCCGAAGGAGTCGCCGCTGCTGGCGCTCCCGAACGTGATCGTCACCCCGCACCTCGGCGCCTCGACCGACGAGGCCCAGGAGAAGGCGGGCGTCTCGGTCGCGAAGTCGGTGCGGCTGGCCCTCTCCGGCGAGCTGGTTCCGGATGCGGTCAACGTGGCCGGGGGAGTCATCGACCCCTACGTGCGCCCCGGCATCCCGCTGGTGGAGAAGCTCGGGCAGGTGTTCTCCGGTCTGGCCGAGAGCCCGCTCACGTCGATCGACGTCGTGGTGAAGGGCGAACTCGCCGACTACGACGTCAGCGTGCTGAAGCTCGCCGCCCTCAAGGGCGTGTTCACCAACGTCGTGAGCGAGACCGTCTCCTACGTCAACGCCCCGCTCCTCGCTGAGCAGCGCGGCGTCACCGTGCGCCTCATCACCGAGCCGGTGTCGGAGGAGTACCGCAACGTCATCACGCTCTCCGGCGCCCTGAGCGACGGCTCGCAGATCTCGGTCTCCGGCACCCTCACGGGCACGAAGCAGATCGAGAAGATCGTCGAGATCAACGGCTACGACGTCGAGGTCCCGTTCGCGAAGCACCTGATCGTGATGCTCTACACCGATCGCCCCGGGATCGTGGCGGTCTACGGCAAGGAGTTCGGCGAGGCATCCGTCAACATCGCCGGCATGCAGATCGCCCGGCACGAGGCCGGCGGCCAGGCGCTCAGCGTGCTCACCGTCGACTCCCCGGTGCCCGACGGCCTGCTCCAGAAACTGCAGGTCGCGATCGAGGCCGACCTCATGCGCGAGATCGACGTCACCGAGGAGTAGTTCCGGAAAGTTTTTCTTCTCGGCTGTCGATTCCGGCGGCTAGCGTTCGTCGTAGGGATGTCGGTTGACACCTTCCGACGGACCGAAGGAGAAGATCATGACCAAGGAATACATCGTCCTCATCCGCGAGCCCGAGTGGGACTCCTCGGCGGTGACCGAGGAGCAATGGGCCGCAGCCATGCAGGAACACGGCGCCTTTGCGCAGGCCGTGGCCGCGGCGGGCGCACAGATCCTGGGCGGCGACGCCCTCGAATCCAGCGACAAGGCCGTGCGGATCACGCCGGCGCGCGACGGCAAGCCGGCGGTCTACACCGATGGGCCGTTCACCGAGACGAAAGAGGTCGTGAGCGGCTTCTACAAGATCGGCGTCGAAAACGAGGCGCAGGCCCGCGAACTCGCCGCGCTCGTGCCGACGGGCGGCTGGCTCGAGCTGTTCCCGGTGATGCAGACGAACGCGATGTGAGCACGAGCGCGCTGGAGGTCGCCTTCCGCGAAGAGTGGCCGCGCATCCTCGGGAGCGTGCTGCGCTTCACGGGCGACCTCCAGCTCGCCGAGGACGCGGTGCAGGAGGCGTTCGCGCGGTTGACGGCGCTGACCGCCGTCGACCCCGTGACCGGTGCCGCCGCATCCGACCTGCCACGCAACCCGGCGTCGTGGATCACCACCACCGCGAAGCACGTCGCGGTCGACTGGATGCGCCGCGAGGCCGGCTTCGTGCGCAATTACGGCCGTCTGGCCGCCGACGCTGCCGACCGCGAGGCCGCGGCCGCCGAACAGGTGGGCGCCGATCCGTTCGCCGTCTCGATCGACGACGAGAGACTGCAGCTGCTCTTCCTGGCCTGCCACCCCGATCTCGCCGAGGAGGCGCGCCTGGCGATCGCCCTGCGAGCGGTCTGCGGTGTGCCGACCGAGGAGATCGCCGAGTTGCTGCTCGTGAAGGCCGCCACCATGGCGGCGCGGCTGACGCGGGCGAAGAAGCGCATCCAGTCGTCGGGCATCCGCTTGGAACAGCCGGATGCCACGGAGCTCGTCGCGCGCACCGACGACGTGCTCGCCATCGTCTACCTGCTCTACACCGCCGGTCACACGGCGCTGGCCGGGGACGAGATCAGCCGCTCGGTCACCACGGCGAGTGCGCTGTCACTGGCGCGTTCGATGGTGCGGCTGCGGCCCCGCCATCTCGAGGCGCGCGGTCTGCTCGCCCTGCTGCTGCTCACCGAGGCGCGGGCGCCGGGGCGGACGGATGCCGCGGGAGAGGTGGTCTCGCTCGAAGACGCCGATCGCTCCCTCTGGAACGCGGCGATGATCGAGGAGGGTCTCGACCAGGCCACCATCGCCCTCGCCGGCCGCGGGCGCTTCGCCCTGCAAGCCGGCATCTCGGGGCTGCACTCGGAGGCGCCCACCTGGGAGGCCACGGACTGGGTGTCCATCGTCTCGCTCTACGACGCCCTCGTCGCCTCCTGGCCTTCGCCCGCCGCCCGCCTCAACCGCCTGGTCGCCGGATCCTACCTGCCGTCCACCCGCCTCGACGATTCGCTCGCAGCGCTCGACGAGCTGACGGCAGAGGCGAGCGGCCCGAGCTTCACGCGCCAGCTGTGGGCCGTGCGTGCCGATCTGCTCCGCCGCGACGGCCGGGCGAGCGAGGCTGCTGCGGCCTATGCTCGTGCGCTCGACGGCGAGCCGAATGCGCGCATCCGCGCCTTCCTCCAAGGGCGCCGACGGGAAAACGAGCTGCCGGGCCCTGCCGACGCCCCGGGGTGATGTCGTCAGCACGGTCGCCCCTGCACCGACACAGTAATCTTGATCCATGGCACGCACTCTCCAGCTCGCACTCATTCCCGGCGACGGGATCGGCCCCGAGGTCGTCACCGAGGCCGTGAAGGTGCTCGACGCCGTCACCGCGGGCAGCGACGTCGCGTTCGAGAAGACGCACTTCTCGCTCGGTGCGGCCCGCTTCCTCGAGACGGGTGACGTGCTCACCGACGACGACCTGGCGGCGATCAGTGGCCACGACGCGATCCTCCTCGGCGCGGTCGGGGGAGTGCCCGGCGACCCGCGCCTCAAGAACGCCAACATCGAGCGCGGCCTGCTGTTGAAGCTCCGCTTCGCGCTCGACCACTACGTGAACCTCCGCCCCACCACGATCTACCCGGGCGTCCCGAGTCCGCTCGCCTCGCACGGCGACGTCGATTTCGTCGTCGTGCGCGAGGGCACCGAGGGTCCTTACGTGGGCAACGGCGGCGCCATCCGCGTCGGCACGCCGCACGAGATCGCCAACGAGGTGTCGGTCAACACCGCCTACGGCGTGGAGCGCGTGGTGCGGTACGCCTTCGAGAAGGCGGCGAGCCGCCGCAAGAAGCTCACGCTCGTGCACAAGACGAACGTCCTGGTGTTCTCCGGCAGCCTGTGGCAGTCCACCGTGAACCGCGTGGCATCCGAATACCCCGAAATCGCCGTGGACTACCTGCATGTCGACGCCGCGACGATCTTCTTCGTCACGGATCCTGCTAGATTCGACGTCATCGTCACGGACAACCTCTTCGGCGACATCCTCACCGACCTGGCCGGCGCAATCAGCGGCGGGATCGGATTGGCGGCCTCGGGCAACATCAACCCCGACGGCACGTATCCCTCGATGTTCGAACCGGTGCACGGCTCCGCTCCCGACATCGCCGGGCAGCAGAAGGCCGATCCCACGGCCGCGATCCTCTCGGTCGCTCTGCTGCTCGACCACCTCGGCCTCGCCGAGCAGGCGGCTCGCGTGCGTGCGGCCGTCGTCGCCGACATCGCGGCGCGCGACGGATCGCCGCGCACGACGACGCAGATCGGCGACGCGATCGTCTCGGCGATCACCACGCCGGCCCTCGAGACCTCCCACTGACGACAGAACCGACGAAAGACGGACCATGACTCTCGCACCGACCTCCACCTTCCCTCTCCAGTTCGAGCTCACGCCCTCGCAGGATGCGCGTGCGGAGGCGGAACGCGAGGTCATCCTGGCCGACCCTGGCTTCGGCAAGCACTTCACCGACCACATGGTGCAGATCGACTGGACCGTGACCGAGGGATGGCACAACGCCAGCGTCATTCCGTACGGCCCGCTGCTGCTCGACCCCTCCGCCGCCGTGCTGCACTACGCACAGGAGATCTTCGAGGGCCTCAAGGCGTACCGCCATGCCGACGGCTCGATCTGGACCTTCCGCCCCGAGAAGAACGCCGAGCGGCTGCAGCGCTCCGCCCGCCGCCTCGCCCTGCCCGAACTGGCGGTCGAGGACTTCGTGGAGTCGCTCAAGCAGCTCATCGCGGTCGACGGATCGTGGGTGCCGTCTGCGCCCGAGACGAGCCTCTACATCCGGCCCTTCATGATCGCGAACGAGTCGTTCCTCGGCGTGCGGCCCTCGCAGAAGGTGGGCTACTACGTGATCGCGAGCCCCGCCGGCGCCTACTTCACCGGCGGTGTGGCCCCGGTCTCGATCTGGCTCTCCACCGAGTACTCCCGGGCCGGCCGCGGCGGCACCGGCGCGGCGAAGTGCGGCGGCAACTACGCGGCCTCGCTGCTCCCCCAGCAGGAGGCCTACGAGCACGGCTGCGCGCAGGTGCTCTTCCTCGACGGCGAGACCGGCGAGCACGTCGACGAGCTCGGCGGCATGAACGTGTTCTTCGTGCACCAGGGCGGCACGATCGTCACCCCGCGCCTGTCCGGCACCATCCTGGAGGGCATCACGCGCGACAGCATCATCCAGCTGGCGCAGGATCGCGGACTGACCGTGGAGGAGCGTGACGTCACGATCGAGGAGTGGCGCGACGGTGTGGCCTCCGGCGACATCACCGAGGTCTTCGCCTGCGGCACCGCCGCAGTCATCACGCCCATCTCGGCCCTCAAGTCGCCCGACTTCACCATCGGCGACGAGAACGCGCCGGCGGGCGAGCTCACCATGTCCCTCCGGCAGGAGCTCACCGACATCCAGTACGGCCGCCTCCCCGACCGTCACGGCTGGCTCACGAGGCTGGACGCCTGAGGCTCCGCGCATGAAGATCGCACGGTTCAGTCATGGCGGCGCCATCAACTTCGGGATCCTCGACGACGCGGAGGGCGGAGGCACCGAGCTCGTCGTGTTGAACGGCGACCCGATGTTCGCCGGTTTCGACACCACGGGAGAGCGCGTGCCGCTCGCGGATGCGACGCTGCTGGCCCCGGTCATCCCGCGCTCGAAGGTGGTGGCGGTGGGCAAGAACTACCAGGACCACGTCGCCGAGATGAACACGGGCGAGGCCCCGAAGGAGCCGCTGCTGTTCCTGAAGCCCAACACCTCGGTGATCGGCCCGGGCGACCGGATCGTCCGTCCGCCCCAGTCGAACCGGGTGGACTACGAGGGCGAGCTCGCCATCGTGATCGGCAGCGTGGCGAAGAACGTGCCCGCCTCCGACGCGGCGAGCGTGATCTTCGGCTACACGATCGCCAACGACGTGACCGCGCGCGACCTGCAGGCCTCCGACGGCCAGTGGGCGAGAGCCAAGGGCTTCGACACCTTCTGCCCGCTCGGCCCCGTGATCGAGACCGAGTTCGACCTGGCCTCCGCCGCGGTCGAGACGCGACTGAACGGTGTGCTCAAGCAGAGCGCTCCGCTCAGCGACATGATCCACTCGGTGCCGGCCATCGTGGCCTATGCGTCGGCCGCGTTCACCCTGCTGCCGGGCGACGTCATCCTCACCGGCACTCCGGCGGGCGTCGGACCCATGGAGGCGGGCGACACCGTGGAGATCGAGATCTCGGGCCTCGGAGTGCTCAGCAACCCCGTGTTCTGAGCCACGCGTTCGCCGATCCGTCAGTTGGTGTCGCTTTGGACGTGCCAGAGCGACAACACGCGACGGATCGACGCGGTGTCAGGGGTTCTGCGCGAGTCCCGCGGCGGTGTCGAGGGCGTCGAGGGCGCCCGCCAGCTGGGCGATCTGCTCGTCGGTGAGTTCTTCGAAGAGCTCGAGCACGTGCTGCGCCCGCTCGGTGCGCGCCCGCAGGATGGCCTCGGCGCCGGCATCCGTCGACCCCACGAAGAACGACCGCCCGTCATCGGGGTCGGCCGTGCGGGTCACCAGGTGCTTGGTCTCGAGGTCGGCGAGCAGACGCGTGATCGTGGGAGCGGCGACGCGCTCCACCCGGGCCAGGTCGCCGGGGCGGATCGGGCCGCACCGCACGATGGTCGAGAGGGCGGAGATCTGACCCGGGGTGAGGGTGTCGCTGGTCGCCCGGATGCGCCGGTTCAGGCGCCCGACCGAGAGCGCGAGGCGGGCGGCGATTTCGGCACGGTCCAGGCCGGATTCATTCGTCATCGAGTTTGACTTTCGGTCACCAATTGGGCGGGTTGCGACGAGTCTTCCACATGCACGTACTTCTTGCCCCGACTGAACGAGGCGATTGCCGCGATGACCGACATCACGGCGGCCGCGGTGAACACGACGACGAGCCCCGAGTGGAAGGGGCCGGAGATCAGCTGAGGGAAGAACTCCTTGCCGGTGAGCGTCGCGGCGTCGACACCGGACTGGCCAAGCACACCGCTCGGTCCGAGCAGGCTCTGGATCGGGTTGTATCCGAGGAAGGCGGCGAAGAGGCTGCCGACCGGCGGGAGGGCGCCGATCTGCTGAGCCGCGGCATCCGGGACACCGTGGGCGGTGAGTCCCTGGGTGAGTGTCTGCGGCAGCGTGGCGGCGAGGCCCACGATCATCAGCGAGAAGAAGATGCCGATGGAGAGCGAGGTGCCCGCGTTCTGCACCGTTCCGGCCATGCCCGACGCCGAGCCGCGCTGGTTCGCCGGCACGCTGTTCATGATGGCGGTGCGGTTCGGCGCGCTGAACATGCCGGAGCCGAGACCCGAGACGAGGGTGATGACGGCGAACTGCCAGTACTCGAAGTTCACCGGGATGACGAGCAGCGCCACGAAGCTCGCCGCGGTGACCAGGAGGCCGGCCGTGGAGAAGAACCGCGCCCCGAAGCGGTCGGAGAGGATGCCGGAGAGCGGCCCCGCGACGAGGAAGCCGACGGTGATCGGGAGCAGGTAGATTCCGGCCCAGAGCGGGGTGTCCTCGTAGGCGTAGCCGTGCAGCGGCAACCAGATGCCCTGCAGCCAGATGATGAGCATGAACTGCAGTCCGCCGCGCGAGATCGAGGCGAGCAAGCCCGCGAGGTTCGCCATCGCGAAGGAGCGGATGCGGAACAGCCGCATCTCGAACATGGGTGCCGCACTCTTCAGCTCGATCACGACGAACCCGGCGAGCACCACCAGGCCGCCGATGATCGCGGTGAGCACCCAGGGGTTCGTCCAGCCGGTGGAGCTGTCGCCGTAGGGCTGGATGCCGTAGGTGATGCCGGCGAGTACGGCGGTGAGACCGACGGCGAAGGCGAGATTGCCTGGCCAGTCGAGCTTGCCGGGGTTCTTGGTGCCCACCTCGTGCAGCGACTTGTACGACCAGATGGTGCCGATGACGCCGATCGGCACGCTGACGAAGAACACCGCGCGCCAGTCGACGACGGCCAGCAGCCCGCCCACGATGAGGCCGATGAAACTGCCCGCGATGGCGGCGACCTGGTTGATGCCGAGGGCCATGCCGCGCCGGTTGGCCGGGAAGGCGTCGGTGAGGATGGCGGTGGAGTTCGCGAAGAGCATCGCACCGCCGACGCCCTGCACCAGGCGCCAGACGATGAGCCACATCGCGCCGGGGCCGCCGGCGAACGGATCGAAGGCGAGAGCGATCGATCCGACGGTGAAGACCACGAAACCGAGGTTGTAGATCTTCACGCGGCCGTAGATGTCACCCAGCCGGCCGAAGCTCACGACCAGGACGGCGGTGACCAGCATGTACCCCATCAGCATCCACAGCAGATAGCTGATGTTCCCCGACTGCAGCGGATCGAGATCGATGCCCGTGAAGATCGCGGGCAGCGAGATGATCACGATCGAGGAGTTGATCGTGGCCATCAGCATACCGAGGGTGGTGTTGCTGAGAGCGACCCACTTGTAGCGGGGGTGGTCTTTGCTGAGGAATGTCATTCGGAGAACTCCGCGATTCACGTGCATCAAGTAATTGATTTACGTAAACTAACTATACGCCTGCCGTGGTGCGTGGGCGCGTAAGACAACGAGCGGAGGTCCGAGAAGCTCCGGCGCCGAAGGCGTCGCCGGTGGCCCCGGGCCTCCGCCCGTTCGCGGTGGTTCTGCGGTGCAGCCCTTAGTCGTTCGCCGTCTGCTTCGTGAGGAACGCGAGCACCTCGTCGGCGACATCCCGCCACCCGTGGTCGATGGTGAGGGAATGGCCGCGACCCGGGATCTCGATGTACTCGGTCGTTCCCGGGTTCTTGCTCTGGAGCCGGT
Source organism: Herbiconiux sp. UC225_62 (assembly GCF_042694625.1). Taxonomy (GTDB): domain Bacteria; phylum Actinomycetota; class Actinomycetes; order Actinomycetales; family Microbacteriaceae; genus Herbiconiux. Next base: position 390,135 of record NZ_CP170551.1, on the reverse strand, counting down.
AGGCCGCCTCGGTCATCGCGGGAGGCACCGTGTTGTCACCCGCGCCCGACACGATCAGCAGCGGGCCGCGCTGCGGGTTCTTCGTGTCGACCTTCGTCTCGGTGAAGGGATTGAAGTTCGCGGTGGCCGCCTGGAACAGCGGGACGCCGGATGCGGCGACGTGGTAGGTCTCCCAGAGCTCTTTCGCCTCCTCGGCGTCGAGGTTGTTGGCCCAGCCGTAGGTGAACTGCTCGAGAGTGAGGGAGACCGCCTTGCCGAAGTTGAGCGGGTTGCCGAGGACGGGCGCCGAGGACTTGAGCGATGACACCGGCAGGGGGAGCACTCCCTGGAACGGTGCCGGATCGATGGCCACGGTCGCCTCGCTCGCGCCCTCGCCGGCGATCTTCTGCGCGATCAGGCCGCCGAAGGAGTGGCCGACCACCGCCGGGGTGAGGGTGAGCGCGTCGATGGCCTCGAGGTAGTGCTCGGTGACCTGCTTCACCATCTTGTGGGCGAAGACATCCGGGTCTTTCCTCGCCTCTTCCACGCTCTGCGGGTCGTCGGGCCAGCCCGGGGCGATGGTGGAGAAGCCGTTCTCCTCGAACAGGGTGCGCCACTTCTCCCAGCTGCTGGACAGCAGCCAGAGGCCGTGGACGAAGACGACGGGCTGGAGGCCGGAGGCGTTGGCGCGCTCGATCTCCTCGGTTTCTGCAGCAGTGAGTGTGCTCACGGTGGATCCTTCCGGTCGGCGGTGTTCGCACGCTACTGGCGCGGCGCCCCGCTGCGCAAGAGGTCCTGGTCGGGTGTGGACCGCCGGCGAGAGCCTGTGGAGAATGGGGGCATGTCATCTGGAGCCGAGACCGTGACCCGCGAGTTCACCATCGCCATCGACGCGGCGCCCGCCCTGGTCTGGACGGCGCTGACCTCGCCGGAGTACACGACGGAGTGGTGGTTCGCGAACACCGTCGAGTCGACCTGGGAGGTGGGGGCCCCGATCGGCTACCTCGACGAGCGCGGTCTGCCCGACGTCCTCGGCGAGGTGCTCGTGGTCGATCCGCCGCACCGGCTGGCCACCACCTTCCATCCGGTGTGGTCGGAGGAGGTGCGCGAGCACGAGGGCACCCGCGTGGAATGGGTGCTCGAGGAGCTCGACGGGATCGCCGACGCGCAGCGCACGCGGGTGACACTCACGCACTCCGGGGTGATGCCCGGGAGCGTGCTCGACCGGGAGATCGCTCCGGGTTGGAACTATCTGCTCGAGAGTCTCAAGAAGCTGCTCGAATCCTGACGACCCGCCTCGCAATGTGTACACTGTTCACATTGAACTGATTCCGATGTCGGTGGAATACGGAAGAGTACGAATCGCGTTCTCCATTGACAGCGGCTCCGCCGATCCTCTTGCCCGTCTCATCTCGACAGGACTTCTCCGTGACCGATAGCTCATTGCACGCCACCGAGGCCGCCTCCGCTCCGTCGAGCACCGGCGCGACCGACGCCGGCGACCACATCGCCCGCCGCAACCGGCTCGTCATCAACCTGCTGCTGGTGGCGACCTTCGTCGTCATCCTCAACGAGACCATCATGGGTGTGGCCATCCCGCATCTCGTGGTCGACCTCGGCATCACCGAGGTCGCCGCGCAGTGGCTCTCGACCGCGTTCATGCTCACCATGGCGGTGGTCATCCCCATCACCGGCTTCCTGCTGCAGCGCTTCAACACCCGCCCGATCTTCATCGCCGCGATGTCGCTGTTCAGCGCCGGTACCCTCATCGCCGCGCTCGCGCCCGGCTTCGAGGTGCTGCTCGCGGCACGCGTGGTGCAGGCGTCCGGCACCGCGATCATGATGCCGCTGCTGATGACCACGGTGATGACCCTGGTGCCGCCGGCGACGCGCGGGCGCACCATGGGCAACATCTCGATCGTCATCTCGGTGGCTCCGGCCATCGGCCCCACGATCTCGGGCATCATCCTGAGCACGCTCAGCTGGCGCTGGATGTTCATCCTCGTGCTGCCGATCGCCATCGGTGCCCTGATCCTCGGCGCCGTGCGGGTCAAGAACGTGACGGAGCCCCGCGTGGTGCCGATCGACGTGTTCTCGATCATCCTGTCGGCCTTCGGTTTCGGCGGCCTGGTCTACGGCCTGAGCAACATCGGCGGCGCTTCGGCCACCTTCCTCGGCAGCTGGATGCCGCTGATCGTCGGGCTCGTGGCGCTCGCCGGTTTCGTGCTGCGGCAGATCGCGTTGCAGCGCACCGATCGTGCCCTGCTCGACCTGCGCACCTTCAAGGCGCGCACCTTCACCGTGGCCATCCTGCTCATGGCGGTGTCGATGATGGCGTTGTTCGGCACCATCATCGTGCTGCCGTTCTTCATGCAGAACGTGCTCCAGCTCGATGCCCTCACCACAGGCCTCCTGCTCCTGCCCGGTGGCATCGTGATGGGCGTGCTCGCGCCGTTCGTCGGGCGGCTCTACGACAGGTTCGGGCCGACCGTGCTGCTCGTTCCCGGATCCATCATCGTCTCAGGCGTGCTCTGGGGCCTGACCATGGTGAACGAGAACACGTCGCCGTGGTGGGTGCTCGTGGCACACGTGACGCTCAGCATCGGCCTCGCGCTGATGTTCACGCCGCTGTTCACCGCGGGTCTCGGGGCTCTCAAGCCGAGGCTGTACTCGCACGGCTCGGCGATCGTCGGCACCGTGCAGCAGCTCGCCGGTGCCTCCGGAACCGCGCTGTTCATCGCCGTGATGTCGGGTGTGGCGCTCACCCATCAGTCGGCCGGCGAGTCGGTGATCTCGTCGACGGCGGCGGGCATCCAGGCCGCGTTCCTCTGCGGCGCCATCATCTCGCTGCTCGGCGTGGTGGCGGCGTTCTTCGTGCGGCGTCCGCCGACGCTCACGCCTGAGCAGCAGCGACTGCTCGACGAGGAAGCGGGCGGCGCGGCCGAGGGTGTGCCGATCGGGCACTGAGCTCGATCGGGCACGAGCCCTGGGTTTCCCGCCCTGGGTCTCTGCGGGGTCCCGGCTCAGAACTGCGGGGGCTCCGGCGGCGCCTGCGGCGGCTCGGTGGGAGCGCCGGGCGGAGGAGTGGGCGGCTCGGGCGGAAGTGTGGGCGGCGGTTCTGTGGACATGCCGCCGACCCTACTCGCCCGATCCGATTCCGCACGCGGGTCGTGGTCTCAGAGGCCCAGCAATGCCGTGAGGGCGCTCTCGCTCACCACAGGGATGCCGTACGCCCGAGCCCGCCGCGCCTTCGTGGAGAGCGAGTCGGGGTCGGCGGCCGCGACCACCTTCACCTGCTTCGTGACGTAGCTGCGCGGCACCAGTCCGCTGCCGGCGAGGATGGCGTTCCACTCCTCGCGCGGTCGCGACATCGATCCGGTCAGCGCGATGTGATCGCCGGCGCCGAGCGCGAAGCCCCGCGGCGGACGCCCGCGGTCGAGGGCCGCGAGGTGATCGACGAACGTGGGCACCCGGCGTCGAGGCGCATCCGCTCGCCGGGCCGGCGCCGCGGTGTACCCGGCGCTCTCCCAGGCCCGTTCCCGGGGGAACCATGGCGCGCCGGGCGACGGGATGCGGGCGAAGCTGTGCTCAAGACCGCGGGCGAGATACTCGTCCCACCCCGAGCGGTCTTCGGTGTGGTCGATGTAGGCCGCCAGGAGCAGGGCGGTGGCCTCCGCGTCGACGGAGGCGCGGTGCGCGCCGTCGAGCTCGATGCCGAAGGTCGCACAGCACTCCGCGAGCGACCGCCGGGCGCCGGGCGGTAGGTATTCCTTCGCGAGCCGCATCGTGCAGAGCGAAACCAGTTCGTCCCAGTGCGAGTACCCCATCCGCTCGAGTTCGGCGAGCAGGAAGCGGGTGTCGAAGCTCGCGTTGTGGGCCACGATGACTCGGCCCGAGAGCAGGTCGAGCAGTTCGGGAGCGATCTCGCCGAACGTCGGCGCCTGGCGGGCTTCGAAGGCCGTGATGCGATGGATGTCCTGCCGCCCGAGATCACGGCCCGGGTTGATCAGCGTGTCCCACCGGCCGGTGATCGTGCCGTCCGGATCGGAGTGCACGACCGCCACCTCGATGGCCCGATCGCTTCCCCCGGGGAACAGCCCGGTGGTCTCGAAGTCGATCGTGGCGAAGCCGGGCATGGTGCTCTTCTCGGGTCGTGGGGTGCTGCCCTTCGAGGCTAACCAGAGCGACCGACATCGGAGGGAGGACGCGCCCGCGACAGGCCCGGGGCCCTCGGTCAGGCTCGAGCGTGCGCCAACTCGAGGGCTGCCGCGACCTCGTCGTGCGAGGCGGCCGCGAGGTCGATCACGGTCCAGCCCTGCTTTCCCCAGGCCCCGTTCGCGGGAGAGAATGCCGCACTGTTGCGGCAGAACATCGCCTGCTCCTCCGGAGCGAGTCCGACGTTCATCGTGAGCCCGTCGCGTGGCAGTGAGGCGAAGATCCGCGAGACCTTGAAGGCGCGACGGTCGTGGTGCGGCACCTCGATCGCCCCGGAGAGCTCGAGGGCCAGCGCAGCACCGTCGACGAGGGACATCAGTCGCTGTCGTCGCGCCAGGCCGCCACGTCGACCTCGTTGCCCTCGGGGTCGGCCAGGGTCCAGTACGCGGGTGCGTTGGCGTCGTTCACGATCGTGCCGCCCGCCGCGACCGCCGCCGCGACGCGTCGCTCGGCCTCGTCGCGCGGCACCGAGACGTCGATGTGGATGCGGTTGCGCTGGGGTCGGGGCGCGTCCATCTGCTGGAACCACACGTTCGGACCATGGCCGAGCGGATCGACGACGTCCTCGTCGCCCTCCTGTCGGTAGCCGAGCACGGCCGCCCAGAACGGCATCACGCCCGGGATGTCGAGCGCGTCGACCGCGATCTGCACCACCTGCACCCGGGAGGGGTCGGCGACGATGCCGAGTTCGTCGGCCGCCGTGGAGATGCGTTGTGCCAGGGCGAGATCCCGCCGGCTGATGTCGCCGACGTCGTGGCTGATCAGGCGCACCGTGACGGAGGAGTACCGCAGCTCGACGTCGGGGTGGTGGTCGGCCGCGTCGGCGAGTTCGGCGATGGCGAAGACGAGGGCCGCGCCCTTCTCGAACGAGCCCGAGGAGAAGTGCGCCCGGGCGCCGTCGAAGACGACGCGCCAATCCGAGACTCCCTCGGAGGCGCGGAACTCGCGGGGCGAGATGCGGTCGTTCATCGACTGCTCCATAAGTCGAGGGTAGACGCTCTCCCGCCTCGGAGAACAGGATTGAGCCACCCCATCTGCGACGAGGAGAGATCGATGGACCAGAGCAACGAGCCGACCCCCCACCACGAGTCGCCCGACTTCGGTGACCCGGACCTGCCCCAGGAGGGCATCGTGAACACGGCCGGCGACCCGGCGAGCACCCGGATGACGGGGCCGCAGAATCCGGTCATCGAGAGTCAGTTCCCGAACCAGATCGACGCACCGCCGACGGACATCAGCACGCAGCCCTTCTTCTGGTCGTCGTTCAACATTTCGCCACGGCGGGTGCAGCGGGGCGGGTGGGCGCGGGAGCTCACGCAGCCGGATTTCGCGATCTCGGACGAGATCGCGGGCGTGAACATGTACTTGGAGGCGGGCGGCATCCGGGAACTGCACTGGCACCAGACCGCGGAGTGGGCGTTGATGACCCGCGGCAACTGCCGCATCACGACGTTGAGCCGCGAGGGCCTGCCGAGCGTCGACGACGTTCAGGAGGGTGATCTCTGGTACTTCCCGCCGGGCCTGCCGCATTCGCTGCAGGGGATGGGCCCGGATGGCGCGGAGTTCGTTCTGGCCTTCGACGACGGCGCGCAGTCGGAGTCCAACACCCTGCTGCTCACGGACTGGTTCGCCCACACGCCCCCGGAGGTGCTGGCGAAGAACTTCGGGGTGGCGCAAGAGGTGTTCCGCGACATCCCGTTGCACAACCTCTGGATCTTCCCCGGTGACGAGCCGGGCGATCTCGAGGCCGACCGGGCCGCGGCCGGCGTGGTGCCGGGCACGGAGGCGGTGATCTTCCGTCTGTCGCGCTCGACGCCGGTGTTCGAGAACAGCGGAGGGCGCATCCAGATCGCCGACAGCAGCAACTTCCCGGCGTCGAAGACGATCGCCGCCGGTCTGGTCACCATCGAGCCGGGATCGATGCGGGAGCTGCACTGGCATCCCAACGCCGACGAGTGGCAGTACTGGCTGAAGGGCCAGGGCCGGATGACGGTGTACAACACCGGGCCGCACGCGAACACCACCGACTTCCGGCCGGGGGACGTGGGTGTCGTGAAGCGGAACCTGGGGCATTACGTCGAGAACACCGGTGACGAGACGCTCATCTTCCTCGAGACCTTCCGCAGCGATCATTACGAGGAGGTGTCGCTCGCGAACTGGCTGAGCCACCTGCCGCCCTCGCTCGTATCGCAGCACCTCAACATCCCCGCGGAGGTGCTCGCGACCTTCCCCCGGGGCACGCAGGGCATCACCCCGCTCCGTTGAGCGGCGTTCTCCCTCGGCGGTCTCCTTCGGCGGTCAGCCGCCGGGGGAGAGCAGTACGGCGAGACCGGCGAGTGCCATCCCGCTGAGGTTGAGCACGATGCCGACACGGATGCTCAGCACCTTCTGCGTATAGGCCTCGTCGAGTCCGAAGGCCAGGACCGGGCACCCCGCCCAGACGAGCAGGGCGAGCCCGATCGCGGCGGCCAGCACCCCGACCCACCACGCCGTCGCCCCGAGGAGGGGCAGTTCGGTCGGCCGCCAGCCCGAGGCGAGCAGGGGACCGAGGATGAGGCCGGGGGCGATCGACCCCGCCGCGGTCCAGATGGTCCCCGTGCGCATGATGCGCTGGATCTCGACAGCGCGCGAGGTCACGTCGTTCGCGGATGTCGTGTACTCGGTCACCCGTCCACTTTCCACCCATCGGGGCGGTCGCGGCAATGACTTCGGCGGGAGATTTCGTCGGGTCAGCCGGAGAAGGCGGTGGAGCAGGTCTGCTCGGCCGCGGTCTGCCCCTTCAGGCCCTCGATGACGTCAGGGGTCTCCGCGACATCGGTGGGCGCCTCCGACGCCGGCGGTGCCGCGTCGGTGGCGGGCGGCGCCTCGGTGGGCGGGGTGTCGCCGCCGGCGATCGTGGTGCCCGGAGCCGCGGAGTCGGCCGGCAGGGTGAACGGCTGGTCGGCGAGCACGCGGGAGAAGAGCTCCTCGGCGAGCGAGTACACCGGCTGCACCTTGTTGGGGTCCTCGACGTAGGCCGACACCGGGTACTGCACGAAGACGATCTTGCTGAGGTCGACGTCTTTCAGGGTGAGTGCCAGCGACACCATCGAGTCGATGCCCTGGAGCGAGGTCGAGGGGGTGATGTTCTGTGAGGCGGCCGTCGCCAGGCCGTAGATCTTCGTGGGGTCGGAGAGCGTGCTCTCGGAACGGATCTTGCGCAGCAGCGACGAGAGGTACTGCTGCTGCGAACCGATGCGGGAGAGATCGCTGCCGTCGCCGACGCCGTGCCGGTTGCGCAGGAACGCCAGCGCCGTCTGTCCTTCCACCGTGCTGAGACCTGCGGGCAGGTCCAGACCCGAGTCGGGGTCGAAGATCGGGTCGACGAGGCACACCTCGACGCCGCCGACCGCGTTCGTCATCTCGATCACACCGTTGAAGGAGGTGGCGGCGGCGTACTGGATGGGCACCGTCGTGAGGTTGGTGATCGTGTCGACCACGCAGCCGAGGCCGCCTCGGCTGTACGCCTCGTTCAAGGGCTGGGCGCTCATCGCGTCGAAGTACTCGTCGGTCTTCGGGTCGTGGCACTCCGGATGCGGGATGACGAGGTCGCGGGGAAAGCTCACCACCACGGCGTCCTGGTGGTTGGCGGAGACGTGCAGGAGGATGTTGACGTCGTTCAGCGTGGCATCCCGCTCGCCGTAGTCCTCACCCTGGTTGGCGTCGTTGTCGGTGCCGACGATCAGCATGTTGAACCCGCCGTCGAACGCGCCAAGGAAAGGGGGCGGAGGGGGCGGGGTCGCGCCGCCGATGTCGACGGCGTTGTCGCTGATGGTCTTGGTGATGTTGGTGACCGCGTAGGCCACCACGGCGACCGAGCTGATGGCCACCACGGCGAGAGCCACGCCGAGGAACCGCAGCACAGATCCGATCGCCGACGGTGTCTTCTGCCGCCCGTGTCGCATCTGGTCCATCCGGCCCCCTCGTTCGTTCGCGCCCGCGCCCGGCGGGTCTCCGGATTCGCCGATCCGGGTCTCGTCGAGGCTAGCGACATTCCCTCACCTCGTGCACGCCGGCTCTGCCGTTTCCCAGACTTCTCGCTCCCGGTGTTGCCGCTGGACACGAGTGGTCCTACGCTCCCGAGCATCCGCTTCGATCGACGAAAGGGATGCCATGGCACACGAAGACGCGGTGATCGAGTGGCTCCTCGACTCCGATCCCGCTCTGCGCTGGCAGGTGCTGCGCGATCTGACGGATGCGCCTGCCGAGACCGTAGCGGCCGAACGCGCGCGGGTGGTCGACGAAGGCTGGGGCGCGCAGCTGCTGGCCGAGCAGACGCCCGACGGCGGGTGGGGTGGCACCGAGCTGCGCGACCGCTGGCGGTTCGACCTCTACACGCTGCACCTGCTGCGCGCGCTCGGCCCCGATCCGCAGGCACCGGTCGTGCGCCGGGCCATCGCCCGCACCCGCGACGGAGTCACCTGGGGTCCTGAGTTCGGCGACTCGCCGTTCTTCGAGGGAGAGGAAGAGCCCTGCATCAATGGCCGGGTGCTGTTGATCGGCGCCGTTTTCGGCGAGATCTCTGAGTCGTTGATCCGGCGCCTTCTCGACGAACAGCTCGACGACGGAGGCTGGAACTGCGATGCCCCGCTCAGTTCGCGCTCCTCGTTCCACAGCACGATCTGCGTGCTCGAGGGTCTGCTCGCGGCCGAGCAGGCGCTGGGGTCCCGGCCGGAGCTGCTCGCGGCCCGTCGGCGGGGCGAGGACTACCTGCTCGAGCGGCATCTCCTGCGGGCGCGTCGCACGGGTGAGATCATCGATCCGGTGTGGACCAGGTTCGCCTTCCCTGACGGCTCCGACTACGACGTGCTGCGCGGGCTCGACTACTTCCGGGCGGCCGGCGGTGAGCCCGATCCGCGGCTCGAGGAGGGGCTCGACCTGGTGCGCCGGCGCCGCGACCCCAGCGGACGCTGGCCTCTTCGCGACCCCGAACTCAGTCATCAGCACCTCGTGATGGAGCCGGGCGGCGACGGCCGGCCGAGCCGCTGGGTCACCCTGCGTGCACTCCGCGTGCTGCGCTGGGCCGAGCAGAGCCCGCCTACTGGTACGAGATGAAATCGGGCACGGGCGCGACCGTCGTCATCGTCTGTTCGGGGGTGAGCATCGGGGCATCCTCGTCGTAGAAGTTCTTCCAGCCCCAGGCCACGCCCGGCGGCGCACCCTCGTGCAGGGCGTTCCAGGTGTTCTGCTTGTCCGGCTGGGCACCCTGGCCGTCGACGTGGAGGAGGTATTCGAGCTCCGGATGCGTCAGGTCGAGCGAGGCGCGGTCGCCGATCATCGACGAGCGGAACTGGTGCAGCACCAGCATCTTTGGCGGCAGCGAATCGGTGTTCACCAGCTGGGCGAGCCACTCGGCCACCGCGTTCACCTCGGCGGCCGACACGCTGCCGATCTGCTCGAGGGGAACCTGGCCCGGGCCGAGCCGCCACTCCGGGTCGAGGGCCAATCCGACGTTCGGATGCTCCAGCAGTGAGCGGTAGAGCTTCGCCTGGGTGAGGAAGTCGGTGCGGCCGGGCTGAAGATCGAGCACCACCGACATCCCGGCGGCCTCCGCGGCGGCGACGTAGGGCTCGAGGGTGGCGACGTCGCGCTCGTTCGAGTAGTCACCGTCGGCTCCCGCGTCGCCGGCCGCGACGGTGGCGATGATCTCGAGCGTGGGGATCACCGGAATGTCGGAGAGGGGGTCGTATTGGGCGGCCACCTGCTGGGCGCGTGCGATGGTGCCCGCGACGTCCTGCTCCCCGAGCACGCCGAGCACCGCCGCGCCGGGCGTGCCGTAGAGCGCCACGAAGCGGTGGCTGCCGAACAGGCGCAGTCCGCCGCCCGGGAGTTGCGCGTCGGTGCGGGCGACCCGCACCGACCAGTCGGGGGCGGGCTGCGCGGCGAACCCCGGGCCGACGAGCAGCACGGTCGCGGCATCCGGGTCCGCGTCGTGCAGCCGGTCGATCATCACCGGATCGTCGAGGAGATCGGGCGGGGGGTCGGAGACCACCTGGATGCCGGCGCGAGCGGCCCGGATCGTGGCGGCGGCCGCGAGCGAGCGCGGGTCGTCGTCGACCAGGGCGAGGGCGCTGCCCAGGGCGGCCGCGCGCGCCGGCGGCGGACCCATCGGAGCCGGCCCGGCGCCGGCGTCCGGATAGGGCACGGCCCGGGTCGGCAGCGCAGCGACCACGGCGACCGGGCTGTCGGAGTCGGTGTCCGAGTCATCGGCGCCGGACCCGCCGGCGCCGGTGACGGAGTCGTCGAGCATCAGGCCCGTCGCCGATCCGACGGCGTCGGCCGTGGCCTCCACGGCGACCGCCGTGACCTCGACGTCGCCGTGCGACACGAAGCCGGTGTCGCCCACGAGGAGCACACGCGCGGTGCCGAGGCGCTCGAGTTCGCCGTCGATCTTCCCTGCGGCGGAGGTCGGGGCCGGGGTCGACGAGGTGTCCGCCGTCGGCGAGGAGTCGGCAGGGGAAGCCAGGAGCAGCGGCACGCCGAGGGGCACGCTCGCCGCGGCCGCGAGGAGTTGCGCCTCCGGATCGCCGGCCGGGGCGATCACGACCAGCGGCGCCTCCTCGAACACGGCGGCGCTCGCGGAGAGGGCGAGGGTCGCGGCATCCGCATCGCCGAGCACGGTGGCTGCGGCCGGGGGAACCGAGGTGCGAACGGTGCCGGGCGACGCATCCCCGTCGCCCCCGGTGACGCAGGCGGACACCAGCAGCACGCTCGCCACCGCCATCGCCAGAGCGGCGACCCGCGGCGGGCCGAGCGATCCGCCGCGAGCGCGGCGGGCCGTTCCTGTCTCACGTCGTCTGCCGGATAGCACCGCCGTCCATGCTACGCGGGCGCTCCGACACCGTCGCGGCCGGAGTCCACCGCGAGGGCCGCCGCAGGCACGTCGGGGTGCCCGTGCCGCGCTCTCGCGACGACACGAGCACCCCGAGGTGCCGGATGGCGCTTCGGCCTAGCCGAGCGGACCGTACGCCTCGGGCGTGGTGCGCGCGTGCGTGGCCTGCTCGAAGGAGTAGGTCAGGCCGATCAGCGTGCCCTCGGCGTAGTCGTGACCCAGGAACTCCAGGTTCACGCCCGCTCCCGCCACGGTGCCGTCGGCGTCGATCGACTGGCCCATCGGCACGGTCACCGCCGGCATCCCGGTGTTCGGGCTGAGCCGCAGGTTGGTGCTCTGCGTGCCGTAGGGGTTCGCCGAGGGGTAGACCAGCGCGTCCAGATCCTGCTCGTCCATCATCGAGGTGACGAGCGCGTTGCCGGTGGCGATGGCCGTGGTGTGGCTTCCCGTCGGTCCGGCCCAGGCCTGGTAGGTCTCCTCGGTGATCTTGTCCCGCGAGCTGTAGGTGCCCTGCCGCGACGGCACGTACTTGCCGGAATCGAGGATGCCCTGGAGCGACCGGGCGGTGACATCGGGGTCGAGGTGCGCCGCGATGTAGCCGTTCAGGTCGTGCTTGAACTCGTTGGTGCTTCCGCTGGACTCACCGAGCACCTTCGAGAAATCGGCCGGCGGCGTGATCTCCACCACGGTGGCGCCCTGCGCCTCGAGGGTGGCCTTCGCGTCGTTCCACAGTCGCACGGTGGTGGGGTTCGACCCGATCATCGACGCGACGTAGCCGATCCGCGCACCCTGGAGGGCGGTCGGGTCGAGGAACGAGGTGTACGAGTCGGGCACCTTCCCTTCCTGCTCGGAGGTGATCGGGTCGGACGGATCGACGCCCACGACCGCGTCGAGCGCCACCGCGGCATCCGTCACGCTGCGGGCGAGGGGGCCACCGGTGTCCTGGCTCAGCGCGAGCGGGATGATGCCGTCGCGGCTGGTGAGACCGACCGTGGGGCGGATGCCGACGAGCTGGTTGTAGGAGGACGGAACCCGGATCGAGCCGCCGGTGTCGGTGCCGAAGCCGATGCCCGCGAGGTTCGCGGAGATCGCGGCACCCGTTCCACCGCTCGAACCGCCGGCGGTCTGCGTGGTGTTGTACGGGCTCGCCACGAGCGTGCTCGTGCCGGCCGGCTGGAAGGCGGAGAACTCGGAGACGAAGCCGAAGGCGAACTCGTCGAGGCTGGCCTTGGCCAGGATGACGGCGCCTTCGTTGCGGAGACCCGTGATCATGGCCGCGTCGGTCGCGGTCTGGTTGTCGTCCCAGCATCCGCATCCGCCGGTGGTCGGCATGTCGGCGGTGTCGTAGTTGTCCTTCACCGCGATCGGCACGCCGAGCAGCGGGCTCGTCATGCCGTCCGCGGCGCGCTCGGCGTCGGCGTCGGCCGCCGCCTGCAGCGCGACGTCGCTCGTGGTGATGATCGAGTTGAGGGCGCGTGCGCCGTCGCCCGGGGCCACGACCGTGCGGTCGTAGGCCGCGATGCGGTCGAGGTAGTCCTGCGTGATGGCCACCGAGGTGGTGACGCCGGCGTTCATCGCGGCCTGCATGTCGATGGCCGAGGCTTCGATGAGGTCGAACGGGCCGTCGTCGTAGATCATCCGCTCCGACACGGCGGCGAGGTCGGCCACCGTCAGGATGCCGTCGGCGTCCACGTCGGCGGTCGCCACACTCGCCCAATCGGGAGACGCGGTCGTGGCGCCGAGGTGGTCGCCGACCACGCCGAGGTCGGCTTGCGTGACCTGCTGGTCGCCGGTGAGGTCGAGCGCCGTGTAGTACGGCGCCAGGAACGCGGCGGTAGCGGGAGCCGGCGCCGGGTCGGCGTTGGCGGGTGCCGCGGCGAGGGCGCCGGCGGCGACGGTCGCCAGGATGCCCAGCGCAGCTGCGGCGGTCGTGCGGGTGCGGGTGCGTCGAATCACGGTCGTCCTCTGCGGGCTGGTGGGGCGCTGGTCGGGCTGGTGCACGCTGGCGGATCGGATGCTCATCGCGAACCCGCCGTCCGGCGACGGAGGAGCACGAGCACGCCGGCGGCGACCGCTGCGGCGGCGACGACGAGGAGAGCGCCGATGCCGAAACCGGTGGCGGCGAGCGATCCGCTGCCCGATCCGGCGGTGGTCGTGGAACCCGGGTCGGTGTCACCGCCCGGCGTGGTCGTCGCCGTCGGCGACGGGGTGGGGGCAGGCGTCTCGGTGGGGAGCGGTGCGATGGCCACGGCGGCGGTGGCGGCATCCGTCAGCGTCGTGGTCTCGCCGGCCGGGTCGACCAGGGTGACGGAGGCGGCGTCGAGGGAGGCCGATCCGGTTCCGCTCGCGAGGGCGGTCAGTTGCAGCGAGGCCGCGACGTCTCCCGCGAGGCTGGGGGACGTGCCGAGGCGGGAATGCACGAGGGTGACGCTGCCCTCGGTCTCCTTGACGGTGTCGTAGCCGCCGTCCGGGGCGGTGGCGCTGCCGGCGACGTAGTCGAACAGGGCGGGGTCGTAGCTGACGGTGATCTGGTAGGCGTAGACGTCGGCGGCGCCGACGAGGCCGAGATCGACGTCGACGGTCTCGCCCACCGTGACCGACGGGGTCGCGGTCAAGGCCACCGAGGCGGTGGTCGGGGCGGCGAGCGCAGGGCTCGCGCCGAGCAGGGACAGGCCGACGGCGACGGCGCCGGTCAGCACCGCGGTTCGCAGTCGCCGCCGGGGCGGGGTGTGGTCGTGCAGGGGCACGCGGTCCTTCTTTCTCATCGGTTTCACGTCCCGCACGGCGCGCGTTCGGGCGCGCCGGAGGAGCCCCGGTGGTCGGGTCGCTGATCCGGAGCGGGGCGGCCGGCCGAAGGAGAGGGCGGGCGCCGCACAGCGACCTGAGAGGCGTTGCGGGATGTGGCTCAGGAAGGCTCACGCTAGCGATCGCAGAGCACCCGATCAGTTTCCGATGTGTTTCACGGATGTAACGAAATCACCGGATGTTCTCACTGGGGCCGGAATTCTGCCGGTTCCCCTTTGAAGGGGTGGTCGCGGCGTATTATTACGAATTGTTACGGCAGGCCAGGACGAGGCAGACCGCCTCTTACGCCGACGAGAGGTGGGACAACCGATGAACGAGACGACCACGATGATGACGATGCTCTCCGAGAAGATGGAGGGCCCCATGGCCGACATGGACATGATGATGATGCAGCGCTGTATCGAGGCGTGCTCCGCCGCCGAGCAGGCGTGCACGATGTGCGCCGGTTCGATGGCCGCGGAGGGCATGGCCTCCAGCCTGTGCATGAGTTGCGCTGAGATGTGCAACACGATGATGCGGATGATGCTCCGCCCGATGGCGACGAGTGAGATGGGCATGAGCGCGATGATGTCGATGCTCACGGCCACCGCCGCGATGTGCCGTGCCTGCGCGGAGGAGTGCATGGCGATGGGGGAGTCGAACGCCACCGCGAAGATGTGCGCTCAGGTGTGCGTGAACTGCGCAGAGGCCTGTGAGGCGATGATGGCGTCCATGAAGACCATGATGACGAGCATGTGACATCGCCCGCCTGATCGGACGCCCCTGCTCGCGCGGGGGCGTTCTTGCGTTCAGGCCGCGCGCACGCTCAGGAACTCGTCGCCGACGGCGAGCACCCCGTAGAGGCCGTGCACCGCGACCGGCGACCCGGCGACGAGGACGTCGCTCAGGTCGGTGTGGTGCCAGCGTTGTCCGACGGTCGCGTCGTGCAGCGTCACGAATTCGATCCACCCGTCGGAGGAGGCCGAGACGATCAGGGCATCCACCCACTGCGACGGGGTGGCCGAGGCTGCCCGGCGGATGATCGGGTGCAGCTCGTGGCCTTCGTCGAAGGTCGCCATCTCGCACGCGACAGCTCCGAGGTGATCGATGTGCGCGTCGTGACGAGGCTGCTGGATCGACATGATTCCCCTTCCGGATTCCGTGAGCTGCTGCTGGCGTGTCGGTCGAGTGTAGGCACGACGACGCGGCCCCGTCACGGTCGCCCGTAACAGGGCGACACACGCGAGGCCGCGGCGTCAGCTGATCTTGCGGCGGTAGATCACGATGGCGAAGCCGTAGGCCACCACGAGGATGCCCACGAGCCAGGCCAGGGCGATCCAGATGTCCCCGCCCACCGGCTGCTCGGCGAAGAGGGCCCGGATGGTGTTCACGACGGAGGTCACCGGCTGGTTCTCGGCGAACCAGGCGACCGGTGCCGGCATCGAGTCGGTGGGCACGAAGGCCGAGCTGATGAAGGGCAGGAAGATCAGCGGATAGCTGAACGCGCTGGCGCCGTCGACCGATTTCGCGGAGAGCCCCGCGATCACGGCGATCCAGGTCAGTGCGAGGGTGAACAGGATGAGGATGCCGGCCACGGCGAGCCAGGCGCCGAAGGAGGCTCCGGTGCGGAACCCCAGGATGAACGCCACCCCGGTGACGATCGCCACCGACACGAGATTCGCGGCCAGGGAAGTGAGTACGTGCGCCCAGAGCACGCTCGACCGGGCGATCGGCATGGACTGGAAGCGTTCGAAGATGCCGCCCTGCAGGTCGAGGAACAGCCGGTAGGAGGTGTACGCCACGCCCGAGGCGATCGTGATGAGGAGGATGCCCGGGAGCATGTAGTTCACGTACGACTCGTCGGAGCCGGTCTGGATCGCGCCGCCCAGCACGAAGACGAACAGCAGCATCAGGGCGATCGGGGTGACGGCCGTGGTGATGATGGTGTCGGGGCTGCGCAGGATGTGCCGGAGCGAACGGCTGGTGAGCGTTCCGGTGTCGCTGAGCGCGTAGGTGGTCATCAGAGGTCCTTTCCTGAGGTTCCGCCGCCGACGAGCGCGAGGAAGACGTCTTCGAGCGACGGTTGCTTCTCGACGTACTCGACCTGGGCGGGCGGGAGGAGTTGCTTGAGTTCGGAGAGGGTGCCGTTCTGGATGATGGTGCCCTCGTGCAGGATGGCGATGCGGTCGGCGAGCTGTTCGGCCTCGTCGAGGTACTGCGTGGTGAGCAGCACCGTGGTGCCCTGACCGGCGAGCTGCTTGACGGTCTGCCAGACCTCGTTGCGGGCCTGCGGGTCGAGCCCGGTGGTCGGCTCGTCGAGGAAGATGATCGGCGGGTTGCCGATCAGGCTCATCGCGATGTCGAGCCGGCGGCGCATGCCGCCCGAGTAGGTGGCCGCCTTGCGTTTGCCGGCCTCGGTGAGCGAGAAGCGGGCGAGCAGGTCGTCGGCGATCGCGCCGGGGTTCTTCAGGTGACGGAGCTTCGCCACGAGGACCAGGTTCTCCCGGCCGCTCAGCACTTCGTCGACCGCGGCGAACTGCCCGGTCAGGCTGATCGACTCGCGCACCTCGCCCGGTTTCGTCGCCACGTCGTATCCGTGCACGGTGGCGGAACCGGTGTCGGCCTTCAGCAGGGTCGACAGGATGCGCACCAGGGTGGTCTTTCCGGCGCCGTTCGAGCCGAGCAGCGCGAAGATGCTGCCGGCGGCCACGTCGAAGTCGACGCCCCGCAGCACGTGCAGGTCTTTGAACGACTTCGTGACGCCGCGCACCTGGATGGCGGGTCCGGTGGTCATTTCTCCTCCTTCCCTTCCGCATCCTCGATGGCCTGGTTCAGGCGGGCGCGCTCCTTGTCGATCCACTGTTTGCCGGCGTAGGCCTGGGCGAACGCCTCGGTGAACTCCACCGGGTCGTCGCCGACGATGTCCCGCACGGGGGTCTCGTCGATGGCGGCGCGCTCCCAGAGGTCGGCCAGGTCGGTGAACATGACGATGAGCGTGTCGCCGTCGGTGATGCCCCCGGAGTACATCAAGTAGCGGTGCATCGCCTTGGCCGACGTCCGGTACGGCTCGGGCAGGGTGTCGATGCGCTTCTTGTCCTTTTTGTACTGCTTCTTCTGCTCGAGCGAGCCGGTGAGGGTCTCGATCCACTTGGCAGCCATGATTACTTCTCCCCTTCGTCGTGCGATTCTTCGGTGGTGTGGTGCAGGTTGCCGATCCGTTCCGCGAGGAACTCCCAGCTCCTCCAGAACTCGTCGAGGTACTCGCCGCCGGCGGCGTTGAGCGAATAGACCTTGCGGGGCGGTCCCTTCTCCGACGGGACCTTCGCCACGTCGACATAGCCGCGTTGCTCGATCCGCACCAGCAGCGCATAGACCGTGCCTTCGACGATGTCGGCGAAGCCTTGCTCGCGCAGTCGCGCGGTGATCTCGTAGCCGTAGGCCGGCTCCCGGGCGAGGATCGCGAGAACGATGCCTTCGAGAGTGCCCTTGAGCATCTCGGTCATCTGTTTGGCCATGGAACCCTCCTCTCTTCTGGTTGTCGTCATCAGCTACTCTGTGTCGCTGACTACCAGTAGATAGTAACGCCGACTACTGGTAGATAGCAACACTGAATACCGACATTCCAATATGACTTTCTCTGACACGGGGGCTTTGCGTTTCCGGTGAGAGATGTTTGGGTTGTTGGGTGGACCGCAGCCCGCGATCCGGAGACGATTGGGCCCCGCATGATCGAGTTCCGTTCGGTGACGAAGCAGTTCCCCGATGGAACGGTCGCGGTCAAGGAGTTCGACCTCGTCATCCCGCCCCGGAAGACCACGGTGCTGGTCGGCTCCTCCGGCTGCGGCAAGACGACGCTTCTGCGCATGATCAACCGGATGATCGACCCGACCTCCGGGAGCATCCTCATCGACGGCGAAGACACCAGCGGCCTCGCGCCCGTGAAACTGCGCCGCCGCATCGGGTACGTGATGCAGAACTCCGGACTGCTTCCGCATCGCAAGGTCATCGACAACGTGGCCACCGTTCCGGTGCTGAACGGCGTTCCGAAGAAGGAGGCGCGGGCGCACGCGCTCGACCTGCTCGACACGGTGGGGCTCGACCGGTCGCTCGCCGACAAGTACCCCCGCCAGCTCTCCGGCGGTCAGCAGCAGCGGGTGGGTGTGGCCCGCGGGCTCGCCGCCAATCCCAACATCCTGCTGATGGACGAGCCGTTCGGGGCGGTCGACCCGATCGTGCGGGCCGAGCTGCAGCAGGAGACGATCCGGCTCCAGGAAGGGCTCGGCAAGACGGTGGTGTTCGTGACGCACGACATCGACGAGGCCTTCCTGCTCGGGCACCAGGTGGTCATCCTGCAGAAGGGCGGCCACATCGCCCAGGTCGGCACGCCGGCCGAGATCCTGGCGAACCCCGCCGACGACTTCGTGGCGAGCTTCGTCGGCGCCGACAAGGGCAAGCGTGTGCTGCGCATCGAGCGTGTCGACGGGCGGGACGTGGTGGTCGACGAGAACGGCACACCGACCGGAGTGCTCCAGTCGTGAAGTGGCTCGAGTCGAATTTCGACCTGGTCTGGCAGCTCACGCTCGCGCACATCGCGCTGAGTGTGCCGCCGATCGTGCTCGGATTCATCATCGCCATCCCGCTCGGCTGGATCGCGAACCGTTACCAGCTGACCCGCGGCACGATCCTGGTGGTGCTCGGGCTGCTCTACACGATCCCCTCGCTGCCGCTGTTCATCTTCATGCCGATCATCCTCGGCACACCCTTGCTCTCCTCCGTGAACGTCACCGTCGCCCTCACCATCTACGCAGTCGCCCTCATGGTGCGCACGGCGGCCGACGGGCTCGCCTCGGTCGACAAGGACACCCTTCTCGCCGCCTCGGCGATGGGCTACTCGGGCTGGCAGCGGTTCTGGCGGGTCGAACTCCCGCTGTCGGGGCCGGTGCTGCTGTCGGGTCTGCGGGTGGTGTCGGCGAGCACGGTGAGCCTCGCCACGATCGGCTCGGTGGTCGGCGTCACGAGCCTCGGCTACCTGTTCATCAACGGCTTCCAACGCAACATCCCGGGCGAGGTCATCACCGGCATCGTGGCCGTGCTGGTGATCGCGATCGTGTTCGACCTCATCCTCGTGCTGCTCGGCCGCCTCGTGCTGCCGTGGAGCCGGCGTGAGCGCAGCGGTCGCTCCCGGGCCGCTCGCCGACAGGCGGCGCTGCTCTCGGGAGGCGTGTCGTGAACCTGTTCCTCGAGGGCATCGCCTGGATCCTCGACCCGGCCAACCAGACCGGGCCGCAAGGATGGTTCGCTCGGCTGGGTGAGCAACTCGCGTACACCTTCGGCGCGGTCGCGATCGCGGCGCTCATCGCCATCCCGCTCGGCTACCTCGTGGGTCACACCGGACGGGGCCGCGACGTCGCCGTGTCGCTCTCGGGCGGGTTCCGCGCTCTCCCGAGCCTCGGTGTGCTCATCCTGCTGGCGCTCGGGCTCGGCATCGGGTTCCGGGCGCCGCTCATCACCTTCGTCATCCTGGCCATCCCGCCGATCCTCGCGGGTGCCTACGCCGGCTTCGAAGCGGTGGACCGCAAGACGATCGACGCCGCCCGCGCCGTCGGCATGACCGAAGGGCAGGTGGTGCGCCAGGTGGAGGTGCCGCTCGGCCTGCCGCTCTTGATCGGCGGCATCCGCTCGGGCGTGCTGCAGGTGGTGGCCACAGCGACGCTGGCCGCCTACGTCAGCGGGGGAGCGCTCGGCGCGTTCATCTTCGAAGGGGTGTCGACGAGGAATTATTCCGAGACGCTCGGCGCTTCCATCCTCGTCACCCTGCTCGCGCTCATCCTCGAAGGGGTGTTCGCGCTCATCCAGAAACTCGTGGTTCCCCGTGGCGTCGTCGCCAAGGAGATCAAAGAAGTCCGTCAGCGGTCATCCCGTCCGCTGGCGGCGGCGGGAGTCCCCGCCCAAGAAGGGAAATGATCACATGTTCACAGCAATCAAGAAAGGCCGGCTCGTCGCAGGGCTAGTCGCGGTCAGTGCGGTGGTGGCGCTGGCAGGGTGTGCGTCAAGCGATCCGCTCGACACCACGTCGACATCGGGCTCGAGCGACGGAGCCTCCGGACCGATCGTGATCGGCTCGCAGGCCTACTACTCCAACGAGATCATCGCCGAGATCTACGCCCAGGCGCTCGAAGCCAACGACATCGAGGTGACGCGCCAGTTCAACATCGGTCAGCGCGACGCCTACCTGCCGGCGCTCGAGAGCGGCGAAGTGCAGCTGTTCCCGGAGTACACCGGCAACCTGCTGCAGTTCTACGACCCCGAGACCACCGCCAAGACCAGCGACGACGTCTACGCCGCGCTCGCCGACGCGCTGCCCGAGGGCCTCGAGGTGCTCGACCAGTCGCCCGCCACCGACCAGGACTCCTACAACGTCACCAAGGAGTTCTCCGAGGCCAACGACGTGACGAGCCTGGAAGACCTCGCGAAGGTCACCTCGCCCATCACCCTCGGCGGCAACTCCGAGCTGCAGACCCGCCCCTACGGCCCCGATGGACTGAAGAGCACCTACGGCGTCACCGTCGGCTTCACGCCGATCGAGGACTCGGGCGGACCGCTCACCATCCAGGCGCTGAAGGACAACACGGTGCAGATGGTGAACATCTACAGCGCCGACCCGAACATCAAGACCAACGACCTCGTGACGCTGGAAGACCCGAAGGGCCTCTTCCTCGCCTCGAACGTCGTGCCGCTGATCAACACGGATGCCGCGACCCCCGAGGTCACCGAGGTCATCAACAAGGTCAGCGCGGCCCTGACCGCCGCGGACCTCGTCGAGCTCAACTCGCAGAGCGTCAACGACCAGGAGTCGGCCGACACGATCGCGAAGAACTGGCTGGCGAAGGTGAAGCTGTTCTGAGCTAGCTGCTGGGCGGCCCGGGCTTCGCTCGGGCCGCCCAGGTCGCGCCGGTCCTTGCCCGGCGCTCCGCGACATGTGAGGGCGCGGTCGAGGGGCGCGGCCTGCGGTCGCACCCCTCGGCCACGCCCTCACCCTGGGTCGTCGGGTACGGCCTGTTGCGTTTCATTGACGGTGGGGACTCGCGCTCACTCTGGGTCGTCGAGCGCGGTCCGCGGCCCGCGGCCTGCGGTCTCGGCGGGTTGTCCAGGTGTGGGTCAGGGGGCGGCGGTGCGGAGGCGGACCTCTCGTTGCATGCGGGCCTCGTGGCGGGCTCGGCCCTTGATGGCCTCGGCCTCCCGGGTCTTGGGTGGGGCGGCCGTCACGAGCTGGTCGAGCATGCGGCGGGTGGCGGCAGCGATCTCGTCGATGGCCTGCTCGAAGGCGGGCGTGTTCGCGCGGGAAGGATGCGTCGATCCGCTGACTTTACGGACGAATTGGAGCGCGGCTTCCCGCACCTCGTCGTCGGTCGTCGGCGGTTCGAAATTGTGAAGGCAGCGGATGTTCCGGCACATGCCGCCGACGATATCCCACATCATCCGGCGACGCAGCCCCTCAGGAAGCCCCGTCATCTCCCGATTCGTCGGGGGAGGGCGGGGCTTCCTGCATGTGACGGGACTCGGACCGGTTGATGAGCTTCTTGGCCACGAAGACGGCCACGACGAACAGGGCGATCACACCCACGAAGAGGTAGCCGGCCCAGTGGAGGTCGCGGGAGAGCTCGCGGTAGGAGCCGGCCGCGAAGGCGCCGACCGACACGTAGGCGAAGGCCCAGATGACGCAGGCGGGCACCGTCCAGGTCATGAAGCGGCGGTAGCGCATCGGGCTCATCCCGACGGTGAGCGGGATGAGCGAGTGGAGCACCGGGATGAATCGGGAGAGGAACACGGCGATGCCTCCGCGCTTGGCGAGATAGGTCTCGGCGCGCACCCAGTTCTTCTCGCCGATCCTCCGCCCCAGCCGGCTGGCGCGCAGCTTGGGCCCGAACCAGCGGCCGATCGCGAATCCGATGCTCTCCCCGCAGAGCGCCCCGACGATCACCACGGCCACGAGAGAGATGTATTCAAGTGGCCCGTCGACGGCGGTCGAGGCCACCAGTACAACCGTGTCGCCGGGCACCACGAGGCCGATCAGGATGCTCGTCTCGAGCAGGATGGCCACCCCGGCCAATAGCGTCCGGACCAGGGGATCTACCGACTGCACGGTATCCAGCAGCCAGGACAGCACCTCGTTCATCGCTGTATTCCACAGGGCATGCCAGTAACCCTAGCGGGTCTTCCGGAGGATTCCCCGATGGGTTTGGAGGCTTGTATACAAGCGAGCTAGAATCGGTACTGACGCAAGGAGTTCCTCGTGAACGAATTACTCGACCCGCTCTTGCTCTCCCGCTGGCAATTCGGGTTGACGACGATCTACCACTTCCTGTTCGTGCCCCTCACGATCGGACTGGCCACCACGACCGCCATCTTCCAGACGGCCTGGGTGCGCACCGGCAAGGCGCACTACCTGCAACTCACCCGCTTCTTCGGCAAGATCTTCTTGATCAACTTCGCCATGGGTGTCGTGACGGGCATCGTGCAGGAGTTCCAGTTCGGCATGAACTGGAGCGACTACTCCCGCTTCGTGGGCGACGTCTTCGGCGCCCCGCTCGCGCTCGAGGGTCTGCTCGCGTTCTTCCTCGAAGCGACCTTCATCGGCCTGTGGATCTTCGGGTGGGACAAACTGCCCAAGAAGCTGCACCTCGTCACCATCTGGGTGACGGCGCTGGGCAGCATCCTCTCGGCCTACTTCATCATCGCGGCGAACGCCTTCATGCAGAACCCGGTCGGATACGACATCAACGAGGCCAAGGGCCGCGCCGAACTCACCGACATCGGGGCGCTGCTGACGAACAAGGTGGCGGTGGCGGCGTTCCCGCACACGATCTTCGCCTGCTTCATGGTGACGGCAGGGCTCATCATCGCGGCCGCCGCCTGGCACCTCTACCGCAACCAGCACCTCGAGACCATGCGGCCTGCGCTGAAGTTCGGGCTCTGGATGATGGTGATCGCGGGCGCGTTGACGGTGTTGAGCGGTGACCAGCTGGGTCTGGCGATGGTCGAGACACAGCCGATGAAGATGGCGGCCGCCGAGGCGCTCTACCGAACGTCGACGGGCGCCGACGCCTCCTTCTCGATCTTCACCCTCGGCACTCCTGATGGCGTGCACGAGCTGTTCTCGATCCGGGTGCCCTACCTCCTCTCGTTCCTGTCGACGCACACCTTCGACGGCACGGTGGAGGGCATCAACGACCTGCAGGCGCAGTACGTGCAGCTGTACGGCCCCGGCGACTACACGCCTACCATCTGGGTGACCTACTGGGCCTTCCGCTGGATGATCGGCCTCGGCATGCTGCACGTCCTCATCGCCCTTGTGGGCCTGTGGCTGACGCGCAAGGGCCGGTCGCCGCGCTGGCGCTGGCTCTGGCGGGTGGCCATCTGGGCGTTCCCCCTCTCGCTCGGCGCCATGATCGTCGGCTGGATCTTCACCGAGATGGGCCGGCAGCCGTGGATCGTGTTCAGCCTGCTGAAGACCTCCGATGCGGTGTCGCCCGGCATCACCGGCCTCGACGTGCTGATCTCGCTGATCGCGTTCACCGCGATCTACGGCACCCTCGCCGTGGTCGAGTTCAAACTGATCAAGAAGGCCATCCAGAAGGGTCCGGATGACGCCCCGGAACCCGATCCCGAGTCGGGCGACGTCCGGCACGAGGCGACGGTCTACTAGGAGACATGATGGATCTGACAGTCCTGTGGTTCTGCATCGTGGGCTTCCTGTTCGTGGGCTACTTCGTGCTCGACGGTTTCGACTTCGGCGTCGGGATGTCGCTGCCCTTCCTCGGCCGAGACGACACCGATCGGCGCGTGCTGATCAACACCATCGGCCCGGTCTGGGACCTCAACGAGACCTGGGTCATCGTCGCCGGCGCCGCACTGTTCGCCGCGTTCCCCGAGTGGTACGCCACCCTGTTCAGTGGCTTCTACCTCCCCCTGCTCCTCATCCTCCTCGCCCTCATCCTCCGCGGCGTGTCGTTCGAGTACCGGCACCAACGACCCGAGCAGGCGTGGAAGCGGCGCTTCGACCGGATGATC
This sequence comes from Herbiconiux sp. UC225_62, assembly GCF_042694625.1. Lineage (GTDB taxonomy): Bacteria > Actinomycetota > Actinomycetes > Actinomycetales > Microbacteriaceae > Herbiconiux. Next base: position 366,215 of record NZ_CP170551.1, on the reverse strand, counting down.
GTGATCGGCTCCGCCGTCCCCGCCTTCCTCTGGGGGGTCGCGTTCTCGAACATCGTCGCCGGGGTGCCGTTGGACGCGAACCACGACTACATCGGCACCTTCTTCGACCTCCTGAACCCCTACGCCCTCCTCGGCGGCCTGACGACGCTGCTGCTGTTCTTCACCCACGGGGTGGTGTTCGTGTCGTTGAAGACCGAGGGCGACATCCGGGAGCGTGCCCGCCGGCTCGCGACCCGGGCCGGTGTGGTCACGATCGTGGTGGCGGCCGCGTTCCTGCTCTGGACGTCGATCGCGTACGGCACGCTCGCATCCGTTCTGCTCTCGGTGGTGGCGGCGGTGACCCTCATCGGCGCCGTGCTCGCGAACGCGCGGGGGCGCGAGGGGGTCGCGTTCGGGCTGATGGCGGCGACCATCGGGGTCGCGGTGCTCAGCCTGTTCTTCGCCCTGTTCCCCGACGTGATGCCGGCGTCCAACGACCCGGCGAACAGCCTCACCATCACGAACGCGTCCTCGTCCGAGTACACACTCACCATCATGAGCTGGGTGGCGCTGATCTTCCTGCCGCTGATCCTCGCCTACCAGGGGTTCACGTACTGGATCTTCCGCAAGCGCGTCACCCGCGCGCAGATCCCGGCCGAGGCATCGGTCGGTGGCGGACAGGAGGCACACTAGAGTCGTGCGCCCCGTCGACCCGCGACTCTTGAAGTACGCCTCTGCGGCACGTGCGTTCTTCGCCGTGGGCGGGGTGCTCGCACTGCTGCAGACGGCGGTCGTCGTCGCGTTCTCGCTGCTCGTGACGCAGCTGATCGTGCAGGCGATCGCCGGTGCGTCGCTCGGTTCCCTCGTGCCCCTGCTCGTGGGACTGGCCGTCGCGGTCGTGCTGCGCTTCGCGCTGTCCTGGGGTTCGGAGGTGAACTCCGCGAGGGGCGCGGCGGTGGTGAAGAGCGAGCTGCGCGGGCGCGTGCTGGATGCAGTGACGCGGCTCGGTCCCGCCTGGCTCGGAGCGCGCAACTCGACGTCGGTCGGGGTGACCGTGGGCCCCGGGCTGGATGCACTGGACACGTACTTCGCGAAGTACCTCCCGCAGCTGGTGCTCACCGCGCTCGCGACACCCCTGCTCGTGCTCGTGATCTGGTCGCAGGACTGGATCTCCGGGCTCACGGTGGCGGTGACGCTGCCGCTCATCCCGGTGTTCATGATCCTGATCGGGTGGGCCACCCAGTCGGTGCAGACGAAGCAGTGGGAGAAGCTCGGGCGGCTCTCCACCGCGTTCCTCGACGTGGTGGGCGGGCTGGCGACGCTGAAGATCTTCGGCCGGCAGCACCGACAGGCGGCGCGCATCCGGTCGGTCACCGACGACTACCGCTCGCAGACGATGAAGGTGCTGCGGGTGTCCTTCCTGTCGGGGTTCGCCCTGGAGCTCGCGGCGAGCCTGTCGGTGGCGCTCGTGGCGGTGTCGATCGGGGTGCGCCTGATCGACGGATCGCTCGGGCTGTCGGTAGGGCTGTTCGTGCTGCTGCTGGCGCCCGAGGCCTTCCTGCCGGTGCGCAACGTGGGGGCGCAGTTCCACGCCGCGGCCGACGGGGTGGCGGCCGCCGACGACGTCTTCGCCATCCTCGACGAGGGTGCGGCCGCCGCTGCTCCTCCTGCCATCCCGGCTCCCTCGTCCCCTCCCTCCGTCGGGTCCGCGAGCCGGCAGGACGCAAGGAGGGATGGCATCCCCCGCTCGACCTCCGCGTCCCCTCTCTTCACCGGATCGGTGGGTGGGCGCGGCTCCGGTGCGGGTAGCGCTCCCGCTCCCGCCCCCTCACACCCCTCAACCGCCTCGGTCGGAGGGCGCGGTGAGCGCGGGCTCGAGGTGCGAGGGCTGGGGGTGCGGTATGGGGAGAGCGTCGCGTTCGCGGAGCTGGATGCGCGGTTCCCCGCGGGGGCTGTGACCGCCGTGACCGGGCCGTCCGGGAGCGGTAAGTCGTCGCTCGTGGCGGCGCTGTTGGGCTTCGTGCCGGCGTCGGGGGAGATCCTCCTCGACGGTCGGGTGGTGAACTCCGACCCGGTGCCGCGCCCGTGGCTGTCGTGGGCCGGTCAGGGTGCTGTGTTGCTGCCAGGCACCGTCGCCGAGAACGTCGCGCTCGGTGACTCCGCGCCTGACGAGCAGCTCGTGCGGGAAGCGCTCGAGGTCGTGGGAGGGGAGTCGATCGCGCTGGCGACGGTCGTCGACCCGCGAGGTGGCGGGCTCTCCGGTGGTCAGGCGCAACGCGTCGCGGCCGCCCGTGCCGTCTACCGCGCACGCCGCTTCGACTGCGGGGTGGTGGCATTCGACGAACCCACGTCAGCGCTCGACGAGACGACCGAGGCTTCGGTCATCCGCGCGCTGCGGTCGCTCGCCGACGAGGGCCGCGCGGTCGTCGTGGTGAGTCATCGCCCGGCGGTCATCGCGGCGGCGGACCACGAGCTCGTGCTCGGCGCCGACCTCCAAGGGCGCCGGGATGCGTCGGGACAGCACCCGGCAGCTCACTCGACCTCGACGGCCGCGGTGTCGGCGCCGGTCGCCCCGACGGACCGTTCGGGGGGAACGACGGCGGCATCGCGCTCCGCATCGGCTCGCTCGGTGTCGGCGGAGGCGGCCCTCGCTGACCGGCTCCAGCGTCCGGCGGAGGCGGCCGTGGGTGACCGGCTCCAGCGTCCGGCGGAGTCGGCCCCCGCTGACCGGCCGCAGCGTCCGGCCGAGTCGGCCGTCGGTGACCTGCCTCCGGGTCCGGTGGTGCGCTCGTGAACCGGGCCGAGGTCATCCGTCTCGCCCAGCCGCGTCTGCGCCGCTTCGTGCCGGGTGTCGTGCTGGGCCTCATCAGCGCCCTCTGCGCCGTCGGCCTCCTCGCCACCTCCGCCTACCTCATCACGAGGGCGGCGGAGCAACCGCCCATCCTCTACCTCTCCGCGGCCATGGTGGCGGTGCGGGCGTTCGCGCTCGGCCGCGCCGCGTTCCGGTACGTCGAACGACTGGCCAGCCACGACGCCGCCTTCGCGACGATGCCCGAACTGCGCGTCGGCGTGTACGAGCGCCTCGTGCCGGTGAGCCCCGACGGGCTCGGCCGCAGCCGCCGAGGCGACCTCCTCACCCGCCTCGTCGCCGACGTCGACGAGCAGCAGAACTTCCCGCTCCGCGTGGTGCAGCCCCTCGTCGTGTCCGGGCTGACGGCGCTCGCGATCGTGATCGTGGTGTGGCTCCTCCTCCCCGCCGCGGGCCTCGTGCTGCTCATCGGCCTGGCGCTCGCCGCGCTGCTCGGAACCGCCGTGAACGCCTGGGTCTCCGGCCGCGCCGAGCGCGCGCTCGCCGGGTTGCGAGGCGGCTATCAGGCCGACCTCGCCGACTACCTCGGCTCGCTCGACACGCTCGTCGCCTACGGAGCGGCCCCCGCGGCCCGGGCGGCCCTCGCCGAGTCGGATGCGCGGCTCACCCGCGCGCTCGTGCGCCGTTCCGCGGGCGCCGGCGCCACGACGGCGCTGGTCTCCCTGATCGCCGGAGCCGTGACGGTCGTGGTGCTGCTCCTCGGCATCCCGTCGCTCGGACAGGGCGGATTCGAGGGCCCGGCGCTCGCCGTCGTCGCGCTCGTGCCGATGGCGGCGTTCGAGGTGTTCGGCATGATCCCGCTCGCCTGGGGTGCTTGGCGGCAGGTGTCCGCGAGTGCCGAGCGCATCGCATCCGTCGTTCCCGACGCGGTGCCCGAGGGGGTGCCGGTCGACTCGATCGCCGTCTCGGGGGCATCCGTGCCGCCGGGCCCCGTGACCGTGCGGCTGAGTGGCGTCTCAGCGCGCTGGCCGGGGGCGTCGACGGATGCCCTCACCGACGTCTCCCTCGACCTCGCACCGGGCGACCGCCTGCTGGTGCGCGGACCCAGCGGCTCCGGCAAGACCACCCTCGCCCACGTGCTCGTGCGGTTCCTCGACTTCCGGGGCGGCTTCACCGTGAACGGCGCCGACGTGCGCGACCTCCCGCAGGACGAGGTGCGCCGCGTGATCGGCCTCTGCGAGCAGCGGCCCTACCTGTTCGACGACGACATCCGCCAGAACCTGCTCTTCGCGCGCGACACCGCCACCGACGACGAGCTCATCGAGGCGCTCGAACGGGTCGGGCTCGGCGCCTGGGTGCGGTCGCGCGGCGGACTCACCGCGCGGGTGGGGGAGCGGGGCGCCCTCGTCTCGGGAGGCCAGGCACAGCGCCTGGCGCTGGCTCGTGCCCTGCTCGCCGGGTTCCCCGTGCTCGTGCTCGACGAGCCCACGGCGAACGTCGATCCCGACCGCGCCGACGCCCTCGTCGCCGACCTCCTCGGTGCCGCTGCCGACTCCTCCCGCGCCGTCGTGCTCATCTCGCACACCCCCGTGCCCGCGCACCTCGTGACCTCGACCCTCACCCTCGGGTAGTCCCCGCGCTCTGGGCGTTCATCCGCACGCTTTGGCACCTTCCGGCCCACCGCATTCGCAAAAACGCGCGGATGAGCGGCCTTCCGACGCCTAGAGGGGGCGGGAGAGGGCGTCGAGGCGTTTGCGCCAGGTCGCCGCGCGCGAGGGGCGCACCTCGAGCACGGGGCCGTCGATCCAGACCTCGACCACGCTGATGCCGTGCAGGGCGCTCACGACCCACAGCTCGCAGCCCGCGAGATCCGCGGGGCGCGCCCGCTCCTCCACCACACGGGTGCCGGTGGCGGTGGCGATGAGACGGATGCTCCGAGCGGTCACGCTCGGCACCCGGGCGAGGTCGCTGGCGGGTGCCACGAGCGTCTCGCCCCGCCACCAGAGCAGCGCCGAGCTCGAGCCGTCGACGACGTACCCGTCGTGCAGCAGCACCACCTCGTCGGCGCCGTTCTCCTGAGCGGTCGCGCGGAGGGCGAGCAACCGCTCGAGGTCGGGACCCTTGGTGCGCGGAACCCGCCTCGGGTCCGGCCCCTCGTGCGTGGCGAGCACGGCGGTCTCGCGGAGACGCGGGGCGACCCGAACGCGCAGGCGCAACTCGACGACGGCGGGATCCTCGGTGATCCGCGCGAGCTCGACGCGCGGAAAGAGAGCCCCCGACCGGAAGGCTCGCAGCCGTCCGATGGCCGCTCCCCAGAACGCCTCGGCGTCGGCGCGGGTGACCGCGGCGGCTTCGTCGACACCCGCAAGGAACCGTTCGCGATGCGTGTCGATCGCGCGGACGCGACCCGAGGCGGAGACGTACCAGGAGTCGGCTACCAGCAGTTCGTCGTGCGGCCGCAACCCCCGTTCGACCAAGGCGCCGTCGGCCCAGACGAACGTCGCAGGAGCCTCTGCCACGATGGGTCCTCCTTCGTCGCGCCACGATCTGCGCCACGTCCTACGCTAGTGCAATGCCCCTGACGATCCTCCGGCGAAGGCTCGACGTCGCGCTTGATCCGGCCGTCGCGTTCCGCGCGCTCCACACCCGAGCGCGCAACGCGTTCTGGCTCGACAGCGGAGTGCATGCCGGAAGCGGCATGAGTTATCTCGGAGCCTCCGACGACGTTCGACGCTGGTCGTCGTGGGCCGAGGTCCTAGCGGGCCTGGGCGAGGTCGGCGTCCTGGCGAACGACGTCGACGACGCTGCGGCGGGCGATACGGATGCCCCGCTCGAGCCCGCATTCCGCCTCGGCTGGGTGGGCTGGCTGGCCTACGAGCTCGGCACCCTCGACGAGGAGGGAGCCGGCCGCGTGCCGCACCCCGCGCATCCGGTGGCCACCTTCCTGCGGGTCGAGCGGGCCGTCGAGTTCGACCACGCCACCGGCGACATCAGCCTGCTCGCCCTCGAGGGCCCGGATGCCGAGACGTGGTTCGCCGAGACCGCCGCAGCCCTCGAGGCGGCCGCCCGGGACGCGGAGGTCGCGCCCGCGGAAGCCACCGCGCCCGCGGCATCCGCCCCCCTCCGCACCGCTACCGTGCGCCACGACTACGACGCCTACGCCCGCCTCGTCGAGCAGTGCAAGCGCGTCATCGAACGGGGCGACGCATACCAGCTCTGCCTCACGAACGAGTTCGGCCTCGACTACCCGCCCGGCGGCGATCCCGACCCGTTCGAGACCTACCTGCGCCTGCGGGCCGCAAGCCCCAGCCACCACGGCGGCTATCTCCGCACCGGTGACACGGCCCTGCTGAGCACCTCGCCCGAGCAGTTCCTCACGGTCACACCCGAGCGCCGAGTGGTCACGCGGCCCATCAAGGGCACGCGTCCGCGCGGTGCCGGGCCGGTCGAAGACGCCCTGCTGCGCGCCGAACTCGCCGCGAGCGAGAAGGAGCGCGCCGAGAACCTCATGATCGTCGACCTGATGCGCAACGACCTCTCGCGCGTCTGCGCGGTCGGCACCGTGCGGGTGACGTCGCTCCTCGAGGTCGAGAGCTACCGTCAGGTGCACCAGCTCGTCAGCACGGTCGAGGGCACGCTCGCCGACGGTGTGAGCGGGCCGGATGCCGTCGCCGCCTGCTTCCCGGCGGGCTCGATGACCGGGGCACCCAAGCGCAGCGCCATGGCGCACCTCGCCGCCCTCGAGGGCGCCCCGCGCGGCATCTATTCCGGCGCGTTCGGCTACCTGTCGTTCGACGGGGCGATCGACCTGGCCATGGTCATCCGGAGCATCGTGCTCACGCCGGGGCGCGCATCCGTCGGCTCCGGCGGAGGCATCACCGCGCTCTCGGACGCCTCGGACGAGGTCGAGGAGACCCGTGTGAAGGCGGCGGCCCTGCTCGCGGTACTCGGGGCGAAGGCCCCGGAAGCGCTCTCACGCCGGGAACACGGCAAGGTTTAGTACTGTTGTTCCTTGGTGCGCCCGGGCGCGCCGCCCCGAGCCGTCCACCTCTGGCATCGCCGCCGCTACCGGTGGTCGCCTGCGCACAGCAACGAATGAGAGTCACGTGGTCATCGAGAACACTTCCGCCACCGGCGCGTCGCACGACGACGCCGAGCGCTACGACTTCCAGGCCATCCAAGACAAATGGATGCCGATCTGGGAGGAGATGAAGCCCTACCAGAGCGATCTCGAGGGCGACAAGCGTCCGCGCAAATACGTGCTCGACATGTTCCCCTACCCCTCGGGCGACCTGCACATGGGTCACGCCGAGGCCTACGCCCTGGGTGACGTGATCGCCCGCTACTGGCGTCAGCAGGGCTTCAACGTGCTGCATCCGATCGGCTGGGACTCCTTCGGCCTGCCCGCTGAGAACGCCGCCATCAAGCGCGGCCTCGACCCCCGCGAGTGGACCTACGACAACATCGAGCAGCAGCGCACGAGCATGAAGCGCTACGCGACCTCCTTCGACTGGGATCGCGTGCTGCACACCTCCGACCCCGAGTACTACAAGTGGAACCAGTGGCTGTTCCTCAAGATGTACGAGAAGGGCCTGGCGTACCGCAAGGCCAGCTGGGTCAACTGGGACCCGGTGGACCAGACCGTGCTCGCCAACGAGCAGGTGCTGCCCGACGGCACCTCCGAGCGCTCCGGCGCGATCGTGGTGAAGAAGAAGCTGACCCAGTGGTACTTCCGCATCACCGACTACGCCGACCGTCTGCTCGACGACCTGCGGCAGCTCGAGGGCACCTGGCCGGCCAAGGTCATCGCGATGCAGCGCAACTGGATCGGCCGCTCCATCGGCGCCGACGTCGACTTCGCCATCGAGGGGCGTGACGAGCCCGTCACCGTCTTCACGACGCGGCCCGACACGCTCTACGGCGCGACCTTCATGGTGGTCGCCCCCGACTCCGATCTGGCGATCGAGCTGGCCGCGGGCTCGCCCTCCGCCGAGGTGCGCGCACGCTTCGACACCTACCTCGCCGACGTGCAGAAGTCGTCGGAGACCGAGCGGCAGGCCACCGACCGGCCGAAGACCGGCATCTTCCTCGAGCGCTACGCGATCAACCCGGTGAACGGCGAGCGGCTGCCCATCTGGGCCGCCGACTACGTGCTGGCCGACTACGGCCACGGCGCGGTCATGGCCGTGCCGGCGCACGATCAGCGTGACCTCGACTTCGCGCGCGCCTTCGACCTGCCGATCCGCATCGTGGTCGACACCCTGCAGCCGGTGACCGGGGCCATCCCGGTGGTGCAGGGCGACGAGCTGCCCGAGGACTGGCCGAGCGACATCACCGAGATCGACCCCGCCAAGACGGGTCTCGCACTCGCCGGCGAAGGACGGCTGATCAACTCCGGCCCCCTCGACGGACTGTCGAAGTCGAACGCCATCCGCAAGATCATCGAGATCCTGGAGTCGGCAGGCACCGGCCGTCCGGCGAAGAACTACCGCCTGCGCGACTGGCTGATCTCGCGGCAGCGCTACTGGGGAACACCCATCCCGATCATCCATGGTGCGGACGGCTCGGAATACCCCGTGCCCGAAGACCAACTGCCCGTGCTGTTGCCGCCGACCGAGGGTCTGAACCTCACGCCGAAGGGCACGTCGCCGCTCGGTGGCGCCTCCGACTGGGTGAACGTTCCGAACCCGGTCGACGGATCGCCCGCGCTCCGCGACCCCGACACGATGGACACCTTCGTCGACAGCTCCTGGTACTTCCTGCGCTTCCTCTCGCCGAACGACGAGACGAAGGCCTTCGACCCGCGCGAGGTCGACAAGTGGGCGCCGGTCGACCAGTACGTCGGCGGCGTGACGCACGCCATCCTGCACCTCCTCTACGCCCGCTTCATCACCAAGGTGCTCTTCGACCTCGGCTACGTCGGCTTCACCGAGCCGTTCAGCGCTCTGCTCAACCAGGGCATGGTGCTGATGGACGGATCGGCGATGTCGAAGTCGAAGGGCAACCTCGTGCGCCTCTCCGACCAGCTCGACGAGCACGGTGTCGACGCCGTGCGCCTCACGATGGCGTTCGCCGGTCCGCCGGAAGACGACATCGACTGGGCGGATGTCTCGCCCGCCGGCTCGGCGAAGTTCCTCGCCCGAGCGTGGCGCCTCGTGGGCGACGTGACCTCCGAGCCGTCGGTGAACTGGCGCGACGGCGACCGGGCGCTGCGGCGCGTGACGCACAAATTCCTGGCCGAGGCGCCGGGGCTCATCGAGTCGTTCAAGTTCAACGTGGTGGTCGCGCGGCTGATGGAGCTCGTGAACGCGGCCCGCAAGGCGATCGACTCGGGCCCGGGCGGCGGCGACCCCGCGGTGCGCGAGGCGGTCGAGACGGTGGCGCTCGGCCTGTCGCTGTTCGCGCCCTACACGGCGGAGGACATGTGGGCACGGCTCGGCTACGAGCCCTCGATCGCCAACTACGGCTGGCGGGGCGCGGATGCGTCGCTGCTGACCGAGGAGACCGTCACGGCGGTCGTGCAGGTCGACGGCAAGGTGCGCGACCGTATCGAGGTGTCGCCGAAGATCGACGGCGCGGCGCTCGAAGAGGCGGCGCGCGCGCTGCCCTCGGTGGTGCGCTCGATCGGCGATCGCACGGTGGTGACGGTCGTGGCGCGTGCGCCGCGGCTGGTCAACTTCGTCACAAAGCCGGCTTCGTAGGAGTTATCCACAGAAGTCCGTCCGGGCGCCCCGCGGGTTCGCTCCGTTTCTAGCCTTGCCGCATGGCAGGTGGGATCGGATCGCGACGCGGGGCGGTCGTGCGCGCTCCGGAGCCTGAGATCCTCTCTCCGGAGGCTGGGGGCGCTGCGGACACACGGCCCGGTCTTGAGCATGAGCCGGAGTCGCCTGATCGAGCTTCCGGCCCGTCGGTCCGGGTTCGCGTGGGCATCGGGGCGGCCGTCGTGCTCGTGGTGGTCGGGCTCGTGGCGTCGGTGCTCATCACCGCGCTCTCGCCGGTGGGGGTCACGACGACGTTCGGTTCCGGTGGGGGCTCGTCGGGTCGATCGCACTCGGATGAGGCGGTGGGCCCCTCGTCGCCCGGCTCGACCGCATCCGCTGGAGGCGCGGTCTCCCAGGCTGGTGGTGGTGCTGGTGCTGGTGCTGGCTCGGCAGGCGGCGCCGACGGTTCCGGTGCGGTGCTGCTCGTGCACGTTCTGGGGGCCGTGGCGACGCCGGGCGTGTACGACCTCGAGGAGGGCGCCCGGGTCGTCGACGCCGTGGCAGCGGCCGGAGGGTTCACGGATCAGGCCGACCAGGCATCCGTGAACCTGGCGCGCCCGCTGAGCGACGGCGAGCAGCTCCGGGTGCTGGCGGTAGGGGAGGCGCCGCCGGTCGCGTCGGGCGGAGCGGACGCCGGCTCCGGAGGGGAAGCAGCGAGCGGTTCCGGCGCCGCGGGCAGTGCCACGACCGCCGGCGCGAAGGTCAACCTCAACGCGGCGACCGAGCTCGAGCTCGACGGGTTGCCGCGCATCGGTCCCGCGATGGCTGCCCGCATCATCGCCTGGCGAACGGAGAACGGCCCGTTCTCGTCCGTCGACGACCTCCTCCAGGTCACCGGCATCGGCGACAAGACCTTCGAAGGTCTTCGCGACCTGGTCACGGTGTGACGGATGCGCGCCGACCTCCGCCTCGCCCTTCCGGCCGTGCTCGCCTGGGCCACCGCCTGGCTGGTCGCGGGCGCACCCGCCGTCGCGGCGCCGGCCGCCGTCACCGCGTGGATCGCGACGGCCGCCGCCACCGTGGCGCTGCTCGCTCGTACTGCGCGACCAGCCCGGCCATCGGCTCGCGTCCGCAGCGGTCCTGGGCGGCAGCGGGCGGCAGGGCTCCTACCGAGCGTCGTGCTCGCCGGAGCTGCCGTGGCGGTCGTGTGCACGTCGGCGTTCGCGCTCGGTCACGTGCGACATCCCCCTGGCCTCGAAGGTGGGCGCTCGCGCGCCGGAGAGGCCGTCGTCACCATCACGGGCATCGCCAAGCCGGCCGCGAGCGCCGTCTTCGGCGCACCGGCCGGCGGGCAGCGCGTCACCGTCGACGCCGAGCTCGACTCCTTCACCGCGGCCGGTGTGCACACAGAAGCGCGTGCACCCGCGCTCGTGTTCGCGACCGTGACCCGCGGCACTGCGCTCCCCATCGGCACCACTTTTCGGGTGCAGGGCACGCTGACGCCGCTGGCGCCAGGGGAGTCGCACGAATTCCTCCTGTTCGCGCGCGACGGTCCGCGCGTGGAGCGCGGTCCTCCCTGGTACCTCGCCTGGGCCGACGCCGTGCGCAGCGGCTTCCGGCGCACCACCGCTGATCTCCCGGGCGAAGGCGCCGACCTCCTCGCCGGTCTCGCCATCGGCGACGACAGCGGGGTCGCACCCTCGTTGCACGACGCGATGACGGTGAGCGGACTCACGCACCTGACCGCGGTATCCGGCGCGAACTGCGCGATCGTCGTGTCGGCGGTGATGCTGGTCGGCGGCGCGGTCGGGCTCCGGCGACGCACCCGCGTAGCCGTCTCGATCGTGGTCCTCGTGCTGTTCGTCGTGCTGGTCACTCCTGAACCGAGCGTGCTCCGCGCGGCGACGATGGCGGTGATCGTGCTCGTCGCGCTGGCAGCGGGGCGTCCATCGAGCGGTGTGCCTCCGCTCTGCCTATCGGTAGTGGTGCTGCTCGCACTCGATCCGTGGCTCGCCCGCAGCGCGGGATTCGCCCTCTCGGTGCTCGCGACAGCCGGGCTCCTCCTGCTGACCCGCCCCCTCGCCGCGGTCGGTGGGCGCTTCCTGCCCCGCTGGCTGGCCCTCGCGGTCGCGGTGCCGGTTGCCGCGCAACTGGCCTGCCAGCCCGTGCTCTTCCTCCTGACTCCGCAGATCACGCCGTACACCCTGCCGGCGAACATCCTCGCCGAGCCCGCCGCCGCGGCGGTGAGCGTGCTGGGTCTCGTCGTCTGCCTCCTCGGCGTGCTTGCTCCACCGCTCGGCACGCTGGTGGCCTGGCTGCCGTGGGCGCCGTCGGCCTGGATCGCCGCGGTCGCGCGCTTCTTCGCGGGTGCGCCGTTCGCCGCGATCCCGGTCCCTGACGGTGCCTTCGCTGCCGAGGCGGCGGTCGTACTGACCACGCTGTTCCTGATCGCGGTACTCGCGTCGCGCCGGCATCCGCGGCTGGCGCCCTTCGCGGGGCTGCTGACGGCGCTGAGCATCGTGATCGGCGGCGGTGTCATCGCCGGGGGCGCCCTGGCCCGGTCCGGTGCGGTGCCGCGCGGATGGCAAGTGGCCGCGTGTGACATCGGCCAAGGTGACGCCGTGCTCGTGCACAGCCGCGATCGGATCGCGCTGGTCGACGTCGGCCCCGATCCCGAGCCGCTCGCGGTCTGCCTCGAACGGATGCACGTGCCCCGCATCGACCTGCTGGTGCTGACCCACTACGACCGCGATCATGTCGGCGGCCTCGCCGCCGTGGTCGGGCGGGTCGACACCGCCCTCGTCGGCCCTCCTGATGGCTCGGCCGACGAGCGGCTCCTCGCCGATCTGCGAGGCGGCGGCGCCCAGGTGGCCGAAGCGGCACGTGGCCAGAGCGGTTCCCTCGGCGACTACCGCTGGGACATCCTCTGGCCCCGCTCCGGAAGCCCGCTCCGGGGCAATCCGGCGAGCGTCACCGTGCTGTTCACGGGCCCCCTGCGACTGCTCTTCCTCGGTGACCTGGGGGAGCAGGCTCAGGATGCGGTGCGCGCGGCGAACCGGATCGGCCCGGTCGACGTCGTCAAAGTCGCTCACCACGGCAGTGCCGACCAGAGCGAGCGGCTCTACGACGACGTGCGCGCGGTCGTGGGGCTGATCTCGGTGGGCGCCGGAAACAGTTACGGCCATCCCACCGATCGGCTCCTCGGCATCCTGGGGCGGGTCGGAACGCGCGCCTTCCGCACCGACCTCCAGGGCGCGATCGTGGTGTCGGGTACCTCCGCATCTCTCGAGATCTGGACGGAGAAGACCGTTCCGCCCTAGGTGCGACCGGTGTGCCCCGTGCTCGAAAGGTCGGGCGAGCAGCGAGCGAGCAGCGAGGACCGGAGGGCCGGCCGGCGGGCCGACCGTGTCGGCCGTGGCGGCTAGGCTGAATGCCGATCGACGGGAGAGCAGAGCATGGCAGTCGCGCGCGGCAGATCCGCGGCCAAACCGGCCGCGAAAGTGGCGATCCCGCAGCTCGAGTGGAACCAGGTGCGGCCCGCGCCCGTCGTGCTGGTCACCGGTGCCGAGACGTTCCTGGCCGAGCGCGCCATCCGACAGCTGCGCGACCTGCTGAAGGCCGAAGACCCGAGCCTCGAGATCACCGACGTCGACGCCGCCTCCTACACTCCGGGCGAGCTCCTCTCGCTCGCCAGCCCGTCGCTGTTCAACGAGCCGCGTCTCATCCGGGTGTCCGCGGTGGAGAAGTGCAGCGATGCCTTCATCGACGACGCGATCGCCTACCTCGGCTACCCGGCCGACGACACGTACATCGTGATGCGCCACGGCGGGGGAGTGCGTGGCAAGAAGCTGCTCGAGGCGATCCGCGCGGCCGACGGGGTCGCGATCGAAATCGTCTGCGCCGAGATCAAGCGCGACACCGACAAGTACGAGTTCGCGTCCGCGGAGTTCCGGGCCGCCGGTAAGCGCGCGACCCCGGGAGCCATCCGCGCACTCGTCTCCGCGTTCTCCGACGATCTCGCGGAACTGTCGGCAGCGTGCGCCCAGCTGGTGTCCGACACGGGCGAAGAGGTGACCGAGGTCACCGTGGAGCGGTACTACGCCGGCCGGGTGGAGACGAACGCGTTCGCCGTGGCCGACTCCGCGATCGCCGGCAGTTACGGCGACGCGCTCGCCCTGCTCCGGCACGCCCTCGCCTCGGGTGCTGATCCGGTGCCGATCGTCGCCGCATTCGCGATGAAACTCCGCACGATGGCGAAGGTGCTCGGCACCCGGGGCGGCTCGGGCCAGCTCGCCGGGCAGCTCGGCATGGCGCCCTGGCAGGTCGATCGCGCCCGCCGCGACCTCGCCGGCTGGACCAGCGAGGGCCTCGGCCGCAGCATCCAGGTGCTCGCCGAGACCGACGAGAGCGTCAAGGGCGCCGGCCGCGACCCCGTGTTCGCCCTCGAACGCATGATCGGCATCATCTCCTCCCGCGGCACCCTCTGACCCCTCGGGTGCCCACCGGCCCCGACCATCGAAACCGACGGAGATCCACGACCCGGGCGGACTGCAACTCCGTCGTCACCGTGTGCGCGCGAAAGTTCGTCGTTTCGAACCCCGTCCACCACGCCCCGAACAAAAAGGGCCCCGCCGAAGCGGGGCCCGATGCTGTGCGGCGCAGGATCAGAGCGCGGCGACCTGCTTGGCGATGGCCGACTTCTTGTTGGCCGCCTGGTTCTTGTGGATGACGCCCTTCGACGCAGCCTTGTCGAGCTTCTTGCCGGCCACGAGCAGTGCGGCGACGGCGGTGTCCTTGTCACCGGCCACGACGGCGGTGCGGGTGGCGCGGATGGCGGTCTTGAGCTCGCTCTTGACGGCCTTGTTGCGCTCCTGAGCCTTCTTGTTGGTGCCGATGCGCTTGATCTGCGACTTGATGTTTGCCACGGAAGTAACCTCTGTATCTGTATCGGATGAGTGCGGTGCGGTGGTCCGCTGCGGCCGGGCCGCGGAAAGAGCCACTCGCTGTTCGCACCCAGCAGAAACGTGTGGATGCGTAAGCCAACAGGCAACATTACCAGTTCTCGAGCGCCCGAACAATCCGAACGGGGCGCGGTACCGTTGAAGCCTATGCCACGCCTCGCTTCGCACACCGATTCGGTGCCGCCCTCCGGCATCCGCCGCATCTTCGAACTGGCCCATTCGCTCGACGACGTCATCTCCCTGGTCATCGGCGAGCCCGACGTCCCCGTCGACCCGGCGACGCTGGATGCCGGCTCCCGCGCCTGGCTGGCCGACGACACCGACTACACGCCCAACGGCGGCATCCCGGAGCTCCGTGAGGCGATCGTGCGCGCGGTGGCGGAGCACAACGGCATCCTCACAGATCCCGAGCGTGTCTGGGTCACCAACGGCGCCACCCAGGGCCTCCACCTCGCCATGAGCCTGCTGCTCGACCCGGGCGACGAGGTGCTCGTCCCCGATCCGGGTTACACCACCTTCACGATGAACGCCCACCTGCTCTCGGCCGTCGCCGTGCCCTACCCGCTGCGCCCCGAGAACGCCTTCGTGCCAGATCTCGACGAGCTGGCCCGTCTCGTCACCGACCGCACCCGTGTGATCATCGTCAACTCGCCCTCGAACCCGCTCGGCGCGGTGTTCGATCGCGACACCCTGCAGAGCCTGCTCGACTTCGCCCGCGAGCACGATCTCTGGGTCATCAGCGACGAGGTCTACGAGCGCTTCACCTACGGCACCCCGCACGTGAGCCTGGCCAGCCTGGCCGGCGCGGGCACCGGCGACGACGACCGCGTCTTCACGGTCTTCTCCGCCTCGAAGACCTATGCCCTCACCGGTGCCCGAGTCGGCTGGCTCCTGACGCCCTCCGGCTTCGCGCCGCTGCTCCGCTCGGCCCAGGAGGCCATGATCAGCTGCATCAACACGCCCGCACAGCGAGCGGTCGTGGCGGCGCTCACCGGCCCCCAGCAGTCGGTCACGGATGCCGCCGCTCACTACCGCGAGAACCTCGCCGAGGCCACGGCCGCCCTGCGCGAGCGAGGCATCCGCTATCTCGATCCGGCCGGCGCCTTCTACCTCTGGGTCGACGTCTCCTACGCGAGCCGCGGCGACGTGGCCGAGTGGGCCGAGCGTTTCCTGCTCGAGCAGCGTGTCGCCGTGGCTCCGGGCAGCGCTTTCGGCCGCATGGGCGAGGGTTGGATCCGCTTCTGCGCCGCCGCCGCTCTCGACGACCTGCTCGAGGGCATCCGTCGGCTGCCGGATCCTCCGCGCACCGAGATCCGCCTCATCCGGCCCGACGAGTACGAGGCCGTGTCGCGCCAACGCTTCGCCGCCTACGCGCACGACTACGAGATCGGCGGCGAGTACGCCGAGAACGTGCGCGCCGTCGAGATGCACGCCACGGTCGCCGAGGTGTGGGTGGCCGTGGATGCGGCGACCGGCGACATCCTGGGCTCGGTGACACTGCCCCGTCCCGGTGAGGCGCTGACCGAACTGGGTCGGGAGGGAGAGCTGGAATTCCGGCTGCTGGCCGTCGACCCGGGTGCCCGTGGCCGGGGCATCGGGCGCCTCCTCACCGAGTTCGTCCTCGACACCGCGCGCAGTCGCGGCGCCACACGTGTCGTGATGAACAGCGGAACAGACATGGTGGTGGCCCACCGCCTCTACGAATCGATGGGGTTCGCCCGGATGCCGGATCGCGAGAATCCTCCCGGCATCGAGCCCACCCGCGCCTACGGCCTCGACCTCTGATGCGGATCGCCGTCATCGGTGCCGGAGCCGTCGGCGGCGTTATCGCAGCGCTCGCCGATCGCGCCGGCCACGAGGTGACGGTGACCGCTCGAGGAGCCCAGCTCGAGGCGCTGCAGCGGGGCGGGCTGCATCTCACCGGGCACTGGGGTGAGCACACGGCCCGGCCTCGCGCATCCGCCGTGCTCGAGGATCGTCCCGAGCTGGCCGTACTGACGGTGAAGGCTCAGGATGCGCGTGCGGCGTTGAGCGAGAACGCCCGCTTTCTCGACGGGGTGCCCCTCGTCGTGGTGCAGAACGGGTTGGGCGGGGCGGAGGCCGCGGCGGCGCAGCTGCCGAGCACGCCCGTGGTGGGCGGACTCGCGTTGTTCGCCGCGTCGTACCTGTCGCCCGGCGAGGTGTCGATCACCACGCCCGCCGCCACCTACCTCGGCCTCCCCGCGGCCGCCGTGCCGTCCCTCGGCCGACAGGCCGCCCTCCGCCTCGCCACCGCGACCCTCGGCGCGTTCATGCCGATCGATGTCACGACGAACTTCGCCGGCGCGCAATGGACCAAGCTCATCGTCAACCAGGTCAACGCCCTCCCCGCCATCACCGGACTCTCCGTGCAGGAGACGATCGCCGATCCGCGGCTGCGCGCCGTGCTCACCGCGAGCATGCGCGAGGCGGTCGCCGTCGCCCGGGCGCGCGGCGTCCACTTCGAGACCCTGCTCGGCCTGAGCGACGGCCTGCTCCGCATCTTCGCGGCAGCGCCCCGCCCCCTCGCGCAACTGCTCCCGCAGCTGATGTCGCGGCGAGTCGGATCGACGCCCAACCCCGGCTCGACCCTGCAGAGCATCCGTCGCGGCCAACTCACCGAGATCGACCACCTCAACGGCGCCGTCGTACGCGAGGCCCGCGAGGCGCACCTCAAGGCCCCCATCAACGCCCACCTCGTGCGCCTCGTGCACCGAGTCGAGGCCGAAGGCGCCTTCATCACCCCGGAAGAGATCGCGATTTCACTCACACTCCCGAAGTGACGCGCACGGGAACGCACGCAACAGGCCCTTATCGACGACCCAGGGTGAGCGCGAGGCCGCGAAGCGACCTCACGCGAACATGTCGCGCGGCGCCGGGCAAGGACCGGCGCCGCCCTCGGAGGCCGCGCGAAGCACGGCCCCCGAGGCAGCTAGCACAGCCCCCGAGGCAGCTAGCCCAACCCCCGAGGCACCTAGCCCAGATACGAGCCCGCCCGCAACTCGTCGACGAGAGACGGTCCGTTGGGCTCCCAACCGAGGTCGATGCGCGCGGCCGATCCGGTGGCCTGCTGGTCGAGCAGCAGGGCGTCGGCGAACCCCTCACCGAGGCGTGAGCGCGTCTCCTCGACCGAAGACGGCGCGACCCGCCCGTCGAGTCCGGCCGCGTACGCGGCTGCCTCTCCGAGCTCGCGCACCGTCGGGTTCTGGCCGCTCGCGCCGATGTAGTACGACCCGGAGTCGGCCAGGTCGAAAGCCAGCAGGTAGAGCTCGGCGAGGTCGTCGACGAACACGGTGGTCCAGTGCTGCTCGCCCGAGCCCACGAGCGCCAAAGCCGGTGCGACGCCCGAGCCGCGCGGCGCATCCTGGATCACGCGCGGGATGCCCTCCCCGCGCCCGAACACGATGCCGGGCGCGATGATGGTCGTCTTGATGCCCTCGGCACTGCGCACCCGCGCCTCGATCGGCAGCCGCCACGCGGTGATGGCCGGCGGATCGAACGGCGTGCGCTCGGTGATCGCATCGCCCGATCCGAACACCCAGATGCCGCCGGTGTGCACGTAGGGCTTGTCGCTGCCCTCGAGGCCGGCGAACACGGCGGAGACGAACGCGTCGTCGGCGGCCGCCGCATCGGTGTCATGCGCGGCGAGGTGGATGACGCCGTCGCTCTCGAGGGCGAGGTGGGTGACGAGCTCGCGGTCGGTCAGGGTGCCGAGCACCGCGCGGGCGCCGGTCGCCTCGACCTCCGCGACCTTGTCGGAGCTGCGCACGAGGGCGACGACGTCGCGCCCCTGCGAGCGGAGCAGACGGAGGACAGTGGACCCGATGAACCCGGTCGCGCCGGTGAGGAAGATAGCCATACCCCAATTCAATCGAACGATCGGCCTTCACGGCGGGACATGGCAGAATAGGTCGTCCCGTCATTCGGCGCGCCCAGCCCCGACGACCCAGAGGAATGCGTGAGCCCCCTAGCCCTGAAGGCCCTCGAACCCGCCTCCACCGACCCCGCATTCATCCGTAACTTCTGCATCATCGCGCACATCGACCACGGCAAGTCGACCCTGGCCGATCGGATGCTCGGCATCACCGGCGTCGTCAGCGACCGCGACATGCGCGCCCAGTACCTCGACCGCATGGACATCGAGCGCGAGCGCGGCATCACCATCAAGAGCCAGGCGGTGCGGATGCCGTGGCGCCTCGGCGACCAGACCTACGCGCTCAACATGATCGACACCCCCGGGCACGTCGACTTCACCTACGAGGTGAGCCGCAGCCTCGCCGCGTGCGAGGGCGCCATCCTCCTGGTCGACGCCGCGCAGGGCATCGAGGCGCAGACGCTCGCGAACCTCTACCTGGCGCTCGAGAACGACCTCACCATCATCCCGGTGCTCAACAAGATCGACCTGCCGGCGGCCGACCCGGAGAAGTACGCGAAGGAGCTCGCGAGCCTCATCGGCGGCAGCCCCGACGACGTGCTCCGCGTCTCCGGCAAGACGGGCGTCGGCGTCGAGGCGCTGCTCGACCGCGTGACCGAGCTCATCCCCGCTCCGGTGGGCGATGCGGATGCCCCGGCTCGCGCCATGATCTTCGACTCGGTCTACGACGCCTACCGCGGCGTCGTCACCTACGTGCGCATGATCGACGGACACCTGAGCCCGCGCGAGCGCATCCAGATGATGTCGACCAGGGCCACCCACGAGATCCTCGAGATCGGTGTCAGCAGCCCCGAGCCGACCCCCTCGAAGGGTCTGGGCGTCGGCGAGGTGGGATACCTCATCACCGGCGTGAAAGACGTGCGGCAGTCGAAGGTGGGCGACACGGTCACGACCGCCTCCAAGCCCGCCACCGTCGCCCTGCCGGGCTACACCGAGCCCCTGCCGATGGTGTTCTCGGGCCTCTACCCGCTCGACGGCACCGACTACCCGGCCCTCCGCGAGGCGCTCGACAAGCTGAAGCTCAGCGACGCGGCCTTGGTCTACGAGCCCGAGACATCCGTCGCCCTCGGGTTCGGGTTCCGCTGCGGGTTCCTCGGCCTCCTGCACCTCGAGATCATCTCCGAGCGCCTGGAACGCGAGTTCGGGCTCGACCTGATCGCCACCGCGCCCAGCGTGATCTACCACGTCACCACCGAGGACAAGAAGACCATCACGGTCACCAACCCGAGCGAGTTCCCGGGCGGCAAGATCGTGAGCGTCCAGGAGCCGGTGGTGAACGCGGCGATCCTCGCGCCGAAGGACTACGTGGGCGTCATCATGGAGCTCTGCCAGAGCCGCCGTGGCACGCTGCAAGGCATGGAGTTCCTCGGCGAAGACCGGGTGGAGATCAAGTACACGATGCCGTTGGGCGAGATCGTGTTCGACTTCTTCGACAACCTCAAGTCGAAGACCGCGGGCTATGCGTCGCTCGACTACGAGCCCGCGGGCGAGGCGGAGGCCGACCTGGTGAAGGTCGACATCCTGCTCCAGGGCGAACAGGTGGACGCGTTCAGCGCCATCGTGCACCGCGACAAGGCCTACGCCTACGGGGTGCTCATGACGGGGCGGCTCCGCGAGCTCATCCCGCGGCAGCAGTTCGAGGTGCCGATCCAGGCCGCCATCGGTGCCCGCATCATCGCGCGGGAGTCGATCCGCGCGATGCGCAAAGACGTTCTGGCGAAGTGCTACGGCGGCGACATCACCCGCAAGCGGAAGCTCCTCGAGAAGCAGAAAGAGGGCAAGAAGCGGATGAAGATGGTGGGCCGGGTCGAGGTCCCCCAGGAAGCCTTCATCGCCGCGCTCTCGGGCGACACCGAGAAGAAGAAGGACAAGTAGGGGATGCCCGAGGCCACGACGATGCGCACCGCGCGCTCGACCGCACCGCGTGCCGACACCTCGCGTTCCGAGGTTCCCTTGAGCTACGCCGCCGTGGGCGCGACCCAGGCGGAGGATCTCCTGTACTACCCGCCGAAGGGCTTCCACCCGATGGAGCGGCGCGCCCGCCTCGGGTCCGGTGCCGCGCGGTTCGAAGCCGCGTCGGCCAAGCTCCTCGCCTGGGGTGTGCAGCGCGGTGCGGGCATCACCGTCGGCGACATCCAGCCCGCGGCGCCCACGGACACGGACTACGCCGGCCTCGTCTACGACGAATTCGGCACCCCGGTCGCCGCCCGGGCCGCCCAGCCTGAGCAGCAGTACGGCGAAGACGGCACACCGTTGGTCGCCGCCGGGACCACCGCGCTGCTCACCATCCGCGCGTTCGGCCTGAACGTCCACGCGCCGATCCGCGTCGTGTACATCGTCGACGAGCCCGGACGCCGGGGCTTCGCCTACGGAACGCTGCCGGGGCATCCGGAGTCCGGCGAAGAGAGCTTCGTGGTGGAGCACCTCGCCGACGACTCCGTGTGGATCGTCGTGCGCGCGTTCTCGCGCCCGAGCACCTGGTTCTACCGGCTCGGGCTCCCGGTTCTCCGCATCATGCAGGCGCGCGCCACCCGCCGCTACCTGCGGGCGCTCATGCCGAGCAAGGGCGCGTAGGCGCCGATCGTGCCTTCTCTCCTGCCGGTGGGCGATCCGGCCCCGGCCGACGGATTGTTGCCGGGACCTTCCGCCGCGACGGATGCCGCGGACTCCGCGCCCGACGCCCCTCGCGACTTCGGGCTCTACGTGCACGTGCCGTTCTGTCGCGTGCGCTGCGGCTACTGCGATTTCAACACCTACACGGCCACCGAGCTCCGCGGCGTGAAGCAGAGCGACTACGCGTCGCAGGCGATCGCGGAGATGACTTTCGCGGCGGGCGTGCTCGGCGCATCCGGCTACCCCGAGCGGTCGCTCTCGACCGTGTTCTTCGGAGGGGGCACGCCCACGCTGCTGCCCGCCCGTCAGCTCGCGGCGATGCTGACCGCGGCCCGGGACACCTGGGGGTTCGCTCCCGACGCCGAGGTCACGACCGAGGCCAACCCCGACTCGGTCGACGCCGCCTACCTGCAGACACTGGCGGACGCCGGGTTCACCCGCGTGAGCTTCGGGATGCAGTCGGCCGTGCCGAGCGTGCTCGCGACGCTGGAGCGCACCCACGATCCCGACCGCATCCCGCTCGTCGTGCGGTGGGCCAAGGACGCAGGACTCGACGTCAGCCTCGACCTCATCTACGGCACCCCGGGCGAGACGCTCGACGACTGGCAGCGCTCGATCGACGCGGTTCTGGACAACGAGCCCGACCACGTCTCGGCCTACGCCCTGATCGTCGAAGACGGCACCAAGTTGGCCCGGCAGATCCGTTCGGGGCTGGTGGTGGCGCCCTCGGACGACCTTCAGGCTGACATGTACGAGCGGGCGGATGCCGCGTTCGGGGCCTCGGGCTACGAGTGGTACGAGGTGAGCAACTGGGCCCGTGGCGCGGCGCACCGCTCGCGGCACAACCTCGGCTACTGGGTCGGGCACGACTGGTGGGGCATCGGCCCGGGATCGCACAGCTACGTGGGTTCGACGCGCTGGTGGAACGTGAAGCACCCCGCCGCCTACGCCCAGCGGATCGCAGCGGGCGAGTCCCCGGCCGCCGGGCGCGAGACGATCGACGCCTCCGCCCGTGAGCTCGAGCGCGTGCTCCTCCTCACGCGTGTGCGCGGGGCCCTGCGGCTCGAGACGCTCCCGGCGGAGGCGCGGCGCGAGGTGGCGGCCCTCATCGCCGAGGGCCTGGTCGACGGCCCGGCCGCCCTCCGCGGCACCCTCGACCTCACCCTCAAGGGCCGCCTCCTCGCCGACGCGGTCGTCCGCCGCCTCACCTGACGCGCCGGCGTCGGGAAACGCAAACGTCGCGGCGACCGAGCCCGTATGGGCGTCGGATGCCGCGACGTTTGCGGTTCTGAACGCGAAACCCTACTTGATGAAGCGGAAGTTGAAGAAGTAGCGGTAGGTGCCGCCCTGGTTCACCTTCACGCCGGCGATGATCGCGAAGATGAGGCCCACGATCTGTACGGCCCAGGCCAGGAAGTAGAACAGGCCGCCGATGAAGATGAACAGCGTGATGGTGCCGAGGATGTAGAGGCCCACCACGAAGATCGCGACCGTGATCTGGAAGTTCAGCGACTCCTTGGCTTCCTGGTTGGTCAGCGGACCGCGGTCCTTGAAGATCAACCAGATGATCAGCGGCGGGATCCAGCCCAGGATGCCGCCGAGCTGGGCGAGCATCGCCCACTGCTTGTCCTCAGCGGGCGAGAGCGGCGCGGCGGCCACCGGAGCGCCCTGGTACCCGGGAGGCGGGGCCTGGTAGCCGGGCGGGGGAGCCTGGTAACCGGGAGGCGGCGCCTGGTAGCCCGGAGGGGGCGTCGGCTGTCCGGGCGGGGGAGTGGGCTGGCCGGAAGCCGGGTCGTACGGCGGGGTGTTGGGGTCAGTCATGTCTCGCGCCTTTCAGACGGTGGGAGAGGCCCGCTGCCGGGCTCGCATGCGGGCCCGAGCCCACACACAGACACAAGATAGCGCCCGGGCCGCGCAGCAGCAATGATTTTCCGTCAGGGTGTCCCGAACCGCCGCGTCATAATCGGAGATATAATTGGCACTCCAGTGATGTGAGTGCCAACGCGAGGAGGGTGTTCCTGATGGTCTCAGAACGCAGCCTCGAAGTGCTCCGCGTCATCGTGCAGGATTATGTGGCGTCGCGCGAGCCGGTCGGCTCGAAGAGCATCGCCGAGCGGCACTCCTTCGGTGTCTCCGCCGCCACCATCCGCAACGACATGGCGCTGCTCGAAGAAGAGGAGCTCATCACCGCTCCGCACACCTCGAGCGGTCGCGTGCCCACCGACAAGGGCTATCGCCTGTTCGTCGACCATCTCTCCGACCTCCGTCCGCTGAGTCCGGCGCAACGTCACGCGATCGAGACCTTCTTGGGCTCGAGCGTCGACGTCGACGACGTCCTCGCCCGCACCGTCCGCCTGCTCTCGCAGCTCACCCATCAGGTGGCCCTGGTGCAGTACCCCTCGCTCTCGCAGGCGCGCGTGCGCCACGTCGAGGTCGTCTCCCTCAGTCCGCGACGGCTGATGACCGTCGTCATCACCGACAGCGGCCATGTCGACCAGCGGGTCGTCGACGTGCCGGCCGAGACCGACGACGAGCTGATCGCCGAGCTGCGGATGCGTCTGAACGAGACGATCGGCGGCCTGGGCCTCACCGAGGCCGCCAGTGCGCTCGCCGGTGTCTCCGACCGCTTCGCGCATCATCATGCGCCCACGGTCGAGGTCGTGGCGAACATCCTGCGCGAGCAGGTGACGGCGAACCGGCAGGAGAAGTTGCTCATCGCGGGCGCGGCCAACCTCGTGCGCACCGAAGAAGACTTCCACGGCAGCATCCTCCCGGTGCTCGAAGCGGTCGAGGAACAGGTGGTGCTGCTCCGGCTGTTCAGCGAGATGGAGGCCGACCAGCGCGGCGTCACCGTGTCGATCGGCCGGGAGAACGAGTCGTTCGGCCTCGGCGAGACCTCCATCCTCGCCTCCGGCTACTCGGGGCTCGGAACGTCGATCTCCCGCCTCGGGGTGCTCGGCCCGACCCGCATGGATTACTCGAGCAACATCTCGGCGGTGCGCGCCGTGGCGCGCTACCTGTCCCGCACTCTCGGAGACTCGGGCAGCGCCAGCTGACCGCCTCCGCCCCATCGAACGAAGGAGAAGCCCCTGGTGGCTGACCATTACGACGTGCTCGGCGTCTCGCGCGAAGCGACACCCGAGGAGATCAAGAAGGCCTACCGCCGACTCGCGCGCGAGCTCCACCCCGACGTGAACCCGAGTCCGGATGCGCAGGAGAAGTTCAAGCAGGTCACGCACGCTTACGACGTGCTGAGCGATCCCGGCCAGCGCCGCGACTACGACCGCGGCCCCCAGCCCGGTTTCGGCGGCGGGGGCGGCGCCGGATTCGGCGGCTTCGGCGACATCTTCGAGACGTTCTTCGGTGGCCAGGGCGGCGCATCCCGAGGCCCGAAGTCGCGGGAGGAGCGCGGTCAGGATGCCCTGCTCCGCGTGGAGGTCGACCTCGGCGAGGTCATCTTCGGCACCCACCGCGACCTCGAGGTCGACACGGCCGTGGTGTGCGAGACCTGCAACGGCTCGTGCTGCCAGCCCGGGACGTCGCCGGTCACCTGCGACATCTGCGGCGGATCGGGTTCGATCCAGCGCACTGTCCGCTCGCTGCTCGGCAACGTCGTGACCAGCGCCCCCTGCGGCACCTGCCGCGGCTACGGCACCGTCATCCCGAACCCGTGCCCCACCTGCCAGGGTCAGGGCCGCGTGCGTGCGCGTCGCACTATCCCGGTCGACATCCCGGCCGGCGTCGACACCGGTCTCCGCCTGCAGATGCCCGGTCAGGGCGAGGTCGGACCCGCCGGTGGCCCCCAGGGCGACGTCTACCTCGAGATGAAGGTGCGTCACCACGACGTGTTCTCGCGCAACGACGACGATCTGCTCTGCACTCTCGAGGTGCAGATGTGGGATGCGGTGCTCGGCACCACCACCACCATCCAGGCGCTCGACGGCGACATCGAGATCGAGATCAAGCCCGGCACGCAGAGCGCCGAGGTGCTTACCGTGAAGGGCCGTGGCATCACGCACCTCCGGGGGAACGGCCGCGGCGACCTGCGCGTCGGCATCCAGGTGGTGACGCCCACGAAGCTCGACCACAAGCAGAAGGAGCTGATGAAGCAGCTCGCCAGTGCCCACAAGTACCCGGCGCCCACGCTCGGGCACTTCCAGCAGGGCCTGTTCGCGAAGCTGCGCGACCGCTTCCTGAACGTCTGATCGGCCGGATGTGAGCTCGCTCTTCCTGCGCGACGACCTGGCCGCCGTGCCGCACGACATCGGTGACGTCGTCGTGCTGTCCGGCGACGAGGCGCGCCACGCGGTGACCGTGAACCGGATGCGCGTGGGCGAGCACACCTCGATCGGTGACGGACAAGGCCTCGTGGTCAGCGGTGTGGTCACGCGGGTGGAGCCGCGCGAACTGGAGCTGGCCGTCGAGACCGCGGTCGTGCATCCCGAGCCCGCGCCGCAGCTCGTTCTCGTGCAGGCGCTGGCCAAGGGCGACCGCGACGAGATGGCGGTGCAGACGGCCACCGAGCTCGGGGTCTCCGCTGTGGTGCCGTGGCAGGCCGAGCGGTCGATCTCGCGCTGGTCGGGTCCGAAGGTGGCCAAGGGCGTCGAGCGCTGGTCGAGCATCGTGCGCGAGGCGGCCAAGCAGTCGATCCGGCCCTTCGTGCCGGCCGTGAGCGGGCCGGCCGATCTCGCAGGACTGCGGGCGCTCGCCGCCGCGAACCGGATGCTCGTGCTCGAGCCCACCGCCACCGACCGCCTCACCGAGGTGTCGTTCGCCAACGGCTCCGGCCTTCCGGTGCTCCTCGTGGTCGGGCCGGAGGGTGGGATCTCTCCTCGGGAGCTCGAGGCGCTCGCCGCAGCGGGGGCGCAGATCGTGCGACTCGGCGACGAGGTGCTGCGGACCTCGAGCGCTGGCCCGGCGGCGCTGGCCGTCATCAACGCCGCGCTCGGCCGCTGGTAGCGGCGGCTCCGCCGGTCTCCGCTCCTGCACAGGCACGCTCGTAGCGAACCCGGGCGGTCAGTTGTCCACAGCCGGTCCGTTCTCCGGGTGCCAAAACTAAGATGGGGCCATGTCCACCGAAACCGATTCCCCCTCGATCTTCAGCCGCATCGTCGCCCGGGAGATCCCGGCGACCATCCTCGCCGAGACCGACCGGGTCATCGCGTTCCCCGACATCGCGCCCAAAGCGCCCGTGCACGTGCTCGTCGTGCCGAAGACCGAGCAGTACCGCGACGTGGTCGAGCTGGCCGCCGGAGACCCGGAGCTGCTCGCCGAGGTGGTCGCGGTCGCGAAATCCCTTGCCGACGAATTGACCGACGGCGACTTCAGACTCATTTTCAATACCGGCCCGAATGCCGGGCAGACCGTCTTCCACGTGCACGCGCACGTGCTCGGAGGCGGCCTCGAGGAAGGAACCCTTGGACAGGGCTGACACCGCATCCACACCTGAACCGCAATCTCCCGAGAGCGAAGCGCGCCTCCACATCGACGGCATCGAGATGGTCCGGCTGCTCGGGCCACAGGATCGCCTGCTCACCACCATCGAGCGGCAGTTCCCGCTCGTCACCGTGCTCGCCCGCGGCAACGACATCACGCTGCGAGGCGACGCCGATCAGGTGGATGCCGCGCGCCGGCTGGTCGAGGAGCTGCTGCTCATGGTGCGCAACGGGCAAGACCTCACGCCGGTCGAGGTCAACACCTCGGCGCGCATCCTCGAGAACGACCGCGCGGCGAGCCCGGCCGAACTCCTGAGCCAGGCCATCCTCACCGCTCGCGGCAAGAGCGTGCGACCGAAGACCACCGGCCAGAAGGAGTACGTCGACGCGATCGACGAGAACACCATCGTCTTCGGCATCGGCCCGGCCGGAACGGGCAAGACCTACCTCGCCATGGCGAAGGCCGTGCAGGCGTTGCAGCGCAAGGAGGTCGAGCGGATCATCCTGACCCGCCCGGCCGTCGAGGCCGGCGAGCGCCTCGGCTACCTGCCGGGCACGCTCACCGACAAGATCGACCCCTACCTGCGGCCGCTCTACGACGCGCTCAACGAGATGATGGATCCCGAGATCGTGCCGAAGCTGCTGGCCGCCGGCACCATCGAGGTGGCGCCGCTGGCCTACATGCGAGGCCGCACGCTCAACAACTCCTTCATCGTGCTCGACGAGGCGCAGAACACCACGCCCGAGCAGATGAAGATGTTCCTCACCCGCCTCGGCTTCGGCTCGAAGATGGTGGTCACGGGCGACATCACGCAGGTCGACCTGCCCACCGGAACGAGCGGATTGCAGGTCGTGACGCGCATCCTCGACCGCATCGACGACATCCATTTCGCCACGCTCACGAGCGCCGACGTGGTGCGCCACACCCTGGTCGGCGCGATCGTCGACGCCTACACCAAATACGATCAGATCCAGATGGCCCGTCGCGAGAACGCGGGGCATGGCCCCGAGTTCGGGAGCGAACGAGACCGTCGCTACAACCGCGGCAAACGATAGGAACGCGTCGTGAGCATAGAGATCAACAACGAGAGCTCGATCCCGGTCGACGAGACCGCCATCCTGCGCCTGGCGAGCTACGCGCTCGACCAGCTTCACGTGCACCCC
Source organism: Herbiconiux sp. UC225_62 (assembly GCF_042694625.1). GTDB lineage: Bacteria > Actinomycetota > Actinomycetes > Actinomycetales > Microbacteriaceae > Herbiconiux. The sequence continues at coordinate 338,601 of NZ_CP170551.1, read as the reverse complement.
GACGCGGAGCTCGCGATCGTGCTGGTCGACGAGGCCGCCATGGAGCAGCTGCACGTGCAGTGGATGGACGAGCCCGGTCCCACCGACGTGCTGAGCTTCCCGATGGACGAGTTGCGCCCCGGTACCGAAGACGCACCCACTCCGGCCGGTCTCCTCGGCGACGTGGTGCTGTGCCCGCAGGTTGCGGAGGCGCAGGCGCAGACGGCCGGGCACTCCACCCTCGAGGAGCTTCTGCTGCTCACCACCCACGGCATCCTGCACCTGCTCGGTTTCGACCACGCCGAGCCCGAGGAGGAGAAGGAGATGTTCGGCATCCAGCGCGACATCCTCGTCGGCTTCGCGATGGGCGAGCGTCGCCGCCCGGCATGACCATCGCGCTGTTCCTGATCGCGGCCTTCGTCCTCGTGGCGTTCGGCGGACTCTTCGCGGCCGTCGACTCCGCGGTGCTCTCGCTGTCGCGATCCGACATCCTGGAACTCGCCGACCGCTACCGTGCGAAACGCTCGCTGCGGGCCATCGCCGACGACCCCGGTGCCCACGTCAACGCGGTGAACTTCGCGCGCGTGGTGTTCGAGACGACGGCGGCGGTGCTCGTCACCATCGCCTTCGCGTTCTCCATCGACGTGCTCTGGCTCGCCCTGGTGCTCTCGGCGGCGATCATGACGGCGGTGTCGTTCGTGCTCGTCGGCTCGAGCCCTCGCAGCGTCGGACGGGTGCACTCCCGCGCCGTGCTCCGCTACGGCGCCGTTCCCGTGCACCTCGTGCGGGTGGTGCTCGGGCCGGTTGCGAACGCGCTGGTCGCGATCGGCAACCGGGTCACCCCCGGCCGGCCCCGCTCGGGCACCTTCTCGTCGGAGGAGCAGCTCCTCAGCATGGTCGACGAGGCCACCGAGCTCGACGTGCTCGAAGAAGACGACCGGGAGCTCATCCACTCCATCATCGAATTCAACGACACCGTGGTGCGTGAGGTGATGATCCCGCGCACCGACATGGTGACCATCGAAGACGACGCGACCGTCGGCCACGGCCTCGGCCTCTTCCTCAGCAAGGGCGTCTCCCGCATCCCGGTGGTGGAGAACGACAACGTCGACCAGATCTCGGGCGTGCTCTACCTGCGCGACGTCGCGCGTCTCAGCTACGAGCGCCCGAACGAGGTCGACCGGATGCGCGTGAGCGAACTCACTCGCCCGGCCCTGTTCATCCCGGAGTCGAAGAAGGTCGACGACACGCTGCGGCAGATGCAGCTGGAGTCGAACCACCTCGCCATGGTGGTCGACGAATACGGCGGCATCGCCGGTCTCGTCACCCTCGAAGACCTGATCGAAGAGCTGGTCGGCGACATCTCCGACGAATACGACCGCGATGTCGTGGAGGTCGAAGACCTCGGAGACGGCCGCTACCGCGTCAGCGCGCGTCTGCCCGTCGACGAACTGGGCGAGCTGTTCGACCTGGAGCTCGACGACGACGACGTGGATTCCGTCGGCGGCCTCCTCTCGAAGACGCTCGGCCGGCTTCCGGTGGCCGGTTCGGTTGCGCGGGTCTCCGGTCTCGAGCTCACCGCCGACCGAACCGACGGCCGCCGCAAGCGCGTCATCACGGTGATCGTGCGTCGCGATCCGGATGCGCCGGCCCCGGTCTCGACCGACACCGGTCCCACCCGCACCGGGCCGGTGCGCACGCAGCCGCCCAAGTCCGGCGGCAAGAACGGCTCGAAGTCGAGCAAGTCCACCCCCACGACCACCCCCACGAAGGAGAGCGCATGAGCGACTCAGCAGGCGACGTCGACGGCGACTTCCGGGCGGGGTTCGTCACCTTCGTCGGGCGCCCGAACGTCGGGAAGTCCACCCTCACGAACGCACTGGTCGGCGAGAAGGTCGCCATCACGAGTTCGAAGCCGCAGACCACCCGGCAGGCGATCCGCGGAATCGTGCACGACCCGGCCGGGCAGCTGATCATCGTCGACACCCCCGGCATGCACCGGCCGCGCACCCTGCTCGGTGAGCGGCTCAACTCGCTCGTGCAGTCGACCCTGGGCGACGTCGACGTCATCGGTTTCTGCCTGCCGGCCGACGAGAAGCTCGGTCCGGGCGACCGCTACATCAACGACCAGCTCGACGCCTACCCCGGGGCGAAGAAGGTCGCGATCGTCACCAAGATCGACTCGGCTTCGAAGCAGCAGGTGGGCGAGCAGCTGCTGGCCGTGTCGGAGCTGCGCGACTGGGAGACGGTGATCCCGGTGTCGGCGACCAGCCGCATCCAGCTCGACGTGCTGACGAGCGAGCTCATCCGTCTGCTCCCGCGGTCGGAGAAGCTCTACCCCGAAGACCAGATCACCGACGAAGGCCTGGAGTCGCGCATCGCGGAGTTGATCCGCGAGGCCGCCCTCGAGGGGGTGCGCGACGAGCTGCCGCACTCCATCGCGGTCACGATCGACGACATGACGGAGCGTGACGACCGCGACCTGGTGGAGATCTACGCCAACCTGTTCGTCGAGCGCGACAGCCAGAAGGGCATCATCATCGGGCCGAAGGGCTCCCGACTCGGCGACGTCGGGTCGCGGGCGCGGGCGGAGATCGAACCGCTGCTCGGTCGGCAGGTGTACCTCAACATCCGGGTGAAGGTGGCGAAGGACTGGCAGCGCGACCCGAAACTCCTCGGCCGGCTGGGCTTCTGAAACCCGCTTCACAGAGAGGCGATAGCCTGTAACCGTGTCTAACGTTGCGAACCCATTCGGCCAGGTCCTGGTCGCCATGGTCACCCCTTTCACGGCCGACGGCGAAGTCGATTGGCCCGGGGTCGAGAAGCTCATCGACGAACTCATCACGGGCGGCGCCGACGGCATCGTCGTGACCGGCACCACCGGCGAGACCTCCACCCTCACCGACCCGGAGAAGATCCGGCTGGTCGAGGTGGGCAAAGACGTCGCGGCGGGGCGCGCCAAGATCATCACCGGCGGCGGTTCGAACGAGACCGCGCACGCGATGCAGCTCGCCCGCCAGAGCGAGAAGGCCGGGGCCGACGGCAACCTCGTCGTCACGCCGTACTACAACAAGCCGACCCAGGCCGGCATCCTCACGCACTTCCGGATGATCGCGGATGCGACCGACCTGCCCGTCATCCTCTACGACATCCCGGGTCGCACCGGGGTGCCGATCAAGTACGAGACGATGCTGCGCCTGGCGAAGCATCCGAACATCCTCGCCGTCAAAGACGCCAAGGGCGACTTCAGCGAGGTCAGCCGCGTTCTCAACCAGACCGACCTGCTCTACTTCTCGGGAGACGACGCGAACGTGCTGCCGCACCTCGCGATCGGCGCCTCGGGTCTCATCGGCGTCACCGCGAATGTCGCCCCGGCGCCCTATCGCGTCATCATCGACGCCGTGAACGCGGGCGACCTCGCCACCGCCACGGCGGCCCACAAGTCGCTCGAGCCGCTGGTGCGCGCGATCATGACCCACGTTCCCGGCACGGTCGCGGCGAAGTACATCCTGCACGGCCTCGGCCGCATCGGCAGCCCGCGCGTGCGGCTGCCCCTGGTGGGCCCGGAGGAGTGGGAGGCCGCGCAGATCGAGAGCGAGATCGATCTCGTGCGCGACATCCCGGGCCTCGACTTCAAGAACTTCCGTCCCGACCGCAACGCCGCCGCGGGCGGAGCCCTGCCGAAGGTGGCGGGCACCACTCGCTGAGACGACCCGGACCGGTCCGACCGGTCCCCGCAGAAGCCCCCGCGGCCGCACAGGCGGACCGCAGACCATGCACGACAACCGCATGCACGACAACCGAGGAGGGCCCATGCAAAGCCCGATAGCAGAACCGCCGGCGCTCCAGGCCGGAACACTCCGAGTCACCCCCGTGGGCGGGCTCGGCGAGATCGGTCGCAACATGACCGTGTTCGAATACGAGGGCAAGCTGCTCATCGTCGACTGCGGGGTGCTCTTCCCCGAGGAGAACCAGCCCGGCGTCGACCTGATCCTGCCCGACTTCAGCATCGTGCGCGACCGGTTGCAGGATGTCGTGGGCATCGTGCTCACGCACGGCCACGAAGACCACATCGGCGCCGTGCCCTACCTGCTGAAGCTGCGCGAAGACATCCCGCTCATCGGGTCGGCACTCACCCTGGCGCTGGTCGAGGCGAAGCTCAAGGAGCACCGCATCACGCCGTACACCTTCGACGTCACGGAGGGTCAGGTCGAGAACCTCGGCCCCTTCGAGTGCGAGTTCGTGGCCGTGAACCACTCGATCCCGGACGCGCTGGCCGTGGCCATCAAGACCCCCGCGGGCGTCGTGCTGCACACCGGCGACTTCAAGATGGACCAGCTGCCGCTCGACGACCGCCTCACCGACCTGCGCGCCTTCGCGCGCCTGGGCGAAGCGGGAGTCGACCTCTTCCTAGTCGACTCCACGAACGCCGACGTTCCCGGATTCACCCCGCTCGAGCGCGACATCGGACCGGTGCTCGAGTCGATCATCGAGCGCGCACCCCGCCGGGTCATCGTGGCGAGCTTCTCGAGCCACGTGCACCGCGTGCAGCAGGTGCTGGATGCCGCCCACGCGCACGGTCGCCGGGTGGCGCTGCTCGGGCGCTCCATGGTGCGCAACATGACGATCGCGGCCGATCTCGGCTACCTCAAGGTGCCCGAGGGCGTCCTGGTCGACTTCAAGAAGGCCGGCGACATCCCCGACGACAAGATCGTCTACATGTCCACCGGATCGCAGGGCGAGCCGATGGCCGTGCTGTCGCGGATGGCGAACCTCGAGCACCAGATCGAGGTGGGCGAGGGCGACACCGTCATCCTCGCCTCGAGCCTCATCCCGGGCAACGAGAACGCGGTCTACCGGGTCATCAACGGGCTCACCAAGCTCGGCGCCAACGTCATCCACAAGGGCAACGCGAAGGTGCACGTCTCCGGCCACGCGGCCGCGGGCGAGCTGCTCTACTGCTACAACATCCTGAAACCCAAGAACGTGCTGCCCGTGCACGGCGAGTACCGCCACCTGGTGGCCAACCAGAAGCTCGCCATCGAGACCGGTGTGCCGGCCGAGAACACCTTCATCGCCGAGGACGGCACCGTCATCGACCTGAAGAACGGCGTCGCGAAGGTCGTCGGCCAGCACGACCTCGGCTACGTCTACGTCGACGGGTCGACCGTCGGCGAGATCACGGATGCCGACCTCAAAGACCGCCGCATCCTCGGCGAAGAGGGCTTCATCTCGATCATCGTCGTGGTGGAGGCGCAGACCGGGCGCATCGTGGTGGGCCCGGAGATCCACGCCAAGGGATTCGCGGAAGACGAGCGGGTGTTCGACGCGGTCAAGCCGAAGATCAGCGCCGCCCTCACCGAGGCGGCCCAGAACGGTGTGCGCGAGCCCTATGCCCTCCAGCAGGTCGTGCGCCGCACGGTCGGGCGCTGGGTCAACACGAGCTACCGCCGCCGCCCCATGATCGTGCCGCTGGTCATCGAAGCGTAAGGTCACGCCCGGCGCGGCACCCACACCTCCGCGGGGGTCGAAAGGTAGCGTGAAAGCATGGCCACGAGTAGCAAGTCCACGCCCCGATCCCGGGCCACTCCGGCGCGCGGGTCGGCGGCGAAGGGGCGCGCCACGCCCTCCCGCACCGCCACCCAGAAGACCGTGAAGTACCCCGCGCTCACCGAGCACGAGGGCCCCGGCGTCATCACGCGCGGGTGGCTCGCCCTCGCTCACGTGGTGGGGGGCGCCGCTCGTGCCTTCGGCCCTGAGAAGCTCGAGAAGGAGGAGCGCCGCGACGGCTTCCCCTTCCTGATCTTCCTCCTCGCCGTGGCCGGCGCGTTGGTCGAATGGTTCCTCGCGTCGAACGCCGTGGCCGGCTCGCTCAGCGCGTGGACCTTCGGCGGCCTGTTCGGTCGCGTCTCCTACGCGCTCCCGGTCATCCTCCTGTTGCTCGCGCTGTGGCTGTTCCGGCATCCGAGCTCGGTCAACGACAACGGGCGCATCGGCATCGGACTCGCCGTCTTCCTGGTCTCCGTCTCGGGCCTCTGCCACATCTTCGGCGGCACCCCCGACCCCGCGGCCGGCATCGACGGGCTCGCCGTGGCGGGCGGTGTTCTCGGCTGGATCGTGGCCGCTCCGCTCGTCGCACTCATCACGCCGATCGGCGCCACCATCGTCATGGTCGTGTTCGCAGCGCTGTCGTTGTTCATCATCACCAAGACGCCGCCGAACAAGCTCGGTCGTCGCATCCGGGAGCTCTACGCTTACCTGTTCGGGGCCCCTGCCCCCGAACCCGACGAGCCGCGTGAGGCCAAGGCGCCGAAGGGCAAGAAGAACTCCACCGGCTCCGTCGACGACATGCTCGACTTCGACGCCGACCGCAGCAGCGACGACGACGGGGCGCTGCCGTGGTGGCGCCGCAACAAGAACCAGCGCGAGGTCGACCCCGAGTTCGACACGCCGCTCATGGCGCCCCGCGTGGTCGACCGCACCGCGCCCCCCGAAGACAACGGCGCCTTCGAGCGCGCCGCCGACATCGTCACCACCGAGAGCTTCGGCAACGGACTCCTCGACGACATGGAGGCGGCCGAGCTCGCCATCAAGCGCGTCACCGGCGAGATCCTGCCCGGGCGGCCATCGGCGACCGGCCTCCTCGACGACGAAGGTACCGAGGCCCTTCCTGCCTTCTCCGGCACCCCGCTGCCCACCACACCCGTCGACGAGACGGCCGCGGCCGACGACGCGTTCACCCTCGCCGCCGCACGCGAGCGGGATGCCGCGAACTACCGTCTTCCGTCGGCGGCCAACCTCGTGGCCGGCGGTCCCGCCAAAGCACGGTCGGAGGCGAACGACGAGATCGTCCGCGCGATCACGGATGTGCTCAAGCAGTTCTCCGTCGACGCGGCGGTCACCGGGTTCTCCCGCGGGCCCACCGTCACGCGTTACGAGATCGAGCTCGGCCAGGGCGTCAAGGTCGAGCGCGTCACCGCCCTCAGCAAGAACCTCGCCTACGCGGTCGCGTCGAACGAGGTGCGCATCCTCTCGCCGATCCCGGGTCGCAGCGCCATCGGCATCGAGATCCCGAACACCGACCGCGAGACGGTGGTGCTCGGCGACGTGCTCCGCTCCTCGAAGGCCATGAACGACACGCACCCGATGACGATCGGCGTGGGCAAGGACGTCGAGGGCAAGTTCGTGCTCGCCAACCTCGCGAAGATGCCGCACCTCCTCGTGGCCGGCTCGACCGGCTCGGGGAAGTCGAGCTTCGTGAACTCGATGGTCACCTCGATCCTCATGCGCGCGAAGCCCAGCGAGGTGCGCATGGTGCTCATCGACCCCAAGCGCGTCGAGCTCACCGCCTACCAGGGTGTGCCGCACCTCATCACCCCCATCATCACGAACCCGAAGAAGGCCGCCGAAGCCCTCTCCTGGGTCGTGAAAGAGATGGACATGCGCTACGACGACCTGGAGAGCTTCGGGTTCCGGCACATCGACGACTTCAACCGCGCGGTGATCAACGACGAGATCCAGCTCCCGCCGGCATCCCAGCGCGTGCTGAAGCCCTACCCGTACCTGCTCGTGGTGGTCGACGAGCTCGCCGACCTGATGATGGTGGCCCCGCGCGACGTCGAGGACTCGATCGTGCGGATCACCCAGCTCGCGCGTGCCTCCGGCATCCACCTGGTGCTCGCCACCCAGCGCCCGTCGGTCGACGTGGTGACCGGCCTCATCAAGGCCAACGTGCCCTCGCGCCTCGCCTTCGCGGTGACCAGCGTCACCGACTCCCGCGTCATCCTCGACCAGCCGGGCGCCGACAAGCTCATCGGCCAGGGCGACGCGCTGTTCCTGCCGATGGGGTCGTCGAAGTCGATCCGGGTGCAGGGCGCGTGGGTGAGCGAGGCCGAGATCGCCAAGGTCGTCGAGCACGTCACCCGCCAGGCCCGCCCGGAGTACCGCGACGACGTGGCCGTCTCGGCCGCCGAGAAGAAGAACATCGATTCCGACATCGGCGACGACCTCGAGGTGCTGCTCGCGGCGGCCGAGCTCGTGGTGAACACGCAGTTCGGTTCCACCTCGATGCTCCAGCGCAAGCTCAAGGTCGGGTTCGCGAAGGCCGGCCGCCTGATGGATCTGCTCGAGTCGCGCGAGATCGTCGGCCCCTCGGAGGGGTCGAAGGCGCGCGACGTGCTGGTCACGGCCGAGCAGCTGCCCGAGGTGCTCGCGATGCTGCGCGGCGAAAGCGGCGGCGGAGCGCCGTCGGCACCCGCAGCCGCACCCTCGTCGTCCGGCGCCGGCGTCGCCTCGGGCCACAACCCGTATCCGTCGGACTCGCTCGACCAGTACCCTGAAGTGGACGGCGACTCGGACGAGGACGCCTGGGGGCTGACCGGCAGGGAGTGATCGCGGTGGCGGACAACGGGGCTGAAACGGCGCTGCCCAAGCCGAGCAACTGGAATCTCCCGAACGCGATCACGGTGGTCCGCATCCTGCTGGCGCCCGTCTTCTTCATCATGCTGCTCGTCGACGACGGGCAGGACGGCTGGCTCCGGTGGGCGGCGGCGGTGCTGTTCATCCTCGCCATCGCCACCGACGGCATCGACGGGCACATCGCGCGCAGCCGCAACCTCGTCACCGACCTCGGCAAGCTGCTCGATCCGATCGCCGACAAGGTGCTCACCGGGGCCGCGCTGGTGGGCCTCTCGATCCTGGCGGAACTGCCCTGGTGGGTGACCATCGTCATCCTCGTGCGCGAGATCGGCATCACGGTGTGGCGTTTCGTGCAGCTGTCGGATCGCGTCATCCCCGCCTCCCGGGGCGGCAAGCTGAAGACGCTGGTGCAGTCCATCGCCATCTCGCTCGCCCTGCTGCCCTTCCCGAGCCTCCTCGGCGACTGGGTGAACTGGGTCAACGCCGTGTTCATGGCGCTGGCCCTGATCCTCACCGTTGTCACCGGCATCGACTACCTCGTGCAGGCGTGGCGGCTGAACCGCACGCCGCCGCCCGCGCACACCGTCCCGCCGGCGTCCTGATGAGCGACGGGCCGGATGCGCGGGCCGAGCGCATCGTCGCGGCGCTGACGGCGCGTCACGTCACCCTCGCGGTGGCGGAGTCGCTCACCGGCGGACTGCTGACGGCCGCCTTCGTGGCGGTGCCGGGCGCATCCGTCGTGCTCCGCGGGGGAGTGGTGGCCTATGACACGCGCATCAAGCACAGCGTGCTCGGCGTCGACGCCGAGGTGCTCGCCGCGCACGGTCCGGTGCATCCGGATGTCGCTCGGCAGATGGCCGTGGGAGTGCGCACCGCCCTCGCGCTCGACGGCGTCGAACCGGAGATCGGAATCTCGACGACGGGCGTGGCCGGCCCGGATGCGCAGGACGGACATCCGCCGGGCACCGCCTTCGTCGGCGTCGCCGTCGGCGGCTCGGTGCGGAGCTTCGCCCTTCAGCTCGACGGCGACCGCAACACTGTCCGAGCGGCCGTCGTGCGCGAAGCGCTCGGTTTCCTGGAAGAATCCCTGTCAAGCACGGGCGCGGGAATGTGACGCGTTTCGATCTCGTTACATCTGATGTCATTCACAAGATATGTCCAGTCCCAGTCGTTTAGAGTTTCTGCTACGAACCACAGCCGAGAGGCCGGTTCGGATGCCACTCGGAATTGACCGTGACGGGAACGCAAGGAGGGTCCAGTGATTCTAGTTCGTCAGGAAATCGGCGACGTGCTTCGGGACTTCCGCCTGCAGAAGGGCCGCACCCTTCGTCAAGTGGCAAGTAAGGCGAGCGTTGCGCTCGGCTACCTGAGCGAGGTCGAGCGAGGTCAGAAAGAGGCCTCGAGCGAGATCCTCGCCTCGGTCGCGGAGGCACTCGACACCCCGATCTCCGTCATCATGCGCGAGGTGGGCGATCGTCTCGCCATCGTCGAGGGCATCGATCCGATCCCCGACACGATTCCCGACGAGTTCGTTGCCGACTTCGACGCCGACCTCGTGGTTCGCTGATTGCGACTCAGCGAATTCCGTCAGGCGATCGTCGACGAGTTCGGTGAAGCCTACGGACACGTCGTCACCAACGACCTCGTGCTCGTGGAACTCGGTGATCGAAGTCCCCAAGCCGCTCTGAAGGCAGGTATCTCCCCGCGAGAGGTGTGGCTCGCGGTCTGCCGAGCGGCTGATGTGCCGCAGGCACGGTGGCACGGAGCGGGACTTCCCGCTCAACCCCGAAGCTGAAATGAGGCCCCGGATGCGTCCGGGGCCTTTTCGCGCCCGCACGGCATTCGAAGATCGGTCGGGACACGCCGGGAATCTCTCGAAGATATGTTCGGAAGCGGGTAGTGTTCTGCACATCGGGAGATTCCCAGAAGTTCTCCACAGATCGGATGCCGGCGACTTCGATGTCGGACGGTGTCCGTACCGTGGGTCTCGTTCGACGAACTTCCCGTGAACGCCTTGTCGTTGCCATCCGGAAACACTCTCGGACGCACACGACAGCCTGTGGGCACACCGACGCAGCCGACGAGGCCGCAACCGATTGAAGGAGACCGAAATGCCGTCAGATGCAAATCGTGAGAAGGCCCTGGAAACAGCACTCGCCCAGATCGACCGCCAGTTCGGCAAGGGATCGGTCATGCGGCTCGGCAGCGACGAGCGCGCCCCCGTCGAGGTCGTCCCGACCGGGTCGATCGCGCTGGATGTCGCGCTCGGCATCGGCGGCCTGCCGCGCGGGCGCATCGTGGAGATCTACGGCCCGGAGTCGTCGGGTAAGACCACGTTGACCTTGCACGCCATCGCCAACGCACAGCGCGCCGGCGGCATCGCCGCCTTCATCGACGCGGAGCACGCGCTCGACCCGGAGTACGCGAAGAAGCTCGGGGTCGACATCGACGCCCTCCTGGTCTCGCAGCCCGACACGGGGGAGCAGGCGCTCGAGATCGCCGACATGCTGGTGCGTTCCGGCTCCATCGACCTGATCGTCATCGACTCCGTCGCCGCGCTCGTGCCCCGAGCCGAGATCGAGGGCGAGATGGGTGACTCGCACGTGGGTCTGCAGGCCCGCCTCATGTCGCAGGCGCTCCGCAAGCTCACCGGTGGGCTCAGCCAGACCAACACCACGATGATCTTCATCAACCAGCTGCGCGAGAAGATCGGTGTCTTCTTCGGCAGCCCCGAGACCACCGCCGGTGGTAAGGCGCTGAAGTTCTACGCGTCGGTGCGACTCGACATCCGTCGCATCGAGACCCTCAAGGAGGGCACCGAGGCGGTCGGTAACCGCACCCGCGTCAAGGTCGTGAAGAACAAGATGGCGCCGCCCTTCAAGCAGGCCGAGTTCGACATCCTCTACGGCGTCGGCATCTCCCGCGAGGGCAGCCTGATCGACTTCGGTGTCGAGCACGAGATCGTGCGCAAGTCGGGTGCCTGGTACACCTACGACGGCGACCAGCTCGGCCAGGGCAAGGAGAATTCGCGCCGGTTCCTGAGCGAGAACCCCGACATCGCGCTGGAGATCGAGAACAAGATCCTCGCCAAGCTCGGCATCGGTGAAGCCGGCGCGGCTGCTATCGCGTCGGCGGCAGCGGCCGGTGCTGCCACGGTCGATCCGATTCAGCCGAAGATCGCAGCCCGGAAGGGTGCCTAGTCTCCGATGAACGACATCATCAGCCTGGACTCGGTGCGTCGGGGGCGCGGTCGCGCTGCGGCGCCCGGGTCCGGGGCTGAGGTGGAGACCGAGGTCACGACCCGTGACGGTTCGCCGGCCGAGGAGTGGTACTCGGCGCCGACCGACGCCACGGAGGGTCGGCCATCGAAGAACCATCCGGCCGCGAGGGCCCGCACCCCCGAAGCTCCGGCCGCCCCGGCAGACTCGCCGGCCGACTCCGTTCGCAGGCCGGCCACGCTCTCGGCCGTGACGACACTCGCGCCGGTCGCCGTGTTGCCGGTCGTGCAGGAGATCAGCGACGAAGAGCGACTGGAGCGGGTGAGTGACACGGTCATCCGCGCTCTCGGGCGTCGCCAGCTGTCGGCCGACGAGACGCATGCGCTGCTGATGGCTCAGGGCGCCTCCGACGAAGAGGCGGTGGTGCTCGTGGCTCGGTATGAAGAGCTGGGCTACCTCGACGATCTCGCGCTGGCGGAGTCCCTGGTCGAGCGTCTGAGCGAGCGCAACCACAAGAGCCGTTCCGTCATCTCCCGTGAGCTCATGGCGCGCAAGATCCCGGCCGCCTACGTACAGGCGGCGCTCGAGCAGCTCGACGAGGGGGAAGAGTTCGATCGTGCGCTGGAGGCCGCAGTGAAACGGGCCGGCCAGCTGTCGTCCTACGACGACGTCACGGCCGAACGCCGGCTGATCGGGTTCCTCACGCGACGGGGTTACACGTCGGGGGTCGTGCGCGAGGTCACGCGGCGCGCCTTGGCAGAGCGCAAGGGCTCCGGCGGTCCGCGATTCCGCTGACGGTCAGCGTTCAAGGCGAGCGTTCGTAGAATAGACGCACCATGAGCACCGTCAGCGAAGCCCCCACCGTCATCGCGCCGTCGGATGCGTCCCGTGACGCGTCCGGGCGGGCGCGCACCTACGAGGTCCGCACCTTCGGTTGCCAGATGAACGTGCACGATTCGGAACGGCTGAGCGGATCGCTCGAGGCGGCCGGCTACGTGCAGGCCGACGGCGCCGAGGCCGACGTCGTGGTCATCAACACCTGTGCTGTGCGCGAGAACGCGGACAACAAGCTCTACGGCAACCTCGGACACCTGGCGTCGGTGAAGCGGCGGCACGAGGGCATGCAGATCGCCGTGGGTGGCTGCCTGGCGCAGAAAGACAAGAACGTCATCCTCGACAAGGCGCCCTGGGTCGACGTCGTGTTCGGAACCCACAACATGGGGGCCCTGCCTAGTCTGCTCGAGCGGGCGCGCCACAACGACGAGGCACAGATCGAGATCCTCGAGTCGCTCGAGACCTTCCCGTCGACCTTGCCCACCAAGCGCGACTCCACCTACAGCGGCTGGGTCTCCATCTCGGTCGGGTGCAACAACACCTGCACCTTCTGCATCGTGCCCTCCCTCCGTGGCAAGGAGAAAGACCGGCGGCCGGGCGAGGTGCTCGCCGAGCTCCAGTCCCTCGTCGACGACGGGGCCATCGAGGTCACACTCCTCGGGCAGAACGTCAACTCCTACGGGGTCGAGTTCGGCGACCGGTTCGCGTTCGGCAAGCTCCTGCGCGCCGCGGGTCAGATCGAAGGGCTGGAGCGCATCCGCTTCACCAGTCCGCATCCGGCGGCGTTCACCGATGACGTGATCGACGCGATGGCGGAGACCCCGTCGGTCATGCCGCAGTTGCACATGCCGCTGCAGTCCGGGTCCGATCGCATCCTCAGGGCAATGCGGCGGTCCTACCGATCGGCGAAGTTCCTCGGCATCCTCGACCGGGTGCGGGAGAAGATCCCGAACGCGGCTATCACCACCGACATCATCGTGGGCTTCCCCGGCGAGACCGAGGAGGACTTCCTCGAGACGATGCGCGTTGTCGCGGAGGCGCGGTTCGCCTCCGCGTTCACGTTCCAGTACTCCATCCGACCGGGAACCCCGGCCGCCACGCTGCCCGACCAGGTTCCGCACGAGGTGGTGCAGGAGCGCTACGAGCGTCTGATCGCACTGCAAGAGCGGATCTCCTTCGAAGAGAACCAGAAGCTGATCGGAACCCAGGTCGAACTGGTCGTGGCGAACGGCGAAGGGCGCAAGGACTCCGAGACGCATCGACTGAGCGGGCGCGCCCGCGACAGCCGGCTCGTGCACTTCGAACTCCCCGAGGGTTCAGCTCGACCGCGGCCGGGAGACGTCGTCACGGTCACGGTCACGCAGGCGGCACCCTTCCACCTGATCGCTGACAGCGACGGGTCGCCGCTCACCGTCCGACGCACCCGTGCCGGAGATGCCTGGGATCGCGCGGAAGCGGCGTCGTGCGCCGTGCCGGCGCCTGCGGGAGACGGCGCCGCGGCGGCATCCGCACCGGGCCGCGTGTCGCTCGGGCTGCCTGGCCTCCGGGTCGGCGCCCCGGGCGTCGACGGCGACCGAGTCACCACCATCCCGATCTACAGCTCCACCGACGATCTGCGCGGGTAGCACGGATATGTCCGCTGCTCCGCCCGCCGGCCCGCAGCCGGTCGTCCTCGGTCCGCGCCGCACGAGGGAGTCGACGTGAGCGCCACTCCGGTGGATGTCATCGCGGTCGTCGGCGCGACCGGCACCGGGAAGTCCGATCTGTCGCTCGACATCGCCGAACGGATAGCGGCGCTCGGCGGTGCTGCGGAGATCGTCAACGCCGACGCGATGCAGCTCTACCGCGGCATGGACATCGGCACGGCGAAGCTGAGCGTGGCTGAGCGGCGGGGCATCCCGCACCACCTGCTCGACGTCCTCGAGGTCACTGACGAAGCATCCGTGGCCGCTTATCAGCGCGAGGCGCGGGCGGTGATCGACGACATCGTCGCCCGCGGACGGACGGCGATCCTGGTGGGCGGCTCCGGCCTCTACGTCTCCTCGGTGCTCTACGACTTCCGCTTCCCCGCCCGCGACGACGGCGTCCGGGCGCGCCTCGAAGCGGAACTCAGCGAGCTCGGCGCGAGGACGATGTACGACCGTCTGAAGGCGATCGATCCGGATGCCGCGACCTCGATCGGCCAGTTCAACGGCCGACGCCTGGTGCGCGCCCTGGAGGTCGTCGAGCTCACCGGCAGCCCCGTCACCGGCACCTTGCCCGAGGCGCCCGTGCTCCGGCGCCCGACCAGCATCATCCGGCTCGGCGTCGAACGCGCCGAGCTCGTGCCCCGACTCGATGCTCGGGTGGAGCGGATGTGGGCGGCCGGGCTGGTGTCGGAGGTCGAAGCCCTGCAGAGCCGCGGCCTCCGCGAGGGCACCACCGCCGCGCGCGCGATCGGCTACGCGCAGGCGCTCGCCCAGTTCGACGGCACCATGAGTGAAGCGGAGGCGATCGCCGAGGCGCAAGCGCTCACCCGCCGCTACGCCCGCCGCCAGGTGAGCTGGTTCAAGCGCTACCCCGAGGCGATCGAGGCCGATGCACTCGAACCGCAGAGCGTCGCTGCCGCCCTCGCCCGTGCCGT
The DNA here is from genome assembly GCF_042694625.1 of Herbiconiux sp. UC225_62. GTDB lineage: Bacteria > Actinomycetota > Actinomycetes > Actinomycetales > Microbacteriaceae > Herbiconiux. The sequence continues at coordinate 323,529 of NZ_CP170551.1, read as the reverse complement.
CGCCGTCCTCGCCGCCCGTTCCGGATGACCCGAGGCCCACGCCGCCCGGGCCGAGCGCACTCACCGCGCCCCTAGACTTGAGGCATGCCAGCCGACCTCCACTTCACCAAGGGCCAGGGCACCGGAAACGACTTCGTGCTCTTCACCGACCCCGACGGCGAGATCGACCTCAGCCCCACCCAGATCGCCGCGATCTGCGACCGGCACTTCGGCGTGGGCGCCGACGGCATCCTCCGGGTCGTCCGCTCCCGCAGCCTCGACGCGGGCGCAGCGGCGCTGGCCGAAGACGACGCGGCCGAGTGGTTCATGGACTACTACAACGCCGACGGCTCGCTCTCGGAGATGTGCGGCAACGGCATCCGGGTCTACGCCCGCTACCTGCTCGACAACGGACTGGCCACGCTGGCCCCGGGCGAGACGCTGGTGATCGGCACTCGCGGCGGCGTGCGCGACGTGCAGCTGAACAAGCTCGGCTTCCAGGTCGACCTCGGCCGGTGGAAGCTCGACGGTGGCGAACCGCTCGTGCGCGCGAAGAACCTCCAGGTGGCCCGCCCCGGACTCGGTATCAACATCGGCAATCCGCACGTTGTCGTGGCCCTAGCCGACGACGACGAGCTCGATGAGGCCGACCTCACCTTCATTCCGCACCTCGAGCCCGCGCCCATCGACGGCGCGAACGTCGAGTTCGTGGTGCCGGGCGAGCCGCTCGTGCGCGACGGCGTCGGCCACATCCGGATGCGCGTGCACGAGCGGGGGAGCGGCGAGACGCTCTCGTGCGGCACGGGCGCTGCGGCGGCCGCCCTGGCCACGCGCTACTGGGCGGGCGAGGGCGCGCCCAACAACTGGAGCGTGGCGGTGCCCGGCGGTGTGCTGGGTGTGCGGATGTTCCCCACCGAAGACGGCGAGCACGTCGCCCTCTCGGGGCCGGCCGAGCTCGTCTACGAGGGCGATCTCGCGATCTAGCTGGCGCCCGCCGTACCTCTGTTGCGCACCCGCAGCACGCGGAACCCTTTGCTCGTGGCCGTCCGGCTCACCGAGAGTCCCGGGAACTCGGCGTCGAGCCAGCGCTGCAGCGAATCCGAGCCGAGGTTCTTCTGCACGACGAGCCAGGCATCCGCCCCCGCCTCGAGCCGCGGAAGCCAGGAGCGCATCATCGAGTGAAGCACCTCTTTGCCCACTCGGATGGGCGGATTCGACCAGATCGTCATGAATCCGAGACCATCGGGAACATCCTCGGGGCGGCAGGCGTTGATATTCTCGAGACCCATGATGTGAGAATTCCTGCGAACCAGATCCAGAGCGCGCTCGTTCACGTCGACCGCCCACACCGTCGCATGCGGTGATTCCAGGGCCAGTGAGAGTGCGATCGGCCCCCATCCGCATCCGAGATCCAGCAGATTCCCGCCGGGCGGAGGAGTGGGCACGTTCGCGAGCAGAACCTGGGTGCCGGTGTCGATCCGTTCGGGGCTGAAGATGCCCGACGCCGTCGTGAGGCGGTAGGGAGCGCCGGCCAGGGTGACGTCGATCTCACGGAGGGAGAGTTCTCCCGCCGGTTGCGCAGAGAAGTAGTGCTCGCCATCCATAGAGGGAATCTAGCAAACAAGGAGGCTAGTCTTGGCTGCAATGTCAGACCATGAGTCCGTCGACACGGACATCACCACGCACACCACCGACGACGTCGTCGCCCGCGTGCTGTCGAGCGCCGAGACCCGGTCGAGCGGCTATTCGCTGTTCGCCACCGGTTCGGCGCAGGCGCTCCAGCGCCCGGAGACCGCAGATGCGCCGGGTGCCGGCTACGACGGCGACCAGTTCGACCGCGAAGACCGTCAATCGCTCCGGCGCGTCGCCGGGCTCTCCACCGAGCTCGAAGACGTCACCGAGGTCGAGTACCGCCAGTTGCGGCTCGAGAACGTCGTCATCATCGGCGTCTACTCGCAGGGCACGCTGAGCGACGCGGAGAACTCGTTGCACGAGCTCGCCGCTCTCGCCGAGACCGCGGGGGCCGTCGTCCTCGACGGTCTGCTGCAGCGCCGGCCGCATCCCGACCCGAGCACCTATTTCGGCAAGGGCAAGGCCGAGGAGTTGCGCGCCATCGTGCAGTCCCTCGGCGCCGACACCGTGATCGCCGACACCGAACTGGCCCCGAGCCAGCGTCGTGCGCTCGAAGACGTGGTGAAGGTGAAGGTGATCGACCGCACGGCCGTGATCCTCGACATCTTCAGCCAGCACGCCAAGAGCCGCGAGGGCAAGGCGCAGGTCGAACTCGCGCAACTCGAATACCTCCTTCCGCGACTCCGCGGATGGGGTGAGTCGATGTCCCGCCAGGCCGGTGGTCAGGTGGGCGGCGCGGGCGCCGGAATGGGCTCGCGCGGACCGGGTGAGACGAAGATCGAACTCGACCGCCGTCGCATCCACACCCGCATGGCCAAGCTGCGCAAGCAGATCAAGGAGATGAAGCCGGCGCGCGACGCGAAGCGGGCCAACCGCAAACGCAACGCCGTGCCGAGCGTGGCGATCGCCGGGTACACCAACGCCGGCAAGTCGTCATTGCTCAACCGCGTGACGAGCGCGGGCGTCCTGGTCGAGAACGCGCTGTTCGCGACCCTTGACGCCACGGTGCGCAAGTCGTCGACCGCCGACGGCCGGCCCTACACCCTGGCCGACACCGTGGGCTTCGTGCGGCAGCTGCCGCACCAGCTCGTCGAGGCGTTCCGGTCGACCCTCGAAGAGGTGGCCGATTCGGATGTCGTCGTGCACGTGGTCGACGGATCGCACCCCGATCCCGCCAGCCAGATCACGACGGTGCGCGACGTGCTCGGCGACGCCGGGGCGCGCGGCATCCCGGAGATCGTGGTGTTCAACAAGAGCGACCTGGTGTCGCCTGACGACCGGCTGGTGCTGCGCGGGCTCGAACCGAATGCGATCTTCGTGTCGGCTCGAACAGGCGAGGGCATCGCGGAGTTGCTGGCGGCGATCGATGAGCTTCTGCCACGACCGACCGTCGAGGTCGACCTGCTCGTGCCCTACGGGCGCGGCGACGTCGTCACCCTGCTGCACGAGAAGAACACCGTCCTCAGCACGGAGTACGAGGAAGCGGGCACGCATGTGCGCGCCCTCGTGAACCCGGAGTTCGAGGAACGTCTGGGAGAGTTCGCGGTCACTCACTGATCGTGCCGGAAGCCCGGGATGCGCCTGTGCGCCCCCGGGCTTCCGTTCGGTGTCCTAAAACGCAAACGTCGCTCCATACGAGCCCCCTGCGGGGCCGGCTGGAGCGACGTTTGCGTTTCTGAACAGGTGCGCCGGCTCAGACCGCCCGCAGCACCGCCACGACCTTGCCGAGGACGGTGGCGAAGTCGCCGAGGATGGGCTCGAAGTTGCTGTTGCGAGGGAGCAGCCAGGTGTGCCCGTCGCGCTGACGGAAGACCTTCACGGTCGCCTCCTCGTCGAGCATGGCGGCCACGATGTCGCCGTTCTCCGCCGTGTTCTGCTGCCGGATGACCACCCAGTCGCCGTCGCAGATCGCCGCGTCGATCATCGACTCGCCGACGACCTTCAGCATGAAGAGGTCGCCGTTGCCGACGAGCTGGCGGGGGAGGGGGAAGACCTCGTCGACCTGCTGCTCCGCCGTGATCGGGATGCCGGCGGCGATGCGGCCCACCAGGGGGACGAGCGTGGCGTCGCCCACCGGGGGAGCGGAGTCGATGTCCGGTGACGGATTCGCCTCCACGCCGGGAACGTCGATCAGCACCTCCATCGCGCGCGGCCGATTGGGGTCGCGCCGGAGGTAGCCGCTCAGTTCCAGCTGGTTGAGCTGATGGGTGACGCTGGACAGCGATGACAGCCCCACGGCGTCGCCGATCTCGCGCATGCTCGGCGGGTAGCCGCGCGCGATCACCGAGCGCTGGATGACGTCGAGGATCGCGAGCTGCTTGTCGCTGAGGCTCTTGCGCCGCCGGGTGCGGCCCGCGTCGTTCGCCACGTCTACCTGCTTTCTGGTCGATCTGATCGCCGTCACCACGTCAATGTCGGTGGCTGGTGATTGAGTTCTCCTGTTGATCGAAACTGTATCCGAGAACTGCTCGAAAACGTACATGAATTCGAGTGTGTCGCAGATGATCGGAGTTTTTTCGACTTGACGACATCCAAATTCGAATATACATTCGGAACATAACTTCGCACCGGCGCTCCCGGCCGAGCGCCGGTGCGAAACCCTCAGGAGGAATCATGAGCATCGCAGCACCTCTCCGCACCGCCCCCGCTTCCGCGCCGCGCCCTCAGGCGCCGCGCCTCCGCATCACGGCGCGCGGTCGAAAGGTCCTCGCCGTGGTGATCGCTTTCCCCGTGATCACCGTGCTCGGTCTGCTCGCGATGTTCAGCGGCGGGTCCGCTATCGCCACGGGCAGCGCCGGCACGGCTGATTTCGACTACCTGACGGTTCAGGCCGGGCAGACCCTCTGGGGCATCGCCGAGACGATCGCTCCGGATGCCGACCCTCGCGACGTGATCGCCGAGATCATGAGCCTCAACCAGCTGCACGAGTCATCGGTGCAGCCAGGCCAGCGCATCGCGGTTCCGGCCGACCTCGACCGGTAGAATTCCTCGGGTGACTTCACTCGATGACCTGCCCATTCGAGACGACCTCCGCGGTCTCAGCCCCTACGGCGCTCCGCACCTGCACCTGCCGGTGGAACTGAACGTCAACGAGAACACGCATCCGATTCCCGAAGACGTGGCGCGGGACATCATCGAGTCCATCGCCCGCGAACTCCTCACCGTCAACCGCTACCCCGACCGCGAGTTCACCGCCCTGCGCGACTCGCTCGCCGGCTACCTCGGCAACGGCCTCACGCGCGAGAACATCTGGGCGGCCAACGGTTCCAACGAGGTGCTGCAGCAGATCCTGATGGCGTTCGGCGGCCCGGGCCGTTCGGTGCTGGGCTTTCCTCCGACGTACTCCATGCACTCGATCATCGCCTCGGCCACCGGCACGCGCTGGATCGCGGGGGAGCGCGATGAGGGCTTCGAGATCTCGCCCGAGACCGCCGTCGCCTGGATCGAGCGCACGAAGCCCGACATCGTCTTCTTCTGCTCGCCGAACAACCCCACCGGCACGGCGCTCGGCCTCGACACCATCGCGGCCGCCTACGATGCGACCGACGGCATCGTCGTGGTCGACGAGGCCTACGCGGAGTTCACGCCCAGTGACGAACCGGATGCGCTGACCCTGCTCGAAGGTCGTCCGCGCCTGATCGTCTCCCGCACCATGAGCAAGGCGTTCGCCTTCGCGGGCGCCCGGCTCGGTTACCTGGCGGCCGATCCGGCTGTGACGGATGCGCTCCGCCTGGTCCGCCTGCCCTATCACCTGTCCGCGCTCACGCAGGCGGCCGCGGTGGCCGCCCTGGCGCACGCGCCCGAGATGCTGGCCATGGTCGATGACATCAAGTCCCAGCGCGACCGCATCATCGACGGGCTGACCGAACTCGGCTACTCGCCCTGGCCGAGCGCCTCGAATTTCGTGCTCTTCGGTGGGGTCGACGACCCCGAGTGGCTGTTCGACCGCCTGATCGAGCGCGGCATCATCATCCGTAATCTCAGCATCCCGAACCACCTGCGCGTGAGCGCCGGCACCCGCGCCGAGACCACCGCGTTCCTCGACGCGATGCGCGAGCTCACGGAAGCGGCCCGAACCGCGCCGTCGGTAGGATCGGATCATGACTGAACCCCGCACCGCGCACCTCCGGCGGGAGACGAGCGAGTCGTCGATCGACCTCACGCTCGACCTCGACGGAACCGGCGTGTCCGACATCCAGACGTCGGTGCCCTTCTACGACCACCTGCTCACGGCCTTCGCGAAGCACTCGCTCACCGACCTCACCGTGCGGGCGAAGGGCGACATCGAGATCGATGTGCACCACACGGTCGAAGACGTCGGGATCGTGCTGGGTCAGGCCATCCGTCAGGCGCTCGGTGACAAGACCGGCATCTCGCGCTTCGGCGACGCCCTCGTGCCGCTCGACGAGGCGCTCGTGCAGGCCGTCGTCGACATCTCGGGGCGTCCCTACCTCGTGCACTCCGGCGAAGCGGCCGGTTTCGAGTTCCACCTCATCGGCGGGCACTTCACGGGCGCCATGGTGCGCCACGTCTTCGAGGCCATCACCTTCAACGCGGGGCTCACCGTGCACATCACCGTGCTCGGGGGTCGTGACCCGCACCACATCGCCGAGGCCGAGTTCAAGGCGTTCGCCCGGGCGTTCCGTCAGGCCAAGGCGCTCGACCCGCTGGTGAGCGGTGTGCCGTCCACCAAGGGGGCCCTGTGATGCGGATGTGCGCATGAGCGACCCGCAGCGCCGCCCGTCGGTCGTCGTGCTCGATTACGGCAGCGGCAACATCCACTCCGCGGCCAAGGCCCTGGAGCGCGCTGGTGCCGATGTCACGGTGACGGCCGATCGGACTGCGGCGATGGAGGCCGACGGACTCGTCGTGCCCGGCGTCGGCGCCTTCAGCGCCGTGATGGAGCAGCTGAACGCGGTGCGCGGCGGCGAGATCATCGACCGGCGCCTCGCCGGGGGCCGGCCCGTGCTCGGCATCTGCGTGGGCATGCAGGTGATGTTCGCCGACGGCATCGAGCGCGGCATCGACACCGAGGGGCTCGGCGAATGGCCGGGCACGGTGGAGCGCCTCGACGCCGAGGTCGTGCCCCACATGGGCTGGAACACGGTGGAGGCACCGGCCGATTCGGTGCTGTTCGACGGCATCCGTGATCAGCGCTTCTACTTCGTGCACTCCTACGCGGCGCAGGACTGGCACCTCACCCCCGACAAGACGCACCGACCGCCCCTGGTCACCTGGGCCGAGCACGGGTCGCGTTTCGTGGCAGCGGTGGAGAACGGGCCGCTCATGGCCACCCAGTTCCACCCGGAGAAGTCGGGAGACGCCGGCATCCGCCTGATGGCGAACTGGATCGGCACCCTGCGGTAGATTTCCCAGGGGCGTTTCCGCGTCCGTTCCATGATTCCGAGGACATTCCTGATGAGCGAGTTCAACAAAGCGCCCGGTCTCGTGCTGCTTCCGGCCGTCGACGTCGCCGACGGCAAGGCCGTGCGACTGACCCAGGGCAAGGCCGGCACCGAGACCAACCACGGCGACCCGGTCGACGCGGCGGCGGACTGGATCGCTCAGGGCGCGGAGTGGATCCACCTCGTCGACCTCGACGCGGCGTTCGGTCGCGGTAGCAACCTCGGCATCATCAAGAAGGTCATCCGTCAGGCCAAGGGCGTCAACGTCGAGGTCTCGGGCGGCATCCGCGACGACGAGAGCCTCGAGACGGCGCTCGAGTCGGGCGCCAAGCGCATCAACCTCGGCACTGCGGCCCTCGAGAACCCGGAGTGGGCCGCCCATGTCATCGCGCAGTACGGCGACGCGATCGCGGTCGGCCTCGACGTGCGCGGCACCACGCTCGCGGCCCGCGGCTGGACGCAGGACGGCGGCGACCTCTGGCAGGTCATGGACCGTCTCGAAGAGGCCGGATGCGCCCGCTACGTCGTGACCGACGTCACCAAGGACGGCACCCTCAAGGGCCCGAACGTCGAGCTGCTCCGCCAGGTCATGGAGCGCACCTCCCGCCCGGTCATCGCCTCGGGCGGCATCTCGAGCCTCGACGACATCGCCGAACTACGCGCACTCGTGCCGCTCGGTCTCGAGGGTGCGATCGTGGGTCGCGCGCTCTACTCGGGCGCGTTCACGCTCGCCGAGGCCCTGGACGTGGCGTCTGACTGACCACGGTGAGCACGGGCATCCGCACCCGTCGCGAGAGCCCGGCGACTCGGCCGGCCAGCCCTGGAAGGGTCGTCATTTCGAAGCGCACGGCAGCGAGAACGACGACGGCAGCGCCCCTGAGGAGCTGATCGCTGCGATCACGCGCTTCCGCGCCGGCGAAGCGACTCAGGACACGGTGGTCGACGCCCTCCGCGGTGTCCGCCTCCTCGTGCCGTTGGTCGCCCACGCGGGAGACGAAGGTGTGACGGATGGCGGGCTCCGCGTCGACAAGACCCAGGAGCTCTCCCTCGTCACGGTCAGCGGACCGGACGGGCGCCGGGTGCTGCCCGCCTTCACCTCGGTGGAGGCCCTGGCGGCCTGGAATCCGAAGGCCCGCCCCATCCCGGTCGCCGCGCGAAGGGCCGCTCTGGCGGCTGCGGCCGAGGACACCGAGCTGATCGTGCTCGATCCGGGATCCCCCACCGAGTTCGCGCTGCGGCGGCCGGCGGTCTGGGCGATCGCGCAGGATCTGCCCTGGCAGCCCGCCGTCACGGATGCCGCCGTCGCCGAGGCCTTCGAACGATCGATCGCCCGAGAACCCGCCATCGCCGCGTTCCGGCTGATCGCGGGCGACCCGGATGCCCGCCTCAGCGGTCGCGAGGTCGTGGTCGTGCTGGGCCTCGTGCCCGGCCTCGATCAGACGGCACTGGCCGCGCTGACGACCCGCTTGCAGGAATCCTGGGCCGAGGATGCGACCATCGCCGAACGGGTCGATTCGCTCGGCATGAAACTGACCGCGGTCAGCTGACCGGCCCGGTGTACTTCTCGCCCGGGCCCTCACCCGGCGGGTCCTGGATGGGCGACGCCTCGCGGAACGCCAGCTGCAGCGACCGCAACCCGTCGCGGAGGCTCCGCGCGTGCTGATCGCCGAGGAACGGCGCGGATGCCGTGACCAGACCCGCGAGGGCCGTGATGAGCTTGCGCGCCTCGTCGAGATCGGTCTCCACATCCGGGTCGTCGGAGAGGCCGCACTTCACCGCGGCGGCGCTCATCAGGTGCACCGCGGTCGTGGTGATGACCTCGATCGCGGGGACCTCCGCGATGTCCCGGACCGCGCTGGCATCGTCGAAATCGCTCATCGCGAGACATCCTTACTGTTTCGGCGAGTCTCTGCTAGACTCTCTGAGGCTCTGGGACCTTTGGTCTCAGTACGAAAGTGGAGAATCTCCCACCCGCGCATACCGCTTCATTAGGTTACCGGGTCGTTGCACTCCGCCTTCACCAACGGTTCCGGCCGGTGGAGAGGGTAGACAGGGTGCGGTGCCGCATGTTCCTCATGCGCACGCGGATTCCCTTGCTTTCGTGACAACGAACGAAACTAAGGAGTAACGCATCAGCGATCCCCGTACAAACGACCGTATTCGAGTCCCCGAGGTCCGCCTCGTGGGGCCAGGCGGCGAGCAAGTCGGCGTCGTCAGCATCGATGTCGCCCTTCGGCTTGCCCAGGAAGCGGATCTCGACCTCGTCGAGGTCGCACCCAACTCCAAGCCTCCGGTCGCGAAGATCATGGACTACGGAAAGTTCAAGTACGAAGCCGCGCAGAAGGCGAAGGAAGCCCGTCGCAACCAGGCGAACACCATCCTCAAAGAGGTGCGGTTCCGCCTGAAGATCGACGTCCACGACTACGAGACCAAGCGCAAGCGTGCCGAGGGCTTCCTCAAGGCCGGCGACAAGGTGAAGGCCATGATCCTGTTCCGCGGCCGCGAGCAGTCGCGCCCCGACCAGGGTGTGCGCCTGCTGCAGCGCTTCGCCGAAGACGTGGCCGAGTTCGGAACCGTCGAGTCGAGCCCCACCATCGACGGCCGCAACATGGTGATGGTCATCGGTCCGCTCAAGAACAAGTCCGAGGCCAAGGCCGAGGCGAACGCGAAGCGCGACGCCTCGAAGGCCCGCAACCACGAATCGGCTCCGGCTGAGACATCCACTCCGGCCGAACCGGCCGAGTAACCACAAGCCAGAACACACAAGGAGAACCCATGCCCAAGATGAAGACCCACTCCGGGTCCAAGAAGCGTTTCAAGGTCACCGGAAGCGGCAAGATCATGAAGCAGCAGGCCGGTATGCGCCACAACCTGGAGGTCAAGGCCCCGGGGCGTAAGGCTCGCCTAAACAAAGACCAGGTGCTGTCCAAGGCCGACACCAAGGTCGCCAAGAAGCTTCTCGGCCTGTAGTCACCGACTGCCGCCGACCAGAGACCAGAAGGAATAAAGAACAATGGCAAGAGTCAAGAGGGCCGTCAACGCCCACAAGAAGCGTCGCGTCATCCTCGAGCGCGCAGAGGGCTACCGCGGTCAGCGGTCGCGCCTCTACCGCAAGGCGAAGGAGCAGGTCACCCACTCCCTCGTCTACTCCTACCGTGACCGCCGTGCGCGCAAGGGCGACTTCCGCCGCCTGTGGATCCAGCGCATCAACGCTGCGTCGCGTCAGAACGGCCTGACCTACAACCGCTTCATCCAGGGTCTCGCCCTGGCGGGCATCGAGGTCGACCGCCGCATCCTGGCGGAGCTGGCCGTGAACGAGCCGGCGACGTTCGCCGCCCTGGTCGAGAGCGCGAAGTCGGCACTGCCGGCCGACACCTCCGCGCCGAAGAGCGCTGCGTAGTCAGAACCTCCACAACAGAACAACAGAGAGCGCCACATGCTTGACAATCCGCGATCACCTCGCGTTCGGGCAGTGGCGAAACTCGCCAAGAAGGGAGCCCGGTCCGAGACCGGGCTCTTTCTCTTGGAGGGGCCGCAGGCCGTGTCCGAGGCCCTGGTCTTCAGCCCCCACCTGCTCGTCGAACTCTTCGCCACCCCCACCGCCCTCGAGCGGTACACCGAGATCGCCCAGGGGGCCTCGGATGCCGGGATCGACGTCGAGTTCGTGACCGAACAGGTGCTCGACACCATGGCTGACACGGTCACGCCCCAGGGCTTCGTCGCGGTCTGCCGGCAGTTCCCCACCGCGGTGAAAGACATCTTCGCCGCCGGGCCCCGGCTGATCGCGGTTCTCGAAGAGGTCCGTGACCCGGGCAACGCGGGCACGATCATCCGTGCGGCGGATGCGGCGGGTGCGGATGCCGTCATCCTCACCGGCCGCTCCGTCGACCTCTACAACCCGAAGGTCGTGCGCTCCACCACCGGGTCGCTGTTCCACCTCCCGGTGGCCATGGAGGCGACCCTCGGCGACGTGATCGATCGCGCCCGCGAGGCGGGGCTGCAGACCCTCGCCGCCGACATCAAGGGCGACGACCTGCTCGACGTGCGCACCGCGGGCCTGCTCGGCAACCCCACCGCGTGGGTGTTCGGCAACGAGGCTCGCGGACTCGCCGACGAGCAGCTCACCCTCGTCGACCGCGCCGTCTCGCTGCCGATCTACGGTCAGGCCGAATCGCTGAACCTGGCGACCGCCGCCTCCGTCTGCCTCTACGAGAGCGCCTTCGCCCTGCGCTCCTGAACCTCCCCGGCGTGTTTCGCTTCGGTTACGGTAGTCGATTACTCATTGCTGTCCCCCGAAGGGGTGTGGTTGGGTAAGGCATCATGGATGCGCAAAACACCCCCGTTCGAGGGACAGGGGGTGCTGCCGATCCCCTCGTCGTCATCGATCACGTCGACAAGCACTTCGGCGATCTCCACGTCCTGAAAGACATCGACACGACGGTCGCCCGCGGCGAGGTGGTGGTCGTCATCGGTCCGTCGGGCTCGGGCAAGTCGACGCTCTGCCGGGCGATCAACCGGCTCGAGACGATCGATTCCGGCACCATCTCCATCGACGGCACGGCTCTGCCGAGTGAGGGCCGTGAGCTCGCGACGCTGCGGGCCGACGTGGGGATGGTGTTCCAGTCGTTCAACCTGTTCGCCCACAAGACGGTGCTCGAGAACGTCACCCTCGCGCCGATGAAGGTGCGCAAGCTCTCGAAGAAGGCCGCCGAGGCCCGCGGGATGACGCTGCTCGAGCGGGTGGGGGTCGCCGACCAGGCGCAGAAGCTGCCCGCGCAGCTCTCCGGCGGGCAGCAGCAGCGTGTGGCCATCGCCCGCTCGCTCGCGATGGAGCCGAAACTCATCCTGCTCGACGAGCCGACCAGCGCGCTCGACCCCGAGATGATCAACGAGGTGCTCGACGTCATGGTCGGGCTGGCCAAAGACGGCATGACCATGATCGTCGTGACGCACGAGATGGGCTTCGCCCGCAAGGCGGCCGATCGGGTGATCTTCATGGCCGACGGCCGCATCGAAGAAGAAGCGGCGCCGGAGCAGTTCTTCAGCGCCCCACGGTCACCGAGAGCGAAGGATTTCCTCTCGAAGATCCTCGCCCACTAGGCGGGAACACCCCCGCGCACAGCCGTTGCGGGGAGCACGCACACACAGCACCAGCTGAACAGAGAGGTACGAACAATGAGGCACACGAAGCTGACGTTCACCGCACTGGCCGCGGCCGCCGCGATCGTTCTGAGCGGATGCGCCGGGTCGACCGACCCCGGTGCAGACGACTCCGCATCCACCCCCGAGCCCGCGCCGTCGTTCGCCGCCGGCACCACGATGGCGAAGCTGGCGGATGCCGGAACCATCACGATCGGCACCAAGTTCGACCAGCCGCTCTTCGGGTTGATGGGGCCTGACAATGTGCCGGTCGGTTTCGACATCGAGATCGGAAAGCTCATCGCGTCGAGTCTCGGCATCCCCGACGACAAGATCGTCTGGAAGGAGGCCGTCTCGGCCAACCGCGAACCGTTCATCCAGAACGGCGAGGTCGACCTCGTGGTGGCCACCTACACGATCAACGACAAGCGCAAAGAGGTCGTCTCCTTCGCCGGCCCCTACTACATGGCCGGTCAGTCGATCCTCGTGAAGGCCGACAACGACGACATCACGAGCGAAGACGACCTGGTCGGTCAGCACGTGTGCTCGGTCACCGGATCGACCCCCGCGGCGAAGCTCGCCGAGCTCGGCGCCGAGCCGCTGCTCACCGACACGTACACGAACTGCCTCGAGCCGCTGCGCAGCGGTCAGGTGGTCGCCGTGTCGACCGACAACGTCATCCTGGCCGGCCTCGCCGCCCAGAACGAGGGCGAGTTCAAGGTGGTCGGCAAGCCCTTCACCGAGGAGCCGTACGGCATCGGGCTCGCGCTCGACGACACGGAGTTCCGCGACTACATCAACGACGTGCTCGAGGAGTCCTACGAGGACGGCAGCTACCAGGAGGCCTGGGACTCCACGGCCGGCCAGGTGCTGGAGTTCGTCGACCCGCCCGCGGTCGACCGCTACTGACGCGCTGACCGCATCTTCATGAACGACTGCTACCCAACGGACGGACACGGATGAACGCCATCATCGAGAACCTCCCACGGTTCCTCGACGGTTTCGGCATGACTCTGCTGCTGCTCGTGGTGTCGGGCGCGGGCGCGCTCGTGCTCGGCACCGTGGTGGCGGCCATGCGCATCGCGCCGGTGCCCTCGCTGAACGGCTTCGCGGCCTTCTACACCGAGATCCTGCGCAACACGCCGCTGACACTGGTGCTGTTCTTCTGCGCGATCATCCTGCCGTACCTCGGTTCGACGCTGCCCTACCTCGCCTGCGCCATCATCGGTCTCACGCTCTACACCTCGCCGTTCGTGGCCGAGGCGTTGCGTTCCGGTATCAACGGGGTGCCGGTGGGGCAGGCCGAAGCGGCGCGGAGTCTCGGGCTCGGCTTCCGGCAGTCCGTGACGCTGATCATCTTCCCCCAAGCGTTCCGAATGGTCATCCCGCCGCTCATCAACGTGCTGATCGCGCTCACCAAGAACACCTCGGTGGCCGGCGGCTTCTTCGTGGTGGAGTTGTTCACGGTGGCCAAGGAGCTGTCGAACGCGAACGGCAACGCGGTCATCGCGATCCTCGTGGCGATCGCCGCGTTCTACCTGGTCATCACCATCCCGCTCGGCATCCTCTCCGCGCGACTCGAACGACGATTGGTGGTGCAGCGATGAGCGCATCCGTCCTCTTCGACGCCCCCGGGCCCAAGACCCGACGCCGCTCCCTGATCATCTCGCTGATCGTGCTCGCGCTCCTGATCGCGGGTGTGGTGTGGATCGCCTTCACGCTCGCTCAGCCGCGCGAGTCGTCGGGCCTCACGCTGCCCGGCTACTTCGCTCCGAGCCGCTGGGACATCTTCGCCGACCCGGTGGTCTGGGCGTTCATCGGCCGAGGCCTCCTGAACACGCTGCAGGCCGCGGCCATCGCGGCCGTCATGGCGCTCGTGATCGGCGTCCTCTTCGCGATGCTGCGCACCTCGGTGTACGCCGCGGTGCGTATCCCCACCACCATCGTGCTGGAGTTCTTCCGCGGCATGCCCGTGTTGCTGATGATGCTGTTCATCCTGCTCGTGGCCTCGACCGGAGCGTTCTGGGCGGTGGTGATCGCACTCGGCATCTACAACGGCGCCATCATCGGAGAGGCCCTGCGATCCGGGCTCGCCTCGCTGCCGCGCGGTCAGCGCGAAGCCGGGTTGAGCCTCGGCCTCACACGACTGCAGACCAAGGTGTCGGTGGAGTTCCCGCAGGCGTTCCGTCAGATGCTGCCGGTGATCGTGGCCCAGCTGGTCGTGCTGTTGAAGGACACCAGCCTCGGCTACATCGTGGGCTACAACGAATTGATCCGCACCACGATGAACAACCTCGCGAGCTTCTACGGCAACCGCTACCTGTTCTCCTTGTTCATCGTGACGCTCGTCATCTATCTCGCGGTGAACCTCTCGCTCTCCTGGGTGGCCCGCCGCCTGGCTCGGCAGCGCAAGACGAAGAAGCGCATCGTCGGGGCGCTCGATCCGGCGGATGCGACCACGGAGTGACGCGCCTGTAAACTTGTGACTCGTGTCTGAACCCATCGCAATAACCGAGTCGGCGGTGAGCGACGCGGTCGACGCGGCGCTCGCAGCACTCGAAGCCGCCACCGATTCCGCGGCTCTCCGCGCCGTGCGCTCCGAGCACGCCGGCGAGCACTCGCCGCTGGCCGCCTTCAACGCCGCCATCAAGTCGCTCCCGGGCGACCAGAAGGCTGCCGCGGGCAAGCTCGTCGGGCAGGCCCGCGCACGGGTGAACCAGGCGATCGCCGCGCGCGAGACCGAGGTCGTGGCCCTCGAGGAGGCCCAGCGTCTCGCCGACGAGGCGATCGACGTGACCGCCGTCGCCACCCGGCGCCGCATCGGGGCGCGCCATCCGCTCTCCCTGTTGCAGGACCGCATCGCCGACATCTTCGTGGGCATGGGGTGGGAGGTCGCCGAAGGCCCCGAGGTCGAGAGCGAGTGGTTCAACTTCGACGCCCTCAACTTCGACGCCGACCACCCGGCGCGTGCGATGCAGGACACCTTCTTCATCGACCCGCCCGAGTCGCACCTCGTGCTCCGCACCCACACGAGTCCCGTACAGGTGCGGAGCCTCCTCGAGCGCGACCTGCCGGTCTACGTCATCGCGCCCGGCCGCGTCTACCGCACCGACGAGCTCGACGCCACGCACACCCCGGTGTTCAGCCAGGTCGAGGGCATCGCCATCGACAAGGGCCTCACCATGGCGCACCTGCGTGGCACGCTCGAGCACTTCGCCCGGCAGATGTTCGGTGAGGAGGCGAAGATCCGCCTGCGGCCGAACTACTTCCCGTTCACCGAGCCGAGCGCCGAGATGGATGTCTGGCAGCCCAACGCCAAGGGCGGAGCGCGCTGGGTGGAGTGGGGCGGCTGCGGCATGGTGAACCCCAATGTGCTGCGCTCGGCCGGCATCGACCCCGATGAGTACTCGGGCTTCGCCTTCGGCATGGGCATCGAGCGCACACTCCAATTCCGCAACGACCTCAACGACATGCGCGACATGGTCGAAGGCGACGTGCGGTTCTCTCAGCAGTTCGGAATGGTGGTCTAGTCGTGCGGGTACCGATCAGCTGGCTCGCGGAGTACGTCGACCTCCCGGCCGACGCGAACGTCGCCGACATCCACGCCGCCCTCGTGAAGGTGGGCCTCGAGGAGGAGGGGTCGCACGACTTCGACCTCACCGGCCCCATCGTCGTGGGGCAGGTGCTCGAGTTCGTCGAGGAGCCGCAGTCCAACGGCAAGACCATCCGGTGGTGCCAGGTACGCGTGGCGCCCGAGGGTCACAACGCGGCCGACGGGGGAGCGGATGTGCGCGGCATCGTCTGCGGAGCCCGCAACTTCTTCGAGGGCGACAAGGTGGTGGTGACGCTTCCGGGCGCCGTACTGCCCGGCGGCTTCACCATCGCTGCGCGCAAGACCTACGGGCACGTCTCCGACGGCATGATCGCCTCGGCGCGCGAGCTCGGCCTCGGCGAAGACCACGACGGCATCCTGCGTCTCAGCACGCTCGGTCTCGATCCCGAGGTGGGAACGGATGCGATCGCCCTGCTCGGTCTCGACGACCGGGCCGTCGAGGTCAACGTCACGCCCGACCGCGGCTACGCCTTCTCCATCCGCGGCATCGCCCGCGAGTACTCCCACTCGACCGGCGCGGTCTTCCGCGACCCGGTCGCGCGCGTCGCCCCGGTGGCCGGAACCGGGTTCCCGGTCTCCATCCATGACGAGGCCCCGATCCGCGGGCGCGTCGGAGCCACCGTGTTCATCACCCGCGTGGTGCGCGGCGTCGACCCCACGCGGCCCTCGCCGCCCTGGCTCGTTTCGCGGCTCAAGCTCGCGGGCATCCGCTCCATCTCGTTGATCGTCGACATCACGAACTACGTGATGCTCGAGTTCGGTCAGCCCATCCACGGCTACGACCTGGATGCGCTGCAGGGCGGCATCGTGGTGCGTCGCGCTGCCGAGGGCGAGACCCTGGAGACCCTGGACGGGGTCACCCGCCAGCTCGACCCCGAAGACCTGCTCATCACCGACGACCGCGGGGCCATCGGTCTCGCCGGGGTGATGGGCGGTGCCGCCACCGAGATCTCCGACAGCACCACGAACGTGCTGATCGAGGCCGCGAACTTCGACCCCGTGTCGATCGCGCGCACGGCCCGCCGGCACAAGCTGCCGAGCGAGGCGTCGCGCCGCTTCGAGCGCGGCGTCGACCCGAAGGTGGCACAGCCTGCTGCGGCCCGGGTCGTCGAGCTGCTCGAGACCCTCGCCGGCGGAACGGCCGACGGGCTCGGGTCGGTTCACCACGATCATCCGGAGCTCGGCTCCATCATGCTGCCCTTCGGCTACGTGCAGCGCCTGGTCGGCGTCGACTTCACGCCCGACGACATCGCCCGTTCCCTGGCGGAGATCGGATCGGCGGTCGAGGAGAACGCGGCCGGATTCGAGGTCACCCCGCCGTCCTGGCGGCCCGACCTCATCGACAAGGCCTCGCTCGCCGAGGAGGTCGCCCGCATCGTGGGTTACGACCGCATCCCCAGCGTGCTTCCGGTGGCCCCGCCCGGGCGCGGTCTCACCGTGTCGCAGGTCACGCGGCGGCGCACCGCCGACGTGCTCGCGGCCGGCGGTCTCACCGAGGTGCTCGCCTACCCGTTCGTGAGCGTCTCGCAGAATCGCGCCTTCGGCAGCGCCGACGACGTCGAGGTTCCCGCGATCCGGGTCGCGAACCCGCTCGATTCCGAGGCGGCGCTGCTACGAACCTCCCTCCTCCCGGGTCTCATCGACATCGCGCGCCGCAACCTCTCGCGCGGTCTCACCGATTTGGCCCTGTTCGAGCTCGGTCTCGTGTTCAGCCCCGAGGCCGGTCGCCGCTACGGGCAAGACGAGCTGCCGGTCGGCGCGGCGCTGCCGAGCGACGCCGATCTGAGTGAGCTGCACGAGGGCATCCCGCCGCAGCCCCGTCATGTCGGCGTGCTCCTGCTCGGCAACGCCGTCGACAAGCAGCCCGGGCAGCCGGCGGTTCCCGTCGGGGTCGCCGACGCGCTCGACGTGGTGCACCTGCTCGAGTCGGCGCTCGCCGTCGACCTCCGGGTCGAGCGCGGCCGTCACAAGTCGCTGCACCCGGGTCGTACGGCGGAGATCTTCGTCGCGACGGGTGACGGCGAGAAGAGCGTCGGGTTCGCCGGCGAACTCCTCCCCGCCCTTGCGCACGAGCTTGACCTGCCTCGTATCGTCGCGGTCGCGGAGCTTGACCTCGACGTGCTGATCGAGGCCGCCGGATCGACCATCGAGGTCGCTCCGATCAGCGGCTTCCCGGCGGCGACGCAAGACCTCTCGCTGGTGGTGAGCGCCGACGTGCCCGCGGGTGAGGTGGAGCGCGCCGTGGTCGAGGGCGCCGGAGAGCTGCTCGAGAACATCCGTCTGGTCGACGACTACCGTGGCGTCGGACTTCCGGATGGCGCCAAGTCGCTGACCTTCGCCCTCCGGTTCCGCGCCCCCGACCGCACCCTGACGGCTGCCGAGGCGAGCGAGGCGAAGCTCGCGGGTGCCGCCCGCGCCGCCGAACTCCACTCGGCGACGGTGCGGGAATAGCGGCCCGCACGATACGGCTAGATTGGATTCATGGTCTATTCAGTCGCGGTGGCGGGAGCCAGCGGATACGCCGGCGGTGAGGTGCTCCGGCTCCTGAGCGCGCATCCGGAGTTCGAGGTGCGAACGGTCACCGCGCACGCCAACGCGGGCCAGCAGCTGACCAGTGTGCACAGCCACCTCCGCTCGTACCGCGGGCTGGAACTCCAGGCGACCACCCCGGAGGTGCTGAAGGGGCACGACGTCGTCTTCCTCGCTCTGCCACACGGCAAGTCGGGGGCGCTGGCCGACGAGCTCGGAGACGCGAGCCTCGTGGTCGACTGCGGAGCCGACCACCGGCTGGTGAGCACGAGCGCCTGGGAGACCTTCTACAAGTCCGAATACCACGGCTCCTGGCCCTACGGTCTGCCCGAGCTGGTGCTGGCCTCGGGGGCCAAGCAGCGCGAGAACCTCGCCGGGGTGAACCGCATCGCGGTGCCCGGGTGCAACGTCACCGCCGTGAGCCTGGGCCTCGCGCCCGGCATCCGGGCCGGTGTCATCCAGCCCACCGACCTGGTCGCCGTGCTGGCCGTCGGCCCCTCGGGCGCCGGCAAGACGCTGCGTACCGACCTGCTGGCGAGCGAACTGCTCGGCTCCGCCCACGCCTACGGAGTGGGCGGCACCCACCGGCACGTGCCCGAGATCGTGCAGAACCTCACCGGGGCCGGCGGAGAAGCGGTGACCGTGTCGTTCACGCCCGTGCTGGTGCCGATGGCACGCGGCATCCTGGCCACCTCGACCGCTCGACTCCAGCCCGGGGTGAGCGCTGCCGACGTGCGTTCGGCCTGGGAGCTCGCCTATGCCGACGAGCCCTTCGTCGAGCTGCTGCCCGAGGGAACCTTCCCGGCCGTCAGCGACACGATCGGTGCCAACACCGCACTCATCGGTCTCGCGGTCGACGAGGTGGCCGAGCGCGTCGTCACCGTGACCGCGCTCGACAATCTGGTGAAGGGCACGGCGGGAGCGGCCATCCAGTCGACCAACATCGCTCTGGGCCTCCCGGAGCAGCTCGGCCTCGGCATCGACGGAGTCGCGCCGTGAGCGTCACCCGGCCCGCCGGGTTCCGTGCCTCGGGCGTCGTCGCCCGCCTGAAATCGACCGGCGCCCCCGATCTCGCCTTGGTGGTGAACGAGGGGCCTCGCAACAGCGGTGCCGCCGTGTTCACCTCGAACCGGGCGAAGGCGAATCCGGTCATCTGGTCGGAGCAGGTGGTGAAAGACGGCATGATCGAGGCCGTCATCCTCAACTCCGGCGGAGCGAACTGCTTCACGGGCGCTTTCGGGTTCCAGACCACGCACGCCACGGCCGAGGCCGTGGCGGCAGCCCTCGAGATCTCGGCCTCCGACGTTCTGGTCTGCTCGACCGGACTGATCGGTGTCGGCGACCAGGTCTTCCGCGACAAGATCCTCGACACCGTACCCGCCGCCGTCGCCGCGCTGTCGGCCGAGAATGCCGGGGGAGCGGCTGCCGCGGCCGCCATCATGACCACCGACACGCACCCGAAGGAGGCCGTGGCCGAGTCGCCCGCGGGCTGGTCGATCGGCGGCATGGCGAAGGGCGCCGGGATGCTCGCCCCGGGCCTCGCGACGATGCTGGTCGTCATCACCACCGATGCCGACCTCGAGCCCGAGGTGCTCGATCGGGCGTTGCGCGCCGCCACCCGGGTCACCTTCGACCGGGTCGACTCCGACGGCTGCATGTCCACCAACGACACGGTCGCCCTCCTCGCCTCCGGCGCTTCCGGAGTCGCGGCCGACGAGGCGGAGTTCACCGAGGCGCTCACCGCCCTCTGCCGCGACCTCGCGCTGCAGCTCCAGGGCGACGCCGAAGGCGCGAGCCACGACATCGCGATCGAGGTGGTCAATGCGGCGAGCGAAGACGACGCCGTGGTGGTGGGCCGCGCCGTCTCGCGCAGCAACCTCTTGAAGGCCGCCATCTTCGGCAACGACCCGAACTGGGGCCGGGTGCTCGCGGCGCTCGGAACGACGGATGCCGCGTTCGACCCTTATGCCATCGACGTCTCGATGAACGGGGTGATGGTGTGCCGCGCCGGCGAGCCGGGAGATGACCGCGAGCTGGTCGACCTCACTCCGCGCGCCTGCACGATCCTGATCGACCTCAAGGAGGGCGACGCGAGCGCCACCATCTGGACCAACGACCTCACCCACGACTACGTGCACGAGAACAGCGCGTACGCCAGCTGATGCCCGAGTACGCCGTCCCCTCCGCCAGCGCAGCCGAGCTCGCGCACGTCAAGGCGCAGACGCTCATCGAATCGCTGCCCTGGCTCAAGCGCTTCCACGGCCAGATCATCGTGGTGAAGTTCGGCGGTAACGCCATGGTCGATCCCGCTCTGCAGCGCACCTTCGCCGAGGACATCGTCTACCTGCGGTCGGTGGGCATCCGTCCCGTCGTGGTGCACGGCGGCGGGCCGCAGATCTCGCGGATGCTCGAACGCCTCGGCATCCGGAGCGAGTTCCGCGGCGGCTACCGGGTCACCAGCCCCGAGGCCATGGACGTGGTGCGGATGGTACTCACCGGGCAGATCAGTCGCGACATCGTGAGTCACATCAACGAGCACGGTCCGCTCGCGGCCGCCCTCTCGGGTGAAGACGCCGGGCTGTTCGAGGGCCGGCGCCGGCAGGTCGAGATCGACGGTGAGCTGGTCGACCTCGGTCTGGTGGGCGACGTGGTGGGGGTGAACCCCGAGGGCGTGCTCGCGCAGCTCGACGCGGGGCGCATCCCGGTCGTCTCCTCCATCGCCCCCGACATCGACGAGCCCGGCCAGGTGCTCAACGTCAACGCGGATGCCGCGGCGGCGGCCCTGGCGGTCGCCCTGAACGCGGCCAAGCTCGTCATCCTCACCGACGTGGCCGGTCTGTACAGCGACTGGCCGAACCAGGACTCGCTCGTCTCGGTGATCGAGACCGAGGAACTGCGGGCCCTGCTGCCGAGTCTCGAATCGGGCATGATCCCGAAGATGGCGGCCTGCCTCGAGGCCGTCGACGGCGGCGTCGCGAAGGCCGCGATCATCGACGGCCGCGAGGCGCATTCCATCCTTCTCGAAGTATTCACCCCGGGCGGTGTCGGCACGGAAGTCGTGCCGGCGGCGGCCCACTGAACCGGAGGCCAGTCGTGCCAGGCGCTGAGACGGACACCCAATGGCAGAGTCGCTTCGACTCGTCGCTGATGCGGACGATGGGGATGCCGTTGCGCCTGCTCGTGCGCGGACAGGGCGCCTACGTCTGGGACGACCAGGGCACCGAGTACCTCGACTTCCTCGCCGGCATCGCCGTGAACTCGCTCGGCCACGCGCATCCGGTGTTCGTCGACGCCGTCACCCGGCAGGCGTCCACCCTCGCCCACGTGTCGAACTACTTCTCCACGCCGCCGCAGCTCGAGCTGGCCGAACGGCTGAAGCGCATCACGGGTGCCGGTGACGGCGGGCGCACCTACTTCTGCAACTCCGGCGCCGAGGCGAACGAGGCGGCCTTCAAGCTCGCCCGGCTGAACTCCTCCGACCATCGCCGGAAGATCGTCGCCCTGCACAACGGATTCCACGGCCGCACGATGGGCGCGCTGTCGCTCACCGGCAAGCCCGCCATGCGCGAGCCCTTCGAGCCGATGCCCTCGGGCGTCGTGCACATCGACACCACGATCGAGGCGCTCGAGGCCACGATCGACGACTCGGTCGCGGCACTCTTCGTCGAGCCGATCAAGGGCGAGGCCGGCGTGCTCGAGCTCCCGCCGGGCTATCTGCGTCGGGCGCGCGAACTGACCGAGCAGCACGGGGTGCTGCTCATCCTCGACGAGATCCAGACCGGCGTCGGCCGCACCGGCGCCTGGTTCTCCTACATGAACGACGGCATCCTGCCGGATGCGGTCACCGTCGCGAAGGGGATGGCCGGCGGTTTCCCGATCGGTTCGCTGGTGACCTTCGGCTGGGCCTCCGACCTCTTCACACGTGGTCAGCACGGCAGCACCTTCGGCGGCAACCCGCTCGCGACCGCCACCGCCAACGCCGTGCTCGGCGAGATCGAGTCCGCGGGCCTGGTGGAGAACGCCGCGCGGCGGGGCGCGGAACTGCGCGCGGTGATCGCGGGTCTCGAGTCTCCGCTGGTGGAGGAGATCCGCGGGCAGGGTCTGCTCATCGGCATCGGCCTCCACGAACCCGTGGCGGGAGCCATCTCGGATGCGGCGCTCGCGAACGGGCTCATCATCAACGCCCCGAACGACTCCAGCCTCCGCATCGCGCCGCCGCTGATCATCGGCGACGACGAGGTGCGGGTGTTCGCCGAGCGACTCCGACGCGCCTTCGACGCGGTCGCGGCCGACTGACGGCAGGCCCGCGTCGGCCGATGTCGCTATCCTGAACACTTCCGACTCTTCCCGACACTGAGGCGAACCGAACCATGACCAGGCACTTCCTCCGCGACGACGACATCACGCCGGCCGAGCAGCAGCAGATCCTCGACCTCGCCGTCGAACTGAAGAAGGACCGCTTCCAGGCGAAGCCCCTGGCCGGCCCGCAGACCGTCGCAGTCATCTTCGACAAGTCGTCCACGCGCACCCGGGTGTCATTCGCGGTCGGTATCGCCGATCTCGGCGGCATCCCGCTCATCATCTCCACCGCCTCGAGCCAGCTCGGCGGCAAGGAGACGGCCTCCGACACCGCCCGGGTGCTCGAACGGCAGGTGGCGGCGATCGTGTGGCGCACCTACGCGCAGGCGGGGCTCGAGGAGATGGCGGCGGGCACGCGGGTGCCGGTGGTCAACGCACTCTCCGACGACTTCCACCCATGTCAGTTGCTCGCGGACTTCCTCACCATCCGCGAGCACCGGGGCGCACTGAGCGGGCTCACCGTCGCCTTCCTCGGCGACGGGGCGAGCAACATGGCGCAGTCCTACCTCCTGGCCGGCGCGACCGCGGGGATGCACGTGCGCGTGGCGAGCCCGGAGGAATACTCTCCCGCGGCATCCGTCGTCGCCGACGCGGAAAAGCGGGCGATCGAGACCGGCGGATCAGTGACGGTGCTGACCGATCCGGCCGAGGCCGCGTCGGACGCCGACGTCGTGGTCACCGACACCTGGGTGTCGATGGGTAAAGAGGATGAGAAGGCCGAACGCGTGAAGACGTTCGGCGGCTACCAGGTCGATCCGGCCATGATGGCGCGGGCGAAGAGCGACGCGCTCTTCCTGCACTGCCTCCCGGCCGACCGCGGTTACGAGGTCGCGGCCGAGGTGATCGACGGCCCGCAGAGTGTCATCTGGGACGAGGCGGAGAACCGCCTGCACGCCCAGAAGGCCCTTCTCGTGTGGTTGTTCGAGCAGAACGAGCAGACGACTCCCGCCCGGAAGGCAGGTTTCTGATGGCCGACGACGTCTCCTCGCGCGC
The DNA here is from genome assembly GCF_042694625.1 of Herbiconiux sp. UC225_62. Lineage (GTDB taxonomy): Bacteria > Actinomycetota > Actinomycetes > Actinomycetales > Microbacteriaceae > Herbiconiux. Next base: position 299,880 of record NZ_CP170551.1, on the reverse strand, counting down.
CGCGGAAGCGGGAGCCCTCTGGGGCGGCCGCTTCTCCGGAGGGCCCGCTCCCGAGCTCGCCGAACTCAGCCGTTCGACGCACTTCGACTGGCAACTCGCGCAGTACGACATCGCGGGATCGCGGGCTCACGCGAACGCCCTCGCCCGGGCCGGTTACCTCGACGAGGCCGAGCTCGAGGGCATGCTCGCCGCGCTCGACAAGCTCGCCGCGGCCGTCGACAGCGGCGAGTTCACCCCCCAGTCGACGGATGAAGACGTGCACTCCGCCCTGGAGCGAGGGCTGATCGAGTTCTCCGGTGCCGAACTCGGGGGCAAGCTCCGCGCGGGCCGCAGCCGCAACGACCAGATCGCGACGCTGGTGCGGATGCTCCTGCGCGACCACGCGGTCACGCTCACCCGCCTGCTCGTCGACCTGATCGACGCCACCGCCTCGCAGGCCGACGCGAACTTCGGCGCCATCCTGCCGGGGCGCACCCATCTGCAGCACGCGCAACCGGTGCTGCTCGCGCACCAGCTGCTGGCGCACTGCTGGCCCCTGGTGCGCGACATCGAGCGACTGCGCGACTGGGATGCGCGGGCGAACGCCTCGCCCTACGGATCGGGAGCGCTGGCCGGGAACACCCTTGGCCTCGACGCAGAACTGGTCGCCCATGACCTCGGCTTCGCGCACGGGGTCGAGAACTCCATCGACGGCACGGCGTCGCGCGACGTGGTGGCCGAGTTCGCCTACGTCACCGCCCAGATCGGCATCGACCTCTCCCGCTTCGCGGAGGAGATCATCATCTGGAACACGAAGGAGTTCGGCTTCGTCACGCTCTCGGACTCGTACTCCACGGGTTCCTCGATCATGCCGCAGAAGAAGAACCCCGACATCGCCGAGCTCGCCCGGGGCAAGGCGGGCCGCTTGATCGGCAATCTCACCGGGCTCCTGGCCACGTTGAAGGGCCTCCCGCTCGCCTACAACCGCGACCTGCAGGAGGACAAGGAGCCGGTCTTCGACTCGATCAAGACCCTCGAGGTCCTGCTGCCCGCCTTCACCGGCATGGTCGCCACCCTCACCTTCCACACCGAGCGGATGGCCGAGCTCGCGCCGCAGGGCTTCTCGCTGGCGACGGATGTCGCGGAGTGGCTGGTGAAGCAGCACGTCACCTTCCGCGACGCCCACGAGATCACCGGAACCCTGGTGAAATTCGCCGAAGACCACGATCTCGACCTCGACCAGCTGAGCGACGAGCAGTTCGCCGCCATCTCTCCCCACCTCACGCCCGAGGTGCGGGCGGTGCTCACCATCGAGGGCTCGGTCGCCAGTCGCGACGGCTCGGGTGGCACGGCCGGAGTCCGAGTGCGCGAACAGCTCGCCGCTCTGACCGAACGGGTGCGAGCGCTCGTCTCGCAGACCGGATCCCTGCCCGGAGGTGTCTGATGGACGACAAGAAACCCAAGCCCGAACGTGAACCCGGCGACCCCGGGTTCTGGCGCCGCCCCCTCCCGAACCGCGTGGTCTGGCTCATCATCGCCCTGGCCGGCGTCGTGGTGATCGCCGGGATCGTGGTGAGCCTCTCGCTCGGCGTCCGGCTCTTCTGATCCGGCATCCGGAGTCATCGTGATCGACCTCTCGGAGTCCTCGCTCGAGGTCGCGCCGCAGCTCCTCGGCGCCGTGTTCCGTCACGACTCACCGGCGGGAGCTGTCGCCGTCCGCATCACCGAGGTCGAGGCCTACATCGGCCAAGGGCTCGATCCGGGATCGCACGCGTTCCGCGGCAAAACCGCGCGCAACGAGGTGATGTACGGCGAGCCCGGCCATCTGTACACGTACTTCACCTACGGGATGCACGTCTGCGCGAACATCGTCTGCTCGCCGCCCGGCGAGGCCACGGCCGTGCTCCTCCGCGCCGGCGAGGTGGTCGAGGGAATCGAGCTGGCTCGCGAGCGTCGCACCACGGCGAAGAAGGATTCCGAGCTGGCCCGCGGACCGGCCCTCCTCGTGCGGGCTCTCGGCATCGCGATGATCGACAACGGGGCGGCTCTCGACCGCGAGCCGTTCTCCCTGGAGTTCCCGCCCGCCCGCTCCGCCGGCATCGCGACGAGTCTGCGCACCGGGGTGAGCGGCCCGGGCGGCCGGGACCCGTTCCGGTGGCGCTTCTTCCTCGAAGGCGACCCCACGGTCTCGCCCTACAAACGGCACCCGAAGGCCTGACCGGCGACGGCTCGGCCCCTCCCTCGCTGGTAGGCTTGGACACCGTGTCAGAGACAGTCGCCCCGCCCGGGATCGTGCAGCAGAACGATCCGTCTTTCGACGATGTCTGGGACGAATTGGTCTATCGCGGCCTGGTGCACGTCTCCACCGATCCGGCCGAATTGAAGTCCCTGCTGGCGGGCGACCCGATCACGTTCTACTGCGGATTCGACCCCACGGCGCCGAGTCTGCATCTGGGCAATCTGGTGCAGCTGCTGGTGATGCGTCGCCTGCAGCTCGCGGGGCACAAGCCGATCGGCCTGGTGGGCGGATCGACGGGCCTGATCGGCGATCCCCGGCCGAGCGCCGAGCGCACGCTCAACACCAAGGACACGGTGGCCGAGTGGGTGGGTTACCTGCAGGCCCAGGTGGCTCGCTTCCTCAGCTTCGACGGCGACAACACGGCCCGGCTGGTGAACAACCTCGACTGGACGGCGCCGCTCTCGGCCATCGACTTCCTGCGCGACATCGGCAAGCACTTCCGCGTGGGCACGATGCTGAAGAAAGACGCCGTGTCGGCACGGTTGAACTCCGACGCCGGCATCAGCTACACCGAGTTCAGCTACCAGATCCTGCAAGGGCTCGACTACCTCGAGCTCTACCGCAGTTACGGATGCGTGCTGCAGACCGGGGGCAGCGATCAGTGGGGCAACCTCACCAGCGGAACGGATCTCATCCACCGCACCGAGCACGTCAGTGTGCACGCGATCGGCACCCCGCTCATCACGAATTCCGACGGCACGAAGTTCGGCAAGAGCGAGGGCAACGCCATCTGGCTCGACCCCGCGCTCACCAGCCCGTACGCGTTCTACCAGTTCTGGCTCAACACCGACGATGCCGACGTGATCGACCGATTGAAGATCTTCTCGTTCCGGCCGCGCGCCGAGATTGAGCGCTTGGCTCAGGCGGTGGCCGACGAACCGTTCCGGCGCGAGGCACAACGAGCACTGGCCTACGAGGTGACGGCGCTCGTGCACGGAGTGGCGGCGACGGATGCCGCGATCGCGGCCGCGGCAGCGCTCTTCGGCCAGGGCGAACTCGCCGAGCTCGATGCGGCCACGCTGGGCGCGGCGATCGGCGAACTGCCGAACGTGCGAGCGACCGGTGAGACGACGGTGTTGGAGGCGCTGCTCGACACCGGTCTCGTCTCGAGTCTGGGGGAGGGCCGCCGCGCCATCGCGCAGGGCGGGGTCTATCTGAACAACGCGAAGGTGACCGACGAGAGCACGGCTCTCGGGGGTGCCGCGTTGGCGGGCGGGTTCGCGGTGCTGCGTCGCGGCAAGAAGACACTCGCCGGCGTGACGATCAGCTGACCGGACCCGCCCGGCCGATCACCCGACGGTGACGGGGATCGCGGTGTCCGGGCTGACGTGCACCGATCCGGGAAGGCGGATGAGCGTGAGCTCGGCCTCCTCGCGCAGCGGCGGCTTCGGCGTGCGCAGCTTGGCGAGCGTCCAGCGCTTGTCGTCACTCATGTTGGGCGTGGTCGCCAGGCGGTAGTCGGCGATCTTGACCGCGGCCTGCAGGGCGATGGTGCGCGGGTCGTCCTTCGCTCCGACCTCGAGCGTGACCGAACGACGCACGATCATGTCGTCATCACCGCGCAGGTGCACGGTGAACTGCACCACTCCGGGGTCGTCGGCACCGGTCGACCGGTGGTAGCCGACTTCCTGAATCCAGGGATAGCGCACATGACCCACCGCCACATCGCTCTTCTTCGTGCCCGTGGATGCTCGAATGAGCACGCGCGCATCCGTCATCGCGAACGACGAACCCGCAGCGCCCGTCGGAGCGTCCGATCCGCCGGCCTTCTCGTCGACCCGTACGGCGGATGCCGCGTGCCAGACCGGCTCGACGCCGTCTCGCTCTTCGCCGACGATCGTGAACTTCGCGTCCACAGAGGGGTAGAGCGCATCGAGCGCATCACCCGGACCTCGTGTCGCCATTACCGTGTACACCATCAGGGGTGTTCCTCTCTTGCGACAATCTGTCTCTTTGAGACTACATCCGCGAGATCTCGGGGCGACACGCCCGGGATGCAGCGCAATTTGCCACCTCCCGAAACATCCGCGTAATCTTCTAACTCGTCACCCCAAAGGTGCGGAAAGCGGAAGAGCTTCCCGGCCTCAAGAGGGACCATCCCATAAGCCGAAAAGGCACAAACTACCTAGTAGTTCTGCGTCTGAAAGCTTAGGATGTACAGACATCGCTCCCGCAGCTGTCAAAGCCTCGGATTCGCACCTGAGATTATCTCAAACACAGCGAAAACGCCGATTTGACACAGTGCGCGAGAGTGGTAGGGTTGAGAAGTTGCCTCGGAGCAACGCGAAACACTGAAAAGCATTGAGCTACAGGGTGACGCGGTTACGAACAACATCTGAATCCTGACCTTCGAAGTCATGGCTTCGTTTGGCGCGCCGAGATCTGATCTCGACACCGAAAACGGCCGATTTGACACGGAGATCGAAACAAGTAATATAGAGAAGTTGCCTGAAACGAAAGCCGAGAGGCCTGGTATTCAGAGCATCCGATCCTTGAGAACTCAACAGCGTGCACAATGTCAAATGCCAAAAACCCCGTCTGACCTAGGTCAGAAGGGATTCCTTTGGAAAACATTTAGAACAACAAAGCAAGTCAGTAATGATTTGTCTTGTCAGTTTCAAACTCGTGCGATGCAGAACCCATTCCGGTTCGGTTGCACAAACAAATGTGCCGATCACTTCGGTGGTCGTGCAAATAAACATTTACGGAGAGTTTGATCCTGGCTCAGGACGAACGCTGGCGGCGTGCTTAACACATGCAAGTCGAACGGTGAAAGAGGAGCTTGCTCCTCTGGATCAGTGGCGAACGGGTGAGTAACACGTGAGTAACCTGCCCTTGACTCTGGGATAAGCGTTGGAAACGACGTCTAATACCGGATACGACAACCGATGGCATCATCTGGTTGTGGAAAGAATTTCGGTCAAGGATGGACTCGCGGCCTATCAGCTAGTTGGTGAGGTAATGGCCCACCAAGGCGACGACGGGTAGCCGGCCTGAGAGGGTGACCGGCCACACTGGGACTGAGACACGGCCCAGACTCCTACGGGAGGCAGCAGTGGGGAATATTGCACAATGGGCGCAAGCCTGATGCAGCAACGCCGCGTGAGGGATGACGGCCTTCGGGTTGTAAACCTCTTTTAGTAGGGAAGAAGCGAAAGTGACGGTACCTGCAGAAAAAGCACCGGCTAACTACGTGCCAGCAGCCGCGGTAATACGTAGGGTGCAAGCGTTGTCCGGAATTATTGGGCGTAAAGAGCTCGTAGGCGGTTTGTCGCGTCTGCTGTGAAAACTGGAGGCTCAACCTCCAGCCTGCAGTGGGTACGGGCAGACTAGAGTGCGGTAGGGGAGATTGGAATTCCTGGTGTAGCGGTGGAATGCGCAGATATCAGGAGGAACACCGATGGCGAAGGCAGATCTCTGGGCCGTAACTGACGCTGAGGAGCGAAAGCGTGGGGAGCGAACAGGATTAGATACCCTGGTAGTCCACGCCGTAAACGTTGGGAACTAGATGTGGGGACCATTCCACGGTCTCCGTGTCGCAGCTAACGCATTAAGTTCCCCGCCTGGGGAGTACGGCCGCAAGGCTAAAACTCAAAGGAATTGACGGGGGCCCGCACAAGCGGCGGAGCATGCGGATTAATTCGATGCAACGCGAAGAACCTTACCAAGGCTTGACATATACGAGAACGGGCCAGAAATGGTCAACTCTTTGGACACTCGTAAACAGGTGGTGCATGGTTGTCGTCAGCTCGTGTCGTGAGATGTTGGGTTAAGTCCCGCAACGAGCGCAACCCTCGTTCTATGTTGCCAGCACGTAATGGTGGGAACTCATAGGAGACTGCCGGGGTCAACTCGGAGGAAGGTGGGGATGACGTCAAATCATCATGCCCCTTATGTCTTGGGCTTCACGCATGCTACAATGGCCGGTACAAAGGGCTGCAATACCGTAAGGTGGAGCGAATCCCAAAAAGCCGGTCTCAGTTCGGATTGAGGTCTGCAACTCGACCTCATGAAGTCGGAGTCGCTAGTAATCGTGGATCAGCAACGCCACGGTGAATACGTTCCCGGGCCTTGTACACACCGCCCGTCAAGTCATGAAAGTCGGTAACACCCGAAGCCGGTGGCCCAACCCTTGTGGAGGGAGCCGTCGAAGGTGGGATCGGTGATTAGGACTAAGTCGTAACAAGGTAGCCGTACCGGAAGGTGCGGCTGGATCACCTCCTTTCTAAGGAGCACTGGCAACTTCGGTTGTCCAGAGGCCAGATCGAGACATACGTTCTCGCTGGTAGCTCATGGGTGGAACATTGACATTGATGCAGTAAAAGCCGGCTAGACGCCAGTACGACCTTCGGGTTTGGAAAACGTCTGACCGGGGGAGACTGCATACGCACGCTGTTGGGTCCTGAGGGACCGGATCTTCTGCTTCGGCAGTTGGACTGAACCTCAGGACCTTTTCTTGTCTCGCAATAGCGAGGCGCGGAAGGGTACCGCCCGTACTTTGAGAACTACACAGTGGACGCGAGCATCTTAGATTCAGGATTTTGTCCTGGATCACAAAGATCAACAAGAACCCTTCGGGGTTCTGTAGATCATTGGTCAATTTTTCTAACGAAAGATCGATTCAAACTCATGTGATTTCAAGTTTCTAAGAGCAAACGGTGGATGCCTTGGCATCTGGAGCCGAAGAAGGACGTATAAATCTGCGATAAGCCTCGGGGAGCTGATAATAGAGCTTTGATCCGAGGATTTCCGAATGGGGAAACCCCGCTGGGCCCGCAAGGTGACCCAGTGACTCCCGCCTGAATATATAGGGCGGGTAGAGGGAACGTGGGGAAGTGAAACATCTCAGTACCCACAGGAAGAGAAAGCAAAAGCGATTCCGTTAGTAGTGGCGAGCGAAACCGGAAGAGGCTAAACCGATCATGTGTGATAGCCGGCAGGCGTTGCATGGTCGGGGTTGCGGGGACTTTTCTGCTGATTCTGCCGAACAGCAAGCGTTACAACGCAATATAGACGAATGGCATTGAAAGGCCAGTCATAGAGGGTGCCAACCCCGTAGTCGAAATGTTGCAATGGCGCGAAGAGTATCCCAAGTAGCACGGGGCCCGAGAAATCCCGTGTGAATCTGTCAGGACCACCTGATAAGCCTAAATACTCCCAGATGACCGATAGCGGACAAGTACCGTGAGGGAAAGGTGAAAAGTACCCCGGGAGGGGAGTGAAATAGTACCTGAAACCGTTTGCTTACAAACCGTTGGAGCACCCTTGTAGGTGTGACAGCGTGCCTTTTGAAGAATGAGCCTGCGAGTTAGTGATATGTGGCGAGGTTAACCCGTGAGGGGCAGCCGTAGCGAAAGCGAGTCTTAATAGGGCGAATCAGTCGCATGTTCTAGACCCGAAGCGAAGTGATCTATCCATGGCCAGGTTGAAGCGACGGTAAGACGTCGTGGAGGACCGAACCCACTTCAGTTGAAAATGGAGGGGATGAGCTGTGGATAGGGGTGAAAGGCCAATCAAACTTCGTGATAGCTGGTTCTCTCCGAAATGCATTTAGGTGCAGCGTTGCGTGTTTCTTGCCGGAGGTAGAGCTACTGGATAGCCGATGGGCCCCAAAAGGTTACTGACGTTAGCCAAACTCCGAATGCCGGTAAGTGAGAGCGCAGCAGTGAGACGGTGGGGGATAAGCTTCATCGTCGAGAGGGAAACAACCCAGACCACCAAATAAGGTCCCAAAGCGCGTGCTAAGTGGGAAAGGATGTGGAGTTGCACAGACAACCAGGAGGTTGGCTTAGAAGCAGCCACCCTTGAAAGAGTGCGTAATAGCTCACTGGTCAAGTGATTCCGCGCCGACAATGTAACGGGGCTCAAGCACGCCACCGAATTTGTGGCATTTATGTTAGTGACAGGCCTTCGTGGTCCAGTCGCATAGATGGGTAGGAGAGCGTCGTGTGGCCAGCGAAGCGGCGGTGTAAACCAGCCGTGGAGGCTACACGAGTGAGAATGCAGGCATGAGTAGCGAAAGACGGGTGAGAAACCCGTCCTCCGAAAGACCAAGGGTTCCAGGGCCAGGTTAATCCGCCCTGGGTAAGTCGGGACCTAAGGCGAGGCCGACAGGCGTAGTCGATGGACAACGGGTTGATATTCCCGTACTGACGAAGAACCGCCCAAGCTAATCCAGTAGTGCTAAGAGTCCTAACCCGGACCACTGATCCCCTTCGGGGGTGACGGGACCGGTCTAACGCTCGAACCCGTTCTGGTGCGGTTAGCGTATTAACAGGTGTGACGCAGGAAGGTAGCTGAGCCGGGCGATGGTTGTCCCGGTCTAAGGATGTAGGGCGAACGATAGGCAAATCCGTCGTTCATATAGCCTGAGACCCGATGGGTAGTCCTCACGGACGAAATCAGTGATCCTATGCTGCCAAGAAAAGCATCGACGCGAGGTTCCAGTCACCCGTACCCCAAACCGACTCAGGTGGTCAGGTAGAGAATACCAAGGAGATCGAGAGAATCGTGGTTAAGGAACTCGGCAAAATGCCCCCGTAACTTCGGGAGAAGGGGGGCCTGAGGCGTGAAGGGATTTACTCCTGGAGCGTTTGAAGGCCGCAGAGACCAGTGGGAAGCGACTGTTTACTAAAAACACAGGTCCGTGCCAAGTCGCAAGACGATGTATACGGACTGACGCCTGCCCGGTGCTGGAAGGTTAAGAGGAACGGTTAGCCGCAAGGCGAAGCTGAGAATTTAAGCCCCAGTAAACGGCGGTGGTAACTATAACCATCCTAAGGTAGCGAAATTCCTTGTCGGGTAAGTTCCGACCTGCACGAATGGCGTAACGACTTCCCAGCTGTCTCAACCGCGAACTCGGCGAAATTGCACTACGAGTAAAGATGCTCGTTACGCGCAGCAGGACGGAAAGACCCCGTGACCTTTACTACAGCTTGGTATTGGTGTTCGGTGTGGCTTGTGTAGGATAGGTGGGAGACTTTGAAGCTTGGACGCTAGTTCAGGTGGAGTCATTGTTGAAATACCACTCTGGTCACTCTGGATATCTAACTTCGAACCGTAATCCGGTTCAGGGACAGTGCCTGGTGGGTAGTTTAACTGGGGCGGTTGCCTCCTAAAAAGTAACGGAGGCGCCCAAAGGTTCCCTCAATCTGGTTGGCAATCAGATGGCGAGTGTAAGTGCACAAGGGAGCTTGACTGTGAGACTGACAAGTCGAGCAGGGACGAAAGTCGGGACTAGTGATCCGGCAGTGGCTTGTGGAAGCGCTGTCGCTCAACGGATAAAAGGTACCTCGGGGATAACAGGCTGATCTTGCCCAAGAGTCCATATCGACGGCATGGTTTGGCACCTCGATGTCGGCTCGTCGCATCCTGGGGCTGGAGTAGGTCCCAAGGGTTGGGCTGTTCGCCCATTAAAGCGGTACGCGAGCTGGGTTTAGAACGTCGTGAGACAGTTCGGTCCCTATCCGCTGCGCGCGTAGGAAATTTGAAAGGATCTGACCCTAGTACGAGAGGACCGGGTTGGACGAACCTCTGGTGTGTCAGTTGTTCCGCCAGGAGCACCGCTGATTAGCTACGTTCGGGATGGATAACCGCTGAAAGCATCTAAGCGGGAAGCCGGCCTTGAGATGAGATTTCCATACCTTCGGGTGAGAGGCTCCCAGCTAGACTACTGGGTTGATAGGCAGGATGTGGAAGCGAGGACTAAAGACTCGTGGAGCTGACCTGTACTAATAAGCCGATAACTTGATAATCACTATCTTCATACCGTTGTAAGGCTGGTATTTAGAGCCAAGATTGCTTGCGTCCACTATGTGGTTCTCGATGTACGGTCGAGAACCGAACAAATCAGCAATGATTGTTCGAATTCACTTTGATACATCAATAGTGTTTCGGCGGCCATAGCGAGAGGGAAACGCCCGGTCACATTCCGAACCCGGAAGCTAAGACTCTCTGCGCCGATGGTACTGCAAGGGGGACCTTGTGGGAGAGTAGGACACCGCCGGACTTCTTTGTGAAATGGCCACCCAGCAATGGGTGGCCATTTTGCGTTAAGTCCGTGGTTTTCAGCCGCCGAATGAGTACCTGAGGAGGGCCCATCGTGACCGACAACGATGACGAGAAGCGTCGCGACCAGCGTGGCGACGACGCGCGTGCGAAGCGCGATGACGGAGATCGTCGCCCTCCCCGTAAGGATTCGAATCCGGAGCGACCGGCTCGCCCGCACGGCAGCCGTCCGGCTCGAAGCGATTCCGACAGGCGGCCGTTCACGCCGCGCCGCGACAGCAGTTCACGGCCCGACCGAGGCGGTCGGCCGGATGCCGGTGGCCGGACTGACCGCAATGCCCGTCCCGAGCGAGCGGGTGGACCGACACAGGGCAACCGGCCTGACCGTGGTGGGCGACCCGACGGTGCCGGGCGACCCGACGGTGCCGGGCGACCCGCTCGAGCCGGCGGGCCCGAGGGTGGCGGTCGGCCCGAGCGTGGCGGTTCAGATCGAGGCGGACGCCCGGAGCGTGGAGGTTTTGACCGGGGCGGACGGCCGGAGCGCGGCGGTTCTGACCGAGGCGGCAGGCCGGAGCGAACCGGCAGTGACCGAGGCGGACGCCCGGAGCGCGCTGGGGATCGCGGCGGGCGTCCCGATCGTGGCGGACGCCCCTCGAACGGCGGTCCGGGGGAACGACGCCTCTGGACGAAAGATGGCAAACCAGCACGCAACGACCAGAACGCATCGCGGTTCGAACGCCCTCCGCTCACGGAAGAAGAGCTGCTCGCTCGCGAGCTGCGCGCTGTGCGTCCGCGTCACGACGACCCCGAGATCCCCGACGACGTCGTCGGTCGCGATCTCGACAAAGTGGCTCGCAATGAGCTGAAGACGCTGAACAAGGAGAACGCCGAGGAGGTCGCCCGGCATCTCGTGATGGCCGGCCGGCTGATCGACGAGAATCCGGAGTTGGCGCACCAGCATGCGGTGTCGGCATCCCGTCGCGCCGGACGGATCGGTGTGGTGCGCGAGACCCTGGCCATCACCGCCTACGCCACCGGTGATTACGCCCTGGCCCTGCGCGAACTCCGCACATTCAGGCGGATCTCCGGGTCGAACGAACAGCTGGCCTTGATGATCGACAGCGAGCGCGGGATGGGGCGGCCCGAGCGCGGACTCGAGGCCGGTCGATCCGTCGAGCGGTCGACGCTCTCGGTGCCCTCGCAGGTGGCGGTGGCGATCGCGATGTCGGGTGCGCGCCTCGACCTCGGACAGGTGGATGCCGCGCTGACCGAGCTCGAGATTCCGCAGCTGAACCCCGACGTGGCCTACTCGTACAGCCCCGACCTCTTCCACGCCTACGCCGAGGTGCTGGCGGAACTCGGGCAGGATGAAGAGTCGGCACAGTGGAGAGCTCGTGCGGAGAGAGCGGATCTCGCGCTGAACGGCGAGCCCGATGACACGATCGAGGTATTCGAGGAAGAGGACGATGGGTCTGTTCAGAGCGAAGAAGACTGAGCCGATGCTCCCGCTCGAGGGTGTCGACGCCGTTCTCGCCGATCTCGACGGTGTCGTCTATCAGGGCCCCACGGCGATCCCGTATGCCGTCGAAGCGCTGTCGCGCGTCGCATCCGAGGGTCTCCGCACCGGGTACATCACCAACAACGCCTCGCGCACCGATGCGCAGGTCGCCGAGCATCTCAGCAGCTTCGGATTGGCGGTGGCTCCTGAGGACGTGGTGACGTCGCCGCAGGCGGCCATGCGTGTCATGACCACCCTCATCGATCCGGGGGCGACGGTGCTGGTGGTGGGCGGCATCGGTCTCGTGTCGGAGGTGGAGAAGGCCGGGTTCGTGGTGACCCGCTCGGCATCCGATCGCCCGGCCGCTGTGGTGCAGGGGTTCGCCCCCGAGGTGGGATGGACGCAGCTGGCCGAGGCGAGCTTCGCGCTGCACGATCCGGCTGTGCACTGGGTGGCCACGAACACCGACTGGACCATCCCGGTGGCCGGAGGTATCGCGCCCGGCAACGGCACCCTGGTGTCGGCGGTGCACACGGCCGTCGGCCGACTGCCCGTCGTGGCGGGGAAGCCCGAGACCACGATCTTCGAGCTGGCGTTGGCGCGATTCGGCGCCGAGAAGGCCGCGTTCATCGGCGACCGCCTCGACACCGACACCATGGGTGCGCAGCGAGCGGGGTTGCGCGCGATCCACGTGCTGACCGGGATCGACCGGGCCAAGCAGCTGCTCGCCGCGCCGGTGGGGTCGCGGCCTGACTTCATCCTGGCCGACCTCCGGCAGTTGTTCGAGCCGTATCCCGCCACCTCGACATCGAAGGACGGCTCGGAGACCACGGTGGGCGCATCCGTCGTGCGGATGAAGGGACACGTTGTGCGGGTGGTGAAGCCCGGCGATTCGGCGACCGACCTCGTGCGGGCGGGGTCGGCAGCGATCTGGAACTCCGGGCTGTCGATCCACGCGCTCGACGTCGATCCCGCTCTCTACAGCTGAGGAACGGCCGTCCGCCACGGTGTCGCCGTCGGATGCGCGGGGTACGCTGAACAGGTGAACACGGACGACGTCGACAACGATGCCGCTCTGGTTCCGAGGCTCCGCCTGATCGAGGAACAGCCCCTGGACCAGCGCGCGACCGCCTACGCCCAGGTGCACGACGAATTGAAGGCCCGCCTCGAGGGCGGGGACGCGTCGCCCTCGGATGGGTAGTGCTCGTCTGGACGCCGTGGTCGCCGCTCGCGGCCTCGCCCGGTCGCGCACCCATGCTGCGCGCCTGATCGCCAACGGCTACGTACGCGTGGACGGAACACCGCAGGTGAAGGCGTCGTTCCCCGTGGCCGAGGGGCAGGTCGTGACCGTGGACGGGGTCGACCGTTACGTGAGCCGCGGCGCCAACAAGCTGATCGCGGCACTCGACGCCTTCTCCGGCGTGCATGTCGACGGGAAGCTCGCGCTGGATGCCGGCGCGTCCACCGGCGGCTTCACGCAGGTGCTGCTCGAGCGCGGCGCCGAACGCGTGATCGCCGCCGACGTGGGTCACGGACAGCTCGACCCGATCATCGCCCGCGACCCGCGGGTGGTGTCGGTGGAGGGGTTCAACCTGCGGTTCGCCACCCCCGAGACGCTCGCCGGGGCATCCGGGATCGACCGGCCGGTCGACCTCGTGGTGGCCGACCTGTCGTTCATCTCCCTCGGCCTGGTGCTCGAGCCGCTCCAGTCGGTGGCCCGGCCCGATGCCGACTTCGTGCTGCTGGTGAAGCCGCAGTTCGAGGTGGGGCGCACCGGCGTGAAGGAAGGCATCGTGCGGAACGCGGGGCTCCGCGCGGATGCGGTGTCGAACGTGCTCTGGGCCGGCTACGACCTCGGGTTATCCACAGCCGGTCTGATCCCGTCCCCAATCGCGGGGAGTGCCGGGAATCTGGAGTACCTGGTCTGGTTCAATCGGGAGGTGGGTTCCCATCCGACAGAATGGTTGGAACGAGTCACCGAGATGACAGGAGCGTGATGCGTGTCTGCTGAGCGATATATGCTGGTCGTTCTGCACACCGGGCGTCACGATTCCGTGGTGGCCGCGCAGAGCGTGTGCCAGCAGTTGCGCGCCGCCGGGGTGATCCCGGTGATCGCGCCGCTCGACGAGAACGATCGGGCTGATGCGCTCGCCGATCTGGGGTCGTTCGAGACCCTGGGTTCGGGTGTGACGGTGTTCGATCTCGAGCTCGTGATCGTGCTGGGCGGCGACGGTACCATCCTGCGCGCGGCCGAATTGGTGCGCGGTTCGACGGTGCCGCTGCTCGGCGTGAACCTCGGGCACGTCGGATTCCTCGCGGAGAGCGACCGCGAAGACCTCACCGAGACGGTCAACCGAGCGCTCGGCCGCGACTATCTGGTCGAGGAGCGCATGACGCTCTCGGTGCGCGTGAAGATCGACTCCGAGGTGGTCTACGAGACCTGGGCGCTCAACGAGGCCACCGTCGAGAAGGCGAGCCGTGAGCGGATGCTCGAGGTCGTCGTGGAGGTCGACGGCCGGCCGCTGTCGAGCTTCGGATGCGACGGTGTGGTGATGTCGACACCGACCGGATCCACCGCGTACTCCTTCTCCGCCGGCGGTCCCGTGGTGTGGCCGAGTCTCGATGCGCTGCTCATGGTGCCGCTGAGCCCGCACGCGCTGTTCGCCCGGCCGCTCGTGGTGGGCCCGGATTCGGCGCTCGCCGTCGAGGTCCTCGACCGCACGCAGGGCGGTGCCGTGCTCTGGGCCGACGGGCGGCGCATGTGGGATCTGCCGAAGGGGGCGCGGGTCGTGGTGCGCCGTTCGCCCACGCCGGTGCGACTGGCACGGCTGCACATGGCGCCGTTCACCGACCGGCTGGTGCGCAAGTTCAATCTGCCCGTGAACGGGTGGCGGGGGCCGATGGATCGTGATTGAAGAACTGTCGATCAGAGACCTCGGGGTGATCGGTGAAGCGGTGCTCCCGCTCGGACCGGGGTTCACGGCCGTCACCGGGGAGACCGGTGCCGGCAAGACGATGGTGGTGTCCGCGCTCGGCCTGTTGTTCGGCGAGCGGGCCGACACGGGGTCCATCCGTTCGGGGGCGCCGCAGGCCTGGATCGAGGGGCGAATCCTGGTGGGTCGCGACGGCGTGGTGGCCGATCGTGTGCGCGAGGTCGGGGGAGACCTCGACGACGCGGGTGGCGACGGCGACGCCGAGGTCATCCTGTCCCGCTCGGTCTCGGCCGAGGGCCGCAGCCGGGCGGTGGTCGGCGGCCGATCGGCGCCGATCAGCGTGCTCTCCGAACTCGGCGACGCACTCGTGGTGGTGCACGGTCAATCCGACCAGCTGCGGTTGAAGAGCCAGTCCGCGCAGCGCGGCGCACTCGACAGCTTCGCGGGAGCGGCGCTCGCCGCACGGCTCAGCGAATACCGGAGCCTCCACGAGTCGTGGCAGGCGCACAGCTCCGAGATAGAGGCGTTGGTGACCGAACGCTCCTCGCGCCTGCGTGAGGCCGAACAGTTGCGTGCGGCCATCGACGAGATCTCCGCAATCGCGCCCGTCGACGGCGAAGACGTCGAGTTGACCGATCTGGCCGGGCGCCTGACGAACCTCGAAGACCTGAGGCTGGCGGCGGCCGAGGCGCGGGAGGACATCTCGAGCGAATCCGGGGACAGGCCCGACACCGTCGGGTTGATCGACACCGCCCTGCGCAGCCTCGAACGCGTGGCGCACCACGACTCGGCCCTCGCACCCATCGTCGAGGCGCTCACCAACGCGAGCTTCATCGTCTCCGACATCTCGACCCAGCTCGCCAGCTACGTGGCCGGCCTCGAGACCGACGAGGTCGGAGAGCTCGACCGCGTGCAGGAGCGGCGAGCTCAGCTCACCGTGCTGACCCGCAAGTACGGCCCCGAACTCTCCGACGTGCTCGCGTTCGCCGCGGAGGCAGAGCCGCGGCTGCTCGAACTCGACTCCGACTCCGATCGCATCGAACAGCTCTCGGCCCTGGTCGACGACGAGTTCGCGGAGCTGACCCGGATCGCCGCCGATCTGACAGCCATCCGGCGAGCGGCGGGCGAGAGCCTGTCGGCCGCGGTGACCGAGGAGTTGGGCGCCCTCGCCATGCCGAACGCCCGCTTCGTGGTCGACGTGCAGGAGCGGGAGGACCTCGGTTCGACCGGCCGCGACCTGGTGCAGTTCTTGCTCCGGCCGCACGAGGGCAGCGAACCGAGGCCGCTCAACAAGGGCGCGTCGGGTGGTGAGCTCTCGCGCGTCATGCTCGCGATCGAAGTGGTGCTCGCGGCCGCCGATCCGGTGCCGACCTTCGTGTTCGACGAGGTCGATGCCGGCGTGGGCGGTGCTTCCGCGATCGAGATCGGCCGGCGTCTGGCCGCTCTCGCCCGCACTTCGCAGGTGATCGTGGTGACGCATCTGGCGCAGGTCGCGGCGTTCGCCACCAACCACCTCCGCGTCGAGAAAGATCAGGACGGACCGGTCACGGCGAGCAACGTGGTGCAGCTCGCCGGAGAGGAGCGTCTGGCTGAGATGGCGCGGCTGCTCTCGGGCCTCCCCGACTCGGAATCGGGTCTCGCGCATGCGGCCGAACTCCTCTCCACAGCGCAGAGCCTCGCTGTGCCACACTGATAGCCATCGTGGGGTTGTAAGGGGACGAGACGATGGCACGGATGACGAACAGCGAGCTGGCGGCCCTGGTCGAACAGCTCCAGGCGGAGAATGAGCGGTTACGCGAAGAAGCGCGACTCGCCGAGACCCTTCCCCTCCCGACGGAGGGCGCCGCGGAGCCCGCCGGCCGCCGACGATCGGGGCGTCGCCGAGGCCGCACCGTCGCATCCGTCGTTCTCGTGGTGATCGGGCTGATCCTCGCGCCGGTGGCGGTCGCCGCCAACTGGACGCAGAGTCAGCTGGCCGACACCGAGGCGTTCGTGTCGACGTTCGCGCCCCTGGCGAAAGACCAGGCCGTGCAGGCGTTCGTGATCGACGAGGTGATGACCGCGGTCGAGAAGCAGGTCGACTTCGAGAAGACCACGAGCGACGTGTTCGACGCCGTCGACCAGCTCGGTCTGCCACCTGCCGCGTCGTCCGCCTTGAGCGCGCTGAAGAAGCCCGCCGCGCTCGGCCTGCAGTCGCTCGCGACCACGGTGGTGACGAACTTCGTGCAATCGCCGGCGTTCGCCGACATCTGGGAGCAGGCCCTGCGGGTGAGTCACCAGCAACTCGTGGCCGCGATGACGAACGATCCGGCCGGCGCCCTGTCGATATCGTCGTCGGGCGAGCTGTCGGTTCAGCTCGGCCCGATCATCGAGGCGGTGAAGGCGGCGATGATCGATCAGGGGCTGAGTTTCGCGGATGCGATCCCCACGGTCGACGTGAACATCGTGGTGGCGAAATCCGATTCGTTCGGCCAGCTGACGCTCGCCTACGGGCTGGCGGTCAGTCTCGGCATGTGGCTGCCGTGGATCGCGATCGCCTTCCTGGCGGCCGGGGTGGTGGCGGCGAAGCGGCGCACGGTCGCGCTGTTCTGGACCGGCCTGTCGCTCGGCGTGGTGATGGTGATCCTCGGGATCGCCCTGCGGATCGGCAACCTCGTGACGGTGGCGTCGATAGCGCCGCGCTACGTGCCGATCGACGCGGCCGGCGTGATCTACGACGCCGTGACCTCGATGGTCGCCAGCACGGTAGTGGCCGTGGCGGTGCTGGCGTTCACGGTGATGGTGATCAGCTGGGCCGTCGGTCCGTACCGTCCCGCTCCTGCGCTACGCCGGGCCTTCGGTGACGCGGCGACAAGGTTGCGCGCCATCGGCGACGCCCGGGGCATCTCCACCGGTGCGTTCGGGCGTGTGCTCGGCAGGCAGCGCGTGCTCATCCAGGTGCTCATCGGGGTGGCTGCGGCCGCGTTCATCCTGTTCCTGAGGCCGCTCTCGACCGGGCAGATCATCTGGACCGCGGTGATCGCCGTGGTGCTCCTGCTGCTCGTGGAGCTGCTGCAGAGGCCGGTGCAGCCGGAGGTCGTCGTGGTCGAGATCGTCGAAGAAGAGCCGGTCGAGCCGGGGGAATCGGATGACTCCTCCGAGAAGGCCGACGACGACTTGCTGATCTCCTGACCGCGCCGAACGACGAGACCCCCTCAGACCACTGTTAGGATGGAACTCCGTGGACGATGATCATGACGCGGACCGTACGAAGAACCAAAACGACTCGAAACTGACGAAGCACATCTTCGTCACCGGGGGGTGTCGTCTCCTCTCTGGGCAAAGGCCTCACCGCCGCGAGCCTCGGCAATCTGCTGACCGCGCGGGGACTCCGCGTCGTGATGCAGAAGCTCGACCCCTATCTCAACGTCGACCCGGGAACGATGAACCCGTTCCAGCACGGCGAGGTCTTCGTGACCGACGACGGCGCGGAGACCGACCTCGACATCGGGCACTACGAGCGATTCCTGGACATCAATCTGAACCAGGCGGCGAACGTCACGACGGGGCAGATCTACTCCAGCGTGATCGCGAAGGAGCGCCGAGGCGAATACCTCGGCGATACGGTGCAGGTCATCCCGCACATCACCGACGAGATCAAGCGCCGGATGCGACTGCAGGCGCACGACGCCTCACGGCCGGACGTGATCATCACCGAGATCGGCGGCACGGTGGGCGACATCGAGTCGCAGCCGTTCATCGAGTCGGCGCGCCAGGTGCGCCACGAGCTGGGCCGCAAGAACGTGTTCTTCGTGCACGTGTCATTGGTGCCGTTCATGAACGCCTCCGGTGAGCAGAAGACCAAGCCCACCCAGCACTCGGTGGCCGCGCTGCGCTCGATCGGCATCCAGCCGGATGCGCTCGTGCTGCGCAGCGACCGGCCCGTGTCCGAGGGCAACAAGCGCAAGATCGCGCTCATGTGCGACGTCGACGAGCAGGCCGTGGTGAACGCGATCGACGTGCCGTCGATCTACGACATCCCCACGATGCTGCACGAGCAGGGTCTCGACGCCTACATCGTCGACCACCTCGACCTGGGCGACAAGGCCTCCGAGGTGGACTGGTCGGGCTGGCAGCCGCTGCTCGACGCAGTGCACGAACCGAAGCACGAGGTGACGATCGGTCTCGTGGGCAAGTACATCGACCTCCCCGACGCCTACCTCTCGGTGACGGAGGCACTCCGGGCGGGCGGGTTCGCCCACCGCACGAAGGTGAAGATCAAGTGGATCCCCTCCGACAACTGCGAGACGCCCGAGGGAGCCGCCCGTGAGCTCTCCGGTGTCGACGGGGTGGACGGCATCCTGGTGCCGGGCGGATTCGGCGTGCGCGGCATCGAGGGCAAGCTCGGTGCGCTGCGCTTCGCTCGCGAGAACGGCATCCCGGCTCTGGGACTGTGCCTGGGCCTGCAGTGCATGGTGATCGAGTACGCGAGGAATGTGGTCGGGCTGCCCGGAGCCTCTTCGAGCGAGTTCGACCCCGACACCGAGTTCCCCGTGATCGCGACCATGGCCGAGCAGGTCGACATCATCGCGGGCGGCGACCTCGGTGGCACGATGCGGCTCGGTCTCTACGAGGCCGAGCTGGCCCCGGGTTCCATCGTCGAAGAGGTCTACGGCGCACCCACCGCCGCCGAGCGTCACCGCCACCGGTACGAGGTCAACAACAAGTACCGCGACCAGATCGCGGAGGCCGGGCTCTGGTTCTCGGGCCTCTCGCCCGACGGTCACCTGGTGGAGTACGTCGAGCTGCCCCGTGAGGTGCACCCGTACTACGTGGCGACCCAGGCGCACCCGGAGCTGCGGTCACGGCCCAGCCGGCCGCATCCGCTGTTCCAGGGGCTCGTGGCCGCGTCCCTCGAGCGTCAGGAAGCCACCCGGCTCTTCCCGGTGCAGGACGCGGATGCCTGAGCATGGCACGGCCGGAACCTCCGGTTTCGTGCTGGCCGACGAGCCGGCCGAGGCGCCGGTCTCGTCGAGCGAGGTCGTGTTCGACGGCTACGTCTGGGACGTGCGGCGTGAGGGCTTCGAGTACGGGGGAGCGACGTTGCACCGCGACTTCGTCGATCACCCGGGCGCGGTCGCGATCTTCGCGTTGGACGACGACGACCGGGTGCTGCTCATCAAGCAGTACCGGCATCCGGTGCGCAGCCGCGAGTGGGAGCCTCCCGCGGGCCTGCTCGACGTGGACGCCGAGTCACCGCTCGACGCGGCCAAGCGCGAGCTGGCCGAGGAGGTCGACCTCGAGGCCGACGACTGGCACGTGCTGCTCGACTACGTGACGACCCCCGGCGGCAACAACGAGGCGATCCGCATCTACGTGGCCCGAGGGCTGCACGAGATCGACGCCTTCGACCGCACCGGTGAGGAAGCCGACATGGAGAAGCGCTGGGTGAGCCTCGACGACGCGTTCGACGCCGTGCTCGCGAGCCGGGTGCAGAATCCGTCGCTCGCGATCGGCACCCTCGCGGCGCACGCCTCCCGGGCGAAGGGCTGGTCGACCTTGCGGCCGGCTGACGACCCCTGGCCCGCTCATCCCCGCTTCCGCGGGACCGTGCCCGAGCTGATCACCGAGTAGCCGCGGCGCGACGATGGCTCAGCAGGCGGTGGCCGGCCCGACCGGAGTCGACCGGGCGATCGACGGATTCCTGCGCCACATCACGATCGAACGCGGGCTCTCCGCGAACACGGTCGCCGCGTACCGCCGCGACCTCGGGCGCTACTCGGAGTGGCTGCGTTCGCGCGGCATCGACGACATGGCGACCGTGGGGGAGGGCGACATCAGCGCCTTCACCCAGGCGGCGCGCACGGTCGGCGAGGGGGAGCTGAGCGCCTCGTCGATCGCGCGCATCCTCTCGTCGGTGCGCAGCTTCCACCGCTACCTCGCCGAGGAGGGGCTCGTGGAGACGGATGCCGCGCGAGAGGTGAAGCCGCCCAAGCTCGCCCTGCGCCTGCCCAAAGCGATCTCGATCGAGCAGATGGACCGGCTGCTCACCGCGACCGGCGGCGACGATCCCGTGTCGCTCCGCGACCGGGCCCTGCTCGAACTGCTGTACGCCACCGGCGCCCGGATCTCGGAAGTGGTCGACCTCAACGTCGACGACGTGCAGGACGGAGACATCGTGCGCGTGACCGGCAAAGGCAGCAAGCAGCGGATCGTGCCGGTGGGCCGCTTCGCGCGCGCCGCCCTCGACGCGTACCTCGTGCGGGTGCGGCCGCTGTTCTCGGTGCGCGGGCCGTCGACGCCGGCGCTCTTCCTCGGCATCCGCGGCCAGCGGCTCAGCCGGCAGGCGGCGTGGCTCGTGATCCAGTCGGCGGCCGATCGCGCGAAACTCGGGACCCACATCTCGCCGCACACCTTCCGGCACTCCTTCGCGACGCATCTGCTCCAGGGCGGAGCCGACGTGCGTGTCGTGCAGGACCTGCTCGGGCACTCCTCGGTGACCACCACGCAGCTCTACACCCACGTCACCGCGGACACCCTCATCGACATGTATCAAACGGCGCACCCGCGCGCCCGCTGATGCCGGAGGGCGCGGGCGGTTAGAATCATTCAAGTCCGCCGGGATGGCGGGCAGGAACGAGGAGAAACTTCGGTGCCGACCAGGAACACGAGAACGGCGAAGAAGACCCAGGCCGATGAGCTGGCGGGGCTCGACCTCCCCAAGATCGGTCCGACCGGCAGACCCCTCCGAGAGTTCCCTGTTCCCGCTCCGCTGAAGTCGCACGGGCCCGCGCGCATCATCTCGCTCTGCAACCAGAAGGGCGGCGTCGGCAAGACGACGACCAGCGTGAACGTGGGAGCGGCGCTCGCCGAATACGGCCGCAAGGTGCTCGCCATCGACTTCGACCCGCAGGGCGCGCTCTCGGCCGGTCTCGGTGTGATGACCCACGACGCCCCCACCATCTACGACCTGCTGCTCGGCACGCTGAAAGACCCGAACGAGGCCATCCAGCACACCAGCGTCGAGGGCCTCGACATCATCCCGGCCAACATCGACCTCTCCGCCGCCGAGGTGCACCTCGTGAGCGAGGTGGCGCGCGAGTCGATCCTCGCCCGCGTGCTGCGCAAGGTGAGCGACCAGTACGACGTGATCCTGATCGACTGCCAGCCGTCGCTCGGCCTCCTCACCGTGAACGCGCTGACCGCGAGCCACGGCGTGCTCATCCCGCTCGAGTGCGAGTACTTCGCTCTCCGCGGCGTCGCGTTACTGGTGGAGACGATCGACAAGATCCGCGACCGGCTGAACCCCGCCATCGTGCTCGACGGCATCCTCGCCACCATGTACGACCCGCGCACGCTGCACTCGCGCGAGGTGCTGGAGCGCGTGGTGGAGACCTTCGGCGACAAGGTGTTCGAGACGGTGATCGGCCGCACGGTGAAGTTCCCGGATGCGACGGTGTCGGGCAAGCCGATCACCCAGTTCGCGCCGGAGCACTCCTCGGCCAAGGCGTACAAGCAGCTGGCCAGAGAACTGGTCGCCCGTGGCGCGATCGCCTGAGACCGACCTCGCACCGGAAGGGTCGACCGCCCCCGGCTTCTCGCTGAGCCTCGACAACTTCGAGGGGCCGTTCGACCTGCTGCTGAGCCTCATCTCGAAGCACGAGCTCGACATCACCGAGATCTCGCTCAGCCGGGTGACGGATGAATTCATCGGCTACCTGAAGAACCTGGACTCCGCGGAGGAGCTGGACCGGGCATCCGAATTCCTGGTGGTGGCGGCGACGCTGCTCGATCTGAAGATCGTGGGACTGCTGCCGCAGGGCGAGCTGGTGGATGCCGAAGACGTCGCGCTCCTCGAAGCGCGCGATCTGCTGTTCGCCCGACTGCTGCAGTACCGCGCCTTCAAGGAGGTGTCGGCGTGGCTCGCCTCCCGGTTCGACGAGGAGTCGACGCGGCGGCCGCGCCAGGTGCGGCTCGAGGAGAAGTACCGGCAGCAGACGCCGGAACTGGTGTGGACGCTCTCGGCCGAGGACTTCGCGGCGCTCGCCGCCTTCGCCCTGGCGCCGCGGGAGATCCCCGTCGTGGGGTTGGAGCACCTGCATGCGCCGCTCGTGAGCATCCGGGAGCAGGCGGCGCACGTCGTGGCGGTGCTGCGGTCGTCGTCGGCTCCGGTCTCGTTCCGGCAGCTGATCGCCGGGATCGCGGAGAAGGGCGTCGTGATCGCGCGGTTCCTGGCGGTACTCGAGCTCTACCGCCACGCTTCGATCTCGTTCGAACAGCTCGAGCCGCTCGGGGAACTCACGCTGCGCTGGACCGCCGAGAACTGGAACGAAGACAACCTGGCCAACTTGGGAGCCGACTATGACAACTGAGACGACCATGCCGTTCGAAAACGCAAACGTCGTGGCATCCGAGTCGCAGACGGACCCGGTTGCGGCGAGGTTTGCGGATTCGAACCACCTCGACTCGCCGGCCGACGTCGACCGGGCGCTCGAGGCGATCTTCATGGTGGCCGACGAGCCGCAGAGCCTGGTGGCGCTGGCCACCGCGCTCTCGCGCCCCGTTCCCGTAGTGCGGCAAGGCATCGAGCGCTTGGTCGAGGACTACGACGGAGTTGCACCGGGGTCGGTGCGTCGCGGCTTCGAGCTGCGCGAGGTGGCGGGCGGATGGCGGATCTACGTGCGCGGCGAATGGGACGGGCTGGTGGCCGACTTCGTGCTCACCCAGAACCCCTCTCGGCTCTCGCAGGCCGCCCTCGAGACGCTCTCGGTGATCGCCTACAAGCAGCCGATTTCCCGCGGAGCCGTGGCGAGCATCCGTGCCGTCAATGTCGACTCCGTGGTGCGCACGCTGCTCAGCCGCGGCCTCATCACCGAGGTCTCCACGCAGGCCGAGACCGGCGCCATCCTCTACGGCACCACCGATCTGCTGCTCACCCAGCTCGGCATCAACTCGCTCGAGGAGCTGCCGAAGATCTCGCCGCTGCTCGACGACGGCAGCGACGGATTCGACGAGATCGGAATGGCACGATGACCCCCTTCGAGATCCCCCCGTGGGACGAGAACGCCGAACCCCAGGGCGTGCGCCTGCAGAAGGTGATGGCGGCGGCCGGCGTCGCCTCGCGCCGCGTCTCCGAGCAACTGATCCAGGCCGGGCGCGTGGAGGTCAACGGCCAGATCGTGACCGAGCTCGGCCGGCGGATCGACCCCGAGAACGACCTGGTGTCGGTCGACGGCGTCGCCGTGCAGCTCGATCCGGCGAAGCGCTACGTCATGCTCAACAAGCCCCTCGGCATCGTGAGCTCGCTCGCCGACCAGTACGGCCGCCCCGACCTGCGGCGCTACACCGAGCAGTACGAGGAGCGCCTGTTCAACGTGGGGCGGCTGGATGCCGAGACCACGGGGCTCCTCATCCTCACCAACGACGGCGACCTCGCGCATGTGCTCGCGCATCCGTCGTTCGGGGTGCTGAAGACCTACATCGCGAAGGTGGAGGGGCGCGTCAGCCCGCAGACCATCTCGAAACTGACCCACGGGATCGAGCTGGAAGACGGTCCCATCGCCGCCGACAAGGCGCGACTGCTCGACGTGGAGAGCGAGACCTCACTGGTGGAGCTGACCCTGCACTCCGGGCGCAACCGCATCGTGCGGCGCATGCTCGACGCCGTGGGGCATCCGGTCACCGAACTGGTGCGCCGCTCCTTCGGCCCGTTGAACCTCGGCACCCTGAAGGCGGGCGGGATGCGCGACCTGACTAAGGTGGAAGTCGGCCAGCTGCTGACCCTGTCGCGCGACGCCACCGACGTTCCGGCCGCCGCGCCGGAGTCCACGTCGCCGGAGTCACCGGACGAGACGGAAGAAACCGAGGAGTGAACGTGGTCGAGAGCCGTCTGACGGGGCCGGTGCGGGTCGTCGGGGTGGGACTGCTCGGCACGAGCATCGCGCTCGGCCTCCGCGCGCGCGGGGTCGACGTCATCCTCTCCGACGCGTCGCCGACGAACGTCAGCATCGCCATCGACTATGGTGCCGGGCGCGGGGCGACGGATGGCGACGAGCCGCAGATCGTGGTGGTGTGCGTGCCGCCCGACGTGACCGCGTCGGTCATCGTGCGCGAACTCTCGGCCTACCCGCGCGCCGTCGTCACCGACGTGGCGAGCGTGAAGAAGCCGATCCTCGACGCCGTGATCGCCGCCGGCGGCGACGTGACCCGTTACGTGGGATCGCATCCCCTCGCCGGACGCGAGAAGGGCGGCCCGATGTCGGGCCGTGCCGATCTCTTCCTCGGCCGGCCCTGGGTGGTGGCCGGTCACGACGGCATCTCCTACCAGACGGCGGGCGCGGTCGACGACCTCATCCTCGACCTCGGCGCCACCCTCGTGGAGATGAGCGCGGAGGAGCACGACGCGAGCGTCGCCCTGGTGTCGCACGCGCCGCAGGTGGTCTCGACCCTGATGGCGCGTCGCCTGGCCGGGGCACCGGATGCCGCGGTGAATCTCGCCGGCCAGGGCCTCCGCGACGTCACGCGCATCGCGAGCAGCGACCCGGAGCTGTGGGTGCAGATCCTCGGCGCGAACGCCGCCCCGGTGGTGTCGGTGCTGGAGGAGTTCCGCGCCGACCTCGACCGCTTCATCGCCGCCCTGGCCGATCCGGTGGCCCCGGGGTCGAGGCGCAGCATCGCCGAGGAGCTCGCGGGCGGGAACGCCGGAGTGGCGCGCATCCCGGGCAAGCACGGACTGGCCCGCCGCTACGCTTCGATCGTCGTGATGGTGGACGACAAGCCCGGCGAACTGGCGCGCCTGTTCGCGGAGATCGGCGAGATCGGCGTCAACCTCGAAGACCTGCGCCTGGAGCATTCTCCCGGCGCCCCGATCGGCCTCGCCGAGATCGCGGTGCTGCCCGAGGCCGTGGAGAGACTGACGGCCGCGTTGGCGGACCGTGGATGGAGGATCGCCGGATGACCACCGGTTCAGCACCCGTGATCGTGGCCATCGACGGCCCCGCCGGAAGCGGCAAGTCGAGCGTGAGCCGCGCGGTGGCGAAAGCCCTCGGCTTCGCCTACCTCGACACCGGGGCGTCGTATCGCGCTCTCTCGTGGCACCTCATGGTGCGCGGGATCGACGCCGCCTCGGCTGCCGACGTCATCGCCGAGCTCCCGGGCTTCGACTTCCGCATCGGCACCGATCCCGACGACTACTACGTCCGCGTGGGCCAGGCAGACGTGACCGACGCCATCCGCGAGCCGCGCGTGACGGCCGTGGTGAGCCTCGTCGCCCGCATCCCCGAGGTGCGGCGCTGGCTCAACGACCGCTTCCGGGCCATCATGGCGGCCACCCCGTTCGACGGGATCGTGGCCGAGGGGCGCGACATCACGACGGTCGTCGCACCGGATGCTCCGGTGCGCATCCTGCTCACCGCCTCCGAAGACGCTAGAATGGCGAGGCGCTCCAAGGAATTGACCAGCGAATCGGCCGCCGCCGTCGGTGAGGCCCTCCGGTCTCGGGACAAAGCGGATTCTCGTGTCGTCGACTTCATGAACGCCGCCGACGGTGTCACCACCGTCGATTCCACCGACCTCGACTTCGATCAGACCGTGTCCGCGGTGGTCGACGTCGTTCAGACAGCGAGGACCTCGCATGGCGGATAGCCAGAACCCCACCCCCGACTCCGGCAGCGACGCGGAGGAGTTCGACGCGCCCGACGACGACCTCGTCACGCGTCTCGCCGAGGTCGACGAAGACCTGGCCGAGCAGCGGGCGGCGACCCTGCGCGCGGGCCTCAACGACTACGAGCTCGACGAGGGCGACCTCGACCTGCTCGAGCTCAGCGACGACTACCCCGACGGCGTGTTCTACCTGCCCGCCCTCCCGGTGCTCGCGATCGTGGGCCGGCCGAACGTCGGCAAGTCGGCGCTGGTCAACCGCATCCTGGGCCGCCGTGAAGCGGTGGTCGAAGACGTGCCGGGCGTCACGCGCGACCGCGTGGCGTACAAGGCGGAGTGGAACGGGCGCCGGTTCACCCTGGTCGACACCGGCGGCTGGGAGCCGGATGCCTCGGGCATCAACGCGGCCGTCGCCGCACAGGCGGAGGTCGCGATCGACCTCGCCGACGTCGTGCTGTTCGTGGTCGACTCCAACGTGGGCGCCACCGCCACCGACGAGCACGTCGTGAAGCTGCTGCGCCGGGCCAACCGACCTGTGTTCCTCGCCGCCAACAAGGTCGACGACGTGCGCCAGGAGCCGGGCGCCTCCGCGCTCTGGTCGCTGGGCCTCGGCGAGCCGTACCCGGTCTCGGCGCTGCACGGCCGTGGGGTGGCCGACCTCCTCGACATCATCATGGAGAAGATGCCCGAGGTCTCCAACGTGGCGAAGCAGGAAGTGGGCGGGCCGCGGCGCGTCGCCATCCTGGGCCGGCCGAACGTGGGCAAGAGCTCGCTACTCAACAAGGCGGCGGGCGAAGAGCGCGTCGTGGTCAACGAGCTCGCGGGAACCACGCGGGACCCGGTCGACGAGCAGGTCGAGCTCGGCGGCAAGGTGTGGACCTTCGTCGACACGGCCGGCATCCGCAAGCGCGTGCACCTGCAGCAGGGGGCCGACTTCTATGCCTCGCTGCGGACATCCGCCGCTCTGGAGAAGGCCGAAGTGGCGGTCGTGGTGCTGGATGTGACGGAGCCGATCTCGGTGCAGGACCTGCGCATCATCGACCTCGTGCTCGAATCGGGCCGTGCCCTCGTGCTCGCGTTCAACAAGTGGGACCTGCTCGACGACGAGCGGCGTCGCTACCTCGAGAGGGAGATCGAACAGGATCTCGCTCACGTCACCTGGGCGCCGCGCGTGAACATCTCGGCGCGCACCGGGCGGCACCTGGAGAAGCTCGTTCCGGCCCTCGAGCTCGCGCTCGAGTCGTGGGACACGCGCATCCCCACCGGCAAGTTCAACGCCTTCCTCGCGGAACTCACGGCGGCGCATCCGCACCCCGTGCGAGGTGGCAAGCAGCCGCGCATCCTCTTCGGAACGCAGGCCGCCTCGCGCCCGCCGACCTTCGTGCTGTTCGCGACCGGGTTCCTCGATCCCGGCTACCGTCGCTACGTGCAGCGACGCCTGCGCGAGATCTACGGGTTCGAGGGATCGCCGATCGTCGTCAACATGCGGGTGCGCGAGAAGCGCAAGCGCTGAACACCTCGCCGACCCGTCACGTGGTGTCGCTTTCAGTGCGTCATAGCGGCATCACGTGACGGGTCGGCCAAGGAATCAGGGGAGCAGGTCGGCGCGGTGGATGAGTCCGGCCGCGCCGATCAGCGGACCCTCGTCGGAGAGCGCTGACGGCAGGATCTGCACGCCGGCGATGGTGTCGAGCGGGGCCACATCGGCGATGGCTTCCCGGATGAGGTCGAACAGGTCGGGCGTGACGCGCGAGAACCCGCCGCCGATCGCCACGGCTTCGAGGTCGACCAGTGCACAGACCGAGGCGATGCCCTCGCCGACCGCGCGGGCGCAGCGCCGTACCGCGGCGACGGCGATCGGATCGTTCGCCCGATAGGCGGCCCCGAGATCTTCACCGGTGTCTCCGCGCCAGCCCTGCTCCTTGGCCCAGGCGACGATGCGCGGGCCCGCGGCGATGCCCTCGAGCGTGATCGAGAGGTCGCGCCCGCCGCCCCCGTGGGTGTGCAGCTGGAGTTGGCCGACGTGGCCGGCGTTGCCCGACCGTCCGCCGACGAGCCGGCCCTCGACCAGGAGGCCACCACCGATGCCGGTGGAGACCACCATCCCCATGGCGGTGCGATAGCCCTGCAGGGCGCCGGCCCAGTGCTCGGCGAGCAGGATGCAAAGGCCGTCGAGGCGAAGGACGGGGTCGGGGATGCCTGAACGTTCGGCCACCAGGTCGGCGAGCGGGAAGCCGCGCCAGGCCGCGAGATTGAGCGGGGAGACCGTGCCGCGGCCGAGGTCGATCGGTCCGGCGCATCCGATGCCGGTTCCGTCGATACGGGCGCCGGTGGGCGCCGAGGCGAGCGTCTGATCGATGACCCGGCCCACCGCATCCGCGATGGCCTCCGCAGAATTCTCCGCGCCGGTGGGGGCGCGGTGCCGGGTGCCCTCGATCAGCCGTGCGCGATCGTCGACGAGGGCGGCTTCGACCTTCGTGCCGCCGACGTCGATGGCCAGGGCGAGCGGACGAGCGAAGGCGACGGTGTCGTTCTGGGGCACCGTCCTATTTCACACCATCAGGTGGGTCGGTTCGCGCCATCCGCCTGGTAGAGCGGGGCGCACCACGCGGGTGAGGTGGCCATGATCTCGTCGGTGCGGGTATCCGCATCCGTGTCGTCGCTGTTCGCCCAGTCCTCGAACACGCCGACCGAGCCGCCCGCGATGTAGGCCGCGGCTGTGGCGGCATCGATCCCGGTGGCGACGCCGTGGCGCTGCCAGATCGACACGGAGATGGAGGCGCGCCGGAGCAGCCGTTGGAAGAGCTCGCGGCGGAACCCGGCATCGACCCGGGTGCCGAACATCATGCGGTAGGCCGCACGGTGCTCACGGATGTGGACGAGCTCTCGGCGCACCGACTCCGCATAGGCGGCGGTGATGGCCTCGGGGGAGGAGTCGTCGAAGGTCGAGGGGTCATCGGCCACGTTCGCCAATTCGTCGAGCATGCGGGCGAATGCGTCAGCGGCGAAGGCGTAGATGTCGGCGAAATGGCCGTAGAACGTGGTGCGATGCACACCGGCCGTGCGGCACAACTCGGAGATGCTGATCTCGGTGAGATCGTGATCGCGCAGCAGGTCGAACAGGGCGGTGGTGAGGGCTTCGTGCGTTCTGGCGGCTCGCGGCTCGGTCAGATTCACGGACGCGCCCTGACGTCGTGATGGGGCTGAGTGCACAGCGGTTGACTGGGGCATGGTCAATTATGTACCGACGAACTCGGGAAGACGATGAGTTTGGGAGTGTGAGTCCCAAACTCTGCGGGAAGCCGTGCGGGGCTTGCGGCGTCAGCGAAGCGGTCGCGGAGGCGCTATCATGGACAAGTTGTCTGGAGCGCTTTCGGGTGTTCCGGGTGGCGAGCCACGGGCTGTGGCGCAGCTTGGTAGCGCACTTGACTGGGGGTCAAGGGGTCGCAGGTTCAAATCCTGTCAGCCCGACCATTATTGAGTTGCTCAAACCATTGGACTCGTTGAGGCCAGTGGAGGTCGAAGTAAGAGAGCCTTCCGCAGAAATGCGAGAGGCTCTCTTCTTTTCGTTAGTGGCGTGCTCGGCTCCGGCGAGGCGTCGCTGTGCCTGCCAGGCGTGGAGTGCCTCGTTGAGTTCTGTGCGTTCGCGCTCGATCCGCAGCCCCTCGTCGCCCTCGTAAACGCGAAGTCCGCGGAAGAAGGCGAGCAGCAAGTCCCTGCGGATCCCCACGGCCACATTTTCGTACAGCTTCCCTGGATCCTCGAGGAGTTGAACGAATGCGAGCACCTGCTCGGAGCCGACCTGCATGCGCATCTCTGTCCGGGACAGCTTTTCGGCGATCGCGGCCTTCTGCAGCGTGATGAAGTCGAGGCGCTGGCTGATCTTGGCGATCGGCAGCTGCCCTTCGGCTGCCAGGTCGACGAGTCGCGCCTCTTGGTCGTCGAGTGCCTTCTGTTGCGCACGCAGCGATGCCTTGGCTTCGCGGTCGGACTCCATGAAGTCGTCGAGCGCGCGAGCCACTTCCTCTCGGATGCTCTCCATCGTGGCCGGGGTGAACTGCTCACGACGCACCGACTCGAGGACAGCTTTCTCCACCGCCTCGACGCGGAGCATGCCCAATGCGCACCCGGCGCGCTGTTTCGCCGAGCAGACGTAGTAGTCGTAGGTCCCGCCGTTGCCGGTGTTCTGTGTATAGACGAGGCGGCTCGTGCGACCAGCCTCTTTGCAGACGCCGCAGTAGAGAACGCCTTTCAAGTAGTGGAAATGGATCTTGTCGCGGTCACCTCTTCGATTGCGGCTGTCGAGGATTTTCTGCAGCGCAAGAAAGGTCTCCACGGAGATGATCGGCTCGTGGCGACCCTGGTAGAGCTTCCCCTTGTAGTGGATTCCGCCGGTGTAATACGGGTCACGCAGGATGCGAGCAAGCGCGCCGGCCGTTAGAGGGCGACCAGGACGCTTCGGAGACGGCCGTGTCGTCAGCCCCTGCTCCTCGAGGAGGTTCACCACCCAGAGGCGCGGCGGTAGCACCGGGAAGCGTCGGGTGTCCGACGACTGGTTCCGGGTGTACTCGAAGATCTGAGCGTGCGTCGAATCAGCGTGGAGTCCGGTCAGGCCGCTCTCTTCGGACTCGCGCGCGTAGGCATGGCGAATGACGAGGGCTTGGGCCGGATCGATGCCAGCGTCAAGCAAAAGCGGGCCAAGGGTGAGCGCCATAGGTGGAGCGCCTTACCGTCCGGCTACACCGCGAAGGCGTTGCCGCACACCAGACAGTAAACCTTCGCAGTGCCGTCTGGGACCTTGACCGGTTCGTTCGGATGGCAGGGAGGCTCGGCAATCATCATGTCGTCGGGCTCCGCGAGAGCGTCCGGAGTCTCAATGCCGAACGAAAAGGATCGGTTCGGCTTGACCGTCATTCCTTTGATGCCCTTGAACATCGTCTCGACCGAGTCCTGCACGTACTGATCGATCGCGGGACCACTTGCGCCGTGCATGTACTCCAATTGCGCCGGAGTCCACCACGACTCGGTTCCTGCGCCAGCTCCGCACAATGGGCAGAAGTACTGGTCGACGACTTCGGCGTTGGCGTCGCCTTCCTCGTGGCTGAACCACTTGAACTCGCGCTCGCAGTTCGGACACTCGCGCCGGATGAAGCCGTCGGAATCCAGCGGAATGCTCACGGGTACTCGAATGTCGTCGTTCATGGTGCTGGGCTCCTCATCAGCCGTTGGTGTCCAAGAAGATCTCCTGGACGACGCTGTCGCCGGCTTCGCTCCGGCCGGCAACCGTGACGTCGAACACGTCGTCCATCTGCGGGCCACCGAACATGCGCCCCATGCCCATGACGTCGATGGTCACGGAACGTCCGCCGCCTGGGATCTTCTTGATCGTCTGGAAGCCATGCAACTTGAGGGCTGCGTCCTCGGGGAGAGAGACGTCGACATCGAGTGCTGTTTCGGTACCACGGTTGATTATCTGCAACTTGTCGATGCGGTTCCCGCCTTTGTTGAAGTACTTAACGTCAAAGTCGATCGCCTTCCGTACATTCGTGTTGGATGGCAGGCGACGCCCGAGCGGCAGCCCTTCACCAGGAGGCAGCGGAGCGGTGAAGTCACCTGTTGTGTGCCAGTCGGTGCCTTGGAGATCTACGTCGCATCCGGCCGTCTTCAGGCGGTTGGCGAGCTCCTGGCGGCGGGCTGAATCGTTCGTGAGCCGGATGGCGTGCCTTCCAGCCACGTCACTAAAAGGCCGCACGTCGCCTATTTCGACGAGCACCGTCCTGCGAGCATCGCGGCCTAACGCCATCCCCGCCTCAAACAGAACGTTGGGCCGCGCCTGTGCTGAGGGTTTCGTCTCGGGATCGTCGTCACCATGCCCAAGTTGCGGCTGAAGGTAGGCAATCTCATCCGGAGTCATGAGCACGACGATGGCGGCTGCATGATCGAGCGCTGCGTCGAGAACTTGTCCGATGTAGGGGGAGCCTTCGCCGGTGAGTTCCACGGCATGGCTCCACTCCATGGGGGAGAGGTTGATGCTGCGGAGGAAGTCGAACATCGCCTTGCGGAGCGGTTCGTTTCGCCCGTGCACCACGAAAACCGATCTGGCGTTGGTGATCTGCTCTCCCACGGCGTTCCCTACTTGTTCGTCGTCCGCATCGCATCGGAGGATGCGTCAACTACAGAGTACGAGGGACGTCCGACACACGAACGGAGATTCAGATGATGTCTGATGTGCTTTCGACAACATCACCGATCGGCGCATTGACGTCGAAATCCAAGCCGCCATACTCAGCAGTCCTCCTCGCCGGGACGCGGCTTCACGCAAGAGGAACCCATCCGGGGTTCGTCGGCCGCATCCGATGAGGAGGCTCGCGATGAGCGAGAACGAACTGCCCGAGGTGCCGGCCACGGCTCTCGGCCCCATCCGCCCGCTGAGCGTGCGGATCACCGATGGTCTGCGAGCGCAGATCGAAGTGATTGCGCAGCTCAACGACCGGAGCGTCACCGAGGAGATCCGGCTGGCGCTGGAGGCCTGGGTCGAGACCAGCAAGTCCGACCCGAAAGTACTCCAGCGCGCCGAGACGGTGCGAGCCGAGATCGAACGCGAAGCAAAGACCAAGCAGAGCGCGATCGAGGCCATCTTCGGAGGCTCGGCGCCGAAGGCCGGACGAACAAGGACACCGCAGAACTGATCTGCGGTGTGGGTGGTCGTCTCGGGGATTGAGTGCTTTCGCGCACTCTTCCCGAGACGGCTGCCTAGATTACTAAGCGCCGGGTGTGTACTTCACGCCGATTCGCGGCGCTGCCTCAACAATCCAATCCTCATGGCGAGTGACCCGGGCGCTGAGGGCGACGCGTTCGACCTCGTCATCATCGAGTCGCCCGACGATGCCATCGAGCGTTGTGCTGATGCGTTCGAAGCCAGCGGACATCTCACCTTCGATGCTTTCAAACTGCGCATCGTGAGTGTCGAGCCGTTCATTGATCTTGTCGAACTCACCCTGCAGGTGCGTTTGCATGTCGGTGAGCATTGTCGTTAGTGAGTCGATGTCTTGCTTGGTCATATCTGCCGCTCATTATGAGCCTGCGCCTACGGCTCGAGAAGCCGTAGAAAACACAACGCGCCGATCGCGCGAACACCCCTCGTTGCTGCCCCGCGGCTTGTCAGAGAACCATCCAAGTTCTCAGCCGCGACAACAGTAAGGAGGTGGGGACGATGGTGAAAAGCATCGTGATCCCGCACGACGAGACCCGTCCACCGCGGCTCCAGGAGATGGCGGACATTGGCGCCTTTCAGGAGGCTGTCGGTGGCTGGCTCGAGATCATCGAGGTGCCCGGCATGGGCGCCACGATCTACGTCAATGAAGCCGCACATCGCGAGTTCGTGCCCCTCAACACGAGGGCGATGGCACTGGCCTGGCTCTACGCTGTCGACCCGATGCGGCACCCGCTGCTGTTTGGCGATGTGGTGTTGTCCGGAGATGGGAACGACGGCGACGTCCCGGAGGAGCTCGTGCGCGATGTCCTCGAAGCCACCACGTTCTTCATCGATGTAAGAGCGCACGCTGGCCGGCTCTGGCGAGAGACGCGCGCACAATTCGGCACCGTGTTTGAGGCGGCCGTGTGGTGCATGTTGCTGACGCGCTCCGCTCGACCGGGCGTCCAGTTTCGAATCCGTCCGCGTGTGCTCTCCTCCAACTGAGAAGCGGCGACCACTTGAGCAGCGACAAGCTCGTCGCTCGTGGTCGCCGCTCTTCCATTTCGGGCCGACCTCGTTGCTCAAGTCACAACATCCGACCTATTGCCTCGGCGCGTTCGTTGCCTCATAACTAGGGGCACAAAGGAGAATGAGTAATGCACTACTTGTGCACTCGAAGCGCTAACCCGATGAAGCCCTATCGAAATTACCCGCGTGCCCGCCTGGCCTGGGGAGCCACCCTGCGCGAGCAGCGAGACGAGGACGTCTGATGCAGATCACCCACCTTCGAATGTCCGGCTTCCAGTCGTTCGGCCTCGACGCGACCGAGATCGCGCTCCGCGACGTTACCTACGTTCTGGGTCCCAACGGCGCCGGCAAGACGGCCGTCCTCGAGGCGCTCTCGCGGCTCTTCAGCCCCCTGCCCGCGCAGCGAAAGATCCGGCACGCTGACTTCCATATCCCGAACGGACGCAGCGCTGTCGATGTGCATGCCGAGGGACCGAAGCTCTGGATCGAGGTCGACATCGAGGTGCCGGAATCGGGGGAGGACGGCGACCACGCGTCCGTGCCTCCGAACTTCGCGCACATGCGCATCGAGAGCGAGGACGGTGTGCCTCGGATCCGGGTGCGGCTCACGGCATCGATTGCGTCTGACAATGTGATCGACGAGAAGCTCGAGTACATCCTCGAAGCGGATGACGACGGCAACCCAGTGCGTCAGGCGGATATGTCGCGCTTTGATCGCGCCAACATTGAAGTCCACTATCTCCCTGCGCGGCGAGACCCTGCAGAGCACATCGCCTACACCACAGCCTCACTCGTCGGTCGGGCTCTTCGCGCAGCCGACTGGACGACTGAGCGCGCCACGCTTGGCACCTTGTCCAAGGACCTGACAGACGCCTTGGCCGATAACGCTGCAGTCAAAAGCATCGGCGTCCAGCTCACGGGGGAGTGGAAGGGGCTTCACTCGGGCGACTTCTTCACTGATCCTTCGATCGCCTTCGGGAGTGGCGACTTGGAGAGCGTCCTCCGTCAACTCACCGTCTCGTTCGCTCCGACGCCAGCCGGCTCGTCGCTTCCGTTCGACCGTTTGAGTGACGGCCAGAAGTCTCTGCTCTACATTTCGCTAGTGCTCGCCTGGCAGTCGCTGGCGCGCAACGTGCTCGACGGCACGGAGGCCTCGTTCGATCAGCACCGCCTGCGTCCGCCGGTGCACACGATCGTCGCGCTTGAGGAACCGGAGAATAGCCTGGCGCCGCAGTACCTCGGGCGCATCATTCGCCAGCTCCGAAAGGCGGCCGCGAACGGCGACTCGCAGTCCCTCATCGCAACGCACTCGCCTGCCCTGCTGCGCCGCGTCGATCCTGAGTCGATCTGCTTCCTACGGCTCGACGCGAATCGTCAGTCGCAGGTGCGGCGGATTGTCCTGCCGACGACGTCGAAGGACGATGCCGCCAAGTACGTGCGCGAAGCCGTCCTCGCCTTCCCTGAGCTGTACTTCTCGCGGTTGGTCGTGCTCGGCGAGGGAGACAGCGAACAGATCGTGCTGCCACGCGTGCTCGCGGCAGCGGGCATCGCGGAAGACGATGCGTCCGTGTCGGTCGTTCCGCTCGGTGGACGCCACGTCAATCACTTCTGGCGGCTACTCAACGAGCTGGAAATCCCGCACGTCACGCTGCTCGACCTTGATTCCGGTCGACACCAGGGCGGCTGGGGGCGGGTACGCAATGCGCTCAATCAGTACAACAAGCTGAAGCAGACGTTCGGACAGGACAAGATTGACGCCCTTCCCAAGTGGGACGATGCGAAGGACTTTCCCGCCTTCACTGAAGGCAAGGGGGCGCTCCATGTTCTGGAGAAGAAGGGGGTCTACTTCTCGCACCCCGTCGATCTCGACCTCATGATGCTCGAGGCCTTCCCGGACGCTTACGGCGCGAAACCGGCTGGCGCTCCCGACGAGAAGACAATCACCGCCGTCCTCGGAGTGTCACATGCCAACGAGGATCGTCTGCCGGCGGATGTGCTCGCGCTCTTCGCCGACTACCACCGCATGTTCGACCTCAAGAGCAAGCCGGCCTCGCACCTCAAAGCGATGGCAGCGCTCACCGACGAGAAGCTCCTGGAAGACCTGCCAGAAGTGCTGGAGCGTCTCGTCGAGGACGTGCGTGCCAAGCTTGAGGCGCTCCCCGAGTGATCGATCCCGATGACTGGCGCCCCGTCGGCGGGCTGAAGCTCGAGCCCAACGCGCTCAAGGCGGTGCGCGAGACCACCGCGAATGTCGTGGTCACGGCTGGGCCCGGCGCCGGCAAGACCGAGCTGCTGGCGCAGCGCGCAGATTTCCTCTTTCGCACCGGCGCGAGCCCGTACCCGAAACGGATCCTGGCGATCTCCTTCAAGGTCGATGCGGCACGCAACCTGCAGTCACGCGTTCGCCTGCGGTCCGGATCGCAGTACGCGGCCCGATTCGACAGCTTCACCTTTCACGCTTTTGCCAAGCGCCTGATCGACAACTTCCGGCCGACGCTGACGGGCCAGAACGCGCTGAACCCGGACTACCGTCTCGACGAGCGCACCCGGATCCAGGGAGAACAGATCACTTTCGACGATCTCGTCCCGCTGGCGCTCGAGATCCTGGAGAAGAACTCGTATGCGCGGGGCGCATTGCGCCAGTCGTACAGCCATGTCTTCATGGACGAGTTTCAGGACGCCACGACCG
This sequence comes from Herbiconiux sp. UC225_62, assembly GCF_042694625.1. GTDB lineage: Bacteria > Actinomycetota > Actinomycetes > Actinomycetales > Microbacteriaceae > Herbiconiux. The sequence goes on along the minus strand of NZ_CP170551.1, from coordinate 263,115 downwards.
CGCAGTACAGCTTCCTGAAGAAGGCGTTCGCCGGCACCGGAGTGCAGCTCATCGGAGTTGGCGACACCAAGCAGCGCATCATGGGCTTCGCGGATGCGCTCCGCGGCGTGATGGGCACCTTCGCGACGGACTTCAGCGCGCTCGACCTCAAGCTCTATCAGAACTTCCGATCGAAGCCGCGCCTACGCCGCATGCAGAACCGCATGATCCTGGAGATGGATCCGGCCGCCGCCAGCCCAGACGCGGAGCTTGAGGGTGAAGAGGGCGTCTTGCAAGTCCTCCGATTCGCAACCGACGAAGAAGAAGCCATCGCAGTGACCGGCCTCATCAAGGGCTGGCTTGACGAGGGGGTTCCGCCGCGAGAGATCACCGTCCTCGCACGCCAGCAGCCGCACCTCATCACGCGCGTCCTTGGCGGGCACCTCGCAGCAGCAGGTATTCCGTATCGCAACGAGCAACAGTCCCAAGACATGACTGCCGAACCCGTGCCGGCGCTCATCTTCAACTTCCTGCGCGTCGTCGGCGACGACGCGCGCCCCGAGGCGTACGCGGAGCTGGTGCGCGTGGTGACTCGAGGGGGGATCGAGGAGGCTGACGGCGTTCTGGACAGCAAGCTCCGCACTATCCTGCGGGACGCGCGGGGCACCGTGCGCGCCGCCGGATTCGCCGCCTCAACCTTCACTTCGTGGGAGCCGTTGATTCAGACTTTCCTCGCGTTCGTGACGCGGCCGGCGCTCAGCGCTCTGTCGCCCGCATACCAACAGGGGTTTCGGCTGGACGACATGATCGCGAAGGCGCTGGGCTCGTTCGAGCGAGAGTTGGATGTCGACGGCGATCCGCTTGGTGCCCTCGATCGGCTGTCGGAAGAGGACGCGGTGCGCATCCTCACGGTGCATAAATGCAAGGGGCTGGAGTTCGAGAAGGTCATCGTCTTCGGCGTGGAGCCGCAGTTCTTCTGGGGCGACGACGACGCGGATGTGAAGGCCGAGTTCTTCGTGGCGATCTCGAGGGCGAAAGACGAGCTCGTGCTGACCACTGCGCTGAACCGGTCGAAGCCCCCAGGGGCGAACTATCGCTGGAAGACGTCTTCGCCGGCGCACGAGGAACTACTGGGGTACGCCGATGAGTCCTGAAGCAAGCAGAGGCACAAGCCCTTTCGATCCGGCGATGTTCCCGGAGCTCCACATCCCCAACTTCTCAGAGCTCGAGCAGACCACGGACGAAGATCCCTTCGTGCGCGAAGGGTTTGAGCTGCTGAAGGAGGCATCGGTTCTGCTCATCGCTGTGGCGAGCATCCGGACGGAGGACCAAACAGAGGGGCTGCCTCGCAATCACGCAATTATCGTCGGCCACTACGCCCGCATGACGAAGCTTATGAAGACGCTGATTCGTCAGATTGCCGACGGACACGGTGGCGACCAGCAGATCGCCGTCAGCCGGGAATTCATGGACTCCGTTTCGACGGTGATGTACTTGCTCGGCGATCCGGGGGATGGAAGCCGCTACACGTCGTACGTCACGGACAGCCTCATTGCGGAGCGGGAGTTCTTGAAGGACGTCCGGGAGCAAGTAGCGCTGCGTGGGGATGTCATGCTCCCGATCGAGGAGCGCATCAACCGCTCGATCGCGGAGACACTCGCGGCGGCTGGCGTCCGCGAGGAAGACATCCCGTCGCGCAGAAGCAACGGCTGGCCCAGTGCGCAGGTGCGTCTGGAGCTGCTCGGCCCGACGGCCTACGCCGCGTACCGGACGGGCTCCGGTGCGGTGCATGGCACGTTCGCTGACGTCTATAAGAACCACCTTGATGAGACTCCGGGAGGCTTCGAGATCGAACTACGGCCGCAGCGATTTCGCCTGCAGCCGTTGCTATCGATGGCGCTCCTTTCACTCGTCACGCTCGGCGATTACAGCCGGGCCTTCCTCGGTATGCCATTGCCGAGTGTCTTCGAGGAGCGTGGTCGCGCCGTTGTGGAACTGCTGCACCGGGTGGACGACCTGCATGAGCAGTACCTCACAGAGCGGCGTGGATGCCGCAGCCAAGGTTAAGGAGTCCAGACATGACCGAGCCTGCTGAAACTCCCGTCGGGATGCAGACTCTGATCGAGAACTTGAGTGAGGAGGGCGCCAAGCTTCTCGTGGCCGGCGTCGAGTCCAGCTCGGACGGCGGGGCGCTTGCGCAGATGATTGGAGCGGTAACCGCGGCGCTGCGGGAGGAGGATCTGCCGCAGACGCGTCTCGTGATCACGGGTGATCTCGTCGAGACCGTGAACGCCCGAGAGGACCGGACCGGCGCGCCGTTCACCATGGAGCGCGGGGCGGGCGTGGTTGCGGCCAAGACAATGCCTCCGAATGCCGACGGCTTCGTTGACATCTTGATTCCGGTGTACTGGCTTCTGCCGCAAGAGGACCCGGCCGACACCGCAGAGCAGTCCCGTCTGATCCAGCACCTCGCCGCGCACGAGGCGGTGCATGCCAGCATTCATCACATCGGCGACGAGCCGTTCGACCTGCGCCACCGCGAAGAGTTCGGCTACGCGTTCACCAACTTCGTCTCTATGGCCAGCGAGCAGATCGAGGAGCACCTCGCGGAGTATCTGGGCTCGCAGGTCACTGGCCGCGAGCTCGAGCAGTCCGCCAGTAATGTCGAAGCCTCGATCGAGGCCTGGCAAAAGACTCTTGCCACAGAGCTGCCTGCTATCCCGGAAGACGATCCCGATTACTTCCAGCGCGGCATGCTTGTGACGTTCAACGCCCTACACATCCTGTGGAAGACGCTCGCCTACCTTACGGCAGCTCTTCGAACTGATGAAGGCTTCCGCGCTGTGCCGACGGACATTGCAGCGCTCCCGGGATGGCAACAGCACATAGCGCCCTGGTGGGACCGGTACCTCGAGCTACTCGGCGCGATTCCGATGACCGTCGAAGTAGACATCCCGGACACCGACGAAGTCGTGCGGGAGATGGCAGCGCACCTGCAGACCTGGGCAGATGAGCTTGGGTTCGATTTCCACGACACTCCGCAGGGCGGGTTCTTCAGGATCAAGCTCTAGGACTGTGGCCCGGCGTGCGTCCCTACGACGAAGGTCAACTTCTAGTTGAAGGCCGATCGATCCGGGAGCTGATCGCGGATCTGCTGGCTGAGTCGTTGGATGCCGCCATCGTGAGATGACTTGATGAGGTCGAAGATGGCCCAGCCTTGGACGGGATCTGAGGACGCGCGACTGAGGAGGGATTGCTCGATGCGTGAGACGAGTCGGTTCGCATCAGCGAGGTGCTGCTGTCGGTTCGCAAGCTCGCCGTCTGACATTCGCTGCACGTCGAGGAGCCGCGCTCGAGAGCCGTACACCGGCGCGATGAGGGTCTGGAGTTCAAGGTCAGTGAGCCGCGTCCCGTCCATTGCTAAAGCGGCGGCCCCGTTGAAGTTGAGTTGTTCGGGGTTCCGTTCCAGACCCAGCCAGGAGAGTTGCCCCATGCCCAAACAATGGACGAGTCGTAGTCGCCGGGATAGATCATGACGTCGGCGACTTCCAGGTAGTCCCCAGCGGTTTTGCCTTGCAGGCTCTGGATTACGCGAAGTCCCGAACCGAGCGCAGTCGCATCAGCCGTGAACGTTGCCCAACGAGTCACTACTTGATTAGCGGTGAGCAACTGGTTGCCGCCAGTTGAGTTCATCGGCGTCGTGAACGTTCCGGCGGATGCGAACGTGCCAGGAGCGGTGACGACGCTCGAACGATTAGGGTCGCGCAGCTTGTAGACCACGGTGTATCGAGTGTTCGCCGCGAGAGCATTGCTGTCATTCACGTAGATGGCAATGTCGCCGTCATTGGCATTTGACACGGTGATCCACGTCGCACGGAATGCTGATCCCGAACTGGCCCAGGGAGCCGCAACCAATGAAGGGGAGCCCACGTTGGACCCTCCGCCGTTCCACATGCCGAAGCTCGTACTGCTTCCACTCGGACCCGGATTGCGAGCGAGGTTCGTGATCGTTGCCACCCCATTGGCGCCGTGCCCGGCGCAAGCTCCCATCGTCGGCGAGCTACTCGTGCTGGAACTGAAATAGCTGACGTTGTTCGTCGTCGCAGTCACGCAGAAAGAGCGTGGGCTGGCGGTGTTGTCGACGCGGTATTGATAGGTCGTGGAGGCAGAGTCCGTGAGGCCGGCGGCGGCTGCGTTGGCCGGGTACTGATCGGAGTTCTGTACCGCGTAGCTCGCGATGGCGCTGGCAGCTTGGCGAGCTGCGGCTTGAGCCCCAGAGGCTCGAGCGCGGTTCTGGATGCCGCTGTAGGCGACGACCGTTATGGCCGCGAGGATCGCGATGACCACGATCACGATGAGAAGTTCGACGATGGTGAAGCCGCGCCTGCGGTACTTCAGCATCGGCTCGTCGAGGGAGTCGTTCGTCAGGACAAAAGTGGTGCGTGATGCCTCTCGCGCCATATCTGCGGATGACTATGAAGCATGAGCGCGATACTTACAAGACCGATGGTGCCGTAGAAAATACAACGCTCGCGCCTGTGGCCGCCGGACGGTTGAATTGTCCTCATGACGGATCCCGCAGCAGCAGCCGCTCTCGATAGCTCGGCTGTGTACGTGCTCACCTACGACAGGTTGGGCAATGAGACGCGGTACCTGCTGACCGAAGTTCCGGATGAGGCTGAAGATCGGTCGCGGAGCCTCGGGATCGGCGCGACGGGCGACATGGTGCGTATCGACCACGGGCCATTCGTCGCGACAGAATCCGAGCTGCGCCCCGTCGGCCTCTCAAGCCTTGCTGCGGCGGTAGAGGGTAACTACTACGGCACCGCCATCTACATCGATCGGTCAGCGCCGCCGGTGAACGAGAACATCCTCGACCTCGACGATCGGTATCACCTCGACGTCCAGGACGGCCAGGTGGTCGCGCGGGTAACCGAACGCTATCCGCAGGAGCCTCCGGGATCGGCTGCGGATATCGCGGCAGGGCTCCAGCGGATCGTCGCGGCCTACGACTGCACCATCGCGAGCGTCGACTTCACGCTCGCGGGCGGCGGCACTCCCGAGGAGTTCGCTCACGATTTCAGCAACAGCGGCTTGGACCCGGAGCACGCGGCGCAGCTCAATGCAGAGCAACGGGCGATCCTCGCCGGCCTATCCCACGACGCAAACATCACGTTGGTGGCGGACCCCAATGAGACTGCGTCGGTCCTCATGGACGCTGCTTCAGCACTCGCCGACTACCTGTCGGCGACACGAAGCGGTCCTCTCGATGCGGCCGGCGTACTCAACCTGCTGCGCGGTGGTCACCTCAACCTGCTCATCGGAGAGAAGGAGTCGGACTACCTCGAGGTCAAGACTGCGATGCACCCGATCTGGGTCTCCGGCACGCCAGGCGACAAGGCCAAGATCGAACTAGCCCAGGATGTTGCTCGCTTTGCCAACAGTGACGTGGACGCGGTGCTAGTGATCGGGTATCGCGAGACGAGCGGCGGCAACAACGAGATCGGCACCCTGACGCCGGTGGCGGATCAGTACCTCAACCCGACGCAGATTCGCGAGGTACTCGATGCGCGAATCGTCCCACCGCTCGATGGTCTCCTCGTCGAGACATTTCAGGTCAACCCCACGGAAAGCGTGCTTGCTGTCTACGTGCCCAAGCAGCCCAGCGAGATGCAGCCGTATCTTGTTCACGGCGCCATCGCTGAAGGCAAAGTAGAAGGTGCCTTCTTCAGCATCGTGCGCCGCCGCGGTGAAGCGTCAATCACAACGTCCGCCCAGCAGATCCATGCCTACATCGTCGCCGGGAAGCGGTACCTACGCGGCCAGGAGTAGCGCACGGCCGCAACGGCTATACCGAGATCGCGGACAAAACCAATATTCGCTCCGTCGTCTTGCCCAGGAGACCCGAAAAGGTGCCCGCCGCCATGCATCCATAACCGCACCGGAATCGGGCCCGATGCATCAGACGGGCGGAAGATCCGTAGGGGAACGTCGCGCGCCACGACCACCTCATCGACAGTCACGCCATCGCTCGGCGTTGCTCCGCGAGGAGTGAGCTTTCGCATCCTCTTCGCAAGTGCTGCGGTATAGGAAAAGGGAGGGATCCACCGTGCTGCGGCCAGGTCGGGATGGAAAGGCGCTGCCATCACGCCACCCACGTCTGCGCGTGGTCAGTGGCGCGACTCGAGGCTAGTTCTGGTTTCCTTCTGGGCATATTGGGCATCTCCATTTGGCAGCGACATCGCTGCTGTCGGCGCATGAGGGCGGCGCGCCATGGCCGTACTGCTTCAACGTATCGATCTCCGGCCTCGACTGGGTCGATCGGGACGCCTGGGCGCAGCCACCGCTATCGCTTCGACGATGGTGGATGGTCGGTTCCCGTTCTCGCCGACCAGAAACGTCACCGGCAAGGAAGCGAACTTCATTGTCTCGATTTGCTGACCGCGGGTATCGAGAATGGGGACGACTTGGCGTCGTTCGATTCCAGCCGTACTCGTCGAATGAAGCGGTCTTCCATACGCCGTTCTCCTAATGACTATGCGCCTCTTGCTCGTGCACGACAATCCCTTGGGGTCGGTATCCCGTTGTGGAATGGTCAACGACGCGGCGTACGCCCGGCGCGATAGCTTGATGACGCCTATCTTCGGCCGCCGGTCGGCGGGCGCAGCTTGACGCCGGCGGCGAGGATGGCGACGCGCATTGTCTCTTGGTTCACCGCCATCTGATTGGCGACCTTGGAGAGTGACAGGCCCGACTCGTAGAGCTTCGTGGCTTGGGTCACCTGTTTGCCCGTGAGCGGCTGTCGTCGGACCACAACGTTGTTCTCGCGGAGGATTCGGAGGATGGTCGACTTGGCCACCTTGAACTCGTCGGCGAGAGCAGTCGATGTCGCGCTGCCGTTCGAGTACTTGCGAATGACCTCGGCTTGGGCTGCGGGGGAGAGACGAGTCCAGGGGCGTGTACGAACGGTGGCTTGAACAGCTGGTGCGTCACCCTCGGCGGACTTCAGGACTTGGCGGATTTTGTCGGCCGTAACGGGGGTCGCTGAATTGTTTGAGCAGAGGTAGACAAGGTCGACGGAAAGCCCTGATGAGAATTCGTTGTCATCGGGGCTTCGTCGTCTCCGGATGACCCTGTCCGGGTAGTCGATTGCCCTCCTCCGATACCGCTGGCTACAGTCAGGGAATGCGGGAACAGGCGCGTCGCGTGCAGGTCACTGCTTCACTCATCCGCATCGGGATCGCCGACCCGCGCGGTGCGAACGCGCGCGCCTGCGTGCGGTCCTACTTCGACGAGTTGGAAGCGCGCTTCGAGACGGGCTTCGACGCATCCGTCAGCAATCCGGCCACGGACGACGAGATGACTCCGCCCGCGGGCCTCCTCCTCGTGGCGACCCTGCAGGACGAGCCCGTGGGATGCGGGGCGCTCAAGCTCCACCCCGAGACCGGGATCGCCGAGGTGAAACGGATGTGGGTGTCTCCCCGCGTGCGGGGGCTCGGGCTCGGGCGCCGCTTGCTCGTCGACCTCGAGCGCGAGGCCGACTCCCGGGGGATGCGCACACTGCGGCTGGAGACGAATCACACCCTCACCGAGGCCCGGCGCCTCTACGAATCGGCCGGGTTCGTCGAAGTGCCGCCCTTCAATGACGAGCCGTACGCGCAGCACTGGTTCCAGAAGGATCTGGTACCGAGTGGACCGAGCGATCGGGCTACTGGCGGCTGAGCGGCATCCGCGTGCTGCCGGCGAAGTGCTGTCAGTGGTCGGGGAGCCCTTTCGGGGTGTCGTCGTGGGCGAGCGCCTCGGTCAGCACGTCGGCGAGGAACGTGTTCTGCGTGGCGGCGACGAGGAACCTCCGGGCGCCGTCGTCGAGCGAGCCGTGGTGCACCGCGTTCACCACGATCTCGCGCACGGCCTCCCGCTTGCCGGCCGACAGCCCTGCCACGATCCGATCGGCCTCGGCGAGCAGGTCGTGGTTCATCCGGTCTCCTCGAGTGGATCGGGTTCCGTTCTCCGAACGCCGGGGGGCTGCACGTCGAACGCCGCGAGCTGGGTCGCGATCAGCCGATAGTAGGCCACGAGGGTCACCAGCTGGAAGAGGTGCTCGAGGCCGAGCATCGCCAGACCGCGGGCGTAGAGACGGTCGTCGAGCGTGCCGGTGTCCAGGATGCTCCACGCGGCCTCGAGCGCGATCCGCACCTCGGCGTCGGCCGAGGCCGGCATCCGGCGCTCGGCGATCACGGCCAGGTCGGCGTCCGTCCAGCCTTCGGCGCGTGCCGCCCGCTCGTGGGCGAAGAGCTCGAACGGGCTCTCGAGGGTGTAGCCGACCGCGAGGATCGCCGCCTCGCGCGCCAGGCCGGAGAGGTGGATGCCCCAGCGCATCTGGTAGCCGAACTCGGCCAGACTGAACCCGATGTCGGGCGAGAGCACCCACAGGGCCGGCGGGCCGAGCAGTCGGCCGTCGCCGTCAGCCAGAGGGAACACCGCGTGCGCCTCTGGGCGGCGCTCGGGGGCGTAGCGCGCCGCGAGTTCGCGCTGGCGCTCCGAGTAGCCGGACGGGTCGGGTGGGGTGAATCGAGGCATCGGGTTCCGATCGTGGGTCAGCTCGCCAGGATGTGGATGCCGCCGCCCAGGCCGAGCTGGTCGCTCATCCACACGGCGATCTGCGAGCGCGAGCGGAAGTTGAGCTTGTGCAGCATCCGCTGGATGTGCCCCTCCACCGTGCGGGTCGAGAGCACCAGCTGGGCGGCGATCTGGGCGGTGCTGTGGCCTTCGACGAGCAGCTCTGCGATCTCCGACTCGCGCCGGGTGAGGACTCCGGGCCGCAGGGCACGCGCCGTGTCGCCGGTCTCGAGCGCCAGGCGCATCAGCTCGCGATGCTCGAGGCGCCGTCCCTGTTCGGTGAGGCGCGCGAACTGGCGGGCACCGAGCGCTCGCCGCACACCGACCTCGACGGAGTTGCCGATGGCCTCCCGGGCCATGGTCCAGGTGCCGTCCATCCGTCCGGCCCCGCCGAGAAGCACGGCGGCGCGGCCGGCGTCACCTCGGCGGCCGGCGAGCACGGCAAGCAGGCGAAGGCAGGTGGGCAGGCCGACCCGGTCGCCGAAGGAGTCCATCATGACCAGCGCCTCGCGTGCCGTCTCCGCGGCCCGTTCGTCGAGCCCCCGACCCAGCAGCGAGATCGACAGCGGCACCAGGGAATGGGCGATGCCCCAGCGGTTGCCGCGCGCCCGCATCCACGCCAGCGAGGCCTGGAAATCCTGTTCGGCCCGCTCGTGGTCGCCGCGGATCACCTTGATCAGGGTGAGGAAGTACGACTGCTCGGCGAGCAGCTCCACCCGGCCGCTCCGTCGCGTGCGCTCCACGACCTCCTCCAAGAGGCTCTCCGCAGCGTCGAGATCGAGCTCGCCCACGTGCACCAGCGCCTGGAGGAAGGCGGTGGGTACCCGGCTGGTCTCGTCGTCGCCGGCGGAGGCCAGGGGCAGGCTCTGCGCGAGCAGCTCCGACGACCGTCGCACGTCACTGGTGAGAATGGCGAAGAAGCCGGCCGTCCGCAGCGCCTCGGCCGTGAGCGAGTCGCGCTGCGGCCGGGTGGCGACCGCGCGCTCGAGCCAGACCTGGGCGTGTGAGACCAGGCCGAGCGCGCTCCATTGCCGACGCAGGCGCACGATGAGCCGGATGGCCAGCCCGGCCGAGTCGGGATCTCCGGACAGACGGGTGAGGAGCCGCTCGAGACCGCGGCGGTGGTGGAGCAGGTGCTGCGCCAGCGACGCCTCGCCCGGGCCGGTCGGCGAATCGGCGAAGGACTCCAGCAACGCGACGAGGTGCGCGTCCACCCGCTCGAACACCGCGCCGGTGCCGTCGCCCTCGAGTGAAACGAGAGCGGCGCGGGCGACGGCCCGCATCACCCGGAAGGCGCCGTCGACGTCGGGATCGCTGACGAGCGCGGAGCGGTCGACCAGGCGGCAGAAGGCGCCGACGAGTTCGGCGCGCCGACGCGGGTCGTCGTCGACGAGCGCGGTGAGGCAGTCCATCGTGACCGGCTCGCGCAGCAGCGATGCGACGCCCAGCAGCAGGCGTTCCGGCTCGTCGCCATCGAGGACGGTGCGGCTCGCCCTCGACCCGATGGTGCGCGCCGCCGGGAGCAGATCGATCAGCGAATCGGGGGAGCGGACGGCATCCCGCACCGCCTCGAGGGAGAGGAAGCGCGTCGCCGCCGCGGCGAGCTCGAGGAGCGACGGCAGGCCGTCGCTCTCGGCGCAGATCTCCTGCAGCACGGGGACGGCGGCGGAGGTCATCGCGAAGCCGGGATCGAGCGCGCGGATGCGGTCGACGAGCAACCGCGGCGCGTCCCACTCCAGCATCGCGCGCGCCGAGACGTGCCCGCGCGGAGGGAAGCGGAGCGGTCGGAGTTCCAGCAGGTGCTCGCCGGGGAGGCCGAGTCTGGTGGTGCTGGTGACCACGACCACGACCCCCGGGCAGTCGGCGAGGAGGCGCCGGGCGAGGGCCCTCACTCGAGCGGGCTCGACGGCGTCGGCGTCGTCGAGCACGACCAGGCCCGTGTGGCCGTGGGAGGGGAGCGTCGGATCGTCGGCAGAATCGCGCAGATCGACAGCGATCGGGGCATCCGGATGCAGGCGTCCGGCCTGCTCGGCGAGCTTGGCCGCGAAGCGGCTCTTGCCCACTCCGCTCGGGCCGGTGATGGTGAGCAGCCGTTGGTCGGCCAGCACACGTCCTGCTGTCTCGAGTTCGCTCCGGCGGCCGACGAAACCGCCGGTCTCGCGGAGCTCTTCCAACTTTGTCATACAATCATACAAGCCCACTTCGACGGATTAGTCTAGATCGAGGAGGAAGGCCTGGTTGCCGCCGATCATCAGACGGATGTCGGCTTCCGGCACCCCGGCGTCGAGCAGCCGAGGCAGCAATCGCCGGTAGCCCTCGACGGGCAGCGGATTGCCCTCCTGGCCGAGGTCGGAGCCGATGATCGTGTGCTCGGGTCCGACGGCGTCGATCCAGCCGAGGAGTTCCTCGAAGGGGAAGAGCGTGCCCGAGTCGTACATGCCGATCTCGTGCTCGAAGGTGGCGCCGAGGGCCGCCAGCTCGCGGGCCCGCTCGTGGTCGAGACCCACGATGTAGTTCGGGTGGCTCACCAGGATGCGCCGCTGACCCGCCTCTGCGGCGGCACGTACCACGGCCGAGGCCGCGTCGGCGCCGAGGTGCCCGGTGCCGGTGATCGCTCCGGCCTCGCGCACGAGCCCGATGATCTCCCGCACGCGCGGCAGCACCTCACCGTCGTCGTCGAGCACGGGGACCTCCTCCTGGGCCATCATGCCGAGCGGCTGGAAGTGCGAGCGGGTCTTCGCGTTCGTCTTCGCGTGGGCGAGATGCGCCGCCGAGGAGATGGTGGGGAACCAGACGATCTTGCCGCCGAGGCGGAGAGCCAGGTCGACGGCGTGCGGGTTGAGCCCGCCCGTGACGCTGTTGAGGGCGACGCCGCCGAACACCTGCGTGTCGAGGCCGTCGAGCTCCGGCGCCATGGCCAGCACGTCGGTGACGGTGCTGTGGTAGTGGCATTTCACGAGGATGGCGCGGAAGCCGGCCTCCGAGGCCTGGCGGGCAGCCTCCACGTGCGTGATCCGGCGGGGCATCGGCGACGGGCCGGAATGGGTGTGGAGGTCGATCGCCCCGTGGAGCAGCTCGTCGATCGCGGTCAAGCGGGTCACATCCTCTCTGATGCGTGCGGCGACTCTCGCCGCGGGCAACAGTAGGCGTGCCGGGCGGGCAACGGGGGAATCGCCCGGCGAATCAGGTATTTCCCCTCACTCGGCGGTCTTCCGGCGCCACTCCGCGCGGCCAAATAGGGTGTCTCTACGCTATCGGGGGTAGTCGCGCCGACGTTGGATGGGGATGGGCGTCCGACCGGGCGTCCTCCGATCGAACGGAGAACGATGAGCGACCCGATCCGGCCCGTCGCGATCGTCACCGGCGCCACCGGCGGCGTGGGTTCGGCGACCGTCGACCTGCTCCTGGCGCGAGGTCACGACGTCGTGGCCGTCGACCTCGCTCCCGCCCCTGACCGGTGGGTCGCCGACGAGCGGGTCGCCGTTGTGACCGGCGACGTCAGCCGGGAGGAGACCGCCGACGAAACGGTGCGCGTGGCCCTCGAACGATTCGGGCGGCTCGACGTGCTCGTCAACAACGCCGCCCTATTCCTGCGCAAGCCCCTGCCCGACACCACGCTCGACGACCTGCAGCGACTGCTCGCGGTCAACGTGGTGGGAACCTTCCTCTTCACGAAGGCCGCATTGCCGGCGCTCGCGGCCACCCGGGGCTCGATCGTGAATCTGGCGTCGACCTCGGGGCTGGCCGGCACGCCCGATCAGTCCGCCTACTCGATCACCAAGGGCGCGATCGTGCAGTTCACGCGACAGAGCGCCATCGAGCACGCTCCTCTCGGCATCCGGGTGAACGCCGTGGCGCCCGGCCCGATCGACACCGAATTCGTGGCCAAAGCGGTGGCTCGCGGATCGCGGCTCGGCGCTCCCGTCGAGGCGATCCGGGCGGCCAATCCGCTCGGCCGGATCTCCACAGCCGAGGAGATCGCGGAGGCGATCGTCTGGATCGCCGGCTCCCCGGCCGCGACCGGAACCATCCTGTCCGTCGACGGCGGGCACACGGCGCAATGATCCACAGCGCAACGACGCGCGGAGAGGCAGCACCATGACCAGCACACATCCACCGGGGCCATCGACCCCGCTGCTCGTCGTCGACGACGTCGGGCACAGCTACGGCGAGGGACCGAACGCGCACCGGGCGATCGATCGGCTCTCGTTCACCGTGAACGCGGGAGAATTCGTGTCGATCGTCGGTCCGTCGGGCGCCGGCAAGACGACGCTCCTGCGCATCCTCGCCGGCCTCATGCGACCCACCCGGGGCACCGTCAGCCTCTCCGGAGCCGTGGTGGACTCGGTGCCGCCCGGGATGGCGATGGTGTTCCAGGACTACAGCCGTTCGCTCCTGCCCTGGCTCACCGTGGGCAAGAACGTGGCCTTCTCGCTGCGCGGCGACGACCACACGCCGGCCGAGCGCCGCGAGCTCGTGGAGGAGAGCATCGCCGCCGTCGGCCTGGTCGGGCACGAACACCGCTACCCGTGGCAGTTGTCGGGCGGCATGCAGCAGCGGGTCGCCATCGCGCGGGCGTTGGCCTACCAACCGACCCTCCTGCTCATGGACGAGCCGTTCGCCTCCGTGGACGCGCAGACCCGCGCCGGACTCGAGGACCTCGTGCTGCGCATCCGCGACCGGCTCGAGGTGACCATCCTCTTCGTCACCCACGACGTCGACGAGAGCGTGTATCTCGCCGATCGCGTGCTGGTGCTGTCGAGACCCCCGTCGACCGTGGCGGCCGAACTCCTCGTTCCGCTCCCCTCGCCGCGCGATCAGATCGCCACCAAGGAACTCGCCGAATTCGTCGCCCTGCGGAGCCAGGTGGCACGGCTCATCCAGAACGTCGATCCGGCGCTCGACCCGCGGCTCGACGACGCCGTCGCGAGCTGACACACACCCCCTGGCGCACACAGCGCACCAACGCACCAAGCGCACCACCCGCACCACCACCGCACCCACCTCAATGGAGAGACCGATCACATGACGACGTTCACCCTGCGCTCCTCGCGCACCCTCACCGTCCAGGCTGCAGCGCTCGCCGCAGCGGCCGCCCTCCTCCTCGCCGGCTGCTCGACGGATGCCGCGGGCGGAAGCGACGCCGCCGGCTCCGATTCGGAGGCCGACGCCATCGCCGCGATCGCGGCCAAGGCCGACCCCACGAAACCCGAGTCGTCGAGCATCACCGGCGCCGTGTGGCAGGGTGCGATCAGCGCCCAGTGGTTCCTCGGCGCCCCGACCGCCGCCGACTACGGCGTCGAATTGAAATCGGACTGGATGACGGATGCCACCGTCGGCCGTGCCCAGCTCGTCGCCGGCGAGATCGCCATCGTGCCCGGATCGACCGGCGGTGCCGTGCAGCTCGCGCAGAGCGGGGTCGACGCGCTCATCGTCGCCGGGAACTACGAGAGCGAGGAGGGCCGCCAGGTGGTCTACGTGATGCCCGACTCCGGGATCACCTCGGTCGCCGACCTGGCCGGCAAGACCCTGGGGGCCACCGCGATCTCGGGGAGCTGGCCCAACCGCATCCGTCTCGCCATGAAGGACGCCGGGGCGGATCCCACCAGTCTGAACGTCGTGGCCACCACCTACGGCGACATGGCCGAGCAGCTGAAGTCGGGCACCGTCGACGCGGTCATCGCCGCCTCGTTCGCCCTGCCGGCCGTCAAGGCCACCGGCGCTGTGCCGGTGTTCGACGTGGGCGGTGGTCCGTATGCCGGGCGACCCGAGAACGTGTGGCTCACCACGCGGGAGTACTACGAGAAGAACCCCAACACCATCGCCGTCTTCCAGTGCGCCATGCTCGCGGGCGCCGCGCTCGCCAACCAGCGCCCGGAGATGGAGTCGTACCTGGCCGACACCCTGGGCTGGGAGCAGAAGCTGATCGACGTCTCGCCCTCTCCTATCTCGATCGACGGTCCGCTCGACCTCGCGCAGGTGCAGGCCGACTGGGACGACGAGGTGGCCGTGAACGGCTCGCCGGAGTTCGACGTGGCGACGCTCGTCATCCCCGAACCCGCCTCCTGCTGAGCGGGCCGCGACGATGACGGTGGAAGCGGAGCGGATGCGCCCGGCGGCGACGCGCAGACGGAAGCGGCGGCAGCTCTCCTGGCGGAGCGGGGAGCGCGTCGTGCTCGCCCTCGGCGGCGTGGTGGCGTTCGGGCTGCTGCTCGAGATCATCGCTCGGTACGTGTTCGCGAACCCCGACTACGTGCCGCCGCTGTCGCAGACCCTGGGGCGCTTCCTGCAGCTGTTCACCGAACCGCGATTCTACGAGCAGGTGTGGGACACGCTCTCCGGATTCCTCGTGGGCATCGTCATCGCGACCGTCCTCGGCATCGCTCTGGGGACGCTCTTCGGCCTGTGGGAGATCAGCTACCGGTCGACGCGCACCGTGATCGAGATGCTGCGGCCGATCCCCGCCGTCGCGCTCATCCCGCTGGCCATCGTGCTGTTCGGCACCAATCTCGGGATGAAGACGATCATCGTGGTGCTGGCGAGCATCTGGCCCATCATGTTCAACGCGCTCTACGGCGTGCGCAACGTCGATCCGCTCATGAAGGAGATGGCTCGGAGTTTCGGGCGCAGCCGGATCGACGTCGTGCGGAGCGTCGTCATCCCCGCCGCACTGCCCATGATGTGGGCAGGGGTGCGGGTGTCGTCGACCATCTCGCTGATCGTGGTGATCACGCTCGAGCTCTACCTCGGCGGATCGGCCGGGATCGGCGGGATGATCGCCGAGGCGCGCGCGGGCGGCAACGACGTGCTCTCGGCCTACGCCGCGATCGTGGTGGCGGGGCTGCTCGGACTCCTCGTCAACATCCTGCTCGGCGTGATCGAGCGGCGATTCTTCTCCTGGTCGACCACCACGAAGGAGGGCTGAGGTGGCTGTCCTCCCCGCACAGGCGAACCCGACCGGCCGGCCGGCGCGACGCACTCGGCGCTCGCGCGGAGCCTCCCACTGGGCGATGGTGTTCGCGACGCGATTCGGGTTGCTGATCGTGCTGCTGGCGCTGTGGCAAGTGGTGGCGTCGCTCCATCCGAATCCCCACCTGCCCTCGCCGCTCCAGATCGCCGACTACGCGCGCAAGCTCTTCGTCACCGGCGGCGGCTACCTGCCCACCGGGTCGGCCTGGCTCGGGCAGGCGCTGCCGACCATCGGGCGCGCCCTGCTCGGCTTCGCGCTGGGCTCGGTCTGGGGCATCGCCCTCGGCACGCTCGTCGGGTTGTCGAGGCCCTTCCGCTCCACCACGAGCTGGGTGATCGAGTTCCTCCGAGCGCTGCCCGCCTCGGCGGTGCTGCCCCTGTTCATCCTGGTGCTGGGTGGAACGGATGCCATGCGGGTCGCCTTCATCGCGTACACGCTCTCGCTCTACCTCGTGATCAACGCGGCCGGAGGTGTCGGTTCGGTCGATCCGACGCTCATCCTGATGGGCCGGGCCTTCCGGTTGTCGCGGGCGGCGATCGTGTGGCGCATCATCCTGCCGGCGGCGCTCCCGCAGATCTACGCGGGGCTGCGGATCGCCACCAACAGCGCCATCATCCTCGCCATCGTGTCGGAGTTCTTCGTGGCCACGAACGGCATCGGCTACCAGATCCGGCTCACGGGGAGCAACTTCAACTACCTCGGCATGTGGTCGTGGATCCTGCTGCTCTCGATCGTGGGGCTGCTGATCAACCTCGTGGCCGAGGCGGTGGAGAGTCGCCTGCTGGCCTGGCACCGCAACTCGCACTGAGGGGCGCGAGGGCGCGAGGGCACGAGGGCACGGTGTGTGCCGGCATCCCTTGACCGTCGGCGGGGTGCTCCGACAGCATGAGCGGTATGTACTTGGTGATGATCCTGGGGCTGATGATCGTCGCCCCGATCGTGTCCGTCGTGATCGACTACTCCGCCGGTGGAGGAGCGGGCGACGTACTGCTGCTCGTCGGGAACTGGTTCGTGTTCTGGGCCGTGGGCGTCCGCCTGTTCACGGCCGGGCTCTCGCAGAGCTTCCGGCCGGAGTTCACGGCGGGGAACATCCTCGGCGCGAAGGCGGCCGACCGCTCGGTGCTGCAGATCGTGCAGGAGCTCGGCTTCGCGAACCTCGGGTTCGGGCTGATCGGCATCCTGTCGCTCCCGTTCGCCGGGTGGACCGTGCCGGCGGCGGTGGCGGGCGGTCTCTTCCTCGGGCTCGCCGGCATCCGTCACATCGCGAAGTCCGGTAAGAACACGAAGGAGTGGATCGCGACCCTGACCGATCTGCTGGTGTTCGTCGTCCTCGCGGTGTTCGTGATCTACGTCTGGACCACCGGGGCCGGCACGGCCGTGGGCTGACGGCGGCGGAAGAGCAGCGCCGAGAGCACCGCACCGAAGGCGAAGAAGCCGGCACCCCACCAATACGCCGTGGCGTAGCTGGCCACCGCGGCATCCGCCGTCACCGCGTCGCTCACGGGCAGGTGCGCTGCGACGTAGTCCGCGGCGGCGGTCGCGGCCAGGGTGTTGAGCAGCGCCGTGCCGATCGAGCCGCCCACCTGCTGGCTGGTGTTGACGAGAGCCGATCCGACGCCGGCGAAATGCCCGTCGATGCCGAGCGTCGCCGTCTGGATGGAGGCGGGCATGATGGAGCCGATGCCGAGGCCCAGCACGAGGAAGGCCGGCAGCAGATCGGCGGCGTAGCTGCTCTCCAGGGTCAGCCGGGTGAACAACAGCATGCCGATCGTGGCCAGGATCATGCCGGTCGGCACCATCACCTTCGGGCCGAGGCGGGGCACCAGGAGGTTCGTCGACAGCTGGGCGGCGAGCACCAGCGCCGCGATCATCGGCAGGAAGGCCACCCCGGTCTCGAGTGGCGTGTAGTCGAGCGACTTCTCCAGGTAGAAGGTGACGAACAAGAACACGCCGAACAGGCCCGCACCGGCGATGAACACCGAGCTGAACGCTGCGCCCCGGTTGCGGTCGAGGACGATGGAGAGGGGGAGCAGCGGATGCGGCGTGCGGCGCTGCCAGAGCACGAACGCGATGAGCAGGACCCCGCTCGCGATCAGCATCCCCCAGCTCAGTGGGGAGTCCCACCCGTCGGTTTCCGCGTTCGACAGACCGTAGACCAGGGCGAACAAGGCGGCCGAGACGAGCACGGTGCCCGGCACGTCGAGCTTCGGGCGTTCCCCCTCGCGCGCGACGCTGACCACGAAGACCGCGCCTCCGATCACCGCCGCGACGGCGATGAAGACGTTGATGTAGAGGTTCCAGCGCCAGTCGAAGTATTCGGTGAGGAAGCCGCCGAGCAGCAGGCCGATGGCCCCTCCGGCGCCGGCGATCGCCCCGAACACGCCGAAGGCGCGGGCACGCTCCTTGGGCACCGTGAAAGTCGTGGTCAGCACCGCGAGCGCGGTCGGCGCGAGCAGGGCCGCGAACGCGCCTTGAACGGCCCGGGCGGCCACCAGTGTGGCGAACCCGGGAGCGGCGCCGCCCACGGCCGAGGCCAGCGCGAAGCCGATCAGGCCGGCGATGAAGGTGCGTTTGCGGCCGATCAGGTCGGAGAGTCGCCCACCGAGCAGGAGCAGGCTGCCGAAGGCCAGCGAGTAGGCGGTGATGACCCATTGGCGCTCGCCGTCCGAGAACCCCAGATCGGCCTGGGCGGCGGGCAGTGCGATGTTCACCACCGTCGAGTCGAGCACCACCATGAGCTGGGCGAGTGCGACGGTGGAGAGCACCCACCAGCGACGGGCGGAGGTGCGAGGTGCGGACTGCGTCGGGACGGACATGGTTCTACCTCTCGGTCGGACGGGTCAGAGAGCGGGGAGGAGCGCGATGACGACGGGAAGCGTGACGACGGAGAGCACGCTCGAGAACAGCACGGCCGCGCCGGCCGCGGGAGGCTTCGAGCCGTAGCCGAGGCCGAGCAGCAGGCCGAAGAACCCGGCCGGGATGGCCAGCAGGAGGACGGTCTCCTGGGCCAGCTGCCCCGTGATGCCGACGAGCAGCACGACGCCGACCGCCAAGGCCGGTCGGCCCACCACCGCGATCAGGGTCGCGACGAGGGCGACGGCGGAGAACCGGATGGCCTGGGCCGAGATCACGAGACCGGTGAGGAAGAGGGCGAGCCCCGCGGTGACCGCGCCGATCTCCGAGAGCGTCGCGTTCACGAGCGGTGGGAGCGGGATGCCGGCGAGCGACCAGGCGAGACCGAGCACCGGGCCGATGACGATCGGCTTGCGGAGCGACGATCCGATCGCCCGCAGCACGGTGCGGCCGCGCGGCCCGGCGGCGGAGGCGTTCTTCCGGACCTCGAGGATCGCGAGGGTCAGCGGCGACACCGTGATCGACCCCACGGCGAGCACGGTGGCCACAGCAAGGGCGCCCGTGGACCCGAGCACGGAGCCGGCGAGCGGAAGGCCGACCGCGGCCGCATTGGGGAAGGAGACGGTCAGCGCCTCGACGGCCGAATCGCCCGCATCCTGCCGCCCCACCCGTCGGGAGACCAGGTAGGTGGCGCCGTAGCCGGCGGCCATCACGAACAGCGAGATCGCCGCCATCGGCCAGTGCCCCACGACGTCGGCCCGGCTGGCCGAGGCGAGCACGACGAAGAGCGAAATGGGCAGCGCGATGGTCATCACCAGCGTGTTGAGACTGCGCACGTTCTGGTTGTCGACGAGCCGCGTCTTGCCGGCGACGAAGCCGAGGGCCATCACGAAGAAGACGGGGAGCAGCGCCGTTGCGATCTGGAGTGGCATGCCGCCTCCTGACCCGGTGGCCGATGGATGTGGGCCAAGCTAGCAGCGATCCGGGGTGCGGCGCCAGGCTG
Source organism: Herbiconiux sp. UC225_62 (assembly GCF_042694625.1). GTDB lineage: Bacteria > Actinomycetota > Actinomycetes > Actinomycetales > Microbacteriaceae > Herbiconiux. The sequence goes on along the minus strand of NZ_CP170551.1, from coordinate 243,691 downwards.
TACCGGAGGCTCCGGAACTGCTAGCTTGTCGGCCACTCGCTCCGATCGACGGGTACGCCGCAGGAAGGAGAGCGGATGAGCCGGGTTCACGCGGCACTGCTCCTGCTGTCGTTCTCGGCCGGAGCCGCCGACGCGTTCGCCTTCTTGGCGCTCGGCGGCATCTTCACCGCGAACATGACCGGGAACCTCATCCTCACCGGCATGTTCACGAGACCCGAGTTCGCGCTGACTCTGCTCGCGGCCCTGATCGCGGTGGTCTTTTTCGTGGGCGTCCTCTATGCGGCCTTCCGCCTCACGGCGGCGCCGACCTCGGAGTTCGCCACCCGCCGCCGGGCCGTGCGTCGGCTGGTTCTGCCGTCCATCGTGCTGCAGACCGTCGTGGTGGTGATCTGGATGCTGCGGCCCGACACCACCGCGTTGCTCGAGCGCTGCGTGGTGATAGCCCTTTCGGCGTCGGCCCTGGCGCTCCAGACCGTGGGCGCGAAGAAGCTCACCGACATCGACGGGGTGACCACTACCTACGTCACCGGCACGCTCACCACCACCATGCAGGCGGTGGCGGAACGTCGGCATTCCGGGCAATGGATCCGGGTGCTCTCCGTGATCGCCCTGCCGGTCGGTGCGGTTGCGGGAACCGCCGCGCTCGCGCTCGCGGCGCCGCTCGGCCCGGTCGTCGCATGGGTTGCAGCGGGGGTCGCAACCGCGCTGCTGTGGGTTCCGCGGGCGGAAGGCGCGGGCTCGCCCGACGGCCCAGTCGGGTCGGGCCCGAGCTGAGGCCGCCGCGGGCCGCGAGGCGCGGCGTACAATCGTCTGTGCCCTCCGCGACCCCTGAGATCCCGTCGACCGGCGCCATCGCGCCCGCAGATCTCGCGGTGACGCTCGATGTGCTCGCGCGGATGGCCGAGCTCGACGAGAGCCATCCCGACTTCGTGGCCGTGCGGCGCGCGACCGCCCTGATGTTCAAGGCCGTCAAGCGGCAGCGCCGGCGCGAGATCCGGGCCGCCGTCGCCGACGCCGACAAGAGCGTCATCGCCGCCACGGCCACCGGGGCGCCCGACCGCATCGACGACGAGACCCGCGGCATCCCGATCGCCACCTCCACCACCGCACCCACCGCGGGAACGCTGCTGAAGGCGCGCAACTGCTACATCTGCAAGCAGCCCTACACCCTCGTCGACGCCTTCTACCACCAGCTCTGCCCCGATTGCGCGGCGATGAGTCACGCCAAGCGCGATGCCCGCACCGACCTCACCGGCACCCGGGCGCTCCTCACCGGAGGGCGCGCGAAGATCGGCATGTACATCGCGTTGCGTCTGCTCCGCGACGGTGCCCACACCACCATCACCACCCGGTTCCCGCGCGACGCCGTGCGCCGCTTCAGCAGCCTGCCCGACTCCGCCGACTGGCTGCATCGGCTGAAGATCGTGGGCATCGACCTGCGCGACCCGGCGCAGGTGGTCGCGCTCGCCGACGAGGTCGCCGCAGCCGGGCCGCTCGACATCCTGATCAACAACGCGGCCCAGACGGTCCGGCGCTCGCCGGGCGCCTACCAGCCGCTGGTGGATGCCGAACTCGCGCCGTTGCCGGAGGGCCCCCTGCCCGAGCTGGTCACCTTCGGGCACACCAACGACGCGCATCCGCACGCGCTCGCCGAATCGGTGAACACGCACCCGATCCTGGCCGCGGCCGCCGCCCGCGCCGAGGAGCTCACCGAGCAGGCGATGGCGCCCGGGTCGAGCTCGCTGGCACGGCTCGCCGGCGGCACGGCGATCGACGCCGGCGGGCTCGTGCCGGATCTGCACGACGTGAACTCCTGGACCCAGCACGTCGACGAGGTCGACCCGCTCGAGATGCTCGAGGTGCAGCTGGCGAACACCACCGCGCCGTTCCTCCTCATCTCCCGGCTCCGCGCCGCGATGCGGACCACGGGCTCCCGGCGCAGCTACGTGGTGAACGTCAGCGCCATGGAAGGCGTTTTCGGGCGCGGATACAAGGGTCCGGGGCATCCGCACACCAACATGGCCAAGGCCGCGCTGAACATGCTCACCCGCACGAGCGCGCGCGAGATGTTCGAGAGCGACAACATCCTGATGACGAGCGTCGACACCGGCTGGATCACGGATGAGCGCCCGCACCCCACGAAGGTGCGGCTCGCCGAGGAGGGCTTCCATGCCCCGCTCGACCTCGTCGACGGCGCCGCGCGGGTCTACGACCCGATCGTGCGCGGTCAGGCCGGCGAAGACCTGTTCGGTGTCTTCCTCAAGGACTACGCGCCCAGCACCTGGTGATCCTGCGTCACATCACCGCGCCGATGTAGGAGTACTTCACGAAGACGTCGGAGGCGAGCCCCGCCTCCTCGAGCACGCCCTGCACCGCGGTGAGCATGTACTTCGAATCCCAGCCCATGTAGAGGTAGTTCGACTCGTCGAGCGCGTCCCAATGGCCGTTCCACGACTGCGCCTCGTAGATGGGCCCTCCGCGGCGGGCGCTGAAGGCCACCACGCTCTCGCGGGAGTCGGCCCAGAGGCGCTTGAAGACGCGGTTGAAAAGGTATTTGACGTCGTAGACCTCCCAATGCTCGCCGCGGTACTCCACATACTCGAACTCGCGCTCCCAACCGCGCGGCCAGCCCCGCCGGCGTACGGCGTCGAGGATGGGGGTGAGCCCGTCGTCGTCGATCGACACCACGGCCGGGCGCTTCCAGACAGTCAAGAAGATCTCGGTGAGGCGCACCGTGCGGTCGGCGATCGCGGCCGTGCCCCAGGCGGGGACTTCCGCGAGTTCGCGGGTGGTGGGCACCGCGCTCTGCGCGTAGAGGCCGCGCTTCTCGGGGAAGGAGCCGCCGAAGGCGCGCTCCGCCAGTTCCTGCTCGAGCAGGGCGAGGTTGCCGAGCGTCTGCGCCAGCGCACGGTGGCTGTTCTGCTCGTCGTCGGTGTACTCCGACCACTCGCGCACCCCGTCGCCGCTCCAGTCGTCGGAGGGGGCGAGCGGCACCACGTGGTCGACGTCGAGGCCCGCCGGGCCGGCGACACCGGCGATGCGGCCGAGCACGTAGGCGGTGTGGGGGAGCTCGCTGTACTTCAGGGCCACCCGCACCCGCTCGTCGGAGGGTGTCACCCGGGCGATCGCCCGCACCAGCTCGTCGGTTCCGGCCGCCCGGGCGCGGCAGAGGCGCGCCACCAGGCGGTCGTTGCTCACGCCCACCACGGTGCGGCGGAGCAGCAGCGACTGCACGTGCTCCAGGAGCCCGATCAGCGCCTCCCTCGAGAGCTCGCCGTGCGAGTAGTCGACGTAGGCCCGCATGACGAGGGGGTACATCCCGCGCCCGAAGGTGTTGAGGTAGCCGAGCTGCTGCGCGATCTCCGGATCGGGTTCCTGGGCCGGGTCGAGCAGCACGCGATAGGCATCTGAGTACTCCCGCCACTCGGTCGCGTGCGCCCGCAACGTCGCCAGGTCGAGCCGGGGGAACTCGTGCCGGAAGGCGTCGTACACGCCGCGCTCGCCGGCGATCGCTACCTCGCGCCCGGTGATCATCACCAGGTAGTGGCGCCAGAAGCTGCCGATGACCTCACCGGTGTTCTGCTCGATCGGCAGCCAGTAGTCGTCCTCGATCTCGCTCTGCTCGGCGTGCGAGAGGCCCATCAGCACGTAGTTGTGGATGAGCTCGTGATCGCGCAACGGCTCGCCCGTGGAATTGAGGCTCTCGAAGATCTGCTGCGCGTTCGCATCCGGACCGAGCGTGATGGCGACGTGTTCGAGCTTCTGCAGGCCGCGCCAGATCCGCGCCACCTCGTCCAGGCGCACCTGGCTGCGGAAGAAGGCGTAGTTGTCGTCGAAGCGGGAGTCGCGGAGGCCTTCCTCGGCCGAGCGGTGGTCGAGCACGACGCTCTCGAAGATCTCGGCCCAGCCGCGGTGCGGGCGCAGCTTCGTGCGCGTCGGGTCACCTGCGCGCACCAAGACCTTCGCGAGCTCGGCCGCCAGCTCGGCGTCGGCATCCTTCACGGTGTGATGCAGTGCTGCGACGAGCAGCATGAGCGTGGTGATGCGCTGCTGGCCGTCGATGAGCACGAGCTCGGCGTCGTCGTCATCGTCGTCGGCCGCGGTGGACAGGATGGAGCCGATGAAGTGGCGGTGCCGGTCGTCGCCGAAATCCGCGACGGCACGGATGTCGCCGAGCAGCTGCTCGCAGCCGCCGATGTCCCAGCGGTACTGCCGCTGGTAGACCGGGACGACGATGGTGGTCGACGCCTCGGAGAGCCAGGCGATGGTGTTGACGGCGGTGGCTTCGACGTTGGTGGCGGAGACGAGAGCGGTGACCATAGGGAGCGAGTTTACGGGATGTTCGTGTCGTGGTGCCGTGGCACGCGAGGCTCTCAGGGGGCGACTGTTAGGCTGACCTTACCTGGGCCTGTTAAACGTGCTGGCCCAAGACGAAAGGGAATGAAACTCGCATGGGTTACATCAAGTCCGCCGCTCTCGAAGAGACCGGCTACGTCGTACTCGACCGCTACCAGCAGGAGCTCGACCCCAAGGAATGGCTCGACATCGAGTACGTCGACTGGAAGTCCTCCGGTGACACCCGCTTCGCTCCTCTCGCCTCGGCGAAGGGTGAGATCGAGTGCAACGGCTTCTGGAACCACGTGCCGCCGCGCACCGACAAGGACGGCGTGTGGATCGACTCGCAGACCGCCCTCGCCCCGAACCTGACGCGCCGCGCGCAGGAGCCGGGTGCCAACGTCGGCCGCTGCCGCGTGATCGAGCTGCAGCCGAACACCTACGCCGACACCCTCTACAACCTGCACCAGGATGACAACAACCGGCTGAACCCCGACGGCACCGGCTGGGTGGTGCGCGGGTTCTTCAACCTCACCGACGATAAGGACAGCTTCTTCGTGCTGCGCGACAACCGCACCGAGCCCGACGTGGAGTACCGCATCGCGCTCCCCGCCGGCGCCCAGCTGATCGTCGACACGCAGCGTCTGTGGCACGCGGCGACCCACCCCGGTCCCGACCCGCGCTACTGCCTCATCACCTCGTGGACCTCGGGCCCCGAGCTCGACGCCTACATCGAGAAGTACAACGGCCGCACCAACGTGCCGAACGTCGAGGTGTCGCAGGACGTGCTCGACGCCGGCCAGGCCGAGCAGGCCCGTCGCGACGCCGCTCGCGCCGCGTACTACGCCGCCAAGGGCCAGGCCGAGAAGACCGCGATGAGCGAGGCGTGATCCTCAGCCCTCTCTGAACGACGGATGCCCCGGTCACGTGACCGGGGCATCCGCTTTTTGCAGCGGGGGCGGGAAACGGTGTCGCGCGGCGCTGCGGGTATCGTGAGCGCATGCCGATGATCGACCTCTCCGCCGCAAGCTGGACCGACGTGCGCGACCACATCGCCGCGGGCGACACCATCGCCTTCCTCCCGTTCGGTGCCCTCGAACAGCACGGCCCGCACCTGCCGTTGACGACCGACACGATCCAGTGCGCCGCCATCGCAGCGAGGCTCGCCGACCACTACTCCGGCTTGCTTCTGCCGCCGGTACCGTACGGAGAGACCTGGGACAACGCCGGGTTCCCGGGCACCATCTCGCTGTCGGCGTCGACCGTCACCGCGATCTGCGTCGACATCGCCACGTCGGCGATGTCGTTCGGGGTGACGACCTTGGTGATCGTCAACGGGGACTACGGGAACCGTGCACCCGTCCACGCCGCCGCACGTCAGCTGTCGATCGCCGGCTCCGACGTGATCGTGCTCGACTACCCGGGCCTGGTCGAGGTCGGCGACAGCGTCAAGGAGAGCCCGTGGGCGGCGCCGGGGCTGTGTCACGCCGACGAGATCGAGACGTCGATGGTGCTCGCGCTGGAGCCGGATCTCGTGCACCCGGAGCGGTACGCCGCGGCGTACCCGGAGCTTCCCGCTGACTTCGGGAAGCGGCCGATCCGATTCGACACGCTGTCGCCTACGGGGGTGTTCGGAGATCCGCGGCCGTCATCCGCCGTGAAGGGGGAGGCGATCGTCTCGTTCGTCGTCGAGCGGTCGATCGCCGAGGTCGACGCCCATCTTGCTGCCATCGGAGCCCCGTAGGCCCCGTCGGGCACAGCATTCCGGCGACGTCCGGCGGCCTCAGGATGCGTCGAACGTGAGCGTCACGAGGCCGCGCGCGCGGTCGTTCGGCTGCCGGGACAGCTCCGGGGAGAGGATCTCGGTGATGACGACCTCGGTCGGGTACTGCACCGTGCCCCCGAGCACGTGCCCTGCGGTTGCCCGGGCCGAATCGCCCTTCGCGCCGACCGACACATGCAGATGCACCTGAGGGCCCTCCGGGCCGCGTGCGACCGTTGCTGAACCGAGTCCCTCGGAATTCCGCACGACGACGGATTCCTGCAGCGGGTCGTCTTCATCAGGCGGCGGATGTTCGGCGCCGACGATGGTGAGCTCGGTGAACGCCCCGAAGAACACCGGGATGTACGCACTCCCGACACCGAATTGTGCGCAGGCGCTCGCCAACGCGCCGAGCACGTCGTCGCCGGGTTCGAGCACCGCGATGAAGGTGCGGCCAGTGACGATCTCGGCGGCGAACATCCGTCGGTCCTCTCGAGCGAAGGAGCGGGTCAGTTCCAGAAGCCGAGGTGCGCTTCGGCGGCCTCGTCCTCGAGATGGGGGCCGGAGACCGCGATCGTGCGTTGGCCGCGCGCGAACACCTCGCGGCAGGGCAGGGAGAACGTCGGGTTCTCCGGATGATCGCCGGTGAGCTCGAGCAGGCGTCGCTCGGAGAGGGCGTAGACCACGCGGTCGATGCCCGTCCAGTACGCCGCCCCCGAGCACATCGCGCACGGCTCGGCACTCGTGTAGAGGGTGCTGCCGACCATGCCCTCGGCCCCCACGGCGCGGAACGCGGCGGCGACGGCGCGCAACTCGGCGTGCTGGGTGGGGTCGCCGTCCGGCGGGAGGGAGTTGTTGCCCGACGAGGAGACGATCGCTCCGGCGGCATCCGAGACGATCGCCCCGAAAGGGTGCTTGCCGTCGGCGCGGGAGGCTTCCGCGACGGCGAGGCTCGCGCGGAGGAGCTCCGTCTCGGCGTGCGACAGTCGGTCTGGCATAGGTCCTCCACATGTGTACAAGATCGTTTCCGATCACTCTCAGGATTCCATGAAACCGCGCGAATGCGACGTTGTGTTACGCCGGCGTTACGGTCGCGAGACATCTTGCGCTCAACTTGTTAACAAGCTGCTGAAGGCGGATAGCCTGCTGACCGCACCGCTTCCGCGCTCCGCGTCCTCCCGAAAGGCCCGTATGCCCGCCGTCGACCTCGCAACCTCTGCCGTCCGTATCGACGAGCAGGACATCCGGTTGCTCCCGAAGGCCGAGGTGCACGTGCACCTCGAAGGCACCTTCGCGCTCGTCGACATCCTTCGGCTCGCGAAGGAGAGCGGCGAGAGGCTCCCGGGTCCGGCGGCGACCGTCTTCGACGTCCGCACCCACGACGCCTTCGCGATGCCCGAGATCACCACCGGCGGTACGCGGAACGGCGTCGGAGGAGCGGGCCTCAGCGGATTCCTCCGCTTCCTCGACTGGCAGTGCGGCCTGGTGCGTTCCCGCGAGCAGGCGGCCCGGGTCGCCTACGCCTTCGCCGCGCGCCAGACGGCCTCGGGAATCCGCTACTCCGACGTCATCGTCAACCCGACCCACTGGAACGCCTGGCACGGTCGCGAGATCGAGCTGATGGAGGCGCTGGCTGCGGGCCTGGACGAAGCGGAGCAGGACGGTCTCTGCGTCACGAACATCGCCTACTCGCTGTTGCGCTCCCAGTCGTCGGGAGAGGCGGAGGACGTCGTCGCGGCCCTCGCGGACCAGCGCCCACGCCGCGTCGTCGCGCTCAGCGTCGACGGCGACGAGAAGTCGAGTGGCCGCACGGGGGAGAAGTTCCGCACCGCGTTCCGGGCCGCCGAATCGGCCGGCTTCCACCGCACGGTGCACGCGGGCGAATCCAGCGGACCGGAAGGGGTCTGGGACGCGCTCGACCACCTCCACGCCGAACGGATCGATCACGGTGTGCGGTCCATCGAGGACGCCGCGCTCGTGCGGCGGCTCGTCGACGAGGGGATTCCGCTCGGCGTCTGTCCGCGCTCGAACGTCGCGCTCGGGCTCTACGCCGACTGGGCGTCGCATCCGTTGCCGCAGCTGGTCGACGCTGGGGTGCGCGTCACGCTCAACACCGACGACCCGGCACCGCTCGCCTGCACCCTCGACGAGGACTGGGCCGTCGCCGCCGCCACCTACGGCTTCGACCGCGCCGACCTGGTCGGGTTCGCGGCCGAGTCGATCCGCGCCTCGTTCGCCGACGACGACCTCAAGCGCGATCTGCTCGTCGAGCTGGCACGCGCCGCTGCACCCGAGGGGGCCCCGTGAGCGCCCGCGCCGCGGGCCGGACACAGCGGTTCGTCGTGAGTGCATTCGGGCTCGCGGCCGTCGCGGCGGCGCTGCTGGTCGTCCTGGTGGTCGTCGGCGGACCGACCGAATCGCGAGCGGAATCGCCGACCGTCGACGGCGCCGAGATCGCACTCGCCCCGATCGTCGCCGCCTGGCCCCAGGGCTACACGGTGACCGGAACGAAATCCGAACCCCTCTACGTCGAGCACATCACGTCGACCCGGGACGGCGACCTCTACTCCGTCACCATCGACGTGGTCGCGCAGGGCGACAGCCCGTTGGGGGTGCAGAAGTCCGCGGTGCGACTGACGAGCGATGGCGGCATCCGTTGGATCGACGGATGCACGAAGACCGCCGCCGATTGCCTGGACGACCCCGGGCTCCGCGGCTTCCTGTCGCAGGCCGCCCTGCTCGGAGCGCTCGAGCGCCACGTGCTCACCGCCGATGCCACCGGTGTCGCGCGGACGCTGCACGGTCATCCGGTCGTCTGCGTCACGGATGCCGCGTTGCACCCTGATGCCCCGCCCGTGGTCGAGGGTCTCGATCCCTGCTTCTCGATCTCGACCGGCGCCCTCCTCGGGCACTGGTCGACCCCCAGCGCGGCCTTCGTCGGCCCGACCCTCGCCGAGGGTCTCGTCGACCGGCCACGCTGATCTCCCCCACCGCACCACCCCGCACCCGTCCTGCATCACACCCGAAAGGAACATCATGAGAAGAATCGGAACCGTCCTCACGGCAGCCGTCGTGACCACCGTCGCCGCGATCGGCCTCGCCGGCTGCAGCGCCGGCTCCTCGGCGTCGAGCGACAGCACGGCACCGGCGACCGACAAGGTCATCAAAGTCGGCGCCCTCACCCCGGGGAACACCAACGACGGCGCCTTCAACCAATCGCTCGCCGACGCCCTCGAGAAGCTGAAGGACGAGGGGCTCATCGATTACGAGCTGCGCGACCAGATGTCCGACCCCGCGGAGAGCGAGCCGGTGATCGCCGACTTCGCCAGCCAGGGCTACGACCTCATCATCGGTCACGGCATCGAACTCGGCGACGCGGTGTTCTCGGTCGCCGGCGACTTCCCCGACGTGCACTTCACCGCATCGGGCGGGCCCGACATCCTGGAGAAGTACACCGACAACGTCGAGACCTGGACCTACGACACCCCTCAGGTCGGCTACCTCTCCGGCTACATCGCCGGAGTGACCGGCGCGTCGCCGATCGGCCGGGTGGAGAGCATGGAGCTCGACTTCGTGAAGGCCACCGACGCGTTCTTCCAGCAGGGGGTCACCGCCGCCAACCCGTCGGCGGAGTTCCTGCCGGTGGTCTACGCAGGCAGCTTCGACGACGCCCAGGCCGCCGCGGCAGCCACCACCGGGCTTGTGGGCCAGGGTGCGAAGCTCGTCTACACGACCGGAGACGGCATCGCCACCGGTGTGGGCTCGGCCGCCGCCGAGGCCGGGGTGCTCAGTGTCGGGGTCTCGTCCGCGGCCGGAGAGGCGGCGCTGGCGAACAACGTCTCGACCGTCGACCTCGACATGTACCCCATCGTCAAGGCCTGGGTCGAAGAGGTCGCCAACGGTGACTTCGGCGGCAAGGGCGTCACCTCGACGCTCCAGAACGGCGGGATCGTCTACGCGCCGATCAACGACGTCGACGGCGCCGTGCCCTCGGATGCCGCCAAGAAGGTCGAGGACGTCATCGCCGGCATCACCGACGGAACCGTCACCATCGGCTGATGACCGTCTCACCCCAGGAGATGGACCGCGTTCTCGAAGCGCGGTCCATCTCCAAGAGCTTCGGGCCGGTGCGTGCCCTGACCGACGTGTCGATCCTCGTGCGCCCCGGCGCGGTGCACGCGCTCGTCGGCGAGAACGGCGCCGGCAAGTCGACCCTCGCCAAAGTGCTCGCCGGCATCGAGCTGCCGTCGAGCGGCACCATGACCATTGGCGGCGCGGCCTTCGCTCCGCGGGACCGCGCCGATTCCAAACGAGGCGGCGTCAACATGGTGCCGCAGCAGCTCAGCCTGGTGGGCGAGCTCAGCCTGGTCGAGAACTACCTCCTGGTCGGCTCGCGGCGGTTGCTGAACCGACGGTCGGCCCGCGCTCTGCTCTCCGCGACCCTCGAGCGCGCCCGCGTCGAGGTCGATCTCGATGCGCCGACCGCGACGCTCACACAAGCTCACCGGCAGCTGGGCGAGATCGTCGTCGCCCTCGCCGAAGGCGCCAACACGCTCATCCTCGATGAACCCACCGCGAGCCTCGGCCCGCTGGAGGTCGGCGGGTTGTTCGAGCACCTCCGGGCACTGTGCGACCTCGGCACCGCGGTGCTGCTGATCACCCACCGTCTCGACGAGGTGCGCCAGGTCGCCGACGACCTGACGGTGCTCTCGCACGGCGAGAACGTGCATCACGGATCGGCCGCCGGTCTCGAGCCGACCGAGATCGCCCGGCTCATGGTGGGGGAGCTGCCCCCACCGCCTCCCCGCTCCGAACGCAGCCCGGGCGCGGTGGTGCTCCGGGCGTCCGGCGTCGTGGCGCTCTCCACCCGCGACGCCTCCCTCGACGGCGTCGACCTCGCCGTGCACGCGGGAGAGATCGTGGGGATCGCGGGGGTGGCCGGAAGCGGTCAGAACATCCTGCTCGACGTGCTCGGCGGATTCGTGGAGCCCGTCGGCGGCACCATCACCCTCGAGGGGGCGGAGGCCGGCTCCCGGAGCGGAGCGTCGGCTGCCCGGTTCCAGCGCGCCGGCCTCGCGTGGATCCCCGAGGAACGCACCGAAGCCGTGGTGCCCGCGATGTCGTTGCGGGAGAACCTCTCCGTCTACTCCACCGCCGTCGGTGCTTCGCCAGGGCGAGGAAGGATGACGGCGAAGCCACGCCCCAGCGGCACCGGTGACGTGGAGGGGACCCTGCGCGCCTTCGACGTGCGCCCGGCGCGGCCGGAGCTCGCGGCATCCGGGCTCTCGGGCGGCAATCAGCAGAAGCTTCTCGCAGCGCGTGAACTCGGTGCGCACCCCGCCCCACGGGTCGTGCTCGCCTACGGCCCCACTCAGGGCCTCGACCTGCGTGCCTCGCAAGCGATCCGCGAGCGGCTCGTCGCCCTCGCGGCGGCCGGATCGGCCGTGGTGGTGGCGTCGCACGACCTGGAGGAGATCCTCGGGGTGGCCGACCGCGTGGTCGTGATGTTCGCCGGCCGCATCGTGGCCGACTTGCCGATCGGCGAGGCCGACACGGAGCGAATCGGCCGTGCGATCGCCGGTCTGATCGACAGCCCCACAGCCGTTTCCGGCCCCGACTCCGCCACCCAGGGAGACCCCGCGTGACCGACAAGACAGACCTCTACCCCACCGTCGCCGAACTCGGGCGGCTGCGCGCCGTCGCGGTGGGTGCGGAGACACCCGACCTGATCGTGCGCGGCGGTCTCGTGCAATCGCCCGGCACCGAGGAATGGCTCGAGCGCGACGTGCTCGTGGCCGGCCGGCACATCGCCGCCCTCACTCCGTGGGGACACGTGGCCGCGACGCCCTCGGTCGAGGAGATCGACGCATCCGGATGCCACGTCGTGCCGACCTTCATCGACGCGCACCTGCACATCGAGTACACGAACCTCACCCCCGGGGAGCTCGGTCGTCTGAGCGTCGCGCGGGGCACCGGCACCGTGCTGACCGACCCGAACGGCGCCGCGAACGTGTGGGGGGCGCGTGGCATGGACGAGCTGCTCTCGACCACGACGCCGCTGCACATCTTCCAGCAGGTCTCGCCGAAGACTCCCGGGGCGCCGTACCTCGAGCGCGGCGGTGCCGTCATTCCCGAGGAGGTCGTGCGCGGTCGGCTCTGGGACGACGTGACCACCAATCTCGGCGAGGGCAACCCCTTCGACTACGGCGAGGAGTCGACCGGGCGATTCCGGGAGGCCCTCGCCGCGGGTCGCCGCATCACCGGGCACACCGCCGCCCAAACGAACGAGTCGCTCTGGGGCTACCTCGCCGCCGGCGTCGGCGACGACCACAATTCAGCCACCATCGACGAGGTGCTCGAGCGGGTGCGCCTCGGCGCGATGATCACGGTGATGGGCGCGTCGCTGACCGACAACACCGTTCCGATCTTCTCCGACCTCGAGCGGGTCGCCCCCGCGCTCCGCAGCCTCTGCTTCTGCGCCGACGACAAGCACGCGCTCGACCTCAGCACCGAGGGGCACATCGACCATCACGTGCGGCAGGCGATCCGCTTCGGCGTCGATCCGCAGCTCGCCTACCGGATGGCCACGACGCAGCCGGCGGCCTACTACCGGCTCGACCAGATCCTGGGCGTGCTCGCCCCGTCACGCCTCGCCGATCTGCAGATCATCCCCGACCTCGCCGAGGTGCGGCCCTCGGTCGTTCTCGTCGAAGGCCGTGTGGTGGCTCGTGAGGGCGTGGCCCTGTTCACGAACACCGACGAGCTGCCCGAGTGGATGACCGACACCGTGCACCTGCCCGAGACCCTCGACCCGGCGATGTTCGACGTGCGCGCCGACGCTGCCGAAGGCGGCCGCGTGCGGGTGCGGGCGATGGAGATGTACAAGGGCTACTTCAAGCACGCCTTCGAAGCCGAGCTCGATGTGGTCGACGGACGGGTGCAGGCCGACACGGCGACGGATGTCCTGAAGATCGCCGTCGTCGATCGGCACCACGGCGAGGCGCTGACCGGAATCGGCTTCGTGAAAGGTTTCGGGTTGTCGCGCGGCGCCATCGCGATCACGATGAACTGCCCGAACATGAACGTCGCCGTGGTCGGTGTCGACGACGCCGAGATGCTGCACGCCGTCGAAGAACTGCGCTCGATGCAGGGCGGATTCGTGACGGTCGCAGACGGAGAAGTGGTCGGCCGGGTGCCCCTCCCGGTGGGCGGCATGATGAGTGCCGCTCCGTTCGAGGAGACGGCGGATGCCCTCCGTCGGGCTCACGAGGCGACCCACGCTCTCGGCTGCCCCATTCCGTCGCCCTACATCATCCTGTCGTTCGTCGGGTTGTACGTGGTTCCCGATCTCGGGATCACCGAGCTCGGCCTCATCGACGCCGCGACGCAGTCGTTCGTGGATGTGCTGCTGCCCGGCCCCGTCGATCGGTGCGGACACGACGGGGAGGACTCGTGAAGGCGATCGACCGGCGACGCTGGGTGCTCACCGCCTCGGTGGTTCTGGCCGTGGTGGTGGCCGCGGGCGCGCTCATCCTGTTCGCCGGAGCCGACCCGTTCGTGGGAATCCAAGGGCTCGTGGAGGGGGTGTCCAGCTCGCCCTACCGGGTGGGCGAGGTGCTCGTCGGCGCCGTGCCGATCGGCATCGTCGCGCTCACGCTCATTCCCGCGCTCCGCGCCGGGATCTTCTCCGTCGGGGCCGAAGGACAGATCGTCGTCGGCGCCATCGGCGCGGCGGGGTCGGTGTTCGCGGTCGACCAGCTGCTCGGAGGCGCTGCGCCGAGCATCCTGCTCTGGCTCGCCGGGTTCCTGGGAGGAGCCGCCGGGGGAGCCGTGATGGCGTTGATCCCGGCCTTCCTCGCGGTGCGCTGGCGGGTGAACGAGATCCTCAGCACCCTGCTGCTCAACTACCTCGCGGCCGGATTCCTCGGCTGGACGCTGCGCACCTGGCTGGCGAGCCCGGAAGAGACGGCGACCCCGCAGAGCGCCCGGCTGCCCGAGGCGGCCGCGCTCCCGCCGCTCCTGCCCGGCACGCGGGCGCACTGGGGCATCCTGCTCGTCATCGTGGTGGCCATCGCCTTCGTCCTGTGGCGCCGTTCGGCGGCGAGTGCACGGCTGACGGTCTTCGCGACCCGGCCCAAGCTCGCGCTGCGGCTCGGCGCGACCCGCTCGCGCACGGTCTACTCCACCATGCTCGTCTCCGGTGTGGGTGCGGGCGTGGTGGGCTGGATCCAGGTCGCCGGGGTGAACGACCGCCTCCTCAACTCGGTGTCCGGCGGAGTCGGATTCTCGGGCCTCGCGGTCGCGCTGCTCGGGGGCCTCGCGCCGATCGGCATCGTGCTCGCGGCGCTGTTCTTCTCGGCGCTCACGGCCGGCGCCGTCGGCATGCAATCCGCCACCGGCACCGTCCCGGCATCGATCGCCGAGGTCGTGAAAGGCGTGCTCCTCGTCGGCGTCGCGTGCATCGCGGCCTATCAGCGCAACCCGGCGGCCGTGCTGGCGCCGGTGGATGCGAAGACCGCCGCCGACGAAGCGGCCCTCGCCGCCGTTCCCGTCACCGCACCGGGAGACGAACCGGAGACCCTCGTCGGCACCCTGACCGAGGCCGAGCACGAAGGAGGCCGCCGATGAGCGTCGAACTCTGGGTCGCGATCGTGGCCGGGGCGCTCGCGCTCGCCGCCCCTCTCGTGTTCGCGGGCATCGGCGAGGGATTCGTCGAGCGCGCGGGCCGGATCAATCTCGGCATCGAGGGGATGATGATCATGGGCGCCTTCGTGGGCGTCTGGGCCGGCAGCATGGGCGGGCCCCTGGTGGGCCTGGCCGCCGGCACCGCGGTCGGACTCGTCATGGCGGTGGGCATGAATCTCGTCGTCTACCGGCTGCACGCCAACGAGATCGTGGTGGGCCTCGCCGTGACGATGCTCGGTCTCGGCCTCAGCACCTACTTCTACCAGCTCTGGATTCCGAGCGGCGAGACCAACGTCACCGTGCAGACCCTGCCGCGAGGGCTCGGGCCGCTCGCCGACATCCCGATCGTCGGCCCGATCCTGTTCGGCCAGAGCCCGCTCGTCTATCTCGCAGCCGTGCTGCTCGTCGCGGCCTGGGCGGTCTCGCGGTTCACCCGCTTCGGTCTCGCGGTGCAGGCCGTGGGCACCGACCCCGCGTCCGCCGCTCTGCGGGGCGTGCGGGTGCAGAAGACCGGCGCATCCGCGTTGCTGATCGGGGGCGCGCTCGCCGGTCTGGGCGGCGCCGTGATCACGGTGGGAACGATCGGATCGTTCACCCCCGACATCACGGCCGGCCGCGGCTACATCGTGCTGGCCATCGTGATCATGGGCCGCAGCCGTCCGGTGGGGATCGCTCTCGGCGCCCTCCTGTTCGCGTTCCTGCAGAGCTTCGCGCTCTTGTCGCAGTCCACGGCCCTGACGTTGCCGAGCGAGGTCTACCAATCGATCCCCTATCTGGTGACCCTCGTGGTGCTCGTGATCACCTCGCGCAACCAGCTGCGGCGCCTGTACCGCGTGCCCCGCACCGCCTCCGCCTCGCGCGTGACCACGGAGTCGACGTCGACGAAAGCGACCACGCCATGATCAGCGAGAGCCAACGGGTGCTGGCCGGGGTGCTGCGCTTCGTGCGCGACGCCGCCGCGACGGGATCCACCCTGCCCGGTGAGGTGGAGATGGCCGATCGCCTCGGGATCACCCGCAAGCAGGTGCGCGATGTGCTCGCCTCACTCGAGCAGCAGGGGATGGTGCTCCGGCGCCAAGGAGCCGCCACCGAGGTCGACCCCGTGGCCACCCGGATGAGCGTGCGGTTCGAGGACCAGCTCGAATACAGTGTGCTGCTGCGTCAGCTGGGGTATGAGAGCAGCGTCGAGGTGCTCGAGATCTCCGACACGCTGATGCAGAAGGAGATCGCGGGGTTGCTGATGACCGAGGCCGGCCGACCGGCGGCCCGCATCGTGAAGCGCTGGCGGGCGGACGGGGCCGTGGCGATGCTCTCCTTCGGCACCGTCCCGCTCCCGTTCCCGCGCGCCGAAGTGGACCTCGGCGACTCCATCTACTCGGCGATCGCGCAGGTGTGGAACGAGTCCATCGCCTGGGAGGTCGCGACTCCGTCGGCCGAAGCGCTGACCGAGGAGGATGCCGTCCTGTTCGAGCATCCGGTCGGCACCCCCGTGCTCACCCTCGACATCGTCGGCATCGGTCTGAGCGGACGCCGGTTGTTCCACGCCCGGGAACTGCACGACCCCACGACCGTGTCGTATTCGATGATGCGCACGCGCCGGCCACCCCAGGTGTTCTCCACCGCCCGCTACCAGTTCTGATCCGTCCGTATCGAGAGGATGCCCCATGCTCACCCGCCCATCGCCCGTCCTCGTCCCCGACGGCGAGGCCCACTGGATCGAGACGGCGGAGGGTCTCGCGGAACGCTTCTCCGCGACCGTGGCCGCCGACGACGAGTCGGGGGAGCTGCCGATCGAGCATCTGCGCGCCATCTCGGCGAGCGGTCTGGATGCCGCCTTCCTGCCGGTCGAGGCCGGTGGCGAGGCCTTGTCGTATGCGACGCTGGCGCAGGTCGTCCGCATCTTCGCGGCGGCGCATCCGGCCGTCGCCGCCGTGTGGTTGATGCACATCGGCGCCGCGCACGGCCTCGTCACGATGTCGGCACCGGCGGCCGCGGAGTACTTCGCCGAGCGGCTCCGCGCGGGTGACCGGTTCGCGAACGCCCTCTCCGAGCCCGCGGGCGGCAACCACTTCCTGGCCTCGCAGCAAGACGTCGAGCCGGTCGACGGCGGGTGGGTGCTCTCCGGCCGCAAGCTCTTCGTGTCGGGTGTCGAGGCCGCGGACCACCTGCTGCTGAACGTGCGGATCGACGGCGCACCCGCGTTCTTCGGGGTCGACCGCGACGAGACGATGTCGCTGCCGCCGATCGACCAGACCATCGGCATGAGGGCGACCCGCAGCCGCACGATCCTGTTCGAGGGCACCGTGCTCGAGCGGGCACGCCTGTGCGGGCCGCCGCCCGTCGACTACGCGAACCTCATCACGGTGGGATTCGCGTCGCTCTCGATCGGCATCGCCGAGTCGGCGATCGACGCCCTCACCGTCTCGGCGAACGCCAAGAAGGGCCCCGCCGCCGAGCGCCTGGCCGACGCCTCGTGGGTGAAGTCGGAGACGGCCATGGCGTGGGCGGAACTCCGGGCGGCGCGCCTGCTCGCCGAGCAGACCGCGTGGCTGGCCGATCGCCGCGACCCGCAGGCGATGCTCGCCGCCACCGAGGCGAAGATGCTCACCAACGAGGTCGCCAAGAAGGCGGCCGCGCTCGCGCTCAAGGTAGGCGGAGGCGGGGCCTACCTCGCGCGCTCGCCCATCCAGCGGATCTTCCGCGACGCGCAGGCCGGCGCGCTGATGGCTTACTCGGTGCCGTTCAGCCAGGAGCTCGTGGGCGGGTGGGTGCTGGCGGCGCCGCCCACCCCGGTCTGACCCCGGCCCTGGCGGTACTTCGTCACCGAGTGGGCACGATTCGTCTCCGTGGTGCGGATGTCGCGACGGATCATGCCCACTCGAGCGGGTCAGGCGGCGAGCAGCTCGAGCGTGTCGATGACGCGGTTCGAGAAGCCCCACTCGTTGTCGTACCAGGCGACCACCTTGACGTGGCGTCCGTCGACCCGGGTGAGCGCGGAGTCGAAGATCGACGACGCCGGGTTGCCGGTGATGTCGCTGGAGACGAGGGCGTCGTCGGAGAACTCCAGGACGCCCGCGAGCGGCCCGTCCGCGGCCGCGCGGTAAGCCTCGAGCACCTGCTCACGGGTGACGTCGCGCGCGACGACCGTGTTGAGCTCCACGATGGAGCCCACCGGAACCGGCACGCGGATCGAGTCGCCCGAGAGCTTCCCCTCGAGTTGCGGCAGCACCAGGCCGATGGCCTTCGCGGCGCCCGTGGTCGTGGGAACGATGTTCACGCCGGCGGCGCGGGCGCGACGCGGATCGCGGTGCGGGCCGTCCTGCAGGTTCTGCTCCTGCGTGTAGGCGTGCACCGTGGTCATGAAGCCGTGCTCGATGCCGGCCAGGTCGTCGAGCACCGCGGCCAGCGGAGCGAGCGCGTTCGTGGTGCACGACGCGTTGGACACGATGGTGTGCACGGCGGGGTCGTAGGCATCCGTGTTCACGCCGAACGCCAGCGTGACGTCGGCGCCGTCGGAAGGCGCGCTCACGAGCACCTTCTTCGCACCCGCGTCGAGGTGCGCGCGGGCGGCGTCGGCCGAGGTGAAGCGGCCGGTGGCCTCGAGGACGATGTCGACACCGAGCTCGGCCCAGGGCAGCTGCGCGGGCTCGCGTTCGGCGAGCACACGGATGCGTCGACCGTCGACCACCAGGGTGTCGCCGTCGACCGACACCGGGCGGCCCAGGCGGCCGGCGGTGGAGTCGAAGGCGAGGAGCCGGGCGAGGGTGGCCGGGTCGGCGAGATCGTTCACGGCGACGACCTCGAGGTCGCTGTCGCGCTCGAGCAGGGCGCGGAGGGCGTTGCGTCCGATGCGGCCGAATCCGTTGATGGCAATGCGAGTCATGGGTGGTGTTTCCTTTCCGCCCACTAGATTCCCTCGCGACATCCGATCTCGACAGTGGCCGGAGCGCCATGGTTCGCAAGGATCGCGCCATCCCTCGTTCCGCCTCACCGACCCGTCAGTTCTCGTCGGAATAGCGGGCCCAGAGCGACGAGAAGTGACGGGTCGATGCGGCGGCTACTCGCCGTGGGCGAAGGTGCGGCGGTAGTCGCTCGGGGTGGTGCCCAGGATGCGCTGGAAGTGGAGGCGAAGGTTCGCCGCCGTGCCGAGACCGACATCCGCGGCGATCTGCTCGATGCTGCGTTCGGAGCGCTCCAGCAGTTCGCGCGCCACGTCGATGCGCGCGCGCATCACCCATTGCATCGGCGTGTACCCCGTGTCGTCGACGAAGCGGCGCGAGAAGGTGCGCGACGAGACGGATGCCTGCTGCGCGAGCACCTCGAGGGTGAGCGGTTCGGCGAGCCGCACCAGCGCCCACTCGCGCACGGCGGCGAAGCGAGCGCCGAGCGGTTCGGGAACGCTGCGCGGAACGTACTGCGCCTGCCCGCCGCTGCGGTACGGCGCCGCCACGAGCCGGCGCGCGGTGTGGTTCGACGCCGCCACACCGAGATCGCGGCGCAGGATGTGCAGGCAGAGATCGATTCCGGAGGCGGCACCCGCCGAGGTGAGCACGCTGCCCTCGTCGACGAAGAGCACGTTCTCGTCGACCGTGACCTGCGGATACTTCGTGGCGAGGGCCTGCGTGTAGTGCCAATGGGTGGTGGCGCGCTTGCCGTCGAGGAGGCCTGTGGCCGCGAGGGCGAAGGCGCCCGTGGAGATGGCCGCGAGCCGGGCACCGCGGTCGTGGGCGGCGATCAGGGCGTCGACGACCTCGGGCGCCGGGTCGTCGCGATCCGGATGCCGGTAGCCCGGCACGAACACGATGTCGGCCCACTGGAGGGCGTCGAGCCCGTCGGCCACGTGGTAGGACAGGCCGTCGCCGCCCGTGACGAGTCCGGGTGCCGCCCCGCACACCCGCACCTCGTAGGGCATGCTCGCGCGGGTGCTGAACACCTGCGCCGGGATGCCCACGTCGAGCGGTTTGGCGCCGGCCAGCACGAGCACGGCCACCCGTCCCAGCCTCGCATCGGTCATCGGTCCAGGCTACGTCAGGCCCACTTCTTGACGGCCCAGCGCTCGAAGAGGGCCAGGATCGAGTCGGTGACCTTGCCGAGCACGGCGAGGAGGATGATCGCGAGGAAGATGCGGTCGATACGGCCGTTGTTGCCCGAATCCGAGAGCAGGAAGCCCAGGCCCATCGAAGCGGCGATCAACTCCGCGGCCACGAGGAACAGCCAGGCCTGGGCGAGCGCGAGTCGCAGACCAGACGCGACCGAGGGGATCACCGCGGGCAGCTGCACCGTGAAGAACAGGCGCGCGCCCCGGTAACCGAACGCGCGCCCCGCCTCGACGAGCTGCCGGTCGACGTGCCGAAGCGCCGCGGCCACCGTCGTGTACACGGGGAAGAAGGCGCCGATCGTGATCAGGATGATCTTCGACTCCTCACCGATCTTGAACCAGAGGATGAGCAGCGGCACCCAGGCCAGAGACGGCACCGCCCGGATGGCGCCGAGCGTGGGTGCCAGCAGGATGTCGGCGAACCGGGACAGCCCCACCACGGCGCCGAGCGCGAGGCCCAAGGCCGCGCCGATCAGGAAGCCGATGACGACGCGCTGGGTGGAGATGGCGACGTACTGCCAGAGCAGCCCGCGCTGGGCGAGGTCGACGGCCGCCTCCCACACCATCTGGGGGGAGGGGAGTTGCGAGGTGGCGACGACACCCGTGGCGGTGACGAACTGCCAGACCGCGAGGATCAGCGCCGGCAGCAGGGCGCCGCCGATCACCACCGCCCATCGCCGCGAGCCCGGCCGCGGCGCGCGGCTGGGCGTCACGGCGACGGCGGGTGCGTTGCCTGTGGCGGCGTAGGCGGTGGCGTCGACCGACATCCGTGCTCCGATCAGCCGATCGCCGCGGGGTCGGCGGCCTTCGCGAACCGGTCGTTCACGATCGTGTCCAGGGCGTCGTCGATCAGGCCCTGGTTCGCCACGTCGCCGGTCTCGACGAAGAGCGGCCCGATCGTCTTCAGCACGGAGACCTGGGCGTCACCGGGAACGTTGTCGACGTCGAGGTTGGTGCGCTCGGTGATGACCTTGGTGGCCACGGCGGGATCGAGGCCGGCCACCTCGGCGAGGATGGCCGCGGTCTCGTCGGGGTTCTCCTCGGCCCAGGCCCGCGCGTGCTCGTAGGCGTTCACGACGGTCTGGGCGACGTCCGGCTTGGTCTCGAGGAACGATTCGGTGGCGTTGAGGAAGCCGTAGCTGTTGAAGTCGACGTTGCGGTAGAGCAGTTCCGCGCCCGACTGCTCGGCGCCGGCCATGATCGGGTCCAGGCCCGCCCACGCGTCGACCGAGCCGTTCTGCAGTGCTGCCCAGCCGTCGGCGTGCTGCAGGTTCTGCACGGTGACGTCGTTCGCGGTGAGGCCGTTCGCCTCGAGCGCCTGGATGAGGAAGAAGTAGGGGTCGGTGCCCTTCGTGGCCGCGATCTGCTTGCCCTTGAGGTCGGCGACCGAGGTGATCGCCGATCCTGCCGGCACGACGAGCGCCGACCACTCGGGCTGCGAGAAGATGTCGATGACCTGGATGGGCGAGCCGTTCGAGCGCGCAAGGAGCGCGGCCGATCCGGCGGTCGAGCCCACGTCGATGGCGCCGGCGCGCAGGGCTTCGTTGGCCTTGTTGGAGCCGGCCGACTGCACCCAGTTGACGGTGATGCCCTGCGGCGCGAGCGCCTCCTCGAGCCAGCCCTGGTCTTTGATGACGAGGCTGAGCGGGTTGTAGGTGGCGAAGTCGATGTTGAGGGTGCCGCCCTCGGTGACGACGTCACCGCTGTCGGAGGCTGCGGGAGCGGCGGCGGCCTGGCCGCTGTTCTCGCCGGCGACGCAGCCGGAGAGCAGGAGGCTCGCGGCGGCGGTCGCGGCGAGCGCGATCGGGAGGAGTCTGGTGCGGGTCATGGTCGTCCTTCGTCGTGTGCTGTGTGCTGTGTGCGGGGATTGTTCGTGGGTCAGAGGTGTTCCTGGCCGGCGGCGTGGCGCTCGATGCCGAGACCGCCGAGAAGCTGCGCCCGCAGTTCGGCGAGTTCGGCCGAGCCGCGATCGCGAGGCCGGATGCCGGGAACGGTGACGACCTGCTGGATGCCGTTCGCGGCGTCATCCTGCCCTTTGCCGAGCAGGATGACGCGATCGGCGAGCTGCAGGGCCTCGTCGACGTCGTGGGTCACGAGCAGCACGGTCGTGGGAGCGGCCGTGTGCACCTCGAGGAGCAGGTCTTGCATCTTGAGCCGGGTGAGCGCATCCAGAGCTCCGAAGGGCTCGTCGAGCAGCAGCACGCCGGGGTTCCGCGCCAGCGCGCGGGCCAGCGAAGTGCGCTGGGCCATGCCGCCGGAGATCTGTCGCGGCGTGTGGCCGGCGAAATTCGACAGTCCGACGAGCGAGACCAGCTCGGCGACGATCTCGCGGCCGTCGGTGCGGGAGCCGCCCCGCGGCAGACCGAGGGCCACGTTGTCCGAGAGCGTGCGCCAGGGGAGGAGCCGCGGCTCCTGGAAGCCGATGGCGCAGCGTGCGTCGAAGGGCGTCACGGGAGTTCCGTCGATCGTGACCCTTCCGGCCGTGGGGGAGTCGAGGCCGCCGGCGATCCGCAACAGTGTCGACTTGCCGCAACCGCTCGGACCGAGGATCGCGACGATCTCTCCCGGCTCGATGCGCAGCGTCACGTCACCGAGCACGCCCGTGGACGTCTTCTTCTTCGGCGCGGGAAAGCTGCGGCCGAGACCGGCGAACTCCACCGAGAAGGCGCGGTTCGTGACATGGCTCGAGCGCGAGAGCAGGGGCGGCTGCGTCAGTGCCACGATCCCCCCTCGTCAACAGTTGTCTGGCTGCCACCGTATGGGGAGGCCATCACCGGGGCCGCATCGTCGCGTTACGCAACGTAATATTCCGGCGCCCGGATACCGCCTGGCTCTGCTCCGGTTCCGCCGGCGGGGCCAGGATGGAGGGATGAAGACTTTCGCACTGCCATACACCGAGCTCACGGTCTCCGACGTCATCCTGGGCCTCATGCGGATCACTCCGCTCAGCGACGAGGAGATCCGCACGCTCGTCGGCACCGCCCGCGACTCGGGAGTGAACGTCTTCGACCACGCCGACATCTACGGCGACGTGCGGCACGGCTGCGAGACCCGCTTCGGCGACGCCGTCACGTTCAGTCCGTCGGAGCGCGAGCAGGTCGTGATCCAGAGCAAGGTGGGCATCCGCGACGGATACTTCGACTTCTCGAAGGAGCACATCCTGCGCACGGTGGAGGAGTCGCTGGCCGCACTGCGGATCGAGCACCTCGACCTGCTGCTCCTGCACCGCCCCGACACCCTGGTGGAGCCCGAGGAGGTCGCCGCCGCGTTCGACGAGCTGCAGGCCGCCGGCAAGGTCACCCACTTCGGGGTCTCCAACCACACGCCGGGCCAGATCGAGCTGCTCAAGCGTTTCGTGCGCCAGCCGCTCGCGGTGGATCAGGTGCAGCTGAGCATCACCCACGCGCCTCTCATCGCGGCAGGCGTGGCGGCGAACATGGGCGGGCTCGACCAGTCGATCGACCGCGACAACGGCCTCCTCGACTACGCGCGGCTCAACGACATCACGCTGCAGGCGTGGTCGCCGTTCCAGAAGGGCTTCTTCGACGGCGTCTTCCTCGGCGACCGCGAGCACTACGCCGAGCTGAACGACGTGCTCGACGAGCTGGCGGCCGCCTACGGCGTCACACCGACGGGGATCGCGGTGGCGTGGATCACGCGGCATCCCGCGCAGATGCAGGTGGTGCTCGGCACCACGAACCCGGAGCGCGTGGCCGACTCGGCCGCCGGCTCCGACGTGCGGCTGACGCGCGAGGAGTGGTACCGCCTCTTCCGCGCGGCCGGCCACATCCTGCCCTAGGGCGGGGCCGGTACTCTAGATTCACGATGAGCAACAGATCCCGCTGGTTCCGCCTCGTGTGGATCGCACCCGCACTCGTCGTGCTCCTGCTGATCGCCGTCCTGGCGGCCATCGCCATCCGCTCGTCGCCGGCCGGTCAGAACTTCCTCGCCGACTATCCGGGGTACACGCCACTGCCCGCCGACGCGCCCGTCGGCATCCCCGCGTGGCTCGGCTGGCAGCACTTCCTCAACATGTTCTTCCTGCTGTTCATCGTGCGCACCGGATGGGTCATCCGTCAGGGCGTGCGGCCGTCGGCGTTCTGGACCCGGAAGAACGACGGGCGGCTCCGCACGAAGAACCCACCGGTGCGGATCGGGTTGCCGCTCTGGTTCCACCTGGCCGTCGACATCTTCTGGGTGCTGAACGGCGTGGTGTTCGTCGTTCTCCTGTTCGCCACCGGTCAGTGGATGCGCATCGTGCCCACCAGCTGGGGCGTCATCCCGAACGCGGTCTCGGCGGGCCTGCAGTACCTCTCGCTGAACTGGCCCACTGAACACGCCTGGGTCAACTACAACAGCCTGCAGGTGCTCAGCTACTTCGCCACCGTGTTCCTCGCGGCGCCGCTCGCGCTCGTCACCGGCATCCGGATCGCCCCCGGATTCGCCGCCCGACTGCGGCCGCTGGACCGCGTGTTCCCCACCCGCATCGCGCGCACCGTCCACTTCGTGGTGATGATCTACTTCGTCGGCTTCACGGTGGTGCACGTGACCCTGGTGCTGGCGACCGGCGCTCTCGAGAACCTCAACGTCATGTACGCCTCGAGCGACGACGCCGGATGGACCGGCTTCTGGATCTTCGCGGCCTCCCTCGTCGTGCTCGCCGCCGCCTGGATCGGGGCACGGCCGGCGGTGCTCACCGCGATCGCGGGGCGCACCGGGACCGTGCGTGTGATGGGCGGCCCCGCGCGCCCGCCGCAGCCCAAGCCGAACCCCTAGGCCATCCGTCGATCCGTCACTTCCGGCCCCACTGCGCGCCGAGTAGGGCCGGAAGTGACGGACCCGGGCTAGGTGAGGGCGACCTCGCGGAGGGCGCCGACGGCGTCGAGCGAGAGCACGAGGTCGAGGCCCAGCCGGGCGAGGAACGCGTCGTCGTGGCTCACCACGAGGATCGCCCCGCGGTAGGCCTGCAACGCCTCCACCAGCTGGTCGACGCTCTGGATGTCGAGGTTGTTCGTCGGCTCGTCGAACACCAGAAGCTGCGCGGGCGGATCGGCGAGCAGCAGCCGGGCCAGGTGCACCCGGAACCGCTCTCCGCCCGACAGCGACCGCACCGGTCGGGTGACGGTGTCGCCGCGCAGCAGCAGCCGCGCCAACTGGTTGCGGATCTCGCCCGGCGGCACCTCGGGTGCGGCGGCCCGCACGTTCTCGAGGGTGCTCGCCTCCTCGTCCAGCCCGTCGAGACGCTGGGTGAGCATTCCCACCCGGTCGGTGTGGAGGGTTCCGCTCGCGCGACCGGGCTCGGGTGGTGTGCCCTCGAGCAGCCCGCGCAGCAGCGTGGTCTTGCCCACGCCGTTGGCCCCCGTCACGGCGACACGTTCAGGCCCCTGGATGACGTACGCGCGGTTCGTGCCCTGCAACTCGGCGATGCGACGCGACCGCGGGACGTCGGGATCGGGCAGTTCGAGGTGGATGTGCTCGTCTTCTCGCACCCGCGCCTCCGCGGCATCCAACGCGGACTGGGCCGAGCGCACGTCGTCGTCGAGGCCCGAGCGGAGCTTGCCCGCCGACACCTGCGCGTCGGAGATGCGCTGCTTCATCACGATCTTGTCGCCGCTGCGGTTGTCGTAGCTCTTCTTCGCGGTACGGGCCCGGCGGGCGAGCTTGGTCTCGGCCTCGATCCGCTGCCGCTTCTCGGCCTTGACCGCCTGTTCGGCCGAGCGCGCCGCCTGTACGGCCGCGGACTGCTGCAGCTCGAGCTGTTCGCGCCAGGCGCTGTAGGCTCCGCCGAACACGGTCAGCCGGCCGCCGTGCAGTTCGGCCGTGTCATCCATGTGCTCGAGCAGCGCCGTGTCGTGGCTCACCACGACGAGGGTGCCCGGCCAGGAGTCGACGAGGCCGGTGAGGCGGGCGCGCGCGTCTCGGTCGAGGTTGTTCGTGGGTTCGTCGAGCAGGGTGATGGCGGTGCGGCGGATGCGCAGGCCGGTGATCGCGACGAGCATCGCCTCGCCGCCGGAGATGGTCGCCACCGCGCGGTCGAGATCCGCGGCGCTGAAGCCGACGTCGCGCAGGGCTTCGTCGGCGCGCGCCTCGATGTCCCAGTCGTCGCCGACCGCGTCGAAGTTGTCGATCGAGGCATCGCCCTGCTCGATGGCGCGGAGCGCGCGCAGCGTCGACCCGATGCCGAGCAGCTCGGCGACCGTGGTGCCGGTCTCGAGCGTGAGGGACTGCGGGAGATAGCCGACGTCGCCCGAGAGTGTGACGGAGCCCGATGTCGGTGTCAGGATGCCGGCGATCACCCGTAACAGGGTCGACTTGCCGGCGCCGTTCGCACCGACGAGCCCGGTGCGGCCGACGCCGAAGCTGCCGCTGAGCCCGGTGAGCGCCGGGTTCCCGTCGGGCCAGCGGAACGTGAGATCGGTGAGGGTGATGGAGGAGTTCTTCGAAGAGGACATGGGGGTTCGACAATTCTGCGGACGACCGCATCGCTAGTGGCCAGAGGGGCGGTGCGAGCCGTCGGCCGGAGAGCGCGGAGGCGCTGTCGGCTGTCAGAAAGGGGCGCGGCAACGGGCGGCGGGATTCCGCCGTGGTCCGGGGCGCCACCGACGGCTCGGTGGCTAGAGTCTGTCGACCTCGAGCATGCGTCGAGGATATCAGCTCGGCCGCCGGCGTCAGCTGGGCGACGTCTCCGACGCCCCGTCCTGACGATCCTCAGAAGTCGAAACCGCCGCCGCCGAATCCGTCGAAACCGCCGCCCGGATCGTCGAACCCGCCCGAGGCGGTGTCGTCGTAGCCGCCCGAGGCCTGGGCGCCGCCCGAGCCGTCGTCGCCTCCGTCGTTGCCGTCGCCTCCGCCCTCGTCGCCGGCGTCGGAGCCGGCATCGAAGCCCGTCCACAGGGTGGACGCGATCGAGTACCAGATGACGGTGTCGAGGATCGAGAGCCCGAGGTAGGTGTTGAAGCCACTGCCCGAGGCGTCCTCACTCAGCACCCGCTGCAGGGTGCCGGGCTTCTTCTGCTCGACCTGGGTGGCGGTCTTCGCCAGTGTGGCCGGCTTCGCATCCGCCGGGCGTTCCTCCGCCGTGGACGCATTCGCCGTGAAGCGGTCGTAGAGGATGTCGAGCTGCTCAGGCGTCAGCTTCGAGAACGCCTCGACGTGCACCTTCTCGATGGTGTCGGGCGGCGCCGTGCGGAGCAGCCGCTCGTATTCGGCCACCGCCCGCTCATCGGCAGGCTTCACCGGAGCGCCGGATGCCGAGGCCGGGGCGCGCTCCTCCTCGAGGTCGTGCTTGCGGCCCAGGATGCGGTCGACGAATCCCATGTCTCGTCCTTCCTGCTCGTGCCGGTCGTCAGGTCTCGGCCGCGCCGAGTGGCGCGATCGTGTAGCCCTGGTCTTTCAGTGCCTGCGTCATGTGCGCGGCGTACCACTCGGGCCATTGCTCGTCGAAGACCCCGCCCAGGTCCTCCTTCTCGTGGATGCCGTGAGCGGCGGCCGCGTCTTTCAGCAGCTGCAGCAGGATCGCGCCGTTGTCGACCATGATCAGCGCCCCGGCAGACGTGTCGTGAGCTCCTGCGCGATCCAGCCGTTGCCGTCGGGGTCCTCGAAGGAGAGGAACGAGCCGTAGCTCGCCCGCGCGGGATCGGGGCCCGCGACGCGCCCGGTGGTGCCGGCCTGGTGGAACACGCCGGTCTCGTCGTGGAACACCTCGCTCACGTCGACGCCGCGCTCGGCCAGCCAGTCGTGGGCTTCGAGGATGTCGGTGACCGCGACCTGGAGGCCCTGCACCGAGCCCGGGGCAGCGGTGCTGAGGCCCTCGCCGAAGATGATCGAGGCCAGGGAGCCGGGAGGAGTCAGCTGCACGACGCGATAGCCGGGTTTGACCGTGAAGTCGGCGTCGAGGCGGAAGTCGAGCTTCTCGTAGAACGCCTTCGCGCGATCGACGTCGGACACCGGGATGACGACGACTTCGAGTTTCAGATCCATGTTCTCTCCATTCAGCGATTGCTGACGATAGTGGCACGCCGTCTCGGCCGTGTCACTACCATCGGAGCATGAGCCACCCAGCCGACTCCCACGACCTCATCTCCGTGCGCGGCGCCCGCGAGAACAATCTCAAAGACATCTCCGTCGACATCCCGAAACGGCGGCTCACCGTGTTCACCGGGGTCTCCGGATCGGGCAAGAGCTCGCTCGTGTTCGGCACCATCGCGGCCGAGTCGCAGAGGCTCATCAACGAGACCTACACGGCGTTCGTGCAGTCCTTCATGCCGAGCCTCGGCCGGCCCGACGTCGACGGGCTGAGCGGCCTGAGCGCCGCCATCATCGTCGACCAGGAGCGGATGGGCGCGAACTCGCGTTCCACCGTGGGCACGGCGACGGATGCGAACGCGCTGTTGCGCATCCTCTTCTCCAGGCTCGGCGAGCCGCACATCGGGCCGTCGTTCCACTACGGCTTCAATGCCGCCGAAGGCATGTGTCCCCGTTGCGAGGGGCTCGGTGAGGTGAACGACATCGACATCGACCAGCTGGTCGACCGCACGAAGTCGTTGAATGACGGCGCGATCACGATCCCGGGGTACAAGGCCGACGGCTGGTACGTGCGCATCTACGCCGACTCCGACTTCCTCGACGGCGACAAGGTGTTGAACGACTACACCGACCGGGAGTGGGCCGACTTCCTCTACAAGGAGCCGGTGAAGGTCGCGGTGCAGAACATGAACCTCACCTACGAGGGGCTGGTGCCGAAGGTGCAGAAGTCGATCCTGTCGAAGGACCGCGACTCGGTGCAGCCGCACATCCGTGCCTTCATCGACCGGGCCGTCACCTTCACCACCTGCCCGGATTGTCACGGCACGCGCCTCAACGAGGCCGCCCTGTCGTCGAAGATCGACGGGCGCAACATCGCCGACTGCACGGCGATGCAGATCAGCGATCTCGCCGAATTCGTGCGGGGGATCTCCGACGAGTCGGTGGCCCCCGTGATCGCCACGCTCTCGCAGACGCTCGACTCTTTCGTGGAGATCGGACTCGGCTACCTCAGTCTCGAGCGCACTTCGGGTTCCCTCTCCGGCGGTGAAGCCCAGCGGGTGAAGATGGTGCGGCATCTCGGATCGAGCCTCACGGATGTCACGTACGTCTTCGACGAGCCGACCGTGGGGCTGCATCCGCACGACATCCAGCGGATGAACGGGTTGCTGCTGCGGCTGCGCGACAAGGGCAACACCGTGCTCGTGGTGGAGCACAAGCCGGAGACCATCGGCATCGCCGACCATGTGGTCGACCTCGGGCCGCGGGCCGGTGTGCACGGGGGAGAGATCACCTTCACGGGCACGGTCGAGGAGTTGCAGGCATCCGAGACCCTCACCGGCCGGCATCTGGGCGACCGGGCGCGATTGAAGGATGCGGTGCGCTCGCCGACGGGTGCGCTCGAGATCCGTGGGGCCACACGGCACAACCTGCAGGGCGTCGACGTCGACGTGCCGCTCGGTGTGCTCACCGTGGTCACCGGGGTGGCGGGGTCGGGCAAGAGCTCGCTCATCCACGGGTCGATCCCGCGTGGAGTCGACGTGGTGTCGGTCGATCAGACCGCCATCCGCGGCTCACGGCGCAGCAACCCCGCCACCTACACGGGGCTGCTCGACCCGATCCGCACCGCCTTCGCGAAGGCCAACGGAGTGAAGGCGGCGCTGTTCAGCGCCAACTCGGAGGGCGCGTGCCCGAACTGCAAGGGCGCCGGGGTGATCTACACCGATCTCGCGATGATGGCGGGGGTGGCGACCGTGTGCGAGGAGTGCGGCGGCAAGCGGTTCCAGCCGGCCGTGCTCGAATACCGACTCGACGGCAAGAACATCGCGGAGGTGCTCGCCATGCCGGTGGCCGAGGCCGAGGAGTTCTTCGGGTCGGGGCCGGCGCACGCGATCCTGCAGCGGATGGTGGACGTGGGGCTTGGTTACCTGAGTCTCGGGCAGCCGCTCACCACGCTCTCGGGCGGTGAGCGCCAGCGGCTGAAGCTCGCCATCCACATGGCGGAGAAGGGCGGCATCTACGTGCTCGACGAGCCGACCTCGGGGCTGCACCTGGCCGATGTCGAACAGCTGTTGCAGCTGCTCGACCGACTGGTCGACTCGGGCAAGACGGTGATCGTGATCGAGCACCACCAGGCCGTCATGGCGCACGCCGACTGGATCATCGACCTCGGCCCGGGCGCCGGGCACGACGGCGGGCGCGTGGTGTTCGAGGGCACGCCTGCGCAGCTGGTGGCCGATCGCTCGACCCTGACCGGGCAGCACCTCGCGGACTATGTCGCGGGGTGACCGCGGGGCGAACGGTGCCGGCTGAGGGTGAGTGTGAGGGTGATTCCGGCGGGAATCGCGCGGTGAGCGGACCGGGCGGCGCTAGCGTAATCCTGGGCCGATCAGCCGGTTAACCCGACCGGCGAGACGTTCACCCGACGTCGTGATCGGCCCATCGTCTTTCCGGAGGTCCCGTCGTGCCCGATTCCCCGAGCGAACGCACCCAGAGCGCACAGAGCGGCCAGCGCGAGGCCGACGGCACCGTGAACGAGACGGCCGCCTGGACCGTCGCGGTCGTCGCCCGCGCCATCGAGGACGCCCGCACCCCGCGTTGATCTCGCGGGCCCCCTTCCGATATTATGTGAGCATGAATCACTAAGCGGTCCGCGGATTCGCTCAACAGAAGGAATCCGCGTGCCAGCTGTTATACCGCGTTATACTCGACCCATGAAGACCGCGATCTCGGTTCCTGACGACACGTTCGAACGAGTCAACCGAAAGGCTGCGGAGATCGGCATCAATCGGTCGGAGTTCTTTTCACGCGCCGCGGAGCTGTACCTCCGAGAACTCGAGGCCGACGACCTCACGGAGCGCATCAACGAGTCGATTCGTCGAGGCGGTCCCGACGCTGAGCAAGAAGCTCGCGAGTTCGCGCGCTTTTCGCAAGGGCAGGCCGCCAGATACGTCGAAGACGACGAGTGGTGATCAAGCGCGGCTCGATCTGGTGGATCGATCTCGGAGAGCGTCACGGGAGCGCTCCCGCGCGCCGGAGACCCGTGCTGGTGATGCAAGCCGACAGGTTCAATCAGAGCGCGATCTCCACCTGCGTGGTCCTGACCATCACGTCGAAGACGGCACTTGCTGAGCAGCCGGGAAATGTCTTCCTTCCGTCGACCGCTTCCGGGTTGACCAAGGATTCGGTCGTCAATGTGACCCAGTTGTCGACGGTCGACAAAGAGGACTTGCGAGATCGGGTAGCTGAGATCCCGTCGTACCTCCTCGACGAGGTCGAACGGGGCATGCGGCTGGTGCTGGCACTCTGAGGGCAGAGTGCACTCAGGCGCGGGCGATGAGGGCCCGGGCGTAGTTGGCGCGGGTCTGGAGTTCGTAGAACTGGGCTGCGGGGTTGAACTGGGCCGGTTCGCCGGTCTGGTACGTGAACGAGCCGTTCGTGACCGTGATCTGCGCGAAGCCGCTCACGCGGTCCTCCTTGGCGAGCAGGAACAGCAGGCTGAAGAGCGTGATCACGAACAGTCCGACGATGGCGACGACGATCGCCCAGGTCGGGATCACCCGATCCACGCGCGTGTTGTTCGTCACGAAGATCTGGCAGCCGGTGAGCGGAACGCTGCCCTGCGGCGTCACCACCCAGTGCTCGGTGAGGTAGAAGTCGCCGAAGCGCACGAGCGGCTGCTCGCTCTGCGGCGCGGGAACAGGAACGCCCGACGGGCCGGCCAGTGACATGCCGCCACCCTATCGAGCCCAACGGGACATTGTCTCCGTCTGACGCCGACCCGCTCCGTGTGCAGTCGGAGACGGTCGGCCCGTGCTAGCCCTGAGGTCCGGTCTCGCGGTCGCCGAGTTCCTCGAAGAGTGTGATCTGCAGATCGGCGGTGGTGTGCAGCCGCGCGTTGAGCGAGTTCCACGGGGTGAGGGTCGGCGGCGCGATCAGATCGGCGCCCGCGCCGGCCAGCGCCTCCGCGGCGGCGGCTGCATCGTCGACTTCGAAGGCGAGACGGATGCGCGGACTCACCGGCCGCCCCACCTCCACCTCGTCGATCATCGCGACCTGCGCCGGATTCGAGATCTCGAGGGTGGCGCGACCCGCCTCCAGGATCATGACGCGGGCGTCGCCGTCACCTTCGAACGAGGCCTCCTCCGGCAGGCCGAGCACGTCGCGATAAAGGGCGACGGCTTCGTCGAAGTCCGCCGCCTCGACGACGACGCGGAGCTGGGAGACCTTGATGGTGTGGGGGTCAGTGGGGGCTGAATCATCCGTCATGCCCCCACCGTAGGCTCGTCAGGGGCGCGCGAACAGCGCGTCGAGGTAATCGCGGAGGCACGCCACCACGTCGACCTCGTCGGGGGCGAGCAGCCATTGCAGTTGCAGGCCGTCCCAGAGGGCGGCGAGGGATGCCGCGGCGATCGCCACGTCGACACGCGGGCTCAGCACGCCCTCCTGCTGCAGCGCGCGGAGTTCGGCCGCGGTGCCGGTGCGCAACCGTTCGAAGCGCGTGGTGAAGTACGCGCGAGCGGGATGGCCGGTGGTCGTGGCCTCGCCGCTCAGCACCGCGTAGAGCTGGATGACGCCGGGGATGCTCTCGTTGGCCCGGGCCTTGAGCAGCACCGACTCGGCGAATCCGGCCGACGGCTCGACCACGGTGTCCGAGACCTCGTCGCGCCGCTGCAACACGGCGAGCAGCAGATCGCTCTTGGCAGGGAAGTAGTGCAGCAGACCGGTCTGGCTCATGCCGACCCGGTCGGCCACGGCCTGGAAAGAGCCGGCGTTGTAGCCGCGTTCGGCGAAGACCGCGTGCGCGGCGTCGACGATGGAGCGTCGGCGCTCGGCGGACTTCGCGCCCGGGCCGCGGCGACCGGCGGACTCGCGGGAGGTCGACATCCTTTCCTCCGATCTTTTTCGAGTGACCACTCGAATTTGATGCTAGCCTCGCGCATGACATCCACGCACCACGGTGAGGACCAGTTTTGCAGCCCTTGACCTATCTGACCGATACCGCTCCCGGTTCCGGTGCCCGCCGTCCGGCTCGTGCGTGGCTCGCGACCGATGCGCCCACACTCTCGCTCGACGGCGACTGGCGGTTCCGCCTTCTCGCCGGAGCTCCGGGTACGCCCGGTGCGGTCGGCGTGCTGCCCGCGGGGGAGGAGCCGGAGGCTGTGGGGTCGGTCGACTTCGACGACTCCGGGTGGGCGAGCATCCCGGTTCCCTCGCACTGGGTGCTCGAGGGCGACGGCGCCTACGGGCGGCCCGTCTACACGAACGTGCAGCTGCCGATTCCGCTCGACCCGCCCTTCGTGCCCGACGCCAACCCCACCGGAGACTACCGGCGCACCTTCGAGCTGCCCACCGACTTCGAGGGCGCGGAAGCGGTCGTGTTGCGCTTCGACGGGGTCGAGTCGCGCTACAAGGTCTGGGTGAACGGGGTCGAGATCGGTGTGGGCAGCGGGAGCCGCCTGGCGCAGGAGTTCGACGTGACCGCTCAGGTGCATCCGGGCGAGAACCTCGTGGTGGTGCGGGTGCACCAGTGGTCGGCGGCGAGCTACGTCGAAGACCAGGATCAGTGGTGGTTGCCGGGGATCTTCCGCTCCGTCACGCTGCAGGCGCGTCCGCAGGGCGGCATCGAGGACCTCTGGGTGCGGGCCGGTTACCGCGACGGCTGCGGCACGGTCGACGTCGAGACGCGTGGCGCCTCCTTCCCCCTGCGGCTTCGCATCCCCGATCTCGGCGTCGACGTGAGCTGGCCCACGGCGGCGGATGTCGCGCCGGTCGTGATCGCGGAGGTCGAACCCTGGTCGGCCGAGACCCCGAGGCTCTACGACGCGACCGTGTCGAACGACGCCGAGAGCGTCGCCCTGCGTCTCGGCTTCCGCACCGTGGAGATCCGTGGCGACCAGTTCTCGGTGAACGGGCGAAAGGTGCTCTTCCACGGTGTGAACCGGCACGAGACGCATCCCGACCGCGGCCGCGTGTTCGACGAGGACTTCGCGCGGGCCGATCTGGCGCAGATGAAGCAGTTCAACGTCAACGCGATCCGCACGAGCCATTACCCGCCGCATCCGAGGCTGCTCGACCTGGCCGACGAGCTCGGGTTCTGGGTCATCCTCGAGTGCGATCTCGAGACGCACGCGTTCGAGCGCGGCGGAGCGTCCACGGCGCGCTGGACCGGCAATCCGAGCGCTGACCCGGCGTGGCGCGACGCTTACCTCGACCGCATCGAGCGCACGGTCGAACGCGACAAGAACCATCCGAGCATCGTCCTGTGGTCGCTCGGGAACGAAGCCGGCACCGGGTCGAACCTGGCGGAGATGGCCGACTGGGTTCACGCTCGCGATCCGGAGCGCCCGGTGCACTACGAGGGCGATCACGTGGGCGCCTATACCGACGTCTACTCGCGGATGTACGCCACCGTGCCCGAGACGCGGTCGATCGGCGCTGACGATGACGACTCGCTGCTGCTGAACTG
This sequence comes from Herbiconiux sp. UC225_62, assembly GCF_042694625.1. Classification (GTDB taxonomy): domain Bacteria; phylum Actinomycetota; class Actinomycetes; order Actinomycetales; family Microbacteriaceae; genus Herbiconiux. The sequence goes on along the minus strand of NZ_CP170551.1, from coordinate 209,320 downwards.
CTCGGCGGCCGAGTCGGCGAGGCAGCGTTCGAAGCCGTTCCTGCAGTGCGAGTACGTGCATGCGATGGGCAACGGACCGGGAGCGATCGATCAGTACGAGGAGATCGTCGACCGCTACCCGCGGCTGCACGGCGGCTTCGTGTGGGAGTGGCGCGACCACGGGATACGCACCCGCACTCCCGAGGGAGTGGAGTACTTCGCGTACGGCGGCGACTTCGGCGAGGTCGTGCACGACGGGAACTTCGTGATGGACGGGATGGTGCTCTCCGACGGCACGCCGAGCCCGTCGCTCTTCGAGTGGAAGCAGGTCGTGGCGCCCGTGCGGATCGGGTTTGCGGGCGGGGAGGGCGCTGCCGACGGAGATGGCGACCGCGCTGACGGCGATGCGAGCGGTGCGATCGTGGTCGAGAACCGCCAGCACTCGGCCACGCTCGCGGCCTTCGCGGTGCGCTGGGCGCGGTCGGTCGACGGGCGCGTCGTCGCAGAAGGCCCGCTCGAGCTCCCGGCCGAGGTGTCCGCCGGGGAGGAGGTGCGCGTGCCGATTCCGGTCGCCGTGGTCGAGGCCACGGATGCGCCGGGCGAGCACTGGCTCACCGTGGACGTGGTGCTCGCCGCCGAGACGGCGTGGGCGCCGGCAGGTCACGTGGTCGTCACCGCGCAGAAGGCTCTGGGGGCCCCGGCGGAGTCGCCGGCGTGGTCGCGGGTTCGCCGGGCGGACGCGACCGCGGGGCCGAGGCGAGAGTCCGCGACATCCGCGCCCGCCCCGGCTTGGTCGAGCGTTCAGGGGGTGGAAGTGGCGGCGGAGCCCGCGGGAGAGTCCGCGACATCCGTGGCTCCGTTCCCCTCTCTCTCGGGGCTCGCCGGGCTGCCCGTCGAGGGCCCGCACGCGGAGCTCTGGCGCGCGCCCACCGACAACGACCTCTCGGGCAATTTCACCGGGCAGGGCGGGTTCGGCAGCTACGACCTGGTCGACCCCTGGTCGAACCGCGGGCAGGGGGAGCCGGCACCGTCGTCGGCCGAGCTGTGGCGGCAGGCCGGATTGGACCGCCTGGTGCCCCGCGTCGAGGAGGCATCGGTCGACGGCTCGCACCGTCGCATTCGCTACGCCGCCGCCGATTCGCGCGAGAGTGTGCTGCTCGAGGAGTCATGGTCCCGCGACGGCGAAGCCGTCGTGCTCCGGGCGACCCTGACCCCGGTCGGCGACTGGCGCATCCACTGGCCCCGCATCGGGGTGCGGTTCGACCTGCCCTCGACCGTCGATCGCGCGGAGTGGTTCGGGGCGGGGGAGCGCGAGTCCTACCCCGACAGCATCCGTTCAGCCCATGTCAGCCGCTATTCGGCGGCGGTGGACGACCTCGTCGTGGAGTACGCCCGGCCGCAGGAGAGCGGTCACCGCAGCGACCTGCGCGAACTCGTGCTCTGGGAGAACGGGTCGCCGTGGCTGCGCGTCGACGCCGCGCCCGACCATCGAGGTCGGCGTCCCGGCTTCACGCTGCGGCGCCACACCACCGGCGAGGTCACCGCCGCTGCTCACCCGCACGAGCTGCCGCAGTCGGATCGGGTGTACCTGTGGTTCGACGCCGCGCAGAACGGGCTCGGTTCGCGAGCCTGCGGGCCGGATGTCTGGCCCGATCACATCCTGAGGCCCGAGCAGCGCACTCTGTCACTGCGCTTCACGGCGCTGCGCTGACCGCGACCGCCTACGCGCGATACGGCGGCGGAAGGCGGTGGATCAGCGCGGCACGGTGGTCGTTGCCGGGCGGGGTGAGCAGGAGGCTGACCAGCGCCACCGTCGTGGCGTCGGGGGCCGTCATCCGCTCCGCCTGCTGCGCGGCCCAGAGCCGTCGGGCCGATTCCGCGGCCGAGGCGCGGATGGCGTCGAGGAAGTGCTGCACGAAGGTCGCCTCGTCGGGTCGACGGTGGGTGGGCTGCCGATCGGCGGCGATCACGATGCGGGCCAACGTGTAGTCGAAGAGGAACGCGTTCGCCTCCGTCCATTGCGGGCCGGACGCCCGGCGCACTTCGGTGTGCTCGAACTTCCATTCCTCGGGCGGGGCGCCCCGGGAGAAGCGCATGATCGAGCGGGTCAGGACGTAGTCCTGAACCGTGTCGGCATCGGCGTGGCGGAGGAGGGTGTGCGGCATCCTTTCCGGAGTCTAACGCGACATCTGTCGATCAACCTGGACATCCGCCCCACCTCATTCCGTGAGGCGCCGGCCGAGGTCGCGTTCGACGCCGTCGGGCTGTTGCAGGCCGAGCGAGAACAGGCGCTTCACGCGGTCGGCGTTCTCCGGGCGGCCGGATGTCTGGAAGAAGGCCTTCATGCCCGCCGCGAACTCGTCGTTCGAGTGGGGCAGTGAGCCCGCATCCACCAGGTGCTTCGTGGTGCGCACGGCGGTCCGGTCGAAACCGGCCACCCGACGCGCGAACCCGTCGACGAAGGCGTCGAGTTCGGCGTCGGGCACCACGCGGTTGACGTAGCCGTATTCGGCGGCGCGCGCCGCCGGCACGTCATCGGCGCCGAGCAGGATCTCGAGCGCCCGGCCGCGGCCCACCAGTCGAGCGAGCCGTGCCATCGCGCCACCGCCGGGCACCGAGCCGACGCCCACCTCGAACTGGCCGAGCACGGCCCGGTCGCCGACGAAACGGATGTCGGTGGCCAGCACGAACTCGCTGCCCGCCGCGCGCACGCGGCCGTGGATCGACGAGATGGTCAGCGGGGGCACCCGGCTCAGTCGGATGAAGTTGTCGACGTAGGCCGGCAGCCCCGTCGGCCCGATGGCCATCCCCGCGACCCGCTCGCGGTCGGAGAGGAAGTCCCAGTGGGCCATGAAGTAGTCGGGGTTCGCGCTCTCGAACACCACGACGGTGAGTTCCGGCGCGCTTTCGATGCGGGTGACGAGGTCGGCCAGCTGCTCGACCGTGTCGGGGTCGATCAGGTTCACCGGAGGGTTCTCGAACACCACCCGCCAATAGGCGTCGCTTTCTTCCTGCACCCGGAACTGCTCGCTCGCAGTCATGCCGCACCACCTTCCGTCGGCCCCACGCACGCGCCCGCGCACTGGCCCCGATGATGCCACCGTCGCCGGCCCGCCTCAAGGTCTGGCCGACGACGGCAGCGCGGTGTTCTTCTTACTTCACCTTCTTCACCGTGTAGGCGAAGGCGTCGTGCCGCAGCACGGTGCCGGATGTCTTCACCACGGTGATCGTGTGGTCGCCGTCTTTCAGGGCGGCCGAGGTGAACAAGGGCTGTGCAGTGAGGCGGGCGTCGCTGTGCGTGTCGACGGTGGCGACCGTCGCGCCGTCGATGCGCACCTCGACGGTGCCCTGGTCGGGGCCGGTCGGACCGATCCAGGAGACCCCGGTGCCGTGGAAGGCGAACGAGACCGAATCGCCGTCGACCGTCGTGGCGTCGACGTCGTCGTGGAGGTCGCCACGGAACGCGAAGTCGATCGCCGTGTCGCCCACCGCCAGTCCCGCCAGGTAGCCGGCCCGGATGGTGACGGTCGAGCCCGAGACGTCGTAGTCGGTGCCGGCCGTGAGTGCCGTGCCGTCGTGGCTGAGGCCCACCAACTCGCTGGGGTCGCGCAGCACCTCCACCGCGATATCCGTGGGCGCTGCCGTGTCGACCACCGCCGAACTCGTTCCGAGCAGGCTCTCGAGGGTGACGTCGAGCTTGTCGAGCAGCATGAACGCGCCCGACTTCTTCACGACCTGCAGGGTGTGGCTGCCGTTCGGCAGGCCGGATGCGCTCCAGACCGCCACCTGAACGCCCCGCCCCGCGCCAGGGTCGAGATGCGTGCTCACGGTCTGCTGGAACACGCCGTCGAGGTAGACGTCGACATCGCCCTGCGACTCGTGGGTCTCGGTGACGTAGTCGATGCCGGTGCCCTGGAAGGTGTACTGGAACGACGACCCGTTCGCCTCGACGTAGTGCACGTCGTCGGTGAAGTCACCGAGTCCGCGGGTGCCGCTCTGACCCCAGGAGCCCGTGTAGACGATGCCCGGATCGTTGTCGTTCACGGCCACCGTGCGTCCGTCGGCCGGAGCGGTGGGAGGGGTGTCGCCGGTCGAGGAGTCGAACACCGACACCGTGAGGGGCTGGCTGGTGGCCGCCACCTCGTTGTTGCCGTTGCGCGCCCAGTCGCCGTCGTAGGAGACGCGCAGGGAGTCGTCGTTCACCGTGAGCGTGGCCTTCTTCTCGGGGGTCACCTTCAGCAGGCGCACGCCGTGGATCGGCACGTCCTCGGCGGTGAATCCGGTGTCGGCCGAGCCGAGGTTCTTGCCGGCCCAGAGGTCGCGCACGGATGCGCCGCCGGCGAGCCCGAGATCGGCCCAGTTCGCCGTGACGTCGGCCTCGGTGCGGCCGAGGTTGAACAGCGCCACCGTGTAGGTGCCGTCGGCGTTCAGGGCGTACCAGACCTGCTGCTTCGTGGCGATCGACACCGGCTGTGCGGGCGTGCCGGCCTGGTCGACGGCGAGCACCTCCTTGTTCGTCACGAGGTCGAGGCCGAACTGGTCGAGCTGGGTGAGGTCGTTGCCGAGGTACATCGGGGCGGCCGAGATGGCCCAGAGGGTGGTGGCGGTGCGGCGCTCGTCGCGGGTCAGGCCGTCCATCGATCCGTTGCCCACGTCGAGCGAGTCGAGGTCGTTCCAGCCGCCGGGGCCGCCGTGGCGCCACCAGTCGGCCATGCGCGGGAACAGGCGGGCGATGTTGTCCCAGGTGGTGAGGGCTTCGTGGGCGCAGTAGCACTCGACGTCCCAGTCCACCCGCCAGCCGTCGGCCTTCTCCTTCCAGTAGTCGGCGTAATTGATGTCGAGCGCCCAGGAGAGCTCGAACCAGATGCCGCGCGAGTGGAGGGCCTGCGACCAGGCGGCGACGTCGTCCCGCGCGTCGAGCGAGAGGTCGCTGACGCCCGAGCCCGGCGTGACGCTGTCGAACTTCACGAAGTCGACGCCCCAGGAGTCGAGCAGGTTCGCGATCGAGTCGATGTACTTCTGCGAGCACGGGTTCGAGAAGTCGAGGCGGTAGCCGATGTTCCAGTAGTCGGCCTGCTGGATGGGCTGCTTCACGATGTCGTGCGTGGTGCACTCCGGAGCGCCGGCGATGGGCAGCGCCTGCTCGTAGACATCCGGAGAGATGCCGGGGATGAAGTAGAGGCCGAACTTCTGGCCGTTGGCGTGCACGTGGTCGATGACGGTCTGCAGTCCGTCGGGGTAGAGCTCGGTGCTCGGCACCGGGAGGCCGTTGCCGTCGACGCTGCCGTTCCAGCCGGAATCGACGTTGATGTGGTCGTAGCCGAAGGGCTGCAGCTTCTCGTGCATCGCATCGGATTGGGCGATGATCTGGTCGGCGGTGATCCAGTGGCTGTCGCCGGAGTAGACCTGCATGCTGTAGCTGCTCCAGCCGAGGTAGGGCTTGGTGGCGAGCTCCGCGGGGGCGTCCGTGGCCGCGGGGGCCTCCGGAGCGTCGCTCGCCGCTGGCGTTGCGGGCGATTCGGGCGGCGGTGTCTCCTCGGTCGCCGCGGCGGTCCCCGCGCCGGCCAGCCCGATCGAGATCGCCACGACTCCCGCGGTGACCGCCGCGATCGTCGTGCGCAGGAGTTTCTTGCGTTCGTGCATCAGTTCCCCATTTCCGGCAACGTCGCCGTAATTACTTGACGACGTTAATAAATCACGGACGAGCTCTCCAGCACAAGAGCGATGTGCCACGTTCGGGGGGCGGTCGGTGCGCGATCGGATGCGCCCAGGCGGGTTCGCGGCCCGGCTGGTAGGGTGGGGCACCTCGGCGCGGCCGCTCGGTGCGGCCCCCGCGGAGCAGCCCCGATGACACTCTTCCTCCGAAACGCGAACCGACCCGGCCGTGGACCGCGCCCCCGGGGTGTCTTCGTCACCCTGTGCGCCGGCGCCGCCGTGTTCGCGCTCGCCGCCCTCACGGCTCTCGCGCCGCCCCCGCCCACCGAGGACGCGCAGGTGGAGGCTCAGGCCGCCGCACGCCAGACGGCCGGATACGCGCAGCCCGACCAGACCGTCGCCGTGCCCGAGAGCGCCGTCGCCGCCGCCATCTCGCGGGACGGCTTCGCGGCCGCCCCGGGTCTCGAGACCTACACCTCCGGCAGCACCAACCGCGACTGGGCCGAGCTCGTGCTCTACCTGGCCGGCTTCCCGGTGAGCGAGTCGAACGTCACCGTGATGATGCGGTGGATGCGCCAGGAGAACGGCCCCGACGACTGGTGGCTGCGCAACAACCCGCTCAACAACGGCTGGGGATCGGGCGGTGGCAGCGGACTGGGCAGCTACGACAACCTCGTCACCGCTGCGGAGAACGTGGGCAACGCGCTCCACGGCAACTCGGGCTACTCGGCGATCGTGGCGGGCTTCGCGTCATCCGCTCCCACCGCCCAGATCGAGGCCGCGATCTGGGCCTCGCCCTGGGCCAGCAGCCACTACGCGAACGGCTCCCACTGGGCCTACACCCCCGTGCCCGAGTACGCCTCGCCCCCCGGCACGTGGGGCTGACCCCCGCTCCATCACTTCCCGCGCCCGCGGATCCGTCACAAAGGGCCCCAAGACTTCGGCTTTGGGGCCCTTTGTGACGGATCTGACCGTGTTTACTTCGTCGCGCCCGCTTGGTAGTATCGGTGTGCGCACAAGCGTTCGTATCGCGAACAAGGAGGCGAGATGATCTCGAAGGTGAGTCCGGGCATCCAGGATGCGGTGGCCGACATCGCAGACGGCTCGACCGTCATGATCGGCGGCTTCGGCCGAGCGGGGCAGCCCGTCGAGCTGATCGACGCCCTGATCGAACAGGGGGCGACCGGATTGACCGTCGTCAACAACAACGCGGGTAACGGCGACACCGGCATCGCGGCGCTCATCGCCGCCGGCCGCGTGCGGAAGGTGGTCTGCTCCTTCCCGCGCCAGGTCGACTCCTACGTCTTCGACGCGAAGTACCGCGCCGGCGAGATCGAGCTGGAACTGGTGCCTCAGGGCAACCTGGCCGAGCGCATCCGTGCCGCCGGCTCCGGCATCGGCGCCTTCTACACGCCCACCGGTGTCGGCACCCTGGTGGCCGAGGGCAAGGAGACGCGCACCATCGACGGCCGCGACTACCTGCTCGAGTACCCGCTCCGCGCCGACTACGCCCTGGTCAGCGCCTTCAAGGCCGACCGCTGGGGCAACCTGGTCTACCGCAAGACGGCGCGCAACTTCGGACCACTGATGGCAGCGGCGGCCACCACCACGATCGTGCAGGTCGACGAGGTGGTGGAGCTCGGCGCCCTCGATCCCGAGGCCGTCGTCACGCCCGGGATCTTCGTGAACCGGGTGGTCGCGGTCGGGGAACGGCCCTGGCTGCACGACGGCGAATTCATCGGGACGGAGAAGGTGGCATGAGCGGCATCGACCGTCAGGCGCTCGCCGCCCGTATCGCGCGCGACATCCCCGAGGGTGCATACGTCAACCTCGGCATCGGCGCGCCGACTCTCATCGCGGACTACCTGCCCGACGACCTCGAGATCATCCTGCACACCGAGAACGGGATGCTCGGCATGGGCCGGAAGCCGGAGCCGGGCCGCGTCGACCCCGACCTGATCAACGCGGGCAAGCAGCCGGTCACCGAGTTGCCCGGTGCCGCCTACTTCCACCACGCCGACTCCTTCGGCATGATGCGCGGAGGACACCTCGACGTGTGCGTGCTGGGGGCCTTCCAGGTCTCCGAGCGCGGAGACCTGGCCAACTGGCACACGGGTGCTCCGGATGCGATCCCCGCGGTGGGCGGGGCCATGGACCTCGCGATCGGCGCGAAAGACGTCTACGTGATGACCGACCTGGTGACCCGCGACGGCACCTCGAAGATCGTGGCCGAGTGCACGTATCCGGTCACCGGCGTGCGCTGCGTGAGCCGCATCTACACCGACCTCGCCGTGTTCGACGTCACGCCCGACGGCCTCGCCGTCACCGACGTCTTCGGCGACACGACGGTCGACGAGCTCCGGGCCATCACCGGTCTCGACCTGCTCGACCACACCAGTTCCACCCGTTCCGAGAGGACCCCAGCATGACCGGCAGTTTCGTCTACGACGCCGTGCGCACCCCCTTCGGGCGCATCGGCAAGGCCCTCGCGGGGGTGCGGCCCGACGACCTGGCCGCCTCGACCCTCCGGGCGTTGCTCGACCGCACGCCCGGGCTCGATCCGGCGGCGATCGACGACGTGATCCTCGGTGCCGCGAACCAGGCGGGCGAGGACAACCGCGACGTCGCGCGGATGGCCGTCCTTCTCGCCGGGCTGGCGACATCCGTGCCCGGCGCCACCGTGAACCGGCTCTGCGGATCGAGCGTCGAGGCCGTGATCCAGGCCAGCCGCGCGATCGAAGCCGGCGACGCCGACGTGATGGTGGCGGGCGGCGTCGAGTCGATGAGCCGCGCGCCGTGGGTCATCGCGAAGCCCGATCGTGGCTATCCCGCGGGCAACCAGACCATGTACTCCACCACGCTCGGCTGGCGTTTCGTCAACCCGGCCATGCCGGCGGAGTGGGCGATCTCGAACGGCGAGTCGGCCGAGATCCTCGCCGACCGCTTCGCCATCTCGCGGGAGGAGCAGGATGCCTTCGCCGCCCGCTCGCACAACCTCGCCGCCGCGGCCTGGGACTCGGGTGTCTACGCGAACGAGATCGTGCCGGTTCCGGGTGTCGACCTCGACCGTGACGAGGGCATCCGCCCCGGTTCGTCGGTCGACTCGCTCTCCGGCTTGAACCCCGCGTTCCGGAAGGACGGCACCGTCACCGCGGGCAACTCCTCGCCCCTCAACGACGGCTCCTCGATGGTGCTGGTCGGCGGGGAGAACGCGGTGCCGGGCGCCGAGCCGCTCGCCCGCATCGCCGGCCGCGGGGTGTCGGGCATCGACCCCGACGTGTTCGGCATCGCGCCCGTCGAGGCCGCCAATCGCGCCCTGGCGCGCGCCGGCAAGACCTGGGCCGACGTCGACGTCGTGGAACTCAACGAGGCCTTCGCCGCGCAGAGCCTCGCCTGCCTGCGGCTGTGGACCGAGCTCGACCCGGAGAAGGTGAACATCCACGGCGGGGCGATCGCCATGGGGCACCCGCTCGGTGCCTCCGGTGGTCGCATCATCGGCCACGTCGCGCACGAACTCGCGCGGCGCGGCGGCGGTGTGGGCGTCGCGGCGATCTGCATCGGCGTGGGCCAGGGCCTCGCGGTCGTGCTGGAGCGGTGACCGGATGCGCCGCGCGAGCGAGCGGATGCGTCACCCGACCCGCCGATAGCATGTGACGATGGCCGATCCCACGAGCGAGCACCCCGAGCCGAGCAGTCAGTTCGTGCAGTCGCTCGCCCGAGGCCTCGACGTGATCAAGGCGTTCACGGCCGATCGCCCGGAGGTGACCCTCAGCGACATCGCGCGGGTCACCGACCTCACCCGGGCCACGGCGCGCCGGTTCCTCCTCACCCTGGTGGAGCTCGGCTACGTGCGCACCGACGGCAAACTATTCGCGCTCACCCCGAAGGTGCTCGAACTCGGCTTCAGCTATCTCTCGGGGCTCAGCCTGCCGGAGGTCGCTCAACCGCATCTCGAGCAGCTGTCGCGCGAGCTCGGGGAGTCGACCTCGGCATCCGTTCTCGACGGCGGCGACATCGTCTACGTCGCTCGCGTGCCCACGCGGCGCATCATGACCGTGGGCATCACGATCGGCACGCGCTTCCCCGCCTACGCCACCTCGATGGGGCGGGTGTTGCTCGCGGGCCTGGCGCCGGCCGACCTGGATGCCTACCTCGCCACGCTGCACCCGGCCGCTTTCACGCCGTCGACGCTGACCGATCCGGCGGGGCTGCGGGCCGAACTCGACGCGGTGCGCGAGCGCGGCTGGACGATCGTCGACCAGGAGCTCGAGGTGGGCCTGCGCTCGGTCGCCGCCCCGGTGCGCCGCGGCGGAACCGTCGTGGCGGCCATCAACGTCTCCACCACCACGGGCACCTCCTCGCTGGATCGCCTGCAGGACGAGTTCGTGCCGCCCCTCCTGGCGACCGCCGAGCGCATCGGCGCCGACCTGGCGCTCACGACCCGTCGTTGAGAGCGATGCCCGGATCGTTCTCCAGAGAGGTGCGGAGGGCCGCCATGATGGCGGGCGCGTCGACGGTGTCGCTGTGCACGCAGACGGTGCCGACCGAGGAGAAGGACGGGTCGTGCAGCATCGCGCGCATCCGCTCGACCGCGCTCTGCGGCGAGCCGATCTGCTCGTAGCTCCAGCCGAACATCACCACGTCGCGGCCGACGTAGGGCCGGTCGGCGAAGAACTCTTCCACCACCTGGAGGCCCCGACGCGCCCCGGCCAGCGCCAGCTCGGAACCGGGCAGCGCGTACAGCAAGAGGCCCATGTCGTAGTCGGCCACCGCGCGGGCGATCCCGTCGGCGAGCTCGGCGTCCGCCGAGGCCATCATGTAGAGCGCTCCGTGCGGCTTCACGTGATGCATGCGGATGCCGTCACGCCGCAGGAAGCCGCCGAGCGCCGCGATCTGGAAGAGCGAGTAGTCGTAGGCCTCCTGTCCCGTGATCTCCATGGTGCGCCGGCCGAAGCCGAGCCGATCCGGAAGGCCCATGTGCGCGCCGATCCGCACCCCGTGGCGGTGAGCGAGGTCGACCGTCAGCCGCATCGTGTGCGGATCGCCGGCGTGGAACCCGCAGGCCACGTTCGCCGAAGTGATCAGCGGCATCAACTCCTCGTCGTTGCCGTAGCGGTACGGGCCGAAGCTCTCGCCGAGGTCGGCGTTGAGGTCGATGACCCGCCGTGCAGCACGGATGCCGGCACCGGACCCGTCGAGGCCGGTGCCGCCCCGTAGCGGCTCATCGAGGTGACTCAAGGAAGGGCTCCTTCCTGAACGGCGCCGCCTCTTCCCAGGCGGCGGCGAATTGCAGCATCGACCGCTCGGCGAACGGGGTGCCGAGCAGTTCCATCCCCACGGCCAGCCCGTCAGTCGTGAAGCCCACCGGGATGCTGAGCGCCGGCAGACCGGCCTGCGACCCGATGACCGTGTTGGTGGGGAAGGTCAGCGCCGTATAGGTGCCGGCCTCGAGCTCCGCGTGCGTCGGTGCGACCACCTGCACGCTCGGGTACACCAGGAAGTCGACGCCGGCGTCGGCGAACAGCCCGAGCACGAGGCGCCGGAACTCCTCCTGGTTGAGCCGCAAGCGCTGATACTCGGCGTCGCCGGACACCGTGTCGGGACCGGTCGCGATGCCGTCGATCAGGTCGTTCAGCGGGTGGAAGACGCCGGTCGCATAGAGTTCGTCGAAGGAGCCGACGGGGGCGTCGCGCCCGCTGAGGAACCGGGTGATGTCGGACTTCGACTGCCGGAGGTACACCGAGGTGTCGGCGATCCACTCGCCCAGCCGCTCGATCTCGAGCCCGGGCACGACGCCCACGCCGAGCTCGCGCATCCGGGCGATCGCCGCCCGCACCACCTCGTTCACGGGCGCCATCCGGGGATCGGAGTCGGGCCCGAAGCCCGTCTCGAGTACGCCTACCCGCCAGGAAGGCTGATCGGCCGCCGTGGCCCCTGCCTCGAGCGCGTCCGAATATCCGCCCACTCCGGTCGAGGTCGCGGCCACCACGGTGAACGGATCGGCGGGGTCGTAGCCCACCAGAGCGTCGAGCAGGCGCGCGAGGTCGACGGCTGTACGCGCCATCGGCCCCGGGGTGTCCTGGAAGTGCACGAGCGGTGAGAACCCGGCGCGGCTGATCAGTCCCGTGGTCACGCGGAAGCCGTAGACGTTGTTGAACGAGGCGGGGATACGGATGGAGCCGCCGGTGTCCTCACCCACCGCGACGAGCCCGAAGTTCGCCGAGAGCCCCGCACCCGAGCCGGCGCTCGATCCGCCCGAGTCGCGGGCGGAGTCGTAGACGTTGCGGGTGTGGCCGGTGAGCGACGACGACGAGAACCACCCGGCCGCGAAGTCGCACATGGTGGTCTTGGCGAGGATGACGGCGCCGGCCTCGCGCAGACGACGGATCAGCGTGGCATCCGTGTCGGGCACGTAGTCGGCGAAGAGCTTCGACCCGAAGGTCGTGCGGAGCCCCGCGGTCTCGGCCTGGTCCTTCACCAGCACGGGCACGCCATGCAGCGGGCCGACGAACTCTCCCATGGCGGCGAAGGAGTCGTCGAGCGCCACCGCGTCGGCGAGGGCGGCGGGGTTCACCGTGACCACCGCATTGACGGCGGCACCGGCCGTGTTGTGGGCCGCGATCCGGTCGAGATACCACTGGGTGAGTGCGCGGCTCGTCAGGGTGCCGTCGCGGAGCATCGCGTGGAACTGCGCGATCGTCAATTCGGCGAAGTCGGTGGACGCGGAGGTGGAAGGAGTCACGGTGGTCATCGCGTCAGCTCGCATTCGTGCCGGCCAAGCCGGCGGCGGGCGCCTTCTGGGTCACCAGGGTCAGCAGATAGTAGGAGAGAGCGGATGCCACGAGCCCGACCGCGACCGTCGAGAGCCCCGGAGCGCCGAGGTTCGCCAGCAGCGCGAGGAACGATCCGATTCCCCAGGCGACGAACGGCTGCCAGCGGATGTTCGGCACTAACGACTCCTGACGGCGCCGCACCAGCACCTGGTCGACGATGATGATGGCGCCGATGGGCGGCACGATCACGCCCAGCAGGTTGAGCCAGTTCACGAAGAAGCCCCAGATTCCGAGCGCGGCCACGATGATGCCGATGACGCCGAGGATGAGCGTGAGGGTGCGCATCCGGCCTTTGAGGATGGTCGACCAGCCGACGGCCGAGTTGTAGAGGCAGTGGGTGCAGACCGAGCCGAGGTTCACGAAGAGGAAGATCGTCGCCACGACGGGGAAGATGCCGCCCTGCCCGGCGATGATGCCGAAGACGTCGCCCGTGCCGGCCGTGGCCGCCGCGATCACGCCGCCGATCAGCATGGCCACCAGGTTGCCGATGGGGAAGGCGGTGGCGGTGGCGATCCAGGCGTGCTTGCTGTTCTTCGCCCAGCGGGTGAAGTCGGCGGTCATCGTGCCCGAGTCGGCGAAGAGGGCGAACACGAGCGTCACACCGACCCCGAGGGCGATGGAGACCGTGGAGTCGCCCTGGTAGGCCCAGACGTCGACGCCGCCGGCGGTGGCCTGCACCGCGGAGAAGACACCGATCACGAGGAACAGCGGCACCGAGATCATCCCGATGATCGAGAGGGCGCGGATGCCGAGCAGTGTGAAGAGCGTGAACAGCACGCCCGCGATGATCACGATCACCGTGGAGTTGACGCCGAACGCCCCTTCCATGCTCGCGCCCACGAGCCCGGTCTGCACGGCGAACCAGCCGAGCACGAGCGTCGACAGCAGGGCGGAGCAGACGATGTAGCCGGTGCGTCCGAACGTCTTCGACGCCTGCAGTGAGAAGTTGAACCCGGTCTTGGCGCCGAGCGCGCTGAGCGCACCCACGTAGCCGAGGAGCAGCAGGTTGCCGATCACCATCGCGATCAGGCCGCTCACGAAGCCGAGGCCGTGCACGAGGGTCGCGCCGGTGACGGCTCCGGTGATGATCATCGGGAAACCCGCCCAGACGCTGGAGACGGCGAGCAGTGATCGACGCTTCGAGAGGGGAACGGGTTCGTTCTCGTACTCGTTCTGGAACAGGTCGTTCCGGGTTGATTCGGGCGTGGTCGTAGGCATGACGGAAGTACCTCCAGGGGAGACGGACGGGAACACGGGCGGCGGAGCCCCGTGGATTCGAGTGGTGCGGTACTGCGGTGTGGCGGTGGGACGGTGTCGCTAGTCGGCGACGGGTCGCGCCTTCTCGAGCGCCTCGGACACCGTGCGCGCGGTGTAGTCGAGGTGCTCGGCGGTGGCCATGAGAAGAGCGGAGAGGTTACGGGTGCGGATCAGGTCGAGCATCTCGAGGTGCTGCCGGTGGGCTTCTCGGAAGTCGTCGACCGTGGAGGCGTAGATGGCCATGTAGGGCTCCACCTTGTCCCACACGTTGCGGATCAGTTCGAGCAGGTGCGGGCTCCGCGCGCAGTCATAGAAGCGGCGGTGGAAGTCCTGGTTGAGCTGCCGCCACTCGTCGATGCCGATGTCGGGTCGGTCCATCCGGTCGAGGATGTCGGTGAGCTCGGCGATGTCGTCGTCGTTCACCTGCTCGATCGCCCACTCGGCGGCGAGCTGCTCCAGGCGCAGCCGGATCTGGAACACCTGCATGACCTGATCGGCCGACAGGTGGGTGACGGTGACGCTGCGGCGCCCGAAGACGACGAGTCCGTCGGATCGAGCTTCTTCAGCGCTTCACGCACCGGCATGGTGCTGACGTCGAAGGCGTCGGCGATGGAGCGGGTGGAGACCTTCATACCGGGCATGAGTGTGCCGGTGGTGATCCACTGGCGAAGTCGCTCGTAGACCTCGTCGTTGATCGTCGAGACTCTGATGGGTTGCGAGTCCATGAAACACCTCCGATTTGTGATGTGTGATCACACCTTACAGCCGGAGATGTTTCGACGATAGGCCGAGAAGGGCTCTTGTGTTACCGCTGTGTAAAGAGTTGTCAGGGACGGATCGCGTCCCACAGGGGCTTCAGGCGCATGAGCTGCTCGTCGCGCCAGCGGACGCGCTCGTCCCACTCGTCAAGGGGGAGGAGGGCGCGACGTTGCGCCACCGCGGTCGCGACCAGCTTGGGGGTCCAGGGGTCGTGCTGGCCGCGCTCGGCGCCCATCCGCTCGTAGGCCGGCCCCATTTTCTCCGCGTGCGACTCCAGGCCGCCGCGGGTGTTGAGGTCGACCGTCTCGAAGGGGCCGATGAAGCTCCAGCGCCGGCCGAGGCCCGAGCGCACCACTTCGTCGATGTCGTCGACCGTGGCCACGCCGTCGCGCACGAGGGCGTAGGCCTCCCGCAGCACCGCGCCCTGCAAGCGGTTGAAGAGGAAGCCCTCCACCTCCTTGCGCACGAGCACGGGGCGCAGCCCGGCCCCGCCATACAGAGCGGATGCGCGGTCGAGCACCGCCGCATCCGTCGCGGGCGAGGGCACCAGCTCGATCACCGAGAGCAGGTAGGGCGGGTTACCCGGATGCGCGACGATGAGCCGGGCCGCGATGTCGCCGGCGCGCGCGGCATCCGGGTCGTCATCGAGGCCGGCCAGGATGGTGCTCGGCGTGATGGCCGAGCTCGACGAGGCGAGGATCGCGTCGGCGGGCGCGACGGCCGCGATCGCCGCGAACAGCTCCCGCTTCAGCTCGACGCGCTCCGGGGCGCACTCCTGCACGAGTGCGGCCGCGCCGACCGCCTCGCGGAGGTCGTCTTCGAAGGTGACCCGGCTGCCGACGACGGACGGGTCTTCCGCCAGCAAGCCGAACTCGGCGAGCAGTCCGAGACGTGAACGGAGATCGGCCCGCGCCCGCTCGAAGGCCTCGGGAAAGGCATCCCAGACCCGCACCGGATGCCCGGCCGAGGCGAACAAGACGGCGAACGCGACCCCGATCGACCCGGCGCCCGCGATCGCGACCAGCGGGCGCTGCTCGGTCACACCTCCCACCAGCTGCGGTCGCCGGCGTAGCTGCGCTCGAGGATCGCCACGACGGCCTCCTTGGTGAGCTCGCGCGGGTTGTTCGCGGTGAGGCGGGTGGCGAGCATCGCCTGGTCGGCGACGAAACCGAAGTCGTCGGGGGAGAGGCCGAGCGACTTCACGTCGAGCGGGGCGCCGATCGCGGCGAGCAGCCCTTCGATGCGCTGGATGCCGGCGTGCGCCTGTTCGAGCGGCGGATCCGACGGCGAGGCGACACCGAGCAGTCGCCCGATCTCGGCGAACTCCTCCACCCGCTCCGGCAGGTTGAACCGCATGACGTAAGGCAGCAGCGCGCTGATGCCGAAGCCGTGCGGGGTGTGGGTGAGGTTACCCACCGAGCCTTGGATGGCGTGCGCCCCGGCGGTTCCGGCCGTGTTGATCGACATCCCCGCGCTGTAGGCGGCGAACATCGTGTCGGCGCGGGCCTCCAGGTCGGACGGGTTCGCCGCCACCGCCTCGAGGGAGGTGTTGAGCAAGGTCAGTCCGTTGCGCGCGAAGACGTCGGTGAGGCGGTTCTTGCCGGCGTAGAGCTTCGTGTCGAGGTCGTCGGCCGACGGGTTCTTCACCCGGCCGGTGAAGGCCTCGACGAGGTGCGAGAGCGCATCCGCCCCGGTCGCCGCGGTGAGCCCGGGCGGGCAGGTGAGGGTGAGCTCGGGATCGATCACGGCGGTGTGCGCTTCGAGGAAGGGGCTCGCCACCCCCACCTTCATGCCCTTCTCGGTGTCGAACACCACCGAGATGCAGGTGACCTCGGCGCCGGTGCCGCCCGTGGTGGGCACCGTGATGACCGGCACACCGGGACCGGGCACGAGGAACTCGCCGTAGTAGTCGCGCACGTCGCCGCCGTTGGCGAGCACGACCGACACGACCTTCGCGAGGTCCATGCAGGAACCGCCGCCGATGCCGAGGATGGCGTCGACCTGGGTGTGCCCGAAGCGCTCGATCACCTGCACCACGTCTTCGCGCGGGAGATCGGGTTCGGCTTCGGCGTAGATCGAGACGTCGACGCCGGTCGCCTTGATGGCCTCGATGATCTCGAGGAACTCGGGAGTCGTGGCCATCCGCGCATCCGTCGTCACCAGCAGGTGCTCGGCGAGGGGGCGCACGATGTGCGGGATCTGGTGCCGCTTGCCCGGCCCGAAGAGCACGGTCTTCGGTTGGCGCAGTATGCCCATGTCGGGCGTCGTGGTGGTGCTCATGGTCTACTCCAGTCCTGCGGTCTCATCGACGGTGATGGCGAGGTATTTCGGCTCCAGGAACTCGTCGATGGCGTCGTGCCCGCCCTCGCGGCCGAGGCCGGACGACTTGACGCCGCCGAACGACGCGGCGGGATCGGCCATGATCCCGCGGTTGATGCCCACCATGCCCGAGTCGAGCCGCTCGCTCACAGCGATGGCACGCGACAGGTCGCGGGTGAACACGTAGGCGGCCAGGCCGTAGCTGGTGTCGTTGGCCACCCGGATCGCCTCGGCGGTCGAGCTCACCGTGTAGATGGTGGCGATCGGGGCGAACAGCTCCTTGTTGCACACCGCGTTGTCACGGTCGTTGACCTTGAACACCGTGGGCTCGAAGAAGAAGCCGTCGCGGTCGATGGGGGAGCCGCCGGTCAGCAGCTCCGAGTCGATGGCGCTCAGCTCGGCCACGAGCGAGGCCACGCCGTCGCGCTGCTTGGCCGAGATGATCGGGCCCACGTCGACGGCGTCGGAGAATCCGTCGTCGACCCGCAGCTTCTTCGTGAGCTCCACGAAGCGGCGCGTGAACTCCTCCGCCACCGCCTCGTGCACGATGATGCGGTTCGCGGCGACGCAGGCCTGTCCGGCGTTGCGGAACTTGTTCACGATGGCCTGTTGCGCCGCGAGCTCGACGTCGGCGTCGTCGAGCACCACGAAGGGGCCGTCGCCACCGAGCTCCATCGAGGCGTTCACGATGCCGGGGGCCGCCTGCTTGAGCAGCGTGCTGCCGACGCCCGTCGACCCGGTGAAGCTGACCTTCCGCAGGCGCGGATCGGCCATCACGGCGGCCGACACCTCGGCGGAGTGGGTGGTGTGGATGAGGTTCACGACGCCGGGCGGGAAGCCCGCGTCGTGCAGCACCTCCACGAACAGGGCGCCGGTGAGGGGTGTCTCCTTCGCCGACTTCACCACCACCGTGCAGCCCGCACCGAGGGCGGCTCCGGCCTTGCGGGCGATCATGAGCAGCGGGAAGTTCCACGGGGTGATGAGCAGCGACGGCCCGACCGGCTGATGCGTCGTGACCACCCGGTAGCCGCCGCGGGACCCTTCGGCGTAGGTGCCGTGGAGGTGAGCCACCTGCTCGGCGTACCAGAGGAAGAAGTCGGCCGAGAGCTGGAACTCGCCCCGCGCCTCGGCGAGCGGCTTGCCGCTCTCGAGCGTCATCACCTCGGCGATGGCGTCGGCCCGCTCGAGCAGGATGGCGTGCGCCCGGTGGAAGAGGTTCGCCCGGTCGCGCGGCGGCACGAAGCGCCAGGAATCCTGCGCGGCGGCGGCGGCGTCGAGGGCGGCCAGCGCATCCGTCGCCCCACCGTCGGCGACCCGCGCGACGACCTCGCCCGTGGCCGGGTTGACGACGTCGAAGGTCGATTCGACGGGCAGCCACCCGCCGTCGATGTAGAGGCCGATCGGCACGGTGTGGTCACGGAGCGTCACGCTTCCGCTCTCCGTGGTCAGAGTCGTCATGGGTCTGTCCTTTCACTCACGTCTTCGAGAGCGTCTCACGATCATCTCGTATTACGGTACGATGCAATGACTGTCCGGATGCGCCGGTGCATCGAATTGAGACAGTCGCCACGACGACGCAGTCGGCACTTCGACTGCACGAGGAAGACCAGATGCAATCGACGAAGATCGAACGTCACGCCGCACCCCTGCGACAGCAGGTGGTGCGCCTGCTCCGCGAGGACATCCTCGAGGGCGTGCTCGCTCCCGGGGAACGGCTGCTCGAGAACGCGATGTGCGACAGCTACGGCGTCTCGCGCACCGTGATCCGCGAGGCGCTGCGGCAGCTGGAATCCGAGAGCCTCATCACGATGCTGCCGAACCGCGGCCCCATCGTGACCGTTCTCACCAAGCGCGACATCGAATCGCTCTACGAGGTGCGGCGCGTTCTCGAAGGGCTCGCCGGCGAGTTGTTCGCCCGCCGCGCCAGCCCCGACCAGGCGGCCGCGATGCGCGCCCTCATCGTGGAGATGGAGGACACCTACCTGCACGGCACCGTGCACACCCGCGAGGAGAGCAAGGAGCAGTTCTACGACCTGCTGCTCGAAGGGGCCGCCAACCCGGTGCTCGAGAACGACCTCCGCGGCGTGCACACCCGCATCGGCCTGTTCCGCCGCTACGCCTTCGTCGACGAGCACCGCGTCGCGCTGTCGATGGAGGAGCTGCGCCAGATCGCCCGCGAGATCGCCGAGAACCGCGATCCGGATGCCGCCCGCCGCGCGTGCGAGCACCACATCCAGCTGGCCGGCGAGCTGGCCATCCTTGAATACACGAAGCGCCTGCACCAGAGCGACGCCGATTCCCGCGCCGACGGCGCCACCCAAATCGCAATCTAGCTGTGACTTGACCTCCGACCGAGGAGCAATGAAGATGACGATACGATCCACCTGCCCGATCCGATCCACCCACCAGTCCCTCCCGGTGTGCACGCACCCGACCGGTCCGATGTTCTCGACGACGAGACAAGCGGCGTCGTCCGAACCCGCGGACAGACCCTAGGAGTTCACCGTGCCTCTCCACTTCGATGCCGACCGTGTCCAGGAGGTCAAAGACGACTTCCTGGCCGCGGGCGCACCCACCCACACCGTCAATCCCGAGCTGCTCAGTTCGTGGCAGCGCTCGAAAGCCGCCCTCGGCGTGCCGAGCAACATCCGTGACGTCCCGCTGGTCGCCGACGACCTGCTCGACGCACACCTGCTCGACATGTTCCAGGCGCCGCTCACCCGGGTCTCAGACGACTTGGACGGCACCGGCCTCGGCCTTCTGCTCGCCGACTCGCAGGGGCGCATCCTGCAGCGCTGGTCGCACGACCCCAACGCCCTGCACCACCTCGACCGCCTCGGCACGGTGCGCGGCGCCGTGCTCGCCGAAGACGTGGTGGGCACCAACGGGGTCGGCACCGTCGCCGCCACCGGCAAGAGCGTGCAGATCTCGGGCGTCGAGCACTTCGCCGACTTCTACAGCGGCGCCGTGTGCACCGGATCGCCGGTGCGTCATCCGATCACCGGCAAACTGCTCGCGGTGGTCACCATCTCGAGCGACATCTCGGAGCGCAGCGGCCTGCTCCGGCCGCTGATCAACTCGGTCACGATGCAGCTGGAGCAGCAGGTCCTCGACGTCGAGCAGCCCGCGGCCCGGATGATGTTCAGCACCTTCCTCGACACCGCGCGCGCCCAAGCGAGCCCGGTCGTGGCCTTCGGGCCGCAGGGCCTCGTGATGCAGAGCCAGAAGGCCGGGCGGCTCACCATGGCCGACCTCAACCTCATCCAGCAGCTGACCACCGAGCAGCCGCGCTCGGGTCGCTTCGCGCTCGAGCTGTCGACCGGCACCGCCGAGCTCAAGGTCACCGCCCTCGACGGGGGCGCCGGTGTCATCGTGGTGCTCGACCGCGAACGGCGCAACACGACCATGAGCATCGGTCCGGCCCGGCCGCAGCTGGTGGGGCGCTCGCCGGAGTGGCTCACCGTGGTGCACCAGGTCGCGCGGCACCGCGAGTCGCGCCGGCCTCTGATCATCGCGGGCGAGCCGGGCACCGGCAAGGCGTCGCTCGCGCTCGGACTGCCGTTCCGACCGGGGTCGCCCGTGACGCAAGGACTGGTGACGGATGCCGCCGAGCGCCACGTGACCGGGAGCCGCAAGTGGCTGCAGAAACTCTCGGAGCGGCTCAACGCCTCCGCTCCCGTGATCGTGCGCGGCATCGAGACCCTCGACGCGCACACCGTCGACGGCGTGAAGTCGCTCGTGGAGACCACCACCGGCCGCGGCCCCGTGCTCTTCACCCTCTCCGCGCCGACACGCGAAGAGGCCGAGACGCAGGGCGCCAAGCTCGGCATGTCGGTGATCTGGGTGCCGCCCCTGCGCGACCGCGTCGCCGACGTCTCAGCGCTCTGGCACGTGTTCGCCGAGCAGATCGCTCCCGGCGCCGGGCTGGAACTCCGGGCCGACGCGCTCGAACTGCTGCGCACCTACCGCTGGCCGGGAAACCTCAAAGAGCTGCGGAGCGTGATCGAGCAGCTTTCCATCACGGGCAAGCGCGGTGCGGTGCTGCCGGGGGATCTGCCGTCGGCGATGCAGGGGACTCGGGTGCTGTCGATGATCGAGCGCGTGGAGTTGGAGGCGATTCGGAAGGCGTTGCAGGAGGCTGATGGGAATCGGTCCAAGGCGGCGGAGATTCTCGGGCTGTCTCGGGCGACTGTGTATCGGAAGATGAAGGCTTATCGGTTGACTGCCTAGGGTCGTTGATTCGGGTGGGGCGCGGAGGGCGGCGGGTTTCGCACTCCCGCCTAAGGGTTGAGCGGAGCTCAAAGGCGGCGGGAGCACGAAACCCGCCGCCCTCCGCTTCGCGATCGGGGGGTGCGCGTAACGTTGGGGGATGAGTTCTGTGTTGCGCGCCGCTGTTGTTGGGTTTGGGACGGGCGGGCGGGTTTTTCATGCGCCTTTGATTGCGGCCGACCCTCGGTATGAGTTGCGGATGATCGTCACCGGGAATGTTGAGCGTGCGGCTGACGCCGCCGCTCGGTACGGGGACGGGATAGTGGTCGGGGATGTGGATGCCCTGTTCGCGCGGGCGTCGGAGGTGGATTTGGTGGTGATTACGAGTCCTAATGAGACGCATGGGCCGTTGGCGCATCGGGCGTTGGAGGCGGGGCTGGATGTCGTCGTGGACAAGCCGTTCGCGTTGTCGGCGGCCGAGGCGCGTGAGGTGATCGAGCACGCGGAGGCCGTGGGGCGGCGGGTGACGGTGTTTCAGAATCGGCGGTGGGATGGGGACTTCCTGACCGTCGAGCGGCTGATCGCGCAAGGTGCCGACGGCACGCTCGGTGAGGTGCGGCAGTTCGAGTCGGCGTTCGAGTGGTGGAAGCCGGAGATCGGCACGAAGTGGAAAGAGGTCGTGACGCCGGGGAAGGGTGGCGGCATCCTCTTCGATCTCGGGCCGCACCTGATCGATCAGGCGATCCGGTTGTTCGGGCCGGTCGACGTCGCCACGGGGGTGCATGCCGAACTCGACCGGCGGCGACCCGGCAGCGTCACCGACGACGACAGCTTCGTCACCCTGCGGCACGACAACGGGGTGCGCAGCCGCTTGTGGTTCAGCGCGGTGTCGCCGTGGAACCGCCCGCGTTTCCGCGTGGTGGGCTCGCACGCCGTGTTCGAGACCGAGGGGCTCGACCCGCAGGAAGCCCAGCTCAAGGCCGATCTGCCGGTGGACGACCCGGAATTCGGGCACGGACACCCCGACGGCCTGCTGCGCTCACCCGAGTCGACCAGCGCCGTGAGTGTCGCCCCCGGCGCCTACCCCGAGTTCTACCGTCTGCTCGCGGAGGCACTCACGAGCGGCGGGCCCCTGCCCGTCGACCCCCGTGACTCGCTCCTGGTGCTGGAGATCATCGAGCGGGCCCACGACATCTCGCATGCCTGACGTCATCATCAGCGGCGGAGGCCCGACCGGCATGATGCTGGCCGCCGAGCTCCGGCTGCACGACGTGGACGTGGTGGTGCTCGAGAGGGAGGCCGCACCGAGCGACCTCGTGCGGTCGCTGGGGCTGCAACCGCGCAGCATCGAGATACTCGACCAGCGGGGACTGCTGGAGCGGTTCCTCGAGCACGGGCAGCAGTATCCGGAGGGCGCCCGCCGGTTCGCCGGCCTCGAGCCGCCGTCGGGGTCGCCGGCGCCGATCGACAGCGCGCACGGGTATCTCCTCGGCATCCCGCAGCCGGTCACCGACCGCCTGCTGACCGAGCACGCCGAGGAGCTCCGGGCGGACATCCGTCGCGCGCAGGAGCTGACCGGCTTCGACCAGGACGACGACGGCGTCACGGTCGAGGTGGCGGGCGGGGATCGGCTGCGGGCGCGCTGGCTGGTGGGGTGTGACGGCGGACGCAGCCTCGTGCGTCGGCTGCTCGGCGTCGGCTTTCCGGGCGACCCGGCGCAGACCGAGTGGCTGCTCGGCGAGTTCGAGGTGACGACGCCGCCCGACGAGCTGGCCGCCGTGGTGGAGGAGGTGCGCAAGACGCACAAGGGCTTCGGCATCGGGCCGGCCGGCAACGGATGGCACCGGGTCGTCGTGCCCGCAGCGAGCGTGTCGGAGGATCGCTCCACGCCGCCGACCCTGGAGGAGTTCCGGACGCAGTTGCGCGTCCACGCGGGTACCGATTTCGGGGTGCACTCGCCGCGCCGCCTCTCGCGGTTCACCGATGCGACTCGGCTCGTGGAGCGCTACCGCACCGGGCGGGTGTTCCTCGCCGGCGACGCCGCGCACGTGCATCCGCCGTTGGGTGGGCAAGGGCTGAACCTCGGCATCCAGGATGCCTTCAACCTCGGGTGGAAACTCGCCGCAGCAGTGAACGGGTGGGCACCGGACGGGCTGCTCGACAGCTATCACTCCGAGCGTCACCCGGTGGCCGCCGACGTGCTGAACACCACCCGGGTGCAGTCGCTCCTCATCTCGCCAGAGCCCGGTCCTCAAGCCGTGCGGCGGCTCCTCACCGAGCTGCTGGGGTTCGACGACGTGTCGCGTTTCCTGGTCGAGAAGGTCACGGGCATCGGCATCCGTTACGACTTCGGCGACCCGGCGGCGCCCGACCTGGTGGGGCGGCGTCTCCGCGACATCCCTCTCTCCGACGGCCCGCTCTACGCCCAGCTGCACCAGGGCCGCGGGCTGCTGCTCGATCAGACCGGCACCTTCCCGGTGGCCGGCTGGTCCGATCGCGTCGACCACCTCAGCGACACCGCGCCCGACCTGCCCGGGCCCGCCGCCCTTCTCCGCCCCGACGGTCACGTGGCCTGGCTCGGCGCGGACCAGCGGGACCTCGACGCGCAGCTCGCCAGGTGGTTCGGCACAGCGCACTGAAACCCGCCCGTCGGAACAAACCGCACGACTCCTCGACCGAACTCCGCGCACCGCCATGCGGTGAGTCAGAAGCGAAGTCGTTGGAGAAGTTGGCGCGTGGATTCGGTGGGGGCCACCTTGATGGTCGCAAGGGCGGACTTGCACGCTCGAAATGCGGAGATCACCCCGTCACCATCGCCGACGGCAGCTGCGACGCGCATCTTCAGGCGCCAGGCGCGCTCGCGGAATTGGTCCCGATCGAGGACCTCATTGATCATCGACGACGCTGTCGCATAATCCGATATCTCAAAGGCTGCCTCTGCGGCGGCGTGACGGATGTCGGTCAGCAGGTCGTTCCACCGTCGCCGCTGGTCCGACACCCACTCGGAGCGTGTTCCCGGGAGATACTCGCCTTCCGGAACGTCAGCGAGCGCCTTCAGTGCGAGGTCCAGCCGCTGGCGGCCCTGCACGTTCCGGAGCCGAACGAGTATCGTTCGGGCCTTCGTGTAGTCGCTCTCCAACTCTCCCTGGAACCAGTCGACTGTGTTGGGGCCGATGTCGAGGCTCTTCTGGTCGGGAAAGCACTCTCGCACCCTGTTCACCGCCATGCGCAAGTAGGCACTTGCGGCCTTGTCGTTCTTGCTGTCGAACAGGCAGGCGATCACGTCTTCGCGAGGGGCGCTGCCCCCTCGTGTCGCGAGGAATGCCATGATCTCCACGCTTTTCACGAGCTTCAGCTTGTGACGTCTGCCGTCGATGACGATCCCGGGGTCGCCGAATTCGGTGACGTGGACGCGCGGTATGACGCCCAGCCCGTCCGTCATGGTGACGACCGCTCGCCCGAGGTCGTGCCAGGGGGAGTCAGGGTCCGGCTCTGTGTCCAGTCTGCGAGAGAGGACTGCCGGATACTCACGGAGTGCGCGGATGAGTGAATGCCGTGAGCCGGTACGGTCGGCGGCTTGGAGAGCGAGATCGGCGGCCGCATCGGAGGCGTCGTCTTCGTGCACGCGCCATTCGGCTTCCGCCAGATAGACGGCGGCGGTGGGGGAGCAAGAGGAGCCGATCCCAGGTCGTCATCAAATTCACGGCTTCGCGGAGATGGCCGACCGCGATTGCGTCGTCCCCGTCGATCAGCGCTATCAAGCCTCGCCAGAGGGAGAGTTGCTCGAGCACACGCACGCGTCGGGTGGCGGTCGGTTCACGCTCGACTGCGGCCAGTACAGCTGACGCATGAGCGGTGTCTCGACTGAACCGCAGGGCAAGCATCGCTTCCGTGAGTGACGCGAACATGCGGTAGAGCGTGGAGTCGGCTTCAGCCAGCATGTCGCGGCCGGCGATGAGTTCAGCCCAGGCGTCCTTCGAGCGGCCGAGCTCGGCCCGAAGTTCAGCTCGCATCCGAACGTGGGTCCAGCCCGGGCTCGTTCCCTCTGTCTCGAGGTGAGTGAGTGCCTCCTCGAGACGACCGAGGCCGACGAGAGCGCCCAGACGAGCTCCTCGCACGGCATCGAGTCGTGTATCGGGTGCGCTCAGAACACGCTCGAAGCGGCCGTGGGCGAGATCGATTCGGGCGAGCATCCCGTCGGTTTCCGATCCCGTGTCGGCGGGGCGATCCGCGTAGTGCACGGGGCTGTCAATCAGTTCGACACTGATCGCGAATCGGACCACCTCGGTCTCAGGCCCCGGGCTGGCCTCGTCGAGCAGGTTGAGCGCGTCGTCGACGCGGCCGGTGAGGAAGTAGCACCAGGCCATGGCTCCGGACAAGGTCGGATCGATCCGGCGGTGCCGATCGACTTGCGCCAGTTCCAGGAGCCTGTCTGCACAGACCGCGCCACGTCCGTATTGTTCGCGCTCGAGTGCGACCAACAGTTCCGCTTCGGTCATCACGATGGATGATTCGACGCGCCACCGTCGGAACGAGGCCAGCCAACGAGATGCCAGATCGACATCGAGCCGCCGAACCACGCCCGGAAGCACCGCGATTGCGGCGTCTTCAGCCTGGGCTGTGTCTCCCGCTCGGAGATACTCGTCGACAGCTTCCTCCTCGCGACCCTCGTCGATCAGAAGGTCGGCGTGTGCGAGGTGTATCGACCTCACCGTCGAGGGTTCGAGAGCTTCCAGCCGACTGAGGAGGTACTCACGGAGGCGGGGATGGCACCGCATCAGTTGTGGGTCGGGAAAGGCAACAGGCAGGTGTCGCTCACGCAACAGGGCGAGCGTCGCGGACGGCTCGTCGAATCCGAGGGCCTCGGCGCGAGCCGGGGTCACCCCGTCGAGAACCGACGTGCGAATGAGGAATGCTTGCGCGAACTCCGGGAGGGAATCCATGATCTCCGAAGACAGGTAGGTGCGGAGGGGATCCACTTCTCCGCCGGTCCCATGCACATGGCGCGCTGACCGCCAGGAATCGAAGAGCACACCCGTCATCCAGCCTGCCGTCGACTCGACAGCGCTCTCCGCGTCGACGTCGGCCCGATCCAGACGCGCCAACAGGTCTTGTGCCTCGTCGACTGTCAGTGCGAGATCACTTTCGCCGAGACGAGCGACCTCGCCGGCCAGCTCCTGGCGGGCGAGCCGGGTCTGGACCTCCCTGCGGGAGATGAGGACACATCGTGCTGTCTGAGGCAGATAGCGCGCGAAGGTGCTGAGCGACTCCATCGTGGAGATCGATGCCGAAATCCGCTCGACGTCGTCGATGACCACGACGAGATTTCTGTCTCCCACCGCTTCGGCGAGAAGCCCAGCCGCCTCGGGGTGCGCGATTCCCTCGCCGAGGGCGCGGGTTGCAATTCGACCGATCGACGGATCGACGACGAGCAGCGACGCCTCGAGATAGCTGAGAAAGCGGCCGGCAGAAACATCCGACTCATCGACGGTCAACCATGACACGCGGCGACCGCTGCAGGAAACGGCGTCGACGACCGCTGTCGTCTTGCCCGAGCCGGCTGTCGCGGTGATCTCCACAATGCGCGCAGTTTCGAGACAGCGAGTGATGAGTTCGGTGACGCGCGGTCGTGGGCTGTGCGATGCGCTTTGCCGCGGAAGCTCGAATTTGGCACGCACGAGGCTCATGTGGGGTGGGTCCTCGTTCGTCATGGTGCGTGGCCGCCTCTTCGTCGGTGAATGCGAAAGCCGTGGCATCCATTGTTCCGCGGCGTCGCGCGCCTCGTGTAAATATCGACGAAATCACCCGCCGGTACGTCTCGCGGATTTGTCGACCTCTGCGTGCTCGTGGGCCCTACGAGTGGGAGCACCAGAAGCGATTTCGACGGGATTTCGGATGGTTTGACAGGGTGGCGTTCGACTCACTGACGGCACGCGAGAAGGAGCAACCATGGTGACCCCCTATCCCCGGGACAAGATGTACCGCACGCACCTCGAGGACTACCAGGAGAAGTGGGCCGATTACTTCACTTTCACCCGTGAAGACGGCATCCTCGAGATGCGGATGCACCTCGACGGCGGCCCCGCGAAGTGGAGCCTCGAACTGCACCGTGCATTCATCCCCGCGATGCAGGACGTGCATTTCGATCCGGAGAACGAAATCCTGATCCTGTCCGGCACGGGCGACTCCTTCCTGGATTCGATGGACCCGATCGGTTGGGAGCGAACAGGCTTCCGCGAGAAGATGACCTTCGACCGCGCCTACGACTACTGGTACTTCGACCAGGTGCATGAACCCTTCAGTCTGCTCGACCTCGAGATCCCGGTGATCGGGGCGATCAACGGCCCGTTCTTCATCCACCAGGAACTGGCGCTGCTGAACGACATCGTGATCGCCACGGAGAGCACGGTGATGGCCGACGGGCACTACACGGGCATGGGCATCGTGCCGGGTGACGGCGTCCAGACCATCTTCCGCGAACTGATGGGCGTCAACCGAGCAAAGTACTTCCTCCTCACGGGCCAGAAGATGAGCGCCCGGGAAATGCTCGATCTCGGCATGATCAGCGAAGTCGTTCCGGATGGCACCGTGCTGGAGCGTGCCTGGGAGATCGCCCGTACCGTCTTCAAGCCTCGCGCCCGTTCCACCCAGCGGATGACACGCGCGCTGCTCGTCCAGCCATGGCGCAAACTCCTCGTCGACGAGCTCCCGAACGGCATGGCCCACGAGAGCTGGGGCGTGCACGGCTACTGGGGCATGGCGGACGAGGCCGACTACGACATCGAGAAACTCAAGAAGACGGGCGGAGACGAATCATGACTCGTTTCCATCATTCGAACCTACGCATCTCGGATGCCGCGGCTTCTCTGGCCTTTTACCGCGCGATCGGCCTGGATCACGTCGGCACCCTTTCGCTCGGCCCCGGATACACCCTGCTCTTCGTCGGCCAATCAGACGGCACCGCAGTGCTCGAGCTGGTGCTCAACGACACCACTGACCCCGCCTACGATCGATCGCCGGGCTCGGGTCACATCGGTGTCGAAGTCGACGACATCGACGCAACCCTGAGTGCACTCGCGGAGTTGGGTGTCACACCGGAAGCTCCGCCCGCCCATCCGGGCGGCCGCACCGACCTCGAGCGGATCGCGTTCGTCCGAGACCCGGACGGCGTCCGCGTCGAGCTGCTTCAAGCGCACTGGCCTGTTCCTCAGGATGCCCTGCCGGCTGACGTGAGACTCGGCTGATGAGGTACGCGCGTCAGCGCGTGGTGACGCCGGACGGAATCACCACGCGGGTCATCGTCAGCACCGACGGAGGCACCACCTGGCTCGATCTGCGGAGGGGTATCGCTCACCTGGAGCGGACGCGAGGAGCGACCGATGACGGGGCCCGCCGCTTCGCGTCTACGACAGCACCTGGAAGCTTGTCAGGATGCCTTGCCGGAGGCTCACGATTCACCGACCTCGTTGCCCAAGTCGTAGAAGAAGCCGCAGAAGTCTCGCTCATCTCACCCGGCCGCTTCGCGAATGCGCTCGACCCCGCCAGCTATCGCGACTACATGGTGTTCGAAGAACACTTCTCGTTCGGTTACCGCTGGCAGGGCAAGCCCGTTCCGGAGGTGATGTACGAATTGCCCGTGAACTATGCCGGCGATCCTCTCTCGTTCATCGGGCCGGACGACGTAATTCCCTGGCCCAACTACACCCAGCGTCTCGACTACGAACTGGAGCTCGGGATCGTGGTTGGGCGCTCCGGCCGCAATCTGCAGCCCAAAGAAGCTCTGGATCACGTGCTCGGCCTGACCATCCTCAACGATGTCAGCGCTCGGGACATCCAGGGTCGAGAGATGACCGGGGGCCTGGGCCCATCGAAGGGCAAGCATTTCGCCTGCGTGACCGGTCCGGTCGTCACGACACTCGATGAGCTTCCCCCGGCGCTTCGCATGCGGGCGAAGGTGAACGGCGAACTGCTGTGTGACACCACCAGCGACCAGATGGTGTGGTCGGTCGCCGAGATCGTCGCATGGGCGTCTCAGGGCGAGACCCTCGCTCCCGGCGCGCTGCTCGGCTCAGGGACGTGCAACGGCGGATCGACCATCGAGCTCGACCGGCGTCTCGAGCCAGGCGATGAGATCGAACTCATCGTCGAGGGCCTGGGAGCTCTGCGAAATCGAGTCGGCCAACCCGAGTCGGACGGATGGACTCCGAATGCTCGCACACGACGCGAGGACGGGACCGCCACATCCCTTCGCTTTCTTGACTGAGCAGCTGAAAGGGCCGGCCGCCCACGTCGAGGTACCTAACCATTCGCGACGCGCGGGGCGTCCGGCCCGAGACCAATACTCGCCGCCGGATCGAAACCGACGCGAAATCACGCTGCAAAGGCTCGAGCGCGAGGCGTCGTGTTCATCGGTTGTGCAGATCGCGTAGTCGGTCGGCAGCCGCGCGCAAAGCCGGTCGGAGTCGTGCGTACTCGCGGAACTCTGTGAGTGCGCCGGCGGCTTTGCGTTCACGGCCGTCAACGAAGACAGCCTTCACATTGCCCGCGTGGGCCGCAGTGACGATTGCCGTGGCACTGTCCGCGGAGCTGACGATGTTCGGAGCCTCGCGATCGATCAGAATGACATCTGCCTGCTTGCCGGGGGTCAGCGAGCCGACACGATCTGCGATTCCGCAGACCCGTGCTCCTCCGATCGTGGCGAATTCGAGCAACTGCGCGGGGGTCAGCTGTCGATGGTTGTCGCGATAGGACGGATCAGACGTCCGTCGAAGTTGGTCGGCCGTGAACGCGGCGCGCATGATGGAGAACATGTCGCCACTGGCCGCGAGTTCGGTATCGGCGCTGAAGCTGACCTGCACGCCTGCGTTGAGCGCGCGGGTGGTTGCCGGAGCCCCCAGACCGGCCATCCAGCTCTCCACGGTGGGGGAGACGCTCAGGCCGACGCCCGCCTGAGCCATCATTCGGAGTTCGTCGTCGGAGCATTCCCCACCATGAATGAAATGCATGTCGGGTCCCATCACGCCTGCGTCGTGCAGCAGGCTGATCTCGCTCATGCCCTGAGAGTTCGGATGCCCGACGTGAAACGACATCCGCAGCCCCAGGGCTCGCGCTCGTGCAATGTCGGCAATGCAGGTCTCCAAGCTCGAGAGCACCGGTCCGCGGAGCATCGCGTACATGGTCACGAGGCGGGAGTCGTCATGCAGGATGCGAGTGCGGACATCATCCACATGCGCCGGATGGGGGTCGGTGCTTCCGAGCAGGTTCTTCGGGCCTGCTGACCAGCCGAATCCGAACCGAGCGCGAATCCCCGATTCCGAGAGAGCGCGGATGAGCGCTTCGGTGTGGTCGGTCGAGTGCTGCACGTGTGACTCGTCGCACACGGTCGTTATGCCGGCGTCGAGGCACGCGAACGCGGAGAGCTTGTTGCCGAGGTAGGCATCCTCTGGTGAGATCGCCGGTGCGACCTTACCGTGCGCGCGCTCCATATACGTGGCCACGTCCCACCCGACGCCGGCGAACCTGACCACGCCTTGCCAGCAGTGTCGGTGCGTGTCGATGAAGCCGGGCAGCACCCAGGAGGATGCGGCGTCGACGATCCGCACGCCGGGAGCCCGCAGCTTCGGGCCGACCGCCGTGATTGTGCCGTTCTCGACCAGAACGTCACCATCGAGCTCCCCGATCGCCGGGTCCATCGACAGGATTCGGCCGCCGGTGAGGAGGAAGGTATCCGTTGTCATGGTCTGTCGTGCTACTCGATCCGCTGCGCCGCTGTGGGGTCGGATGCCAGTCTCATCGCCGCCGCCGAGTACACCGAAGCAGCATCCCCGCGCGAACCGTCGATGCGGATGATCAGATCCGTCATCTCCCAGCCATCACCGGACCGGAGGAGATCGATGTCGTAGCGGCCGTACGACACGAAGAGACCGGCATCCGTGTCGTCCGACCAGTGTGGGCACAGCATGTGCGCCTTGACGTGGGCGGAGTCGCCGTCGATGGTGATGATGTGGTCGGGATTGAGATGCGTCGTGCCGGCGAAGCCTCCGTTCCGAGCGACCAGGCTCTGCATGAATTCCGGGATCGGAAGGCGCTTGGGCTCACCGGCAACGGTTGCTGCGGTCAACAGGAACTCGTCGGCGAGTAACGGAGGTATGGCATCCCAGTCCTTCTCATCGAGCGCGAGGAAGAAGCGATTGATCGTGTCGCTGATGTGAGCGCGGTCGTAGAGGTGGTCGATGCGTCTGCGCAGTTCATCGAGATCGGTCACTGTTCCTGCCTTTCTTGTCGCCGGAGGACTGTGGAGAGTGGTCGCGTCTCAATCGACAACCGACGCGATGACGAGATCGGACACCCGCTGCAGTCTCTGGAAGTGGTGCAGTCCTTCGAGCAGCCCCGAGGAGAGGAAGACGAAGGTCAGTTCCCGCTCCGGGTCGACCATCCACATGGTCGACCCGGAGCCGACCGAACCGAACGCGGAGGGTGACGCGAGTTGGCCGAGGGGCGTCATGAAGTGACCGATGCCGCGCACGTAACCGCCGCCGACCGAGAAGTTCGCGGGGAACTCGGCAATCCCACGCGCTTCTTTGTTGAAATCCCAGAACTCGTTCGTCATGTCGCCGGTGTGGTTCTGATAGGCGTAGGAGACCATCGCTTGCGAGAGCAGGCGGTGTCCTCCGGAGACGCCCTTGTTGCGGATCGTCTCGGCGAAGGTGAACAGGTCGTCAGCCGTTCCGAACGCCATTCCGGCAGGCAGTTCGAAGTTCTCGTCCACCAGGTCGTTCAGTGATTCCATGACGTTCACCTCGGCGGCGCCCGGGGTCGTCTCGGCCATGCGGAGAGGAACCCGGCGTGGAGCATCCCGTCGCAAACCGAACGACGTGTCGTTCATTCCGAGCGGGTCGAACAGCTCTTGCTTGGCGATGTCGCGGAACGATCTCTTGGCCGAATCAAGCCGGCGGACGATCTCGCCCAGGATGTTGTAGCTCGCGAAGGGGTTGTAGATCACGTGCGCACCGGGGCGATGCGCGATCTGCTGGGCACTGACAGCCGCGGTCATGGCATCCATGTCACCCCATAAGGGGCCCCAGGGAACGGGCGGCGGCGGCACGAAGCCCGCCCAGGTTCCTCCCGTGTGCGTGAGGAGCTGGCGCACGGTGACGCGTTCTTTTCCTCTCACCCCGAATTCGGGGATGATGTCCGACACCCGCGTGTCGAACGACAGCTCGGCACGATCGATCAAGCGCAGGACCAATGCGGCGGTGAAGGACTTCGCCGTCGACATGAGGAGAAAGATGTCGTCAGGCTCCGCCGCTCGGCCGGCTTCGAGATCGGAGAGGCCGATCCCTCGGCGCAGGACGACCTGGCCGCGCCTGGCCACCAGAACAACCGCTCCGTGGTGCAGCGACGAGTCGATGTCGGATTCGACGGAGGTGACCACTCGGTCGAGTGCCTCCGGGTCCATTCCAGTCTCGACAACCTGCGATCGGTCGGTCGGTTCGTTCACCAGTGCGCTCTCCTTCATCAGTGTGGTGCTCATGATTCCCCGAGTCGTCATGCCGATTGCGGCATGCGGGCTCCCATCTCCGTGACCATCCTGAAAGCGGCGGTGAGCGGTTCGCCATATTGTTCGGCCAGGGTGTCGGCGAGGAATGGGCTGTTGTCGAGCATGCCGTCGCGTTGGGCCGCCTGCTCGGGCGTGGCGTGGTGCATGAGCTGGCCCATCATGTAGGCGAACGCGACCACCGCGTCCGTCTCCGGTTTCCGGTCGTGCTGGTACTTCTCCAGCACGGCACTGACGCGCGCGGTGTCCGTGAGGTCGACGTCTGCGAGAGCACAGGCGAGATAGAAGCCGTCGACGATCGCCATTCCCGCTCCGTAGCCGGCGTACGGGTTCGTGGGATGCGCTGCATCACCCAACACGGCGATACGGCGGTCGACCCAGGTCGGCAGCGCATCACGGTCACGGATGATCCAGGACAGGGTCTTGTCGATCGGAGTGCTCCTGATGAGTGCAGGGAGAGGTTCGGGCATATCTCCCGCAATCGACAGGATGTGCTCCATCATCTTCTCGCCCTGTGGCAGGGGTGCGGAGGCGTCGTTCGCTTCCATCACCCACCAGTGGAAGCCTTCGCGGCCTTGATAGGACATGGGGGTGAAGCTGCACTGATAACCGCGCGGGTCGAGGATCATCCGAGTCTCGTCGCGATCGGGTAAGGGTGCGAAGGTGTGACCCAGCCAGAGCACGAGGTTGTTGTCCCGCACCGGCGAATCGCCCTCGAAGTAGGTGCGCACGACCGAGTTGAGGCCGTCGGCGCCGAGCACGAGGTCGGCTTCGTGCTCCGTCCCATCGGCGAATTCGGCGTAAGCGGCGGTGTCGTCCTGTCGGACAGCCACACACCGTTTGCCGGTCTTGATGACGTCCGAGGGCAGTCGTGACAGCAGTTCCGTGTAGATGGTCGTTCGCATCGCTCCGAGCCACAGCGGCACGTCGATCTCGGAGGCGGCTTCGGTCGGGTACGCCGCGATCAGCCGACCATCCGGACGAACGAAACGCGGGTCGGATTCAGCGCCGAGTGCCTCGACCTCGACACCCAACAGCTGGAGGGCTTTGATGGCCGGCGGCCACAGCGCGATGCCCCCACCGAATGACCGGACTTCGTCACCTCGCTCGAAGACGGACACGTCGAATCCCAACAGGTGAAAGCCCAAAGCGGCCGTCAGGCCACCCGGCCCGGCCCCGATGATCGCTACTCGCTTTCCGACACGCTCTGACATTCTTGCTCCTCAACTTCGTCGTTCAGGGTTCCACTCCGGACCGATGAGACGCTAGCAATTCGGGGCGAAACGCGGGCGAAATCGTGAGTGGGGGCATTTGCGGCATATTTACTCGCGCCAGAAATCATCATCCGTACAGGACGAATGGCCGATCGTTTCTCACAGACAACCAAGGAAGGAGTGACTCGGATGGCAAATGACCTCTGGCTACGAGGTGATGAGGCACGGCGTCGCGTCATGGGTGAGGCGTACGTCGCCGAGACGCGGAGTCGCGCCAGCTCGGAAGAAGACGTCGAGTTCGACGATTTCGTGACCCAGCTCGGTTGGGGAGCGACGTGGGCGCGAGCCGAGCTGGACGTGCGCACGCGCAGCGCCATCACGGTGATGGCCCTCGTTGCCAACGGCAATGAGCTCGAACTTGAAGGACATATCGCCGGCGCACTTCGAAACGGCCTGACACGGCGCGAGATCGCGGAGATCGTGAGACACGCCGCCATTTATTGTGGGATCCCTGCAGCCAAAGCCGGGATGCGAGCACTCGGTCGAACTCGACGTCTGCAGGAGGAGGACGGGCTGGACTTCACTGGTTCGCACCTGATTCAACGCGACGAATGAGTTCCTCGAACTCGTGCTGAGCCTCATCGCCGGTGATGGGGAAGACTGCCGGATCACCGGCATCCGCGCCCCAGGGGACCAGGAGGGTGAAGTCGAGCTCGAGAAGCAGACGCAGCGAGGCGAGGTATGCCGCGCGTCGGCTCTCACCCAACAGAACCACCTGCCAGCGCCCGCTGTGGCGCCAGATCGAGTCACCGACGAACAGGATACGGTCTTCCCCGCTGTTCCAGAGGAACGTCGTGGTGCCGGCAGTGTGGCCGGGGGTTGGGATGATCTCCAGATCGTCGTCGATACGCTCGCGCACACCGAAGGTTCCGGCGATGGGAAGGGTCTCCTCCGTGCGGCCCTTGTCCGCGATGTGCACCCACGCCGGCACCTGCAGGCGCGGTGCGGGGTATGTCGCCTCATGCCAATGGTTGACCAGGAGGCGGGTTGGCTCGCCCACCTTCACGATGTCGTCGGCGGCGGCATCGATACCGGGAGAGTTGTACACGAGCAGGTTTCCCGAGTCGCGCTCGAGCAGGAATGAACGTACGACTACGCCCGCGAGGAAGGGTAACGGTGCCGTCGGTGTGGCATACAGTCTCGAAGAGACCTGCTCCAGAGCCTTCACAGCATCCCTCCCAATGCGTGGGCGGTCTCGGCGAACGAGAGCGGGGGATGGGACACCGCTACCGAGCCTGCTGTCGCGCGTGTTCCGTGCACCACGATTTCGCTGTACCGACGCCACACCGATGTATCGGCATCCCGCGTGGCGCCGGCGACGGTGGCCACCATCACCGCGAGCACAACGGTGTCCTGACGTGTGAACCCTTCGTGCAGTTCCCCGGCCGCGACAGCCGCCGCGATCAGTGAGTCTGCGGTCGACGCGAGCTCCGCGAAATTCTCGCCGGCGAGACGTTCGTACCGTCCGGGGCCGAAGAGCACGGTAGCGAGACTCCGGTCGCAAGCGTGCAACTCGATGATGCCGCGCAGGTACGCGCGGAATGCCTCACCTGCATCCTCGATGGCAGCGGCGTCGCGGACGACCTGAAGGATCGAGCCGATCTTGTCGTCGAAGAGCGCGTCGAGCAGTTCTTCCTTGTCGACGTACTTGCGGTAGACCGTGCCCACTCCGACGGAGCCGGCGCGCGCGACGTCGTTGAGCGTCGCACGGGGGCCGTACTCGGCGAACACGCGGGATGCGGCATCGAGGATGCGGCGCCGATTTCGTTCGGCGTCGGCTCGTGACCGGCGGATGGGATTGGCGGGATCGGACGACATGTGCCCATGCTAGCGTATCCGGATGCGGATATTCCGTATCCGGTTCGTTCGCCGTGAATCCTGAATCATCAACCCGATGGGAGCACTACACCATGCCTCTTCTTCTTCTGGCCGGATATGGCCCTGGCAACTCACACGCCATCGCGACATCGTTCGGTGCGCGAGGTTGGAGCATCGCGCTGGTGGGGCGCAACGAAGAGCGACTGCGCGCCGGCGTCGATCACCTTGCAACCGACGACATAGAAGCACATGCCTTCGTCGGTGACCTTTCCGACCCCGACTCCGTCCGTGCGACTGCCGCCGCTGTACGCCTCCAGCTGGGCCCCGTCACGGCACTCGCTTTCACCGCGTACCAGCCCCTCGAAGTGGCCGACGTCCTGACCGACTCTCCAACCCAGATCGAGCGGGTGTTCGCGATCGGGGTGACCGGACTGGCCGCTCTCGTGCAGGCGACCCTCGATGATCTGCGTTCATCGTCGGACAGCGCCGTGCTCGTCGTCAATGGCGGATTCGGCCTTTCCGACGAGGCCATCGACCGCTTTGCGGTGTCGTTCGGCGGCGACGGCGTGGCTCTGGAGGCCGCCGCGAAGTCCAAGCTCGTGGGACTTCTGGCAGAGCGGCTTCGCGACGATCGGATCTACGTCGGCGAGATCGTCATCACGGGATCGGTGAAGGGATCTCCCTACGCCGGGCCGAACGCCATCGACCCGGCAGACATCGCGGAGCGGCTGTGGACCATGTTCCAGGAGCGAGCGACCGTGAGGACGTTCATCTCCGAGCGCGCGGAGTAGCTCGAACTCTGGACCTTGCTCCCTGGCGCGCGCCTTCTCAGCGCATGGAGCGGGTTCTTGTCGGTGCCGGGGATGTTGTCGTAGATGGACTGAACTCGACGCGGAACGCGGTGCGCAGGCGTGGCGCGACGTGCGCTCCGAAGAGTTCTAGGAAGCGTCGCTGGTCGTCGCCCGGCGCGTGGAAGACGAGGTGCCGGAAACCGAGGTCGACGTACGGGCGCACCGCATCGACGACCTCGGCCGGGTCGTCCGTGACGATCCACCGTCGTGCGACCCGGTCGATCGGGAGGGCGTCGGCTCGGCGCTCCATCTCGGCCGGATCCTCGATGCCGGTCTTCTCTTCGGGCGTCAGCGCCAGAGCACCCCAGAACCGCGTGTCGCTCCTCGCCCGCTCTCGGTCGGTGTCGAAGGAGAGCTTCACCTCGAGCATCGTGTCGACCGGGGAATGTGTCTCGCGCTTGCCGAGTCCCTCGGCGAACGCGGGCATCAGGATGTCCCGGTAGAGCTCGTCCGGTTTACCGGAGGTGGTGATGAACCCCTGCCCGATCCGTCCGGCGAGCCGAGTGGCCGCGGGCCCCGCCCCTCCGATGTAGATCGGCACGGGGCGATCCGGGCGATCATAGATCGTGACGTTCTCGGTTCGGTAGTACGCCCCGTCATGCGTCACGCGGTCCTCGGACCACAGTCGCTCGATCAGGAGCACCGCCTCCTTCAGGCGCGCGAATCGCTCCTTCTGATCCGGCCACGCGATGCCCAGGGCGACTTCGTTGAGGGACTCGCCGGTTCCGACGCCGAGCACGACCCGGCCTGGATACAGGGCGCCGAGTGTGCCGAACGCCTGCGCGATCACCGCGGGGTGGTAGCGCATCGTGGGGGTGAGCACCGAGGTGCCCAGCACGATCCGCCCGGTGCGGGCGCCGAGCGCGCCGAGCCACGGGATGGCGGCCGGCGCGTGTCCGCCGGTGTGGCGCCACGGCTGCAGATGGTCGGAGATGAAGACGGAATCCAGGCCCGCCTGCTCGGCGAGCACGCCGAACTCGATCAGGTCGGACGGCGTGAACTGCTCCGCCGACGCCTTGTAACCGAGCCGGAGTGGCAGGGGCTCGACGGAGGGTGGCACCACCGCTCAGCTCGCGTTCTCGGAGAACGTCTCGTTCACGAACGTCGACTGGTCGAGCGGCTCGTCGTACGTGATCGCCCCGGCGTCGCGCCAGATCTGCTCCATCTGGGTGAGCGCCGCGGGCTGCGGGGCGAGGTTCGGCAACCAGACGAACAGGGGAGTGTCACGCAGGGTCTCGACGTCCTGCGAGGTCGCCTTCGCCACGATCTCGAGGTTGTCGTCGTCGTAGACGGCGCCGTTCTGAAGGTCGGCCGCGCCCCGGGCGAGTGCGTCGAAGAAGGGCTGCGCCAGGTCGGATGCCGCGAACCGGCCGCCGTAGATCACGCCCGTTCCGCTCGTGCCGTCGCCCGGCACGGCGATCGTCGTCGCGCTGCCGTCCGCCACCGCGTTCGTGTTGAAGGGAGCGGAGGTCATCGCCGCGTCGACGGCACCGCTCGCCAGGGCCGAGGGCATGTCGGCGTTGCCGATGTTCTCGACGGTGATGTCGTTGATCGTCAGTCCTTCCCGGGCGAGGATCTCGCCGGTGAAGTACGCCCCTGAACCGCCGAGGCCGCCGGCGATGGCCACCTTGCGTCCTTTCAGGCCGGCGATGTCGGTGATCGGGTCGTCCACCGCGGTGCTGGCGACGATCGCCGCCGGAGGGTTGTCCTCGACGCCGTCGCCGATGTTCATCGACCCCACGACCTGCACGTCGAGCCCTGCGCTCACGGCGTTGAACATGCCGGCGGAGAAGCCGGCGATCAGCACGTCGAGCTGACCGTTCGCGGCGAGGGGGATGGCATCCTGGCCCGAGGTGACGGTCTGGATGTTCAGGTCGATGCCCTCGTCGGCGAAATATCCTTTCGCGTCCGCCACGAACAACGGTGCGAACAGCGCGAGGGGCACGGTGCCGACGTTGACGGTCTGGAGCTCGCCGCTGCCGTTCGGGGCGGCGGAGGAATCCGCGGCGCCGGAGGCGGCGCATCCGGCGAGCAGGATCAGGGCTGCGGCGCCACCGAGGACGCCGGCCAGGGATCGTGATTTCATTGTCGCTTCTCTCTTCGTTGAGGTGTGGGCGGGTATTTCAGGTGTGGCGGGGGTTCCATCAGGACAATCAGGGCATCGGAGGGAGCTGGAGTCCACCCGCGACATGGAGCACCTCGCCGGTCACGAACGACGAATCGTCGCCGGCCAGATAGGCGACGCTTGTCGCGATCTCCCGCACGGTGAGCGAGCGTTTCAGTGCGGAGAGCCCGGACTGCCGCGCTCGGTAGGCGGCCATCTCCTCCGGCGTCCGTGACCCCGCTACGAACCCTGTCTCGACCATGCTCGGTGCGACGGCGTTCACCCGGATGCCCTTGGGGCCGAGCTCGAAGGCGGCGGCCCGGGTGACCCCCACGAGTCCCGCCTTGCTCGCGACGTAGGCCACGGGGCCACCGCTGGCATAGGTGCGCGAGGCGATGTTCACGATCGACCCGCCCACCTGGTCGTCGCGGTAATGGGCGGCGAACGCCTGGATGAGGAGCACGGGCGCCTTGAGGTTCACGGCCAGCGCGGCATCCCATTCGCCGGGGGTGACGGACGCGAGCGTCGAACGACTCGGCCGCCCGGCGTTGTTGACGAGGCCGGTCAGCGCGCCTTTCCATTCGACGGCTGCAGCGACGAGCGCAGAGATCTGGTCGGGCTCCGTGAGGTCGCCGGAGATCGCGACGGCATCGATGTCCGGGTGCCGTTCCCGCAGATCGGCAGCGAGTTGCTCGCACGGATCGGTCGGCAGCCCGGTCAGAACGAGCGACCATCCGCGCTCGGCCAGGGTCTCGGCGATCGCCGTTCCCAGTCCGCCCGCCGCGCCCGTCACGAGCGCGACATCGCCCGGCTTCACCAGCGATCCCAGTGCGTGAAGAGCTCCTGGTCGGCGCGCGGCCCGGGCTTGAAGGCGGTGCCGATCGTGTAGGCGACCGGGGAGAGCCCGGCCTGCACGACCGTGTCGAACGGGATGCCCAGCAAGTCGGCCATCTCGCGTTCGTAACTGAGATGACAGGTGGTCCATGCGGTTCCGATACCGTGCTCGCGTGCCGCCAGCATGAAGCTCCAGAACGCCGGCACCACCGACCCCCACCCGCCGGCCTGTCCGCGGATGGTGTCCAGGTCGCTCCGGGACGTGACCCGGAGGCAGGGGATGAGGAGCACCGGCACCTCGTGCAGGTGCTCCGCGAGGTGGTCCAGGCTCTCGGCCACGCGCCGCCAGCCCGACCCTTGTGGGTCGTCGCGGCTCTCGGCCGGTCCGCTCTGCGGTGCCGGCGCGGCGAGGCCTCGCAGCCAGATGTCGGCGACCCGTCTCTTGAGTTCCGGGTCGTCGATGAAGATGAAGTCCCAGTGCTGCCGATTGCGGCCGCTCGGCGCCTGCAGTGCGATCGTCACGCACTCGTCGATGACCTCGCGCGGCACGGGCCGCGTGAGATCGAGTCGCTTGCGCACCGCGCGGGTCGTGGTCAGCACCTCGACGGCGGAGAGCCCGAGCGTGCTTGTGGATTCCGGAGCGACAGTCGGATCCGTCATTGGCCATCCTTTCGGCAGGTCTGCCCTGTCAGCAGTTCTGGCGAAAGTCTTCATAATGCCCGCGCGAAATCGGCGTATTGTGTCGAAATCGGCCATGGAGGTTCGCGGCATGAAGAGTTTCGTCCAGTTCGACGAGTTGAACATCGCGCTGCTCGAGGCGCTCCGCCTCAACGTGCGCGCCCCGTGGGAGGTGATCGGCAAGGCGATCGGCGTGGACGGGGTCACCGCCCGACGACGATGGAATCGCATCGTCGAACAGCGTCACGCGTGGACAACCGTCTCCACCGGCAACTGGCCGGGCCAGGTCACGGTCTTGCTCACCGCCCGTTGCGTCGCCGGCACAGCGCTCGACGTGGCGCGAGCGCTCGCACCGATTCCGGCGGTCGTCACCATCGAGACGCTCGTCGGCCAGCACGACGTCCGGTGCACGGTCGTGCTGCAGGACATGGCGGCTCTGAGCCGCTTCCTCTCGACCGAGATCTCCGGCATTCCCGGCTTGCTGTCCGTTCAGACACAACTCGTCGACACGGTCTACGTGCAAGGCAGCAACTTCCGGGCCGGCGCGTTGACCGCGAACGCAGAGCGCTCCCTCAACGTGAAGTCGGCCGACAGCCGGTCGTACTCCCGGCAGTTCCACGAGATCGACGCGCCGATGATCGAGCACCTCATCCACGACGCCAGGACTCCGGCGAAGACGCTCGCCGATCGGCTCGGCGTCAGCGAGACGCTCGTGCGGCGCCGCATCAATTCACTGGTCAGTTCCGGTGCGCTCGTGCTCCGAGCGGAGGCCGCTCCGCACCTGGTGGGTCTGCCCTATGCCGCGAACGTCTGGTTCGCGTTCGACGCCCAGGATCTGCACGCCGCCGCGAGCACGGTCTCCACGTTCCCGGAGGCGCGCTGGACGGTGTCGATCGTCGCCGGGCCGGCCAACCTTTTCTGCTCCTTCTGGTTCCGGGACTTCGCCCAGCTGCAGAACATCGAGTCGATCGTGCAGGAGAAGTTCCCGAGC
This sequence comes from Herbiconiux sp. UC225_62, assembly GCF_042694625.1. Taxonomy (GTDB): domain Bacteria; phylum Actinomycetota; class Actinomycetes; order Actinomycetales; family Microbacteriaceae; genus Herbiconiux. The sequence continues at coordinate 168,202 of NZ_CP170551.1, read as the reverse complement.
GCGCGCGTCGTCGACCGCAGCGTGAAGCTCAAGCCGGTGAAGCGGATGATGCACGTGCTCGATGACGACGGCCTGACGACGGACGTCATCGCCTGGATGCCGCACCGCTCCGCCGACGGATAGTGTGCCGGAATCCTGCAGCGCGCGCGCATCTGTGGCCGTTTTCGACATGATTCCTGGTTCATACGGCGGAACTAACGAGACTGGTCTCCACTAGCAGCGCCCACGATCTCCGTGCTCTTTCGTTCAGCGGAATCGGCCGTGGAGTCGGCCATGCCCATCGGCGACAGTCGGAGTTCGTGGACGCCCTGATGGAGGAATGAGTCAATGAAGACATCCGCTCTGATCGACGACGGGCCCGGCGCTCCGGCCCGCCCGTCGAACACGCCGTATTCGTATTCCGTGCGGGAGGTGTCGAAGATCTTCTCGGGCCGCAACGGCCAAGTCGATGCGCTTCGTGACGTGTCCTTCGACTTCGATGAAGGGTCCTTCACCTGCATCGTCGGGCCCTCCGGCTGCGGCAAGTCGACCCTGCTGCGCATCCTCGGCGGCCTTGAGACGGCGACCTACGGATCGGTCGACATCCGTCTCCCCGAATCCCGCGTGCCGCAGTCGGCCTTCGTGTTCCAGGAGCACGGCGTGTTCCCGTGGTTCGACGTGATCGAGAACGTGGCGTTCGGGCAACGGATGGCCGGGGTGGGCAAGCGCGAGCGCGAGGAGACCGCGAGCCGCTGGATCTCGGAGGTGGGGCTCTCCGGTTTCGAGCACGCCTACCCGCACCAGCTCTCGGGCGGGATGCGTCAGCGCATCGCGATCGCCCGGGCCTTCGCGACGGGCTCGCCGGCGCTCCTGATGGACGAGCCGCTGGGCGCGCTCGACGCGCAGACGCGGATGCTCATGCAGGAGCAGCTCGTGCGGCTCTGGGAAGTGGAGCGGAAGACGGTCGTACTCGTGACCCATTCGATCGAGGAGGCACTCCTCCTCGGCGACCGGATCATCGTGATGTCCGCCCGTCCGGGCCGCATCAAGGAGGTCATCGACGTGCCGTTCGGCCGGCCGCGCGACGTGTCGATCGAGGGCACGGTGCAATTCGCCGAGATGCGGCAGTCGATCTGGGAGTCGCTCCGCGACGAGGTGCGCGCCTCGATGAGGTTCTCATGACCGTCATCGAGCAGACCCAGGCCTCTCCGGAAGCGCTCGGTGCGGCGGTCGCTCGCGAGCACAACCGGGAGCGCTCCCGCCGCTGGCGCGATCTCGCGCTCTCCATCGGCACGCCCCTCGTGCTGCTGGCCCTCTGGCAGTTCGGGGCGATGTTCGGCTGGATCGACGGGCGATTGTTCACGCCGCCGGCCACCATCCTCAGCACCGGCGTCTCGATGGTGGCGTCGGGAGCGCTGTTCGACGACCTCGTGCCCTCGGTGCTGCGGCTGGCCGCCGGATTCGCGCTCGCCACCGTGTTCGGCGTCATCGCGGGTCTCCTGATGGGAGTGTGGCGTCCCGTTCGCGCCGCGCTCGGGCCGCTTTTCACCGTGCTCTTCGCCGTGCCCAAGGTCGCGATCCTGCCGCTGTTCCTGCTCATCTTCGGGCTCAACGAGACGCCGAGGATCTTCGTGGTCTTCGTCGCGGTGTTCTTCGTGGTGCAGATCAACACGCTCGCGGGCATCATCGAGATCGACTCCCGCATCCTCGAAGCGGGCCGGGCCTACAACGCGATCGGCCTGAAGCAGTTCCGCTACGTGCTGCTTCCCGGTGCCTTGCCGGCCATCTTCACCAGCTTCCGGCTGGCAGCAGGCCTGGCGGTGGTCGTGGTGGTGTCGGTGGAGTTCGTCGCGGCGAACTCGGGATTGGGCTACCTCATCTGGAATTCCTGGCAGCTCTTCCAGCCGGCGCAGATGTACGTGGGACTCATCGTGGTCTCGATCGTCGGATCGGCGCTGACCGGCCTCGTCATCCTGGTCGAGCGGCTCGTGCTGCCGTGGAAGTACTCCAGCAAGCCGTCGCGCAGCGGGCGGCGCTCGTGAGGTTCAGCGTCGCCACGATCTCGCTGCCCGACCACGACCGGGAATCGGCGGCGGGGGCCGTCGCCACGGCGGGGTTCGAAGGCATCGAGTGGCGGGTGGAGCCGCGCCCCGGGTCGATCCGGGACATGATGCCGGCGCATCCGTTCCTCGTCGACCACAGCTCCTCGATCCCGCTGGACGTCGACGCGGCGGTCGATGTCGCGGCCCTGACCTCACTCACGGGCCTCGACTTCGTGGGCCTCGGCGCCTACATCGAACTCGACGACGATGAGACGCTCGAGCGCGTGTTCGCGATGGCCCGGGCAGCAGGTGCTCCGCAGGTCCGCCTCCAGGCGCCCCGCCCCGGCCGCACCGGACTCTCGTACTCCGACCTGTTCACGCGCTTCTGCGCCTTCTTCGAGCGGGTCGAGAAGGAGGCCGAGCGCTCCGGCGTGCGGGCATTGCTCGAGATCCACCACCGCACCATCTGTCCGAGCGCCGCGCTCGCTCTGCGGGTGCTCGAGCGCTTCGACCCCCGAACCGTGGGGGCGATCTACGATGTCGGCAACCTGGTGTGGGAGGGTTTCGTACCCCATGCTCTCGCGCTCGATCAGCTCGGCCCGTACCTCGGCCACGTGCACGTCAAGAACGCCGCCGCCGTGCGGCTCGCGGGCGGCGGGTGGGAGCACATCTGGACACCGCTCGAAGACGGTCTCGTCGACGTGCCGGGCTTTCTCGCCCTACTCCGCGACCACGGCTACGAGGGGTGGGTCTCGATCGAAGAGCTGAGCCTCGATCGCTCGCCGGGCGAGGCGCTCAGCCACAACGCGGCCCAATTGCGCCGATGGGGCTGGCTGCCGGGAGCCGGAACCGGTCGGTGACCACCTCCGTCGACGGAGCAGGGCGGCGCCGGCTCATCCTGGCCATCTGCTGCCTCGGCATCTTCATGGTGTCGACGGACACGACCATCCTGAACGTCGCCCTGCCGAGCGTCGCCGCCGACTTCGCGGCGACCATCCCCGAGCTGCAATGGGTGCTCGACTCCTACACCCTCGTGCTCGCCGGGCTGCTGTTGTTCGCGGGATCGCTCGCCGATCGCTGGGGCCGCCGACGCACCCTGCAGCTCGGGCTCGGCCTCTTCTCGCTGGCGTCGCTGCTGTGCAGCCTCTCCCCGTCGGTCGGATGGCTCATCGCGTTCCGGGTGCTGCAGGCCGTCGGTGCCTCGATGATCAACCCCGTGACCGTGTCGATCATCAGCGTGACCTTCGTCGGGCCCGCCGCACGCGCCAAGGCCATCGGCACCTGGGGCATGTTCACCGGGGTCGCGCTGGCGGTCGGCCCGCTCCTCGGGGGAGTGCTGACCGCGGCGGTCGGATGGCGGTCGGTGTTCTGGATCACGGTTCCCGTCGGGGTGCTCGCCCTGGTGCTGGCCGGGCTCGTCATACCCGAGTCGCGTGGCGCACGGGTCCGGCGGTTCGATGCGGTCGGCCAGGTGCTGGTGATCCTCGCGCTGGGGCTGATCGTGGGCGGCTTGATCGAAGCGCCGCGCGCGGGGTGGAGCCTCGTCGCCCCGCTGCTCGTCGCGGGAGGTCTCGCCGCCGTCGTGGTGCTGGTGCTCTACGAGCGCCGGCGACGCGATCCGCTGCTCGACCCGCGGTTCTTCGGCAGCTTGCCCTTCTCCGCGGCCGTCGCGAGCGCGGTGCTCGTGTTCACGGCATATGGGAGCGCCCTGTTCGTCTCGACCTTCTACCTGCAGCGGGTGCACGGTCTCTCGCCGCCCGAGGCCGGAGTCGTGCTCCTGCCGATGGCGCTCGCCACCACCCTGGCCTCCCTCGCCTCGGCGCGGCTGATGGCGGCGCGCGGCCCACGACTGCCGTTCGTGCTCGCGGCGATTTCGTTGACCGCCGGTGGGCTGTGCCTCGTGGGTCTTCAGACGACGACGTCGATCGGCGTGCTCGCGCTCGGTCTGGCCCTCATCGGGTGCGGCTTCGGGGCGATCAACACCCCCATCACGACCACGGCGGTCGCGAGCATGCCGCGATCGCAGGCCGGGGCCGCGGCCGCCGTCGGATCGTCGGCGCGCCAGGTGGGCATGGCCGTGGGCGTGGCGATCGCCGGCCTCGTCGTCGGCCACGTTCCGGTTGTGGAATTCGCCCGGGCGACGCACCCGATCTGGTGGACCGTGATCGTCGCGAGCGCCGCAGTGCTTGTCCTGGCCCTCGTCGCGACCGGGCGCCGCGGCACCGAATCGGCGGGGCGGATGCGGCCCCTGCTCGACGAGTGACGCGGCTTCTGCTGAACGGAAAGTCTCGTGGTCGCCGCTGTGCCCGGCTGGCACAGTGAGGCGACACATCGGCGTCGGCTCATCGAGGAGACGACCCGGAAAGGACGCAATGATGACGAGACGAATCGCTGCCATCGGGATGGTCGGCGCGGTCGCGCTGGCCCTCACCGCCTGTTCCGCTCCCACGGCGCCGTCGCCCGAGGATTCCACCGAGCCCGTGGTGGTGCGCGTCGGCATCGAGCGGATCGCGTCCATCGCACCGCTGTACATCGCGGATGCGAAAGGGTACTTCGCCGACGCCGGCATCGACCTCGAGGTGCAGAACGTGACGTCCGGCCAGGACGCCATACCGCTCGCCGCCAGCGGTCAGCTCGACGTGGTGGTCGCCGGGTTCTCGGCCGGCATGTTCAATGCCATCGCGAACGGTCTCGACGTCACCGTGGTCGGCGCCGTGAACGTCGCCAGCGGCGACCTGGAGACCTCGCCGAGCTCGCTCCTGGTGCGCAAGGCCCTCGTCGACAGCGGGGAGGTCACCGAGGTGGCCGATCTCGCCGGTCGCACGATCGGAACGGTCGGCGGGGTCGGATCGAGTGGCGGATTCCTCGTCGGACAGGTGCTCGAGGGCGGTGGACTCAGCCTCGACGACGTGACGATCGAGAACATCCCCATCCCCGACGTCCCGGCGGCCCTGGAGAGCGGCGGAATCGACGCGGGGTGGACATCCGCACCGTTCAACACGCTCGCGCTCCGCGACGGCGTCGCGGTCACGCTCGGCGTGCCGACCGCGGGCACGACTCCGGTCGGGGTCATCTTCAGCGGGACGTTCGCCCAGTCGGCGGCGGCCCAGCCCTTCTTCGACGCATTCGCACGGGGGTCGCAGGCGCTCGCTGACGGTGCGGTCTACGATTCCGAGAACATCCGGATCATCGCCGAAGCGGTCGACCAGGATCCCGAGGTGCTCGCCGGCCTGCCGCTCTACACCGAGTACCTCCCCGACCTGGCGCCACAGCCGGCGGTGCTCGACCAGATGCAGCAGATCTGGATCGGCGCGGGCGCGATCGACTACGAGTCGCCTCTCGACCCGGCGGAATACGTCGACACGTCCTTCTCCGAGGCGGTGCGATCAGCGAGTGCACCCGAGCGGGTGCCGGGCACCGTGCCTCAGGCGAGGGAGGCGATCGGCCAGTCGACCGGGCGGTGGCCGAGCCGTTGGGAGATGGTGAGCGCGGCGCTCCGCACGGCGGGGGCCAACCGCGGCAGGGCGGCGGGCGAAGCGGTGAGCACGCCGAGGGCGGCCACGAAGTCGCCGTTCACGTCGAAGATCGGAGCGGCGACGGATGCGGTGCCGATGGTCATCTCTTCGCGGCAGTACCCGACGTAGTCGTGGCGCATCCGCAGCAGCTCCCGCTCGAGTGCGGCGTGGTCGACGACGGTCATGGGGGTGAATCGCCGCAGAGGACGCCCGGCGATGAGAGTCTGCTCATCGGGGGTGAAGGCGAGGATGATCTTGCCCACCCCCGTGGCGTGCAACGGCAGCTTGCCCGCCACCTCGGTCACGTTGGCCGCCGAGCGGGTGCCGGAGACCTTCTCGACGCACACCGCGCGATGACCGTCGAGCACGACCAGTTGCACCGTCGTCGAGGTCGACTCGTGCAGGTTCTCCATGACCGGCCGGGCGACGTGCCGCAGGGTGCGCTGCCGGGGTGCGCGGGAACCGAGCTCCCACAAGCGCATGCCGATCTGGTAGGTGCCGTCGTCGTTGCGCTCCAGCGCTCCCGCCGCGAGCAACTCCCGGGTGAGGCGGAACGTCGTGGCGATGGGGATGCCGGCGGCCTGCGAGAGCTCGGTGAGCGTCATGGTCGCCGGACCGCGCTCGAACACGGAGAGCAGCGCGAACAGGCGGTCGGCCGTGCTGCGGCCGGGTTCGGACGACGCGGCCATGTCACCGTCCTCCCGTTCGCCACTCGTCGAGTTCGCGCAGGAAGCCGTCGGCATCCTCGCGGAAGTACGAATGCCCTGAGCCCGGCACACGTCGCACGGTCAGCCCGCGCTCGGCGAGCGTGAGTGCGTGCTCGGGGGTGATGAATCCGCTCGGATCGGCGGCCAGTACGAGCGAGGGCATCGTCGCGCGTTCGGGCGAGTAGTCGTATCCGCCGCCGCGCGCGAGCCCGGGAACGACGGCAGGGTCTGCGGCCTGCATGGACTCCCACCTCAGGCGCACATCACGTTCCGGCCAGCGGCTGCCGAGGTGGGTGCGCAGTTGCTCGGGTGAGGTCCACTCGAGCCAGCTCGACCACTCCTCGCGGAAGGCCGCATCCTGGGCCGCATCCATTCGCCAGGCGGGATCGAGGTAGACGGCCGCTCGGGGCCGGAGTGCCTCGGCGATCACCCCGAGCACGAGCCCACCCAGCGAATGGCCGATGGCGAGCTCGGGAGGTTCTTCGACGGTCTCGAGCACGTCCATGCTCCAGTCGACCACCGAGTAGCGACCGCGCCCGCTCCGACCGTGGCCGCGTAGGTCGGGGACGATCACGCGATAGCCGCGCTCCGCGAGTGCCGGGCCGATGCGGTACCACGACCCGCTGTCGCTGAACAGGCCGTGCACGAGCAGTGCCGTGCGATCTCCGGTGCCCCACGAACGGCTCTCCAGTTTCACCCTGCACCACTCCCGTCGACGTCGACCGTGCCGCGCGACCGTGGAAGGGGCGGGCCGCCGTCGAGCACGCTTCGAGCGTGGCACGAGCACCTCGGCACTCCCGTACCGCTTTCCACTGGTCGAAAGAATTGTATTTCGTTCACCGGAAACCTCGTAGCTGCACCCGCCCCTGACAGGGCAGACTCGGTCCGTGAACTCAGGGCTAGGGCGCTTCGACCACGTCACTCTTGCGCAGCGAGTGCTGTTCGGGAGCGGCGATGCCGCGCGGAATCTGTCGCTCGCCCTCGACGGCCTGGGCGCTCGGCGGGTCATGGTGCTCGGCGGAGGACATCGGAACGGGGCCATCGCCCAGGTTCTGGCTGACGTTCCGGTGGCCGTGCGCTTCGCCGACGTGGCGCAACATGTGCCCGCCGACCTGGTGAGCCGCGCCATCCGTGAAGCCGTCGCCGGTGACGTCGATTCACTGGTCGCCGTCGGCGGGGGATCGACGACAGGCCTGGCGAAGGCCATCGCCCTCGAGACGGGGCTTCCGATCGTCGCCGTGCCCACCACCTACGCCGGATCGGAGGCGACGGATGTCTGGGGGGTCACGACTGACGGACACAAGGCCACCGGCGTGTCGTCCCGGGTGCTCCCGCGCGCGGTGATCTACGACGCAACGCTCACGCTGTCCTTGCCGGTGGAGCTCTCGACCCGGTCCGGGCTGAATGCCGTGGCCCACTGCGTCGACTCGCTGTGGGCGCCGCGTGCAGATCCGATCAATCGCGCCTTGGCATTCGAGGCGCTGGCGGCACTCGACTCGGCCCTGCGCGGCATCGTCGTAGAGCCGAGTGGGCTCGGTGCGCGGGAGGAGGCGCTCTACGGTGGATACCTCGCCGCGGTCGCGTTCGCGTCGGCGGGCTCGGGGCTGCACCACAAGATCTGTCACACGCTCGGCGGGATGTTCGATCTCCCGCACGCGGCCACCCACGCGGTGGTGCTCCCGTACGTGGTGGCCTTCAACGAGCCGGCGGCTCCGGCGCTGGTGCGCCGCATCGGCACGGTGCTCGGGGCCGAGAGCGGTCAGGCTGCGCTCGACGCGCTGTGGAGCGCCGTCGATGCGCCGGCGAGTCTGCGCGAACTCGGCATGCCGGAGCGCGGGGTGCCGGAGGCCGCGCGACGGATCGTCGAGGCGGTGCCACCCGGCAACCCGCGAGCCGTTTCGGTGACCGACCTCGAGCGACTGCTGGCCGCGGCCTGGGCAGGGGAGGCCCGGTGAACGAGGAACGTGCGGCGAGCGAGCAGGAGGCGGTCGAGAACGACGTCGTCGCCCGGGTTCTCGCCTCGTTCGAGAACACGCCCGATGCGCGCCTCCGACTGGTGATGACATCGCTCGTGCGGCACCTGCACGCTTTCTTGAGGGAGGTGCGGCTGACCGAGACCGAGTGGGAGAGCGCGATCGCCTTCCTCACCGCTGCAGGGCACATCACCGACGACCGGCGGCAGGAGTTCATCCTGCTCTCGGACGTACTGGGCGCCTCCATGCAGACGGTGGCCATCAACAATCCGGTCTCTGGCGGCGCCACCCAGGCGACCGTGTTCGGCCCGTTCTTCGTCGACGACGCGCCGCACGTCGAGCGTGGCGGCGACATCGCCTTAGGGGCTGTCGGCGAGCCCGCCTGGGTCGAAGGCGTCGTCACCGATCTACGCGGGGATCCGGTCCCCGGCGCGCGCATCGAAGTGTGGGAAGCCGACGAAGACGGGCGGTACGACGTCCAGTACGCCGACGCGCGAGTCGGGGGACGCGGGTACCTGTATTCCGGCATCGACGGGCGATACGCCTTCTGGGGCCTCACGCCGACGCCGTACCCGATCCCGTTCGACGGGCCCGTCGGCGATCTGCTCACCGCGACGGCGCGATCGCCCTACCGCGCGCCACACCTGCACTTCATGGTCTCGGCGCCGGGGCTTCGCACCCTCATCACCCACATCTTCGTGCGTGGGGGCGAGTACCTCGACAGCGACAGCGTGTTCGGGGTCAAGGAATCCCTGATCACCGATTTCGTCGTCCAGGACGCCGGTACTCCCACCCCCGACGGCCGCGAGCTCGGGGGCCGCACCTGGTCGCGGGCGCGTTTCGACATCGTGCTCGCAGATTCCGAGTAGCGGAAGCCGCGTACCGACCGGACGACCGGCGCTGGCATGCTCGGAGCCATGCCGTTCCTGCACTCACGCGATCTCGACCTCTTCTACACGGATGACGGCCCCGCCGCGGGCCTTCCCGTGCTGCTGGTGCACGGCTGGGCCTGCGACTCCCACGACTGGTCGTTCCAGATTCCCGCGCTCGCCGAGACGCACCGCGTGATCGCGGTCGATCTGCGCGGGCACGGCAGCTCGACCTACCGGGGCGAGGAGATCACGCTCCGCGCGTTCGTGGCCGACCTGCTCGGGCTACTCGAGCAGCTCGACGTGGAGCGGGCCGTCATCGTCGGTCACTCGATGGGTGCCGTCATCGCCTCGATCGTCGCGGCGCGACATCCGGAACGCACGGCGGCGCTCGTGGTGATCGACCCGCCGTACGCCTTCGGTGCCGGCGACGCGGCAGCCAACCTCGATTTCGCGGCGCGCATCGGTCCCGGCAACGCGACACGGCTCGCCGCAGAGCGTCTCCGGGGTGCGGAGGGCCCCGCCACGCCGGCCGCGCTCATCACCTACCACCAGCGCCGCATCGAGTCCGTCGATCCTCGGGTGCTCGCCGCAGCGGTGCACGACGTCCACGGAAGCCTCGACTCGGTCGTCAACAGCCCGCAGACCGAGCAGCTCGTCGCCCGGCGCCGATCGCCCGTGCTCGCCGCCTCGACCTCGGAGGAGGGTGCGGCGTGGGAGCGAGCGCGCTTCAGCTCGGAGACGAGCGTCGCGCTCGCGTTCGAGGGAGCCGGACACTGGTTGCACCAAGAGCGCCCGGCAGAATTCAACCGGGCGCTCCTGGACTTCATCGGAACGCTGTCTAGCTCCGCCCGACTTTGAACGCTCGCCGGCGACGCCACCCGTCACTCGCGACGGCCGATGCGAGGATCACGCCGATGACGATGTTCTGATAGAGCGGATTGACTCCGGCCACGGTGAGTCCGTTCTGGATCGCGGCGAAGAGCAGGGCGCCGAGCGCTGTGCCGGCGATCGTGCCGATTCCGCCGAACAGGCTCGTTCCCCCGATCAGAACGGCGGAGATCGCCGCGAACGTGAGGTTCGTGCCTCCGATCCCCGGGTCGGCGGTGCCCGTGCGCGCCGTGTAGAGGATGCCGGCGAGTGCGGCGACCCCGCCACTGATGGCGTACGCGACCACTTTGAGCCGCACGACCGGCACGCCGTTGGAGAGCGCGGACCGTTCGTTTCCACCGATGGCCTTGAGGTCGTAGCCCAGCTTCGTGTGCGCGAGGAGCACGTGGGCCACCACCCCGATGACGGCGGCGTACACGACCAGCAGCGGGATGCTGCCGACGGAGGACTGCCCGAGCGCCGCGAACTCCGGCGGAAGCGAACTGATCGGGTTGCCACTCGTCGCGACGAGGGTCAACCCGGTGACGGCGTAGAGGGTGCTGATGGTCGCGATGATGGGCGGGATCTTGACCAGGATGATCAGCGCCGCGTTGACGGCGCCCGCCAGCACGCCGGCCGCGAGGCCGACCGCGATGCCCACCGGCCACGGCACTCCGGCCTGCATGACCGCCGCCGCGGTGATGCCGCCGAGGGTGAACACCGCCCCTACCGACATGTCGATCCCGCCGCTCGTGAACACGAGGGTGAGCCCGACTCCGAGCACGAAGGTCGTGACCGCTCCGCGCACCAGCGAGATGAGGTTGTTCTCCGTGAGGAAGATCGGATTCTGGATCTGCACCACCACGGCGACCACGACGATGACGCCCACGAGCACCATCACCTGGCTGGTGTGGATGCTCGTCCAGACGCGGCCGAGTGCGCTCCCCCTCGCGGAGACGGGCGGTGCGCTGGCGCTCACGCGGCCAACCCCGCCGCCGGCACGTCACGGGTGCCTGTGATGAGCCCGACGAGGTCGTCCCGACTGAGATCGGACACCGGCCAGGCGCCACGACTCCGGCCCAGGCGCATCACCTGAACCCGGTCGGCGATGCGCAGCACGAGCTCGAGGTCGTGGCTCACGATGACCACGGCCTTGCCTTGGTCGCGCAACGCCTCGATCAGTTCGGCGACAAGTGCGGTCTCGCGCACCCCCAGGGCCGCCGTCGGCTCGTCCATCAGGATCATCGGCGCGCCGCTCCGCAACGCACGAGCGATCGCGACCATCTGGCGTTGGCCGCCCGAGAGCATCCCGACCTGAACCGTGACGTCGGGCACCGTAGCATTGACGCTCTTCAGGAAGGTCGTGGCTTCGCGTCGCATGCGCCTGCGGTCGACGATGCCGAAGCGGGTGGGAGTCTGCCCGATGAACATGTTCGTCGCGACGTCGAGGCATTCCACGAGCGCCAGGTCCTGAGTGACGGCTCCGATGCCCGCGCGCGCGGCGTCGGCCGGGTCGTGGAATTCGATCGGTTCGCCGTTCACCGCGATCGTGCCGCTGGACGGTTTGAGGAGACCCAGCATGACGCTCATCAGAGTGGACTTGCCGGCGCCATTGTCGCCGACGATGGCGAGCACCTCGCCGAGCTCCACATCGAGTGCGACATCCTGAAGCGCTGCGATGTGGCCGAAGTCCTTGCTGATGCTGCGCAGTGAGAGGAAGGGGGTGGACGTCATCCGGGTCACCCCCAGACCGCGGTGTCGAGGTCGCGCCAGTCGGACTTCTCCACCCACTTGAGGTCGACCGGGTAGTCGCCCGTGACCTCCTCGCCGTTCTGGAGCGCGACGAAGGCGTCGACGGTGTCGATACCGACCTGGCAGAGGTTCTGCACCGCGATGGCGTCGGCGGTTCCGTCGTCGAGCGCGGCCTGCGTGGACTCGTCGAGGCTGATCCCGATCGCGGTGGTCTTACCCACCAGCGACTGCTCTTTGATGGCCGTGGAGACTCCAGCGATCTGGCCGGGGTTGTTCGTCACGATGACGGTGATCTCCGGATGCGCGCTCAGCATCCCGCTGACCAGATCGGCGTCCTTCGTGGGATCGCCGTTGTCGAGCACCGTCTGCACGATCTCGACCGACGAGTCGTCGGCGAGGGTGGCGGCGAGTTCGTCGTTGAAGATCTTCGACGTGCCGGTCTCGCTGATCGACAGCAGACCGACCTTCTTCTCGCCCGGCATGGCGCTGATCCGTTCCGCGACGAGGCGCGCATAGGCCGGGATGTCGATGCCTGCATCGAAATTGCGGTCGACGATCGCGGCACCGGACTCGAGGGAGCCGATGAAGATGCCCGCATCGCGCGCCTGCTTGATGATCGGAGCGAGGGTGTCGGCACCGCCGGAATGGTTCACGGCGATGGCGCCGACGCCGAGAGCCACCTGCTGCTGCAGGAGCTCGACGGTGGCCGCGACGTCGTAGGCGGTGCCCGACGTGCCGACGACGTCGGCCGTCACCCCTTTCGCCTCGGCCTCGGACTCGAAGCAATCGGCGATGGACTGCCATGCGGGGGAGCCGGGAGCGGGGTTGATGAGCACGATCGCGTCGGCGCTGCCCGTCGCGTCCGCGCCGGCGCCCGGGCTCGAACACGCTGTCATGGTGAGCAGCGCTGTCGCGATGCCCACGAGCGCGGCGGCGCGGCGCCTGCGTGCGGGGAGTCGGGTCAGGAGTGCATTCGTCATTGAATCTACCTCGGTGCGTTCGGGAGCAGGATGCTCTGTGGTCGGGTGCAGACACGCTCCCACCCCCACCCACGACCCGGGGTGATGACTTTTCGTTGAGTGGAGTCGGATCAGGAACGCGGTTGGCCGGTGATGACGACCGCGAGCAGAGCGGGCGTCGTTCCGGGGTTGTACCAGCGGTGACGGGCGCCGTTCTGGACGAACGCGTCGCCGGTCTCGAGAACGGCCTCCGTGCCGTTGCCGAGCACCATCGTCACCTGCCCCGACGCGACGTACCCGAAGTCGACGGTGTCGGTGCGCTCGAGGCCGTTCTCGTCGTAGTTGGAGAACAGGCCCGGGAAGATCTGTTCCGCCTCGTCCCAGTGCTCAGGGGTCACGACGGCCGTGGGCGTGGTGCTCTCGGGGTCGATGCGGAGCAGGAAGAAGCGGTACCCACCGGCCGGCGGGAAGAACCATTTCTCTCGCTGCCGAGATCCGTCGTTGGGGAGCGGTATCGGACCGTCCGACGCGTCGAGCGGGGTGTTGCCGAACTGCGGGAAGCCGCTCGCCACCAGTTCGGTGGGAACGTCCTCCCGCACGATGGCGGACTCGCCCGTGCTGGTCTCTCCGGTGATGACGATCTTCATTGCTCGCTCCGTTCGGTCGGGTGCTCGAGGGTGAGGCGCCGTACCCAGCTGTCCAGGTCGGCGAGGAATCGGTCGGGATGCTCCTGATGCGGCCAGTGCCCGCTGCGGTAGTCGAGCACGAGGTCATCCGGCCGCGTCGCGAAGCGCCGTCCGATCGCCGCACGGTCGGCGTCGCGGTAGATCGCCAGCAGGGGGAGCGTGCGGCGCGCGAGGAAGGTCTCGGTGTCCGTGGCGAAATGCCAGCTCGATTCGCCGAGGTTGAAGGCGATGAACATCTCGCGGGCCGCATCGGGCCGTGCCCGCATGGCGAGGTCGCGGTGCCGCCGGGCGAGCGTCGCGGGTTCGGCGATCGCGGCGAAGTAGCGGGCCACGACGTCGTTCGGTGCGTGCTCCCGGAGTTCGCGTCCGACCTCGGCGACGGCCGCCCGGCGCCCATCCGGTACGCCGTAGGCCGGGTCGACCGTGACGGCCAGGCGCGCGAGTCCGGGCCGGTCGACGGCGAGCTGCATGACGACCTCGCTCCCGGCCGAGTGCCCGACGAGCAGCACATCGGCGAGACCGAGGCGATCGAGGACGCGACCGACGTCGGCTGCCATCGTGGGCGCATCGTAGGCCGCGCCGTCGGGTGAGTCGCCGTGACCGCGCAGGTCGACGACCACCACCCGAGCGTGCGCGCGGAGTTCGGGAACGAACTCGGCCCAGTCGCTCGAGTCGCAGCTCCAGCCGTGCACGAGCACGGCCGCCGAAACCGGCCAATCCGCTCCCGGAAGGGCGGGATGATCGTGAATGTGGAGGACTACCCGATCGTCGCTCATCGCGGTACCTCCCTCGTCATCGAGTCTGCTCCGATCGTCCCGATCCCTCCGACCGTGCCGCGCTGAGCGTCCTGGCCGATCCGTTCGGCCTCGATCACCAGTGTTCTGCGTTCCCGCCGGAATGGGCGTCGGTTGTGTCGAAATCGGCCGGGGGAGAAGCGGTGGTGAGGAGGCTCGGATGCAGAAAGCCGGTCACTCGCAGGATTCCGGCCGGCGCGTCACGCGGAGTCCCCCAGGCGATGGCCGGGCTGCTCCGACCCGGCGAGCCATCCCGAGCCCTCATGGCGCAACAGGTCGACGGCGTCGCCCTGGAGCCCCGGAAGTCCGCGGAGCACCGTCATGCCGTTGTTCTCCTGCAGGTAGCCGAGGTGCCGATAGCCGCGCGGATAGCTCGCCAGGAGGTCGCGGTCGAGGTGGATGGTCGTGCCGGGGTCGACGATGTCGATACGGTCGGACTCGTAGACGGGTTGGCGGCGCACGATCCCCCAACGCCCGTCGCGCAACTCGAGGAAGTCGTAGAAGCGACCGGTGCAGGTGACGTCGACTTCGACGCCGTCGAGGTGGGCCCGCTGCTCGATCTTCATCTTCGTCTCGGCGATCGCCCGGTGGCCGCTGATCGCGCTCGTGTGGCCGCCGAGGAAGTGCAGGATCTGGGTGCCGTTCTCGAATCCTCGCCGGCTGGCAGCGATGAAGTCGAGGTACGGTCCCTGGAACCAGGTCGCGGTCATCCAGCCGTCGCTGTGCCACACCGCCTCGAACTCCTCCCAGCGACCGGCGTCGCGCAGCAGCACCCAGTCCTCGATCACGGCGCGGATCGCGAGCCGTTGCGTCAGTTCGTTCGTGTCGTCCAAGATCACCGTCATTCCGACACCCTCCCCCGACCCGCGTCTGCGCCGGCGTGGGTCCTTCCGATCACCGGAACGTCGACTGCTGTTTCGAGGTGTCGCCCGGTCGATGCCAGGTTCCGTCGTCGACGAGGGTCCGATCACGTCGACCACGACGGTGTCGATCGGAGCGGAGTCGAATGGTCGCCCCGGCCCCGTCACACCGTGACGACGAGCTTGCTGGCGTGCACGCCCTGCCGCAGCCGAGCCAGCGCCGCGGGGATGTCGTCGAGTCCGTGGCCGACGACGACGGGTTCCGGCGCGGGTCGGTAGCGCCCGTCGGTGAGCGCGTCCTGCAGGAAGTCACGCCAGATCGCCGGTCCGACCGAGGTGTCTTTCGGGGTGGCGCCCCAGATCGCTGTCACCGCGACGCCGCGGCGTCGAGCCAGGGCGGCGCGCAATGCGGTGACGGGAGTGGGATGAGCGGATGCGACGCGTCGCGTTCCCGTGACGGCGGGCGAGCCGTTCACCGCGACGGCGTCCGGTAGGGAGCCGCTTGCGACGGCGAGGGTGCCGGCTAGTGGACGACCGCCGAGCTCGTCGACGATCCGCGAGACCAGGCGGGGAGCGTGGTAGTCGAGCACGCTGGACGCTCCCAGGGTCGTGAGCGCTTCGGCATTCGCCGGGGAGGAGGTCGCCATCACCCGATAGCCGGCGTTGCGTGCGAGCTGGATCGCATTCATCCCCACGCTCGTGGCACCACCGAAGACCAGCACGGTCTCGGCGCGCTCCGGTGGCGTGTGTCGAGGGAGTTCGAGGGCGAGCTGGTCGTGCTCGAAGAGTCCGGCCGCGGCGGTGGTGAGAGCGAGCGGCAGCACGCATGCCTGCTCGAAGGACACGGTGTCCGGGATGCGCGAACACAGATGCTCCATCAGCGTCACGTGAGTCTGGAACGCGCCTTCGGCGGGGGTGTTCCTGCTCTTCTCGATGCCGACCGCGTAGCCGACGACGCGATCGCCGGGAGCGAAGTCGGTGACTCCGGCACCGACGGCGGTGATCTCTCCGGCCACGTCCGAACCCAGGACGGCGGGGAAGCGGAGCCACGGGAGGACCACTCGTCGAGCGATGCCGTTCATGGCGTCGATCGGGTTCAGCGCGACCGCTCGAACTTTCACGACGAGCTCGGTCGGTCCGGGAATGCGCACGGGGGCGGGCCCGGCGTGGAGTCCTCCACGAGACGACGTCAGCCACAGTGCACTGCCCTGCTCGACTGCTGGGGGGAATCCGCTGGGGGCGCCCATCGGGTCATTCGGGCGATCTGTAGACGGCATGACACTCCTTGTCGACCCGGCGCATCCGATGACACGCCGTGTCGTCACAGTGTGAGTGATGACACGGCGTGTTGTCAACTAGAGTGGTGCCATGACCAGGTGGGCTCCCGGCGCGGAGGCACGACTGCACGACGCTGCACTCGAACTGTTCCTCGAGAACGGATTCGCCGCGACGACGGTGCCGCAGATCGCCGAACGCGCCGGGCTCACCACCCGGAGCTTCTTCCGCTATTTCAGCGATAAACGCGAGGTGCTCTTCTCCGGCGAGGAGGAACTCCCGGCAATCGTCGCCCGCATGTTCGCCGACGCCGACGCCGATCTGAGTCCGCTGGACGTCGCCCGTCAGGGTTTCCGTACCATCGTCTTCCCTCGGCTGGTGGAGTTCCGCGACGAGCTCGTCGTGCGCCGTCAGATCGTCAAGTCGGATCCGGGGCTTCAGGAGCGCGAACTCCGGAAACTCGCCATCCTGCACGAAGCGGCGACGACCGCGTTGATGCATCGCGGCCTGTCGCGGCTGGATGCCGAGATCGCGGGGCGGATGGCGGTGACCGTGTACGACGTCACCGTCGAGTCCTGGCTCGCAGACGACGCCCGCGGTTCTCTGGACGACCTTCTCGAGACGGTGCTCGATGCGGTCGGCCGGACAGCGACATCCCGCGATCCGCGCCGGAAGGGCAGCTAGGCCCCGCGGCGCGCCCTTCGGCGGCGGAGAAGGCCGGGCACCAGTTCCCGCAGCAGCACCACGCCGATGAGCACCGCCGCCTGCGCGATGAGCTGCAGGGCGTCCTGCCAGCCGACCGAGCGGAGAAGCTGCCCGAGCTGGGTGAGGAAAAGTGCCGCGATCCCGGTCGACACCACGCTCGCGAGCCCACCGGTGAGCGCCGTGCCGCCGAGCACGACCGCCGCCACCGAGGGCAGCAGGTAGGAGTCGCCGAGGAAGAGTGCCGGCGTCTTGGTGTACCCCGCGAGCAGCACGCCTCCCGCGCCGTAGCAGAGGCCCGCGAACGCGTAGGCGAACATTTGGTAGGCATTGACGCGGATGCCCAGAGCCGCCGCCGCCCGCTCGCTCACGCCGACCGCGGTGAGCCGCTTGCCGATGATCGAGCGCTGCGTGACGAGCCCGGCGATCACCACGATCACCACGGCGATGAGCAGGGTGTTCGGGATGCCCAGGGTGCGGTCGAGCGCGAAGCCGTTGAGTGCCGCGGGTGCCCCCGAGGGCGTGCCGTCGGCGATGAAGAACACCGTGCCGAGCAGCACCGCGTTCATGCCGAGCGTCACGACCAGCGGCATCACTCGGAAGTAGGTCACCAGGATGCCGTTCACGAGCCCGACGATTCCCGGGCCGACGATGCCCGCGATCACCGCGGCCCAGAGCGGCCAGCCGTAGTTCTGCGGGAGGCCGGTCGACAGCACCGCGGCGAGGGCGATCATCCCGGGAACCGAGAGATCGAGGCCGCGCTGCTGCACCACCAGGGTCTGCCCGGCGGCCACGATGGCCAGGACGGAGGCGAAGGGGAGCATGCTGAGCAGGGGCGCCGCTCCGAGGCTGCCGGGCGCGATGATCGGCGAGAGCGCGAAGAGCAGCGCGGTGGCGACGACGATGCCCACCCAGCTGCCGGAGAGCATCCGGCGCCAGGTCGACTCGACGGCGTCGGGGGCCGGGGTCGTCGTGGGCGTGTCGGTCGGGCTGATGGTGGGCGTGGTCATGACGCGCTCCCTTCGGAGGAGATGGGCGAGGCGATCGGCGTGCGGGGCTCCCGCGGTATCCCCGCGATGGCCCGCTTGCGCCGTCGGGTGCGCCGCAGCTGCGCGTAGAGCACGGCCGCGGCCAGCGTGATGAGACCGGGCAGCCAGTACGACCAGGCCTGCGAGAGACCGAGGAACGGCGACACGTTCAGCACCTGCTGCACCAGGAACGCGGCGGCGAGGATGCCGATGAACGACCCGCGCCCGCCGAAGATCGATGCCCCCGCGAGCACGACGACCGTGACCGACGAGAGGGTGTACGAGAGGGAGGGCCGGCCGTCGCCGATGCCGATCTGAGCCATCATGATGACCGCCGCGGGAAGCACCAGGAAGGAGCAGAGAACGTAGGAGAAGAACTGGGTGCGCTTGACCTTGATGCCGAGGCGCCCGGCCGCGTCGATCCGCGAGCCGACGCCGCGGAGCTCGACGCCCCAGCGCGTGCGCCGCAGCGCGAACTCGAGCACGAGGAGCACGACGACGGCCACGATGGTCACGATCGGCACGATGCCGATCCGGGCCTGGATCTGGTCGGCGATCGGCCCGAAGATGATGCCGCCGGGGGTCGAGCGGAGCGCGAGGTAGATGCCCTGCAAGGCCATGTAGGTCGCCAGGGTCACCACGACCGGATTGATGGAGAACCTCGTGACCAGGAAGCCGTTGATCACCCCTGTGGCGATCGCCCCCGCCACCATCAGGCCGAGACCGACGTAGAGATTGCCGCCGTCGACGATCCAATACGACGCGAGCACCACTAGGAAGCCCATCAGGGGGCCGACCGACAGGTCGAACCCGGAGCCGAGCACCACCACCTGCTGCGCCGCGCCCACGAAGAGCAGCGGTGCGGCCATGAACAGCAGGTTGTTGATGTTGAAGGCGCCGAGGTAGGCCGGGTTGGTCGCGGCGACCACCACGCCGAGCAGCAGGAAGATTGCTCCCAGCACGGCGGCGGGGGACTGGTCGCCGCGCATCCAGCGGCGCAGCTTCACACCGCGGGCCGACTTGTCGGCATCCGTGCGCTCACGCACCGTGGTGGAGGTGAGGGCGGCACGCGCGATGGCGGCCTCGGACACCTCATCGCCCACGAGTTCCTGCACCACGGCGCCGCGAGACATGATGAGCACGCGGTCGCAGAGCCCTTCGAGTTCCACGCCGTCGGAGGAGAGGATGACCACGGCGGCGCCGGCATCCGCCGCGTCCCGGAGGATGCGGTAGATGTCGACCCGCGCGCCGGCGTCGACGCCCTGCGTGGGCTCCTCGGCCAGGAGCACGGTCGGCTTCGAGAGCAGGGTGCGCGCCAGCACGACCTTCTGCTGGTTGCCGCCCGAGAGCGAGGAGATGGGGGTGCGCGGCGACGGGGTCTTGATGGCGAGCCGCTTGATCTGCTCGACCGCCGTCTGGAAGATGCGGCGCTCGCTCACCATCCCGCCGCGCGAGACCTGCGGAAGCGTCTTCGCCGAGATGTTGTCGCCCACAGAGAGCGGCAGGAACACGCCCTCGCCGTGCCGGTCGGCCGGCACGTAGACCACTCCGGCTGCGGAGGCCGCGGCATTGGAACCGTTCGAGATCGCCGTGCCGCCCACCGCGATCGTGCCGGTGGTGGGCTCGAGGCCCGCGAGGGCCCGGATCAGCTGGGTCTGACCATTGCCCTGCACGCCGGCGAGACCCACGATCTCGCCCGCCTTGACGGCGAAGGTGATGTCGTGGAACTCGTCGCTGTGCAACTCGGTGACCGTGAGCCGATCCTGCGTCCCCACCGACCCGGTCGCGCTGCCTTTGTCGGGGAAGACGGTTTCGAGCTTGCGCCCGATGACACGCTCCACGATCTGCGACTCGTCGACCTCGTCGGCGTCGAAGGTGCCGCGCACCTGGCCGTCGCGGAGCACCGTGATGCGGTCGGCGATCTGCTTGACCTCGGGGATGCGGTGCGAGATGTAGACCACGGCGGTGCCACCGGCCACGAGCTCCCGCACCTTGCGGAACAGCTTCTGCACTTCCTCGAGCGAGAGGTGCTCGGTGGGCTCGTCGAGGATGAGCACCTTCGGATCGAGCGCGAGCGCCTTCGCGATCTCCACGATGAAGCGCTGCTCGACCGATAGGTCGATCACCCGCGTCTTCGCGTCGATCCCCATCTCCCAGCCGTCGAGCTGGCGCTGCGACCACTTCACCGCCCGACCGAGACCGCCCACCCGCTTGTACCCGACGCCCACGGCCATGTTCTCGGCCACGGTGAGATCCGGCAGCAACGCCGGGTCTTGCCGCACGATGCCGAGTCCGAGCTCGCGCGCCTCGTCGGGCGACGCGCTGGTGAGCGTCGTACCGCCGATCTGCACCGTGCCCTCGTTCGGTGCGAGGGCTCCGGATGCCACGGCCATCAGCGTCGACTTGCCCGCACCGTTTTCGCCCACCAGGGCGTGCACCTCACCGGCGAGCACGTCGAGCGTGACGTCGGTGAGGGCGCGCACACCCGGGAAGGTCTTGACGATGCCGTCGAGTCTCAGCACGGCAGGCCCGAAACTGCGCTGCGCCGGCACATCGACGGTAGCGGTGTCGCCGGGAACGAGGGCGACGTCGTACAGATCGGAGTTCGTCATCTCGGCATCTCCTTAGGGGTAGTGGGTGTGTGCTGTCGGGGATAGGGGTGAATGGGCGGAGCAGGTGGGAACGAGACTGCAGGGCAACGGGCCTTTATCGACGACCCAGGGTGAGCGTGTGGCCGAGGGGTGCGACCGAAGGCCGCGCCCCTCGACCGCACGCGAACATGTCGCGCGGCGCCGGGCGAGGACCGGCGCCGCCCGGGCAGCCCGAGCGAAGCCCGGGCCGCCCGGCAGCCAGCACAGCTACTGCGCCAGATACCCACCGTCGATCACGAGTTCCGACCCCGTCACGAAGCTCGCCTCGTCGGAGGCGAGGAACACCAGCCCGGCCGCGATCTCGCTCGGCTTGCCCGCCCGTCCCATGGGCGTCATCGACACGACGTACTCGTTGATCTCCGGCGCCTGCGCGTCGGTGAGCGGCGTCTCGATGAAGCCGGGATGCACCGAGTTCACCCGCACGTTCTCCTTGGCGTAGGTGATGGCGGCGCTCTTGGACATGTTGCGCACCGCGCCTTTGGTGGCGTGGTAGGCGTGGGCACCGGAGACGGCGACCGAACCCCAGATCGACGAGATGTTGATGATCGACCCGCCGCCCTGCGCGATCATGTGCGGGATGACCTCGCGCATGCCGAGCCAGGTGCCGGTCTGGTTCACCGCGATGACGGTGTTCCAGTCGTCGAGCGTCAGGTCGTGCAACGTCTCGTAGGCGATGATGCCGGCGTTGTTCGCCAGCACGTCCACGTGCCCGTGGGCGTCGATGGTCTCGGCCACCACGCGCTTCCAGTCCTCCTCCTTCGCCACGTCGAGCTGCTGGTAGTGCACCCCGTCGGGAAAGGTGGTGTCGGAGGAGGCGCGCCCGGTCGCGATGACCGTGGCGCCCTCCTCCGCGAAGGCCTCGGCGATGGAGCGGCCGATCCCGCGCCCGGCGCCGGTCACGATCGCGACCTTGCCGTCGAGCCGGTTCACTGGAAGAGCTTCTTCAGCGAGTCGATGCTGAGGCCTGACGAGAGGATCGCGTCGGGCGGCAGGTCGGCCTCGCACTTGGGCTGCAGGTCGGGGTTCGTCGAGTCCTCGATGATCTCGAGGTTGTAGGTCGACGGCTCGTCGTTCGGCAGACCGTTGGCGGCGGCCAGGCCCTTGTGCAGAGCGGCGGCGACGACCCAGTTGCGGGAGGACTCGGTGGCGATCTGGTAGGTCGGCTGCGCGTCCTTGTACTGGTACCAGAGGCACGCGAACTCGTTGGAGTCGTTGGCCGACCAGACGGGCAGCGGCTTGCCGGCGGCTTCGAAGGCGCGGATGCCGCCCACCGAACCTCCGCCGTAGTCGGCCACGATGCCGTTGATGTCGCCGTACTTGGTGATGAGACCGGCGACCACCTGCTGCGTCTTGCCGGGCTCCCAGTCGGTCGCGACCGGGCCGTCCTCGTTGAGCAGCGTGATGTCCGGGTTCTCCTTGACGGCCTCCATCACGCCGTCGAACACGGCCTGCGAGTAGGAGTTGCCGGCGATGCCGCCGAGCATGACGAGGTTGCCCTTGCCGCCCATCTGGCCGATGGTCCACTCGGCGAGGTTCTTGCCGTAGGTGTTGATGTCCTCGGAGACGAAGTCGACGTAGTCGGTGCCGGGCGTGCCGCCGGGCGAGCCGACGAAGGGAACGACCTTGACACCTGCCTCGGTGGCCTTCTTGATCGTGGGCAGCAGCGCCTCGCCGCCGTCGACGAAGGTGACGATCACGTCGACGCCCTGCGCGACCAGCGAGTTGATGTCGCTGATGGCCTTCTGGGTGTCACCCTGCGCATCCGTGTAGAGCACCTTCGTGATGTTCGGGCACTTCGCGGCCTCTTCCTCGAAGATGGCCCGCGTGATCTTGCGCCAGGAGTTGCCGCCGAACCCGTCGGCGAGGGCGACGGTGAGATCCTTGTCGCCGCAGAAGTTGCTGATGTCCTGGATGTCGCCCTGCACGCCGACCGTGCCGACGGTGACCTCGGAGGCGGTGCCGGCCGAGTCGGAGGCGCTGGCGTCCTCTCCGGCCGACGACAGGGAACCGGTGGAACAACCGGCGAGGGCGAGCAATGCCACCGCGCCGATCGCGATCAAGGGGATTTTCTTGGTGTACATGAGATGGGTCCTCGTTTCTCTTCGCTGAGTGGCGGACGCCTGCGTTTCTAGAAGTCTCAGCGCTGCCCGGATGCCGTTTCGCATCACCCTGAGACAGCGGTGCGTCATTTTGCGACAAGCGGTTCGGGAGCCGATCCGCGCGGTCATCCTGGTGTCATTCCCCGACGATGAGGAGAGATTGCATGTCCGCGAATCAGCCCACCGACCTGCTCGGCCGGATCTATGCCGAGTGGACCGTGGAGTTCGAGGCCAACCCGGAGATGTCGCTGCAGTTGCTGCGCTGGGTCTTCGAGGACTGGCAGCGCGCCACGACCGAACCCGAGGGCGTGACGTACCAGACCACCTCGATCGGCGGAGTCCCCGGCATCCGGGTGACGCCGGTCGACGCCGATCCGGCGCAGATCCTGCTCGTGCTGCACGGCGGCGGGTTCGCGCTCGGCTCCTCCTCGAGCCACCGCAAACTGGCTGGTCACCTCGCCAAGGCCTGCGGGGCCACCGCTTTCGTGCTCGACTTCCGGCTCGCGCCCGAGCACCCCTATCCGGCCCAGATCGAGGACACCCTGGCGGTGTACCACGCGCTGCTCGACGACGGCTTCTCGCCGGCCGACATCACCTTCGTCGGCGACAGCGCCGGAGCGAGCATCGCCATCGCGAGCGTGCTGCGGCTGCGGGATGACGGCGAGCCGCTGCCCGCGCAGGTGGCCACCATGTCGCCCTGGCTCGACATGGAGAACTCCGGCACCACGATCGAGACCAACGACGACACCGACTTCCTCATCGCACGAGAAGGCCTGCAGGGGAACATCGACCGCTACCTCTCCGGCGGAGCCTCGCCGACGCATCCGCTGGTCAACCCGCTGTATGCGGACTTCACCGGCTTCCCGCCGCTGTACATCGTGGCCAGCGACGCCGAGTCGCTCTTCCACGACGCCCAGCGACTGGATGCGCTCGCTCGCGCCGCCGGGGTCGACGTCACCTTCTCCGTCGGCGAGGGGATGCAGCACGTCTACCCGTTGCAGGCGGGGAACCTGCCCGAGGCCGATCAGGCCATCACCGATCTCGCCGCCTGGTACACGAACAACCGAAAGGACATCTGACATGAGCACCTCCACCCCTCGTGACTACGACGCCGTGGTCATCGGCGCCGGCTTCTCCGGCCTCGCCCTGCTGCACCACCTGCGGGAGATCGGCCTGAAGACCCTCGTGGTCGACGGCGAGGACGGCATCGGCGGCACCTGGTGGGTGAACCGCTACCCCGGTGTGCGCACCGACAGCGAGTACAGCTACTACTCCTTCTCGTTCTCGAAGGAGGTGCGCGACGAGTGGACCTGGTCGCAGCGGTACCCGTCCGGTCCCGAGGTGCTCGAGTACCTCAACTTCGTGGCCGATCGGCTCGACCTGCGGAAGGACATCCGCCTGAACGCCCGTGTCGACTCCGCGGTGTACGACGAGGACGCGAACCTCTGGACGGTGAACCTGGCCGACGGCTCGTCCCTCACCACCAAGTACCTGGTCAGCGGCATGGGGGTGCTGTCTCAGGCGATCTACCCCGACGTGCCCGGCATCGACACCTTCCGCGGTGAGAAGTACCACACGGCGCACTGGCCGCGCGAAGACGTCGACCTGACCGGCAAGAAGGTGGGGCTGATCGGACTGGGCGCCTCGGGCATCCAGATCGTTCCGGTGATCGCCCCGCAGGTCGACGAGTTCTACGTGTTCCAGCGCACCCCGAACTTCATCGTCGAGACCACCAATGAGGGTGTCTCGACCGAGGAGATGCAGTACGTGCGGGAGAACTACGACGCGATCTACGAGAAGGCGGCGAACCATCCGTTCGGGGTGGCGATGGAGCCGGCCGAGTTCTCGGCGCTGGAGGTCTCGCCGGAGAAGCGACGCGAGATCTTCGAATCGAAATGGAACGAGGGCGGATTCCACTTCGCCAACGAGTGCTTCAACGACCTCGCCACCAACCACGAGTCCTCGGAGCTGGCCGCGGAGTTCATCCGCTCGAAGATCCGCGAGATCGTGAAGGACCCGGCCACGGCCGACCTGCTCTCGCCCAAGACCTACTCGTTCAACGGCAAGCGCGTGCCCACCGGACACGGCTACTACAACACCTTCAACCTCCCGCACGTGCACCTGATCGACACGGCGAGCGAGCCCATCACTCAGATCACCGAGAAGGGCGTGAAGGTCGGCGACACCGAGTACGAGCTCGACGTGCTGATCTTCGCCACCGGATTCGACGCGATGACCGGCACGCTCACCCACATCGACATCCGGGGTCGCGGCGGGCGCACCCTGCGCGAGAAGTGGCAGGAGGACGGCTTGAAGTCGAACCTCGGCATCAA
Source organism: Herbiconiux sp. UC225_62 (assembly GCF_042694625.1). Lineage (GTDB taxonomy): Bacteria > Actinomycetota > Actinomycetes > Actinomycetales > Microbacteriaceae > Herbiconiux. Next base: position 143,108 of record NZ_CP170551.1, on the reverse strand, counting down.
CGCGAACGGGTTCCCGAACTTCTTCATGTCGCTCGGGCCGCAGACGCCGTACTCGAACCTGGTGGTGCCGATCCAGCTCGGCGCCCAGTGGCTGCAGCGGGCGCTGAAGTGGGCCGAGGAGAACGGGATCGAGCGTTTCGAGGCCACTCCCGAGTCCGAGGAGTGGTGGGCCGCCGAGACCGAGCGCACGGGCAAGGCCACCGTCATGTACACCGAGGGCAAGAAGGCCAAGGCGTGGTTCCTCGGTGAGAACGTGCCAGGCAAGGCCGAGGAGTTCCAGGTGTACATGGGTGGAGGCCAGGTGTACCAGGAGCACTGCCGACGGGCCGAGGCCGAGGGCTACGTGTCGTTCCTCGCACCGGCGCCGGTGAACGCGTGACGGGCCGGCTGGCCGGCAAGGTCGCGCTGATCACGGGAGCGGCTTCGGGGATGGGCCGGGCGACCGCCGAACTCTTCGCCGCCGAGGGGGCGGCCGTGGCGGTCACCGACTTCAACGCGGCGCTCGGCGCCTCCGTGGCGGACGACATCGCGGCGGCCGGGGGAGCGGCCCGGTTCTGGGAGATGGACGTCTCGCAGGAGGGGAGTGTCGCATCCGTCGTCTCCGCCGCGGCCGAGGCTTTCGGCGGACTCGATGTCCTCGTCAACTGCGCCGGCATCATCGGGGTCGACAAGCCGACCCACGAGGTGACGGAGGAGGAGTGGGACGCGCTGTTCGCCGTCGACGTGAAGGGTGTGTTCTTCGCCACGAAGCACGCCGTGCCGCATCTGATCCAGCGCGGCGGCGGTTCGATCGTGAACTTCTCGTCGATCTACGGGCTCATCGGCAACGACGAGTTCACGCCGTACCATGTGGCCAAGGGGGCGGTGACGATGCAGACCCGCCAGGATGCCGCCTCCTACGGCCGGTACAACATCCGCGTCAACTCGGTGAACCCCTCGACGGTGCTGACACCGCTGGTGGAGGGTATCGCCGCCGAGTTCCCGGGCGGATTGCCCGCGTACGAGGAGATGATGACGGCGAACCAGTCGATCCGGCGGCTCGGCCGGCCGATCGACGTAGCCTACGGCGTGCTGTACCTCGCCTCCGACGAGTCCTCCTGGGTGACCGGGGTCAACCTGCCGATGGACGGAGGCTACACCGCGCGGTAGGGCCCCGCGGTGGAGGGCTGGCGGGCGGCGATGCGACCGGGTGGGTCGGCGTCGCCCGTCAGCGGCGGCGGAGGAGCTTGTTGATGCCGCGGCCGAGCTTGCGGGCTCCGCGCTGCACGAGGTTGCGGCTGACGCGAGGGGCCTTCCAGCCGTCGTCCTGCCGCACGAGCACGGCCATCGCCTGGTCGAAGAGCTCGCCGGTGGGCGTCCAGGACTCGAGCGAGAATCCGGCCTCGCCCCAGACCTTCTCGACCCAGGAGCGCGGGGCGACGGCCCAGGCGTAGAAGCTTCGGGCGCGCGGCCCGTCGTCGTCGGCGCCGCCCCCGGCGAACACGAACTGGCCGTGGCCGGCGGCCTTGGCGCTCGCCTCGGCATCCGGAACCACCTGGGCGAGGTTGGTGGCGAACTTGTCGGCTTCCCCCGCGGCCACGGCAGCCTGGGCCCCGGCCACCACGGCGAGGAACTGCGCCTCGAGCACGGTGATGTACACGCGGGACCCCGGATGCGTGAGCCGCCCGAACTCGGCGGCCCACTTGCGGTGCGCCTCCTCGGACAGGTGGGAGAACACGCTGAACGCGGTGATCGCGTCGAAGGTGCCCTCCCGGAAGACGGTGGGCGGCCAGGGCGCGTTGGTGACGGCGTTCAGGCCCGGAAGGGTGCTCTGCAGCAGCACCGCCATGCTGGAGTCGACGTCGCTCGACCAGAGCTGGTCGGCACGCAGGCGGCGCAGGAGCATCCGGCTGATCCGGCCCCAGCCCGAGCCGAAGTCGAGCACGGTCTGAGTGGCGACGTCGCCCTCCGGCCACTGCTCGAAGGCGCGGTCGACGAAGCGCTCGGCCTCGGCGTAGGCGGCCTCGTAGTTGGCACCGACGAACTTCTCCTGGATCTCGCGCGGCGGGTTCTGCGGCGCACGGTCCGCGGGATCGGTGATCTCGGGGAGTTGCTCGAGCGTGGGGGCGGCAGCGAGGCTCCGCACGAAATCGCTGACGGTCTCGTCGCTCGGCATCGGTCCTCCAACGGTTCACTGGCGGGCCCATCTTGGCACATTTCGATGGGCACGACAGGCGCGCGGCCCTGGCGACCCGACATACTGGACGCACAGGAATCGACCCGAACGATTCACCGTCACGACCGCTCCCGCCAGGAAGGCCGCTTCATGTTCCCGTTCGACTCCCTCCTCATCGCCGCGCTCGTCGCCGTGGTCGTGATCATCGTCTTGATCGTGGTGATCACGCTGCTGCGCGGCATCAAAGTCGCCAAGCCCGATGAGGCGATCATCGTCACCTCGCGTCAGAAGGCCGTCAAGGCCGGCCAGACGGCGCTGGAGGAGACCGAGAACGCCGGGCAGCGTGTGGTGTTCGGATCGCGTGTGTTCGTGAAGCCGATCGTCGAGGCGCACTTCAAGCTGTCGCTCCGCAGCCGCCAGCTGAACGTGCAGGCCACCGCCCAGACGAAGGATGCGATCACCATCAAGGTCAACGCCGTCGCGGTGGTGAAGGTGGGCGGCTCGGAGTCGATGGTGCGCGCCGCCGCCCAGCGATTCCTCAACCAGCAGGACCAGATCGAGACCTCCACCGAGGAGGTGCTGAGCGGTTCGGTGCGCTCGATCGTGGGTCAGCTGACGGTGACCGAGATCATCACGAACCGGCAGGCGCTGCAAGGCCAGGTGCTCGACGCGGTGCGTGAGTCGCTCGACGTGCAGGGTCTGCAGATCGACACCCTCCAGATCAAGGAGATCGACGACGACAACGGCTACATCCGCGACCTCGGTCGTGCGGAGGCCGCCCGCGTGAAGCAGGTCGCCGAGGTGGCCGAGTCGGTCGCCCGCCGCACCTCGGAGGAGGCCCGCATCGAGGCCGACCAGGCCGTGGCCGAGCAGCAGCGCAAGCTCGACCTGCGGAACGCCGAGATCCAGAAGGAGACCGACAAGGCGCGGGCCGAGGCATCCGCTTCCCGCCCGCTCGCCGAGGCCATCTCGCAGCAGGAGGTCATCGCGCAGCAGGAGATCACGGCCGGAAAGCGCGTGGGTCTGCGCAAGCAGGAGCTCGACGCGGAGATCCGCGCCGTGGCTGACGCCGAGGCGTACTCGCTGGAGAAGAAGGCGCAGGCGGATGCCGCGGCCGCTGTCGCCGCCGCGAACGCCGAGCGCGACCGCCGCAAGGCGCAGGCCGAGGCCGTGGAGGCCGAGGGTATCGCCGAGCGCAACCGCCGCCGCAGCGCCGCCGAGGCGCTCGAGGCCGAGGGTCTGGCGGAGAAGAACCGACGGATCGCGGCTGCCGAGGCGCTGCGGGCCGAGGGTGAGGCCGAGGCGAACTCGATCCGCGTGAAGGGTGCGGCGGAGGCCGAGGCCACGCTGGCCAAGGCCGAGGCGCTGGAGGAGCGGGCCGACGACCTCCTGCGTCAGCAGATCATCGCCGAACTGCCCGCGATCGTGCGCGCGGCCTCGGAACCGCTCGCCGCGATCTCGAACATGACCGTCATCTCGAACGACGGCACCGGCTCCTCGCAGATCGGCGAGAACGTGGCGGGGCAGCTCGCCACGTCGATGCAGATCGTCAAGGACCTCGTGGGCATCGACATCGCCGAGATCGTCACGGGTCGCGCCACCGGTGCCGCCGCCGGCGCCGCGTTCGCTCAATCGACCCCCGCTCGCACCACCCCCGCCCCCTCCCCGTCCCCGGAGGCATGACTTCTTGCCCCTAGACGCCCCATCCGAGCGTTTTTGGGGCGTCTGGGGGCAAGTTCTTCGCGCGGAGGGATGCGCCGGGTAGCGTGGGGCCATGGCGAGCGAAGTCGAGATGCTGACCGTGGAGGGGCCGAACGGTCCCCGTGAGGTGCGGCTGTCGAGCCCGTCACGGGTGATCTGGCCCGAGCCCGGCATCACGAAGCGTGACCTCGCTCACTACATGATCGCGGTCGGCGAGGCCTTCGTGGCCGCGAACGGCGACCGTCCGCTCTCGCTCCAGCGCTTCCCGGGCGGCATCGACGGCGAGCAGTTCTTCTCGAAGAACCCGCCGAAGGGGGCACCCGACTACGTGCGCTCCGTGCCCGTGGTCTACCCGAGCGCGCGCACGCATCCGCAGCTCGTCATCGACGAACCGGCGGCCGCCGTGTGGGCGGTGCAGATGAACACGGTCGTGTTCCACCCCTGGCCCTCGCGCGCCGAGACCTCCGACTTCCCCGACCAGCTGCGCATCGACCTCGACCCGCAGCCCGGTACCGACTTCGACGACGCGATCCCCGCGGCCATCGAGTTGCGCGCGGTGCTCGAGGAGGCCGGTCTCACCGCCTTCATCAAGACCTCCGGCAACCGCGGCCTGCACGTCTTCGCGCCGATCGAGCCCACCCACGAGTTCCTCGACGTGCGGCACGCGGTCATCGGCATCGCCCGCGAACTCGAACGGCGGATGCCTGAGAAGGTCACCACGAACTGGTGGAAGGAGGAGCGCGGCGAGCGCATCTTCGTCGACTTCAACCAGGCCAACCGCGACCGCACCATGGCGGGCGCCTACAGCCCTCGCGCCCTCGCGCACGCCCCGGTCTCGTGCCCGATCACCTGGGACGAGCTGGAGGGCGCCGATCCGCGCACCTTCACCATCCTCACGATGCCCGAGCGGCTCGCGACGGTCGGCGATCCGTGGGCCGACTTCGGCGCGCATCCGGGCACCATCGAGACCGCGCTCGGCTGGTGGGAACGCGACCTCGCCTCGGGGCTCGGCGAGCTGCCGTTCCCGCCCGACTACCCGAAGATGCCGGGCGAGCCGCCGCGGGTGCAGCCGAGCCGGGCGAAGAAGGAACCGGCGGCGTCGGAGCAGTGACGCCCGGTCGTCAGACCAACACGTCGCTCAGGTCGTAGGCGATCGGACGCTCCAGCTGCTCGAAGGTGCACGAGCGCGCGTCGCGATCGGGCCGCCAGCGCGCGAACTGCACGGTGTGGCGGAAGCGCATCCCCTCCATCTGGTCGTAGCGCACCTCCATCACGCGAGTGGGCTCGAGGCGCACGAACGACACGTCCCTGCCCGACGAGAAACGGCTGCGCTCCGTCTCGCCGGTGACCTGCGCTCCGGATGCGTCGCGCAGCACGAGCGGAGCCAGCTCCTCGACGAGTTCCAGGCGGCGGGCGTCGCTGAACGCCGAGGCGCCTCCGACGTTGCGCAATTCGCCGTCGGAGTCGTAGAGGCCGAGCAGCAGCGACCCGACGCCCTGACCGCTCTTGTGCACGCGGTAGCCGAGCACCACCACGTCGGCCGTGCGGTGGTGCTTCACCTTGAGCATCACGCGCTTGCCGGGCGCATAGGGGGCGGCGAGCGGCTTCGCCACGACGCCGTCGAGACCGGCGCCCTCGAACTCGACGAGCCAACGACGGGCGAGCTCGACATCCGTCGTCGCCTGGGAGACGTGGATGGGGTCGCCGAGGCCTGCCGCGAAGGTCTCGAGGGCGGCGCGGCGCTCGGCGAAGGGGGCGTCGAGCAGCGACTCCTCGCCGAGCGCGAGCAGGTCGAAGGCCACGAACATCGCGGGCGTCTGCTCGGCAAGCAGGGTGATGCGGCTCTCGGCGGGATGGATGCGCTGCGACAACAGCTCCCAGTCGAGTTTCTCGCCGCCGGGCGCACCGCTCCGCACGACGATCTCGCCGTCGAGCACGCAGGGCTGCGGCAGCAGCCGGGTGAAGGCCTCGACGAGCTCCGGGAAGTAGCGGGTGAGGGGCTTCGCGCCGCGGCTCGCGATCTCGACCTCGCTGCCGTCGAAGGAGACGATGCCGCGGAAGCCGTCCCACTTCGGTTCGTAGCTCAGACCTCCGTCGATGCGGTCGGGCTCGGGCACGGCGTCGACCGCCTTCGCGAGCATGGGGGAGACGGCGGCGGCAGTGGCGAGAGCGGTGGAGGCCATGCCTCGATCATGCTCTGATCGGACAGCGCGCGACAGTCGCATCGGATTTTCGCTAGATAATCTAGTTACGTTGCAATCGGTCTACTGTTGAGCCTATGGATGAGCCCGAGGGAGACACCGCCACTCACTTCTGGTACACGGGAGCACCCGAGTCGCAAGCCGCGATCGACGTGCTGCAGGCGCTCCGGCGCTATCGCACCGCGGAGACACGTATGCGGGCGCGCACCCGGCAGGAGATGCGGATGGGCGAGAACGACATCCTCGCCGTGCGGCACGTCATCCGCGGGCGGCAGACCGGCCGTTTCATCAGCCCGAAAGACCTCGCCGAGCTGCTCGACATCTCGTCCGCCTCCACCACCACCCTGATCGACCGGCTCGAGAAGTCGGGGCACATCGAACGTCGCCCGCATCCGACCGACCGGCGCGCGCTCATCCTGATGCCCACCTCCAACGCCGACGACGACGTGCGGGCCGCGCTCGCCGACTCGCACCAGCGGATGCTCGCCGTGGCCGAATCGCTGTCGGCCGAAGAGCGCGGCGTCGTGGTGGCGTTCCTCGACCGCATGTCGAGCGCCGTCGACGCCTGAGACGCCGCATCGGGGGGTGGGGCGCCGGAGTGGCCGCCTCCGGGGTAGGGCTACTTGGCGACGGCTCGCACGAGGAAGACCACGCCGGTCACCAAGCCGGCCGCTGCTGCCGCCGCCAGAGCCACGGTCTTCGGATGCTTCTTCGCGCCCTGCACCGGGTCGCTCACGATCTCGCCCACGGCCGTCTTCACCCGGGTGGGCACGTCGAGGCGGCGCTCGAGTTCACCGAGCACCGCGGAGAGCTCGGCGCGCCGGGCCACGATGTCGGCCTGCACTTCGGCTCGCGTGCGTTCGGGGGCCTTCTCGGGCGCGGGGGCGTCCGGGCGGGGGTCGTGCTCGGGATCGGGCCGCACGGCCCGCGCCGCCACGGCCGCCTTCGCCACCTCGGCGACGGCGGCGGGGATGCTCAGCTCGTCGTTCGCGGGGTCGTTCTTCTTCGGCTTCTTGGCGGCCATCATCCGTTGTTCCCGTCGTCGGTGGTCTTCTTCGCCCTCAGAGTACGCACACCGATCGCCGCGAGGACGCCGGTGATGAGCAGCAGGCCGCCCACCGTGATGAGCGCCGCCGCCCAGCCCGGGACCACCAGCGACAGCGCGATGACGGCCGCCGCCACGAACACCGCCAACGCGAAGAAGCCGACGAAGGCCGCCCCGGCGATGAGGCCGGCGCCGATTCCGGCACGTGCGATCCGGGCGGTGATCTCCTTCTTGAGTGCGGTCAGCTCGTCCTGCACCAGATCGACGATCAGGCGCGGAAGGTCGGCGATCAGGCGCGCGGTGGATCGGTCGGCGGGCTCGGGATCGGGCTCCGCGACGACAGCGGGGCTCGGCTCGTCACGCGGGTCGCCGGGCGCGCGGCCGAACGGGCGGCGCGCGTGATCAGCCGCCGCGGGGTGCGCACCCGTCGTCGACGACGAAGAATCAGGCATTCCGGCCCTTGGCGCGAGCCTTGCCGATGACGTCGCCGGCCTTCTCTCCCACGCGCTCCGCGGCCGTCTCCAGCAGATCGCCGGCGCTGTGCACGGCCGACTGCACCTGATCGGCCTGCCAGAGCTGCTGCGCCTTCTCGCGGATCTGCTCGTAACGCTTGCGGCCGGCGCGGGCGCCGAGCACATAGCCGAGGCCGAATGCGAGCAGCAACAGGATCTTGTTCATGGGGTCTCCGATCGGGAGGTCGTGGGCGCGGCGGAATACGCCTCCCCCCATCGTGCGCCCCTTCGGCGAGATCGCAACCCCTGACGCGGGTCTCGCGCCTGCTACCGTTGCCTCGTGGGCGTGCGAATCGAGAAGGTCGACCTGCCGGGCATCGGGGTGCGGCACGACCTGCTGACCGAGAACGGCCGGCGGGTGAGCGTCGTGTCGCACCGCGACGGCGACCGGGATCTCGCGCTCTTCGACGTCGACGATCCGGATTCGTCGAGCGACTCGGTTCCCCTCACCGACGACGAGGCGGCGGCCCTCGCCGACCTCCTCGGCAGCTCCGTGACGATGAGCCGGCTCACCAGCCTCGCGGGCGACGCCGCCGGACTGTTCACCGAACAACTGCTGCTGCCCACCGATTCGCCGTACCTCAACCGGCCGCTCGGAGACACCAAGGCGCGCACGCGCACGCGGGTGTCGATCGTCGCGATCGTGCGCGACACCAAGGTCATCCCCTCGCCGACGCCGGCCGACGTGCTGCGGCCCGGCGACATCATCGTCGCGGTCGGCACGCGCGAAGGGCTCGACGCCCTCAGCCACATCATCGCCAACGGCCCCGGGTAAAGGCCCTCCCATGCATGAGACGACGGTGATCCTGATCGAGGTCGGCGCGCTCTTGCTGGGAATGAGCCTCCTGGGGCGGCTCGCCATCCGCATCGGCATCTCGCCGATCCCGTTCTACCTCGTCGTCGGTCTGCTGTTCGGCGAGGGTGGCATCGTGCCGCTGGATGCCAGTGAGGACTTCTTCCAGGTCGGCTCGGAGATCGGCGTCATCCTGCTGCTCGCCCTGCTCGGCCTGGAGTACACGGCACAGGAGCTGCTCACCAACCTCCGGCAGTCGCGCACAGCGGGGCTGATCGACGCGCTGTTCAACGCCCTACCGGGTGCTCTGCTCGCGCTGTTGCTCGGCTGGGGGCCGGTGGCGGCCGTCGCGCTCGCGGGAGTGACCTGGGTGTCGTCGTCGGGCGTGGTGGCGAAGATGCTGCGCGACCTCGGGCGGCTGAGCAACCGGGAGACGCCCGTGGTGCTGGCGATCCTCGTGATCGAAGACCTCGCGATGGCCTTCTACCTGCCGATCCTCGCCGCGCTCGTCGTGGGGGTGAGCCTCCTGCAGGGCGCGATCGCAGTGGCCGTCGCCGTGGGGGTGGTGGCCGTCATCCTCTACATCGCGCTCCGGCACGGTTCGGTGATCTCGCGCATCTTCACACCCGAGCATCCGGAGCCCCTGCTGCTCGGCGTGCTCGGCCTCACCATGCTGGTGGCCGGTCTCGCGGCCGAGGTGAACGTGTCGTCGGCGGTGGGCGCGTTCCTCGTGGGCATCGCCGTGTCCGGTCGGGTGGCGCAACGCGCGAGCCAGGTGCTGACGCCGTTGCGTGACCTGTTCGCCGCGGTGTTCTTCGTGTTCTTCGGACTGACGACGGATGCCGGCGAGCTCACGGCCATGCTCCTGCCGGCCGCTCTGCTGGCCGTCGCGACCATGGCGACGAAGGTGGCGTCGGGGTACATCGCGGCGCGGCGGGCCGGGATCGGGGTGCCTGGGCGGTGGCGTGCCGGGCTCGCGCTGACGCCGCGCGGGGAGTTCTCGATCGTGATCGCGGGGCTCGCCCTCTCGGCGGGTGTGGAGCCGCGACTGGCTCCGCTGGCGACCGCCTACGTGCTCATCACGGTCGTCGTCGGGCCGTTCCTGGCTCGTATTCCCGATACGGCATGGTTCAAGGACGCCGTGCGCCGTCGTCGCCGGGCCATCGCGGGATAGCGCCGGATCGCGATCAGGGCAGTTCGACTGCCGGGGTCATCGCGGCGAGATCGGTCTCGATCCCGATCTCGACGAGGTCGATCCGGCCGGCCAGTCGGGCACCGACGCCGAGCAGCAGGCCCGCTTTGACGCCGCCGAAGGTGACCGTGACGTCGGCGGGCAGCACCGCGTCGTCGGCGACCGCCCCGGTGTCGGGGTCGACGCCGCTCGGGATATCCACGGCCACCACGAGAGGGCGGCTCGCCGAAGTCGCGACGTCGGCCGCGCCGACACCGTGAAGCCCGGATCGGATGGCCAGAACAGCGGAGCGCGCCGTGCCGCGGAGCGCAGGGGCGCCGGCGGTGGTGCCCGTACCGAGGATGCCATCGACGATCACCTGGTAGCTCCCGGCCCCACCCCGCGGATCACCGGACCCCCGCAGGGCCTCCATGGTCGCCTTGTCGGCCTCCAGGAAGCGCACGCCCGCCGTGGTCGCGGCCGCAGCGCCGGCCTCGTGCATCCGCGATCCGACGGCGAGCGCGTCGACCACGACCTCGGCGCGCGGCGAGTCGGCCCCCGCGAACACCCCCGAGCGCGCGAGGAACGCACCGGCGAACAGGGCGTCTCCGCCGTTGTCGCCCGAACCGACGAGCAGCAGCACGCGCGGCGACGAGAGAGTGGGCCGCGACTCGAGCAGCTGCAGGACGCGGTCGGCCAGCGCCTGCGCCGCCCGCTGCATGAGCGGCTCGCCGGCGGCCAGGTGCGGCTTCTCGGCGTCGCGCACCTGCTGGGCGGTGTATCCGCGGATCATCCCCTCATCCTGGGTGCGATGTCGCGTGCCCGCAACCGTCTCCGCCGAAGTCGCATGGTGCCCGCCGGGCCGGGCGAGTAGCATGCGGTGCATGTCCGACGACGAGGTTCGGCAGACGGAGTTCGCGGAGCGGATGCTCGGCGGGCTCACCGCGAGCGCCGAGATCCTCGCCGTCGAACTGGGCCGCAGGCTCGGGCTCTACGAGGCGCTGGCCGGGGGCACCCCCACCAACGCGGAGCACCTCGGCATCCGCGCCGGCATCGCCGAACGGTACGCCCGGGAGTGGCTCGAACAGCAGGCGGCCGCGGGCATCCTCGACGTCGTGTCCCCGGATGCCGCGCGCGACTCCGGCGCAGACGGCCGGCGTCGTCGCGGCCGTCACGAGCCGCATGGCCGGGACGGTGATCCTGCGGCGGCCGAGGAGCAGGCCGATGAGCACTCGCATGGCCGACGAGACCATCAGGGGCGAGTGGAACGCCGCCACGGTCACCGGGAGGAGCAGCGCGAGCGTCGCCATCGGGGCCACGGCGCGGACGATCGGACCGCGGCCGACCGTACCGCCTCCGCCGCCGTCGCGGACGCGTCCGTGCAGGAGCGGCATTCGCGCCGCCGCGACGACCACGCGCGACGCGGCGACGCCCCGGGACGCACGGCTCCGACCGCTCCGGATGCCGCGACCGCGACGGCCGACGCGGGTGCCTCCTCGTCCTCCTCCGCCGGTTCCGCCGAGCGCGCCGCAGCCGAGCGGGAATACGTGCTGCCCGCGGCGCTCGAACCCCTGCTGCTCGACCCCATGCATCCGCTCAACCTGATGGGCGTGCCGCCCATCGTCGTCGGTCTCGCCGCCACGTTGCCGCAGGTCGCGCAGGCCTACCGCGCGGGTGAGGGCGTCGCGTACTCCGCCTTCGGGCAGGAACTCCGCCACGGCATCGCCGCGATGAACCGGCCCGGCTTCACCCACGATCTCCGTGGCTGGGTCGACACCCTCCCCGACCTCGCCGCCCGCCTCGACGCCGGCGGCACCGCGCTCGACGCCGGGTGCGGGCTCGGCTGGTCGACCATCGCCCTGGCCCGGGCCTTCCCGCGGGCCACCGTGGTCGGCGTCGACCTCGACGAGGCGTCGGTGGCGGAGGCGCGTGCGAACGCGGCCGCCGAAGGGCTGGACGCGAGGCGGGTGCGGTTCGAGACCGCGGATGCCGCGGCATCCGCCGAGGGCACGGCCGATCTCGTCACGGTCTTCGAGGCGTTGCACGACATGGGGGAGCCGGTGCGGGCACTCGAGTCGTTCCGGCGTGCGTTGGCCCCGGGAGGTGCCGTGCTGGTGGCCGACGAGAAGGTGGCCGACGCCTTCGCAGCCCCCGCGAACGAGGAGGAGCGGATGCAGTACGCCTTCAGTGTGCTGCACTGCCTTCCGGCCACGATGGCCGAGTCGGCGAGCGTCGCGAACGGCACCGTGCTGCGCGCCCCGACCCTGCGGCGCTGGGCGGCGGAAGCGGGATTCCAGCGGGTCGACATCCTGCCGGTGCAGCACGATTTCTGGCGGTTCTACCGCGTGAGCTGAACGGCGGTTGAGTCGCGCGTTCTGGGCCCTGATCGGGAAAGACCTGATCACGTGGAGAAACCTTTCAGGATCACCCCACATACTTGTTGCTTCAATCGTTTGCCCCGGGCAACCCGAACACCCGATACCCCCCGGATCTCCGCGAACGTCGACTCCGAAGCCGTGACGGCTTCGCCGTCACCCGACACCGACCGTCACCGCCAACTGCCGCGCGGACCCCGTCGACATCCCGTCGCGCCGTTCCGTCGCGCCCGTCCAAGAGGCGAGCTCTTGCGGCAGGAGTGCTCCCGAGCGCCACCGCGCGCATGCACCCATGGCTCAACCATTGGAAAACATGTTCAACGCCCCACGCACGACCACGCCCGAAACGCTCACCCCGACCCCCGGCACCGAACCGACCGGCACGAACGACGCGGTCACCCGTCGTTCGCGGCGCCCCCGTCGCGGCTCCGTCCTCGCCCCGTTCGCGGGCATCGCCGCGGCCGCCGCCCTGGTGGCGCTCGCTTCCTTCGCGCATCCGGCCATCGCCAACGCGCAGAACGCCGCGGGCACGACCGCCTCCGCCTCGGCCACAACGGCCCCGAAGGTCGACGAGCAGGCCGAGCTCCTGCAGCGCACCACCGAACGGGCCGACACCCGCGCCGAGACCACCATCGCCCAGGCCAGCACGGTCATGGCATCCGTGAAGGGCAAGGTCGACACGGCCCCGCTCATCGCCTCGGTCGCGTCGCTCGCGAACTACCCGTACCTCGACACCACCACGGTGCAGACGCTCACCAACACCGCCGTGACCGTGACGAGCCAGGCCGTAGCGCAGGCCGCCGCGGTCGACAAGGCCGCCGCGGATGCCGCAGCCGCCGCCGCAGCCCAGGCCGCAGCCGCCGCTCAGGCCGCGGCCGACGCGATCGCCGCCGCCAACACGCCCGACGGCGCCCGCACCGTCGCCGCGCAGATGGCCGCCAGCCAGTACGGCTGGGGCGAGGACCAGTTCCAGTGCCTCGACTCGCTCTGGACCAAGGAGTCCGGCTGGAACTACCAGGCCGAGAACGCCGGCAGCGGCGCCTACGGCATCCCGCAGTCGCTGCCGGGCAGCAAGATGTCCTCGATCGCCGACGACTGGGCCACCAACGCCGTGACCCAGATCTCCTGGGGGCTCGACTACATCGCCCGCGGCTACGGCACGCCGTGCGCCGCGTGGGGACACTCGCAGTCCGTCAACTGGTATTGATCCCGAGCGATGCCCTGCCTACGCATTAGCGTGAAGGCATGGCATCGATCGTCCACGGAGTGAGGCGGGTGGTGGCGAGGTTCTCGCGCACCCGCCTCTTCCGTCGCGTCGGCCCCACGATCATGCCCCCGCTCGAGCGCGGAATGACCTGGCTGACGCGGGGCCGCGTGCAGCTCAGCGGACTCCTCGTGCCGTCGCTGGTGCTCCACACCACGGGCGCGAAGTCGGGGCTCGAGCGCGAGACCGCCCTGATGTACTGCCCCGAGCCGGGGAAGCGGATGCTCGTCACCGGCAGCAACTTCGCCGGGCCGAACCACCCGGCGTGGAGCACGAACCTGCTCGCGCATCCGGAGGCCTGGGTCAGCCTGCACGGGAAGCGCATCGACGTGCGCGCGACGCTGATCGGCGACGACGAGCGGGAAGCGGTCTGGACGTACATCGAACGGCAGTGGCCGGGCTACCGGGGCTACGAGCGGGCATCCGGTCGCACCCTCCGCATCTTCCGCCTCACGCCCACCGCGCCGACCCGCGCCCGCTGATCCGCAGGTCTTCGCGCTTCCGGCATCCGGGATGGCGCGAAAGCGTGCGGATGAGCGAACCGGGTTACGCTTGCGGGCATGGGGTTGGGTGCGCAGGAGACCAGGATCGACGACGACTTCGAGCGACTCCGTGTGGCGGCCGTCGAACGGCTCGACCTGCTCGACACCCCGGCCGAGGAGCGCTTCGACCGGATCACCCGCATCGCGCGCGAGCTCTTCGACGTGCCGGTGGCCGAGATCAACCTCATCGACGACGAGCGGCAGTTCACGAAGTCGCCGCATCTGCCCGGCAAAGCCACGTCGATCGCGCGCATCGACTCGTTCTGCGAGATCACGGTGCGCCAGCCCGACATCGTGGTGGTTCCGGATGCCACGAAGGACGCCCGCTTCTCCGACCGCTCCCCGGTCAGCGATGAGCGCCACGTGCGGTTCTACGCCGGGCGCCCGCTGAGTCTCGGCGACGACCTGCGGGTGGGCACGCTCTGCCTCGTCGACACGGTTCCGCGCGAGTTCGGGCCCGAGCAGCGTCGACTGCTCGACGAGATGGGCCAGTGGGTCGAGCGGGAGCTGCAGGACACCGCCGATCTCGACCGCGCGGCCGAGGTGCAGCAGGGTCTGCTGCCGCAGGACCAGCCGGGCTGGCCGGACTTCGAGGTGGCCGGCATCTGTCTCCCCGCGAAGACGGTCGGCGGCGACTACTACGCCTGGCACGGCGACGGGTCGAGCATCGAGCTCACCCTGGCCGACGTGATGGGCAAGGGGGCGGCGGGCGCCATCCTGGCCGCCGCCGTACGCGCGGCGTTCCAGTCGCGCACCGGCGACGACGTCGTGGGCGCCGTCGAGGCGGTCAACACGCAGCTCGCCGACGACCTCGGGGTCGTCGGCAGTTTCGCCACGCTCTTCCATGCCGTCATCGACACGGCATCCGGTCGCGTGGACTACGCGGATGCCGGGCACGGACTCTCGGCGATCGTGCGCTCCGGCGCGCCGGCCGAGCGCCTCGAAGCGACAGGCCTCCCGATCGGCATCGTGGCGGCGGGGGAGTGGACACGCGGATCGGCGACGCTGGAACCCGGCGACCGGCTGGTGTCCTTCACCGATGGCGTGCTCGACCTCTTCGACGGCACTCTCGCCTCACTCGACGAGGTCGCGGCGATCGTGCGCGATGCGTCGTCCCCGCACGCCGCGGTCGCCCGCTTCGCCGAGCTCGCGGCATCCGCCCGCTCTCGCGCCTCCGACGACGTCACCGTCGTCGTGGTCTCCCGCCGCCCCTGAGTCGCGTTGGGGCTCAGGCCGTGCGGGCGCGGAGGATGGTCCAGACGTTGCGCTCGTCGAGGCGCTCGTAGTGGAGTTCGTCGACCAGCGCCTGGATGAGTGGGATGCCGCGCCCCGACTCCGAGAGCGCCTCGGGCATCTCGCGGCCCATCAGCACGATCCCGCCCTCGTCGGCGGTGTCGGCGAGCGACGCGGCGAGCCCTTTCTCATCGGCGGTGACCGAGAGCACGCAGGTCACCCCGCCACTGCCCCCGGCGTGCTGGATGACGTTCGACGCGAGTTCGATCAGGGCCGTCTCGAACGCCATCCGGTCGAATTCGCTGACGTCGGGATTCGCGCCCCACACCGTCTCGAGGAACTCGTGCACCGCATCCACGTCGTCGGGCGGCGAGCTGAACACCAGGCTCTTGCGCTCCTCAGTCACGGTACGCCGCCTCGACCGAGTCGTATGACGGCAGGATCTTGTCGACGTTCGAGAGGGTCAGCACCATCGTCACCTGCGCCGAGGGCGACACGATCCGCAGGTCTCCGGATGCCTCCCGAGCGGTCTTGAGGCAACTGATCAACGCCCCGAGCCCCGACGAGTCCATGAACGGCACCTTGCTCAGGTCGACCACGATCCGCGGCTCACCCGTGTCGATCCGGCGCTTCACGGTCTCGCGCAGCGCCGGTCCGGAGACCATGTTCAGCCGCCCGTCGCCGCGGACCACCACGATGCCGTCGCCGAGCGATTCGGTCGTGAACTCCATCGATGTCTACCCCCTGGAAGTAAGCTGGCTCCAGGCTATCGAAAGCGCAGGCTGTCGAAAGGAGGAGGGGTGTCCGATCCGGAACGTGCCATCGCGCGCATCGTGCAGACGTATCCGAACGTCAAGGTCGTGTTGAGCGACTCGGTGTTCAGCGATTCCTACTTCCACTCCGCCGGGGCCGACGGGGGCATCCTCTACATCAACGCCGAACTCACCGGAGTGATCGCCGCCCAGGAGGGCTGGACCGGGTCGATCATCACGACCGAGGCGCTGCCCGACGCGTGAACGTGCCCAACGCCATCTCGTTCGGGCGACTCCTCATCCTCACCCCGCTGTTCGTGGTGCTGCTGCTGGTGTTCCGCAACCCGTTGCTGGCGCTCTTCACGCTCATCGTGCTGGGCATCACGGACTGGGCCGATGGCTTCATCGCGCGCCGTTTCCACCAGCAGACCGATCTCGGCAAGAAGCTCGATCCGATCGCCGACCGCGTCAGCCAGTTCGTGGTGTGCGCGACGCTCGTGGTCGCGGGGCTGGTGCCGTTGTGGATGGCCATCGTCATCCTGCTGAGCGATCTGCTGCTCGGCATCACCATCCTCGTGCGGAAGCCCGGCATCGTGAAGGTGCGGTGGATCGGGCGGCTCCGCACCGTGCTGCTCATGGTGGGCTTCCCGCTGCTTCTCGTGATCGCGTCGTTCTGGCCCGGGAACGCGGGGCTGAACCTGTTCGCGTTGATCGTGGTGGGCGCCGGATGCGTGCTGCACGCGATCGCGAACGTTGAGTACACCTACACGTTGCTGCGCGCTTCGGGGCGGCCGGCCGAGACGGCTGACGCGGGCTGAGCCGCTTCGTGCCGGCGCTGGTCAGCCCCGGGCATCCACTTCGGCGATCCGTCGCTCGACGATGAGGCGCACGGTGGCGTCGCTCAACGGGGAGTCATTGGGGAACTGCAGGGTGGCACCCGAGAGGGTGCCCTCGGTGAGCACGTGCTCGGCCTTGAGTGCTGCCGCGAGGGGAGGGCTCATCAGGTGCAGGCTGCAGTGCTTCTGGGCGGCGGAGAGCCCGAGCAGGCCTTTGCCGCGATAGGTGAAGATCGGGATCTGGTAGGAGATGCCCTCGGTCGCATCCGGGATCGCGGCGAGCAGGGCCGCGCGCACGGCGGTGAGGGCGGCGCGTTGCGCGTCGGGCACGGCGGCGAGATACCCCTCGACGGTGTCCGCCGCGTATCCGCGTGCCATGCGATCCTCCTCGATCGGCCGCGCCCAGGTTACGTCTCGGCCGAGAGCGGCACAATGCAGGGAATCAGGCCGGCCGACGCCGTCGTGGGTGCCGGTGCCCCGCATCCCGGGCATGACCGCCGAGCCGTGGGGATCAGAGGGGGTAGGCGACGGCGGCGTCGGGGGTGAAGGAGCACCAGACGGGCGTGCCGGGGGCGAGGTCGAGGGCGGCGACCTGGGCGGGGGCGAGGTCGGCGGCGATGCGCTCGGTGCGCACGCGCACGACGTCCCCTCGGGGCTCGAGGTCGAGCACGGTGCCCGGCACGACGTTCGCGGGGGCGCCATGGGCGGCTGCGGCTGCGGCTTTGGCTTCGTCTGCGGTTGCGTCGACGGTCGCGGCGGTCGTGGTGGCGGTGGTCTCGGTGGTGGCTGCAGTTGCGGTCGCGGTGGCGCGGTGGGAGGCGGGGTGCGGCGCCCTTGTGGTCACCGAGACGAGTGCCGGTCGCACGGCCACCGCGGCTCGCGCGCCGGGCACGAGCGGTGCGTCGACGGCCGCCACGATGCGCTGCCCGCCCTCGACCACGGCCGAGCCCCACTCCGTTCGGGGCGTGCCGTCCGGGTCGCCCAGGCCGGAGCCGGTGAAGCGCGCATCCGGCTGCGACGCATCCGCGGTTCCGATCAGCACGTTCAGGGCGGCGAGCCCGGCGGTGAACTGGTTCGACGGGCGTTCGAGCACGGCACGGGTGGGGCCGATATCGACGATGCGGCCGGCATCCATCACCACCACGCGATCGGCGAGAGTGAAGGCGTCGAGGATGTCGTGGGTGACGATGATGGCCGTGCGCCCCTCGAGCACGCGCCGGAGCATGCGGCGGAGCGCCGGCGCCACGGCGATGTCGAGCGCCGCCATCGGCTCGTCGAGCAGGAGGAGGCGGGGGTCGGATGCGAGGGCGCGAGCGACCGCGATGCGTTGCGCCTGCCCGCCGGACAGCTGGGCGGGCTTGCGGTCGGCCAGCTCGGCGGCATCGACCTCGTCGAGCCATCGTGCCGCGACCTCGTCGGCCTCGGCCTTGCTCGGCCGCCGCGTCCCGTTGCGGCCTGCCCGGCCCGGCCGTTCTGCGTCCGCGAGCCTTCCGGCGCCGAAGCGGCGGCTGCGCGGCCCGAAGGCGACGTTGTCGAGCACGCTCAGGTGCGGGAAGAGCAGCGCCTCCTGAGCGAGCAACGACACGCCCCGTTCGTGCGGCGGCAGCCACCGCCGCCCGCCCGTGCGGCTCCGCCCGCCTGTGTCGCTTTGCCCGGCCGCGCGGTTCTGCGCGCCTGTGTCGCTCTGCCCGGCCGCGCGGCTCCGCCCGCCCGTACCGCTCTGCCCGCCTGTGTCGCTCTGCCAGCTCGCGTTGGTCTGCCCGCTCGCGTCGCTCTGCCCGCCTGTGTCGCTCTGCCCGCCCGCGTCGTTCTGCCCGCCCGCGCCGCTCTGCCCACCCGCGTCGCTTCGCCCGGCATCGGGCCGCCCTTCATCGCTGCGGCCGCGGTCGTCCCGTTCCGCCTCGGAGTGCGGTCCCACGTCGAACAGCACCGTGTCGCCGAGCACGGCTCGTCCGGCATCCGGGCGCACGAGGCCGGCGAGCACGTTCAGCAGCGTCGACTTGCCGGCGCCGTTCGGACCGAGCACCGCGACGGTCTCGCCCTCGGCCACCGAGAGCGAGACGTCGAAACCGCGTTCGGCCAGCCGCGCGCTGAACTCCAGGCTCACGGCGTCGTGCCCTTTCTCGTGGGCGTCGTCGTCGTCGTCGACGAGGATGCCGGCACCCGCGGTCCGCCCCGGAACGGTCCCGACTCCCCGGCCTGGTGCGCGATGCTCACGACGACGATCGCCACAACGACGAGCACCAGCGAGAGCGCCACTGCGGCATCCGGATCGGTCTCGCGCTGCAGGTAGATCTCGAGCGGCAGCGTGCGGGTGACCCCCTGCAGACTGCCGGCGAAAGTCAGGGTCGCCCCGAACTCGCCGAGCGCGCGCGCGAACGAGAGCACCGCGCCCGAGAGCAGGGCCGGCAGCACGAGCGGCAGCGTGATGCGGCGCAGCACCGTCGTGGGTGCCGCACCGAGCGTGGCGCCCACCGCCTCGTACCGCGTGCCGACGGTGCGCAGCGCGCCCTCGAGGCTCAGCACGAGAAACGGCAGCGCCACGAAGGTCTGCGCCAGCACGACGGCGGTGGTCGAGAACGCGATCTCGATGCCGAGCACGTCGAACGTCGACCCGAGGAGGCCGCGCCGTCCGAAGGTGTAGAGCAGCGCGATGCCTCCCACCACCGGCGGCAGCACCAGCGGCAGCAGCACCAGCGATCGCAGGATCTTCTGCCCCCAGAAGTGCGTGCGCGCCAGCACGATCGCCATCGGCACGCCCAGCGCGATGCACAGGGCGGTAGCGGTGAGCGAGGTGCGAAGGCTCAGCCACAGCGCGTCGATCGACGACTCGGAGGTGATGAGCGGGATGAACTCCGCCCAGTTCACCCGCACCACCATGCCCACGAGCGGTACGACCACGAAGAGGGCGCCGACCACCGCGACGGCCGCGACCCACCGCGGCACGCCGGCGTAGCGGGCGGAGGCGGAGGGGGTGGCGGTCATCGGGGGCTCACGATCATGGTGGTGGTGATTTCGGGAGGAGGGGAGTGCCACGACGGTCGTATACGGGCTTCGTGTCACTCCCCTCCTCCCGAAAGGGAGGCGCTACGCCGCGGCGCGGCTCACGGAGGCCTAGGGTGCTCCGAAGCCGGCATCGGCGAGCACGCCCTGACCCACGGAGCCGGTCACGTAGTCGACGAAGGCCTGCGCCACGTCGGCGGTCTTCGAGTCCTTCACGACGGCGATCGGATAGGTGTTCACTGCCCCGCTCGACTCGGGGAACTCGATCCCCTTCACGGCGTCGCCGGCGGCCGCGACGTCGGTGACGTAGACGAGTCCGGCATCCGCTTCGCCCGAGGTGACCTTGCCGAGCACGTCGGTGACCGACGACTCCTCGCTCACCGGCGTGAGCGTCACCCCGGAGGCCTGTTCGACGGCGACCGTGGCCGATCCGCACGGCACCTGCGGGGCGCACACCACGAGCTTGACCCCCGGCGCGGCCAGATCGGCGAAGGAGGTGATGCCGGCGGGATTGGTGGGCGGCACCGCGATCTCGAGCACGTTGGTGGCGAAGTCGACGGGGGCCGCGGGGTCGATGAGGGCTGCGTCGGTGAGCTTGGCCATGTTCTTCTCGTCGGCCGAGGCGAAGACGTCGGCGGGTGCCCCCTCGGTGATCTGCGTCACGAGGTCGCTCGATCCGGCGAAGTTCAGCTCGACCGTGGTTCCGGGGTTCTCGGCCTCGAACTGCTCGGCCAGATCGGTGAAGGTCTGCTTGAGCGAGGCGGCCGCGAAGACGGTGATCGACCCCTCGAGGGCGGGCGCGGTCGGAGTGGCGCCGACGGAGGGGGAGGTGTCGCCGCTCGAGTCGCCCACCGCGGAGCCGGCGCTGGAGCCGGCGCATCCGGCCAAGACGGCGACCACGGACGCGGCGAGCAGTCCGGCGGCGAGGCGGGCGACCGGCCGGCCACCGATTCGGATGCGCGTCATGCGTTTCCCCCGGGGGTCTCGATGATGACCGTCGTGGCTTTCACGACGGCGATGGCGACGGAACCGAGTTCGAGACCGAGCTCGCGCACGGCCTCGCTCGACATGAGGGAGACGACGCGGTGCGGCCCGCATTGCAGTTCCACCTGCGCCATGACCGTGTCGAGGGTGATCTCGGTGACGAGCCCCACGAACCGGTTGCGGGCGCTCCGCCCGATCTCGGACGGGTCCGCCGGCAGCACGGCGTTCTTGCGCGCCAGTTGCGCGAGGGAGAGGCCGTCGACGGTCGTGCGGCCGGAGGAGTCCTTCGTGCTCTCGAGCAGGCCCGAATCGATCCACCGGCGCACGGTGTCGTCGCTCACGCCGAGGAACACGGCGGCATCCTTGATCCGAATCTGCGACATGGATCTCATGATACCGCCGCAACTGCGGACGAATCACGACTGATAAGAGGCACCTACGGGATTCGAACCCGTGTAGACGGTTTTGCAGACCGCTGCGTAGCCACTCCGCCAAGGCGCCGGGGTGTTCGGTCGACACTAGCCCAGTGAACGGAGGTCGCTGTCATTGTTACGCCGCGGTACCCTCGACGCATGCCGGAAACCCTCGTGGTCGCCCTCGTGCTCACGGCCCTCGCCGCCGTGGTGGTGGGGCTGTTCGCTGTGGGCGCCTGGTATCGGCGGCATCCGGAGAAGCGCGGTGCGAGCGCGCCGGGCGCCGGGCTCATGACGGCGGCCTACGACGAGGTGTTCAACCCGCACGCGATGCTGGCACGCGACGCGATCGACGTCGAGCAGCGGTTGGTGGCGCCGGCCCCCACTCCCGACGGCGACCGGGGGATCGCGGGTGGGCGCATCCGCCTCGACGTCGTCAGGGGCGTTCCGAACCCCTGAGGATCAACTGCGTCGGCAGCACCGTGACCGCGGGGTCCGTGGGCGTTCCCGCCAGGCGGGCGAGGAGCGCGCGCGCCGCGGTCTCGCCCATCAGGGCGACGTCCTGAGCGACGACGGAGACCGCCGGGCGCACGAGCGTCGCCGACTCGAAGTCGTCGTACCCGATGAGGGGCAGCCGGATGCCGGCACGGGTGAAGGCCTCCAGGGCACCGATCGAGGAGCGGTTGTTCGCGGCGAAGACGGCGTCGACCTGGCCGGAGCCGAGCAGCGCGCCGACGATGTCGGCGGCTTCGGCGGCGGTGTGGGCAGAGGTGACCACGAGGGCGCGATCGTCATCCACGGGGTCGCCGGATGCTCGGCGAACGGCCCTCCGATAGCCCACGAGACGTTCGCGCATCGTGTAGAGCTCGAGCGAGTCGCCGAGGAAGAGCACGCGTCGCGCGCCCTGGGCGAAGAGCTCGCGGGTCGCGGCCTCGGCCCCGCCGGCGTTGTCGGCCAGCACGGTCTCGACCGCGACGGAGCTGCCGGCGGTGGGGGAGCCGTTGGTGGACTCGCTGTCGATCGTCACGCGACGCGCGGACTCGCCGCCCACACCATCCGAGTCGCCCTCAGGCTCCTCGTCGCGCGGCCGCGCGCTTGACGGCAGCACCGGGCGGTCGATCGCCACCAGCGGCAGCGCCGCTGAGGCGGACACCGCCCAGTCGAGCCCGTCGCGGCGCGGCGGGGCGGCGATCAGTCCGTCGACGCGCTGCGCGATGAGGCGGTCGACGAGCAGTCGGTGCCGCTCCGCGTCCTCCTCCGAGCTCACCGTCATGAGCAGGTAGCCGTTCTCGCTCAGCACCCGCTCCACGGATCGCGCCAGCGCCGACCAATAGGGGTTCGCAAGATCGCTGATGACGAGACCGATCACCTTCGCCGAGCGCCCGGGACGGATGCTCGCCGCCGCCAGATTGTGCCGGTAGCCCAGCGTCACGATGGCCGCCGCGATCCGGCCGGCGAGCTCCGGGTCGATGTTCGTGGCGCCGTTGACGTGCCGCGACACGGTCTTGAGGCTCACCCCGGCCGCCGCCGCGACATCCTTCATCGTGGGCGGTTTGGGCATGTCGATCATCGTGCCCGCCCCCTGTGCCGCGACGCTGACGCCGCGCCGTGCCGCGGGCCAGTCCACGCTTCGCGCGGCGCGCCAGCCCTCGCGCCGTGCGACGGCACGCGTGGCTCGCCGCCCAGCACGCCAGCCCATGCGCCGCGCCAGGGCACGCGTGGCTCGCCGCCCCGCGCGGCGTCCCCCGCGCCACCGCGCACCATCAGCTCCCGGTGGCCGCGAAGAGGTTCGCCGCAGCCGGCAGGATGCCCGACATCACCTCGCCCGTCGGGCGCCGCCCGGAGATCACGGCCGCCGCCGCCGCAGCCGCGGTGTGCGCGGCGAGCGTGGGGGACGCCCCGCGGGAGAGGGCGAAGAGCAGCCCCGCCGTCGACGCGTCACCGGCGCCGTTCGTGGTGACCACCCGCTCGACCGGGAACGGCCGCACCCGTAGCGAGGTGTCGGCCCAGGTCGACGCGAGCGGTGCCAGCAGGCGACCTCCCCGCTGCAGCCGCTCGGCGCTCGAGGTGCGGATGAGCAAGCCGTCGCTGCCGGCCGAGATCGCCACCACGGCGGCTCCCCATCCGAGCAGCAGGTCGGCGTAGGCCTGCGCGGCGGTGGCGGCCGGGAGCGGCGGGATGCCGGATGTCGCGCCGAGCGCCGACGTGAGGTCGTCGAGACTGGGGCTCAGGATGTCGGTGACCGCAGCGGCACGGCGCAGGATCTCGGTCCAGTCGACCGAGCCCACCTCCGACGACGGATCGACGACGGCCAGGTCGAGCGAGGTCGTAGCACCCCGCTCGCGCGCGCGGCCGAGCAGGCGTTCGAGGGGTGCGCCCCCGTCGTCGAGGAGGCCCGGCAGCAGCGGCGGGTAGCCGACGTGCAGCAGCGGAGCGTCGCCGACGTCGAGGTTCTCGCCGGTGAAGACCGCGTTGGCGCCGGTGTGGTGCCAGAAGGTGCGGTCGTGCCCCGCGGGTTCGAGCACCAGGCTGTACGAGGTGGTGCGACCCGGCGCCACGTGGAGGTCGGAGTGCAGGCGCGGCCGGCGGGCGACGGTGTCGGCCAGGATGCGGCCGAGCTCGTCGTCGCCGACGGTCGAGTGCAGGCTGACGTCGGCGCCGAGGTCGGCCAGGGCGAGACCCGTGTTCGCCACGCATCCTCCCAGTCCGATGCGGAGCGGGCCCACATCGATCAGCCGACCGGGATCGAGTCGGGCGCTCTCGCCGAGTTGCGGCGTGAGGTCGAGGCAGATGTGTCCGGCCACCACCAATGCGGTCATGCCGCTCCTTCCGCGTCGAGACGAGCCGGGACTTCCGGCTAGACAACGTTGTCTCGCTGGTATTACTGTGGCACATCGAGAGGGGTCGACGAAACCCCCGGCCGATCACACCCCACGATCAGGAGTCTCCGCAATGACGCTGTACCGCCTCAATCGCCTCTTCAACCCGCGCTCCGGCCGGGCGCTCGACGTGGCCGTCGACCACGGCTTCTTCGGCGAACGTTCGTTCGTCACGGGCATCGAGAACATGGATGCCGTGGTGAGCACCCTGGTCGACGCCGGTCCCGACGCGGTGCAGCTCACCATCGGGCAGGCGCGACGCCTGCAGAGCGTGCCGGGCAAGCAGAAGCCCGGTCTGGTGCTCCGCACCGACATCGCGAACGTCTACGGCAACCCGCTCGACTCGCAGCTGTTCAGCATCCACGTGCCGCACGCCATCGAGGAGGCCGTACGACTCGATGCGGTCGCCGTGTGCGTCAACCTGATGGAGCTGCCCGGGCACCCCGAGGTGCGGGAGGCGAACATCCGCTCGATCCTCGAATTGCGGCGGGAGGCCACGCGCTACGGGATGCCACTCATGATCGAGCCCCTCGTGATGCAGGACAACTCGAAGGCCGGCGGCTACATGGTCGACGGCGACATCGAGAAGATCGTGACCCTCGTGCGCCAGGGCGTCGAGCTCGGCGCCGACCTCATCAAGGCCGATCCGAGCGACGACCTCAGCCAGTACGGCCGCGTCATCGAGGTCGCCGGCGACGTGCCCGTGCTCGTACGCGGCGGGGGGCGCGTCGACGACCGCACCTTGCTCGAGCGAACGGTCGCCGTGCTCGCCGCCGGTGCCAAGGGCATCGTCTACGGACGCAACATCGTGCAGCACGAGAACCCCGCCGGCATCACGGCCGCGCTGCTCGCCGTGCTCCATGACGGCGCCGACGTGGAGCAGGGTCTCGGGATCCTGGCCGAGTCGGATGCCGCGCGCGCCGAGTCCGGGGCGGTGCAGGCATGAGCGCCGAACGCGTCAACGTCGCCATCGTCGGTGGCGGGCTGATGGGCCGGGAGATCGCGGCCGCCATCCAGCGGTGGCCCGCCCTCATCGACCACCCCGTGCGGCCGCGGCTGACCGCGGTGTGCGACATCAACCCGGCCGCGCTCGACTGGTTCGACGAGATCGACACGGTGGTCACGAAGACCACCGACTACGCCGACATCCTCTCCGACGACAGCATCGACGTGGTGTACGTGGCTGTGCGGCACGACCTGCACGAGAAGATCTACCGCGACGTGATCGCGAGCGGCAAGAGCCTGCTGGCCGAGAAGCCGTTCGGCATCGACGGGGCCGCGGCTCAGGCGGTGCTGGCGGAGATGGCCGCGCATCCGGAGAGCTTCGTGCGGTGCTCGAGCGAGATGCCGTTCTTCCCGGGAGCGCAGCTGGCCGTCGACTACGTGCGCTCGGGCGCGCTCGGCACCATCATCGAGGCGCGCAACAGTTTCCTGCACTCCAGCGATCTCGATCTGTCGAAGCCCGTGAACTGGAAGCGGCAGAAGCAGTTCTGCGGCGAGGCCGGGGTCATGAACGACCTCGGCATGCACACCTGGCACGTTCCGTTGCGGCTCGGCTGGGCCCCCGAGTCGGTCTACGCCGTGCTGCAGGATCTGGTGCCCGAGCGCCCCGGCCCCGACGGCACGCTCGTGCCCTGCGACACCTGGGAGAACGCGGTGCTGCACAGCTGGGCCTGGCACGAGGGCGTGCAGTTCCCGCTCACCACCGAGACGAAGCGGATCGCCCCGGGTCAGAAGAACACCTGGGAGTTCGAGGCCATCGGCCTAGACGGCGGCGTGCGGTTCAGTACGAAGAACCCGAAGTCGGTGGAGGTGTTCGCGGTGGTCGACGTGCCCGGCGGCGGACGCGAGCAGGTGTGGCAGCAGATCGACGTGGGCAGCCAATCCGTGTGGCCGACGGTCACCGGGCCGATCTTCGAGTCGGGCTTCTCCGACTCGATCCTGCAGATGTGGGCGGCGTTCCTCGCCGAGCGCCACGGCTCGCTCGGCGACCGCTTCGGCGCCGCGCGCCCCGAGGAGGCGGCGCTGACGCACGACATCTATCGCGCCGCCCTCCGGTCGCACGAGGAGGGACGCGCGGTCACCCTCTGACCCTCGTCGCGACCCCGGCCCTGTGCCGTTCGGATGGAGTCTCGGCCTGAAACGTGCTGAGGCTCCATCCGTCTCTCACCACGTCCGTCTGCTCCATCTACTCGGAACGGTGGGCGAGGCGGAGATCAGGCGGCGGGAGGGATGCGGCAGGAGTCGCGCTCGACCAGGGTGACGGGCAGCACGGTGGTGCGGCGGAGGCGGCGGCCCGGATGCGCGGCGCGCTCCACGAGGCGGTTGGCGGCCAAGCGCCCGAGTGCTGCCGGGTCTTGCGCGACGACCGTGATCGACGGGGTGAGCGAGTCGGCGAGCGGGAAGTCGCCGAAGGCGGTGAGGGCGATCGGATGCGCCGTGACCGCCGGCACCACCGCCATCGTGCAGCGGGCGTCCGAGGAGAACACCGCGGTCACGCCCAACTCAGGCGTCCGTAGCCGCGCGAGGGCGTCGGCCGCGCCCGGTCGGGTCGCCGCGCCCAGCGCCACGAGCGCGGGATCGAATGGCAGCCCCGCCCCGGCCAGCGCGTCGCGGTAGCCCTCGAGGCGGGCGGCGATGGTGGGCGCCGAGAGCGCGTCGCCGAGGAACCCGATCCGCGTGTGCCCGTGCCCGATCAGGTGCGCGGTCGCCTCCCGCGCCCCGCCGCGGTCGTCCTGCAGAAAGGCGTCGGCCACCAGCGCACCCGGAGCGCGGTCGACGAAGGCGATCGGGATGCGGGCTGCCCACGCCGCGAGATAGCGGTGATCGTTTGTGGTGGGAGCGACCACCAGCCCTGAGAGCTGACGCCGGAGCACCGACTCGAGCGCCGGCCGTTCCCGGGCCGGGTCGTGCCCGAGGCTCGTGACCAGCGTCGACAGGTCTTCCGCGAGGGCCGCCTCCTCCACCGCGTTCACGATCGCCGCGAAGAACGGATCGACGATGTCGGGCACGGCCACGCCGACGACGGGGGAGCGCCCCGAACGGAACGTGGTGGCGAACGCGTTCGGCACGTAGTCGAGCGCGCGCATCGACTGCTCCACCCGCTCCCGCGTCGCGGGGGAGACGTGCGGGTCGTCGTTGAGCACCCGGGACACGGTCTTGGGGCTCACCCCAGCGTCCGCGGCCACGTCGCGCATTGTCGCCATCTGCCCTCCCGGGGGTTCGGATGTCGCCGCCGGCGCGCATCCGGATCTGGTCAGCGGGCGGTGAAGCCGCCGTCGATGGGCAGCGAGACGCCGGAGATCATGCTCGCGGCATCGCTCAACAGGAAGACGACGGGCGCCGCGATCTCGTCGACGGTCGCCCAGCGGCCGAGCGGCATCTGCTCGAGGTAGGGGCCCTCGATCTCGGGCCGGCCCCAGTACCAGGCCGACATCGGCGTCATGATGACGGTGGGGTTCACGCTGTTGACCCGGATGTCGTACTGCCCGAGTTCGAGCGCCGAGACCCGGGTGATGTTGTCGAGCGCGGCCTTCGACGAGCCGTAGGCGATGTGCCCGACGAGGGCGACGAGGCTGGCCTGGCTCGAGATGTTGACGATAGCGCCCCCCTTGCCCTGACGGATCATCTCGCGCGACGCGTACTTCGTGACGAGCAGCGACCCCCGGGCATTGATGGCCATCACCTTGTCGAACACCGCGATGTCGGAATCCTGCGGGGTGGCGATCTCGCCGCCCCAGCCGCCCGAGTTGACGACGCCCCAGATGTCGCGACCCTCGATGGCCTCGCGGATGCTGTCTTCGCTCGTGAGGTCGAAGGGCAGGGGCGTGGCACCGGTCTCGGCGGCCACCTTCTCGAGCTGCTCGATGTTGCGGCCCGAGGCGAGCACGGTGGCGTTCGCCTCGACGAGATGGCGCACGGTCGCGCCTCCGATGCCGCCGGACGCGCCGGTGACGAGGATGGTGCGGCCGCTGAAGTCAGTCATGGTTCTTCCGTTCGAACGAGGGGTGATAGCCGCACCATCATAACCACGGAACGACGCGGATGACACCTGTGTCATGCAAATTCGTGTCACCGGTGTCATTTCAATTGACACGGATGCCCGCGCCTGCGTACCGTAGGCCCGGCGGCCTGCTGTCCGGCAGGGTCCGCTCCCGTCGACGACGACCTGGAGGACACCGGTGAGCGATCACCCCACCGACCTGAGCGAAGCGATTGCCATCACCCTCGACGAACTGCTCGAGCGCTGCCGCGGGCTCGTCGCGAGCGGTGAGCGCCGCATCCTGGGCATCGCCGGGACACCGGGGGCCGGCAAGTCGACGCTGTGCGCCGCGCTCATCGCCGGTCTCGACGGCCAGGCCGTGCTCGTGGGCCAGGACGGATTCCACTTCGCCAACCAGGAGCTCGAGCGCCTCGGCCGCCGCGACCGCAAGGGCGCCCCCGACACCTTCGACGTCGACGGCTTCGTGGCGCTGCTCGGCCGGCTCGGCGCGGCGGACGCGGAGGTCGTCTACGCGCCCGTGTTCGATCGCGCCCTCGAGGAGTCGATCGGCAGCGCCGTGCCGGTGCCGGCATCCGTTCCGCTCGTGATCACCGAGGGCAACTACCTGCTGGCCGACGACCACGGCTGGAACGGCGTGCGCGAGCACCTGCACGAGTCGTGGTTCGTCGACGTCTCGCCCGAGCTCCGCCGCGACCGGCTGGTGCGCCGCCGTGTCTCCTACGGGCACTCGCCGGCCGACTCGGCCGACTGGGTGCGGGAGGTCGACGAGAAGAACGCTGCCGTGGTCGACGCCACCCGCGCCAATGCCGACCTGGTGTTGCATCTGACGACGGTGCTCTGAGGAGGTCGCCGCGCCGGCATCCGTCTCCTCCCGCCCGTCCGTCACCCCGTTTCGTACTTGCTCTGCTCGCCCGCTCGCCCGCCCCACCACCGCCCCTGCACCACCCACCTCGACCGGAGGACACGATGACCACCCTCGACGCCCGCTCCCTGGGCTCCCTCGATCCCGCCGTGGCGCTGCCCGGCTACGACCGCACCGCCGTGACGCCGGGCATCGTGCACTTCGGCGTGGGCGCCTTCCACCGCTCGCACGAGGCGATGTTCGTCGACCGCGCGCTGCGCGCCGGCGCCACCGACTGGGGCATCCTGGGAGTCGGCACCCTGCCCGGCGACCGCGCCATGCGCGACGCCCTCGGCGCACAGGACGACCTCTACACCCTCGTCACCACCGCCCCCGACGGCGCCGTCGAGGTGCGTGTCATCGGCTCGATCATCGACTACCTCTACGCTCCCGAGCAGCCCGAGGCGGTGCTCGCCGCCCTGCGCGACCCCCGCACCCGCATCGCCTCCCTCACCATCACCGAGGGCGGCTACGGCGTCAACGACGCCACCGGCGCCTTCGAGCCACGGGATGCCGCGACCCTCGCCGATCTCGAGGCGCTTCCCGGTGGCGCGGCCCCCACGAGCGCCCTCGGGTTCCTCGTGACCGGTCTCCGCGAGCGACGGGATGCCGGAGCGACGCCGTTCACCGTCATGTCGTGCGACAACATCCAGGGCAACGGTCGCGTGGCCCGCGTGGCCGTGCTGGCGTTCGCGGCGCGGATCGACCAGGAACTCGCCGACTGGATCGCCGCCGAGGTGAGCTTTCCGAACTCGATGGTCGACCGCATCACACCGGCCACCACCGACGCGGGCCTCGAGCGGGTGTCACGCGAGTTCGGCATCGACGACCGGTGGCCCGTGCTCTCGGAGTCGTTCGTGCAGTGGGTGCTCGAAGACGACTTCACCGACGGCCGCCCCGACTTCGGCGCGGTGGGCGTTCAGCTCGTCGACGACGTCGAGCCCTATGAGGTGATGAAGCTGCGGCTGCTCAACGCCTCGCACCAGGCGATGAGCTATCTGGGGCTGCTCTCGGGCGCCCAGTACGTGCACGAGGTATGCCGCGATCCGCTGTTCGCGGGGTTCCTGCTCGGCTACATGAACGAGGAGGCGCGGCCCACGCTCGCCCCGGTGCCGGGCGTCGATCTCGACGACTACACGGCCGAGCTCATGCGGCGATTCTCGAGCGAGGCCATCCGGGACACCCTGATGCGGCAGATCGTCGACGGCTCCGAACGCATCCCGAAGTTCCTGCTGCCGGTCGTGCGCGAGCAGTTACGCACGGGCGGAGAGATCGAGCGCTCGGTGCTCGTGCTGGCGGCCTGGAGCCGCTTCCTCGAGGGCCGGGCCGACAACGGCGCCCCGCTCGAGCCGATCGACAAGCGGCTCGACGGCCTGCGGGCGGCCGTGGCGGGCGAAGCGGATGCCCCGGGCTCGTTCCTCGACTACCGCACGGTCTTCGGCGACCTCGGCTCCGACGAGCGCCTCCGGGCGGCCTTCGTGGCCGCCCGCGCGCGCCTGGCCACCCTCGGGGCCCGCGGCACCCTCGAGGCCCTCGCGGGGTAGCGCTAAGTGCCACCTCTCGCCCCCAGAGCCCGCACTTAGCGCTACCTCGCAACGTCCAAGGCCGGCGGCGGCCCCCGGGGGCACGCGAGCTCCCGCGAGCTTTCGGGCTCGCGCGAGGTAGCGCTACGTGGCGTCTGCCGGGCTCGGGGGCCTACTTGGCGCTACCTCGCGACGTCCGAGGCGGGCCGCGGGCCTTGGGGTACGCGAGCTCTCGCGGGGTAGCGCTAAGTGGTGCTTGCAGGGCCGGGAGGGCCTACTTAGCGCTACCTCGCGAAGATCCGGTGGTCGCCTTCGGCGCTACACGCGGGGTGCGCGGGCGCTCGCGAGCTTTCGGGCTCTCGCGGGGTAGCGCTAAGTGGTGCCTGCGGGCCCCGTAGGGCCTACTTGGCGCTACCTCGCGAGAGCAGGGCGGGGGAGTGGGTCGCTGTGCGCTCAGTGCGGGTCGGGGTGGGCGGGTGCGGGGGCGAGGCGGAAGCCGCCGTCGGGCTGGAGGTCGACGCGGAGCTGGAACAGGCCGTCGACGAGGAGGTCGGCGTCGAGGTCGTGCTCGTCGTGCGTGCCGACGATGCCGACCGTGGTGCATCCGGCCGCCTTCGCCGCCGCGAGACCGGCAGGCGCGTCTTCGAACACCACGCAGTTCGCCGGGTCGACGCCGAGGCGCGACGCCGCCAGGAGGAAGGGCTCCGGATGCGGCTTGCCATGCGTGACGTCGTCGAACGTCACCAGCACGGCGGGCGGGGTGAGGCCGGCCGCGCCGACCCGGTTGCCGGCGATGAGGCGGGTGCCGCTGGTCACGATGGCGCGCGCCGAATCGGGCAATGAGTCGAGCAGGCTGGCGGCGCCGTCGAGAGCGACGACTCCGTCGAGGTCGGCGGCCTCGATCTCGGTCACGCGGGCGAGGGCCTCGTCGGCCAGATGCTCGGGGAAGCCGGAGGCGATGACCTGCGACGCCGGCCGCCCGTGACCGGATGCGAGCAGATCGGTCTCCAGCCCGTACTCCCGGCCGAGCTGCGCCCAGGAGCGGACGACGGCCGGCGTGGAATCGATGAGCGTGCCGTCGAGATCGAACAGCGCCGCGTCGAAGGTGCGCGCGAAGACGGGGGAGTCGGCGGCCAACATCCGGCCGCCCCAGACGGATCGGGCACCGAGGTCCCGGCCCCTGTCGTCGCGTGCGCTGTCGTCGTCAACACTGTCGTCGGCGACGCTGCCGTCGCGGCCGCCGCCCTCCTCCGCGCTGCCGCTGCGGCTGCTCTCGTCCGCGCCGCCGTCGCCGACCCGACCGTCGCTTACCCGACCGTCGCCCCCACGTCCGCGTTCGACACCGAGCCGCGCGAGCACATCGGCGAGCTGCTCGGCCGTCGGCAACGACGCGTCGACGCCGAGGTGCGGCACGGCGGGCGCGTGGTCGGCGGGCGGGTCGACGACGTGCGCGTCTCGGTCGGCGGAGCGGAGCCGCCGCCGCTCGGCGAGCAGCTCCGGGCTCGCGACCAGCCACAGCACCGCAGGCACGCTTCCGGCAGCCTCGACCAGCTGCTCCCACTCCGCCCCGCCGAGCAGTTCGGCCGTGAACGGCGCCACGAGCACAGCGCTCCCGCCCGCGCGCACCTGGTCGGCCAGGGCTGCGAGCAAGGCGGCGTATCGGGCCGGCCGCACGAGGCGACGAAGTGCCGGATCGTTCCAGTGCGCGCCCCCGGCGAGTTCGGCGCCCAGACCCTCCAAGAGCGGGTTCGTCAGGGTGTCGAGATCGAGCAGCGCGGCTCCGAGCGAGCGGGCGAGTTCGAGACCGAGCGTGCTCTTGCCGCTGCCCGCGGCTCCGGCGACGACGACGATCATGCTGCTCCCGGGGTTTATCGAATCGAGACCTGACGACCACTTGACAACGTTGTCGCCGTGTGTCCAGTATAGGCGGACAACGCAACAACGAGGTGCGGGACTTCCCACCTCGAAGGTCATGACAACGCTGTCACTGGAGGTGGACGCAGATGCCGAAGAGCTCAGGATCTCGCCGCCCCGGCATCAAGGACGTCGCCGCCAGCGCCGGTGTCAGCATCAAGACCGTCTCACGGGTCGTCAACGCCGAAGAGGCCGTGCATCCGGAGACCCGGGCGCGTGTGCTGCACGCCATCCAGGTGCTCGGCTACGTGCCCAACACCGCGGCTCGCTCGCTCAAGTCGGGCACCGGCGGAGCGATCGGCGTGGTCATCGACACCCTGGCCGACCCGTTCTTCGCCGCTCTCGTGAGCGCCATCGAGACGCGGGCACTCACCGAGGGCCTCAGCGTTCTGGTGGCATCCTCCAACCTCGACGCCGCGCAAGAACGCGACCAGCTGCTCAGCCTCGTCGCCGGCCACCAGGTCGCCGGCGTCATCTTCGCCCCGGTCGCTCCCGCGCAGCCCTACCTCGACCCCTACCGCGCCGTCACCCCCGTCGTCGCCGTCGACCGGTCGCGCGCCGGTTACGACAGCATCGTCGTCGACGACTACGGCGCGACGGTGCTCGCCGTGCAGCAGTTCGTCGACCTCGGTCACGAGCGCATCGCCTTCTTCGACCGCGACCAGCGGTTCTCCACGATCGAACGCCGGATGAGCGGCTACCTCGACGTGCTGCGTGACGCCGGGCTGCCATTCGATCCCGCGCTCGTCTCCGAGACCATCGACGGCAGCCTCGACTACCGCAGCGAGGCCGACCGCCTGCTCTCGCTCGACCGGCCCGCGACCGCCTTCTTCGCCTCGAACGCGAAGGCGGCCATCGGGCTGACGGCAGCCCTCCACCGCACCCACCGGCAGAACACGGCCATGATCGCCTTCGGCGATTTCTCCTTCGCCGACGTGGTGCGCCCCGGCGTCAGCTGCATCGACCAGGACCCGTTCCTGATCGGCAACGCGGCCATCGAACGCCTGCTCGCCCTCCGCGAATCGCCCTCGGGCGAACCGCGCGAATGGATCGTGCCCACTGCGCTGCTGCAGCGCGGCTCGGGCGAGATCCCCGCGCCGTCGCCCACCCGAACCCCCGAATCCGCATCCGCCACCGCGACCCGAGGAGACGCCCGATGAAGCCGGCTGTCCTGGCCCCCAACCTGATCGACCACTTCTACCGAGGTGGCGACCGGATCGCGCGCCTGCGCGGCATCGAGCAGACCAGCGACTTCCAGCCCGAGGAATGGCTGGCGGCCACCGTCTCGCGCGCCGACCAGGGGGACATCGGCCTGGCACGTACCGAGGGGGGCGAGCTGCTGCGCGATCTGGTGGCGGCCGACCCGGCCGCGTGGGTGGGACCCGATCACGCCGACGCGGCCAGCGCGTCTGACACCGGCATCCTGGTGAAGCTGCTGGACGCCCGCCAGCGCCTCCCGGTCCACGTGCACCCCTCGCGCGCCTTCGCCGCAAGCCACCTCGACTGCCCCTACGGCAAGACGGAGGCGTGGTTCGTGCTCGACGCCGAGCCCGGCTCGGCCGTCCACGTCGGCTGGAAGGAAGCCGTCGACCGCGACGAGCTCGACCGCCGCCGCGACGCCCAGGACTCGGAGTGGATGCTCTCCCGCATGAACCGGATCGAGGTCTCCCGCGGCATGGGAGTGCTCGTGCCCGCCGGAACGGTGCACGCCATCGACGCCGGCATCTTCGTGGCCGAGGTGCAGGAGCCCACCGACTTCTCGATCGTGCTGGAGTGGTCGATCACCACCTCCACCCGTGAGGAGTCGCACCTCGGACTCGGCTTCGACGCCGTGATGCCCGCGGTCTCCACCGATGCCCTCGGCGCCGATGCGCTCGCCGCCCTCGTCAGCCGATCCGACCTCGACGCCCGCAGCGACCGTGCCGAGAGCATGCTCGCGCCGGCCGCCGATCCCTACTTCCGGGTGCTGCACGCAGCCCCCTCGACGCGCGGCGTGCCGATCGCCGCCGGGTTCTCCGTGGTCCTCGTGCTCGCCGGCGACGGCGTGATCGCGGGCGACGCGGAGATCCCCGTCCACAGCGGCCAAGTCCTCGCCGTTCCCGCCGGATTCGGTGCCTGGGAGGTGCGCGGGCCGGCGAGTGTGCTGGTCGCCACCCCCGGCGCCGGCTGGCCCCGATCGCTCGCCGAAGGCGCGGTCATATGACCCGACCTCGTCGACACGGACCACAGGAGCACCCCATGACCACACCACGACCCACCCCCAGGCCGACATCGGCCGGAAAGGAGTGAACTGACATGAGCACACCGGTATTGGAGGCACGCGGCCTCTCCCGGGCGTTCGGACACGTCCGAGCGCTCGATGACGTGGACTTCGAGGTCTACCCCGGCGAAGTGACCGCTCTGATCGGCGACAACGGCGCCGGCAAGTCGACACTCGTCAAGGCCCTCTCGGGCAACCTCGCCATCGACACGGGCACGATCAAGTTCGAGGGCGAGGAGATCCAGCTCACCAACCCGCAGCAGGCCAGCGCGCTCGGCATCGAGACCGTGCACCAGGATCTGGCCCTCGCCCCTCACCTCGACCCGGTGCAGAACATGTACCTGGGCCGCGAGATCATGAACAAGGGCGTCGCCGGGTTCTTCGGCACGATGAACACGAAGGTCATGGCGAAGGAATCGCGCCGGGCCTTCGACGAGCTGGGCGCCACCGTGCGCTCGCTCACCTCGCCCGTCGGCTCGATGTCGGGTGGACAGCGCCAGGCCATCGCCATCGCCCGCGCCGTGCACTGGGCGAACAAGGTCGTCTTCCTCGACGAGCCCACCGCCGCTCTCGGCGTGCGGCAGACGAAGAACGTCCTGGAGACCATCCGTCGCGTGCGTGACAAGGGCATCGCCGTGGTCTTCATCAGCCACTCGATGCCGCACGTGATGGAGGTCTCCGACCGCATCCAGGTGCTGCGACTCGGCCACCGCGCCGCGTCGATCGACGCCAAGGACACGAACATGGAAGAACTCGTCGGCCTGATGACCGGCGCGAGCACGAGGGGTGCGGCATGAGCGACGACGTGAGAGAAGACGACATCAAGAAGGCCGAGTTCGGCCCCGAAGCCGGGCCCGAGACGACCTCGATCAACATGGCCGTCGAACGGGAGAATCGGAGCCGCGTGCCGCGGATCTTCAAGGCGCAGGCCTTCCAGATCTTCATCGTGCTGATCATCATCGTGATCATCTTCAGCATCATGGCCCCCAGCACCTTCGCGCAGCTGTCGAACCTGCGGCTCGTGGTGCAGAACGCCTCGATCCTCGGTGTGCTCGGTGTCGGCATGACGTTCATCATCATCACCTCGGGCATCGACCTCTCGGTCGGCTCGGTGCTGGTGTTCTCCGGGGTCGTCTCGGCGATCGTGATGCGGGCCATCGGCGGCGACGGCTGGGGTGTGGCGACCATCGGCATCCTGGTGGCCATCGCCTCGGGTCTGGCCTGGGGCATCTTCAACGGCCTGCTGATCTCCAAGGCGAAAGTGCCTCCCCTGATCGTGACGCTGGGTTCGCTCGGCATGGCGCTGGGTCTCGCGCAGATCATCACGGGCGGTGTCGACATCCGTCAGGTGCCCTCCGTGCTCACCACCACGATCGGCTACGGCAACATCCTCGGCGGTATCCCGATCATCTCGGTGATCGCGCTCGTCGTGATCCTGATCGGCGCGTTCGTGCTGCACAAGACCAAGTTCGGCCTCTACACCTACGCGGTGGGCTCGAGCGAGGAGGCAGCTCGTCGCGTCGGTGTGAAGGTGGATGCGCACCTCATCAAGGTCTACGCGATGTCGGGTGCTCTGGCGGGTCTCGCCGGCATCCTGTCGCTCTCGCAGTTCTCGACCACCGCGATCGCGGGCCAGTCGCAGACCAACCTGAACGTCATCGCGGCGGTCGTCATCGGCGGGACCTCGCTCTTCGGCGGCTACGGAACGATCTTCGGCACCGTCGTGGGTCTGTTCATCCCGGCCGTTCTGCAGAACGGCTTCGTCATCACCGGCGTGCAGCCGTTCTGGCAGCAGGTCGCCGTCGGCGCCGTGCTGATCGCGGCGGTGTACGTCGACCAGGTCAGGCGGGCCTCCGCGGCCCGCGGGGCCTCCACAAGCCTCTGGCGGCACTTCTTCGCCAGACGGAAGAACAACTGAAAACAGCATTGACGAATTCAGCACCAACCCTGAATGCATCACTAGTAGAAGAAGGACAGGTATCACGATGAAGTGGAACAAGAAGGCACTCGGTGTCGTCGCGCTGACCGCGGCGGCCGGCTTCGCCCTCGCAGGCTGCTCGAGCGGAGGCGGCGACTCGTCCTCGAGCACCGACAACGCCAGCGGCGGCTACAAGATCGCGTTCGTGCAGGGTGTGGCCGGCGACGAGTTCTACATCTCCATGCAGTGCGGCATCGAGGCCGCGGCCAAGGAGGCCGGCGCCACGGTCACCACGCAGGGCCCGGAGAAGTTCGACCCGACGCTGCAGAAGCCGATCGTCGACTCGGTCGTCGCGTCCAAGCCGGATGCGCTGCTCGTGGCCCCGACGGATGTCACCGCGATGGAGGCCCCGCTGAAGGCGGCCGCCGACGCCGGCATCAAGGTCGTACTCGTGGACACCACGGTCGACGACCCGTCGTTCGCCGTCTCGGCCATCGCGTCCGACAACGTCGGCGGTGGAAAGGCGGCGTTCGAGGCCATCCAGCAGGCACACCCGGATGGCGGCAAGGTGCTCGTGGTCTCGGTCGACCCCGGTATCTCCACCACCGACGCCCGCGTCGAGGGCTTCCAGAAGGCTGCCGAGGCCGCTGACGGCTTCGACTACCTGGGCGTGCAGTACAGCCACAACGAGCCGGCCACCGCGGCCGAGATCGTGACCGCTGCTCTGCAGAAGGACCCCGACATCGTGGGTATCTTCGCGGCGAACCTGTTCGCGGCTGAAGGAACCGCGACCGGTGTGCAGCAGGCCGGCAAGCAGGACCAGGTGACCATCGTCGGCTTCGACGCGGGCCCCGCCCAGGTCGAGCAGCTGAAGGCCGGCACGGTTCAGGCGCTCGTCGCCCAGGAGCCCGCCACCATCGGCCAGGACGGCGTGGAGCAGGCCATCGCGGCGCTGAAGGGTGACCCGACCGAGGCGGAGATCCAGACCGGATTCACCATCCTCACGAAGGACAACATCGACGGCGACGGAGCGGACGCGGTCTACAAGTCCAGCTGCTAGTCAGTTGCCGTGGGCGCCGTGCTTCGCGCGGCGTCCACGGGCTGTCGGAAAAGGCCCGCAGCTTTCATTACACGTCTCCGAACGATTGAGACGGGAATGAAAGCTGCGGGCCTTTTCGACGCCGGGGGATCCGGTTAGGCGACGAGTTCGAGCAGGCGCTGCACCTCGGCGGCGACCGCGTCGCGGGCCGGGCCGAGGTACTTGCGCGGGTCGACCAGCACGGGGTCGCCGTCGAGGATCTCGCGGATGCGGCGGGTGAAGATGCCGTTGATGTGCGTGGAGATGTTGATCTTGCGCATGCCGTGCTCGACCGCCCGCACCAGATCGGCGTCGCTCACGCCGCTCGACCCGTGGAGCACGAGCGGCACCGGCACGGCGGTGGCGAGCTCGGCGATGAGGTCGAAGTCCAGGGTCGCGCTCCGCGACGTCATGGCGTGCGAGCTGCCCACGGCCACGGCGAGACCGTCGACCCCGGTCGCGGCCACGAACGCGGCGGCCTCGGCCGGATCGGTGCGCACGCCGGGCGTGTGCGCCCCGCCCTTGCCGCCGATGGCGCCGAGCTCCGCCTCCACCCAGACGCCGCGCGCGTGCGCAGTGCGGGCGACGGCCGCGGTGCGGGCCATGTTCTCGTCGTCGGGCAGGGTCGCGGCGTCGAACATCACGGAGCTCGCGCCGAGTTCCACCGCCTCGAGAACGAGGGCCTCGTCTTCGGCGTGGTCGAGGTGCACGGCGGCGTCGACCTGCGCGGCCTGGGCGAGGGACAGCGTCGCGGCCAGGATCGGAGCGAGACCGCGGTGATAGCGGGCGGCGTTCTCGGAGATCTGCAGCACGACGGGCCGGCCCGCGGCCTCCGCGCCGCGGACGATCGCCTCCGCATGCTCGAGCTGGATCACGTTGAAGGCAAGCACCGCGCGCTCGCGGTTCAGGATGTCGCCGGTGGTGACGAGGGTCATGACAGGGGTCCTCTCAGGGGTGGGGCGGGAGCGGGGCGAGCACGAGCGCGGGCCCGTCGGCCGCGACGGCCTCGGCGGTCGCGGCGTCGAGCCGGGAATCGGTGACCACCAGGTCGAAGCGGTCGAGCCCGGCGAACCGGCACAGCGAGCGTTCGCCGAACTTGGTGGCGGTGACGGCGAGGATGCGTCGGGAGGCCGCGGCGAGCATCCGGTGTTTCACGGCCGCTTCTTCGGGCGTCGTCGTGAAAGCGCCGGCGCCCACTACGACGCCGTTCGCGCCGAGCACGGCCACGTCGGCGTGCAGGTCGGCGAGCCGCTGCTCGGTCCAGGGACCGACGACGCCCTGGGTGACCGGGCGGAGCGCGCCGGGAAGGGCGAGCACGGTCACGGCCGGATGCGGCCCCAGCAGCGCGGCGACCGGCAGGCTGTTGGTGACCACGACGATCGATCGCGCCGCAGAACCGGTGGAACGGGCACCGCCGGTGGCCGTGGGGCCCGACGGCTCGGCGGCGAGCAGGGCGGCGATCTCGAGGGTCATCGAGCCGGAATCGAGCAGCAGCACACCCTGGTCGGGGAGTTCGGCCAGCACGGCTTCGGCGACGGCCCGGCGTTCGCCGGCCTCTGCCAGGCCGCGCTGCTGGAGGGTCGGTTCGAAGGGAGCGCGCGGCAGCAGCACGGCCCCGCCGTGGCGCCGGCGTAGGAGCCCGCGCCGCTCGAGCGTGCCGAGGTCACGGCGCACCGTCTCGGCGGTGACGCCCAGAGACTCGCTCAGCTCCTGCACGCCGACCTCGCCGGCGTGCGCCCGGGCGGCGGCCAGGATGGCGGCGTGCCGTTCCGCGGGGTACATGCGTTCACCCTATCCGAATCTGCCCGGATTATGCTCCGGAAGTGACCGAATAGGTTGATATGCTGACCGAACAGGCAGAATCGGGCGCGGATGCCGCGACAGCCCGCATACGCTGTCCATCGATCGGAGAGAGACGCCATGGGTTCAGATCGCGAAGCACGCTACGTGCTCGGCGTCGATGCCGGTCAGACCGCAGTGAAGGCCGTGGTGCACGACGAACGGTTGCGCCCGGTGGGCGTCGGCCGGCGGTCGAGCCCCGTCGACCGCAGCGTGCCGCGCCACGCGGAACGGCCGCAGGAAGCCCTCTGGGGAGCGGCGGCCGAGGCCATCGCCGAGGCGGTGGCGACCTCGGGCGTCGACCCGCGGCAGATCGTGGCGGTGGGCATCACCGGGCACGGCGACGGACTGCACCTCGTCGACGCAGCGGGTGCCCCGGTCGGCCCTGCCATCACGGCGATGGACTCGCGCGCCCACGCCGAGGCCGACGAGCTGTCGGCCGACCCGGAGCGGATGCGCGTGGTGCTCGAGCGCTCCGGCCAGGAACCGACGCCGGGCGCGGCGGGCAACCTGCTGCGCTGGCTGCTGCGGCACGACCCCGAACGGGTGGAGGCGGCGGATGCGATGCTCTTCTGCAAGGACGTGATCCGGCTGCGGCTGGCCGGCGGCATCGCCACCGACTACTCCGACGCCACCGCTTCGTTCCTCGACACGGCGACCGCGAGCTGGAGCCCCGAGGTCCTCGAGGCCTACGGACTTCCCGTCGACCTGATGCGGCTGCTGCCGCCGCTGCATTCGAGCGGCGACGTGGTGGGCCACGTGCTGCCCGAGGCGGCGGAGCTCACGGGTCTGGCGGCCGGCACGCCGGTGGTGGCGGGGATGCACGACGTGCAGGCCGCGTCGATCGGCATGGGCGCGCTCGTTCCGGGACGCCTGGCCCTGGTGGCCGGGTCGTTCAGCACGAACGGGGTCACGACCACGCGCCCCGACGTCGACCCGCGCTGGCAGTCGAGGCTCTCCATCCGTCCCGACCTGCGGATCGCCATGTCGACCTCGGCCACCGCTTCTCCGTCGCTCGACTGGGTGCTCCGCCTGCTCGGCGTGCACGACGACGCGGCGCGCGACCGGCTGTTCGCCGAGGCCGCCGCTCTCGATCCGCAGGAGCAGGTGCCGCTCGTGCTGCCGTTCCTCTTCGACTCGCCGCTCGGGGCCGCGAGCTCCGCGGCTCTCACGGGGGTGCGGGGCTGGCATACGCCGGCGCACGTGCTGCGCGGAACGCTCGAGGGCATCGTGCTGATGCACATCTGGCACACGCGTGCGTTGGGGGAGCGGTTCGACTGGGACGAGCCCGTGGTGCTCGGAGGCGGCATCGCCCGCGCGCCGCTCTACGTGCAGCTCGTGGCCAATGCGCTGCGCTCGCCGGTGACGGTCGTGCAGAACGAGGAGGCCGGCGCTTTCGGGGCGGCCGCGGTCGCGGGCACCTCGGTGGGGGCTCTTCGATTCGGTCGAGGCCGCGCAGGAGCTCGTGGAGCGGTCGGCGCCGGTCGTGCCGACCGAGGAGTCGGCGGGCTATTGGGCGGGTGTCATGCGCTCCTTCGACGAGGCGACGGAGGCGCTCGGCCCCTGGTGGGCGGCGCGGGCAGTCGAGGAGTCGGCGTCGGCGGCGACGGGTGCGGGCGACGGGGCGGCGTCGGCGGCGACGGGTGCGGGCGACGTCGGAGCGGCGCCGGAGGGGGGCGGATGCGACTGGCGTCGAGGCGGCCCGCGCGGACGGGGCCGGCGCATGAACCCGGCCTCGCCGAGCGGCGTCTTCCCCGCTCCGACGGCGTCAGGCCCGGCGACGGGCGCCGGCGGCGCGGTGCGGTCGCGTCGTGCCGGCATCCTCGCGTCCCTCGCCGACGCCGGTCGAGTGGAGGTGGGAGAACTCGCCCGCACGCTCGGCGTGGCCGAGGAGACGGTGCGGCGCGACCTCCGCTCACTCGAGGCGGCGGGTCTGCTGGTGCGCGCGCACGGGGGAGCGATTCCGCCGGGAGCGGATGGCGCCGGGTCCGACGTGGCCGTGGACGCGCACGCGGTCGCCGATGCCGAGGCCACCCGCGCTCTCGCGCTCGCCGTGCTCGCGGTGCTGGCCGACGACTCCGCCGTCTTCCTCGATGGAGGGCCGGTGGGTGAGGCGCTCGCGGGGATGCTGTCGGCCGGTCGGGGCATCCGTATCGTCACCGCCTCGGTGCCGGTCGCGCTGGCGGCGGCGGGTGCGGAAGAACCGTGCGAGATCCACGTGCTCGGGGGCGCCGTCGGGGCGGACGGGATCGCCACCGGCGCGTGGGCCCGTGAACTCGTCGCGACCCTCAATCTCGACGTCGCCGTGATCGAACCGAGCGGGATCGCTGCTAGTGGACGATTGCTCGCGGGCGATCCGGATCGCGCGGCCGTCGTCGAATCGGTCGCGGCGGTCGCTCGGCGGGTGGTGTTGGTGGGGGGTCCACGCGGCCTCACCGCGACGGGCCTCGCCGGCTCGATCCCGCTCGCCGCCGTGGACCAGGCGGTGCTCCACCCCGCCTCTGCGCCACCCGACCTCTTGCGGCGCCTCGCCGAGGAGGGCGTGGCCGCGGTCGTCATAGAGGGCGGCATGGTTGCGCGTGCGGTGGGCGACCGTTCCCGGAGCGTCGCCATGGACGGCGAAGCGACGGTCGAGGGCGTCACCGATGCGCGCGCGGTGGGCGACCGTTCCCGAGGTGCCGCTGCGGGCGAAGGCGCGACGGCGGATGTCTCCCCAGTCGTCGGAGGCGCGGCCCGCGGGCGTGTCAGCGAAGGCGGCACTGACGCGCGCGCCGATCGGGCATCGCCGGTCAGCGATGCCGCCGAAGCCGTCGACGACGCCCGCCACGCCGAGGGGGTGCCCGCATGAGCGGTATCGTCACCCTGACTCCGGCGCCGGCCATCGATCTCACGTACCACCTCCCGCACCTCGCCCTCGGCGAGGTCAACCGCGCCACCGCCGTCAACACCGAATTGAGCGGGAAGGGAGTGAACGTGGCCCGCGCCGTCGCGCTCTCCGCCGTTCCCGTCTCGGCGGTGCTCGCCCTCGGCTCAGAGGGGGCGGCGCTCGCCGAGCAGGGCGGATTCGCCGAGCTCATCGCGGGGGTGTCCGACGAGGGCCGCACCCGCGTCAACACCACCCTTCTCGACGCCGCCGGGGTCACCACGAAGGTGAACGAGAGCCCGGTGCCCGTCGCCGCCGCCCTCTGGAACGCCCTCGTCGAGCGCACCGAGCGGGAGCTCGAGCGCCTCGACGCGGACTGGCTCGTGATCTCCGGATCGATCCCGCCGCTGGCCGAGTCGGGGCGACCGGTGCCCTTCCTCGATCTGGTGCGGCGCGCATCCGCTCGGGGCGTGCGCGTGGCGATCGACACGGCGGGCGCAGCGCTGCGCGACGTGGCCGCCGATCTCGGGCCGATCGCGCTGATCAAGCCCAACACCCACGAGCTCGCCGAGCTGACGGGCCTTGCCCTCCGCACGATCGGCGACGTGA
Organism: Herbiconiux sp. UC225_62; assembly: GCF_042694625.1. GTDB lineage: Bacteria > Actinomycetota > Actinomycetes > Actinomycetales > Microbacteriaceae > Herbiconiux. The sequence continues at coordinate 100,341 of NZ_CP170551.1, read as the reverse complement.
CGGATGCCGCCCGCCGGCTGCACGGGGCCGGCTGCGAGTTCGTCTACGTGAGCATGGGCGCCGACGGCGCGCTCTGCGTCTCCGCCGCCGGAGTGCACCACGCGAAGGCGGCGGCCACCGTCGTCAACACCGCGGGGGCCGGCGATGCGTCGCTCGCTGGATTCCTGGTCGGATCGTGGCGGGCCGACGGCACCGTCGACGTTCCGGCCGGCGTGCAGCTCGCCGCCTCCTGGGGGGCGCTCGCGGTCTCGCAGGCCACGACGCTGCTCTCCTCGGTGGCCGAGGCGCCCTCCGCTGGTCTCACGGCGCATCCCGACCCCGCGACCCCCCTCACCGAGCCCGCGACCCCTTGAGCCCCCCACCGATCCGTCACTTTCTGTCGCTTAGACCGCGCCAAAGCGACAAGAACTGACGGATCGGTGCCCGCGGAGTTGTCAGAGGATGCGCGGCACCGTCGAGCGGTAGGGATCAAGCCGGGGGTCGGCGGGGTCGAGCTCGGTCACCAGCACGTCGATCCGGTCGAGCGTCAACGCCCGCACCCGCGCGCGCGACTGCAGCTTCGAGGCGTCGACCGCGAGCACGACCGACGCCGAGGCGCGAGCCATCGCATCCTTGACCGCCGCCTGGGCGAGCGTGCTCTCGCTGGTGCCGCTCTCGCCGTGCAGGCCCAGTGCCGAGATGATCGAGCAGTCGAAGTGGAAGGCCGAGAACGCCGAGATCGTGAGGGCGCCGACGAGGCTGAGGTTCTGCTCCTCGCGCTCGCCGCCGGTGAGGTAGCCGCGCACCTCCGGCTTGCGGGCGAGTGCCTCGAAGGCGCTGAGTCCGTTGGTCACGATGGTGAGGCGGCTGGTCGCGGGCACGGCGTCGGCGAGCACGTAGGCCGTCGTGGAGGAGTCGAGGCCCACCGCGCCGCCCTCGGGCAGGAGGGGAGGATCTTGGCCGCGATCCGCTCCTTGGCGCGCAGGTTGCGGCCCTGGCGGGTGCCGAACGCATCGATCTGCACCGGCACGATCCCGCCGCGCACCCGCCTCACCCGGCCCGAGCTCTCGAGGAGTTCGAAATCGCGGCGGATGGTCATCGGATGCACGCCCCACAGCTCGGCGGCTTCGCTCAGCTGAAGGCTTCCGCGCTCGTCGGTGAGTTCGAGCAGGGCGGCGCGGCGGGTCTCGCCGTCGAGCGTGCCCTTCAGTGCCATCGCGTTCTCCTCGTCGATCGGTCATGCGGATGCCGCTCCCCACCTTGCCGGATCTTGTTCGTCAATGCTACATTTCACAAGAAATAACATTTGGGAGTGTGCCAACCGCGGTCGGCGCGCCGCGCCACCACCGTTCACGAGGGAGTGACATGCCCGCCGCTGCATCCTCCCCGCGTGCCTATGCCGCCGTCGACCTGGGTGCCTCGAGCGGACGGGTGATGCTCGGCCTGGTCGACGACGGCGAGGTGCGGATGACGGAGGTGCACCGCTTCGCGAACGGCCCGCGTGCCGACTCCCTGGTGCCGGGCGCCACTCTGCGGTGGGACGTCGAGCGCCTGTTCGACGAGACGCTCACCGGACTCGCGGCGGCCGTGCGCGCCGCCGAAGCCGACGGTCGGGTGCTCGCCGGCATCGGCGTCGACAGCTGGGGCGTCGATTACGGCCTGCTGGATGCCTCGTCGCCCGCCTCGGAGTTCCGGGGCCACGTCGACCACCACCGGGGCGCCGATCCCGACGGCCCCGCCGACGCCGAGTCGGCCGTGCCTGCGCTCTCCGCGGAGCGGGTCTACGCGATCGCCGGCATCCCGCCGCAGCCCATCAACACCTCCTACCGCCTGCGCGCGGAGCGAGTCCGCGGCGGCACGCTGCTGCTCGTCCCCGACCTCTGGGTGCACCTCCTCACCGGCGAGGTGGGCGCCGAGCGCACCATCGCGTCGACCACGCAGCTGCTCGACGCCCGCTCGGGCGAATGGTCACCCGAGCTCATCCGCGGTTGGGGTCTCGACGACTTCACCTTTCCCGATCCGCTTCCGGCCGGCTCACCCGCCGGTGTCACCCTGCCCCACATCACCGAGCGCATCGGCGCCGCCGCTCCCGTGCCGGTGTTCCGCGTCGCGGAGCACGACACCGCGTCGGCGCTGGCCTTCGCCGAACCGGATGCCACGCAACTGCTGGTCTCGAGCGGCAGCTGGTCGCTCGCCGGGCTCTGCCTCGAGTCACCCGTGCTGACTGCCGAGGCTCTCGAAGCCGAATTCACCAACGAGGGCGGTGTGGCCGGTTCGACGCTGCTGCTGCGCAACCTGGCGGGAATGTGGCTGTTGGTGGAGTGCGTGCGGCAGTGGTCGGACGAGCTCGGGCATCCGCTCGATCCGGTCGCTCTCGTCCAGGAAGCGGCGGCGCGCGACGACCTCGCAGCGCCCGTCTTCGATGTCGGCGACCCGCGCCTGCTCGCACCGGGCGACATGCCCGCGCGCATCGCCCGACTCTGCGCGGAGTCGGGCCAGGCGCCGCCCGAGGGCATGCTCGGAACGGTGCGCAGCATCATCGAGAGCCTCGCTGCTGCCTACGCGGAAGCGGCGCTCGCGGTCGAGCGGCTGACGGGCTCGCCGGTCCGCTCGGTGCGGATCGTCGGAGGCGGATCGCGCAACGAACTCCTCTGCCGGCGCACGGCCGAACGCACCGGACTGCCCGTGATCGCCGGCCCCGCCGAGGCGTCGGCGTTCGGCAACCTCGCGGTACAGCTCGTGGCGGCGGGGGAGTTCTCGAGCCTGGCGGCCGTGTACGCCGCGGGCGGTTCGGCCGGCGGTGGAGTCGCGCGCTACGAGCCGTCGCGGTCCGAGCATCCCGATCGCCTCGATGACAGGACGACAGTGTGACGAATCTCCCCGAGCCGACCGACTCTGCGCCCGCCGGCACCTCGGCCAGTGATTCTTCGCGTCGCGAGCCGGCGCCCCGTGACACCATTGTCGGCGGCATCGCATCGCGCGACACCGCGCGACGCGAGACCGCGGCCGGCGACGTCGCGCGTGACGGCGCCGCGCTGGGCAACGCCGTTGCCGGGCGAAGCGCGATCGCCGACGGCGCCACCACCGCTCTCGTCGAGCTCTCCCGGCAGCTCGGCCGGCCGGACCGTCGCTGGGCCGTGCTCGCCGAGGGCAATACCTCCGTGGCGCTCGGTGACGGGCGGATGCTCGTGAAGGCCTCCGGTGCGTCGATGGCGATCGCCGAGGCGGCCGACTTCGTCGAGATGGACGCCGCCGCGGTGCTGCGGTTGGTGGACGCCCCGGCCGGAGCGCATCGCGATATGGCCGACACCCCCGCCGATGTTGATGCCGATCCAGGTGCAGATGCTTCCGCCGACGACGAGGCCGTGCGGACCCTCTTCGCCTCGGCTTCCTCGGGCGGGCGCCGCCCCTCCGTGGAAGCGCTGCTGCACGCCGTGTGCCTCGACCTTCCCGGCGTCGACGCGGTCGGCCACACGCATCCGGTTCCGGTGAACGCCCTCCTCTGCTCGCTTCGCGCTTCGCTGCTCGTCGACGGGTCGCTGTTCCCCGACCAGATCGTCGTGCTCGGCACCGATCCGCTCTTGGTGCCTGCATCGACCCCGGTCTGAAACTCGCTCGGGCGGTGCGACGGATGCTCCGCGACCGGGTCGCCGCCACAGGCTCCGCGCCGAAGGTGATGTACCTGCAGAACCACGGGATGTTCGCCCTCGGAGCGAGCACCGCCGAGGTGCTGCAGATCACCGAGATGGCAGTGAAGGTGGCCGAGGTCATCCTCGGATCGCTGCCCGCCGGCGGCCCCGTCTTCCTCGCCGCCGCCGACGTGGCGCGCATCGACACCCGCCCCGACGAGCTCCTGCGCCGTGCGGCCCTCGCCGGCGCGAACGCCGCGCCTGCGTCCGCGTCCGCCGCGCCTGCGTCCGCGTCCGCCGCGTCTGCGTCCACCCCGACCGCGTCCGCAGCCACCCCGACCGCGTCCGCAGCCACAGCGCCTGCGTCCGCCGCCACCCCGCCGGCCGCGAGCGTCGTCCCAGCCGTCGCCGGCACCACGGCCCCCCTCACCGACCCCACCCCGGATGGAGCGACCCGATGACCACCACCGACGAACGAGCCGGCAGCATGCGCGGCCGCGTGGCCCTGATCACGGGCGCCAGCTCCGGCATCGGCCGCTCCTACGCCCACGCACTCTCCGCCGAAGGCGCCGAACTCGTGCTCGTGGGTCGCTCGGAGGAACGACTCCGAACCGTGGCCGACGCCCTCCCGGGTCCCTCGCGGATCGTCGCCGGTGACGTATCCGATGCCGCCGTCTCGGAGGAAGCGGTGCGCGTGGCCCTGGCCGAGTTCGACCGCCTCGACGACGTCCTCGCCAACGCGGGCCTCTACACGGGCGGCGACTTCGTCGACACCGACCCCGCCACCATCGAGCAGCTCGTCTCGGTGAACGTCTTCGGCGCCATGGCCACCGTGCGCGCCGCCCTGCCGCACCTCATCGCGGCGGGTACGGGCGACGTGCTGGTGACGAGCTCCGTCTCCGGGCACCAGGACATCCACTGGGAACCCGTCTACTCCGCCACTAAGCACGCCATGCAATCGTTCGTGCACACCCTCCGGCGCCAGCTCGTCGGCACAGGCGTGCGTGCCGGAGCCGTGGCACCGGGCGTCGTGCTGAACGAGCTGTGGGGATTCGCCGAGGGCGCCGACGGCGTCGACCAGAAGGTGGGCGATCGCACCGGCATCCGGTCTGAGGATGTCGCCGACGCGGTGCTCTTCATGCTCAGGCGTCCCCGGCACGTCACCATCCGCGACCTCGTCATCCTGCCGACCGACCAGGAGATCTGATGACGCGAGCGACCCGCATCCGCTGCACCGGCGTCCTGCCCCCACCGACGAAGACGAAGGAGTCCTGATGTTCGACGACCTGAGAGGCCGCACCGCGGTCGTGACCGGAGGAGCCCGCGGGCTCGGCTATTCGCTGGCGACGGCGCTGGCGGGTCAGGGCGTGAACGTCGCCCTGCTCGACCTGCTGCCGATCGTCGAGGAGTCGGCCGAGCGTCTCGCCGCCGAATCGGGTGTGCAGGTGCGCGGGTACGTCGTCGACGTGACCGACCCCGCGGCGGTCGACGAGGCCTTCGCGCGCGCCGAGGAGGAGCTCGGCACGGCGTCCCTGCTCGTCACGGCCGCCGGCATCACCATCTGGGGCGAGAGCGTCGACGTGCCGCCGGAGACCTGGCGCAAGGTGCTCTCGGTCAACCTCGACGGCACCTTCTTCGCTGCCCAGTCGTTCGGACGGCGTGCGCTCGCGGCGGGGCTGCCGTCCTCCGCCGTGTTCATCTCGTCGATGTCGGCGTTCATCGTGAACCAGCCGCAGTTCCAGGCCTCCTACAACGCGTCGAAGGCCGCGGTCAGCCACCTCGCGGCGTCGCTCGCGGTGGAGTGGGCGCCCTCGGGCATCCGCGTGAACGCGATCGCGCCGGGCTACTTCCTCTCCGACATGACGCGTGAGTTCACCGAGGCGAACCCCGAGTTGGCGGCGCAGTGGGTGGGTACGATCCCGGCCGGGCGGATGGGGCAGCCCGAAGACCTGCACGGGCTGATCGTGTACCTGGCGTCGGATGCCTCGTCGTACCTCACCGGCCAGAGCATCGTGATCGACGGCGGCTACACCGCCGTCTGAGGCTCCACGCCTCCTTTTCGGGAGGAGCTGAGCCGAACCGGCGCCGTTTTCGGATTCGGTACGGCTGAGCTCCTCCGGAATGGCCGCTGGCCCGGTGTTCGGGAGGAGCTGCGGGTAACGACGGCCGTATCCGGGGTTCGGGTCACGCAGCTCCTCCCGAAAGGGAGGACTCCTTGGCGCAAACGAGGACGCCTCGGCCTGACCGGAGGACGGCGCGGCGCGCACCCGGGATGAATTCCGAGAGAAGGCATGACATCGATGACATGCGTGTGTTAGAGTCACCATGACATCGATGACATGGCGGTCAAGGCAGACGCGGCAGTCATCGCCCCACCGCAGACTTTCCGCAGGAGCCCACCGTGACCAACACCCTCGTCGCCGGCCTCGACCTCGGCAGCACCGGAGTGAAGATCCTGGTCGCCGACGACGCCGGCGCCGAAGTACTCATCCGCCAGCTCCCCACCCCGTGGCGTCCGGGCCCGGGTGGCACCACCACGATGGAAGCCGCCGACCTCCTCGCCACCGTGCACGAACTGCTCGCCCTCGCCGCCACCGGACTCGCCGACCTCCGCGGTCCCGACGCCCGCATCGAGGCCGTCGCCGTCTCGGGCATGGGGGAGTCGGGCATCGTTCTCGGCGCCGACGGCAGCCCGATCGCACCGGCCATCGCCTGGTTCGACCCGCGCGGCGCCGAGCAGGTCGAGGCGCTGCCCGCGAGCATCCGCATCGAGTTCGCCGGCCGCACCGGCCTGCCGCTCGGCGTGCAGGTCTCGGTCATCAAACTCCTGCACCTGCGCGACCAAGGTCTCGACCTGCGCGGCGCCCAGTGGCTCAACCTGCCCGAATTCGTCGTGGCGAGCCTCGGCGGCCGCGCGGCGGCCGAGTACTCGCTCTCCTCCCGCACCGGCCTCCTCGACCAGGACACCGGAGCGCCCTGGCCCGAACTGATGGCCCACCTCGGCGTGAGCGAGGACTTCATCCCGCCCTTCGTCGACGCCGGAACCCCGCTCGGCGAGGCCACCGCGGCCGGGCTCCCGGAGTCCGTCGCCGGCGCCCGCCTCACCGTGGCCGGTCACGACCACCTCGTCTCTGCCGTCTCGACGGGCGAGTTCGCGGATGACCGCTACCACGTCTCCATGGGCACCGCGGAGGTCCTGCTCCGAGTGCTCGACGAGCCCCTGCCCTTCGACGCCCGCGACCGCCTGGCCGAGCACTTCATCAACTGCGTGCGCCACGTCGTTCCCGGCAAGTGGGTGCTCGTCGCCGGCGTGAAGACCGGCCTGCTCATGCGTCGCACCCTGCACCTCGTCGGCGTCACCGACCGCGACGGCCGCGACGCCCTCGACGCCGCCGTGATGGAGCAGCCCTTCGAGGGCCTGCTGCAGCCCGGAGACGTGGATGTCGCCGGCGCCCGCAACGACGACGGCGTGCTGCGCCTCGTGATGCACGCGGATGGCGCGGGCCCCGCCGATCTCTTCAGCGCGGTGCTCCGGCACGGCAACGACGAGATCGCGGTGCTGATCGACGTGATGGACCGCGAGGTGCCGCCCGCGACATCCGCTCTGCTCACCGGCGGCTGGGCGAGCATGCGCTCGGTTCGCCGTGCCCGCGAGCAGGTGCTGCCGAACGTGCGCGTCTCCGACCGCTCGCAGGACACCGCCTACGGCGCCTCACTGTTCGCCGCCCGCCTGCTCACCCCGATCCTGTCCCACCCCCTCACCAAGGAGAACCTCCCGTGAACGAACTGAACTCACTCGAACGCCGCGCGATGGCCAAGATCTCGACGCCCGCCGGCGGGATGCTCATCGTCGCCGCCGACCAGCGCAACGGCATGAAGGCCGTCATGAAGGACGCCCCAGGTGGCGCCGACTCGATCACCAAGGACGGTCTGGCCGACGCCAAGTCCGACCTGCTGCGCCACCTCGGCAACGCGGCTCCCGCGATCCTCCTCGACGCCGAGACGGCCCTGCCGCGCGTCGTCGACGACGGCACCCTCGCCCGCGACACCGGGCTCGTGGTGGCGCTCGACGCCTCCGGCTTCGCCACTGAGAACGGCCTGAAGCGCACCCGTTACGTCGACGGCGTGACCCCCCGCCGCGTTCGCGAACTCGGCGGCGACGCCGCGAAGATGCTCTGGTACCTGCGCGCCGACCGTCGCGACGACGAGACCGTGGTGCTCGAGGACATCGCGCGCCTCGTGAAGGAGTGCGAGGCCGAGGGTGTGCTGCTCATCGTCGAGATCCTCACCTACCAGCTCGACGGCGAGACCGACGAGGAGTACGCCGCCGTCTTCCCCTCGCTCATCGAGGGTGCGGCCGAGCTCTCCGTCGCCGCCGGCGCCAAGGTGCTGAAGCTGCAGTACGCCGGTTCGCCCGAAGGATGCGCCGCCGTCACCGCCGCCGCCCAGGGCGTTCCGTGGGCCGTGCTGTCGGCCGGTGTCGACCACGAGACTTTCGTGGGCCAGGTGCGCACCGCCGTCGAGAACGGCGCCCGCGGCGCCATGGCCGGCCGCTCGCTCTGGAAGGACAGCCTCTCGATCTCCTCGGAGACCCGCGAAGACCTGCTCACCGGCCGCGCCCTGCCCCGCCTGCTCGAGCTCGAATCCGTGATCGACGGCGTGCTCGCCGGTCCGGTCGGAGCAACCCGCCCGTAGACTCTCTCGGGCGACGACGGAAGCCTGTCGTCGCCCGGGGAGCAGGCCGCACCGAGTCGGCACGGAGGGAGCGCACGTGGCGACGATGCACGACGTGGCCCAGCGCGCCGGCGTGAGCGCCAAGACGGTCTCGCGCGTCTTCAACGACGACCCGCACGTGCTGCCCGAGACCCGCACCCGGGTCGAGGAGGCGATGCGCAGCCTCAACTACGTGCCGAACGTTCTCGCGCGCACCTTTCGGGCGGGCCGTTCCTCGAGTGTCGGTGTGGCGGTTCCGGATGTCGTCGACCCCTTCTTCGCGGCCGTCGTGCGCGCCGTCGAGCGCGTCTGTTCGGCGAGCGGCATCACGACGCTCGTCACGAGCATCGGCGACGACCCGGCACGGGAGCGTCCGGTGCTCGAGGCCCTGCTGCGCACGCAGTTGATGGGGCTCATCCTCGCCCCGGTCGCGTCGGACCACGCGTGGCTCGCGCCCTGGACCGAGCACACCCCGATCGAGTTCGTCGACCGCGCGCCGACCGACCTCGACGCCGACTCCTTCGTCGAGGACGACCGGCACGGCTCCTACCTCGCCACCCGTCACCTGCTCGACCACGGGCATCGCCGGGTGGCCTTCCTCGGCGACCAGACGCATCCGCCGAGCACCCGCCGTCGGCTCGACGGCTACAGCGAAGCGCTCGCCGACGCGGGTGTGCCGCTCGACGAACAGCTGATCGCCTTCGACGCGGGCAGCGACGAGGGCGCCGGGCGCGAGCTCGCGCGACTCGCGCGTCTGGGGGAACCGCCGACCGCCGCCTTCTCGTCGAACGCGCGGGTCACGATGCACGCCTTCACGGCGCTGAAGGCGTCGGGGTTGGCGTTCGTCGGCTTCGGTGACTTCCCGATGGCCGACCGGCTCACGCCCTCGGTCAGCGTGATCGACCAGGACCCGGCCCGCCTCGGGCAGCTCGCCGCCACGCGGGCCCTTCAGCGCTTCAACGCTCCGGATGCGCGGTTCGAGCACTCGACGGTGGTGCCGGTCGGACTCACCGTGCGCGATTCCTGCGGGCGGCACTGACCTGACTCGGCGCGCGGTCGCGCGCCACGACGCCCGCGAACGACAGGTGTGGCGTTGCTGGTGGACGCCGGGTTCTCCGCGCGGTAAGACTGAGGTAGCGAACGGATGCGTGCCGGCCCGGTGGTCATCCGTTCCCCGCCCCGCCTCGTGCGGGTGCGACCCGAACCGGCAGCGTCGCCGGTGCAAGAAGCGAGGATACACATGCGCGGAACAAAGGGGTTCCCGAAAACACAAGGGACGGATGCGCCCGAAGCGGCGTCCGGACCGCACCATGACGACCAGGGCGGGACTCTCGGCGGTGCCGACGATCGCAGCGGCTGGTTCGTTCTCCATGGAGCGGCCGCGTCGGCAGTGGCGGCCCTGCTCTCCTATCAGCTGGCGGTGATCGTGGTCGCCGACGGTGCGATGAATGCGAGGCCGTCGGTCAACTTCGCGGGCCTGCTCGTGGGGCTGTGTGCGGGGGCGTGGACGGCGCTCGTCGCCCTGCTCGCGTGGCCGGTGCTCGACGCCCAGGCGCGACGCCGGGCCCGGCGCCACTCCGCGCATCCGGGGTGGAGGCAGCGCGCCATCCGTCGTCGCGGATTCTCAGTGCTGCATATCGTGGCGATCGGCACGGCCGTGCCCTGGATCGTGCTCTCCCTGCTGCTCGGCTCGTGGCAGGCGACGACCATCACGATCGTGGTCGCGGTGGTCGCCGGCGCCGCAGGCGGGTTCGCCGCGGCCTGGCGGGCCTGGCGGCCGAATCGGATGCGTACGGCGCGTCCGCGGATGCGCGCTCGGGCGTCGACCGCCATCGGCCCCGCGATCGAGCACCTTCCGTCTCCGGGGGGCACCGAGCGCGAGTCGTGATCGTCAGCTGACCGACGGTGTCTGCGAAGAATCGGCGCCCGTGGGCCGGCCGACCTCCGGCTCTGGCCCCCGTCTCGCTCGCGAGCCCTGCGCCCGCCGGAACCCCGATCCGGCCTGGGCCGTGACCCGCCGTTGACCGAGTCAGTCCCCGTGCTGCTCGTGGCCTGACGGCCGCATGAAGGGCGTGAGGTCGCCGCCGCGCCAGGTGGCCGGGCCGCGGGAGCGGGAGCGGCCGAGGTCATCGGTGGCCGAGTTGAGGAGCTCGTCGAGTTCGGCGTCGGGGTCGCGGTAGCCGCCGCGCCGGTCGGGATCGTCGCGATCGATTGCCGACGCATCCTGCACACCGAGACGGATGCCGCCATGCCGGTTGATCGTGCTCGCCACGATGGCCAGGGTGGCGATCAACAGGGCCGCGATCATCATGCTCGGGGCGAGGAATCCGGCGACCTGGATGACGGTGTAGAGGGGTGAGTAGGTGCATCCGTTCTCGTCGCAGCTGCTGCCGAACGCGACCTGGGTGAGGGGGAGTGACACGAAGACGGCGGCGGCGGCGCAGACGGTGAAGAGGATGATCGCGAAGGTCCACAGGGCGCGGGCCGGCGCGAACACCGAGGGGATGGCATCGGGAATGTCGAGGTCGCGGTTCATGGTCGCCTCCCGGCGCGGATCGGAATCGACGTCACGGGCGGAAAGCGCTGCCGGCCGGAACGCGGCCGTCACCAGGCTCAGGCCGAGGGCGAAGCTGCCGGCGGCCGCGAACGGAGCGCCGACGATCCGGCCCAGCATGGCCACGCCGAACAACAGGTCGTTCGTGGTGCGGCAGTCCCCGGTGTTCGTACAGGTCATGTTGTGCGGAAGCAGCAGGGCGCCGAGCAGTGCAAGCACGCCGAGCACGACGCCGGCCACTCCCACGACGCGAAGCGGGACGGTGGCGCGTCCGATCGATCTCACGCGTCTCCTCCTCCGCCTCACTCGGCCCGGCGTCCAACGCCCGGTCTCGTCGACAGTAGTCGTTCCGTCGTGGGACTCCCACTCCCATCCGCACCCTGGCTGGCTCAGTGCGGCGCGGTGGCGGGGGCGACGATGACGAGGTCGGCGTCGGGCCAGCGGGCGGCGAAGAATTCGGCCGCATCCTGAACCCGGGCGGGCCGGCGTGAATCGTCGACGAGCGCGATGACGTCGACTGAGCCGAAGTTCTCCTCGATCTGCCAGAGCGCGTCACTGAGCGAGAGGATGCTCGGCTCGCGGATCTCGGCCGACACCACCGCGTCGCCCCACTCGTTCACGAGCATCGCGAACGAGCTGACGTCGGGGGAGAGCAGGGCGACCTGTCGCCCCTCGCGCAACAGCGGTTCGGCGAGCTCCCGAGCCGTCTCGTTGTCGTCACTCACGATGCACCACACCTGCGACATCTCGATCCTCCACACTTCACCGGACTCACCCGGCTCCGTGCCGGTTCCTCCATCGTCGCGTGCGCCGGGTTGTGGCGAATCCTCCTGAAGAGGGAGATCCCGGTACTCCGTTGGCAGGAGGACGGTACTCAGGTGCCACGCCCTCGACCGATCAGGCGGGCGGGATGGCGGCGACCGCCTCGATCTCGACGAGCACGCCGGGGCGCGCCTCCGGCACCGCGATCACCGTGACCGCGGTGCGGTGCTCGCCCCAGACGGCGGCGCTCGCGGCGTAGGCCTCGTTCGGGTCGACGCCGGTGGTGAGGTAGATGGTGAGCTTGGCGACGTACTCGGGGCCGGTGCCGGCTTCGGCCAGCACGGCGAGCACGTTGCGCAGCGCCTGTTCGGTCTGCGCCCGGAGCCCGTCGAGCAACGTGCCCGAGCTGTCGATACCGTTCTGGCCGCCGACATGGAGCGTCGGTCCCGCGGGGATGATCATGCCCTGCGTGAAGGCGGGGCTGCGCGGGATCGAGGCCGGGTCGACAGACGTGAGTCGGGTGTTCATGAGATTCCCTTCGATTCGGTGCCCCTAGTGTGACCCCGACCTCCGACACCCGTCCAGGCATGCGAAAGGGCCGGACACCGAAGTGTCCGGCCCTTCCAGGAGGGACTACGCAGCCTGGGCGAATGCCTCGGCGTCAGCCCTGACGGTCAGCGACCCGGAGGCCGCGTCGACCGTGACCGACCCGCCGTCGACGAGCTCACCCGTCACCAGCAGATCCGCGATCGCGTCGTCGACGTTGCGCTGGATCACCCGACGCAGCGGCCGTGCACCGTACTCGGGCTCGTAGCCGTTGTCGGCCATCCAGTCGATCGCGGCATCCGTCACCGTCAGCTCGATCTCGTGGGCGTCGAGCCGGGCACGCGTGGCACCCAGCAGCAGGCTCACGATCGAGCGCAGCTGCGCCTTCTCGAGCTTGCGGAACAGCACGATCTCGTCGATCCGGTTGAGGAACTCGGGTCGCATGGCCTCGCGGAGCTTGCCCATCACGCGGTCGCGCAGAGCCTTGTCCGAGCCGAAACCGTTGCCGTCGCTGCCGTCGGCAGCGCGAGCCACGAATCCCATCGCCCCCGACCGCGAGGCCAGGAACTCCGACCCCAGGTTCGAGGTCATGATGACGACCGTGTTGCGGAAGTCGACCGTGCGGCCCTGACCGTCGGTGAGGCGTCCGTCGTCCAGCACCTGCAGGAGCAGGTTGAAGACATCCGGGTGCGCCTTCTCGATCTCGTCGAACAGCACCACCGAGTAGGGGTTGCGGCGCACACGCTCGGTCAGCTGACCGGCCTCGTCGTAGCCGACGTACCCGGGAGGGGCACCGACCAGACGCGACACCGTGTGACGCTCACCGAACTCCGACATGTCGAAACGGATCATGTTCGACGCCGACCCGAACAGCGAGGCCGCGAGGGTCTTCGCCAGCTCGGTCTTGCCGACGCCGGTGGGTCCGAGGAAGAGGAACGAACCGATCGGCCGGTGCGCGTCGCCCATGCCCGTGCGGTTGCGGCGCACGGCCTTGGCCACGACGGTCACGGCGTCGTCCTGTCCGATCACGTGCTCGTGCAGCTCGCCCTCGAGGGCGGCCAGACGCTCACGGTCGACCTCGCCGATACGCGACACCGGGATGCCGGTGGCCCGCGAGATCACGGCGGCGATCTCGGCCTCGTCGACGACGGCATCCAGGTCGATGCCGCCCGCGGCCCGCTCGGATGCGACGCGACGGTTCACCGAGGTCGCCTCCGCCAGCTGCTGCTGCACGTCTTCGATCTCGTCACGGATGCGCGACGCCTCCTCGTAGTGCTCGGCCGAGACGGCGGCGTTCTTCGCGCTCTCGAGCGAGGCCAGGTCGGCCTGCAGAGCGGAGATGTCGACGACCGCCGGGATCTTGCCGAGCGAGAGACGCAGTCGCGCCCCTGCCTGGTCGATCAGGTCGATGGCCTTGTCGGGCAGGAAGCGGTCGCTCACGTAGCGAGCCGACAGCTCCACCGCCGCGGTCAGCGCCGCGTCGGTGTAGGAGACGCCGTGGTGCTCCTCGTATGCCGGGCGGAGGCCCTGCAGGATGAGCACCGAGTCGTCCAGCGACGGCTCACCGACGGTGACGGGGGAGAAACGACGCTCCAGCGCCGGGTCCTTCTCGATGCCGCGGTACTCCTTCAGCGTGGTGGCGCCCACGAGGTGCAGGTCGCCGCGCGCCAGGCGGGGCTTCAGGATGTTGCCGGCGTCCATTCCGCCCTCACCGGAACCTCCGGCGCCGACGACGGTGTGGATCTCGTCGATGAACACGATGATCTCGCTCTTGTGGGCCGAGATCTCGTCCATGAGCGTGGTCAGACGCTCTTCGAAGTCGCCGCGGAAGCGGGTTCCGGCCAGCATCGCGGGCAGGTCGAGCGAGACCACGCGCTTGTCGCGCAGCTGCTCCGGCACCGAGCCGTCGACGATCGCCTGGGCGATGCCGTCGACGATCGCCGTCTTGCCGACGCCGGCCTCACCGACCAGAACGGGGTTGTTCTTGGTGCGGCGCGAGAGGATCTCGATGGTCTGCTCGATCTCGTCGAGCCGGCCGATCACGGGGTCGAGCTCGCCGTTGCGGGCCAGCTCGGTCAGATCGGTGCCGAACTTGTCGAGGGTCGGGGTCTCGGACGCGTCGGCGCCGTCGGCACCGGCCGTCTGGGTCGGGTCGCCGTTCGTGGCGCCCTCGCTGCCCGTGTTCACGTTCTGGCGCATCCCTTCCTGCAGAGCGTCGGGGGTGACGCCCGCCTGAGCCAGTACCTGGCCGGCGGGGGAGTCCTGGTTGATCACGAGCGCGAAGAAGAGGTGCTCGGGGTCGATGTAGGTCGAGCCGGATGCGCGCGCCACCTGGTAGGCGTGGAACAGCGCACGCTGCGCCGACTGGGTCAGAGCGGGCTGCGTCACGGGGTCGCTGCTGTTGGCGGGCAGACGCTGCTCGGCGGCCGCCGCGATCGCGCGGGGGTCGGCGCCGACGCCGCGGATGGCGTCGGATGCGGGCTGCTGCGGCGCGATGGTGCGCAGGATGTGCAGCGCGTCGAGCTCGCGGTGGCCGTGCTGGATCGCGTACTGTCCGGCTTCGGCCAGCAACTCCTGGGTGCGCCGGCTGATGAGCTTGCTCAGGTCGATCGAGCGCCCGGCGCGGGCGGCGCGCTCGCCTTCGAGGTAGCGAGCGAGGAACTCGTCGAACGAGTTGCTGCCGCCCTCGGCGTTTGAACCCTCGTTGGGGTTGAAGTTCTCGGGCACGAAACCTCCTGGCTTGTGAAACTTGAGTGCCTTACGCTCAAGTTCAACGCTGGAGGGCCTCTGGTATTCCCGTGGGTGCCGAGTCAACCTGGCAATTTGCCGCGACTCATGGAACCAGCACGAGCTTGCCGCCCGGATGCTGAGCCCTCAGCTCGGCGAGAGCCTCCCGCGCGTCCGAGAGGGGATAGGTGCGCGCCACCGGCACCACCAGGTGCCCGCTGCCGGCGAGGTCGATCAGGCGCGCCCGCACCTCGTCGCGGAAGGCCTTGCTCGCCGGCATCGCGCCGCCGATGGCGTGGAAGCCCTCGGCCGACGCGCGCCCCGGGGCCGCAATGCTCACGATCCGATCGCGATCACTCACCAGGGTGAGGGACACGTCGACCGCCTCCTCGGTGCCCACCGTGTCGAGCGCGGCGTCGACACCGCCGGGCGCGGCATCCCGCACCCGCTGTTCCAGGCCCGGCCCGTAAGCGACCGGTTCGCCACCGAAGCGCCGCACCACATCGAAGTTGCGCTCGCTCGCGGTGCCGATGACCCGCGCGCCGAGCAGGGCGGCCTGCTGCAGCACCATGACGCCCACGGCCCCGGATGCGCCGTGCACGAGCACTGTGTCGCCCGCTTTCACGCCGGTGACGTGGAGCATCTCGGCCGCGGTGGTCCCGGCGAGGAGGAGCCCCGAAGCCTCGGGGAACGGCAGCGCGGCGGGCTTCGCGAACACATCCGAGGCGCGCACGGTGAGCGCTGTGGCGTAAGCGCCCTGCACCCGGAAGGCGACCACCTCGTCGCCGACGGCGCCACCACCGGAGGCGATCTCGGTGCCGGGGCCGACGGCCGTGAGAATGCCAGAGCACTCGTAGCCGATCGGGATGGGAAGTTTGCTGCGGTCACCTTTTCGCGCCACGTGCTTGTAATCAGCCGGATTCATCCCGGCGGCCCTCACCTCGATGGTCACCTCGCCGGGGCCGGGTGCCGGAACCTCGACGTCGATCTCGGTGAAGACGTCGAGGTCTCCGTAGTCTCGTGCGATCCATGCGCGTGCCATGGCTGCAACGCTACGCCGCCAGGGGTCAGGCGAGCCAGACCGTGGTGTCGGGGTGAGGTGACTACGACCTGACGCGTCGACGCCGTCGGCCCGGAGCCGAGACCGGAGTCGACAGAGGCTCCCCGGTCGAGGTCACGGCCGTCTTCCCGCCCCCCAGCGAGAGCGTCGCCGCGAAGCCCACCGCCAAGAACCCGGCGGCCGCGAACGCCGCGTATTTGGTGCCGTCGGAGAAGGCGGTCTTCGCATCCTGGACCACAGAGTCCATCGACGGATCCTGCGCGAGCCCGGCGATCGCGGCGCCCGAGCTGTCGACGACCTGGGTCACGAGTTGCGAGCGGGAGGCATCCGGCACGCCGTCAGAGGCGAGCGCCGCGTCGAGCTGGGCGGCCGCCGTGGTGAACAGCACGGTGCCGAGGATGGCGATGCCGAGCGCCGACCCGATCTGCCGGGCCGTGCTCTGCGTGCCGGAGCCCTGCCCGCTCTGCTCGAGCGGCACATCCTTCAGCACCACTCCGGTGAGTTGCGCGGTGGCGAGCCCGACGCCGAATCCGTAGACGAAGAGGAACGGGATGAGCAGTCCCCAGGCGGTGTCGGGTGCGATCACGAAGCCGATCCCCGCCACCCCCACGATCTCGGCGGCGAGACCGACGCGCACGATCACCACCGGAGCGATCCGGTTGCCGAACGCGCCCGCGAAGCCCGACGCGACGAACGATCCGATCGCGAGCGCGAGCAGGATGAAGCCGGTCTGCAGGGCGTCGAAACCGAGCACGTTCTGCAGCCACAGGGGCAGCGAGAGGATGATGCCGAACTCGCCGAGCGACACGATCATGGCCGCGAGGTTGCCGTTGCGGAAGCTCGGGATGCGGAAGAGGTCGAACGCGAGCATCGTGCTCTGTCCGCGGCGCATCCGTCTGCGGCCCCAGAGGATGAAAGCGGTTCCGGCGAGCACCGTCACGGCGAAGGCGAGCGGGATGGGGGAGAGGGCGAAGGGCCAGGTCCAGTCCCCGATCGCCGGCGGCGTGTCGGTGAGCCACCAGCCGTAGGTGCGGCCCTCGATGAGCCCGAACACGAGGGTGGCGCTCGTGATCACCGAGAGAACGGCCCCCACGACGTCGACCCGCTGCGGCGCGACCCCGTCAGCGGCCGGTTCGCGCGACTCCCGCACGAACAGCAGCACTCCCACGATGACGACGATGCCGAGCGGGATGTTGATGCCGAACGCCCAGCGCCAGGAGAAGTAGGTGGTCAGCCAGCCTCCGAGCAGTGGGCCGACCGCCGTCATCCCGCCGATCGTGGAACCCCAGATGGCGAAGGCGAGTGCGCGTTCGCGGCCGCGGAAGGTGGCGTTGATGATCGAGAGGGTCGTCGGCAGCACCATGGCGCCACCCACGCCCTGGATCACGCGGGCCCCGATCAGGAGGTCACCGGTGGGCGCGAGAGCGGCCAGGATGCTGGCGAGGGCGAAGACGGCGACACCGAGCACGAGCATGCGGCGTCGGCCGAAGCGGTCGGCGAGGGTACCGAAGACCAGGAGCAGGGCCGCGAACACGAGGGTGTAGGACTCCTGCACCCACTGCACCTGGGTGGAGGTGATGCCGAGGTCGTCGATGATCGACGGGATCGCCACGTTGACGATGGTCGAGTCGACGATGATGAGAGCCACCGCGATGCTGATGAAGACGAGCCCGATCCAGCGCGTGCGTGCCGACACGGCGACCTCCGATTCCCAGGACGATTTCGCTAAACAGCTTAGCTACTTATCGACTGAGATTTCCACGAGGCCGATGCCGGTCCGTCGCGCTCGCCGTAGGCTCGGGCCGAAAGCGGCACGCCGCCCGGGCGCCCCACGAACAGCCGACGAAACGGAGCACCATGAGCAGCGAACTCGACGATCCCACGCAGCGCGCGCAGACCTTGCAGCGCCCCCGTGGAGGGGTGGACGCCTTCGCCATCATCTCCCTGATCGCGGGCGTGGCGGCGATCGTGCTGCTCGCGCTGGGCATTCCCACCTGGATTCCCCTGTGGTTCGCGGTGATCGGCCTCTTCCTCGGCATGGTCTCCGTGCTGCGCTCGCGACCGTCGACGGCGCGCTGGGTGAGCACGATCGCGATCCTGGCTTCGGTGGTGCCGTTCCTCATGATGTTCTTCTTCATCACGACGTAGGAACCGCACGCGCTCCATTACGATCTTCGAGTGCTGACCGCCGACGATTCGGCGACGAAGGGGGATTCACGATGACACGTCCGGAGAAGGTCGAAGGCCTCACGGTCGACAAGACGAGAGCGATCGCCATCACGCTCATCGTGGTGGGGGTGGCGTTCGGCGCGTTCGCCGTGATCTGGGACCTGAACGGCGGACCCACCTGGCTGCACGCTTTCACCTGGGTGGGTGGCGGGTGCGTCGGGTTCGGCCTCGTCACCTTGATCAGCTCGGGTGCGTCGGCGAAAAAGAGCGGTCTGTAGCGCGCTTCGGGCCTGCGCGGCGGGATGTGCTGCATTCATCGGTTCCTCATAGACGCGCCATAGGGCTCGTATGGATGACTCACGAACACTGGAGTCAATCCATCCACTAGCCGAGCGAATGAGGCGATCATGAGCAGGATCCCCGAACCAGAACAGACCCCCGACGGTCCGGCCTACGAGGGCCGACTCCTCGATCGTGCCGACGAGGAGGTGGTGGACCAGGGCGTCGGGTTCGACATCCGCACCCTGCTGAGCCGTCGCACGGTGCTGAGCGCCGCCGGATTGGGACTCGGCGCCCTCGCCCTCGCCGCCTGCACCACGGGCACCGGCAGCAGCGCCGCCGGGTCCACGGCCGCCGGCACCGCGAGCGGGAGCGCGAGCGGTTCGATGGGCACCGGCACCGGCACCGGGTCTGCCACCGGCACCCTCCCTTCGTCGGAGATCCCCGACGAGACCGCGGGTCCGTACCCGGGCGACGGCTCCAACGGTGCCGACGTGCTCGAGGAGTCGGGTGTGGTGCGCAGCGACATCCGCTCCAGCATCGGCGGAGGCGCGACCGCGGCGGGCGTGCCGATGGCGCTTTCGCTCACCGTGCTCGACATGGCGAACGGCGACGCTCCGTTCACGGATGCCGCAGTGTACGTGTGGCACTGCGACGCCGACGGGAACTACTCGATGTACTCGTCGGGCGTCGAGAACGAGACGTACCTGCGCGGTGTGCAGGTCGTGGACAGCGCCGGGACGGTGACGTACACCTCGATCTTCCCGGCCTGCTACTCGGGTCGTTGGCCGCACATCCATTTCGAGGTCTACCCGGGCGTCGGCGACATCACCGACTCGGCCAACGCGATCGCCACTTCGCAGGTGGCGCTGCCTCAGGATGTCTGCGAGACCGTCTACGCGGGCTCTGGATACGACGGCTCGAGCGCCAATCTGGCGAAGGTGAGTCTCGACTCCGACAACGTGTTCGGTGACGACGGCGGTGCCCTGCAGCTCGCCACCGTGACCGGCGACGCGACGTCGGGTTACCAGGTGGCGCTCACCGTGCGCGTGGACACGAGCACGACGCCCACGGCCGGATCGGCGCCAGGCGGTGGTGGATCGGTCGGCGGTGGAGGCACCCCGCCCGACGGTGCTCCCGCGCGCTGACCGCCGGCCCCGAATCCCCCTCGTTCCTGTCCTCTCGACGAAAGGCCTTACCATGGGCGTCTTCCAGAACCTCACCGGATGGCACGCGCTCATCCTCCTCGCCGTCGTGCTGCTCTTCTTCGGAGCCGCGAAGCTGCCGAGCCTCGCCCGTAGCCTGGGCCAGTCGGCCCGCATCCTGAAGGCCGAAGCGAGCGAGACGAGTGCTCCGGATGCCGCGGTCCGTGACTCGGAGCCGGCCTCGACCCCGACCGCCGACAGCCGCTGACCATGTTCGGTCTCACCGTCGAGAAGCTGCTCCTCATCGGGGTGATCGCCGTGTTCCTGGTGGGTCCGCAGCGGCTCCCGCTCTACGCGGCGAAGCTGGGCGCGTTCGTGCGGGCGATGCGCGACGTCGCCGACACCGCCAAGGCGCGCGTGGCCGAAGAACTCGGCCCGGACTTCGACGCGACCGAGTGGCAGAAGCTCGACCCCCGCCAGTACGACCCGCGCCGCATCGTGCGCGACGCCCTCACCGAGGGTGCGTCATCCGACTCCACCGCGGACGCCCTCACCGGCGGCGCGACCGTCCGCCCGCGAGGCGTGGCGACCGGCGGCTGGCAGGAGGCGCTGCTCGCGCGAGCGCCCGCAGCCCCGAATCCGACGGGTGCCCCCCGCGCCGGACGTATCCGATCGGCGTCAGTCGCAGGCGATCCCGTCGCCGTCGCGGTCGAGGTCGTAGATGTCGGAGCCGATCACCTGGACCGGACCCTGCACGTAGGCAGGTCCGTTGCCGCTTCCTCCGGCGCAATCGACGTCGGAAGCGATGGGAACACACGCGCCGGCGTAGTTGGGGTCACACCCGCCGCCGTCCGGGGGGCTCTCCTCAGGTGCCGCCTCGGCGGGAGGCGGTTGCCGAGTGCCGATCGCGGTGACCTCATCGATGGGAGCGACCGTGACCGTCTCCGAGACGAGAGTGCGGCCCGTCTCGACGCCGTCGACGAGCGTGATCTCCCACCGCGAGACCTTCGTTCCGGCGACTCCGGCGGTGACGACCACGGAGGTTCCCGCGTCGGCATCCGGATCTTCGTAGCTGGACTGTCCATAAGGAAGAGGATCGGACGTCTCGACGACTTGCACCGTCGTGACCGGGGTCGGCTTCGGAGTGGGCGTCGATTTCGCCGCGGGCGTCGGGGTGGGAGTGCTCTCACGCGTTGCCCCGGGCGTCGCCGCCGAGCTGATCGACGCGTCGGCCCGCACTCCGACGGCCTGGTCGCTCGCCTGAGGATGCGGCGCGATCAGGGCGCCGAGGAGCAGAACCGCGGCGGAGATACCCAGCGCAGACCCTGCGGCGCGTCGCGTGCGCGGCAGGTTGAGCCAGCTCGGCCGCTTCTTCACCAGTGCCCAGATCGAGGCGCCGATGCCGAACAGGGAGACGCCCACCAGGAAGCCGCCGAGGCCGTTGCTCCCGGCGCCGATCGCCCCGACGAGCACGGCGAGGGCGGCGACGATCCACGTGGTCAAGGTCGGGCGCCATCTCGCGCGGACTGCGTTCGCGGCCGGGGTCTGACCGATTCCCGACGCGGTCTCCGCCCATCGGGTGCCATCCCACCAGCGCTTCTCGTTCGGGTCGTTCGGGTCGGGGTACCAGCCGGCCGGAGGCAAGGGTGTCGTCACGGGCGTCGCAATCGGGTCGGGTGAGTCGGGAATTCGGGTCATCCGGTCCACCGCCTGTTCGGCCGTCGTCCGGGTGTTGTGCCGAAGACTACGGCTGTAGAGCAGCCGATGAGCAGTCCCCCTTTCGGGGAATCACTGCTCGGGGAATCACTGCCGCCCCTTATGGGTGGCGCCCGCCTAGGGGCTATCCGTGGGCAGCGGGCGCCGCCAGACTGTGGAGGCTCCCCGCCCGCGTACAGCGATCCGAATCGAGTTCCATGCGACCGCACGCCCCCCGACGAGGCGGTCGCCGCCGCATGCCCTCGCGCTGGATCACCCGCACGGTCGCCGCGGTCGCGGTGGCCGCGGTGGTGGGGACGGGGACCGTCGCCCTCGCGCCGGCCGCACCCGCGCACGCCTCGTGGCAGGGTTCCGCCCAGACCTGGATCTCGACCATGAACTCCGCCGTCGGCAAGGCCGGCAAGCTGTTCGGCATCGACACCGGCGGGTTCGACCTCGCGGCGAGCATCGCCGGTCCGCTCATCTCCGCCATCTTCGGCGACGGCGGCAAGGGGCCGGGCATCAAGGACGTGCTCGACAAGCTGCAGGAGCTCGACGACATCGAACACCGCATCGACGAGATGCAGAGCACCTTGGCCGACATCGAGCAGGAGGTGCTCGCGGTCAACCAGAACGTGTTGATGGGTACTTGCGTCAACCAGACGGCGGGAATCTTCCCCTACATCAGCAAGGTGAAGACGTCGCAGGCCGCGTACGGCGACGTGCTCGACCAGATCGAGAAGATGAGCAAGGGCGCCACGGGCGCGGATGAGGCCAAGGAACTGGGCAACCTCGTCAACGCCTTCATCGCGAACACCCTGGGCAGCGAATCGCAGAAGAGCGTCACCACCAGCGCCATGGCGAGCGACATCCGCACGGTGCACGAGGCGATGATCTCCACCCAGGGCCGCAACGGCGTCATCCAGAGCTGCGGCACCGCCTATTTCGACGCGTGGAAGCTGACGCAGGCCTCCGCCGGGGCCCGTCAGTCCGCATCGCCGACCAGCCAGGGCGTCTGGCTCGACGACCGGCAATACTACGAGCCGCTGCAGAACATCGTGCAGTACTGGCAGACCGCGCAGTCGCAGGGCATGTTCCTGCTGCAGCAGGCCTCCCTGATGCAGGCCGCCAAGCTCTACACGGCTGAGAAGGGGACGATATCGCCCGATCAGAACGCGGCGGTCTGCTCCCTCGCGATCTCGCAGAAGGCCGGCGACGCGAAGACGATCTGCGACACGGGTCTGCGCTTCTCGAAGACGTTCTACGACAACGTGGTCGAGGAGTGGAAGCAGGTGGGCCTTCCCATTTCCGACGACAAGGTCGTGCTCAGCCTCGGAACCGACATCACGGGTGTGCGGAACGGCAACGACGCCATCGGATCGGCCGTCTGGGCGCGCAACCCCCGGTCCTTCCCCGTGGACTGGGCCGGCGGCACCTGGCAGACGGTCGCGACCGCGACCACTGCCGACGGCATCGCCGGCTTCGTACCGGCGAACTCCACCCGGTGGAAAGATCTCGAAGCGGCCTACCGCACCTCCCACACCTCGGTGACGCCGGCGGTCCAGACGCCCGTGCAGCTCTTCCGCGACGGGTCCCAGCCATGGGCGGCGGCCGGGGTCGCGCCGTTCGCACCTCTGGACATCCTGAGTACCCTGCGTGACAACTCGCCGGGCGGCGAGGCCCGGAACTTCGACACCACGGGGGTGAGCACGGTGTGGATGCCGGGGGAGACGACCACTCGCGACATCCCGGCGTTCCGCTTCGCGACGCACTCGGAGGAAGGCGACTACCACACCTACGGCAACACCTCCGGGTTGTCGTTCGCACCGACCACGGTGTTCGAGCACCGGCTGAACCCCAGTTGGGTCAACGAGACCGGCCTCACGGTGAAGTGCATGGTGGTGCCGGTCGACGGTGCGCTGTGCGATGGTGAACGGATCGCGTCGTGGTTCATCGCGCACCAGAAGACCGATTGGTCGGGCACGGACAAGGTCTTCTCGGTGACGCCGAGCTCGAGCGCCGTGGGCTCCTTCGAGGCGCAGACCCGCACGCCCAACTACTGCAGCACCTTCTTCGACGGTGACGAGCGGCTGAACGACGCCTGCGACTGGGGCTTCTCGATCGGTGTCACCGAGCTGCCGAGCTGGCTGGCCTACCTCGGGCTGAAGGACGGCAGCTCGTACGATCCGGCTCCGTCGAACCAGACGCTGTGGCCGGTCGCGCCCGTCCCGGCCGAGTGCGGCACCACGCTGTGGGGCGTGCCGACCCGCTGCGGGGCGTCGATGGATGCCTGGATCAAGGCCAACATCCCGAACCCTTCCGTATCGGGGCCGGCGGCGAACGCACTGCCGAGGATCGACGGTGTGTACACGGTCGACTGCGTGGGCTACAACTGGGTCGACCGCACCGATGAGGCGGGTGTCGAGGTGGTGACCGGTGACGTGAGCTGGAGCGGCGTGCTCCCCGACGGACGCGCGTTCACCACGACGGTGGCGAAGGGGACCAGGCTCGACCTGACGGACTTCGTGAGGAAGGCGGGCTGGTACGACGCGGCGCCGCCCCTGTTCTCCCTGCGCTGCTCGTTCGATGCGCACTACGCCGACAGCGCGACGACCTCCACGGTCACCAGTCGGCCGGCTGATGTGAAGCGGGAAGACGGGCGATATGTGCTCCGCGACGCGAGCTTGGAGGAGCCACCGGTCGACCCGGCACCGGGTGCGCCGGTCGACGGGACGGATGCGGCGGGCTCCGGCTCGGCGACCCTCGCCGCGACCGGCAGTGCGGGTGCCCTGTGGTTCGGCGGTGCGGCGCTGGTGCTGCTGGCGGGTGCGGCTTTGGCCCTGGTGTCCCGCCACCGCCGTCGGGCCTCCTGACGAGGGCCGGCGGTCGGAGCGCTGGGTAGCGTCAGCGCGCGACGCGGAGCAACCGGAAGTCGCTCTTCCCCAGCAGCTTCAGGATGCCCGCGGCCGGGTTGCCGAACGCCCGCAACCCGGCTTCGGCTCCGAGGTTTTCGACGCCCACGATCCGCCACCGGCGACGCCCCCGCACCACGAGGGCGTCGCCACCGGCCTCCAGGTTGCGGAGCCAGTTCACCTCGGCGCCGTAGGTGAGCTCCGCCACCAGGTCACCGTCGCTCGTCTCGCCGAGGATCAGTGGCACCTCGAACGTCTTTCCGCTCTTCCGCCCGGTGTGCCGGAGCACGCTGAACGGTCCGACGCCGGCCCGCGCCATCCGCAGCGTGAGTCGGTTGAGGGTGTTCTTCAACACCCAGAAGTACCCGCGACGCATCCGACCGCCCATGCCCCAGTATCCGCCCGCGCCCCGGGCGACGTCGATCACATCGCCCGAGTCGGGAGACTCGGCTACGGCGTCAGTAGATGCGAGATCGGTGGCCCAGCCGCACACCGACGATGACGATTGACTCGTCGTCAATGCGCGCCAGAACCCTATAGTCGCCGATCCTGTAGCGCCAGAACTCCGAGAGGTCGCCCGTCAGCTGCTTTCCTCGGGACCGGGGGTCGTCGAGTGCAGCGAGCTCGTCGAGAAAGGCAATAACCCGTCGGGCGACGACACGGTCGAGCTTTCGTAGAGTCTTGTCGAACTCGTGGCTCGTCTCGACGGTCCACCGGGTCAAAGTCCGATCTCGCGGCGGACCTCGCTCAGGGGTCGGGTCTTCTTTTCCGACGCTTCCCACTTCGCCGCAGAAGTTTCGGCCCACGCGATGTCTTCTAGTTCGTCGAGGTGTGAGGCGATGGCGTCGTGCACGAGTTCCTCCACGGGCTGCCCGGTGCGTGCGGCAAGAGTGCCGAGGCGTCGCAATTCGTCGTCGTTGAGCTCGATCGAACGTGACATCTCATCTCCTTCGCGCGGTCGCGGATGCAGCACTGAGGATATCCGGTAGACGTTCTGATCGGCAGGACCAGCCATTCTGACGGCACGGTGACGCATTTCACTCCTACTTTCGCGGTCGATGGGGCGCAGAAACGTAGGGATTACGACCAGAATAGTGGTCGCCGTGGCAGGGTGTGCGGCCTGTGGATAAGGTGTTCGGTCGCGCCACCCGACAGACGGGCGGCCAGGCGCGGGGTTGGTCCCTACGCGCCGACACCCTCCAGGATCGCGGACGTGCGCCCCGCCGCATCCCGCGCCGCGTCGCAGTCGGCGGGATCGGCGTTCTCGGTGAGGTCGATGACCTCGTCGAGCCGGCGGCGGGCCTCCTCGAGGTCGGCGATGACGCTCGTGATGCGGTCGCGTTCGGTGTGGAGGCTGCTGAGCATCTCGGGCGGCGCATGCCCGGTGTCGACACAGGGCAGGATGAGGGCGATCGTGCGACTCGCGAGGCCCGCCGAGAACAGGTGCTGGATGAGGCGCACCCGCTCGACCGCCGACTCGCCGTAGACGCGCTGGCCGCTGGGCGTGCGCTCGGCGTGCAGAATGCCCTGTTCCTCGTAGTAGCGCAGGGCTCGTGTGCTGACCCGGGCGCGCTCCGCGACCTCGCCGATCCTCAGGTCGCTCATCGGGCATCCTCTCGTTCTTCCGGGCACATCCGGGGCGTTCGCTGACTCGACTTGCCCTTGACGTCAACGTGAAGTCTTAGCCTACAAGACGGATGGCGACCGCGACCGCGGCCGCCGCACGTGGAAAGGCACACCATGAACATTGCAGGATCCGTCGCGCTGGTCACCGGAGCGAACCGCGGCATCGGCCGCCGCTTCGTCGACGAGCTGCTCGAGCGGGGAGCGACCAAGGTCTACGCGGCCGTGCGTCAGCCCGATCAGCTGGCCGAGGGTGAGTTCGCCGACGCCCGGGTGGAGGTGCTGCGGCTCGATCTGCTCGATGCGACATCGGTGACGGATGCGGCGGCGCGGGCGACCGACGTCACCCTCCTCGTGAACAACGCGGGCATCTCGACGGGCGCGAATCTGCTGGGTGACGGTGACCTCGAGGGCCTGCGCCTCGAACTCGACACGCACTTCTTCGGCACGCTCTCCGTCATCCGGGCGTTCAAGCCGGTGCTCGCGGCGAACGGCGGGGGAGCGGTGGTCAACATCCTCTCGGCCCTGTCGTGGTTCTCGACCGAGGGCGCGAACGCCTACGCCGTGGCGAAGGCGGCGGAGTGGGCGATGACCAACGGAGTGCGCCTCGAGCTCGCGGGTCAGGGCACCCTCGTGCAGGGTGTGCACCTCGGTGCGGCCGACACCCGTCTGATGGACGGCTACGACGGCCCGATGCTCAACCCGCGCGAGGTGGCGGTGGCCACGCTCGACGGTGTCGAGGCCGGGGCGATCGAGGTTCTGGTGGATGAGTGGGCGCGTCTGGTGAAGTCGTCCCTCGCGAACGACCCGTCGGGGTTCTACGCGGAAGCGCTCGCCGCTCGGGTGTGAGCGGAGCCGGGGTCCGGTGCTGGGGTCGTCCGGCCCCGCGCCGGGGCACCGGCCTTCCCGGGCCCCGGCCCTCCTCAGGCCCGGATGTTCTCCAGGTCGTCGAGCAGGCTCGGGTGCGTCGGCTCCCAGCCCAGCTCGGCGCGGGTTTGCGCGCTCGACGCGGGCTGGTCGGCGGCGAAGATCGACCCGATCGGCCCGAAGTTCTCGACCGGGAGGGACTCGACCGGTAGCCCGAGCCGGCGCCCGATGACGGCGACGATGTCGCGCACCGCGTCGCCCTCATCCGCCACGGCGTGCCAGGCACGCCCCGCGGGTGACTCCTCGAGCGCGAGCCGGAACAGCACTGCGGCATCGAGCGCGTGAACGGCCGGCCAGCGCTGGGCGCCGTCGCCCGGGTATCCGGCGACGCCGGTCTGGCGGGCGATCTGCGTGAGCAGTCCGGCGAAGCCGCCGTTCCCGTCGTTGTGCACGGTGCGCGGGAGTCGGATGGCCGAGGTGCGTACGCCCCGAGAGGCGAGTGCGAGGGTGCGGTTCACCGAGACGCCGCGTCCGCCGACCGGGCCGTCGGTGGGGAGGGGGTCGTCTTCGGTCGATGGGCGGCCGGCCGCCTGAGGGGTGCCGGACACGGTGACGAGCGGCTTGCCGGTGCCGATGAGGGCTTCGCCGAGGGTTTCGAGCGCGGCGGACTCGTCGGCGATGCTCGCGGTCAGCGCCTCGGGCGAACTGAAGTCGTTGCCGAAGGCGAGGTGGATGACGCCGTCGGCACGCTCGGCTTCGGCGCGCAGCACGTCGAGGTCGATGAGCTGGCCGCGCGCGGTGTCGGCCCCGGCCGCGGTGGCCTTCGCAGCTGAGGCGTCGGAGCGGGTGAGGGCGGTGACGGAGTGTCCGGCCGAGATCAGCTCGGCCACGACGGCCGATCCGATCAGCCCGGTGGCGCCGGTGATGAATACGCGCATGGGAAACCTCCACGATGTGATGCGACTAATGTCCCATCACAGTACCACCGCGATGAGACAAGTGTCGCATCACGTAGACTGGGGTCATGCCCAGATGGAAACCGGATGCGCGCGAGCGGCTCGTCGAGGCGGCTCTCGATCTCTTCACGGAGCAGGGCTACGACGAGACGACCGTGGCGCAGATCGCCGAGCGTGCCGAGCTCACCCGCAGTACGTTCTTCCGGCACTTCAGCGACAAGCGCGAGCTACTGTCGGCGGGGCAGGAGATGCTCAGCGCTCTGCTGGCCGAGGGCATCCTCGCGGCTCCGGATGCCGCGACCCCGCTCGAGGCGGTCGCGGCCGGTTTGGACCGCGCGGCCGGCGCGATGACGGAGTTCAACCGCGGCCTCGGCCCGCGCATGCACGCGGCGATCGAGGCGAACGAAGAACTCCGTGCCCGCAACGCGATGAAGAGCATCGGTCTGGCGGCAGCGATGGCGGAGGCTCTGCAGCAACGCGGCGCGTCCGAGGCGGCGGCGAGGGTGGCGGCCGAGCTCGGCGTGCTGGCGTTCGGGATGGGCTACCGTCGGTGGTCCGATCCGGAGCGGGACGGGGAGGCGGGGGAGCTTGTCACGTACACGCGCGAGGCCTTCGCCGAACTCCGGGCGGCCGCCGCCGAACTCCGGTAAGGGTCCGGCGCTCAGCGCGGGAGTTCGAGAAACCGATCGATGGCCTCGAAGGTCACTGCGCCCGCTTCGAGATGCGGAAGGTGCCCGGCATCCGCGATCTGTACGAAGCTCGCGTTCGGAAGGGCCTCCGCCAGCGCCCGCCCGTAGGTCGGAGTCACGATGCGGTCGCTCGCGCCCCACACGACGAGGGCCGGTGCGGTCACGGCGTCGAGGCGAGCGATCAGGGTCGGATCGCTCATGCTCGCGCCCGCGAGCACCGCCATCGTGCGCCCGTTCGCCGCCTGCACCGTCCGCTGTTGGTCGGAGAGTCCAGCCGGATCGATGAACCCCCGGTCGGCGTCGTGCCACGCGAGCTCGGCGAGCTGCCGAGGGGTCAGCGAGAAGAAGTCGGCGATCGGTTCGCCCGCCACCTCGACCCCGACGGCATCGAGCACGATGATAGCGTCGATCAACCCCTCGAAACGCGCATCGCTCGCGGCCTGAACCGCCATCTCGAGTGCGATCCATCCGCCGATCGATGACCCCACCAGCGTCACCCCGCCCTGCGCCTCGCCCTGCACCCCGCCCTCGGTGGCGTCGCTCAGCAGCAGCTCCAGGTAGTCCCCGGCGAGCTGGGCCACCGAGGTCAGGTCATCGGGACGCTCGGTGCCGTCCCATCCCGGATGCGTCGGAGCGAGCACGTGCCGTGTCGCGGCGAGGTGCCCGACGATCGGCGCCACGGTGCGAGGCCCGCCGCCTCCGTGCAGCACGAGCGCGGTCGGCAGCGCCGGGTCGCCGGCCTCGGTGACGGATGCGCGGAAAACGAATCGAGTAGCCATGATCACTCCAAATCAACATGTTTATATAAGTGTGCTGATACGATAACACCATGGCGACAGATCTGGAACTCCTCGGGCAGGCTCTCAAGCGGGCGCAGTACCGCAATCACCGCACGATGGATGCCGCCCTCGGAGCTGCCGGAGTGAGCCTCGTGCAGTGGGATGCCCTACGGGCGATCGACCAGGCACCCGGCGCATCCGCTCACGATCTCGCAGTGGCGACCTTCCAGAGTGACCAGTCGTTCGGCACCCTCGCCACTCGTCTCATCGATCGCGGCCTGGTCACGCGGGCGCCGGGCCGAGGTCGGCGCCTTACGCACGCCCTCACTCCCGCCGGTGCCGAGGCGCTCGCGGCCGGTCGTCGGGTTGTGGCCGCTGAGCTACCGAAGCTCTTCGCGCCCCTCGACGAGTCGCAGCGTTTGGCCCTGTTCGAGGCTCTGAATGCTCTGAACGCTAGCGCTTAGGGCCCGTTCAGTTGCGGGTCGTTGGGCGGCGTGGGGTGGGTGATCCGGTCGAGTCATAGTCCCCCGGCCGCTGCGCGGCCTCCCGCCAAACCCGATGCCAATGACTCGACCGGATCACCCACCCCACGCCGCCCGGTTTCGGTCTGCGGGCCGCTTTGGGCCGGGCCGGCTCCGGCTATTGCGCTCTGTTCCTACTGCCCTGCGGTGAGCTCCCGCTGCGGTCTCGCGGCGATCGGCTCCGGCTGCGCTGCGGAGCGCTCCCGCTGCACTCTGCTGCGCTGCGCTTCGTTGAGCTGGGCTCAGGCGGCCTCGCGCCGTGGCCCGTGCGTGCGGCGGCGCGTGGTGGGGATGGGGGTCTGCTCGATGTCGATCCATCGGGGCGGCACGATGTGCGGCACACCTCTGAGCATGACGAGTTTCCACGCCGAGCGATGCAGGTGACTGTGATGGAAGTGGCAGAGCAGCAGGCCGTTGTCGATGTCGGTGCGGCCGGGTGGATGATCGTCGGAGACCCATTCATCCACGTGGTGCGTTTCGCAGAACGACGGGGGTCGATCGCATCCGTTCCACACGCATCCGCCGTCTCGAGCTGCGAGGGCCCGGTTCTGTGCCGCAGTGAAGAGTCGCTTCGACTTGCCCTGGTAGAGCACTTCGCCGCGGTCGCCGAAGAGTGTCGCGGAGATGGGGGAGTGGCAGCGCATCTGGGCCACGGCGGAGGCGGGAACGGGCTCGTCGACGCCGTCGATCCATCCGACTCCGCGCCCCGCCTCGAGGTCGTCGAGCGAGATGTGCACGTTGACGGTGGTGGCGGAGCCGTTGATGCGCGGCATGTCGGGGGCGCCGGCGGCACGCGCGATGAGTTCGGTGACGGTGTCGGCGTTCTTCTGCGCCTGGGTGCGGATGTCGGCGGTGACCGTCTGCGCGACGAATTCCTCTTCGCTGAGGAACCGCGGGCCACCGGCCTGGGCATCTGAGACGCGCGGACTCTGCATCGCCTGGATGCTCGCCAGCCACACCCCACCCTGCTCGGGCGTGAGCGCGAACCGCCCGCGGATCATGCCGTCGCTCGCCTGAGCGATGGTGAGCGAGCGCTGCTGCTGGTGCACCTCATCGCGCGGCTCGGCTCCGTCGGGGTCGATGACCTCGCGCAGGTGGATGGCGAGTTTGGACGTCTGATCCGTCGTCAGATGCCCCGTGACGGTCTCATCGACGAGCGTCTGTTCGGCACTAGCCACGACGTCGGGCGAGCATCCGCGCATTACGAGTTCGCCGCACCGCGCCACGATGACCGACGCCGTCTCGACGGCGAGGATGCCCTCGTCGAGTGCCTGCGCGACGACCGGGAACGGCGCCGGCCCCTCGCCGCCACCCAGAAGCACGGCGCCACGCAGCTTGCGCCCGACCTCGAGCCGCGCCTTGCTCTCGTGCGCCGACGTGCCCGTGACGGCCGCGACGAGCTTGACCGGGCTCGTGAAGTTCTGTGACCGGCTCAGCCCTTCATCGCCGAGCTCGCTGCGCGACCGCACCCCGACCTCCCCGGCGACCCGCACCTGCGCCGCTCCGATGACTCGCCCGACGGCCTCGATCGCGGCCATGACGTCGAGCAATTCGTCATCGCTCAGCCCCGCCATCCTCGCGCCGATCTCACCCACAAGGCCGCGGAGATCGGCAGCGATCTCGTGGAGTCGGAGGGTGTTTTTCATACTGAAATTCTATCAGAATTAGATGATTTAAACTCGTTTAGTTCGGGGTGGTTGGGCGCCGCGGGGTGGGCGGTCCGGTCGAGTCATAGTCCCCCGGCCGCTGCGCGGCCTCCCGCCAAACCCGATGCCAATGACTCGACCGGATCACCCACCCCACGTCGCCCGGTTTCGGCCCGCCCCGAAGCCGACGGTGCCGCCGGCTCACCCTCAAGGCGCGTTCGCACGTGCGTCAAGGAATCACAACGTCCCCGCCCACCCCCGACGGCAACTTCCGCGGGTCCACAGTGAACGACCCCACGATCGCATCCATGATCTCCGGCGACGCATCCGGCGACAGCAATACCTGCAGCGTCACGACCATCGTCCCCTCGTCGTCGATGGCCACCATCTCCCACAGTTTGCTGTCGGGGATCTGCGCGCAATCCGTCCAATACCGCGTCGCCAGCTGCCAGCCATCCTTTTCGCGGGACGGCTCGTCGGAGGCGACACATCCATCGATCGTCCAGTCCGCCTCTCCGACGAGATCGTCGGCGCGGGCGCGGAGGTCGTCGGCTGCGAGCCCGGTCAGTCCGGTTCGCGTCGCGAAGTCTTCGGAGACGGCGATGTACGCCCCGTCTTCACCGAACTCCACCGGCGAATCGACCTGGGTTCCGGTGATGACGGCGGTTCCGGCATCCGGACTCACGTTGTAATTCCCGGTGCGCGCACCCCACTCGGCCGGAACTGCGAACGACAGCGCCTTGTCGCCACTCGAGACGTTCTTGGTCTCGAGGGCCGGCGGCGTCGACGAAGCGGATGTCGCGGCCCCCGCGCCGGCACCACCACCGAACATGGCGAAGAGCCCGTCGAGCCGTTCGGGTGTGATGACGGCCGACGCCGTCGCCCCGACGACGGCCACCAGAACCGCGCCGCCGATCGCATAGAACCTCTTGGGATGCCGCGCCGCCGCCGGAGTCGCGGGTGAAGCCGGTGCCGGCTGGCCGGGCGCTGCGGGCGGCTGCTGCGCACCGTCGTGAGAAGACTGCGGCATGCCCGTGCCCGCTGCCGGCACGTTCTCCGGAAACGGTGGCCTGTTGCCCCCATTGGCATCGGACATGCGGCGAGTGTATTCCTCCGCATGCATCCGCCGCACCCGTCCCGGCGCGGAGTAGCGGTTGGGAACCCGAACATTGCGGTGAAGCGCAGCCAGGCCCCGAGTAGGCGAATCGGAGATACAGCCCGATCTGATCAGTCAGGCGCTGAGCAGCGGCACGATCCGGTCGAGTTCCTCGGTCTTTGCCTCAGTGACGAGTTTGAGGTCGTACCGGGTCTGAAGATTCGTCCAGAACCGATCCGAGGTGCCGAATGCGCGAGCAAGTCTTGCGGCCGTGTCGGGAGAGATGCCGCGCTTGCCATGAACGATCTCGTTGATGCGCCGAGCGGGCACGTTGATCGCCTGGGCGAGCCGGTATTGGCTGATCTCCAGCGGCTTCAGAAACTCCTCGAGAAGGATCTCACCCGGGTGAATCGGCGCGTGTGCGGTTGCCATGATGTCTCCTCTCAGTGGTAGTCGACGATCTCGACATCGACCGGACCCGCGGGAGTCCGGACGAAGCAGATGCGCCATTGGTCGTTGATTCGGATGCTGTGCTGACCTTCGCGATCGCCACTCCGGCTGGTGCAGACGGTCGCCGGCTTGAATGCCAAGCCGACCATGCTCAACAAATACATGGCAGGTCCTTAGTGGCTAGATGAGCAGTTGGTACTCACCCATCGACGCGGCCACAACAGCCTCCGGGCGTAGGCTTTCCCCATGGCTCAACCTCCGAGCGTCTACGAGTGGATCGGCGGCTCGGCTGCGGTCGTGCGATGGTTGGACTGCTTCTACGACGCCGTCGAGGGCGATGATCTTCTGGCGCCGGTGTTCGGTGGCAAGGTAAGCCGTGAGCATCGTGACGGGGTCACTGCATGGTGGTCCGAGGTCTTGGGTGGTCCTGCAACGTACACGGCCGAGCACGGCGGCTACCCCCACATGATGTCGAAGCACCTGGGCCTCAACATCAGTGCGGAACAGCGCCTCAGGTTCGTGACCCTGCTCAGCCGGGCTGCGGACGAGGCCGACCTCCCGAGCGATCCGGAGGCGCGCTCGGCGTTGATGGCCTACGCCGAGTGGGGCACGCGCATTGCCGTGGCCAACTCGACTCCCGGTGCCGAGCCGGTGCTCGAGGCACCCGTTCCCCGTTGGGGCTGGGGTGAGGCGCCGCCCTACGAGCCAAGCTGACCAGCCGATTCGGAGCGTTAGCAAGATCTCCGGGCTCGACCCGTTGATGATGCTGACTGCGTTCGACGTGATTTCGACCTGCAACTGGATCACGGGAAAGTGCACCCACCAGATCTTCCTAGTCGACCCCGCCCAGAGCGTGAAGCCAGCAGGCATCCCCATCGAGGCTGCTGAGCGGCTCGTCGCTGACGCCAATGCGTCCAACCATCATCGCTCCTCCTCTCGCAGATGAGGGTGCGCGCCGGTTCCGACTACGTCGGTCACGTGAGACGGATGCTCGGTGCCGGAACGGCGTCAGGCTCGCTGCCGCCCGCATCTCTCCCCGATTTCGGCGACTACGACTTTCGGACGTTCGACGACGTCTCTGAGATGCGCGCGGAGATCGTGAGCCAAGACCGCGAGGTCGGCCCGTCGCGCCTGATCGCGGGTTACGCCTGGAAGTCGAATACGAGGAGCAATAGGCCGGACCCGCTCGGCCATAGATAGGCAGGGGGCACCTACTGCGCCCGCTACCGGTAGGTTCAGATCGTGGCGGCGGCCAGGAGGAGGGTTATTCGTGTCGAGATTGACCGATTTGCTTCGGCAAGCGCGGAAGGTGGACCCGCAACTCGGAGCGGATCTTGAGGCCGAGATCGGCGCCCTGAAGCAACGGTCATTCGGGCTGGTATTCGAACAGCATCGACCCGAGGCAGTGGAGTTGCCGGGCAGACCGGTTCGCCGTGGCGATAAGGTTCGGATATTGCCTGCCCGCGGGGAAGCGCAGGCGCACGATCAACGACTTTGGCGAGTCGACCGAATGGCGAGGGTAGACGGTAAGCGCGTGGCTCACCTGGTCGAGCTCGATACCGACGAGCCTGAGACGCCAACGATTGTTGAGGATGCGCTCGTTGTTGTCGCGGAGTTCCGCGATCGAATCTATCCCGGTTTAGTTGAGACTGGCCGCGTCGAGCATCGAGAGGGCAAGCCTTTCCACACGGTCATCAACGCAGAGAACTTTCACGCGCTTGAGATGCTTACTTACACGCATCAGGAGTCAGTCGACCTGATCTACATCGACCCGCCCTATAACACCGGCGGAAAGTTCGCTTGGCTTTACAACGACGACTACGTTGACAGCGACGATGATTACCAGCATTCAAAGTGGCTAGCGTTCATGGACCGCCGACTCCGCGTGGCACGCGAGTTGCTGAAGCCAAGCGGCGCGATCATGATCTCGATCGGAGATGACGAGCAACACCGCTTGCGGATGCTTCTGGAGCAGATATTCGGAGTCGAGAACCATGTGGCTCAGCTTGCGGTCGAGATGTCGACAACGTCCGGGCCTAAGACGACGAACGCGCAGCAGGGCACGATTGTCAAGAATGTGGAGTACGTCCTGATCTACAGGAAGTCTCCCGCCTTCGATGCTGAAGTAAGACACACCCCTCTCTACGATGGAATTGAGAAATGGGACGCCAACTATCCGCTCTGGTTGAACGATGACGGCACCACGGATTCGCTTTATCGCCGGCTGGATGAGGAACCACAGGTCCGGGCTGATATCGAGCGGTTCGAGCTCGTTAATATGGGGAAAAAGAACAAGGGAGCATTCGTAGGGGCTTCGGGTATGGACCTGCTCCTTTTGGCCTCGGAGCCTGCAAGAGATTTCATCCGCAGCAATCTCAACCGCATAGGTCGCACGGATACACCACCCGTATCTGCCAAGAGCGTTGAGGTGCCTATTGGGCGGTGGGTCGAGCACCAGACTGGAGGGCGGTCATACAGGCTCACTAGGTCCGCCACGGGAAAGACCTGGCAGATCTATACGCTGGACCGCAACTATCGGGCCTCCGATGACTATCTGCCGCGCTTCGGAAGAACAGTGATCCGCGGAGATTTGTGGAGGGGTTTCCACTCCGATATGGGTCACGTTTCAAACGAGGGCGGAGTTGCTTTTGCGAACGGAAAAAAGCCGATCCGCCTGATCCGACAGCTTGTGAAGTGGGCGAACAACTCGTCCGATGCGGTGATCCTCGACTTCTTCGCCGGATCCGGAACGACCGCCCACGCGGTCGCAGCGATGAACGCTGAAGATGGCGGATCTCGTCGCGCGATCGTTGTCACCAACAATGAGTTGAGTAAGGCGGACCGCCAGGTGGCGATTACTGCCGGATTCCGTGCTGGGGACCCCGAGTGGGAAAAACTGGGCGTATTCGAGTCAAAGACCAAACCGAGGCTCCTGAATGCGTTCAGCGAGACCTTAGGTAATGCCGAGTTCTTCAACCTGACCTACGAGGCCCCACTGTCCGTCCGCCATAACCGGGCATTCGAACGGATCGCTCCAATGCTTTGGTTGCGGGCGGGATCACGCGGTCGGATCATCGTGGACTTGGGTGAATCCGGCTGGGATGTGGCCGAGGCCTACGGAGTCCTAGCAAACCTTGATCACGCGCACCAGTTCGTCGAGGCAATAACGCAGGCTGATTGCATCACGCTCGCATTCATCGTCACAGACGACGATTCTGCCTTTCAGATGGTGTGTCGTGAGTTGCCGGAGGGCGTGAATACGGTCCGCCTGTACGAGAGCTACCTTCAAAACTTTGAGATTAATACTGGAAGGGCCCTGTAGTGAGGTACACGCTCAAGGATTACCAGTTGGGGGCCGTTGGTGACGTTCTCAAGAACCTCCAGCGCGCGCGTGACTCCTACCATCGATTCAATGCCAGATCGCAGTTCTCGCTAGCGGCGACCACAGGTGCAGGCAAGACGGTGATGGCTGCCGCTGTCGTTGAGGCACTCTTTTTCGGCAATGACGAATTGGACTTTGTCGCTGACCCCGGCGCCGTCGTACTTTGGTTCTCCGACGACCCTGCACTTAATGAGCAGAGCCGCACCCGGATAAGAGCCGCCGCCAGCGAGCTGGACTATCGCCTGCAAGTGGTATCGACTACTTTCGCCGAGGTGTCCTTCCGGCCGGGGCACGTGTACTTCCTCAACACACAGAAGCTGGCCAAGGGCTCGCGTCTGGTCAAAGGGGTCTTTGACGAATCCGATGAAGAGAACGAACATACGAAGCTTCCCGGGATGGAAGATCGTCCCGACACCGTGCAGACGTCCATCTACGACACGATCACCAACACAGTTTCCAACCCGGACCTGACCCTATATCTGGTGCTCGACGAGGCGCACCGAGGGATGGGGACACGCTCGGCTGATCGTTCCACCATCGTGCAGCGGCTCATCAATGGGCAGGGAGGCGTCCCGTCGATGCCTATCGTGTTTGGCATCTCGGCGACAGTCGAACGTTTCGAAACGGCGATGAAGGGTTCGACAGATCGAGATGCATTGCCGTCCGTGACGGTCGACGCCGCGCTCGTCCAAGCCTCGGGCTTGCTGAAAGACGACATTGCCCTTTCGATCCCGACGGAGAAGGGGTCCTTCGACTCTGTCTTGCTGGCCCGAGCCGTCGAGAAAATTAGGACCTCATCAGCCGCTTGGGAGGAATACGCAAACACCCAGGGCGATGTAGAGGCAGTCCAACCACTTCTTGTTGTCCAGATGGACGACAAGCCGTCGCAAGAGACGCTTGTACGCACGCTGGAGACAATCTATGCCGCGTGGCCGGATCTGCCATTCGACGCCGTCGCCAATGTCTTCGGCGATCACGAGGGTGTAGGTCATCCCAATCTGCACATAGGCAAGCAGCTCGTGCCCTATATCGAGCCTCAGCGGGTGCAGGACGACAAGCGGGTAAGGGTGCTGCTTGCTAAGAATGCGATCTCGACGGGCTGGGATTGTCCGCGCGCCGAGGTGCTCGTGTCCTTCCGGGCCGCAAAGAATCCGACACACATAACTCAGCTGCTCGGGCGAATGATGCGCACGCCCCTCGCCCGCCGCATCCCCGGCAACGAACTGCTGAACTCAGTTGACTGTCTTCTTCCGAGGTTCGATCGCAAGACAGCTACCGCGGTAGCCCAGTTGCTCATGCGCGGCGCGACCAGCAAGGACGGAGACGACGGGGACGATGCCGGAGGCGGTAAGGGTCGCCGCGTCTTGTTCGATCCAATCACGCTTTACCCGAACGCGGCCATCGGCAGTGCAGTCTGGGACTGCTTCGCGGCTCTCCCGTCAGTGACGATCCCGAGGAAGAACG
Source organism: Herbiconiux sp. UC225_62 (assembly GCF_042694625.1). Taxonomy (GTDB): domain Bacteria; phylum Actinomycetota; class Actinomycetes; order Actinomycetales; family Microbacteriaceae; genus Herbiconiux. Next base: position 62,698 of record NZ_CP170551.1, on the reverse strand, counting down.
TAAAGCCGATCCGGCGTCTTACGGCGCTTGCCACCGCTCTGTCCAAGGACCAATTGGTCGAGGAGGCGGTCGACAAGGCTCACTCGCATCTGCACGCGGTGCTCGACGGCAGGGCTGTTCAGTACAAGGATAAGGTTGCCGCTGCCCGTGAGGACGTCCTCACGATGGAAGGCGAAGAGGTTCGTGGGCGTGTTGGCGGCGGGCTTTCATACGAGGCATTCGCGGTCAGTGCAGATCCCCGAGCAATCGAGGACTATTACAAGGACGCCGCTCGGATACTGAGCCCGGCGCTCTGCTCGACATACGTTGACCACCTTGTTGGCGATGACGGTGATGAGGACGACCTGCTTGATGCTCACATCGCGGTGGCCGCCCTAGCTCGCGTGCCCGAAATCGCGATGGCGGTCGAAGACGAGGCCGACAGACTCGCGAGAACATGGTTGACGCAGTCGCGGGTAGTGCGGAAGAGCCTCTCCGATGAGCGACAAGCCGAGTACGAAGCTCTTGAGGCGATGTCGAAGACCCCCGAACCAGTCGCTCTCGACGTCCCCGTCGTCCACCAGACCGATTCCAAGCTTCGCAACGAAGACGGCTCGGAGGAGGAACTTCCGACGTACGCCATGCATCTGATGTGTTCGGATGATGGGACAGTTCCGATGCACTTCACCAGCAGCTGGGAGATCGAGGTCTTGAGGGCGGAGTCGAGTCGATCCGGATTCCGGGGGTGGTACAGGAATCCCGACCGCACTACAGAGGACTCGCTGGCAATCGCGTATGAAGACGAGTCAGGAGACTGGCGTGCGCTCAGACCGGACTTCATATTCTTCGGAACGTCACACAATGGCGCGGTTGTGGCGGACCTGGTAGATCCGCATGGGCATCATCTCTCCGACGCTCTGCCGAAGCTGCGAGGACTAGCCAATTTCGCGGAGCGCTTCGCGGCCAACTTCCGACGCATCGAGTCGGTTGCCGAGATCGGCGACGAGCTCCGCGTGCTGGACATCACCAAGGCGTCGGTACGTCAGGCGATCCGCGACGCGACCAGCGCTAGGGCATTGTATGAATCGGATCTCGCGGATCAGTACTGAGTCGTATCTGCACTTTCGAGACTGAATTCGTGGAAGTAGGCGTGGCGGTGGCGGTGGCGGTCACGGTCGCGGTGGCACGGCCCTCGGGATTGAGCTCAACGTGGTGCCTGCGAGGGTTTGCTTGGCCGCAGCGTCAGGACGGGGAACGGCTGCATCTCGCGGTAGTGCCGACACCGCCCCAAATGGTGTGGTCCGGCTAGTCTGCAGTGCTGCCGGAGACTCTCGCGCGTCGGGTGCTTGAACGCTACTCGAACTGGTCGACGACGTAGACGTTGCGGAGGGGGATGGTTGAGCGCCAGCGGTTCGCGAACTTCTCGTAGTGCGCGAGAACGAGGTCGATGACCTCGTCGCCGTCGATGAGGCGGAGGTCTTGGCGGTTCCGCTCCAGTGCTTTCGCTTCGCGGCTGTAAGACCCGAGGCTGACGAACAGACCGAGCTCCCCGCGTGCGAGCGTGCCTGTAAGTTGGTTGACCTCCGGGGAGCCGATGGTGCCAGTCAGATGCTTACACTGCACTTTGATCACGGGCGGCTCGAGACCGAAGGGATCTCGGTGAGCGATCACGTCGACGCCTCCGTCATTCGAGTATTGAGTCGTGCGCGCCTGGTATCCGACGGCCCGCAGCAGCTCGGCGACGAACTCCTCGAAGTCCTGATGACTCATTCCGCGCAGGATTCGATCGGCGATGAAGTCACGGGTGTAGTTCTGAATGCGATCGGCGTCGGGGATGTCGTCCGCCCGGCGCACTGCCCGCTCCGGTTCTTCACTCTGGCGTGTGACCAGTTGCTGGACCGCTTCCGCGGAATCGGATGCGACGAAGGTGCGGAATTCGTCCTCGTAGTTCTTCACCCGGAAGAGAGTTACGGCGGATCCGATTTCGTAGAGCGCATCCTTCGAGAACACCGAACGCGGCACCGCGTCTTTGATCCATCGCACGCCGACGCGGTGCTTGTGGTCGGAGGCCGATGCGTCCCAGTAGTAGCCGGTCGTCACTTCGCCGAATGCCAGGGTGCGGTCGGCCTTGCGTGGCGCCACGATCAGGTCGCCTGGCGAGATCTCCTGGGCGAACCGGTGGAGGATGCCTGCCCAGATCGGAAGTGCCCCCTCTTTCGCTTCGGGGTAGGTCTCTCGAAGCAGCGCCTTGAGGTCAGATCGATCGAGCGAGATGGTGCGCAAGTCTGGGATGAGATTCCAGCCAATGCTGACGAAACCACCCGCGATCAAGTCGAGCGTGGTGTCGTTGTGGATGCCCCAGGTCGATGGCATGTAATCTCCCCCTCGCTCGCGCATCGGTGCTCGAGCACGACATAGACATTAGTTGACACGCGGGAGATGGGTGGCCCGACGGAGTGTTCTCATCGTCGGCAGTGCGTCACAAACCCAGCAGGTCGGCGAGGCCGTGCTCGCTTACGACCGGGATGCCGTAGTCGCGGGCCTTCTTCGCCTTGCCCGAGAGGGAGTCGGGGTCGGCGGCCGCGACGAGCTTGACCTTCTTGGTGACTGCATCCTTCGGCACCAGGTCGTTCGCCACGAGGATGTCGTACCAGCGCTCGCGCGGGAGGGACATCTCGCCCGTCAGCGTCACCAGGTCGCCCGGTTTGAGAGCGAAACCGCCCAGGGAGGCGCCGGGCTGCTTTGGCAACGCGGGTGCGACATCCGGGGGAGTCAGCACCTTCTCGATCTGCGACGGCGGGATACGCAGCAGGGTGGCGACCGCGACGAGGTCGGCGGTCTCGGCCTCGGTGAGGGTGCCGTCTGACCAGGCTGCCGCAGCGAGCATCCAGAAGTATTCGAGGTTGAGCTTCTCGCACGCCGAGCGACTGATGCCCAGGGATTCGGCGAGCTCGACGAGTCCTTCAGCCTCGTGCAGTGAGAGCACCCGGTCGAGGAGAGCACGGTCGAGGAGTGCGAGGTAGTCGTTGTGCGCATCCGGGCCGGAGAACTCGGGGAGGTTGTCGGTGATGCGCTCGAGGAAGTGGTGGTCGTTGCCGCTCTGGGCGTTCTCTCGGGGATACCAAGCCACGCCTCGGCTCGGGACGCGGCCGTACGAATAGGCGGCTGCGCGGTCGAGGTGATCGGTCCATCCAGCGCGGTCTTCGGAGTGCGCGATGTAGGAGGCGAGGAGTTCCGCCGTCGCACCCGCGTCGACCGAGGCGCGGTGGGCGCCCTCGAGCTGGATGTCGAAGGCAGCGCAGCAGTCGACGAGGGCTCGGCCGGAGCCAGGGAGGTAGATGCGAGCGAGCTGCATCGTGCAGAGAGTCACGAGGTCTTGACTTGTCCAGATGTCAGCTCGCGCCAGCTCGGCCAGCAGGAACCGGGTGTCGAAGCTGGCGTTGTGGGCTACCAATACTCGTCCGTCGAGGAGGTCGATCAGTTCGGGTGCGATGTCGGCGAAGGTGGGGGCTCGCAGGATCTCCGCGGCTGAGATGCGGTGGATGTCTTGGCGGCCCAGGTCGCGGCCGGGGTTGAGCAGTGTGTCCCAGCGGCCGGTGATCGTTCCGTCTGGATCGGAGTGGACAACCGCCACTTCGATCGCGCGGTCGTGTTTGCCTGGAAAGAGTCCCGTTGTTTCGAAGTCGATAGTGGCGAATCCTGGCGAGCCCATCTGCACACCGTATCCGACAGGTGTCGGACGATTCCCGCCCTCGAAATGGGGGAGTAAAGACCAACCTAAGGGGAGCTTCTTCTGGAGAATCAACTCTCCGAGGACGGCTCCAGAATGCGAGCGAGGAGTGAGACGCCGACTAGCACCAGCCCGAGCGTCATGGCGATCTCTCTGAGGAGCGTTGCGATGGTGCCGGCGATGGCGTGCGGAAAGTCGGCGGACCCGAAGAGCAGGGCCAGCCATCCGTCGGTGACGAGCGCGAGAGTGGCGCCGATGGCCGTGAGGACCACACCCGACACGAACATCTGGCGAGCGGTGAGGCGTGGGGGCATTGATGACTCCCGTCACTCAAAGGTGGACGCTCAGCAAAGGTCGTTCCTTGAGGGCTTTGTGTGCGCTTTAGGAAGATGAACATGATAATAGTCGACAAAAGCTCATCTGAGTCGTAACTTCTGGAAGGGAGCGGGTGCGCGGAGACCGAGAGGGTTCGATGATGTCACCGAAATATTCCATTCCTGCCGTCGCTGCAGTTCTCGTCGCGCTCGCCGTGGGTGGGGGCGCCCAGGCCGCGTTGGCATTCGCAGAGCCTGGTTCCACTGAAGCCAGCGAAATTGCGGTCTGCGACAGCGACGGCGACATCAAGGTGGCTTTGTGAAGCCCTCGTCGGAGATGGGTAGTCAGCCGCCGACATTGATCGTCGTGAATCGGGTCTCCGCTCTTCTCGATGGCACCGCTTACGTGGGGTCCTTCTTCGAGTTGTGGGACTGGGGGGTCGTGGCGCGGATGGTCGGGCTTGCTGACGGGTTCGTGCGTGGGGTGCTCGACATGCAGGTGGAGCTTCGCGACGATCAGGGTGGTCGTTACGAGTGGAGGGCCGCGATTTCGGGCGGGATGGTACTTCCGGAGGAAGTGATGCTCGCATTCGATGGGACGCCGGGTGCGTCGGCGCGAGTCCTGCAGCTCGGGGTTGCCGGATCTGGTGACGCCGTAATGTCGGCGACGATACCTGCGTCGTGGGGAAACCCGTCGAGGAGTCGGTTCAGCTCGGATTGACAGAGCGTTCTGCGCCCTTCTCGCAAGGCACGTTTTCGACGCCGCGTCAGGCCGCATTGCGGATGCGTGAGTAGTAACTGCTCGTAACGCCCCACGTTTCGATGCGAGCAGGCTGTCGGGCATCCCGCCAATGCGGGCCGACGGAAGGTTCGATCATGAAGAAGTGGTTGCGGAGAGCGTCAATGGTGGCGGCGTTTTCGATAGCGCTGGGCGGCGGAACCGTCGCGAGTCAGATGAGTCCCTCGGCGGCAGAGGCGAGCCTTTCCAGTTTTAACTGCGTGATATCGGTCGAGCATCCTCATGCTTCACACCACGTGAGCGGCACCATCAACGTCCAGGGCCGGGTCGACTGCGGACAGACGATGGAGAGCATCTACATTCGGCTGTACCTCCACAAGCAGGGCGGCGGCGACTGGGCCGGGACTCCGAACTCGTTGAACAACGTCTCGTACCTCAAAGCGAATGCGGCCACCTCCTGTTCGGTCGGTTCGGGACAGTATTGGGGAGAGGCTCGCGTCACTGCTGTTCCGCCCGCGGGATGGTCGCCGCGATCAGCCTCGGGATCGGCGAACGGCTTCGTGCTGCCCCTGGCTTGCGGAGACGCGTTGACCAGCGGCGATGACCCGGACGGACTCGGGTCTAACGTGGTGCTCGGCACGATCCGGTTTGAACCGAGCGAAATGGAGTAGGTGTGATCGCCGAGCCCGTCGATCCTCGAGACGTTCTGCAAGACGAGGACTATCCCGTCTATCGGGTGTACTTCTGGCTGCAACCGGATCCCGCCTGGGCGGCGCATTCCTGGGAGTGGCGCATCCGTGAAGCCAGGGACGTGTTCGAGGTCATCGAATGGGCCGAGGCGGAGCGCGGTGAACGTACCTACCAGCTCTTCGTGGAGGTGCCGATCCTCAGCGGCGCACGATCGTCCGGGGTGCGGCTTGTGCGCTTGGCGGGTGATGACCCCACCCGCGTGGACGTCGCATCCTCGACCATCACATTCGAGCGTGAGTAGCGACGCATGCGAAGCAGAGGCCCTCTGCGACAAACACGAGGGTGGGGATGGTGGCTTGTCCGGTTGGAGCCATTGGCATCGGGTTTGGCGGGAGCCCGCGCAGCGGGCGGGGGACTATGGCTCCAACCGGACAAGACACCGTCCCCACCCGGCAACGAGACCTCGACGCGAGCAGTTGGAGACTGATGTACCGCCCTGAGACAGCGCGATTCCTCTACGAGGTGGTGCTCGCACCTGGGGAGGGAATCGTGTCAGCCGACCAAGCAGCGGAGATTGTGGAGTACGAGCGGATAGACGGGGCTAGGGTGCGGTTCTCCATTCCGGTCAGTTCGTTCGAGGCCAACCTTCGAGAACTTGCGGCTGCAGGGCGAGGAAGTCTGGGAGACGGCGGATCTGACCTCGTGAACGCCGGACGGTGGCTGAACTTCATGATGATGGAGAAGGCGAACGACATGTCGCCGGCAGGACGGCGCGGGTATCAGCTGAGGCCCGACGGTGGATGGTGCCGTGGGATTGAGGTGAGCGGAAGCCTCGACTCAGGCCAGCTTGATCGACTGGATGATGCCGAGTGTGGTGCGCGCCAGGCGGCCGTTTTCGAGACCCCACGTGACGGCCGCGTCGAGGCGGTCGCTGATTGCCTCGGTCATGCGCTTGCCGCCGAAGACTGCCAGGGCCTCGCGCTTGAGGTCGGGCTCTGCCAGACCGGCTGACGCTTCGGCGACGATCGACATGGCGTTTACGATCTCAACCAGGGAGACGTGATCGAGTACGCGGCCGTCGCCCTGTTGGGACGAGCGGGCGCGCCGCCAGGTCGACGGGTCGAGGTCGGTGGGCCAGGCGAAGGGCTCGGTTGAGCGGGCCTTCATCTCGGCAGGGACGAAGTGGAGGATGGCTGTTGCTCGGGACTGGGCGACCTTGTTCAGGTCGAAGGCGACTGCCACGAGCTTCGCGAGACGCACCAGGTGGACCGGTCCCTCGGTTGCCACGATCTCGCGGATGACGGCCTCGACCGCTCGGCCGGCGTCTTGGCGGGGGAGGGCGTCGAGGACTGCGATCGAGCCGACGCGGCAGGACGTCCATGGGGTGTAAGGGTCGATGAGGTCGGCTGTGGTCGAGGGGGAGGTGGGCGACGTAGTGCCGAGTTTCAAGAAGAGGCCCGGGGCATCCGTCGACGAGAGGGACTCGCTGGGCGACTCGGCTGCCGCTGCGTCGTCTTCGTCGTAAGCGGTGGATGCCGGCGTCGACGTCGACGACGCTGGGCTCTCGATATCCGCGTCGTCCTCGAGCGCCTGCTCCACCATGGAGTCGATTCGGGCGAGCTGGGCGCCGTTGGCGTCCGCCGCCTGGACGTCGGCGATCGCAAGTTCAAGGCGGTCGAGCACCGCCTCGCGGGCGTGCAACCACTCCGGGAGCCAGACGCGCTCGACCGCGGGCCAGTGCATCAGGTTCTTCAGGACCTCGATGGGGAGGCCGTCGCGGTCGGCTACCGTGCGGCGGGACTTCCAGGAGTCGCCGTCGAGGAGCACCGCTAACACCGGGCGGTCGGGGGCGTCCGCGGGGGCGATGCTCAGGTCGACGCGGAAGTCGGAGAGGCCGACATCCGTTTTCACGGCGAAGCCGCGCATCCGGAGTTCGGCGGCGATGTCGTCTCGGTGGCGGTCGAAGATGGACTGGCGGCGGGGGTCGGCCTCGAGGGCCTCTGAGCCGCTCGCGGCCATCTCGAGGTAGGACTTCAGGTGCTTCACACCGATCGAGCTCGTCTGTTCGGCGCGCAGTTCCGACGGGTCGAAGCTCGCGAACAGGAGCACCTGGCGGCGGGCTCGCGTCACCGCCACGTTCAGGCGGCGCTCACCGCCGGCGCGCTGCAGGGGGCCGAAGTTGAGGGGCAGGAAGCCCTTTTCGTTCACGCTGAAGGCGATGGAGAAGAGGATGGTGTCGCGCTCGTCGCCCTGCACGTTCTCGAGGTTCTTGACGAAGAGGCCCTCACTGTCGTGGTCGAGGGCGTTCAGGATGCGCTCGTCGCCGGTGTCGCGGAGGAGGTTCTCGATGAAGTCGCGCTGCTGGGCGTTGAACGTGACCACGCCGAGTGACGGCGCCTCGAAGTCGGCGGGGTCGGCGGACGGTCCCGCCAGGGCTGCGGCCGCGTCGAAGCGGCGACGGATCTCGGTCACGATCGCCTCGGCCTCGAGGCGGTTCGTGCGGAGGTCCTTGCCCTTGCCCGCGCGGTTGAAGACGCCGTTCACCCGCACCAGCGAGACGCCGTAGCCGTCGAGCGACGAGCGCTCGGCCGAACGCAGCGGCGCCGGGAACGACGACAGCCGGCTCTCGTAGTAGTGGTGGTTGCTGAACGTGATGAGCGACTCATCCTGACTGCGGTAATGCCACGAGAGCCACTTGCTCGGCACCTGCGACTGCACGCACTCCGAGAGGATCGACTCCTCGTCTTGCACCACCTCGGTCGAGACCTCGACCTCGTCGTCGGCATCGATTGCCGCCTCGCCGAAGCTCGTGGGCGGCATCTGCTTGCTGTCGCCGACCACCACGACCGAACCGGCGCGGCCCATCGCACCCACGGCATCCGCCACCCGGATCTGCGACGCCTCGTCGAACACGACCACATCGAACAGACCCGGCTTGGCGGGGAAGAAGCGCGCCACCGACTCGGGCGACATCAGGGTGATCGGCAGGATCTGCGTGATCAGCTCACCGAAGGTGTCGAGCAGCGTGCGCACGCTCATCCCGCCGCGCTGGCGTTCGAGCTGACGGCGCAGGAGGCCCACCTGGCCGGCCGGCGCGGACGAGTCGAAGCGGCGCAGGGCCAGCACGTGAGCCGGGATGGCGTTCGGTAGCTCGGCGCGGATCGCCAGCGCACTCGTGGTGAAGCGCTCGATCGAGCGGTTGTGGGCGGTGGCGTCGAAGTCGACCAGCGTGGTGGTCTGTTCGCGCTCGTGAACCGATGCCGCGGCGAGACCCTTTTCGAACGAGAGACGTGCGTCATCCGCTGTGAGCTCGCCGGTCTCGAGCGCCTTGACTGCGTCGGTCATCCCGCGGCGGCGGAGAGGCTCGAGAGCGCGCGTGAAGGCCAGCCAGCGGTCGAGGGCGACGGGCGTGGGGGAGTCGAGGTTGCGGCCGGCGCGAGTGGCGGCCCACGCGGTGAAGAAGGTTTGGGGGTGGGGCTCGTGAGACTGGCCTGTCGGGGACGTCAGGCTGGTCGAGGCACCGTGGCCGGTCGTGTCCGCCGGGCCGGAGGCCCACGCGCCGAGATCGCTTGCCGTCGTGTGGGCTGCGGCGATGAGTGCCGACCATGCGGATGCCAGCTGCGCGATGGCGCTGCAGCGAGCCGCGTCGGGCGGGGTCGTCTCGTAGAGGCGGCGGCTCGCGCGGGTGAAGGCATCCGGTTCTTCGCCGGGGCGGACGCCGATGGTGGTGCCGACCCAGCGGAGCCAGGCGATCTGAGTCGTCACGGATTCGGCGTCGGCGGGACGGAGTGGGTTCCAGTCGGGAGAGACCCGCACGCCTGCGAGTTGCTGGGCGTAAGCGCGCAGGGAATGGATGTGCGCGGCTGACTCCGCGATCTGGCCCGTCAGGGTCGAGAGCTGCTTGAGGTCGACCGCTTCGGGGGAGCGCAGGACCGTTGCCAGACGGGCGGCCACCGCTCGGCGGCGCTTCTTGCGGCCGAAGAAGCCGGACTGGTCGGCGGAAAGGGCCTCGGCGTGGATGCTCGGGATGTCGAGGGCGATCGTCTCCGGCTGGGCCCGCTGCAGCCAGGCCGGGGGAGTCTGCGCGAGGGCGGCCAGCTGGTCAAGCACCGCTTGCGCCGCGACGTTCCAGGCGCTCGGAGTCGCGGTGTCGCGTGCCGCATCGATGGTGGTCAGCGGCTCGCGCTGGTAGCCGTCGATGCGCGACCAGTCGGCGAGCTGCTCGGGGGACTGCGCGAGCGCGACGAAGTCGAGCTGGTTGCCGGCGTCGAGTGCTGCCGCGATGGCCGAGTCGAGGTTCTGAGCGGCGAGGTGCGCAGCGGATGAATCGACCGGAGCATCCGGGCGGTCGACCACGAAGCCCCAGGGGTTGACGCGCTGCGGGCGCACGTAGTCCGCCGTTTCGGGGAGGTCGCGGAGGGCGACGCGGATGGCGTCGAAGTCGTCGGGCGATCCGCCGGAGACGAGGGCCGCGGGCACGGGCATCTCGGGCACGAAAGCGTCGGCGGCGAGCTCGCTCGTGCGGGCCGAGTAGAGGGAGAAGCCGGCCGAGTTCTTCTCGTGCAGGCGGTCGGCGTAGCGCGAGAGGGTGCGTCGGTTGGAGTTCGCGATCTCGAGGTTGGTGCTGAGGGCGGCGCCATCCGTCGTCACCCGATGCTCGAGAGCGGTCTTGATCTGGGCGCGCACGGCGGCGGGCCGTGCGCCCTTGTCGTGCAGGTCGAGCGAGAAGGGGCCGAGCCCGATCTCTTCGAGGCGGCGCTGCACCACGCTCAGCGCCGCGCGCTTCTCGGCCACGAAGAGCACGCGCTTGCCGTCGGCGAGGGCCTTGGCGAGCAGGTTCGTGATGGTCTGCGACTTGCCGGTGCCGGGAGGGCCCTCGAGCACGAAGGTGCGGCCGTGCGCTGCCTCGGCGACCGCCTCCAGCTGGGAGGAGTCGGCGGGCACGGGGCACTGGGCGCTCAAGGCATCCAGGTCGATGGGCTTGTCAGGCGTGGCGGCGGGGACCGGGTCGATGAACGGATCCGTCGGCGTCTCGATGAGGTGCTTCACCAGGGGGTTGCCTGCGAGCGACTCCCAGTTCTCGTCGAGGTCTTTCCAGAGGCGGAACTTGGCGAACTGCAGGATGCCGAGATGCACGGAGTCCTCGACGCGGAAGGGGAGGTGCGCTTCCAGCACCGCTTGCCGTGTGGCGGTGAACGCGGCCTGGAGGTCGATGCCCGCGCCATCCTGAACCGGATCGGCCAGGCCCGGGATCTTCAGCTCGTAGGCCTGCGCCAGCTTCTCGAGCAGGCAGTAGTTGGGGGTGGAGGCGCCCGACTCGTCGAGGGTGAGGCGGTACTGCGATCCGCGGTTCGCCGTGGTGAGCGTGACGGGAACGAGGATGAGGGGGGAGCGGAGCTCGCGGTCGTTGACGCTCCAGTGCAGCATGCCGAAGGCGAGGTAGAGGTTGTTGGCGCCGGTCTCCTCGACGATGGTCTTCGCCTTGTAGGCGAGGTAGCGGAGCTTGGTGGCGTACGACTCGGCCGTGATGTCGATGTACGCCTCCTTCTTCTCGGAGAGGAGCTGAGCGCGGGTGTCGTCTGGGAGCTCGCGGCCGTAGTGGATCTTGCGCTCGCGGTCGATGGCGCCGAGGGCGTTCGAGGGGCGGAGGGCCAGCGGGGTGCCGGCGTTGATCTGGTCTTCGAGGTGGGCGAGGGCGCCGCTCGGCACGGCGAGGGAGTAGCCGGCGCGGTCGGTGAAGTTGATGAGGCGGTTGCGGAGGCTGAGGTCGAGGAGGGAGTTCTTCCACTGGGCGACGCGGGGCGGGGTGCTCTTGCGGGTGGTGCCGGTGGCGTCGGTGTCGGCGTCGGGGCTCGCGTCTCTCGGCTGGTTCCAGAGGGTGCGGGGAGCGGCGATGTATTCGGTGACGGTGACGTTTCCGTCGGCGTCGACCGAGCGCGACGGCAGCGGGTAGACGTTCGCCGAGCGGGCGGCGCGCACGTCGATGGCGCCGATGAAGGTGCTCGGCTGGGCTTCCAGGCGCGATCGGGCGGCGCGGCGGGCCGATTCGAAGTCGCCGGCGCCGGCGCTGTCACCTGCGCGGTCGCCCTCGCTTGACTTGGTGACGGCCGTCGTCTCGATGACCGCGATGTGGCCGAGGGCGGCCCGGTTGAGGAGGTCGGCTTCTTCGAACTCGACGACGGTGGCGAGCTCGCTGTCGCCGCGCCAGTAGCCGAGGAAGGCGTGGCCCTCGAAGATCCAGATCGTCGAGTTGAGGCCCGCCTGCTCGAGTGCGGCGGCGAGCACGACCGTGGTGTCGAGGCATGTGCCCACCCGGCCCTCGAGCACCTCGGCCGGGGTGCGCACCTTCTGGCCGGTGCTCGACCAGCTGGCGGGCGGTTCGGCGTAACGGATGCCGCGAGCACGCATCGCCTCGTAGATGGCCTCGACCGTGGCATCCACTCGTCTCGGGTCTTCGAGCTGGTAACCGGTCATGCTGCGGTCGCCGGTGCGGGCCTCGAGGATTTCGCCCGCCTCGTGCAGGAGGGGCTGGATGGCGGCGGCGTTGGGTTGCACGTAGGCGGGGAGGAGCTCCATGGCGAGCTGCACCGGGTCGGTGCGCCATTGGGTGGCGGCGAGCACGTCGACGTCGGCGGCTGTGCGGGCGAGGTCGACGCCGTCGGCGGTGCGGAGGCGTGCGGTGATGGTGCCGGGGCGCTGCTCGTCGACCGCCAGCATCTTTGCCGGGTCGAGGAAGAGGCGGAGTTCGCTCAGTGTGACCGTCGCGTTCTCGGCCAGGTCGATGAGGGTGACGTTCGGGCTGCCGAGGGAGCCGAATGCATCCATCGCCTCGATCTCGAGGGAGACGGCGCGCAGCATCGGGCCGGGGTTCGTGATGGTGACCGACTCGAGGGCGGAGAGGCGGGCGTTGGCCATGGCGTAGCTGACGACGCCGGCGGTGGTGAGGGTGAGGCCCTGTGGGGTCGGCTCGGCGTCTCGAGCCACGTCATCGCGGTTGTTGCTGGGCTCCATCGAGCTCCTCCCGGCGCTTCACGGCGAACGAACTCGCAGCCCACGGGCACGTCGTCACTGCGTCAGTCGAGCATAGTCGCGGCGGGTGACACCGCCTGCGGCGACGGTGGCCGACGATGAGCCGCAGCGCACCGAGCGTGACGGTCTTCAGCCTGAGGAACGGTCGGTCGCTACGAAGCGCGCGCTCAACCACGTCGCGATCTCATCGATAGAGTCGATTTCGTCTGACGCCACGGCAAGCATGAAGTCGTACTCGGCCTCGATGTCGGTGGTGTTCCAGTACCCGTTCTTCGCGTAGAGATAGAGCGTGGTGACGAGCGCGAGGCGTTTGTTGCCGTCGAAGAGCGAGTGGTTTTTCGTGAGGCCGTGGAGCAGGGCGGCCGCCTTGTGATGGATTCCCGGATAAGCCTCTTGGCCGAACATCGAGGCCGATTGTCGATCGAGCGCTGAGAGAAGGAGAGCTGAATCGCGAACCAGCTTCTGTGGCTGATCGGTGTTGAAGAGACGGCCGATGATGTGGAGCGCTTCGGGAAACGTGACGACGGCGAGGCTCACGTGCGTGATAGGCGATCGATCACGTTTCCGTGTTCGACCAGAAGGCGGTCGAGGATCTGATCCATCGCGTTGGCTCGCACCGAGGTGTATTCGTTCACGGCCTCGGAGACAATCGCTGTGAAGGTGGTGCCCTGGCGCGTCGCGAGTTCGTCGATGAGGGCGACCTGCTCTTCGGTGAAGCCGATGAGCTTCTTCGTCTTAGTGGCGGGCATCCATCCTCCTTCGTATATCTCAATTGCCTCTAAGTATATATTACGAGAGGATGCCCCGCCATCGTTCTCGGCCGTGGATTTCGATCTTCGAGGAGTCAGCTGCCGTCTTTGCGACGCCGAATGCCGAGCACGAGCAGCACGATGCCGACGACCGCGAGCACCAGGCCGATGTAGAGCCAGGTACGGTCGCCGGTCATGGAGCTGCCCGGGATGAGGTTCGCGCCCTGGCCCGCGAAGACGACTCCGACCAGCAGGGCGATGGCACCGACGACGATGAGCGTTATGCGCCCGGCTCTGCTTTTCATGGTCGCCACGCTACTCGTCTCGCCGGATGTGTGAATGTCGAAACATCCGAGCCATTCGCGAGATAGGTAGTGACTAATGCTCGATAACCATCGGGTCTCCCAGAAGCCTGTAGCGCGCATCTACGTCGACGGATTCAATCTGTCTCGGCGGTCTCTGCAGTCGAAGCCGGAGTTCAAATGGCTCGACCTCGTCGCGCCGACGCTGCTTCTGATGCCGGACCATCGCATCGATCACGTTCACTATTTCACTACCCACCTGGGCCCCGGGTTGCTGGCGGATACGCAGTCACCCGTGCGTCAGCAGATGTACTTACTCGCATTGGAAGCTCACCCGGATGTCTCGATCCACTTCACCGACGGAAAGGGCACGTTCCACTGCCCTCCGAAGTGGAGTTAAATTCCCGAAGGCCCCAGTTTCCTGAGGCCTTCTAACCGGTAACCGAAGTATCCGGGGGAGTGAGTCAACGTTAGCGCATTACGTGTGTGGCGCTGCCGTAAGGAGTCCGCCGGGGCGCCTCACTCGGGGGCGTGGCCGAGGATGCGCGCGACCGCGGCGATCGCGGCTCGACGACGCGACGCATCCGTCGCCCCCGGGTCGGCGGCGAGGAGGCCGAGCGGGGCGGTCTGCCAGGCCTGGGCGATGGCGTAGATGATGACGAGGAGGTCGACCGTGCTGAAGGGGGCCGAGGCGTGGCTGCGGATCGCTTCGGCCTTGGTCGCGTAGGCCTCGAGGGGCTCCGACGCCGCCTCGGGGCGCTCCAGTTGGGCCCAGAGGCAGATGCGCAGCACATCGGGATGCTCGTGGTGGAAGTCGTAGAGCTCACCGACCCAGCGCGGTAGGTCGTCGGGGAGGGGCGGCACGGCCTCGGCCATGCGCGTGATGGCGTCGGTGAGGGCGGCGTCGAACAAGGCGCTCTTGTTGCCGAAGTAGGCGTAGATCATGCGCACGTTGCTGTCGGCGACCCGGGCGATGCGGTCGATCCGTCCACCGGCGTGGCCGTGGGCCGCGAACTCTTCGCGCGCGGCCGACAGGATCTTGGCGCGCGTCGCTTCGGCATCTCGCTGAACCACGGCGGCCTCCTCGGGGCGGAATTGACACGCATCCGCGCTCTGCTTAGCGTATAAGTAAATAGATACTTACTTGAGGAGCGACATGGATTCGCGGATCGAAGAGGCGCTCGCCATCACGCCGGCGAGCCGGGCGCGGCAGCGCACGATCGACATCACCACCGTCGGCGCTCGCACCGGACGGCCGCGGCGCATCGAGGTGTGGTTCTATCGGGTCGACGGGCGGATCTACCTCTCCAGTTCGCCGGCTCGCCGCAGCTGGTATGCGAATCTCGTCGCGAATCCCGCGTTCACGTTCCATCTGAAGAACGGCGTGCGCGCCGATCTTCCCGCCGTCGGCACACCCGTCCTCGATCGCGGCCAGCGCGAGGCCGTCTTCTCGGCGATCATCGCCGACCTCAATCAGCCCTGGAATCCGGCCGGCATCCGTCAGCCCGTCGAACCGCTCGGCGAGTGGATGGCGGGCAGTCCGCTCATCAGTGTCGAGTTCCCTGAGGAGGATGCTCGATGACCGGCGACGAGAGTCGACACGTTGCCGTCGTCACGGGGGCGAATCGCGGATTGGGGCGTGCGACGGCCGTGGCTCTCGCAGGGCGGGGCATCCGCGTCGTGCTGACGCACCGGGGCGACCCCGCCGATGCCGAACGCGTGGTGCGTGAGATTCAGGATGCCGGTGGGGACGCGCTCGCGGCACGGCTCGACCTCGCCGACGTCGACTCGTTCGCCGATTTCCGTGCCGACGTGCTTCGCCGCGTCGAAGAACGGTGGGGTCGAACATCCCTCGACGTGCTGGTCAACAACGCCGGCGTCGGCCTGTTCGGCGCTCTCGAGGACGTCTCGGTCGACGAGTTCGACACCGTCATCGGCACGAATCTTCGCGGCACGTTCTTCCTCATCCAGGCGCTCGCGCCGCACATCGCCGAGGGTGGACGTGTCATCAACGTCTCCACATCGCTCACCCGCCAGGTGAGCCCGGGTACGTCGATCTACTCGGCGTCGAAAGCGGCGGTAGAGTCGCTCACTCGGAGCCTGGCGGTGGAGCTGGGCTCGCGCGGCATCCGGGTCAACAGCATCGCTCCCGGGCCGACGGCCACCGATTTCAACGGCGGCGCGATGCGCGACGATCCTGAGCTGCGGCGCACGCTGGCCAGCGGAACGGCGCTCGGAAGGGTCGGTGAGCCGCCCGAGATCGCGGATGCCATCGCGGCGCTCGCTTCGGACGACCTGCGCTGGGTGACGGCCGAGCGGATCGAGGTCTCCGGCGGGAGCCTTCTCTGAGGGGTGCGGAAGTCTTGGACGCAACTCGGTGACGAGCGACTCCGGCGGCGTGTGGCACTGGAGCGAGTGGGTTCCGACGTGGTGTCGCGTGGCGTCGGCGCCGGCCTTGGGCGGCGGGCGGAGAGCGGTAAGCGAAGGCCGGCGAGCGGGGCGCTGATTGGCGACCCCTCAGGCGCCCGACACCAACTCCGCCCGGGCTGCCGCCACCGCTAGACCGCGCTCGGTCGTCGGGAAGCGGGTGAGGGCATCCTGGACGGCGGCGGCTGTGAAGTTGGCGCCGAAGAGTTCGCTGCCGGGCTCGAGGGCGATGCTGTCGCGGAGGGTGCCGACGAGGACCGGGTCGAAGCCGGATGCGTCCACCAGCGCGGCCACATCGGAGAGGGCCAGGTCGTCGTCGCCCGCGATGCCGATCGCCTTGCGGCCCGGCGTGCCCGCGGGCGTGGGGCCCTCGTCGAGGTCGTGGTAGCCCATGTGGTTGTAGGCCTTCACGACGCGCGACGTGGGGAGGAACGACTGGATGAGTTCGCTCGTCGAGACGCGGGGGTCGTTGAGGTCGTCGCGGATGCCGTCGACCTCCCACCAGTAGTTCATCGCGTCGATCACGAGCTTGCCCTCGAGGAGGTCGGCCGGGATCGAGCGGTACTTGCCGAGGGGGAGGGCGAGGATGACGATGTCGGAGGTGCGGGCCACCTCTTCGGCGGTCTGGGCCACGGCGCCGTGCGCGAGGACGTCGATGATGAGCGAGATCTTCGCGGGGCTGCCCGAGCCCGCGATGTGCACCGGGTAGCCGGCGGCGAGGAGAAGGCGCGCCAGCACGGTGCCGACCTTTCCGGCGCCGAGAATGCCGATGGTGGGCAGGGTGGGCGGGGCCGCGTCAAACGAAGCGGCGTGGTGGGTGTCAGGCATGGGTCGATCCGATCCGGTGCAGGTCGTGGGGTTCGTGGTCGTCGGTCTGCGGTGTGGCCGTCGCCTGCTGCTCGGCCAGCAGCTCACGCACGCGGGGCGCGACGCGAGTGCCGAACAGCTCGATCGTGCGGGACCGGGCATCCACGGGCAGGCCGCCGATGTCGTACTTCAGATCGAAGCGGCTGATCTGCAGCTCCTTCGTCATGCGCACGATCTTCTGCGCCACCGTCTCCGGCGAACCCACGAAGAGTGCGCCCGTCGCCAGCTCGAGTTCGTAGCGCTCGCGGGTCGGCGGGTAGAAACCGCGCTCGCGGCCCATCTGCGTGATCAGTGGCTGCCATGACTTCCACCAGGTCTCCGCTGCCTCCTCGTCGGTGTCGGCGATCAGCCCGAGGGCGTGCTGTCCGACCGGCTGGCGAGGCAACCCGAACTGCTCGAGCGCACGGAAGTACAGGTCGACGTGCCCCGCGAAACGGTGCGGCTCACCACCGATGATCGCGAGCATGAGCGGCAGACCGTACTGCGCCGCGCGGATGACCGAGTTCGGGCTGCCGCCGACGCCGATCCAGGTGGGGATGCCGCCCTCGCGCATTTTCGGATGCAGCGTCTGCTCCACGAGCGGCGACCGTACGGTGCCCGACCACGTCGTGGGCATCGACCGCTGGAGCTTCATGAACAGGTCGAGCTTCTCTTCGAAGAGCGTCTCGTAGTCTTCGAGGTTGTAGCCGAACAGCGGGAACGACTGCGTCTGCGACGCACGGCCCAGCACCAGCTGCGCCCGCCCGTTCGAGAGGGCGTCGAGCGTCGAGAACTCGTTGTAGAGGCGCACCGGGTCGTTCGTGCTGAGGACGGTGACCGAGGTGCCGAGGTGGATGCTCTCGGTCGCTGTAGCCATCGCGGCCAGCAGCACCGGGCCGGCCGAGTCGACGTAGCCCTCGCGGTAGTGCTCGCCGATGCTGAAGATGTCGAGGCCCACCTTCTCGGCGAGCTTCGCCTCCTCGACGAGCAGACGCACCGTCTCGGCGTCTGAAAGGGTGCGGGCGCCGTCGGTCGGCACGTCGCCGAAGGAGTTCAGTCCGAATTCGATCGAACCTGTGGTCACGGGATGCCTCCAGAAGTGATTGACGCGTCCATCTTCGCGTCTATATGATTGACATGTCAACTAGGAGGAGCGGTGGAAAATTCCCGAGCGACCACGACCCGGGCGCGCAAGTCGCCGACGGCGCACGAACTGCGGGTGTGGCGCGACTTCGTCGAGACGGGCGATCGCATCCGTTCTCTGCTCGCCGCGCGCCTGCAGAGCGAGTCGGGGCTGTCGACGGGCGACTACGCCGTGCTGCTCGCGCTGTCGGAGGCGGAGGGGAAGCGGTTGCGGTCATCCGATCTGGCCGCGGTGATCGACTGGGAGCGGAGCCGGTTGTCGCACCACCTCGGGCGCATGGAAGCGCGCGGGCTCGTGGTGCGCGAGCCGTGCGCCACGGACAACCGCGGGGCCGAAGTGGTGCTCACCGCGGCGGGCGCGTCCCAGTTCCGCCGCGCATCGGCGTCGCACCTGCGGGCGGTGCAGGAGCTGTTCGTCGACGCGTTCGCGTCGGAGGACGGTGGGGCGAGCGCCGGGCTCGAATCCGTGGAAACCGTCACGGAGGCGCTGCAGAAGCACCTCCGTCCATAGAAGCTCAGTCGTCGCGCCGAGAAGTGTGACCCCAGCGACTATCGCTCCGGAGGCAGCCGGAAGGTGCCATCAGCGTGCTCGCCTCAGGGAACATGGATGCGGGTGGGGTAGGTTCGCTGGTCGTGTCGGAGCGTGTGGGTGGTGAGCAGTTCGTGTCGCGGGCGGCGGGGGTGCGCGTGCGTGAGTCCGACTTGGGTGCCAAGGCGCTGATCGGGAGCGGCACCGCGACCGACGTCTACCGGCTCGACAGCTTCACCGTGCCCGGCCACGATGGCGGGCTCGCCTACGTTCGTACGAGGGATCGGTCCCCTGAGCGCTGGAATCCCGCCGTGCTCTCGCGACTCGTCGCGCTGCGGCTGGGGCTCGACGCGGGAGCGCGGGCGACCCTCGACGGCGTGGCCGCGTGGCCGACGGCCGTGGTGGAGGACGACGACGGCGAGGCCGTGGGGTGCTTGATGCCGTTGGCGGCGCATCCGTTCTACTACCTGCCGTCGGAGGAGAAGAGCGCCGGCAAGCTGCCACAGAACGCGAAGTGGCTCGTCGTCGCGCCGAAGCGCGCTCGTCGAGCCGGCGCGGCCGCCGTGGCGGAGCGGGACCTGGTCGCTCGGTGCACCGTGCTCGCGCGGGTGGCTCTGCTGGTGGAGATCCTGCATCGCCACGGGGTGGTGTTCGGTGACCTCTCGGAGAAGTCCGTGCTGTACGGCATCGGTGAGGTGGCCGAGGCGTTCGTCATCGGATGCGAGGGCGCCGCGTTCGCGGGCGAGGGAACCCTCCAGCGCAACAGCGCCGGGTGGGCGGCGCCGGAGACGGTGGCTGCGGCGGGCGAGATCGGTGAGACCGGCGAGACCGGCGAGACGGATGTCGCGACCTGGAAGGAGCCGTCGGTGCAGACGGTCGCCACCGATCGCTACAAGCTCGGACTCCTGGTCCTCCGGGTGCTCGCGCCGGCCGGCGACGGGCTCGAGCGAAGTCGGGATGCCGGCCGCGTCCGGAGCGTGCTCGATGCCGACGGGCAGCGGATGATGACCCGTGCCCTGGGCGACGTGCCCGACGACCGCCCCAGCGCATCCGAGTGGTACGACTACCTGCGCGGCATGATCATCCAGAGTCTCGACGCGCCCGTCATCCGGAGCGTCGTGGTGAGTCCCGCGCTCGTGGCCGAGGGCGATGAAGTGCGGCTCGAGGTCGAGGTCACGGGGGCGCAGCAGCTCACGATCGAGATGCCGGGGCGGGCCGACATCCGGCGTGACATCGGCGGACGGATCGTGTCGGAGCGTTTTACCGCCCGGCAGAGCGGCCGAATCGGCGTGCGGGCGGCGAACGCGCACGGTGAAGTGGTTGCCGTGTCGAACGTGGTGCGGGTGCTGCCGGTGCCGACTCCAACCCGGATTCCGCTCGCGTCGCCCCAGGTGCCGGCGGGGCTCGGGGTTCTGCCGGATCTCGCGTCGCTCGAAGCGGCGCTGGGCATCTCGACGCCGCCGACGTCCGGGGGAGGCGGGGACGGCGGTGGCGCCGGGGGCGGGATCGCCCCGTTCGAGCGCGTGGCGGAGCTGCGCGAGCGACTCGACGCGGATGCATCCCCCGTCCGCGACCTCATGCGCTTCGGCATCGAGGCCGAGCGGGTCTCGCGCGAGCGGCTCTTCCCCTCGTTCGAGGAGTTCCTGAACGACATCACTCCGACGAAGCGCGAGGACTGACCCCTTAGGGCGCGGTTTCGAAGGTGACCGCGAAGACGGCGGGGTCGGAGGTCAGCGGGTTCGTCAGCACCGTGCTGATCCCCTCCGATGCGGTCTCGATGTCGATCGTCTGCACGGTGCCGTCGCACGGTCGCAGGGTCGCACCGACCTCGCTCTGATCGAGTTGCTGCACCGAGACGCCGAGCGGGCCGCCGCCCAGGCAGGCGATCGACACCGTGTACCGACCGGCGGGCGCGGTCGTGACGGTGTTGTTCAGCCGCGGTGACGAGTGCTCGCTGAGCCACCCCGAGAATCCGGCGAAGTAGCTCTCCGAATCGCTGTTCGGCACGGTGCGCGCGGCCCAGTCCTGGATGTCGTCCTGCGGCATCGGCAGGGACTTCGCATCCTCGGCGGCGAGGGCCTCGGCCACCGCCGTGGGATCGGGGCTCGGCTCGGGCGACCGTGTCTCCGAGAGCGTGGGCCTGTCGTCGGCGTCGCTCGGCGCGGTCGTGGTGCAGCCGCTGAGCGCGACGAGGGCGGCGAGAGCGCCACCGAAGCCGACGGCCGCGGTGGCGATGCGGCGGGATGGGGACTTCTTCAGCTCATCCATGCCACGACGGTATTGCACGAATGTTGAAGTCCGGTCCGAGCGAGCTGGTTCTGTCGGTGGTAATGGGGGATCGAGCACCGGAAAGAGGGCGCGCCGGTCAAGCCCCCGATCGGGGCCTCGCCCGGCATCCGGGGGCGTCGATACGGTCGACGGATGACGACTGCGCCCTCGAGCCCGCCGGCCGCCACCTACCCCACCGGATTCGCGGGCTACAGCCGCGACTGGGACGGGGTGGCCTGGACCGGTGCCGCGAAATCCGATCCCTCCGCTCCCGAACTCCACGAGCAGCACGCCATCCTGCGGATCTTCACGCATCCGTCGGTCTACATCGCGGTGGTGGGAGTCGTGCTCGGGTTCGTGGTCGCGACATCCGGCGTCTCGCTCGACTCCTGGCCCCTGCTGGCGCTCGGTGGCGCGCTGGTCGCCGGCGGGCCGCTCATCGCACTCGTCGTCGCGGTGCGGCGACGGCTCCGTGTCGGCCACTTGCGGACGGGAGCGGCTCTGGCGGTGGGGATCGTCTGGGGCGCGGTGGCGTGCGCCGCTGCCCTCGTCATCGAGGTGCTGGTGGAGCGCAGCGGCACCCTGTCGACCGGGGCGCTGGCGTTCGACGGCGTGATCGAGGAGCCGCTCAAGCTGCTCCTGCCCGTGGTGCTGCTCGCCGTCGGACCCGCGATCTTCAAGAACCCCCGCGTCGGCGTGTGGATGGTCGTCGTCGCCAGCGCGGTGTTCGGTATCGGCGAAGCAGCCCTCTACATAGCGGGCCCGGCGATCTCGCCCGACCTCAAGGGCCTCACCACCGCCCAGTTCGACACCAAGCTCGCCACCGAGACCGGGCAGCTGCTCGTGCAGCGCATGTGGGTGGAACTCGCGCACGTCATCTGGACCGGTGGCGCGGCCGCCCTCATCTGGCTCGGCGCTCATCGGGCCGGACGTGCGTTCACGTGGATCGGGCTGCTCGGCTTCCTCATCGCCGTCGCGCAGCACGTCGTGAACGACGCCGTGCTGACGCTCGTCGACGCCGACCTCCTACACGGGGTCACGATCGCCGGCTTCATCTGGGTCGTGCTCGGCTACTACCTGTGGTTCCGACCGCGCGTGCGGCAGCTCGTTCCGCCGGACGCCGTGGCGGTGGTGCCGAAGCGGTGGCGTCCGCACTTGAGCCGTGAGGCGCGGCAGCACGCCGCCGCTGCCGGCGCGGCGCAGCCGGCGACGACGACCGCAGAGGGCGTGTCCGCCGCCGGCTGAGCGGATGCTGTCTCGCCGCGACCGGGGTCACGCCGCGGTCGGCAGCACGATGACCTTGCCGCGGAGGGTGCCCTCGGCCGACTGCTCGTGGATGCTCGCGAGTTCTGTGAGGGGCACGTGGCGGGCGACCTCGACGCGGAGGTCGCCGCTGTCGACGAGCGAGGAGATCCTCGCCAGCTGCTCGGCATCGCTCCGCACGTAGACGACCACCGAGCGCACGCCCCGCGACTCGTCGTCGGGAGCCGGCATCCAAGCCGTCGTGCTGACGACGACTCCGCCGTCGCGCACCCGGCCGACGAGGGCCGTGAACTCCTCGGGGTCGATCGGGGCCAGGTTGAGCAGCACGTCGACGGGCTCGGAGACCTCCTCGAGCACGGTGGATGCCGTGTGATCGACGATCTCGTCCGCTCCTGCCGCCCACACGCTCGCGCTGCTGCGGGGGCTGGCCGTGGCGATGACGTGAGCACCGGCGCGCTTCGCGAGTTGCACCGCGAATCCGCCGACCGTTCCGCCTGCGCCGACGATCAGCACGCGCTGACCCTCCTTCAGCCCGGCTTCGTCGAAGAGGGCCTGCGTGGCGGTGAGGGCCGCGGACGGGATGGCGGCCGCATCCGCCAACGGGATGCTCGTGGGCGCCGCCACCAGAACGCTCGCCGGCGCGATGACGTACTCGGCCGCTGCTCCCGGAGCGGTCATGGGGAGGAAGCCGATGACTGCATCGCCCACGGCGAGCGACGAGACGTCGTCCCCGAGTGCGTCGATGGTGCCGGACACGTCGAATCCCGGCGTGTGCGGCAGGGTGACCGGGATGGGGAGGAAGCCGGCCCGGATGCCGTTGTCGGCGGGGTTGAAGCCCGCGCCGGCGACACGGATGCGCACCTCGCCCGTGCTGGGGGTGGGGATCTCCACGTCCTCGACCTGCAGAACGCTGGGGGCGCCGTGCTGGTGGAAACGTACTGCCTTCATGGTGTTCTCTCTTTCGTCCGATTCTCAAGTGCTTCGATGTCGAAGCAACTGGTGAAACCATAACAGTGCTTCGATGTCGAAGCAAGTAGAATGTCCCCATGACCGACGAATCCGCATCCCTCGACCCCGTCGAGCTCGGCGCGTACTTCGCGCTGATCGAAGTGAGCAGCCTGCTGCGCCACGCCGTCGAGCTGCAGCTGAAGGAGGCCGGGGGCCTCAGCTACGTGCAGTTCCAGCTCCTCGCGACCCTGGGGGATGCGCCGGCCGGCAGCATGCGCATGACCGACCTCGCCGACGGGGTCGTCTACAGCCGCAGCGGACTCACGCACCAAGCCGGGCTGCTCGAGGGCGCCGGTCTCGTCACCCGCGCGCCCTCGGTCGACGACGAGCGGAGCGTGACCGTCACCATCACGGAGGCGGGTCGCGCCGTGCTCGCGAAGGTCTTCCCGGGGCACATCGACGTGCTCAAGAAGATGTTCCTCGCGCCGCTCGGGCGGGCCGACGTGGAGGAGCTGGCGCGCTCGCTGTCGGTCGTCCGGGACCACATGCGCGGGGCGCCCCCGCGCTCGGCCGCGCCCCGACGGCGCCGCGGCGGGTCCTCCGGGCCCCGCTGAGCGAAGGGGCACGTGGTCGCCCGGTCAGGGTCGCGGGACTCAGACGCGTGCCAGGGAACGCAGATTCTCATGGGGTAGCTTCGCTCCTCGTGTCTGTCCGTGCGGGCGCGTTCGAGTGCGCATCCGCCGGTCCGGCCGACGTCAACCTCCCGAAAGGTCGCCGCTGAATGGCTCGTCGCTACAACTCCAACCCCGTGTCCAACGTCATGGCCTGGCTGGGTGGTGCCCGTCTCGACGTGCTGCAGGATGCGCCGGGGGACCGCGCGCGCTTCGTCGCGATGGGTGGGGTCATCCTCAGCACGGCGTTCCTGTCGGCGGTGTCGGCGGCGTTCGCCCTGAAGATGGCGGTGGGGGCGCCCATCGCGGTGGCGGTTCTGGTGGGGATCTTCTGGGGCGTCATCATCCTGAACCTCGACCGGCTGCTGATCATCGGGATGGCGAAGCAGAAGGGGGTGGCGCGCAACATCGGCCTCGCGCTGCCGCGCGTGGCGCTCGCGCTCATCATCGGGACGGTCATCTCGACGCCGCTGACGCTGCAGATCTTCAGCGCCGAGATCAACTCGGAGATCCAGGTGATGCAGGCCGAGGACAAGGCGGCGTTCGAGGAGCGGATGGCGAACGACCCGCGGTTCGCGGCCATCCCGGATCTCGAGAAGTCGATCGCCGCCAATCAGGCGATCGTGGACCAGGGGCTGCAGACGGATCTGTCATCCGACCCGAACTACGCGGCGGCCGTGGCCGCGACCGCTGCGGCGCAGGCCGCGTACGACTCGGCGCAAGCCGCCTACTTGGCGGAGATCGATGGCACCGGAGGCACGGGCATCCGGGGCGACGGGGCGGTGACGGCGTCGAAGCTCGCGGCCGTCCAGGCGGCGCAGACCCGGCTCGACGCCGCGAAAGCAGCGGAGCAGGCGGCGGAGACGGCCGCTTCGACGAACCTCGAGGCATCCGCTCAGAGCCGCCTGGACGCCGCGAAGGCGCAGTTGGCCGACGATCAGGCGACCCTCGACACGGCGAAGGGGCAGCGCGCCTCCGAGCAGGCCGCCTACGACAGTGCGGTCGACAACAGCGCGGGGCTGCTGTCGCGACTGGAGGCGTTGTTCCGGTTGGGGGAGGCGAATCCGCTCCTCAACGTGGCGCACATCATGATCGCGCTGCTGTTCATCTGCATCGAGTTGCTGCCGGTGATCGTGAAGGTGCTGTCGAACCTCGGCGTGCCGACGGCGTACGACCGTCTGGTCGACCTGCGGGAGGACGGCGAGGTCTCGGGCGGCGCGATCTGGGCCTCCGAGCGGGCACGGGCCATCGAGGTCGAGGCGGGCGTGCAGGTGTCGGTGGCCGAGGATCGGGCCGCTCGGCAGGTGAAGTTCGGCAAGCGGATCAACAAGGCGGTGCTGGAGCAGCAGGAGGCCGTGATCTCGCGCGCCCTGGATGTCTGGGGCGGCTATGCCGCGGCGCGGGCCGCGGGGCGGATGGAGGAGTGGGAGCGGGCGCTCGAGGAGGCGGAAGCCGGGGCGGGCGCGTCGGCGTCGGCGTCGGCGTCGACAGAGGCCGACTCACCGGCGGCAGCGGCAGCCGGCCCGGGCGACGCGCGCGGGGTGCGTGGGTTCGGGCGGTTGCGGGAGGCGGCGAGATCGCTCGGCTTCGCCGACCGGCGCGATGCCACGGAGCCGCTCGGCGTCGCTGCGTCGCGCGGCGCGATCGGGCCGTTCGGTTTCTCGGACGCGCGGGATGTCACGGAGCCGCTCAGCGTTGTGAACTCGAGCGGCGGGACCGATGCTCGCGACTTCGGGGAGTCGCGCGACGCGGCGGCCGAGATCGCGGCACTCTTCGGAGACGACGCCGACTGGGATGCGGACCCCGCTCACCTCTCCGACGACACCGCCACACGCCCGCTCCCACTCAGCCCCGACCGCGCCGCCTTCCTCCGCCGAGCGGGCCTCCCCGACCAGCTCTGACCCTGCGTGACGCTCCTAATAAGCGAGCCGGATCATCTCCGCGGCCTGGAGGAGTACGCTCTCGCGGCTGTCGGTGAGCGTCACGCCGTCCTCTCCGAAGACGTCGAACGCGAGGTCCACGATCTGCTCGGGGTCAGCGATCCCGAGGTGGCGTATCAGCGTGACGATGTCGTCATGGTCTTTCAGACGCCCCGCAGCCATCTTCATCGCGAGCAGAAATCGAGGCGAGGCGAGGCGCACCTGCATTCCGCCGATCTCGATCACTCGAGCATCTGTGTCCACTTTCTCGAAGCTCATAAAGGAGAACGCGCTCTGGTTGATCCAACCCGGCGGTAACCCGCGCTCAACTGCCATGGAGGCGGCTTCTTCTTCCACCACCTGGAACGGGCGGAACAGCCCGTCGATGTCTTCGGTAGCGCGCCGAGACCCTAGGCCGATCGCCATGGCCGTTCCTCCGATGATGTACGCGTCGACGCTCTCTCCACGCCGTTGGATGCGCTCGCCGAGTTCGTTCAAGAGCTCGCGCAGTTCGTCGCCGGAGAAGAGTCGTGGCGCGCTCATGCGGCGGAGAGGTCTTTCTCGCGGATCACGATGCCTCGTTGCAGGAATTCGGGCTCAGCGTCGCTCTTGACGAAGTCGATGTAGCGTGCGGAGTACCCGGAGTCCTGTCCGGGCATCCACTCGTGCTCGAGCGCCGCCCTTCTCGTCCATCGCGGAGCGATGATTCCGCGCCGCTCGGCCTCCCAGGCGACTGCCGTCGCGAACAGAGTGTCCCAACGCGTGTCCCGGATCGTCGGCGGCTTCTTGAGGAAGTCGGCGATCTCGTTCTCGGAATCCGCGCGCCGGAAATGGTCGAGCGCTTGGACCGTGAGTCGGAGCGCGGCCGCAGGATCGCCCGCTTCGATTTCGGCATCGATGGCCTGCGCGGCCGTGCGGGCGGTCATCAGGTGCCGCTCGGCCATGGTCGCGGGGGTCGCCGAGACGTGAAGACGCTCGCCGAGCGCTTCCAGAGCACGTTGGAGCGACGCCACTTTGATCGTGCCGGCCCGTTCCGACTGCTCGAGTTGGGATACCGCGCCCGCCGTCACGCCAAGACGCGCGGCGAGGTCGTAGATCGACGCGCCGGCGCGGGCTCTGGCAGTGCGGATGAGGTCTGACACGAGGGGCTCCTTGTATAGCTATGACTATACAGCGTTGGCCCGGTCACCCGCGATGCGGAGTCATCAAGGTCGCGTTCACGGGGAGACGGAGGCGTCGTAGATGGATTGGATGGCGCGGTCGAGGGTGGTGTTGAAGTCGGCGTCGGATTGGTGGACGGACAAGCCCTCGGTGAGCGCGCGACTGAAGCTGGCGATCTCACCGATGTCCTCGGCGAGGAGGGCGTCGGCCTCGGCCCTGGAGTAGCCGCCGGAGAGCGCCACCACGCGCAACACCCTCGGATGCTCGGTGAGCGGGCGATAGAAGTTCGTCACCGTGGGCAGGGAGAGCTTCACCATCACGTGCTGATCTTCAGGGAGGCAGGCGAGGTGCCCGGTGATCTCGTCGAGCAGGATGCTCTCGGCGGCCGCCTTGTCGGGGATCGTGATCGTGACTTCGGGCTCCAGGATGGGGATCAGGCCGTGCGACAGCACCCGGCCGGCCAGCTCGAACTGCTGCTCCACGATCGCGGCGATGCCGGCGGGGTTCGCCTCGCCGATCACCGAGCGCTCCTTCGTGCCGAAGATGCCGTGCTGCACGGCGCTCTCGAGCAGCGCGTCGAGGTCGGGGATCGGCTTCATCCGCTGCACCCCGTCGGCGGCGTCGGCGAGTCCCTTGTCGATCTTGAGGAACGGCACCACGCCCTTGTCGTGCCAGAGGTAGTCGGCCGCCGGCTTCTCGCCGAAGTCGCGGTCCATGGTCTCCTCGAACAGGATGGCCGCGAGCACCCGGTCGCCCCCGAACGCGGGCGAGGTGACGATGCGCGTGCGCATCTCGTGGATGAGATCGAACATCTCGGCCTCGGTGGAATAGTCGCTCGGCTCGATGCCGTAGGCGCTCAGGGCCTTCGGGGTCGATCCGCCGCTCTGGTCGAGGGCGGCGATGAAACCCTTGCCCGACGTCATCCGTTCTTTCTGCGCGTCGTTCACCATGACCCGAGCCTATTTCCGCGGCATCCTCCGCGCATCCGCCAACCGCAGGGTGAGTGTGAGGCAGAGCGCACCTCCGAGGAGAGCCGCCAGGGCGGAGAGGCCGAGGGGCGGGAACTCGGGCCAGTCGTCGGGCATGTCGGACGTCGCCCAGACGAAGAGCCAGACCGTGGAGAGCGCGGCGGCCGTGCCGAGCCACCAGATCAGGTCGCGGAAGAAGCCGGGCGGGGCGCGGCGCGAACCCCGACGGGCGGCGCCCAGGGCGCTCAGGATGCCGAGCGCCAGTGCCAGCGCACCGAGCGCCACGACCAGGGCGAGAGGGAAGGCGCTGCGGAGGTCGTGCAGGGCGAGAGCCGAGGCATCCGGTCCGGCGAAGGTACCGGCCGGGAAGTCGAACACGGCACCGACGTCGTCGACGGTGAGGTCGAAGGGGAAGCCGTTCCCACTCTCGCGCAGATCGAGGCGGTAGGTGGTGGTGCCGCCGGCGGTGCTGCTCGCGTCGCTGGTGCCGGACGGGTCGGTCGCCGCCGAGTAGGAGCCGAAGGGGATCGCCGAGTCCGCCCAGAGGCGCACGGTGTCGCTCGAATCCGTGTCGACCGTGATCCACCCGGCGGCCGCCGCCGACGCCGCCACATCGGAGGGCACCGTGATCGACACGGTCAGCGGATCGGGGGCCGGGTCGTCGCCCCACGGCGGCGAGTCGTCCCATCCCTCCAGCAGAGCAACCCAGCGCAACCGGTCCACCGTGCCCGGCCTGCCCGAATCCGCCGACGCTTTGGATGCCGCGGCCGCCACCACCGGCGACGACACCGTGTAGGCGATCTCGAGCTCGTGCGATCCGCTCAGCACCTGCACGAAGGCCGTGGTGAGCAGCAGGGAATCTCCCTCGCGCGTCGTGGTGTACCGCGCATCCTCGCCGTCGAGACGCACGGAGGTGACGGAGATGCCCAGATCCTGGCCGTCGAGTGCCGCCGGCCATTGGCGCGCGAACTGCGGCACCTGCGCGCTCGATTCCACGCCGAAGTCCACCGTCAGGTGCTCGGTCACGGTGAGGGTGGCCTGCCGATCGTCGTCGACCGAGAGCGCCGCCGCCGAATCGAAGCCCTCGACCTTGTTCCAGTAGGTGCCCGGCAGGTCGCCCGAGCTCGAGCTGTACTCGGGCGACCGCGGGTAAGGATTCGGCAGCACCGCCGCCGTCGTGACCGCCGCCGCGAACAGCACGACCGCCACGACGCGCACGAGGATGCGCGGGGTGCTGAGGAAGTCGCGGGTGCGCCATCCTTTCGACGCCCGGGAATCGCCGAGCGAGGTCTCGAGCAGCGCCAGCGTGCGCCGGCCGGCCTCGCGAGGCGCGACGGTGAGCACGGCATAGGGGAGGAGCGGATCGTCGACGGTGGCGCGGTCGAGGAACGAGGTGCGCGACACGTACACCGCGATGCCCTGCAGGTGCTGCTTCACGAGGGCGCCCGCGCGGGTGAGCGGACGGGCCGACAGCGCGATCGCCAGCACGACGATCGACACGAGGGATGACGCGAGCACGAACGCGGCCGGCCACCACACGACCGCGAGCGTGGCCTGGTGCGAGAGCTGACGCACCAGCCCCCATTGCAACAGCGTAAGAGCGAGGGGCGCGGCGATGAAGAGGTCGCGCACGAAACCGGTCGGGATGCGGCGGAGTCCCTCGGTCCGCTGCGCGTTGCGCTCGGGGGCGCGCCAGAAGGCCAGGCCTGCCCGGACCCTGTCGCCGAGGCGCCCCGTGCGGCGAGCCGCCCTGGCGGCGGCGTGCAGGCGATCGACGCGCGTCTGTGTTGCGGATGCGCTCGGCTGCGCCGGTCGCCGCCGTCGCGTGAAACGGGCCCACTTCGAGCCCCCGGTCCCGCGCGCGGTGGACCGCGCGGGCGGCACCGCGTCCAGCGCCGTCGCGAGCTCCAAGGGCCGCCAGGCGCGCAGCACCATCGCGGCCAGCCGCGGACTCACGCCGTCCGGCGCCTCGTACTGCGCGACGTACCACGGGCGGCCACGCTCGTCGCTCCAGGCGACCGCTCGTGCGGCGAAAGCGAAGAGCAACGTGAGCAGCAGGAACACCAGCGGCAGCAGCGGCCCGAACGACTGCAGCAGGAACAGCGGCGTCGGCGGGGGCATCGTGAAGGTGCCGGATTCGAACACCATCGTGAAGCGGGCGTTCGCGTGGGGCGGGATGTTCTGGTCGTTGGTGAAGCCGTAGGTCACCTGCCCGGGAGGGCTGTCTGCCTCGGGTTCCATCCAGTCGCCGGCCGAGAGGAGGGTCCACGCGAGAGAGCCGCGAGGTTGCCGCACGAGGTCGTCGTTCAGGTCGTCGGGAAGGGTGACGCTCACTTCGAGGCCCGAGAAGGCTTGCGGCCAAGAGGGTCCGAAGACGTCCCAGGCGAGGAGGTCGACCGGGTCGCCGTTGCCCGCCTGGTCGGTCGTGGCGTAGGCGAGGTCGTGCAGGCGATAGCGGATGACGAACTCGTGATCACCGTCGAGCCGGGTGCCACCCGGCGCTCGCGCCGTCAGGGTCAGCTGATCGGTGCTCTCTGAGCGCTGGAGGTCGGCGGGCTCGCCGTCCAGGGTCACCTCGACACCCGACGGTGACAGGGCATGCCCCTCGTACTGCGTCGGCAGCACCCGCACGATGCCGTTCTCGTCGACGTCGTCGGGGAAGAAGGCCCCGATCGTCTCCACCACGTCGGCCTCGAGGCGGCCGTCAGGGGTGTGGTCGAGCGTGTAGTCGACGGCGAAGTCGCGGGCGATCCAGGTGTCGGTGGCCCGCGAGGCGGAGTCGGTGATGTCGTCGAGCGAGAGCGGCGGATTTATCACCGGCCCGACGAGCAGGATGCCGCCGACGAGGGCGACGACTCCCCAGAACGCCCAGAGGGCTCCGCGCAGTCGTGCGCCGCCGTGCGAGCGCAGCCACGCCTCGAGCGCGAGCAGCCAGCGGGAGAGCAGCGCCCACAGGGGAGTGGGCTGCGGGTGCGGGTCGGGGATGCGCGCGTCGTCGTTCTCCGTGTCCCCCGTCACCCTGACGATCCTATGTCGACACCCGTCGTGCAGAAGACGTGAGGGAGCGCCGAGAACCCCCGAACGGGCGGTAGCGCGGATGAGAGTGCCTCATCTACCGTCGGAAGAGCGTCGGCCATGGTGAGCCGCTCGTGGACAGAGGACGACGGTGACCCCCAGGCATGCACGCGAGCGGATCGCTCCCGTGCACCTCGATCGGCGGCTGTTCCTCGGGCTGCTGGGAGCCGGCGTGGTGGCCGGAGGGTCGACGGTGCTGGCGATCTCCGGCGCGGCAGCGCCGCCGGCGCGCACGATGGCGTCGGCGCCGGGAACGACGACGCCGAGCGCGGATGTCGTGACACCCACGGTGACGCCGACGCCCACCCCGACGTCCGCTCCGACGCCCGCTCCGACGCCCGCTCCGTCCCCGAGTCCGACTCCGTCCCCGACTCCTGCCC
This sequence comes from Herbiconiux sp. UC225_62, assembly GCF_042694625.1. Taxonomy (GTDB): domain Bacteria; phylum Actinomycetota; class Actinomycetes; order Actinomycetales; family Microbacteriaceae; genus Herbiconiux. Next base: position 31,568 of record NZ_CP170551.1, on the reverse strand, counting down.
CGCCCCCGCCCCTCGAGAAGGTCCCGCTCCCCGGTGGCACCCTCACCGGCCTCCCGGGCGACGGCGCGGCCGGCAATCTGCTCGCCTGGACGGTCGACGACGGCTCGAACGCCGACGTCATCCGCCTCTACACCGAGTTCGCCGGCCGCACCGGCACCCGGCTGACCTTCTTCCTCAACGGCACCTATCCCGGGTGGACGCAGCATGCCGACATCCTGCGCCCCCTCGTTCAGAGCGGGCAGATCCAACTCGGCAACCACACCTTCGATCACGTCGACCTCACCAAGCTGAGCGATGCCGAGGTGCTCGACCAGCTGCAACGCAACCACGACTTCATCCGGAGCACCTACGGCGTGGATGCGCGCCCGTACTTCCGGCCGCCCTACGGCTACCACGACGCCCGGGTCGACGCTCTCGCCGCGAGCATCGGCTACACCTGCCCGGTGCTCTGGTACGGCTCGCTCTCGGACTCCGGCCTCATCACCGAGCAGCAGGTGGTCGACTTCGCGACGCAGTGGTTCCTGCCGCAGCACATCGTGATCGGGCACCTCAACTACCTGCCGGTCACGAACGTCTTCCCGCAGCTGCAGTCCCTCCTCGCCGAGCGAGGGCTGCGCACCGTGACGCTCGACGACGTCTTCCTCCGCTGACGACGCGCGCGGGTCGGAATTCCTGTGCGCCAGTGGCGTTCGGCGCACGCACAGACTGCTGCGGAACACTCGGAGGCGCGACCCCGTCTGCTGCGCCGCACCGAGCCCGAGGAGTCCCCACGCCCGACATCGCCACGGTGCTCACGACGTGGCAGCTGAGCCCGATCGCCCTCACCGCGATCGTGCTCGCGGCGCTCGGCTACGCGTTCTGCATCGTTCTCATCCGCCGACGCGGCGGCCGCTGGCGCATCCGACCCACGCTCGGCTTCATCGTGCTGGGGCTCGGCTCCTACGCCGTGATCGAGTTCGGCTTCCTCGGCGTCTACAGCAGCGAACTCCGTTTCGCGTTCACCACCCGCATCGCTCTTCTGCTCTTCGCCGTGCCCGCGCTGCTCGCCACCGGCAAACCCGTCGAGCTGCTCCGGAGCGCGTTGACCGGCCGGGCCCGATATCTCTTGAACCGCCTGCTTACCTCCAAGGTGATCGGCGTCATGGGCAATGCGGTCTTCGGGCCGGTGTTCGCGCTCGCGGCGTTCTCGGTCTTCCTCACGCCCCTGGCCGGCATCTTCCGCGCATCTCCGGGCGCAGAGGACGCGATCGGCCTCGTCGTGCCCGCGGTGGGGCTCCTCCTGGTGCTGCCGCTCACCGAGCTGGTGGTCGTGCGCACGGGCCTCTTCATCGCCGCCGAGTTCCTGCTGGCGTTCGCCGAACTCGTCGTCGATGCGATCCCCGGCATCGTCCTGAGGCTCAGCGACACCCTCCTCGACCACGCCTCGCCCGTGATCGGCACGGTACCCGGATGGTTCCCCAGCGCCCTCCGCGACCAGCAGCTCTCGGGCGACCTGCTCTGGTTCATCGCCGAGGTCGCCGACATCCCGATCCTCATCCTCCTGTTCATCCGCTGGTCTCGGCACGATCGCCGCGAGACCGCCTCGATCGACGAGTTGAGCGACGAAGAGGTCGAGGCCCTGACCCAGGAGCACCTACGCTCGTCGGGCCGCGATCGCTCGGGGTGACTCGGCGTGGGCGACTCGGCCGGGAGTCAGGCGGCGTCGAGGAGGCGCTCGGTCTCGGCCCAGAGCCGGGCCTGCCACTCCGGGTCGTCGCCGGGATGGGCGGGCACAAGGCGTCGGGTGCCCTTCACCGTGTAGTAGCCCCCGGTCTGTCCCGCGAACGACGGGTCTGTGGCGAGTTTCACGATGAGGCCGGCGCCTCGCCTCGGGTCACCGATGTGCAATCGGGTCAGCAGCTTCTCGAGCGGGGCGGCGAAGCCGAGCTCGCGGCCCAGGCCGGTGACGTTGAAGCCGGGGTCGATCACGTTGGCGGTGACTCCCGACCCTTCGAGCCGGCGGGCGAGCTCGAGCGTGAACATGATGTCGAGCAGCTTGCTTTTGCCGTAGCGGACGGATGAACCGCGGGCGGTGAACGGCTCCGTGTCGGAGAGGTCGGCCGGAAGGGCGAGAACGCCGTGCCGCCGGGATGCCTCCGACCCGACGTTGACGACCCGCGCGGACCCCGCCGCAATCAGCGACGGGAGGAGTTCGCGCGTCAGCACCCACGGGGCGAGATAGTTGACCGCGATCATTTCCGGGTGTCCTTCCGCGGTGACGCGCTGCTCGAAGGCGTGGACTCCGGCGTTGTTGACCAGCACGTCGATGCGGGGGTGGCGCTCCGCGATCGCTCGGCCGGCGCGGCGGACGTCGGCCAGGCGCGTGAGGTCGACGTCGACGACATCGACCTCCGCACCCGGAGCGGCGAGCCGGATGTCGGCAAGGGTCTCGGCGGCGCGGCCGGAGTTCCGGGCGGTGAGGACGAGGCGCGCGCCCTGCTTCGCGAACTCGAGGGCGGCGAGTCGCCCGAGGCCGCTGGTGGCGCCGGTGATCACGATGGTGGGGTGTGCGGGAGCAGGCATGGGGCGACATCCGTTTCGGAAACAGGTCTGTATAGTGGGGATTTGCCAATCATATGGAGTTGATGGGGATATGTCCATTAATGCGGAACGTGATGCGTGCACTCAGGCCGAACTCGCCCTCGGTGTGGAGATCAACGCCCTTCTCAGCGCATCGCGAGCGCTGACCGAGCGGACCGCAGCCGCCTTCCATCCCGACCTCCAGCCGGCGGCCTTCCACCTCGCCCGCTGGCTCTACGCCTACGGCCCAGCCCAGCCGAGCGCATTAGCCGACGCGGTCGCGATGGACCGGAGTTCCACCAGCAGCCTGATCGGCCGGATGAAGGCGCTGGGGCTGGTCGAGAGCTCGCGGCATCCCGATGACCGGCGCGCTGTGACGGTGTCGTTGACCGCTGCGGGTGTGGAGCGGGTCGTCGAGGCCCTCGACCTGCGCGGAACGACCTTCGCCGGTCGGATACGGGACTGGCCGCTCGAGCGACTGCAGGCGTTCACGACCCTCCTGCACGCCTTCAACACGCCTCCGGAGGCGGAGTGATCGCTCGACCTGACGATCCGCTGCATGGTTCTGCTCGCGGGTATCGCCGACAGTCGGCCGGGCATATCGTTGAGTATCGTTCGCGATCGCACACAGGAGGTCACCATGGGCAACTCATTCCCCGCCGGCGGATTCGGCACCGGCGTCAACGCCGAAGGCATCTGGCAGGCGATGGAGGAGTTCAAGGCCCGCTTCGAGAAGCGCGTCGGCTCCCGCATGGGCCGAGGTGACGTGCGCGCGGCGGTGCTCGCACTGCTCGCCGAACAGCCGATGCACGGCTACCAGATCATCCACGAGATCGAGGAGCGCAGCGGCGGCGCCTGGAAGCCCAGCCCCGGATCGGTATACCCGACGCTGCAGCTGCTGGCGGATGAAGGGCTCATCGCCGCCGAGGAGTCGAACGGGCGCAAGACATTCGCGCTGACCGACGCCGGCCGCGCCGAGGTCGCGAGTTCGGGCGTGTCCGCACCGTGGGCATCCGACGGCGACGGCGCGACGGGCGCGGGCACCGGCAGTGGCAGCAAGCCCGGCGACAAGGACTTCGGCGCCCTGCCCAAGGCCGGGTTCGAGCTCGCGCAGGCCGCCGCCCAGGTCGGCCGCACCGGCACTCCCGACCAGGTGAAGGCCGCCGTCAAAGAGCTCGAGGACGCGCGCCGCCGCCTGTACTCGATCCTCGCCCAGGACTGAGCCGGGTGACATCCGTCCGTCCGGATCGGGGCGACTCCGTTCCCGATCCCCGGGTCGCTCGCGCGCGGTACCGCCGCATCCTGCGCTTCGCGGCGTGGAATCTCGCGGTCACCTGGTGGTACGAGTTGCTGCTGCCGCGCATCGGGCTCACCCGGGTCGCCGAACGCACCCGGTCGAAACGGATGCAGCGCTTCGCGCGACGCTTCCACGTGCTCGCCGTCGATCTCGGCGGTCTGATGATCAAGGTCGGGCAGTTCATGTCGTCGCGGCTCGACGTACTCCCGCCCGAGATCACGAAGGAACTCGAGGGACTGCAGGACGAAGTGCCCGCCGTGCCGTTCGAGCTCATCAAGCAGCTCGCCGAAGCCGAACTCGGCATGCCGCTGTCTCGCGCCTTCTCGTGGGTCGATGAGAATCCGGTGGCCGCGGCATCCCTCGGCCAGGCGCACCGGGCCAGGCTCGCGCCGCTCGACGCGCGGGACACCGGGCTGAGCGGAGTGGTCATCAAGGTGCAACGGCCCGGCATCGACTCGATCGTCGAAGTCGACCTCGCAGCTCTCCGCCGCGTCGGCGGCTGGCTCAGCCACGTGCGGCTCGTGTACTCGAGGGTGGACGCGCCGGCGCTCGTCGAGGAGTTCGCGGTGACCTCGCTCGAGGAGATCGACTACCTGCACGAGGCGGGGAGCTCGGTGCGGTTCGCGGCGGAGTTCGCCGACGACCCGCGCGTGAGCGTGCCCGAGATCGTCTGGGAGCGCACCACCCGGCGGGTGCTCACCCTCGAAGACGTCACCGCCATCAAGATCACGGATGCCGCGGCCCTCACGGCAGCGGGGATCGACCCCGCCACGGTGGCACCTGTGTTCGCCGCGGTGATGTTCGATCAGCTCTTCACCGACGGGTTCTTCCACGCCGACCCGCACCCGGGGAACATCTTCGTGACACCGCTGCCCGCCTCCGCCGACGGGTCGACCGGCGGACTCCCGTGGAGGCTCACCTTCATCGACTTCGGCATGATGGGCGAGGTCGGCGCCTCGACGCGCAGCGGGCTCCGCAAGATGCTGATCGCGGCGGCCTCGCGAGACGGCAAGGGGCTCGTGGAGGCGGCACGCGAGGTGGGCGTGCTGCTCCCGACGGCCGACACCTCGGAGCTCGAGCGGGCGATGACGCACCTGTTCGCCCGGTTCGGCGGGATGGGGTTCGCCGAGCTGCGCGAAGTCGACCCGCGCGAGTTCCGGGAGTTCGCGGTGGAGTTCGGCGACGTGGTGCGGTCGCTGCCGTTCCAGCTGCCCGAGAACTTCCTGCTCGTCATCCGGGCGATGTCGCTCACGTCGGGGGTGTGCAGTGCGCTCGATCCGGCGTTCAACCTCTGGGACTCGGTCGAGCCCTACGCGCAGCAGTTGATCCGCGAGGAGCGGGGGAACGTGGTGCAGGATGTCGGGGCGCAGGCGCTCTCGAACCTCCAACTGGCCTGGGGGCTGCCGAAGCGGCTGGACTCGCTCATCACGCGCGCGGACGAAGGAACGCTCGGCTTCCGGAGTCCCGAACTGGAGAAGCGGGTGGGGCGGCTCGAGCGGTCGGTGGGCCGGATCGTCTCGGCGGTGCTGTTCGGTGCGTTGCTCGTCGCCGGTGCGGTGGTGCGAGCGGACGACGTCGTCTTCGGCACAGTACTGATGATCGCCTCCGCCGTCCCGCTCCTTCACGCCCTGTTCGCGGGACGTCGCGCGCGCTGAACCCCGATCGTCGGTCACCCGTCGGTCTGACTTCGGAGCACGGCACGGTCATCCGTCTCCCAGACACGATTGCGGTCATCGCTGAATCGCATTCGCGTGACCGTCCACTTCTCGGCTTTGGTCAATGGGCGAAGAGGGCCCCCAGACGCCTCTGTTCGGGGCGGCCGTCACCATCCAGGCGGCGTGCCCAACCACGACGGCCATGGACTCAAACCGTTCTCCGATCCGCATGAGATGTCTGGCGAAGAGGCTAACAGAAGCGAGGTATGCTCAGTTACTCGCCTATCCTGGTTGGATGCGGATCGGCGTCTACATCGATGGATTCAACCTGTACTACGGCGCGCGCGGGATCTGCGGGCGTTCGACGCCGGGCTGGCGGTGGTTGGACCTTCGTGGACTGGCGGAGCGGCTGATCGACTCGCATTCTGGGTGGCGCGGCACGATTGAGACGAGGCTCGTGTACTGCACCGCGCGAATCAGCGGGGCAGGAAACGTCGCTGGGCAGCGGGATCAGGACGTGTACCTGCGTGCTCTGCGCGCAGCCCGGTCCATTGATGAGATCGCCCTCGGCAACTACGTAACGCGCGTATCGACCTCTCCGTTGGCCACGGCTGATGCTCGCGGCCGACCAGACATCCATCACCCGCGCTGGCCCGTCATGGTTCAGAGTTCAACCGGTGCGCCTCAGCCCGACGCGCGATTCATGGCGTCGGTCGCGCGGCGTGAAGAAAAGGGAAGCGATGTCAATGTCGCTTCGCATCTCCTCATCGATGTGCTCGAGCAGAGGGTCGATGCTGTGGTCGTCGTGAGCAACGACAGCGACCTCGAATTTCCTGTGCGTGAGGCTCGCAAGCGCGTTGCAGTGGGTCTGGTCAATCCGACCAAGGGATACCCCGCCGGTCGACTCAACGGCGATGCGAGCGATGGAGTCGGCGGGCACTGGTGGCATCAACTCACGGACCTCGACGTCAGGGCGTCTCAGCTCCCGACCAACGTCGGCAAGCTGTCCCGACCCGCCGAATGGTGACCTCGATGGGCGAACGACATTCCCGGATATGCGGGGGATCGTCGTACTGATTGTGCTATGAATGAGGGATACCGCTCGGCCCCTCTGGGGCCGAGTTTTCTTTAAGCGCCAAACGCCTTTCGAGCGTCGCTCATCGCCGGCACGATGGTGCGGGCGGACGACGTGGTGTTCGGTATGGTGCTGACAATCGCCTCCGCCGTCGCTCTCGTGGGGTGGGACAGGGGCTGGAGCGCTCCGGTCACCGATCGTAAGGTGAGACATCGGAGGCGTACGCAGGGAGGGTGCGATGTCGGGGCGGTCGGCGGCGGATGGGCAGCAGGTGCGCGGGGGTATCGCGCGAGCGGCACTGCCCTACCTGCCCGTCGGACTGGCGCTGTTCGCGTTGCAGCTCGACTTCTTCTCGCTGAGCCTCGCCCTGCCCACGATCTCGCGCGATCTCGGGGTGCCGGTCACCGATCTCCAGTGGTTGCTCAGCGGGTACCTGCTGAGCCTCGGCGCCGTCTTCGTGCCCGCCGGCAAGATCGGCGACACGATCGGCCGCCGACGTGCCCTCGTGATCGGCCTGATCGTCTTCGGCGGCACGAGTCTGGTCTGCGGACTCACGTCCGACGCACCGCTCCTCATCGCGTTCCGGGTGCTTCAAGGCATCGGCGCCGGACTCATCATGCCCAACGCCTTTGCGCTGATGGGCGCCACGACGCTCGAGAGTCAGCGCGCCAAGATCATGGGCCTCATGCTCGGCGTCGCGGGCGCCGGCACCGCCCTCGGACCGGTCGTCGGCGGCATCCTTGCCTCCACCGCCGGTTGGCGCTGGGTGTTCTTCATCAATGTGCCGATCGCGCTCATCGCGGTGCTCGGAGCCCTCCGGCTGCCCGAGTCGTACGGGGAGGGTGCTCGCGGCAGCCTCCGCTCGATCGACTGGCTCGGTGTGGCTCTCGTGATGGCCGGGCTCGGGTTCACCAGCATCGGCATCGACAACACCTCGAACCTCGGCATCTCCGCTCCGCTCACCTGGGCGCCGCTCGTGGCCGGGATCAGCCTGCTTGCCTGGTTCGTGGTGCGGGCCCTGCGCATCCCGAATCCGCTCGTGCGCCCCGCCTTGTTGGGAAACGGGGCCTTCGTCTTCTTGGTGGTCGCCGGCACGGCTCTCAACCTGGGACTCAACGTGTCGGTGTTCATCGCCACGCTGCAGCTGCAGTCGGTCGACCACCTGAGTGCTGCGTTGGCCGGCATCGTCTTCATGCTCGCCTCGGTGGGCCTCGCGGTCGGTGGTCCGGCCGCCGGCTGGCTCACCTCTCGCTTCGGGGCGCCGTCGGTGCTGAGCGGATCGCTCGTGGTGGGGGCCCTGTCCGTCGCCCTGGTGGCTGTTTCGCCGAATCTGGTGGTGTACGTGGTGGCACTCGGAGTGAGCGGGTTCTGCTGCGGCATGGGTTACGCAGTGTCCCAGATCGGGGCGCAATCGTTGCTACCCGCCTCGCAGGCCGGTGAGGGGAGCTCGCTGTTGCTGACCTTCCTCGTGTCGATCGGGGGGATCTCCGTCGTGGTCGCAGGGGCAGTGGTCGAAGTGCTCTCGGGCGCGCCCACTCAGGGTTCCCTCGCCCTCGTGCTGCTGGGACTGGCCGTCTTCCTGGCGATGATCGGCATCGGCTCGCTCGCGATCATCGCGCGTCGCGGCCCCCTCCGCCGACCGGCGGAGCGCTGAGCACATCGGACCGACGCGTCCCGGGGCGTGAAGTGCGAGAGCATTGACGGATGACTGCAACACTCGTCGCCAAGGGCGTGGCCGGGGGCCACGACTACCGCATCCTCTTCAGCGGGCTCGACCTCGTGGTCGCGCCCGGCGACGTGGTGGGCGTGGTGGGGGCGAACGGGGCGGGCAAGTCGACGCTGCTGCGTATCCTGGCCGGCATCGACGCCCCGATGGAGGGGCGCGTCGATCTCGCGCCGGCCGACGCGTTCATCGGCTGGCTGCCGCAGGAGCACGAGCGGGTCCCCGGTGAGACGGTGGCCGAGTACGTGGGTCGGCGCACCGGCACTGCGCTCGCGACGGCGGAGATGGATGCCGCGGCCGAAGCTCTCGGCCACACTGAGCCCGTGGCCGCGGGAGCCCCCGATCCCGCCGACATCTACTCGGCCGCGCTCGACCGCTGGCTCGCCAGTGGCGCGGCGGACCTCGAGGAGCGCCTTCCCGTGGTGCTCGCCGAGCTCGGGCTGGGCGTGGCATCCGATGCCCTGATGACCTCGCTGTCGGGCGGGCAGGCCGCACGCGTCGGCCTCGCCGCCCTGCTGCTCTCGCGCTTCGACATCGTGCTGCTCGACGAGCCCACGAACGACCTCGACCTCGACGGGCTCGAGCGGCTCGAGGGATTCATCCGCGGCTTGCGCGGGGGAGTCGTGCTGGTGAGTCACGATCGGGAGTTCCTGGCCCGCAGCGTCACCCGCGTCCTCGAACTCGACCTCGCCCAAGGCGCCAACCGGGTCTACGGGGGCGGCTACGACTCCTACCTCGAGGAGCGCGAGACCGCCCGGCGGCACGCCCGCGAGGAGTACGACGAGTTCGCCTCGAAGAAGGAGGACCTGGTGGCCAGGGCGCGCACCCAGCGCGAGTGGTCGAGCCAGGGTGTGCGCAACGCCATGAAGAAGGCGCCCGACAACGACAAGATCCGGCGCAAGGCCTCGGCCGAGTCGAGCGAGAAGCAGGCGCAGAAGGTGCGGCAGATGGAGAGCCGCATCGCGCGGCTCGACGAGGTGGAGGAGCCGCGCAAGGAGTGGCAGCTCCAGTTCACCATCGGGTCGGCGCCGCGGTCGTCGTCGGTCGTGTCCACGCTTTCGAACGCTGTGGTGACGCAGGGGTCGTTCACGCTGGGGCCGGTGTCCCTGCAGGTGGATGCGGGCGACCGGATCGGCATCACCGGGCCCAACGGCGCCGGGAAGTCGACGCTGCTGCGCCTGTTGCTGGGGCGGGTGGAGCCCACGTCGGGAATGGCGAGCGTGGGAGCATCCGTCGCCATCGGCGAGATCGATCAGGCGCGGGCCGTGCTCGCCGGATCGGCGACGCTCACCGACAGTTTCGAGGCTCAGGTTCCGGACTGGCCGGTTGCCGAGGTACGCACGCTGCTCGCCAAGTTCGGACTGAAGGCCGATCACGTGGGCCGTCCCGTCGACGAGCTCTCGCCGGGGGAGCGCACCCGCGCCGGCCTCGCCCTGCTGCAGGCGCGCGGTGTCAACCTGCTCGTGCTCGACGAGCCGACGAACCACCTCGACCTCGTGGCCATCGAGCAGTTGGAGGAAGCGCTCGAGTCGTACACCGGCACGCTGCTGCTCGTGACGCACGACCGACGGATGCTCCAAGCCGTGAAGCTCGACCGGCACTGGCAGGTCGCTGCCGGACAGGTCACCGAGAGCTGAGCCGATGGCCGGCGTGGAAGCGGGGGCGGCCGAGGGCGACGGCGCTTCGGCACGTCTCTCGTGGCTGCCGGTCGGCGCCGGCGGACATCTCGTCATCCACACGAGCCACTGGTGGGAGCTGTATCGCGCCTGGCGGGAGCACCGACCTCCGGGCGCCCTCTATCACGCGGCGCTCGACGTCGTCGAGGGCGGAGGACGGTACCTCATCGAGATGGCGCCCGCGTGGTCCGGGCCGCGCGCCGACCACGGGGTGGTGGCGACCGGGCCCGTCGGGTCGCGCTTGCTCGGGCGCTCTCGCTTCTTCCGCTACGAGGTGCGGTGCTGGGCCGACGGCATCCTTCCCGATCGACGGTTCGCGCTGGGCGGGGTGGTGCGGTTTCCGCTGAGCGAGGCGGGTGCGCGGGCCTTGATCGCGCGGGTTCCGGATGTCCCCACTCCGGTCTGGGGGCGCGCGGCTTTCGGCAGCGACATGTGGAACTCGAACTCCCTCATCTCGTGGCTCCTGGAGACCTCCGGGATCGATGCGTCCGCGGTGGTGCCACCGGCGGGCGGGCGCGCTCCGGGGTGGGCCGCGGGCATCGCGGCGGCCGCCCGGCGGCGCTAGCGCGTGCGGTCGGCCGCGGATCTGGCAGGATCGACGAGGCAGATGGCCACGGGGGAATGAGGGACGGATGAAGACGATCGCGCGACGCGTGAGCGGGGCGGTTGTGGTGGCGGGCATCATGAGCGGGGTGCTGAGCGGGTGCGCGCTGGTGCCGGGCGTCCCGTCCGGGCCGGGGCCTGCGGAGCCGGCGACGTCGACCGCAGCGGCGGGCGCTGATGCCGAGACCCGCACGGTCTACGGCTACGTGCTCATCACCGACCGCGAGATGACCCCGGAGAAGGACGCCGAGCGTCAGCAGCGCCTGTGGGACGACGGAGACTCCAGTTGCGTCGCCCCGGCCGGATTCGAGGACATCGCGGTCGGCGGCGAGGCCCAGGTGCTGGGGCCATCGGGCGTGCTGGCCACGGGAGAGATCCAGGTGGGCGACTGGCAGTCCGACGTGATGTCGGCCAACGGGGTCGTCGGATGCGGATTCCCGATCGTCATCGAAGGGGTGCCCGTCGGGCTCGACGAGTACGGCATCCATGTGGGCGACGCCGCCCGCCCCGCGTTCGCCTTCGACGCGAGCGAACTACGGAGCGGGCCGCGATTGTTCCTGGGCTGACGGCGACGGTAATGTACCTCTTAGGTAGATGGAGGTCGGATGCAATTCGTTGTGTTGAGCATGTTGCTCGGAGGTCCGTTGTCCTCCTATGACCTGCGCTCCCGGTTCGCCGATGTCGTGTCGTTGTTCTACAGCGCCAGTCTGGGGAGCATCCAGCGGGCACTCACCGTGCTCGACGACCAAGGCTTCATCGAGTCGCGTCGTGACCAGGCTTCGTCGAGAGGTCGGAAGGCGCACAGCATCACCCCGGCAGGGCGTGCCGCGTGGCGCGAATGGATGCTGTCGCCGGTCACCGGCGCTGGCGCCGAACGCACCATGCTGGCCCGGGTGTTCTACCTCGGGCAGTTGAGCGATCCTTCCGACCGTGCGGCGGTCGTCGCGACGGTGCGAGATCGTGTGGAGGTCGACGAAGCCAACCTGCGTCGACTCTCCGGATCGGCCACGGCCTCGCCCGCGGCACACTATCAACTCGCCACGCTGGACTACGGTCTGCGCACCCTGACCCTTGCCCGGCACTGGCTGGATGAGCTCGCGGAAGAGCTCGACCGATGATCACCGCGGCAACCTGTGTGGCGCTGGGAACGCTGCTCGCGCTCGGGGTCCTCCAAGGACTCGGGGCCGCCGGCAGGCCGGTCGGAGACCTGCTCTGGGGCGGTCGGCACCGCGTGCTGCCGCGACGGCTCCGCAACGGAAGCGTCATCGCCATCGCACTGTACGCGGCGTTCGCGGTCATCCTGCTCAGCCGCAGCGGCGCGATCCCCGGCGGCGACGTCGTCGTCGTCCGTGTCCTCACCTGGGTGCTGGCCGCCTATTTCGTGGTCGGCATCGCGATGAATGCGGTGTCGCGCAGCCCGGCGGAGCGTCGGGTCATGATCCCCGTGTGCGTCGTTCTCGCGACCGCGACCATCCTCATCGGCCTGGCCGCCGGCTGATCGCGGCGCGCAGGCGGGATGCCGGCCGTGATGTCGACGGAGCGCGGGCGGGTCGTCGCCGTGCACGCGATGGTCGCGTGGAGGAACTCGGGTCCTCGCTACACTGACGCCATGGATCCCGAGCCGAGACGACCCACGATCCGTGACGTCGCCGCAGCCGCGAACGTGTCGAGCGGCACCGTGTCACGCGTGCTCAACGGCAAGAACTGGGTGAGCCCGGAATCGCGCGCCGCCGTCGACGCCGCGATCAAGAGAACCGGCTACCGGGTGAATCCGCACGCCCGCAATCTCGCGATGAGCAAATCGAACACGGTCGCGTTCCTGCTCACCGAGACCCAGCAGGTCCTGTTCGAAGACCCCAACTTCGGCGCTCTCGTGCGCGGCACCAGCGAGGCGCTCGCCGCCCGCGACATGTACTCCGTGCTCATCATGGCCGGGGATGCCGCCGAACAGGAGCGCGCGCTCGCCTACATCACCGCCGGTCACGTCGACGGCGTGCTGCTCGGATTCTCGTCGACGAGCGGCGACCCGCTGATCGAGGGACTGTTGCAGGCGCACGTGCCGATCGTGGCGTGCGGCCTGCCCACCGGCTTCGAGGGCCGGCTCGGCAGCGTCTCGGCCGACGACCGGTCGGGGGCGCTCGCGATGGTGCGGTATCTGCGCGACTCCGGGCGGCAACGGATCGCCACGATCACCGGACCGCTCGACCTCTACGGCGGATTCAGTCGACTCGACGGCTACCGACAGGCGCTCGGCGGTTCCGTCGATGACCGTCTCGTGGTGGAGAGCGACTACTCCCGCGCCGGTGGGGCGGCGGCGGCCCGAAAGCTCCTCGCTCGCGACGTGCCGTTCGACGCCGTGTTCGCCGCCAACGACGCGATGGCGGCGGGCGCCCTCGACGCGCTGCACGCAGCCGGCATCGACGTACCCGGCACGGTGGCGGTCGCCGGGTTCGACGACAACGTCATCGCCCTCGAGACCGACCCGCAGCTCACCACCGTGCACCAGCCCTTCGAGCGCATCAGCACCGAGATGGTGCGGCTGCTCACCGACATCATCGGCGGGGAGGAGCCGGCCAGCATCACGCTGCCCACCTCGCTCGTGCGGCGCGGCTCGGCCTAGAGGGTACGCGCCGCCCTACTCGGCGTCGTGGGGTCGGAGTCCGTCGGCCAGGTCGGCCACCTCGGCCCAGACCTCTTCTGGAACCGCGGCCGCAGCCGTCGCATCCGTGACCGCCTGCGTCCACCGCGGGAGCGACGAGGTGCCGACGATCGTGGTGTGCACCCGCGGGTCGCGAAGACTGAAGCCGAGCGCCAGGGCGCCCATCGCCACGCCGTGCCGTTCGCTGATCTCGCGCAGGCGCGCCAACGCCGCGGCCCGCTCGGTACTGATCGGGCGGTAGCCGTAGCGGCCGGCCAGCGACGGCTCGCCGGTCAGCACTCCGCCGCCGTAGGGCGCCGCGTTCGAGACGCCCACGGTGCGGGCGGTGGCGGCGTCGAGCAGCGGGCCGGCCGAGCGGTCGAGAAGCGTGAAGCGGTTGTGCGTGACGAGCGCGTCGAACAGGTCGGTCTCGACGAAGCGCTGGAGCATGTCCACCGGTCCGCCCGAGATACCGATCGCGGTCGCGAGACCCTGCTCCTTCATCGCCACCAGGGCTTCGACCGCACCACCCGGCTCCATCACCGCGTCGAAGCCGACGACCTCGGGATCGTGCAGGTAGAGCACGTCGATGCGGTCGAGACCGAGCCGCGACAGCGACTCCTCGAGCGAGCGGCGCATCCGGTCGCCGCTGAAGTCGTCGGTGACCGTGTCGCGGTCGAGCTTGGTCTGGATGACGAGACCCGGGGCCGCGCCCGCGGGACCGCCGGCCTGCGCCAGCGCGCGGCCCACGAACAGCTCCGACAGGTGCCCTGCATCCGTCGGCCCGTACATGTTCGAGGTGTCGAGCAGGTTCGTGTCGAGGGCTCCGGCGAAGAACGCATCGGCGATCTCGAGGATGCGGGCGTCGCGCTCGTCGCCCGACTCCCCGCGCCGCAGCTGCCCCCACGAGGAGGTGCCGAGGGTGAGGGGGGTCACCTCGAAGCTGGTGCGACCGAACGCGCGGGTCTGGCGAAGATCTGTCATGCCCCCAACGCTAGCGCTCACGCGGGAGAAGCCGCCTCACCCCGCTCGACGAGAACCGCTCCGGCGGCGAGCCGAGCGCCCGAGGGCAGCACGACGTCGCTGTCGGTGTGGTTGATCCAGGTGGTGAAGGTGCGGGCGTCGTCGGCGCGGCGGATGACGCCCTCCACGCCGTCGAGTGCAGCCGCGACCGGAACGATGCCCGCGTCGGCATACGCGCCGCCGAGCACCGTGCGCAAGTCCTCGACCTCGACGTCGGTCGACACGTACCAAGCGCTCCCCAGGCCCACGCGGTTGCGTGTGACGGCGGCGCCGCCCGCGACCGGGCCGGTCTCGTAGATCGCCACGGCATCCGCTCCCTCGAGCCGCAGCTCGTCGGTCCACCGCGACCCGGTCACGCCGGTCGAGAGCGTCACGCGCTCGCCGTCGTGCAGCGGGGCGAACTCCTGCACCGAGGCGCCGAGCAAATCGCGTAGCGCGCCCGGCATCGGCCCCTCGTGCACGGTGCCGGTCTCGTCGGCTATGCCGGAGAAGTAGCCCGCCACGAACACCCCTCCCGCCTCGACGTACCGTCGTATGCCGTCGGCGGCATCCGTCGACAGCAGGTACAGCGACGGCGCGATCACGAGCGAATACGACGACAGATCGTGCGACGGGTGTGCGAAATCGACCGTCACCCCGTCGTGCCAGAGTCGCGAGTAGTAGGTCTCGATCTGCCGGCGGTGGTTCAGCTCGACGCTCGGCAGCATCTCGCTGTCCTGCGCCCAGAACGACTCCCAGTCCCAGAGGATCGCGACCCGGGCCTGCACGGTGCTGCCGAGCGCATCGGCCACCCCGTCGAGGGTGCTGCCCAGCTCGGCCAGCTCGCGAAAGAGCCGCGAGTCGGGGCCGGCGTGCGGAATCATCGCCGAGTGGAACTTCTCGGCGCCGAAGCGCGAGGCCCGCCACTGGAAGAACAGGATGCCGTCGGCGCCCCGTGCGAAGTGCTGCATGCTGTTGCGCACCAGCTCGCCGGGCTGCTTACGCACATTGCGGGGCTGCCAGTTCACGGCCGACGTCGAGTGCTCCATCAGCAGCCACGGCCGGCCACCGGCGAGCGAGCGCACCAGGTCGGCATCCATGGCCAGCAGCACGTGGTTGTCGGGGCGCTCTGCCACGAGGTAGTGGTCGTTCGAGACGATGTCGACCTCCCGCGCCCAGGTCCACAGGTCCATCGACGGGCAGTTCGTGGCCATGAAGTTCGTGGTCACCGGGATGCCGGGCGAGAGCCGGTGCAGGATGTCGCGTTCGCGCACGAAGCACGCGAGCACCGCCGCGTTCGAGAACCGCGCGAAGTCGAGACGCTGCGCCGGGTTGAGGAAGGTGGCGGCCGCACGCGGAGCATCGATCTCACTCCACTCGTGGTAACGCTGCCCCCAGAACGTGGTTCCCCAGGCCGTGTTGAGCGCCTCGAGCGAACCGTAGCGCGTCTGCAGCCACTCGCGGAACGCCGCCACCGAGTAGTCGTCGTAGCTCTCCGAGATCGGCGCGCCGTACTCGTTGTGCACGTGCCAGAGCCGAACGGCCGGATGCGTGCCGTAGCGCTCGCCGAGCGCGGTCACGATGCGCGCGCAAGCGGCCGCGTACTCGGGGGAGCTGGGGCTGGCCATCCCGCGCGATCCGAAGCCGAGCCGGATGCCGTCGCGCGTGACGGGCCGAGCCTCGGGGTACTTCGTCCAGAACCAGGCCGGCGGCGAAGCGGTGGGGGTGCCGAGGTCGACGCCGATGCCGTTCTCGTGCAGCAGCTCGATCACGTCGTCGAGCCAGCCGAAGTCGAACTCTCCCTCGCGGGGTTCGAGCAGCGCCCAGGAGAAGATGCCGATCGACACCAGGTCGACACCGATCTCGCGCATCAGCGCGACATCCTCGAGCCACACCTCGCGGGGCCACTGCTCGGGGTTGTAGTCGCCACCGAAAGCGATGCGCGAGGTGCCGGGAATCCAGCCTCGCCCGGCAGCGTCGCCGGCCCGCGTCTCGGGGGTCGTGTCGTCGTCGACGCGAACGGGAAGGGACGTCATGGGCTACTCCTGGAACATGGACTGTTTGCGGTTACAGGTCATCTTGAAGGCAAAGTGCTAGCAATTGCAAGCGCGTAGAACTGGACTCGACTCGTAATTGCAATCGAGACTAAAACCGGTTACATTCGCCGTGCCGCTGAATTCACCGCGGCCCGAGCACCACAGTTCTCCGGCGCATCCGCGTCCGGCACTCAACGAGGAGGAACATGCGCAGCACAATCCGCGCGGGAATCGCGGCCACGATCGCCGTCACCGCGCTCGCACTCACGGGATGCTCCGGGGCATCCTCCGGCTCCGACGGCCCGGTCGAACTCACCTACTGGGGCTGGGCGCCGAACATGGAGAAGATCGTCGACTCCTGGAACGAGTCGCACCCCGACATCCACGTCACCTACGTCAAGACGGATGCCGGCGAGCCCGCCGTCACGAAGTTCCTCACCGCCATCCAGGCCGGCAACGGAGCGCCCGACCTCATGCAGGCCGAGTACCAGAAGATCCCGACCCTGCTGGCGTCCGACTCCATCATCGACATCTCCGACAAGCTGGGCTCCGACGTCGAGGGCAAGTTCAGCGACGGCGTCTGGTCGTCGGTCACCCTCGGCACCGACGGCGTCTACGCCCTGCCGCAGGACATCGGGCCGATGATGTTCTACTACCGCGAGGACATCTTCGACCAGATGGGCCTCTCGGTTCCCACGACCTGGGACGAGTACGCGCAGGTCGCCAAGACCATCCACGACGCCGACCCCACCAAGTACCTCGGCACCTTCTCGTCGATCGACCCCGGTCAGTTCGCGGGCCTCACGCAGCAGGCAGGCGCCTCCTGGTGGTCGTCGGACAACGGGGCCTGGGGTGTCGACATCAACTCCGATCCCGTCAAGAAGGTGGCCGACTACTGGGGCGGCCTCGTCGAATCCGGTGTGATCGACAACAAGCCGCAGTACACCCCGGAGTGGAACGCGGCGCTGAACGACGGCAGCCAGGTCGGCTGGGTCAGTTCCGTCTGGGCGCCCGGCGTGCTCGCCGGCAACGCGCCTGACACGGCCGGCAAGTGGCGGATGGCGCCGCTGCCGCAGTGGGACGCCTCCGCTCCCGCCACCGGCAACTGGGGCGGTTCGGCTCTCGCCGTCTCGGCCCAGTCGAAGAACGTCGACGCGGCCGTGGAGTTCTCCACCTGGCTCAACACCTCGAAGGACGCCGTGGACCAGCTCGTGAGCGTGAGCGGCCTCTACCCCGCCGACACCGCCGACTCGGCCGAAGCGCTGTCGAAGCCGTTCGAGTTCTTCAGCAACCAGCCCGATTTCTACGAGACGGCTGCCGAGATCGCCGACACGGTGAACCCGTTCACCTACGGACCGAACGTGAACGTCGCCTACAGCGCGTTCAACGACGAGTTCGGCAAGGCGGCGCAGTCGAAGTCGAAAGCCGACTTCCTCGCCGCGGTCGAGCAGATGCAGAAGGTCACGCTCGCCGATCTCGAAGACTCCGGCTTCACCACGAAGTAGGGGTCGAGGGGCCGGGCTCGCCCGGCCCCTCGCATCCGTTCTCCCTCCCGTTCATCCTGACTCTCCTGAGGAGCCGACCCATGACCACCGTCACCGCTCGCCGGCCCGGAGCCCGCCGTGGTCTGGCGACGCCCTGGCTGATGCTGATCCCCGCCATCGTGCTGTTCGTGCTGTTCTTCGCGGCGCCGATCGTCTACACGCTCGTGCTGAGCTTCCAGAAGTCGCAGGTGAACGGGTTGGGGCTCGGCTCGGGTGCCCGATCCACCGTGTTCGCCGGGTTCGAGAACTATGTCGCCTCGCTCACCGACGCCGACTTCCTGGCGAGCGTCGCCCGGGTGGCGGTGTACGGCCTCATCCTCATCCCGACCATGCTCGGTCTCGCGCTCCTGTTCGCGTTGCTGCTCGACTCGAAGCGCACCCGGGCGCGCGGCTTCTCGCGGGTCACGATCTTCTTGCCCTACGCGGTGCCGGCGGTCATCTCGTCGCTGCTCTGGGGCTTCCTCTTCCTGCCCTCGGTGAGTCCGTTCTTCGACATGGCCGACGCGGTGGGCATCCAATTGCCCGACCTGCTCTCGGGCGACGCCGTGATCGTGGCCATCGCCAACATCGCGCTCTGGGGCGGCGTCGGCTTCAACATGGTGGTGATGTACACCTCGCTGAAGGCCATCCCCACCGACATCTACGAGGCGGCGAAGCTCGACGGGGCGAGCGAGATCCAGATCGCCCTGCGCATCAAGATCCCCATCATCATGCCGTCGTTGATCATGACCGCCATCTTCTCGATCATCGCGACGTTGCAGGTGTTCTCGGAGCCGGTGACGCTGAAGCCGCTCAGCAACTCGATCTCCTCCACCTTCACGCCGCTCATGACGGTGTACCGCGACGCCTTCACCCGCAACGACGTGTACGCGGCATCCGCCACCAGCATCATCATCGCGGTCGCGATCTTCGCCCTGTCCTTCCTGTTCCTTCGCGTCGTTCAGCGCCGCGCCTTCGGAGGTGAGAACTGATGGCCGCCACGCTCGTCAGCGTCCCTGCCCGTTCCTCGCGCGCCCTCGCCGCGACCGCCCGCGAGCGGGCGAGCTTCCTCTCCACGGCGGTGCTGCTGATCGGTGCGCTCTACTGCCTGCTGCCGATCGTGTGGGTGGTGTTCGCCAGCACGAAAGACGGCGGCGAGCTTTTCACCACCAACACCTTCGTGCCGAGCACCCACCTCTGGGACAACATCGTCGAGCTCACGCAGTACCGCGGCGGTCTCTACTGGCGGTGGATGCTCAACACGGCCCTCTACGCCGGTGTGGGTGCGCTGCTCTCCACCGTGGTCTCGGCCCTGGCCGGCTTCGCGCTGGCGAAATACGAGTTCAAGGGCAAGGCCGCGGTGTTCACGGTGCTGCTGGCCGGAGTCCTGGTGCCCGGCGTCATCCTCGCCATCCCGCAGTACTTCATGCTCGCGCAGATCGGGCTCACCAACACCTACTGGGCCGTGCTGCTGCCGCAGATCGTGAGCCCGTACGGCATCTACCTGGCCCGCATCTACACCTCGGCCTCGGTGCCGACCGACGTGATCGAGGCGGCCCGCACCGACGGGGCCGGCGACTTCCGCATCTTCTGGCGCATCGCCATCCCGATGATGTCCCCGGCGCTGGTGACGATCTTCCTGTTCCAGTTCGTGGGCATCTGGAACAACTTCATGCTGCCCTACATCATGCTCGGCAACGACTCGCTCTACCCGATCACGGTCGGCCTCAACGGTCTGCTCAACCAGGGGTCGAGCGTGCCCGCGCTCTACTCGCTGGTGGTGACCGGGGCGCTGCTGTCGATCATTCCGCTCGTGGCGCTGTTCCTCGTGCTGCAGCGGTTCTGGAAGGTCGACCTGGGCGCGGGCGCCGTGAAGGCATGAGCAGTTCCGCTCGGGTCGGTGGCGCGGGTCGTGCCCGCCGGCCCACCATCCGCGACGTCGCAGAGGTGGCGGGGGTGTCGAGCGGTACCGTCTCGCGGGTGCTCAACGGCAAGAACTGGGTGAGTCCGGAGGCGCGCACGGCGGTGGAGGCCGCCATCCGCTCGACCGGATACCGGGTCAACCCGCACGCTCGCAACCTCGCCATGAGCAAGTCGAACTCGGTCGCCTTCCTGCTCACCGAGACCCAGCAGGTGCTGTTCGAAGACCCGAACTTCGCCGCCCTCGTGCGGGGAACGACGCAGGCTCTGGCCGCCCGCGGGGTGTCGAGCGTGCTCATCATGGCCGGTGACGCCGCCGAGCAGGCGCGGGCCATGTCGTACATCTCGGCCGGGCACGTCGACGGTGTTCTGTTGGCGTTCACCTCGTCGAACGGCAATCCGCTCGTGCGGCAGCTCGCCGACGCGGGTGTGCCGCTGGTGGCGTGCGGGATGCCGGTGGGCGGCTTCGAAGGTCGCATCGGCAGCGTGTCGGCCGACGACCGACACGGGGCGGTCTCGGTGGTCGAGTACCTCGCCGCCCAGGGGAGGCAGCGCATCGCCACGATCGCAGGGCCGCCCGACACTCCGGGCGGCATCGCCCGGCTGGAGGGGTATCGGCGGGTACTCGGGGAACGGTTCGACGCGGCGCTCGTGGAGCAGGGCGACTACACGGTGGCGGGCGGGGCCGCGGCGATGCGCCGGCTTCTCGCGCAGTCGCCGTCGCTCGATGCAGTGTTCGCGGCGAACGACGCGATGGCGGTGGGGGCGCTCGAGGTGCTCCAGGCAGCCGGTCGCGCGGTGCCGGACGACGTCGCCGTCGCCGGATTCGACGACAACGACTTCGCCACCCGCACCACGCCCGCCCTCACGACCGTGCGGCAGCCGTTCCCGCGCATCAGCACCGAGATGGTGCGGGTGCTGATGGAGGTGATCGGCGGCGAGGAGGCGTCGACCATCACGGTGCCGACCTCGCTCGTGGTGCGCGAGAGCGCCTGAGGCGGCCGAGTTCTCCAAACTTGCGTGCAACCGTGGCAGTGGAGGGGCCCGGATGCGACGAGGATGGGACAAGTCCGCGGGCCGGTGCGGCGATGCCGTCCGGGCGGTGGTCGAATGGCCTCGGAACGATGTGCGCCGCGTAGGCGGCGCACCCGGCACGGAAGGACGTCGATGCCCGCCACGCACCACTCTTCGGCCCGACCGCCCGTCGACGGAGCGGCCCCCGGCACGGCCACGCGCGCGCCCGGTGGCCGTGGCGCTACCGGGGGCGCCGGTGGCACTGCCGGCGCCGCACCCAGCACGACGCTGCAGCTGACGTACCGCAACCTGCGGCTCGGCATCGCGGGCGCCGTGGTGATCATCGGGGTCGCGGTGGCGATCGCATCTCTGAAGGTGGGCATCCTCGTCTCCGTCAGCGCGTACTACTACACCTCGGCCCGCAACGTGCTCGTCGGCGCCCTCATCGCGGCCGCGCTGGCCATGCTCGCGCTGTCGGGCCGCGGAATCCAGCGGGGGCTGCTGGATGCCGCGGCCCTGTTCGCTCCGCTGATCGCCCTGGTTCCCACGCTGCTCACCTCCGATCGGGTGTCGGGCGGCGCAGCCGTGTGCGGCCCGGCGAAGTCGTGCATCCCCGACTCGGCGCTGCCCGACATCGAGACCGGGGTGTGGACGTACCTGGTCGTGGGGTTCACCGTGTTGGTGGTGTCGATCGTCGTCGCGGCCGTTCGGGTGGTGCGGGAGGGTCGTGCGGTGCTGCGCTCCCTCGTGCCGTCGTTCCTCGTCGCCCTGGTCGTCCTGGTCGGCGTGCTCGTGGCGTGGCTCGCCGCCCGCGAGACCTTCCTGGTGTCGACGCACCTGGCGGCATCCGTCATCTTCTTCGGCCTGATCGCGGCGGTGGCGGTGGCCAACGCCTTCGAGCCGGCCGACCACCCGACGCGCCGGTTCCCGCGGGCGCTTCGCGTCGCCTATTGGGTGGTCGCGATCGCCCTCGTCGTCGACCTGCTCGCGCTCATCGTCGTGGTGGGCTCGGGCTTGGCGCTCGAGGTCACGCCGTCGCCGCTGTTCCTCGGCGAGGCCGTCGCGCTGACGCTCTTCGTGGTGTTCTGGGTGCTGCAGTCGGTGCAGAAATGGAACGAGGACGACCCGCGGGTGCGCTGAGGTCAGGTGGAGGCGGCGACCGAGGCCTCCCAGGTGAAACCGTCCGGGTCGGTGAAGGCGCCCGCGTCGCCGACGATCGTGAGACGGTGCGCGCCGCTGCCCTCGGGCGCGACCCCGGCGTTCTTCGCCAGGGCCTTGCGGCCGAGGAGACCCAGCTTCACCGGGCTCGCGGGCATCGCGAACTCGACGTACTTGCCCATGCTCTTGCCCACCGCGAGTCCGTGCTCGACGTAGAACGTCTTGCTGGCGGCGACATCGTCGGCGCCGATCAGCAGCACGACCGACTCGATGCGTCGGTCGGTGGGGTCGGAGTCCTTCTTGGCGGAGGTGGCGATGGTCCAGACGGCGCCGTCGGGAGCCTGGATGCCGCCGCCCACGCCCCAGAGCGACTTCGCTACCGGCTTCAGAAGAGTGGCGCCGGCGGCCACCGCTGCGTCGACCAGGGCGCGCACGGTCGCCGGCTGGAAGACCGTGACCGACAGGGTGTAGCCACGGAATCCCGACGTGGGTGCAGCGTCGTTGTCGAGCTGGCGCACCTGGATGCGGTCGCCGAGGCCCAGGGCGGTGTAGAAGATCTGAGCTGCCGCCACGTCGGCGACGTCGAGGGTGATGGAGTCGATGTTCGTCATGTCCTCGACGATAACGACGGCGCTCGGGCAAGGCTTCTCGATTCCTGCTCGATGCGAGCCTGCTCGACGTGCGGCAGCTCCCCGCGGCTCTTCGCCCTCAGTCGCGGAACGGGCGGAAGAACGCGCGCAGCTCCTCGGCGTAGAGCTCGGGCTCCTCGAAGGCCGCGAAGTGGCCGCCACGCGGCGGCTCACCGACCCACACGGTGTTCGCGCTCCGGTCGAGCCAGGCGCGCGCCGGCCGCAGGATGTCGCCCGGGAACAGCGAGAACCCGCTCGGCACCTCGATGCGGCGGGCGAGCTGCTCGGGCGCGATCGCGGCGTTCGCGTGGTACATCCGCATGGACGATCCGATGGTCTCGGTGAGCCAGTAGATCGTGATGTTCGTGAGGATCTCGTCTTTCGTGTAGACGCTCTCGAGGTCACCGCTCGGCCCGCAGTCGCTCCAGGAGCGCAGCTTCTCGACGATCCAGGAGGCGAGTCCCGCGGGCGAGTCGGTGAGGCCGGCGGCGGCCGTCTGCGGCTTCGTACGGTGGATGGCGCCGTACGCGCCCTCCGCGGCGAGCCAGCGAGCACCCTCGTCGATCCACTCCCGCTCTTCGGGGGTGAGGGCGGCCGGGTCGCCGAGCGGGCGCGGCACGCCGGCATCCGTTCGGTGCACGGCGATGACCCGCTCGGGCTGATCGAGCGCGAGGTAGCGACTCACGTGGCTGCCCATGTCACCGCCGGCCGCCACGAACCGCTCGTAGCCGAGACCGCTCATCAGCTCGGCCCAGAGGGCGGCAACGTCGCGGGAGCTCGGGATGCGATCGGTCGGCCGCTCGGAGTATCCGTAACCGGGCAGGTCGGGCACGATCACGTCGAAGGCGTCGGCCGGGTCGCCGCCGTGAGCCCCGGGGTCGGTGAGCAGGCGGATGACCTTCGTGTACCGCCAGAACGAGTCGGGCCAGCCGTGGGTGAGCACGAGGGGGAGTGGGCGCGAGCCGGCGGCGGCCCGGGCATGGACGAAATGGATGTCCAGCGCGCTCGGTGCGCCGGGCTCGCCGGCCGCCGTGGGCGTTCCGCCGAGGGGTGCCCGGAAGTGCGGGAAGAGGTTGAGCGCCTCCTCATGCGCCGCCCAGTCGAAGTCGTTCGCCCAGTACTCCACGAGTTCGCGGAGGTATGCGACGTCGGTGCCCAGCGCCCACCCGCCCTCGTCGAGGGCATCCGGCCAGCGGGTGGAGCGGAGGCGACGGCGCAGGTCGTCGAGCGCAGCGGCATCCGTCTGCAGTGTGAACGGTTCGGGGCGGAACTCGGGGCCCGGCATGCCAGTCACCTTACTGCGCCGGGAGCGGCGAATCGAGTGGGCATGACGTGTCCAGTCCTCGGCGGGGCGGCGACGAATCGTGCCCACTCGATCGCGGGTCAGCGCCCGAAGGCGGCGGAGTAGAGCTGCTCGAGTTCGGGGGTGGCCGGCCCGCTCTGGCCGCAGGTGAGGATGGCGCCGTCGCTCGCCGCGATGAGGTAGTCGCCGCCCTCCTCGTAGTGCAGCGGCATCCCGTCGAGCAGCACGTCGTCGCCCTGTGGCACCTCGACGACGTCGGTGATCTCCCCGGCGTAGCGGTCGGTGACCGAGAGGGTGACGGTGCCGTCGTCGGAGATTCCGGTGACCGTGGCCTCGAACGCGACATCCGCGTAGCTCGCGAGCATGTCGGGCGTGATCTCGGCGCATTTCATGGCGATCTGGGCGCCGTTGCCCGGGCCGGCCGCGAGCTCGGTCACCGGCGAGGGGCCCGCGCTCAGCTGCACGGCGACCGCGACGCCGGCGACGGCCAGCACGGCGGCGGCGCCCACGGAGGCGATCGCCCAGCCGAGTCCCCGACGGGAGCGGCGAGGCGTGGGAGCGGGCGTTTCCGGGGTTCGTTCGTCGGTTGCGCGACTCATCGTGGTCTCCTTCAGGCGGGTGATCTGCTCGGCATCGAGGGGGGCGATCGACCGAGCCGGGTCGGCGCGGTGCAGCAGTCGCTCCAGAGCGTCGTCGTCGTGCGTCATACGGTGTCTCCCTCCTTCACCCCGTCATGTCCGGATGCGCCCGCGGTCTTTCGGAGGCGCTCGAATTCCGCGCGCAGCCGCTTCCGGGCCCGATGCAAACGGATGCTCGCCGCGTTCGGCGTGATGTCGAGCACGGTCGCGATCTGCGGGAGAGCCAGCTCCTCCCAGACCGCGAGCCGGAGGATCTCGGCGTCCGCGGGCCGCAGCGCGGTCAGAGCCGACCGGACACGCTCGACGTCGTCTCCGCCCCCACCCCAGCCGCCTCGGCCCTCGCCCGCCTGCTCGTGATGCGCATCGACGACCGCCTCCGGACGGTCCACCGCGACGATTCGCGCGAACAACCGCCGCTGCCGCCGCGCCGACCGCTCGGCGTTCGCGAGCTGGAATCGGGCGATCCCGATTGCCCAGGGCACGGCATCCGCCTCGTCCGCCGGGATGTCGGACGCCCGCCGCCAGAGCACGAGCAGGGTGTCGCCCAGCACGTCGTCGGCCGTGGCCGGGTCGGTGCGCCGGGCGAGATAGCGACGCACGGGTTCGAGCACGAGGCGCAGGTGCTGATCGAACCGGTCGGCGCTGTTCACAGAGTCCACGATGACTCATGTCCGGCCCCGATGAGACATTTCACGCCCGAGGCGCTCGGTAGAATCGACGGGCACAGCCGCGCACGGGCACCGCGCGCGTGCCGGGCTCGGATCACGGCAGACGGGGACCACGATCGCTCAGCACAACGGCGCGCCCGGCCCGAACCCCGAGGTCACCACTCTCGGCGCCCTGCGCTCGCCGGTGCTGCTCAGCCGCGAGGTGCTCGCGGGCATCGTCACCACCCTCGCTCTCATCCCCGAGGTCATCTCCTTCTCGGTGATCGCCGGAGTCGACCCCAAAGTCAGCCTCGTCGCCTCCATCGTTCTCGCGCTCAGCATGTCGGTGCTCGGCGGTCGGCCGGCCATGGTCGCCGCCGCTGCCGGATCAGTGGCGCTGGTCGTCGCGCCGCTCGTGAAAGACCAGGGCGTCGAATACTTGCTGCCCGCGATCATCCTCGCCGGCATCGTGCAGATCGCCTTCGGGCTGTTGGGCTTCGCGCGACTCGCCCGCTTCATCCCGCGCAGCGTGATGATCGGATTCGTCAACGCGCTCGGCATCCTCATCTTCGTGGCCCAGGTGCCGCACCTGATCGACGTGCCGTGGCTGGTCTACCCGCTGTTCGCGCTGACCGTCCTGACCATCCTGGTGCTGCCCCGGTTCACGAAGGCGGTCCCGGCGCCGCTTGTGGCGATCGTGGTGGTCACCGCCATCGTGATGATCGCGCACCTGAACGTGCCGAACGTGGGCGACGAGGGCGCCATCGGGGGAGCGCTGCCCGGCATCACGCCGTTCCTCGTGCCGTTGAACCTCGACACCCTCGGCCTCATCTGGCCCACCGCTCTCAGTGTCGCCTTCGTGGGCCTGATGGAGACGCTGCTGACCGCGAAGCTCGTCGACGACATCACCGACACCCGCTCGCACAAGAACCGCGAGTCCTGGGCTCTCGGAGTGGCGAACATCCTGGCGGGCTTTTATGGCGGGATCGCCGGATGCGCGATGATCGGCCAGACGATCGTCAACGTGAAGATGGCGAGGGCTCGCACCCGCATCTCCACCTTCGTGGCGGGGCTCGTGCTGCTGGCCATGGTGACGCTGCTCTCCGACGTGATGGCGCAGATCCCGATGGTGGCGCTGGCAGCGGTGATGATGATCGTGGCGATCACGACGGTCGACTGGCACAGCGTGCGGCCCTCGACGGTGCGCCGGATGCCGGTGCCGGAGACTCTGGTGATGGCCGTGACCATCGTGGTCGTCGTGGCGACCGGAAATCTCGCGATCGGGGTGCTCGTCGGTGTCGTACTGGCGATGGTGCTGTTCGCGCGGCGGGTGGCGCACGTCATCAGCGTGACCCGGGAGGTGTCGGGAGACGGCAGCGACGCTGTGGCTCGCTACTCCGTGCACGGGCCGCTCTTCTTCGGAAGCAGTAACGACCTCGTGGAGCGCTTCTCCTACGCCGCCGACCCGCCGGCGGTGGTCATCGACTTCAGCGACTCGCAGATCTGGGACGCCTCGAGCGTCGCCGCCCTCGACTCCGTGGTGACGAAGTATCGGCAGCACGGCATCACGGCTTCGGTCGCGGGCCTCGACGATCGCAGTTCCCTCCTCCATGGCCGGCTCTCCGGCCACCTCGGCTGAGTTCACGACATGTTCGGCGCGGGCGGCGGTGATCCGTTAGCGTCGAAGGGTGGAACGGGACGGGTGGATCGAGCACCGGCGGGGCGACGGCGAGCTGGTGGGGTGGATGCGGCCGGAGGGCGACGGATTCGTGGTGATCGACCTGCTCGGGCGCGAGGTGAGCGGTCCGATCGACTGGTTCGATGCCGAGGCGCTGCTCGACGAGCTCGGCTTGCGCTACCTCGCCGACCCCTACCTCCTCGACCTCGACGGGACCTCGCTGCGGGTGCGCATCACCGAGGTCAGCACGCGCCGCATCCGGGTGAAGAAGGACGACTACGGCGACATCACCGTGCCGCTGCGCGAGTTCGAGCTCGCGTGGCCGATGCCCGACGAACTGCGGCCCCTCGCCTGAGCGACGGTGGCGGACTCGACAGAGGAGTGACCGGATGACCGACTGGGACGGCGAGCGCTACGCCGAGATCGCCACGCTGCAGCACGACCTCGGCCGCCGTTTCGTGGCGGAACTCGACCCGCCGCCGACCGCCCGGGTGCTCGATGCGGGATGCGGCGACGGATACGTCACCCGGCTCATCGCCGACCGGCCGGAGGTCGCCGAGGTGGTGGGCTTCGACCCCTCGCCGCTGATGATCCGGAAGGCGCGCGAGGAGGCGCATCCGTCGATCGAATTCATCGACGGCGATGTCACCGCCTTCGTCGCCGACCGGCCGTTCGACCTGGCCGTCTCGGTGAACGCCCTGCACTGGGTGAGCGACTCGGTGGGCGCGCTGTCGCACCTGCGTGAGGCGGTGCATCCCGGAGCCGCGGTGGTGTGCCAGTTCGTGCCCGAAGGGGAGCGTCCCTCAGTCGAGGACGTCGCCTTCTCGGTGGCGACCTCGCCCGCGTGGGCTCCGTGGTTCGCGGGCCTCAGCG
Source organism: Herbiconiux sp. UC225_62 (assembly GCF_042694625.1). Lineage (GTDB taxonomy): Bacteria > Actinomycetota > Actinomycetes > Actinomycetales > Microbacteriaceae > Herbiconiux. Next base: position 3,921 of record NZ_CP170551.1, on the reverse strand, counting down.
CGCCGCACGTGCACCGCACACGCGGTGAGTGGCGCGACATCGCGGGGTCGGCCGGGCTGGTCGTCGAGGACACTACGGAGCGCGATCTCGCCTGGGACTTCGGGAGTGCGACGGCGTTCCGAGCCTGGTGCGCCCTCGGTTTCACGACCTTCACCGATCGGTTGCCGGAGGAACGGCGAGACGAGTTCGTGGCGGGCGTGACCGACGAGTACGGACGGGTCACCGGATCGGATCAGATCTTCCGCTTCTTGCAACTGCGGCTCGCGACGCGCCGGCCGGAGTAGGCCGGGACCGGGACCTCGACCGGGCTCAGGCGACGGCGACGAGGAACGCTTCGCCCGGGTCGGGCATGTTGTGCTCGAGCAGTTCGTAGTCGCAGCTTCCGCCCTCGATCTTCACCGACTCGGTCTTCCAGACGTCGTACATCTCGTCGCTGTTGCGCATGGCGAGCCGTTCGTGGGCCTTGCCGTCCTCGTCGGTCGGGACGGTGAGCGTGGCGGCTTTCATACCGGAGGGTTCGTCGGCGAGAAGGTGGGCCACGTAGGTGTCGAGGTCGCTCATGTCGTGACTCTACCGCGACGGGTCGGAATCGGCCGGGCCGGCGGGATCGGCCGGACCGGACGGGTCGGTCGGTCCCGCGGAATCGGCCGGTCCGGCGGGCTCAGCGGGCTCGGCAGGCAACACGTGCTCGAGGTAACCGCCCGCGGCATCGCGCACGCGCCATCCACTCGACCGCAACTGTGGATTGAGTCCGCGGCGCCGCCAGTGCGTGTCGAAGAGCACCGCCGCCGTCACCATGCGTGTGACCGATTCGTCGTCGGAATCGGACAGCGCCATGGCCCGCGGATCCATGTCGACGATCTGCGCGTCCTTGAACGCGTCCTCGTTCTCGACGTCGACTTCCAGCTCGATCACGATTCGGTGCGTCGCCATGCACCGAGGCTACCCGCGCGACCCCGGCCGGGCCGGGCGCCACTCTGGTCACGAGTCCGCGCGGCGAGTACCATCGCGGCCAATCGAGCGGTTCGGAAGGAGTGGATCGCGATGCCGGACGAACGGGCGGCCATCCTGGTGTGCGTTCCGGATGCTCCCGCGCGCGAGTCCGTGGTGCGTCAGCTCCGGCGCCGGTACGGCGGCGACTACGAGGTGCTGCCCGCGGCGGACGAGACGGATGCCCGGAGCCGGCTCGCTGCGTTGCGGAACGCCGGCCGCGAACTCGCCCTGGTGATCGCCCGGGCCGCCACCGGCGACGGGGCGCTCATGGACGGTGAAGGGGTGCACCGTGCGCCAGGCGGCACGGCGACGGGGAGCCCGACGGACGACCACTCAGACGACCTCGCCCCCGTGCACCCGCTGTTCGCCTGGTCGCGCGAGCTCTACCCCGACGTACGCCGCAGCGTGCTCATCGACTGGGGTTCCTGGGCCCACCCCGAGACCGCTCGCACCGTGTCGGAGCTGATGGCGCGCATCCTCGTCGACTACTACCTCGTGGTGCCCGCTCGCGAGCCGGACGAGTCGTTCCACCGCGCCGTCACCGATCTCCTGCACGACTGGGAACGCGCGTCGGGACGAGCACGCACCGGGTTCACGGTGATCGGTGATCCGGCGATTCCGCGCACGCACGCCCTGCGCATCCTGCTCACCCGGGGCGGCGTGGGGGTGGACGCGGTGGCGCCCGGATCGGAGGAGGCGCAGGCGCTGCTCAGGACGTCGGGGGAGGAGTACACGGGGGCTCCGCTGGTGCGGGTTCCGGACGGCCGCATCCTGCACGACCCCGACGACACCGCGCTCGCCGCCGCGTACGGCCTCACGACCTCGCTGCCGGGCGACCCGGTCGACCTCGTGATCGTGGGCGCCGGACCGGCGGGTCTCGCCGCGGCGGTCTACGCGGCATCCGAGGGTCTGCGCACGCTGGTGCTCGAAGCCGAGTCGATCGGCGGGCAGGCGGGGTCGAGTTCCCTCATCCGCAATTACCTGGGCTTCCCGCGGGGAACCTCGGGCGCCGATCTCGCGCAGCGCTCCTACCAGCAGGCCTGGGCCTTCGGGGCGCGTTTCGCGCACGCCCGACGGGCGACGGGCCTGCGGCTCGAGGCAGACGGTGGCTTCGCGATCGAGGTCGACGGGGGAGCGGCGGCGGGCGTCGCGACCGACGGGAACCACGGGACCGCGGAGGTGCGGGCGGGTGCCGTCGTGCTGGCGTCCGGGGTGTCGTACCGGCGGCTGGCGGTGCCCGGGCTCGAACCCTTCGTGGGGGTGTCGGTGTTCTACGGCGCCACCTCGGTCGAGGCCCGAGCCCAGGAGGGCAAGGCGGTGATCGTCGTCGGCGGCGGCAACTCGGCCGGGCAGGCGGCTCTGCACCTCAGCCGCTACGCCGCATCCGTCTCCCTCGTGATCCGCGGGACCGCGCTGGCGGAGAGCATGTCGCAGTACCTGATCGACGAGCTCGCCGCTGCAGGAGTCGCGATCGTCACGGAGGCGCGGGTGGTGGGAGCCGAAGCGGCGTCTCCACCCGCCCCGCCGCTGCTCGAACGCGTCGTGCTGGCCCATGCCGGCACGGGCGAGGAGCGGATCGTGCCGTGCCAGGCGTTGTTCATCACCATCGGCGCGCGCCCGCACACCGCGTGGCTGCCGCCCGACATCCTGCGCGACAAATGGGGGTCGGTGATCACCGGACACGACGTGGTGACCGAAGGCGGGCGCCGGGCCTGGCCGCACGAGGAGCCGCCCGCGCCGCTCGAGTCGTCGGTGCCCGGGTTCTACGCCGTGGGCGACGTGCGCCGCGGGTCGGTCAAACGGGTCGCCTCGGCCGTGGGCGAGGGGTCGGTGGTGATCTCCTCCGTGCACCAGTACCTCGGGCGCTGACCCCGGAGACGTCTGCCGGGGTCGAGAGCGTACGTCTGCGCGCGATGCGAGGTCCGGACGGGTGGATGCGCGGGGCGAGCGCGCGTAGGGTCGGAACCGGGGAGTCGGGAGGTACGCGGATGTGTCGGTGGGTGGCTTACGCGGGACCGGCGCTGCATCCGTCGGCCCTCCTTCTCGACACGCCGCACTCGCTCGTGGCGCAGTCGCTGCACTCACCGCTCGGGCAGGAGACGGTGAACGGCGACGGGTTCGGGATGGGCTGGTACCTCGCGGGCACAGCGCCGGGCAAGACGCCGGCGCTCTTCCGCAGCATCGAGCCCGCCTGGTACGACGAGAATCTGCGGGAACTGACGCAGGCGATCGAGAGCCCGCTGTTCTTCGCGCACGTGCGCGCGGCCAGCGGGCCGCCGGTGCAGCAGACCAACTGCCATCCGTTCCGCCACCAGAACTGGCTGTTCATGCACAACGGGGTGCTGCGCCGGTTCAGCCTGATGAAGCGCGACATCCTGCTCCAGGTGGAGCCGGCGCTGTTCGCCTCGATCCGGGGCACCACCGATTCGGAGGCGCTCTTCTACCTGGCGGTGACCTTCGGGCTCGCGGTCGATCCGATCGGGGCGATGGCGAAGGCGATCCGCGAGGTGGAGCGGATCGGCCAGGCACTGAGTGTGCCGCATCCGGTGCAGGGCACCTTCGCGGTCACCGACGGGATGACGATCTGGGCGTTCCGCTACTCGAGCGAGCATCGATCGCGCACTCTCTTCTACTCCGAAGACCTCGGCGCGTTGCGGCAGACCTACCCCGACATCGACCGGCTGAAGCGGTACGGCGACGGGGCGCGCGTGATCGTGTCGGAGCCGCTCAGCGACCTGCCGGGGGCGTACGTGGAGGTGCCGGAGTCGACGGTGGCGGTGCTGGAGGAAGGGCGTTATCGGCAGGAGCCGTTCCTGCGGGACGGTTAGGGCTCAGTCGGCTCGGCTCGGCGACGCCTGGCTCGGCGAGGACTGGCTCGGGGAAGCGAGGCGCTGCAGGATCTTCCCGATCCGCCCTTCCAGGCCGGTC